>NZ_BLIV01000001.1 GCF_009811755.1 Roseobacter cerasinus
TGCTCAGGTGGCAAGAGGAGCGCAAAGTCGATTGGCACTACATCGCACCAGGCAAACCCATGCAAAACGGTCTAGTCGAGAGCTTCAACGGGCGGATGCGCGAGGAAGGCCTCAACGAACACCTGTTCCCGTCGCTCCGCCCTGCCTGCCGCTTAATTGCGGCATGGCGAAACGACTACAATCATCACCCCCCACACTCGAGCCTCGACGGGCTCGCCCCACGGGAGTATCACAGACGGTCAAGAGAGGACCAAACCCTGAACAGAGCTAACTAATAAACGCGGACTTCAAGGGCAGCAGGTCAATGCGTCCGGTGTCCGCAGGTGGTGATTGATGAACAATCACCATTGGCCCGGTGAATAATTCTCGTAGCCTAAGGCAATAGATCGGGACTATCTTCATCGAATAAGTGCAGCGACCTAAGGTCGGCCCCGAACGCACTTGCACTAGCTTTGAGGTCAACCATAGCAGCACCTGACGTCCGCATGGCCCACTTCAAGGGACTTCTCAAAAGGCCGGTTCATGAGCCAAGCTCCAAGGTGGCCTGGCGATCTCCCCCAAAACGACCTTTGCGGGCTCCGCCTCGCACCTTCTTTGGAGCTAGCGGCACCTTTGACATCACCTGGCGATAGTCGCCGCCAAGATCATTTACACCCGCTACAAGCACGGCAATGAGCCCCAGATGCGTCGGAAGCTCTCCCGTTCGGGCATAGTTGGAGATCGAATTGGGATTCATGCCGACCAGTTCCGCGAAACCACGGACACTCAGTCCAGCCTTCCCAATTTCTGCTAGGAACTCCGTATACTGCATTTGACCCAATAACACATATTTTAATGTACTTAACCACATTATTTTATGTGGGTAAAGCCTCGTGGCTGACTGCACGACCAGTCGCCTTGGACGCATCGCACACGATGATTGGGCTGCTAAAGACCTAATCATGAAGGCCGCCCGAGAAGTTCTGAGAGGCCTAGCTGCTCAGCAACTTCCCCGGTTCGCGCCCATCGCTGACCGGGCAGACGTTCGATCACTTTGATGAATACCCTGATGAAGGCCGCTCGCCCGGCGGCAGCATCCAGCGCATCGGCACGATCAGGTGTCAGCAGCGCGCGCATGTCACCCAGCAAGTCTGGCCGTGCGAACTTTGCCAGCATCCGCTGCTCAGCTTCTGCGCGGGAGATGGTCTGATCTTGCTGGCCAAGATACCGGACAAACAGTTCCACAACCCGATCGAGATTGAGATCGGGAAGCGCATCGAGCGCATGGTCAAGATCAAAAAGGTCGCGCCCTTTGTCGCGCTGCAACAAAGCCCGCAGTTTCGTCGCCAGCAGTTCTTCCGCGGAATAGGATGCGATGGTCGTATTTCCTGTGAACCACGGGTTCTCGACAGCGTATGGGACCGAAACCGGCGGGTCGAAAGCCCCGATCTCAGCGATGTTGATTTCTACCTTCAACCGGATCTGCGCTTCAGGATCGTCCTCTGCCGGAACGCGAAAACGCAGCTTCGGTGCGACCTGGCTCGATGCAAAGTTCGCTTGTCCCAACCAAGGCTCAAGCACGTCTCGCATTGCATCAAGGATGGGGCCAATCGGTCCGGCCGTTGTGCGGACGAGATCAATGTCCTCCGAATAACGCAACGGCTCGGGGAAGATGACCTTGTTGAGGGCTGTGCCCCCTCGAAACCTTAGTTCGTCGCCCAGAAAATCGTGATTGAATATCTCGACGAGCGCGCGAGAGATAATCAAGTCCTGCTCGACTTGCCTTGGCTCGGCCCACGGCGCGATCAAGCTCCAAGCTGTGATGTTGGTTTCGGAGATCATTGTTCATCGACTTCAATTGGGCGGCGGACAATGATGTGCCAACGTGCGTTTCGCTCTCGCTCATCGTAGGAGGTGACTGCGCTTGCTTCTCCAGGATCAAGCTCGACCCACGGTACATTGCCGTTTCGGATATGCCTCTCCAAACCGGACGCAATCTCAACATGTCCCAAATAGTCGAGAATGTAGCCGAGGCGTTGGACGACAGATCGCTCAAAACTCAGCGCGAGGACATCAAACTCGATCGGATCAATATGGACGGCAAGCTCATTGAGAACGCTCGCTGCATGATCGACGCCACCGCTCGCATGCGGATAGCGTATCAAATCCAATGCGGTGAGCGCTGGCGAAGACACCCGCATCGAGCCGGTGTCGGTCTTTCGTTGCTTAATGCCTTGCCCTACGCGTTCAATGTCCTTGCGGAAATAAAAAGCAAGCTTTGAACGTCCAGCCCTGATGGGTTTCCACTGCCGATCAGTGACGACCTGGAACTCCATGACCGCTTGATGAGAAGCCCCATGGAGCTCTGCGGCTTTCAAAAGCGCCACATAGTAAGGTCGCCCCGCATCCTTCATCATAGCATCGACGTACCAGGTTGGTGGTGGTGCACCCCACTTCAGATACCGTGTGGGCGTAATGACGTAGAAGCCTCGGCGCGGCGCAAAGAGATGCCCCCGCTTTTTGAGGCGCGCGGCCGCGTCGAGAAGCGCCCCATGGCTGACGCCCAACGCCTCTGCCGCCTCCTCGCGAGTGAAGCAGGTTCGGCCGCTGGATGCGAGCTCTTCAACATAGGTCGCCAAACTGGAGGTGCGCTGAGGTATCATACTTAAAAATCCGCTCTATCCGCCGACTTTCTATTATGACATTACAATTTCGGCAAGCTCAATATGGCTAACTCCGCATCCGAAGCGGATTTATGAATATGATTCTAGGTACGCAAATGACGAAGACAGACGATAGCGACCGGCTGATTCAAGAGGTTCTCTCAGAGTTTGGTTGTGATGACGACCCGAAGAAAGTCGCCGACAAGGTCAAGCGGCTGGACCAAGGTCTGCCCACCGAAGACGAGTTTACGGCCATCTGCAGCTGGCTCGGCAAAGCGCGTCTCCTTCATAAACTCGATCAGCATCAGGCGCCTCCAAGTTCCCGCGACCTCTATCAAGTTCCCGACTTGTTGGCCGAGTTTGAACGTTCTGGCCCCGTCCTCATCGAAGTGAAGTCAAAGACGAAGCAGACGCTTTCTTTTACCCCGCAATATCTTGACCGGCTCCGCGCATACGCGGAACTCGTCAAGATGCCCCTGCTCATCGCCTGGAAGCACCACGGCATCTGGATGCTCTTTGATATTCAGCGCCTCACTAAAGCTCAGACAAACTTCAACATCACGCTCGGCGACGCCATGAAAGAGAACCTGCTTGGTGTCCTTGCTGGCGATGTCGCTTACAAAATTGCGTCAGGTGCCGGGGTGCGCCTCAAACAATGAGAGAATTTCACACGTCCAGCTGTCATGAAGGGCGATTGGATGCATTCAGGTTTTGTGGGGAAGGCCTTCCCCTGCGGTCGAGCCTGTAGTCTCGCCCGACCCCTTCTGCGGGGAGACCCCGCAACACCTCCTTTAGAGTAAGAGGTCGTCGGCCGTCGCCGTGACGGGTTTGGAGGTCGAGAGAGAGGCTCTCGGACCGCCCGTCATGGAGAACAGCCATGACAGCAATCGAAATCATGAACGACCGCCCCGAGAGCGGCGGCTAGGGACACTAGCGCCTCTCTTACCGTGCCATCCGGCATCAATGCCCATATTGCTTTCCAAAGATCGTCGTTCTGCTGAGCTCCTGCAGCCGGTGTGTCTGGAAGCAGAACCGCGTCATGGATCCATTCTGCGTTCCCTCCACGGGTACGGCCAGCAGGTTTTCTGGACTGTCCTCTCTGCACGCGAAGAGAAGGTATGCAAGAACGAGCGGTGGCCATGCTTTAGAGCTACTTTTCATAACTACTGGTTGCTCACGCGATGATAGTTTGTGCCATTGGGCGCAATCTATCAGTCAAGTTGACGTCGTCAATTTTCTAGGCAGGCCAAATCACATTGAATGCGTCAGTAGAAACGGCATGCAGAGCTTGCAGTCATGCAAATGAAGCTGTGTCGCCAGTTTGAGGAGAAATGAAATGGCGCACCCGACAGGATTCGAACCTGTGACCTTCGGCTTCGGAGGCCGACGCTCTATCCAGCTGAGCTACGGGTGCTCTATTTCATCCAATTGCTTAAGCAGTGCTTACGCGAAACTTTGACCCGTTTGAACAGCGAATCCGACATCCGCTCAAGTCTTTGTTCCGCCTTTTCTTTCTTCCGGCACCCTCAACCGCTACTCGACCTGACATCCGCCTTCGGATGGCAGCGCTCTGTCCAGCCGAGCCAAGGGCCCATCTGCGGGCGGTATAGCGGGACGACTGTCGCACCGCAACGGCAAAAGACCCCGGCGCGCAAGTCAGGCGAAGAGATCATGCGCCAGCTCCAGCGCTTCGACCAGCACATCGACCTCGGCCTTGGTGTTATAGAGCCCGAAAGACGCGCGGCAGCTCGCCGGAATGCCCATATGCTCCATCAGCGGGCCGACGCAATGTTGGCCCGCGCGCACCGCCACCCCCTTCTTGTCGAGGATCGTCGAGATGTCATGGGCATGACCCGCGCCGTCCATAGTAAAGCTGAAGATCGCACTCTTGTCCGGTGTCGTACCTTGCACCTGCAGCCAGTTGAGCCCCGCCAACCGTTCCACCGTGTAATCGCGCAAGGTATCCTCATGGGCGGCGATGTTCTGCATCCCCAGGCCCATCATGTACTCCAGTGCCACCCCAAGCCCGATGGTCTGCACGATGCCCGGCGTGCCGGCCTCAAACTTCATCGGTGGATCGTTGTAGATGACGCCGTCCTTGCTGACCTCCTTGATCATATCGCCGCCGCCGATGAAGGGCTGCATCTCGGCCATGCGCTCGGGTTTGCAATAGATGGCGCCCGACCCCGAAGGCCCATAAAGCTTGTGGCCAGTGATGGCGTAGAAATCCGGGTCAATGTCCCGCAGATCCACGGGCTGATGCACCGCGGCCTGGCTGCCGTCGATCAGAACCGGGACACCCCGCGCATGCGCCTCGGTGCAGATCGTCTTCACATCCACCCGCGTGCCCAGCACGTTGGACAGATGCGTGACCGCAATCAGCTTCGTCTTCGGCGTGATCGCGTCAATCACCGCCTGCGGGTCGAGCGCGCCGGTGCTGTCCACATCGACCCACTTCAGCACCACGCCCTGCCGTTCGCGCAGGAAGTGCCAGGGGACGATATTGGCGTGATGCTCCATCACGCTGAGGATGATCTCATCGCCGGCCTGCATCCGCGGCATCGCCCAGCCGTAGGCGACCATATTGATGCCTTCGGTGGTGCCGGAGTTCAGCACGATCTCATCCTCCGACGCCGCATTGAGAAACCGCGCGATGACCCCGCGCACGCTCTCATACTTCTCGGTCGCAACATTGGAAAGGTAATGCAAGCCTCTGTGAACATTCGCATATTCATGCGCATAGGCATTGGTGATGGCGTCGATCACCACCTGCGGTTTCTGCGCCGAGGCGCCGTTGTCGAGATAGATCAGCGGTTTGCCGTTCACCTCGCGGTGCAGTATCGGGAAATCCCCGCGGATTTTTTCGACATCATACATTTGATGGCACTCCCAGGCCGTTGAGGCCAAGCATGGACAAGATCAGCGCAAGACCAACAGACATCGCCAGCCCGCCCATCACGAGGACCAAAACCGCGCGGAGGAGCGAGTTGAGGTTTAGTCCAACACTTATGAAATTGACAAATACCCAAATCGTCGCCACGCCGACGAAGAGCACAAGAAAACTTGCCAGCACAGGCACCAGCAACATCGTAACTACGATCACAGCCTGCGCGCCGACCCGCAAAGTCTGCATCCAGACCAGCAAGGCCAGCAGATCGCTCATGTCTTCGGATCCGCCGAACGCCCGACCCGACCAAAACAGAGCATGAACGGTCAGAAAGAAACCACCTGCGACAATCATCAGCATTGTGAACGGGCTGGATATGAGGGCCTGCAACTGCTCCGGCACCGGCATGACCATATTGGAGAGGGTTGACATGAAGGTGCTAATAATGGCGATCAGCGCTGCCGCCATCCACAGTACGGGTCTTGGAATTTGCCAGGCCATGATCTCCGCCGCTGCTGATTGGGGATCACGCAGGGTTTGCAAAGCCAGCTGCGGCCAGTTCACCGTTTCGGGGATCATCAGATGGGCCTCTCTGCTGCGATCAGCCCGCTGACCCAGAACCACATGAAGAGCAAAAACCACACAAGTCCGATCACTTGCAACTCCAATCCGGGCCCGATGAACCCGGCGATAAGCCCATTGAGCAGCATCACGGGTGAGGACGCCAGCAGCGCCCAGAAGAGCGCCAGCCGCGCGCCATAGTAACTGCCCTGCCCTCTAAGGAGCTTTGCCGCCAAATGGCTCAGCGCGGCAACGCAGTAGAGCAACAGTGGCGCAATGAAGACCCAGGCCATCAAAGATCCACCCAGCAGCATGTTCAGGTCTTGATCCCGCAGATGCGCCTCACGCGCCAGCCGGGGCATCTGCGCAATGAACACAACAACGCAGCCCGCCATGAGGTAGGCCAGCGCCCGATCTTCCCGTTGCCCAAGAGCCAGCAACCCGCGCAGCGTTTTGCCCGGGTTGCGATAGGTTGCCCTGATATTGCGCGTGACCGCCATCAGCTGCGGTGTCGTTCCAGCCAGGCGGAGAGCCGCGCGTTGATCTCTTCACGCAGGTCCTCGTTTTCGATCTCTTCAACCGCTTCTGCGAGGAAGGCGAGCGTCAGTAGATCCGTCGCGGGGCCTTCCGGCACACCGCGCGAACGCAGGTAGAACAACGCATCCTCATCAATGGCCCCCGAAGTGGAGCCGTGCGAACAGGCCACATCATCGGCATAGATCTCCAGCTCTGGCTTGGCCAGGAACTGGCTGTCCTCATCCAGCAACAGCGACTGGCTGATCTGATAGCCATCGGTTTTCTGGGCGTCTTTCTTCACAAGGATTTTCCCCTGGAAAACGCCCGTGGCGCCATTGCGCAGCACCTTCTTGAAGACCTGGCGGCTCTCGCAGCCCACCGCGTCATGAGTGATGAACACCGTGTCGTCGTGGTGGAAATCACCATCGCCGACACACGCGCCCGCCACATGAGCCACGGCATCGTCACCGGTCAGCTCGATCACGCATTCATTGCGCGTCAGCACACCGTTTGCTGTGAGCGTGAAGGATTTGAACACCGACTCTGTCCCAAGCCGCGCAAAGATATGTGTGGCCGCGCGACGCTCGTGATCGCGCCCCTGCGCGCGCACGTGGTGGAAGGTGGCGTCATGGGCGACATCCACTTCCATGCACTTATTAAACCGCGCAGCAGCAGGCCCGTTCTCCAGCACAGTGACCTCGGCGCCCGCATCCAGCTTGATCACATGATGCAGGATTGCATCCGAGGTCTCGGAGCGGTGGTGGTACGTGAGGTTGATCGGCTTCGACGGTTTGCCCGTCACATGGATCAGCACGCCATCTGTCGCAAAGGCGGTGTTGAGCGCGGCCAGCGGGCGTTGCACCGGGTCCTGTCCCTTGGCCTCCAGCGCGCCATAGAGATCGCGCGCCCAGTGGATGTCGGCGCTGGCCTCGGCCAAACGGTCGATCCTGATCCCTTCGAGGCTCAGATCATCCGAGGCCTCGGCATCAAAGACCCCATCGACAAAGACGATGTTCAGCCGGTCCATCTCGCCAAAGATCGGCGCCTCGTCATTGTTGAAAAGCGCTGCTGGCACCGCGCCGGGCTGCGTCAGCGTGTCGGGGCGCGTGTATTTCCAATATTCATCCCGCCGCTCCGGCAGGTCCATCTGGCGGACACGCGACAGCGCGTCGCTGCGCGCCGCTTCCGACCAGCCGCCTGTCGGCAGGCTCATCTCGGCCAGCCGGGCGTCTGTCAGAGACAGGTTTTCCGCTACGTCACCCATTACGCCACCTCTGCCAGAATATCGCTGTAGCCGTTGTTTTCGACCTCAAGCGCCAGCTCCGGCCCACCGGATTTCACGATGCGACCATCCGCCATGATGTGCACCACGTCCGGCTTGATGTGGTCGAGCAATCGCTGGTAATGCGTGATCACAAGGAACCCGCGGCCTTCGGACCGCAGCGCGTTCACACCTTCAGCAACCAGCTTCATTGCATCCACGTCAAGGCCGGAGTCGGTCTCGTCCAGAATGCACATCTTCGGCTCCAGCATCGCCATCTGCAGGATTTCATTGCGTTTTTTCTCACCGCCGGAGAAGCCGACGTTGACCGGGCGCTTGAGCATCTCCGCGTCGATCTTCAATTCCTTGGCGCGCGCCCGGATGAGCTTGAGGAAATCCGCCGCCGAGACCTCCTCCTCGCCGCGCGCCTTGCGCTGCGCATTCACTGCCGTGCGCAGGAAGGTCATATTGCCCACACCGGGGATTTCGACGGGGTATTGGAACGCGAGGAACAGGCCCGCCGCCGCGCGCTCTTCCGGCTCCATCTCAAGGATGTCTTCGCCTTCGAGCAGCGCCTCGCCGTCGGTCACCTCATAGCCGTCCTTGCCCGAAAGCACATAGGAGAGCGTCGATTTGCCCGAGCCGTTTGGCCCCATGATCGCATGCACCTTGCCCGCCTCGATCTCCAGATCGACGCCTTTGAGGATCTGCTTGTCCTCTTCTTCCAGCTTCACGTGCAGGTTCTTGATGCTCAGCATATCGTTCGTCCTTTTCCTCAGCTCCGCTCCAAGCGGAATGTTTCTATTTCAGTGTGTTACGCACATGTCTTCAGGCGATCACAACAGCCGTACCGGAGGCGGAGACCATCAGCATGCTGTCCCCGATCACCTCATAGTCCAGATCGATCCCCACAACCGCATTGGCCCCCATGGCTCGCGCGCGGTCTTCCAGTTCGGCCATCGCCTCGTCGCGGGCATCTTTCAACTTGCTCTCATAGGCGCCGGAGCGCCCGCCGATCACATCCGTCACGGAGGCAAAGAAATCCCGCACGATGTTGGCACCCATGATCGCCTCGCCCACGACGATGCCCTTGTAGGCGCTGATGGGACGGCCTTCGACGGTGTTGGTGGTGGTCAGGATCATCTTGGCTGTTCCTCAGTGCCCATCGTGGCCGCATTTGGCGCAGACCTCATCGCGAGGCTTCGCCCGCTGCAAAACGCTCACCAGCCGCAAGGTCAGCGCGCTCCAGCACAGGAAGAGGCCAAACCCCAGCAGGATTTCGAACCGCTCCGCATATTGCGCGATGAACCAGCCGTCCTCGACCATCTCGGCGACGATCTCGTCATGGCCCATGGAGAGCAGGAACACGAAGAGATGCCCAAGAATGAGCAAAGTGAGTTCCCGCGTCTCCGGCAGCAGCCGCCCCGGGTTGCCAAGTCGCACGCGGAGACTGTGATCGTTATGTGGCGCGTCGAGGGCCATTAGTCGATCTCCTTCATTGCCGGAGTGCCAATCAAAACATCCCACTCAACGTCCATATCAATGAGGGCCTCGCCCAAGGCGATACCCTTGTCAGCGCTGATCGGGTAGCCTTTGGCAAAATTGGTGCTGGTCAGGATCATTGATCTTTCTTTGCTCTCAATTCGGCGATCTTTGCATCGCGCTCAGTTTTTTGACGACGCGCAAACGAGTATTTTATCTCAGAGTCGAGTTCTTGCGCGCGCCTGACCTTCGGACCCAATCGTCTGACATGGATTAGCGCCAGAAACGCGCTGGTACCGAAAGCAATTAGGAGGCCAATAGTCGTTAGACCAATCCCCGTTAGGCCAGCCGCCGGAACCAATACGAATGGACCCAAAACAAACAATAGAACGAACAGTAACGAACCACCCGCTGCAAACACCAGCGTCGCTTCGCTGCCAACTCGCCGCCTTGCTGTTTTGGCCAACCGTGCTTGTTGCTCAATCGTGTAAACAGGCTCTTCCATCCTACATAATCCGGTCGTTCACCCCACCGAACCCTCAAGTGAAATCGCCACCAACTGCTGCGCTTCCATGGCGAACTCCATCGGCAGCGCTTGCAGCACGTCCTTGCAGAAGCCGTTGACCACGAGCGCCACGGCTTCCTCCTCATCCATCCCGCGCGAGCGGCAGTAGAAGAGCTGGTCGTCGTCCACCTTGGAGGTCGTCGCCTCATGCTCGACCCGAGACGAATTGTTCTTCACCTCGATGTACGGCACCGTATGGGCACCACAGTCGCCGCCGATCAGCAGGCTGTCGCATTGGGTGTAGTTGCGCGAGTCCTTCGCCTTCGGGTGCATCGACACCAGCCCGCGGTAGGTGTTCTGCGCCTTGCCCGCCGAAATGCCTTTGGACACGATCCGCGACTTCGTGCGCTTGCCCAGATGCACCATCTTGGTGCCGGTATCCGCCTGCTGATAGTTGTTGGCGATGGCAATGGAGTAGAACTCACCCTGCGTGTCATCCCCACGCAGAATGCAGCTCGGATATTTCCATGTCACCGCAGAGCCGGTCTCCACCTGCGTCCACATAACCTTGGCCCGGTCACCCCGGCAATCCGCGCGCTTGGTCACGAAGTTGTAGATGCCGCCCTTGCCGTTCTCATCGCCGGGGAACCAGTTCTGCACGGTGGAATACTTCACCTCCGCGTCTTCCTCGACGATGATTTCGACCACCGCAGCGTGCAGCTGGGCAATGTCGCGCTGCGGCGCCGTGCAGCCTTCCAGATAGCTCACATAGGAGCCCTTGTCGGCGATGATCAGTGTGCGCTCGAACTGGCCCGTGTTCTCCGCATTGATGCGGAAATAGGTCGACAGCTCCATCGGGCAGCGCACGCCCGGCGGCACATAGACAAAGGATCCATCGGAGAAGACGGCGGAGTTCAGTGTCGCATAATAGTTGTCGGATACCGGCACAACAGAGCCGAGGTACTTCTTCAACAGCTCCGGGTGCTCCTTGATCGCCTCGGAGATCGAACAGAAGATCACCCCCGCTTTCTTCAGCTCATCCTGAAAGGTCGTACCCACAGAGACGGAGTCAAACACTGCATCGACAGCGACCTTGCGCGGCGCATCGCCCAGCTCCTCGGCCCCTTCGACACCAGCGAGGATCATCTGCTCCTTCAGCGGAATGCCCAGCTTGTCATAGGTCGCCAGCAGCTTCGGGTCGACCTCATCCAGCGACTTCGGCTTCACTTCCATCGACTTCGGACGGGCGTAATAATACTGATCCTGAAAGTCGATCTCCGGGTAATCGACCATCGCCCACTTGGGCTCTTTCTTCTGCAGCCAGCGCTCGTAGGCCGCCAGCCGCCACTCGGTCATCCACTCGGGCTCGTCGTTCTTCTCGGAAATCAGGCGCACGATATCGGGAGAGAGGCCCTTCGGCGCATATTCCATCTCGATATCCGTCGACCAGCCGTATTTATACTTGCCGCCAACCTCGCGCACCGCATCCACGGTCTCCTGATCCACGCCCTCTTTGACACGGACATCCTCGGCGGTCGACTGATCAAAAGCTGCCATCTTTCCCTCCAAAACTCACGCCGCGCGGGCGCGAAATTTACGTTCTTGTGCAAGCCAGGCGTCGGCGAACCGCAGCACGTCCTGCTCTGTTGTCTCGAGCCCCAGCGACACCCGGATGGCGCTGCTCGCGGTCTCGTCGTCATATCCCATCGCACGAAGAACCGTGCTAGCGCGCACCTTGCCACTGGAGCAGGCCGAGCCTGCGCTGATGGCAAACCCCGCCAGATCCATCTGCATCACCTGGGTCTCACCCTTCCAGCCGGGCGTGGCGAAGCAAGAGGTGTTGGGCAGGCGGTTTGCACCTTTCCCGACAAAAATAGTCTCCTTCGCAGCCCCTGCAAGAGCACTTTCTAGAATCTTTCTAAGTTTTTTGACCTGATCCCAGCAGCCATTCGCGACATCTCTTGCTGCCGCCTCGGCGGCAGCCCCAAATCCGGCAATGCCAATCACGTTCTCGGTGCCGGAACGGCGGCCCATCTCCTGCCCGCCGCCCCGAATGCCGGCCTTCACATCAAGCCCGTGCTTCACGATCAAGGCCCCTACACCTTTTGGCCCGCCGAATTTATGCGCAGAAACCATGACAAGATCCGCGCCGGACCGCGCAAAGGAAAACGGCACCTTGCCCAGGGCCTGCGCCGCGTCGACAAGTACCAGCACATCGCGATTCAGCGCCCAGAGCGTTTGCGCCTTTGGCAGGGTGTCCTGCAAGACACCTGTCTCGC
This sequence comes from Roseobacter cerasinus, assembly GCF_009811755.1. Taxonomy (GTDB): domain Bacteria; phylum Pseudomonadota; class Alphaproteobacteria; order Rhodobacterales; family Rhodobacteraceae; genus Roseobacter; species Roseobacter cerasinus. The sequence goes on from NZ_BLIV01000001.1 coordinate 12,134, forward strand.
TGTTCGCCGCTTGCATGGCTACGACGCCATCTTGGATATTTTCAGCAAAGCTGCCGCCTCGCACAGTGCCAGTCAGCACACCATTCTCATCGACATCCAGCATCTCCACACCATTGGGCTGCGCCCAGGATAGAACTGCGTCATGCTCGATTCCCGCGCTCCACAGCACCGTACCTTGAGGGACTGCGAGGCTCGCCGCCTCAGTCGCCCCAGAGGTAAAAACAACTTCGCCCGGGCTACATTCCACCAACTCCGCCACCTGCGCCCGCGCCCGCTCCACCAGCGCCTTGGCCGCCCGGCCCTCGCCATGCACCGACGAGGGGTTGCCCACCACATCCATCGCCGCAGCCATCGCAGCGCGCACCTCCGGCCTCAATGGCGCTGTCGCATTATGATCAAGATAAACGCGGGCCATGCCCTTCACCCTTCTCCAAATACTCCGGGGGAGGCGCGCAGCGCCGGGGGCAGCGCCCCCTCATTCGTCCACAACCGCGAAGAGGCTCGGCACCGCCGGACAGGGCGCCAACTCATTCGCCACCACATCCGACAGCCGCGTCTGATGCAAAAACACGTAGACATGCGCCGAGAGCCCTTCCCAAAGCCGGTTGGTCAGCGACTGCGCGCGGCTGCCCGAGGCGCCGCCCGAAGCTCCTGCCCCCTTGTGCATCGCATCCACCGTTTCATCGACTGCCGCCAGCACATCCGCCACCCGAATATCGGAGGACGCGCGTGCCAGACGATACCCGCCGCCAGGCCCCCGCACCGAAGTCACCAACTCGGCCCGCCGCAGCTTGACAAAAAGCTGTTCCAGATAGGGCAGAGAAATCGACTGCCGCTCGGCAATCTCGCTCAGCGTAATCAGGCTACCTTCAGGCTGCAGCGCGATATCGGCCAATGCCACCATCGCATAACGCCCTTTGGTCGAAAGTTTCATCTCAACAGCCCTCCAGACGCGGCGACGGCCCACAATGATTGACGCGAGCGCTTTAAAAGCCTAAGTCCAAATTTCGCACTCCGGCACGCGCAGTGCGCACGATTTAGAACCGTTCTAAAGAACCCGAGCGAAGCCGTCAAGATTTCACACTCGGGGCGCGGAACACTGTTACAGGGACGCTCATGCCCGAGGTCATTTTTCCCGGACCCGAAGGCCGCCTCGAAGGCCGCTACCACCCCCAAAAAGAACGCGACGCACCGATTGCCATCATCTTGCATCCGCACCCACAATTTGGCGGGACCATGAATCATGTGATTGTGCACCGCATGCATTACGCCTTCTACAACATGGGCTTCACCGTGCTGCGGTTTAACTTCCGCGGGGTCGGCCGCAGCCAAGGGGAATATGATCAGGGGATTGGCGAGCTGTCTGACGCGGCATCGGCGCTGGATTACTTGCAGTCGATGAATAACAACTCGAAACACTGTTGGGTAGCGGGTTTTTCCTTTGGCGCCTGGATCGGGATGCAGCTGCTGATGCGGCGGCCCGAGATCACCGGCTTCATCTCCGTGGCGCCCCCGGCCAATATGTATGACTTCTCGTTCCTGGCCCCCTGCCCCTCCTCGGGGCTGATCATCAACGGCACTGCAGACCGTGTGGCACCGCCTGCTGATACGGAATCGCTGGTGTCCAAACTGCACGAGCAGAAGGGCATCACCATCACGCACGAGCAGGTGGAAGGTGCGGGCCATTTCTTCGAAGAACCGCATCTCGACACGCTGATCGACACAACGACCTCTTACGTCAAGCGGCGGCTGACCGAAACCACGCGGTAAAGCGGATGCCCGTGCCGAAGACAGCGCCCGCACGCATGACCGGGCCGCACAGACCGAGTGGCCCAACATGACTGCGGATCGGCTCGTCGCGCAAGTCGCCTTTCTGAACGAGGCCGACAAGCTGAAATCGATCATTCGGGCCTCACGGCTGCATGACAACAGCCGCTTTGAGAACTCTGCGGAGCACTCTTGGCATGTCATGCTGCACGCCTTTGTTCTGGCGGAGCATGCGCCAGAGGGGGTATCAGCGACCCGCGTGCTGCAGATGCTGCTTTTGCACGATATCGTAGAAATTGACGCAGGCGATACGCCGATCCACGGCGATGTCGATGCCGCAGCACAAGAGGCCGCGGAACAGCTAGCCGCAGACCGGCTTTTCGGCCTGCTGCCCGCCGACCAATGCGCAGCCTATCGCGCGCTCTGGGATGAATTTGAGGCGGCAGAGAGCGCGGATGCCAAATATGCCAAGGCCATCGACCGGCTGACGACGCCGCTTGCCAATATGGAAAACGGCGGTGGCTCGTGGACGGACTACAATGTCACGCTTGATCATCTCGATGCCCGCGTCGGCACGCCCATGCAGCGCGGTGCCCCGGCAATCTGGGCTTGGCTACGGCCTAGGCTGGCGGCCTGGTTCGACGGGCGGCCAAGCTGACGCAGCGCCGATCCGCACCTCGCTGGCATGGCACGCCAGCTTAGACACTTTCTCTTCAAAGTTTAGCCGGTATACATCTGTATACAGGCTTTCAAATTCATAGGAACTGCGCTACACCGCGCGCGAATTGACTCGAACCCCGAACAGGAGACGCCCATGACCAAGATCAAGGTGGACAACCCCGTCGTCGAACTCGACGGCGATGAAATGACCCGGATCATCTGGGATTTCATCAAGAAGAAACTCATTCTGCCTTATCTCGACGTGGATCTGAAATACTACGACCTCGGCATCGAGGCGCGGGACGAGACCGACGACCAGATCACCGTGGACGCGGCCAACGCGATCAAGGAATACGGTGTTGGCGTGAAATGCGCGACCATCACACCGGATGAAGCGCGCGTCGAAGAGTTTGGCCTGAAACAGATGTGGCGCTCGCCCAACGGGACGATCCGCAACATCCTCGGCGGTGTGGTTTTCCGCCAGCCGATCATCTGCAACAACGTGCCGCGCCTTGTGCCGGGCTGGACCCAGCCGATTGTAATCGGCCGTCACGCCTTTGGGGATCAATACCGCGCCACAGACATGAAATTCCCCGGGCCGGGCAAGCTGACCCTGAAATTCGAAGGCGAGGACGGCACCGTGGACGAACGCGAAGTGTTCAACGCACCCTCCGCCGGGATCTACATGGGCATGTACAACCTCGATGCCTCGATCATCGACTTTGCCCGCGCCTCGATGAACTATGGTCTGAACCTTGGCTGGCCGGTGTATCTGTCGACCAAGAACACCATCCTCAAGCAATACGACGGCCGCTTCCTGGAGCTGTTCCAGAAGGTCTATGAGGAAGAGTTCGAAGAGAAGTTCAAAGCCAAGGGCATCATCTACGAGCACCGCCTGATCGACGACATGGTCGCCTGTGCGATGAAGTGGAACGGCGGCTTTGTCTGGGCCTGCAAGAACTACGATGGCGACGTGCAGTCCGACACTGTGGCGCAGGGCTTTGGCTCGCTGGGTCTGATGACCTCGCAGCTGATGACGCCCGATGGCAAGATCGTCGAGGCGGAGGCCGCGCACGGCACAGTGACGCGTCACTATCGCCAGCACCAGAAAGGCGAAGAGACCTCGACCAACTCTATCGCGTCGATCTTTGCCTGGACCGGTGGCCTCAAGCACCGCGCCAAGCTGGACGAAAACGCCCCGCTGATGAACTTTGCGGAAACGCTGGAAAAGGTCATCGTCGACACGGTGGAAAGCGGTTCCATGACCAAGGACCTTGCCCTGCTGGTGGGCCCGGATCAGAAATGGCTGACCACCATGGGCTTCCTTGAGAAGGTCGACGAGAACCTGAACAAGGCGCTGGCGGGCTAAGCCGCGCCTTGAGTGCTCAAGATTTTGGCAGCGGCGCACATATGGCGCGCCCTGCCCGTCCTTCCTGATGACGGGCCGTAGACAGCCGTGCGGCGCGCAAGCTAAGCGCGGCCTATGCAGGTTTCCTCAAAAGATCCAAAGAAACATACGCTCTGGGAAGATATCCAAGGCCTTGGGCTCGGTGTCTTTTTGTGCAGCCTCGGCCTGCATATCCTGACTTCGGTGGGGCTGCTCACCGGGCAGACGGCGGGGCTTGCGGTCATCGCTTCCTATCTGACGGGCTATTCCTTTGGGGTCATGTTTTTCCTGATCAACCTGCCTTTTTACGTGCTGGCCTACCGGCGTCTGGGGCTTGAGTTCACGGTGAAATCGCTGATCTCTGTGACGCTGCTGTCCGTGCTCACCGAAACCTTGCCGCTTGGCATGCAGTTCGAGACGCTGGACCCTGCGCTCGGTGCGGTGAGCTTTGGAGCCATGGTCGGTATCGGTCTGCTGGCCATGTTTCGCCACAACGGCTCCATGGGGGGCTTGGGCGTGGTCGCGCTGCTGGTGCAGGACAGCACCGGGTTCAAGGCCGGATGGGTGCAGCTCATTGCAGATGCCATGATTTTCGGCACCGCGTTCTGGCTCTTTCCGACGCCCGTGGTGCTTTATTCCCTGCTGGGTGCCGTGGTGCTGAACCTGGTGATCACCTTCAATCACCGGCGCGACCGTTACATCGCCATCTGAGCCCGGTCAGTGCCGGTTTTCGATCCGGTGGTGCAGCTTGCGCACGATGTTGCCCACCGTCTTTTCAAAGAGACAGGGGATCACCGCATGCACCAGCGCCGCACCGCCCGCAGCCAGCAAGAGCACGGCGAAGCTGAGCGCAAAGCGCATATGCTGAAAGAAACTCTCGTCGACTGTAGCGGGGTGATCGAGAAAGATGCGTTGGAACATGGGGCGACCTCCTGTGATATTACACCACTTTTACTGCAACACCGGCGTGACGCTGTCCCAAAGTTCCACAGGATCAGCGTTGACGATGGGATGCTATCCCACCAATGTGAAAATCATGATGACACTTGATGAGACAGACCGGCGAATCCTCACTCATTTGCAACGTGATGCCAGCATGGCTTTTGATGGGCTTGGTCAGGCTGTAAACCTCAGCCGCAACGCTTGTTGGCGGCGGATCAAGGCGCTGGAGGCGGCCGGGGTGATCTCCAAACGTGTGGCTGTGCTCGACCCGCAAAGCGTTGGCCTCGGCCTCATGGTCTTCATCATGATCCGCACCAACGCGCATGCGCCGGACTGGTTGGAGCAGTTCCGAAACGCGACCCGCACCATCCCCGAAGTGCTGGGCGTATACCGCATGAGCGGTGATCTCGACTATCTGATCCGTGCGCGGGTCGCGGATATGGGCGATTATGACCGGCTTTATCAACGGCTGATCCACCGCGTTCCGTTGTCTGATGTGTCAGCCAGCTTTGTCATGGAAGAAATCAAGGACACAACTGAGCTGCCCCTTTGACACACCAATGACCAGACGCGCTCAGCGATCCGGCACAAGACCAAGACAATCGTCGTAGGCGCCCGTATGAGGCGAAAATACTGCTTGCGCGGCACCGGCTGGCGCGCTCATTCTACGTGCATTGACCAGCTTACCATTTCCTTCAAGGAGTTGATTATGAAATACTTTGCAAGTTTTAGGAATCTGATTTTGGGCGCCCTGCTTGCAGCGCCCATCGCGGCAACCGCCGCGCCTCAGCCCTTTCTGGAGGCCGAGCAGGACCTGAGCGGGAGCCTCCTGAATTTCTTTCTCGGCGGCATCCCGTCCACGCTGACCGAAATCACCCTCTCCAGCACCGTGAGCGCAGCGACGAACGCGCCGGGCACCGTGGGCAAGACACTGGCGTTCAAGACCGATACAGTGGAAATTGGTGGCCAGCTCTTCCGACAAGCCGAATTGACGCTGGGCAGCACAACGCTTTTGAGTGCGGATATCCTATCGAACGACCCGTTGGGCGATTTTGATCCTTTTACCGCCGGACCCGGGGATCTGAACTTTCCCATGTTCATCGTGCCCCCGTTCACGGATACACCCAACGCGGCTGATCCGACACTGTTCGATTTTACCTACGGTGGAGACTTCGACATCTACCCGGACCGCATCGGCGTGGATGCTCCGGAGTTTGAAGTGCTGCTGTCCGTTTATCTGGCAGGCCCTCTGCCCGTCCGGACATTTCACCAGATCGATCCAAGCACAAATCAGGTAATTGACAGCTTTGACTTTTTCGAGGGGCCGCTCTCCATTTCGCGCATCACACTCGGCCCTGTTGGCGGCCTGCCGGATATCGCCCCCATACCGCTGCCTGCGGGGCTGCCACTCATGCTTGCCGCATTTGGCTGCCTGGCCCTCCTGGGGCGGCGCAGGGCCTGACACCTCCTCCCGCGCCCGTCATGCAGTGCGGGCGCGACGCGTATCAGACCACCACAGGAGCTTGAGGATGCCACCTCACTATCTGTTTCTCATCGCCGCCGTCGTGGCAGAAACCATCGGCACCACAGCGCTGCAGGCCAGCGCACAGTTCACTCGGCTCTGGCCCTCGCTGCTTGTGGTGCTGGCCTATGCCATCTCGTTCTACCTGTTGTCTTTTGCGCTCAAGGCGATGCCAGTCGGTGTGGTCTATGCCATTTGGTCGGGCCTGGGCATCGTCCTGATCGCCTGCATCGGGTTCATCCTCTTTGGGCAAAAGCTGGATCTGCCTGCGGTTTTGGGGCTCGCGATGATCATTGGTGGCATTGCGGTGATCCACCTCTTTTCCGCGACGACCACCCATTAACCAGCCGCGATTTCCCCTAGCATTCTGCGGCGCAGCGCGGTATGCGCGCGACAACAGACGTGCCGCGGCGCGTTTTTCCCCAGTTCAGAGGCGCATCTTATGGACCTGCGTAACATCGCAATCATCGCTCACGTTGACCACGGCAAGACCACGCTGGTGGACGAGTTGCTCAAGCAATCCGGCACCTTCCGGGAAAATCAGGCGACGGCGGAGCGCGCCATGGACAGCAACGACCTGGAGCGCGAGCGGGGCATCACGATCCTCGCGAAGGCGACCAGCGTTGAGTGGAAGGGCACGCGGATCAATATCGTGGATACGCCCGGCCACGCCGATTTTGGCGGCGAGGTGGAGCGCATTCTGTCCATGGTCGACGGTGTGGTTCTCCTGGTGGACGCGGCCGAAGGCCCGATGCCGCAGACCAAATTCGTGACCTCCAAGGCCCTGGCCCTGGGCCTGCGTCCAATTGTGGTGCTGAACAAGGTCGACAAGCCGGATGCCGAACCGGACCGCGCGCTCGATGAATGCTTTGACCTCTTTGCCAATCTGGGGGCTGATGACAACCAGCTCGACTTTCCGGCGATGTATGCCTCGGGCCGCAATGGCTGGGCCGATATGGAACTGGATGGCCCGCGCGAGGATTTGTCCGCCCTCTTCGATCTGATCGTAGATCACGTGCCGGGACCGTCTCAGGTCGCGCAGCGCGACGAGCCCTTCCGGATGTTGGCGACAACACTTGGCGCTGATCCGTTTATTGGGCGCATTCTCACCGGTCGCGTCGAATCCGGCACCTTGAAGGCCGGGGAAACCGTGAAGGCACTGTCGCGCGACGGGAGCCTGATCGAGAATTTCCGTGTGACAAAAATCCTGGCCTTCCGCGGGCTGACACAGCAGCCGATTGACCTGGCTGAGGCCGGTGACATCGTGAGCCTTGCCGGGATGGCGAAGGCCACCGTCGCGGACAGCATCGTGGCCCCGCAGGTGACGGAGGCGTTGCCTGCGCAGCCCATCGACCCGCCCACCATCACCGTGACCTTCGGCATCAACGACAGCCCGCTGGCCGGCCGGGATGGCAAGAAGGTGCAGTCCCGCGTCATCCGCGAACGGTTGATGAAAGAGGCCGAGAGCAATGTGGCCATCAAGATCAGCGACACGCCCGGTGGCGAGGCTTTCGAGGTCGCGGGCCGTGGCGAACTGCAGATGGGCGTGCTGATCGAGAACATGCGCCGCGAAGGCTTTGAGCTGAGCATTTCGCGTCCGCAGGTGCTGTTTCGCGAAATCGACGGCGTGCGTCATGAGCCTATTGAAGAAGCGACCATCGACGTGGATGATGAATACTCCGGCGCCGTGATCGAGAAGCTCACCGGCGTGCGGCGCGGTGAATTGGTCGAGATGAAACCCGCGGGCGCAGGCAAGACCCGGATCGTCGCGCATGTGCCCTCACGGGGCCTCATTGGCTATCATGGTGAGTTTCTGACAGATACACGCGGCACTGGCGTATTGAACCGCGTGTTCCATGAGTGGGCGCCGCATAAAGGGCCGATCCCTGGCCGCCGGGCCGGTGTGCTGATCTCCATGGAGAACGGCACCTCTGTGGCTTATGCGCTGTGGAACCTCGAAGAGCGCGGCAAGATGATGATCGGCGCGCAGGCGGACGTGTACACGGGCATGATCATCGGGGAGCACAGCCGCGAGAATGATCTGGAGGTGAACCCGCTCAAAGGCAAGAAGCTGACCAATGTGCGCGCATCCGGCACGGATGAGGCGGTGCGGCTGACCACGCCGATGACTTTGTCGCTGGAAGAGGCGATTGCCTACATCGATGATGATGAGCTGGTTGAAGTCACGCCAAATGCGATCCGACTGCGCAAGCGCTATCTGGACCCGCATGAACGTAAACGGATGGCAAAGGCCAGCTGACGCCGGGATTTTGAGTATTTTCAGAAGAATGAAGGGCCAGCGTCTATTCGCTGGTCTCAATAATCATCAATTCGCGTTCGGATGCATCGCGGGCGTGGTTCAGGGCACGCTGGTAGACATCTGAATTATAGCATTTTTCTGCGGTTTCGACATCGGGAAAGCGCGCAACCACATTGCGGGGGCGCGCCTGGCCTTCCAGCTGTACAAAGCGCCCGCCCCGGGCAATGAACTGCCCACCATGCGCTGCAATCGCCTCGGTCGCGAGGGCTGCGTATTTGCCGTAAGCCTCTTCATCGGTGACGGTGACATGTGCGATCCAGAGCGCGCCCATCGGATTATCCTCCCAAGACTTTTTCAGCCGCGGCAATGGCGGCATCGGCGTTGGCGGCATCCTTTGCGCCACCCTGAGCCAGATCAGGCCGGCCGCCGCCGCCCTTGCCACCAAGTTCTGCCACGGCGGCTTTCACCACATCGACGGCCGAGACAGTATCAGTGAGGTCGGACGTGACGCCAGCGGCCACGGCGGCTTTGCCGTCGGCATCTGCGATAAGCAGCACCGCACCCCGGCCAAGCTTGTCCTTGAATTGATCTACCAGCGCGGGCAGATCCTTGCCCGTCACGCCGGAGAGCACCTGTGCCATGAAGGGGATGCCTGCGATCTCACGCGTCTCGGGGTTGCCCGATGTGCCACCCCCGGCCATGGCCAACTCGCGGCGGAGTTGTGCAACCTCATTGCTCAACGCCCGGCGCTCGTCCAACAGCGCGCGGACACGGTCCGGCACATCTATAGCTTGCGCCTTGAGGTCGGATGCGACTTCCGCGAGGCGGTGATCCTGGGCGCGCAAATGTAGCAGTGCCGCCGCACCGGTCAGCGCTTCAATTCGGCGCACACCAGCGCTGCTGGCGCTGTCCCCCAGCGTGACGAAGGCGCCGATATCGCCGGTTTGGCGCACATGGGTGCCGCCGCACAGCTCCAGCGAGTAGGTGTCCCCACCGCGGCCCTTGCCGGAACCGGGCTGCCGCCCCATGGAGACCACGCGCACCTCATCACCGTATTTCTCGCCAAAGAGCGCCTGGGCCCCAAGCGCGCGCGCGTCATCCGGCGTCATGATGCGCGTCTCAACGGGTGCATTCTGGCGAATGTAGCTGTTCACATCGGCCTCGACCTGCGCCAGCTCGTCCGGGCTGAGCGCTTGTGTGTGACTGAAGTCAAACCGCAGGCGGCCCTCGGCGTTGAGAGAGCCGCGCTGTGCCACGTGATCACCCAGAGCTTCGCGCAGCGCCTCGTGCAACAGGTGCGTGGCAGAGTGGTTGGCGCGGATGGCCGTGCGGCGTGCGTGATCCACCTCCAACACGGCGGCCTCACCAGCCTTCACCGTGCCTTCCGTGACCGTCGCGATGTGGATGAAGACATCCGCTGTCTTGCGTGTGTCGGTGATCTTAGCGATGCCTTCAGGGGTCCGGATGAGGCCGCTGTCCCCCACCTGCCCGCCGCTTTCCGCGTAAAACGGTGTCTGGTTCAAGGCAATCTGCACCGCATCGCCGGATTTCGCCTCCGACACCTCTTTGCCGTCCTGCACCAGAGCGACGATCTGCCCTTCGGCTGTCTCGGTGTCATAACCGAGGAAGTCGGTTGTGCCATGTTTGTCGGCCACGTCGAACCAGATTGTAGAATCCGCCGCCTCGCCCGAGCCCGACCAGGCTGCGCGGGCCTTGGCCTTCTGCTCGGCCATGGCGGCGTCGAAGCCCTCGGTATCCACAGCACGGCCCTTTTCGCGCAGCGCGTCCTGAGTCAGGTCGAGCGGGAAGCCGTAGGTGTCATAGAGTTTGAAAGCCGCCTCACCCGGAAGATCAGCGTTTTTGGGGAGGTTGGACAACTTGTCATCCAGCAATTTCAGACCGCGATCCAGCGTCTGGCGGAAGCGGGTCTCTTCCTGAAGAAGCGTCTGCTCGATCATACTCTGCGCCTGGCCAAGCTCCGGGTAGGCCGCGCCCATCTTCTGCACCAGCGATGGCACAAGGCGGTGCATGACCGGATCCTTGGCCCCCAGCTGATGCGCGTGCCGCATCGCGCGCCGCATGATCCGGCGCAGCACATAGCCGCGCCCATCGTTGGACGGCATCACCCCATCAGCCATCAGGAAGGATGTGGACCGCAGATGATCCGCGATCACGCGGTGGTGCGTCTTGCCCGGGCCATCGGGATCGGTGCTGGTCACATCTGCCGAGGCTTCGATAAGCGAGCGCATCAGATCCGTGGCATAGTTGTCATTGGTGCCTTGCAGCAGCGCGGCCACCCGTTCGATCCCCATGCCGGTGTCGATGGACTGTGCCGCGAGATCCCGCCGCGTCCCATCCTCGAACTGCTCGTACTGCATGAAGACGAGGTTCCAGATCTCAACAAAGCGGTCGCCGTCTTCTTCCGGGCTGCCAGGAGGGCCACCCCAGATGTGATCGCCATGGTCATAGAAAATCTCGGTACAGGGGCCGCAAGGCCCTGTCGGCCCCATCATCCAGAAGTTGTCATTTGTGGCGATGCGGATGATCCGCTCGTCGGGCACGCCAACCTTCTTCCAGATCTCCGCTGCCTCGTCATCGGTGTGGTAGACCGTGACGTAAAGCCGCGATTTGTCGATGCCCAGATCGCCGGTGACAAGCCCCCAGGCAAATGCAATCGCCTCATCCTTGAAATAGTCCCCGAAGCTGAAATTTCCCAGCATTTCGAAGAAGGTATGGTGGCGCGCGGTATAGCCCACATTGTCCAGATCGTTGTGCTTGCCGCCAGCGCGCACGCATTTCTGTGCCGTCGTGGCGCGTGTGTAGTCACGCGTTTCCACCCCGGTGAAGAGGTTCTTGAACTGCACCATGCCGGAGTTCGCAAACATCAGCGTTGGGTCGTTGCGCGGCACCAGTGGGCTCGACGGCACAACCGCGTGACCCTGCTTGTCGAAATAGGACAGGAAGGAGGAGCGGATATCGTTCAGCGTTTGCATGGCGGACCCTTAGACGTGAGGCTGGTCTGGCTGAGATACCCCGGTGGTTCGCGGCTGTCCACGGCGATTGCACATGAAAACAGGGCAACCCGTCGGGCCGCCCTGCGTCTAAAGTCGTTTGGGCGTCGAGGCCCCTGTCAGATGACGCGCGTCCTAAGCTTCGAGAATGTCGTCATCTTCCTTGCGCTCATGCGCAGGCATATCGAAATCCAACCCGTGTGCAGCACGGATCTTGTCTTCGATCTCAAGCGCCATCTGCACGTTCTCACGCAGGAACCCCTTGGCGTTCTCACGTCCCTGGCCGATGCGTTCGTCTCCGTAGCTGAACCAGGAACCGGATTTGTCAACGACACCGGCCGCGACGCCCAGATCGAGCAATTCGCCCATCTTGGAGATGCCTTCGCCATACATGATGTCGAATTCCACTTGTTTGAAGGGGGCTGCGACCTTGTTCTTCACGACCTTCACACGGGTGTGGTTGCCCACCACCTCGTCACGATCCTTCAGCGCACCGATGCGCCGGATATCCAGGCGAACCGACGAATAGAATTTCAACGCATTGCCGCCTGTTGTGGTTTCGGGCGAGCCAAACATCACGCCGATCTTCATGCGGATCTGATTGATGAAGATCACCATGCAGTTGGAGCGGCTGATGGATCCGGTGAGTTTGCGCATAGCCTGGCTCATCAGGCGGGCCTGTACGCCGACGGAGCTGTCGCCCATATCGCCTTCCAACTCCGATTTCGGTGTGAGCGCCGCCACCGAGTCCACAATAACCATGTTCACCGCACCGGAGCGCACCAGCGTATCGGTGATCTCAAGCGCCTGCTCACCCGTGTCGGGCTGGCTGATCAGAAGCTCGTCGAGGTCAACGCCCAACTTCTTCGCGTAAGTCGGGTCGAGCGCGTGTTCCGCGTCAACAAAGGCGCACACGCCACCGGCCTTTTGCTGCTCCGCCACGCAATGCAATGTCAGTGTGGTCTTGCCCGAACTTTCGGGGCCATAAATCTCAACGATCCGACCCATCGGCAAGCCACCGATACCAAGCGCGATATCGAGACCAAGCGACCCGGTCGAACTGGCTTTGATGTCCTGCACTGCGCCTTCGGTGCCAAGCTTCATGATTGAGCCTTTGCCGAATTGACGCTCGATCTGTGCCAGCGCTGAATCCAGCGCCTTCTGTTTGTCTGCTGTCTTCTTGCTGTCCATGCTCAATAAATCTGCCATTGCCATCTTCGCCTCCTCTTAGTGTCACATTTCGCGAAACACGGCAATGAGTGCCAGCGTTCCCCAGGGATATGTTCTCATTACGTTCCTTATGAGATCAAAAAGAGAACATTTCAATTAAATTTTTACAAAATGATCTTTTCCCGAATCGGGTTAAGGAGAGGTTTAAGCCTGGGCATTTCGGAGACGTTAGGCAGACAAACACCAGTCTCCACACGCGGCTGCCTTGGGTTCCGCGGAGCCGGGGTGTCGGACAGCGGCTAGTGCAACTGCTGGTGCACCGTGTCCGTCAAATCGTTCAGTGAAAACGGCTTGGGTAGAAAGACCGAGTTTGGAATCTTGATCTGGGTTTCCCCAAAACTGTCCTCGGCATAACCGGAAACAAACACCACGCGCACGCCGGGGCGATCTTTCAAGGCTTTGCGCACCCAACTGGGGCCGTCCATGCCCGGCATCACCACATCGGTGACAAACACATCAACGTTGAGGCTCGAATCTTCGAGCGTTTTCAGGGCGGCTTCGGCCGAATCCGCCTCCAGCACCGTATATCCGCGCAGCCGCAACGCGCGGCTCGCAAAGGCGCGCACGGGTGCTTCGTCCTCGACCAGAAGGATCACCCCATCACCGTGTTTGGCGACAGGTGCAGGTTTTTCCTCGCGTGGAGCGGGGGTTACAACCTCAGTAGAAGCGAGCACCGGGAAGTAGAGCGTGAAGCACGTACCGGAGCCGACGGTGCTGTCGACAAAGATGTACCCACCGGTCTGCTTGATGATTCCGTAAGCGGTCGACAGTCCAAGACCTGTGCCCTCGCCCGTGCGTTTGGTCGTGAAGAAGGGCTCAAACACCTTTTGCAGCTTGTCGGGCGGGATGCCGACACCATCGTCCGACACCTGAACCGTCACATAGCGCCCGGGCGGCACCCGCACGCGGTCACGCTCCAACGGTTCGTCGAGATCGGTGCATTCGGTCACAATTCGGATTTGCCCCCCCTGCGGCATGGCATCACGCGCATTCACCACAAGGTTCATCAGGACCTGCTCCAACTGCCGTTTGTCAGCACGGATCGGTTCGAGCACGGGATCATGGCTCAGGGTCAGGGTGATCTTTTCGCCCACCAGTCGGTTGAGCAGATGTGTCAGGTCTGACAGCGTGTCGCGCATGTCCAGCGTCTCTGGGCGCAGGGTCTGTTTGCGCGAGAAGGCCAGCAATTGGCCGACCAGCGCCGCCGCGCGATTTGCGTTCTGATTGATCTGCACCAGATCGCTGAAATCTGGATCCCCCTGATCATGGCGAAGCAAAAGCAGATCGCAATGCCCTGAAATCGCGGTGAGCAGATTGTTGAAGTCATGTGCGACACCCCCTGCAAGCTGGCCAATCGCCTGCATCTTCTGGCTTTGCACGAACTGCGCCTCAAGCGATTTCAGCTCGGTGGCATCGTTCAAGACAGCAATCAGCGCAGGCTCACCATCATCGGTGACCCGATTGAGGGTCACCTGCACAAAGACCTCCTTGTCGGTGCGCTTCAGCCGCAGGAATTCGGACTGCTGCTGCGCGCGCCCCGCGAGTGTTTCGGCGAGCCAGTCGGAGATTGAGCGGCCCAGCCCCTCCATCAGGTCGGAGAGCGGTACCTTGTCGGTGAGCGACACACCAATCAGCGCCGCAGCCAGACGATTATAGGCACGGATGTCGCCATCCTGGCCGACCTTGATGAGCGGCACGGGCAGGTCTTGAAACACATCCCAACCCTCACTTGAGAGTGTCTCTGGCCCCGGTGGCAAGAGATAGAGCGCGCGCCGTCCCGCGCCGGCGTCCATCTCGCAGATCCGGACACGGGTTGGCTTTTCGCTGCTCGCCAGATCGCATACGGTGCCTGAAATGACCGGGAGCTGGTGAAAGAGCCGATCCAGCGTCTTGACCCGCCCGCCTGCCAGCTTGCGAGCTGCTTCGTTCATGTAAAGAACTGCATTTGTCCGGCCGACCAGGATCATCGGCAAGGCCGGACCATCCGTGGCCTGTGCTGCCGTCGGCACATCTTCGAGACGCCACAGATAGATCTCGGGGCCGACGCCATGCACCGCGAGCCGAATGTGCCCTCGCCGCGTGATCAGATCCTCGCGCGCCGCCCCATCCTGATCTGCCCGCGTCTGCAACCGGAAGATGATGCCGCTTGGGTTTGCAAGCGTGTTGCGCAACGTGCGGCTGAGCGACGCGTCGAGATCCGGCTCAAATCGCTTTCTAGCTGCCGTGTTGGAGGACAGCACCTCCCCCTGTGCATCCACAAGAAAGGTTGCTGACGCATCGTCCTGGATGAAGCCGTCCAAACTCGTAATCGCCTTCGACCGGCGTTTACCGTGCTGTTGTGCGATGGCCATCAGCGCGCATGAGAGTACAAGAAGTGAGAGACACGCTGCAAACAGGGCGCGCTGCAGGGTCAGGTCTGCAGACGCAATGGCCAATACGCCAAAAAGTACGGCGACCAACACCAGCGTTCCGAGGCGGTGTTGCGCGGTCAAGGCGAACAGGATCAGCTTGGACGGGGTGCGCGCACCGCTGGACAAAATCAGGCTCCGAGCAATTTCGAATCTCTTCTGCATTTACACGCCTGATGTCTTAAACTTGACTTAAACACGATTGGCGCACTCGTAGAAGTTGAGTACCCTTACTTTTTAACGCGCGTCAAGTGTGCTGTGAAAAAACCGTTGTCGTGTTGCGAAAGATCCAGCCGATGCGGAAAACAGATCGTACCATTCGGGGACCTGCGCCAAGCACCACGGCGTGAGCAGGTCACATCACAGCGCGTGAGATGTAGCGGACGACGGTGATCGCTTCTACTGAGCGCATCTGTTCAACGGGCAACGAAAGCGTTTCACATTGCAATTTGCGCCTGAGGCGCTGATGGGACGTGGTCAACGTATGGCGAAAGAGACGGCGATGACAGGTCGCTTTCTCATTGTCCTGCAAAGCTGAGCGGTCAACATGACCCTTGATCTTCAATCCCTTCGAAGCACCGAACAATAAAAGCCATCGCTTTCTGATACAGGTGTAAAGCGCCTCTCAACGATTATCGAGACATCGGGTGTCCGGGTCAGAAACTCTTTGATCTGGACGTCGTTTTCGCGGTCCAGCAACGAGCAGGTCGCATAAACAAGATGCCCCCGCCGTTTGACAAGTTTGATTGCGCGATCAAGGATCTCTTTCTGCAAGTTGAGAATGTGGCCAAGCTTGTCTGGTGTCAGCAACCATTTCCCCTGTGGATCACGCCGCCAAGAGCCGCTGCCTGAACAGGGGGCGTCGATGAGAACGGTGTCAAATCGCCGTTGGCCCTGCTCAATGTCCTCAAGCGTCACCTGGCGCACGCGTACGCCCGCCCGCCTGGCCCGGTCCGGCAAGTCTTTCATCCGGCGCGGGTCGACGTCATGCGCAAAGAATGTGCCCGCCGTTCGCCCAGCAACGGCCAAGACCTTTCCACCAGCTCCGGCACAATAGTCGAGCATGCTCTCGCCCTGTTTTAGCGGCACCAAATCCGCAACCGCCTGCGATGATGCGTCCTGCAATTCGACTGCTCCGCTCAGATAGGCCGTCGCGGTTCTGATCTTTCGCGCCCCACCCACGACGGTCAGCGCAGAGGGGGACAGGCTGAGCGGCTCACTGTCGATCCCCTCTTCGGCAAGCGATGTGATGGCGTCGCTGCGACTAAGCCTCTGAAGATTAACGCGAAGGTGCACGGGCGCCCTATGTCGCAGAGCACGCGCGATCGGCAGTGCTTGGTCGCCGTGAGAGCGGAGCAGATCGGGCCACAGCCACTCAGGAAAATCCGACCCCTCTCTCAATAGATCTTGAGCAGGCGGATCTGCGGCTAACTCGTCTTCGGTCAACTGAGGGGGCGCGTATCGATCCGCGCCGAAAACAGATCTTGGATCTGTCCCGCTTGCCCGAATGTAACCCAGCAAAAGGGCGCGTCCGGTTTCCCCGCCGCCGAGTGATGCCAGGCTTTGCTTCTGCCGCAGGACATCATACACGATATCGCCGATGGCCGCTCTGTCCTTTGAACCGGCGTATCGGTTCTTGCGGCCCCAGTCGGCCAGAGCACGGTCCGCCACTTCGCCAGCTTGGATACGGTCCATCAAGTCGATGGCGGCGCTTATGCGTGCTGCCGGGGTCATGCAGTTCTCCCTTCCAACATCACTTTCTGATCCAAAAATCATGATCTATGACGTGGTGGCGTCCTCTGTTTTGCTCAAGCACAGCGCAAACCCCAGTCAAGCCATTTGGGCGCCTGCCTCGCATCCGCGATCAAGCTGGGGAGTTGGCCAATTTCGATCATGAGACAGCATGGGTTGGCCCAATACCTCTTCGCTGTGGTCAGAGGGAGGTCCACCGGTCTCGTCCGTTTGAAGAGAGGGGAAAGGCGGCTGACACCAACACTCAACCAACCCGATAGTTCGGACTCTCCCGGGTGATCTGCACGTCATGCACATGGCTTTCTTTCAGGCCAGCCCCGGTGATCTTCACGAATTTGCAGTTGCTCCGCATCTCATCAACGGTGGCGCAGCCGGTATAGCCCATAGCGGCACGCAGCCCCCCCACAAGCTGGTGGATCACGGCGCCCGCGCTGCCCTTATAGGCCACCTGCCCTTCGATGCCTTCGGGCACCAGCTTGTCGGAGGCCGCATCCTTCTGGAAATACCGATCCGCTGATCCGCTGGCCATCGCACCAAGGCTGCCCATGCCGCGATAGCTTTTGAAGCTGCGGCCCTGATAGAGGATGACCTCGCCGGGAGACTCGTCCGTGCCCGCAATCATGCTGCCCACCATGGCACAAGAGGCGCCTGCCGCGATGGCCTTGGCGAAATCACCCGAGAACTTGATGCCGCCGTCGGCAATCACGGGCGTGTCGCCTGCCGCCTTGGCGCAATCCATGATCGCGGTGAGCTGAGGCACGCCCACCCCCGCGACCATCCTCGTGGTGCAGATGGAGCCCGGGCCGATGCCGACCTTGACCGCATCAGCGCCCGCATCAATGAGGGCGCGCGTGGCTTCTCCGGTCGCCACGTTACCCGCAACGATCTGCACTTCGTTCGACAGCGCCTTGGCCCGACGCACGGCAGCGGCCACCCCTTCGGAATGCCCATGGGCGGTGTCGATCACGATCATATCGGCGCCCGCATCCACCAGCGCCTCGGAGCGTTCGAAGCCTGCATCGCCCACCGTGGTCGCCGCCGCCACGCGCAGGCGGCCCAGCCCATCCTTGCAGGCGGTGGGGTTCAGCACGGCCTGCTCGGTGTCTTTCAGCGTCAGAAGCCCGGTGAGCTTGCCGTCCTTGTCGGTGATCAGCAGCTTTTCGATCCGCCGCGCCTTCATCAGACTGATGGCTTCCTCGCGATCCGCAGGTTCATGCAGAATGGCAAGGTTCTCAGAGCTCATCATCACCGACACCGGTGTTGCGTCATCGGAGGCAAAGCGCATGTCGCGGTTGGTCACGATGCCCACGACCCGCCCCTGCCCGTCCACCACCGGGAAGCCGGTCACGCGGTAACGGTCTTGCAGCGCCTTGGCATCAGCCAGGGTCTGATCGGCGCGCAGGGTGATCGGGTTGTAAACAATCCCGCTCTCAAACCGTTTCACGCGCCGGATCTCGCGGGCCTGCTCTTCAATGCTGAGGTTTCGGTGCACCACCCCGATGCCGCCCGCCTGCGCCATGGCAATCGCCATGCGGCCTTCGGTCACCGTATCCATGGCGGAGCTGAGCAGCGGGATGTTCATGGAGATCGCCCGCGTCACCCGTGTCCGGGTGTCAGCCGTAGAAGGCAGGACAGAGGACGCCCCGGGCACCAGCAGCACATCATCAAAGGTCAGGGCCTCACGAATCTCCATAGCATACCTCGCGCGCGGAGTGTCTCATTTGGCAGTTTCCTATGTCACGCGTTGCCCCGAATGAAAAGGGTCAAAACCGCGACACGCGCAGCGCGCTCGCTCACCGGTTGTTCATAATCGTTATGACAAATTCGAGCGGGCAATGCCGCGCCCGACCCATTATGTGACGCAGATCAGCATGTGCGACGCGCAGTGCACAGTAAGGTCCGGGCCAGAGCAGGAAGAGTGTGACGATAAGATGAGCAATGATCCCCTCGTGGTGTTCACGCCTTCGGGCAAGCGGGGCCGGTTCCCGGTCGGAACACCGATACTGACGGCCGCGCGACAGCTGGGTGTCGACCTCGATTCCGTCTGCGGCGGGCGCGGGATCTGTTCGAAATGCCAGATCACACCGAGCTATGGCGAGTTCTCCAAACACGGCGTGACCGTGCGCGAGGACGCGCTGTCGGAGTGGAACAGCGTCGAGCAACGCTATGACGAGAAACGCGGGCTGGCCAAAGGGCGCCGTCTGGGCTGTCAGGCGACGGTGCAGGGTGATGTTGTCATCGACGTCCCCCCCGAAAGCCAGGTGCACAAGCAGGTTGTGCGCAAACGCGCGGAGGCCCGCGAGATCGTGCTCGACCCCTCGACCAAGCTTTTCTACGTCGAGGTGAACGAGCCTGACATGCACGACCCTTCGGGAGATCTGGAACGGCTGCGGTCCGCACTTGAAAGCCAGTGGGACCTCACCGACGTCACTGCTGATCTGCACATCTTGCAGACGATGCAGCCCATCCTGCGCAAGGGCGATTGGAAGGTCACGGTTGCGGTGCATCTGGGCGATCGGGAAAACCGCCCGCGCATTATGAACATCTGGCCGGGGTACTACGAAGGTACGGTCTATGGGCTGGCGGTCGATCTCGGCTCCACCACCATCGCGGCGCATCTGTGTGATCTGCAAACCGGCGAGGTGCTGGCCTCCTCCGGCGTCATGAATCCGCAGATCCGCTTTGGCGAAGACCTCATGAGCCGCGTGTCCTATTCGATGATGAACGCCAAGGGCGCGGAAGAGATGACCCGCGCCGTTCGCGAAGGCATGTGCGGGCTCTTCACCCAGATCGCAACAGAGGCGGAGATCGACAAGGCGCTGATTGTGGATGCGGTCTTTGTCTGCAACCCGGTCATGCACCATTTGCTGCTGGGGATTGACCCTTTTGAGCTGGGCCAAGCGCCCTTTGCGCTCGCCACAAATGGGGCGCTGCGGCTGCGCGGGGATGATCTGGACCTGAACATCCACCCCTCCGCGCGCATCTACCTGCTGCCCTGCATCGCGGGCCATGTGGGCGCGGATGCTGCCGCCGTCGCGCTGTCTGAGGCCCCGGACAAATCCAACGAGCTTGTGCTGGTCGTCGATGTAGGCACCAACGCCGAGATCCTGTTGGGCAATCGCGAGAAGGTGCTCGCCTGCTCCTCGCCCACTGGCCCGGCCTTTGAAGGCGCGCAGATCAGCTCAGGCCAACGCGCGGCCCCCGGCGCCATTGAACGGGTCGAGATTGACCCCGCGACGAAAGAGCCGCGCTTCAAAGTGATCGGGTCTGACCTCTGGTCCGATGAAGACGGCTTTGCCGAGATGATTGCCACCACCGGCGTGACCGGCATCTGCGGCTCGGGCATCATCGAGATGGTGGCCGAGATGCGCATCCACGGCATTGTGGACGCGCCGGGGCTGATCGGCTCGCCTGAGCAGACGGGCTCAAACCACTGCTTTCAAGACGGGCGCACCTATTCCTATCTGCTCTATGACGGCAGCGCAGACGGCGGCCCCAAGATCACCATCACCAACCGCGACATCCGCGAAATCCAGATGGCCAAGGCGGCGCTCTATTCCGGGGCGCGGCTGTTGATGGACAAGTTTGGCGTCGACAGCGTGGACCGCGTGGTGCTGGCCGGGGCCTTTGGCGCGCATATCTCGACCAAACACGCCATGGTGCTGGGCATGATACCTGATGCACCGCTCGACAAGGTCACCTCCGCCGGCAACGCGGCTGGCACCGGCGCGCGCATCGCGCTGTTGAACACCGCGGCCCGGGCCGAGATCGAGGCGACCGTGCAGGCGATCCACAAGATCGAAACCGCCATCGAGCCGCGCTTTCAGGAGCATTTCGTGAACGCCTCGGCCATCCCCAACGCGGTGGAGCCTTTCCCCATCCTAAGGTCTCTCGTGACCCTGCCTGAGGAGACGTTCAACACCGGCACAACCGACACCTCCTGCGGCGGCCGCCGCAGGAGACGCCGCGCGTGAGCCAGGACAACAGCGAACAGGCCAGCTTCTGGACGGCACAGGCCGGTCAGAAATGGGTGGAGCAGCAGGCATTGCTGGATGCGCTGATGCAACCGGTGCTCGATGGGGTCTTTGCGCGTGCACCCCTGGCAGCGGGGCACAGCGTGTTGGACATCGGCTGCGGCACCGGCGCCAGCACCCTTCAGGCGGCAGATTTGGTTGGAAACAACGGGTCTGTTCTGGGTGCCGATATCTCCCCGACCATGCTGGCCTTGGCGGAGACACGGGCTGCGGGGCGCAGCGCCATCTCCTTTGCCGAAGCCGATGCGGCACAATATGCTTTCGACACGCAGCGGTTTGACCACATGATCTCCCGCTTTGGCGTGATGTTTTTTGCCGATCCAGCGGCTGCATTCGCGAATATTTTGAAGGGTTTGAAACCTGGCGCTCATGTCACTTTCGCGTGCTGGGGCCCGTTCGTGAACAACCCCTGGTTCAGCATGGCGGTTCAGGCGGCCAAAGACGTGCTCGGTGCGCCGCCCAGCGTGGATCCGGACGAACCCGGACCGTTCGCCTTCCGCGATATCGACCGCGTTCAGGGCATTCTGAAGACTGCGGGGTTCGACCGGTTCGAAGCGGATGCAGCACAGATAGCCCTGACACCGCCCGGGACACGCGCGCAGGTTGCCGCAATGGCAACAAGCATCGGCCCGGTCGCCCGGACGGTGGACTACTTCCAGGGCAGCGCATCCGACAGTGCCGCCATCACCGCGCGGGTTGACGAGGCCTTGCGGGACTTCGAAACACCAAAAGGCGTGCGTGTGCCCGCCCAGATCAATTTCTTCCAGGCACGGCGCCCGGACCGGTGATGGCCCTTGACCCTATTCTGTGAAACAACTACGTCAGCGCTGAGCGCGGGTATGGTGAAAAGGTATCACGCGAGCTTCCCAAGCTTAAGTTACGGGTTCAATTCCCGTTACCCGCTCCAGCCAGCCAAGATATCTCAGTCCAGATCGAAGGTCAGGCCGAAGGCCAGCACCCCATCGGTCGACTGCCCCGCCGCCGGTAGGAGCTGCGCAAAGACGTTCCGGTAGCGGGCCTGCAGGCCGATCAGCGGGATGACGTTACCGATTGAATGATCAAACCGATCCCCCTCGCCGGGGTAGACAGCAAGACCTGCGAACGCGCCCACTTCGAATTCGGGCGCAACCTCAATATCATAAGAGATCGACACCAGTGGCGAGACATTTGAGTAGCTGTTCTGGAACACCCCCACCGAATAGTCGAACGTCTGCCCTTCCCATGTCAGGAATACGCCGGGGTTGAACTCGCGAAAATCCTCGGTGGCGTTGAAGTGTTCGGAGCCAAGCAGGATCGACACACGATCCGGCCCGGCCAGAGCCGTGGTCGGAAGTGCTGCGGCGAGGATCAGGGCTGAAAGTCGCATAAGGTGTCTCCGGCGTGACAAGTCGATCTGAGGTTGAATCCTCTTCTAAGGGTTTTTCACCGGATGTGGGTTAAAACCGCCTTACCCCGTCAGGATATTGGTAAAAGTGGCCCGCAAGTCACGTTTCAGGACCTTGCCCGTGGCATTTCGCGGCAAGCGCTCCACAAAGACCACCGTGTCCGGGATCTGCCATTTCGCGATCTTGCCCTCGAAAATCGACAGGATGTCGGTCGGGTCCGGGTCGTGCCCCTCCGCCTTTACCGCCACCAGCACGGGCCGCTCATCCCATTTCGGATGCGGTGCGCCGATCACCGCCGCATCGGCGAGCTGCGGATGCGCAATCGCGATATTCTCCAGCTCGACTGAGCTGATCCACTCACCACCGGATTTGATGATGTCCTTGGCGCGATCACAGATGGTGAGATAACCGTTCTCATCCAGCGTCGCGATGTCGCCGGTGTTGAACCAGCCGTCCTGCAGCGTCTCGGCCTGCGACATGTGGAAATAGGCATCCAGCACAAAGTGGCCACGCACCAGCAGTTGACCTTGAGTTTTGCCATCCGGCGGCAGAGGCGCGCCTGTGTCGTCTACAATTCGCAACTCCACCCCCCAGGGCGGGCGCCCCTGGTTTTCCCGCAGCCGGTCCAGCGCGTCCGGTGCCAGTGCTGCATGCTTGGCCAACGGCTGGTTCACTGACCCTATGGGGGACATCTCGGTCATGCCCCAGGCGTGCAGGGTCTCGACCTGGTGCTGATCCCGGAAGGCGGCGATCATCGACGGTGGACAGGCGGAGCCACCAACAACGGTTTTCTTGAGGGATGTGAGCGCGCTGTCCTGCGCCTCGGCCGCGGCCAGCAACCCCTGCCAGATTGTTGGCACGCCCAGCGCAACCGAAACCGCGTGGCGGCTGATCAGATCAACCAGTGAGGCTCCGTCCAGCCCCGGCCCAGGCAGGACCATACGCGCCCCGACCATAGCGCAGGCATAAGGTGTGCCCCAGGCGTTGACGTGAAACATTGGCACCACTGGCAGCACGATATCCCGCGCGGAAAACCCAAGGCTATCCGCGAGATTGCACGACAGGCTGTGCAGGACGGTCGAGCGATGTGAAAATAGAACGCCTTTGGGGTTGGCCGTGGTGCCCGATGTATAGCACAGGCTCGATGCCGTCTGTTCATTCAGCAGGGGCCAATCGAAACCCGCATCGCCCTCGGCCAGAAGATCATCATAGGCTATGAGCCCCGGCAAGGTTGCCGCCGCATCACCCACCTCCGCTTCCAGCAGAACGATCAGCTTGACCGTCGTCAGCTTGTCGCGGATGGCGGCCACGAGCGGTAGAAAGCTGCGGTCGATGAACAGCACCCCATCCTCAGCGTGGTTGATGATGTAAATCAGCTGTTCGGCAAAGAGCCGTGGATTAATCGTGTGGCAGACAAAGCCGCCGCCGGAAACGCCAAAGTAGATCTCCAGATGGCGGCGGTTGTTCCAGGCAATGGTGGCACAACGGGTCTGAGGTGCAAAGCCGCGTCGCGTGAGCGCGGAAGCCAGGCGCTTTGCGCCATTTGCGACCGCGTGCCAAGTGGTGCGCTCCTCGCCGCCCCCGGTATTGACGGAGACAATCTCCGTGTCGTGGTGATAGCGCGCGGCGTGGTCCATGAGGCCGGAAATGAGCAAAGGGGCAGTCATCATTTGTCCAAGCATGGCGGTCTCCGATGTGTCCTATGCCGCCTTGCGCGGGCGGTGAGACACCGTGCCGTCTGAGGGCGGGACTGGCAAGCCTTGGCAAACCCAAAGCCTGGCCTTATGCGAAGCTTATGGATCTGCGTTATCACACCCCGCTGTCACCTGAGATGCAATCGCATTTGGGCATTGCGCCCACGGCCCCTCTGGCGATGGCCGATCAGGTGCGGTTTTCCGAGCTGGATGTGCTCAATCACGTGAACAATGCGGTTTACATGCAATGGTTCGAGCGGCTGCGGGTCCGCTACACGCAAGAGTGGGGGCTGTCGCGCTCTACCGGCGCAGACAAGGGGCCGCGGATCGTGATCCGGTCTGGGCAGATCCACTACAGGCAGGAAATGCTGATGGACGAAGACTATGTGGTGACATGCGGATGCACCGGGTTCCGCACCACATCGTTTTCACTGGCCCAGACCCTCTGGGCAGGCGGCACCCTGCGGGCCACATTCGACTGTGTGCTGGTCCTGCTGACCAGCGACGGCTCTGCCCGGTATCCGATCCCGGACGACCTGCACCGGCGGTTTGTCGAAATAGACGGCGCGCGCGATGAAAACATGTGACCAAGGGTGGCCTGAAAGCCCACCCAACCTGCTGGTCTCAACCGTTTGTTCTGGCAGGTGCGGTGGGCTTTCAGGCCGCCGCTGTGCACATCAGGCGCTATGTCGCCGAATGAAACCGACCAGCGCAGCTGTCGACTCATCCTTGGTGCTCGCAGGTGCGCTGCCTTCGATGACCGGCTGCAAGGATGTGGCCAGCTCCTTGCCCAACTCCACGCCCCATTGATCGTAGGAGTTGATGCCCAGCACCACCCCCTCGACAAAGACCCGGTGTTCATAAAGCGCCACGATCTGGCCAAGCGTGAACGGATCAAGCTTGGGGTAGACCAGGGTGGTGGACGGACGGTTGCCCTCGAACACCCGATGCTGCGCTTGGCGCTCCAGCTCATCACCGGTGAAGCCTGCATCGGCCATCTTGCCACGCGCCTCGTCCAGTGACCGCCCCCGCATCAGCGCTTCGGATTGCGCCAGGCAATTCGCAATCAGCAACCGGTGGTGATGCGCCAACTCGGCCTCGTGACCCTCTGCAGCCACCATGAACTCGCACGGCACCACCCGCGTGCCCTGGTGGATCAGTTGATAGAACGCGTGTTGCCCGTTGGTACCTGCCGCCCCCCAGACAATTGGCCCACTGGACACAGCGACCGGGCTGCCGTCCATCTGGACGCCCTTACCGTTCGATTCCATCTCCAATTGCTGCAGGTAGTCCGGCAGGCGCGCCAGCCGCTGATCGTAGGGCAACACTGCACGGCTGGCATGGCCGCAGACCTGCGCGTGCCAAATCCCCACCAGTGCAAGCATGGCAGGCACATTCTCGGACCAGTCAGCCGCCTGAAAGTGCCGGTCCATGGCCTGTCCGCCCCGCAGGAAAGCATCGAACCCCTTGGGGCCAATGGCAATCATCAACGACAGCCCAATGGGCCCCCAGACCGAATAGCGCCCGCCGACCCAATCCTCAAACCCGAAAACCCGCTCGGCCGGAATGCCGAAGGCCCGGGTCTTCTCCTCCGAAGTGCTGAGTGCCGCGAACTGCGCTTGCGGCTCGCCACCATGCGCCTGCATCCAGGCCTTGGCCGTGCGGGCATTGGTCATCGTTTCGATTGTGGTGAAGGTCTTTGAGGCCACGATCACCAGCGTTCTGCGCGCATCCAAGCCCCGCAGCGTATCAGCGATATGTGCCCCATCCACGTTCGAGACAAAATGACAGCGCGGACCGTCGTGATAGGGCGCCAGCGCGTCAACGGCCATGGCGGGGCCCAGATCAGAGCCGCCGATGCCGATGTTCACCACATCGGTGATCTCACTCTCGCGGATGTCCTGCGCAAAGCTCCGCATACGGGTCAGTGTGTCCAGCACGCCCGGCATCACATCGACGCCATCCACAAGAACCGGCCCGCCGTCGAGGTTGCGCAGCGCCGTATGCAGCACCGCCCGCCCCTCGGTGTCATTGATTGGCGCGCCCGCAAACATCTGCGCCCGTTTGCCTGCGACATCCGCCGCGTCCAGCAGCGCGATCAGGGCCGCGCGCGTCTCAGCGTCGATATTCGTCTTGGAATAGTCAAAGAGCATATCGCCGGTCTGCGCCGAAAACGCTTCTGCCCGCCCTGCCTCGTCAAAGAGCGACAGGATGGATCGATCCGCTGTTGCGCCAAATCGCGCGGCAAGCGCGTCCCAGTGAGAAGTCAGGCCGCCCAATGTGTCGTTCCTCCGGAAATCACGGCTGAAATAGGTGCCTCGGTTGGCGGCAAGGATTGCGCGCGCTCAAAGGCCGCGCGCTTGTCGTCGCCGAAGATCACCAGATGTTTGTCCATGGCGCCGTCCAGCGCTGGCGCGCTCAGCGTAATGCGGGCCTCGGGCTGATCGGCGGGGTTGACCGCGCAGACCAGCGGCGCGCCCCTGGCCATGGCGGCCGCGACACCCGGCGCGCCAGGAAAGAGCGAGGCCGTATGCATATCAACCCCCATACCCAGCAGCAGCACCGAAATCGGCACCTCACCCGCAAGGGCCTCGGAGAGCGTTGGGGTGGCCTCTTCGGCGCTCATGCCGTCACGATAGAAGGAGATGAACTTGGCCGCCGCCGCCCGGCCCGTCAGCAACCGTGCCTTGACCAAGCCCGCGTTGGAGCGCGCGTGATCCTCGGGCACCCAGCGCTCATCCGTCAGCATCACATGCACGCGGTCCCAGTCAATCTCGACCGAGCTCATCGCATCGAAAATCGGCCCCGGCGTGGTGCCACCCGGCACAGCAAAGCTGGCCGTCTCATGCTGCAGCAGGCACTTGCGCAGATCGCTCGTGATCGCATGGGCGACATTCATGATCGCCATATCGCGGTCCGCATTCTCAATGAAGCTCATGGGGTCACCTCTCGCCAGTCCCGATCGTCGCGACGCATCAGCTGAGCCGAGGCGTCCGGCCCCGCGCTATGGCTGGCGTAAGGCTTGGGCACATCGCCGCGATTTGTCCAGCCTTCAATGATCGGATCGGTCCAGGCCCAGGCCGCTTCCACCTCGTCGCCGCGCATGAACAGCGTCTGATTGCCCCGGATCACGTCCATGATAAGCCGCTCATAGGCATCGACATTTTCCGCACCATCCGGCCCAAGCGCATCCGCGAAAGTCATATCGAGCGGCACATCAATGAGCCGCATTCCGCCAGGCCCCGGTTCCTTGATGGTCACGCCCAATTTGATCCCCTCATTGGGCTGCAGCCGGATCGAGAGCACATTGCGGTGCCGCCCCGCCTCTTCGCCAAAGATCGAATGCGGCGTGTCTTTGAAGACAATCGAAATCTCGGAAGAGCGGGCGACCATGCGCTTGCCAGTGCGCAGGTAGAACGGTGTGCCGGCCCACCGCCAATTGGCGATATGGGTCTTCATGGCGATGAAGCTCTCGGTGCGGGACTTGGGGTTTTCGACAGCGGTGCGGTAGTCGGGGTGCTCCTCTGGGTTATCTTGGTCGGCCTCATACTGGCCGCGCACAATGTGATGCGGCTCTACCGGTTCCAGCGCGCGGATCACCTTGAGCTTTTCGTCGCGCACCGCGTCCGGGTCAAAGCGCGCGGGCGGCTCCATCGCGATCAGGCACAACAGCTGCATCAGGTGGTTCTGCACCATGTCCCGCATGGCACCGGACTTATCGTAGTACTCGCCGCGCCCGCCGACGCCCACGGTTTCCGCCACGGTGATCTGGATGTGATCGACAAACTGGCTGTTCCACAGCGGCTCAAACAGCATATTGCCAAAGCGCACAGCCATCAGGTTTTGCACCGTTTCCTTGCCGAGGTAATGGTCAATCCGGTAGATCTGCCCCTCGTCAAAGAAAGCCGCGAGATCCTGGTTCAGTTGGTGCGCGCTCTCCAGATCGCGACCAAAGGGTTTTTCGACAACGATGCGGCTGTCGTCATCGGTCAGACCGTGGTTGTTCAGGCGTTCGGCCAGATCCCCGAAAAGCCCGGGCGCCACGGAAAAGTAGAAGGCCCGCACCACCTTTCGCCGCATCTGCTTGGCCAACTCGCGCCAGCCGGTCTCACCCCGTGCGTCGATGGCGACATAAGAGAGGGTCTGCAAAAATGCGTTGAGGTCCTCAGGGTCGACGGATGTGCTGCCGCCAAACTCGGCAATGGCCTCACCGATCATGTCGCGATAGGTGGTGACATCGATGTCTGCCCGCGCCGCACCGATGATCCGCGCCTCGGGCGGCATCTGGCCTGCGCAATAACGTCGGAAAAGCCCCGGCAGGATCTTGCGGCGTGCAAGGTCCCCCGTGCCGCCAAAAATCACAAGGTCGAAAGAAGCAACGGGGATAACGCGCGAAACCATAAGATGTCTTTCTGATGCTGAGCGATCACGTTGCCGTCGCTGTTAGCGCAAACATGTCGCAAAGAAAACCCCGTCACAAGAATACCCCTGCAACACAGGCATGTTTTGCGATCACGACCTGCGCTTCAACATAGATTGAGCGCACCGAACTGGCGAGGAGAATGATGTATTTTCGTCAACTGGCGCAAACCTCGTGCTCATGACCGGCTCGGCACGCACACGGCCGTCACAGCGGCACTCACGGACCTTATTTATTCTGCGGCACCGCAAGAGAAGCGGACCCAACAGTATATCCATGCGTCGCTTCTAACGATTTCTGGGCTCAAGTTCGAGTTTTTCAACAAAATACGCCCTGGGCGTCGAATCCAGAGCCGTCAGATTTAGCGTACCGCGGCAGTTCTTGGAAACGCGCAAATCGGCCAATTAGGGCGCGAGTTGAAAGATTGCCGCGAGCTTGCGCAGTCGATACAGCAGTCGCGCACTTTTACTGCGTAACGTCGATGTGTTCGAAAGCGCCAAAGGTCCGCTTTTGCAATTCTATCCGATCGCGTTGCACCTGCGGCGAACGTCCGCTTTCCTGAAGGTTTTTCGATGCGGGCCGGGGTGCAACATTTCCTTCCTGCGAGACGTGCGGCCCGCGTTGACAAACCTCGGAAGGAGGAAGCCGCGGGGGCTGGTTGCTGTCTATGGGGAAATAGCGCTGACGGGTGAGGCTGACAATGCCACGGGCGCGACGCCTTCTTTTTGGGTCGCGGCATTTGCAAGCAGTTTCCGCCACCTTCTTCGCGGAAGTTGCGGAGATTGGCCGCTGAGAATGGGACACCGACCGCCATTTTGGATGATAGTCGCAAACGGTCTTGGCCGATCACCCAATGACGACCGGAGCATATCAAAGTGTGGGATCCAGCATCGGATCATGCGTCTTGCTCCCGTGGTGGCGCACGCGACATCGGCATTTGACCGCGCCGGAAAATCTCTATGATGCTCATTGGGCCGCCGCAGCAGGGGCATGGCTCTCGCAAGGTGAGCGGGGTTACCACTGGCTCCAACTCGGGCTCTGTGGGTTCTTCCGTGCGTTGAGCACCAAGCAAAGTTCGGATCTTCGTGATGTTTGTTTTGCGTGCTGAGCTGGCCAACAGGCCATAGTGGCGAATGCGATGGAACCCATTGGGAAGAACATGGATCAGGAAGCGGCGAATGAACTCGGGGGTAGCCAAGCGCATGACCTTTTGGCGGTCACCTCGTTTGATACGGTAGTCCTTCCAGCGGAAAGCCACGGTATTGGCATCCGCACTGACCAGTCGATGGTTCGAGATCGCAACCCGGTGGGTATAGCGGCTCAGATATGCCAGCACCGCCTCTGGCCCGCCAAACGGAGGCTTGGCGTAAACGATCCAGTCGGTTTTGCGGAACGGGGAAAGCCACTTCGCAAAGGCATCCGCCCGCGCCAAGTGAGCAAGATCGGCAAAGAAGCTGAGTTGGCCTGAGCGATACAATTCCATGAGCCCTTCCCGGAACAGGCGTCTGAAGAGCCGCGCCAGCACACGCACATGCAGGAAGAACCCCGGCTTACAGGCGACCCATTGGTGCCATCCGGTGAAAGGCCGCCGCCCGGCACGATCATGTGGACGTGCGGATGGTGAGTGGGTGCGGATCCCCAAGTGTGGAGCACGCTGGTCATGCCGATCTTCGCCCCGAGACGCTTGGGGTCGGCCGCGATGTTCATCACGGTTTGCGCAGATGCGCGGAACAACAGGCCGTAGACCGCCCTTGGGTTCCAAAACGCGATGCGGGCGATCTCTGCGGGCATTGTGAAGACGACGTGGAAGTACTCGACCGGCAGCAAATCTTCGGCCCGCGCCTCCATCCAGTCGCGTGCGGCAGGGCCTTGGCATTTGGGGCAGTGCCGGTTCTTGCAAGAGTTATAGGCGATGTGATGGTGGCCGCATTTGGCACACCCCGCCACATGCCCGCCGAGCACCTCGGTCCGGCAGGCCTCTATAGCCGACATCAACTTGAGTTGGCCGAGACTGATATGACCCGCATTGGCCCGGCGATATGCGGGACCATAGTTCCGAAAGATGTCAGCGATCTCCAGCCTTGGGCGCGGCAAACGCCCGAGCCGCTACTCCAGTCCCCGCCTAACGGTGTGGTCCTGCAGCTTTTCCAACATCTCATACGGGCTGACGGTCCCGCGGATGAGCAACGACGAAAACCGCGTCGATGGCAAACTCGTTTCCGGATCGCGGCTGTTACAGCTGGAAACGTGTGCTTTGATCAGCGAAGTCGTGCATGTGAACGGTCAGCTGGTGTTGATCCAGCAGAACCACCCCATACGCAGGGGACTCGAAATTACCGTTGATCCGCTCGGCTGGCGCGTCGAGATCAAGCGCCACCTGATGGTTCAACGCCCGCATACAAGAATAGCTTATGCCGCGCCAGTTGCCCCAAATGGCGCGGTGAACATGGCCAAAAAACAGGTGGCGGATGCGCGCTTTGTGAGGCGCGATCACATCATAGAAAGGCTCGGCGTCATGCATCATGATTGCGTCCATAGCCTTGATCCCGACCGCAAAAGGCGGGTGGTGCATGAACAGAAAGACCGGTCCGGGCGCTTCTAGTTGACGCTTGAGCCATGTGCCGCGGGCCTCGCAATAGGCGCCCGCGTGGGTGCCTTCCGCCACAGTGTCGAGGAGCAGGAAGCGGCCAAAAGGCGTCTCGAACGCGTTTTGGACAAAACCATTCTCATCGCGCGGGACATCAGGAAAGGTCTGCATCAGCGACGATGTGTCGTCGTGATTGCCGACCATAAGATGCACGGGCATCTTCAGCTTTGCGATTTCGACGGCGAATCGTACATAGGCTGAGGCATCGCCCCAATGCGTCATGTCACCTGTCAGGATGACGAACTCCGCATCGCCATGCTCGGTATTGATGGATTGGACAGCCAGCCTCAGCCGTTCGCCGGGGTCCTCGCCGTAAAGCAGACCATCACCAATCACATGGGTGTCCGTGAGGTGGATGAACTTCATTCCGCGGCCAGTGGCTTGGCCCAGTCGTCCCAGCCCGTTCCCGCAGAAAAGATCGGCCCGTCCCACGTGAACGGGATGTCATGGATGACGGTCCTGTCCTCGCCCGCGTCGATGATCGCGAATGACGGGGCCATGGGCCCGCCGTGCAGCAATTCAGTCTCAGTGAAGTTGGGCAGAGACTGATTGCCGGTTGATCGCACGGAGGCGAAGGGAATGCCGCAATAGGTGCCCGTGCAAATCGCATGGATGTGGCCGAAATGCAGATAGTCGACTTTGTTGGCAAAGCGTTTGAGTAAGTCGGCAAAGGCAGGCCGGTCCTCCGAGACCAGCGCGATTTTGTCTTCGGCGGGCTGGCCGAGTGCCATGACGTTGTGATGCATGAACAGTCGCGCGCGGCTGCACCCTTGCAACTGCGCCTCAAGCCATTCGAGCCTGTCCGCGCCGAAATGCCCCGCATGCGTGCGCGGCGCGGTGGTATCGAGATAGATGAGCTGCGTGCCGTGCAGGTCTTCGGCATAGTTCACATAGCCGTTGGCATCGCACGGTTGATCTGGAAAGGCCGCCAGAAAATTCGCGCAGTCATCGTGGTTGCCCATCAGTAATCGAACCGGGCAGGGGAGATCAAAAAGCGCGTCTTTGAGCGCGGCATAGGCCAGCGGTTCGCCCCAATGGGTGAGATCACCGGTGATGACGATCCTGTCGGCATCCTGATGTTTGCTGCGCACCTCGTCCAAGGCCTGCGCAAAACGGCGATGGGGATCAAGACCGCCCATCCGTTCGCCCGGAACGGTCAGGTGAATGTCGGAGATATGGACGAGTTTCATCGCGGTGCCTTTCGAAAGAGAGCTGGCCGCCCTGCAAAGGGCGACCAGCCTTTGGGTTTAGCCGTTCGGTAGCAGGTCGGCGATTTCTTCGACCAGCTCTTCTTGCAGCTCTTTCATGTCGGTGGCGTCGCCGGTGACAATCCGTTCAATCCCGTCATATATCACCTGCGTGATCGCCAGGCCGTTGTCACCCGGATAGGCCAGCCAGTCACGCAGCAGCGGGAGTTGGTCCACAGCGGTTTGTTTGTTCGGGTTCTGCTCGTAGAAATCCGCAAGAATGATCTCGTTCGCGGCCTTGTTCGGTGGCATATAGCCGGTGGTCTTGGCCACTTCGGCCGCACCGTCACCCGAGGTGATGTACTTGAGCCAGGTCCAGGCGGCTTCGCGCACTTTCGGATCGTCGGAGGTAGATGTCAGCATCGCTGCATTGCCGCCTGCGGGCAGGCCTTTCGGCGCGCCTTCCAACCCCGGGAAAGGGCCGGTAACCAATTCAAAGTCGCCCTGGCTGCGCTCAACTGCGCCAAGAGCCGACGTAGACCAGAACATCATGCCGATTTCACCAGCAGAGAAGGACGCGAGGGCCGCTTTCCATTCAAGGTTCTGCATTTCACATTCGGTGAAGATCTCTTGCATCTGCTCCAAAGCGACAAGCGCTTCGGGGCTGTCCATTGTGACTTTGCCATTGTCGACAATCGCGCTGTCCTGCGACCACAGCAGAGCTTGCATGAACCAGTTGCCGGTAATGTTCCAACCCCAGAAGATCGGGTTGTCGATGCCGTTGGCCTTCATGGTTTTGCAAGCCGCGATCACATCGTCCCATGTCTGCGGTAACTCTTCGATCCCGCCTTCGCGCAGAATGTCCATGTTGTAGTAGCCAACCGGCAGCGAGATCGAGAAGGGCAGGCCGTAGACCGCGTCATCGAACGTCGACAGCGACAGCATCGCCTGATGATATCCGTCTTTTTCGAAATCAGCTTCGGCAGAGATGAACGGCTCCAGCGATTGCGCGATGCCCTTTTCGACCAGAGGCGCCTGGCGGTTCAGGCCCTGCATAGTCACGTCGGGCAGATTGCCTGAAACTGCTTCGCGCAGCACGGTGTTGGTGCCGTCCTCATAGGACTCGTAGGTCGCGCGGAACTTCACCTCGATGTTCGGATGCGCCTCTTTGAAGGCGGGCATCATTGCCCCATAGGTCACGTCAAAGAGGTGGCTGTAGGGATAGGCGAACTCGATTGTCACCTTGTCTTCGGCATAAGCAGCGGTGGCAGAAAGGGCCACAGCCATTGCAGTCAGCGTGTATTTCATTGCATCTACTCCAGTTGTTGGGGCTGACGGTTTGGCGATTGGCAGACCCCGGTGATAAGCCCGAAAGGGCGACGAGTAGGGTGGGAGCGATCCCACCCTATTTCATTCCAGACAGCGTGATCCCCTCGATAAAGCGGCGTTGTGCGACCAGAAATGCAACGATAAGCGGTGTGACAATGATGGTGGCGGTGGCCATCATCGGCCCGAAGAAGGACCCATCCGCGTCCCCTTTGAACTCTCGCAGGCCAAGCGGCGGGGTGAACAGATCCCGGCTGCCGGTGACGACGATGCGGGGCCAGAAATAATCGTTCCAATGGGCGACGATGGAGAAGATGGCAAAGGCTAGAAGGGCAGGCACGGCCGTCGGCAGCATCACGCGCCAGACGATGGCGAACTCGGTCATCCCGTCCATGCGCGCAGCATCGATCAGATCATCTGGTACGGTCATGAAGAACTGACGCATGAGGAATATCCCAAAAACCGAGATCGTCCAGGGCACCACCAGCGCGGCGTAGGTGTTGGTCAGCCCGACTTTAGCAAGCATGATGTAGAGGGGCAGGGCAATCGCGTGCACCGGGATCAATAGGCAGAACAACACCAGCCCGAACACTGCTTCTCGTCCCCAAAATTTCAGTTTAGCAAGCGCATAAGCAGCGGGCAGGGCAACAAGCACTTGAATGAAGAAGATCGACGCGGTGACGATCACACCGTTCAACAAGTAACGCAGTAGGGGTGCCTCAATGAAGGCCTTCGAATAGTTGAACACCACAGGGCGCATGGAACAGTCGACTTCAGCCTGGGCCATGATCGCCTCTCGGATTTCGCTGTCGGTCTTGCCGGGATATTGCGGGGCGGCGGCGGCAATCTCGTCCCGGTTTGGGTCGCGCAGCTTCACACAGCGCTCGTCGACCATCATCGCTTGGCGTCCGAAAAAGCCGCCCACGCCCCGGTCGATCTCGCCCGGGCTTTTGAACGAATAGCTGAGCATCATGTAGAACGGGGCCAGCACGATGATCACGCCGAGGATCAGGATGAGGTGTTTCCATATATCGCGCGTCATCAGTAATGCACCTTGCGTTCGACTAGCCAGCGCTGGATCAGGGTGAGGAACATCACGAAGACCAAAAACAGCATGGTGATCGCCGAGCCGATGCCGATCAGGTTTTGTTGCACGCCCTTTTCAAAGATAGCGAACATCATCACGTAGGTAGATTTGTTCGGCCCCCCGCCTTGCGGCCAGAACGCCTCGACCGTGTCGAAGACCTGAAAAGCGCGGATGCAGGAGATTGTGACGACGAATACCGTAGTGGGCCCAAGCGCGGGCCATGTGACCAGCCGAAACCACTCCCACGCGCTTTTCGCGCCATCCATTTCGGCGGCATGGTAGAGTTCGCGGTGCACCGCGGTCAGGCCGGCGAGGTAGAGCACCATGTTGAAGCCGAAGCCCTGCCAGATGCCGATGAAACACAGCACCCAGATCGCGTAGTCCTTGTCCCCAAGCCACAGCGGAAACCCATCCGCGCAGCCCTTGGCGACGAAGGGGATCACCTCAAGGACCGTTCCACAGGCCATCTCTAACGTCTGGTTGATCACGCCAATTGTGGGGTGCAGCATGAACTCCCATACGATCGCCATGGCCAGCAGCGTCGCCATGACGGGCAGGAAGTAGATCGTCTTGTAGACGTCCCCGAACCGGCCCAGCGAATTGACCAAAAGCGCCGCCCCAAGCCCCAAGGCCACAGAGACAGGCACCACCACCACGACATAGCTGAACGTCGCGATAAACATCTTCTCGTAGGTGGAGCGGGTGAAGAGCCGGCCGTAATTCTTGAATCCCACCCAATCAAACCCGCTGTTGCCGAGCGAATAGTTGGTGAATGAGAGGACTGCAGCGACCACTACAGGCACCAGAAGGATGAGAAACATCAAGGCAAGCGCGGGCGTCGCCAGGCCCCATGCCGTCCGCGCCTGCCGATTGACTTGGGTCGGTTTGCGCGGGATCGCGGTGCTGTCTATCACTGCCATCTTACGCCGCCTCGACCGGTTGATCGAGCGTCACTTCCACGCCGCGCTGCCGTTTGCCATCCGCATCAAAGATCAGCGCATCTGCCAGATCGAAGCTCAGCCCAATTTCGGCACCAAGGCGCAATTGGTCGCGCGCGGCGGGCGCTGCGCGACACGTCACGCGCGCGGTTTGACCTGCCAGTTCGACCTGCGCAAAGACCTCCGCCCCCAGGTTTTCGACATGTGCAACAGTGCCGGTGAGAAGAGGGTCAGACTTCGCCAGATGTATCGCCTCGGGCCGCAACCCGAGCTGGTACACACCCGCCTTCGCCCCAATGGCCGTGCGGCCGACCGGCTTGTCAAACAGCGACAGCGTGCGCTCGTGCAGCTCAACGGGCAGGATGTTGATCTTGGGCGAACCGATGAATTCGGCCACGCGAATGTCGTTTGGATCTTCGTAGATGATGCTCGGGGAATCGCATTGCAGGATCTCCCCATCCATCATCACCGCGATCCGATCAGACATGGTCATCGCTTCGACCTGATCATGGGTGACATAGATGAAGGTTGCATTCAGCCGGCGATGTAATTGCGCGATCTCAGCGCGGGTTTGCACGCGGAGTTTGGCGTCCAGGTTGGACAGCGGCTCATCCAACAGGAAGGCCGCCGGGCTGCGCACCAACGCGCGCCCCAATGCCACGCGTTGCCGTTGCCCGCCCGACAGTTGCCCAGGCTTGCGATCCAGCAGCGCGCCGATCTCCAGCATCTCAGCTGCGTCCTTCACTGCTGCCGTGATCTCGGCGCGCTTGTCTTTCGAACCGGGTAGGAATGGCCCGATTACGGGGAGCCGTTGACCTGCCGAAAGCGACCGCATCCGAAGCGGTACGGCGATGTTTTCGGCCACGGTCAGATGCGGGTAAAGCGCATAGGATTGAAACACCATCGACAGATTTCGATCCGCTGCCCGCATGCCCGTGACGGCCTCGCCATCAATGGCAATTTCGCCGCCAGTCGGATCCTCAAGCCCCGCGATGATCCGCAGCAATGTCGACTTGCCACAGCCTGAGGGACCAACAAGCGAGACAAACTCCGCATCCGCAATGTCCAGTGTGACATCCCTGAGCACCTCGGTTTCTCCGAAGCGTTTGGTGATCGAATTGATCGATAAGCCAGCCATGCGATTCCCCCCGAGGTCCGCCTTAGGGGTATGAGCGCTGCACCACATTTTTGTGACGTCATATTAGTGAAACCGATGGGTTCTATGGGTTACGTGAAAGGGGACCGCATGCGGCCAAACCACCATCAGTTTGTGGCGTTTGCCTATGTCGTCCGCGAAGGCAGCTTTTCTGCGGCGGCGGCGCGAATGGGCGTCACCCAGTCCACAGTGACGCAGCACATCGGTAACCTTGAAAAGGCCGCAGGCACTCTCCTTTTGCGCCGTGGACGCGATGGGGTAGAGCTTACGCCAGCGGGGCAAGAGTTCTACGATCTTGCCGATCGCATGGCCGCGTTAGAGGCAGAAGTCTCCGAACGCCTGGAAGGCTTTAACGCCATGAGAAGCGGCCGTTTGAATGTAATCGGCAATGCGCCCCAGCCGGCACTCCGCCTGATCGCTGCTTTTTTGCGCCGGTTCCCGGATATTGAGGTGAGTTTCAGTTTGTATGACTGGTCGACCGCAACCCAGATGACCCGAAATCGGCTCGCTGATATTGCGCTGATTACAGACCCGCCCGCGTCGGAGATTTGGGAACGGATCCCAATCGAAAGTGTAGATTACGTCCTTTATTGCCCTCTAGCACATCCGCTTTCGCGAAGAGACAGCGTTTCGCTGAAAGACTTGGAGGTGGAAACGGTCATTGTTCCAGAGAAAGGATCGCTCACAAGACGCGTTCTTGAGGACGCGTGCCGCACGCATCGGATCGCATTGCAGCGGATTGTGACAATGACGACCTTTCCACTGATGTATGAGGCGGTTCTGCAAGGCGTTGGCGTCGCCGTTTTTCTTCGGGACAGCAGCTTAATCAAAAACGCAGCGGTCGAGATCCCTATCGCAGAGCTCGACCGGCATCACGAGACTTACCTGATTGCAACCAAAGACCGTGTACGTTTGAAGCTGGTTCGGGAATTTATCAATTGCCTCGACTAAGGTGTTTCTAGGTCTTGCCGTAGATATACTGGCGGCCTGTACTCGAGCCAATGTCGGCGTTGGACGCATCGCTCCAGTTCGCGCTAGGCGCAGCATCGGTGAGTTTGGGATCTCTGTCGATCTCCGAGGCAGCGCAGCATCATGTGATACATAGACCCGGTCAACGTCGGGTTGTCGTTGTGGGAGGGCATGGCGGATCGGAGGATCAGTCATGGAAACACCAAACCTGCCAGCCATTCGCGCGCTTCGCCCTGCATGGAACAAGGGGCGCATTGTGGGTCAGAAGCGGCCGCTGAAACCAAAACACGTCTGGACGATCCGGGTTCGACTTGAACTGGCCGAAAACCATCGCGACCTCGCCCTGTTCAACATGGCGATCGACAGCAAGCTCCGCGGCTGTGATCTGGTGAAGATGAAAGTCGTCGATGTAATGGCATCAGGCCAAATCAAAGAACGCGCTTCTGTCTTGCAAAGCAAAACGCAGAAACCGGCGCGCTTTGAGATTTCTGAAGGCACCCGGGCCTCGGTCGAGAAGTGGATGGAAGACGAGCTCATGGTCGGCTCCGAATACCTCTGGCCCGGTCGCTTCCACGAGCGTCTGCATATCTCGACACGCCAGTATGCACGGGTCGTTCGCGACTGGGTCACATCCATAGGTTTCGATACAGTCCTGACCGGTCTCGGCATCGTATCGACTAGGTGGCAACTTGAGACGCCGATGATCTTCAAGAGTATGGAAACGCAAGCCCACGGTCGAAGAGCCACTTTTGTTCCAGGTTTCGGATGCAGTTTGGCGGATGCTATTGAGGCCTCATGCTCGGCATACCCGTTCTTTGAGATCAAAACCTTAGAAACGGCTTCTGGTGACGTCGTTGAACTGTTCGACGGCGGCTATTGTGCCAAC
The DNA here is from genome assembly GCF_009811755.1 of Roseobacter cerasinus. Classification (GTDB taxonomy): domain Bacteria; phylum Pseudomonadota; class Alphaproteobacteria; order Rhodobacterales; family Rhodobacteraceae; genus Roseobacter; species Roseobacter cerasinus. The sequence goes on from NZ_BLIV01000001.1 coordinate 50,802, forward strand.
AACCCATCACTCTATGCGCTTGCCGATGCGACAGTTGCGCTCGGGTATGCTCCTGAGAATTGTCGTCTACTACCTTTGGGATGTGGCCAGTATCCAGAGCCGAAGCGTGGATTTATTGCTCGCCGGATCAACACCTTCCTTCCGGTCCAATTACTTCAGAAGACACTCGAGGTGAACACCGCATCAATGGACCAACTCAGGCGCTTGCTCTACTCAAACGTGCCAACAGTTCGGATCAGCGACACCTTTGACAAGCCAGAAATGGCGACGGATATGTTTGAGCATGACCCCAAGAAATTGAACCTCCTGCGCCAGCAGGGCGCGGAATCGTTTGCGCGACGTGAAGTTGAGGTACGCAAACTGCTTTTGGAGAAGGTATAATAATGGCAATTTCAGAAGACCAACTTGAGACATGGTCACATCAGGGTTCGGTGCAACAGTCAGCGGCGACCTATCAAACAATCAAAACTGTTCTAGAGAGTGCTCAGGCGCCATACGCCAATCGGAGCTTTAACATCTTTCTTCAGGGTTCATACGGAAACAACACAAATGTCTGGGCTGAAAGTGATGTCGACATCGCTATCTGCCTAACTTCGGTCTTCTATAGCGATATCGATGAGCTAAGCACAGATGAGAAACAGCGCTACGAACAGAACCGAATTCCTGCTGAATACTCAATAAATCAGTTTAAGGATGAGGTAACCTCTTGGCTGCGTCAGAATTTCGGAAGTGGAGTCACGCCAGGCAATAAGGCCATTGCGGTCCCTGGGAGTAACAGCCGTCGCGACGCCGATGTTCTCGCATGTGCTGAACACCGTCGATACTTTTCCTACCCCGCGATGGGCGGTCCCAAATTCCACGAAGGAATCTGCTTTTGGACCTCGGACGGTGACAAGATCATCAACTACCCTCATCAGCACATGAGCAACTGTACATCAATGCACCAAGCGACAAGTAATCGGTTCAAACCAAATGTCCGCGTTCTGAAGAACATGCGTAGATCGATGGTCAGTGACGGGTATATTGATGATGGGGTGGCTCCATCGTACTTTTTAGAAGGTATGCTTTACAACGTGCCAAACGAACACTTCGTTGCAACGCACCAGCAAACGATAGAGAACGCGCTTTATTGGCTTGAGCGTTGCAATGTCCCAGATTTGCTGTGCGCGAACGAGCGGTATTATCTTGTGCGTGACGGTTCCGACGTCTGTTGGAACGGGAGTGACTTTAGGAACACTCTCACATCCATGCGCCGGTATTGGAACAGTGCAGGTCGCTAGGTTTGGCTCTCCTAATTTGCCACCAGTGTTGTAGCGCGACCTTCGACGTAGAAGACAGCTTTTGTTGTTGAAAGTATGCAGCACGCATCTATGGCCATTGCCATCGAAAGCGAAAGTGTACTGTTGTGAGCCGAACCTAGATTTGGCATGGACGATGACGGTGTGTGCCGGCTTACGATACGCATGGACCATGCTGACAGGTAGTATTCTTCATCCTGCTGGTTTCGTTGGAATACGATAGCGCCATCATGGATACTTGGGTTGATATGGAGGGCAGTTTCAAGGTCTTTGATGAAAGTCACGCCAAATCGCTGTCCTACTTCTGGCACTGGATCTCTTGGCATCGGAATACAATCTACCTCGGAAATTGAGCCAGATGCGAATACTAAGATCGCCGGGTGGAACGGTTCGCCGCTTTGATGTATTTGGAGCAAGGTTTGTTTCAGATGCTCAAACATGGGTTACGCATTGCTCAATAGGACGACAGTCTCAGTACTTCTTATCATCGCCATTGTGGTTTGGGGAGGGTTCCTTTGGGTGCTTGGTATCGAGCTCACGTGGGAACACGCGCAACCCTATTCCCTAACTCTGGCTGCAATCACTTCATGTTTATGGCTGTTTGATAAATACATCTGGAAGATCTGGCCAGTACATAAATTCGTTAAGCGTCCGGACCTGAACGGAACTTGGCGGGTTTCTCTCCAATCGTCTTACAAAGCTCCGGGTTCGGAGGAGCCTGTTGCTGCTGTCGACGGTTTTGCAGTCATTCGACAGACATTTAGCTCAATGTCGATCAGGTTGATGACTGAGCAAGCCGAGTCGTTCCTCGTTGCGTCAAGCTTTGACATCCAAACTGACGGTACAACCTTCGTCTACGGCGCATATCAAAGTGACCCAAGTATCCACCTACGATCCGGAATTAGTGAAATTCACTACGGGAGTTTTAGATACAAGGTCATTGGCAGGCCGCCAACCCAGCTCATTGGCCACTATTGGACGGACCGCAATACGAATGGCTCAATTGCGCTGGCGGATCGCAGGAACGTGTATTTCGACGGCTATAAAGAAGCTGATGATAATTGGAACGCTGGCTAACGTTTGAGTCTCAGGAGAAACACTTACGCGCTTTCCCAGAGATAAGGTCCGCTTTGGCAAGGCTGTTGAGACCATACAGCGCCTGCAGCGAAAGTCCGGAATCCGCCCTGGGTGCCGGATCCAAGGCAACCTGACCGAATTTCTAACAGCTGTTCCTGTAAAAGAGGAAAACCGTCAACTGGGCCAACGGCCTTAGGTCAGATCCACCAAACCTGCTGAAAGTCGCGTTCTTGCCCGACAAAAGTTGGCTTTCTTACCGGACAAGTTGGGATTCATGCCGGACGACACACAAAAAGTAAAAATGGCTGGGATGGTAGGATTCGAACCTACGGTACACTGTACCAAAAACAGTTGCCTTACCACTTGGCTACATCCCAACAACGCGCGCTGAATAAGCGTCTGAAGACCTGTGTGCAAGTCCTGATTTCAAAAAACCCTCATCACAGCACTCACGCGCTCTGTACGGAAAATAGATCGCACTGAGGAGGTTTTCAACCACAAGATCACCGACCCACAGTGCGCGCAGGCCTGCCGCACCTCGCTATCGCGCCACATCGATCAGAACAGCGCCAGATCGCTGCCCCCGTTCGACAGCCTCATGCGCCAGCGCTGTGTCGGCAAGCGGAAAAACCGACTGAACCGGGCACGACACAGCGCCCGCGCGCAATGCGGCGTGCAGTTTGGCAGTCGCGACCTGCCGCGCCGTGTTGTCCAGCAGATAGATGAGCGCAATATCGATGGTCACAGCTTTGAAGAGCAGCGGGTAGAACGGCAGGCTTGGTGTCATGTTGAGCGCGGATCCATAGGCTGCGATGGTGCCATTGGGGGCAATCACAGCAGCGTTGGTCTCGATGTTCATGCCAAATTCGACCTCGATGATGCGGGAAATCGGCGCACCAGCAGTGGCAGCCAAAATCTGCTCGGCGAGATCCGGGGCTGTGTAGTCGAGCACAACATCTGCGCCCGCAGCCGCGCAGCGGGCAAGACCCGCACCGCGCGCCGTTGCGATCACCCGGGCCCCGGCCCATGCGGCGAGTTGCACAGCCAGATGTCCGACCGTTCCCGCACCGCCGTGGATCAACAGGGTTTGTCCCGCAACATCTCCACCACCAAACACCACATGGGCCGCAGTCAAACCCGGGATGCCGAGGCTGGCCCCTGTCTCAAGCGACACCTCCGACGGCAAGGCAATGGCCTGCGCGACCGGAAGCGTGATATGGCTGGCCGCGGTGCCAAAGGCGCGTTGCCACTGACCGTTCCAGATCCACACGCGCGCCCCGATGAGCGCAGGGTCGACACCCGGCCCCACGGCTACGATCACGCCCGACCCATCGCTGTGAGGGACAATAAGTGGGAAGGCAGGGGTCGTCGCTCCGGGCCGTGCCCCCGCGCGCGCCTTGACGTCGGAGGGGTTTACGCCCGAGAAGGCCAACTCCACGCAAACCTCACCGGCGGATGGTGCGGGTGTCTCCAACTCGACAACCGAGAGAACCTCCGACGCGGGGCCAAATCGGGAATAGCCAATGGCTTGCATTATACTCCCCTGCATCTCCGGGTGCTATTGCGCGAGGCCAATCCTGCCCCGCATCCAGTGCCCTTGCAACAGCCCGGCGGCGTCAGTCGCGGATCTCGTCCGGGGCAACGCCCCAGAGCCGCGCCTTCGGAGCCCAACCGCGATACCCGCCAGAGCGCAACCGACACCACTCGGGGCCACATTTGCCAAGCCGGGCGATCACGCCGCTTTCGAGGGCCGCATTCACCGGCGCGTCCGGGTCAGGCCGCATCCGCAAGGGCAGCATGTCTTCTTGCACAATCACCGTGCGCACGCCCGACAGCAGGGAGTAGTGGACCCAGCCCCCCTGCCCGTCCCGATCCTGCACACGGCGCCAATGACCATGCTCCGCAATGATCTGCAGTGGCATGTCGCGGTGTTTGAAGACCCAGTCGATCCGGTGCGTGAGAGATGGCCCCCGACGTGCATTCCCTTCCGAAGCTTTCATCGACACAAACCGCGGCAATGGCAGATTCGTGACCTTGCCGGTCTCACGCGCAAAGCCCGGGGCTCCGCTCAAGCCCAGGGCCATCGCCGCAGCGAGCAACCCGGATAGGAATTTCGTCATGACAGTGCCTGTTCTTCGCAAATTGCCCGATAGACGCCGCGAGGTTCTTGTGCCTCGCCCGCATCTCGGCCACCATGCCACGAAAGGGCGCGCCGCGCCAAGTCCGGGGAGGTGCAAAATGGCGAAGCAGAGGTTGAGTGTTGTCGTCACGCGACGGTTACCCGAGGAGGTTGAAACCCGGCTGTCGGAGCTCTTCGATGTCAGGCTGCGCGACGATGACACCCCGATGGATCGGTCTGATCTGGCGGAGGCGTTGAAAACGGCGGATGTGCTGGTGCCCACGGTCACGGATGAGATTGATTCTGCCCTCATCAGCCAGGCGGGTGACCGGCTGAAGCTCATTGCGAACTATGGCGCGGGTGTCGATCACATCGATGTGGCAACAGCTCGGCAGCGTGGTGTGCTGGTCTCGAACACGCCCGGCGTGCTGACAGATGATACCGCCGATATGACGATGGCCCTGCTGCTCGCCGTACTGCGCCGGATTCCGGAAGGTCTGCATGTGATGCAGTCGGATGCATGGGATGGTTGGGCGCCCACGGCGTACCTGGGGGGGCGCGTCGCCGGGCGGCGTCTGGGCATTCTCGGCATGGGGCGCATCGGTCAAGCCGTGGCGCGACGGGCAAGCGCCTTTGGCATGCAAGTGCATTATCACAACCGGCGGCGGTTGCGCCCCGAGATCGAACAGGCGCTGGAAGCCACCTATTGGGAGAGCCTCGACCAGATGGTCGCGCGCATGGATGTGATTTCCATCAACTGCCCGGCCACACCCTCGACCTTCCATCTGATGAACGCGCGGCGGCTGAAACTGATGAAGCCCGAAGCGGTGATCGTGAACACCTCGCGCGGCGAAGTTCTTGACGAGGCCGCGCTGACCCGGATGCTGCGCGCAGGCGAGATCGCGGGCGCGGGCCTCGACGTCTACGAGCGCGGCACCCATGTGAACCCGCGCCTGCGCGAGCTGCCCAATGTCGTGCTCTTGCCGCATATGGGCTCCGCCACGCGCGAGGGGCGCATCGAGATGGGCGAGAAAGTCATCATCAATATCAAGACCTTCGACGATGGGCACAGACCACCCGATCAGGTTGTGCCCGCGATGCTTTAGACACCAGCCAAAGGAGTGGAGAGACCATGCGACATCTACTGACAACGGGCGCGGCCCTGTTCCTCGCAACGGCTGCGGCGGCGCAACAGGCTGCCGATGCCGTGCAACCCGAAGCCGCCACACAAGGTGCCTTCGAGGCGATCTCGCCTGAGGTGGCCGCCGCTCTGGAGGCGAAATTCGCAGGCACGCCGGTCGAGGCTGAGACTTGGATGGTGGCGGCGGCCAACCCATGGGCCGTGAAGGCGGGCGCCGATGTGCTGGCCAAGGGCGGCACGGCGGCGGATGCGCTGGTGGCCTTGCAGGCGATGCTGGGGCTGGTGGAGCCGCAATCCTCAGGTCTCGGGGGTGGTGCTTTCCTTGTCTACTATGATGCGGAAAGCGGCACGCTGACCACGCTCGACGGGCGCGAAACGGCCCCCTTGGCCGCGACACCGCGTCTTTTTCAGGACGGCAATGGCGAACCTTTGAAGTTCTTTGACGCGGTGGTGGGCGGGCTGTCGGTTGGAACCCCCGGCACCCCGGCTCTGATGGAAGAGGTGCATCTGCGCTGGGGCGCGTTGGATTGGGCGGAGCTTTTGGCCCCGGCCATCACGCGCGCGGAAGAAGGCTTTGCCGTCTCACCCCGCCTTGCCGGTCTGATCGAGGGCGATCAGGAGCGTCTGGGCCGCTTCCCGGCCACAGCGGAGTATTTCATGCCCGGTGGCACGCCACTGGAAGCGGGAGAACTGCTGACAAACCCCGATTATGCGGCCACGCTGCGCGCCATGGCGGAGGGCGGCACGCGCGCCTTCTATACCGGCGAGATTGCGCAGGACATCGTCGACACCGTGCGCGGGGCCGAGGGCAACCCCGGCGTGCTCTCAACCGTCGATCTCAGCATCTATCAGGTGAAGGAGCGCGCGCCGGTCTGCGTGAGCTATCGCGCGCATGATGTCTGCGGAATGGGGCCACCTTCCTCCGGCGCGCTCACGGTCGGGCAGATCCTCGGCATGTTGGAGAGCTATGACCTCTCCGCCGGACCCATGGACGCCGAGGTGCGCCGGTTGATCGGCGACGCCTCGCGTTTGGCCTTTGCCGACCGGGGCCGCTATATGGCCGACAGCGACTATGTCCCCGTCCCGACCGAGGGGCTTGTGGACGCGGGCTACCTTGCGGAGCGGGCTGAGCTGCTTGCGGGTGACGACGCGCTGTCAGAGGTGGCTCCGGGCGCCCCGGCTTTTGACCATGCGCTGAACTGGGCCGACGATGCCTCCATCGAGCTGCCTTCGACCTCGCATTTCGTGATCGTGGATGGCGCAGGCAATGTGGCCTCGATGACCACAACCATCGAAAACGGCTTCGGCAGCCGCCTGATGGTGCGTGGGTTCCTGTTGAACAACGAACTCACGGATTTCTCATTCAAGAGCCATGCGGATGGCGTGCCGATTGCCAACCGGGTGGAGCCGGGCAAGCGCCCCCGCTCGTCCATGGCGCCGACCATCGTGATGAAGGACGGCACCCCGGTGCTGGCCATCGGCAGCCCCGGTGGCAGCCGCATCATCGGCTATGTGGCGCAGAGCATCATCGCGCATCTCGACTGGGGCATGGATGTGCAACAGGCCCTGTCGGTTCCACATGCGGTGAACCGCTTTGGCACCTATGACGTGGAAGAAAGCACCGCAGCGGAAGACTTGTCCGAGGCGTTGACGGCCATGGGGTATGAGGTGGGCAGCCGCCCGCTGACCTCCGGCCTGCACGCCATCGCCATCGGCGACGGGTTGCAAGGCGGGGCTGACCCCCGCCGCGAAGGGATTGCGCTGGGGCAATAGCCCCGGCCTGGGAGGGACAGATGGTCAAACACGCAAGCCTGCCGCGCAACGAGCCCGGGATCGAAACCGCGCTTGGCGTGCTGAAACAGCAGTTCGGCGAACGATTTCAGACGGGCCGCGCGATCCGCGAACAGCATGGGCATACCACCACCTGGATCGAGAACCAGCCGCCCGATGCGGTGGTCTTTGCACATAGCACACAGGAGGTGTCCGACATTGTGCGCATCTGCGCGCAGCATGGGGTGCCCGTGATCGCCTATGGCACCGGCACCTCGCTGGAGGGGCATGTCAATGCCCCCGCGGGCGGTGTTTGCGTCGATCTCAGCCAGATGGATCAGGTGGTGGAGGTGAACCCGGGCGATCTCGATTGCCGCGTGCAGCCCGGTGTGACGCGCGAGGCGCTGAACACGCATCTGCGCGATCAGGGACTGTTTTTCCCCATTGATCCCGGCGCCAACGCCTCGCTGGGCGGGATGACGGCCACCAATGCGTCGGGCACCAACGCGGTGCGCTACGGCACAATGAAGGACAATGTGCTGGCGGTCGAGGCCGTCATGGCCGACGGGCGCGTGATCCGCACCGGGACCCGCGCGCGCAAATCCTCCGCAGGCTATGACCTTACGCGCCTGCTGGTGGGCTCCGAAGGCACGCTCTGCCTGATCACCGAGATTACGCTGCAGCTGCAGGGCATTCCGGAGGCGATAAATTCGGCGCATTGCTCTTTTCCGAGCGTGGATGCCGCCTGTCAGACCGTGATTTCGGTCATTCAGTATGGGTTGCCGGTGGCGCGGATCGAGCTTCTGGACGACGTGATGGTCAAGGCCCTGAACGCGCACTCCAAGCTCGATCTGCCCGAAACCCCGCTGCTGCTGCTGGAGTTCCACGGCACCGAGGCGGGCGTGGTCGAACAGGCGGAGATCTTCGGCGCGTTGGCCGAAGATCAGGGTGGCCATGGCTACTGCGCCACCACCACGGTGGAAGAGCGCAATCGATTGTGGAAAGCCCGCCACGACGCCTACCCCGCCATGCTGCAATACCGACCCGGCGCCCAAGGCATCGCCACGGACGCCTGCGTGCCGATCTCGAAACTGGCGGAGTGTGTGACCGCAGCCCAGGCCCGCGTGGCGGAACTCGGCCTGATCGCCCCCATTGTCGGGCATGCAGGCGACGGCAATTTCCATGTCTCCCCGCTGGTCGATATGTCGAATGCCGAGGAGGTCACAAAGGCGGCCGAGTTTGTCATCTGGCTCAACGAGCTTGCGATCTCGATGGGTGGCACCTGCACCGGCGAGCACGGGATCGGCCAGGGCAAGAGGCCCTATCTCGACAAGGAACTGGGCGGTGCCACGGATGTCATGCGCACCATCAAGGCCGCATTGGACCCCCAAGATATCCTTAATCCCGGCAAGGTTCTTTGATCTGCTGCAAAGGGTGGCCTGAAAGCCCACCCCACCTGCCAGCACATCCGGTTGCGACAAGCAGGTTCGGTGGGCTTTCAGGCCACCGCTTGCGCCATGTCGCTTTCCCGCTATGACCGGTCGGGCGCAGTTTTGCTCTTTGTCCCCCACACGCTAAAGCTTGCGCAACATCCCCGTGACGGAGCCTGAGCCATGAAAACCCAAGTCAAAGCCCTTGTTGTCGGCGGCGGCGCCGTTGGTACCTCGATTGCCTATCACCTCGCACGCGCGGGCTGGGACGATGTGATGCTGCTGGAACGGGACGAGCTGACCTCCGGCTCCACCTGGCATGCGGCGGGCCTCTTGCCCTATTTCAACATGTCCTATGCGACCACGCATATCCACGACTACTCCATTCGCTTCTACAAGACGCTGGAGGAGGAAACCGGGCTCAATGCAGGGTTCGCGGTCGTCGGCAACCTGCGCATGGCGCAGACGCAGGAGCGCATGGATGAGTACATGCTCTACGCCTCTACCGCTGAGACCTGCGGTGTGCCCTATCAGTGGATGACGCCCGATGAGATCAAAGCGAAATGGCCGCTCATTCGCACCCAAGACCTGAAAGGCGCCCTCTATCATCACACGGACGGCTACATTAACCCCGCCGATGTCACCATGGCGATGGCCAAGGGGGCGCGGCAACGGGGCGTGATGATCGAGCGGAAATGGCAAGCCGATGCCTTCCACTGGACTGGCACGCACTGGGAAGTAACGGCCACCAAGATGACCGAAAAGGGCGGCAATCTGGTGCCAACCGATGAGCAGGTCGTCATCACGGCAGAGCATGTCGTGACCGCTTCCGGCAACCACGCGCAGCGCACCGCGCAGATGCTGGGCATCAAGATCCCCGCGATCCCGGTGGAGCACCAGTTCATTGTCATGGATCAGGATCCGGAGCTTGTGAAGTTCCGCGGCGAAGGCAACGTCGAGCACCCGGTGATCCGTGATGCCGACGCGCAATCCTATGTGCGCGAGGAACGCGGCGGCTGGATCCTGGGGGTCTATGAAAAACACGCGCCTGCGCGGTTTGAATACGGCGTGCCCGACAGCTTCCGCGCCGATCTGTTCCAGCTCGATCTGGAGCGCATCGAAGGCCAGTATATGGCCATGAACCACCGCATCCCTTCCTGCGAGAACTGCGGGCTAAAGGATGATTTCAACGGACCCATCTGCTACACGCCGGACGGTAACCCATTGGTTGGCCCGGCTCCTGGTCTGCGCAACATGTGGCTGGCCGAGGGCTTCTCTTTCGGGATCACCGCAGCGGGCGGCACCGGCTACTACCTTGCCCAGATGATGGTTGAGGGAGAGGCTGAGATCGACATGGCCTCGCTCGACCCCAAACGCTACAGCCAGAACTGGATGACCACTGAATTCGCCGCGCGCAAGAACGAAGAATGTTACGATCACGTCTACATCCTGCACCACCCTGATGAAGAGCGCCCCGCCTGCCGCCCGTTGCGGACGGCTCCGGCTTATGACCGGCAAAAGGCCCGCGGCGCGCAGTTTGGCTGGGTCAACGGCTGGGAACGCCCAAATTACTATGCCCCAGAAGGGTTTAGCGACCATGCCGCGCGCTCCTTCCGGCGCGGTGGCTGGTGGCAATATGCGGTCGAAGAGGCCAAGGCGATCCGCGAGGGTGTGGGGCTGATCGATGCCACCGCCTTCACCAAGCACAAGCTCTTCGGGCCCGGCGCGACGGAATTCCTCGATCATTTCACCTGCAATAAGCTGCCTCGCATTGGTCGGATCAATCTGACCTATGCGCTGACGTCGCATGGCACCACGCGCACCGAATACACGATCATACGCTGGGCGGAGAATGAGTACTACCTTGTCTCCGCCGGTGCCTGGACGGAATATGATCAGGATTACCTGCTCAAGGCGATTGACGATTGGAACCCGACAAGTGAGGGCCAATGGGTGGGCATTCAGGACGTGACCACCCAATGGGGTGTCTTTGCCATCGCCGGGCCGAAATCGCGTGACGTGCTCAAAGAAGTGATCAAGGATGCCGATCCTGAGACTGCTCTGAGCAACAAACGCTTTCCGTGGCTTAGCGCCCGTCAGATCGAGTTGGGCATGTGCCCGGTCAACGCCATCCGGGTGGCCTATACCGGTGAGCTTGGCTGGGAGCTGCACCACCCGATGGAAATGCAGAACTATCTCTTCGATTTGCTGGAAAAGGCTGGAGACAGGCATGGAATGAAGCTCGTAGGTGCGCGGGCGCAGAACTGGCTGCGGCAGGAGAAGAGCTATCGCGCCTTCGGGACGGAGCTGGGCCGCGATGCCACACCGCTGGAAGCGGATCTGCCGCGCTTTGTCGACCTCGGCAAGGATTTCCATGGCAAGGCGCGGATGCAGGCGACGGGTGTGCGCTCTAAATGCGTCACGCTGCTGATCGACGGGCCGGAGGATGCGGACCCATGGGGGCGAGAGGCATTGTATAATGGGGACACCCGTGTCGGACGTCTGACCTCGGGCGGCTATTCGGTGGCCTTCGGCAAGAGCATTGGCATGGGGTACGTGACGCCCGATCTGGCGGTGCCGGGCACCAAGCTGCAGGTGAAGATGTTTGACCAGCTTTGGCCAGCCGAGATCGTCGAGGACAGCCCTTATGATCCGACGAATGCGCGCATCCGAGTGGACGGCTAAACGCACTCAAGAACAGTCTGTGGGCCAGAGAGAGAGCCCTGACCCACAGCCTTACCACGTACCAACTTCACCACATACGGATGGCACCCCTTACCCACCTGGCTGGGTCGAAAACCCCTGCGAGCTCACTCGATAAACGGTCTTGCAAGGCGGTCCCGAATGCGTTGTGCCGGATAAGAAAACACCGTCCGCTCGCCGGTGCGGACAAACAGATCCGCAGGCATGCCCGGCACAAGATCAAGTGCAGCGACCTCATGCGGCTGTTCAGCATCCAGACGGACCTGTGCCAGATAGTAGGGATTACCCGTCCGGTCATCCTCAAGCGCATCCGCCCAGATGTCGAAAAGCTGACCCATCGCTTCCGGCACATCCGCCCGCGCGAAAGCCGACAGGCGCATCCGTGTTTCCTGCCCGATCCGCAGCTCGTCGATTTCGACGGGAGGCACCCGCGCCTCGCCGCCCACGATCACGTCACCATCGTTTGAGCCGATGACAGTCTCGATGGAGATCAGCACCTGGGTCTCAATCTGGTTCTCGATCACATCGAGCCCCATAACACCCGTGCCACCTATGGCGTCCACATCCAGTATTGCGCTGGCGGATCACTGACGTTGTCTCAGGCGTTGCTGTGGATCCCTCAACCGGAAATTGTTGGGTTAGATAGCCAAGGCCACACCGATTTCGATTAAAAATCAGGCTTTCCGCCGCATTTCCGGCTTCAAGTTGGGCAATTTTTAGTATTTTCTCGCTACGTCAACCTGTCCGGGTTGAACACCAGACCGCTTTGCCCGGAGCCTGACAGCGCAGGTCATCTAGGGTTCCGCTGCGCCATCATGGCATAGGGTCCGGTCCGAGAGATGACGCTGGGGCGGCAAACTCCGCCCCGGTACACGGCGGGATAAAAACCCGGGAGAGCACTGCGCATGAGACCCGGTCGATTTCTCCTGTTCCGCCACGACCCCCTCGCACCCTCGTCCTCGGCGGAACGTTGCAACGAGGTCGTTCTATGCCCATTCTTCGCCACGCCCTGATCGGGGCCGCAGCTCTGATGATTTCCACCGCCCCTCTTGCGGTGGCTCAAGAAAAAACCGACTTCCGAATTGCCTGGTCGATCTACGTGGGCTGGATGCCCTGGGGTTATCTCGAAGACAGCGGCATCATGGACAAATGGGCCGAGAAATACGACATCGACGTCGAGATCGTGCAGATCAACGACTATGTGGAATCGATCAACCAGTATACGGCAGGTGCGTTCGACGGTGTCTCAGCCACCAATATGGACACGCTGTCCATTCCCGCGGGCGGTGGTGTCGACACCACGGCGCTGATTGTCGGAGACTTCTCCAACGGCAATGACGCGGTGATCGTGAAAGGCGACGGCGATCTGGCGTCGCTGGCAGGCAAGCCCGTCAGTCTGGTGGAGCTGTCGGTCTCACACTACCTGCTGGCGCGGGGCCTCGACAGCGTGGGTCTCAAGGAATCCGATCTGGCCTCGGTCATCAACACCTCCGATGCCGATATGATTGCCGCCTTCGCCACGCCGGATGTGGAAGCCGTGGTCACCTGGAACCCGCTGGTCTCCAGCATTCTCGAAGACCCGTCGGCCACCAAGCTCTTTGACAGCTCCGACATCCCCGGCGAGATCATCGACCTCATGGTGGTGAACACCGAGGTGCTGGAGGCCAACCCCAACTTCGGCAAGGCCATGGCGGGAGCCTGGTATGAGGTCATGGGGCTGATGGCTGCTGGCGACGAAGAGGTGCTGACCGCGATGGCCGAAGCCTCCGGCACCGATCTGGCGGGCTACAAGGCGCAGCTGGACAGCACCGAGATGTTCTACACCCCCGCCGACGCGGTCGAATTCACGCAAAGCAGCGCGTTGCCGGACACGATGGTGAACGTGGCCGAGTTCCTCTTTGACAAAGGGATCTTGGGCGAAGGCGCGCCCTCGGCGGATTTTGTGGGCATTGAATACCCCGATGGGTCCACCACCGGGGATGCGGGCAACGTGCAGTTCCGCTTTGACACCACCTATATGCAGATGGCCGCCGACGGCGCGCTGTAAGCGGACGGCAGGGGCAAGGCCATGCGGCTGATCAACCGGAATCCGGACATCGTGCTGCGCACGGTCCTCGTGGCCTTGCCCTTTGCGCTGTTGCTGCTGGCCTATGCGCTGGGATCGGAGGCGCGGCTGGCGGAGAACCCGTCGGACAAGCTGATGCCCTCGCTGAGCAAGATCGGTGAGACGGCGCAGCGGCTGTTGACGGAACCTGATCGACGGTCCGAGCGCATCCTGTTCTGGCATGACACCGGCGCGAGCCTGATCCGCCTGCTGCTTGGGGTCGGGATTTCGGCGGCCCTTGCCACGATCCTCGGGCTGCTGATTGGCCTTTTGCCCTACGTCCGCGCGACGCTTGCGGGGTTCGTGGCCGTGATCTCCATGATCCCACCGCTGGCCGTGCTGCCGATCCTTTTCATTGTCTTTGGCTTGGGCGAATTGTCGAAAGTGGTGCTGATTGTCGTGGGTATCCTGCCCTTTCTGATCCGCGATCTTTCGGCCCGTGTGCTTGAAATCCCGCGCGAGATGATCGTGAAGGCCGAAACCCTTGGGGCCTCAACCTTCGTCATCGCCTTGCGCGTCGCCCTGCCCCAGCTTTTGCCCCGGCTCATCCAAGCCGTGCGCCTGTCGCTGGGCCCAGCCTGGCTGTTCCTGATCGCGGCGGAGGCCATCGCCGCCGAACAGGGTTTGGGCTACCGCATCTTCCTCGTGCGCCGCTTCCTAGCGATGGATGTGATCCTGACCTATGTCATCTGGATCACCTTGCTGGCCTTCCTGATGGACCTGACCCTGCGCAAGCTCTCGCAGCGCCTCTTCCCCTGGACGCAGGCAACGCTATGAGCTTTGTCACGGCTGAGAATATCTTTCTCTCCTACGGGTCCCGCCCGATCCTGGAGCGAGTGAACCTCACGGCGGAGGAAGGCGAATTCGTCTCCATCGTCGGGGCCTCGGGCTGTGGGAAATCGACCTTCCTGCGTCTGCTGCTGGCGCAAGAGACGCCCACGAAGGGCGAGATCCGCGTGGCGGGCGCCCCACCTGCGCGCGAGCCGGGGTTGGCCCGCGGTGTGGTCTTTCAGCGCTACTCCGTCTTTCCGCATATGACCGTGCGCGAGAATATCGTCGCGGGCGAGAGCCTGCGGTCCCGCTGGGGCCGGTTCTTTGGCACCGAAGCGCGGGCCGCCCGAGCCCGGGCGGATGAGACATTGGCACGCATCGGCCTCGACCATGTGGCAGATCAATTCCCCGCCACGCTCTCGGGCGGCATGCAGCAGCGCCTCGCCATCGGCCAGGCGCTTGCCGCCAAGCCGCGCATCCTGTTGCTCGATGAACCCTTTGGCGCGCTGGACCCCGGCACGCGCCTCTCCATGCACGACTTTCTGCAGGAGCTGCGCGCGGAGACCGGCATGACCGTCTTCATGGTCACCCACGACCTTGAGGAAGGCTTCAAGCTCGGCGACCGCGTGCTTGTCTTCGACAAACCCCGCTGGGACCCGCAAGACCCCAATCTCAACGGCGCGACGATCACCTACGACTTTGATGCCCGCGACGGCGGCATCCCATTTCAACGCATAAAGGAAGACACACATGTTCTACGCCCCACCTGAGCGCAGCCGCTCCCACCGGCGCCTGGCCCATGATGAGCGCCGTCACCACCACCCGGATCTGACAAGGCTGCAGGGCTGGCGCTCGATGAAGGCCGAAGCCGATCTGCCCGAAGGTCGCTGGGATGAAGAGCGCCGCTGGGCCCTGCGCATGGGGCTGACAGGCGCCGACAGCATCGAAGACAAATCCATCCCCACCTTCGCGCGCGGCGAGCTGCCGCATTACGCGGGCATCAACACCTTCCTCAAGGCGCCCTATACCGAAGATGTCACCGAAGTGAAGGACTACGATGCCACGGTTCTGGGCATCCCCTTTGACGGTGGCACAACCTACCGCCCCGGCACACGCTTTGGGCCGCAGGGTGTGCGCAAGATCTCTGCGCTCTACACGCCCTATAATTACGAAATGGGCGTCGATCTGCGCGAGCAGATGACGCTTTGTGATGCAGGTGATGTTTTCACCATTCCGGCCAATCTGGAGAAGTCTTTCGACCAGATCAGCCGCGCGGTCTCCCACGTGTTTTCCTCCGGCAGCCTGCCAATCATGATCGGCGGCGACCATTCCATCGGCTTTCCCTGCGTGCGTGGCATCGCCGAATGCACGTCGAAGAAAATCGGGATCGTGCATTTCGACCGCCATGCGGACATTCAGGAGAAAGATCTGGATGAACGTATGCATACAACTCCCTGGTTTCACTCCACATTGCTCCCAAATGTGCCTGCCAAGAACCTCGTCCAAGTGGGCATCGGCGGTTGGCAGGTCCCGCGCGAGGCGGTCAAGGTCGCCCGCGAGCGCGAAACCAACATCATCACCATGGGCGACATGGAGAAGATGGGCATCGACAAGACCGCCGAGATGGCGCTGGAGATGGCCTGGGACGGGGTGGACATGGTCTATATGTCCTTCGACATCGACAGCATCGACTGCGGCTTTGTCCCCGGCACCGGCTGGCCCGAACCGGGCGGCTTCCTGCCGCGCGAGGCGCTGGCGCTGGCGTCCAAGGTGGCGGCCGAAGGCATCTGCGGCATGGAGCTGGTTGAGGTCTCGCCGCCCTATGACACCTCTGACATCACCGCTCTGATGGGCACACGGGTGATCGTCGATGTGCTGGGCAGCCTCGTGGCCTCCGGCAATCTGGGCAAGCACAAGGCCCATATCGACAAGCCCGTCACCATCCCCCATGGCGAGTTCGAAGGAAAGCGGTGGTCCAATGCCACATGATATCGTTAACGGCCACATCGGCCACAACCATGCCCACGACCACCTGCACAGCCACCTCAAGCCCGAGGATGAAGCGGCAGATCTGCAGGTGCTGGCAGAACAGTTCATCGATGGCTTTATCGCCGCGAAGGACAAGACCGCCTATCTGAAACTGGCTGGCGTCCCGCAGGAACGCCCTGCCCCGGATGGCGGCCCGAGCATGAAACTGGTTGATGTCTCGCTCAGTACCGAATGGCAGGTGGGCACCGCCTCGCCCTCCTTTGGCTCACGCGAGCTCAGCTACCTGCCCTATCCGGGGGAGATGGTGACCGAGCGCACCAACATGGGCTTTGTCTACGTCTCGCTTGACGCCAAGAATGTGCTGGATCTGCGCAGCTTCCTGCACGCCAAACACGCCCATGTGGAGGGTCAACCATGAGATATGCGCTTCCCCTGATGCTCCTTGCCGGCCCCGCGCTGGCGCATCATGAAACGGTGGCCGTCTCGATCTTGCCACCGCTCACCATCTGGGTCGTCGCGGCCCTTGGCGCTGGCGTCGGCTTCTGGCGCGCCTGGCGCGCAAGGCGCAAGTAAGACCCCTCAGGCATGCGCTGTGGCTGGACAGGCCGCAGCGCATAGGTCTATGGAACATCAGACCTTTCCTTGCGAGTGCCCCATGACCGCGATCCTTGTTCTGAACGGCCCGAACCTCAACCTGCTGGGCACCCGGCAGCCCGAGGTCTACGGCTACACAACCCTCGCCGACATCGAAACCATGTGTCAGGACTGGGCCGAGACCGCTGGCTGCACGGTCAGCTTTGCGCAATCCAACCACGAAGGCGCGCTGGTCGACGCGATCCACGCCGCAAAGGGACAACAGGACGGGATCATCCTGAACGCGGGCGCCTATACCCACACCTCCATCGCGTTGATGGATGCGATTGCCTCCGTCGAGCTCCCCGCAATCGAGCTGCACCTCAGCAATGTGCACGCCCGTGAGGAGTTCCGGCACAACTCCTACATTGCCAAGGTCGCCATCGGCCTGATCTGCGGCTTCGGCGCCCATGGCTATGTTCTGGCGCTCGAAGCCATGAAAGCGCATCTCAGCCGCTGACCGCCCGCGTCTTATCTCCGACAGCCGACACCCCGCGCCCCCGGCGGGCAGCGCCGGGCAGCGCCCGCCCCCCTTCGATGGGGGGAAGGGCGCTTCGCCCGTCAAAGAGCACAGCGGATCATCTCCATAGCGCAACAAAAAAAAGGCGATGGAAACCCATCGCCTCTTCGTCTGATATCCAGAGCGACTTAGCCCTTGGCGGCCTTGGCCACTTCAGCGGCGAAGTCTTCCTTCACCACTTCGATGCCTTCGCCCACTTCCAGACGCACAAAGCCCGTAATCGTCGCGCCCGCTTCCTTTGCGGCCTCGCCCACGGTCAGATCGGGGTTCACCACGAAGGACTGGTTCAGCAGCGTCACTTCGGACATGTACTTCTTCATCCGGCCCACGATCATCTTCTCAATCACCGCTTCCGGCTTGCCGCTTTCGCGCGCGATGTCCATCTGAACCTGCTTTTCCTTCTCAACCACCGCCGGGTCGAGATCATCCTCGGACAGAGACGCCGGGTTCACAGCCGCGATGTGCATCGCCACCTGCTTGCCAAACGCCTCATCACCACCAGTCAGGCCGACCAGCACGCCGATCTTGCCCATACCTGGGGCGGCCGCGTTGTGCACGTAGGACACGACGCTCTCTGCATCGATGGCCGACATGCGGCGCACGGACATGTTCTCGCCGATGGTGGCGATCTTGTCGGTCACCACAGTGGCAACGCTCTTGCCGCCCAGATCCGCCTCTTGCAGCGCATCCACATCCGCAACAGACAGGGCCACATCAGCAATACCTGCAACCATTTCCTGGAATTCAGCGTTCTTCGCAACGAAGTCAGTCTCGGCGTTGACTTCCACGGCCACACCGTGCCCGCCATTGACCTTCACCGCCACAAGACCTTCCGCCGCCGTGCGGCCGGATTTCTTGGCTGCCTTGGCCAGACCCTTGGTCCGCAGCCAGTCGAGCGCCGCTTCCATGTCGCCGTCGGTTTCGGTCAACGCTTTTTTTGCGTCCATCATGCCTGCGCCGGTGGTGTCGCGCAGTTCCTTGACCATAGATGCTGTGATCGCCATCTGAGGTGCTCCTTTTAATAAAGCCGGGCCGGATGCCCGGTCTGTGCCAGCTCGTTCACGGGGCAGGTCATCCCTGCCCCATATGTCATGCGTGTGACAGGCCTTAGGCCTGTGCTTCTTCCGCCGGGGCCTCTTCGGCAGCGGGGGCTTC
Organism: Roseobacter cerasinus; assembly: GCF_009811755.1. Classification (GTDB taxonomy): domain Bacteria; phylum Pseudomonadota; class Alphaproteobacteria; order Rhodobacterales; family Rhodobacteraceae; genus Roseobacter; species Roseobacter cerasinus. The sequence continues at coordinate 69,512 of NZ_BLIV01000001.1, forward strand.
GGCGACCGCTTCTTCGACGGGGGCCTCTTCCATCGCACCCAGGTCAACGCCAGCCGCACCCAGCTGCGCGGACATACCGTCAAGCGCTGCGCGGGAGGCCAGATCGCAGTAGAGCGAGATGGCCCGTGCCGCGTCGTCGTTGCCGGGGATGATATAGTCGATGCCATCGGGCGGGCAGTTGGTGTCGACCACTGCCACAACCGGAATGCCCAGTTTGTTGGCCTCAGCCACGGCCAGCGCTTCTTTCTTGACGTCGATGACAAAGATCAGGTCCGGACGACCGCCCATTTCGCGGATACCGCCAAGCGAGGCCTGCAGTTTGCCCTGGTCACGCTCCATGCCCAGACGCTCTTTCTTGGTCAAACCGGCAAAGCCCTGCTCCGCCTGCTCATCAATCGCTTTCAGGCGGTTGATCGACTGGGATACGGTCTGCCAGTTGGTCAGCGTGCCACCGAGCCAGCGGTGGTTCATATAGTACTGCGCGCATTTCTCTGCGGCTTCGGCAATCGGCTGCTGCGCCTGACGCTTGGTGCCAACGAAGAGGATGCTGCCGCCCTTGGCGACCGTCTCGCGGATCACGTTCAGCGCCGCGTCCAGCATGGGAACGGTCTGCGTGAGGTCCATGATGTGGATGCCATTGCGCGCGCCATAGATGAACGGACCCATGCGGGGGTTCCAACGCTGCGTCTGGTGGCCGAAGTGTACGCCTGCCTCAAGCAATTGGCGCATGGTGAACTCTGGAAGAGCCATGTCGTGTCTACCTTTCCGGTTTTATCCTCGGCGGGGGCATGACAGATTTCTGCCAACCGGCGGACCTTTGAGGATGTCTCCCCCAAAAGGCCCAAACCCCGCCTGCGGGTTTCAGTGCACGCCGTATAGGTCAGGCTGGCGCTGACCGCAAGACGTCAAATGCCATTGCAAGCCAAGAAGTGACCGAACCGAAGCGCGGCACACTTGCCTCCAACAAGGAACTGACACTAGGATCTCCGTAACCGGACCCGCAGAGGTCCGGATGATCAACGATCAAAACCGGGAGTGACCATGACTTTTCTTCGCACAACCGCCACGGCGGTCTTTTTTCTTGTCCCTGGGTTGGCTGTCGCAGAGGCTGTTGAACTTAGCCCTGCTGATCCGCAGCCCGCAGCGGATAGCCTGAGCCCCGGGCTCGCTGTTGCTTATGCCTTCCCAAGTGACGTGCGCACCGTCGCGGATGCCCGCGAAGCGCTGAGCCGCAAGAGTGTGCATGGTGCGCCGCTGGCCGGTCTGTCCTATGACGACAATACGGACGGCGATGACACGCTGACCTCCGGCAAGGCAACGAAGGTCGCAGCCGACATTTCGGGCTATATCAAGTTCGACGCACCGGGCACCTATGTTTTGGACTTTCTGAACAACGACGGGCTTGAGATCAGCATCGGCGGTCAGATCGTCGGATTTTATGATGAGGTGCACGCCTGCGGCTATGCCGGAGAGATCAAGGTCGCGGTGCCCGAGGCGGGATATTACCCGCTTCAGGCGACGTATTTCCAGCGCAAGGGCACGGCCTGTCTGATGATGGAATGGGGCCCCGACAGCGACGGGCTTGATCTGGTGCCGGATTCAGCCTTTTTCCACTGATCCGACGACGGTGGGTCGGTGCGTGTCGAACCCGGCGCGCACCTGCACTTCGCAGGCTGCGGCAAGAGTTTTGCGATCAGTATGGTCCGCGATCTTAAGCAGGTCATGGTAGATCACATGCACCCTGCCGTGCTTGGGCCAGGCCAGCATGGTGAGAAGGTGGCTGCCAAAATCCATGCCGCCCCACCAGCCGTAAAACCGCGGATCAGCGCCATCCGGTGCCGTATAGGTGACCGAGATCGGCTGCACCTGCAACGTCTCGCGCAGTTCCGGCGCAAAGAAAGCGGCAAAGAGGCTGGTCTTGAAGGGGAGAACGCGCTGGCCATCGCTGCTGGTGCCTTCGGGAAAGAACAGCAGGCGGTGTCCGGCACTCAGTCGCTGTTTGAACAGCTCTGCCTGCGCGCTGGCCTGCGCCCGATTGCGCGCGATGAACACTGTGCCCGTCGCACGCGCCAGCCAGCCGATCCCCGGCCAGCCTGCCACCTCGGACTTGGACACAAAGTAGATCCGCTTGGAGGCGTTGAGCACAAAGATATCCAGCCAGCTGGAATGATTGGCCACCGCCGCCCCCTGCCCGTTTGCGGGGCGACCCGTCACCTGCAGCCTTAGCCCGATGATCCGCAGCGCCGCGCGACAGACAAAGACGGTGATGGCGGGCGTCAGCGGTCTGTGCGCCCCGTAGAGTGGCCGTTCAAACAACCGCAGCAGAAGTAGAAGCGCCAGCCCCCCGAACACCACAACCGCCAGCGGCAGCCCGCGCAGCACGACCAGCACGCCGCCCCAGAGGGTCAGGCGCGGTTTGGGCGGCTCGGCATCCCCAAACCAGGTGGTGCTCATGCCGCACCTCCCTGATACAGCCGCGCCTGTCGCGCGTTCATCCGTTCGGTATCGAGGACAAGGCACACATCCGTGGTGTTGAAGGCGCGGTCCACATAGGCCCCCTCGCCCACAAAACCGCCCAAGCGCAGATAGGCTTTGATTAGCGCCGGAACGGCCAGCATCGCTCGCTTCGTATCCAGAACAGATGTATCAATCAGGTCCATGGGCTGGAATGCTTCGGCCTGCGCCCGGACCCGCAGGTCTGCTGGCGCCAGGTGACGGTGGTGCAGCAGTGACAGCGGCTCCGCCAAAGCCGCGACATCCGTGCCGTGAAAACTCGCCACGCCAAAAAGAATCTCGATCTCATGAACCCTGATGTAGTCGGCCAGCCCCGTCCACAGATGAAAAAGCGCACTGCTGCCGCGGTAGTCCGGGTGCAGGCACGATCGCCCAAGCTCCAACAGGCGCCGACCCGAGCCTTGCAGCACCGACAAGTCATATTCGTCCGCCGAATAGAACTGCCCCGCAGCCTCCGCCTGATCGTCTCGCATGACGCGGTAAGCCCCGACAACCGCGCCGCGCGCGGTGTCCCACAGCAACATATGGTCAAAAAACGGGTCGAACCGGTCTTTCTCCAGCCGGTTCTCATGGTCGACCAGACCGCCGCTGCCGCCAAGCTCTTCCACAAAGACAGCGTAGCGCAGCCGCTGCGCCGCCCTCAGGTCCTCTTCGGTTTCAGCAAGCCGGACCTGAAAGGCGGGCTTGGGCTGGGCGTCCATGCGTATGGGGTCTTTCTGTGGCCGGGAAATCTTCGCTGCTCATAGTTAATTTTGAGCCCGCGCGCAACGCAACTCGGCCTGCGTGGTTTACAATCGGGATATGGCCGTTAACCTTTTGGCAAGGTTCTTCATCCATCAAATACCGGGATAAGAGCGACGCGAGTGCTATCAATGACAATCTTCCCTTCGTCAGGAAAATTTATTGTGACCCGGGCATTTACGTTGCTTTGCACCTGCCCGGTGCCCCACTCGGGACGGTCGGGATGCTGCACCAGCATGCCGGGGGACAGGATCGCGTTCAAATCTTCCACAACACCTCTTTCGCGCAGGAGACAGTAGATGGGTCACAGCAATATTAACCTTGCCGCGCTGATTGGCAGTCGCATCTGCCATGACCTGATATCGCCCATTGGCGCGATCAACAACGGGCTGGAGCTTTTGGGCATGGCGGGCGGCACCCCCGGGCCGGAGATCGATCTCATACAGGAGAGCGTCGGCAACGCCAGCGCCCGGATCCGGTTTTTCCGCATCGCTTTTGGCGCGGCAGGCGAGCAGATGATGGGCCGGGCGGAGGTGATGTCCATCCTCGATGACCTGATGGAGGGCGGTCGCCTGACCGTCGCCTGGGGCCCGCTCGATCCGCAGCCGCGACGCGAGGTTCGCATGGCGTTTCTGGCGCTGCTCTGCCTTGAGAACGCAATGCCCTATGGCGGACGTGTCGAGGTCAGTCAGGAAGACAAGGTGTGGATGCTGCACGGTCAGGCGGACAAGCTCAACGTGGACGAGCCGCTATGGTCCATTCTTGCCACAAAAGATACGCCGGAGGGCCTGCGCCCGGCTCAGGTCCAGTTTGCCCTGCTGCCGCTTGTCGCGGACGACGACGGGCGGCGTGTGACCACAGAGATATCTGAGACGCGCATTAAGCTGCGCTTCTAAAGCATCTGGCCAGCACACGCGCAGCGCGCGCCCTCTGCAAAGGCAGACATCCTAGCTGCGAATAGCGCCCTGACCGGTCACAAGGTACTTGAAGCTGGTCAGCTGCGCCGCCCCAACCGGGCCGCGCGCGTGCATCTTGCCTGTGGCGATGCCAATCTCCGCCCCCATGCCAAATTCGCCGCCATCGGCAAATTGCGTGGAGGCGTTGTGCATGAGAATGGCTGAGTCCAGCTCTGTCATGAAGCGCTTTGCCACCTCAGCATCTTCGGTCAGCACGCAATCGGTATGGTTTGAGCCGTAGCGGCGAATATGCGTCATGGCCGCATCCAGGTCGGGCACGGTGCGGGCCGCAACAATCATATCAAGGTATTCCTGGCCCCAGTCGTCTTCTGTGGCGGCGATGGTGCCTTCGATCACCGCAAGCGCCTCATCCGCGCGCACCTCAACACCTGCGTTGATGAGGGCAAGGATCAGACCACGGCCCATCGTCTTGGCCACATCTTCATGGATCAGAAGGCATTCCACCGCGCCACAGATCCCCGTGCGCCGGGTCTTGGCGTTCAACACCACTTTCAGCACGGTTTCCGGATCAGCGGCTTTGTCGATATAGATGTGAACGATGCCTTCCAGATGCGCAAAGACAGGGACACGGGCCTCGCGTTGGACCAGCCCCACAAGGCCCTTGCCGCCCCGAGGTACAATCACGTCGATGGTGTCGGTCATGGTCAACATCTCGCTGACTGCGGCACGGTCGCGCGTGGGCACCAGTTGAATGGCGTCTTCGGGCAGGCCCGCATCACGCAGCCCCTGCACAAGACAATCATGCAGCGCCGTCGAAGAATGGAAGCTTTCAGAGCCGCCGCGCAGGATCACCGCGTTGCCCGCCTTGAGGCACAGCGCGCCCGCATCTGCTGTGACATTGGGGCGGCTCTCGTAAATCACACCAACGACACCAAGCGGGGTCCGCACCCGCTGAATATGCAGGCCCGTCGGTTGCGTCCAGTCAGCGATGACCTCTCCCACAGGGTCTTGCTGCTCGGCGATGGCGCGCAGCCCGTCAACCACGCCCGCCAGACGGTCCTCATCCAGCGCCAGACGGTCCATCATCGCATCCGTCAGCCCCTTCTCTCGGCCAAAGGCCAGATCCTTTTCATTCGCCGCCAGGATCTCCGCGCGATTGGTCCAGACATGATTGGCGGCCGAGACCAGGGCCGCGCGCTTTTGCTCCGCATCCGCATGGGCAAGCGCCGTTGCGGCCTCCTTCGCCCGGCGTCCGATATCGGCCATCAGCATGTGGATGTTGTCAAAGTCTTTCATGGCGACCCCTCCCCGTTCTGCACGGTATGGTTGAAATTCGATGCGCGCTGGCGGCTAGAGTGCCATATCATCGCGGTGAATCAAAGCGGCGCGTCCCGGGTAGCCGAGCAAGCCCTCGATCTCCTGCGACTTGCGGCCCTTGATGATCTGCGCTTCCTCGGCGGTATAGCGGCAGAGCCCGTGGCCCAGCACATGGCCTGCGCCATCGGCGATGGCCACCGCGTCGCCGCGCTGAAACCCGCCTGAGACAGCTGCGACGCCCGCGGGCAGCAGGCTCTTGCCGGAACGCAACGCGGTGACGGCCCCGGCATCCAGCGTGATCGTGCCGCGTGGCTTCATCGCCGCGATCCAACGTTTGCGCGCCGCCTGCGGATCGGTCTGCGCGGTGAACCATGTGGCCGCCGCACCGTCGTGCAGGCGCCGCAGCGGGTTCAGCGGCGAGCCTTCGGTGATCGCCATGTCACAGCCCGCTGCCGTCGCCGTCTTGGCCGCCATCAGCTTGGTCTTCATGCCGCCCTTGGAGAGGCCCGAGCCCGCATCGCCCGCCATCTGCTCAATCTCGCCGGTGATCCGGTCGATGGTGTCGAACCGTGTCGCTGTGGGGTCATCGGCGGGGTTGGCGGAGTAGAACCCGTCCACGTCAGACAGCAGGATCAGCTGATCCGCGCCGACGGTCACGGCGATCTGGGCGGCGAGACGGTCATTGTCACCAAAGCGGATCTCATCGGTGGCGATGGTGTCGTTTTCGTTCACGATGGCCACGACACCCAGCGACAGCAACTGCTCCAGCGTGGCGCGGCTGTTGAGATAGCGGCGGCGGTCGGTGCTGTCCTCCAGCGTCACAAGCACCTGCGCGGTGGTGATGCCATGGGGGGCCAGCACTTCCTCATAAGCGCGCGCGAGGCGGATTTGCCCCACGGCGGCCGCAGCCTGCGATTGCTCCAGCGGCAGATCCTGTGCGCCCAACCCCAGCACCCCACGCCCCAGCGCGATGGAGCCGGAGGAGACCAACACCACATCCACCTGCCGCGCTTTCAACCAGGCGATATCCTCAGCCAGTGACGTCAGCCAACCCGCCCGCAGTGCCCCGGTCTCCCGGTCCACCAGAATGGCCGACCCGATCTTGACGACGATCCGCCCGGCGGCGGTCAGGGATGCCACGGGGCGTCCTCCGCCACGGGCTTCTGGCGCAGGCGGTCCTCGTCGATCTCCGCCCGCAGGGCGCGCAGCACCTCCGTCACGCCCTCCTTGGCGACGCCCGACATCTGCATCACCGACCCGCCAACCGCCTCGGCCAGCCGGGCGGCCGCATCCGCGCGCTCTTCGTCGTCCAGCGCGTCAATTTTGTTCAGCACTGTAATGCGGGGCTTTGCGGCCAGGTCTCCACCGTACGCCTCCAGCTCGGTGATGATGGTGCGATAGTCGTCTGCCAGCGTCTCGGAGGTGCCATCCACCAGATGCAGCAGGACCGCACAGCGCTCCACATGGCCGAGGAACAAATCGCCCAGGCCCCGCCCTTCGGAGGCTCCCTCGATCAGACCGGGAATATCGGCCACCACAAATTCGGCATTGTCGACACCTACGACGCCCAGGTTCGGGTGCAGCGTGGTGAAAGGGTAGTCCGCAATCTTGGGCCGCGCATTCGATGTGGCCGCGAGGAAGGTGGATTTGCCCGCATTCGGCAGCCCCAGCAGCCCGACATCGGCGATCAGCTTGAGGCGCAGCCACAGCGTGCGCTCCACACCGTCCTGCCCCGGGTTGGCGCGGCGCGGTGCCTGATTGGTCGAGGATTTGAAGTGCAGGTTGCCAAAGCCACCATTGCCACCGCGCGCCAGCTGCACACGCTGGCCGACCTCGGTGAGATCGGTGATCACCGTCTCCTGATCCTCATCGAGGATCTCGGTGCCGACCGGCACGCGCAACACGATATCATCACCGTCCTTACCGGTGCGCTGGCGGCCCATGCCTGGCTGGCCATTCTTGGCAAAGAAATGCTGCTGATAGCGGAAGTCGATCAGCGTATTCAGCCCGTCGACCGCCTCGGCCCAGACCGAGCCGCCCGTACCGCCATCGCCGCCATCCGGGCCGCCGTATTCAATGTATTTTTCGCGCCGGAAGCTGACACAGCCGCCGCCGCCCGCGCCAGAGCGGATGTACACCTTGCAGAGATCCAGAAACTTCATGGACAGTGTCCTAGCCCGGCGCGCGCGCGCCCTCAATCAGAGTTTTCGCAAATACGTCCAGGTTGGCACGGTTGTGTCACGCGCCAAGCTGAAACTTTCCGCGTCACCAAGGTATTCGAACCCGCAATGTGTCAGCACCCGCGCCGAGGCCGGGTTGTCCTGAAACACGCTGGCAAACATCGTGGTGTTCCCCATCGGGTTGGCCTCGACCAGGGCCTGCACCGCGTCGGAGGCGAGCCCGGTGTTCCAATAGGGTGGTGCCACCCAGTAGCCGACCTCGGATTGCTCCCGGTCCATCGCCTTGAGAGAGATCACGCCCATCAACTCGGAGCCGCCGGCGATGGTGCCATCCATGGCCCAGACATGTTCGTCCCGCTCATCCGCCATGGCGCGGGTCACAAAGGCTTCGGTCATGCCCGGCGGCACGGGATGCGGAATGGAGGTGGTCATGCGCGCCACGCGCTTGTCTCCGCCGTAAAGCTCAATTGGCCCCATATCGGATTTGCGCAGGGGGCGCAGCACAAAGCGCTCCGTCTCAACCGCGGGCTGAAGCGTGATTTTCTCCATTTCCATCGTCATGTCCCTCCTCCGAACAGTACGAACAACACCGATGCGACCGTTAGGGCCGCAAGGCTCCACATAAGATAAGGTTCCGCCGCCGTTCCCGCCACGGTACGGGCGATGGCCTCACCGGCAAGTGTCCAGAGCGGATGCAGCAGCACCTGACAGGCGAGCAATACAGCGGCAATGGTTGCTGTTGCCTCAATGGCGGGCGTGCCCGGGGCCACAAAAGCGGTGAATCCGCCCACAATCATCGCCCAGGCCTTAGGGTTGAGTGGGTGCACGATCAGACCAGCCGCGAAGCCCGGGGCGGCTCCCGCCTGCGCGGGAGCACCGAGGCGCATGTTGGCGACGCGCCAGGCCAGCCAGATGATGTAGGCAGCGGAGGCGTACTTCAGCGCTTCAAAAACCCAAGGCGCCTGCTCTGCCAGTTCCATCAGGCCAAAGCCCACGGGCCAGATCACCAGCTGCTTGCCCAGGGCCACACCGGCCACAAAGGGCAGCGCTGCGCGAAAGCCATAGCGTGCACCCGTGGCCATCAGCGCCATATTCGCAGGTCCCGGTGTGCCGACCTGAGACGCGGCAAAAACCGCAAAAGAGGCAACGGCCACACTCATGCGCGCGCCTCCCATGTCTCGCGCGACAGCGTCACTTTTTGTAGGTTCACCGGTGTCCGCGTGGCCTGACACTCTGCGGGATCAATCCTTGTGGGCGCAAACCCAAGCTTCGATAGAACCCGCGCCGACGCGGCGTTGCCCAGCATGTATCCCGACTGCAGATCAGCCTGACATCTGCTGAAGTAGCGATCCACCAGCGCTTTCGCTGCTTCCGAGGCGTAGCCGAGACCCCAAAATGGCTGCCCCAACCAATACCCAAGCTCGGTCTGGATCGAACAGCACCCGATGACTTCATCTGCCGCGTCATCTGCGCGCGTCACTGCCCGAACCAAGTCGTCTTGAGCGTTGCGGGCAAAAAAGCCGCGCGCGTCGTCGTGCGAATAGGGATGCGGCACACGTGTCAACCAACGCGACACCGCCAAGGTGCCGATCAGCTCCGCCACACGCGACACATCCGCGTCCCTGAAGGGGCGCAGCACAAGGCGGTCGGTCTGGATGCATTCTGACATCGGTGTAGCCTAACACATGGGTGTGGCAAAAATGAGAAAGGGGACCGGCGGTGTCGCCGATCCCCCTGAATGTGTCATGTCCTTGGGAAAGGGCTTATTCAGCGGCCTCCGCCACCGGCAGGACCGAAATAAACGTACGGTTCTTGAGACCCTTGTGGAAGGTCACGGCGCCATCGACGGTTGCAAAGATCGTATGGTCTTTGCCCATGCCAACGCCCTCACCCGGCCAGAACTTGGTGCCGCGCTGACGCACGATGATATTGCCGGGGATCGCTTGCTGACCACCGTAGAGTTTCACGCCAAGGCGGCGGCCCGCGGAATCGCGACCGTTGCGGGATGAACCACCTGCTTTTTTATGTGCCATCTGGTCTCTCCTTAGCCTTTGCTGAATTCTTTGGCCTGTTCGATCCAGCCTTCCCGCTCGATCCGGCCTTTGAACGACAGTTTCTCGTCCATAGCAGCAACGTCCTCTTCGGTCCATGCTGCGATTTGAGCGAAGGTGGTCACACCAGCCTCGAGAAGCTTCTTCTCGAGCGCGGGGCCCACACCGCTGAGCTTTTTCAGATCGTCCGCAGCAGCATCCGCCTTCGGTGCGGCTTTGGCCTTCGGAGCCTCGGCCTTGGCTTCGGCTTTCTTAGGTGCGGCCTTCTTAGCCGGTGCCGCGGCCTCGACGGCCTTGGCCGACACGGAGCCCGCGCCCATCGCCGCCTTCACGCCCGACTTCTCCGCGCCTGAGGCGAGGATGTCCGTCACTTTGACCAGCGTCAGCTTCTGGCGGTGGCCCTTGGTGCGCTTGGACGAATGCTTCCGGCGGCGCTTGACGAAGTTGATGACCTTCTCGCCCTTGACCTGGTCAACGACCTCGGCCTGAACGCCTGCATCCTTGACGAAGGGGGCGCCGACAACAACCTTGTCGCCGCCCAGCATCAGAATTTCATTGAATTGAACGGTTTCACCCGCGTCGGCAGCCAGTTTTTCAACCCGGAGCATATCGCCCGATTGAACCTTGTACTGCTTGCCACCGGTCTTCAGGACCGCAAACATAGCATTTCCTTTGCTCTTACCCGCGTCCTGTGGTCCCCGCCTTGCGGGTGTTTTGGCGTTCCCGCCACCTCGAACTGCGCACTCTGATCAGAGTGATTTTTGAAAAACAACAAGGCCCGGCGAACCGGACCTCATCTACAGAGCCGCCAATTGCACCAGCAGCGGCGCGATGTCAAGCCTGATCAGGCTAGATATCGTCAACCACCGCGTTCATCGCAACCGCCCGTCCGAGGCCATACGCGATGCTGGTGAAGGTGGCTTCATACCCCGCAAAGAGTGCCGCGTTGAGCGCGCGGCCCGCCGGGCTCTTTGCAAAAGCGAGATAGGCGTCAATATCATCGGTGCCAAGCGGCTGTTGCGAGAGCAGGACATAGCCGTTCAGCCAAGTCTCTGCATCGGCGCGCAGCGCGTCTTCTGAGGCCCAGACCTGCGCCAGGATTTGCTCGTCACTCATTTCCAGCAAATCACCATCCGCGAGCCCGCGCGAAAACTGGTAGCTGGTGCTCATGGTCAGCGCCACGTTGAGTTCCAACAGATCGTTTGTGGTGATGAAATCCACCACCTGCGCGACCTGCGCATCGTCTGCCGGCAGTGCGGCAAACGCGGCGGCGGCAGCCTCTTCAATGTCCGGGTCCATCATGGCCCGGCGCGCGGCGATCTCAAACTCGGTCACCCGCTGACCGCGCTCGCTGTCAAAAAAGGCCAGCGCGCGCTCCAGCGCCGCGTCGTCGAGCCCCCCATCCAACGCTGTGAAAAACGCCTCACGAATGGCCACCGGATCGTAGAGACGCGCAATCTGTTGATCCCAGAAGGCACCGCCCTGCCCGCCCAGCATATCGGCATTGAGCTCCTGCGCGTCGGCCAGGCCTTCCTCGCGCAGCGTTTCGATCAATTGCGGCAGGCGCAGCGCATCCATCAGCACCGTGACCCGCGCATCCGCCCAGGCAGGCAAAGCCGTAACGCATAAGGCTGCCGCCAGCAGAACCGCGCGCATGGCTACAGATCTTGGCTGGGGCGCAGCTGGCTCATGCGCGCCGCCACCGCCTCATACCGGTTCGCCATGATCTCGAACTGAACCGCATTCATCAACTCATACACCTGGCGCATCTTCGGATCCTCCAGCGCATCCGCATAGGCCGTGATATCGTCGTCGGAAAACGCCTGATATGTATAAGCCGAGCCGGATAAGGCCGAGACCTGCATATTCCGCCGCATCTCACCTTCCTGGGTCTTGAGCGTCTCACGCAGGTCCGTCTCGTCCATTTGCAGCTCAATCACACCCGCGCCCGCAGCCGCCATCAAAAACCGCACCTGCACTTCCTGCACCGCACGAATGGCGGCATCCTCTGACCCCGTGGCCGCATTCAACCGCTTCAGCTCTTCCAGCCGTGGTGAGCCAAGCTGCACGAGCCCGGCGACGATGGCCTCGCCAGCTTCTGATTTCAGCGCATCATCCTCGGTCATATGTGACGCGTTTTCCGCCACAACAAGCCGCTGCCCCAGATCGGACGCATAGAAATCCACCGCATGGGTCAGCAGGTCGTCTTCCAGCGTTTGCGACAGGATATCGAGGGCCATCCCGTGCATTTGCTCAACTTCAAAGACGTCCTCGACAAGCATTGTCCACTGCGCGCCAAAATCATTCGCCTCCAGGCCGATCATGCTGGGCGCGGTTTCCGCCGTGAGCTTGATACTTTCCAGTGCAACGTCAAACCCGGTGACTTCGAGAAAGGCCTCCAGCCGGTCGAGATCGGCCGCGCGGGCGGGAAGAAGAGCTGCCATGAAAACCAGGCCTGCAAGCAGAATTGGTGCGGAACGTCGGATCAGGGCGGTCATCTTGGTGTCTCCTTCGGCCTCTATATGTAGACATAGGTCGCCAGCCTAGGATTTTCACCTCCCCTGAAGGCTTTTCGATGCAGGCCGAGGTGCAGCTTTGCCGTTGTGCACCGTCGGTAGCCCACATTGACAAGCCTCGGACGGCGGAAGACACGGGGACTGGACTCGGACTATGGGGTAAAGCGCTTTGTCGGTTGGGGCTGACACTGTCGCGAGCCCGGCGTCGACCGTGTTGGGTACGGTTGCTGCAGTCACTTTTCGCCACATTGATCGCAAGCATTCGGTTGCTTGGACGCTGCGAAGGCCATTCAGATTGTCATTCTGGGTCAGGGCCGCAAGCGGTTTGGGCCGATCATCCGAAGACATCCGAAGTATATCGACGTGTTGGGTCAAACATTGGATCATGCGGCCTGCTCCCGTGGCGGCGCGCGCGACATTGGCTTTTGGCCGCGACGGAAGATCACGATGATGCGCATTTGGCTACCACAGCAGGGGCACGGCTCGCGCAGAATGAGCGTGGATATCTCGGGCTCCAGCTCTTGTTCATTGGTTCGCTCGGCAGCTTGGGCACCGCGCAGAACTCGGATCTTTGTGATGTTCGTTTCGGGCGCCACACTGGCCAACGGGCCATAATGCTGGAAGGCCAGGTTCGACCTGCATCCCGCACGGCTGATTGCCGACAAATACAAGCTTCACGGCTTGCGCTACACCGGTTCGGGCGAGCTAAGCGCGGCGGTGGGCAGCTTGAGGATGTCAGTCACCGGCCATTTGATTGAAGCCAGGCTCCAAAAATACGCCGGTGCGGAGATGCGAAAGGCTGAAGCAAAACGCGCTCAACGCGAACGGAACAAAAACAGACCAGAACGGGAAACCTCAAAACCAGTTTTAAAACCGACAAAGGGCCTTGCGGGCCAAAAAGGAAAAGCGTAGTGAAATCAACTATGGAGAGGTGCCGGAGTGGTCGAACGGGGCGGTCTCGAAAACCGTTGTGGGTGCAAGCCTACCCAGGGTTCGAATCCCTGTCTCTCCGCCATCAAACATTTCTCACCCGAAATATCCGCTAAAGCCTTGAACGGTAAGGTATAATTTGGGGTTCGAAACCCCTCCTTACGGCAGTAGGCCAAGCGCTCCGAAAACGCCAGTTTCAGCACCAGTTTCTGCAAGGTGATCTGTCCGGAAGCCCATAGTTTACAAGGGCTTGAGAGAAACCCAGCGGCGAGTTCGAACATTTTGTCAAAGGAGTGCTGCGGGCGGCCCGCATTTTCAAGTTTTTCGATGAGCACAAGTTTTTCGCGCTCCATACGATCAATCTTCTTTTCATAGGCACGGAGTACCGTCGTGCTTTCGATCTCCAAGATCTTTTCCAGACCGTCTTCTATCTTTTTCTCCAGCGCTTTGATTTCTCTGGATATCTCCGTCCGCACTACCGCTGCTGAGGTTTTTCTCTGGTTCCAGAGTTTCACGAGCATCTTGCGCGCGACGGTGAGAACGGCAGGCGCTGGCGTTAGATCTCCCAGTAGCGCTTCAAAGTCGCGCTCCAGAACATCGCGTCTGATCGACTTCCTGTAACTCTCACAGCCTTTCTGGAAGCACATATAATAGGGGTGCTTCTTGCCGGTTTTGCTTTTCGACCAACAGGACGTCATCGGGTGATGGCAGTCTGCGCAGACCACAAAGCCGCGCAGCGGGAAGTCATGACTGACATCTTTGCGAAACGGCACACGCGCCCCTTCCTTGAGACGCGCCTGTATCTGCTCGTAGGTCTCAAAGGAGATCAGGCCTTGATGTTGTGCTTTGCGCAGCCGGATATTCCACTCCGGCACCTCGATATGCCCTGCATAATGAGGCCGGTCCATCAGACGCCGCACTTCTTCATAGCGAATGGTCCGGGTTGCATATTTTTTGATAAAATCAGGCTTGCTCTCAAGGAAGCGTTTTACTTCCGCCTGCGTGTCAAACCGACCAGACGCAAAACCTTCCAAGGCCTCTGCAATGATTGAGGCTGCGGGCTCATCGCGGACCAGCATTTTTCCATGCCCGCGCACAGTTTCATATTTGAATCCGGCAGGAGCATGAAAGCACCAATACCCGTTCATGGTCCGTGCCCACATGCGGTTTCTGGTCTGCTCAGCGTTCTTCTGACGCTGATGTTGCGAGACCGACGCAAGCAGATTCTCGATAAGAATCGAGTCCGGGTCTTCGCCGAAGTTGACCGTCGGGCTTTCGAGCGTCCCACCTGTCTCTTTCAGGGTGCGGCGCAACGCCCAGTGGCTTTCAATATCGCGGGCAAAGCGGCTGATATCGTCAATCACAACGATCATGCCATCTGATCCGTGGTCACGAATGAACGACAGCAGTGCATTGAAAGAGGGACGATCAAGCGTTCCGCCTGATACCGCTCGCTCTTTGAATGTCTTGATGACCTGATACCCTTTGCGATCCGCATATTCCTGGCAGCGCGTCGCCTGCGACTCGAGGCCATGGCCCTCTTCAACCTGGCGCTTGGAACTCACGCGCGTATAGAGAACCGCCTGTTTTTGAAAATTAATTTTCGGCGCTATGGCCGTCGGATTGATCATGATTACACCTCATCATTGTGGGTTGAACGGGGTGCAACTGTTTCATGCGGCGTCTCTTTAAGATCTAATAAGGATAGCACATCGACGCGCAGATCCGGTAGTTTTCGTGTCTGGTTTTCCCCGTCTTTTGGGCAAACAGGTCCAAGCCCGAACCCGAGATCGGCAAATATCACCATGATGTTCCAAAGTGTCACAAGGTAGTCCCGCTGTATCTCTGCATCTATAGACAGCTCAGCAAGGTCATTTCCAAACTCTTCAAGAAGTTCTGTTTCTGACGGAGCTTGCACCACGCCTGCCTTGCGTTCTGCGTGGCGGACGACCACGGGGTTGATCAAAACCTAACATGTCTTTCCTCCAAAGTTAGCTTGCAGCGCTACTCGCCCCAGTTGCGAATTCGGGTAGCTTCCGCCGCTGCTGTTCCTGCTACGTTTTTAGTTTTTGATTTCTGGCTTCCAGTTCTTCTTGCTAACGTGACAGGGTGGGTTGCATCGTCTCAAGGCCGAGTTTCCGTTCCGCGCACTCGACGGCATCCAGGATGTCAGTCGTCGAGACCCGTTCTGTCTCTGGCGGGTTGATGCTCAGAGAAAACAGATATTGCTGACACTTTGTCCCTTTGGAAATCGCATCAGCTTCTTGGAACGCACCATGGAGGGTTTCAGCAGTGAAGCCTCGCAGCTCATGCACTTCAACGTGATCATTGTCGTGTACATTCATCAGGTGGGCTGCCAGCTTGAGACCGCCGCCGCGCTGGTTGCCGTTGAGGATCATTCTCCATCCTCGACCTGGTAGCCAAGCGCTTTCATCAAATCCATGCGGATTGCCATTACAGCGGCGCAGGTTGTCATCAGCTCTTTCTCGACTTCCGGTGACATTGTAAGAGCGCCCATGTTCGCCGCTTTAGCAAGCTGGTTGAGATTATTCGCCAGACGGAGATTGCCCAGCAAACCGAGCGCCCGCGCCAGAGCTTCATGATCTTTGACGGGAGCCTGTTTGAAGGCAAACGGCAGTGAGTTCTCAGATAAGCAGTCAGGTTGGAGGGCTAGGTAGACTCGCCAACGGCAGGTCACGATCCGCCCTAGATCTGCGCCATGCCGCAGGAACATTCGGCAGCTCCGAGCTCAAATCTTCATATGCTGAGCTGTGCGCAAAGGCATGCTATTTCATGATAGCAGCACCGCAAGAGCAGTATCAGGTCAATATCAGCGCGCGCCCGACAGTGTCCCACACGGGCCGGGAAGTTCTCCGCTTTGTTACGCCGGTCCCAGCCGATACCTTGAGTACTTTCCGATGGTTTGCAGAAGCCAAGGATTGCTGAGTGGCCTGAGAGTAACCTTCCCTATCAACTCGCTGATTGGAAGACTGAGCAGAGCAGAGCAACGGGAGGACGGCTGGCCAACCGAGCCGTCCGCCGATCACTGAGGTCAAGCAAGATAGGTGTTGAACCACCCGATTGTCCGGTCCCACGCGATTTCTGCCATCGCCTCGTCATAGCGGGGTGTGCTGTCGTTGTGGAAACCGTGGTTTGCACCCTCGTAAATATAGGCTTCGTACATTTTTTCATTCGCTTGCAGGGCGGCCTCGAAATCAGGCCAACCGGCGTTGATGCGCTCGTCCAGCTCACCCATCTGGATCAGCAAGGGGGCTTCGATGTTCGGGACATCTTCGGATGCTGGCTGCCGTCCATAAAACGGGACCCCGGCGGCCAGTTCCGGGTATGCGACTGCGATCGCGCCGACAACACCGCCGCCATAGCAAAAGCCGACAGCGCCGACTCTGTCCGTGCTGTCATCGCGCGACAACAGGTGTTCGAAGCCAGCAAAGAAGTCATTCATCAACTTGACCCCGTCGACGGTCCTTTGAAGTTCACGACCGTCGGCATCATTTCCGGGGTAGCCACCAACAGAGGTAAGGCCATCCGGGGCCAACGCTATGAACCCCGCTTTGGCCAGACGGCGCGCGACGTCTTCGATATACGGGTTGAGCCCGCGGTTTTCATGGATGACCAGAACGGATGGCAAAGGCCCCTCCCCGGTGGCAGGGCGTACGAGATATCCGCGGACATCGCCAGTGCCGTTCGGCGACGGATACATAATGTAGTCCGCGACGATGTCGGGATCGTTGAACGAAACTTGCTGCGCCATGGCATAGTTGGGGCTCAGCAGTTCAAGCAGCGTCATGGCCGTGACGCCGCCAACGGCGAATTTCCCCGCGCGATCCAAAAAGTCGCGTTTCGTAATCTTGCCGTGTGCATAGAAATCGTAGAGATCGAGAAGCTCTTGATCAAAGTCCTTTGCGGTCATGCGGTTCATTTTAAAGTCTCCTTTGATGTGAACGTGGGTTTTGGTTTGGAAGTTGGTCTAGGGCGTGTCTGACGGCGCAGTGCCGGTTTTCAATGCGCGACCAGAAATCATGCGCCGCAGCGTCGGATCCCGATCCACCAGGTGATGTTTCAAGGCCGCCGCAATGTGCAGGACCACAATCGCGCACAATCCCAGACCGACATATTGATGAAGCACGGATGACAGGGAGACGATCCAGGGTATCTCCGCCGCACCGGGGATCGAGAACCAGCCGAAGACGTCTACATCGCGCCCACGAAAGACAGTAAAGCCTATGCCGGACAGCGGCATGATCAGGATGCCCGCCAAAAGGCTCCAGTGCACCCCTTTCGACAGCCGGAACTGCCAGCGAGGCATGTCGGCCACCGGAGTGGGGAAACCTTGCATAATGCGCCAGGACACACGCCAGATGCCAAAGATCAGTACTACGACACCGATTGAGCGGTGGATGCCGATCAACGGGCGGCGTGCCTCACGCGCCAAGTCGCCATATTCAAGGTACAGGCCAAAGAGCAGCATCCCGATCATCGCGATGGCTGCGACCCAATGGTTCAGACGCGAGATGAAATTATACTCCATATCTGAAAGCCTCGAACATGATGCGGATGCGGAAATTTGGGACAAGGCGGGTCATACCGGTCACGCGGCAAGGTCGGCTTCGAGCCGCCTCCTCTTTTCCGCCTGTGGTTCTGAGAAACCGGCCATGAGCCGGTAGACCACCGGTGTGATAAACAGAGTGGCCAGGGTCGCCAGCCCCAGACCACCGACAATCACCCAGCCGAGAGACACACGCGCCTCGGCCCCGGCGCTTGTCGATACCACCAGAGGCACACCGCCCAGAACCGTCGAGATCATGGTCATCATGACCGGCCGCAGTCGTTGCAGGGCCGCGCCTTCTATCGCGTCCCGGACGCTCAAGCCTGCGTCCCGTAACTGGTTTGCAAATTCCACGATGAGGATGCCGTTCTTGGCCATGATGCCCACCAGCAGCACCAGACCGATCTGGCTGTAGACATTCAGACTGGTACCGGTGAACGCAAGTGCGAACACGGCGCAGGCCAGTCCAAGCGGTACGGTGCCCACGATGATCAGGCTGGACAGAAAGCTTTCGAATTGGGCCGCCAACACCAAAATGACAATTACGATGGCAAATCCGAACACCAGGCCAAGGCCGCTGGATGTCTCGTCCAGCGTCGCGGCTTCGGACAAGGGGATCAGTCCGACGTCGGGTGGCAGAGTTTGTTCTGCTGCCGCCTCGATCCGCTCGATCCCGTCGCGCAGCGCCACATCGTCCGAAAGTTCTGCTGAAATGGTGATCGCGCGCAGCTGCTCTTCGCGGTCGAGCGATGGGGACACCGCCATTTCCTGAACCGACACGATGGACGACATCGGGACAATCCGGTCATCGGACGACATCAAAAAGATGTTCGCGAGATCGGTGGGATCATCGACCGGGTGGCTGGTCGAGATCAGTTTGACCGGGATCGCATCGCCGTCGACAAACACTTCGCCCACCTCGTGCCCATCAAGCAGAGCGCGCATGGCATCGGAAAGACCGCCGATATCAATGCCCAGATCATCCGCCCGTTCACGGTCCACATCGATCAGTATCTGCGGCTGCGTTGTCTCGTAGGAAAGCTGAATGCGGCCCATGTCCGGGTCCTGCTCCAAGACGGCCATCAGGTCATCGGCGGCAGTTGCAAGCACGTCGTAGTCACTGCCCGTGATGGCCATGCGCAGCCCCTGGCCACCGCCCCTGATACCCAGCGAATTGGGCTGGATGACAAAGGCGCGCACGCCGTTGACGGACGCGATGGCATCTTTCATGTCCGCGACGATCTCGCTTTGGCTGCGCTCCCGTTCGTCCCAAGGGGCCAAAGTCATGACCATGCGCCCTTCGTTGCTGCTGCCGCGTCCTACGATGGAAAAGATGTATTCGACCTCACCGCTGTCCCGAAATGGTTGGAGCAAGGCCTCGATCTGGCGTTGCTGGCTTTCGGTGTAGTCCAGGCTGACGCCCTCGGGCGCGCTGATCCGCAACAATACGACGGCGCGGTCCTCGGACGGGGTCAGCTCCTCTTCCAACGTGCCGTATGTGATCCAGGCCGCGCCCGAGCAAATGGCGGCAGCCGTCAACACGACAAACGGGGCCGAGAGGCAGTGGCGCAGCAGGAAGGCGTATCTACGGCTGCCCCATGATCCGATGCGCCCGACAAGACCCGCCGGGGTATCATTATCTCGGGCTGTGCGATCGGACAGCAGGCGTGACGCAAGCATCGGGCACAGCGACAGTGCGACGAAAGATGAGATGGTAACGGCGATGGCCAGGACGAAGCCAAACTCTCGAAACAGACCACCGGAAGTGCCGGGCAAGAAGGACAATGGGATAAACACCGCTGCCAGGGTGGCCGTTGTCGTAATGACGGCAAAGAACACCTCGCGCGTGCCCCGCACCGCAGCCGCGCGGGCAGGCATGCCTGCGTCACGCTTTTTGACGATGTTTTCCAAAACGACAATCGCGTCATCGACGACCATGCCCGTCGCAAGAACCAGAGCCAACAGCGTGATTATATTGATCGAGAAGCTGGCCAGCCAGATGCCGCCAATCGTCCCGATCAGGGCCACGGGCAAGGTCAGCGCGGGGATCAGCGTCGCCCGCACATTCCGCAGGAATACATAGATCACTCCGACCACAATCGCGATGGCAAAGCCAAGCGACTTCAACACCTCGACAATCGCGCTATTGATGAATGTCGCGTCGTCGCTGGTGACTGCGATGTCAACGCCATCGGGCAATGTATCCTGCAGGCTGGCGACGACATCATGAACCGCGTTCGAAATACTGAGCGTATTCGAACCGGCCTGCCTGACGATGTTCAGTCCAAGCCCCGGGCGGCCGTTGACCAGCAGAACCGAGGATTCCGCGTCCGGTCCAAGCGCGACAACCGCAACATCGGCCAGTCGCACATTGTCGGCGATAATCAGGCGGTCAAAATCGTCCGGCGTGCGCAAGGACGCCGTCGCGCGGACCGTGAAATCCTGTGCGCTGCTTTCCAAGGATCCGGCAGGTACGTCCAGCGCGACATCACCCAAGGCATCTATCAAACTGGCAACCGTCAGACCGCGTGTGGCAAGCTGTGCCTGATCGATGTCGATCAGGAAGGTCTGCTCGCGCTCGCCGAACACAGTCACCTCGGCCACACCTTCGACAGCAGAAAAGCGATCCACCACCTCGTCATCGACAAGGTCAGTCAGTGCGTCGATTGCCATGGTTTCGGATGTCACGGCCAGGCGCATGATTGGCTCTGAATCCGAGTCTGCCTTTACAATCGTCGGGTCATCGTCGAGGTCGTCAGGCAAACTGTTGGTGATCCGGGCAACCTCGTCCCGCATGTCCGACGCTGCGACATTCAGATCCGTGCTGGTTGTGAACTCGACCGTGACCCGGCTTTCTTCGTAGGACGAGGACGAAGACATTGACTTGACGCCCGACACCTGGGCTGCAGCAGATTCCACAATGCCGGTGACTTCCTGGTCCATGGTCTCGGCCGATGCGCCTGAATAGGACGTCCTGATCGTAATGGTCGGGCTATCCACTTCCGGCAGTTCACGCACCGCAACCCCAGACAGCGCGGCGAGCCCACCCACAAGGATCAGCATGTTGACGACAATGGCCAGAACCGGTCGCCGCACGAACAGCGCCGTCATGTCAGACGTGTCTGCTTGGCGTGTCGTGGATGACTTTTGGGTCATCTGCTTACCCTTCGGCTTCGATGACGACGGGTGGAGACAGGTCGGTCCGGTTGTTTTCTTCTTGTGGTGCCCTGCCCTCCGGCACGAAAGCGCCCTGCACATCAACAGATGCGCCGTCGCGTACATTCAACACGCCCTCGGTGACGACCTGTGTCCCGACAGCGATATCCGAGCTGATCAAGACAGTATCCACGTTGCGCTGAACGATCGTGGCACTGATGCGTGTGGCAATGCCGTCGTCCACGGCCCAGACATAGGACCCTTCGGCGTCCCAGTTCACGGCCAGCGGTTCGACAGCGAGGTAGGCTTCTCCGCCGAACGCGATTGTCACGCTGAACGACATGCCGGGGCGGATCAGATCATCCGGATTGTCGATCAGCGCGCGCACCTGAATGGTTCGGCTGTCGACCTGCACCCGGCTGCCAATCGCGCTGACCTGTCCGGTGAAGTCCAGATCCGCCAAGGCCTGCGCTCTGGCCGTAACCTCTTGTCCAAGTGCGAGCATGCTGACGTATCTTTCAGGCAGCCAGAAGTCGACGACGACCTGCGATCTATCATCGACCATCGCGATTTCGGTGGTGGTGGAAACATAATCGCCAGTCTCGATCGGTACGATCCCGACGACACCGCTGATGGGCGAAAAGATGGAACGATGTTGCAAGGCCACGTCCGCTTCGCGCAGGGCGAGCTCCGCGTCGTCCCGCTCTGCCCTGAGTGTGTCGAGTTCGGTCTGTGACGCGACATTGGATGCGGCCAGACGCGCGTAACGTGCATGTTCCGCCTCGGCCAAACGAAGCGTGACAGCCGCCCGGGCGCGCGCGATTTCTTCAGCATCCGCATCAAGCCGTGCAAGCAGGTCACCGGCGGAGACCATGTCGCCAGACGCCACCGCAACATCCATCACGACGCCGCTTTCGAACGGAACCACCGAAACCGACCGCAGTGCCTCGGCAGAACCAACCGCTTGCGCCGTTTCGCTCATCGTCTGTGTGGCGACTTCTGCTGTGGTCACGATGGCGGCTGGTCTGCCACCTTGACCTCTGGGGCCTCTGACCTCTCTTTCATTTGCCACCTGATCATCAGATCCGGCCACCACGGCAAGCAGGGGCGCTGGGACACCCAAATTGCTCAAGACGTTTTGGACATCAGCAGAATAGCAGGCTGCAACAAATGTCGAACACGACACAAGGCAGAGCGTCACAAGCAATTGCTTTGCAAGGTTCATCGCTGCCTCCTTTCTGGTCGTGACAGCCCGGTCCAGACTGTGGGCTTGCTTAGGCTGCATGGTCCCACCCCGGATGTTCCACAGACTGAGCGCGTTCGCCGAGGCACAGCGCGTCCTGTTTCCCGGTTCCGTACTCTGGTTTTCACATCAGCCTCCACTGTTGAATATGGGTGGATAGTGGTCATTCGATCGTGGCTCGGCACAGGATGGTATTGTCCCGCTCCAGGTCGGGACCCCAGATGAACTGAGCCCGTGGTGACCAGCTGATGGCGTCATAGCCATCCTTTGGATCAACCGCGCTGGAGGAATGGACGGTTGCCTGCGGCCAGTCCGATGCATCGAAAGCTGGGGCGGTCCAGTCTACCGGCTCCGCAGTCATTTCGAAGCCACAGGCGCCTGCGCCTGCCACCGGATCGCTGGACGCCGCACAGGATCGGTCGATGGGTGCGTGGTGCACGACAAGGCAGCGCATCGTGTCATCCGTCACAGCCATAATTTCCCCTGTCTCGGCATCCACGAACTGGGCGATCAGGCCACCGTCTCCCATCTGCTGGCGACGTGAACCGATGTACTCCAAGCCACTGTCGTTCTCTTTGAAATCCATCGCCTTGATCGCAATGGTCATGGGCGGCTCAACCGTGAATGTCACAGTTTCCGCGTTGAAAGATCGCTCGGTCGTGATGGGAACGCTGTCTTCGACCACCTTGATGCCATTCACCGACATCTCGAACCAGTTGTCGGCCCAGATGTCTGCAGTCAGTGTCACAGGCTCGGCCAAGGCCGGTGCAACGGTCAGGATCAGGGGGGCTGCGAGGGGGGCGCGCATTAGGCACTTTTCCGTCTTTGGGTCAGGTTAGAAACGTAAAACGCCCGGATGAAAGGCCCCCGCACGCTATTGTAAAAGAGGTTGGGTAGGCCACTCATCGGCAGTATTCGCCGGTAACAACGTCGCCGCCGTTGGTCACGGTACGGGTTTCGAACAGATAGCAATCAGGCGTGTCGGATCGGATGTAGCGGATGTAGTAGGCCTGATCCTGGTAACTGTAATCCATACTGCGTGTGCCGGCGGGAACTTCGGTGAAGACCAGGTTTTCGACGCCTCCGCGCGGAGGGCGGCCCGGATCGGTGTCGCGGCCGGTTTGAGAATCAACCAACGGGGACACGCGGGGCAGTTCGCGGATGTCCGCAACCTCACCCATCAGACATTGCACGATGTAGGGTGCGCCTTGGGACGTGTGGTAACGATAGCCGAATGTGGCATCCGGCTGGCCGTTGCAAACGTCAAGCACCCCATTGGGAATGGCCGTCCCGTCAGGGTTGTTGTCACCGTAGATCGGGAAGCCGTCGAATGCCCAGCCGATGATCGCGTTTTCTCCGGCATTCTCCATTTGGGCGATCATGCAAACGGGTTTGACGTGGTAATGGTAGTCATCCCCGCGCCCTGCATGGCCGCCGCATACATCGAGTTGCTGGGTTTGCAGCGTGTCATGTTGGGTTTGGTGGTGGTAAAGATCCTCTTCCGTCATTTCGCCACCGCCGGTGTAGTCGAAGATCGGCACACCGTTCACCGCCACGCCAAGTGCTGCATCGCGCGTCTGTGGCCTGGTGCCCAGCACGGGTGTCAAAGGGATGGGCGCGTCATAGCCGGGCGCAGGCACCGGCACCTGTTCATTGGTCCCGACAATTCCTGTCATCATCTCGTGGTCGGGATAGGTGTCTGAGGACATCACGGCTGCGCCATTTTCGCAGGTCACTGTCACCGTGTCGACGAACCCCGCCTCTTCAACGGATGCGATGACAGCGGCGCAATGGCGTTCTGCACTGTGTGCACGTGCCGCTCCCGACATCGTGCCGAAAGACGTAGCCAGAGCGGCGAGTGTCAGAAGTCTGGACCTGCGCGAGGAGCCTGCTTGCATTTAACGTCCTCCTTGTTCGAAGCGGTGCCGACCGGTCGCAAGGACCGCGCCGCCGTCGTCAAAAGAAAGTTGGGGCGACATAGGGCCGCCCCAGACAAATCACTCTTGCGGAGCAACTTGGCCACGCCGCTGCAGCGTCAGCGTTCCGTCACCATCTCGATCCAGCCGCTCAACCAGGCGTGCGACCCGACGCTCCATCTCTTCCGGCGCGATCTGACCATCGCCGTCGGCATCAAGCCTTTGGAACGCGTCGACCATGCGTGAGCGGGTGAAGCTGCGGTAGAGCGTGTCAAACTCCTCGATGGATAGCGCGCCATCACCCGATGCATCCACCTCTGTTACAAGCGCGTTACGGTAGGTTTCGATCTCATCTGCCGTGACAGCGCCATCGCTGTTTGCGTCAGCGGCGTCAAAGACGTCGCGCAGCATTTCGCTGCCGCGCATACCACCGCCGCGGCTGCGCTTGTCCTTTCCATCTCGGTCGTCGCGCATGTCGGCCTTCGTCACCTTGGCCTCGGCTGCCGGGCGCGGCTTTGGGTCGGCACTGTTCTGAGCATTGGCGATGACGGCGCCAACACCGGAAACACTCAGGGCAACTGCGGTCGCAGCCAGTATTTTCATTCGGTTCATTGTTTGTCCTTCCTCTGGAAATTGCGGCGCCGTTTCGCGCCGTCTGATTTCCATATGGACAAGTCGTGCCAGAAAGGCGTGTCAGGCGGAGATCTTGTTTGTCGCGACATGTCGCAATGGCCCGCGCTGACACAAACTGCGACAAATGAAGCAATGCTTGGACTCGGAGCATGGGCCACATGCCGCTAGAACAGGCATGAACCAGTCCGGTGCAGGAGAGAAAATGGAGCAGACGGCTGCCCAGGTGATGATCGTGGACGACGCACGTGACATCCGTGAACCGCTTGACAAGTACCTGCGTAAGCAGGGCCTGCGCACGCTGCTTGCTGCCAATGCAATGGAGGCACGTGCACTGCTTGAAGAAAGCGATCCAGCTCTGATCGTGCTGGACGTGATGATGCCTGGCGAGGATGGGCTGAGCTTGTGTCGATGGCTGGTAGGGCGCGGCGGCCCACCTGTCATCCTGTTGACCGCTATGGCGGACGAAACGGATCGCATTGTGGGCCTGGAACTTGGCGCTGATGACTATGTCGTCAAACCGTTCAATCCACGGGAACTTGTGGCGCGCATACGCGCTGTTTTGCGGCGCAAACCACCGACGGCGCCGCAGGTGGCCAAGGGCTTGCGACGGTTTGGCCCCTGGACGCACGACCCCGATGCGCAGGAAGTGCGGCACGCAGAAGGCCGTGCGGTGACGCTGACATCCGGGGAAAGTCGGTTACTGGGCGTCCTTCTAGATCACCCGCAAACGGTTATGTCACGCAGCAGCTTGCTGGATCTGACACTGGGCCGCGATGCAAAAGCCTATGATCGTGCTATCGACAACAGTGTGAGCCGGTTGCGTAGAAAGATCGAAGTAGATCCATCCCTACCGCGCTTGATCGTTACGGAATGGGGCGGGGGCTATCGGCTTGCCGCAGATGTGGAATCCGCTTGATCGCCTTGAAAAGACTTTTGCCTAGGGGTATTGCCGGGCGCTTCGCCCTTCTGCTGACCCTTTCACTTGTCAGTGCGAACTTCCTTGCGCTTGCGGTCTTGTCCTATGAACGGGTGCGTCTGGATCGCGCGGCGCTGATAGCGCGCGAACAAGAACGTATCGTCTCGCTGGTTCCTGCTTTGGAAGCGTCTGTGCCTCAGGACCGCCCGGCCCTCGCCAAATCCGCTTCGACCCGGTCCTCTGAAGTGGCAATTGGTGCGACACCGCTAGTAAGCACCCAGCATGACATCCCCAGTGCACTTGCCCTTGCCGACGCCTTGACCGAAGCGCTTGACGGTCGGGACGTAAGGACTGCAATCCGTATCCGACAGGATGATGCAAAGGGCGGCAAAAGAGTGGCTGTCACCGCTTCAGTGCGCCTGCTCGTATCCGAAGGCGAGAGAACGCAGTGGTTAAACATTCGATCCCGGGGTCGGCGGCCCTCACCTCCTTGGATCGAAGAAGGCGCATTCCTGTTGATCCTTGGGTTGTCACTGGTCGCTATACTCGCGGTCGCGTTGGTGTTTGTGCGGCGTTTAACTGACCCGCTGACCGAGTTGGCAACGGCCGCCCGTGCTGCGGGCCGCGGAGATCGAACAGCGCTTGTGCAGACAGATGGACCGCGCGAAATACAGGACGCCGCAAGGGCGTTTAACGATATGCAAGCGCGTATCGCGCGTTTCGACGCAGAGCGGATGCGCATGCTTGCCGCGGTCGGTCATGATTTGCGCACACCAATCACCAGTTTGCGTATTCGAGCCGAGATGCTGGAACCCGAGGAAGGCGACCCGATGATTTGCACCCTCGAAGAGATGACTGTGATGGCTGATGGTCTTGTGGCCTATGCGCGCGGAGTCGGTGACAGTGAAGCCCTGCAAGAGGTGGATATCGCAGCACTGATGCAAAGGGCCTGCACCGAACGAGGCGTGCCTTTTGACTGCGATGCGCCTGCGATGGTTCGGGGCCGCCCTGTTGCGCTTGGCCGCGCCTTTGGCAACCTGCTCGACAACGCGCTGAAGTACGGGGTGGCGGCCCGTGCGACGATGACCCGTGATGCAGATACCGCGATTGTGGCGATTGTCGACAAGGGCCCGGGTATCAGCGAAGATAAGCTGGCCGACATCTTCAATCCTTTTGTACGTGGCGAGGACAGTCGCAATACCACCACTGGGGGCGCTGGTCTCGGGCTTGCCATCGTCCGCGATATAGTCGCGGCTCAAGGCGGGACGGTAACGCTCGACAATATGCAGGGAGGCGGCCTGCGCGCAGTTGTGCGCCTTCCGCTGGCGCCGTGATGATCGACGGAATAGGGCATATGACCACCACCGGAAAGGACAGTCTCGCGCGGCAGGCCACTTCAAGGTTACAAACAACGGCTCAACTCGGCTGGTGCCACCGCACATCCAGGCCTCTCAAGGTCGCGACTTATCAACGTCGGTAACAACCGAGACTTGGCGGTCGCCGCCATACTTGTTTTCCGCCGTCATCGCAAAGCGCACAAGCCGTCATTCGTACTGAAATCACCAACGGCAGCGTCGTCCGCGGTGCTGTTCGTAGAACTGGTCCGCGACGTGCGCGAAGAGCTCAATGAGTTGGATCAGCGTATTGCAGCTTACACGAAGCGCATTCGAGACCTCTTTCAGTCCGACGACATATGCCAGCGTATTGGCAAGATTGAGGGGACCGGACCGATAACGGCCACGGCGCTGGTAGCCCTTGTTGGTGGCCGGACATGCTTCAAGAACGGGCGGCAATTTGCGGCCCGGCTTGGATTTGTTCCCAAACAGCGATCCAGCGGTGGTAAGTCCCGTCTCTTTGGGATCAGCAAACACGGGGACCGATACTTATGCACCCTATTGATCCATGGCGCTCGTGCAGCTCTTCGGAAAGCAGGTGGCAAAACAGACGCGAGAAGCTTGTGGATCGAACGGATGCCCGATCGGCGGCACCCCAATGTGGTTGCTGTCGCGCTCGCCAACAAGAACGTGAGGATCGTCTGGGTAGTCTTGTCAGATCGCACTGGGTATCAACCGGCGTTCACCGGTTATGGGGACGCCTGGAAATCAAAGGGACTACCTGAATAGTGCAGCAACTTGGCATGGGATGACAACAAAGACACGAACCGTTGCATGTTGAACCTGGTGTGTGGGTCGGTGCAGCAATGCTGATGCCTTGGAGCCAATAAGGAGGAAGCAAGCGGGAATCTATCGGGGCTCGCGGTGACGATAAATCCGGCCGTTCACACAAGCCGGATAGACGTCAGCAATCGTGATCCTGAACCAGACCAAACAGACCGTTGCAATAAGGCGGGGTCCATATACATACACAGATGACCTTCGATTTTGGGCCCTCGCTGGCGCAGCATCTGCTCGCATATGCGGCATCAACTCCGCTGTGATGCCGCAGGTTTGGCCACAGCGTCCATTGCCGGGTCAATTCTATGCGGTCAACCAAACCGCCCCTTCGCCGCGAACTGGTCCGACCCGAAAGATGTGGACAAAGTCGTCGTTACGACCGTTGGAAAGTGCGCCCGCTTGGCGCGCCTTGCGGACATTCAAAACGGTGCACTTCACCGTTTAGCCGGTTGCAGGCCTTACGCTCGACTCCCAAGGGGGTGTTTTGCCGATCTCTGTGATGAGAAAATCCATGAACACCCGCACCTTTGGTGAAAGGACATTGGATTTCGGGTAGATCAACCAAAGGACATTGGCCTCGGCTGCTTCGAAATCAGGCAGGACGCGGATCAACGTGCCGGACGTCAGCTCACCATGGACACTCCAAAGCGCATTGAGTGAGATGCCAGCTCCGGCACGGGTTGCGCGGATCTGGCTTTGACCGTCGTCCATAATCAGTTGGCTTTTTGTTGCAATGGGGTCAAAGGCTGCCTCTTCTCCGTGCGGCCCCCTGAGGCGGCGAGGTTGGCGGTCCCGAAAGGCGATCAGCTGGTGTTTGGCCAGATCTGCGGGCGTGTGCGGTACGCCATGTGCTGCAAGGTATTCGGGTGCTGCGCAAAGGACCCGCCGGTCATCGGCGAGCTTTCGCCCCTTCAGGCTGGTGTCGACAAGCGGCGCATTGCGCAAGGCCAGATCAAAGCTGCCTTCGATCAGGTCAAACTGCACATCCGACAGGTGCAGATCGAGCGTGAGGTCGGAGTGCTGCTCAAGGAACTTTGGCAGGATCGGCGCGATGTAGAGCTGCGCAAAGGTACTGGGTGCCGCAAAGCGCAAGGTGCCACTGACCGTTGCGGTCCCCCTGCCAAGGGCTGCCAGGGCAGCCTCTTCCTGCGCGATCATCTCGCGGGCAAAGGGCAGGAATTCGGCGCCTTCAACGGACAGGGAAACCTTGCGTGTCGTGCGATGCAGCAGTTCCGCACCAAGGCTCTGTTCCAGTTTGGCCAGCCTTGTGCTGGACACGGCGGGGGCGAGGCCGAGGCCGCGCCCTGCGGCGCTGATGTTCAGCATGTCGGCGGCGCGTACAAACAACCTCAGCCCGTCTGTGTCTATGCCCATTATATTCCAAACCCGAATTATAAATACGATAATGCGCAGTTTATCATCTGATTTCCAGCCTCTAAATCTGTAGCACAGAAGCAATACAGCTCTTTCGGGAGGCTGACATGACACGTATGGCGACGGTAAACTATCACGTCCACAAGCCCGTTCGGCAGGCGTTCGAGCTTGATGCCGGGGGTGTTGCGGGAAACCTCATTTCGCCGGAACTCGCGCCGACCCCGGTGGCGCTGACGGATACGCGTGCGGCTCCCGACACAGTCACATTTGCATCCGACGCCGTCGAATTCTTGCGCCGACCAACAGCCGTGACCGCATTTTCCGGTGATGCCTGGAAGGCACCCTACGATGCCGAACTAACCACAGTGCTCACGGAAGAGCTGGGGGCGTGTGAGGTCGTGATCTTTGACCACACCATCCGTGTGGATGACCCAGAGGCGACACGCAAGCCAGCGCGCAATGTCCATAGCGACTACAGTCAAGAAGGCGCCGAACAGCGGCTCGTCGATCTTCTCGGCGCCAACACGGCCGCCGCTTGGGCACAGGGACACTATGCGTTTGTCAACATCTGGCGCCCCGTGGCGCATCCGATCAACTTGGCGCCTTTGGGGTTTGTGCGCCCCGCATCGGTTCATCCGTCGGACTGGATCCTGCTTGACCTGATCTACCCGGACCGCAAGGGGCAGATCATGGGCCTTGCCCAGAACCCGGCGCACGACTGGGTGTATCGCTCGCGGATGACGCCGGACGACATCGCGATCTTCAACATCTACGACAATCAGGGGCTGCCTTCGATTGCGCACAGCGCGCTCGATATAGTCGAGGATCCGACCGTCACCACCATCCGCCAAAGCATCGAGAGCCGCACCCTGGTGCGTTACTGAAGGGCCGAAGGACATGTTGGACAAGACGCAGCAAATGACATTTCCCCAGATCAATTCCGCCTACAACCGGGTGTTTCGCCCGGGACGGCTCAGCGTTGGCCTCGTGTTGCCGCTCGAAGCCTATGCAGTTGGGGCAGACCCCACGATGCAGCGACATCTGGAAGCGGCGCAGAAAGCGGAAGAGCTGGGATTTGCCGCCCTTTGGCTGCGCGATGTGCCGTTCAACGTGCCAAGCTTTGGAGATGCGGGGCAGCTCTTTGACCCCTTTGTCTATCTGGGTGCTCTTGCCACGGCCACCGAGCGGATTGCCCTTGGCACAGCAAGCGTGATCCTGCCGCTGCGCCATCCCGCCCATGTGGCCAAGGCAGCGGCAACAGCTGACGTGCTGTCGGACGGCCGGATTCTATTGGGTGTGGCATCAGGGGACCGGCCCGAGGAGTACCCGGCCATGAACCACAGCTTCGAGGATCGTGGCGCGCGCTTCCGCGACAGTTTCGACTACATCCGGGCGGTCGGGTCCGACCGCTCCATCCACGACGGCCCGCACGGCACCCTGTCTGGACACATTGACCTCTTGCCCAAGCCGCATGGCACGCGGCTGCCAATGCTGATCACCGGCGGTAGCCAGCAGTCGCCCGACTGGGTGGCCCAAAACGGGGATGGCTGGATCACCTATCCCCGCAATGCCGCAGCACAGGGCCAAGTTATCGCCGACTACCGGGAGCGCGTTGCCGCATCTGGCCAGCCAGACAAACCCGTCATGCAATCGCTCTATCTCGATCTGGTTTCCGATCCCAAGGCAGAGCCACGCCCCATTCACCTCGGGTTTCAGGCAGGGACGGACTTCCTATGCAGCTACCTGCGCGAGATCGAAACCCTCGGCGTCAACCACGTCGCCTTGAACCTGCGCTTCAATCAGGCCCCCATCGACACAACGCTCGAACAACTGGCGGACATTGTGCTGCCCGCGTTTTCCTAAAGGACTGACCCCATGACCAAGACCATTCTCATCACCGGCTCAACCGACGGCATTGGCCTGCTCACGGCCAAAAAGCTGGCCGCTGCCGGGCACAAAATCCTCTTGCACGGACGCAGCGCCGCCAAGCTGGAGGCCGCCGCCGCCGAGGTCGGAGGCTGCGTTGAAACCTATGCCGCTGACCTCAGCGATCTGACCGCCGTGCAGCAACTGGCCGAGGACGTGCGGGCCGATTACAACCAACTCGATGTGCTGATCAACAACGCAGGCGTGCTGAAAGCGCCCGAAGCGGTGCTTGAGAACGGGCAGGATATCCGGTTTGTGGTGAACACGCTTGCGCCCTATCTGCTGACAGACCGGCTGTTGCCGATCATCCCCGGGGCGGGGCGCGTGGTGAACCTGTCCTCGGCCGCGCAGGCCCCGGTGAATCTGCGGGCGATGCGGGGCAATGTGCCGCTCGCGGACATGGACGCCTATGCGCAAAGCAAGCTCGCCATCACCATCTGGACCCGTGAATGGGCCAAAACCCTGCCCGATGGGCCCGCTATGATCGCAGTGAACCCCGGATCGCTACTGGCCTCGAAAATGGTCAAAGAGGGCTTTGGCGTTGCGGGCAATGACTTGAGCATCGGCGCGGACATCCTGATCGATGCCGCCCTCGGCGCGCGGTTCGCAGAGGCCTCTGGCGCCTATTTCGACAATGACAGCGGTCGTTTTGCCAATCCAAATGCCGCCGCGCTGGACACGGCGCACGCTGATGACGTCATGGCCACAATCAAAGATCTGCTCAGCCAGGCCGGCTGACCCTCAGGGCGCAACTGCGCCATCCAATTTCACGCTCACCCCTCCCTCCCCTCGCGTGTGCCACGCCAAGGCCCAAGAAAGGACTGCTCAATGAAATATGAAAACTTCCAAACCTTCGATGTTGCTGTCGCAAACGGCATCGCAACCGTCACCTTCAACTTTGGCTCTGTGAACGTGCAAGGCCAGGAGATGCTGGCCGACCTCAACAGCCTTGCAATGCGGCTCAAACGCGACCGCGAGACCAAGGTTGTGATCTTTCAATCCGCCAACCCGGAAATCTGGGTCTGCCATTACGACACAGACCTGCTCAAGGACATGTCAACCGAGGCTGTGTCGCGCGAAGACGCCCAACTGCTCGACTTGCAGGCGGTCTGCGAGCGCATCAGCAAGGTGCCGCAAGCCACCATTGCCAAGCTCGAAGGGTTTGCGCGCGGGGGTGGGCATGAGCTGGCGCTTGCGCTCGATATGCGGTTCGCCGCCCGCAGCAAGTACAAGTTCATGCAGATGGAGGTCGGCATGGGCATTCTGCCCTGCGGCGGCGGTGCCTCGCGGATGGCGCGCCAGACCGGTTTGGGCAAAGCGCTGGAGATCATCCTCAGCGCGCAGGACTACGATGCCGATGACGCAGAGCGGTTGGGCACGATCAACAAGGCACTGGAGCCTGACGAAATCGGCCCCTATGTGGATGCTTTGGCCGCACGGATCGCGCAATTCCCGGCGGATGCGATCAACGCCTGCAAGCAGATGGTCTACGAATCCATCGACAAACCGATTGATGCGGCGCTCAAGGCTGAGGCCTATTGGCTCTATCAGGCGACCAGCAAAACGCCCGCGGTCAAACGCTTTGCCATCGCGGATGAACAGGGGCTCGAGCACGACATCGAAAACCAGCGCAACTGGGGCGATCTGGTCATGCACGTGCAAGACATCAACTAATCCCACCCCAGCCAACTGATCACGTCCAAGCGTCCGCCGTCAGGACGGACGCTTGGACGTAATGTGCAAAAGGAATACCAAAATGAAAGCAATGGTTCTGAACAGCTACGGCCCCGACGCAGAGTTTGAGGTAGCAGAGATCCCGGACCCGGTGGCGACACCAGGTCATGTTGTGGTCAAGGTCGCTGCAAGCAGCGTCAACACGGTCGACACCATGATCCGAAACATGGGGGCCGACCTGCCCTTGTCCCCGGCGCTGCCTGCGGTTCTGGGCATGGATTTTGCAGGCACGGTGACCGCAGTTGGCGACAGCGTGACAAACTTTGCAGTGGGTGACAAGGTGTATGGCTGCGCGGGCGGTCTGTTGGAGCTGCAAGGCGCCTTGGCCGACCTCATGTTGGCCGATGCCCGCCTGATCGCCCACAAGCCTAAATCGCTCAGCATGCGCCAGGCCACAGCCTTGCCGCTGGTGGGTATCACCGCCTACGAGGGACTAACCCGCGCTGATGTCGCCAAAGGGCAAACCGTGCTGGTTCAGGGGGGCGCAGGTGGCGTCGGCCATGTTGCCGTACAAATCGCCCGGAACATGGGCGCAACCGTGTCGGCCACGGGGCGCGGTGCGGATCAAATGGCTTTGATCAGAGACCTGGGCGCAAACGCCATCGACGTCACAACGCAAAAGGTCGAGGACTATGTGGCCAAACACACCGGCGGTGCGGGCTTTGACATCGTGTTCGACAGTGTCGGCGGGGCGAACATGACAAACTCCTTTGCTGCGGCCAAGCTGAATGGACATGTCGCGTCAACCGTCGCTATGGTCGAGATGGACCTGACGCCTGTGCATTTCAGAGGCTTGTCGCTGCATGTCGTTTTCATGCTGATCCCGATGATACACGATGTCGGGCGACAGGCGCATGGCGATATCCTGAAGACGTTGGCGGACCTGGCAGATGCAGGCGCGCTGAAACCGATTGTGGATGAGACGGTTTTCAAATTCGCTGATATCGGTGCGGCCCACGCGCATTTGACGAACGGGAATGCCACCGGGAAGGTTGTGGTAGAGGCTTAGACTGCGGTGGAACGCATCGGTGCGCATCAAGTTAAGCTGCGCACCGCTCTCGATTTTATTCCATAATGTTCTCAATGTGCTACCCTGTGGCACACCAAACGCGAATACTCCAGCCGTGCGGTGCAACATCCAAATGTCACTTTGGGCGGTAGTAGGCGTCCATACAGACTGCGGCATAGGTCGAGTTGGCCTCAGAGCCGACTTGTGCCCCCGCAGCAGTGCCGTTGCCGCACGCCGACCTAGACCGGCCCAGTGATTGATGCCAACCGTATGGATTCTCTGAGGACAAGCGAAGCAGCTGTCCTTGGGTATCATTGAACCGAAGTTCGGGCGACAGGTGGCGAAATCTCACGTGAGCCCATTTCGACCGATGCTGCACTGTGCATCAATGTCCGTTTCGAACATTTGCATTGACTCATAGCTTTATAACTATGTATCTGAAAGTATGACTGATCGGCTCGAACAATCCAAAGCCCTCGCAAGCGATGTGCGGCTCTCCATTCTGGGCTGGCTGGCAGAACCTGATGCCCATTTTTCATATCAGGTGACGGGCAAGCCATCTGAGATCGGGGTCTGCGTCACGCTTCTAACGGAAAAGCTCGACATGGCACAGCCGACCGTGAGCCGTCATCTGGAGCTGCTGCGCCGGGCCGGGTTTCTGACCGTTAACAAAATCGGGCGTTGGTCGTTTTTCCAGCGCGACGAAGCTGCCGTCATAGATTTCAAGGCGTGGATCAATGACAATCTTTGAAGAGGCTGATGCAAGACTGCTGCCAGGTTTTGAACGGCGCTGGATAAGTGCGCCTCACGGCAAGGTGCTTGCCTTGGTCGGGGGAACGGGACCTGCACTGCTGATGCTGCATGGTGATCCGCAGACACATCTGTGCTGGCACCACATCGCACCCAAGCTGACCGACCGATTTACGGTGGTCCTGACGGATATCCGGGGGCGCGGTGAAACGCATAAGCCCGGTCACGATCCTGAACAGAACGCCTACACAAAACGCGATATGGCGGCCGAGCAGTTGGAGGTCATGCGACACCTCGGCCACGACAGGTTTGCCCTTGTTGCCCATGACCGAGGCGCGCGGGTGGCGCGACGTCTTGTGCTCGATCACCCGGATGCGGTTACACAGCTCGTCGTGATGGACATCATCCCGGCATTGGATTTCTACGAACACTCGAACGCCCAGATCGCTCAAGAGTATTTCTACTTCTCATTCCTGACGCAGGACTATCCGGTGCCGGAAACTCTTATTGCGGGAAACCCTGAAGCCTTTCTGAAACTGATCCTGATGGGGTTGTCCGACAAGGCCGTACACTACGACACGCTCGCCTTGCAGGCATACCTGACGGCAAACATGACACCGGAAGCCATCACTGCTATGTGCGAATGCTTTCGCGCAGGGTTCCACATTGATCGTCGGCACGATCAAATAGACCGGGATGCCGGAAAGAAGATCACTTGTCCGACCCTCGTGATGTGGGGAGAGCGCGGTGTCGTCGGAAAACACTTTGATGTGGAGCGTATCTGGCGCGACTGGTGTGAACAGCCACAGTTCGCGGCAATGCCGTCTGGGCACTTTATCCCCGAAGAAGCTCCGAACGAGTCGCTTGCGGCGCTGAACGGGTTCCTTACCGCTGAACCACTGCTAGATCTGTGATGTCGAAGATCTTTATGGTGCGCGACCGCGATGTCATCTGGTCAGCCTTCAGTGTCGGACGCGACCAGCTACGGATGGTAGCGCAGGCTGTCTTGCTTGGCGGGGCATGTCCGTGTCGGTCTAGAAGACAACCTCTATCTCAAATGCGGTGTCCTTACGCAAAACGAACAACTGGTCACACAGGCTGCCGACATCATCGACACGCTCGGCGGCGCAGTCATGTCTCCGGAAGAAACGCGCGACCTTCTTGGATTCGAACGGTCTTGAAACAGCGATTGATCATATCGGCAGGCGCAAGTGGGAACCGCCTTTCCATCGCCCGCCATTTTGCTGCCAACGGCGCGGCGGTCGCGATCTGTGACGCAATTGAGGAAGCCGTCGTGGTTGTCTCTGCCGAATTCGATCTCGCCACGGTCTGTGATTCTCCTGACGCAGAGGCAATGGACGGCTTTGTGAAGGATGCCGCTTCGCGTCTAAAGTGGACTACTGCTGTTTTTGCCAACGCGGGAACCGCTGGCCCGACGGCGAACCTTGAGGATATCAACCCAGACGACCGGTCTCGCGCCAACGCAGTGAACCTGACGGGGCAATACACGCGGCTAAAATCCACCATCCCTCATTTGAAGGCGCAAGGCAGGGGGGCCGTGATCTTGATGTCATCCGCCACCGGTCGCCTCGGTTTGCCGATGCGAAGTCCCTACACGGCAGCGAAGTTGGGCGTCATCGGCCTCAAGGAAACTCTTGCGATGGACCTGGGACCGCATGGCATATCTGTGAATGCGACCCTTCCAGGTTCGGTGACCGGTCCGCGCATGTATGCGGTTTTGACAGCAAAAGCGAAGGTCATGGATATCTCCCTCGAAAGGGCCCGCGCGGCTGAGGTCGCCAATGTTTCGATGCAGCGTGTGATCGACCCGCAGGGGATCGCTGAACTTGCATGGTTCCTTGCCTCCCCGGCGGCCCGTTCGGTTTCAGGCCAGTCGGTCGGCGTCTGCGGCAACTTTGAAACTCTCCGATAGGGGTGCCCATGATCATGAAGCTCGACCTCAAGCTCGATCACATCACGGTTGTTGCGCGCACACTAGATGAAGGAGCCGATCACATTCGGCAAATGCTGGGGATCGACATGCCTCAGGGCGGTGCACATCCTGCCATGGGAACCCACAACCGGCTTCTGTCACTGGGAGAGTCGACATTTCTCGAACTTATCGCCGTCGATCAGCAGGCGGCTGCGCCGGATCGCCCACGATGGTTTGACCTTGATCGGTTTGACGGCCCTCCTGTGCTCGCGACCTGGGTGCTTGGGACAGATGATATCCCGGCCGCGCTTTCCACGGCACATCCGGATAGTGGTGAAGCAACACCGATTACGCGTGGCGATCTGAGTTGGCTCATCTCTGTGCCGAAAGATGGCTCCATGCCTGTGGACGGGGCATTTCCGGCGCTGATCGAATGGCCTTCTGGACCACATCCGGCGTCCCGAATGCCGGACCTGGGTTGCCGCATACAGTCACTTTCCATCAGCCATCCGGACGCGGAGACCATTGAAGTCTTGATCGGAAACAGAATTGATCGAACCTGCATTACGATCAGCAAAGGGCCAAAATCGATATTGGCTCAGATCGAGACGCCGAATGGAATGAAGGTTCTGTCCTGAAAGGTATCGCGCGTCAGCGGACATTCACCCGTGTTTTTTGAACAGCAAGAAGGTCCCACGCTTTTCGTATCGACGAGTCACGCTGCGAAAGTGCGGGTTGGGTCAGCGTCGTTGATCGCGATTTGAACGACCGCTGTGGCGACATATGCTGCACAATCGAAGTATTGGTGCCGCAAGGGCAAAGGTATGCTGCGTTAGCGATGATGAAAGTGCTCACGTCTGCTTTGTCTCTGTGGCTTCGACGGATGGCGTCACCACACTGGGCAAACTTTCCTGCCGGTGTTTCCCATTGCAAGGTCTCTCGTGACCGCTCGTTGAGTTGCCTCGCAACGGCGCTGAGCTTGGCTGTCAGTTGATATGTCGAGGCCTCTTGGAAAGCACTGGTGCAGGAGGCGATTGGTGTTTTTGTTGCGGCCGCGTTGCCACGGCGAGTGAGGATCGCAGAAATGGGCGCCGATCCTGGTGGCCATGGAGAAGGTCAGATGGTGCGTCCTTTCTGAGCCACGATCCCACGTCAGCGAGCGGTAGAGCTCCTTGGACCGTTTGCGGGCTTGCTTGATCAGGACGGTGATGACGCTCTGCGTGTCCTGGTTTGCGATAGTGGGTGTTGTCCGCTCTAGCGCCACAAATCTGCTTAAGTTTGTCATGACCGCTTGTCGGATTGTTGCGGGGCTAAAAGAAACTGGAGAAAAGCGAAGATGGCTTGCGCGGGTTTCTCAAGCTTGGTTGTGAGTTCACAGCTAAAGGCGAAATTGCAGCTTACCATATCCTATTGCCTAAACGCGCAAATGCCTTGGTTTACGTTTCGAACAATTCGAACAACGCGTCTACCGTGAATCCATCGTCAAAAATGAAACGCCTCAACGTCGCACTGGTGCCTCGAAAGTGATTGGTCTGGCAGACCTTCGGGCACATTCGCACGGAGGAAACAAAGTGTTTGCAAAAAATTTAATAAGTATGGCTGCAAGTTTGGCGGTTCTCGGAGCCTGTGCTCCGACTGACAGCCGGGATTCGCTGGGTCTGACGACGTCTGACACAGCCGGGCACCGGGTCGCTGGTGTGATCAGACATCTCAGTGCCTGTCCAAGCGACGTAGGTGACCTGAAGCGCATTGACCCGGCTTCACCGCGGCAAACCACGGAAGAGAAATTCGAGCCCAGGACAATTGGGGGGGTCGTCGCTGCGACAGCGGCAGACTTCGCCATCGAGATCGTTGGCGAGGCGCTTGAGCGTGAGAAAACCGCGCGCACCGGCCAGTCGGTGGCATCGGGCGTATTTATCGGGCCGGAACAGGTCATTTCGGGTGACGGCACGTTCTCGACAAATGGCGACGGCTGTCTGGTCATCTATCGCGGTGCGCTGGGCGAAGCGGTCGACACCCTCGCCGAAACAACAGAGGTCACCCCCAAGGGCAGCCAACCGACAAAGAAACTGACCAGGTCGGCGGCCAAAGCGTTGGGGCTGGCGGATTTCCCTGCGTTCTACGCTGAGTTCTTGATGGATGCGAGCAGCGTGCCGAACCGGCGGATTCTAACACTAAACCACATCAGCTATGCGGAAACTTCCGCGATACGGGCCGGCTCCGGCATGAAATCGGTCACGGTTGCGCTGTCGCTCGGTGCTTCCGCGGGCGATGATGGCACGCCAACCCCGGACCAGGAAAAGGCGGAACTGTACCGCTTCGATCTGGGACGGCTCAAGATCGGTCATTACTACGACGGCGGCGCTGTTACCCGGCTTTCCAGCAGCACGAACGCGGCACGGGGCAGTAACATGGTGGCGCTGATCACAGAGGCCGAGGACCCGTCTGTGGCGCTTACCGCCCTGACCAAGGCCTTCGAGAAGAACCAGAGCGACCTGCGCGAAGCTCTCTTGACCAAGCTAAAGGGAGAAGAGTGATGCGGCCCTGGGTTGCCCTTCTTCTGGCTTCTGCGCTGCCTTTGGCGGCGCAGACATTCCCTGGCGGGTCTTTTGGCAGCGGGTCATTCGGTAGCGGATCTTTCGGGAATGGTGGCTTCGGCAACGGTTCTTCCGCGCTCGGCTCTTTGACGCCCGGCTGGGGCTCAGAACTCTCTGTGCCTCCGATCAGGATAGACCCACGCGACAGTGATCCTTCGTTGGAAAATCAGCTGCAGCTTCACGACCTCGGTGTTGAAGAGTTGCAGTTGCGTGAACTGGGCATCAAAAGCGCAACTGCTCAGAGCCGCGCGCCCGGTACCAATGAAATCCGGCATGGCGATCCGCCGGGCCCTATCATTGTGATACGAGTGCCGCCTCCGTCGCCCCCCGGAGCCGAAACCCTTTACAAGTTGCCGGAGCTCGAAGACGACAAGCTGAAGGCGCAGAAGAAAGCGGTGCCGCCCCTGGATCTGAGGCCAATGATGGCTTGTGACGAGGGCCTGCGCGGGTGCTTCCTGCAGGTGCTATCGCTGCACAGGTTTGGCCGCACAATCTGTACCGGCAATCTGATCGCAGAGGATTGGGTTCTGACGGCCGGGCATTGTTTTTGCCGGGTGCCGCCTCTGACGGCATCCTTCGGCCCGCAGACACCGACAGTGGGCTTGCCGTTTCCACCTCCCTTCACGGCCTCGGCGCAACTCTCGGGAGTTCCGCAGTTCTTTGACGGGCAGGATGCAGATGGCTTTTGCTCGGATTTCAAAGCAAATCCGCAGCGCCGGCGTGATCTGGCTCTGATCCGGCTTAAAAAACCCTTGTCCGTCGCGATTGGTACGGAAATGGCAGGTATCCCGGCCGCGAAGATCGTGACGCCAACGGCCTTGTCGCCGATTGCGAGCGTCGCCCAGGCGGGGTTCGGAGCCAATGAGTTCAATGCCACCGGCGGTCAAAAACGCGTAGCTGCTCTGAATGTCGCGCAATGCGATGCTGCTGCGAAATGTGACCCCGACACGGAAATGGTGCTCTACGGACCGGATGGACGCGACAGTTGCTACGCAGATTCCGGTGCCGGCGCCTACGTTCGAGCAGAAGGAGAAACTGCCGATCTGCTTGTGTCAATCGTATCGCGCGGGGCGGGGGGCATCGCTGGATGCGGTCAAGGCGGCATCAACGTGCGCGTCGCAGACGCAGAGGTCATCAACTGGATTACAAAGGTGGCGGGGAGCCCCCGCTTGGCTGATCCCGCAGATAAGCTCGCTGCGCAGTTCGTCACCTCAGCGGCTGAAATTTCAACTGATTAATAGACCAGAAAGATATAGGAAAAACCATGTTTCATAACGTATTATCAAAGGCATACCTGGCATCAACGCTCTGCGCGAGTGCGCTGCTCGTCACGCCAACATTTGCGCAAGCCACAGACCTGAGGGCCGCAGTGGACACGCTGACCCAGTCCAGATCAGTTGAACGTTCCATCAGACAGGAGGGCGCAACCTCGCTTGATCCGGGGGCGGCCGCCCGCTCTGATCCCCGCGTTATCGGGGGTGGGTTGAACCTTGATGTGGCCAGCAGCAACTTTGTTGCCTCGATGCGGATTGAGCCGGGTAACGGAGCGCCCAGAGGCGGTCTTTGCGCTGGATCATTCATTAAGCCCCGGATCGGCACGCGGAACAGCGGCGATGTTGTGCAAGGGTGGGACGCCGGGAACGATGAACCAGACTGGGTGATCACCGCTGCCCATTGCCTGCGCGATAAAAACAACAAGGACACCAAGACCAACACGACCGGGCCCGAGCAATTGACGCTCATCGCCGGTACCTTTGATGTTGCGGCGATTAACCGTCATATCGTGACAATCGGGCAGGTGAT
Organism: Roseobacter cerasinus; assembly: GCF_009811755.1. GTDB lineage: Bacteria > Pseudomonadota > Alphaproteobacteria > Rhodobacterales > Rhodobacteraceae > Roseobacter > Roseobacter cerasinus. The sequence continues at coordinate 110,409 of NZ_BLIV01000001.1, forward strand.
CGTCCATCCTGACTACGACCCCAATACGATGGCGCATGATATCGCGCTCCTTAAGATCGAAGGCATTAAGGCTCCGGACGAACAAAGCGATTTCATTCCGCGTTCAATCCAGCTGCCTGCACGTCACATGATGCCGATTGTCAACCGCGACCTGTCCCGCCAACGGGTCACCGGCTGGGGCCGCACGTCCGAAGGGGGCCGTGTGTCTGAGAATCTGATGGTTGCGGACGTGCCTTTGTATCCACGCGCCGCTTGTCAGGAAGCTTATAGTCAGGTCGGCGGGAGCGTTGCGCCCAGCCAGTTCTGCGCGGGCTATTCGACCGGCGCTGTAGATGCGTGCAGCGGCGATAGCGGGGGGCCGATCTTCTTCGACGACCGCACGAACCCGGTTGCGACCTCAGATGCACCGATCTTGTCAGGTGTGGTCAGCTGGGGTTTCGGCTGCGCGCGCGCCGGAGCGCCGGGTGTTTACACTAGTGTCAGCAAGGAGATGACGTGGATCGAAGAGGTCGTGCTTGGGCAGTAGAATTGAGTGGCGAGGCCGCAAAGGAAAGGGATTAACGATGAGTAAGGTAAATTCAACCGTGGCTACCACCGATGAAGAGATAAGAGATGCGCAGTTCGACGCAATGCTCGCAGAGCCGGAAACTGGAGAACCACCTGAGGTGGTTCTGCCAAAAGGGCACAGCTTGCGTTTCTCTCCCTCGGATGCCTACTGGCCAAAAGATCCGGCCAATGTGCCGGACACCTGGCATCTGCCGCCCGCATATGCCACCGGTTCATTTGAGCTTACAGGGGATCTGATCCGCCGTCATGCAGAGCTTGGTGACTACCCGCTGAACAGTTTTGATCACGGGTTGCTCATTCTGGCGCTGCGCGGCGCCGCTCTTGCCGATGGTGCGCGTTCGGCTGAGGATCAGACCTCTGTTTCGCTTACGGCTGTGCGTCCGGATCACGAGACGTATCGCTGTCTGGTCGGCGTTTTCGACATCTCCCGTGATCGTCTGTCTGTCTATGAGGGATCGACGGTACCCAGGCGTACAGGCATGGCTGCCTACGCCAACGGAGGGCGACGATGCAACATGCTGCCGACGGGGCTTTACGGCTATTGTGTGGGCAACCACTACTCAAAGCGAAAAGGGCAGGTCTTGGTCCTGCACCACGTTTTGCGGCTGGGGCGCGGGCCAGAGCCTGCCGATGCATCAGATGCGCTTGTACTGCGCACACGGAACGATCTTGCCTATGGCACGCAGGACATCTGGGATCTGACAGATCCTCGCGACAACATCCATCCGGCTTTCATCAAAGACAGCTTTTCGTCTTTGGGGTGTCTGACGGTGCGCGGGTCTCAGGCGTTCGATGACAGCTCTGCGGAGGGAAGTGATGAATGGAAGCAGTTCCGTGGTGCCGCACAGCTATCCGGGGCGACGCGGGGTCGAAGTTACCAGCTCCTGTTAACGACGGCGCATGAGCTTGCGGCAATCAGCGCAACCACGCCCGCTGATGGTCTGATCTGTCTTCGACAAGGCTCTTACGGGGAAAGAGTGCGCCGCCTTCAAGGCCAACTCGGCGTCGCGCAAGACTTGTCCCTGGGGCCCCGGACGGCAGAGGCCCTGACCAAGGCTCAATTTGCGGTACTGGGTTTTTCAACGGCCACATGGTCTGCCCGCATGGCGACAATGATGGGCTTGCAGTTCTGAAACACGATGTTCGGCGTCTCAGCGCGTCGTAAACCTTTGCGGATAGGCTGGCTTGCGTTAAAGTTGTATGAATTTTTAGTTTCCCTTTTCCAGACATGCGCTTTCACTCCGGGGGGAGAAATGAGTTCAGATGAAGATGTGATTTTGTCGCTGAACGGCAGTTTCAAGCTGACAGTGGCTGGACGAGAGATTGCAATTGGAAGCAGTCGGAACAGTGCAATACTGGCCGTTCTGGCCACCGCACCACAACAGAAATGCAGCCGGGATCGCTTGCGTCAGATGTTCTGGCCGCGCTCGCCCCCCTTGCAAGGAGCGGGCAGCCTGCGCACCGCCCTGAGCGCACTGCGGCGGGATCTGGGACCAGATGCGGGGATCATAGGCTCTAACCGCAGCTTCCTTTGGTTTGCCCGCAGTATTGAGCTGCGCGACCCCGCAGGCGGAACCGCATTTTTTGATGACGCGCCGGGCAAGATCGGGACCGAATTTGACTGCTGGCTAGATGTCCAAAGGCAGAGGGCTGCGATACATCCCGCACAGGCTGTTGCTGCTGGCCGCTTGCCGGTACCGCAGCGCACCGGCATAGCGATCGCGCCGCCCAAAGTTTTTGCAGATGATCCACATTCGCATCTTCTGGCAGAACGCGCGTTGAATGACATTATCGCGCATCTGAGCGCCTATGAGGTGGTCGAGCTTATTGATCTGCGGGATGTCAGCCGCGACCTTTTTGCTGAGCGTGAAAACGAGGCAGCAGCGCACCCATGGCTGATGATCGAAGTGACCCTTACCAAGGCAGGCCGCGATGCGCTGCTGACCGCAAAGCTTGTCGAAGTTGCCCGGCGGCGCCTCTATTGGAGCCACGCCGAAACCGTTGACTGTCGTGAAGGTGCCTTGCCATCTCTTACGAAGTTAACGGAATTGGCAAATCAGGTTGTCGATGCCGCACTCATGGCGGTGCTCCGCCGCAAGGAAGGCGCAATCCCGAACGGAGCCTCCGCGCCGCAAAGCATGATCGGTGTCTTGCACCAACTCTTCAGCATGTCCCGGGATGGACAACGCTCAGTACGATCTTACCTGTCGTCTCATGAGGGGCTGTCGCATTCGGCACTGGCGAACGCCTGTTATGCACTTTCGATCGCCAATACTCTAGGAGAAGACGGTCACCGGACCGCTGATCTGCGTGCAGCACGTGAAAGGGCGCGGATCGCGGTAACACTTGATCCGCAAAACGCTCTGGTTCTGGCGATGACCGGGCATGTGTTCGGCTTTGCCCTGCGAGAATTCGAGACCGGAGAGGAACTGACGGGTCTCGCATGCAGGCTCGCGCCATCCTTGCCACAGGCATGGGATTTCGCTGCGATGAATGCAATTTACCGGGGTCAGGTTGAAAAGGCTTGCGAGTTCAGTCAGCGGGCCGCGAAACTGGGCTATTTTAGCGCCTATCGTCCTTTGTATCTGTCTTCGATGGCGATCTCAGCGACTTTGGCTGGGAATCACAAAGCGGCCGTCGATCTTTCTCAGTCTGTATTATCGCGCTTGCCGGGTTTTCTGGGCGTGATGCGCCATAGCGTCGTAAGTTTGTGCGCATTGGACCGAGAACGCGATGCGCACGAGATGATCGCCCAAATCAGAGCGCTTGACCCGCGCTTCTGCGGAGAAGAAATTCGCAACCCGCGATATCCGGTCCCAAGCGAAGCAAGCCGGGAGCTTATCGGTGAGGCCCTGCGCGGTTTTCGTTCAACCCACTAATTTTATTAAAATAAATCAATTCCAGGGAAGGGAATAGCTATGTCTACATCTTGGTCCATGTCACGTCGTCGTTTCTTGAGTACAACAGCCGCTTTTGTGCCTGTGGCATCACTGAGCGGGGTTGCCCATGCGGCCGAGTGTATGCCGCCACCCGGCGGTGACCCGCTAATCCAGACGCTTCGCGCCATCATCGAAAATGCCGTGGACGTTGCCATGCCCGAACTCGTGAACTGTACCAACACGGTCGAGCACGGGCAGCTGGCCCTGGCAGATTTGTACTTCTGGCCAACGTCAAGGCACCTGATGAGAACTACCGGAGAACAAACCGCCAAGTTCACCTTCGCGGCGGAAACATATCCTGCTGAACAAGATGATCGGCATGTCGCCGGGCCTCTGGCCGAGTGTTTCGGACCTTCAGGCGGCTTCCCGGAAAACCTATTTGTTGCGAATGTCACCACGGGAACCGGGCGCGGACGCGGGCGTGGACGTGGACGCGGCAGAGGACGCGGACGGGGCAGAGGGCGAGGCAGGGGTCGTGGACGCGCCCAGGCTGGCGGCATCATGCAGGACCAGCTCGATCTGATGTTCGAAGAAGATATTGAGTTCTTTCGGCAACGGGTCGTTGACGTATTGCCGACAATTCATGATCTGCTGAGGTGCGCCAAGGTCGAGGCACCATATTTTTTGGAAACGCCGGATGAGCATGGCGAACTTTCCAAAGCTGAAGTCGAAGAGCTTCTACGTAAGCAGAACTCGAAAGAACGCGCGGCGCGGCGCGCGGAAATACTCGCTGAAGTGGATGATATTGCAGGTCCGTTCCTAGACCAGATCAGCGACTATGCGGGGCCACCGGGTTCTGTGCTGAAACTTGTGTCTCTCATGAGTGCCGCAGGATATGTGATCGGGTATCATTTCAAACATCTCTTTGGGCGTCCTCGACCCAGCGCTTTCGATCCACGGGTCGATCCTATTATCGACGTGCCCACACATTCGTCATATCCAAGCGCGCACGCTGTGCAGACCCATTTGATCGCGCATGCTCTGGCAGAGGTGTATGAGGACTCGTCCCTGGTTGGTCGCTTGTTTGACGTGGCAGAGCGGATCAGCGTCAACCGGGAGTACGCCGGGGTGCACTATTCGTCGGACAGCGAGGCGGGCAAACTGATAGCGCAGGCTGCGTTTCCGATCTTGAGGTTGGTCATGGATGAGCCCTTCGTAGAAGCGGTTGCCGAAATGAACCCTGCCCTAGACACAATCTGCGCCGCAACAGGGCGCGTCCCGGGCTCTGCGCTAGAGCCGCCAGAAGACCGCGATCCCGACGGCGAGGGGCTGCCGTGGAATCTTGTGTCGTTGGGGGTGGATCACCTCAGTGAAGAACATAGCGGTGCCGGTACTGTCGTTGCGCTCTTTGATACGGCAGTCAAGGTGGATCATAGCGCGATTGCTGAGGCGATTAGCGGTGAGTTTGTCAATCTCGACTATCCGCTTCCCTTGAATGACCCCTGGTGCATGGGATCCAAGGGGATTGGCCATGGGACGGCGATGGCGGGTCTGATTGTCGGAGAAACAGAGCAAGGTCGACGGCTGGGTGTTGCGCCCAAAGCCAAGTTGACACCCGTGCGCTGCGCCAATCTGGCGCGAGACAGCCATGATGATCGCTTCGATCTTGGTGTTGCGCTGCTTGCTTTGGGATTGAATGGCCATCGCCCTGCTTTTGCGGCAGTCTGTGACTCGGGCTCGCTGGCGCAGAGGATGGCCGCAGTTGTGCTTTCGCTCGACTTCCCGCGCCCGGATGTGGCGCGCAATCAGTACATAACAGCAAACGAGCTTCAAAAAGCGCGCAATGAGGGCAGGATCGAAGCACTGCTCGACCAAGCGCGTCGCGGTGCGCGCCAAATATGTGACCCTTTCGCTTTGGCAATCCTTCTGGTTCAGAACGCAGTACCTGTCGTGATCCCCGCGGGCAATCGAGGGGGAGAGGGCCTTGCCTATCCTGGCGCGTTCGAGGACTACGAACCCTTGCTCGGTCTTTTGGGAGATGAAGATGGCCGTTCGCTGGTGCTGCAGCAACTGGTTGAAATGATGAAACAATTCAACCGAGGTACCTCTTCCTCCGTGTTAGAGCAGCCATTCGAAAGCTTTTTGCAGCAGTTCGACAGTTCGGGGCAGGAACTTCGCGTACAGGGACGAAACGCGCGCAGGGCCTTTCGCGACGGGCAAGAGGCGCAGACGGTGGATGCTGACGCGCTGGATGCGTTTGCCGGTACCGGCATCGTTGTGGTCGGGGCCAGCTATCACAAAGACATCACGCAGGATGCCCCGGCACAGAAGGCTGCAGAGGTGACACATTCCGGCTACCGGCGTTCCGAGTATAGTCAGTATGGCCCCGGTTTATGTGTTCTGGCACCGTCAGATCGCGATGGACAACCGGCAACCCGTTGTCACCGCTATGGTTTTACGGGTCTCGAAAACGCGCTGGGGGCACATACCGTGCCTGTGACTACCAGTGATTTGCCCGGACCGGGTGGGTTTTCTGGTAGCAACACGGGGATGACCCACGCTGGGCAGCAGGTTGGCTTTGGCGGTACATCTGCTGCGGCAGCTCAGGTAGCCGGTGTTCTGGCGCTTCTGGCCGCTCAATCGGACGAGCTGCTTTCCGGGCCCGACCTTCGCACTGCGCTGATCGCGCTCGCCGAGCCCGGGATAGACCTTGAGGCAATTGAGGACGACCCCAAGCGTAAGCGCGAGCACGGGTACGGGATGGTTGATCTGTCGAAAATGGGAGCATGATCCGGTGCAGCAGATGAAAAATGCTATGGCGGGCGTGCTTCTGTGCCTGGCCGGTGGAGCTTTGGCGCAAAGCGCGGATCTACCGAATCCGACCTTAACCGAGGAAGCGCTTGCCCCGGTCCCAGACCAGGCAAGAGTGATCGAGAAACACGCGCTTGGGACTATCCGTGGTGATGAACCCTTCAAGCCCGCCGACGACCTCGCGCCCCTGCCTCCAAGAGTGATCGACGAGTTCAAGCAGGTGTCCAAGAGTTTCAGCGATGGCGACCTGATCCGGGTTCAAACCGTTGACGGGCAGATCTATTACTGGCGGGGTGCTGGGAATGGCGATGCGGTAACGCCTGGGGGTGGCATCGTTGAGCCACCCGATCGGGTCATAAAGATGCAAGAGGCGCTCGCCCCGCTGATTGCCCCGCCGTCCGGCATCAAGCCAAAAGCTGTTTATCTCCTAGATGAGGGCGGGTTAGTAGAAAACGATTCAACATCGCGGCGCTGCGGTGCTGACACTTGGGACGCGCGCACTCATTGTGCCTTTTTCGCGGTTCTTCTGCGTGCTGAAGGCTATGGGGTCTTGTGTACCGGTACGTTGATATCGCAGCGACATGTGCTGACTGCTGCGCATTGTCTGGAGAAGTTCCTGGACCGTGATGCGCGTAATGCACGGGTCACGCTGTCCATCGGGATCAACACTGACTGGGCGGCACTGCCCGTTGCGCCCGATGGCGTCTGCATTTTTGCAAATGGGACCTGCGCGGCCCCCGGCCAGCTGCGAGAGGGGCCGGACCTTGCTCTGATTACGCTGGCGGAGGGGGCGGTGACGAGCGCCAAGGAGGCTCTCAAACAGAAAGGGAGAGCGCCAAAGGACCTCGATCAGGCCTTTGCCCCTCTCGCAAAGGCAGGCACCGCAGAGCGCATGTGGCGAGTGCCCGACATAGGGACGAACGGCTTTGTAGTTTATAGTTTTGGGCGAAACATCTTTGGTGGCTATGGGCTAAAGACAGCGCTGATGGCCTATTCGCTCCGCTCGCTGGATGCGTGTGCCGGACGAATTCAAGACGGAATATGCCTTGGAACCCAATACGCAAATTTGCAGGACGATGACAAAGGTCTTTGTGCCGGCGATAGTGGTGCCGGCATTTTCAAGTGGGCCGAAGAGTCGCCGGCAGGCTATGGCCGCTGGGTTCTAATGGGCGTCGTTTCCGGAACAACGGCAAGCCGGGTGTGTTTCGAGACAGGCAATATACTCTTGTCCAGCCAACATCCTCGCAATGTTCTGCGCGTTGACACCGTCGAGGTTCAGGCCTGGTTGCAAGCGCGGATGCACATGCTAGGAGTTTCAGAACTCACTTTTGCATCCCCCGTTTTAGTGCCACCTGTGGCATCAGCAGCATTGGAAATTCAAGTATCCTCAGAGTGATCGAGGCCGCCGCTTCCGTCGCTTTGAGCTACCCGCTGAAATTCGGGCACTGACATAGGTCCCGCGTGACCATCATTACCTGACGAAATCTCGCTGCGTCAGACACGAACGGCCGCTCTTTACGCCGCATTGCCGAGCTTGAGACGATGCGCACGCGGCAAAATCGATGCTGCGAGCGCGCGCGGCGAGAAAATCGAATTTACGGTGAGGGCTCACTACCGCCGTTAGATCGGTCGCAGCATATGCGCTTGTTAGACAGATTTGCACCAGCAGGGACGGCCCATACCGCAACGTCGGGCTTGCTGTAACGAGTGCTGAATGGTTGCTGAAACGGATGCTGAGTGTTTTTGGAATAAGCATATCCACGGGCACGCTGCACTTCAGAGGTCATGCCGATCACGAGCAAGAGCACGGCAACGGTGCCCTTCAACACTGCACGCACCGCTCCTGCACTCACCAGGAGGTGATCCATCTCAAATTGACCCAAAGTGATACTTGACGGGATATCGACCTACTGATAGGTAGTCATCATCAATCAAAATTATCTGGGACGATACTCACATGAAAATCTATGACGTCGAAGGCTTTCCGAACCCGGCTCGCGTACGCATTGCGCTCGCTGAAAAGGGTGCAACCGACTGGGTCGAATTTGTACCGGTTGACGTGATGAACGGCGAACACCGCTCCGCCGAATTCAAAGCCAAAAACCCCGATGCCGTGGTGCCCTGCCTTGAACTGGAGGATGGCTCCTACATCGCGCAATGCAACGCCATCACGGAGTACATCGATGCGGAATTCGATGGCCCCTCGCTGACAGGTAAAACCGCCAAGGACCGCGCCCGCATCGCGATGATGAACCTGCGCGCAGAAAACGGCCTGTTGAACGCGGTGAGTGCCTACTTTCATCACGCGACACCCGGCCTCGGCCCCGACCTGGAAACCGACCAATGTGCCGAATGGGGCCATAAGCAAAAGCACGTTGCTGCGCGCACTATGGCGTATCTTGATGCTGTGCTGGCCGATACTGCTTATCTAGCAGGCGATGAATTCTCGGTCGCCGACATTACAGCTTTCGCAGGTCTCGCCTTTGCGGATTTTGCCAAGGTCGAGATCCCCGCGACCCTCGAAAACCTCCAGGCCTGGCGCGCCAAAGTGGCGGCCCGCCCGTCCATCGCAGCCTAACCCCTCAACTGCCACTCAAGTGGAACAGGACCAAACTCATGGAACTCAATTCAGACTTTTCTTCCCGCGTCGTCGTTCACTCAGAACAGCTTGAGTGGCAGGCCTCACCCATCAAAGGCGTCGACCGGCGCATGCTCGACCGGATCGGCGGCGAAGTGGCCCGGGCCACAACCATCGTGCGCTACGCCCCCGGCAGCAAGTTCTCCGCGCACACGCACACAGGTGGTGAGGAGTTCATCGTGCTGGACGGTGTGTTTCAGGACGAACATGGCGACTTCCCAGCCGGAACCTATGTCCGCAACCCCCCGACGAGCGAGCACACCCCCGGCTCGGATGAAGGCTGTACGATCTTTGTGAAGCTTTGGCAGTTCGACATGGACGACCGCAACCAATTCCGCAAGACCATGGCGGACGAGCTGGCATCGCCCGTCGATGGCGTGGCAACAGCGACTCTGCATGAAGATGACCGCGAAACCGTGACTTACAGCCACGTCGATGCTGGCGCGACGCTGACTTCCGATGCAAAAGGTGGCATCGAAATCCTGATCATTGATGGTGAGGTCACCGCAGGGTCGGATGTGCTGGAGAAAAACGCCTGGCTGCGCCTGCCCGATGGGGAAAACCTGGCGGCTGTTGCGGGCAAGAGTGGCGCCAAGGTCTGGATGAAGGCGGGTCATCTGCCCTTCGCCAAAGCGCCTGCGGTGTAACCCATGACCGCAAAGAAACCTTTGGCGCTTGTCGCCGGCGCGGGGGCTGGCCTTGGCCAGTCCCTTTTGGCGCGCCTGCAGGCGGGCGGGATGACGGCGGTGGGCCTTGGACGGACCAAGCCGGATCACACCGTCGGCGCGTTTCACACGCTCGACCTCTCGGACGCTGACGCGACATCAGGCACAATTGCCGATCTGATTGCCGCACATGGGCCGCCAAAGATCGTGGTGCACAACACCGCCGAGCTTGTCATTGCCCCCTTCACGGAAACCACATTGGCCGATTATCAGCGCACCTGGACCTCCATGGTGCAGACGCTGATCATCCTGGCGCAATCCGTGATGCAGCCCATGGTGCGAGGCGGCGGTGGTGCGCTGATCGTCTCCGGTGCCACCGCATCCCTGCGCGGCGGTGCCCGCTTTTCCGCTTTTGCCTCCGCCAAGTTCGCATTGCGCGGTTTAACCCAGTCGCTGGCGCGGGAGTACCAGCCTGCGGGCGTTCATGTCGCCCACGTTATCCTTGACGGGATCATCGACACGGCGCGCTCCCGCGATGTGCACACGCTTGACCCGGCCAAGATGATGAAACCCGAGGACATCGCGGAGGCCTATTGGCAGATCGCTCATCAGCCGCCCTCAGCCTGGTGCCATGAGATTGACCTGCGCCCGGCATCGGAGGGGTTCTGAACATGGACACCGACAGTCTCATCATCGGCGGCGGTTTATCCGGGCTGCGCCTGGCCTCTCTGCTGGCGGAGCATGGGCGGGACTTTATCCTGCTGGAGGGGCGCGACCGTTTCGGCGGGCGGATCCTGACGGAGACTGTGGGCACGGGTCGATATGACCTGGGTCCGGCCTGGTTCTGGCCCGGCCAACCCCGGATTGAGGCGCTGACGGCATGGCTGGGCCTGTCCCGATTTGATCAATATGCAGAGGGCATCCTGAGTTTTGAAGATGAGAACGGACGCGTGGAACGCGGACGCGGCTTTGCATCCATGCAAGGGTCCTATCGCATGGTCGGCGGCCTGGGCGCGCTGGTGGACGCTCTGGCCGCGATGCTTCCCAAGGACAGGCTGCGGCTTTCGCATCCTGTCACGGAGATCAGGAAAGTCGACAGTGGCGTTGAGGTTGCCTGCCGATCTGGTCAGACGTTCCGCGCCCATAAAGCGGTGCTGGCCCTGCCGCCGCGTGTCGCCTCTGAGTTGGTCTTTGCTCCCGCGCTTCCAGAGAGCGCGACAACCACCCTGCAAAGCACCGCCACATGGATGGCCGGACAGGCCAAGGCTGTCGCGGTCTACAACACCGCTTTCTGGCGCGAAGCGGGCCTGTCAGGCGACGCGATGAGCCGCCATGGCCCCATGGTCGAGATCCACGATGCCTCTCCGGTCGCAACTGGCCCTGCCGCGCTTTTTGGCTTTATCGGTGTTCCACCTGCGGCGCGCCGGGATGAGCAGGCTCTCAAGCAGGCCATCATCGCGCAACTCATCCGCCTCTTTGGTGCACAGGCGGCCACACCGCGACATCTTTTTGTCAAAGACTGGGCCTTTGACCCGTTCACCTCTATCGAATTGGATCAACAGCCCTTATACACCCATCCGCAATACGGTCGCCCGCAGGCGCTTCGAAACATCTGGGACAATCGCCTGATCTTCGGAGGCACAGAAACAGCGGCTCAGTTCGGAGGTTACCTCGAAGGCGCACTTGAAGCCGCCGAAGAGGTGCATGCCACGCTGACGATGGAAAGGGTATGAGCGACGATGACTGTGGATACCAAAACGGCCCTGCTGGACTTTGCCGAACACGCGGCGCGCGCACGCGGGTTCGATGGCTTCAGCTATGCGGATCTGGCTGAGGCCGTCGGTATCCGCAAAGCCTCTATCCATTATCACTTCCCGACCAAGGCCATTTTGTCGGCCGCATTGATGGACCGCTACCACAGCACTATCGAAGAGCTTTGCCAGGCGATTGCCGCAGAGCATGACACCGCAGGTGGGCGTATACTCGGGTTGATCAACCTCTATCGTGACGCCCTTGGGGGTGGAAAGACGCTCTGCCTGTGCGTGTCCCTGACGGCCAGCCGGGAAAGCCTGTCCGACGATGTGACCGGCAAGATCAACGACTTCCGCGTTATGATGATCAAGTGGATCACCGCCGTGTTTGAGCTTGGACAGAACGATCAGTCAATTGCCGGTGTCACGCAGCCCGAACACGAAGCGCGGTCTACCTTGGCGCTCCTGGAAGGGGCGCATCTGGCCGCCCGTGCCGAAGAGGACACCGCCGTATTTGACCGGGCCGTGGAAGTTTTGAAGGCACGCTGCACGTAAGACTGCTCAGGCCACGCCCGCGCCGCCGATCGTACCGTCGTCGCCTGGCTGTGATTGCTTATGCAGGGCCAAGATCTTTGCCGTCGGCCACGGCCCCGTATCCGACCGGGTCATTCGTCTCGCAGACATCACACGCTGTTGACACCGCCCCGTCTCGGATCGTGACCACGGATCAGCTGTTGACCTCGGGAGCCCATATGAGGCCCTGAGGGCCTTCGCAGTTTGGCAACGGGACTATGCGGCAGTCCAGTCGACGGTCATGGACGCATGCAGCGCCTCGCCGTTTTCGAGGGTTTGCAGGCCCGGCATTCCGGGCAAGTGAAACGCGTCCACGGGGTGGGAAACAGGTTCGAAGCAGAAGAAATCCGACTGCGCATCCGGCGAGAAAACGAGCGCTGTTGTAAGGTCTTCGGAGGCCGAAACAGTGCAGGATACTGCGCGCTCGCCTTGTTCGATCACGGCCCGACCTTTCCAGCCGGTGTAGCCGTTGTTGATCCACGTTGTCGGCAAGGGGCGGGCTTTGCGAAAACTCCACTCGGGGGCGTCTGAGAGATCCCGTTCCTCGGTCGGCAGATAAGACATGTCCTCCATCCATACTGTCTCGGCCTCAAATCGCAGACGCGTCGCGCCATCGCGGGGGAACCATGGGTGGAAACCGCAGCCGAAGGGCAGCGCGTCGGCCCCTGTGTTGGTCACGCGCAGTTGGATCGTCAGATGCGTATCGGTGAGGCTGAAGTCTTGCACCGCCTTGTAGCGCCAAGGGCCGATGGACCCGTCGGGCAGCGTCATTCGGGCGGTGGTGTCGGAGTGCTCCGACATCCACCTGCGTTGAAAGCCATCACCGTGGATGGGGCAGGCTTCGCCTGGCAGGTTTGGCTCCAGAGCATAGCGGCTTGCACCCCACTCAAAACCGCCTTGCGATATGCGGTTGGAGAAAGGGACAAGAATGTTGCTGGCCAGCGAGAACGGGTTATCGGCGTCCCCCTGCCACGGACGGAGCACAGGCCGCCCGTCCACATCCAGCCGCGCGATGCCGCCCCCGAAGGCGGGCGCAAGCTCCAGCCGGGCGGCGCCCGACCTCAGGCGCACCATAGCTACCATCCGCCGTCGATGAGATAGTTCTGACCGGTAATCATGTCGGACGCGGGCGAGACTAGGAAATGCACAAGGTCAGCCACGTTCTCCGGCATGATCCGGGACTTCAGACATTGTCGGTTCAGCACCCAGTCATTGTACTCCAGCAGGCGGTCGCCAAACACGCGCTCTTCCGCCTCGGAGACAATCGCACCGGGAGAGACGGCATTGACGTTGATCCCGTGCGGCCCCAATTCGCGCGCCATGGATTTTGTCAGACCCAGCATCGCCCCTTTGGAGGTGACATAAGGAACATAGCCGTCCCATTGCCCGGTCAGGGTAACGGACGTGAAGTTCACCACTTTCCCGTATCCCCGCGCTTTCATCTCTGCCGCGCAGACGCGCGTCAAAGCAAAGGCAGCCGAGGAGTTTACCCGGATCTGATCTTCGTATTCCGTGAGTGTGAAGTCTTGGTGCGGCTTGTTGATGATAAGCGCCGCATTGTTGATCAGGATGTCGACACCCCCAACGTCACGGGCTAGTCCCTCAACCGCCGTCTCGGCACCGGCCAAGTCATTCAAATCGCATCCGAAAAAGGTAACACCATCGCCAAGCGCCGCGGCACGGCTGTCGGCGTCGTCGCTCTCGGGGCGATCCAGCACGATGACCCGCGCCCCCTCCCCCGCCAGCTTCGTCGCCTGCGCGCGCCCCAGCGTTCCCAAGCCACCGGTCAGCAGCACCGTCTTCCCTGAAAGACTTGCCATTCCACTCTCCTCACAAAACGTCGAGTATCTCGTCCATGCTCGTATCCTCAGCCCGTTTGTCCAACACGACTTCACCACGCGCCATGGCAACAATCCTGTCGCAGCACTCAAACACATGATGAATGTTGTGGCTGATAAAGATGCCGGTGATGTTCAAATCCTTCAGACTTCGAACAAAATCGATGACTTTCTTGGTTTCTTTCACGGCCAGATGGTTGGTCGGCTCGTCTAGGATCATGACCCTGGACTTGAAATGCATGGCGCGCGCGATGGCGACCCCCTGGCGTTGGCCGCCTGACAATTCACCCACCAAGGCATCAGGCGACCGCAGATGAAGCCCGGCGCCTGCGATGGCGTCAGTGCTCTCCGCGGCCATTTGCTTGTGATCCATGACGCCGAGACCGAACAGCCGGAATTTGAGGGGTTCGCGCCCGATGAACATATTGCGCGCAATGCTCATTGTCGGAACCATCGAGTTATATTGGTAGATCGTCTCGATCCCCAGATCCATGGCGTCACGCGGGCTGCGTATCCGGACCGGCTTTCCATCGAGGTGAATCTCGCCTTCGCTGGCCAGTTGCACACCGGATAGGATGTTGATCAATGTCGACTTGCCTGCGCCGTTGTCTCCGATCAAGCCAACGGTCTCATTTGGATAGATGTCGAGAGAGACGCCTTTCAAGGCATGCACGCCCGAGTACCATTTGTGCAGGTTGCGGACCGAGATGATGGGGTGCGACATCTCAGGTCTCCACCTTGATGGCCTTGGCGCGCTTGGCGAGCCAGCTGTTCACAACCACGGCGAAGATGGTCAAAAACCCGATTGCGAATTTGAACCAGTTCGCGTCGACCTGAGAGAGCACCAGACCGTTGTCGATGACGCGGATCAGGATAGCACCTATGACACCACCAAGAACGGCACCGATTCCACCGGAGAGCGCGGTGCCCCCGATGACCGCCGCGGCGACGGCCTGAAGCTCCCACCCTTCGCCGATGGACGGCAAGGGGGAGCCGAGGCGTAGCACCTGGATCATTCCGGCAAATCCCGCCAGCATCGAACACAGCATGAAACAGGCGATCTTGACCCGTGCGGTCGGAATGCCCATCGCCTGAGCCGCCGGGAGAAACCCGCCCGTTGCGCGGATCCAGTTGCCGAAATTCGTGCGGCTCATCATCAGTGATGCCAGCACCGCGATCACGACAAACCAGACGAAGGACATGCGGAACAAGTCGCCCGGGCCGACAAAGACAGTGAACAGCCAGTTTGGCAGGTCGTTGGGCAGGAGCGGGGGAAACCCGCCCGAAATCACGATGGTCAGCGAGCGGGCGATAAAGAGCATGCCAAGCGTCGTGATGAAGCTTGGGATATTGTAGTTGATGGTCAGGAACCCGTTGACAAAGCCGATGGCTGCGCAGGCCGCGATGCCTGCGCCAAAGGCAAGAATGAACGGCGTGCCATCCGCCATCAGAACGGCCATGACCATGGGCATCAACGCAAAGACCGATCCGACCGACAGGTCGAATTCACCGCAGATCATGAGGATTGTGACGCCGATCACCATCAATCCGATCTCTGGCAAGATACCCAATATACCGCGCAGATTATTGGCGCTTAGAAATACGCCACCGGATTGCACCTGGAACAGGATGACGAGCAACACCAGAAGCACGAGCGCCGCCAATTCCGGTTTTTCCATGTAGATTTTGAGCAGGCGCTTCATCCGTCATAGGTCCTTATTCCGATGAGGCTGCCCAAACGCGCTGAAAGAGCGCGTTCAGACCAACTTTGGTGGGTGCGGTGTTTAGCGCAAACCCTGAGCCGACAATTCCATGATCGCGTCAGCCTCAGCCGGCGTCACGATACCCTGGCCTGTATCGACATCTGCCGGGGCAAGATCGACGGTGTGCGCGAGATAGGCCTGCATGACCGGGATAAACCCCTGCATATATGGTTGTTGGTCCACCTGAACCTGGATGTATCCTGCCTGCATTTGCTGCACGGCTTCGGGAACGAGGTCAAAACCACCAAGCAAAACTTCGCCCGGCCCAACGCCCCGGTCCTTAAGGACGCGGGCCACCGCTGCATGCCAGAAGCCCGTGTCGAAGTAAGCAGTGGTGTCTGGGTTGGCGTTCAGATAGGCGCCCACGCGGTCCGCTGTCACGGCCAGGTCAGTTCCTGAATCGATACGCTCAAAGCTGATATCCCGATCGGAGTTGGCCGCCTTGAAGTCTTCCATAAAGTCCAGGACGCCCCCACCCCGCGCTTCCGACCAGTTCTGGCCCGGCGCTGAAATTCCGACCAGCACCTTAATGGGTCCCTCCTCCGGGAAATGCTTCGACATCGCCTCGCCCAGAGAATACCCGGCGGGACGGAACCCCTGACCGACAAAAGCCGCACGGGCGTTTCCGGCCGCACCTTCGCTGTCATCCACATTCACGGCAATGGTGATGACATTGGCGTCGACCGCGCGCTGGACGATGTCATCAAGTGCCCGGTCGTCGACAATGGAGGTCAGCAATGCATCCGGACCGCGCGCGAGAGCCGCTTCCATATTCGCGGCTTGCTGCTCGATTGAGCCTTCGGTCTGGGTGAAGATCATCTGGCAGTTGGCCTGGATCTTGCCACAGGCATCGTCAAATCCCTTCTTGACGGCTTGCCAGAAAGTGTTCGACGCCGATGAGTGATGGGTGAACACGATATTCATGTTTTCGGCATGGGCCGCACTGCCCAGCAAAACAGTCGCCATCGCGGCTGAGGTCAGTAGTCTTTTCATCTCAGGTCTCCTCCCTTGAGTATGCAATCGTCAGATATCTGTTGAGTCCGACGTTCTCCGGTAAGTCGTGAATGCCCGGTCCAGCTCCGGGTTAAGTTCCATCCCAAGCCCCGGGCCCGGGGGAACGGTGATGAAGCCGTCTTCAACCGGCGGCAACGCGGTGACGAGGTCGCGATACCAGGTGCGATAGAAGGCTCGGACGCTTTCCTGCACCAGCGCGTTGGGCGCGTTCAGTGAAAGGTGCGTTGACGCGCAAAGCACCACCGGGCCGGTGCAATCATGTGGGGCAATCGGCAGGTGCCAGGTCTCGGCCATGGTTGCGATTTTGCGCGCCTCGCTCAGTCCGCCACACCAGCTGATGTCGAGATTGAAAATCCCCGCGACCCCGGTTTCGATCAGATCGCGAAACGCCCAGCGACTGCCCAGCGTTTCCGACGCAGCAATCGGCGCCTTGCTGGCCGCACCATAGCGCTTGAGACTTGAAAGGCTGTCCATCTTGATCGGATCTTCGTGCCAAAACGTGCCATAAGGCTCCAGCGCGCGCGCGATCTCGATGGCAGGAAGAAGCTGCCACATCAGGTGAAACTCGACCATGATGTCCATCTTGTTGCCGACGGCCCTGCGAATCTTGTCGAAAGGCTCAAGACAGGACTTCAGGTCGGAGGGGGAGATATACTGACCGCGTGTCTTTTCCGCAGCCACATCAAATGGCCAGATTTTCATGGCCGAGATATTTTCTTCGAGCAGGGATGCGGCCAATTCGTCGGCGCAGTTCAGAAAGGCGTTCAGGTCGTCGTATCCATCCGCCGTCTCTGACCGCATCGCATAGTTGTCAGTGTTCTGTCCCGTTGCTTTCTTGATGTACTCGGTGCCAGCACAGGTGTTGTAGGTGCGGATATTCTGGCGCGTGAACCCTCCAAGCAGCTGCGCGATCGGCACGCCCGTCGCCTTGCCAAACAGATCCCAGAGCGCGATATCGAAGGCGGAGTTTCCGCGCACCTCGACACCGGTTGACCGAAACCCAAGGTATCCCACCAGATCGGCCGAAAGCTTATCGATCTCCAAAGGATTGCGGCCAATAACTTTGGGGGCGACGGTTTCGTGGATATACGCCTCGACCGCCTGTGCGCCGAAGAAGGTCTCGCCCAGCCCGACAAGCCCTTCGTCCGTATGAACGTGCACCCACAGCAGGTTTGGGCGCTCGTCAATCCGAATGGTTTCCAGCTTTGTGATCTTCATTCTTGCAGCCTCACGTCAGCCCGGCATCAAGCAGAACCTTGGTGCTGTCATCAAAGTGACGCTTCATCAGCGTGGCCGCAGTTTGCGGATCTCCAATCGCAACTGCGTCGGCGATATCGATATGCGTCTGAACGACCTGCATCCGCTGCTCTGGCTCCGTGCGCGAGCGCCAACCAATCGGCCAGCTCTGGCGCGCCACCCCCTGAAACGCACCGACGATCATGGCAAAGACCGGGTTCCGCGACGCCTGCGCAATGGCCATGTGAAATGCCAGATCGCTTTCCATAACGCTGTCCGGATCGTCGAGATGCTCTTTCATCGCCAAAGCGTGCTGACGGATGCGCTGCGCTTCTGCATCCGTACGACGCAGACTTGCCAGCGTCACTGTGCGCGTCTCGATTGTTCGGCGCACATCATAGATTTGCTGAATGCTGATCTGCTCGGTGAGAACACCGTGCTCCATCATCAAAGACATGGCACCGTGATCCAGCTGCGCGACCGTGGCACGCTTGCCAGGGCTCAGGTTGATAAGGCGCATGGCCGCCAAGGATCGGAAGGCTTCGCGCACAACACTGCGCGACACGTTCAACTCTCGCGAGAGGTTATTCTCGCTTGGCAAACGGTCACCCGGTCCAAGCGCATTGACGCGAATGTGCTGCGTGATGACGCCTATGGTCTCGCTGACCCGGTTTGTCCCGTTATCGGCTTCGTCACTCACGATGCATCCCCCTAAACCTGTCTGACAGGTTTGTTGATATTGATTGCTAAGTTTGTTTTAACTGCGAGTCAATAATTGTTTCGGGAGGGGACAGATGACCGTCGAACTTGTTTATCCGGCAAAAAACATCGTTGGCGAAAGCATCCTGTGGGACGCGGCCCGGCAGCGCCTCTTGTGGGTTGATATCGTTGAAAAAAAGATCCACGCACTTACCCCGGCGACCGGCGAATATCAAAGCTGGCCAACCCCGGATTTCGTCACTTCGATTGGCTTGCGCAAAGACGGTGGCGCAATTGTTGGCCTGACCCGCGACGTCTGTTTGTGGGACTTCGGCGATCAGTTTCAGACGCTCGCGAGGGTCGAACCGGACCAACCGGACAACCGCCTCAACGAAGGCGTCGTCGGCCCGGACGGCGCCTTTTGGGTCGGGACGATGCAAAACAACATCGCACCTGACGGCAGCCCCAAAGAGATGACCGCTGATACCGGTCGTCTCTATCGCTGCACACCAGATGGGCAGGTCACACCGCTCTGCGATGACTTATTTGGGCTGACCAATACGTTGGTCTGGACGACGGGCGGCGGGTTAATCACGGCGGACACCGGAGCGAATGAAATCTACCGCTACACCTACGACCAAGACACCCGGCGGCTCTCGGACCGGCGCAGCATTGTCTCAGGATTTGAACGAGGTTTGCCCGACGGATCAACCCTGGACGCCGAGGGCTATATCTGGAACTGCCGCGTCGTCGGGGGCGGCTGTTTGCTCCGCTTTGATCCCGAAGGTCACATTCATCGAGTGGTGGACCTGCCCTGCTCATGGCCCACCAGTTGCACATTCGGCGGAGAAAACCTGGACATTTTATATGTCACCTCGGCCCGTTTCACGATGGAGGTAGACCATCTCAAACGTCACCCCGAAGAGGGCGGTGTCTTTGCCATCAAACCGGGCATGACAGGCACGGCGCCTTGCCTGTTTGGCTGATACGCATGTGTCGGTGCAGGCCCACCCCGCTGGCGGATACATCGGCGCTATGAAGCTACATCTACGCGGGCCCCGGACAGGCAAAGAAGCCAAATCGCCGATATTTTCCATTGATGTTCGAGTTGCGGCAGCGGCTTCAACTCAAAAATCTCCGCATATTGCCCTGGTGCGCCATGGGCAGGCAATATGCTGTCATGCCGGCCCGGGCTCATACTCCAACCGGCCGCTTATGTCCGGGCGATGTGGGAGTTTGTTTGATCCAACAAACGCTGATATCGACGCGCATTTCGAACGCCGTCGAACGCCTGGTCAAGCTTGAGCCAGTTCGCCAACCGGCTTTGCACAACTTCGGGCACGGAGAATGCAGCTTCCAGGTGGTCGAGCACGGGGCGTGTCCCTGCATTTCGGAGAGCATGGAACCGCGCTACATTATACTGAACCAGGCAATCGGTCGGAGCGATCGCAACAGCCCATTCAGCCCAAGCCGCCCCCTGCTCAAAGCGGTTCAAATCGGCCAATAGACCCGCACCAAAGGCCATCGCACCGGCATTGTCGGGGTTGACCTCAAGTTCCGCCTCAATCAGGTGCATCGCTGTTTCCTGAGCGTCCCGCGCTTCACGCCTTTGCCCAAGGGCAAGCATCTCTTCAGCCAGAAGTCCGAAGGCACGAAAATCATCCGGCCTGATCTGGGCAGCTTTCGCAAAGCTCTCGACAGCACCGGCACGGTCACCTTGGAGACGCTTGTTCCGCCCCTGAAAGAAATGCGCTTCAAACAGCGTCTCGTCCATATCGATCGCGCGCTCAAGCCAAATAGCAGCCCCCGCATAGTCACCTGTCGCATACAGCGCCAAGCCCAAGGCCGCTTGCCCCAATGGCAATTCAGGGTCCAGTTCCAGCGCTCTTTCGGCATCTTCGAAGCCTTCTTGTGCGGTCTGTGCGCCTTGGCTCCGTTCGATGCTTTGCGCCAGATAGGATCGGCAGATTGACAGCTGTGCATAAGCACGGGCGAAGTCCGGCTCCAGATCAATCGCCCGGACCAGCAAGGCTTCCGCCGCGCGCAGGGTTGGCGCGTACATGCCGCGCAAATACAACAGGCGCGCTTTGACAAAGAGCTCATAGGCAACCGCGTTAGAGGTATCTTTTGAGGGTTCGGAAATCGGCTTGGGGCCATCCAAAACCGTTCGCGTCAGGTCCCGGGCAATCGAGTCGTGCAGGGTGAACGACACTTCAGCCGCGTGATCGTACTGCTCGGCCCAGACGACCTGGCCACTCTCCAAATGCACAAGTTGCAGAACGGCACGAATACGATCATGCGTGCTGTCCAGATCCCCTTTCAAAAGATGTGTCGCGCCCAAAGCGCCGGCGTGTTTGCAGGAAATGCTGGCATTCTGACCAAAGGCTGAGCGCGGCACCGTTCGAATCCCCGGAACACGCGCCAGATCGGTTGCGATTTCATCCAGAAGACCCGACGCCCAATGGGCCTGGGATTGGGTGCCGGGAGACATGTTCCACTGCGCCATGGCGATCACCGCAACTTTGGCTGGCGTCGCCTCGACCATCTTGTGACTTGGCTCTTGCGACGCTGGCTCCGCATCTTCTTGAACAGCAGCAACCAGCGCCAGGGACGTGCTGAAACTGTATCCATTCTCGAGCAGGCGTCGCGTGCGCAGCAATTTGGCCTCGTCATCCATGATGCGATGTGCGTGCTTCACGTGCATTTCAAAGCCGTCGGTCCCGTGGCGGACCATGATATATTTCGAAGACTGAGGGATCTGGCTGTCTATATCGAGCCAGGTGACATACCCATCCAGCCACGTCATGTCGCGCGAGCCGGACAGGATAAAAAAGGCGGTTTCCAACGGAAACGTCCAGGTTTCGGATCTGGATTGCCCGCAAAGAACATTGTCCTGAAAGCTGCAATCCCGGAACACATCCACCATCGTGTCTCCATTGACCTTCTGAACGGTTCTGCCAAACACTTTGGTGCCATTCTGTTCCATATGAATGTCTTCCAGAATGACCGACGGGTGCCCGAACTTGTCTGTCACCAGAACCAGCCCCATCCAGCGGCCGGTCAGATTGGCGCTACTTTCAGCGGCGGATACGCGCAACTGTTCCACGTCAACGTCCAATTCGCGGGCAATCCGCGAAAGATAGCTGAGCAGGATAGGGCCACCGCGCTCTGCCCGGTACACGGTTGGCAGGGAAACACTACCGCAAGCGGCGGAAAAAGCCTCGGCTGAGCGGAAGCTCCGTTTGCGGATGCGCCGCAACACATCTCCGCGCACGCGGACGGACTGCCCATTGTCTGATCCCACTCGTCACCCTCCGATACTGATCACTTTTTACAGGAATTGATCAGGAGAAATCAAATTGTTCAGACATTCTGATCTGTGCCTGAGCGGGACAGCGCCGACCTCTTGCGCCTAGATTTCCGCGTGGCTGGTGGCTCGTCTGAGACAACAGCCTCATCATTTGACAACAAGGACTTAAATAATGTTCATAAAATCATATTGTTACACCAGTTCCGCAGAATGCTGTAGAACTCTCATAATCGGCATGTCAGCGATCTTGGCCATGTCTAACCCGGCGGGTGCATCCCAGATTTCGCTTTTTTATGATCATCGCGTTTCAGAATTCTCTGAACCCGCCGGGGTCACGTCAATCACGGAGAAAAACTACTCTTACGACGCTGAATTTGCGCGCCACGACCAAGAATTCACATCCCGCAGCCCATGCTGTGTGACCGGTTCAGCCAAAAACGTTCTCAAAAATGAAGGGGGACGCTTTCGCAATGACGAATTCGGAAGCGTCGCCGAGATTTTTGTGGGCGATGCGGGTGCTGAACCTCGAAGCATCACAGCCGGAGGGCAACTCATCTATGCAGTTCAACCGGACTCACCAGACGCGTTGGATGGGGGCGGATTCAGAATATCGGGCACGCGACTGAACGCGATCCGGGGCTCGACGGCCAGCTTGAATTTCAGTATTTTCCTGCATGAAGTCCCAGACTTTGACGCAATCGGCGACTATGATGATTTGTTGCTGGGACCAACGGTGCTGGAGGCGCAATACACAGCCGTCCTGTTCGGAGGCGATATTGCCAATCCGACACCTTCGCTGACGATCAACCAGTCTGGTTTTGATCGCCCGATTCCGGAACCTGATTTCGTCATGGGCAATGGATCGGCGGTGTCTTGGGATCTGGGTATTGTCGCGGACACGTTCGACTTGGGCGCTGCCGGCGTGGACGTCGATGATCTCCTTGGCGTCAGCTTCAACTGGACGGTCAAGGTGGAAAGCGAATTTGGCGGGTTTTCGGGACCTGTCCGCGCCTCGTTCTTTGACCCCTTGTCTGGCGCAGGTGGGTTGCAATTCTCTAGCGAGGCCGAGGAAGTGTTGCTCACCGCGCCCGATACGGATTTGGCGCCAGTGCCTTTGCCAGCAGGCGGGATCTTGTTGATTTCAGCGCTCGCCGGCTTGGTGACCCGCGCGAGATCGCGGCAGAGCCATGCGTGACGCCTTGCCAATTCTGTGGGGCTACGCATGGGTCTTGCTGACTGTGGCCTTTGCCATTTTGGGCGACTACTTCCTCAAGCGCGCGGCAGATTTCGGGCATTCTATCCTGTCTGTGGATTTTTCGCTGGGGGCGGCACTTTATGTCGCCTCCACCGCCGTTTGGTTCTTGTCGCTGAAAAACATCACACTTGCTCAGGCAGGTGTCGCATATGCGTCCATTACACTGGTGGCGGTTTGCGGCCTGAGTGCAATCGTTTTTCATGAACCTTTCGGCTTTCGAGAGGGGGTTGGTGTCGCGCTTGCCTTGTTGGCAATGGGGCTCATGATACCGGCTGGCGGGTACAACTAGCGGCAGATGTCCCGCCAGCGCAACCGGGGCGGAAGCTCATTTTGCCTGAGGTTGGCATTCAGTTGGTCGGAAATTGCACCAGACACTGCGTGGCAAAGCGGCGGAAGTCATCCAGCGTCTGCACACCGTCACGCCGATCACGCACCACGCGCAGCGCCGCCTTTTTTTGTTGCCAGTTGCCGCTCACGTGCTCCACCAGAATACGCGCGGTGATATCCAGCATGACGTCTTTTTCCAGCTGCGAGATACGGCCTGTCGATTCCAGGGCCACGGCGGTGAAGGCCAGGGCGTTGGCACAGCGCAGGGCGGCTGCCTCCTCACCGGAATAGATCTTTTGCCCGGCCGAGCCAGGCAGGGCTCCGGCCACGCAGATCAGTGCCGCAAGGACGCAGCGCGCAATCAAAAGACCTTGAACGTCATCGTCGTCAGCGACCGCTCAATCCCTTTGATGTCCAGAAGGTTTTCATTGATGTATTTGCCGACGTCCGCACCGTCGGGGATGTAGAGCTTCATCAGCAAATCGTAGTCGCCGCTGGTGGAGTAGAGCTCCGAATGGATCTCGCGCAGGGCAATCTCCTCGGCCACCTGATACGTTGTGCCTGGCGTACAGCGGATCTGGATAAAAACGCAGGTGGCCATGGCGGCTCCTTTTGGACAGGGGGCGTACGGCCAAGCTGGCATATCCGGCACAGGCGCCGCAATCCCGAATGTGATCTCTTGGCGCGCCGTCGCAGGCTGTTATAAGGGCGCGCACTGTCCCCCGCCCCGGAGAACCCATGCGCAGCCACTCATTGACCCGCGCCACCGCCGAAACCGAGATCACCGTGACCCTCGATCTGGACGGGACAGGCGCCTATGACAACAAGACCGGGGTCGGGTTTTTCGACCACATGCTGGATCAGCTGGCCCGCCATGCGCTGATTGACCTGACCGTGCGCGCCACGGGCGATCTGCACATTGATGATCACCACACCGTCGAGGATACGGGCATTGCCATCGGTCAGGCTCTGGCTGCGGCCCTGGGCGACAAGCGCGGCATCCGCCGTTACGGGTCCTGCCTGCTGCCGATGGACGACGCGCTTGTGCGCTGCGCGCTCGACCTGTCCGCCCGGCCGTTCCTGATCTGGAATGTGGATCTGCCCTCGCCCACCATCGGCAGCTTCGATTCGGAGCTGGTGCGGGAATTCTTTCAGGCGCTCAGCACCCATGGCGGCATTACGTTGCACATCGACATGCTGCACGGGCTGAACAGCCACCACATCGCCGAGGCCACCTTCAAATCCGTCGCCCGCGCCCTGCGTGACGCCATTGAGGTCGATCCGCGCAAGGCCGATGACATCCCCTCCACCAAAGGCGCGCTCTGACGTGCTGACGGCGATCATCGACTACGAAAGCGGCAATCTGCACTCGGCCCAGAAAGCCTTTGAGCGGATGGCCCAGGAGACGGACGGCGGCGCGGTTGTGGTGACCGGCGATGCCGATGTCGTGGCCCGCGCGGACCGCATTGTACTGCCGGGCGATGGGGCGTTTCCGGCCTGCATGGCGGCGCTCAAGGGGCACTCGGGTCTCTATACGGCCATGGTCGAGGCGGTGGAGGTCAAGGGGCGGCCCTTTATGGGCATCTGCGTCGGCATGCAGCTGATGGCCAGTTGGGGGCGCGAGTATACTGATACTGCGGGGCTGGACTGGGTGGCCGGAGAGGTGTGCAAGATCGAACCCGCGGACCGCGACCTGAAGGTGCCACATATGGGGTGGAATGATCTCGTTCTGGAGGGTGCACACCCGGTGTTTGATGGCATTCAGACCGGCGATCACGCTTATTTCGTGCACAGCTACCACATGCAGGTCACCGACCCACGCCAGCGGCTGGCCCACGTGGACTATGGCGGCGATGTCACGGCCGTGATTGGCGCAGGCACGATGATCGGGCTGCAGTTCCACCCCGAGAAGAGCCAAACGACCGGGCTGCGGATGATCGGGAACTTTCTGCGCTGGACCCCTTAGGCGCCTGCGGAGCAATATGCGCCGCAGCCCTGTGCTCTGACCGAGCGGCCTCAGAGCTGCGGAACATGCAGGGCCCGCGTCAGTAGAATCTTCACAACCGCAAAATGCAGCCCGGTTCAAAGCCCTCCCGACATTGACCTGGCCGGTCATCCGGCGCACGGCTCATGCTGATCACCGCTCAGCGCTATCGAGCTGAACCCGGTCGGACCCATCCACGACTACGGCGGGGCGCGTTGATATACGGCACCGTTTCGAGTGTGCGACATAGCATCCTTGCGCGGCGGAGGCGTGCGCCAGGGCGTCGGGTGCGTCGAAATAGAAGGCTTTCAGGCGCGGATCTGTAGATCAGATTTTCCGCATGCCGCTCTAACCCTGCACCTGCTGGGCAACGACAAGGGGTTTGGAGCCGAAGGAGACGGTGCTGCCATCATCGCCAAGAATCGACCAACGCGCGGCAAACAGATAATAGCTGCGCGTCTCCCACCCGGCCTGATCGCGCTTGAACCGGGGGCGCCAGGCGCCCTCGATCAGAACCGGCAGGCGCAAATGATCAATCTCCGGCGGTGGTTTACCTTGGGCCGCAGCCTCTTTGATGGCCTTGGCGCGCACCTGTTTCAGCCGCGCCTCCAGCGGGCCGGCCTCTTTGACCCGGCGCCCGGCAAAAGCCACCTCGATGTTGATATTGCGGTTCACGAACCCCCGCACCACCAGGTCATTCCGGCCATTGATCATCATTTGCGGCACCAGCTCGACCTGGAGCTGACCAACCTTGTTCTTAAAGAGACCGGAGTCCTCATACTCCGGCGTCACTTCTGAGGCTGGCTTACGGCGATACGACATCTGGCGGCTCTACGACTGGTCACATGGTGGGTGCCCCGCAGGCTGATGAGACCACACAAGACATGTAAGACGCTAAGCCATGACCCTTAATGAAGCGTTGAGCCAAACCATTCTGCCGCGCAAAAAACTACCGAACCCGCTGCCATGTCTGTTTCGAACAGATCAGTCCACCAGCGACACATCCTGACAGGCGCATGCTGTCCCCATTGAGGGCAATCTTGCCAAGATAGATCTTATCATTGGACGGTCGCCAGACTTTGCCGCGGTACTTGCCCTCGCCCTCGGCTGCCATGTCAATGACCAGTGTCTTGCCGATGTTTTTCGACGGGTATGCCCCATCCGCATTGAAGGTCTGATCAATGGTGCCGCAATAGTTCGCACCGCAGGGTGCCATCCGGACAAGCGCATAGGCACCCTCATCCGGCTCAGTCTGCCACAGGCCCTCGATGGGATCCGCCTGCGCCACCCCGCAAGCCAGCACAAACGTCAACGCTGTGGTAATGTGTTTGATCATAATCATTCTCCCTGTTCCGATCACCCTCCTTTACCCGCGACCCGGGCCGCAAGTATGACCTCGCGTCGCGTTGCAAAGAGCCGACAAAAGGTGCATCACACAGATGGGTCGCCGCCCGGCACCACATCAACCCGCTCCTAACAGGGATGACCTTTATGATCCTCTACCCCGCCATTGATCTCAAAGACGGCCAGGCCGTCCGGCTGCTGCACGGTGACATGGACCAGGCCACAGTCTTTAGCGACGATCCTGCCGCACAGTCAAAAGCCTTTATCGATGCTGGCTGCACATGGCTGCATCTGGTCGATCTGAACGGCGCCTTCGCCGGGCGCCCGGTCAACGAAGACGCGGTCAAAAGCATTCTGCGCAGCTGCACCGTGCCTGTTCAATTGGGAGGCGGCATCCGGGATATGGCCACAATCGAGATGTGGCTGGAAAAAGGGGTGAGCCGGGTCATTCTCGGTACTGTTGCCGTCGAAAACCCGGATCTGGTCCGAGAGGCCGCAAGGACCTTCCCCAGCCATGTGGCCGTGGGTATTGACGCGCGCAACGGGTTTGTCGCCACCAAAGGCTGGGCCGAGGAAACCGACGTGCAAGTCACCGACCTCGCCAAATCCTTCGAGGATGCGGGCGTGGCCGCGATTGTCTACACCGACATCCTGCGCGATGGCGCCATGGGCGGCCCCAACATCGAGGCGACCGCCGCACTGGCACGCGCAGTCTCCATCCCTGTGATCGCCTCGGGCGGCGTGTCCTCGCTGGAGGATCTGATCAGGTTGCGCGACTGCGGAGCAGATCTGAACGGCGCAATCTGCGGGCGCGCGCTCTATGACGGTGCCATCAACCTGACCGAAGCGGTCGCAGCCATGGGCGCCTGATCCGTGTTCGCTGCTGTCATGAAGGCCAAACTGCCCGCGGAGAGCCGCCTGCACGGCTATGTAAAGCCCGGTGATTTCCTCGATTGTTACCGTGTCCAAAGTACCCTGCCCGCACTGGTCGCTGCGCGCATCATTGTCGATTTCCCACCCTGGGCCAAAGCACTTGTGGCCCTGCGCGGCATATTGACCGCCCCGTTTGGTCTGCTCAACGACGGGCCGGGTGATAGCAACTCCAAGCTGGGTCCCTTTCCGGTTGAGCACAGCAGCGATACCGAAGTCGTCGCTGGCTTCAACGACAAACACCTCGACTTTCGCGTCAGCGTATTCAGTGCGGCAGATCAGGTCTCACTGGCCACCTGGGTGCGACCTCACAACATCGGTGGCCGAGGGTATCTGGCCGCCATCATGCCCTTCCACATCCTGATTGCCCGCAACGCGCTTGGCCGGGTCGCGGCAGCCCCCTCACCCACCGTCGGAGCAGCCTGAGCATGCTGAAAACCCGTATCATCCCCTGCCTCGACGTGGCCGAGGGGCGCGTCGTCAAAGGCGTGAACTTTGTCAATCTGAAAGACGCGGGCGATCCGGTTGATGCGGCCATCGCCTATGACGCAGCGGGTGCTGACGAACTCTGCTTTCTAGATATCACGGCGACCCATGAGAACCGCAACACCATGTTCGATGTGGTCACCCGCACAGCGGAACACTGCTATATCCCGCTCACGGTCGGAGGCGGCGTGCGCACCACCGCAGATGTACGCGCCCTGCTGCTCGCGGGCGCCGATAAAGTATCTTTCAATTCTGCGGCTGTGGCCAATCCGGATGTGGTGGCCCAGGCCGCTGATCAGTTCGGCAGCCAGTGCATCGTTGTGGCCATCGACGCCAAGACCGTCAGCCCCGGCAAATGGGAAATCTTCACGCACGGCGGGCGCAAACCCACCGGTATTGACGCGGTAGACTTCGCCCGGACGGTCACCGCAAAAGGTGCTGGAGAGATCCTGCTCACCTCCATGGACCGCGACGGCACCCGTGCAGGCTTCAATCTGCCCCTCACCCGCGCAATCTCCGATGCGGTCCCCGTGCCCGTGATCGCCTCGGGCGGCGTCGGCACGCTCGACCACCTGGTCGAAGGGGTCACGCAAGGGGGGGCATCCGCCGTTCTGGCCGCCTCGATCTTCCACTTCGGGGATCACACCATCGCCGAGGCCAAGGCGCATATGGCCGCAGCCGGCATACCGATGAGGCTCACATGACCCTGCACGACCTGTTCCAGACCATCGAAGCCCGCAAGACAGCCGACCCGACCACCAGCTGGACTGCGCAATTGCTGGCCAAAGGGCCCGAAAAATGCGCCGAGAAATTTGGCGAAGAGGCGATCGAAGCCATCATCGAAGCCATAAAAGGTGACACGGCCCGGCTGACCGCCGAAGCCGCTGATGTGCTCTACCATCTTCTTGTGATGCTCGCGGCGTCCGACATCCATCTCGATGACGTCCTGGCCGAACTGCAATCCCGTCAGGCCCAATCGGGCCTCGCTGAAAAAGCAGGGCGCAGGTCCTGAGGGTCGGCGGGCGGGCGCCTTTGGCCGCAGGCCAAACAGAGCCGCCCGAGACCCTCACAGCTTGCTCGAAATAACACCTGTTGCAAAACCACCCATACGCAGTTCCCCATGCAGCCGCTGATACTCGATCTTTGGACAGCGGTTCTGCACCACCGTCACCCCGCGCGCCTCAGCCTTGGCAGCCGCCTCCGCGTGCTGCACGCCGATCTGCATCCAAATGGTCTGCAGCACCGGAAAACACACCAGAGCCTCCTCCACAATCGGCGGTACCGCTTCGGACCGGCGGAAGATATCGACCATATCCACCTCCTGATCAACATCGCCAAGCGACCCGCGAACCGTCTGCCCGAAAAGAGCTTCACCCGCATGGCGCGGATTGACCGGCACAACATCGTACCCCTTCAAACTCAGATATCGCGCCACATAATAGCTTGGGCGCACGGGGTTCATTGACACCCCAACCACGGCAACACGCCGGGTCCGGCGCAGGATTGCGCGCAACATCTCATCCGAATAGATCATGAGACCGTCCTACCGGAGCAGAGCGTCAAAAAAAAGCGCCCGATGCAAAAAGCAAAGGGCGCAAAAAGGTACGGAACGAGGGACAGTCGTAACATCAAAGAGCGTTCCGAGCCCTTCGATATGAGTTACAGATAAGCACGCAATGGTGCCTGACCAGATGCTCTCTCAAATCTGTGAACGAAGTATTAACTTTGAGCCAAAATCCGCAAATTCGGCTCCACTTGCGAAAGAATTTATCCCGGACCGTGGCAGCCGCCAGATGACAGCATCACCTGTCTTACCGTGCGCTGCGAGATATTTTCACGATTCTCGAAATGAAAGATTGCCAAGCAGCCAACACTTCTATATTTCTAGATCCATGAAAATTATGAAACCCGATATCTCCGATCTCACCGTCGCCGCCACGCAATTCGCCGCCCTCGGTTCCGAGCAACGGCTGAGCGTGCTGCGCATATTGGTCCGAGCCGGGCCAGACGGGCTGAGCATAGGAGATCTCGGCGCTCGTACGGGCGTGACCGGCTCGACGCTGACCCATCACATGAAAATTCTCGCATCCGCAGGGCTCGTCACCCAGGTCAAACAGGGGCGCAGCATCATCTGCGCGGCCGTGGCATATGACGATGTCCAGGCCTTGTCACAGTTCCTGATCAAAGAATGCTGCGCTGACAGCCTGCACCACACATTGGAAGACCGCCGCCATGACTGAGACCACCCAGCGCCCGCCGCGCCCCCGCAGATTGCCCAACTCGGGCGCTTGGGGTGCCACAGTCATCCTGCTGGCGCTCGTCGGCGTGCTGGACCCAGGCGCCTTTGGCACCACAGTTCTCTTTGCGGCAAAGGCGCTGCTGCATACGGCCCCCTTCATTCTCTTCGCCGTGCTCGCGGTCGCGTATCTCAAAGCCTCCGGGGCTGAGACCCTTTTGGCCAAGGCGTTTTCCGGCAACCCGGCCCGAATGATCGTGATGGCGGCTCTTCTCGGCGGCCTCTCGCCCTTTTGCAGCTGCGAAGTCATCCCCTTTATCGCCGCGCTGCTCGCGGTCGGCGCCCCTCTTGGCGCGGTGATGGCCTTCTGGCTCGCCTCTCCTCTGATGGATCCGGCCATGTTTGCCATCACCTCCGGTACTCTCGGATGGGAATTTGCCATCGCCAAAACCCTCTCGGCGATTGGCCTGGGCATATTGGGCGGGTTCGGTGCGCTGCTCTTTGCAAAAACGCCCGTCTTCTCTGACCCTCTGCGCAAGCGGCCCGCAGTGGGTGGGTGTTGTGGCGCCAAAGCGCCCTTCAGTGGCACCCCGGTCTGGCGTTTCTGGCAGCAGGACGACCGCCGCCAGATGTTCCAGACCACCGCGCTTGAGAACGCCCTTTTCCTGCTGAAATGGCTAACGCTTGCCTATGTGATCGAAGCGATGATGCTGCGCTATATCCCGGCCGAGCTGATTGCCAACCTGCTCGGCGGCACCGGCCTGTGGCCGATCTTCCTGGGTGCTCTGGTCGGCGCTCCTGCCTACCTGAACGGATACGCAGCTGTCCCTCTGGTGGATGCGCTGCTGGCACAGGGTATGGCGCCGGGGGCTGCCATGTCGTTTGTGATCGCAGGCGGGGTCAGCAGCATTCCCGCAGCCATTGCGGTCTGGGCGCTGGTCAAACCCAAGATCTTTGGCGCCTATCTCGCCTTCGCTCTGGTCGGCGCTGTTCTGGCCGGGCTGATCTGGCAGGTGATCGCCTGATCACATTCCCCACCTCGCAGGTCCAGAACGGCAATTCCTCGCCAATTCCAGCGCTTTGGCAGGGGTCGTCCCGCTGTGCTTTTGTTGTCAATTAAGACATAATTATGCAAAACAGTCTAAAACTGTTTCGGAGTGGAAGCTCAACAAAGGGCCTGGTTGCGCCGCCAGACCGCAAAACGCCGGAGTACAGATGCTGTCTTTCGAGAACGTGTCGAAGTCTTTTTGGACAGGATCACAGCACAAAGTGATCCTCGACCGCGTCTCGTTCAAGGTCGAGCTGGGCAATTCGCTGGGCGTGCTGGCCCCCAACGGAACCGGCAAGACAACCTTGATCAACATGATCGCAGGGCTTGAAAAACCTGACGAAGGCGAGATCCGCCGCGGCTGTAATATCTCCTTCCCGCTTGGGTTTATGGGCGGCGTTGTCACCAAGGTCTCCGCCATGGAAAACGCGCGCTATATCGCGCGGCTCTACGGGCTGGACCCCGACTATGTGGAGAGCTTCTGCCGCTGGCTCTGCGGGTTGGGGGAGTATTTCGACCAGCCCATCGGCACCTATTCCTCCGGCATGCGCGCGCGGTTTTCCTTTGCGCTGATGCTGGCGCTCGATTTTGACATGTATCTGATTGATGAAGGCATGCCCGGCACAACAGATGTGGAATTCAACCGCAAGGCGGGCGAAATCCTGCAGGAACGCCTGCGCACGACAACCATCATCATCGTGTCCCATCAGGCCCGAACACTGGAGAAATTCGCGCGATCGGCAGCCGTTTTGCTCAACGGAAAGCTTCATATGTTTGAGACACTGGAAGAAGCGAAACGGCTCTATGACTACGAAACCGACAGCTAGGAAGTTTCGGATCAGGCGCAGCACGCCGCCCTCCGATGCGACCCCTGCGGCTGACGCGGCCAAACCTGCCGCAGATACGCCTCAGGCGCGCAACAAGGAATCGCCGGAGACGACAGCCGAGACCCCCTCGCCCAAGCCAAAGCCGGAGCAGAAACCTTCCACCTCAGAGGCCGCAGCACTCGACGACATCCGAAGCGAAGGGCTGACGGGTCGACAGTTGCGCATGGCGCGCCGGGTTGCGCACAAACACGGGCTGTCACCCAAATCGGATCTCGATGCGGTCCGGTTGCTGCGCCAGCAAGGCATTGAGCCATTTCAGCGCTCGACCATGCTGGAACTGGTCGTGCCGAATACCCCCGAAGACGCAGCACGCAAGGGGCACATACAATTGCCTCAAACCACCCCGGCGGATGACCCAAGACTGCCGTCAACGGAAACGCTGAGCCCGGCCGAGCTGCGGGACAGGCAGATCTCCGAGATCCAGAAGGATATCGCACGCCGTCGCCGCCGCAAGTCGCTGGCGTTGCTGGGGCGTTTGAGCTTCTTTGTGTTTCTGCCGACGCTTCTCGCGGCGTGGTACTTTTACGCCGTCGCCACGCCCATGTATGCCACCAAATCCGAGTTCCTGATCCTGCAGGCCGATAGCGCAGGCGGCAGCGGGGTCGGCGGCCTGCTTTCGGGCACGCAGTTTGCCACCTCGTCAGACAGTATCGCTGTGCAGGCTTTTCTGACCTCAAAACCCGCCATGCTGCGCCTTGATGACGAAGTGGGCTTCAAGTCGCATTTCGCGCAAGCCGGGATTGACCCGATCCAGCGCCTGTCCG
This sequence comes from Roseobacter cerasinus, assembly GCF_009811755.1. GTDB lineage: Bacteria > Pseudomonadota > Alphaproteobacteria > Rhodobacterales > Rhodobacteraceae > Roseobacter > Roseobacter cerasinus. The sequence continues at coordinate 143,414 of NZ_BLIV01000001.1, forward strand.
AAGGGGCCACCAATGAGGAGGCATACCGGCGGTATCAGAAAAACATCAAGGTGGGGTATGATCCAACCGAGGGTATGATCCGCATGGAGGTCATCGCGGCTGATCCCGAGATCAGTGCCCGGTTCAGCCGTGCGCTGATCAGCTATGCCGAAGAAAATGTGAATGGCCTCAGCGCGCAGAAACGCGACGATCAGATGGCCGAAGCGCGTGCCAGCTTTGACAATGCGGTGGACGAGCGGCGACAGGCGCAGGAGGCGCTTGTGACGCTACAACTGCAGGGCGACACGCTGGACCCCGAGGCGGTGATCGCCGGTCTGCGGTCCCAGATCAATCAGGTGGAGTTGCTTCTGCTCGAAAAGGAGCTGGAACTGGCCGCTCTGCTGGACAACGCGCGTCCGAACCAGAGCCGGGTGGACGGGGCGCGCGGCGATGTGCGGCGGCTGAATGATCAGTTGGATGAGTTAAATGCGCGGATGACGGACGCCAGTCAGGGAGAGAACTCCCTGGCCCAGCTTAGCGTGCGCATTCAGATGGCGCAGGCCGATCTGGCCACCCGTGACATGCTGCTGCAATCAGCGCTTCAGCAAATGGAACAGACCCGGATGGAGGCCAATCGCCAGGTCCGCTATCTGACCGTGAGCGTTGAACCTGTCCCCTCGCAAGAACCGAGCTATCCGCGCAAATTTGAGAATACGCTGGTGGCGTTTCTGGTGTTCGCCGGTATATATCTGATGGTGTCTTTGACTGCGTCTATCCTCCGAGAACAGGTAACCTCCTGATATGACCCATGTGTCCGTCGCTGATCTGACGATTGGCAATGACCGCCCGTTGACCATTATCGCGGGCCCCTGCCAACTCGAAAGCGAAGATCACGCGCAGATGATCGCAGGCAAGATGAAAGAGGCCTGTGCGTCCGCGGGCGCGCAATATGTCTTCAAGGCCTCCTACGACAAGGCCAACCGCACCTCGCTTGATGGCGCACGCGGGCTGGGCATCGACCAAGGGCTGAAGGTGCTGCAATCGGTGAGTAAGGCGAACGGCGTGCCGGTCATTACCGATGTGCACTCCGAGGCGCAATGCGCCCTGGCCGCCGAGGCCGTCGACATCATCCAGATCCCCGCTTTTCTGTGCCGCCAGACCGACATGCTGCTGGCTGCCGGGAACACAGGGGCCGCGATCAACGTGAAAAAGGGCCAGTTCCTGGCGCCTTGGGAGATGGACAACATCGTCACCAAGATCGAATCCACCGGTAACCGCCGCATCCTGCTGACCGAGCGCGGCACGACATTTGGCTACAACACCCTCGTGGTGGATATGCGCTCCCTGCCACAGATGGCGCAGACCGGCTACCCGGTCGTGATGGATGCCACGCATTCGGTGCAGCAACCAGGCGGGCGCGGCGGCTCCTCTGGCGGCCAGCGCGAATTTGCCCCGGTGATGGCACGGGCTGCGGCGGCGGTCGGTGTAGGGGCCATCTTCATGGAAACCCACCAGGATCCGGACAACGCCCCCTGCGACGGGCCCAATATGATCTATCTTGATCAGATGCCCCAGCTCATCGACACGCTGATGGCCTTTGATCGGCTCGCCAAAGAGCGCCCGCTCACCTTCTGAACGGTCGCGAGAGGTGGCCTGAAAGCCCACCTCACCTGCTGCTCGCAGACCTTCCGTCTGGCAGGTGGGGTGGGCTTTCAGGCCACCCTTGGTCTCAGCACCCCCCTTCAGTCGAAGAGCTTGCGCAACAGCCGGTCCTTCACCGCATCTTCAACCGATTGACCGTTCTCTTCGGAGATCCCCAAACGCTCGCCAATCTTCTCCTTGGCCCTATTCTCCAACTCATCCACCTTTGCATCCGCCTCGGCCTTCAGCGCAGCCTCTACATCAGGCCGGATCGAAATATTCGACCACGGCCCTACAAAGCGCACGGGAATCGACACACCCTGCCCGCTGTTTGCACGCAGCGCGATAGGTGTCACGGTGTAATCCAGCGTCCGAGTGCCGAGGCCCACAACGCCTTCGCCGCTCGCACGATAGTTTGACAACTGCAGCAACAGATCGCGGTTGTTCAACACACCGCCCGCAACAGTCCAGGTGCCGCCGAGGCTGTCGAACACCGTGGTGCCGGGCGAGGTATCGCCCGAACGCATCAAACGGTCGAGGTCAATCCCAAGGATCGTCCCCTGCCCGATCTGCAGAGATCCGTCACCCGAGAGCGACTTCATGATCGCATCAATCGAACTCCCTGAGCCCAGAAACGACAGCCGCGCATCGCCTTGCCCGGTCAGCCGATCAAGCTCCGCTGCGTCGTTCAGCAGGGGCTGCATCTGGATCGCATTCGCCGCTAGCTGCCCGCCGACCGAAAGGCCCGCGCGGTTGTTGATCACAAACTCGCCCGTGAGCCCCCCGCCATAGGCCGCGACCTCGCGCAGCTCGAAGACCATCCGCGAATTCTCATTGCGCAAAAGCGCGCGTGTGGCCCCGAGGTCAAACTGCCCAAGATCGATGCTGCTGGCCGTCAGCGCAATTTCGCCGTTGAACGCCGCCAGACCGCCAGCATCGATCGGATCGCTGGGCCAACCGCTGTTCGCTGGGCCTCCGCTGCCGCCACCAGAACCTGCGGTGGATGCCGCCTCTCCCCCCGACAGGTCCAGATCACCCACATTGAGCTGCGCGTTGACCTGCGGCACCCCATTGAGCCCGATGTCCGCAGCCCCGGTGATCCGGTTGGCACCCAGTCCCACGATCAGATCACGCAAAGCGAGCTGCCGGTCCGGCGTCAGCGTCAGGGTGGTGCTCAGATCAATGCTGCGGCCCAGATCGGGGGGCAGATCCGCGCCCGGCAGACCCAGCGCCTGCAGAAACGCTGCAGTGTTGGCGGTCTTCACCGTCAGCGTACCGGCCACGGCGCCAGCGGTGCTCGCCCGCCCATCAAACCCAATCGCCCCGGCCTCTGTGTCAATCGTGGCACGCAAAGTCTGCGTCTCACCGGTTATGAAGCCTGCAAACCCGTCGATGGTGGCCGCCACACCCACCGGGTTGGCCGTTGGGCGTAGTGTGGCCGCTATCTCGGCGGGACCCAGCCGTTCCGGCCAATCGAGGCTCAGATCGACACCGGAGTAAGAGACCAGATCACTGCCTTCCGCGTCATAGATCAGCGTGGCGTCTGTCACCTGCAGCCGCTCGATGCTGATCGAACGCGCGGGCCTGTCCGGCGCTGTCTCCGTCTCGATCTGCGCGGTGCCGCTGGCATCGGTAAACTGCCAGCTCGCGCGCCCGTCTGCCTTTTGCTCCAGCCGGATCGTGGGGCTTTCAGCCTCGATGTTGGTGATGCGGATATCGCCCTGCAACAGCGCCATCGCGTCGACCCCAATCGCCGCATTGGCCGCCTGCAGCATTGGCCCCTGCTCGGCCCAGTCTGCATTGCCGACCTCCAGCCCGCCGACCCGCGCGCCCAGCACCGGCCAGACGGTCAGCGCCACATCTCCGGTGATCTGCACATCCCGGCCTGTGACCCCGCGCAGCTGCTCTGCCGCAATCTTCGCAACCCGCTCGGCGGGCAGGAACAACATCGAAACCACTGCCACCACGATCAGCAGCACCACAACGCCCAGCAGTCGCATAACCCATTTCATCCGCGCACCTCACCCTTGCTCACAGCCCCTTTTCCGGGCCCCTCACTTCCACTATAGCGCAGATCATGAGCACAAACCCACCCAATCTGCGCCCGGATCTTGCACCGCAGGCGACCCTGCGTGACGCGACCCGCTCGGGCCAGCCCACCATCGGCATGGTCAGCCTCGGCTGCCCCAAGGCGCTGGTGGACAGCGAGCGTATCCTGACCCGGCTGCGCGCCGAAGGCTATGGCATCTCATCTGACTACGCGGGCGCGCAAGCGGTGATCGTGAACACCTGCGGCTTTCTGGACAGCGCCAAGGCCGAGAGCCTCACGGCCATCGGCGAGGCGCTTGAGGAGAACGGGCGCGTGATCGTGACGGGGTGCCTTGGGGCTGAACCCGAATACATCACCGGCGCGCATCCGTCCGTGCTTGCCGTGACCGGCCCGCATCAATATGAACAAGTGCTCGACGCGGTGCATGCCGCCGTGCCCCCCGACCCCGATCCTTTTGTCGATCTGCTGCCAGCCTCCGGCGTCAGCCTTACTCCGAGACATTTCAGTTATCTCAAGATTTCAGAAGGTTGCAACCACAAGTGCAAGTTCTGCATCATCCCGGACATGCGCGGACGCCTGCAATCCCGTCCGGCCCATGCAGTGCTGCGGGAAGCGGAAAAATTGGTCGAGAGCGGGGTGAAAGAGCTGCTGGTGATCAGCCAGGACACCTCTGCCTATGGAGTTGATATCAAACACGCAGAAGACCGGGGCCACCGCGCGCATATCACCGATCTTGCGCGCGATCTGGGGGCATTGGGCGCCTGGGTGCGGCTGCACTATGTCTATCCCTATCCGCATGTGCGCCAGTTGATCCCGCTGATGGCGGAGGGGCTGGTGCTGCCCTATCTCGACATCCCCTTCCAGCATGCCCACCCGGATGTCTTGAAGCGCATGGCGCGGCCCGCTGCTGCGGCCAAGACGCTGGACGAGATAGCGGCGTGGCGGGACATTTGCCCGGGTCTCACCCTGCGCTCGACGTTTATCGTGGGCTATCCGGGGGAGACGGAGGCCGAATTCCAGACGCTGCTCGACTGGATGGATGAGGCTCAGCTCGACCGGGTTGGCTGCTTCCAATATGAAAACGTGGCAGGCGCGCGGTCGAATGCGCTGCCGGATCATGTGCCGGATGAGGTGAAGCAGGACCGCTGGGATCGCTTCATGACCAAGGCGCAGTCGATTTCCGAAGCGAAGCTCGCCAAAAAAGTCGGCTCACTGCAAGAGGTGATCATCGACGACATCGACGCCGACGGAATAGCAACTTGCCGCACCAAGGCGGATGCGCCGGAGATCGACGGCAACCTCTTCATCGACGAGGGCACAGACGATCTGACGATTGGCGATGTCGTCACTGTTGAGGTGGACGAAGCAGGCGAATACGACCTTTGGGGCCGTCTGCGCGGCTAGATGCGTCCGGTCCGAGCGGGGCGTCGCGGTGGTCAGCGGGGCAATCTGGCCTAGGTCCTTGCCTAGCTTCGCACGGGGTCGCTGACGACCAGCCATGCGCATCGCCACTCTGTCAGAGAAAGCCAGACACCATGACCACACCCCCCAAGATCGCCCAGAAAGCCCCCTATCCCGTCGAGGTCACCGCCGGGAAAACCTATTTCTGGTGCACCTGCGGCCAGTCCTCAAAGCAGCCCTTCTGCGACGGATCACACAAGGACACGACCTTCACGCCGATGAAATACGAGGCTGCAGCAGACAAGACGCTGTTTTTCTGCGGCTGCAAGGCGACGTCAAAACCTCCGCTCTGCGACGGCAGCCACAACAGCCTCTGACCCGCCGATCTTGCGCATGTTCTCTTTATGTTCTATATTGATGGAACAGTGGAGGGAGCATGTCATGTCTGTTGAACCGCAGTTTCAAGGTCTCGATGCGCCTGCGCAAGGCACACTGCCACTCACCCCGCCGCAAGCCCCCAGCGAACAGCAATTGCAGTATGCCCGCGCTCTGGCCGCGAAGACGGGTAAGGTGATCTCGCATGAGAGGGCGCGCAGCCGCTTTGCCCTCTCCGCCTGGATTGATGCGCACCGCAGGCAAGTGGTCTCCAACCGGTTTGCGCATTATCCATCGTCCAAACAGGTGGCCTTTGCCGAACGGATCGCGCGGATCAAACGGCGCGAAATCCCGCAGGAGTGCTTTCGCGACAAGCACCTGATGGCGCGGTGGATCGACAGCAACAAGCCACGCTGATCTGCGACACTCTGGCTGCTGGGCGGGGCGAAACTGACACCTATCTTTTGCTTATGCCAGATACAGATGTGCTTTATAATGCTGAATGCCCGGTCTGCAGCCGCGAGATTGATCACTACGCCCGGCTCAGCGCGGCACAGGCACTGCCGTTGCGCTATGACGATCTGAACGATGCAAAAAACCTGGATGACTGGGGCGTCACCGCAGATCAGGCCGCGCAGCGCCTGCATGTGCGGCAGAATGGGCAGATCTACATCGGGTTGCCCGCCTTTATCGTGCTTTGGCAAAGCCTGCCGCGCTATCGTTGGCTGGCACGGCTGGTCAGCCTACCGGGTGTCTACCGACTTGCCTGCTGGACCTACGACGGTGTGCTGGCCCCGCTGCTTTACCGCAGCCATCTTCGTCGGCGGCGAAAAACAGCCTAAAGCGTCATGCGAAAAACCTAACTCACATAACGCTGCCTGAAATCATAGATTTCAACGCGTTACGTGATATGCGATGTTTCAAGTATTTCGTCAGACGCTCTAGAGCCCCGCCGCCGTGCGACGCACAATCTCAATGCGTTGCGCGTTGGGCGGGTGCGTCCCGAGGAAACGGTCGCCTGGATCGGGAATCCGAGTGAAGAATTTGGCCCCACGCAAAGGATCGAACCCTGACCGTGCCGTGATCACAGTGCCCAGTGCGTCGGCCTCCAGCTCAAAGTCTTTTGAATAAGTGCGCGCACCAACGCGCGCGCCGGTCTGCTGTGCAGACTGAACCGCATCGGCGCCCCCTCCCAGCAAAACCGCGAGGCTGCCCGCAATCACCGCACCCGCCACGGCGTTCTGCTGCTGCCGTGGTATGTGGCCGGCGATGTGGTGGGCGGCTTCATGACCCAGCACAAAGGCCAGTTCGTCCACGTTGCGCGCATCGTTGATCAGGCCTTGAGTAAAGACGATAATCGGCCGACCAGAACGGTCAAGCGTCTGAAAGGCGTTCGACGGCTGGCCCGGCCGGTCATCCACACGGATGTCGAAGTCGCAATTCACACCGGACGTGCGGGCGCGGCACTCCCGCTCGGCCACGGGCTCCATCACGCGGATGACCTGCGAAAAATTTGTGGCGGACGCGCGGGGCACATCGCCAATCGGCTCGACCACCAACGGCCCGGATGTGGTCGTCACATCACATCCGGCAAGGGTGACTGCGGCTATCACCGCAAGAAGGGGCTTCCAGGGCATAAAAGGCCTCCGCACTAAAACTGGATGACATCTTAGCAGCTTCCCGGCCAGCGACCAGCCCGATCAAGCCGCGGTGTCCGCCCTTGCATCGCAAGATGGACCTCGTAAGGTGAGCACATGTTTACGATCGAGCACGAATTCGATGCCACCGTAGTGACCCTGGTGGATGACGGCACCGCCCCCCTTGAAGAGGACGTCACCGTGCATGTGACGGAAAGCGCTATTCTGCTGAACCAGTATGATGCGCGATCGGATCGCACGGTCTCCATTCGGTTGTCGCCAGAACAGTGGCGCGATCTGACGGCCGCGCTGGATCTGCCGGAAGGCGTCTACCGGGCGACCTGACCCGAACCAGCGGAGGGCTGCAGATGAGTGTCGGCACGAATATACACACCTATTTTGAAGGTCGCTGGCACAGGGGCGATTTGCCCGTCATGGCCGCCGCCGATCACGGCGCCTGGCTTGGGACAACCGTTTTTGACGGCGCCCGCTTCTTCAATGGCTGCGCTCCGGATCTGGTGCCTCATTGCGCCCGGGTGAACCGCTCGGCGGAGGCGCTGATGATCACCCCCACTGTCTCAGTCGACGATATGGTGACCATCATCCGCGAGGGGCTGGCGAAGTACGGACCAGAGGATGCAGTCTATATACGACCGATGTATTGGGCCATCCACGGGGACGCCACGGCCATCGTGCCAAAAGGGGATGCCACGGGGTTTGCGATCAGCCTTGAGCAGATCCCCATGGCCCCTGCCGATGCGACGGCCACGTTGGGGCGCACGCGGTTCCGCCGACCCGTGATGGAAGATGCGGTGGTCAATGCCAAAGCCGGCTGTCTATATCCCAACAACGCGCGCATGCTGGCCGAGGTACGCGCACGCGGGTTCAGCAACGCTTTGGTCGCCGATGCCATGGGCAATGTGGCCGAGACCGCCACGGCCAATATCTTCATGACACGGGATGGCGAGGTCTTCACGCCAGTACCAAATGGCACCTTTCTGGCGGGCATCACCCGGGCGCGCCACATTTCCAACATGAAAGCCGGTGGAATTGCCGTGCACGAAACGGTGTTGACCTTTGAAGATTTTCACACCGCCGATGAGATCTTCATGACGGGCAATATGTCGAAACTCACACCTGTGACGGGCTTTGAGAACAAGACCTATCAATCAGGTCCCGTCGCACGCCGGTTGCGCGAAATGTATTGGGACTGGGCCGCAAGCCAAACCCTTTGAGCAAGCCGATCTGACAACACCGTCGCGGATGGCCAGTTCGCTGATCGCGTGAGATGCGCCCATTTGACATCCATGGGAGACGCCTCCACACAAAGATCATCGTCGCAGATGCACTCCAACAGCCAAGCCGGACCAGACAATGAGGGCGGATCAGGTTGGGCTTGATCCATGTCAATTTTTACTGACAGATTTTATGTCAGTTCTAATTTACATATTGCGAGGCCCCCAATGCGCATTCTTTTCGTACACCCAAACTACAGATCCGGCGGCGCAGAGATTGCGGGCACCTGGCCTCCCGCTTGAGTCGCTTATCTGGCGGGCCATCTGAGACAGAACGGCTTTGACGATATTCATTTCATAGATGCGATGACCGATGGGCTAACCGACGCAGAGCTTGCCAAGCGGATGCAGGCCCTTGCACCGGATGTGGTTGGTGTCACTGCGATCACACCATCGATCTATCGCGCCGAAGACGTCTTGAAGATCGCAAAAAACACCGTGCCGGATGCGGTACGTGTCATGGGTGGGGTGCATGCAACCTTCATGTACAAACAGGTCCTGTCCGAAGCGCCTTGGGTCGATGTGATTGTACGCGGCGAGGGCGAAGAGATTTGCACCGAGCTGATGCTGGCCATCCAGACAGGCCGGTTTCCGGCGGATCGCCGGAAAATCAAGGGCCTCGCCTTTCAGGACGGGGATACAATTGTCGCCACACAGGCAGCCTCGACCGTCAAAGACCTCTCCAAGATCAAACCGGATTGGTCCGCTTTAGAATGGTCAAAGTATATCTACATTCCGCTCGGCACACGGGTTGCGATTCCCAATCTGGCACGCGGCTGTCCGTTCACCTGTTCCTTCTGCTCCCAATGGAAGTTCTGGCGCGACTATCGCGTCCGCGATCCCAAAGATGTCGTCGATGAAATCGAGGACCTGGTTGAGAACCACGGCGTCGGATTTTTCATTCTCGCCGACGAAGAGCCCACCATCAACAAGAAGAAATTCGTGGCCTTCTGCCAGGAGTTGATCGACCGTGACCTGCCAAGACGGGTGAAATGGGGCATCAACACGCGGGTCACGGATATCTACCGTGACAAGGACTTGTTGAAATTCTACCGCAAGGCCGGGCTGGTCCATGTCTCGCTGGGCACGGAAGCCGCCGCACAGATGAAGCTGGATGTGTTCAACAAGGAAACCAAGGTCGAAGAAAACAAGACCGCCATCCGCCTGCTGCGCGAGGCTGACATTCTAGTCGAAGCGCAATTCATCGTGGGCCTGGACAATGAAACGCCCGAGACGCTGGAAGAGACCTACCGCATGGCCTGGGATTGGCAGCCGGATCTGGCAAACTGGTCCATGTATACGCCCTGGCCCTTCACCCCGCTGTTTCAGGAGTTGAAGGATCAGGTCGAGATCTACGATTTCTCGAAGTACAACTTCGTCACGCCCATCATGAAGCCCGCGCAGATGGAGCGCGGAGAATTGCTGGACGGCGTCATGAACAACTACCGGCGCTTCTATTCAAAGAAGGCCCTCTTTCACTACCCGTGGCGCGGCACGGGGTTCCGGCGCCGCTATCTTTTGGGCTGCCTCTATGCCTTCCTGAAGGCCGGCTTCCAACGCACCTTCTATGATCTTGGCAAGGCGGGCTACTGGGGCCCGCAAACCAAGACAACGGTCGACTTTCACTTCGATGAAACGCGCCAGTTGGCTGAGGCGCAAATGTCAGATTGGGAGGCCAGTGCAGACAAGGCCGCCCGCGCACGTGAGCGGCGAGAAGCGGTCAAGGCGCAGACGCTTGAGCGCAAGCAATCCTTCAAGATGCCAAATGGTGCGGACGTGAAGGCCTGCGGCGGCGGTGATCAGCAAATGGAAGATGCCTAGGCCCGCGTCCTCCTCATCCGGCCTGATCGGCCCTAACGCTGTCCTGCAGACGATCCCTGTGCTCGACGGGCTGCTGGGGCGGGAGCGTCGGGATGACGTGTTGAGCCGCGTCGAGCTGTCGGCTGTTCCCGATGGCACACAGATGATCCCCGAAACCCTGGCCGCCGGACTGCACCGCCACATCCGTCTGATCGCGCCCGCGCAGGCCGCACGGGTGTCTACGCTGGCAGGGACAGCGACCGCGAACTACATTCTAGCTTATCGAATTCCCAAGCCTGCGCAGATCCTTTTGCGCTGCCTGCCCGCCACCCTATCTGCAAAATGTCTCTCGCACGCGATAACCAGACACGCCTGGACATTCGTGGGATCCGGGCAATTTGCGGCGCTGGATCCCTGGACATTCGACATACACAACAACCCCTTGATCCGGGCAGAGACCAGTTCCGCTTGCCTATGCCACTGGCATGCCGCCGTATTTGCCAGATTGTATCAGGCACTGGTCTCGACCGAGTGCAGCTGTCGAGAGATCATGTGCGGGGCGCAACCCCCCGGCGGGGTTTGCAGATTTGAGATCCGGGTTGCCGGGTCGGCAGGCTAACAGTCCCTGCACCGCTGACGATCCCTGCGAAATCGGACACCGTTCTCATCTGCGCCCACCAATTCGGCAGCTTCCAGGTCCGGCGGCTCTACAGCATCGCGGCGCGGCGGTACAGATGGGTCTGAATGCGGGAAACCATGGCCTCTGAACGCATGATCAACGCCTGCCGTGTCTTCGCCTCTTGATCTCTGGCTTTCAGGGAGAGCTCTCGCGCGTTGTCGAACCGGCTGAACGTCCGGCGTTCGATTTCGCGGCGCCGGACGCCAAAGTTAAATTCGTGCTGGCAACCGATCAATAGGCAATGATCAACAGACACCCACAGCGGCCTGATCACCAGCAGGTTGTGGAACGGGTCGCCCTGCGCCGTGTAGTTCAACAGGACAACTTCTGTCGGCTGACGCCGCTCGACCGCGTCCCGGACCTTGGCGACTTCCGCTCTGTCTGTGTCCTTGCCCTGCAAGAACCTGCAGTTCGCCCCGATCATCGTCTCTGCGGAGTATCCTGTCAGGTATTCCAAGGCTCTGTTCACAAACACGATCGGGTGATCGACGAGATCCGGGTTTGAGATCGAAATCGGCGTTTTCATCCGTTTGGCGATGTCAAATATCTGCGCTTCTTCATCCGATACAATCGGACGGTGGCGCCTGTGATGCGCCATGACGCTGTCGAAACTGACCTCTTTCAGTGTGGGTTGGGGGACGGGGGTATTTTCGCTCTTCTCATCAAACAAGGCTGGAGCGTTGTGGACGTTCATTCAAAACCTCATGATTGTTTTTTTGGAATTTTTTCAAAAATGGTTAACAGTTTGTTAACGCTGAAAAAAATCTTTGATGTTTATCTAGGGGATAAGTGATTTTTTTCAAAAATGCGGCAAACTCTCTACGTTGCAGCAGGTCAGTGACACACGGATATCTGTCTGACGTTGACGCCAATGGGACAGCCCGTAAAAAGTTGGCCTGGTCGGATGAAGTTGCCGCCTGCAAACATCTGTATCTCCTGCGGTTCTGCCGCACCCAATGGCTCCGTTGAGCACATAGTCGCCGAGGCATTGAACGGACGTTTGAAGCTACACCCTACGCGCATCGGCACTGAGCGCTGGTCGCACTGGCCTTGCCATCTTGACCACAAAAAGACTTTCTTTCTATGGTCAAACAGAAAGTTAACGCGCGATAAATTTGTCTCGTGCAATTTGGTCCTATTGTTTGGGACCGATGCGCCCGTTAGGACCGCGCCGCAGGCCAGAGTTGAGGCATGAGCCAGAGCAAGATCAAGAATATGGCGGAATTCGCAAGCGTGAGCGGTATCTCGCGCCCGACGATTTCCAAGTATTTCAACAACCCCGGGAGCGTCCGCGACAGCACCCGCATCCGCATCGAAGCGGCGCTGGAAGAGTACGACTATCGCCCGAATATCTACGCGATGAACCAGAACCGGCGGCTGACCAAGACCATTGGCATCGTCGTGCCTTTTCTTGCGGACCCGTTCTTTACCGAGATTGCCCGCAAGATCGAGCGGCGCTGCATTGACGCGGGCTTTTCACCGACGCTGTTCAGCGCGCACGGGTCGCAAGAGCTGGAAAACAGCATTCTGGACAATCTGCGCTCCCTCAAACCGGCAGGTGTGCTGCTGGCCCCGCTGGGGCGTGCCTCTGATCGGGCCGCCATCGAGAAGTTTTGCCGCGATGTGCCCACCGTGCTGTTTGACAGTGATCTCGAAGGCGTGGGGGCGGCCTTTGTCGGGTCGGACAACCACAGTTTCGTGACGCAAAGCGTGGAGTATCTGGTGCGCTCCGGCAGCCCGCCGTGCTTTTTCGAGATGCGCACACCCGCCAACCCCAATGCCAATAAACGCCGCATTGCCTATATCAGCATCATGGAGAGCATGGGGCTGACGCCAGAGGTCATCAAGGTCGATGGCGAAGGCTGGGCCTTTGAGGAAATCGGCTACGCGGGCGCCATGCGGGTGCTGTCTAAGGGGAAGCTCAAACATGACACCGTGCTGTGCAGCAACGACCGGCTCGCCATCGGGTTTCTGGCAGCGGCTTATGAGACCGGGCTGCGCGTGGGCCGCGAGCCTGGCTGCCACATGCGCGTGGCCGCCCATGACGATCACCCCTTTTCGCGCTTCACCTGCCCCTCGCTGACCACGGTGGCGCATGACTATGAGGCGGTGTCGAATCACAGCGTCGAGACCCTCTTCAATCTGATTGACAAAGGGCACGATGACAACGACCGGACAGAACGTCTGTTCCCCGCCCGTCTGATTTTACGGACATCGGCATAGCTAAACCCATGAGTTGACGCGCGAAAAATAAAAACTTGACGCGCGCAAATATTTTTTTAATCTTTGGAGGTGGGAAATCCAAAGAACTAAGGGAGGAATCGGATGTACCAGAGAACCGCACTCAGTGCGGTGGGCGCGCTTGCGCTGACCGCCGGGGCTGCATTGGCGCAGTCCACCCTCACCATCGCAACCGTAAACAATGGCGATATGATCCGTATGCAGGGCTATACGGACAAGTTCACCGAGGAAACGGGCATCGCGGTGGAGTGGGTCACACTGGAGGAGAACGTGCTGCGTTCGCGTGTGACCACGGACATCACCACCAAGGGTGGTCAGTTCGACATCATGACAATCGGCATGTACGAAACCCCGATCTGGGGTGCCAATGGCTGGCTGGTGCCGCTGGATGATCTGTCAGATGAATATGACGCGGCGGACATTCTGCCCGCGATGGCGGGTGGTTTGAGCCATGATGGTACGCTCTATGCTGCGCCCTTCTACGGCGAAAGCTCCATGATCATGTACCGCACGGACCTCATGGAAAAGGCCGGGATGGAAATGCCCGACGCGCCCACATGGGAGTTCGTCCGTGAAGCTGCGGCGGCCATGACCGACCGCGACGCCGACATCAACGGCATCTGCCTGCGTGGCAAGGCCGGTTGGGGTGAAGGCGGCGCCTTCATCACCGCGATGTCCAACTCCTTTGGCGCACGCTGGTTCGATATGGACTGGAACGCGCAGTTCGACACCGAGGCCTGGGCCAACACCCTGACCTTCTTCAAGGGCATGATGGACGAATCCGGCCCGGCGGGTTACGCCACCAACGGCTTCAACGAGAACCTGAGCCTCTTCAACCAGGGCAAATGCGGCATGTGGATCGACGCCACGGTTGCAGCCTCCTTCGTGACGGGCGGCGACTCGACCGTTGCAGACTCGGTTGGCTTTGCGCTGGCCCCTGATACGGGCCTCGGCAAACGCTCCAACTGGCTCTGGGCCTGGGCTCTGGCGGTGCCAGCAGGCACCCAGCAGGAAGCCGAAGCCAAGCAGTTCATCGAGTGGGCCACCTCAAAGGACTACATCGAACTGGTGGCTGAGAACGAAGGTTGGGCCAACGTGCCGCCGGGTGCCCGCACCTCGCTTTATGAGAACCCCGAGTACCAGAAGGTGCCCTTTGCTCAGAAAACGCTGGACTCGATCCTCTCGGCGGATCCGACCAACTCCACCGTTGAGGAGAGCCCCTATGTGGGCATCCAGTTCGCCGCGATCCCGGAGTTTGCCGGTATTGCAACCGAGGTGAGCCAGGAGTTCTCCGCCGCCTACGCAGGCCAGCAGACGGTGGAAGAAGCGCTTGAGAAAGCGCAGGCGATCACCAACGAAGCCATGGAAGCGGCAGGCTACAGATAAGCCGCCCTGAGAGGGCGGCGGTTGAGCCGCCCTCTATCCCTCACGTACCTTGAATTCGTAAGATCACAGTTCTGCAGCGCCGCCCACAAGGGCCGCTGCGCACAGAGGAGATGTGTCAAATGGCGACCAAGGCTTCCCGATCAGCCGCCCGCGTGATGATGGCCCCCGCAGTGGTGCTCTTGCTGGGCTGGATGCTGGTGCCCCTGATCATGACCTTGTGGTTTTCCTTCCGCACCTATCTGCCGCTGCGCGGCGGAGATCAGGGTTGGACCGGGTTTGACAATTACGTCCGCTTCGTGACCTCCAGCTCTTTCTGGCCTGCGATCTCGACCACGCTGATCCTTCTGATCGGCGTTCTGGCCATCACCATCATCCTCGGCGTGCTTCTTGCGATCCTGCTGGATCAGCCGATGTGGGGCCAGGGTGTCGTCCGTATCCTCGTGATTGCCCCCTTCTTCGTGATGCCCACCGTCTCCGCGCTGGTGTGGAAGAACATCTTCATGGACCCGACCAATGGCCTGTTGGCACACCTCTGGCGCTTTTTCGGCGCGGAATCGGTCAGTTGGCTGTCAGATGTGCCGATGCTGTCGCTGATCATGATCGTCAGCTGGCAGTGGTTGCCCTTTGCCACGCTGATCCTGCTGACCGCGATCCAATCGCTTGATGGCGAGCAGATGGAAGCGGCGGAGATGGACGGCGCCTCGGTACTCTCGCGCTTCTTCTACATCGCCTTGCCCCACCTCAGCCGCGCGATAACCATCGTGATCCTGATCCAGACGATTTTCCTGCTGGCGATCTTCGCCGAAATCTTCGTGACCACCGGCGGCGCCTTCGGCACCCGGACACTGTCCTACCTGATCTTCCAGCGCGTGCTGGAAAGTCAGAACGTCGGGCTCGGCTCTGCAGGCGGCGTCTATGCGATCATCCTGGCCAATATCGTTGCCATCTTCCTGATGCGCATCGTTGGCAAGAACCTCGACTGAACCCGGGAGGACGAATTCATGGCACGTGCTGTCACAAACCAACGCAAGATGATCAACACCGCTGCGGCGTGGACGGTTGGTCTGCTGATCTTCTTCCCGATCCTCTGGACGATCCTCACCAGCTTCAAAAGCGAAGCCCAGGCCATCGCCGACCCGCCGATCTTCCTGTTCTTCGACTGGACGACCGAGAATTACTCCACGGTCATGGAACGGTCGAACTATGGGCGGTTCCTGTGGAACTCGATCTTCATCGCAGGCGGCTCGACCATCCTCGGGATCATCATTGCGGTGCCTGCCGCCTGGAGCATGGCCTTCGTGCCGTCCAAGCGCACCAAGGACATCCTGCTGTGGATGCTGTCAACGAAAATGCTGCCCGCCGTGGGTGTGCTCTACCCGATTTATCTGCTCTTCATCCAGTTCGGACTGCTCGACAACGTCTATGGGCTGACCTTCGTGCTGATGCTGATCAACCTGCCGATCATCGTGTGGATGCTCTACACCTACTTCCGCGAGATCCCGGGCGAGATCCTGGAAGCGGCACGGATGGATGGGGCGACACTGAAATCCGAGATCCTCTATGTGCTCACGCCCATGGCGATCCCGGGCATTGCCTCGACCTTGCTGCTGAACTTTATCCTGGCGTGGAATGAGGCGTTCTGGACGCTGAACCTCACAGCGGCCAAGGCGGCACCTCTGACGGCCTTCATCGCCAGCTATTCGAGCCCCGAGGGCCTGTTTTACGCCAAGCTTTCCGCCGCCTCGACCATGGCAATTGCCCCCATCCTCATCCTCGGATGGTTCAGCCAGAAACAACTTGTGCGCGGCCTGACGTTCGGCGCGGTCAAATAAGGAACACGACTATGGGACAGATTACGCTTCAGAACGTGACAAAGAGTTTCGGTGATGTCGAGGTGATCCCGCCGCTGGATCTCGACATTCAGGACGGAGAGTTCACGGTCTTCGTCGGGCCGTCGGGCTGCGGCAAATCCACCCTCTTGCGCCTGATCGCCGGGTTGGAGGACATCACCAGCGGCCACATCAGCATTGATGGCAATGACGCCACCGATATTCCACCGGCCAAGCGCGGCCTCGCGATGGTGTTCCAATCCTACGCGCTTTATCCGCATATGTCGGTGCGCAAGAACATCGCCTTCCCGATGCGGATGGCCAAAATGGATCAGGCAGAACAGGACCGGCGTATCGAGCAGGCCGCCGCCGCGTTGAACCTCACGGACTATCTTGACCGGCGTCCCGGTCAGTTGTCCGGGGGTCAACGCCAGCGGGTTGCGATTGGCCGTGCGATTGTGCGCGAACCGGCGGCGTTTCTCTTTGACGAACCGCTGTCGAACCTCGATGCCGCCCTGCGCGTTGGCATGCGGTTGGAGATCAGCGAGCTGCACAAGCGTCTCGCCACCACGATGATCTATGTGACCCACGATCAGGTCGAAGCGATGACCATGGCCGACAAGATCGTAGTCCTGCGCGCCGGTCATATCGAGCAGGTGGGCAGCCCGCTGGAGCTTTACCGCAACCCGCGCAACACCTTCGTGGCGGGCTTTATTGGCTCGCCGAAGATGAACCTGATCGAGGGCGAGGAAGCCGGGCGCAACGGTGCGCATACCCTTGGCATCCGGCCCGAACACATCGACGTCTCGGCCACCGATGGCCACTGGCAGGGCAAGGTCGGGGTCGCCGAGCATCTGGGCTCCGACACGTTCTTCCACATTCACGAGACCGGGCTGGCCGAGACCATCACGGTACGTGCCCCCGGCGAGGTCAACTTCCGCCACGGCGACACGATCTACATGACGCCGCGCAGCGAGCAGTTGCACCGCTT
This sequence comes from Roseobacter cerasinus, assembly GCF_009811755.1. Lineage (GTDB taxonomy): Bacteria > Pseudomonadota > Alphaproteobacteria > Rhodobacterales > Rhodobacteraceae > Roseobacter > Roseobacter cerasinus. Next base: position 160,718 of record NZ_BLIV01000001.1, read on the forward strand.
TGGTGCCGACGGACTTCGCATGGCATGACGCGGCTGGAGGGAAAGACCGCGCTGATCACGGGCGCCGCGCGTGGCATCGGCCTTGCTTTTGCGCAGGCCTATGTGCGGGAAGGCGCGCGCGTGGCCATTGGTGACATCGACATGGCCCGCGCGACGGAAGCCGCCGCGTCTCTCGGGCCCAATGCCATCGCGGTGGAGATGGACATCACCGATCAGACCAGCATTGACGCCGCCGTGGCCGAGACGGTGGCGCAGCTTGGCCAGATCGACATTCTGATCAACAACGCCGCGCTCTTCACCGCAGCACCCATCACCGAGATCACGCGCGCAGACTATGCTCGGGTGTTCGATATCAACGTGGGCGGCACCCTCTTCACGCTGCAAGCCGTGGCCAAACATATGATCGCGCGGGGTGGTGGCGGCAAGATCATCAATATGGCCAGCCAGGCGGGGCGGCGCGGCGAGCCGCTGGTGGCCGTCTATTGCGCGACAAAGGCCGCTGTCATCAGCCTCACCCAATCGGCGGGGCTGAACCTGATCGAACATGGCATCAATGTGAATGCGATCTCTCCCGGCGTGGTCGATGGGGAGCATTGGGACGGCGTCGATGCCTTCTTTGCCAAATACGAGGACAAGGCACCCGGGCAGAAGAAACAGGAAGTGGGCGCGGCGGTGCCCTACGGGCGCATGGGCACCGCCGAAGACCTCACCGGCATGGCCGTATTTCTGGCCAGTGACGAGGCCGACTATATCGTGGCGCAGACCTACAATGTGGATGGCGGCCAATGGATGAGCTGATCCGCCTGTCAAATGCCACCCTTGGGCAGCTGCCGGAACACGTCCGCGTGCCCCGCTATGACCGTGCCGCGCTGACGCCCGGCATCGTGCATATCGGTTTAGGCAATTTTCACCGGGCGCATCAGGCCTGGTATCTGCACCGGTTGTTTGACGCCGGCCTCTGCCAAGACTGGGCGATCATCGGTGCAGGCGTGCGCCCGCAGGATGCGGCGCAGCGCGACAAGCTGGCGGCCCAGGACTGGCTAACCACCCTGGTGGAGCTAGACCCCAGCGGCAGCGCCGCTGAGGTCACCGGCTCGATGATCGGCTATGCGCCGGTACAGGAAGGACATGCCGCGCTGATCGCGCAGATGGCCGATCCGGCGATCCGGATTGTTGCCCTCACGGTGACCGAGGGCGGTTATTACACCGATCCGGCCAGCGGCGGCTTTGATCAGGGGCACCCCGATATCCAGCATGACGCGGTCCGGCCCGACACCCCGCGCACGGCATTTGGCGCGATGATCGCAGCACTCAAACACCGCCGGGCTGCGGGCCATGGGCCCTTCACCGGCCTGTCCTGCGACAACCTGCAGGGCAACGGGGATATCCTGCGGCGCACGCTGGTCTCGCTGGCGGCACTTTCGGATCCGGATCTGGCGGCTTGGATCAATGAGGCCTGCAGTTTCCCAAACTCCATGGTGGATTGCATCGTGCCCGCCACCGGCCCCAAGGAGATTGCGCTGGCGCAGAGCTTTGGCATTGACGACCGTGCGCCGGTCACGCATGAGACCTTCCGTCAATGGGTGATCGAAGATGACTTTTGCGCGGGCCGACCGGACTGGGACAGTGTGGGCGCCACCTTTACCAATGATGTGCACAGCTACGAGGCGATGAAGATCCGCATTCTCAATGCCGGTCATCAGGTGCTGGCCAACGCGGGCGAGATCCTCGGGTTGGAGACCATCGCCGATTGCATGGGTGATCCACTGATCAGCGCGCTCTTCCGCAAGGTCCAGACCGAAGAGATCGCGCCGCATGTGACGGCGGTACCCGGCATGACCCCTGCGGCTTATGTAGCGCTGATCGAGACCCGCTTTGCCAACCCCGCCATTGTCGACACGACGCGGCGTGTGACCTTTGACGGCTCCTCCCGGCACACCGGCTTTATCCTGCCCACGCTGCGCGAGGGGCTGGCGGCGGGCACCAGCGTCGAAGGGCTGGCCCTGGTCGAGGCGCTTTGGGCGCGGATGTGTGAGGGCACGCGGGAAGACGGCTCTCTGATCGCACCCAACGACCCGTTCTGGCCGCAGCTCAACACAGCCGCACGCGCGGCGCGCAGCCGCCCCGCCGCCTGGCTGGAACAAGGCCAGTTCTATGGCGATCTTGTGCAGGCAGCACCCTTTGCGGACGCCTTTGAGCGGTGGCTGGGGGCGCTGTGGTCCGAGGGCTGTGAAGCGACCCTCGACACCTACCGGCAACACGGCAGGATACCCGAGCAGGCGTAGGCCCCCGCGCCGCAGACCGGTGTCCCGGTCTCCGGCGCGGGGGCTTGGCGCTCCACCGCACAGGGTCGGGTGTGCGGCATCTGTCGCAAAGGGCCCCATGCAGACGCAGTTGACACACGACTTGGATTTAAGACCTGCGACCTGCCTGTCAGTGAAAGTCCCGCGATTTGGGAATGATCCGCACGTCGCGCGGGTGACGCTGCGTGCGGCCCACAACGGGGCGGCGGACTTCATCCGCCCGGGCCAGCGGCACCTCCATCGGATCATTCGAAAGACACACCAACGCGTCCGTCCGGTCAATCAGCTGATGCGCCACCACATGGATCACATTGCCATCACACTGCACCACACCGCGCACATCGATCAGCCGCGCCTGCATGATCACCTTGCGAAAGGCCACCATGACCTTGGGCCAGACCACCAGATTGGCCACACCCGTCTCATCCTCCAGCGTGATGAAACAGACCCCCTTCGCACTGCCCGGACGCTGACGGATCAGAACAATCCCAGCCATCGAGACAGACTGGCCGTTGTGCATACGCGCCAAATCACCCGCAGGCGTGTAGCGTTGCCGCGCCATGCTGCGGCGCAGGAAGGACATGGGGTGCGCCTTCAGCGACAGGCGCAGGGTCTGATAATCCGCCACCACATGCTCACAGCGGGGCATCTGCGGCAGGGTGAACCGCGCCTCAGACCCCTCATCGCGAGTCTTGGCAAAGAGCGGCAGATCCGGCGCGTCGCGCAGCGCCCGCGTCTCCCACAGCGCCTGCCGCCGGTCGAGCCCCATGGAGCGGACCGCATCCGCCGCCGCCAGTTTGCGCAACGAACCTGCATCGACACGGGCGCGGCGCTTGAGGTCTTCGAAATCCGCGAAGGCGGTCTCACGCGCGGCCATGATCCGCTCGGCCACCGCCTGCGCCATGCCATCGACCTGTCGCAGCCCCAGACGCACGGCGAAGCGCCGTTCGCCCAGCGGTTCCAGCGTATTGTCCCAGTCGCTGAAGTTCACATCCGGCGCGCGCACCTCGACCCCGTGTTCCCGCGCATCGCGCACGATCTGCGCGGGCGCATAAAACCCCATGGGCTGCGAATTCAGAAGTGCTGCGCAGAAGACATCCGGATAGTAATGCTTGATCCAGCTCGACACATAGACCAGATGCGCAAAGCTCGCCGCATGGCTTTCGGGAAAGCCATAGTCGCCGAAGCCCTTGATCTGATTGAAACACCGCGCGGCAAACTCCGCGTCATAGCCGCGTTTGATCATGCGGCCCACCATCTTGTCTTCCAGCTCCCCGATGGTGCCCTTGGAGCGGAAGGTGGCCATCGCCTTGCGCAGCTGATTGGCCTCGTCGGGCGAGAATTCGGCGGCGACCATGGCGATCTTCATCGCCTGCTCCTGAAAGATCGGAACGCCCAAGGTGCGGCTGAGAATTTTCTCCAACTCATCCGGTTCGTGGTCGGGGCCGGGTGACGGATACTCCACGGTTTCCTGGCCATTCCGCCGACGCAAATAGGGATGCACCATGTCGCCTTGAATAGGCCCGGGCCGCACAATGGCGACCTGGATCACCAGATCGTAGAATGTCTTGGGCTTGAGACGCGGCAGCATGTTCATCTGCGCCCGGCTTTCCACCTGGAAGACCCCGATGCTGTCGCCCTTGCTGAGCATGCCGTAAACCGCATCATCGTGTTCAAGGCTGGCGAGGGTATGGGTCTCGCCGTAATGCGCTTCGATCATGTCGAAGCACTTGCGGATGCAGGTCAGCATCCCCAGCGCCAGCACATCGACCTTGAGGATGCGCAGCTCTTCGATGTCGTCCTTGTCCCATTCGATGAAACTGCGGTCTGCCATGGCGCCATTGCCGATGGGCACCGTGCGCGTCAGCGGTGTTTCGGTGAGGATGAACCCACCCACATGCTGGGAGAGGTGGCGCGGCATGCCGATCATCTGATCGGCCAGCTTGATCGTGCGCGCCATCAGCGGGTCGTTCAGGTCCAGCCCCGCCTCTTCGGCCTCGCGCACACCCACCTCGCGCCCGAAACTGCCCCAGATGGTCTTGGCCAGGGCCGAAGTGATGTCCTCCGACAGCCCCATGACCTTGCCCACCTCACGCACCGCCATGCGCGGGCGATAGTGGATCACGGTCGCGCAAAGCCCGGCGCGGTCGCGCCCGTATGTTTCATAGATATGCTGGATGACCTCTTCGCGACGCTCATGTTCGAAATCCACGTCGATGTCGGGCGGCTCCTTGCGCTCTTCGCTGATGAAACGTTCGAAGAGCAGATCATTGGTGGCGGGGTCGACGGCGGTGATCCCCAGCACATAGCAGACGGCGGAATTGGCTGCAGACCCCCGGCCCTGGCAGAGAATGGGTGGTTTGCACTCGTACCGGGCGTAGTTCACAATCTGCTGGATGGTCAGGAAATATTTGGCGATCTCCAGCTTGCCAATCAGAGCCAGTTCCTTGCGCAGCACCTCTTGCGTCTTCTGCGGCACGCCTTCGGGATAGCGCTGTGCGGCACCCTGCCATGTCAGCTCTTCCAGATACGCCTGCGGGCTGCGGCCTTCGGGTACGGTTTCGCGCGGGTATTCATAGCTCAGATCGCGCAGATCGAAGGTGCAGGCATCGGCCACTTCGCGCGTAGCGGCGATGGCATGGGGCCAGTCGGCAAAGAGCCGGATCATCTCGGCAGGGGATTTCAAGTGCCGCTCCGCATTGGCGTGCAACAGAAAGCCCGCCTGAGTGATGGTCGTCTTATGCAGGATGCAGGTCATCACATCCTGCAGCGGGCGGCGATCTGCGGCATGGTAGTGCACGTCGTTGGTGGCCAGAATGCACAGCCCCTGCGCCTGCGCCATCTGGTCCAGCTGGTTGATCCGCGCCCGGTCGTCGCCACGATAGAGATAGCTGGCCGCGATATGACGCAGGCCCGGCAGGCGGCGGGTCAAACGCGGCAGCCCGGCGGCAAAGCGGTCGAGATCAGGCGGCGGCAGAGCGATGAGCTGCACGCCCTCCGAATAGGTCGCCAGATCATCGAGGGTGATATCGCACTGCCCCTTGCCCTGCCAGGCACCGCTTGCGTCCTGCATTTTGCCTTTGGAGAGCAGCTCGCAGAGGTGCCCATAAGCCGTGCGGTCGCGCGGATAGGCGAGGAATTCTTCGCCCGTGATCAGCTGTAGGCGGCAGCCGATCACCGGTTTGATCTTGGCTTTCAGCGCCTCGGCGTGCAGGCGCACGACCCCGGCCATGGTGTTGAGATCGGCGCAGCCAAGCGCGTCATAGCCCAGGTGATTTGCCGTGCGCGCCAGATCCACAGCATCAGACGCGCCGCGCAGGAAGGAGAAGCAGGTGGTGATCCCCAGCTCGACAAAGGGGCTGCGCGGGTTGGAGTGGAACGCCTCTTCCAGCGTGCGCCGGGGGCGCTGGTTGTCCATTTCAGGCATGGTGCAAGCCTATGAGCCATCTAGCCCGGCCGCCAAGGCCGGGCAGCGCCCGACCCTCCCCCCGGGGAGGGCGCACTACGTGCTTCCTCGTGCTCTCGCACGCTCCGGCCTCAAAAGGTCCACTGGACCTTTTGCAAGACGGCCTCCGCCCCAGGGTCGGTCGCTGCCCTTGGATCCCTACCCACCCGCTCACGCAAAACACCCGTGCACGAACCAACGCGGATCACCGCCACGCCCATCCTCATGCAGACCTTCGCGGTAGAGCCAATAGCGGCCACCCGCCTGATCTTCGATGCGGAAATAGTCACGCAGCCGTGTGCCGGGCCGGTCGCGCCACCACTCTGGTGCGATGCGTTCCGGCCCGGCATAGCGCACCACCCGGTGGGTCTGGCGCCGCCAGACAAACTGCGCCGGCGGGCCTTCCGGCACCGCGTAAAGTACGCGCACCTCCTCGGGCGGGTGCAACAGGCGTATGGGGCGCGCCTGCACAGCGGTGGCCCCCGCGCCCTGCTCCGCCGCCCACACCGCCGCGCGTTCCGGCAGGTGGCTTTCGCGCAACTGCGGGCGTTTCACCGCGCGCGGGCCAAGCCGCGCGGTCAGCCGGTCGATCAGATGCGAGAGCGGCACACCGCCTTCACCACCTCCGCCCAACTGGGTCTGCACCGTCGCGATGGGCTCAACCCGCCGCGCCTCCAGCGTGATCAGATCGAAGCCAAACCCGGGGTCGAGCCGCTCCAACCGGTCCTGAAACAGACGACACAGGTGCACAGGTTCACGGCTGGGGGCAGCCGTGGCGACCTCCAGCCGCCGCACCTCGCCATCGGTGCGGTAGACCACAAGGTGCAGCTGGCGGCAGCCCAGGCCTTGATGCTCCAGCTGCGCGCAGACCTCTTCGCAGAGCTGCGGCACATAGGCCGTCGGGTCCTGGATCGGCTCAGGCAACCGCGCCTGCGCCAAGATCGGCGCGCGGGCCTCGACACTGGCCACAGGCTCGGCCAGCCGCCCCATGGCCTGATCCAGCCGCATCGGCGGGTTCATCTCCAGCGCGCTGCGGGCAAAGCGGCGGGTCAGCGACAGGCGCGGCACCTCGGCCAACTGCCCGATGGTCTTCAAGCCCAGCCGCCTGAGCAACAGCACCGTCTCCGCCTCCAGCCGCAGGGCCGCCACCGGCAAGGCGTGCAGATCAGCCGCGCAGCTCTCTTCCGTGCAGATCGCCCGCACCGGGCCAAACCGCGCCAGCGCCCAGGCCGCACCCCATGTGGGCGCCACCGCCAGCCGGGCGCTCAAGCCGAGCGTAGACAAACGCGCCTCCATCTCGGTCAGCATCGCCGCCTCGCCGCCCATCAGATGATCGCTGCCGGTCGTCTCCAGGATCAGCCCATCTGCGCCATCCACAACCGTCCAGGGGCACCAGCGGCGCGCCCAAAGCGACAGGCGTTTGAGCGCCTGCGCATCGCCCGCGAGATCGGCATATTCCACGCGTAACTCCGGGCAGACCGCGCGCATATCGACCACCCGCGCGCCCGTGGCGATGCCCGCCAGACGCGCCGCGCGGTTGGTGGCGTGGATCACCTGCCCATGTGGGCCATCGGCCACAAGAGCCGTGGGCAGATCCTCAGAGGGCGCGTTTCCGGTGCGCTCCATCTGCCGCTGCCACCGCTCCATCGCGACCTGGGGCAAGGATATGGATACGATCCGCCGCCCGGTCATGGCCAACCCTCCAGGTGCCGGGTTTCTTGGTGCGGGATTTGAACAGCTCCGCCTGCCAGCGCGCCACACCAGGCGACTGTGCATCGTGCGGATGAGGAGCCGACGGGAGCGACGTGATACGCCAGCGGTCGCGCGCGGCGCTGACTTCGGGCGGGGCTGCGCGGCGGATCAGCCAGCAGGAGACCCCCGCCGCCTCGGCCCGCATCGCAAGCCGCTTGGTCGCTGTGAAACTGAGCGCCTTTGGCGCGCCCCAGATCTCGCCCACCACAGCACCGAGCGCGTGACAGCGCAGCCCTTCCTCCATCGCCCAGAGCGCATCGGAGGAATGGCTCACATGCACCCAGATCAGCTGCCGCTCCGCGCCCATCCCCGGCGGGTAAGGCTGCCCCGCCTCCTTGGCAGAAAGCCGATCCTGCACCCAGAGCACAGGTGCTGCGGATTTGGGCAGACGCGCCAGCACAAAGCCCATGGCCGCCGCATCGGTCACCGTTGTGGCAAAGACTTCCGAAAGGGCAACAGGCCGCACCTGGCCCGGCCCGGTCATGCCCTGAAGGCGCTTTATGGAAAGAGGGGTCGACATGCGCCACTGAACAACCTTCGCCAATGTTCACTTTATGTTCTTATTCGATTCGGCGAGATTTTGCCAGTCTTATCCCGCTGACCGATGCAAAAGAGGCCCTTCCCTTGGCATGACAAATCTGTACATAGGGTCGCCTCAACACCACCTTGCCACCGTGCACGTGGCGTTCCGGCGGAAACGCCGGGCCGTATCCTCCCCACTCCAGCGGAGCATTTTCAGGAAAGTCGTCCCATGCTGCAGGACCAGGCCCTCGCCATCGACTTTGGCACCTCCAACACCGCCGCTGCCCTGCTGCAGGACGGCGCGATCCACAGGCTCGCTGTGGAAGATGGCCAGCCCACGTTGCCCACGGCGGTGTTCTTTCCGGCAGACGAAGGCCCGATGAAAATCGGCTCCGCTGCGATCACGGCCTTGATCGACGGAGAAGAAGGGCGCTTCATGCGGGCGCTGAAATCGGTGCTGGGCGATCCGCTGCTGCACGAACGCCGCCTGATCTCGGGCCGGCGGCGCAGCGTGGCGGAGATCATCACCGCATTTCTGCAGCACATTCGCCAATCCGCAGAGCGGCAGACCGGCCAGCCGTTCCGGCGCGCGCTCTCCGGGCGCCCGGTGCAGTTCCACTCCGCCGACCCCGCCAAGGATGCGCAGGCCGAAGTGGATCTGCGCCACTGCTATCACGCCGCCGGGTTCGAAGAGGTGTCTTTCCTGGCCGAGCCGGAAGCCGCCGCCCTCGCCGCTGCCACCCCTGATGCGAAGGGCCACATCCGGCTGATCGTCGACATCGGTGGCGGCACCTCTGATTTCACGGTTGTCCGACAGGATGCCGCGCGCACCGCAGTTCTTGCCAGCCACGGGCTGCGCCTTGGGGGGACAGACTTTGACCGCGTGATTTCAGTCAAGGAGGTGATGCCCCATCTCGGCCTGGGCAGTCAGCTGCGGCGCGAGATGGGGGACGGCCTGCTGAGCGTGCCCACCGCCCCTTTCATTGATCTGGCCACCTGGGCCAAGATCCCCTTCCTTTACACACCCGCAACCCGGCGCATGGCCGCGGACATGCTGCGGTTGTCTTGCGCGCCAGAGCAATTGGGGCGCTTTGCGCAGGTGCTGGACCTGGAGCTGGGTCACGACATCGCCTTCGCCGTGGAAGCTGGCAAGATCAGCGCCACCACAGGGTCGGACAGGCCTGTCATTGACCTGTCTTGCCTTGCTGACGGGCTTGCGCTGCCAGTGACCGCGAGCGGGATCGAAACAGCTCTGTCAGATCATCAGGCGCAGATCAACCAAGCGGTCCGGGACACGCTGGCGCGGGCGGCGGTGCGCCCCGATGACGTAGCGCAAGTGGTGCTCGTGGGAGGCTCAAGCCTGATGTCAATGATTGATCGGGAGGTCCGGCAGATATGTCCAGCCGCAAATATCGCCTGCTCCGACGTATTCACCGCTGTTGTGGATGGCCTTGCACTTGCAACCGGCCCCTCAGACAAGCTTGTCCGCGCTGGCTGATTACTGGCGAAACGCCCCGCCAGACCTCAATCAAATACCGGCAAATTGACTAAATGGCTGCAAATCAAACTTGCTTCAACAGTGCTGAACTCGCAAAGCGCATCCTAAGTCTGTTCGGCCCGGGATCACATGAGAGACGCACAACCTATTAAAAATATTTACCTTTTGGACCTTGTTGGAGGCGCCAGACTATCAATGGGACTGCGACTTTTGGACTTATTCTTCGGGCCCACCTGAAGCGCGACGAGATCGTTTCTTCACGGCCCAATTATGAATGCCTTCATCAGGCATTAACCGCCGAATGCTAGCTAGGCGTTTGGTTTTACACGCGTGTTTTAACAAGTGGTAGGAGGGTGACATGCGCCGGGATTGGCCCACATCGCGCGTGCGCAATGCTCTGTTGGCACATGTTGCGTAGCGAGGGTTTTGACAGCATCGGCACCCGCGCGTGCTATTGGTCACATCCAAGAGGGTGCGAGGCTGATCTAAGGCAACGGTTGCGGACGCTCCGCCCGCTCGGATCGATGGCGTCAGGACGCGCGCACCCATGAAACAGGTCAGCTTTACGACCCGGTTTCTCAAGCTGACCCTGCTCGGCTACGTCTTTTCGGTCATGAGCGTGGCGGCTGCGATCTGGTTCGCTTCCGCACCCGCTCTGCATCAAATGCAAGAGGACGCCAAACGAGCGCATCTGGAAACCAAGGCGAATGTGATCGCCAACCTGCTGGATGACATCCTGGACGAAGCGGAATTTGTGGCCCGCTCGCCCGAGATCATCAACTACGTGATGGGGTTTGAAGGCCGGTCGTCCCCGGCGCAGAGCGCACTGCTGAGGTTACAGAACGCACAGAACGCACAGAACGCACAGAACGCACAGAACGCACAGAACGTCCGCCTGATCAGACCGGATGGTCAAGTGATCCTCTCTGTTGGTGAGAAAGACGCCAACTCTCCCTTCCTGCCGGTCGAAGCCATCGAGGGGCTGGACAATATGATCGGAGGGCGCTCCGAAGTTGCACCACGCATATCCTACAGACCCGCGGGCGAGACCTATCGTGCCCATTTTCTGGTCACGATACCCATCGTCTCCACAGGTCTGGTGGAGGGTCTGCTGGCCTTCGAGCGCCAGATGGATCTGACGCATGTGCTGAGCGCGGGACAATCGGCACCCAAGACCATCATCGCCACGCAATTCCAAAACGAACACTGGGAAACGTGGCACAGCGACGCCGGGCCAACCCTGTCGACACCGATGCCGGGCGCGGATTTCTATCTGATTGTCGACACGGATTCGGCGATGGTCCAGACCGTCGGACGAGCACTGGTGCTGACCGGGATCGGGGTGGCTCTTCTGGCATTGATCCTGCCGTTCAGTCTGATGGCGGTCTCAGGCATGCGCGCGATTGTGCGCCCGCATGAAGAGCTGGAACGGTCGCGCCGCGTGCTCGCAGTCAAGCAGAGTGAACTCGCGGAGTTGGCCCAGATCGCGCAACTGGCCAGCGAGAGCATCACAGTCACCGATGAGCACGAGACGATTCAATGGGTCAACAGCGCCTTCACGGATTTGACCGGCTATACGCAAGAAGAAGCGGTTGGACAGCGCCCGGGCGCGCTGCTTCAGGGCCCCAACACAGACCCGACCACACGGCAGATGCTGCGCAATGCCATCAAGGCCGGGCGTGCGGTTCAGGTCGAGATTCTGAACTACCGCAAGGATGGCCGCCCCTACTGGATCAATCTTGGCATCTCTCCGCTGAAAGCCTCCCCGACGAAGGGCCGCCGGTTCGCAGCCATCGCAACGGACATCAGCAGCGCGAAGGAGGCTCAGGCAAAACTGGCCGAAGCCCAAGCCGAGACCGAACGGCAATCGCTGCATGACGCGCTCACCGGGTTGCCCAACCGGCGGTTCCTCGACAATCTGCTTGAGGACGAGGTCACCAATGCCAATGGCCCCCGGACGCTGATCCGGATCGACCTCGACCACTTCAAGAATGTGAATGATACGCTGGGTCACAACGCCGGAGATTTCGTTTTGCAGGAGGTTGGGCGCATCCTGCGGTCGGGCATCCGGCCGGGGGATGTGGCAGTGCGGGTCGGCGGAGACGAATTTGTGATCCTGCTGGGGCGCGGCAGCACGTCGGAGCAAGCCACGCTGCTGTCAGAACGCCTGCTGGGCGAAATCCGCAAGGAAATGGATTTTGAAGGCAAGATGTGCCGCGTCGGGGCCAGTTTTGGCGTGGCCTCGGCGATCGGCGGGTTGATCCAGAACTGCGATCTGCTCAAAAGCGCGGATTCTGCGCTCTATACAGCCAAGGAACTCGGGCGAAACACCACCACCGTCTACACACCGCAACTGCATAGTATTGTGAACGAAAAGCGGTTGCTCTCCGCCGAAATTCAGCGGGCGCTCAGCATCGGTGAGTTTGAACCGTTCTTTCAGCCGCAGTTCGACGCGCAAAGCGAGGAGCTGGTCGGGATCGAGGCGCTGGCGAGGTGGGATCACCCAACACGCGGGCTGCTCTCGCCCGCGCAATTCCTGCGGATCGCCAATCAGCTTCGGCTTACGCCAGAAATTGATCGACAGATTTTCCGCGCCGGGCTTGCGCGGGTCTGCGAATTGAACGCCGAGGGTCTCCTCGTGCCGAAAATCGCCTTTAACATGGATGTCCATCAGATTGTGAGCAATCGGATTGAGGACATCGTGGCCGATTTCGACCTTGGGCAGACCCGGATCGCGGTAGAAGTTCTTGAAAGCGTCCTGGTCGAAGAGCAGGACCACAACTTCGTCGACCGGATCGACGGCCTGCGCGCGCAGGGCTTTCAGATCGAGGTCGATGATTTCGGCTCGGGTCATGCCTCGGTGATCGGTCTCAAACACCTGCACCCGCATGTCATGAAACTGGACCGCATGCTTGTGCAGCCGGTCGATAAAGACCCGACGGCGCGCGAACTTGTCCGCAATATGATCGAGATGGGAAAGGCTCTGGGCATTTCTGTCACCGCTGAAGGTGTTGAGACCGCCGAGCATGCTGCCATCATGACCGAGCTTGGCTGTGACACGCTGCAAGGGTTCTACTTTGCCCGCCCGATGGACTATGAGGATTTCCGCGTTTTCGCCCGTGCCAGCCAGCCCCAGGAGGTATTGCATCTGCCGCCACTCAAGGCCAAAAACAGTGCCTAAAAGCTACGCCTCGGCTGGCTCCAGAGGTGTTGAACAAGTCCGAAGACCGGGGCGCCTCTCATCCCATCTCGTGATCGCTTCAACGCGGTATTTTCTCGACCCGGCAAATGAGATCCGGCATAGAACAAGCAATCCCCAGGCGCCTTCGCGCTTTGGTGAGATAGGCACCCTGACACCACGAAAAGTGCCGAAAGAGATTATCTCCTGATCTTCAGCCGTCACGCAGCCGCAGCACCGCGATCCAGGGGAAGTCTTCGCCCCGTTGCCTGCGCGGTTTGAGCAGGCCGTCGCTGTCAATCCCCACCCGTTTTGACTTCACTGAGTTGTCCACGTTCCCGCCCACTGTGGTCAGGGAGCCATCGGTCTGATCCACCTCAATTACGAAGTCGGAATGCGAGGGGTAGTAGCCGTCGATCTTGAGGTGATCCAGGGCAGCAGCCAGATGGAACCGCGCAGCGGTGGCGCGCCCGTAGTGCACGATATCACCGGGCCGGGGCGCATATTGCTCCGGATCCATCAGATCGAAGAGCGGGGTCGCCAACCGCTCCTCCACCAGGTCCTGCACATATTTCCAATGAGCCTGCGCGCCCTTGAATCGGTCCGCACCAACGCCCTGCTCGGCGATGGCCCAACTGATGAAAGCCGCGGACCAAGCGGGGTTGCCCGTACTTCCGTCCGCGAATGTAACCACCGATTGGCCGTGATAGGGCAACCCCAGCGCCCTCCAGTAGTCCCCCACCCGGCTGAAGTGGCTATCCGCATTCTCTTTATGCTTGCCGTTTTCAAAATGTGTCAGTTCGCCCTTCAGAGTCGACAAAAGCCGCACGCGCAGACCGCTTGATGTAACCGATGACGCAGCCCTGCCAGCGCCATCAAAAACCGGGGACCAACCGCCGAAGTGGATCGCATGCGCCTGCGGCAACGATGTGCCTGGCGCAAAGCCGTGAAAATGCACATCTTCAGCGGCTTCATTGCCAAAGACGGCAACCGCGTTGGCCACCACATGATTGCCCCATTGCGACAGCGCCGTGGAGGACGACAGGAACGGGTTGAGGAAATGCGTGGCGCCGCCCAGCACACCGCTTTGCCCCGCAACCCGTGCGTTGAGATAGTCGGTCACGATGGTCTGGATCTGCGATGTTGCCGCACTCAGACCGGCCCAGCTGCCTGTCGCATTGATGGCGGAGAACTGAGACGGCTGGTCCATAACCGCCTGAAGGCTGCCTGGGAACCGGCCGTGGGCAACCCGGTTCAATATGGTCTCAACAACGGCCTGCACCCCACCGGTCAACTGCGCGGCACCATATTGGCCAAAATGCCCCACCTCGCTTTGCGCCACCCGCGCCAGCGCGTCGAGATCCTGCGGCGTGATCTCAATCCGGATCACACCCGCCGGTGGCGCCGCCGCAACGGCAGGCGTTGGTCCGGTTGGTGTTGAAGCGGGAGGTGGGGACGCCGATCCATCCGGATCCGACGCCGACGTGGCTGCCTGCGCGACGCCCTGCGCCTCCATCATCCGGTTCAGCCGAGCTGCAACACGGGCCTGTTTGGCCAATTCCGACGCTGCAAGCGCCTGCAACGCGCTGACCGCCTGCGCCAGTCGCCCCAGCCGCCAAGCCTCCGACATGCCTTGCAACTTGTCAGCCACGGTGATCTTGGCGTTCAACTCCTGTTGCAGCTGATCCCGCGCAGCGCCGCTCGCGGTCGCCAACTCCATCTGCAGATCAATGATCGCCGTTGTCAGCTGCGTAATTTCAGCCCGGTACGGATTGTCTGACATGGCTCAGTCCCCCAAAATAGCTTGATAAAATGGTCTAGAAAACTCCCACCAAGGCCCGATAGGCCGCGTTGATGTCCGTGACATGCCGGTCGATCCGCTCAGCCGACTCGGCCAGCAAGCTCAGCCCCGACTGACCCGCCGCCCCGGCCTCGACCCGCGTTTGCAACAGCGCCAGATCCTTGCGAGTCTGGTCAATCAACAGCACCCAGTCGGCCAGCATGCTCCGGAATGTCTCCAGTTTGTCGACGCTGCCGCCCGAAAGTGCAGTCGCCAGCCGGGCGGTCTGGTACATATCGGCGGTGTCGTCGCGAATGATCGCCAGGAAAGTGTCGACCGTCGCGGTGTTGTCCCGCACGTTGCGCACGAACTCATCCCGGTCGGCCCGGGCAAGCGACAGATTGGCCAGAACCTGCGTGGCGCCGATCACCGCGCTAACCTTGCCGCCCGCGCCCGGCCCTGCAACCAGCGTCGCGGTGTTGGCGGAGGCGGCGTTCAGACGGTCGATCTCGTCCTGTTGCAGACTGAGGGTATTGTTGTCCGCATAGCGCGCCAGGACTTCGTTGAAGGTTGTGGCTGCGGCAAACCCTTCCATGATGGTCAGGCTCAGCGGTGAGAGCGCAGTGGGCGAGTAGACATCGGCAAAGTCAGGGTCGAAACTGGCGGCATCCGTACGCCGCTTGCGGTCCATCTTGTCGTACTGATTGTAGGCATCCACAACCTGCTCCGACGCCGCGCGTGCCGCGTCATAGGATTGTTTGTAGTCCTGAAACGCCGCTGACCCCGGCACCGTACAACCTGCCAGAAACAGGCAAACGCCCCATAGAATACATCGACGCAAAATAGACATGCCGACCTGCCTGAAATAGCTCAAATAATAAGCAAAGGGTGACACAGCCTCCCTTTTCGCGTCAAGCGAGCAGATCATTCGGTGCCCGCACTCTGCAGTCGACAAGAAACCCTCTGGGGTTCTTAGGGCAGATCAGCGCAAGCGACATCAGCTGTGAAATCAATCAAAACAGAGACTTACGAGCGGAAGAATGGATACCCCATGCCGCAGCCGCAGTCTGGCGTGGGTGTGGCCGAGAAACGTCACTCCCGCCCCTTTGGACGCCGCTAGACGCTCAGGACAGCCTCCCGAACGTCAGGATTGCACCGCCGCTGTCGTAGAGCAGTTTGACCCCCGCCAGAAACAAAAACCCGTAGACCAGACGCGTGAATATGGTCTGTGCAATGACGCGGTGCAGGATCAGGCCAAGGCCAATTCCCACCACCAGCATCGGTGCAAGAAGCAGGCTCACCTGCAGGCTTTCCGTCGAGAACTGCCCCATCCCGGCATAGCTCACCGTCTTGATGGCGTTCATGGCAAAGAAGAACATGGTGTTGGTCCCGACAAAGACCGATTTCTGCATGTTCTGCCGCAGCAGGATGCCTTTCACCGGCGGCCCGCCCGCATGGGCGACAAAGCTGGCGAACCCCGACAAGGCCCCCAGCGCAAGGATGGTGGCGCCGGACGACGCCCCCACCCCGCGCCCACGGGTCTGCGCCAACAGGAATTGCGCCACAAAGACCAGTGCCAGCACGCCGACGGCAAACCGGATGAGATCGGCGCTCATCCAGTGAAAGGAGATCGCACCCAGGATCAGCCCCGCCCCCGCACCGGGCAGCAGCATCCGCACAACTGCTCGGTTCCAACGGTGACGATACTGCCAGACGATGATCAGATCCATGGCCAGCAGCACCGGCATGAGGATCGCCACCGCCACCTGTGGCGCGATGTAGAGGCTCATCAGGGGCACCGACATAACCCCAAGCCCGCCGCCAAACCCGCTTTTGGAGATGCCCGTGATCACCACCGCAAGCGCGGATACGATGTAGAAGGAAGATGTCAGATCCATGGGCGCGATATAACAAGGCGCAATAAATCATGAAAACGGTTTAAAAAGATCAAATAAATCGTATTCTACGATACATGCGCGATCTCAACGCCCTCGAAAGCTTTGTCGCTGCCGCCGAGACCCTGAATTTCTCGACCGTGGCAGGCAGGCGGAACACCGTTCAATCCGCAATCAGCGCCCATATCCGCAAGCTGGAGCAGGAGCTGGGCTGCGCCCTCTTTGATCGCGGACGCGGCAAGCCCATGTCGCTGACGCCTGAGGGTGAGGCCTTTGTGGTTTATGCCCGTCGGATCCTCGGCCTTTCGGATGAGGCGGTGAAGGCCCTGCGCGGGGCGCGTACGTTGCACCGGATCAGACTGGGCACAACCGTGACACTGGCGATGTCGGTGGTCACGCAGGCGCTGCGCAGCTTTGCCGCGCAGACGCCGGACGTGCAAATCCATATTCAATGTGAGCGCAGTGATGCCTTGCTCGCCTTGCTGGATGCGGGCGAGATCGACCTTGCTTTCATGATGGATCAGGGGCGCCGCCCCGGGCGCGAATTCGTCGAATCCAACGCGCTGGTCTGGGCAGGCATTGAGGAGGTCGATCTGCCGGACACGCAGGATGTGCCGCTGGTCTTTCTCACCGACGGTCGCGACTTGCGTAGCTATGCCTTTGAAGCCTTGGATGGCGCGGGCCGCACAGGTTATCTTGCACATCTCAGCCCGCACCCGATTGGGGTGCGGGCCTTTGTACTGGCCGGTCTGGCCGTGACGGTGATGCCCGCTGTGGCGGTCGGCCCGCCGCTCTGCAATCTGGGGCCGCGTCTGGGGCTGCCAGCGCTGAAAAGCATTGGCCTGTCGCTCTACCGCGATCCAAGCCGGTCAGGGCCGGAGATCACCCGCTTTGCTGCGGCCCTGCAGGATCACCTGCGCGCGCCCTGAGCCACCGCCGGGCGATCTGCCAGCCGCCAGCCCACAATCATCATGCGCATGGCGTCCTCAGCTGCACGGCGCAGCAGCTTTTCGCCCTTGTCGATGGCCTCATCCAGCGAACAGGGCCGCTTGATGATGGAGGCGAAGGCATCGATCCCGTTGTCCAGTGTCTCGCGCACGCCTTTGCCGATGGTTCCAGCCAGCGCAATGGTCTGGATGCCGCGCTCCTGCGCGCGACGGGCCACTTCGCAGGGCACCTTGCCATAGGGTGACTGCCCGTCGAGCGACCCTTCGGCGGTGATCACCAGATCGGCCTGCTCGAGCATCTGATCAAAGTTCAGATATTGCATCACGATGTCAAAGCGCGGGTGCAGCGTGGCCCCGGCAAAGGCAACCAGCCCGGTGCCCAACCCTCCCGAGGCACCGGAGCCGTTCGCCTTACCCAGCCGCAAGCCCATCTGCCGGTGGATCAGGGCGGCATAGCGTTCAAGGCCCGCCTCCAGCTCCGCGACCTGCTCCGGGCTCGCGCCTTTCTGCGGGCCAAAAACACGGGCAACCCCTTTGGGGCCGAGCAGAACGTTGTGCCAGTTTACGGCCACGTCAATCGAGACATGGGCCAACCGCGGATCCAGCTCGCTGGTGTCGATATCTGCAAGACGTTTCAGTTCGTATCCGCCGAAGCCGATCTCCTGGCCCTCGGCGTCCAGCAGGCGCGCGCCAAGCGCCTGCGCCATGCCCGCGCCGCCATCGTTGATACCGCTGTCACCGCAGCCCACAAGGATCCGGTCTGCGCCATGATCGAGAGCGCGCAAGATCAACTCGCCCACGCCATAGCTTGTCGTGCGTCCCGGATCGCGCATGGATTTTGGCACAAGGCTCAGGCCCGCAGCGGCGGCCATCTCCAACACCGCGGTTCGGCGCCAGGACCCGCCCATGATGCCAAAAAAGGACGACACCGGCTGGCCTACTGGCCCCGTCACCGTCGCCTCGTGCAGGTGCCCGCCGGTGGCGTTCACAAGCGCTTGAGTGAAGCCTTCGCCGCCATCGACCATCGGTGCCTCCAGCACCTCTGCCGAGGGCAGTGCCGCGCGCACGCCCGCGCTGATGGCTTGGGTCACGTCATCGACGGACAGGGACTCCTTGAAGCCGGAGGGTGCTATCAGAATGGTGAAAGTCATTTCTCTATCTCCTTGAATTTGCGTCTAAAAGAAGAACGGCGGGGAGATATTTTTATTCCGCGCGACAGGTTATTTCTCCTGCTTCCGGAGCACTTTTCAGCGCAGGCCGAGCACGTCGGTCAGCCTGTGCAACCCGCGTTGCGCATCTTGTCCAGCCGCGTCAATTTCCGCCCCCAGCCAGCGGATCACGCGTGGCTGATCGCGGTCCGACGACTGGGAAAGTGCAGCACCACGTTGCCCGGTTAGGGCCGGGCGTGCGACCGGGCGCAGAACGGCACGAGGCACCGGCTCCGAGAGTTCAACCTTCTGTATGACGGCAAACGCGGGGTCGGTCGGGCGTTGCAGTTGCATGGGCCAAAGCGTGATCGCAACGCAGAAAAGCGGCACCACAACCGCAGGCATCAGCGGTACAGCGAGACGGACGAGATCGCGCTGCGAGAAGGTCGGCATATCGAGAGCGCCATAGATCGCGACCGGTTTGGCGCTGGCCATCATTGTCTGGCAGAAGCCGGTGCCCATGACCGCAACCAGCACAATCAGCGCCGGATCGTGCCCGAAGGCAGCAATCGGCAAGGCCACGGCGGGGATCAACACCGCCGCCCGGGCGCTGCGCGAAGTGATCACCAGATGTGAGAGGACCGCGACGCCAGCCATAAAACCAACAGCCACCGCCTGGCTGCGCGCCAAGTCTTCCGGCAGCACGGCGAGCATGCCCTCTGCGAGCCACCGATCCGCGCCGCTTGTGATCATCGCCTCGGCAATCACAATTGTGGCCGTGAGATAGAGGATCAGTTCCACATCGACGTCGCGGAAAACCTCCTTGGTCTTGCGGTCGGTGAAGGGGCGCGACAGCAACAGTAACGCCCCTGCCAGGGTGATCACGACGATGGACATCCCGTGCAGGCTGGTCGTCGTCCACAACGCCAAAAGCGCCACGAGCATCAGCGCGAGGCGTCTCTGGCGGGTGGTAAGCGGGGCCCCGGGTTGGCGCAGCACCATCGGCATGTTGTGCAGGTCCGCAGGCACGAAGAGCCACAAGATCAGCGCCGTGGCCAGCAGGCAACACACCAGCGACACCGGCAGCCCCAGCATCAGCCACTCCAGATAGCCGATCCTGGGTCCACCTGCGCTGGCAATGGCGTCAACCGCGATCAGATGCGCGCCTGCGCCCAGCAAGGAGCCTCCGGCGGACAGCAAGATCACCGTGGGGAACAGCAGAGCGAGAGGGCGCCGCAGACGTGGGTCGGGCAGCTGTGCCGCCAGGGCCAGAAACACTGGCAGCAGAAGGGCTGCGCGCCCGGAGGTAGAAGGGATGAAAAATGCTGTGGCCGCAATCAGGACAGTCAATACGTAGCTGAGCGCCGCAAAGCTGCGCACGCGGGTCAGGGCACGGGCCACCAGATGCTCCATCAGCCCGCTGGATTTCAGCACCGATGCAATCACGAAGGCCGCCATCAGCAACCACACCAACTCGCGCCCCAGCGCAGCAAAGAGCTGCTGCTCGTGCAGCGTGCCGGTCAGCACAAGGGCAAGCGCTGCGGCCAAGGCGACGAGCGCATCCGGCAGCCGCGTCATGGTCCAGCCGATGACGGCCAGCGCGGTCACGGTCAGCGCGTGGCGCTCCTGCGCGTCAAGGGACTCCGGTAGCCAAAGCAGGCACGACGCCACAGCCAGCGCAATCGGCCCGGCCAGCAACTCAGATCTATGGAAGACGTTGGCGGGGAAACACTTTAGGGGCAATGAGGGGCTGATCATGGCGTGTCCTTCCAACTGTGGGGCGCATGGGAAGGAGAACGTGGGCGCGCCGTGGTTATTCCGCCCATGATGTCACAAAACTGACATATGGGCACAAAACCGCGTGGTGATGATGTGGCGAAAAGGTCAGTCCAGAAGCGCGGGCGCGCTGTTGGCCGGTGCCGCACAGATGGGTGCAAACTGCACCAGCCCGGCCCCAAAGACGTCATCTGGCCCGGCCTCGCCCAGATCGAGCGCAGTGTCTTGCAGGAAAGCTTTGACCTCAGCTGCTGCCAGCTCGGGCCGCGCCGACATCAGCATGGCCGCCGCCGCTGTCACGAAGGGGGCGGCAAAGGACGTCCCGGTCTTGGTCCGCACCCCGCGAATGGAGGCAGCGGTCCAGACCTCGACGCCGGGGGCTGCCAGATCCACATGCGGCCCGCGCCCCGCCCGCCGGTAGATCCGCCCTGAGCCATCCACCGCCGTGACCGTCAGCACCGGCGCGTAGCCGCCCGGAAAGACTGGCGCCGCGCGCGGCCCGTCATTGCCAGCCGCAGCCACGATCAGGATCCGTTCCTCGGTCAACCGCTCCACCATCTGCTCCAGCAGCACGTTATGCGGACCCGCCAGGCTCATGTTGATGATATTGACCTCGGCCTCGGCCAGCCGGTCCATCGCCTGCACCAGGCTGAACACATCGCTGCGCTCATCCCGGCCCGCGCGGTGAAAGGCATCCACGGCCAGCAGATCCGCCTGTGGCAGCAGCCCATGCGCCCGCCCTGTCCGCGACCCGATCAGGATGGCGGCCACGGCCGTGCCATGCTGCGCGCCGGATGGTGTGCGCTCCTGCCCGTCGATCTCAAGAACCGTCAGGCGCCCGCCGTCGAACGCTTCGTGCTCCGGGTTGATCCCGGTATCGATCAGCCCGATGCGGGCGGTGATCTGGTGGCAGGCACCCTGCTCCGCCACTGGCGGGACCCAGCCGACCTGGTCGAAGAAGGCGCAATGCAGGCCGGTGCAGGCCGGTACGATCCCCTGATTGCTGCGATAGAAATGATTGAAATCCGCCGCCTGTCCCGAGGGCAACTGCCGAATATTGGCCAAGGCCGTTTCCAGCGTCGTGCCCGTCGGGACCCGCAAACGACGCAGGGTGCTGCCCGCTGCGGCAATCTGCACTTCGCCCAGAACCTCGTATCCCGCTGCCGTCAGTGCCGCCAGATCCGCAGCCGAAAGATCGAGGACCACGATCTCATTCGCTGCCCGTGTGGCAAGGGGTTGCGGCTGCGGTGCGGGCGCGGCAGGGGCCGGTGACGGGCGGCCAAAGAGCCGATCCAGAAAGCTGCCCTCGCCGCCTGATCGGGGCCCGCGCCCGTTGCCCCGGCCATCATCATCGTCGTCATCATCATCATCATCGTCATCGCGGTCACTATCACTGTCGCTATCGCTGTCACTGTCCCCATCGTCGTCGTCGGCCCAGGCAGCGGTGACAAACGGGCCTTCCGGCCAGGCGGCTGGCACCGCCAGAACCATCATCAGGGACAGAATGATATGAAACGGCAGACCTTGCACAGGTGACCCTCCAGTTCAGCTACATTTTGCACGATCCCTGGCCAGATTGCGACGTGTTGTTGCGCCTCGGCGGGGGATTGCCATATTGGTAACGCAGGCAGCCCGCCGTCTATTCCACCCCGTTTTGCGAAAGTGCTCACACAGAGATGTCAGACCAGTTTGCAGACGACATCATCGCCTTCCTGCCCAACCTGAGGCGGTTCGCGATCTCGCTTTGCCGGTCGCCGGATACGGCGGATGACTTGGTGCAGATCACGGTGGAGCGGGCCTTTGCAGCGCGGCACCAGTTCACTCCGGACACGCGGCTCGATGCCTGGCTGTTTCGCATACTGCGCAACGCCTGGATCGACATGACCCGCCGCACCAAGACCCGAGGGACGCAGATTGACATTGACGACGCCCCCGAGGCCAAGACCGTTGACGGCACCCAGGTGACGGAGACCAGTCTGATGCTGACCGCCGCAAAACAGGCGATTGATACGCTGCCCGAAGAGCAACGCGATGTCATTCTCCTTATCTGTGCGGAAGAGCTGAGCTACAAGGAAGCCTCCGAGGTGTTGGGCACCCCCATCGGGACGGTGATGAGCCGGCTGTCGCGCGCCCGACTGGCCATTGCAAAAAAACTGGGAATAAACCCCAAACCGGCCCGTTCTTCAGGCAGTCAAGGAGACAGCTGAGATGCAACATCCTGAATTCACTGATGAAGAGCTGATGGCTTATGCCGACGGCGAACTGGCCGAAGACCGCGCCACCGATCTGGATCTGGCGCTCGCGGCGGAGTCCGATCTGGCGGAGCGATTGGCGCTTTTTGTCGACACGCGCATGTTGTCGAAAGAAGCGCTGGAACCAATGCTGGCCGAGCCTGTGCCGGAGCATCTGGTCGCTCAGGTGCAGGCCTTGGCTGCAGCCGGCCAGACGCCAGACGCGCCAACCGGCGAGACGGTTGTCGCCTTTCCAGACAAGCGCGCCGCGCCTGCCGCA
Source organism: Roseobacter cerasinus (assembly GCF_009811755.1). Lineage (GTDB taxonomy): Bacteria > Pseudomonadota > Alphaproteobacteria > Rhodobacterales > Rhodobacteraceae > Roseobacter > Roseobacter cerasinus. Next base: position 183,473 of record NZ_BLIV01000001.1, read on the forward strand.
CCGCCGCTGTGGAAGCTGCCTCTTGCCGCAACGCTGGCGCTGGCTGTTGGTCTGGGGGCGGGGCTCAGCCTCGCTCCGACCGGAGAGACCGGAGGCGTCGGTCTGCAGATCGCAACGCTGACGGACCCGCAGATTATCGACGCGCTGCATACGGTTGCGTCTGGCGATGACCTGCTTTTGCAGGATGGCAGCCGGATTGCACCCGTGGCCACCTTCATGGACGGCAGCCAGGCCCTGTGCCGTGAGTTTGAGCTGGACCGCACGGATGGGCTAACCGTCGTCTCGGTGGCCTGTCACCGCAGCGGTGGGTGGGATGTGCAGATGGCGGTTGCGAGCGCCGCCGCGACCGAAACTGGCTACGCACCCGCCTCCTCACTTGAAATTCTCGACGCCTATCTGGCAGCGAATGAGGCGGGCCCACCGCTGGATCTGCAGGCTGAGGCAGAGGCGCTGCAATCGCTGCGCTGATCCTTTTCAACAGATCTGACGCATCTGAAAATCCCGCCAGTTTGGGCGGGATTTTTCTTTTTTTGAAAACGACTTACGCCGTTCATCTACAGTTCATTTTCCTTTACGGGATCGTTCATCCGATCAACAGGATACCGATATCCAAGCTGCCTAGATTGAGGATCAGACGCACCAAGACAAAGGAAAATGACATGACCCTGCACACTGCAAAACCCGACGTGACCCTGCTGCATCTGAACGCCAAATGGGCCTTCACCACCCGGCGGGTGGACCACGATGATGTGGCGGGCCTGAACCCGGCTGTCGAACATGGGGTCGCGGGCGATCTGGTTCTATGCGAGATCATCGAGATCAACCAGCACCAGAAAATTCAGCTGGCCCGTGGCCGGGCCTCCACCAGCTATCTCGGCGACAAGGTGGTGCTGTGCATTGGCGACCGCTATGCGCCGGATCAGTTTGAAGGGGCTGCGCGCATCACCTCCGAAGGGGCAGATCTGCTGGCCGGTGGCGGCGTTGTCGGCACGATGGAGCACGCCCATGCCCGTATGCTGGAGCCCACCAGGCTGCGCCCCATCGCGCTGCTGACCGACCGCGATGGCGAGGTTATCAACATTGCGCGCTACAGCCTGCAGGCAAAGGCGATCCCCGAGCATGTGACCGTCATCGGTGTCTTCGGCGCCTCGATGAACGCGGGCAAGACCACGGCTGCGGTGAGCCTTGCGCATGGTCTGTCGCGGGCAGGCTTCAGCGTTGCGGGTATCAAGGCCACCGGCACTGGGGCTTTCGGCGACTTCAACGCCTTTGAGGACGCGGGCGTCAGCGCCATGGACTTCACCGACGCCGGTATGCCCACCACCTACCGGATGCCGATAGATCGTGTCGAACAGGGGTTCGAAACCCTCGTGGGCACTGCCGGGGCCAATGGCGCTGACATCGTCGTTGTGGAGATTGCCGACGGCGTCTTCCAGCAGGAAACTCAGGAGATTCTGGCCGGATCGCGCATTCGCGATCGTATGGATGCGATCCTCTTTGCCACGCCGGATGCGTTGGGGGCTGTCGGGGGTATGCGGGTGCTGGCGGACTACGGGCTGAGGCCGTTTGCCATCTCCGGCAAGCTGACGCAATCGCCGCTGGCGATGATGGAGGCGCGGATGGCGACCGGCGTTCCGCAATTGTCGCGCGAAGATCTCTGCACGCCTGAGGCGGTGATGGCTGTGGCCGGGCCAGTGCTGCGGCAGACCCGCAGCACCCCCACCAGGCCCCCGGCTGCACTCGAAAGCATGACCGCCGCTTGAATGTAGCTGCCTCAATATTGCAACACGGGCCGCATAGAGCATGCGGCCCGTGTTGTGCTGTTTCGGGCTGACCCGTAGGCCTGTGGCAGCAGCGCCGGGAATCTGCGATGAACCACGGCATGATCTCTCAGCCGCCCGGCGGTGCACCCTTCTGGAGTTGACCCTATGCGCATTTCCAACCTGCTGCGTGGCCTTGCCGCCCTGATGCTGATCATCGCGCTCAGCGGCGCAGCCCTCGCCTATTGGAGCGCACAGCAGGCCGCCTATTTCAACGCACGGATCAATCTGGCGCATAAGTCCTACGAGGCGCATCTGCAGCTGAGCGGCAACACCTATCAGCTCTTCAAGCAATACGGCGACGCGATGCTCATCGGCGACCGGGACAAGGGCGCCGGAGAGGCGGAGCTGATCCGGCTGATCCGGGCCAACGTGCGCGACATCCGCGCTCTGATCGGGCAGGAGATCGACCTGGTAGGCGAGGAGGAGATCAGCGAGCTGCAGCTGCTGTCGCGGATTGAGCGCAAGATCGAAGGGCTGATCACCCGCTTTGAAGCGGTCCGGAAGGAGACCGGTGCCGAGCAGTTTGGGCGCAATTGGGCGGATATGTCGACCATGCTGGATGACGAGATTGACCGCGAATTCCACCTGATGATCAACGCAGCCCTGGCCGAAGAACTGGAGGAGGTGGAAGAGACCCGCGCCGCCGCCGCACGCCATCTGAAAACAGCGAACGTTGTCACGCTGCTGCTGGTGATCCTGGCGCTTGGAGTCGTGACTGGCGCGCTGTGGATCTACACCACCCAGATCATCCGGCCCATGGGACGGCTGATGCAGGGGGTCAACGCGCTGGCAGAAGGTCATTTCGATCATCGGATGCAGGTGCGCGGCCGCCATGAGATTGCGGAGATCGGCGGCGTCATGGACACGATGGCAGCCATGGTGGAAGCACGAACCCAGTCGCTGACCACCCAGAACTCCGAGCTTGAAGAGGCCGTGCGCACCCGAACCGCCGCGCTGGAAAGTCTGTTGCAAAAGTCGCGTGTGGCCGAGAACGCGCGCCGTCAGATGCTGGCGGATGTCAGCCATGAGCTGCGCACGCCGCTGACCATCATTCAGGGCGAAAGCGACGTGGCCCTGCGCGGAGAGGATAAGACGCCCGAAGAATACCGCGAGGCGCTGCGGCGCACGCGCGAGACCGCGCGGCACACCAATCTGCTGGTGGATGATCTGCTGTTCATCTCGCGCGAGGAATCCGGCAAGAGCCGGTTGAAGCTGGAACGCGTGGATCTGGCAGAGCTGCTGAAAACCACTGTCGAAGTCTTTGACCGGGACATTCCCGTTCTTGCAGATGAGGAGGATCCGCAGATGTCGCTGGATGCCGCACGCATTCGCCAGTGCATTGCCGCGATGATCCAGAATGCGCGCCGCTACGGCGGCCCCGATGTGGTTGTGCGCCTGCTGCGCACCGCCACCGGTTTTCGCATCAGCGTGGAAGACAACGGCCCCGGGCTGCCCGACGCGGAGAAAGAGAAGGCCTTTGAACGCTTCTTCCGCGGTTCAAACGCCGCTGACCGCTATGAGGATGGCGCCGGTCTCGGGCTTCCGGTTGTCCGGTCCATCGCGCGCGCACACGGCGGCAGTGCGCTGCTGAAAGACCGTCCGGGCGGCGGACTTTCGTGCATCATGGAGCTGCCGATGGTGCCCCCCTTGCGCGTGGTGGCGCAATCCTGAACTCTGCAAAAAACTGACGATCAGACCACGCGCTCGGGAATAAGACACAGGCCGATCCGTTTGTCCTATCAGTGCGGGTGAAAAACCCCCGCCAGGGACGTTGGAAAGGCGCATTGATCATGAATATCCTGCTGATTGAAGACGAGCTGCGGGTTGCCGATTTCATTCGGCGGGGTCTGAAGGCCGAAGGCTGGGCGGTAGAGCACGCAAGCGATGGCGAGACCGCGCTGGACATTCTTCAGGACCGGGACTTTGACGTGATCCTGCTGGATCTGATGCTACCGGGGATTAGCGGCCAGCAAGTGTGCCAGACCATGCGGGCCCGCAACAACACAACGCCGGTGCTGATGCTGACAGCGCTCGATTCCGCCGATGAGCGGGTGGCTGGCCTGCGCCTCGGCGCGGATGACTACCTGCCCAAGCCCTTCGATTTTGACGAGCTGATCGCGCGGCTGCAGGCGCTGCACCGGCGCGCCACGGGCTATGCCAGTGATGCGGACGCGACCCTGATGCGGTGTGAAGGGCTGGTCTATGACTGCTCTGCCATGGTGCTGACGGTTGACGGCGTTCCGGTGGAGCTCTCCGCAAAGGAGCGCGACCTGATCGCGGTGCTGATGAAAAGCCGCAACAAGGCGCTCAGCCGCGAGCGCATCCTGAGCGCGGTCTGGGGCACCCATGAAGATCCGATGACCAATGTGGTCGATGTCTACATCGGGCGCCTGCGCAAGAAGCTTGGCCCTTACGGCAGCCTGATCACAACCGTGCGTGGTGCAGGTTACCGGTTCGGCTGAGGCACATGTTTTGAACCAAGAAAAGGGCGCGCTGTCGGGCTGGGGATATGGACCCGACAGCGCGCCGCCACCTGACCTCAACGGCTGAGATCAGGTGAGACCAGAAGATCACCGGGCTTGCCGGTGTCGACGATTTGCCCCGCATCGATCACCCACAGAACGTCCATCTGCCGAGCAATCCTCGGGTTGTGGCTGATCAACAGCGTGGTCGCATCGCAAAGCGTGACCAGCTTTTGCACCAGCCGCGCGCCCTCTTGGTCAAGCGCATCATCCGGCTCATCCAGCAGCAGAAGACGCGGCCGGGACAAGGCCGCACGGGTCAGCAACACGCGGCGCAGCTCACCGGCGGAGAGATTGCGCCCAGCCTCCGCCACGGTTCCCTCCAGCCCACCGAGGCGCGTAAGCACCTTTTGCAGGCCAAAGGCCTCTGCCATGTCGATAATCTCCGTGTCTTCAGGCCGGCCCTGCACCCCCATGGTCAGAGCGCGCCGCAATGACCCCTTCAGCACGGGAGAGCGTGCACCAATGAGGGCAACGGTCTCACGCCGCTCGCGCGGCGAAAGTGCTGTGGGCGACATATCCCCTATCAAGACCTCACCTGTCTCCGGCAGCTCCAGACCGGCCGCAAGGCTCAGCAAGGTCGATTTGCCCGCCCCATTGGCGCCGACAATCCCAATCTTCTGCCCTGGCAGCGCGGTCACATTGATGCCCGACAACGCCCCGGCGCTGACGTCCGAGAATATGACGCTTGGTGGGGCCTCTGGCAGGGCCGTATCTGCAGCGCGGGTGATCTCAAGTTTGGGCACGCGGAGCAGTTTGAGGCATTTCTCCCGCGCGTTGATCCAGGCGCGGTGGCGATCCCAGACGCCTGCGAGATCACGCATCGGCTGGATCATCAAACCGACGGCGGCCAGCGCACCGGCCGCTTCCGCACCGGGCAATCCGCGATGCAAAGCCACTGCAAAGACGCTCGCCGCCGCCAGCCCGGAGACCGCATCGGGGATGGCCCGCAGCAACGCCGCACCACGTGCCCGCAAGAGGGCTGCATCCACCAGCTTCTCGGTGCGGTGCCGCAGACGGTTGGTCTCGATCTGCATCCGGCCAAGCAGCCGCAACTCGGGCGCGTGCGGAATTCGCTCACTCATGTCCGCGGCCAGACGGGCCCGGCGCGCGCGTAGCCGTCTGTGTGCGGGGCCCAAGCGCGGGCCCAGCACGGTTGAGACCGCCAGCCCCAGCACAATCGGCACAGCGACGGCCAACCCAATCTCGGGGTTCATGTAAAACAGCACAGCCGTCGCCACCGGCAGCACCACAAGCGCGGAAATCATCCGCGCAAGCCCCAGGCTGACCCAGGCGCGCACCGCCGTCAGGTCACCGACAAACCGCAGCGCCAACGCGCCATTACGCCGGGTGGCGAGGTCCCGCGCCGACACCCGCGCCATATGCCGAAAGAGCTTGATCCGCAGGGCCGCAGCAAAGGCCTGCCCGACCTTCTCGGCTGTCATGCGCTCGAAAAACCGGAACGCGGCAATGGCACACCCGGCCAGTGCAACGGCTGTAAGAGCCAGAACCGGAAGCGCCGGGTCCTGCGCGTGAATGGCCGCGAAGATGTCGCGGGTTGCAAAGGCGGCGATGCCAGTGGCCGTGGCCTGCCCCAGCGCCAGGGCCACCAGCACGACAATCTTGCGCCCCCGCCCCTCAGCGGTGATTTTCGGCAGCGGGCTCATGCCCTTGCCCCCCGAGTGTGCGGGGTCGGAACGCGCGATTGTCCTGACCCGGCCTTTGGCAACACGATGCGGTCCAGCCCGCCGAGGCGCATGCACGTCTCAAAGTGATGGCCACAGCCAGGCAGCACGTGCAGCGCGATATCCGGCTGAATACGCAGCTCGCACGCCGCGCGGCGCAGGGCCTGCGCCCACGACCGGGCGCGGGCCAGACGGTGCGGCCCTTGCTGCGCGTCAATCTGCGGCCCGCTGCGGGTGTTGCGGTCGCGCCGGCTATCACAGGCACCGACGCTGACCGTGATGGGCAGCGTCAGGAACCGGTGCAGATTGGCCGCCAGCCGATGCCCCCAGCCGTCGGTGTGATCGGGACGCGGCCAGAGACCATAGGGGTAGCACGCCGTATCCGGAAAGGTGTACCACCCCGGTGACGCCACGCTGAGACGGCGCAGCCGATCCGGGTGCAGCATCGCAAAGCGATGAGCAAACTGCGCCCCACCGGAAAACCCGAAGAGGTCAAACCGCTCGGTCGTGACCACGCCGGCGACCCTGAGCGACAACAGCAGATCGAGCAGGGCCAGGTCGGCCCGCCCGCACAAGACCGCCTGCTGATAACCCAGCCAGCTTGCCTTGTCGAAGATCGGCGCAATCACCACCCGGCCTTGTGCGGCAGCACGCTCCGCAAAGAGGGCGGCCTGCTGTTCGGCGCCGCGCCGGATGCCGTGCACAGCGACCAGCGGTGGCTGGCCCGGCACCGGATGCTCCGGCAGCGCCAGCCAGCAGGGCAGCACGCTGCGCGACGTCGCTGGCCAAAACACAAGTCGGTACGGCAAGCGTTTCGGAACCATCTGGAGAGCATGGGCACGCATGGGGGATCTCCTTGTCTGGCGGGTTTCAGGCCGCGTGGCCAAAGACCTCCTGCGCGCGCTCTGTGGGCAGCATGTCAAAGATCATGTGGATACGATCCTGATCGCCATCGTTGTTGGCCTCATGCATCTGGTCATTGTCGAACCACCACAGCTCGCCCTGCCCCATCCGCACCTCTTCATCAGCGGCCTTCATCCAGGACCCAAGCGCCGAGGCCAGTACCAGATGATAGCGATTGCGCACACGATAGTAATCGCCACGGTCGATATGCGGATAGACCCGCTTGCCCGCAGGCAGACTGACGATCTTGGCACGGCCCAGAATGCTGTCCTGTTCTTCGGCAAACTGCTCCAGAAAGGCGCGGGCCACGGGGAAGGTCTTGGATCCGGTTGTCCAGCGGCTCTCATGCACATCCCGCCGGGCGCGCCCGTTGATCGCCGACTTGCGCAAGCCCCGCAGCGGTATCGCCTTGGCCTCGCGCTGGACAGCGATCTTGTCCTGCCGACCTGTTGCCAGGTCCCACGCGCCAGAGACACCCTTGATCTCATCGAGGAAGGGCGTCGGATCAATGTCTGATTTGATACGCTTGAAGTATTTCATTTTCATCTCCTTGCAGGGTGGCCCCATCTGGGCCGCAGCTTGTGCACAGCCCCTGAGCCGGAGGATCAGCCAAGGGACCACATGCTCACAAAGATGGGAGAGCGCGCACCAAAATTCAAACCAAGATATTGATTTTAATACTGTATTCAGAACGCTTTCATCGGGGATTTATCTTACGTTCATCTTTGGCTCCGCAAGCATCAGGCATTGGCAACGCTGAGGCCTGTGTCTCCCGTCACAGACTGCGAGGCCCAGAGTGTCCGACCTGCGCGATCTGATGATCGACCGCTTCGTGCTACCGGCCCTGTCCCCAAGGGCCGGACACCCTATCACACCGATCTGCGGTTGGTGCGAGAGCCGCGCCGCGTGTTCATCGCGCCACATCTCGACCAGCGCGCAAGCTGCTGGTCATTGTGATCCATCCCAGCGACTGCCCTGCTCTGCCGGAACGTCACGGCTGGAACCCGCCACAGCGGAGGGCGGCTTCGCCGAGCTTTGCAAAGTGCCCGTCACGCCCAACACCGCTTTTGTCCAGCCCCGCACCGAAAAGCCTGGCGCAGCGTGGCCGCACAGCGGCTGGAGGCACCGCGCACCACGCTGCATCTCTACATTCAGCGCCGTGACGGGCTGGAGAGCATGGTGGGTGAGCGCGGCAAAGCCGTGTCAGGAGGCGAGCGTTAGCGGCCCACGCGCTGCCGAAATAGCCACGCCTGCTGATCCTGAACGAAACCGCATCCGCGCTTGACGCGGTGGCGGAGGAGGCGCTGCGCGCTCGGATGACCATGATCGTGATCACCCGTCGGCCCAGCACGGTGGCGCGTGCCGATCGGGCGCTGATGCTGGAGCGGGGCCGGATAATCGAAACCCGGCCCGAGGCGCTGATCACAACGCCCCATGTGCGTGCCCCGCCCTGAGACGGCGCAGCCCGCCCGCTCCAATGGTCTACACCGGGCCTTACATCACAACCGTATGAACCGATTGCACAACAACCCAAACCCCCATCATAGAGGCGTATCCGAGGACGGTGGGGATGATAACTTTGGCCATTCTGGCACTCCTTTCCTGGCACCCGGCAGGGGGTGCGGTGTGTGCCGCGGAGGCTGATCACCTCTGCGATCTGAATGTCAGGTGGGATGCAAAGTCTGACATAAAAACCCCTGTCGCCGTCACGTCTGATCACCCTGCCGGGACGGCGCTGTAACACGCCGGGCGGCTTCACCCGCCGTCACTTTTCGTTGCAACCGCACAACAGGGGCTTGATCAAAAAGCGTTTTTCAGGCCCTGCTGAGGCATGCGATTTGCTCTGATCCTTTTGATGATTGTCTCAGCCTGCGGGCGTCCGCTGACCCCAAATGAGACGGCCTTTGCCCAAACCATCCACGGCGATACGCTGGATATCTCGCGCGTGCGTCTGGTCGATGGCGCGCCGACGCGCGCCGTCACCTTCCGCCGCAAGCCCCGGCCCCGGACCACCTGCCGGGAGCGCATTCTGCCCCCCGCGACGGATGAGATCGTGACCTCCAAACCCGCGGCTGTGGCCCTGTGGAACCGCATCCTCTTTGACAAGGACTGGTATGTGGAGGATTACCTGCCCGACTATCCCGACCAGATCAGCCTCGTGGCGGCCATGCTCTTTGCGCATGAGATGGTGCATGTCTGGCAATGGCAGAACCGGCGGGAGACAGGCTACACCCCGCTGCGCGCGGCCTTTGAACACGGGGGCACGCGTGACCCCTACCTCTTTGATCTTGAGACGGAGGCGCGATTTGGGGACTACGGCTTTGAGCAGCAAGGCACCATTATGGAGGAATATGTCTGCTGTCGCGCACTGGACCCCGGTGCTTCCCGCACCGCGCGCCTGCATGCTTTGATTTCTGAGGCGATGCCGGTCAAACCCCTGCCGGCCGCGCGCGAGTATGACGTCGGCCTGCCCTGGAACGGCGTCGAGATTGAGGGCATCTGCAGCTAGAGCATCCGCGCTGCGCCCCAAGCACAGAAGCGCAAGCCTGACCTTAGCGCTGTTGCAGGTCGTTCAGATAGGCCAGCAACTTCGCCAGCGGCGGAGTCATGCGCAGCCGCACCCCATCCACGCGCACCCGCTGACGCTCCTCGCTCTGCAGCGCGCTGAACCCCGCCATCGGCCGCAGCGTCTGGCCGCCGACCGCATATCCCTCAAGCAGGGCCGCTACCCTCTCAGCCGGGAAAACCCCGCCATTCCGCGCTGCAAGCCCCGTCAGATCAGGCGGCGTCCGGCCAAACCCTTCCACGCCGCCACCGCCACCGCCTCTGGCATCACCACCATGGCAGATCGCGCAGTTTTGCGCGTAGAGTTCAGCGCCGCTTGGCGCTCGGTCGTTCCCGCCGCAAGCGGTGAGCATCATGCAGACACACAGAAAGATCAAAGGCACGCGCATCCAGACCCGCCTCACCAGGCGCCCGCTTCTGGCCGGGGCGCAATCGGCCTTGCCCACGCGCCCGCGCGCAGCCATGGTCCCCTCAGCTTAAAGGAGATGTATGAATGGCCCATTACGCCCTGATCATGTTGCTGGCAGGACTTGGAATTCCGGTGCTTGCGGCGCTGAATGCGGCCCTTGGGGTCCGCATCGGCTCCCCATCGGCGGCGGCCACGGTGCTCTTCGTCATGGCGTTTCTCACCGCCGCGACGGTGATGTTCGTCACCGGGCCACAGGCTCTTGGCAAAGTGGTTGCTGCGCCGCGTCACCTGCTTTTGGCCGGTGTTCTGATCGCCTTCTACGTGCTCTCCATCACCTATGTGGCCCCCCATTTCGGCGTGGGCAACGCGGTGTTCTTCGTCTTGCTGGGGCAGTTGATCAGCACCGCGTTGATCGACCACTTCGGCCTCTTTGGCGCACGTGTTACGCCAATTGACGCAACCCGCGCCCTCGGTATCGGACTGATGGCGGCAGGCGTATTTGTCACCCAGAAGGTCTAGCGCGACACGCGCGACGTTGCGCAATCCCAGCCATCACCCCGGCGCTGTATCCAGTTTCGCAGGCCCCAGGGACAGTTCCACCAACCGATCCCAGGTGTCCTCTGCCACCGAAACCGGGTCGATATCCTGAAGCGACTGGCCGGGCATGCGTGCGCCCTCGTCCGCCGCAACTGCCTCCGCCAGGGCCGCCACCCGCGCGGCAAACTCGGGCGAGGTGGTCGGGTCCATCACAATGTAGAACTGGCCAAGGTCGTGATGCGGCCCGTCCGGCGCCTTGAGCGGTTTCACATTGCGCGACAGAACAGAGCCGGTCATGCCTGCCGCCAGAATCTCAGCCATCAGGCCAAACCCCCAGCCCTTGTAGCCTCCCGTCGACACCAGCGATCCGCTCAGCGCCGCACTTGGGTCGGTGGTGGGCTCACCTGCCGCATCCAGGGCCCAGCCCAGCGGGATCTGCTCGCCAAGCGCCTTGGCCATCGTGATCTTGCCCAGAGCAACCGTGGTCGTGGATTGATCGAACTGCATGGCAATGCCGCCCTGCCCGTCCGGCACGGAAAAGGCGATCGGGTTGGTGCCAATGACCCGCGTCTTGCCTCCCGGCGCCGCCACAATGGGCGAGGCGTTGGTGAACCCGATGGCAATGAACCCGGCCCGCGCGATCTGTTCGGTGAAATAGCCCAGGGATGTGCAGGTATGGGCATGCGCAACCGCCAGCGTGGCGGTACCAAACCGACGCGCCGCATCCAGCGCCGGCACCAGCCCCAGCGCAAAGGCGGGCTGCGCAAAGCCGTATCCTGCATCGACACGGATACTGGCCGGGCGCGGGCTGGACACAACCGGATCCACCGTTCCGTTCACCCGCCCGCTTTGCAATTGCTGGCAGTAACTTTCCACGTAGTAGAGACCGCAAATCTTGTTGCCCCGGCCTTCCGCCTGCCGCACGGCGCGGGCAACCTCAGCCGCCGCAAAGGTCGACGCTCCATGCGCCAAAAGCGCCTTTTTGGTCAGCGCTTCGATCTCATTCAGTTGGTGATGCCCCATCCCGGCTCCCTACCTTCGCCTTGCTCCAAACTGGGCGAAAGGGACCGCGCGCGTCAAGCGGGACGTTGTGCTCCCCCCAGAGGGATGAGTTGCCCCGCCTCCAGCCGGATTTGCCGATCCATACGGGCGGCAAGCTCCATGTTGTGCGTGGCGATCAGCGCCGACAGGCCAGTGCCCCGCACCAGATCCATCAGCGCCGCAAAGACCTGGTCGGAGGTTTCCGGATCCAGATTGCCCGTCGGCTCATCCGCCAGCAGCAGCTTGGGTTCGTTGGCCAGCGCGCGACAGAAGGCAACACGCTGTTGCTCCCCACCGGAGAGCGCTGCGGGACGGTGATCTGCACGGGCGGCGATGCCGACCCGGTCCAGCAGATCCTGCGCCCGGGTCTGCGCCTGCGCGCGCGGCACGCCATGTGCGAGCTGCGGCAGCACGATGTTCTCCAGGGCCGAAAACTCCGGCAAGAGGTGGTGGAACTGGTAGATGAACCCGACATCCGCGCGCCGCGTCGCGGTGCGTCGGGTGTCGGACAGATCGGTCAGATCCTGACCCGCAATCTCGACGCGGCCCGTATCCGCCACGTCCAACAGCCCTGCGATATGCAGCAGCGTCGACTTGCCCGCCCCCGATGGCGCCACCAGGGCCACAACCTCCCCCCGCTGCACGCTGAGATCAACGCCGCGCAGAACCGAGACCTCCCCAGGCGTGCCGCGATTGTAGGATTTCTCGATGCCCGACAGCATTAGGGTTGCGTCACTCATAGCGCAGCGCCTCAACCGGGTTCATCCGCGCCGCGCGGCGGGCCGGGAACAGCGTGACGATGAAGGAGAGCCCCAGCGACAGCGCCACCGCCGAGAGCACGTCATTCAGGTGCAGCTCCGCTGGCAACGCATAGATGCCCCGGATCGACGGATCCCAGACACCGCCCCCCATGACCAGGTTCACGAAGGAGAAAATCGGATCGATATAAAGCGCGAAGAGCGACCCGAGGATGACCCCGCAAAGCGTGCCCAGAAACCCGGTGAAAGCACCGCAAATGAAGAACACCCGCAGGATCGAGCCTTGGCTCAGACCGATGGTGCGCAGGATGCCAATGTCGCGCCCCTTGTTTTTGACCAGCATGATGAGACCCGAGACGATGTTCATCGCAGCAATCAGAACGAGGATGGAGAGGATGATGAACATCACATTGTCCTCCACTTCCAGCGCCCGCAGGAACCCGCCTGAGGCGTCCTGCCAGGTCCAGACCTGCGCTGTGCCTCCGGCGGCGGCAAAGAGCGCAGGCACCAGCTGATTCACCTGCTCCGGACGCTCAACCATCACTTCAATTTCGTCCGCCAAACCCTCTCTATTAAAGTATATTTGAGTCTCCTCAAAAGGAAGATAGGCACGCGTGCGATCAATGTCATAGCGCCCGGCGGTGAAGATATAGGTGACCTCATACGCGTTCACCCGGGGCGAGGTGCCAAAGGCCGTCTTGACCCCGTCTGGCGAGATCAGCTTGACCCGGTCGCCGATGCCCACGCCAAGTTCCCGCGCGACGCCTGAGCCCAGGGCGATGCCCTGCGGGAAGCTGGTGATATCACCCCGCGCTGTCTCGGGATTGGCGATGCGCGGCAGAGTTTGCAGATCGTCCGGGGCGATGCCGTAGACCTCCAGACCTGCGTTTCTGCCCTGGAACGCGGCCATCACCTGACCGCGCACAAGCGGGGCTGCACGCGTGACACCCGGCACCTCCGCCAGACGCGCAGCGAGGTCGTCATACTCGGCAATCGACCGGTCCACCTGCCCGTTCTCAGCAACCGTTCCGATGGAATAGACGGTCACATGCGCGTTTGAGCCCAGGATGGTATCCACGAACTCCGCCCGAAATCCTGAGCGCACAGCCAGCGTGGCGATCAGGGCAAAGACCGCGAGAGTGATCCCGAGAAAGCTGATCCAGGTCATGACACTGACGCCACCCTCAGCGCGGCGGGCGCGCAGATAGCGCCAGGCGATCATCCATTCAAAAGGGGCAAAGGGTGGAGGGGAGGCGGCCATCGAAAATCCGTTCATTGAGTTGCGCGCAACCTGAGGCTTTGCCCCCGGAGGGTCAAGCCGACAGCGCGCGCCTGCGCAAAGGCCAGCGCAGCGCGGCCAGCAGCCCGCGACAGATCAGCGTGCCCAAGACGAAGCCCACAGTGGCAAAGATCGCGGCCGAGAGCGTCAGCGGCAGAGCCGGCTCAAAGACCTGCCAGGCGCGCCGGGCCACATCCACATCCGTCAGACGCGCGGCGTGATAGGCGCGCATGAAGGGCCCCTGCCCGGACAGGACCTCCAAATCCGCAGTTAATGCCGCGTGGCGCTCAAAGGTGCGCTGCATGTCGGCACGGCGCCGTTCGATAAACTCCGCGCCTTGCATTTGTCGCAGGGCCTCTGCCCGGCTCAGCCCCTCTGCCGCAGCGGAGGCATCGAAATCGGCCACAACCTCCTCCAGCGCATCCACAGCCCCGCCAAGGCGTTGCAGATACTGCTGGGAAAATGCCGGAAATTGCGCGGCGCCAAAGGCTCCGGTCAGCCCGGCGGCCAGCGTGATGGCACGAAGGATCATTTGCCTCGCTCCTGCTCGCCCCCCGGCGGCACATGCAGATTACCAGAGCGGCAGCCCTGCGCAAAGCCTCAGATATAGGTGTGGAACGACCGGGTGCCCATCATCTGCACGTGCTCGCTGCTGTGCATATCGCCGTAGATCTCGGCGATCTTTTTCACAGCCTCCTCGGGCGGCAGCTCCTGGCTGTCACCGGTGCGGCGGCTGGTCAGCTCCACCACGCCGTTCTTAAGCCCACGTGGCCCCACGGTAATGCGCCAGGGCAGACCAATCAGATCCATGGTGGCGAATTTCCCGCCTGCCCGCTCGTCGCGGTCGTCATAAAGCGGCTCAAGCCCCAGCGCCGTGAGGCTCTGATAGAGCGCGTCACAGGCGGCATCCGCCTCCGCATCGCCCTGTTTCAGGTTCACGATCCCACAGTGATAGGGCGTGACACCTTCGGGCCAGATGATGCCCTTGTCGTCATGGCTGGCCTCGATGATGGCCCCCACAAGACGGCTGACGCCAATGCCGTGGCTGCCCATATGCACAGGCGTCGGCTTGCCGTCGGGGCCTTGCACCGTCGCGCCCATCGCGTCGGAGTATTTGGTGCCGAAGTAGAAAATCTGCCCCACTTCGATGCCACGCGCGGTGCGCCTGCGCGCCTCCGGGATCTGATCGAACAGCGCCGGGTCGTGGGTTTCATCGGTGCGGGCGTATTTGGTGGTGAACTCTTCCATGATCGCGGCGCATTGCTCGACGCTGTCATAGTCGATCTCACGGTCGCCAAAGGTCAAATCGGTCACCGCGCTGTCGTAGAAAACCTCCGACTCGCCTGTCTCGGCCAGCACGAGGAATTCATGCGTGTCATCACCACCGATAGGGCCGGAATCCGCACGCATCGGGATCGCCTGCAGCCCCATGCGCTCATAGGTGCGCAGGTAGCTGACCAGATGACGGTTGTAGGCGTGCAGCGCGTCTTCTTTCGTAAGGTCAAAGTTATAGCCGTCCTTCATAAAGAACTCGCGCCCCCGCATCACACCAAAGCGCGGGCGCATCTCGTCGCGGAACTTCCACTGGATGTGGTAAAGCGTCAGCGGCAAATCCTTGTAGCTGCCCACATGGCTGCGGAAGATGTCAGTGATCATCTCTTCATTGGTGGGGCCGTAGAGCATGTCGCGGTCCTGCCGGTCGCGAATGCGCAGCATCTCGGGCCCGTAGGCATCATAGCGCCCGCTTTCGCGCCAGAGATCGGCGGATTGCAGCGTGGGCATCAGCATCGGGATGTGACCCGCACGCACCTGCTCTTCATGCACGATGTTTTCGAGCTTGCGCAGCACCTTGAAGCCCAGCGGTAGCCAGGAGTAGATGCCCGCCGCATTCTGCTTGATCATGCCCGCGCGCAGCATCAACCGGTGCGACACGATCTGCGCCTCGGCGGGGTTTTCACGCAGCACAGGCAGGAAATAGCGGGTCAGGCGCATGGGGTGTCCTCTCTCATCTCAGCCTCGCCCTGATAGGCCAAAGCGGGGGGGCTCGCAATCGCGAAACCCCGGGACAGGATTGCTGGTTTTGGCCGCTCAATGGTGACGTGTGCAAATATTACACAAATCTCACAAGCGCGCGAGCGGCCTGATCTGCCGGGGAAATCGCGCCGTACCTCCCACATGTCACCAAGGCGTGACCACATTTGAAGGAGATTTAATCCATGACACAGTTCCGCAAACTCGCAGCCATCGCCGCCACAGCTCTGACCCTCGGCTCCGCCGCTCAGGCGGCTGATATCGTTGAAATCGCCTCGGGCGATGAGCGCTTCTCTACCCTCGTGGCCGCAGTCTCCGCCGCCGGGCTGGTCGAGACGCTGCAAGGCCCCGGCCCCTTCACCGTCTACGCACCGGTGAACGACGCCTTCGCCGCCCTGCCGGACGGCACGGTCGAGACGCTGCTGCAGCCTGAAAACAAAGGCCAGCTCACAGACGTGCTGCTCTATCACGTGGATGACCGCAAACTGACGGCAGAGATGATCCCCACTGGCGCCAATTACTTCAAGCCGGTGCTGGCTTCGGAGCGGCTGTGCATCAGCAAGGGCGCCGAGGGTGTCTCGATTGCCGATGGCACAGGTGAAAGCGCCAATGTGATCATCGCCAATATCGAAGCGGACAATGGCGTGATACACGTGGTCGACAAGGTGTTGCTGCCGGGCACGCGCCCTGCCTGCCACTAAGCAGCCCAAACCCCGACAGAGGCCCCGTCTTCGGCGGGGCCTTCTGCCGTGCGACCACTGTGACCACGTAGCCTTCCCCCTTGAATGCCCCGCGCGCATGGGCGATGTGAAAGGATACACGCAACCGGAGCATCCCGCATGGCCCTGCCTGTCCACAAACAATTGCTTTATTGGGGCATCGCAGCCGTCGTCTTCTGCGTGCTGCTCTGGGCGCTGGGGCATGTGCTTTTGCCTTTCGTGCTGGGCGGCGCCATCGCCTATTTCCTGGATCCCGTCGCCGACCGGTTGGAGAACATGGGCCTCAGCCGCATTGCCGCCACCGGGCTGATCACCATCGTGGGCATCCTGATCTTTGTGATGATGGCGCTGCTCGTGATCCCGACTTTGACACAACAAGCGCTGCAGCTCGTCAATGTGGCGCCCGACTATGCGCGCAGCATCACCACCTTCCTGACCGAGCGCTTCCCGTCGCTGCTCGATGAAGGCTCGGCGCTGCGGCAATCGATCAGCTCGCTGGGTGAGACAATTCAGAGCCGGGGCGCGGAGCTTTTGAACACGGCGCTGACCTCGGTGGCCTCGCTGCTCAATGTCGTGGTGCTGCTGGTGATCGTGCCCGTGGTCTCGGTGTACCTGCTGCTCGACTGGGACAACATGGTCGCCCGCATCGATGAGCTTTTGCCCCGCGACCACGCGGGCACCATCCGCCAGCTGGCGCGGGAGATCGACGCGACGCTCGCGTCCTTCATTCGTGGGATGGGCACCGTGTGCCTGATCCTCGGGACCTACTACGCGATTGCGCTGATGATCGTGGGGCTGCAATTCGGTCTGGTGGTCGGATTCGTTGCGGGGTTGGTCACTTTCATTCCCTATCTCGGCGCACTGATTGGCGGGGTACTCGCCATTGGTCTCGCACTTTTCCAGTTCTGGGGTGATTGGGTCTCCATCGGGCTGGTGGCGGGCATCTTTGTGGTGGGTCAGGTGGTTGAGGGCAACATTCTCACGCCCAAACTGGTGGGCGACTCGGTTGGGCTGCACCCGGTCTGGCTGATCCTCGCACTGTCGGTCTTTGGCGCAGCTTTCGGCTTTGTCGGCATGCTGGTCGCGGTGCCGGTGGCGGCGGCCATCGGCGTCATCGCACGGTTTGCCGTCGACCAGTACAAACGGTCACTGCTGTATCGCGGGCAGTCCGGGCAAGGCGAGGGCTGACATGGCCGAACAGCTGGGCTTTGAGCTGCCAAGCGTTCCCGCGCTTGACAGGGCCGACTTTCTGGTCGCCCCCTCCAACGCCATTGCTGTGGCCCTGATTGAGGGCGGCGGGGCCGACAAACTCGTGCTCACCGGGCAGGATGGCGCGGGCAAGACCCACCTCGCCCATGTCTGGGCCAAGCGGCATGGCGCGCGGATTATCGCGGCCACAGCACTGGCCGAGGCTGATGTGCCGGACCTGGCGCAAAGCTCTGTTGCGGTGGAGGATGTCCCGCAGGTCGCCGGGAACAGCGCGGCCGAGCACACGCTCTTTCATTTGCACAATCTGGTTCTGGCCAATGGCCATGCGCTGCTGCTGACGGGGCGCAGTGCCGTGCGCGACTGGGGCATTGTGCTGCCCGATCTCGCCAGCCGGATCGCAGCGGCGCCTGCGGCCCCGCTTGACCCGCCAGACGACACGCTGTTGGCCGCCGTTCTGGCCAAGCTCTTTGCCGACCGACAACTGACGCCTAAGGCCGACCTGATCCCCTACCTGCTGCGCCGCATGGATCGGTCTTTTGCTGCCGCGCAAGACATCGTCCAGCGCCTCGATGACGCCTCTCTGGCACAAAAACGCCCAGTTTCTCGGACACTTGCGGGTGAGATTCTGGACAAGGATGACACCCGCGCGCGATAACTGTCACAGACAAGTTACAAGGAGCCCGCAAAAGCCCGTCATGACACAAACCAACTTCCTCATTGCCGATTTTCCCGCTGCGACCGATCTGCCTGACTTCGAAGCCGACGGCCCGGGCCGCTTCTTTAACCGGGAGCTGAGCTGGCTGGGCTTCAACTGGCGTGTCGTGCAGGAGGCGGAGAACCCGCGCGTGCCCTTGCTGGAGCGGCTGCGGTTCCTGTCGATCTCCTCGGCAAATCTGGATGAGTTCTATACGGTGCGTGTGGCGGGCCTGCGCGAGCTGGCCCATGCAGGCAACACCACACCGGCCGCTGACGGGTTGACCCCGGCAGAGCAGCTGCGGCTGATTGACGAAAACGCCCGCAACCTGCTGGAGACGCAGCAACGGGTGCTGGTCACTCTGTTCAAGGAAATGGAGGCGGAGAACATCTCCGTCCTGCGCGCGCCGGACCTGAGCAAGAAAGACCTGGCCTATCTGGAGGAGGTATTCCTGACGCAGGTTTTCGCGGTGCTGTCGCCGCTGGCCATCGATCCCGCGCATCCCTTCCCCTTCATCCCGAACACCGGCTATGCGCTGGCGCTTCAGCTGGAGCGTGTTTCGGACAAACGCCCGTTGCAGGCGCTGCTGCCAATCCCGGCGCAGATCGACCGCTTTGTGGCCCTGCCCGCGCCCGAGGGGCATCACCGTTTCCTGCCGATGGAGGAGCTCTTGGTGCTGAACATCGGCGGGCTTTTCCCGGGCTACAAGCTCAAGGCGCATTTCGAATTCCGCGTGTTGCGCGACAGCGACCTGGAGGTCGAGGAAGAGGCCGAAGACCTGGTGCGCGAGTTCGAAGTGGCGCTGAAACGGCGGCGGCGCGGCGAGGTGGTGCGGCTGACCCATTCTTCCGGCGCGCCCGAAGCGCTGAAATCCGTGATCATGGATGAGCTGGGTGTCGGGCAGGAAGAAGTCATTGAAATCAACGGTATGATCGGTGCAGCGGCTTTGAAGGAGCTGGTGCTGGACGCACGACCCGATCTGCTTTGGCCGATGTTCACTCCACGTGTGCCGGAACGCGTCATGGACCACGATGGCGACATGTTCTCGGCCATCCGTTCCAAGGACATGCTGCTGCACCACCCCTACGAGACATTCGACATGGTGGTGCGTTTCCTGCAACAGGCGGCACGCGACCCCAAGGTCGTGGCGATCAAACAGACGCTTTACCGCACCTCGCGCGACAGCCCGATTGTCGAGGCGCTGTGCGAGGCGGCGGAGGATGGCAAGTCCGTCACCGCCCTGGTGGAGCTGAAAGCGCGTTTTGACGAGGCCGCCAACATCCGCCAGTCGCGGCGGCTGGAACGGGCAGGCGCGCATGTGGTCTACGGCTTTCTCGACCTCAAGACCCACGCCAAGATCTCCACCGTGGTGCGCCGCGAAGGCAACCAACTGGTGACCTATACGCACTATGGCACGGGCAATTATCACCCGATCACCGCGCGCATCTATACGGACCTGTCGCTCTTTACATGTGACGCGCGGCTTGGGCGCGATGCCACCAAGGTGTTCAACTACCTCTCCGGCTATGCGCAGCCTGACACGCTCGACAACCTTGCCATCTCCCCCACCACGCTGAAACCGCGCCTGCTGGAGCTGATCGCGGCGGAAGCCAAACACGCGCAGGCGGGCAAACCGGCTGAGATCTGGGCCAAGATGAATTCGCTGATCGACAGCGAGGTCATCGACGCGCTCTATGCCGCGAGCCAGGCGGGGGTGAAGATCAGCCTCGTGATCCGGGGCATCTGCGGGCTGCGGCCCGGCATCAAGGGGCTGAGCGAGAACATCCGCGTGAAATCCATCGTTGGGCGCTTTCTGGAGCATTCGCGCATCGTCTGCTTCGGTAATGGCCACGGGCTGCCACATAAGAAAGCGCGGGTGTTCATCTCCTCCGCCGACTGGATGGGCCGGAACCTCAACCGCCGGGTCGAGACGCTGGTGGAGATCGAGAACGACACCGTAAAGGCCCAGATCGTCAGCCAGATCATGGCGGCCAATCTGGCAGATGTCGCGCAAAGCTGGGTCATGGGGCCGGATGGCAGTTTCGAGCGCCCAGCCTTGCCGGAAGGCGCTTTTGCCTTCAATTGCCACCGGTTTTTCATGGAAAACCCGTCGCTTTCGGGGCGCGGCTCAGCAGGCGCGTCGGATGTGCCGAAGCTGACACACACCGAAGATTGATCTGACAGATCGGACCACCTTGCGCTGACAGCTCTGTTGACCCATAGCCCATTATTGCACAGGGTGACGCCAACATACTTCGGACGCCGCAATGAACCAAGCCACCGACCTGCCGGACGTGACAGACGGCCTGCCCCCTGATCATCCCGATGCCGGCCTCTTTGGCCGTCCGCTGTTTCAAGACCCAAGCGCCCGGGCGCTGGCGCGGGTGGGCGTTGTGGATGTGGGCTCCAACTCCGTGCGGCTGGTGGTGTTTGACGGCGCGGCACGCTCACCCGCTTATTTCTACAACGAAAAGATCATGTGCGCCCTCGGCGCGGGCCTGTCTGAGAGCGGGCAGCTGAACCCCGAAGGTCGGGTGCGCGCGTTGAGCGCGCTGCGCCGGTTCCAGCATCTGGCGCAGGGTATGGGCCTGCCGGAGCTGACTGTGGTGGCCACCGCTGCTGTGCGCGATGCTGCTGATGGGCCAGCCTTCCGTGAAGAGGTGCTGCGCGAGACGGGGCTGCGCATCTGGGTGATCGATGGCGAAGAGGAAGCGCGGCTCTCCGCGCAGGGTGTGCTGCTGGGCTGGCCTGGCTCTTACGGGCTGGTCTGCGACATCGGCGGCTCGTCTATGGAACTGGCGGAGATTTCCGACGGGCGCGTCGGACGGCGGGTCACCTCGTCGCTGGGGCCGCTGAAACTGCAGGGCATCAAGGGCGGCAAGCGTGCCCGCAAGGCCCACATCAAGGATACGATGCTGAACCTGAAGGAGAAGATGGGCGCGCAGCGTGACCGGCTGTTCCTCGTTGGCGGCTCATGGCGGGCGATTGCGCGCATTGACATGCACCGGCGCGACTACCCGCTGCATGTTCTGCACGAATACCGCATGACCGCGCGCAGCGTCAGCGCCACGGCCAAATTCATCGCCGAGGCGGACCTGGAAGAGCTGCGCGCCGCCTGCGGCATTTCTTCGGCCCGAATGAGCCTTGTGCCGCTGGCAGCCGAAGTGCTCAGCCGTCTGGTGAAGACGTTCAAGCCCAAGGACATCGCCATCTCCAGCTACGGCATTCGCGAAGGCATGCTTTATGAACAGATGCCGCAGCGCCTGCGCGACCGCGATCCGTTGATCGAGGCCTGCCGCTTTGCCGAAGCCAAGGACGCGCGCATGCCGGGGTTTGGCAAACTGCTTTACGGCTTTATCCATCCACTGTTTCGTGCGGTGCCCGCACCGCGGCGGCGGCTGATCAAGGCGGCGTGCCTCTTGCATGACGTGAGCTGGCGCGCGCATCCCGACTACCGGGCCGAGACCTGCTTTGACAACGCCACGCGCGCCAACCTCGGCGGGCTGAAGCATTCAGAGCGGATCTATCTCGGGCTGGCCCTGCTGCACCGCTATTCCAACAAGCGGCAAGGCACACGCTTTGACGGCCTCTATGACCTTATCGACGAAAAATACCAGCTTGAGGCCGAAATCGTCGGCAAGGCCATGCGCTTTGGCGCCATGCTCTGGATGACCCAGGATGCCGAGCGTGGCACGCTGCGCTGGTTTCCCAAGAAGAAAGAACTGCACCTGATGCTCACGCCGGATATGGTCCCGCTTTTTGGAGAGGTGGCCGAAGCGCGGCTGATGTCACTGGCGGGATCTCTTGGCGCGCAGGTTCAGATCAAGAAGATGCGCCGCACTGCTCAGAGATCGATCTGAGGCGGCATGTCCTCGTCAGGCGGGGTCTCCTGCTCAGGTTTGCGCCGGATGATGATGTCGCCGTTGGGCAGGATCTCCGGCGCCTCATAGGCGGACCAATCCTCGACCTGATCCATCAGATCCATCAGCGCGGGCCCCATTTGCTGCATAAACCCGCGCATGCTGTCAAAGGCCGGCTCCATGTCCTGCAACAGCCCTTCGAGAAACTGCTGCATGCCCCGCTCCATCGGTGAGGGCGGCGCATCCTCCTCAGCCGACAGAGGTGCTGCCGCAGCAGCACAGATCACCAATCCCATCAAAAGCTGTCTCATGAGGAAAATATAGGTCGCCCCGCGCGGCTTTTCGAGATCAGATATCGAGATCAAGCGTCACCGGAAAATGATCAGACGCCGTCACCAGCGCCTCGCGCAGGGCCGCGTCCGCCCAACAGTCCGGGTCATCCAGCGGATGCCAAATGCGCCAGGCCGCGGCACGGTCCTTGAGGTCGGGCGTGACCATCACATAGTCGAGCAGCGCCTGCAGGAACCGCTTCTCCTGTTTGATCCAGAACCGCGCAGAGGTGGGTGCCGCACCCAGCCGCGCCGTCAGCGCCTGTCGCGCATGCGGGTCGAACAGCGCGCCCCCCGCGCCATCCATGACAATCTCAATGGAGGATCTGCCAAAAAGCCCCTCGAACTCATCCAGCCCCGGCCCGTCATTGAGATCGCCCAGCACGACAAGCGAACGATCCTCCGCCAGCAACTGGTCGATCCGCGCGCGCAGCCAGATCGCCTGCGCCAGTTGCTTGCGTCGGTTGGCAATCGCCAGCTTCATCGCGTGGGCGGCGTTGCGCGCACCATGCGGCGCCTTTGACTTCAGATGCGCGCCAATCAGGTGAAATCTTGTGCCTGCAGCGGTCTCCAGCTCAAGCTCCAGCGGCGGCTTGGAAAACCGCACCTGATCACGGGTGGCATCCACATCCAGATCGATCTCGAAGGTGCCATCGAAGCGCGGCACCGTGGCATCGCCGGGTCGGGGTGCATGGCGGGCGCTCAGCGCGTCGGGATCATAGAGCAGCGCCAGCTCCTGCTGCGTCTCGTTCACAAACCCCATGACGGCGGACCGTGCCCGCAGGCCGAAGCGCTCCGCAAACTGCTCCAGCGCCGCCACCGTGTGCCGTCTGCCGCTGGAATCCGGGGCCTCCACCACCAGCACCGCATCGGCCTCAAGCCGCTGAAAAACAAGACCAAGCGCCTCTGTCTGCTGCGCCCGGGTGATGTTGTGGCGCGCCGACCAACCGCCATCCATCAGCAGATTGTTGTCATCGTCAAAAAGCGCGTTGAACCAGGCCACATTGTAGGTCGCCAGCCGCATCAGACCTCGGCACCGGCAATCTCATCCCAGGCCCGGTTGATGTCGGCCATGCGTTTCTCGGCCAGTTGCATGGCTTCGGGCGGCAACCCGCGCGCCATCAACGCGTCGGGGTGGTTCTGGCGCACCAGCCTGCGCCAGACGCGGCGGACCTCGTCGAGCGGCGCGTCGGGTGCCACGCCCAGCACCGTATATGGATCTTGCTGCGCGTCAGGTGCAAAGCGCATGCGCAACCGCTTGAATTCCGCTTGTGGCACGCTGAAGATCTCCGCCACACGCTCCAGAAACGCATCTTCATTCGGGTGATAGAACCCGTCCGCCATGGCGATATGAAAGAGCCCCTCCAGCAGATCGTGCAAAATGCCGGGCTGTTCCGAAAACATATCACGGATGCGGGTGGCGTAGTCTTCATAGCCCGCCACATCCTGCCGTGCGAGGTTGAAAACCCGCGCCGCGCCCTGCTCATCCTGCGCAGCGATATGAAAGACCTCCTTGAAGGCGGTGACCTCATCTCGGGTCACCTGCCCGTCAGCCTTGGCCATCTTGGCCCCCAGCGCAATCACCGCAATGGTAAAGGCGACAGAGCGTTCCGGCGGGCTGCGCAGCCGGTCAAAGACCGCGGCCAGGCTCTCGCCTGCAGCAAGGGCCGCGAGGGCGTCGGAGATACGGGACCAGATGGACATGGGCCCTAGCTTAGCCGTTGCCCCCGGCAGTGTCAGGAGGCGAAGCGTCGCGTCAGAGGATTTTCTGCATCAGCACAAGATCCAGCCACCGCCCGGCCTTGCGCCCCACCTCCGGCATCCGCGCGACCTCGGTGTAGCCAAGCCTTGCGTGGAAGGCCTGAGCAGCGGTGTTGGTCTCGCTTATCGCCGCCACCATCACGTGTTTGCCCTGTTGTCGTGCGGCGTCCTCGGCCGCGTGCATCAAGGCGCGCCCCATCCCGCTGGCCTGCGCGTCCGCCGCAACGATCACCGTATGCTCTACCGTGGCGGTATAGCCCGGTCCGCCGCGAAAAGGACCGAAGGTGACAAAGCCCACCACACCTGATCCCTCGGTTGCAACGAAGACAGATCCTGATCGCTCCGCAATCAGCACCTCCAGCTCGGCGGTCGATTTCTCGATTGTGGTGAAGGTCGACAGCGTCTCGCGGATCATCGCGTTCCACAGCCCGGCGATGGCGGGCGCATCCCCCAGTGTCGCCGCGCGGATCATGAAGACAGCTCGCGGGGGCCGTACGGTGTGTCCAATTCCGCCCATAGGGCCGCAGGTCCGGTCTCATACCGCAGGCGATCATCCGTCAGATGAACCGCAAGTATCGCCTTCAATGCCTCCGCCTCCGGATGACGGATCGTCAGGCGGCGCAGTTGAACGCCGGACGGCGCCAGCATCCCCGCCGGATGTCGCGCCGTGTCCCATTGGATCAGCGCAGGCGCGCAACTGTCAAAGGGCAGCCGACCATCGGCAGGCACCGCCATGCGCCACCGCAGATCGCCGCGCTGCAAGGCAACCGGCTCACCCAGCCCTTCCGGTAAAGCGGCGATGTCCGTGACGATGTCATCGCTTTGGCAGATCCAGTTTGTGAGCCGCGCGGGGCCGTGGAAACGGTCCAGATCGAACCACCGGGGTCGGGTGGGCTGCGGCGCATCGGGGTTGATCGCGATGGCCTCCAGATAGAGGCCATCCTCCAGCCCCAGCAGGGCGTTGTGCGTGTGAAATACCGCATGTTCGCCGCCGGGCTGCAGCGCCACGCCAAGCGCCTCTTCCACATGGGCCTGCGCTGCGGCAAGCGACTGTCCCGCGATGGCGAGATGATCGAGCTGCAGAGCCACCGGTTAGCTCCGCGCCTCGCGGATCAGGCTCAGAATATCCTGCGCGGCCTTGGGGATGTTGGTGCCCGGCCCAAAAATCGCCTTCACCCCCGCATCGTAGAGGAACTGGTAGTCCTGCTGCGGAATCACACCACCGCAGATCACCAGAATGTCTTCGGCTCCGGCCTCTTTCAGCGCTGTCACAAGCTGCGGCGCCAGCGTCTTGTGCCCCGCCGCCTGGCTGCTGATGCCGATCACATGCACGTCGTTGTCGACCGCGTCCTGCGCGGCCTCGACAGGCGTCTGGAACAGCGGGCCCACGTCCACGTCAAAGCCGATGTCGGCAAAGGCGGTGGCGATCACCTTGGCGCCCCGGTCATGCCCGTCCTGCCCCATCTTGACCACGAGCATGCGCGGGCGGCGGCCCTCGGCTTCGGCGAATGCCTCCACCGATTTCTGGATGGCGGCAAAGCCTTCATCGCCTTCATAAGCCGCGCCGTAGACTCCAGCGAGGGTTTTCACTTCCGCGCGGTGGCGGCCAAAGGTCTTTTCCATTGCCATGCTGATCTCTCCCACTGACGCACGTGCCCGCGCCGCTTCGACTGCCGCTTCGAGCAGGTTGCCACCCTCCGCCGCCCGCCGGGTGACCTCGTCGAGCGCTGCGGCGCAGGCCGCCTCATCCCGCTCCGCGCGGATCCGCTCCAGCCGGGCGATCTGGCTACTGCGCACGGCGGCGTTGTCGATATCCAAGATGTCGATCAGATCTTCGCTGTCGCGGCGGTATTTGTTCACGCCCACGATCACCTCGGTGCCCCGGTCGATCCCCGCCTGCCGTTGGGCGGCGGCTTCCTCGATCCGCAGTTTCGGCATGCCCGAGGCCACCGCCTTGGTCATGCCGCCCATCTCTTCGACCTCTTCGATCAACGCCCAGGCAGCTTCGGCCAGATCAGCGGTCAGCTTCTCGACGTAATAAGAGCCCGCCAGCGGATCGACAACATTGGTCACGCCGGTTTCTTCCTGCAAAATCAATTGCGTATTGCGCGCAATTCGACTGGAATTCTCAGTCGGGAGCGCAATCGCCTCGTCCAGCGCATTGGTGTGCAGTGACTGTGTGCCACCCAGCACCGCGCTCATGGCCTCATAGGCGGTGCGGATCACGTTGTTGTAGGGATCGTGCTCCTGCAGGCTCACGCCGGAGGTCTGGCAATGGGTGCGCAACATGGAGGACTTTGGGTTCTTCGGCGCGAATTCTTCCATAATCCGTGCCCACAGCAGGCGCGCCGCGCGTAATTTCGCCGCCTCCATGAAAAAGTTCATGCCGATGGCAAAGAAGAACGACAGGCGCCCGGCGAACCTGTCCACGTCCATGCCGCGCGCGATGGCGGCCCGCACGTATTCGCGCCCGTCCGCCAGCGTAAAGGCCAGCTCTTGCACAAGGTGCGCGCCCGCCTCCTGCATGTGATAGCCGGAGATCGAAATCGAGTTGAACTTCGGCATATAATCACTTGTATACTCAATGATATCTGCGATGATTCGCATGGATGGATCAGGCGGATACACATAGGTGTTCCGCACCATGAACTCTTTCAGAATGTCGTTCTGAATGGTGCCGGAGAGCAGCGATTTGTCGTGCCCCTGCTCTTCCCCCGCCACAATGAAATTCGCCAGGATCGGGATCACGGCACCATTCATCGTCATCGAGACGGAGACCTTGTCGAGCGGGATGCCGTCAAAGAGGATTTTCATATCCTCGACGCTGTCGATGGCCACACCCGCCTTGCCCACGTCCCCCTCAACCCGCGGATGATCACTGTCATAGCCGCGGTGCGTGGCAAGGTCGAAGGCGACGGATACGCCCTGCTGGCCAGCAGCCAAGGCGCGGCGATAGAAGGCGTTGCTTTCTTCGGCGGTCGAAAACCCGGCGTATTGGCGGATGGTCCAGGGGCGACCGGCATACATCGTCGCCTTCACACCGCGCGTGTAGGGCGCCTCGCCGGGAATGGTGCCCAAATGCGGCAGGCCCTCCACATCCTCAGCGGTGTATAGCGGCTGAACCTCGATACCTTCGAGGGTCTTCCACGTCAGCGCGTCGAGCGGTTTGCCCCGCAGCTCAGCCTCAGCCAGGTCGCGCCATCTGTCTCTCTTCGTGCTCATCACCATGTCCTTTTGTTTGCGCACCGGTCGGCAGTGTTTGTCCTGCTCTTATCGGTGCGCCATCCTCTGTCAGCGTGGCAAGGCCGTCAGCGCCCGCCACCAGCCACATCATGTCATCTGCATACCGCTCTCTCAGCGCGGCTGTTTCCTCCGGCGTGAACGGGTTCCAACGCCCCATGCCAAAGGGCAAAGCGCTGCCATCAGCGCTCCTGTGCGCCAGTCCGCGCCGCAGTTCCGGCAGGTTTGGCGCGCGGTTCAGCCATCGGCGATCCCTGTCCAGCGGTGCGGACACACCTGTGCCCGCCTGCAAGAAAGCCTCGGGTCGCCCGGCAAAGGCCTCAAACGGCAGCACACGGATCGGAACGCCGGGCAGCGCCTGAGCAAGATCAGTAATGACATCGCGCCAGCTGCGCTCCGATGCCGCGATGGCTTTCAAAACCGCGCGGTCCGGCACCTCATGTCCCTGCGCCACGGCATCGGCCAAGGCTGATCCCCAATAGTAGTCAAGGCTGCGCGGGCAGAACAGGACTCCAGCGATTTGCTCGTCAAGAGCACTCACAGCCGCCGCTATATGTGCGCTGATCTGCGGATAAAGGGCCGCGGCGGCGATATTCTCCGCCACTGTTCCGATCATCGCTTCATCGCTCAGGACAAGCGTACTTATCCCACGCGAACGGGCCGCGCCCACCTGCAACGCAACACGCCCCTCCGTTGCTGCCCGGGCCCCGCGCGCAGGGCCGCAATAGGCAACATCAACGGCCGCCAACGGCTTTGCGTGGCGGCGCATATAATCCTGAAAGCTCTTTGTTCCGGTGCGATGCGCACCTACGTGAAGGAGAACGTCCATGACGTGATCCGTTGCTTTTGCGGCGGCCGCCCCGCACGGCCAGAAGGTTGGGGATAAGTCAAACACTACACCCAATCCCTTGCTGTGGATTTAATGGTAAATAAGCGCGCATTGCCCATCGCATATCCGCGCAACGGGCCTATATTGGACCACACAGGAGGCGCGATGAAACCGATATTACCCCTTGTTCTGGCGTGCTTTTTTGCCAATGGCACAGCCGCCCAGACAGCTGAAGCCTTGCCCGAGCCAGAGCTGTTCGTGACCATGGAAGACGCCGATTTGAACCAATTTAAGTGGAAAAACCGGCCCGTGGTTGTGTTTTCCGACAGCGCGGACAACCCCGCCTTTGTCGAGCAGATGCGCTTGTTGGAAGAACGACCTGCCGAATTGATCGAACGGGATGTTGTGGTGATCACCGATACCGACCCTGATGCAGGCTCCGAGTTGCGCAGAAAGCTGCGCCCGCGCGGATTCATGCTGGTGCTGATGGGCAAGGACGGCGCAGTCAAACTGCGCAAGCCCTTCCCCTGGGATGTGCGTGAGATCAGCCGCAGCATCGACAAGATGCCCATGCGCCAGCGCGAAATCCGCGAGCGCAAGGATCGCGCCATCACGCGATAAGCCGACCTATCCCTCGCGCCCACGCGCATTGTCTTATTCGAACTCCATGATGATATCATCCACAGCCAGACTGTCGCCTGCGGCTGCGTTGATTTTCGACACGACCCCCTTGCGCTCCGCGCGCAGGATGTTCTCCATCTTCATCGCCTCGATGGTGCACAGCGCTTGCCCGTCCTGCACTTCGTCGCCCACGGCCACGTCCATTTTCACCACCAGACCCGGCATCGGGCAGAGCAGCATCTTGGAGGTGTCGGGCGGCAATTTCTCCGGCATTTTGCGCGCCAGTTCCGCCTGCCGCGGCGTGCGCACATGCACCTTGATCTCGGCGCCCCGCGTGCGGATGCGGAAGCCGCCGCTGATCTTGCCGACTTTCAGCACCAAAGGCGCATCATTGACGGTCATCTCGGCCAGCTGATCGCCCGGCGTCCAACTGCCGCTCACGCGCAGATCGGTGCCGTCTTCGAACCGAACCGTCGAGCCGTCCTGATCCGCATCCACCACAACGTCATAAGACTGCCCCTGCAGGCGCACGTTCCAATCGGCACCCACTTTGCGTTCGTGATTGTCCATGCGGCCCGAGACGCGCGCACGGCGGATCTCGGCGACGCGGTGCATGGCGGAACAGGCCGCGGCGATGCGCATCAGTTCTGCCTCCGGCAATTCAACGCCTTCGAAGCCATCGGGGTATTCCTCAGCGATGAAGGCGGTGGTCATATCGCCCGAGACAAACTTCGGATGATCCATCACCGCCGAGAGGAACGGCAGGTTGTGCCCGATGCCTTCCACCTCGAAGCTGTCCAGCGCCACCCGCATCGCCTCAATGGCCTCCCCCCGCGTTGGCGCCCAGGTGCAAAGCTTGGCGATCATCGGGTCGTAATACATGCTGATCTCGCCGCCTTCATAGACGCCGGTGTCATTGCGCACCGCCGCCGGACCTGAAGGCGCCTCGCCCTGCCACTTGTCATTTTCCAACAATGGCCCCGCGGCGACTTCCATCGGCGGGCGGTAGCGTGTCAGGCGGCCAATCGACGGCAGGAAGCCGCGATAAGGGTCTTCAGCATAAAGCCGGTTCTCGATCGCCCAGCCGGTGAGGGTCACGTCGTCCTGCGTGATGCTGAGCTTTTCACCGTTGGCCACACGGATCATCTGTTCCACCAGATCAACACCCGTGATCAACTCGGTCACCGGATGTTCCACTTGAAGACGGGTGTTCATCTCCAGAAAATAAAAGTTCTTTTCGCCGTCGACGATGAACTCCACCGTGCCCGCGCTGGCATAGCCCACGGCCTGTGCGAGCGCCACCGCCTGCTCACCCATCGCCCTGCGCGTGGCTTCATCCAGGAAGGGGCTTGGCGCCTCTTCGACCACCTTCTGATTGCGGCGCTGGATCGAGCATTCCCGCTCGCCCAGATAGATGCCGTTGCCATGGCTGTCACACAGCACCTGAATTTCGATATGGCGCGGCTGGGTGACAAATTTCTCAATGAAAATCCGGTCATCCCCAAAGGAGTTCGCCGCCTCGTTCTTGGACGACTGGAAGCCCTCGCGCGCCTCGTCATCGTTCCAGGCGATGCGCATGCCCTTGCCGCCACCACCCGCCGAGGCCTTGATCATCACCGGGTAGCCAACCTCACCCGAGATCTTCACAGCCTCTTCGGCGTCCTCAATCAGCCCCATGTAGCCCGGCACGGTGGAGACACCGGCCTCCTGCGCGATCTTCTTGGAGGTGATCTTGTCGCCCATCGCCTCAATGGCGCCTTTCGGCGGGCCGATGAAGGCCACGCCTGCGGCCTCCAGCGCTTCGGCGAATTTCGCATTCTCCGACAGGAAGCCATAGCCCGGGTGCACGGCCTGCGCACCGGACGATGTGATCGCCTCCATGACCTTGTCAATCACGATGTAAGACTGGTTGGCGGGCGGCGGGCCGATATGCACCGCCTCATCCGCCATCTGCACATGTAGCGCCTGCTTGTCGGCATCCGAATAGATCGCCACCGTCTTGATCCCCATCTTACGGGCGGTCTTGATAACGCGGCAGGCAATCTCGCCGCGGTTGGCGATCAGGATCTTATTGAACATGGGGTGTCCTTTTGGAAATGCGTAAGGAAGTCAGTGCGCAGAACGCAAAACGCCGCGCGTGACGGGCACGCGCGGCGATGGTGTCAGAGGGATGTGTTACGAGTGCGGGATCAGTTGCACTTGCTGGGGTAGATCTGGCAGTAGGCCACATTGGCGCCTGCGCCGATGGCCGCCCCGCGCAACGCACCGCCACCGGTGACAACTGCGGTGCCCGCGCCGATGGCCGCGCCACCAACCGCCTGCTCGCCAAGTGTTTCGCCGCAAGCAGCAAGCCCCGCACAGGCGGCAAGCGTGAGAATGATCTGTTTAACTGGCATGGTTCATGTCCTCTTAAAGTCACTGCGAACACCCTGCAAACGCAGGGCGCGCCTCGTTTATTCCATGCCGGTGAGCGCCCCATGAAAAAGGCGGGCAGTGAGGACAAAAACATGTCACACTGCCCGCCAGGGGAAGGGGTACGAATAGTGTACACAGACACGGTGCGGGGATATTCGCGCGTGGCTGTATCAACGACAATACTCGCACTGGTTGAATTTTCCAGTGTTTTTGAACGAGAATCTCGGCCATGAGCCAGAGATTGCCAGTTGAGAGGGAATTCCGGCGAAATCATGCCGATCCGCCCTCAAAAGCCTCTGGGAAGGACTGGCGGGCGACCGCCTCATTGATCACCAGCACCGCGTCATAATCCGCCGGGTCGAACGGGTCCGTGGCGGGCAGCACCTCCCGCCCGAAGAGCCACGACAGGCGGCCCGCATCCAGATTGCCGCGCACGAAAGGCTCTGTTCCGAAATGCGCCCAAAGCGCCTGAAAGAACGCCGCATCCGCGCGGCGGTCGGCTGGCTTGCGATCCTTGAAGCGCTCACGCCGCGTCAGCGGAGTGACACCGCGCGGATTAAATCTGCGAAGGGTGAAATGGTAATCCGTGCCCGGCAGCCTGCCGGGAAATCCGCGATGTTTCAGCATAGCCATCCCCATCGCGCGCGGGGCCGACACATCGGGGCGAGCCACGCCAGCCCCGATGTGAAGGATTTAGAACTTGCCGGTTTGCACCGGTTCCGTCGTGATCGGTTCAGGCTCAACCACGACATATTCTTCCTGCTCGTTGGCACATGCGGCGACGAAGGCAACAAAACCCAGCGCTGCCAGCAGTTTGATGCTCTTGGACATCTGTATCTCCTGTCACAATATTGAGGGACCAGGCGCCTGAATGGGACGCCCTTCCCTTTTGGGGCGAGACAGCCCGATGGGCTGCTCGATCGCACCATATGAAAACGCTCCGGCAAAAGAAACGCCCACAGCGCCGATCCGCCAGACGCCGCCGTCTGGACCGCGGCTTTCCGCCGAAACGGTCCGTATTGCCGATGATCAAGTCTCAGCATCAAAGCCCCTCCCAGACGCAGACGCCAGAACTGACGCGAAAAATGTCAATGAATTGAGTGGCATCCGGGTCCGTGCTGCCAAAAGGGACATCGCGATCCAGCAGGGTCACGGCCACGATATCAGCGGCAAGCCCATAGTCCGCCATGTAAGGCAGCGCCACGGCGGTGCAGAGATGCTCCAGATCAGGCTCAGCATCGGCAAAGCTGACACTGCCGCCGTCGCGCGCGATCTCCGGGGCCAGAAAGCGAAACCGCAGCCAGCTTTCCTCACCCACCCTGTCGGTCAGCACCTCATAAAGCGTGACAGGCTGGCCGGAGGGCACCTCAAACACCGGCACCGCACCCGCCGCCGCAAAGGCAATGGCCGGGGCAACGCTCATGCCGCCCTGCCCTGCAATCTTGCAGATGTCATCTCAAAACCCCGCATGACGCCGCCCTCTACAGCGGAATGTTGTCGTGCTTTTTCCACGGCATCTGGACTTGCTTGTTGCGCAGCGATGCAAAGGCCCGCGCAATGCGCTTGCGCGTGGTGCGCGGCATGATCACTTCGTCCACAAACCCACGTTCGGAGGCCACAAAAGGGTTTGCGAACCGGTCTTCGTAGTCCGCGGTGTGCTGCGCGATCTTCTCCGCATCACCGAGATCGGCGCGATGGATGATCTCGGTCGCGCCCTTGGCGCCCATCACCGCGATCTCCGCCGTGGGCCAGGCATAGTTAAAATCCGCCCGCAGGTGTTTGGACGACATCACCACATAGGCTCCACCGTAGGCCTTGCGCGTGATCACCGAAACGGTCGGCACCGTCGCCTCGCCATAGGCAAAGAGCAGCTTGGCGCCGTGTTTGATCACACCGCCATATTCCTGGCTGGTCCCGGGCAGGAAGCCGGGCACGTCTATCAGCGTCAGAATCGGGATCTCAAACGCATCGCAAAAGCGCACAAAGCGAGCCGCCTTGCGCGAGCTGTCAATGTCGAGGCACCCGGCCAGAACCATCGGCTGGTTCGCCACCACGCCGACTGTGCGCCCTTCAAGCCTGATGAAGCCGGTGATGATGTTGCGCGCGAAATCCTCCTGGATTTCGTAGAAGTCGCCCTCATCCGCCAGCTTCAGGATCAACTCCTTCATGTCGTAAGGCGTGTTCGGATTTTCCGGCACCAGCGTATCAAGTGATGTCTCGATGCGGTCCGGCTCGTCAAAGAACGGGCGCACCGGCGGGCGCTCGCGGTTGTTGGCGGGCAGGAAGTCGACCAGACGCCGCACCTCGGCCAGCGCCTCGACATCATTTTCAAACGCGGCATCCGCCACTGAGGATTTCTTGGTATGGGTGCCCGCCCCGCCGAGTTCTTCTGCGGTGACATGTTCGTTGGTGACGGTTTTGACCACATCGGGGCCCGTCACAAACATGTAAGAGCTGTCTTTCACCATGAAGATGAAGTCCGTCATCGCGGGGGAGTAGACCGCCCCGCCCGCGCAGGGGCCCATGATCACGCTGATCTGCGGCACCACGCCAGAAGCCATGATATTGCGCTGAAAGACCTCGCCGTAGCCGGCCAGCGAATCCACACCTTCCTGAATACGCGCACCACCGGAATCGTTGATGCCAATAACCGGTGCGCCGTTCTGAACGGCCAAATCCATGATCTTGCAGATCTTCTTTGCATGGGTCTCGGAGACCGAGCCGCCAAGCACGGTGAAATCCTGACTGAAGACATAGACGAGGCGCCCGTTGATCGTGCCCCAACCGGTTACAACGCCATCGCCTGCGGGCTTTTCCTGTTCCATGCCGAAGTCGGTGCAGCGGTGGGCGACAAACATGTCGAACTCCTCGAAACTGCCCTCGTCCAGCAGCAGATCAACGCGCTCGCGTGCGGTCAGCTTGCCACGGCCATGCTGGGCGTCAATCCGCCGTTGACCGCCACCCAGTCGCGCCGTCTCCCGGCGCTCTTCCAACTGGTCCAATATGTCCTTCATGACGCCCCCTGATTGGTTCGGCGCACCATAGCAATGTTTCCAGCGGATCGAAGTGGTTTCTCGTTAATTTGCAAACTCTATGCAGGTATATTTTTGCAAATTGCAAATCTGAAAATCTCGGATGAAAGCATAGCTGCTATGCGTGGACAACAAATCAAGTCGCTCCTAGGGTCTGTGCATGAACTCCCCACCCGTCGTTCGCTTTCTCGATCGCTCCACCCCTCCGCATGTCGCCACGCTGATTCTGCTGGCCGGGCTGTCGGCGATGGCCATGAACATGTTCCTGCCCAGCCTGAACAACATGACGGAATACTTTCAGTCGGACTATAGCCGCATGCAATTGTCGGTTGGGCTGTATCTGGGCATCAGCGCCGGTCTGCAAGTGCTGATCGGGCCAATCTCGGATCGCTACGGCCGCAGGCCTGTTGTGCTCTGGGGGCTGGTGATTTTCCTGATCGCGACCCTTGGCTGCATCTTTGCTCCCACAGCTGAAATCTTCCTTGTCTTCCGCATGATCCAGGCCGTTGTCGCTGTCGCCATGGTGCTGAGCCGCGCCGCTGTGCGTGACATGTACGAGCAGGATCAGGCCGCATCCATGATCGGCTATGTCACCATGGGCATGGCGGTTGTCCCGATGATCAGCCCGTCGATTGGCGGCGCGCTCGATGCCTCCTTTGGCTGGCGCGGCAGCTTCTGGGCGCTGTTTCTGATGGGCGCCTTCACGCTCTGGCTGGCCTGGTCCGATCAGGGAGAGACGGCGGTGCAAAGCGGCAAATCCCTCAACCGGCAGTTTTCAGAATATCCGGAGCTGCTGATGTCGCCGCGATTTTGGGGCTATTCGCTGACTGCGGGTTTCTGCTCAGGCGCATTCTTTGCTTATCTGGGTGGCGGGCCGTTTGTGGGCTCCGAAATCTTCGGCATGTCGCCCTTCTGGGTTGGCGTCTACTTCGGTGCGCCTGCGGTGGGTTACTTCTTTGGGAATTTCCTGACAGGCCTGCTGGCCAGCCGCATCGGAATCATCCGGTTGGTGCTGACCGGCAGCCTGATCAACGCGTTCGGTGTGCTGCTGTCGCTGCTGATTTTTCTGGTCGGGCAAGGCTCCGCCCTCAGTTTCTTTGGCCTGATGACCTTTGTTGGCTTGGGCAACGGGCTGGTTATTCCGAATGCCACGGCGGGCATGCTGTCGGTGCGGCCGCATCTGGCAGGATCCGCCTCCGGCCTGGGCGGTGCCATCATGATTGGTGGCGGTGCCGCGCTGAGCATTCTGGCCGGTGCGTCCCTCAGCCCCGAGACCGGCGCGATGCCCCTGCTGGCCATCATGCTCGCCACCTCAAGCGCCGCTGTGGTCTCGATCCTCCTGGTCTATCGCCGCGAGCGGCGTATCGCGTGATTTTTTCAGCCTGCCACGCCCTCCCGTTAGGTACCCGTTAACCAAAAATCGGGCACCTTGCCGGGGGCAGTTTGCAAAGATACGATCTGCGTGTCTGCAAAGTTGCAAACCACGCAAGGACACGGGGATGGCCACACAGAAACTCTATGCCGGGGCGAAGCTGCGCGAGCTGCGCACGCGGCTGGGTCATACGCAAAAGGATTTTGCGGCCAAGCTTGGGGTCTCGCTGCCCTATCTGAACCAGATGGAGAACAACAACCGGCCGGTTTCGACCACGGTGGTGCTGGCGCTGGCGCAGGAATTTGGCCTGGACGTGACCGAGCTCAGCACTGGCGACGGGGAGCGCCTGGTCAGCGATATGCGCGAGGCGCTGGCCGATCCGCTCTTTGCTGATGCGCTGCCGCCACTTGCAGATTTGCGACTTGCGGCCTCCAATGCACCTGCCTTTGCCCGGGCATTTCTGGAATTGCACCGCAACTACCGTCAGATGCAGGAACGTTTAGCTTCGCTTGATGAAGCTCTGGGTCGAGAAGATGCGCGTACAACGCCCAGCCCCTGGGAAGAGGTGCGCGATTTCTTTCACTATTGCGACAATTACATAGATGCGGTCGACCGCGCGGCAGAGCACTTCGCGACCAAGCAAGGCGGGCATCGCAACATCCGCGTCGCGGCCGTCTCGACGCTGGGGAACTCCGACGTCACAGTCAGTTTCAAGGATACGGACAAGCTGCGCAGTTTCGACGCAGACAAAGGCGTGCTGACCCTGTCGCGCCGGGCGCCGCCCGAAAGCCAGACCTTCCAGCTGCTGTTGCAAGTGGCGCTCGTGAAACAGAACGCGCTGCTGGAGGCGACGCTTGACCTCGCCCGGTTTCAATCCGCCGAAGCGCGGGCTATCGCCAAGATCGGGTTGGCAAACTACTTCGCCGGGGCCGCCCTGATGCCCTATGCCGCCTTTCAGAAGGAGGCGCGCGCCTGCCGCCATGATGTGGAGGCGCTGGCTGGGCATTTCGGGGCCTCCATCGAACAGGTGGCGCACCGGCTCTCGACCCTGCAGCGTCCAGGTGCCAAAGGCATCCCGTTTTTCTTTGTGCGGGTCGATCAGGCGGGCACCATCACCAAACGGCATTCCGCAACACGGCTACAGTTCGCGCGGTTCGGCGGGGCCTGCCCGCTCTGGAACGTACACCGAGCCTTCGAATTGCCCGGCCAATTTCTGCGCCAGCTCGCAGAAACGCCCGATGGCGTGCGCTATATCAATCTGGCGCGCGATGTCTCGAAACCTGCGGGTCGGTTTGGCGCGCCGGTGCGCCGCTATGCCATTGCGCTCGGGTGCGAGGTGCGCCACGCGAAAGATCTGGTTTATGCCGATGGTCTCGACCTCAGCCGCGATGGCGCGTTTGAGCCTATCGGGATCTCCTGCCGGATTTGCGAACGCGCGCAGTGCCACCAACGCGCCGTTCCTCCGCTGGAGCGCAAGCTGAAAGTCGATCCGGACCAACGCGATGTGCTGCCCTATCAGATTGGGTAACCCTGCCCACATCCACCAGCAGTGCAGTTCGACGCCCTAGCGTTTCGCGGCGCGCCACCCTGCGGCCCGCGCCTCCGCAGCGGTGCAAAACCACCGCTCCGCTGTTTCCGGTCGAATGCCCGTGCGGTCATAGTCGCGCTGCCCCGGCAGGTGGTAGATCCGGACGCCTTTGGCTGAGATGTTGCCTTTGATCCGGCAGGCGGGATCAGGCGGAAAGCGCCCTGCCGCCCGGGTCTGGCGAAACTGCGACGGGTCCTGCACCCGGTGAGCATGCAATCCGGCGTCGCGCACCGCAGCGCTCTTTTCCGCCAGGACATAGTCGTGGGAATAGGACCGGTAGGCAAAAGCCAGCCCATCCAGCACCAGCTCTTCGGAGATGTCGACACCATCCACGTCACAGCGCGCGACCGTCCTCCCATAGCGATCGGTGGTCACTGTGGTACACCGCGCCACTTGTCCGGCATAGCGCGTGGTGACCTGCTGGCCAACCCAGACACCACACTCCCAGGTGACGCCCTGTTCCGTCCGACAGGTTTGTTTCACCTCCGGCGCGTCGATCCCGAAAAGACGGATCTGCACGTCTCCAATGGCGAGACTGTCCCCGTCAATCACCCGGAGCTTGCCGGAGATCACCTCACCGGCAGAGGTTGCGGCTGCACCACAAAGGCTGGCCACAAAAAAACACACCATAAATACACGCATGCATCGGGCATGACGTGCGGGCAGGCCTGTGACAAGTGATTTCGTTAACTTCGGTTAACAAAATCCTAACGCTGAGCAATCTGCCAGTTCGGATGCACCCAGGTTTCATCGTTGGCGCGAGCCAGCGGCGCACGACCCAAAAGATGGTCCGAGACTTTCTCTCCGACCATGATCGAGGGGGCGTTGAGATTGCCATTGGTGATGCGTGGGAAGATGCTGCTGTCCGCCACGCGCAAACCATCGACACCGATCACCCGTGCCTCAGGGTCGACTACGGCCCTCGCATCATCGGGGCGCCCCATGCGACAGGTACCGCAGGGGTGATAGGCGCTCTCGGCATGCTCGGCGATGAAGCCGTCGAGGTCGTCGTCGGATTGCAGCGCCGCACCCGGCTGGATCTCGCGCTTGACGAAGGACTTGAACGCCTCCTGCGCAAAGATCTCGCGCGTCAAGCGGATACAGCGGCGGAAATCAACCCAATCCTCTTCGGTCGACATGTAGTTGAAAAAGATCTTGGGCGCCTGCGCCGGATCCGCCGAGGCCAGCGTGACCGCCCCGCGCGAAGGTGACCGCATCGGCCCCACATGCGCCTGAAACCCATGGCCCTCTGCCGCGACCTTGCCGTCA
The DNA here is from genome assembly GCF_009811755.1 of Roseobacter cerasinus. Classification (GTDB taxonomy): domain Bacteria; phylum Pseudomonadota; class Alphaproteobacteria; order Rhodobacterales; family Rhodobacteraceae; genus Roseobacter; species Roseobacter cerasinus. Next base: position 221,964 of record NZ_BLIV01000001.1, read on the forward strand.
TAGCGCACGGCCAGCGGCAGGAAGTGGAACTGGATGTCGGGGTAAGCCACTCCGGGTTGGGAGCGAATGAAGCCTGCGCTTTCGAATTGGTTGGACGCGCCAAAACCCTTTTTGAAGACAAGCCATTGCGCGCCAATCACCGCCTTGGAGACCAGGTTCCAATGCTTGTAGAGCGTGATCGGCTGGCTGGCGGCCATCTGCAGGTAGAGTTCCAGATGGTCCTGCAGGTTCTGGCCAACGCCCGGGCGGTCCGCGACCACCTCAATCCCGTGCTCTGCCAAATGCGCTGCCGGACCAATGCCGGACAACATCAGCAGCTTCGGTGAGTTGATTGAGGAGGCGGCGAGCACCACTTCGCGGTTGGCACGGATCACCTCGACGGTCCCGCCGCGCCGTATCTCGACCCCTGTGGCACGACCCTCCTCGATCACCACACGCTGCGCCAGCCCGTTCACGACGGTGCAATTGACACGCTTCATGGCCGGGCGCAGATAGGCGTTGGCAGCGGACCAGCGGCGCCCTTGCCAGACGGTCTGCTCCATCGGGCCAAAGCCTTCCTGCTGTTCGCCGTTGTAGTCATCGGTGGTCTGATAGCCCGCCTGCCGCCCCGCCTCGACAAAGGCGTGATAGAGCGGGTTTTGCCGGGGTCCCCGGCTCACATGCAGCGGGCCATCGCTGCCGCGCCAGGACGGGTCGCCGCCATGCCCATTGTCATGCCAATTTTCCATCCGCTTGTAGTAGGGCAGCACATCCGCATAGGCCCAGCCATCTGCCCCCTGCTTTGCCCAATGGTCGAAATCCATCGCGTGGCCGCGCACATAGACCATCCCGTTGATGCTGGACGAGCCGCCCAGCACCTTGCCACGCGGGCAGGCCAGACGGCGGTTGTTCAAACGCGGCTCAGGCTCGGAGGTAAAACCCCAGTCATAGCGCTTCATATTCATCGGGTAGGACAGCGCAGCCGGCATCTGGATGAACGGCCCCACATCCGTGCCGCCGTGCTCGATCACGATCACCGACGCCCCCGCCTCGCTCAGCCGGTAGGCCATCGCACAGCCCGCGCTGCCCGCGCCCACAATCACGAAATCCGCTTGCATGTTCACTCTCACTCACTGGAAAAGCGCCGCGCGGCACGCGCCAAATAAATGGCGTGCGCGTCAGCGCGCCTTTGGATCAGGTCCTGTTGGTCAAAACGGCGCCTCAAGGTCGCCCATGCGCACATAGACCGATTTGACCTGGCTGTAGTGTTCGACGGCTGCCTTGGAGTTTTCGCGCCCCACGCCGGAGGCTTTGACCCCGCCAAAGGGCGCCTCGACCGGCGCGTCATTGTAGCTGTTGATAAAGCATGCGCCCGCCTCGAACCCGGCAGCGACGCGGTGCGCGCGCGCCAGGTCACGGGTGAAGACCCCGGCGGCCAGGCCAAACTCGGTGTCATTTGCGCGGGCCATCACATCCGCCTCGTCCTCGAAATCCAGCACGGCCATGACCGGGCCAAAGATCTCTTCGCGGGCGATGACCATGTCATCGGTCACATCGGCAAAGACGGTGGGCGGGATGTAGAACCCCTCCCGGTCCAGCCGCGCGCCGCCGCAGACCAGCCGCGCGCATTCGGCTTTGCCTTTTTCGATATAGTCCAGAACGATAGTCATTTGCCGCTCGGAAACCATTGGGCCAAAGCTTGTGTTGGGGTCCATCGGATCGCCGATCACCGCGCTCGATAGCCGGGCGCCCAGACGGTCGAGGAAAGCTTCCTTGATGGCCTTGTGCACAAAGACCCGCGTGCCGTTCGAGCAGACCTGCCCGGAGGAGTAGAAGTTCCCCAGGATCGCGCCGCTGACGGCGTTTTCGATGTCAGCATCGTCGAAGATGATCAGTGGGGATTTGCCGCCCAGCTCCATGGTGACGTGTTTCATACCTTGGGCTGCAGCGGCATAGACTTTGCGCCCTGTGGGCACCGACCCGGTCAGCGAGACCTTGTCGACGCGCGGATCGGTCACCAGCGCCGCACCCACCTCGCCCAGGCCCTGCAGCACGTTAAAGACGCCAGCGGGCAGGCCTGCTTCGTGCAGGATTTCAGCGACCTTCAGCGCGCAGAGCGGCGTGGTCTCGGAGGGTTTGAAGATCATCGTGTTGCCGCAGGCCAGCGCCGGGGCGCCTTTCCAGCAGGCGATCTGGATGGGGTAGTTCCAGGCGCCAATGCCGACGCAGAGCCCCAGCGGCTCGCGGCGGGTGTAGACCCAGTCTTCGCCAAGTTGGATGTGTTCGCCGGTGAGCGTCGCCGCCATGCCCCCGAAGTATTCCAGCGCGTCGGCTCCGCTGGTGGCGTCAGCCACGCTGGTTTCCTGATAGGGTTTGCCGGTGTCATAGGTCTCCAGCACCGACAATTCGTGGTTCCTTTCCCGCAGGATGTCGGCGGCGCGGCGCAGGATGCGGCCCCGCTCAGTGCCGGTCATCGCGGCCCAGGTGGGTTGCGCGGCGCGCGCGCCTGCAATGGCCTGTTCGATCAGGGCGGGGGTCGCCGCATGCACGGTGGCGATGGTCTCGCCGGTTGCGGGGTAGATCACCTCAATGGGCGCGCCTGCGGTGTCTTCGATGTAGGCGCCATTGATGAAATGGCTGGCGGTGGGCTGGGTTGGACAGGTCATGATCGCCTCCGGCGGGCATATTTGAAGAACAATGAAAGGGTTACTCGCCTCGAGGAAAGCGTTTGCTGTCTTCGAGCACGTTGAGATCCATGTGGTTGCGCATGTATTGCTCGGAGGCGGCGCGCAGGGGCTGGTAGTCCCACGGGTAGTGGCCGCCCTGGCGCAGCGCGTCGTAGACGACCCAGCGGCGGGCCTGGCTGTGGCGCACGTCGGCGTCGAAGGCGGCGAGATCCCAGCGCGTCTCAGATTTGGCTTTGAGCTGGGTCAGCGTGCCTTGATGAGCCGGGTGCTTTGCGAGGTTGGTCAGCTCATGGGGGTCTGCGTCGAGGTCGAAGAGCTGATCCGGATCCAGCGCGCAGCGGTTGTACTTCCAATTGCCGTAGCGCAGTGAGACCATGGGTGCATAGGAGGCTTCAGCGGCGTATTCCATGGCGACAGGCTCGGTGCGTTCACCCCCCTGCCCCATGGGCACCAGCGATTGGCCAGTGGTCCAGAGGGCGATCTCCTCCATCGAGACCCCTGCCAGATCGCATAGCGTTGGGCAGACGTCGATGTTCGACACGGGCGTGGTTTGCAAACCTGGGTCCATCTGCGGTGCTGAGATCATCAGCGGCACGCGGGAGGAGCCTTCGAAGAAGGACATTTTGAACCACAGCCCGCGCTCGCCCAGCATATCGCCGTGATCAGAGACAAAGAGGATGATCGCTTCTTGCCGGGTGTCCTCCAGAGTTTGCAAAACCTCTCCGATCTTGTCGTCCAGGTAGCTGATATTTGCAAAATAGGCGCGACGGGAGCGGCGGATGTTCTCTTCACTGATGTCGAAGCTGCGCCAGTCGTTGGCGTCGAAGATGCGTTGGCTATGGGGATCTTGGTCTGCGTAGGGGATGGCGGGCACCTCGGGCAGCAGGTGGGTGCACTCCTCGTAGAGATCCCAGTATTTCTTGCGCGCGACATAAGGGTCGTGTGGGTGGGTGAAGCTGACGGTCAGGCACCATGGGCGCTCATCCGCCCCGCGCGACAAGTCATAGAGCTTACGCGTGGCGTTGAAGGCAACCTCGTCGTCATACTCCATCTGGTTGGTGATTTCCGCGACGCCTGCACCCGTCACGGACCCCATGTTGTGATACCACCAGTCGATGCGTTCGCCCGGTTTGCGGTAGTCTGGCGTCCAGCCGAAGTCAGCCGGGTAGATGTCGGTCGTGAGGCGCTCTTCGAACCCGTGCAGTTGGTCCGGGCCCACGAAGTGCATCTTGCCCGAGAGGCAGGTCTGGTAGCCTGCGCGGCGCAGGTGGTGAGCGTAGGTGGGCACAGACGACGGGAACTCCGCCGCGTTGTCATAGACGCCGGTGGCGGAGGGCAGTTGGCCGGACATGAAGGCGGCCCGCCCCGGCGCGCAGAGCGGCGAGGCCGTATAGGCGTTGCGGAAGCGGGTCGAGCGTGCGGCGAGCGCCTTGAGGTTGGGCGCGTGCAGCCACTCTGCCGGGCCGTCCGGGAAAAGCGTGCCGTTCAGCTGATCGACCATCAGGATCAGGATGTTGGGGCGTCTCATGCGCGTTGCTCCAGCATGAGGGCCAGCATATCGAGGGTCTTTTGCCGTGCGTCATCAGGACTTTGCGAGCACGAGAGGGCCGCGCGCAGGTAGAGGCCATCAATCAGGGCGGCGAGCAGTTCGGCTTGCGCTTCGGGTGCTGTGATCAGCGGGCGCAGCGCGTGGCAGAGGTTGGATTTCAGGCGCCTCTGGTAGAGGCGCAGCAGCCGCAGCATCTCGGCGTTGGTCTGGGCCTGGGCATAGAGGGTCATCCAGGCGCTGACGGTCTTGGGCGAGAAGCAGGTGGGCGAAAAGCTGGCCTCGATGATGGCAACCGCACGGGCCTTCGGGCTGTCGGCGGCGGCCAGATCACGGCGCACCTCCGCCCCGAAATCGCGCAGGATCTGCCGCATCGCGGCGAGAAAAATCTGATCCTTCCCGCCAAAGTAGTGGTGCGCCAAGGCCGTGGACATGCCCGCACGTTTGGCAATCTGGCCTACGGTCACATCAAGCGAGCCTTTCGAAGCCAGTTCGGCAATCGTGGCTTCGACAAGCGCGCTGCGCCGGATTGGCTCCATTCCAAGTTTGGGCATGCGACTCCCCTCTCGTATGTGGTGTCGCATCTGATAGCGGTTTTTTTATTGATCAGTCAATCAACAAAAGCTACCCCTTTGTCGCATGGACCGGCGGCGTGGTCTCGCCCCGTTTCAATGCGGCCTCACGCAGAGTGATGAAGACCACCGACCCCATGATCACGAGCCCACCCAAAACAACCCAGATGTCGACCGCTTCGTCAAAGACAAGGGTACCCAGCAGCACCGCCCAGACAAGCTGGGCAAAGGTCACCGGCTGAGTGACCGTCAAAGGCGCTGCCGCGAAGGCCAGCGTCATCGAGTAGTGACCCGCCGTTGCCACACAGGCCACGAGGAACAGCACGGCAAGCTCCGCCAAGGTTGGGGTCACCCAATTGGCCAACGCAAAGGGCGCAAGTGTGAGGGTCACAAAGATCGAGAGCATCCCAACAACGACAGCAGGCTTGACCTCATCCGCCATCACCTTGGCGGTCAGATAGGACCCGCCGAAGGCAATCGCCGTGCCGATCATGGCCAGATGGCCGCTGCTGATCTCGCGAAAGCCGGGCCGCAGGATCAGGAGCGCACCACAAAGCGCCGCAAGGATCGCCGCGATGCGCCGGAGTGCCAACCGCTCGCCCAGAAAGAGGGCGGCGCCAATCGTGACGTAGATCGGTGCCATGTAGTTCATCGCCGTCACGTCTGCGATTGGAATGCGCGCCATCGCATAGAACCACAGGATGACGCCTATGCCGTGCATGGCCCCTCGCAGGCCAAAAAGTCTCCACTGGCGTGACGTCAGCCGCGCACCCCGCAGCACACCCATGACCGGGATAAGAAACACCAACCCCATCAGATACCGCAGGAAGGCTGATTCCGCAGGTGGAACCCGCGTGCCCAGATACTTCACCAAGGCCGTAACGGCGATAAAGCACAGCCCCGTGACAAGCATCCAGAAGATGCCGGCAACGGGGCGTTGGGGTGTGCGGGTGACCATGCGCCATAGACACCGTGTTTTGCGCCTCACCGCAAGAGGCGTCGACCCGATAAAGCCCAGACTCTCACCACTGGATCCCCCGGCGGCACGCCGGGCAGCGCCCGCTCCCCCCTCGATGGGGGGATGGGCGCTTCATCCCCCCGTCGGATCTCTCAGACCAGCAGCAATCCAAGCGCGATGGCCCACATGGTCAGGGCGATCAACGCATCGAGGATGCGCCAGCTGGCAGGCCGCGCGAACAGTGGCGCCAACAACCGTGCGCCATAGCCAAGCGCGAAAAAGAAGCTCAGGCTTGCCAGAACCGCACCGGCCCCAAACAACAGGCGATCATCATATTGCGCCGAGATCGACCCGATCAGCACAACCGTATCAAGATACACATGCGGATTGAGCCAGGTCAGCGCAAGCAAGGTCAGCACGGTGGGCAGCAAGGCCTTCTGCGTACCCTCTTCCGCCTCCAGAGCCTGCCCTCCGATCCAGGCCGATCTGGCGCTGCGCCACCCGTACCATAGCAGGAACGCCGCCCCTCCGTATCGCATGACGGTCTCAAACCAGGGCAAGGACTGCGCCAGCGCGCCAAACCCGGCCACCCCCGACGCAATCAGAATGGCGTCCGACGCACCGCAGGTGAGACATACCCAGAACACATGTTCACGCCGCAAACCCTGTCGCAGCACAAAGGCGTTCTGCGCCCCAATCGCCACAATCAGCGACAGGCTGAGCAGATATCCCGGCAGGAAGGTGTCAAACATGCAATCATCTCCGCTTTGCTGTCGTGTTGACTAGCGAGCCACCAAAGATTACTCAAATTAAAAATCTGAATTCGGATTAAGTTTTTCTAATGTCGATTGATCGTCATCATCTGACCGCACTGGCCGCCATTGTCCGCGATGGCAGCTTTGAAGCGGCCGCCGCCAGCCTCGGCGTGACACCCTCTGCCGTCTCGCAACGGATCAAGGCGCTGGAGGAGCGGATGGGCACCGCCCTGATCTACCGCGGCCACCCCTGCACGCCGACAGACGCGGGCACGCGGCTGGCCCGGCACGCGGATGATGTGGCCCTGATGGAGGCGCATGTCTTGCGCACCCTTCAGCCCGACGCCGCCCTCGCCGCCCCGCGCGTGCGCATCGCGGTCAATGCCGACAGCCTTGCGACCTGGTTTGTCTCCGCTCTGGCTGAGGTGCAGGACCTCTTGTTTGATCTCGTGATCGACGATCAGGACACATCGACGGACTGGCTGCTACGCGGCGCAGTCAGCGGGGCGGTGACCGCACAACATCAGGCGGTCTCCGGTTGCACAGCCAGGCCACTGGGCGCCCTGCGCTACGTGGCAACAGCCAGCCCAGGATTTGCACAGACGTGGTTTCCGCATGGGGTGACCGCGCCCGCGCTGGAACAGGCGCCGATGATGACTTTTAATGTGAAGGACCGGTTGCAACACGGTTGGATCACGAAGCTGACCGGTGAAAAGCTCTCTCCGCCGACGCATCAACTGCCCTCAACCCACGCCTTCGTGGATGCCGCCTGCGCCGGGCTGGGGTGGGGTATGAATCCGTTGTCTCTGGTCGAGACACATCTGAAAGACGGCCGGTTGGTGGAGCTATCGCCAGAGAACCCTTTGGATATAGCACTTTACTGGCAGACCAGCAGGCTTATGGCCCCTGCACTCGCCCCTTTGAGCACCGCGATTGCGCGCCAGGCGCGCGGCAAATTGATTAACCCCCCTCACGGGAATGTAAGACCGAAACAATAAATCACGGAAATCTTACGCGTGATGATTGGCTTATCTCTCTTTGTTCCCCATATGATGGGAATGTAACAAGGATATGAGTCAAATGCTGGATAACTTGCACAACCTGGACCTGACCGCAAAAGACCTCGAACTGATCGAGTCCGCTCTGCACACGCAAAAGAAGATCCTGACCGTGCAAAGCCACGCAGGAGGCAGCGGCGCACGCCAGAGGCTGACGGATCTGAAGCATCTGATGAAACGCATCAACCGCAGCACGGCGCGCCCTCAGAGGGCATCGCGGCAGAGCTGGGGCCAGTTTGCCCGGATGCTGTTTTGCACCCAATGTGACGAAGTCCGGTAGCCCCCACCCCGGATGACGAAAAAGCCGCCGGTCCCTGCCCGGCGGCTTTTTTCTGTCCCGATCGGGGCGCGCGTCAGAGCTGCTCCATCACCTCATCGGAGGCTTCGAAGTTTGTGGTGACCCGCTGAATGTCATCATCATCTTCGAGCGCATCGATCAGCCGCAACAGCTTTTGCATCCCGTCGAGGTCCATCTCGGTCGTGGTGGTCGGCTTCCAGACCAGCTTGGTGCTTTCGGATTCGCCCAGCTCCGCCTCCAGAGCCGTGGCCACCTCGTTCAGGTCCGTATCCGCACACCAGATCACATGCCCATCGTCGGAGCTTTCCACGTCTTCGGCCCCGGCCTCGATGGCCGCCATCATCACGGTGTCGGCGTCCCCCACATCCGCCGGATAGCTGACCTCACCCTTGCGGTCGAACATGAAGCCGACCGAGCCCGTCTCCCCCAGATTGCCGCCATTCTTGGTGAAGGTCGAGCGCACGGTCGAGGCCGTCCGATTGCGGTTGTCCGTCATCGCCTCGACAATCACAGCCACGCCATTGGGGCCGTAACCCTCATAGCGGATTTCTTCGTAGTCATCGCCCTCACCCGCCTGAGACTTCTTGATCGCGCGATCAATGTTGTCCTTCGGCATCGATTGCGACTTGGCTTCCTTGACGGCCAGACGCAAGCGCGGGTTCTTGTCGGGATCAGGGTCGCCCATCTTGGCGGCCACGGTGATCTCTTTGCTAAGCTTTGAAAACAGCTTGGCCCGCACGGCGTCCTGACGGCCCTTGCGGTGCTGGATGTTGGCCCATTTTGAGTGTCCGGCCATCGGCACCCTCCATTCGTCTTTTGAGTTTGGGGTTATGTATCCGCGCGGGCGGAAACGCTCAACCCCCAGAGACTAGGGTGCAAAAAATGCCGCGAGGATCAGACAGGCCCGGATCGCCAGCCCCAGCGTCAGCGCAGCCAGCATGTAGTTGGGCATCACGCGGGCGAAATCCTGATAATACCGCGCCTCTTCGCGTTTCAACTGAATTGTCGGCTCGTCCGCGCCTTGCGCGACCAGCCGCGCCACAGCGCGTTCGTGCCAGCGGGAGCGCAGCAGGAAAGAACATGCCCAGATCGCCGGAGCAAGGATCAGCGCGTCAGAGACGAGGCCCGCCTTGCTCACTTCTTGACGGCGTTCAACTCGATCCGGTAGCCGAGCGCTTCGGCCAGCGCAAAGACCTTCCACAAGGTCGGCCCGGTCTTGGACTCGCCCCGCGCGATCCGCGACAAGGCCGTGTGGTCGAACCCCGATTGCGCCGCGATCTCGCGTCGGCTCAGCCCGGACCCGTTCAGCATCTGCGCAATCACCTGCGCGCCCAGCGTCCTGGCCAGTTCCTCGCCCACGTCACGGAAGACGGCGTGCCGCTCCGCAGGATCCAATGCATCAAAGGCCGCCTCAAACGCGGCATCGTCAAGCGGTTTCACCGGTTTCACCGGCGCAGTCGCGGTGCGCGCGGCGCGGCGGGTGGTGCGCGGCTTGGCGGATTTGGCCCCGCTGCCCGCGTTGATCTGTACATCAGTCATGCATCACCTTTCATCTGGTGGTCGAAAACTGTTGCCTTGCAAAGCAACACCTAAGCCATGAACCGCCACCTGTCAAGATTTCAGCGCCCGACGCGGTTAGTCTCTGGTAACCGCGCGCAGTTCCGCGATCACCTTGCGCGCGGCCACCGCATTCTGCAGATCATCGAGGCTCCGCGTGCAGTCGGCCAGCGACCCAACACTGAGGAAGGCCAACCGCCTCTTCGGTTGCTCGGTGTAGAGCACGACACAGGCCAGATCGAACTTCCGCGCGCGAAACCGCGCAAAATACCCCTCCGCATCCGGATCATCGAGCCCGTCAATGCTTTGAAACAGAACAGGTTTCTCCAGATTGGCTAGGAAGGCCCCGAATTCGGGCGGCGGATAGGCGCTTTTCACATGCTGCGCCTCGGCCACATGGCTCCAGCGCAGATGATCCGGGGTGCGCCAGCTGTGCTCCACCGCGTCGAGATACCGCTTCAGCTTGAAAATCCGCACCTTGGCCCTGGACGCCGCGCGCGGGGCGAGCTTGCCCGCCTTCTCCAGCGCCTCCAGAAATCCATTGGTGATTAAAAACTTCAAATCGGACATAACCGCAGTTGAGGTAAAACACATCGCGAAATCAAGAGCGTGGAGCAGCCCGTTTGACACAAGACCAGATCATCCTTTTCGCGCTCTTTGGCGCGGTCTTTGGGCTGCTGCTCTGGGGGCGCTTTCGCTACGATATCGTTGCCTTTTCCGCGCTGATGCTCGGCGTGGTTCTGGGCGTGGTCCCGACCGAGGACGCCTTTTCCGGTTTCGGTCACCCGGCTACCCTTGTCGTCGCTCTCGTGCTGGTGGTCTCTGCCGGGCTGGTCCGGTCGGGCGCGGTGTTCCTGATCACCCGCACGCTGGTGGATGCCTCTCGCGCCCTGGGCGCGCATATCGCGCTGATGGGCGCCATCGGCGGCGTGCTCTCGGCCTTCATGAACAATGTCGCGGCCCTCGCCCTGCTCATGCCTGTCGACATCCAGACCGCGCGCAAGGCGGGGCGCCCGGCGGGCCTCAGCCTCATGCCGCTGAGCTTTGCAACCATCCTCGGGGGCATGGCCACGCTGATCGGCACACCGCCCAACATCATCATCGCGTCGATCCGCGAAGATGCGCTTGGCACGCCCTTTGCCATGTTCGACTTCGCCCCCGTGGGCGCGGCCGCAGCACTCGCCGGGCTGGCATTTGTCGCCCTGATTGGCTGGCGGCTGATCCCTCAGGGAGACACTGCAACCACCGCCGAAGCTGACCTGTCCCAGTACATCGCCGAGTTGACGGTACCCGAGGGCAACAAGCAGATCGGCAAGCGCGTGGCAGAGCTGTCCGAGGCGGCGGACAAGGCGGATGTGGCCATCCTGGGCCTCATCCGCGACGGCAAGCGCCGCTATGGACCCGCCCGCAACGCCATGCTGCAGGCCGGAGACGCGCTGGTACTGGAAGCGACGCCCGACGCGCTGGATGAATTCCGCAGCAGCCTCGATCTGGCCGTGGCCGACGCCAAACGCGAGGAAGCCCTGCGCGCAGATGGCGATGGTGTCGAAATCATCGAGGTCGTCGTGCCCGAGGGCGCGCGCATCAATGGCAAGACGGCGCAGGCCATTGGCCTGGCCTGGCGCCAGCGCACCGTGTTGCTGGGCATCTCGCGCCAGGGCAAGCGGATCACCAAGCACCTGCGCAAGACGGTGGTGCAGACCGGCGATATCCTCTTGCTGCTCGTGCCGCGCGACACCGGCCCGGATGTGACCGACTGGCTGGGCTGCCTGCCGCTGGCCAACCGTGGCCTCGCCGTGACCGAGAACCGCAAAGTGTGGCTGGCCATCGGGCTTTTTGCCGGGGCAGTGGCTGCGGCCAGCGTCGGGCTACTCTACCTGCCCATAGCACTAGGACTGGTCGTGGTGGCCTATGTGCTCACGCGCATTGTGCCCTTGAGCGAGCTTTACGATCAGATCAACTGGCCCGTGGTCGTGCTGCTGGGCTCCATGATCCCCCTGGGCGCGGCGCTGGAAAGCTCGGGCGGCACGGAATTGATCGCGGGCGCGCTTGTCTCCTGGACTGGCGGTTTGCCAGCCTGGGCGGTGCTCACCGTGCTGATGGTGGTGACCATGACGCTGTCGGATGTGCTCAACAACACCGCCACCACAATCGTCGCCGCCCCTGTGGGCATCCAGATGGCGCAGAGCCTCGATGTCTCGCCCGACCCGTTCCTGATGGCCGTGGCGGTTGCGGCCTCCTCCGCCTTTCTCACCCCCATCGGGCACAAGAACAACACGCTGATCCTCGGCCCGGGTGGGTACGGGTTCGGCGATTACTGGCGCATGGGGCTGCCGCTTGAGATCATCGTCGTGGCTGTCTCCATCCCGATGATCCTGATTGTCTGGCCGCTTTGACGTCAGGGCAAAAAAAAGACCCGCATCCGGGGCACCGAATGCGGGTCGGGAATATCGTCGGCGCCTTCTGACGCCCTTTGGCTCAGCGTCCGTAAACGTGCGCGTAGGCCACATCGTAAGCGTCTTCCGGGAACATCCCCAGATCAATCGCCGTGTCGCGTGGCATGTGCCGCAGCTCGTGATAGGTGCGGTTGAATTCGGCCCGTTTCGCGGCCGCGGTCTTCAGTCTTGTAATGATGCTATTCATGTTGCGTCCTTTCATCAAAACCGGATGTTCTGATAGCGCCAACATGATGTCGAAACCGTTAACAAACAACGTGCAAAAGGGAAAAGCTGATCTGCATTTTCTGCATAGCAGCATGCGCCGTCAAAGCGGCCAGATCAGCGGGATGACCATCGATACGATCAGCCCCATACTCAGGTTGAGGGGGGCGCCCACGCGCAGGAAATCGGTGAAGCGATAGCCGCCCGGGCCGTAGACCAGCGTGTTGGTCTGATAGCCGATGGGGGTCGCGAAGGCACAGGAGGCCGCGATCATCACAGCCACCACCAGCGGGCGCGGATCGAGGCCAAGCGCCGTGCCGAGACCAATCGCCAATGGCGTCATGATGACCGCCACCGCATTGTTCGAGACGATCTCGGTCAGGGTCGACGTCATCACAAACACCACCAGTACCACCAGCGTTGGCGGCATCGTCATCAGGGTGGGCGAGACCGCATCGACGATCAGCGCCACCGCCCCCGAATGCTGCAACGCGGCACCAACCGAGAGCATGGCAAAGATTAACGCAAGCAGCCGCCCATCGACGAAGGAAAACGCCTCATCCGCGTCGATGCAGCCGGTGACCAGCACCAGCGCCACGGCGAGGATTGCCAGCAGCAGGATGGGGGCCACGTCGAAAGCGGCCAGCGCTACGATCCCCACCAGCGCTAGGATCGCAATGGGCGCGTGGCTGCGCCGGAAGGCACGGGCGGAGGGTTGAGAGACATCCACCATCTCCATATCCGCCGCGAGCCGCTGGATATCCTCCGGCGCGCCTTCCAGCAGCAGTGTGTCGCCGACCTTGACCACCAGATCATCGAGCTGCCGCCCGATGTTCTGATTGCGCCGATGCACGGCAAGTGTGTAGACGCCGTAGCGCCGCCGGAGCCGCATCCTGCCAAGGCTGCGACCCACCATCCGGCAGCCCGGCGTGATCAGCACCTCGACTGTGGTGGTCTCGACTGCCGAGACCTGATCGACCCGTTTGAGCTCCTTGGTGGCCTGCAGGCTCAGAAGCTCGGTCATCTGGGTGCGCAGCACGACGCGGTCGCCCACTTGCAGCTCTACCCCTTGCAGGTTCCGCCGCAACGAGGCGTCGCCCCGGATCACGTCAACCAGCCTCACACCCTCACGCTTGAAAAGCTGCACGCCCAGCACTTCACGCCCAATGAGGTTCGACTCCGGCGGGATCACGGCCTCGGTGAAGAACTTCATCTTTGAGCGGTCCGAGAGCATGTTCGCCATGCTGTCCCGGTCCGGCAGCAGCCGCCGACCGAAGAGCGCAAGATAGGTCAGCCCCCAGACGCAAACGACGAGGCCGATGGGCAGAATCTCGAAGATCGTGAAGGGCTCCAGCCCTTGCGTGCGGGCCACGCCGTCCACCAGCAGGTTGGTCGAGGTCCCGATCAACGTGAGCGAGCCGCCCATGATCGCCGCATAGCTCAGCGGGATCAGCAGCTTGGACGCCTTCGCCCCCAGCGTCTGGCTGAGCTGCACCACCACCGGGATCATGACTACAACGACGGGCGTGTTGTTCATGATCGCTGACGCCCCCATGACCGACAACAGCACGCCCACCACAGCGCCACGCGGATGCGTCTTGGCGTAGCGCTCGGCCATCTGGGTCAGCACTTCGAGCGCGCCTGTGCGCACCAACGCGCCCATTACGATGAACATCGCAGCGATGGTCCAGGGCGCCGGGTTGCTCAGCACCGCCAGCGCGGTGTCGTAAGGAAGAACGCCCAACAGCAGCATCAGCGCCGAGCCCGCAATCGCCACCACCTCGGTCGGAAAGGTTTCGCGCACAAAGAGAGCGAACATCACCGCCACAACGCCCAACGTGAGGAACGCACCGGTGTTCGGCGACAATTCAATCAAGGGTGTCAAGGGGATAGCACCTCTGGCAGCATTCAACCTGCGGTAAGTGTGGCGGATTGCTCAGGCCGGGGCAAGCGCGGCTTTTGCGCGCGGCTGGACCAGATACATGCCTGCAAACATCAACAGCAGCGCCGCCCAGATGCCACTCGAATAGCTCTCATTCAGGATCAGCTTGGCCCAGATGACCCCGAAACCGGTCACCAGATAGCTCACCTGCACCGCAAAAACAGAGCCTGCACGCCCCACCATCCAGACATAGCCCGCATAGACCACCACATGGATCACCGAGGCCAGAACCAGCGCCTGCCCTTCGCGGGTCAGCAGTTCTGCCGCCGGGATCCACTGCGTTGAGGCCAGCGCAACCGGCAGCATGATCACAGCCCCCATGAGCGAGGCCCCATAGAGCACCTGGAACGGGTCCATCCCAGCGGTGCCAAACTTGGCGACCAGATTGCCCTCAAACCCATAGCAAATGCCGCTGATCAACCCGATCAACACCCAGAACACCGCCAGATCCATCGCCGAGGCGCCGGGTGCGGCGATCAAAAGCACACCGCAAAGCCCCAGCGCCAAGCCAAGGAACCGGCGCCACGAGAACTGGTCCAGCCCCATCATCAGAGCAATCGGAAAGGCCCACATGGGCACCATCGACAACAGGATCGACAGGATGCCAGCCGGCAAATGCACCGCTGCCTGATAGGAGGTCGTGTTCGGGATCATTGTGCCCACCAGCGCGACCATCAGGCAAATGCTGATCTGCGCCCGCCCGCGTGGCAGCTTTGTACCCCGGATCGCACATATAACAGCCATCAGCGCGGCGCCAATGAAGAGCTGCCAGAAGATCAGGCCAAAGTGTTTGTATCCGGTGGACACCGCTATTTTCGTCAGCGGTTGGGTCATACCCCAGCCCGCCCCCAGCAGGATCAGAACGCCGGTGCACAAGAGGATCTCGCGGCGTGACAGGCTCACGGCGCGGCAGCCTCCAGCAGCCCTCCGTTGCGCACCATGGCGATGCGCGTGGCTTTGCCGGTCCGATCGTCGGTCTCCACATAGACACCGGAGAGTGTTGCCTCACCAGCGGCCGGTGTGAACCGCTCGCGCGGCATGCCGGTGATGAAGCGCCGCAAAGGTTCTGCCTTGTCCATCCCGATCACCGAGTTGTAGTCGCCGCACATGCCCGCATCGGTCAAATACCCCGTCCCGCCGGGCAGCACCATGGCATCCGCCGTCGGCACATGGGTGTGGGTGCCCACAACAAGGCTCGCCCGCCCGTCGCAGAAATGACCCATGGCCATCTTCTCAGACGTGGCTTCGCAGTGAATGTCCACGATCACCGCCGCCGCCTGCCCGCCCAGAGGATGCGTCTTGAGCACCGG
The DNA here is from genome assembly GCF_009811755.1 of Roseobacter cerasinus. Classification (GTDB taxonomy): domain Bacteria; phylum Pseudomonadota; class Alphaproteobacteria; order Rhodobacterales; family Rhodobacteraceae; genus Roseobacter; species Roseobacter cerasinus. The sequence goes on from NZ_BLIV01000001.1 coordinate 237,286, forward strand.
CTCCAGCGCTGAAAACGGATCATCAAAGGGGCGCTTCATGAACACCTGCCCCAGCGCCTGCGCCACCAGCACCTTGCGCCCGTTCTGCGCCGTGAAGAGCCGCGCACCCTTTCCGGGCGCCGCCTTGGAGAAGTTGAGCGGACGGATCACACGTGGCTCCTGCTCGATAAACCGCAGCATGTCCTTCTGATCAAAGGCGTGATCGCCCAGCGTGATGCAATCCGCCCCCGCCTCCAGCAGTGTCTTGGCGTGCGCGCCGGAAAGGCCAATGCCCGAGGTGGCATTCTCGCCATTGACCACAATGAAATCGAGCTTCCACTCCTGGCGCAAGCGCGGCAGGTTTTCCGTGATGGCGCGGCGCCCGGCGCGGCCCATCACATCTCCGAGGAACATGAGCTTCATGCGGGATGGGTAGGGTGCAAACCGCGCAAGGGCAAGGGGCGGATGACGCTCCCTTACGTCGGGCCCGGTGCACCAACACCGGCGCCGGGCACAATGCGCGTGTCAGAACCGCCGCGTGAGACCAATGCGAAGGACGGTTGCGTCACTCTCGGTGTCCCGCCTTTGCCCGTTGAAGTCTTGCTCCGAAGCCTCCCATCGGTAATACACCGCTTCAAGCCGGGTCGACCACCTGTCGTCAATCGCAAACTCCGCGCCGAGGCCCACGCCAAACGACCCGATCAGATCATCATCCCCCGCCCCCGCAGGCCGCAGCCCCGCATCGGTGATGCCGAGACCGACAAGCCCATAGTAATAGAGCTGATCGCTTGCAAAACCCACGCGAATGCGAGGTTCGAGCAGGAAAGACCCGTCAAACCGCGTGGTGCCAAAGGTTGCATCCGACGCGCCGCCCTGGGTCTCCAGGGTGGACAGCATCACCTCGGGCGTCCAGATCAGATTGCCCCGCCCGCGACGCCCGTAGCCTGCATAGATGCCAAAGTGCACCCCCTTGTCCGACAGATCATGCGCGCCGCTGCCTTCGATTTCAGAGGCTGTTTCAATACTGTCGATGGACAACCCAACATAGGGCCCAGTCCAACGCTCGCGGGCGTCGGCGGGCAACACCAGGGCCAGCAGGATGCCAGCCGATAAAAACAACTCTCGATAAACCATGTGAGTCCTCATACAATATGGAAGACAGGCGAATTGTTAACCTTGTGCTTATATGAATTATTGTTTTACGATAATTTATGCAAGCTTAGTTTTATTTGGAGTTCGTAGCCGTGACCGACTATCTCGACCGACAGACAAAGATCGCCGCCACTGCCCTTGCGGGGGTCTGGTTCAGCACATTGGCCCTGTGTCTTGCACTGCTCTTTGCCGCCTATTTCATTTTCCTGTCGATCAGCGATCCTCAGCATCTGGGACGGGAAATGGCGGAGCAGCTGGAACTGGAGATCGGCAGCCTGCCGCTGACCACCGCCAGCGCCCTGCTTGCCTCGCTGATCTGGCTGACCACAGATTTCATGGCCGCAGCGATGATGCTGCTGATCCGCCAGCTCTTTGCCGGTATTCGCGACGGATCAGGCATCTTCACGGAGCGCACGGCCCTTCGGCTGCGCCGCGTCGGGTGGGTGCTGGTTCTGATTGCGCCGGTGAGCATGATCGTTGATGGCATCGCGGGGGCCACCCTGCGCTACTGGGCGGATCCGACGGGCATCACCTTTAGGCTTGGCGCTGAGGAAGGCGACATCTATGCCATCATTCTGGGGCTCATGCTGGTGGCTCTGGGCCATATCATGGGTGACGCTGCGCATCTGGCGGAGGAAAACAAGGCTTTTGTCTGAGACAGATCAAGACGCAGGGCGGCGCATCATCGTGACGCTGGACGTGATGCTTGCGCGCCGAAAGATGCGATCGAAAGAGCTGGCCGAGCGGGTGGGCATCACCGAGCAGAACGTCTCGCTACTGAAGTCCGGCAAGGTGAAAGGCGTGCGCTTTGAAACGCTGGCCCGGATCTGCGATGCGCTCGACTGCCAGCCTGGAGATATTCTGACCTATGAGGTCGGCGAAGACTGACGCAGGTCCGCCATGCCCGTTTCGGTCACGATGAAATCAAGCCTCTGATCCGTGGGCTCCAGCGGCAGGGCATGGGCCTCCTGCCCCGCATAGGCAAAACCCACCGCCAGCGTCGGGCGTTTGGCCCGCAACAGCTCCAATGTCCGGTCATAAAAGCCGCCGCCATAGCCCAGGCGCCCACCGCGCAAATCAAAGGCCACCAGCGGGACAATCACGATCTCTGGCTCAAAGAACTCCGGTGTTTCGGGAATGCGCGCGCCAAAGGCGCCCTCGACCAGCGGCATCTCTGGCTCCCAACGGGCGAATTTCAGGGGCTGCCCAGCGCCCAGGATCACAGGAATACCCACGGGCCCATAAGCGGCTGCCTCGGCCATGGCAGGCAGCGGGTCAATCTCCGTCCGGATGGGCATATAGCCTGAGAGCGGCACACCACGATGCCCCGCCAGAAAGCTGGAGAGCACCGCGGCGCCCGTACCGGGATCCGCTGCATGTGCCGCTTTGCGGCGCGCAAACCCCTCGGCGCGTGCCGTTGCCTTTTCAGCTGCCAGATCGCTCATAGCAGCACCACGACGGCCAGCCCGAGGAAGGCAAAAAAGCCCACCACATCCGTGACCGTAGTCACAAAGGCCCCGGAGGCCAGCGCCGGGTCAACGCCGACGCGGTCTAGGATCACCGGGATCACTGTGCCTGCAAGCCCGGCCACTACCAGGTTGATCACCATTGCCGCGGCGATGACATAGCCCAAGGCGGGCGAGCCGAACCACAGCAGGCCCACGATGCCCATCACCACCGCAAAGATCACGCCATTGATCAGCCCCACCAGCACCTCACGCCGGATCACCCGCCAGACGTTGGCGCCGGTCAGGTCCTTAGTGGCAATCGCCCGCACGGCCACAGTCAGGGACTGTGTGCCCGCGTTCCCCCCCATCGAGGCCACAATGGGCATGAGCACTGCCAGCGCCACGATCTGCGCAATCGCGACCTCGAACTGGGCGATCACAAGGCTGGCCGCAATGGCTGTCACAAGGTTCACCGCCAGCCAGGGCAGGCGCTGCTTGGTGGTCTCCACCACCCGGTCCGAGAGCGAGCCTTCCCCCACACCGGCGAGGCGCAGGATATCTTCCTCATGTTCCTCATCGAGCACCACCATCGCATCATCAATGGTGATCACCCCAATCAGCCGCTCCTCGTCATCCACCACGGGCGCGGAAATCAAGTGATACTGGTTGAAGGCATAGGCCACGTCGGATTCGTCCTGCTGGACGGGGATGACCTGAAAGGTCTCTTCCTTGATGTCGATCAGCCGCGTCTCGCGCTTGGAGCGCATAAGCTTACCCAAAGTGACATTCCCGATCGGGTGCAGGCGCGGGTCGACCAACACGATGTGATAAAACTGCGCAGGCAGCTCGTCCTCGGGCGTGGCGCGCAAATGGTCGATGGCCTGCCCCACCGTCCAATGCTCAGGCGCCATGACCAGCTCGCGCTGCATCAGACGGCCTGCGGAATATTCCGGATAGCTCAGCGCCTGCTGCACCGCCACGCGGTCTGCATCGGGCAGCGCATCCAGGATCGCCTCCTGCTGGTGATCCTCCAGATCCTCCACCAGATCGACGACATCGTCGCTATCCATGTCGCGCACGGCCTGGCTAAGCACCTGCGGGGTCAGAACGCCGATGACCTCTTCGCGGATCGACTCGTCCAGTTCCGACAGGATCTCGCCGTCAAACTCGCGCCCGTAAAGCCGCACCAGCCGCGAGCGATCAAAGGCGTTGATCTGTTCCAGAAGGTCGGCGATGTCCGCTGGGTGCAGCGGCTCCATCAGCTCCGTCAGCTTGGCGCTGTCGTCGATGTCCACCGCATAGAGGATCGCCGCAACCGCCTTCGGACCCAGCACATAGGCGTCGTCTTCACGCTCCGGCTCCAGCTCGGCGGACTGATCTGACATGCGCGTCTCCCCTGGTTTGCGCGGACCATAAGGGGCCGATTTGCCGGACACAATGGCACCGCATTTCCACATTGTCGCCGCCCGGCGAAGTGCCTAGACAGAGGGCATGCGCACACAGACCCTCCTTCTTGGCCAGACCTTTGTTGCGGACGGTAACCCGTTTCTTGAACCCTGGCAGGAGGTGATCCACATCAACAGCGCAGGCGCCCTGCTGATCGAAGATGGGATGATCCGCGCCGTTGGCAACCGCAATGACCTGCTTTGCGATCACCCTCAGGCGCAGGTGCAAGACTACGGCACACATCTGATCTGCCCGGGGTTTGTGGACGCCCATGTGCACTACCCACAAACGGCCATCATCGCGAGCTGGGGCAAGCAGCTCATCGACTGGCTGAACAGCTACACCTTCCCCGAAGAGATGCGGCTGGCCAACCCCGACTATGCCCGCCAGATCGCCGCGCGCTACCTGGATCTCGCACTGGATCATGGCACGACAACCATGTGCTCCTACACAACCATTCACGCGCATAGCGTCGATGCGTTTTTTGACGCCGCCGCCACACGCGGCCTGCGCTCGGTGGCGGGCAAGACCTGCATGGACCGCAACGCGCCGGACGGCCTGCGAGATACGGCCCAGTCCGCCTATGATGACAGCAAGGCCCTGCTAACGCGGTGGCACGGACAAGGCCGCGCGACCTACGCCATCACTCCGCGTTTCTCGCCCACCTCAACACCAGACCAACTCAGCGCCCTGGGCGCACTCTGGGCCGAACACCCCGACTGCCCGATGCAAACGCACCTCAGCGAGCAACCCGATGAAATCGCCTGGGTCCGTGACCTCTTCTCAAACGCCCGCGATTACCTCGACACATATGAGATGCACGGGCTACTGGGGCCCCGCGCAATCCTCGGTCACGCGATCCACCTTGAGCCGCGCGAAATCGATCGCATCACCGAAAGCGGCGCGGCCCTGATCCACTGCCCCACCTCGAACACCTTCATCGGCTCCGGCCTGATGGATGTCGCAGGCCTCGCCGCGCGCCAAATCCCGCTTGGGCTGGCCACCGACACCGGCGGCGGCTCCTCCTTTTCCATGCTCCGCACCATGGCCGCGGCCTATGAAATCGCGCAACTGCGCGGCACAGCCCTGCACCCGGCACAGCTGATCTGGCTCGCCACCGCAGGCTCAGCCCGCAGCCTGCACTTGCATGAGAAAATCGGCAGGCTGGCACCAGGTTACGAGGCCGACCTCACCATCCTGGATCTGGCCTCCACCCCGGCCATCGCACAACGCGCCGGCCAGGCCCGGAGTGTTTGGGAAGTACTCTTCCCCACCCTCATGATGGGCGATGACCGCGCCATCGCTGATGTCTGGATTGCCGGACACCGACACGCCGCTTCTTCTGGCTAAAAATATCCCCCCCGGAGGGCCTGCCTGCCAAACGCGCCGCCGGCTCAACACCCAGGGGCTGCCAGCACCATGACCCAGATGCGTCCCGGCGCCTCAACCAGTGCAAATTCCCGCGCTTGGCGTGACAACATGTTCCGCCGGTGGCCACGCGAGCCCGCCCAGGCCTGCATGACCGCGTCGAGACTGCCCTGCCCCTTTGCGATATTCTCAGCCACAAAGCACCAGCCGTAGCCCTGTCGGGCGACGCGCTCTCCCACGCCTGACCCATCACTGCCCCGATGGTCAAAGAAACCCACCCGCGCCATGTCCCGCGCATGCGCCAGAGCGGCGGCCTCAAGCGCTGCCGAATAGGTCAGCGACGCGCGCCCAGCAGCCGCGCGATAGTCATTCAAGACGTCGGTGGCGCGCGGGTCCGCCGCTGCCGCCGCGCCAAGCAACACAGAGAACAGCAGCACACACCAGCGCATCAAAGCCGGTCCATCAACTGATGCGCAAGCCGGGTCTGCCGCGCAATCAGCCCCGGCATATCCAGTGTCACCACCTGCCCGTCGCGCACGACCTCGCGGCCTTCCACAATCAGATCATGCACGACCGTCGGTCCAGCCAACAACAGCGCCGCGGGGTCCCAACTGCCCGCAGTCTCAATGCCCGACGCATCCCAGACCGCAATATCCGCCCGCGCACCCACCGCAATACGCCCACACTCAGGCCGCCCCAGCACATCAGCCCCACCCCGCGTGGCAATCTCCAGTGCGGCGCGGGCGCTCATGGCATCCGCGCCTTGCGCCACCCGCTGCAGCAACATCGCCTGTCGCGCCTCGGCCACCAGATTGCCAGCGTCATTGCTGGCTGAGCCATCGACGCCCAGCCCAACCGGCACCCCCGCCTCCCGCATCTGCCGCACCGGTGCGATCCCACTGCCCAGGCGGCAGTTTGAGCAGGGGCAATGCGCCACACCCGTCCCCGTCTGCGCAAAGAGCGCAATCTCCTCCGCATCGAGCTTGACGCAATGCGCGTGCCACACATCGGGCCCGACCCAGTCAAGCTCTTGCGCGTATTGCCCGGGCCTGCAGCCGAAGGTCTCCAGCGAATAGGCGATATCCTCATCGTTCTCAGCCAGATGCGTATGAAGCATTACGCCTTTGTCCCGCGCCAACAGCGCCGCCTCGCGCATCAGATCGCGGGTGACCGAGAAGGGCGAACAGGGCGCGACCCCCACCCGACACATCGACCCCGGTGCCGGATCATGGAAGGCGTCGATCACGCGGATGCAGTCTTCCAGTATATCCGCCTCCCGCTCCACCAGATCATCGGGGGGCAAACCGCCTTGCGAGCGGCCAATGCTCATCGCGCCGCGTGTGGGCTGGAACCGCAGGCCGACCTCTGCAGCCGCATGAATGGTATCCTCCAGTCGCGCGCCATTTGGATAGAGATAGAGGTGATCACTGCTCAGGCTACAGCCGGACAGCGCCAGCTCCGCCAGACCAACCTGTGCAGAGGTAAACATATGCTCCGGAGTAAAGCGCGCCCAGATCGGATAGAGCGTCTCAAGCCAGCCAAAGAGCAGGGCGTCCTGCGCTGCGGGCACGGCCCGTGTCAGGCTCTGATAAAGGTGATGGTGCGTGTTGGTCAAGCCGGGCGTGATCACACAGCCCCCGGCATCAATGACCGGCGCATCAGCCTGCAACCCGGCACCGATCTCGGCAATCACACCGTTTTCGATCAGAACATCCGCGCCGGTCAGTTCGCGGCGATCGTCATCCATCGTCAACAGATGATCGGCACCGCGCAGCAGAAGCCGACTCATGCCAGGCTGTCGCGCAAGACCGTCAGCGCCGCAGCATGGATATCCGGGTTTGCGGCCGCCAACGCCCGCCCACCCTCATGCGCCGGGGCGCCGTCCCAGTCTGTGACCACACCCCCAGCAGCCTGGATAAGCGCGATGGGGGCCTGAATGTCATAGGCCTGCAACCCCGCTTCAATCACCAGATCAACCTGCCCCGCCGCCAAAAGAGCGTAGCCATAGCAATCCATCCCGTAGCGGGTGAGCTTCACCTGCTGGGCCACGGCGTGAAAGGCCGCACCCTCTTCGGCGCTGCCCACTTCGGGAAAGGTGGTGAGCAGCGTCGCCTGATCAAGCCGCGTCGTCGGGCGGGTCGACAGCGCCCGCTGGCCAAGCGGCCCCTGCATCCAGGCCTGCGCGCCGTGGCCGACAAACCGCTCACCGATGTAGGGTTGATCGATCAGCCCGTAAAAAGGCCCGCTGTTGTCAGACACCGCAATCAGGACACCCCAGGTTGGCGTACCACTCACAAAGGCACGGGTGCCATCGATGGGGTCTAGCACCCAGGTCAGGCCCGAGGTGCCCTCTGCCCGGCCAAACTCTTCACCCAGAATCGCATCGTCGGGGCGGCTTTCTGCCAGAATAGCACGCATCGCTGTCTCGGCGGCGCGATCCGCCTCGGTGACCGGGTCGTAGCCACCTGCCAGCTTATTGTCGGTCAACAAATCCGGTTGGCGAAAAAACGGCAAGATGGCTTGCCGCGCCGCATCAGCCATCCGCTGCGCCGTGGCGTCAATTTCAGCACTCTCGTGTAGCAAACATTCGCGGGTCATCGCTCCTTGGTGCCAGCCGCACCCATCAGGCGCAAGACCCGCTCAGAGCCATTGCATGGATTTCATGCGCTTTGCGCTCAGGCGACGTCACTCAGGACACGCGCCAGTTCGAAAAGACGGCGGCGCTGATTTTCAGGGATCGCGTAGTAGGAGCGCACCAGATCCATGGCCTCCTTATCCCCCATCATATCCGTCGGGATCGATTGCTCTTCGACCGGGCCGTCCTGATCGGATTTCAGACCCTCAAAGAAAAATGCGACATCCACCTCAAGCGCATCTGCAATGTCCCAAAGCCGGGACGCGCTCACACGATTGGCACCGGTTTCGTATTTCTGAATCTGCTGGAACTTGATCCCGACGCATTCGGCAAGCTTTTGCTGAGTCATTCCGACCAGCCAGCGCCGTTGGCGAATACGCTTTCCAACATGAGCATCTACGACATGTACCATTTGCTTATCCCTTGCATTAACCTTGTAAAAAGGTGGTCTCTCGACCGGACTGCATCCTTGGCACAACCTAGCCGCGATCACCACAAACCATTCTGGGCCAGAACAATAAGGAAAATCGGCCTCTGATCAATGACAATCCCCGCCCCATAGCGTGAACCGAGCCCGCTCCAGATCAATCTAAGCGCGTCTTTCCCATAGAAATCAGCCCTTTTTGAGACCGAGAGGGCCGTCCCACTATTCGTCTAAAATTTTCGGGATATCCGTAACTTTCGCCGATTTTACTCAATCAAGAGTTGATTTTGACGGGTCTGATGCTGTTTTTTCCCCGCAAGCTAGAATTTCCGCCCATGACGCTGCAAGACCGTGCTGAGCCTCGGCCGCCAGCGCCAGAATTCGCCTATTTCCACCGAGATTGGCGAAATCCCGCCGGGCCAAGCGAAATATGCAAGGCGTGTCGGGGCAAATTACGCGCCAAATTCGCCCCGAATCTTGCAGATATCTCCGTCGGAGGTGGCTCAGACAATCTTCAACCGCGCGGCCTCGGGCTTTGCAAACGCGCGCCGCAGGAAATCCGCCAGCGTGCTGTGCATGACGTTTTTGACGGAGTGCGCGCCATAGAGATTGATCAACTGGTTGGGCAGTTCGGGCAACGCGCCCCCATGATCGACCCGTTCAAGATGCGGCGGCTCGGTCCCCTCGATCATCGTATGAATGGCAAGATCGGCGCTGACCGTCGCCTCGATCGTCCGGTCACTTTCGGTCTCCACCATGATCTCCCAGGGAATGCCGGCCAGATCCAGCGCCTCAACCACATGAGGGCGAAAGGTGCACTGGCGCCCGAAGGCCAGCCGCAGGGGCGTCTGCCGCCAGGCGGTGCCCCCCGGTGCGCCGATCCAGCGCAGCGGCTTGTCGCCCAAAATCTCGCCTTTCGGGTCCAGCGCACGTTCGGTCGTCAGGATCAGATCGCAGTCGCCTTTCTCATGCATCTCCTTCAGCGCGCGCGTGTAGGAGGAGATCAGCCTCACACGCACCCTCGGAAAGGCCACATGGAACTGTTTAAGCACCTGCGGAATCACCGGGTAGACGATGTCATGCGGCACACCGAGCACGATCTCGCCTTCATAAGCCTGATCGGTCAGCCGCTCGACCACCTCATCGTTCAGCGCAACAATCCGACGCGCGTAGATCAAAAGCTGCTCTCCAGACGCCGTAAGCGCGATGGTCCGGCCGGACCGGTCCAGCAGTTCGACGTCCAAAAGCTCCTCCAGCCGTTTCAGCTGCATCGACACCGCTGACTGGGTCAGATGCAGAAATCCGGCCGCCCGCGTGACCCCTCCTGCATCTGCGACCGCAACAAATGAGCGCAAGGTGGTCACATCCAGATTTCTCATATCAACACCTCTGATGAAAGAGTTCACAAACATTCGTTTTCAAAATGAACCACAGTTGGTCATATACATCAAGCAGCTTGATGACATGACAACGACACATCACGAAAGGAACTGAATCATGGCTTTGATTGATATGATTTCATCGCGCGCCGCAGCGCCCCTTCGCCGCAGCGCATTCAGCCTGACAGATTATCTGGCGCTCCGGCGCTCGCGCCGCGCGCTGGCGCGACTGGACGCCCGCGGCCTGCAAGACATCGGCATCGACAGCCAAGCCGCTGAAATCGAAGCGCGCCGCAGCTTTTGGGATGTTCCGGACACCTGGAAAGACCAGTGATGGGCCCCTGCGGGATCTGCGCCCTGCATGACAATTATGGATTTGGTATCTAATTCTTACCAAACCGGCACAATCCCGACCGAAAAGCCTTGAAATACAGGCAACCGCCACCGATATTTGGCGCAGAGCGCGCGGAAGGTCTGCGCGCGGACTAGTTTCAAGTGGAGGTCTTAATGGCTGACGTGAATACAATCCGGCAGGCAGCCGGATCCCGCGCCGCCCAGATTGATGAGGGGCTGCGCGCCCATATGAATAGGGTCTACGGCACGATGTCCGTGGGCATGCTGATCACATTTGCCGCTGCCTGGGCCATTTCCGGCCTCGCGGTGACCAGCGATCCGGCACAAGGCGTCGCGCAAATTGGAGCGGATCAGTATCTCACCAGCTTGGGCGCGGCGCTGTACACCTCGCCTCTGAAGTGGGTGGTGATGTTTGCACCGCTGATCTTCGTCTTTGGTTTCAGCGCTGGCATCAACCGCATGTCGGCGGCAACAGCTCAGACTGTATTTTATGTCTTTGCGGCCGTCATGGGTCTGTCGATCAGTTCGATCTTCCTGGTCTTCACCGGGTTCTCGATTGCGCAGATCTTCCTGGTGACCTCCATCGCCTTCGCGAGCCTGTCGCTCTGGGGCTATACGACCAAGAAGGATATCTCCGGCTGGGGTAGCTTCCTGATCATGGGTCTGATCGGGATTATCGTGGCCTCGATCGTGAACTTCTTCATCGGCTCGCCCGCGATCATGTTCGCCGTCTCCGCGATCGGTGTGCTGATCTTCGCAGGCCTCACCGCCTATGACACGCAGAACATCAAGAACACTTATCTGGCGCACGCGCATCACGGCGACCAGGAGTGGTTGCAGAAGTCCGGTATCATGGGCGCGCTGAGCCTGTATCTGAACTTCATCAACATGTTCATGATGCTGCTGCAACTGTTCGGCAATCGCGAATAATCGGATCATAGCCGTTACCGGGGCCGGTTCTGAAAAGAACCGGCCCTTTTTATTGTCGTAGCGGGTGGCCCTGAGCAGCCCCCCGGTTCATAGCACTGTAAGCTCAATTGGGGGAGCTTGACGCTCCATGCGCTTCCAGGTCTTGCATGAAAATCGCCACTTGCGACCGTGAGGTCAGGTGATGACAGTCGAGATGCGGATGCCGCGCCATAAGCCCCTGCAACCGCGCAGGATTGCTGCGCCGGGTCCGCCAGATGTAGTGGTAGAACTCAAACGTCTCGCCGTGCAGCTTTTCAACGCAGCCCGCAGCCATATCAGGCCGGGTCTGACCATAGTAGCGGTACATGCGTGCCGTGACCCGCCACAAGCGCAGAAAAACCGGCAGGTCCAACCAGATGAGCGTGTCGGCACATGCCGCTCTGTGATCATAGGTCGCCGACAGGCCGCCTTCGAAGATCCAGGCATCCGAGCACTCGATGGCCTGCGCCATGGCCAGTTTTTCGGCACGCGGCCGTTCCGCCCAACCGGGCATCCAATGCAGGTGATCCATATGGTGCACCGGCAGACCGGTCCTCTCTCCCATAAAGCGGGCCAGCGTGCTCTTGCCCGAGCCCGGGCCGCCCACGATCATCACGCGTTTCATACTGCCTCCAAAACGAAAAAGGCCGCGCATGGGCGCAGCCTCGAAGCCTTGGTAAGGAAAGGGCGATCTTACTTGATCTTGCCTTCTTTATACTCGACGTGCTTGCGCGCAACCGGGTCGTATTTGCGCACAACCATCTTCTCGGTCATGGTGCGTGCGTTCTTTTTGGTCACGTAGAAATGGCCTGTCCCCGCCGAGGAGTTCAGACGAATCTTGATCGTGGTTGGCTTGGCCATGGTGTGTCTCCTGCTGCGGCCCTTCGCGCGGGACGGGCTGCTGAAAATCCTGAAGCCCGGCTTTTACCCGGATGTGGCCGCGAGTCAACCGCAAAAGCCTCGATTTTCCACTCCGCCAGCGCTCGGGCCTTTGTGTCTGTCAAAGTTCAATGCGCACGTCATGCATCCACAGCTTTGGCGGCCGTGGCAGCATGAAAACCACCACGTCTGCCAGGTCTTGCGGTTCGGTGAAGATGTGGTTCGGCACCTCTTCCCCTGCTTTTGCAAACATCTCGGTATTGGTGCCCGACTGGTATAGACCCGCCACCCGCACGCCGGTCTCCGCCTCATCGGCCTTCAGCACCTCGGTGAAGCCGCGCATGCCGTATTTACTCGCCGTGTAGACCGACTGCCCGGCCTGAGCGACCACGCCGGATTTGGAGATCACGTTCAGGATTGCTGCGTCATCCCGCGCCCGCAAAGCGGGCAGAAGCGCACGGGTCAGCTGGATCGTACCAGTGAGGTTCGTCTGCAAGGTCGCTGCCACCATCTCCTCCGAGATCGCATCCAGCAGGCCTGGCCCTGAGCCGGACGCCTGCGTTGTTGATGAAGACATCGACCGCGTCGAAGGTCACGCGGCTCTGCTGCGCAGTCTCTGTGAACTCGCCGCTTTGCTGCGGATCGCAGCTGCAGGCCAGCGCTTCAGGCTGCACCGCGTCACGGACCGCGCTCAGACGGTCGGGACTGCGCCCGAGGATGGCAAGCCTGCAGAGCGCCTGCCCCAGTTTGAGGCAGATGTGCCGCCTGATGCCATCGCTGCCCCGGTCACGACCACCACTTTGCCTTTGAGGTCCATCTCTCACCTTTTCGAAAAGATATGCGCGGAAGGCCTGTAAGCCGGATTCTGTTCCCCAGGGCGCAAACCCCGGTTCGATGACCATTCCTCTTGCCCCTGCGTTACCGCAAGGGCTCTAGCTGCCAACCCGGATCTGCTGGGGCAAAAGCGGCCCCGTCTTGCGACGCGCGATCCCTATTTGGCATTGCTCCCGGTGGGGCTTGCCGTGCCGCCCCTGTTGCCAGCGGCGCGGTGGGCTCTTACCCCACCGTTTCACCCTTGCCGCAGTGCTGCGGCGGTCTGTTTTCTGTGGCGCTGTCCGTCAGGTTGCCCTGCCCGGGCGTTACCCGGCACCGTTGCTTTTGGGAGTCCGGACTTTCCTCGACCCCGGTTGCCCGGCGCCGCGGCCATCCGGCCTTCCGCGCGAAGGCGGTGATGCGTGTTATTTCGCCGGGCGTCAATGGGGTGAGAGCTTGGGAAGCCTCCGGCGGGCATATTTGACGAACAATGAAATCAGCCGGTGTCAGGCAAGACAGCCAGATCCTCCTGGCTGAGAGGGCCGCGCGAATGTGGGCGGAACCGCAGGCGGACAGCCGCGAGCAGCGTGGCATCGTCGACGTTGGCGGTGAACCCGGCAGCTTGCGCTAGCGTCCGGAACCGCTGGGCGCTGACGTCCGCCAGGGGGCGGCTGGGCGCGCCTGGCGCGGCAAGGCCTTGCCGCGCCAGGCGCGCCCAGCCGAAGCGCGGCCCCGGGTCGCTTTTGCGGCCCGGGGCCATGTCTGAGTGGCCAATGATGTTCTCCGGCGAAATCGGCCAGCGCGCGCAGATATCCCGCAAGAGCGCGTCCAGCGCCGCCATTTGCGGCTCTGGGAATGGGTGGTCTCCGGCGTTGTCGAGTTCAATGCCAATGGAACGGGAATTGATGTCCGTCCATCCGCGCCATTCTCCGGTCCCTGCGTGCCACGCGCGCTGGTCTTCGGGGACCAACCGGGTCACAGCACCCGTCCGGCAGATGACATAATGTGCGGACACCTCAGCCTTGGGGTCGCACAGCCGCTGGATCGCAGCTTCAGCCGATGCCATGGCTGTGTAGTGCAGCACAATGATAGACGGTGTCAGCCCGTCGCGGCGTGGCCCGAAGTTCGGCGAGGGCCGCTCGATCACGTTCAGCCTTCGGAGGCCGTGCGGAAGGGGGCCGGATCCCAGTCGCAGGCATATCCATCGCCATCGGGGTCAAGGCCTCTGCGATCCCGCGTGGGGCCTCCGCGGGCGAGAAAATCGATCTGTGCCAGATCGGGCGAAGCATAATCGGCACAGTTGCGCGCCGCGCGCCCCTCGCCGCCAAATCCGGCCCGGGCATAGACGCTTTGCCCCTTGGGATGGCTGGTGGCGAGCGCAAAGGCCACGATATTGGGTTGCTCGCCGCCTTGGCGGGTCGGCAACGCTTCAGGCTGCACCACCTCATATTGCGCGCGGTTGCGCTCGATCCGGGCGGCGTCACTTTCGATGGTTTGACGTTCGGCCACCGCGTCAAAATCGTTTTCGTCCGAGATCCCAGGGTTGTTGATCGTCGCAGGCGCTGGGTTGGACGGGCTTGCCTGCACCGGAGCCACGCCTGAGTTGAGTTCAGCACTGTCCGGCGCGCCGGGGCGGGTCTCAGCCAGAATGCGGGTTGTGGCAGCTGCTGTGTCCTCGGGCGAGCCGGGAAGGGGCGCGTCTGTGGCCCCGGGCACGCCCACCTCACCTCCGGCAAGCGCTGCGTCACGCTGGCGCTGCGCTTCAAAAGAATTGTCGAACCCCACACCCTGCCCGCTGTCTGGCACCTGCGGGGCGCAGGCGCTCAAGGCGGCAAGGGTGAGGGCTGCAAAAACGACCCGTGCTGTCATGAAATCTCTGCCTGTTCTGCTCATCTGGCAGCGGAGATTACCACCATTTCGCAGGCTTGGCCACAAAGCCCGCCGCCTGCTCAAGAACATGTGCAACGCAGAGCAGATCTGCCTCCGCCCAAGGTTGACCGATGAGTTGCAAGCCCAGGGGCAAGCCTTGCTTGTCGAGCCCTGCAGGCACCGCAATTCCAGGCAAACCGGCCAGATTGACCGTCACAGTGAAGACGTCGTTGAGATACATCGCCACCGGGTCGGCATCTGTCATTTCCCCCAGGCCAAAAGCCGCCGAGGGGGTTGCCGGGGTCAGGATCGCGTCGATGCCTTGGGCAAAAACCTGCTCGAAGTCGCGTTTGATCAGCGTGCGAACTCGGCGCGCCCGGTTGTAGTAGGCGTCGTAGAACCCCGCCGACAGCACATAGGTGCCGATCATGACCCGGCGTTTGACCTCATCCCCGAAGCCTTCCGCGCGGGTTTTCTCGTACATCTCGGTGATGCCGTCACCCTGGTCCAGTTTGGCGCGGTGGCCGTAGCGCACGCCATCATAACGCGCGAGGTTGGACGACGCCTCGGCAGGTGCAATCACGTAATAGGCGGGCAACGCGTATTTCGTATGCGGCAGCGAGATATCCACGATCTCGGCGCCTGCATCTTTCATCATTGCAATGCCGTCCTGCCAGAGTGTCTCGATCTCCTCCGGCATGCCGTCCATCCGGTATTCCTTGGGGATGCCGATTTTCTTGCCCTTGATGTCACCGTTCAGCGCTGCCTCGAAGTTTGGAACGGGCAGGTCGGCAGAGGTGCTGTCTTTCGGGTCGTGGCCGCACATGGCCTCCAGCATGATCGCGGCATCGCGCACCGATTTGGTCATCGGACCCGCCTGATCGAGCGAAGAGGCAAAGGCCACGATGCCCCAGCGCGAGCAGCGCCCATAGGTGGGCTTGATGCCCACGGTCCCGGTGAAGGCTGCAGGCTGGCGGATGGAGCCGCCGGTGTCGGTGCCGGTGGCCGCGAGGCAGAGGTCCGCCGCGACGGCAGAGGCTGATCCGCCAGACGAGCCGCCCGGGGTCAGCTGCGCGTCGTCATTGCCGCGCCGCCAGGGGTTCACAGCGTTGCCGTAGGTTGAGGTCTCATTTGAGGACCCCATGGCGAATTCGTCCATGTTGAGCTTACCCAACATGACCGCGCCTGCGTCCGCGAGGTTTTGGCTCACCGTGGATTCATATTCCGGCAGAAAACCTTCGAGGATGCGCGAGCCTGCCTGGGAGGCGACGCCTTTGGTGCAGAAGAGGTCCTTGATCCCGATGGGCAGCCCGCACATAGCGGGCGCGTCGCCGTTGGCGAGCCGCGCGTCAGCGGCCGCAGCACGCTCCAAGGCGATCTCAGGCGTGTGGTGCACAAAGGCGTTGAGCGCCCCCGCCCCTTCAATGGCGCCAAGGCAGGCTTCGGTCAGTTCTTTCGAGGTGGTCTCGCCTGCGCGTAGGGCGTCGCGAGCGGCACTCAGGGTCAGTTCGTTCAGCTTGCTCATCACTCAACCACCTTCGGCACGGCAAAGAAGCCTTCGCGCGCATCAGGCGCGTTCGACAGTACTTTGGCTTGCTGGTCGCCATCGGTCACGACATCGGCCCGGCGCTTGAGCACTTGCGGGGTGACGGAGGTCATGGGCTCCACGCCGTCGATATCCACTTCGTTGAGCTGCTCGATGAAGCCCAGGATGGTGTTGAACTCCCCCGCCAGCGCGGGCAGCGCCTCAGGTTCCACCTTGATCCGGGCGAGTTTGGCCACGCGGGCGGCTGTGCTCTCGTCAATGGACATCGCAATTCCTCGTCTGCTTTGGGCAGGCGTTTATCCGCCCGCGCGCGCCTTGCCAAGAGCGGCGCGCAGGTAAACCTCTATCATCCAGCCCAGCATCAGCGCGTTGAGCAGATGCCACATGAAATGGGTGCCCAGCGGGATCTGGCCGCAAAGCGGCAAATCGAGCGAGCGGAAGGTGATGGAGGCGATGAGAACACCCGCGCCAATGGCCAGCCCCCGCGCGAGGTCCGGCGCACGGTGGCGCAGCAGCGCAGCGTAGATCAAGATGAGCAGCGCGACCGGCGCGTAGCCTGCAGAAGAGCCGATCCCCGGCACCCTCTGGAACAGTGGCACCGTGAGCCAGGCGTAAGGGAAGAAGAGCGCGGTGAGCCCCAGCGCAGGCCAAAGGCTGAGCCCCCAGCCCACCCGGTTCATCGCGTATATATAAATGAGGATGTAAAGCAGGATCGGCGTGACATCCGCGATCGCCGCCCAGGTTTGTGCGTGCGTGTGAAAGAGATAGCTACCTACCCCGATGGCGAAGAGCACGATGCAGAGCAGCTGCGCCAGCCGGTCGCCATCTGATCGCCGCCACATGATCAGCGCAGCGACAATAAAGGCGAGGTTGGTGACCGCATTCACCGGCTCGGCCCAATAAGAGGCGTCGAGCCTTTCGCAGTAGCTGTCGATCTGTCGCGTCCAGTCCATATTGTCTCTCCCGCGTTGCGCCCAGCCAAGGGCGGCCTGAAAGCCCGCCCTACCTGCGGGCGGTGAAGAAGGCGCGCAGGTAAGCCTCGGATTCAGCGGCGGCGATGCCGTCGAAGATCTCGGGCACGTGGTGGCATTGCGGGTGCGAAAAGACCCGTGCGCCCTGCGCGACCCCGCCTGACTTGGGATCGCTTGCGCCATAGTACAAGCGCGCCACCCGCGCCGCCGCGATGGCTGCGGCGCACATCGCGCAGGGTTCCAGCGTCACGTAAAGCGCGTGGTCCACCAGCCGCTCCGAGCCCGCTGCGGCACAGGCCGCGCGGAGGGCCAGCATCTCGGCATGCGCCGTAGGGTCATTCAGCTCGCGCGTGCGGTTGCCCGCTGCAGCCACCACCACGCCGGAGGGGTCCACCACCACGGCACCGACCGGCACCTCGCCGCGCTTGGCTGCCGCGCGCGCCTCGCTGAGAGCCTGCTGCATGTGGGTGTTGAATTCCATAGGTCCAGTTGCCCGCAAAGCGCCCCCTTTCGCAAGCCCCGCAAAGCGGCTAAGGCACGTCCATGTCCAAGCCAGAGCCACCCAAAGGCGACCGCATCGCCAAGATCCTCAGCCGCGCCGGTGTCGCCAGCCGCCGCGAAGCGGAACGTATGATCGCGGCAGGCCGCGTCACCGTCAATGGCAAGATGATCGACAGCCCCGCGCTGAACGTGACGGGGGCTGACAAGATCACCGTCGATGGCGCGCCTGTGACCGAACCCGAGCCGCCGCGCCTCTGGCTCTTTCACAAGCCCACGGGGCTGGTGAGCACGGACAGTGATGAAAAAGGGCGCGAGACGATCTATTCCGCCCTGCCGGAGGATATGCCACGGGTGATGAGCGTGGGCCGGCTTGATCTGAATTCCGAAGGGCTGCTTCTGCTCACCAATGACGGCGGCGTCAAACGCAAGCTGGAGCTGCCCTCGACCGGCTGGCTGCGCCGCTACCGCGTGCGGGTGAACGGGCGACCCACCGATGACATGTTGGCGCCGCTGCGCAAGGGCTTGATCGTTGAAGGCGAGCAGTTCCAACCCATGACCGTGACGCTGGACCGGCAGCAGGGTGCCAACGCCTGGCTGACCATCGGGCTGCGCGAAGGCAAGAACCGCGAGATCAGACGCGCCTTGGGGGACATTGGCCTCACTGTGAACCGGCTGATCCGCATCAGCTATGGGCCCTTCCAGCTGGGCGATCTGAAACTGGGCGCGGTCGAAGAGGTGCGCCGCCGCATCTTGCGCGACCAGCTGGGTCTCGAACAGGAGCAACCGAGCAAGACACCCGAGCGCGCCACCCGGCAGCGGCGCAGCCGCCCGCGCCCCTCGAAACCGGCCAAACCCCGGCGTTCTGAGACCTGAAGGGGAAAATTCCCCCTGCCGCCCTGCGCACTCTGCCCCCAGTTTGGAACCGAGACGCGCCAAAACCGGCGGGAAGCGCAACCCACGGCAGAGCGGGGTAGCATGCTGACGCGCATGGGCATATATTCAAGGCACCGTCAGTCCGGGGAGACAACATGACGCCGAATACGATGCAGAAATTTGCCTTTGTGGCGCTGCTTGTCCTGATGACGGGTGTCGCCGCAGGCCTGCTGGGTGGTCTCTGACGGTATGGCCAAACGGTTCGGCGGAAAATACAGCCCTCAGGGTGCCCCGACAGAGGGTGCCGCGCCACGAAAAGGTGGCTTTTCGGGCGCCAAGGTCGACCCTGTGGGCGCACGTGCGAACCTGATGTTTCTGCCCGCTGTGGTGCTGCTGTTCATGTCGCTCACGCAAGGCGCGCTGGGGTTGACGCTTGGTCTGGCGGGCACGGCGGCGCTGGCGCTTGGTGCATGGCTCTTGCGCGGCGGGCTGATGGCCGAAGCCGCCTGGCACGAGAGAAAAGTTGCCCGCCGCCCGGCCATGCCGCGCAAGATCGCAGCAGCAGGCATGGCAGGCCTCGGGACCGCACTGGCCGCGCTCAGCCATGATGGCAATCTCGTCGCAGCCGTGCTCTTCGGTGTCGCAGCCTCTGGCCTGCATGTGGCGGCGTTTGGCATTGATCCGCTGACCGACAAGGGCATGGAAGGCATCGACACGTTCCAGCAGGACCGTGTCGCACGCGTCGTCGACGAGGCGGAGGCGCATCTGTTGGCCATGATGGATGCCTTGAAGCGTGCGGGCGACCGCCGCGTCACTGCCCGGATGGAGCAGTTTCAGACCGTCGTGCGTGATCTGATCCGCACGGTTGAGGATGATCCGCGCGATCTGACGGCAGCGCGCAAATATCTGGGCGTCTACCTGCTCGGTGCCCGCGATGCCTCGGTGAAATTCGCCGACATCTACGCCCGAAATCAGGACGAGCAGGCCCGCGCGGACTACCTCGCGCTGCTCGACGATCTGGAACAGAACTTCACCAACCGCACCACCAAACTCATGCTGGACGACCACAGTGACCTCACGGTCGAAATCGAGGTCCTGCGGGACCGTCTGCAACGCGAAGGGGTGCGGCTCGACTGACGCCGCCCAACAACAGGGGACTATCCATGAGCGAAACCACACGTGAAAAGGCCGCCGAAGACCTCAAGATGGTCGAAGAGGTCACTGCCGTCATTCTGCCCGAGCCGGCGGATGCAAATGCCATCGTGCCCATGGCCGAAGCGGACGCGCCCGTGAGTGCCGAGATCACCAAACGCATGGCCGAGATCGACATGGGTGACACCAA
Organism: Roseobacter cerasinus; assembly: GCF_009811755.1. Lineage (GTDB taxonomy): Bacteria > Pseudomonadota > Alphaproteobacteria > Rhodobacterales > Rhodobacteraceae > Roseobacter > Roseobacter cerasinus. Next base: position 257,213 of record NZ_BLIV01000001.1, read on the forward strand.
CTCCATCGTCGCCTTCGGCAGCCGCGCGCAGGTGGAGTTGCAGGAGATCAGCCAGGCGATGCTCGGCGGCGTGCGCAACAAGGATGTGGGCCCGGCAGGCGACAGTTTGCGCAACATCGTGACCACCATTCGCGGCTTTTCCATTGATGAGCTTGACGTCCGGCGCGAGCGCAGCTTCTGGGAAAAGCTGATGGGCAAAGCCGCGCCCTTCGCCAAGTTCACGGCAAAGTTCGAAGAGGTGCAGGACCAGATCGACCGTATCACCGATGAGCTTCTGCAGCACGAGCACACGCTGCTGAAAGACATCAAGTCGCTCGACATGCTCTATGAGAAGACGCTGCAATTCTATGATGAGCTGGCGCTTTACATAGCGGCGGGCGAGGAGAAGCTCGCTGAGCTGGACGAGAAAACCATCCCCGCCAAGGCCGCCGAAGTCGACGCCGCGGCCGAGGAGGATCAGGTCATGGTGGCCCAAGAGCTGCGCGACCTGCGCGCCGCGCGCGACGATCTGGAGCGCCGGGTGCATGACCTCAAGCTGACGCGGCAGGTGACCATGCAGTCCTTGCCTTCGATCCGCCTGGTGCAGGAAAACGACAAGTCGCTCGTCACCAAGATCAACTCCACGCTGGTGAACACCGTGCCCCTGTGGGAGACGCAACTGGCCCAGGCGGTGACCATCCAGCGCTCCTCCGAGGCGGCGCAGGCGGTGCGGCAGGCCAATGACCTGACCAATGAGCTGCTGACCGCCAACGCGAAAAACCTGCGCGAAAGCAACAAGGTCATCCGCGAGGAGATGGAGCGTGGCGTCTTCGACATCGAGGCCGTGAAACAGGCCAATGCGGACCTCATCGGCACCATCGAGGAGAGTTTGCAGATCGCGGATGAGGGCAAGGCCCGCCGCGCCGCAGCCGAGACGGAGCTGCAGCAGATGGAGAGCAAACTGCGCGACACGCTGGCCTCGGCCCGTGCGAAAGCCACTGGGCTGGGCGACACAGCCGTAACCTCGGTTCCGACCTGAGGGCGACATGGCACCGTGTGGCACACTCCTGCGCTGGGGCGCATTCGGGCTGGCCGGAGTGGCCCTGGCCGCCTGCGATCTTATGCAGGAGCCGCCATCGGTGAAGACACCCCGTGCGCGGCCCTCCGTTCGGGCCGAAACACAGCTGCGGCCGACATCCGAAGAGAGTGCCGCCCTGCGAAGCTACCTGGTGCAAGTGCAGGCTACACAGCTGAACCAGGGTCTGCTGCGCGAAGATGGCGGCGGCACGGACACGCCCTTCACCCCCTCGATGCTGGCGCGCAATTTCGAACGCATTGTGTTTTTCAACGAATACGAAAGCGCATTGCAGGGGCGCGGTGGTGAAAGCCCGCTGCGCCGGTGGTCTGCGCCGGTGCGGGTCGGCACGCTCTTTGGCAATGGTGTCCCGCCCTCGCAACGCAGCGCCGATGGCGCGGCCATTCGCGGCTATGCCAAACGACTGGGGCAGATCACCGGCCATCCGATCATGACGTTCGGCACACCCAATTTCATTGTAATTGTAGCCAGCGAAGACGACCGCGATGCCGCGCTGGATGCCGCCGCTGCGCGCGTGCCGGGCATCACCCGCGAAAGCCTGAATGCTCTGCGCAGTCTCTCGCGCGACACCTACTGCGCCGTGGCCGCCTATGCCGCAGGCTCGGATGCCAATACCTACACTGCCGCCGTGGCCGTGATCCGCGCGGAAAATCCCAGCCTTCTGCGGCTCAGCTGCATTCATGAAGAGATGGCACAGGCGCTTGGGCTGGCCAACGACAGCCGCACCGCGCGGCCCTCCATCTTTAATGATGACGATGAATTCGCACTGCTGACCAAACACGACGAATTGTTGCTCAAGATGCTCTATGACGACCGCCTGACACCCGGCATGACAGCGGCGGAGGCCGCGCCCATCGTCCGGACCATCGCCCGCGCGCTAAAAGGCACCGGCTCGAGCTGAGACCATGACCTAGAGGACCGACTGATATGGGTATTTTTGACTTTCTCTCCGGCGAATTCATCGACGTCATCCATTGGACGGACTCGACCCGCGACACGATGGTCTGGCGGTTCGAACGCGAAGGGCACGAGATCAAATACGGCGCCAAGCTGACCGTGCGCGAGGGCCAGGCGGCGGTCTTTGTGCATGAAGGCCAGCTTGCGGATGTGTTCACCCCCGGTCTCTACATGCTCGAGACCAACAACATGCCGATCATGACCACCCTGCAGCACTGGGATCATGGCTTTCGCAGCCCGTTCAAGTCCGAGATCTATTTCGTCAATACCACTCGCTTCAACGATCTGAAATGGGGCACGAAGAACCCGATCATCTGCCGCGACCCGGAGTTCGGCCCTGTGCGCCTGCGCGCCTTCGGGACCTATTCGATCAAGGTGTCCGATCCGGCGAAGTTCCTCGTGGAAATCGTCGGCACCGACGGCGAATTCACCATGGATGAGATCAGCTTCCAGATCCGCAACATCCTCGTGCAGGAGTTCTCGCGCACCCTTGCGCGCGCGGGCATTCCGGTGATGGACATGGCTGCGAACACGCGCGAGCTGGGCCAGCTGGTCGGCAAGGAAATCGCGGCGCAACTGGCCGAATACGGGCTCGCGATGCCGGAGCTCTACATCGAAAACATTTCTCTGCCCCCTGCTGTGGAAGAGGTGATGGACAAGCGCTCCTCCATGGGTGTGATTGGAAATCTCAATGAATACATGCAGTTCCAGGCGGCCGAGGCTCTGGGTCGCGAGGGGGCTGGCGCCGGAGCGATCCAGGCGGGTCTTGGCGCAGGGCTGGGGATGCAGATCGGCCACGCGGCGGCCCAGCAAGGTCCCTGGGGCGCGCGTACAGCCAGCCCTGCGGCAGTACCTCCACCCCCACCCGTCGAACATGTCTGGCACGTCGCCGAAAACGGTCAGACCAAGGGCCCTTACTCCAAGGCCGCGCTTGGCCGCATGGCCGCCGACGGCGCGCTCACCCGCCAGAGCCTGGTCTGGACGCCCGGTCAGGACGGCTGGATGCGCGCCGAAGACGTAGCTGAACTCGCCCAGCTCTTTACCGTGCTACCGCCCCCACCCCCGCCCCCGGCACCGTAAGATGCGGCAGGCGATCATCCCCGAGGCGCTGAAAGAGGCAGCGGCGGCGACCGGCTTCTCCCCCGTCATCCGCGCCGGGGACTTCCTCTTCCTGACCGGCGCCACCGGGGGCCGCGCCGATGGCACCATGCCCGAAAGCCCCGCCGAGCAGACCCGCATCGCTCTGGACAAAGCGCAAACCGCACTGGCCGCCGCAGGCGCGGATGAGACCAACGTGGTGGAGATGACCAGCTATCACGTTGATATTGCGACAACCTTCGCGCCGGTGCAGGCGACGCTGGAGGAGGTCTTCACCCCACCCCTGCCCGCCTGGACCGCCGTCGAGGTCGCTGGGCTGCGCCGCCCCGGCGCGCTGGTGGAGTTCCGCCTCGTCGCACACAGCCCGCAGGAGCGCCCCGCATGACCCGCCGCCGCGCCACGATCCTGCTGCACTGGCTGGTGCTCACCCTGCTGATCCTCGCGCTGGCCGCCGGGTTGGAGAGCGCCGCCCTCAATGCCGCCTTCGGCATCGTCGGGCTGGCGATGGTGGCCCTCGCGGTGATCTTTGGCCTGATGAACGGCCCCGGCCCCAAGCTTGAAGGCGCTTTGCGCACAGCACACCCGTGGCTCAGCCGCGGCATGTACGCGCTGCTCGGCTGGGCCTGCGTCGCAACACTAACCGTCGCCGTCGGCACCGCGCTCCCCGGCCCCAGCCCCCGCGATGTGCTGGTCACGCTCTTTGCCGCCTCCGCGCTGCACGCGATCTTCCACCTCTGGCGCCACACGGCGCTCGGCGATGGCGCCCTGCGCCGCATCACACCCTCCGCCCTTCACGGTATGTTATGAGACCAGACGCCCAGCCCCCCCTGGCCGAACACCACTTCCCCTGCGACGCCTGCGGCGGCGACATGCGCTTCGCCCCCGCCGGGCGGCAACTGGTCTGTGATCACTGCGGCAACACCGAAAGCCTCGACGCCGGCCCCTGGGGGCAAACCGAGATCAAGGAGCTTGATCTGGAGGCCGCGCTGAACCAGGCGCTGCCCGCGATGGAGATGGAGGAGACGCGCGTCTCCAAATGCCCCAACTGCGCGGCGGAGGTCGAATTCGACCCGAATGTGCACGCCACCGAATGCCCCTTCTGCGCCACGCCCGTGGTCACCGACACCGGCACCCACCGCCACATCAAGCCGCGCGGCGTACTGCCCTTCGCCTTTGACGAGGCCACCGCGCGCGAGGCGATGACCGACTGGCTCGGCGGCCTCTGGTTTGCGCCGAACGGGCTGCAGGAGTATGCGCGCAAGGGGCGCCGGATGCAGGGCATCTATGTGCCCTACTGGACCTTCGACGCCGATACGGAGAGCCTGTATCGGGGGGAACGCGGCACGGTCTATTACGAGACCCACACGGTGATGCGCGACGGCAAGCGCCAGCAGATCCGGGTACCCAAGATCCGCTGGCGCGGGGTCCGGGGCCGCGTCGCGCGGTTTTTCGACGATGTGCTTGTGCTGGCCTCGACCTCGCTGCCCAAACGCTTCACCGGCGCGCTGGAGCCCTGGGATCTGGGCGACATGCAGCCCTATGCGCCCGAATATCTCGCCGGGTTTCGGGCCGAGGGCTATGCGGTGGCGCTCAAGGACGGCTTTGTCGAGGCGCGCCAGCGCATGGACCAGATCATCGCCCGCGACATCCGGTTCGATATAGGCGGCGACCGGCAACGCATCCACCAGGTCGAGACCGAGCTGCGCGATGTGACCTTCAAGCACGTGCTGCTGCCGGTCTGGCTCGCCGCGTATAAGTACCGCGGCGAGACTTACCGCTTCGTCGTGAACGGCCGCACCGGCAAGGTGCAGGGCGAGCGACCCTGGTCCGCCGTCAAGATCGCCATCGCCGTGATCCTCGGCGGGATCGTGGCAGCTGCCGTCGGCTATGTCGCCGCCATCAGTCAGTAAGGGGTCCCGATGCGCGCAGTTCTTCAACGGGTCTCCGAGGCCTCCGTGACCGTCGAGGGCGAGGTCATCGGCGACATTGGTCCGGGCCTACTGATCCTCGTCTGCGCCATGCCGGGAGATGATGAGGCTGTGGCAGAGCGGTTAGCCGCGAAGATCAGCAAGCTGCGGCTCTTCAAGGATGATGCGGGCAAGATAAACCTCAGCCTCGCGCAGACCGGCGGCGCGGCCCTTGTCGTCAGCCAGTTCACCCTGGCCGCCGATACCTCGCGCGGCAACCGCCCGGGCTTTTCCGGGGCCGCCAAGCCGGAGGAGGCGCGCGCGCTTTACAGGCACTTTGCCGAAGGCCTGCGCGGCCTCGGCGTGCCGGTCGAAACTGGACGCTTCGGCGCGGATATGGCAGTGGCTCTTGTCAATGACGGTCCGGTGACGCTCTGGCTCGACACCAATCAGCCCTAAGGGAGGCGCGCATGCACACCACGGATTTGGAAGCGCTCTTCTGGGCCGGTGTGGCGGCGGTGCGGGGCGACAGGGCGGTGGCCGCAGCGCTCACGGCGCGCCCCTGCCCGCCGCCGGACCAGATTGTCGCGGTCGGCAAAGCGGCGACCGCGATGGCCCGGGCCGCGCATGCGGCCTTTCCCGAGGCGCCGCTGCTGGTGGTCACCAAGTATCACCATGGCCAAGGGGCACCAGAGGGCGCCGAGGTAATCGAAGCCGCGCATCCCGTGCCGGACGAGAACAGCCTGGCGGCAGGCGCACGGCTGCTTGAGGCGGTATCGGGCATGGCCGCGGGCAGTCACCTGCTGATGCTGGTTTCCGGCGGTGCATCCGCGCTGGCCGAAGCCTCTTTAGATGGCCTTGATCTGGCAGGCCTGAAAGCCCGTGCGCAGGAGATGCTCGCGTCGGGCGCTGACATCCATGCCATGAACGCCGCTCGTACCGCTGTAAGCCGCGTGAAGGGGGGCAAGCTGCTTGGGCAGTTCCAAGGCACCTCCGTGACGACCCTCGCCATCTCGGATGTGGAAGGCGATAGCCTTGCGGTGATTGGCTCCGGCATTGGCGATGCGCCCGCGATACCTGCGTTTGGCTTCGACGCCCGCATCGTGGCAAGCAATGCCATCGCCCGCGCAGCTGTCGTTGCGGCTGCCAAACAAACGGGTCTGCCCGTCGGCACAAATGACGAGGCACTCTACGACGACATCGCGGCACTTGCGCCCCGGATCGGTGCGGCGCTGCGGTCTGCGGGACCGGGCGTACATGTTTTTGGTGGTGAGCCAACCGTGATCCTGCCCCCCAACCCCGGGGAAGGCGGCCGGAACCAGGCACTGGCCCTGATGCTGGCGCAAGAGATCAAGGGAATGAGCGGTCTTCGCCTTCTGGTCGCCGGTACCGACGGAACGGACGGCCCGACGGATGCTGCTGGGGCTTTGGTCGACGGCACAACCTGGGACGACACAGCTATAGACGCGCTTGATCACGCGGACGCGGGCACCTGGCTCAACGCAAAAGGCGCCCTGCTGAAGACCGGCCCCACAGGCACCAACGTCATGGATCTGGTGATCGCGCTGAAAGATTGATGCGGCCAAGGGTGGCCTGAAAGCCCACCCTACCTGCCGGTAGAAACGGTCTTGGCAGGCAGGTGCGGTGGGCTTTCAGGCCACCGCTTCCCCACGCTTGACAACCGAACGCGTCAAGGCAACCGTCCGGGCATGAACACGACCCTGCAAGACATCGAAGATCTGCCCGACTATGGGATCACACTCTCTGACGGCACCCGCCTCTCTGCCCGCATCTGGCGGCCTGTGGATGCCGCCGAGCATCCCGTTCCCGTGATTCTCGAATACCTGCCTTACCGCAGGCGTGACGGCACAGCCGCGCGCGACGCGCTGACCCACCCGTGGTTTGCCGAGCGCGGCTATGCCTGCGTGCGCGTCGACATGCGTGGGACCGGGGACAGCGACGGGCGGCTGGAAGACGAATACACCACACGGGAACTCTCCGACGCGCTGGAAGTGGTCACCCAACTGGCCGCCGCGCCCTGGTGCAGCGGGAGCATCGGCATGATGGGGATCGGCTGGGGCGGCTTCAACAGCCTGCAGGTCGCCGCCCGCGCGCCCGAACCGCTGAAGGCGGTGATCACGCTCTGCTCCACCGTTGACCGCTTTGCCGACGACATCCACTATAAGGGCGGCTGCCTGCTGAATGAAAACCTGGGCTGGGGTGCCGCCATGTGGTCCTACAGCTCCCGGCCGCCAGACCCGGCCTTACGCAGCGACTGGCGCGAGATCTGGCTGCAACGGCTTGAACAAGACCCCTTCCTTCCCGGCATTTGGCTGCGCCATCAGCACAGAGATACCTATTGGCGGCACGGCTCGGTCTGCGAAGACTACGACGCGATCACAGCCAAGGTGCTGGCCATCGGAGGCTGGGGCGACGCTTACAAAAACGCTGTCCCGCAGCTGGTGCAGGCCCTGCCCGGCGCAAAGGGCATCGTCGGCCCCTGGGCGCAAGATTACCCGCATTTGGCGACACCGGACCCACGCATCGGCTTCCTGCAAGAGGCGCTCCGCTGGTGGGACCGTTGGCTCAGGGATGAGGGCACGGACGTCGAGGACGACCCCGACTTTCGTGCCTATATGATGGATGCGGTGCGCCCTGCCCGCTCCTATACAGAACGGCCCGGGCGCTGGGTCGCCGAGGCCGATGGTGCCACGCATCATATTCCGCACCGCACGCTCTATCTCAACCGGCACGGGCTCACGGACGGGCGCGGCACGATCACAACCCCGATCTGCTCCCCCCAGGACACCGGCGCAGAGGCGGGCGAATACTGCGCGATCTGGGGCGGCCCAGACATGCCCGGCGATCAGCGCGAGGATGACGCAAAATCTGCCTGTTTCGACACTGCCCCCGCCGATCAGGACACCGACATCTTCGGCGCACCCAAGGTAAGACTGCGGCTCAGCAGTGACCAACCTCAGGCCCAGATCGCGGTGCGGCTCTGCGACGTGCACCCCGATGGTGCCTCGACCCGCATCACCTATGGCGCGCTCAACCTCAGCCACCGCGAAGACCCCGCCGACCCGGCACCCATGCCCACAGACACGCCCATGCCGGTGGAGCTTTGGCTCGACACCATCGCCTACCGCTTGCCGAAAGGGCACAAACTGCGGCTGTCCGTCTCAACCGCCTACTGGCCGCTGATCTGGCCTGCCCCACAATCCGGCACGATCACGCTGCAGGGGGGCAGCCTGCATTTGCCCGTGCGCCGCACCGCGCGCCGCGAAGAGGTGAACCTGCCGCCGCCCGAGGCCGCACCACCACCGCAGGCGGAGGCGCTGCGCGCGACGGGCAACAGCCGCACCCGGGAGGTCGACATGGCAACAGGCATCGTCACGCTCCGCATCAAGGACGACTTTGGCAAGACCCGCGACCTCGATCACGGGCTCATCTCCGGCTCGGCGGCGCAGGAGACATGGTCAATCCACCCGGATGATCCCCTGTCCGCCCACGGCGCCTGCCGTTGGACCCAGGAGCTTGAGCGCGACGACATCCGACTGCGCACCGAAGCATCTTGCGAGATGTGGTCAGACGCCACCCATTTCCATCTGAGCGCACGGCTGGAGGCCTATGAGAACGACAGGCTGATCTATGAGCGTGATTTGACCGACAGTGTTGCGCGCGACCACATCTAGGGGCTCAGGCCAGCCAAGATAACACGGGCTGCGGTCTTGAAGCCCGAGATCCGAGGTCGGATCTCAAGCGCGACGCCATCGCGACCCATCGAGGACCGGGCAGCGCCAACGGGCGTCAACTGGCGTGGGATCCGCTGGGTTTGGAGTAGGTCAGCCAGAACTCCTGCCGCTGCAAAAGCACGACGCGTAAACGCCCGGGTCCGCGCGGCTCAGCGCAACGTCCAGTTGCGGCTTGATCATTGCCGCCTCTCTCGTCTGGCCAAGCGCCAGATAACACGCATGCAGACCCTTTAAAGCCCAGACATTGCTGGGGTGGCGGTTTGCGCGGATGCAGGTGTCGTTCAGCCCCAGATCCGCCTCATAGATCGCAGCCGCCTCCACATGATGGCCCTGCTCCATCAGCAAGGCCCCCAGGGGATGGCGGCTTGGCATCATCCAGGGCCAGGGCTCGTCATAGGGCAGCGCATCTTCCAGCACGACCGCCTGGCGCAACCGGGCAAAGGCCACGTCGTACTTGCCACGGTGGTATTCGACCTCACCGTTCAGCATCTCGCGGGCGACCGCGAGAATCTGCGTACAGGGGACAACGTGAATGTATCGACTGTCAGGCACACGCGCCGCCGCTGCCTCAAATGCGCGCCGCGCCTCGTCAGCTTTGTCGGGCTGTTGCAGGGCGGCATAGGCAATGCCCTTCCCATACCAGTTCAATGCGGTTGTCATCGCGTAGTCCACCGAATGCTCCGGCAGCGGGTCGTCAATCAGCGCCTGCCAGCGCCCGAAGCGGATCAAGGCATGGGTCTTGATCGACAAATACCCCTCCAACCAATCGGCCATGGGTGGATCCTCGCAGCGCACCAACGCATCGGGGATGGTTTTCATCATCCCCTCAACCGCCTCCATGGCGGGGCGGAACTGGCCCAGAAACATCGCGCCGTAGAGTTTGAAATGATAGTTGTGCACCCGGTAGAGCGAGTAGAAATTCATCGCGCCGGCGTGCCGCCAATAGGCCTCATCCGCGAGGATGCCCTTGTGGTTCCAGGTCACCACATCCTGATAGTGACCGCAAAGCACATCGATATGCGTCGCCATATGCGCCAGATGCCCGGCGGCTGGCACAAGCTCGCGCAGCTCATCCGCATGGCGCAAGGCCACCTCCGGCACCGGCGACATCTCCATCAAATGGATGTAGAGATGCAGCAGCCCAGGATGACGCTGCGCCCCGCGCGCTGCAACCTTTTGCAACCCATCTTCGAGCACCTCGCGGCACTCCAGCGTATCGCTGCCCGGTTCCGGCTGCCCGCTGCGCAGATCCCACATTTGCCAGGGCGTTCGGTTCATCATGGATTCGGCAAAGAGCGTGGCCACATCCGGATCCTCCGGGAACCGGGCATAGACCTCACGCATCGCCTGCGCATAGGCCGTCGACCAGATGCTCAGATCTGGCGCAGGCTCGTCCGAAGGGTAGCGGTGCTCCAACGCGAGGATCAGAGCCTGTTCGACCTCTGACGCCGATCCCATGGTCGCCTTGGCGGTCCTGATCGCGGCGCGGGACTTGGCCAGCATCTTGCGCAGCTGTTCCGGCGTGAACGCCTCCCATGGCCGATTGTAGTTTGGCCCGATGACATAGGCGCGCCCCCAGGAGGCCATTGCGCAGCCCGGGTCAGCCTCCAGCGCGTTTTGAAAACACACCCCGGCCTCTTCATGGTTGTACCCGAAGACCCAGTTCAAACCCCGATCAAACCAGATCTGTGCCGCCTCCGACGACGTGGTGACCGGCCGACGATAACGCCCCAGATCAAACGGATAGTCCAACATCACAGCCCCTCCCATGATGTCTGTCTTAGCACGAGGCCCGCGCATCACGTCAGCACAAAACAATCCCGCGCCAAGAGGTCCCACCTGCAAAAGGGGTTGAGCACATCTGCCCGCTGCGCCACAACGGGATATGGCCAAATCCCCCTCCTTTTCCTGCTCCGCCTGCGGCAATGTCACAACCAAATGGGCCGGGCGCTGTGAGGCCTGTGGTGAGTGGAACACCATCTCCGAAGATGCGGGCATCTCGAAGGGGCCTGCCAAATCGCTTGGCGCCCGGCGCGGGTCCTCCGTTGTGCTCACCGACCTGTCGACCGAGGAGGCACCACCGCCGCGTACGTGTTCGGGCATCGAGGAGCTGGACCGCGTCTTGGGCGGCGGCCTTGTGCCCGCCTCTGCCACGTTGGTGGGGGGTGACCCAGGGATTGGCAAATCCACAATCCTGCTGCAAGCCGCTTCATCTTTTGCGCGCAATGGTCTGAAAACCATATATGTTTCCGGTGAAGAGGCGTCGGCCCAGGTGCGCATGCGCGCGCAGCGCCTGGGCCTGGCCGACGCACCCGTGAAGCTCGCTGCCGAGACCAACCTGCGCGATATTCTGACCACGTTGGAAGCGGAAAAGCCGCAACTGGCGATCATCGACTCGATCCAGACCATGTGGGCCGACAATGTCGAGAGCGCGCCCGGCTCTGTCAGCCAGGTTCGCGCTGCCGCTCATGAGCTGACGAGTTTTGCCAAGCGCAAGGGCATCAGCGTGGTCCTTGTCGGCCATGTCACCAAGGACGGCCAGATCGCGGGCCCCCGGGTGGTCGAACATATGGTCGACACCGTGCTCTATTTCGAGGGCGAGCGCGGGCATCAGTTCCGCATTCTCAGGGCCGTGAAGAACCGCTTTGGCCCTGCGGATGAGATCGGTGTTTTTGAAATGACAGGCAAAGGCTTAGCGGAGGTTCCTAATCCATCCGCGCTGTTTCTCAGTGAACGTGGCGAACCATCCCCTGGCTCTGTCGTCTTTGCAGGTGTCGAAGGCACCCGGCCTGTGCTGCTAGAGTTCCAGGCCCTCGTCGCCCCCTCACCACACGCGCAGGCCCGCCGCACGGTCGTCGGCTGGGATGGTGGGCGCCTGGCGATGATCCTCGCCGTGCTGGAGGCCCGCTGCGGCATCCCCTTTGCGGGCCTCGATGTCTATCTGAATGTGGCAGGCGGCATGAAGGTCAGCGAACCCGCCGCTGATCTCGCGGTGGCGGCCGCGCTGCTCTCTGCGCGTGAAGATGCCGCCTTGCCCGCCGACACGGTGGTTTTTGGCGAAATCAGCCTCTCCGGCGCGCTGCGCCCGGCGTCCCAGACCGAAAACAGGTTGAAAGAGGCGCAAAAACTTGGTTTCACCGCTGCCATCGCACCTTCGGGCGGAAAAACAGCGCGCGGCAGCGGTCTGACCCTCAACACCATGAGCGATCTGACCGGCTTCGTGGGCGAGATATTCGGCGCAGGATAAGCGCAAAACAAAAAGGCGTTGAGGGACTATGGAAGGCTTTACCATCATTGACGGCGTGGTGGCGCTTGTCATCATCGTCTCGGCCCTGCTGGCCTACGGGCGCGGGCTGGTCCGCGAGGTCATGGCCATCGTTGGCTGGATTGCCGCCGCCGTGCTTGGCTTTATCTTTGCCCCGCAAGTTGAGCCGCTCGTGCGCGAAATCCCTGTCGTTGGGGAGTTCATCGCCGATAGTTGCGAGCTATCGATCATCGGTGCCTTTGCGCTTGTCTTCGCCGTGGCGCTGATTGTGGTGTCGCTGTTTACCCCACTCTTTGCCTCCGTGGTGCAGCGCTCCGCTCTGGGTGGGATTGACCAGGGGTTTGGTTTTGTCTTTGGCGTGGCGCGCGGCGTGCTGCTCGTGGCCATCGCCTTCTTCGTCTATGAAACCATCGTCACGGGCGAGACCTACACCGTGGTCGATGAAAGCCGCTCTGCAGTGGTGTTCGCGCAAGTGTCCGATCAGATTCAGAACTCCGAACCCGAGCAGGCGCTTGGCTGGATCACCCAGCAATACGAGACCCTTGTAGGCAACTGCGGCGCCTGACCTTTGGGCACTTCCCGCGTGACGTGTCGGAGGCGTGTTCGGAAGGCGACAATTGTGCCGCAGATCGTGATAGTTTCGTGACAGCGCGGGCCGGAGCCCCTACATACGGGGTGACATCTCGAACCGGATTCGGAGCTGCCCCGTTGTCCAAGATCATGCCTCCCGCGCACCCCTTTGACGCGTCTGTCCTTGAAGACGACGACAAGCTGAAAGAGGAGTGCGGCATCTTCGGAGTGATCGGCGTTGGTGACGCGTCGAACTTCGTGGCGCTTGGCCTGCACGCGCTGCAGCATCGCGGCCAAGAGGCAGGCGGCATCGTCAGCCACGATCCGGAACAAGGCTTCCAGTCCGCGCGGCGTTTTGGCTATGTGCGCGACAACTTTACCTCGCAAAAGGTCATGGAAACGCTGCCTGGCCCGCTGGCAATCGGCCATGTACGCTACTCCACCACGGGCTCCAAGGGGCAGACGGCGATCCGTGATGTGCAGCCGTTCTTTGGCGAGTTTGCCATGGGGGGCGCGGCGATTGCCCACAACGGCAATATCACCAACGCCAACGCCTTGCGTCGCGAGTTGATCGAGCGCGGCTCGATCTTCCAAAGCTCCTCAGACAGCGAATGCATCATTCATCTGATGGCGCGCAGCCTGCAGCGCACGATCCCCGAGCGCATGGAAGACGCGCTGCGCCGGGTTGAGGGCGCGTTTTCGGTTGTGGCCATGACCCGCACCAAGCTGATCGGCGTGCGCGACCCGCTGGGCGTGCGCCCGCTTGTGCTGGGCAAGGTCGGCGATGGCTGGGCGCTAAGCTCCGAGACCTGCGCGCTCGACATCATCGGGGCAGAGTTCATCCGCGAGATCGAACCCGGCGAGATGGTGGTGATCTCCCAAAACGGGATCGACAGCCAGTTCCCCTTCCGTCCGCAAAAACCCCGGTTCTGCATTTTCGAGCACGTCTATTTCAGCCGCCCCGACAGCATCCTCGGCGGGCGGTCTGTCTATGAAACACGCGAGTCGATTGGACGCGAGCTGGCCAAGGAATCGCCGGTTGAGGCGGATCTGGTATGCCCCGTGCCGGATTCTGGTACGCCAGCGGCCATCGGCTATTCGCTGGAATCCGGCATTCCTTACGCCATGGGGATCATCCGAAACCAATACATGGGCCGCACCTTCATTGAGCCAACGGAGCAGATCCGCAACATGGGCGTGCGCCTCAAGCTCAACGTGAACCGCGCGCTGATCCAAGGCAAACGGGTGATCTTGGTGGACGATTCCGTGGTGCGCGGCACCACCAGCCGCAAGATCAAGGAGATGATCCTGGATGCGGGTGCCAAGGAGGTGCATTTCCGCATCGCCTCCCCGCCCACAGCCTGGCCCTGTTTTTACGGTGTCGACACGCCGCAACGCGAAAAACTGCTGGCCGCAACCATGTCCGAAGAGGAAATGCGCGACCATCTGCAGGTCGACAGCCTGAAATTCATCTCGCTCGACGGCCTTTACCGGGCCGTGGGCGAGGCCAAGGGGCGCAACGCCAAACAGCCGCAGTATTGCGACGCCTGTTTCTCAGGCGAATACCCGGTGGAGCCCGCCGACCAGATCGAAAGCGGGTTTGAGATGAAAGCGGCGGAGTAATCGCTCTTGTCGGAGGGTGTCAGCAGCTTCGCCGATACTCAGCCCATGCCAGACCTGCCCGACGACATTCAGACCCAAGTCAAAAAATGGCCTGCCCCTGCACAAGCCCACTTCACCGCACTGCGCGGGATCGTGCACGAGGTTGCACAGCGCGCTGAGATTGGCGGACTGACAGAGACGCTGAAATGGGGTCAGCCCTCCTGGCTGCCAACCCGGCCCCGCATCGGCTCGACCCTTCGCTGCGACTGGCATGAGACAGCCCCGCAGCGCCTCAGCCTCTATGTGCATTGTCAGACGACGCTGGCTGAGACGATGCGCACGCTCTACCCCGGCGCCTTTGCTTACGAAGGCAACCGGGCGCTGCATCTCGCGCTCGATGCTCCGCTGCCAGAAGCGACCATCGACCACTGCGCCCTTCTGACGCTCACATACCACCGCAAGAGCGCTTGACGCCGCGCACAATCCCGCCCATCAGGCGCGCATGACACAAACAACCCTCATCACCGGCGCCTCCCGTGGCCTTGGCTCTGCCCTTGCCGAAGCGCTCAGCGACACGCATCACATCATCGCCGTCGCCAAGACCACCGGCGCGCTGGAAGAGCTCGACGACCGGATCAAAGCCAAAGGGGGAAGCGCCACACTGGCCCCCATGGATATCACCAAACCCGAGGCCATGGCCACGCTCTGCCGCGGTATTTTTGACCGCTGGGGGCAGCTCGACCTCTGGTTGCACACGGCGATTCATGCCGCCTCGCTCTCCCCGGCCAGTCATATCGACACGAAGGAATTCGCGAAATCTGTCGCCGCCAATGTCACGGCGACAAGCACATTGATCACCTATGTTGCGCCGCTGCTTGGTCAAAACGGCCAAGCGGTCTTTTTTGATGACCCCTGCGCCGGGCAAAAGTTCTTCGGGGCCTACGGCGCCACCAAGGCAGCCCAGATCGCGCTGGCAAAAAGCTGGCAGGCGGAAACCACAAAGACCGGGCCAAAGGTGCACATCATAACCCCCGCACCCATGCCCACGGCAACACGCAGGCGGTTCTATCCGGGCGAAAGTCACAGCACGCTCAGCGACCCACATGACGAGGCCGCCACCATTCTGGCACAGATCGCCCCTTCATCCTTCTAAAAATACTCCCGCCGGAGGCTCCCACCTTGCCGCTTGCGCAGCCCTCGCCTATCAAGGCGCAAAGGGATCCATCCATGCGCATTCTGATCACCAACGATGACGGCATCAACGCTCCCGGGCTTGAGGTACTGCTGGCCATCGCCTCCGAGATTGCAGGCCCCGCCGGCGAAGTCTGGACAGTCGCGCCGGCTTTTGAGCAATCCGGCGTCGGGCACTGCATCAGCTATACCCACCCCATGATGATCAGCGAGTTTGGCCCCCGCCGGTTTGCCGCAGAAGGCTCCCCCGCCGATTGCGTGCTTGCGGGCCTGCATGACGTGATGAAAGACAGCCCGCCCGATCTGGTACTCTCCGGCGTGAACCGAGGCAACAATTCGGCGGAAAACACGCTCTACTCCGGCACCATCGGCGGCGCGATGGAAGCCGCCCTGCAAGGCCTGCCCGCGATTGCGCTCTCGCAATACTACGGGCCCGGAAACGCACAGGCCGACACCCCCTTTGACGCGGCCGCCCATTACGGAGCCGATGTTGTGCGCCGCATCCTCGCCCAAACTCCGCAGGAAAACGGCGGCTACCGGCTTTTTTACAATGTGAATTTTCCGCCCGTTCTGGCCGCTGAGGTCAAGGGTATCCGCCTCTCAACCCAAGGCATGCGCCCCGGCACCGGCTTTTCCACCGAACCGCATACCTCTCCGTCGGGCCGGCGCTTTCTTTGGATCCGTGGCGGCAATCAGCAGATCGCCACCGCCCCCGGATCAGACGCGGCGGACAATCTCGAAGGCTATGTCTCGGTCACCCCGATGCGCGCGGACCTCACCGCACATGACATGATGGACCAACTGGCAGGCATCGCCACATGAGCGAGGCCGCGGAACGCAAGATGCAGTTCCTCTACGCGCTGCGCTCCAAAGGCGTCACTGACAGGCGCGTGCTGACAGCGATGGAGGCGATTGACCGCGGCCCCTTCGTGCGTGGCATTTTCTCGGCTCGCGCCTATGAAGACATGCCCCTGCCCATCGCCTGCGGCCAGACCATCAGCCAGCCCTCTGTGGTGGGGCTGATGACCCAGGCCCTTCATGTGAGCCCGCGCGACAAGGTACTGGAGGTGGGCACAGGTTCCGGCTACCAGGCGGCGATCCTCAGCAAGCTCGCGCGCCGCGTCTACACCATCGACCGGCACAGCCGTCTCGTGCGCGAGGCGCGCGAGCTTTTCGATACGCTTGACCTGACCAATATCACCGCGATCACCGGTGATGGCAGCTTTGGCCTGCCCGACCAGGCGCCCTTTGACCGCATCATCGTGACCGCCGCCGCCGAGGACCCGCCCGGCACGCTGATGGAGCAACTCAAGGTCGGCGGCGTCATGGTTGTGCCTGTGGGCCAGTCCGACGCGGTGCAACACCTGATCGTTGCCCGCAAGCGCGAGGACGGCGTCGATTACGAAGAATTGCGACAGGTCCGTTTCGTTCCCCTGCTCGAAGGCTTGGGAAAGGACGGTTAACCTGCTATAGTCCGGCCCAAAGCGCCGGATCAACCGGTGTATTGAGCGATTGAGGACAAGCAGATGAGCCCGATGATTTCGCGCAGCCGTGCGCGTCTCCTATTGATGACCGCAACCTCCCTGACGGTCCTTGCCGCCTGTTCGGACCCGCTGGATTTCGACCTGCGCAATGGTCTTGGGTCATTTGGTGGCGCAGGTGCAGAGACAGGCGCCGCCCCGGCCGAGCGCCCACAACCGGATGCCCGTGGCGTGATCTCCTACCCGAACTACCAGGTCGCCGTGGCTGAGCGCGGCGATACAATTGAGAGTGTGGCAACCCGGCTGGGCGTCAGCGCGCCCGAACTGGCCAGCTTCAACGGCATTGAAGCCGACGTGCCCCTGCGCCAGGGCGAAGTGATCGCGCTGCCCCGCCGGTTGTCCGAACCGTCACCTGCCACGGGCGCCCAACCCGGCGCTGTTGATATCAATACGCTGGCCGGAGGCGCCATCGACAGGGCACCGGAGAGCGAGGGCGTGCGCACAGCCGCCCTGCCCCCCGCCACCCCGGCAGCAGCACCTGCACCGCAAAGCGAGACAGAACCCACGCGCCACAAGGTTGAACGCGGCGAGACAGCCTACACGATCTCACGGCTCTACAATGTGCCCGTGAAATCGCTGGCGGAATGGAATGGGCTGGGTCCTGATTTCGCGATCCGTGAGGGGCAATTCCTGTTGATCCCCGTGGCCAAGCAGGCGCCCCCCACACAAACGGCAGCTGTCACGCGCCCCGGCGCAGGTTCGCCCACGCCAACCCCACCGAGTGCCGACGACCCTCTGCCGCAAACTGATCCTGCGCCGACCGTTGAACCCGCCCCTGCGGTGGATGTGGGCCAGCAAACGCAGACGGCGTCTGATGCGCGCATGGTGTTCCCGGTCAGCGGGTCAATCATCCGCGAATACGCCAAAGGCAAGAACGAGGGCATCAACATCAAGGCGGATGCCGGTGCGCCGGTCAAGGCCGCTGATGCGGGCACGGTGGCGGCGATCACCAAGAGTGCGGATGGTGTCCCGATTATCGTGATCCGGCATGACCCCGAGATTCTGACCGTCTATGCCAATGTCACCGATGTGTCGGTCGAGAAAGGCACTAAAGTCACGCGTGGGCAGCCGATTGCCAAACTGCGCAGCGGTAATGACGCCTACGTGCATTTCGAAGTGCGCAATGGCTTCGACAGCGTCGACCCGATGCCCTACCTGCAATAGGTCAAGCGCCCAACGCAACGCCCTTTCGGCCTGCCAGATCATTGAAGTACTGCCAGGCCACGCGACCCGACCGGGAGCCGCGTGTGGCCTGCCATTCAATGGCTTCGGCCCTCAGGTCATCGTCGGCAATCTCAACCCCGTAGGCATCGCAATAGCCCCGGATCATCGCCAGATATTGGTCCTGATCGCAGGGGTGGAAGCCCAACCACAGCCCGAAGCGGTCCGAGAGCGAGACCTTCTCTTCCACCGCTTCTGACGGGTTGATGGCACTGCCGCGTTCGTTCTCGATC
This sequence comes from Roseobacter cerasinus, assembly GCF_009811755.1. Lineage (GTDB taxonomy): Bacteria > Pseudomonadota > Alphaproteobacteria > Rhodobacterales > Rhodobacteraceae > Roseobacter > Roseobacter cerasinus. The sequence continues at coordinate 275,628 of NZ_BLIV01000001.1, forward strand.
ATGTCGCGCGGCATCAGGTGCCGCCGGTTCGACGTCGCATACAACACCACATTCTCCGGACGCCCTTCGATACCGCCATCCAGCACCGCCTTGAGGCTCTTGTAATGCGCGTCATCGTGGCCAAAGCTGAGATCATCGCAGAACAGGATAAAGCGATACGGCGCACCCCGGAGCAGGTTCAGCAGGCGCCCAACAGACGGCAGGTCCTCCCGCTGCAGCTCCACGATGCGCAAACCTTCATGTTTTGAATGAACTTCACCATGTATTGCCTTTATAAGGCTTGACTTTCCCATGCCCCGCGCGCCCCAGAGTAGTGCATTATTCGCAGATAATCCACGCGCAAACTGCTCGGTATTGGCCAGCAGCGTATCGCGGGCGCGTTCTACCCCAACCAGCAGCGCCAGATCGACCCGCGCCACCTGCGGCACGGGTTCCAGCCGGTCCGGCTCCACATGCCACACAAAGGCCGGTGCGCCCGAGAAATCGGGCGCCTCCAGCGGTGCCGGGGCCATCCGCTCCAGCGCCGCCGCGATGCGGTCCATCGGGTCATCAATCACTTCAGATCATCCTCGGCGAGGTCATCGGCCTCTTCGTCATCCTCGAACCACGCACCTTCCGCCCGCAGTTTGGCCTCGCGCGTCTTCTCCACCCGTTTCACCAGGAAGATCGACACCTCATAGAGCCCGTAGACCACGGTGAAGAGAATGCCTTGAGTGATCACATCGGGAGGCGTGACAAGGGCCGCCAGCACCAGGATGGCCACCACCGCATATTTGCGGACATTCCCGAGCCCTTCCGCGCTGACCAGCCCGGCCTTACCCATCAACGTCAGCAGCACCGGCAGTTGAAAACACAAGCCAAAGGCCATGATGAACTTCAAGGTGATATCGAGCGATTCGTTCACCTTGCCGAAGAATGTGATGCGGATGCCCTCGTCCACGGCACCTGCAACAACCGGCACGTCACCCGCGTTCGTAAAGGAACTCATCAGGTCCGCAATCACCGACGGCACATCAGCAAAGCCCAGGAAAAACGCCATCGCCAGAGGTGTGACAACAAAATGCGCAAAGGACGCGCCCAGCAGGAACATCACCGGCGAGGCAATCAGGAATGGCAAAAACGCATTCTTTTCCGTCTTGTAGAGGCCCGGCGCCACAAACCGCCACAGCTGCACGCCGATTACCGGAAAGGCCAGAGCGAACCCAAAGACCATGGAGATGCGAAAGAGCGTGAACAGGTATTCCTGCGGCGAGGTGTATTGCATCGTGGGCGACGGGTCGCCCAGCTCGCGCAGGGTCTCTTCAATGGGGCCCAGCAGAAATTGCAGGATCGGCTCCGCCACGGTGAAGGCCAGTACGATGCCCACGATAAAGGCGATGACCGAGCGGATCAGCCGCGTGCGCAGCTCCGCCAGATGCTCGATCAGCGGGGCGGCGCTGTCATCGATGTCGTCGGATGAACTCATGTGTCACTCGTCTTGGTCGGCTCAGCATCGCGCGCGGCTTCCAGCTTCTCAGCGGCAGCCTGCGCCTCCTGCGCCTCTTTCATCTTGCGGTCCACCGCAGCCCGTGCCGTGGCCGCCTGGATCTTCTTGGCATTCTCAGCCCGTTCCGCCGCAAGCTTGCCGGTCTCGCTGTCCGGATCGAACTTGCCGAGGTCAGAGGCCGCGCTTTTCACCCCGTCCATGGCCGAGTTGATCGGATTGGTCGCCGCCTTCAGGCCCTTGGCCACATCGCGCACACCACTCTCGTCCGCCGCGTCATTCATCGCCCGGCTGAACTCTCGCGCCATGCCCTTGGCCTTGCCCACGAACTGCCCCACCTTGCGGAAAAGCACCGGCAGGTCCTTTGGGCCCACAACAATCAGCGCGACGATGCCGATGACGAGCATCTCCGTCCAGCCAAGATCAAACATGGATCAGACCTTGTCTTTTTCCGTCTCGGGCGTGACGTCCTTGGCCTCTTCAGCCTTGGCAATTTCATCTTGGCCTTCGTTGATGCCCTTCTTGAACGAAGTGATGCCCTTGCCCACTTCGCCCATCAGGCTGGAGATTTTCCCGCGCCCAAAGAGCACAAGCACCACAACCGCGATCAGCAAAAGGCCAGGCAGGCCGATATTGTTCAACATAATGTCTCTCCCATAAGGTCGCGCCCCGCGTTCGCCGGGCTTGTCTTCCACAGGAATACGCAGCGCGCGCATCATACAGAAGTCAGAAACCGGTCAAGGTTCGGTGAATCTGGACTGGCTGCACGAAAAATGAAGCCTCGCAAAACTCAACTGACAGGTTTATGTCAGTTGTAAGGCGCTAGACGGGGCGTGTCAGTAACACCAATGAAGGACAGACATATGACCACGCCCACCGTCGCAGAAATCGTGACCTTCCGCCTGAAAGAGGGCAGCGACCCGCAGGCCTTTGCCAAAGCAGCCGAAGGGATGACACCCTTCCTGCGTAGCACCGGCGCCATGATCTCCCGCACGCTTTCCGCCGATGACGACGGCCTCTGGACCGAATTCATCACCTGGACCTCCATGGAAGACGCGCTGGCCGCAGCCAAAGCGATGTTTGCGCGCCCCGAGGCCGGTCCGGTCATGGAGATGATTGATCAAAGTGATCTCTCCCTGCGCCACGCAAAGATATCGCTCTACCTGCCGCCGGAGGATCATGCGCCGCACTGATCGCCTCTTCGATATCATCCAGATCCTGCGCGACGGTAAGCTGCACCGCGCGCAGGACATCGCCGCGCAACTGGAGGTTTCCACCCGCACGATCTATCGCGATATGGATACGTTGGTGGCCTCGGGCGTGCCGGTGCAGGGCGAACGCGGTGTCGGCTATATGATCACCGAGGCGATCAGCCTGCCGCCTCTGAACCTCACCGTGGCCGAGCTGGAAGCGCTAAACCTCGGCATGGCCATCGTGGCCGAAGCCGCCGACCCCGACCTCAAAGCCGCCGCCCTCAGCCTCGCCGACAAGGTCGATGCGGTGTTGCCCACGCAAACCATCGCAGACGCCGACCAATGGAAGTTCGCGGTCTACCCCTTTGCCGATGCAGCACGCGGTTTTACGCATATGCCGACCATACGCGCAGCGATCCGTGCCAAGCAGAAGCTGCGGCTCGTCTACACGTCGAAGGACGCCCGCGTGACCACCCGCACAATCCGCCCTTTGCATATGGAATACTGGGGCCGCGTCTGGACGCTGACCGCCTGGTGCGAACTGCGCGATGCCTTCCGCGTGTTCCGGGTCGATCTGATCCAGACCGCAGAGGCCCTGCCCGAGCTCTTTGTGGATGAGCCGGGCAAGACAATAGCTGACTACACCCCATAGCGTAGAGGGTGGTTTGCGACGCTTAGCAGCCTGCCGCAGTGTTGCCTGCGAGGCCGCCTGCAACGGCACCACCGGCGGTCAGGATATCTCTGCCAGAGCCACCGCCAAGTTGGTTGCCCACAGCAGCACCCGCGAGGGCGCCGGCCACACCGGCACCGGCACAGCCGACCTGGCGCTGTTGCTGAGGTGTGGTTGCGCAGGCCTGAAGCAGGACTGTCAGCCCGAGAACGATTGCGATACCGAATTTACTCATTGTAGTTGTCCTTTTTTTGATAGGGCCAATACGGAACCTCTCCGACCCTCAAAAGGCTAACGCCCGAAGGTTCCATTTATTTCCACGGCACCTGATAAAAAATTGGTGAAGCGCCTCAGGATTTGAGACGCCAGCCGGTTTGCGGCGGCAGGAAGGCCTCTACGCTGGCCTGCGCGATCACAATGGGATCATCGGTATCGGTGCCCACATTCAACCCACCTTTGACCACGCGGACCACTGCGCGTCCGCGCGGCAGCGTCGCGGCCAAGGCGTCTAGGTCCACCGCATCGGGCTCCTGAACCCCGACTGTCACCTGCACGCGCATGGCATCATGGCTCAGGCCCACTGCGCCGAAGATGGGCAGCGAAGAATGGCGAAACGCGTCTTCAATCGCACGTTTGGCGGCTTTGGTGTAATCCTGGCCGTGCAGATCGTTGCCCATGCCCATCTCAATGATCAACCGCTGTTCAGCCATCTGCCCGCTCCATGTCAAATCCCACGGTCAGTGCTACATTGGCCATGATCGTCGGGTTGCCCTCCCCCTCGGGCCGCGCAATGTCGAGCCCGCCATGATGCACCGTGACCGTCGCCGCGCCATAGGGAAAAACCTTGAGCACCTCCTCCACATCCACCTGGTCGGGTTGCTGCACGCCGATGTCCACGCGGATCTGCATGTCGGTCTTCTCAAACCCAAAGAGCTCCGCCAGATTGATCGAATTGTGCCACAGCGCATCCTTCACGCCCCGCACGGCGGCTTGCGTATAGTCGCCCCGCCGCAGGGATGTGCCCATCCCGAATTCCACCAGCAATCGCGTCATCACAACCCCTCCTGAAGCGTCAAAAGATAAAGCATTTGTCCCGCCGGATGGTCAGCCACATCACGGTGCCAGGCTTTGGCAGGAACACATTCGGCACCGTCGCCCGCAGCACCGAGCCGTCATAGTCCATGGCGAATTCCACAAGGCTCTCATTGCCCATGAAGCGCGCCCGCTGCACCACGCCGCGTGCCGCTGTGCCATCCGTGGCGGTGGGCTTTGGCCCTTGTCCGTTGCGGTCAAAGTCGATGCGCACGTGCTGTGGGCGAAAGACGATGTCCACATCCGTGCCATCCGGCACCCCGGGCGCCAGGAACTGGCCAAACGGCGTCTCAGCCAGCGCACCCTGCACCCGCGCCTTGAGCACATTGGTGTCCGAGAAAAACGCCACAGCCGCGCGATCCACCGGGCGGGTGTAAACGTTATAGGGCGCGCCCTGCTGTACAATCCGCCCGTCGCGCATCAATGCGATCTCGTCGGCCATGCGCATCGCCTCTTCCGGCTCATGGGTGACCAGCAGCACAGCCGTGTTTTCCTCCTTGAGGATGTTCAGTGTCTCGTCGCGGATACCATCGCGCAGCCGGTTGTCGAGGCCGGAAAACGGTTCGTCCATCAGCATGATCTTGGGCCGCGGCGCCAGTGCCCGGGCCAGCGCCACCCGCTGCTGCTCTCCCCCCGAAAGCTGATGCGGAAACCCGTCGATAAAGCGCATCAGATCCACACGCGCCAGCAGCTCTTCCACCCGCGCGCGCTTCTCGGCTTTCGATGCCTTTTTGAGGCCGAAAGCCACATTATCCGCCACGCTCAGGTGTGGGAAAAGTGCGAAGTCCTGAAACATCAGCCCGATCTCGCGCCGCTCGGGCGGCAGGCGAAACACGGTGTCACAGACAAGCTGACCATCCACATAGATCTCGCCGCTGTCCTGCATCTCGACGCCGGCGATCATGCGCAGGGTGGTGGATTTGCCGCAGCCCGAAGGCCCCAGCAGGCAGGTCACCTGCCCCGGCTGGATCGCAAAGCTGATGTCATCCACCACCGGGCGCCCGTCGAAGGCGCGCCGCAGGTTCCTGATCTCAAGCCGGGGGGGAGGTGTCGTCACGTACCGGTCCAAATCCGATCAAATCCATCGGATAAGGGGCTATCAGCCCTGCCACGCGCCTGCAAGCTCCGCCGTCAGACCAGCTCGAACCCGGCCTCCGCGCGGTCAACACCGTTGACCTGCACGGTGACGCGATGCGGCCCGGGATAGAGCCGAAACGTCGTCGCGTCGCCTTTCAGCTTGTGCAGCTTGCGCGCGACGAAAGGCTTCGCCGCGGCGGCTTTGCCCTGCTTAAGTTTGAAGACCTTTTCGCCGGTCTTGCCCTCGGGGCGCGCAAAGGTGATGCGATAATCGACCAGCACCGGCAGATCGACCACGCTGGACACCGTGCAGGTGAAAGTCAGCGCGTCCCCCATGGCGACCTGAGGCGTCTCGATCTCAAGATCCACCGTGACCGGCACTCTGGCATCGAATCCCAGAGCGGCCATGGCACCGCTGTGCCCCTGCTTGATCAGCGTGCGCAGCGCATGGCGAGTCATCCAGTCGATCTCTTTCGCGACCTGCTTGCCGCCCTTTTGCCAAGTGGCGAGCTGACCCAGCACCAGATCATCGCGGGTTTTCGACAGATCGTTCAGGTGGTTCGCAACGGAGCGTGTGACATAGCGGGTCGGGTCCCCATGCAGCCGGTCGAGCAGCGGCAGGGTCTGATCTGGCGTCAGCACCACCGCCTTGGCCCAGGGCAGCTTGGGCCGGGTGCCCTCGCTGACCAGACGCCGCACATGATAGTTGTCATCCTCCGCCCAAACCGCCAGCGCGACCAGCGTTTCCTCCGTCCAGCGATTGAGAAAGGGGCGGATGTAGAACTCCATGGAAAACCGTTGTGTCGCTTCATAAAGCAGCGCCATGGCGCGCTCCCGATGCTCTTCGAGCCCGTGGCGCACGGCAAGAATGCCCGGTACCGCGTGGATGAACTGGCCAAAGTCATCGTCGGTCAGCGTCGGGTCCAACCGGGGCGCAAGTGCCGCCTCCAGCTGATCCGCCATGGTCGGGAAGTCCTTGGCCAGCTGCGCCTCGGCGCAGTCGGCCAGCCACTCCATCCGCGCCATCAACTCCCGTTCGGGAAAGCCTGCGAGCGCCTCTTCCTCGAAGCGTGCTGCGTCAAAACCGGGCACGCCCGCTGCGAACTCACCGGCCAGTTGGCCAACGGTTGTCGGGTTGAAGAGGTCGTCTTTCAGCGAATATCCAGCGGCCATGATCTATATTGTGGCGTTTGTGGCACCGCCGTCGCAGAGGATATTCTGCCCGACAATGAAACCCGCGTGCTGCGAGCACAGGAAGGCGCAGGCAGCTCCAAACTCCTCGCGCGTGCCATAGCGCCCGGCAGGAATCGTGGCTGAGCGCCGCGCGCGCGCCTCCTCCAAGGTGATGCCTTCCCGTTCGGCCACCGGGCCATCCAGCGCTTCGGCTCGGTCGGTTGCGTGGATGCCGGGCAGCAGGTTGTTGATGGTCACGCCCGCGCCGGCGACCTGTCGGCTGGTGCCCGCCACATAGCCGGTGAGCCCGGTACGCGCGGCGTTGCTGAGCCCCAACTGCGGGATCGGTGCCTTGACCGACTGCGAGGTGATGTTGACCACCCGGCCCCAGCCGCGCTCCATCATGCCCGGCACCAGCGCCTTGATCATGGCGATGGGGGCCAGCATATTCGCGTCGAGCGCCTTGATGAAGTCGTCGCGGTCCCAGTCGTGCCACATGCCGGGCGGCGGGCCACCTGCGTTGTTCACCAGAATATCCGTATCACCCGCCGCAGCCAGCACCGCCGCGCGCCCCTCGTCCGTTGTGACATCAGCGGCCACCGTTTCGACCGAAACGCCATGGGCGCTGCGGATGGCCTCCGCCGTGGTCTCCAGCGCCTCAGCCCCGCGCGCGTTCAGCACAAGATGGCATCCGGCAGCGGCTAGAGCCTCGGCACAGCCTCGGCCCAGACCCTTTGACGACGCGCAGACGACCGCGCGTTTACCTTTGATTCCCAAGTCCATGCCATGCTCCCTGAATGATTCAGCCTATGCCTAGCACCCGGACGCCAGAGAAGGCCAGCCAAAGACCGGCTGGCCCGATCCTTGTGCCGCCACAGCCGCGCCACGGGCCGTGACGCGGCGCTGTCTTGCCCATGGCCCCCATACCTGTCTCGCTGCCCGCCTTATATGCGGAGGACCTCCTGGCGGTGTCGGGGGCGAACCAGGGGGAGCCGCTGTGTTGTGACAAGCCGCTTGTCGAAGGTGACATCTATCAGCTGCGCAAACCGGTGCAGCCCCGGCGACTTATTCTGGTTGGAGAGACAGTGGGGCCGCTGACGCTCGCGCCGCAGACAGAGTTGGGCCAGGCGGGTGCGGAGGTTGACGCGCTTTGCATGCTGCGTCTGATGGCACACTGTGGAGCGCGAGCAGACGTCATCTTGCTGAGACAAGTCGGGGCGACCGACGGGCGGACACCCGCTTTTGCCGTGCCGGTCACCCCGTTGGTACCGACAGCGGAGTACCGGCTGGTTGAGATTGATCGCGGCCAACCCCGGCAGGTGCTGGCCCAGATGACTGTGGCTTCCTTCCTGCGCGGCACGCAGATCACCATGGCGGACGGCCAGCAACGACCGGTGGAGGCGCTGCACGCCGGAGACATCGTGCTGACACGGGATGGCGGGGCGCAACCGATCCGCTGGGTGGGTCGCATCACGGTGCGCGCGGTGGGCGCGCTGGCCCCGGTCCGGATTGAGGCGGGTGCACTAAACAACAGTCGGGATCTCAGTGTCAGCCCGGAACAGCGCCTTTTGATCCATCAGCGCAGTGACATTTTGAAGGTCGGGCGGGCCGATTTGCTGATCAAGGCGCGCGATCTTCTGCGCGGGCCTTGCGTTTGCGTGGATCAGGGCGGTTTTGTGGACTATCATCAGGTGCTCCTTGATCAGGCCCGCATCCTTTTTGCTGAAGGTATTGCGGCGGAGGCGATGCGCGTGAACAGCTGCACCGCGGCAATGCTCCCTGCATATCTACAACATGAACACGTGTGGGAGGGTAAGGGCGAGCCTACCGGGCTGGAGCTCGGGTCAGCGTTGTTGGATCGGTCTGATCTCATGACCGTCTTGCAGCGTGCGGTCTTGGGGTAAGGACGGGTGGCCTGAAAGCCCACCCCACCTGCCAGCACCACGCGCAGCGCTTGCCGCCGGGGACGCGCCTCGCTATATGCGCGCTTATGTTGGACAGCCCCAAAAACCGCCCCGATCTGCCGCCTGAAATCGCGCGCCGCCGCACCTTTGCGATCATCAGCCACCCGGACGCGGGCAAAACCACGCTGACAGAAAAATTCCTGCTGTTTGGTGGCGCTATTCAGATGGCGGGCCAGGTGCGCGCCAAGGGTGAGGCGCGGCGCACGCGCTCCGACTTCATGGCGATGGAGAAGGACCGAGGCATTTCGGTCTCCGCCTCGGCCATGTCTTTTGATTTCAAAGAGTTCCGCTTTAATTTGGTGGATACACCCGGCCACTCCGACTTCTCAGAAGACACCTATCGCACGCTCACGGCCGTTGACGCCGCCGTCATGGTGATCGACGGTGCCAAGGGGGTGGAAAGCCAGACGCAGAAGCTCTTTGAAGTCTGCCGGATGCGCGACCTGCCGATCCTGACGTTCTGCAACAAAATGGACCGGGAGAGCCGCGACGTCTTTGAGATCATTGACGAAATACAGGAAAACCTCGCCATTGACGTAACCCCGGCCAGCTGGCCCATCGGTGTGGGCCGGGATTTTCTGGGGTGCTACGACATCCTGCGCGACCGGTTGGAGTTGATGGACCGTGCGGACCGGAACCGCGTGGCCGAGAGCATCGAGATCCAAGGCCTCGACGATCCGAAGCTGGCCGACCATGTGCCGTCTGACCTACTGGAGACGTTGCGCGAAGAGCTGGAGATGGCGCGCGAGCTGCTGCCGCCGCTCGACATGGCCGCGATGCATGAGGGGTCATTGACGCCAATCTGGTTCGGTTCCGCCATCAACTCCTTTGGCGTGAAGGAACTGATGGAGGGCATCGCCTCTTACGGGCCGCAACCACAGATCCAATCGGCTGAGCCGCGCCAGATCCTGCCGGAGGAGAAAAAGGTCGCCGGTTTCGTCTTCAAGGTACAGGCCAATATGGACCCCAAGCACCGCGACCGCGTGGCCTTTGTGCGGCTGGCGTCCGGGCATTTTGAACGTGGTATGAAGCTGACGCATGTGCGATCGAAAAAGCCCATGGCGATCAGCAACCCGGTGATGTTTCTGGCCAGCGACCGCGAACTGGCAGAGGAAGCCTGGGCGGGCGATATCATTGGCATCCCGAACCATGGCCAGCTGCGCATCGGCGACACGCTGACCGAAGGCGAAGTGATCCGCGTGACCGGCATCCCCTCCTTCGCACCGGAGCTGTTGCAAGGCGTGCGCGCAGGCGACCCGCTAAAAGCGAAACACCTCGAAAAAGCGCTGATGCAATTTGCCGAGGAAGGGGCTGCCAAGGTCTTCAAACCAGCTATCGGCTCGGGCTTCGTGGTCGGCGTCGTGGGGCAGTTGCAGTTCGAAGTGCTGGCCAGCCGCATCGAGCTGGAATACGGGCTGCCTGTGCGCTTTGAGGCCTCACAGTTCACCTCCGCCCGCTGGGTCAGCGGGCCCAAACCCGCGGTGGAGGCCTTCACCGAGCGCAACAAGCAGCACATCGCGCATGATCATGACGGGGACATCGTGTATCTTACGCGGCTGCAATGGGACATCGACCGCGTGGCCCGCGATGACCCGGATGTGACGCTGAGCGCGACCAAGGAAATGATGGTTTGACCTCTGCCCCGCTGCGCGCACATGAAAACCGCGCAGGAAGGGCCACGGAAACTCATCTTTTTTTGTGGATTCACCAATAGATAGTATGGTGATTTGACCCTGCGCCCGCATGTTGCTATGGACGCGCATCGTGTCGCGGTGTCAGCCGCCATTTTGGGCCATTCGGGCCGAGACGAACGCTGCTGCGGGCCAAGACAGTGTCCGCCAAAACCGGACATATATGACCAAATTCTCTGATCTGAATCTGAATCCAAAAGTTCTGAAAGCCATCGACGAAGCGGGCTATGAAAGCCCCACGCCCATTCAGGCGGGCGCAATTCCGCCCGCGCTTGAGGGCAAGGATGTCCTTGGCATCGCCCAAACCGGAACCGGCAAGACGGCGAGCTTTACCCTGCCCCTGATCACCCAGCTGGCCCGGGGCCGCGCCCGTGCGCGCATGCCGCGCAGTCTCGTGCTCTGCCCGACACGGGAACTCGCGGCTCAAGTGGCCGAGAACTTCGACACCTATGCCAAATACGTCAAGCTGACCAAGGCACTGCTGATTGGTGGTGTCAGCTTCAAGGAACAAGACATCCTCATCGACAAGGGTGTCGACGTGCTGATCGCCACGCCGGGCCGCCTGCTCGACCACTTCGAACGCGGCAAGCTGATCCTGAACGACGTGAAGGTCATGGTGGTTGATGAGGCGGACCGGATGCTCGACATGGGGTTCATCCCCGATATCGAACGCATCTTCGGCCTCACGCCCTTCACGCGGCAGACCCTCTTCTTCTCGGCCACCATGGCGCCCGAGATCGAGCGGATCACCAATACCTTCCTGTCGGCGCCTGAGCGGATCGAAGTGGCGCGTCAGGCGACCACCAGTGAAACCATCACCCAAGGCGTGGTGCTCTTCAAAGGCAGCCGCCGCGACCGCGAACCTTCCGAGAAGCGTAAGCTCTTGCGCGCCCTGATCGACGCCGAAGGCGAGACCTGCACCAACGCCATCGTCTTTTGCAACCGCAAAGTCGACGTGGATATCGTTGCGAAATCCTTGAAGAAATACGGCTATGACGCGGCCCCGATCCACGGCGACCTCGACCAGTCCCAACGCACCCGCACACTCGACGGGTTTCGCGATGGCAGCCTGCGCTTCCTCGTGGCCTCGGATGTGGCCGCACGCGGGCTCGACGTGCCCTCCGTCAGCCATGTGTTCAACTTCGATGTGCCCAGCCACGCGGAAGACTACGTGCACCGCATTGGCCGTACCGGTCGGGCGGGCCGCGATGGCAAAGCGGTGATGATCTGCATTCCGCGAGATGAGAAGAACCTCGACGATATCGAGAAGCTGGTCCAGCGTGAAATCCCCCGGATGGAGAACCCGCTGAAGCCCGAGACGTCAACTGCGCCGGAGCGTGAAGACAAGCCCAAGCGCTCTCGCAGCCGGAAAGCGGCCGAGACCAGGGACGTTTCAAAGCCCGAGGCGAAACCCGACACGCAGCCCGACGACAAGCCCAAGCGCGGGCGCGGGCGTCGCGGTTCAGGCGATAAGAGCAGCTCCGAAAAATCGGATCGCGGCGGAAACAAGGTTGTGGGCCTCGGCGATCACACGCCCGAGTTCATCGGCCTCAGCTTCAAGGAACGCATCGCCAGCTAAGCCAGGCCCGCTTCTTCTGGCGTCAAATATCCTCCCCGAAGGGCCGGGCTGCCACAGGCGCCTCGGCCCGCGAGATCAACTCAACCGGCTCACCACCACAGTCACTTCAGGCTTGCGCCCGATCTCATCCAGCGCGGTCTGCCGGATAATGCGTCTCAGCCCCTCCTGCAGCTTGTCGTCATCGCGCAGGGTTTTGGCCCCGGCACGCGCCAACCACTGCCCCAGATCCGCCTCCAATACATCGACCAGAGAGGCCCGGCTGCTGCCTGTCTCAGGCAATCCCATCAACTCGCACCACGGCTCCCCTAGAGGCTCGTCTTCGTCGTCCACAATCAGGGTGACCACCACATGCCCGTTCAAGGCCATACGGATACGGTCGCGCACTACCCCGTCCAACGCGCCGATCTGCACCGACCCGTCCAGATAAGTGCGCCCGGTCTCGATGTACTCCGCAATGGTCGGCTGATTGCCCGACAGATCCACCATCATCCCGTTGACCGCGAGCACACCGGTCATCCCGTTGCGCTCGGCCAATTTGACATGTTCCCTCAAATGCCGGTGCTCCCCATGCATGGGGATCACCACCTGCGGCCGCACGATGCTGGTCAACCGCTCCAAGTCGGGCCGGTTCGCATGACCCGAAACGTGGTACTTGCCGGCGCTGTCATCCACCACGTCCACACCCTGCTCAGAGAAGGCGTTCATGATGCGGATCACACCTTTCTCATTGCCCGGAATGGTCTTGGACGAGAACAGAAAAAGGTCGCCCTCCTTCATCTCGACACCCTGATACTTGCCCCGCGATAGCTGTGCAGAGGCGGCGCGCCGCTCGCCCTGGCTTCCGGTCACCAGCAGCATCAGGTTCTCGCGCGGGATCTCCCTGGCATCCTCGGGCGGCACAACACTTGGGAAATCGGTCAGCACACCGCTTTCCACGGCGGCCTCGACCATGCGCTTCATGGCCCGCCCCATCAGCACGATGGACCGACCCGCGCGCACACCGGCCTCGGCCAATGTCTTCACCCGGGCCACGTTCGAGGCAAAAGTTGTCGCCACAACCATGCCCTTGGCGCTTTGCACCAGGTCGGTGATATCCGGGCCCAGGGTCGCCTCCGACCGTCCGGGGTTTGGCGAAAACACATTGGTGCTGTCGCAAACCAGCGCCTTCACGCCGCCCTTGCAGACCTCTGCCCAAAGCTCCGGGTCAAACGGCTCTCCCACCAGAGGCGTCTCATCCAGCTTGAAGTCGCCCGAATGAATCACCCGCCCATCGGGGCTGTCGATCACCATCGAAGAACTCTCCGGGATCGAGTGTGACATCGGCAAAAAGCTCACCGAAAACGGCCCGGACTGCACCATCTCCGGCCAAGGCGACACCACCTGTACCGCGTCCTCGGGATGGCCCTGCTCCTGCATCTTGCGTTGCGCGATATTGGCGGTGAAGGGCCGCGCGTAGATCGGCGCGCGTAGCTGCTCATAGCTGTGCGCCACTGCGCCGATGTGATCCTCATGGGCATGGGTAATGAACACCGCCTCGATCTGATCGCGCCGCTCGACCAGCCAGGAGATGTCGGGCAGGATCAGATCCACCCCGGGGCTCGTCTCCATGTCCGGGAAGGCCACGCCCAGGTCCACGACAATCAGCCGCTCCTTGCCCGGGCGGCCATAGCCATAGACATAACAGTTCATGCCAATTTCACCCGCGCCCCCAAGCGCGAGGTAGATCAAACGGTCTTTGCTCATAAGGGTTAAGCGGCGTCCTCATTGAATGCGTGGATCACGGTCAGCCCGTGAATGGTCAGATCGTCCTCAAAGGCGTCAAACAGCGCCTCGGACTGCTGGAAAAGCGGGGCCAGCCCCCCGGTTGAAATCACGCGCATCTTGCAGGCGCGTTCTGCCTTGATCCGGGCACATATCTCACGCACGAGACCAATGTAACCCCAGAAGACACCCGACTGCATGCAGGCCACCGTATTGGTGCCGATCACGGCCTGCGGTTTGGAGATATCGACATGGGGCAAGGCCGCCGCCGCCTGATGCAGCGCCTCCAGGCTCAGGTTCACGCCCGGTGCGATGACCCCACCCACATAAGCCCCATCGCCCGCCACCACATCAAAGGTGGTGGCCGTCCCGAAATCCACCACAATAAGATCGCCACCATAGAGGTTATGCCCCGCCACCGTGTTCACCAGACGGTCCGGCCCCACCTGCGTGCCCTCATCCACCCGCACATCCACAGGCAGCAAACAGTCCGGCTTGCCCACAACCAGAGGCCGTGTGTCAAAGTAGCGATCCGCCATAACACGCAGGTTGAAGACCACACGCGGCACAGTCGAAGACACGATTACATCAGTGATCGTCACATCTAGGTTCTGCAGCTTCATCAGAGTGCTGAGCCAGACGTAGTATTGATCGGCGGTGCGCTGCCACTCGGTCGACGTGCGCCAGTGCGCCAGAAATTGCTCCCCGTCCCAGATCGCAAAAACCGTATTGGTGTTCCCGCAGTCAATCGCCAGCAGCATCTCTCACCCCCTTCAGAAAAATACATCCGCCGCAGCGATGGCGCGAAGCTCTTTGGAGGTCCGCAACATGAGGTTACCACTGGAGTCCACATCCTCAAAGGTGCCGGTGATCTCCTCCCGGCCGGTGCGGGCAACAACTGTTTCACCCAGACGCGCCGCGTGCTGCAACCAGGCCGCTCGAATGGGCGCAAACCCCAATGTGCTAAACTGTTGCTCCAGCGGGGCATAGGCCCGCGCAAGCGCGTCCAGAAACACCTCAGCGCCAACGGTCTGCCCGGTCGTTTCTCGCAAAGACACAGGCGGGATGGCCCCGGCTTCCACTTCATCAGGTTTGGGCGCCGCCACGAGGTTGACCCCCACCCCAATGGCCAAAGGCCCCACAGCCCTGCCATGACCCGCGCTTTCCAGCAGGATCCCCGCAACCTTCCCGCCGCGCAGCAGCACGTCATTCGGCCATTTCAACGCAAAGGCATCCTCGCGCCCGCAGACCTCCACAAAGGCCTCGCGCAACGCCAGCGACATCACGAAGGATCGCAACGCCGCAACACCCGGCGCCTGATAATGGCGCAGTACCAGCGTCGCCGCAAAATTCCCCTCCGGCATCGCCCAGGGCCGTCCACGCCGTCCGCGCGCCGCCGTCTGCCGATGTGCCAAAACCCAAAACGGCGCAGCCTCGGCCTGCGCCAGCCGGACCGCCTCATCCAGGGTCGATCCCACCTCCTGGCAGATCACCCGGCCATATCCCTCGGGCCAGGGCATCACGGTTTCTTCTGGCCAGAAATATCCCCCCCGGAGGGCCGGTCAGCCACCCACCGCATAGGATCAGTTGACAAGCACAGCCGCGGCCGCGGCCGCCGCCGCCTCGACACCGAACATATTCGCGATGCCCAGAACCATAATCGCCGCCGAGGCCATCAGGAACCCCGAGAGCAGAGGCGACCCCCCTGCGTCCACACCCTCCTCGGCCTCATCGCCGAAATACATGTAGAAGACAATCCGCAGGTAGTAGTAAGCCCCGATCACCGAGGCAATCACCCCAGCCACCGCCAGCCAAGCCAGCCCCGCTTCATAAGCCGCGCGCAGTACGTAGAACTTCCCGAAGAACCCGAGCATCGGCGGCACACCGGCCAGCGAAAACAGAAGCACCAGCATGGCCAGCGCCTTGCCCGGCTCGCGCTTGGAATACATCTGCAGCGCGCCAATGTCCGTCACGGGTTGCCCATCCTTTTCCATCATCAGGATAAAGGCGAAGGTGCCAACATTCATCGTCACGTAAATCGCCATGTAGATCAGCATCGCCTGCACACCCAGCACCGTACCCGCCGCGAGCCCCATCAGCGCATAGCCCATATGCGCTATCGAGGAAAACGCCATCAGCCGCTTGATGTTGGTCTGACCAATCGCCGCGACGGCGCCCAGAAACATCGAGAGCACCGAAAGAAGCGCCACGATCTGGCGCCAGTCACTCACCGCATTGCCAAAGGCGTCATGCAGCACCCGCGCAAAGAGCGCCATGGCCGCCACTTTCGGGGCCGTGGCAAAGAAGGCGGTGACCGGCGTGGGCGAGCCTTCATAGACGTCCGGCGTCCACATATGGAAGGGCACAGCCGAGACCTTGAACGCCATGCCCGCCATCAGGAACACCAGACCAAAGAGCAGCCCAAGCGAGACCTCGCCCGCCTGCGCCGTCTCAATGATGCCGGAGAACAGCGTGGTGCCCGCATAGCCATAGACCAGCGACGCGCCATAGAGCAGCAGGCCGGACGACAGCGCGCCCAGCACGAAATACTTGAGCCCCGCCTCGGTCGATTTGACGGAATCGCGGCGCAGCGAGGCCACCACGTAAAGCGCCAGAGATTGCAGTTCCAACCCCATGTAGAGCGCCATCAGATCCGCCGCCGAGACCATCACCATCATGCCCACGGCACTCAGCGCCACCAGCAGCGGATACTCAAACCGCAGCAAATCGCGCTGCTTCATATAGGCTTCGGACATCACCAGCACCGCAGCAGCGGCCAGCAGGATCGTAACCTTGGCAAAGCGCGCAAAACCGTCAATCATCAGCATCCCGTTGAAAGCGCTCTTTGCGCCCTCACCCGTCGTGCCGATCCAGGCGGCGAGCGCAATCATCACGCCTGCGGTCATCCAGACCAGCGTCGAGGCCAGCCCATCTTTCGACGTATAAACCGCCACCAGCAGCATCCCCATCGCGTAAACCGCGAGCAGGATTTCCGGCAGCACAAGGGTCAGATCAGCGGAAGTCATCGCATCGTCCTTCAGTTCGACGCCAGCTGGGTTGCAGCTTCCGCTGCGGCCAGCGCCGTCTCGTAATTTGAAACCAGATTGGCCACTGCGGGCCCTGTGACATCCAGCACCAGCGCCGGGTAAACCCCCAGCAGCAAGGTCATCACCACCAGCGGCGCAAAGATCCAGCGTTCACGGGGGGTCATATCGGTGATCGAACGCAGGCTCTCCTTGATCAGATCGCCCATGACGACCCGACGGTAGAGCCAGAGCGCGTAAGCGGCAGAGAAGATCACACCCGTGGTCGCCACAGCCGCAACCCAGGTGTTGACCTGGAACGTCGCCATCAGCGTCAGGAATTCACCCACAAATCCACTCGTCCCCGGCAGACCCACATTGGCCATGGTGAAGAGCATGAAGATCAGAGCATAGGCCGGCATCCGGTTGACCAGCCCGCCGTAGGCGTCGATCTCCCGCGTGTGCATCCGGTCATAGATCACGCCCACGCAAAGAAAGAGCGCACCCGAGATGAACCCGTGGCTGATCATCTGGAAGATCGCGCCATCGACGCCCTGCTGGTTCGCGGCGAAAATCCCCATGGTCACAAAGCCCATATGCGCAACCGAGGAATAAGCGATCAGCTTCTTCATATCCTCCTGCACAAGTGCGACCAGTGAAGTGTAGACAATCGCAATTGCGCTCATCCACAGCACCAACGGCGTCAGCACCTCCGCCCCGACGGGGAACATCGGCAGCGAAAAGCGCAGGAAGCCATAGCCGCCCATCTTCAGCAAGATCGCCGCCAGCACAACCGACCCGGCAGTCGGCGCCTGCACGTGCGCATCGGGCAGCCAGGTGTGCACCGGCCACATTGGCATCTTGACCGCAAAGCTCGCGAAGAAGGCGAGGAACAGCAGCGTCTGCAGACCGCCCACGATGGTCACGCCCGCAATCGAGAAGGTCTCGAAATCGAACTGATGCCGCAGCAGTTGTTCAATGTCAGTGGTGCCCGCTTCGGCAAACATGCCCACCATCGCCACAAGCATCAGCACCGAGCCGAGGAAGGTGTAAAGGAAGAACTTGAAGCTCGCATAGATGCGGTTCGCCCCGCCCCAGATCCCGATGATCAGGAACATCGGAATGAGACCCGCCTCGAAGAACAGATAGAAGAGCACCAGATCCAGCGCCATGAAGACGCCCAGCATCAGCGTCTCCAAGAGCAGAAACGCGATCATATATTCCTTGACGCGTACCGTCACATTCCACGAGGCCGCGATCACCAGCGGCATCATGAAGGTGGTCAGCATCACGAAGAGCACCGAGATACCATCGACACCCATCTTGTACTGCAGGCCCAACAGCCAAGGCGCCTCTTCGACGAACTGGAAGCCGGTGTCATTCGGGTCAAAATCCGCCAGGATGAATAACGACACCAGGAAGGTCGTCGTCGTCGCCGCCATCGCCAGCCACTTGGCATTGCGATTGGCTGCTTCATCATCGCCGCGCAGGAAGACAGCCAAGATCAGTGCCGCAACCGCCGGGATGAAGGTCACAATGGAAAGCAGGTTGTCCATCAGTTGGCTCCCCCGGAGAGCGACATCCACGTGACCAGCACCGCGATGCCGATCACCATGGCGAAGGCGTAGGTGAAGATATAGCCGGATTGCGCGCGGCCCGCGAGGCGGGTGAAGAAGGGGATGATGCCCATGGCGACGCCGTTGAGGCTGCCGTCGATCACATCACCATCGCCGCGCCGCCAGAAGAAGCGGCCAACCCACTTCGCCGGACCCACAAAAATGAAATCGTAGATCTCGTCAAAGTACCATTTGTTCTTCAGGAAGAGATAGAGAGGCCGCTGGTTCTCGGCCAACCGCTTGGGCAGCTCCGGGTTCACAATGTAGAACCAGACCGCCACGGCGAGCCCCAACACCATCGCCACGAAGGGCGACAGTTTCACCCAGGTGGGCACGTAATGCGCCTCGTGCAGCACGGTGTTTTCGGGGGCGATGTAGATACCCGCGCCGCCGGGCGGGTCTTCCATCACATAGTGAAGCTCGGATGCCTTGGGGCTCCGCTCCGCCACCGCAGCTTTGATCTCGTCACTCGGCTCTTCGTAGTGACCGCCGAAGAAGGTGATCACCTCGTTCTGCTTACCAAAGAAGCTCGAATACCAGATGGCCCCTGCAAAGACCGAGCCAAGCGCCAGAACGCCAAGCGGGATCAGCATCGTCATCGGGCTTTCATGCGCGTGCTCATAGGTGTGCTTGTCGCCCCGCGGCGTGCCCCAGAAGGTCAGGAACATCAGCCGCCAGGAATAGAAGCTGGTGAAAAGCGCCGCGATCACCAGCGCCCAGAAGGCAAAACCGCCCGGCATCGCCGCATAAGCGCTCTCGATCACCGCGTCTTTCGAGGCAAAGCCTGCGAAACCGATCCACCCGGTGAGCGGAATGCCCACCCCGGTGATCGCCAGCGTGCCGATCAGCATGGCCCAGAAGGTATAAGGGAGCTTCTTGCGCAGCCCGCCATAGTTCATCATGTCCTGCTCATGGTGCATGCCGTGAATGACCGAGCCCGCACCGAGGAAGAGCATCGCCTTGAAGAACGCATGGGTGAAGAGGTGGAACATCGCGACCGAATAAGCGCCCACGCCCGCCGCCACGAACATATAGCCCAGCTGCGAGCAGGTCGAATAGGCGATCACGCGCTTGATGTCGGTCTGCACGAGGCCGACCGTGGCCGCAAAGAAGGCGGTCGCCGCGCCCAGCATGGTCACAAACATCATCGCTTGCGGCGCGAACTCCATGACCGGCGACATGCGGCAGACGAGGAAGACCCCCGCGGTCACCATGGTCGCCGCGTGGATGAGCGCGGAGACGGGTGTCGGGCCTTCCATCGCGTCCGGTAGCCAGGTGTGCAGGATCAGCTGCGCCGATTTGCCCATCGCTCCGATAAACAAAAGGAAGGCGACGAGATTGGCCGCGTTCCACTCCGACCACAGGAAGGTAAGCTGTGTCTCCGCGAGATCAGGTGCTGCCGCAAACACATCGTCGAAGTTGATGCTGTCGGTCAGGAAGAACAGCGCGAAGATGCCTAGAGCAAAACCGAAATCGCCCACGCGGTTGACCACAAACGCCTTGATCGCCGCCGCATTGGCGGAGGGTTTGCGGTAATAGAACCCGATCAGCAGGTAGGAGGCGACGCCCACGCCCTCCCAGCCGAAGAACATCTGCACCAGATTGTCCGAGGTCACCAGCATCAGCATCGCGAAGGTGAAGAAGCTGAGGTATGCGAAGAACCGCGGCTTGTAGGTCTCGCCCTCACGCCACTGCGGATCGTGATCCATGTAGCCAAAGGAATAGAGATGCACGAGGCTGGAGACGGTGGTGATCACGATCAGCATGATCGCCGTCAGCCGGTCGAGCCGGATGGCCCAATCCGTGCTGAGCGTGCCGCTTTCGATAAAGCGCAGGATCTGGATCTGTTCGGTGGTGCCGTCAAACGTCAGGAAAACAAGCCAGCTGAGGATCGCCGAGAGGAACAGAAACGATGTGGCGACCCACATGGCTGCTGTTTCGCCGATGATTTTCCAGCCAAAGCCGCAGAGCAGCGCGCCAACCAGCGGGGCAAAGAGGATGATGGTTTCCACTAGTTGTCACCTCTGTCTGTTGCGCATTCCGGTGCATCACATTCGATTGCGCGGTAGTTTAGAAAATTCGCCATGTGAGTCTTTCCACATGCTGTGCATGCCATTTCGACAGCGACATCTTGCACGACCTTGAGCACCATCATCCTATTTGGTGTCAATGACCCATTCTTCGGTCGTGGTACTTGAGGGAGCTGCACAACGCTAACCCTTCATCACATTGACGTCTTCGACGGCGATGGTGCCGCGATTGCGGAAGAAACAGACCAGAATGGCCAGGCCAATCGCCGCCTCTGCCGCCGCGACCGTCAGCACGAAGAGCGTGAAGACCTGCCCCACCAGATCATCGAGGAAGCTGGAGAAGGCCACCAGATTGATGTTCACCGCCAGCAGCATCAGCTCGATGCTCATCAACAGGATGATGATGTTCTTGCGGTTCAGAAACAGCCCAAAGATGCCGATGACAAAGAGCGTCGCCGCCACTGTCAGGTAATGTTCAAGTCCGATCATATCTCATCCTCAGGCATTTTCAGCGTCATCACTTCTCGGGCCTCGCCCCGCCAGCGCCGTAAAATAGGTCACAGCCACAGCTGGGGCGATCCAGCCTATACGTCGTCGAACGCGCCCCCATGGCATCCAGACGCGCACCCAGTTGCGAGAGTGAGACCGCCTCGGAAGCTTCCGCTGCGTGCCGGACCGCTTTCACAACAAGGTTCTGATCCACATGGATCGTCGCCGCGGCGCCCTTGTCGGCAATGTGCGTAAAGGCTTCCATCTGTGTCAGCGACCCGCAATGCGTCACCACCACTGAGTGCATCTGATCCCCGTCAAAGGACACGAAACGTTCGTGCATCACAGACCCGGCGCCCAAATCCACGGGCGCGGAGGTGAAGTCATGATGAGAGCCGGACGCACAGGTCTCTGCCACGCCGCTCGTTGACATCATCGCAACCGCCGCTGATGCAAACGTTGTTTTCACAGGCCCTGCCTCGCTTCGGCGTCTTTCGGTTCCATCATGTCGCCCTTGCCGGTCTCAGGACCGGTTGAAATATCCAAATGCCGCGAGCACCGCGACAGCAATGGCCACCAGAACAGCAATCTGGTCACCCTCCATTACAAGCCCTGCCCCGGCTTCACATCCTTCAGTTCCATCGCGGTGGCCGGATCGCGCATCATCTGCGCAACCACATCCTGCCGCTTCACATCCGAGCGGTGGCGCAGTGTCAGCACAATCGCCCCGATCATCGCCACCAGCAGGATCAGCCCGGCCAGCTGGAACAGCAGGAAGTATTGATCATAGAGGATCATCCCCAAAGCTTCCGTGTTGTGCCGATCAACGGGCGTGACGTTCGCGCGGAGGCCTTCCGCTGCGGCATTGGCCTCCCACGACCCGAAGGCCATGACGAACTGCATCAGGATCACCACGCCGATCAGCAACGCCAGCGGCATGTATTTCGCCATCTCCGCCTTCAACTCGGCAAAATCCACGTCGAGCATCATGACCACGAAGAGGAAGAGCACCGCAACCGCGCCCACGTAGACGATGATCAGCAGCATCGCCACGAACTCCGCCCCCAGCAGCACGAAGAGCCCGGCAGAGCTGAGGAATGCCAGGATCAGCCAGAGCACCGAATGCACCGGGTTGCGGCTGATCACGGTGAAGAGCCCGCCCGCGATCACGCTGATCGCAAAGAGATAAAAGGCAAAAACCGTCATTCCTCGTCCTTTCCTTCGTCCAGCACCTGCTGGGCCAGCTCCAGCGCGCGGGTCATCGCTGGCAGGCCTGCAAACATCGACATCTGGCCGATGGTCTCGACAATGTGCTGCTCCGTGGCGCCCGCCTCCAGCGCGTGACGTACGGCCTGGCGGAACGCCATGTCATTCTGCGCGCCCTGCATCGTCAGCCCCGCGAGCGTCAGCAGCATGCGCGTGCGCGCGTCCAAGCTGCCCTCGTTCAGCGCATTGCCGAACATCATTTCCATCATCTCTTTGGGCATGGTGCCCATCATCTTCTCGAACCCCTTGGGCGTGAACGCCTCCATCGCGGGGAAAGCCTTGGCCATCTCCTGCGCCTGTGTGAACATGGCGGCAAAGGGATTTGCGCCTTCAAAGGGGTTTTTCGGATCGCTCATGTGTCGGCCTCCTCCCCTTCGAAGACCTCAAGCGCCGCGTTCAGCGCGTTGATCATGGCCGGAAAGCCGCCGTAAAGCGCCATCTGGTTGATCACCTCCGCCACCTCGCGCTGGGTAGCCCCCGAGCGGAGCGCATTGCGGATGTGTACCTTCAACTGCGGGCCGGTCTGCCCGCCAAGTGCCGCCAACGCCGCGACGGTCGCCAAATAGCGCGTTTTATCATACAGCCCATCGCGCGTGTAGTAGTGCCCGAAGGCCACCTCCATCATCGTGGTGGAAAACCCCGGCAGGATCGCGTCATAGCGCGCCGCCAGAGCCGCCTCGATGCCCGGGTTCGTGGCCTCCGCCATCGCCTTGCCGCGTTGATATGCGTCGGAAGTGGTCATCTGTAAGGCGCGTCCAGTTCCAGATTGCGGGCGATCTCGGCTTCCCAGCGCTCGCCGTTGGCCAAGAGCTTTTCCTTATCGTAGTAAAGCTCTTCGCGCGTCTCGGTGGAGAACTCGAAGTTCGGCCCCTCGACAATCGCATCCACCGGGCAGGCTTCCTGGCAGAAGCCGCAGTAGATGCATTTGGTCATGTCGATGTCGTAACGCGTGGTGCGGCGCGAGCCATCCTCGCGCGGCTCCGCATCAATGGTGATCGCCTGCGCGGGGCAAATGGCCTCGCAGAGCTTGCAGGCAATGCAGCGTTCCTCGCCATTGGGATAGCGCCGCAGCGCGTGCTCCCCCCGGAAGCGTGGGCTGAGCGGCCCTTTCTCATGCGGGTAGTTCACAGTTGCTTTAGGAGCGAAGAAGTACTTCAGCCCCAGCTTCATGCCGACCCAGAAATCCTGTAGCAGGAAATACTTGGCGGCGCGGGTGTAGTCGATTTGAGTCATGTCATACTCCCGTTTGAGTGTTTTTGAGACCATTTCGACAATGCAGACCGTATAAAATCAACTTCCAGCTTCTTTCCCGTCTTCGAGCGTTCAAACCATCTACCTTCGAGATGATCCTCTAAATGCACTGCGAACGATCGCTTCTGTTCGTCGTCGAGCGTAAGATACATGTCGGCAAGATCGCTCTCGAGCATTTTAGCCCCCCATGCCCCAGCGGGCATAGGCGCCCCAGAACCACTCGAACTTGGCCGCAAAGGCCACGAAGACGACCCAGACGAGGCTGAACGGCAGGAACACTTTCCAACCCAGCCGCATCAGCTGGTCATAGCGGTAGCGCGGGGTGATCGCCTTCACCATCGCGAAGATGAAGAAGAAAAAGGCCATCTTCGCCACCATCCAGAGCGCGCCATCCGGCAGCCCGGGGATCGGCGACAGCCAGCCGCCGAAGAACAGCAGCGAGGTCAGCGCGCACATCAGGAAAATCGCGATGTATTCACCAGCCATGAACAGCAGGAAGGGCGTCGAGGAATACTCCACCTGATAGCCCGCGACCAGTTCGGACTCCGCCTCGGGCAAGTCAAACGGCGGGCGGTTGGTCTCGGCCAGACAGGAGATGAAGAACAGGAAAACCATCGGGAAATGCGGCAGCCAATACCAGCTGAAGAACCCGTAAGGCCCGTCTTGTGCGGCCACGATGCCGCCGAAGTTCATGGAGCCGGTGGAGATGATCACCCCGATGATGATCAGCCCCAGCGACACTTCGTAGGAGATCATCTGCGCCGCCGAGCGCAGGCTCCCAAGGAACGGATATTTCGAGTTCGACGCCCAGCCGCCCATGATCACGCCGTAAACTTCCAACGAAGAGACGGCAAAGACAAACAGGATCGCGACATTGATGTCGCTCAGCACCCAGGTCTCGTTGAAGGGGATCACCGCCCAGGCGATGAGGGCCAAGACGAAAGACGTCATCGGCGCCAACATGAAGACGGTCTTGTCTGCCCCCGCAGGCACCACGACCTCTTTCACCACGTATTTCAGCGCATCGGCCACCGTCTGCAACAGCCCGAAGGTGCCCACCACGTTGGGCCCGCGCCGCATCTGAACGGCGGCCCAGATCTTGCGGTCGCCGTAGACGAGGAACAGCAGCGAGACCATCACAAAGCCAACAACCGCAAGCACTTGCGCCAGGATGATCACGGCGATACCGCCCGGGGTTGTAAAGAAATCAGCCATAGGTCCTCACACCGTGGGAATGCGTTTCTGCCTGCAGTGCGCGACAACTGCCGCTGCATCAATTACCCGAATACCGCGCGGCCGCTCCGCCGAGGTGATGTAAACAACATCTGCGGCCCACACGCCAGCCTCTCTGTCGAAATTCGACCGTACATAGCGCGCATATGGCACAGCATCCTCCTGCATGAAAGACGCCACTGCACAATCCGCGTATGCAAAGACATTGGACGCGGTGCCCGCCTTGGTCATCCGCGCCTCGACCTGAACAAGATCACCCGCCAGCTGCGTGATCTCCGCACCCAGATAGTCCGGCACGAAGTCGGACGCCAACGGGGCCTGTTCGGTACAGGCGACAAGGATCATGGCAGCGCTCAGCACAGCAGCCCTCATTCCGCAGCCAGCGCCTCCTGTCGGCGGGCCTTTGCATTGGCCGAAAGCTCCGCCATCAGCTCGGATGCGCGGGCAATCGGGTTGGTCAGATAGAAATCCGTAACGGCACTGTGGAAGTTGCCGGTGCCCAGAGCGCCTTGCTCCAGCGGCTGCCGCTCGTTTTCGGGCACGGCGTCGACCTGGCTCAGCTGCGGCACGTCCTTGACCAGCGCCTGCCGCAGCTGCGCGATGCTGTCAAAGGGAAGCTGCGCACCCATCTCGGCGGACAGCGCCCGCAGGATCGCCCAGTTTTCCTTGGCCTGCCCTGGTGCAAAGCCTGCGCGCAGGGCCAGTTGCGGACGGCCTTCGGTGTTCACGAACAGGCCCGGCTCCTCAGTGTAGGCCGCGCCAGGAAGGATAATATCAGCCCGATGTGCGCCCCGGTCGCCGTGACTGCCCTGATAGATCACGAGGGGCCCGGCGGGGATCTCGACCTCATCCGCACCAAGGTTATAGATCACATCCGCGCCCAGCGCCGCGTCGATGCCACCCTCAGCCACGGCCCCTATATCCATCGCGCCCACACGGGCGGCGGCGGTGTGCAGCACCATAAGCTTGCCGTTGGTTTTTTCCGCCACATCCATGGCCGCCGCAAGCACTTCGGCGCCATCGTCGCCGGTCAGCGCGCCTTGCCCCAGAATTACGATCGAGGGTACGTCCTTGATCGCGCCGAAGTCATGCTGCTGCAAATCACCCAGCGCCTTGCGATCCGTGCCCATGTGCACATGTTCATAGGTCAGATCGGCCGCCTCACCGATCAGCGCCACATTGGCACCCCGGGTCCAGGCCTTGCGGATGCGCGCGTTCAGGACCGGCGCTTCCACCGCCGGGTTGGTCCCGATCAGCATCACATATTGCGCGTCTTCGATGTCCTCGATGCACGCGTCACCGACATAGCCATAGCGGTTGCCCGCAGGCAGCTTGGCCCCATCCGTCCGGCATTCGACGATACCGCCCTGCCCTTCGATCAGCTGTTTCAGCGCAAAAGCCGCCTCAACCGGGGCCAGATCGCCAATCAGCCCGGCCACAGATTTGCCCGCCATCGCCTGTGCCGCTGCAGTCAGCGCCTCTGGCCAGCTTGCCGGACGCAGCTTGCCATTTTCACGGATGTAAGGCGTGTCGAGCCGCTGCCGCCGCAACCCGTCCCAGACAAAGCGCGTCTTGTCGGAGATCCACTCCTCATTCACACCGTCGTGGTTGCGAGGTAGGAAGCGCATGACCTCACGCCCCTTGGTGTCGACACGAATGTTCGACCCCAACGCATCCATCACATCCACGCTCTCGGTCTTGGTCAGCTCCCAAGGCCGCGCGGTGAAAGCATAGGGCTTCGAGACAAGCGCGCCGACAGGGCACAAGTCAATGATATTGCCCTGTAAATTCGAATCGAGCGTCTGGCCGAGATAGGACGTGATCTCCGCATCCTCTCCGCGCCCGGTCTGACCCATCTGGTGAATGCCCGCCACTTCGGTGGTGAAGCGCACACAGCGCGTACAGGAGATGCAGCGCGTCATATGCGTCTCGACCAACGGGCCGAGATCGAGGTCTTCGGTCGCCCGCTTGGGCTCGCGGTAGCGGGAGAAATCCACGCCATAAGCCATCGCCTGGTCCTGCAGGTCACACTCGCCGCCCTGGTCGCAAATCGGGCAATCCAGCGGGTGGTTGATGAGCAGGAACTCCATCACCCCCTCACGCGCCTTCTTCACCATGGGCGAGTTAGTCTTCACCACGGGCGGCTGGCCTTCCGGTCCGGGCCGCAGATCCTTCACCTGCATCGCGCAGGAAGCCGCTGGCTTCGGCGGGCCGCCCACGACCTCGACAAGACACATGCGGCAATTGCCCGCGATCGTCAGCCGCTCGTGATAGCAAAAACGCGGAATCTCAATCCCGGCCTCTTCACAGGCCTGGATCAGCGTCATCGCGCCGTCCACCTCAATCTCGTTTCCGTCGATGACAACCTTGCGTAAGTCGCTCATATCGCTCGCCTTTAGCTCCGGCACGCCCGCATGACGCGGCGTGCCCTAGTCTTTTGCCCGCAGCAGCACGCCCACCGTGCTGTTCCGTGCGATTTCCTCTTTGCCAAGCGCGCAATAGCCCGCCTGATCCACATTCAAATCCTTCGACGCCATGTAGCGCGCGGCCCGAGCGCGCAGGCGGTCTTTCTCGGCCTCGGAGTCCACATGCGCGTCAATCTCCGCCTGAGTATAGCCCATCTCTTTGGCGGTTTGGTTTAAATTCTGCAATGCAGAAAGTGCTGGCAACACACGGGCCGAAATCTGCGGGCAGTTCTTGCGGATCTGATCCGCCAAGCCGATGGCAAACAGCCCGTCGTCTATCGGCTTCACATCCCGAAGGGCTGGTTTGGCCAGCGCGCCTTGCGATCCCACGATCAGAGCCGCCAAAACCAGGGAAACAACAGGTGTCTTCATATCCACTCTCCTTGAAAGCGCAGCACATGCCGCACCCTCCCGAGATGGGATACGAGAGGCCCGCTATTCAATAGCAAGGGATATGGAGCCGCGCCCGTCACAGCGGGCAGGCCCCTTCCAGCGTCAGGGTATCGTTCGAGATGGGCAGAACCTCATCGGGGTCGTCGGGGCCAACCACCCAGTTGATATTGGAACTGCCATATTCATTCACGCAGAAGATCGTGGCCTCATAACGCGCCGCCTCCCGTGCCCCGAGCAGCGAAGCCGAGACCGGAGCAGCCGTCACCTGAAACTTGTGGCGCTCGTCAAGATCACTGATCCCAGTGCGGTAGAACTGGCCGTCAAAGGCCACGTCCTCAGCCTCGCTGCCGCAGGCTGCCAGCAGGCCGGCCACCGCCAAATATGTCAAAACACGTCTCATATCACTACTCCGCCGCAACCTGCGCGCAGCGCTCAGTGCGCCAGCGGTTTGCGTCCTTCAAATGCGCCCAGCCAAAGGCGTGGTCGCTGTCTCCATGGGTCTTCAGATGCTCAAGCCGGTCGAGCGCTTCTTCCAGCGTCGGCTGATGCCCCTCCGGCACCCACCACATCACGAAGTGCATCTCTCCGAGCACCTCGAACCACTCCGCCCGACGCTCGTAGAACTGCTTGTGGAGGGTGCCCCAGACAAAAGTCTCCAGCTGCTCCGGCGTTTCCCAGACGCTGAGGTTGGGCACGAACCGCGGGTCGCCGCCAATCGCGTTTTCCGTATTGCCAGACCCCGGCGCGCCAGAGCCTTCCATCATCCACACGAACCCCGTCATACGTTTGCCCAAACCATTGATCCGGTCGATGTTCTGCATGAACTCCGCCACGCGCGGGTCCTCCATCGGGGCGACAAGGCGGCCAACGTTGAGTTCCGCAAGATGATGACCTTGCATTCTTAAATCTCCCGCATCATTCGACCAAGCGTCGTCCGCTGATCCATCTCCGACCGCGCCAAATCGCAAATCGCCCGGGTGTCCGTAGGATCTACCCCACGCATGCCAAAGTAAGATTGACGAAACTTCTCGATATCTCCCTCGCTGATCCGCGCGGCGGCAGCGTTGATCTCATCGGCCGTATAGCCTCTGCGTTCCCACTCATCGAAAAATCGCAGGTTCATTTCGCGGCTGGTCCCCAGGCTGAAACCGATGCCGGCGCCAGAACAGCGACCAACCATGAAGGCGGCGATGCCCGCGTCCCGCGCATAGACAAGTGTGCTGCGATCCAGAGCCTCCAGCCGGTTTCGCTCCAACTCAGAAGCGACGCCAACAGCCATCGGCGCCGCACAAGCCGCGAGAGGTGCACTCAGCACCATCGCTCCCATAAGCCTTCCAGAGACATCGATCATTACTCCGCCGCCACCGCGCTGACGCGACCTGTCCGTTTGTGTTTGATGCGGTCTTCGATCTCGTCGCGGAAGTGGCGGATGAGACCTTGGATTGGCCAGGCCGCCGCATCACCAAGCGCGCAGATCGTGTGACCTTCAACCTGTTTGGTCACGTCGAGCAGCATGTCGATTTCCTCGACCTCCGCCTCGCCCGTGACCAGCCGGTCCATCACGCGCATCATCCAGCCGGTGCCCTCGCGGCAGGGCGTGCATTGCCCGCAGCTCTCGTGTTTATAGAACTTCGACAGCCGCCAGATCGCCTTGATGATGTCTGTCGAGTTGTCCATCACGATCACCGCCGCCGTGCCAAGGCCTGAGCGCTGTTCACGCAGGTAGTCGAAATCCATGATCGCCTCGCGCATGTCCTTGCCCGGAATGCAGGGCACCGAAGACCCGCCCGGGATCACCGCCTTGAGGTTGTCCCAGCCGCCGCGAATGCCGCCGCAATGGGTCTCGATCAGCTCTTCGAAGGTGATCGACATGGCCTCCTCGACCACGCAGGGGGTGTTCACATGGCCACTGATGGCAAAGAGCTTGGTGCCTGCATTGTTCGCGCGGCCAAAGCCCGCAAACCACTCCGGCCCGCGCCGCAGGATCGTGGGGACCACGGCAATCGATTCCACATTGTTCACCGTGGTCGGGCAGCCATAAAGCCCCGCGCCCGCAGGAAACGGCGGCTTCATACGCGGCATGCCCTTCTTGCCCTCAAGGCTTTCCAGAAGTGCTGTTTCCTCGCCGCAGATGTAGGCCCCTGCCCCATGGTGCAGGTACAGGTCAAAATCCCAACCGGACCCAGCCGCGTTCTTACCGATCAGCCCCGCGTCATAAGCCTCGTCAATCGCCGCCTGCAGCGCCTCTTTCTCGCGGATGTACTCCCCGCGAATGTAGATGTAGCAGGCGTGTGCATTCATCGCGAAACTCGCGATCAAGCAGCCTTCGACCAGCGTATGCGGATCGTGGCGCATAATCTCACGATCCTTGCAGGTGCCGGGCTCGGATTCGTCCGCATTCACCACCAGATAGGCCGGGCGCCCGTCACTTTCCTTGGGCATGAAAGACCACTTGAGGCCGGTCGGGAAGCCAGCCCCACCACGCCCGCGTAGACCGGAGGCTTTCATCTGGTCCACGATCCAGTCGCGGCCCTTCTTGATGATCTCTGCCGTGCCGTCCCAATGGCCGCGTGCCTGCGCGCCCTTCAGCGTGCGATCATGCATGCCGTAGATATTGGTGAAGATCCGGTCCTTATCCTGAAGCATCCGCTTCCCCTCTCACTCGGGCCCGCGCGCGTCTTTGCGCGCGCGCCGTATCTGTAATGACACCACCAGCGCCCAGAAGAGCCCCGCCAATGCCGCAAAATCGAAAAGAAAGGCATAACGCCCGGGCATACCCAGCTTCGGCCCCAGCCAAAGCGCCAGCAGCCACAGCACCATGGTGCCCACGATCACAAGGCTGACCATCCGCCCCTTGGCGGCCAGCGCACGGTCCTGCGCCTGTGTGTCCTGATCCTGCGCACTCATGATCAGTTGTGCCTTTCCGTCCGTCCTTCAGTCGCCGCTTGCCAGCTTTTTCGCCTGGCCGACCCAATCATCCCGTTCGATCCGGCCCTTGAAGCGCAGCCGCTCGTCAACCCAGGCGATATCATCCTTGGTCAAGGCGGCCACCTGGTCAAAGTGCCAGATGCCCAGCGAATTCAGCGTCTCTTCCAGTTTTGGCCCGACACCGCTGATCTTCTTGAGATCGTCTGCGCCGCCGTCCCGTGCCGTATCACTAAAGCCCGCCGGGCGCGCCTCTGTCTCGGCGGTTGATGCTGTGACCTCTGCGGGTTTGGCTGCGTCTTCTGCCGCAGGCTCCTTTTCGTAGGTCCAGTCCCCCTTGCGCGCGGCCAGATCCTCTTCGCCCGGCAACCGTTTGGAGGGCTGGATCTTCGGGGCCGCCTCACTGGCCGCTGGCGCTGCTGCCGGTGCCGCTTTCGGCGCCTCAGGGGCCCCTGCGCCAAGTACCACCTCGCCCGGACCGGGCAAGGGCCGGGTCATGATCCAACTGATGATCGCGCCGAACACAATAAAGACCACGACGCCCGCGAAGACGCCCTGCATAAAGCCCCATCCCCCCAGGACCATCAACAAGACGGCAGCCAAGACGCCACCTGCCAAAGCCACCAGCCAGCTGCCCAGAGCCATGCCGATCATACCTTTATTGTTGCCCATCCCAGTCCCTCTTTTCCTGTTGATCGTATGTCCGATCTCACTCTAACCAGCTTTTACGCGTTTTGGAAATTCAGGAGGCTGTGTCTTCAGCCAGTGTGCGGGCCTGTGCGACCCAGTTGTCCCGGCTCACTCGACCTATGAACCCTTCGAGGTTTTCATCGACCCAGGCCACTTCCTCGTCGGTCCAGGCTGCCACCTGGTCGAAATGGAAAAAGCCCATGCTATGCAAAAGTTTCTCCAGCTTCGGCCCAACGCCTTTGATCTTCTTGAGGTCATCCGGACCGCCGTCGCGCGCCGAGGCCAACACCGCAGGCTTTTCCCCAACCGGCGCGTCCGTTGCGCCAGCCGGGTCGGATTTCGATGGCGGTTTGGCCTTTGACGTGGCTTGCGCCTCCTGTTCGGTGGTGCCGGTGGCGTCTGCGGGCACGCCTTCAGCGGGCCTTACTTCTCGGGCCGGGCGTTTAGCCACATTGGCCGCCTTGCCCTGCCACGGCATGATCAGCGGCACTTCGGTCCCGTCAATCCGCTTGACCGTATCGCCGATGCTCACGGCCAGGTCGACCGACGCGTTGTACTGAGGTTTACCGTTCTCATGGTCGGTCAGCGAGGTCAGACCGCCCAGCGGCTCAGCCGCATAGCGCCCGTTCTGCGGGCCGGGCACGGGCACCTTGCCTGCCGCCAGCTCGTCAATGATCTCGCCCATCCGTTCGGCGGTGAGATCCTCGTAGTAATCCTTGCCGATCTGCGCCATCGGCGCGTTGGAGCACGAGCCGAGGCACTCGACCTCCTCCCAGGAGAAATTGCCATCCGCCGAGAGCGCATGCGGCTCGGGCGCGATCTTCTCCTTACACACGGCCACGAGATCTTCGGCGCCGCAGATCATGCAGGAGGTCGTGCCGCACACCTGGATATGCGCGATCTTTCCAACCGGCTGGAGCTGGAACATGAAATAGAAGGTCGCCACCTCCAGAGCCCGGATATAGCTCAGGCCCAGCATATCGGCAACAGTCTCAATGGCGGGTTTGCTGAGCCACCCCTCCTGCTCCTGCGCGCGCCAAAGCAGCGGAATGATGGCGCTGGCCTGGCGCCCCTCGGGGTATTTCGTGATCTGCCCTTCCGCCCAGGCAAGATTGTCCGCCGTGAACGCAAAAGCGTCGGGTTGGTCGGGGTGAAGACGTCTCAGCATTTAATTCTCAAGCTCTTCTATTGACACGCAGACAGCGCGGGCATCCTGAACGCCACTTTTGCCTTCTGAGGCAAAGCGGGCGAAGTCATCATCTGAAATGGTGATCTGGCACAAGGAGGAAACGGCGCTTTCTTCCACAAGGATCACACCCTCACGCACATGCGTATACCCTTCGGATGCATCGATGCAATCTGTGAAACTGCGATCATCCGAGGAGACGAAATTGCCGTTGAACACGTCATAGGGCACGCAGATGGCCACATATCCGCTGATGTCACCCCCCTCGGCAAACTCAGCAAAGACCTCATCACCGATATCGATCTTGCAAAAGCTGCCACCCGTCTCGGTTTCGATCATCACCACCCCATCACGGATATTCTGGTACCCGATGGAGTCGTCGATCAGATCTGATACGGATGCCATGGCGGTGGCACCGCACCACAGACAAGCCACAGCGCTTGTCAGAGCCTTCTTCATCGGTCGATCTCTCCAAACACCACATCCATGGTCCCGATGATCGCGGCCACATCAGCCAGTTGGTGGCCGCGCGACATGTGATCCATGGCCTGCAGGTGCAAAAAGCCGGGCGCGCGGATTTTGCTGCGGTAGGGTTTGTTGGTGCCATCAGCCACGAGATAAACGCCAAACTCGCCCTTGGGCGCCTCCACCGCGCAATAGACCTCACCCTCGGGCACGTGGAAGCCTTCGGTGTAGAGCTTGAAGTGGTGGATCAGGCTCTCCATCGACTGTTTCATATCCTTGCGCGATGGCGGGGTGATCTTGCCACGCGCGAGGATGTCGCCTTGCCCCTCGGGCGCGCGCAGTTTCTCGATGGCCTGCAGGATGATCCGCAGCGATTGCCGCATCTCTTCCATGCGCACCAGATAACGGTCATAGCAATCGCCGTTCTTGCCCACGGGGATCTGGAAGTCGAACTCGTCGTAGCACTCATAGGGCTGCGCGCGGCGCAGATCCCACGCCAGGCCGGAGCCGCGCACCATCACGCCGGAGAAGCCGTATTCGAGGATGTCTTCCTCGGTGACGATGCCGATATCGGCGTTGCGCTGCTTGAAGATGCGATTTTCGGTCAGCAGCCCGTCGATGTCCGCCATGACCTTGGGGAATTCCTTAGACCAGGTGTCGATATCATCGATCAGCTCAGGGGTCAGATCCTGATGCACCCCGCCGGGCCGGAAGTAGGCTGCGTGCAGCCGCGCGCCGCAGGCCCGCTCGTAGAAGATCATCAGCTTTTCGCGCTCTTCAAAGCCCCAAAGCGGCGGGGTCAGCGCGCCCACGTCCATCGCCTGCGTGGTGATGTTCAGCAGGTGGTTCAACACCCGCCCGATCTCGCAGAAAAGCACGCGGATGAGGCTGGCGCGGCGCGGCACCTCGACGCCGGTGAGCTTCTCGATGGCGAGACACCAGGCGTGCTCCTGGTTCATCGGCGCCACATAGTCGAGCCGATCGAAATACGGCAGGTTTTGCAGATAGGTCCGGCTCTCCATCAGCTTTTCGGTGCCACGGTGCAGCAGGCCAATGTGCGGGTCACAGCGCTCGACGATCTCGCCGTCCAGTTCCAGCACCAGCCGCAGCACGCCATGCGCCGCCGGGTGCTGCGGCCCGAAGTTGATGTTGAAATTACGGATCTTCTGCTCGCCCGTCAGGGCGTCGTCAAAACCTTTGGTACCGTCCATCATGCTGAACCTCCAGTCGAAGAAAGAACCCTGATATTACAAAACCTTGCAGCGAGCATACGCTTCGTATTTTGAGGCATATTTTTTAAAAACGGCATCAAAGCCAGACCCAACCCAGCGGCCCCGATAAGTGTATTGATTATCTCAAACCACATCACCGCTTCTCCAACTCTTGCAGCTTCAGACCCATCCACCAGAGCAAGGCAATGGTGCCCAGCGGGATCAAGCAGGCCGCTGCCCAGTATTTGTTGATGCCGAAGAACGGCAGCAGCTTGACCATCGGGATGGCCGTGAGCGCAGAGAGGATGAGCCACCAGAGCCCGTCCATCACTTCGCCTCTGCTTTCTCATCCGCCTTGTCGTCACCGGGCAGAATGTACTCCGCGCCCTCCCAGGGACTCATGAAATCGAACTGCCGGTATTCCTGCACCAGGCTCACCGGCTCGTAGACCACGCGCTTTTGCGCCTCGTCATAGCGCACCTCGGTATAGCCCGTGGTCGGGAAATCCTTGCGCAGCGGATAGCCGCGGAAGCCGTAGTCCGTCAGGATGCGCCGCAGGTCCGGGTGGCCCGAGAAGAGGATGCCGAACATATCGAATACTTCACGCTCAAACCAGTTGGCCGAGGGGTGCACCGAGACAATCGAGGGTACCATAGCCTCTTCGCGGATGCTGACCCGCAGGCGAATACGGTGGTTCTGGTACATCGACAGCAGGTGATAGACCACGTCGAAGCGCTTGGCGCGGCCCGTATAATCCACCGCCGTGATATCCACGAGCGAGGAGAACTGGCAGGTCGCGTCACTCTTCAGGAATTCCACCAACCCCACGATGTTCGAGGGCGTCACGTCAAGGTTCAGCTCATCATGGGTCACATCCCAGGCCAGCACACAGTCGGTGCGTTTGGCTTCGATGTAAGCGCCCAGCTCTTTCAATGCGTCAGACATGCGGCCTCCTCAGCGTACGATTGTGCCGGTGCGGCGGATTTTGCGTTGCAACTGCATGATACCGTAGAGCAGCGCCTCCGCCGTTGGCGGGCAGCCGGGCACATAGACGTCAACCGGCACAATGCGGTCACAGCCGCGCACCACGGAATAGCTGTAATGGTAATAGCCGCCGCCATTGGCGCAGGAGCCCATGGAGATCACATAGCGCGGCTCGGGCATCTGGTCGTAGACCTTGCGCAGGGCCGGTGCCATCTTGTTGGTCAGCGTGCCCGCCACGATCATCAGGTCCGACTGCCGCGGAGAGGCGCGCGGGGCCGTGCCGAAGCGCTCCAGATCATAGCGCGGCATGGAGGTGTGCATCATCTCCACCGCGCAGCAGGCAAGCCCGAAGGTCATCCAGTGCAAGGACCCTGTGCGAGCCCAGTTGATGATGTCCTCTGTCGAGGTCAGCAGGAAGCCCTTGTCCTGCAATTCACGGTTCAGATCCTGCGTGGCGACGTCGCGGTCTGCACCCGCGACGTTGGCTCCGGCGGCTACTGCCATTCCAGCGCTCCCTTTTTCCATTCGTAGGCAAACCCAATCGTCAAAACACCAAGGAACACCATCATCGACCAGAAGCCCACCATCGAGATATCCTTGAAGGCCACCGCCCAAGGGAAGAGGAAGGCAATCTCCAGATCGAAGATGATGAAGAGGATCGAGACAAGGTAAAACCGCACGTCGAACTTCATGCGCGCATCGTCAAAAGCGTTGAACCCGCATTCATAGGCCGAGACCTTTTCGGGGTCGGGATTGCGGACCGCCAGAACGACAGCGGCGAGGATCAGGACAAGTCCGAGGCCGATGGCAACAGCCAGAAACATCAGGATGGGAAGATATTCCCGCAACATCTCGTCCAAGGCTTGGCTCCTTTTCTGTGGCACCGGTGCATTTCACACCATGCTGCCCCGCGGCGAACAGGGTTTATGCGGGTTTACGCCGGTCCCCCCTTAGGGTCAACAGAGGCCGCGCTCGAAAACCCCTTGATTAGATCAATAGGATTTACTCTCGGTTAGCGCTCTCAACATGGGAGCAAATGGCGCAGAACGCCAGCATTTCCAGCCATGTGTGATCCCGTGTCACACCCGGTACGGCGCGTTGACCCAAAGATCTTGGCGGTCACAGAGGCGCAAACTGCCCCTTGGAAAAGACGCCGCTCAGGGGGCTTCTGGTGGATCGCTTTGATGGGCCGCCGTTAGAGGGCGGCCTTCAACTCCAACCGGCGAGCATGCAGCACCGGTTCTGTATAACCAGACGGCTGCACCCGACCCTTGAACACCAGATCGCAGGCCGCCTGAAAGGCGATCCCGTCGAAGCCCGGCGCCATGGGCTGATAGAGCGGATCACCTGCATTCTGCTCATCGACCACTGCCGCCATCTTTCGCATGACACCCATGACCTGCTGTGCGTCAACCACACCGTGATGCAGCCAGTTCGCGATATGCTGCGCCGAGATCCGGCAGGTCGCGCGGTCTTCCATCAGACCCACATCGTTCATGTCCGGCACTTTTGAGCAACCCACACCCTGATCGACCCAGCGCACCACATAGCCCAGGATACCCTGCGCGTTGTTCTCCACCTCGCGGGTTTTCTGCGCGTCGGTCCACTTCTGATAAGTCGCCAGCGGGATATCCAGAACTGTATCCACATAGGCCCGCCGCCCACCAGCGCGCAGCTTTTCCTGCACGGCAAAGACGTCCACCTTGTGATAATGCAGGCTGTGCAGCGTCGCGGCCGTGGGGCTGGGCACCCAGGCGCAGTTGGCCCCCGACTTCGGATGCTCGATCTTCTGTTCCAGCATCGCGGCCATCATATCGGGCATCGCCCACATGCCCTTGCCGATCTGCGCTTTGCCGCTGAGGCCGCACTCCAGCCCAATATCTACATTCTGGTTCTCGTAGGCTCCGATCCAGGCCTTGCGCTTGATGAAATCCTTGCGGCTGAAGGGCCCCGCCTCCATCGAGGTGTGGATCTCGTCGCCCGTGCGGTCCAGAAACCCGGTGTTGATGAAGGCCACTCGGCTCTTCGCCGCGCGGATGCACTCCTTGAGATTCACCGAGGTGCGCCGCTCCTCATCCATGATCCCCAGCTTGACAGTATATTGCGGCAATCCGAGGATTTGCTCAACGCGGGTGAAGATGCGATCCGCAAAAGCCACCTCGTCCGGCCCATGCATCTTGGGTTTCACCACATAGACCGAGCCTGTTAGCGAATTGCCGCCCTCGCGCTGCAGGTCATGCATCGCAATCAGAGTGGTGACCAGCGCATCCATCACGCCTTCAAATATCTCGTTGCCATCCTTGTCCAGAATGGCCGGATTGGTCATCAGATGACC
Organism: Roseobacter cerasinus; assembly: GCF_009811755.1. Taxonomy (GTDB): domain Bacteria; phylum Pseudomonadota; class Alphaproteobacteria; order Rhodobacterales; family Rhodobacteraceae; genus Roseobacter; species Roseobacter cerasinus. Next base: position 312,873 of record NZ_BLIV01000001.1, read on the forward strand.
CACATTCCGCACCAGCATCAACGCACACCCCTTGAGCTTTAGCTTGGTGCCATCGGGGGCAATGAGTTCACGATCAGGGTTCAACGCCCGGGTGACGGGTTTGCCGCCCTTCTCAAACGTCTCCTGCAGATCGCCCTTCATCAACCCCAGCCAATTTGCGTAGGCAACGACCTTGTCTTCGGCATCCACACAAGCCACCGAATCCTCGCAATCCATGATCGCGGAGACGGCACTCTCCATGCGCACATCGGCGAGGCCCGCCTGATCGCGGCTGCCAATCGCATGGGTGCGGTCAAAGACCAGCTCCACATGCAGCCCATTGTTGCGCAGCATCACCGTATCCGGCGCCTTTGGGTGCCCGGTGTAACCTACAAATTTCTCCGGCTGCGCCAGAAACTGGTCGTCCACCAACAGCGCGCCCTTGTGCACGTAGTAGCGTTTCGCATCCGCGTGGGACGTGCGCGTGATCGGAAAGGCCTCATCCAGAAACACGCGCGCGCGGGCTACGACCCGTGCGCCTCGCCCCTGGTCATAGCCGCCCTTGGGTGGCGCGCTGCCCATGGCGTCGGTGCCGTAGAAACCGTCATAGAGGCTGCCCCAGCGCGCATTCGCGGCATTCAGCGCATAGCGTGCGTTGGTGATCGGCACCACCAGCTGTGGCCCGGGCACGGATGCGATCTCCGGGTCGACATTGGCGGTGTCGATCTCGAAGTCTTCTCCTTCCTCCACAAGATACCCGATCTCGCGCAGAAAGGCGCAATACGCCTCATGATCATGCGGCTGCCCACGCTGCTCCAGATGCCAGGCGTCGATCTGCGCCTGCAAATCCTCCCGCTTGGCCAGCAGGTCTCGGTTCTCCTGCACTGTCTCGGTCACCAGATCGGAAAATCCCTGCCAAAAAGCAGCCGGGTCCACGCCGGTGCCGGGCAATGCCTGCTCCTCCAGAAAGGCCGCAAGCGCATCCGCCACCTGCAAATCGTTTTTCTGTTGGTAACCGGCCATCGCAAACGCTCCTCAGTCTCAGCCATCCGGGCAATTGCACGAAGGTTTAGGAGGAAAGTTTCCGATAGGCAACAAAATTGGTAATATTGCCTTACCAATCAATTGGTGCCGCCGCCCTTCCTGTTGCGGCGGCACCGTTCCGAGCAATAGCGCACCTCTGCCCAGACCTTTTCCCATTTCTTGCGCCAGCTGAACGGACGCCCGCAGACCACACAAGGCTTCTGCGGCAAATCCCCTTTCCGGCGCATGTGATCAGTCGCCCGATGTTACTGTGCCATTGATCTGCGCGTCTGTTGCGCTGACCTGGGGCCCGTTCAGATCGATCACCGACGCAAGGCCCAGGCCAATCACGACCCCGAGGGTCAGAGCCACGCAGATGCCTGTGATGGAAACCCAGTGACGTTCCGCCTGACGTTCAATGTTCGTATCGGGTGCTGACATGATCATACCTTTCATCTAGTGCGTGTAAGCCGGGTTGCGAGCCGGCACTTCGCTGATTAACGTCCACATCATCTCTCCGGTTCCATGACCCAAGCAGGTGATCTGATGCGTGACGCGGCTCCAACGACCATTTTTCTTAAGGATTACAAACCTTTCGGCTTTGACGTCACCTCCGTAGCGCTGACGTTTGACCTCAACCCGCATGCCACCCGCGTGAAAAGCCGGATTGCCTTTGCACCGACCTCAGACGCGGAGGAGGAGATCTTCCTGCATGGCGAAAACCTGACCCTGATCTCCGCACGCATCGATGGCCAACCGGTGGCGCCCGAGATCACCGACCAGGGCCTGACATGCAAGGTGCCCGCGACCCCCTTCGTCTGGGAGGCGGAGGTGGAGATCGATCCCGCCAACAACACAGCACTCGAAGGCTTGTATATGTCGAACGGCATGTACTGTACCCAATGCGAGGCCGAGGGCTTTCGCAAGATCACCTACTACCCCGACCGCCCGGATGTGATGAGCGTCTTCACCGTCACGATCAACGGCCCGCACCCGGTGCTGCTGTCAAACGGCAACCCGGTGAATGCCTCCGAGGGGCGCGCTGAATGGCACGACCCCTGGCCCAAGCCCGCCTATCTCTTCGCCCTTGTCGCCGGAGACCTTGTGGCGCACTCCGACAGTTTCACCACGAGGTCCGGGCAGGAGGTCGATCTGAATCTCTACGTCCGTCCGGGTGATGAGGGCAAATGCGCCTTTGGCATGCAGGCGCTGAAAGACTCCATGAAATGGGATGAGGACGTTTATGGCCGGGAATACGACCTGGATGTCTTCAATATCGTGGCCGTGGACGATTTCAACATGGGCGCGATGGAAAACAAGGGCTTGAACATTTTCAACTCTTCCGCCGTGCTGGCCAGCCCGGAGACGGCCACGGATAGCAATTTTGAGCGGATTGAGGCGATCATCGCCCATGAATACTTCCACAACTGGACGGGCAATCGCATCACCTGCCGTGACTGGTTCCAGCTGTGCCTGAAAGAGGGTCTGACGGTCTTTCGCGACAGCCAGTTTACCTCTGACATGCGCTCTGCCCCGGTAAAACGCATCTCGGATGTGATTGAGCTGCGCGCCCGCCAGTTCCCCGAGGATCAGGGGCCACTGGCGCACCCGGTTCGGCCAGAAAGCTTTCAGGAAATCAATAACTTCTACACGGCAACGGTCTATGAAAAAGGCGCGGAGGTCATTGGCATGTTGCGCCGTCTTGTCGGCGCTGAGGCTTACAGCAAAGCGCTGGATCTCTATTTCGACCGGCACGACGGGCAAGCCTGCACTATCGAGGACTGGCTGAAGGTCTTTGAAGACACAACAGGCCGCGACCTCAGCCAGTTCAAGCGCTGGTACTCGCAGGCTGGCACACCCACGGTGACAGTCAAAGATGCTTGGTATGCAGGAACTTATATCCTGACCTTCACGCAAGACTTGAAGCCATCAGCGACGACAGCTGACCCGCAGCCGCAAGTCATCCCCATCGTGACGGGACTCTTGTCGCCGAGCGGTGAGGAACTGGTGCCCAGCCAGGTGCTGGAGTTGACCGAGGCGTCGCAGTCCTTCACCTTCGAGGGCCTGTCCGAACGCCCGATCCCCTCAGTGCTGCGCGGCTTCTCCGCACCGGTGGTCTTGCAACGCGATTTGCCCGAGGAGCACACCGCCTTTCTCTTGGCCCATGACACGGACCCGTTCAACCGATGGGAAGCCGGGCGCGATCTGGCCCGCAAAAGCCTACTCGGAATGATCCGCGAGGGGGCCGCACCCGATGCAAAATATCTCGACGGGCTGCGGGCCGTCTTCGCCGACGACAGTCTAGACCCTGCGTACCGCGCCCTGATGCTGGGGGTGCCGGGCCAGTCCGACCTGGCGCGAACGCTGCATGAACTGGGCGAAGTGCCGGATCCGCAGGCAATCTGGGACAACGCCGAAGGGATGGGCCGTGCGCAGGCAGACAAGCTGGGCGATCTGCTGCCCGGCATTTATGATCAGCATCAGGTCCGCGAGCCGTATCAACCCAATGCCGAGCAATCGGGCCGCCGCAGCCTCGCCAATGCCGCTCTCCGGCTGATGTCGCTGACCGACGGCCCGGACCGCGCGCAAGCCCAATACGATGCGGCGGACAACATGACCCAGCAACTGACCGCGCTGTCGGTCTTGCTGCGCCAGAAGGCGGGCGACGACGCGCTGCGCGCCTTTGAACAACAATGGTCTCACGACCGATTGGTGATGGACAAATGGTTCGGCCTGCAAGTCATGCAAGCGGAGCCAAACCAGGTGGCATCGACGGCACAGCGCCTGACCGAACACGCCGACTTCAACTGGAAGAACCCCAACCGTTTCCGAGCGGTCATAGGCGCGATGGCCAGTCACCACGCGGGCTTTCATCACGAAAGTGGCGCGGCCTATACGTTGCTCGCCGATTGGCTGATCAAGCTCGATCCGGTCAACCCGCAGACCACCGCGCGCATGTGCTCCGTCTTTCAGACGTGGAAACGCTATGACGAGAGCCGCCAGGCCAAGATCGCGGCGGAGCTTGACCGCATTCTCGCGCTGCCCGATCTGTCGCGTGATACCACCGAAATGCTCACCCGTATCCGAGGAACCTGACCCATGAAACCTGTTCTGCTCATCACCGGCGGCTCTGCCGGCATTGGGGCGGCCTGCGCACGCATTGCCGCCACCCAAGGCTATGATCTCGCGCTGAATTACCGCTCCGACACTTCTGCTGCCGAGGCCGTCGCCGCAGACTGCCGCGCCGCAGGCGCAAAGGTCGTGCTTTGCCAGGGCGATGTGGCTGATCCCGGTGCAATTGCTGCGGTCTATGCCAAGATCGACACGGAATTTGGCCGGGTCGACGCGCTGATCAACAATGCGGGCGTCGTGGATCAGACCGCCAAACTTACGGATATGGACCACGCCCGCCTGCGCCGCATGTTTGACATCAACGTGATCGGCGCGATGCTTGTCGCGAAGAAGGCTGTGGTGCGCATGCAGGCGCAGGGAGACGGCGGGGTCATAGTGAATATCTCCTCAGCCGCAGCGCGCCTCGGCTCGGGCAATCAATACCTTGACTATGCTGCGTCCAAGGCGGCAATTGATTGCTTTACCAAAGGGTTGTCGGACGAAGTTGCAGCGGATAATATCCGTGTCATGGCGCTGCGCCCCGGGCTGATCGAGACAGAGATACACGCCAAGGGCGGCGAGCCGGGCCGCGCAGACCGCCTTGCGCATATGGTGCCGATGAAGCGCAAAGGCTCAGCCGAGGAGGTCGCCCGGCCGATCATCTGGCTGCTGTCTGACGACGCAAGCTATGTGACCGGCTCGACGCTGGACGTCACGGGTGGCCGCTGAGCCATTTGTCTATCACCGGCAGGGCCGCAGCCGGGCCACCATTGGCGTCGTGCTCGCAGTTTGGATCGCTGCGATCCTTGCAATCCTCCTTGTGCAGGCGTCGCCTTGGCTGATGGCGGCGCTGGTACTCTTTACACTCCCCGCGCTCTGGGAGGTTTGGGCCAACCCTTCGGCGGGCCTGCGCATGGACCGCGATGGCATTCACTGGTTCACGGGCAAACGCGCCGCAACCCTCAAATGGACAGAGGTCGATCATATGCGTCTCGATACGCGTATTGACCTCTCGGTGCGCATCTCTGCTGTTTTGCTCAGCGGGCGCAAGCTGCGCCTGCCTTATGAGGCGACACCTCCGCACAAGGCCTTCGAAGCCGCGCTGCACCACCTGGGCGTTCGCACCGAACGGCATCACTTCTCATGGATCGGCTAGTCTAGCGTTCTTCACGGTGCTCGCGCTTCCGGCGCTTGCGCTCCGGTTCGGGAGGTGCGGCACAATACGGCTGCGCGCTGACCCAGCCTGCGATGTCGCGCCGCTTTGAGGCCACGCGCATTGGCCCCCAATCCGCCGCCACACCGCGCCATTTGCTGTCACGCCCCGAAATCACCCCATCACGGGGCACGGTCACCGCCATGATGCGGATTGCGCAACTGAGATTATCGCCACCATCTTTCAGCGCCTCACCGCTTCCAGCCCGGCAGCCATAGCCGCGCGCCGTAGCGGGCAGGATCTGCAAAAGGCCGTACCAGCGGCCCCCGCCACCCACAGCCCAGGGTTTGTAAGTGCTTTCATGCTTGGCCAGCGCCGACATGAACCCGACCCAGAAGGCTTCACGCCCCACCTGCCCCGCCGCCTCATAGTAAGGGCACCACTCGGTGATATCACCGGGCACCGTCTCCACCAGCGCACGCCCATGGGTGCGCAACGCCTGCAGGGCCGCAGCATGCCACAGCCTGTGGTTTTCCATGTGGCTCCACCGCATGCGCGGAAAGAGCTGCGGCGTCTCAGGCGAATCGTTGGCCTGCGTCAATGTGGGGGCGGCGACGGCCACCACAGCGGCGAAGAGGAGCGTGGACAGTCTCATCATCCGGCCTCTATGCGCCGACTCACTTGGTCTGTGCAAGGGCGGGCCAAGCGGTTGCGCGGGCCTTGGCGCAACCTTCGCGGGAAGTATCTGACCGTCCTGCCTGAATATCAGTACGTGCGTCATCCTGTCTTCCCGCAGGGCGGGAAACAATGACATATTTTCGTGCTGGCGTCATTTTTTAGCCTTAAAACCCGGGCAATAAGCACAAGTAGCGGGGCCAACAAACGTTTGAGCAATCACTTGCGCGCAGACAGCGCCACAAGGCGGCGATTGTAACCTGTCTGTGGTCTTGCAGCGCGGTCGGGTCGAAAGCGGCACCGGATGGCTGTGAGGGAAGGGTATCGACATGGGAGACGAGGCATCATGAGCAATATTCCAGCAGACGCAGCACATTGGGACAGCGGCGATTGGATCGACTGGCATCGGCAAGCTGCCCCACCGCAGCACACAAGCGCGCCCTGTGCGGCTCCATCCGACGACCCGCAGGCACGGTTGCACAGCCTTCATCTGCGGATGATCCAATGCGCGCGCGCCTATCATGAGCTGACAGGGCTGCACCTGCCCATCTATGAAGGGATCGCCCGCATTCACGCGGCCATCGCCTTTGACCTTCCGGCATCAGACCCGGTGCAGGGAGAGTATGATCTGGACGCCGCCCAGATCATCACACTGGCGCCCGGCGGGCCGCATGACATTATCACCGTCGATCTGTCGCAACCCTTCTGCTGCCTCATCGTCGTGCGGATCAACGAGGACTTCAGCAGCGAGGCCCGCATGATGCCGCGCAAACGCTTGCCCGATCAGGCAGATCGCAGCATCGACCTGCGCTGGCGCGACATGCCGACCGCCCGCTAAAGCGCTCAAGCGGCAGGGCTTGCAGCAAGCCCTGCGCTGCCCTAAACCCCTCGGACACGCCGACCTGCCTGACGAGGGACCCGATGCTTGACCTGACCTACGACACCCCCGAGCCCAAAGTGATTGCGGGCGCCAAACATGACTGGGAACTGGTTATCGGCATGGAGGTGCACGCGCAGGTCACGTCAAAGGCGAAACTCTTCTCTGCCGCCTCCACCAAATTCGGGGCTGAACCCAACAATAACGTCTCTTTCGTGGATGCGGCGATGCCCGGCATGTTGCCCACGATCAATGAATTCTGCGTGGAACAGGCCGTGCGCACCGGTCTGGGGCTGAAGGCGGCGATCAACCTGACCTCCGCCTTCGACCGCAAGAATTATTTCTACCCCGACTTGCCGCAGGGCTATCAGATTTCGCAGCTCTACCACCCCATCGTCGGCGAGGGTGAGGTGCTGGTTGAGATGGGCGACGGGACGGCGCGGCTCGTGCGGGTCGAACGCATTCACCTGGAACAGGACGCGGGGAAGAGCATCCACGACATGGACCCGAACATGTCCTTCGTGGACCTCAACCGCACCGGCGTGGCGCTGATGGAGATTGTCAGCCGCCCCGACATTCGCGGCCCCGAAGAAGCCGCCGCCTATGTGGCCAAGCTGCGCCAGATCCTGCGGTACTTGGGCACCTGCGACGGCAATATGCAGAACGGCAACCTGCGCGCCGACGTAAACGTCTCAATCTGTCGCCCCGGCGACTACGAGAAGTATCAGGCAACGCAGGATTTCAGCCATCTGGGCACCCGCTGCGAAATCAAGAACATGAACTCCATGCGGTTCATCCAACAAGCCATCGACGTCGAGGCGCGGCGGCAAATCGCCATTGTTGAGGCAGGCGGCACAGTTGATCAGGAAACCCGGCTCTACGACCCGGACAAGAACGAGACTCGCTCCATGCGCTCCAAGGAAGAGGCGCATGACTATCGCTACTTCCCCGATCCCGACCTTCTGCCGCTGGAAATCGAGCAGGCCTGGGTTGATGACATCGGGGCCAACTTGCCCGAACTGCCCGATGCCAAGAAGGCACGATTCATCGCGGATTTCGGCTTGAGCGATTATGACGCGAGCGTCCTGACCGCCGATTTGGACAGCGCCGGGTACTTCGAAGCGGTGGCCAAGGGCCGCGACGGCAAGATGGCCGCGAACTGGGTGATCAATGAGCTGTTTGGGCGTCTGAAAAAGGACGACACCGACATCACCGACAGCCCCGTCTCACCGGCACAACTGGGTGGTGTGATTGATCTGATCGCCTCCGATGCCATCTCCGGCAAAATCGCCAAGGAGCTCTTCGAGATCGTCTACACCGAAGGCGGGGACCCGGCCGAGATCGTCGAGGCGCGCGGCATGAAGCAGGTCACCGACACCGGCGCCATCGAGGCCGCTGTCGATGAAATCATCGCCGCGAACCCCGATCAGGTGGCCAAGGCGCAAGAGAACCCCAAGCTGGCAGGCTGGTTCGTCGGTCAGGTGATGAAGGCCACGGGCGGCAAAGCCAATCCGAAAGTCGTGAACCAGCTGGTGTCGCAAAAGCTTAAAGGCTGACGCCCCTCACAGCGGAGGCCGAGCCATGGCCAAATATCAATACAGGGTGATCCCCGCCCCCAATCGTGGCATCAAGGCCAAGGGCCTAAAGACGCCCGAAGCACGCTTTGCCCACACCGTCGAAGGCCTGATGAATGAGATGGCCGCGGACGGCTGGGAGTACCAGCGCGCCGAGGCGTTACCATCTGTCGAGCGCTCTGGTTTGACCTCAACGACAACCACGTGGCGCAACCTGCTGGTGTTTCGCAAACCTGTGAGCGACGAGCCCTCGGATAGTTTCATGCCCGACGCAACCACCCTCCGCGCCGAGCCTCAACTGACAACGTCGGACCCGGCAAGCAAAGATGCCGCCACGCGGCCCTCCGAAGTCCCGGACGGCGCCAAGACACCTCCTGCGCCCGAAGAGCTGTCTGACACGCCAAAAAACGAAAAATCCGAATCCTAGGCCAGCGGTCTAAGCGTCCACATCCAGCGCCAAGGCGTGGATGTCCGCGATCAGTTTCGGCCCCAGGGCCGCGTGGATCGCACGATGTCGCGCAACGCGGTTCATGTCCTTGAACTCCGCTGCGCGGATGGCCACGTTGAAGTGGCTTTCGCCGCCCTCCGGATAGCCCGCGTGGCCACGATGACTTTCGCTATCGTCCACGACCTGAAGTTCACGCGGTGAAAACGCTTCGCGCAACCGGTCCTCAATCTGCTGACGTTTAGACATTTTTTTGCTGATGCCTCTTTCCTCTTTCAGCCTGCAGTTTAAACTAGGCCGCCTCAACTCGTATAGGTGTCAATATGTCCAAACCTGATCCTTTCGGATTCGATATGTCTGTTTCTTCGTCCAAGAAGAAGAATCCGCGCGGTCGGCGCGGGATGTCCGGTGCGTCCGAGACATCGACACGGATCTGCGACAAGGACGGGTGCAACAAGCCGGGCAAATACCGCGCACCGAAGGCACCGGACGTGCTGGATGACTTCTATTGGTTCTGTCAGGAGCATGTGCGCGAGTATAATCTGAAGTGGAATTTCTTCGACGGCACCACCGAGGCAGAGTTGAACGCCCAGATGTCGAAAGACAAGGTGTGGGAGCGCGCGACAAAACCGCTCGGCGACCCCGAAGCGCGTGCCTGGGCGCGTCTGGGCATCGAGGACCCGCATCAGGTGCTGGGCGCCAATGCCACGCAGAACCCCGGGCGGGGCGGTGGCGCGGGCCGACGCCTGCCCCCAACCGAGCGCCGCGCGCTGGAGATCCTAGAGGCCAAGGACACATGGACCAAGCCCGAGGTGCGCAAGGCTTACAAGGCGCTGATCAAGGTGCTGCACCCCGACATGAACGGCGGAGACCGCAGCCAGGAAGAGCAACTGCAGGAGGTTGTCTGGGCCTGGGATCAGATCAAGGGCAGCCGCAATTTCAAGGACTGATGGCTTACGCTTTTGTCCAACTGGACCGCCCCCTTTCCCTTGCGCCTGCTCCATATATGTTGCACCAGAAGGGCCGGGCCTAGGCGGGTCCCATTTCTCAGTTTTGTATAGGGGTGACACCTCATGGCCGACGGCGCATTGGACATCAACATGAAGCCCACCGAAGAGATCCACGTCCGCGACGTCTTTGGCATCGACACGGATATGGTTGTGAAGGGCTTCGCTGACCGCAGCGACCGCGTGCCCGAGCTGGACACCACCTATAAGTTCGACCCGGACACGACCCTCGCGATCCTGGCGGGCTTTGCGCATAACCGCCGCGTGATGATCCAGGGCTATCACGGCACGGGCAAATCGACGCACATCGAACAGGTGGCCAGCCGTCTGAACTGGCCCGCCGTGCGTGTGAACCTCGACAGCCACATCAGCCGGATCGACCTGATCGGCAAAGATGCAATCAAGCTGAAAGACGGCAAGCAGGTCACCGATTTTCAGGAAGGCATCCTGCCCTGGGCGCTGCGCAACCCCACGGCTATTGTCTTTGACGAATACGACGCGGGCCGCGCGGATGTGATGTTCGTGATCCAGCGCGTGCTGGAGGTGGACGGCAAGCTGACCCTGCTCGACCAGAACCAGGTGATCACACCGCACCCCTACTTCCGCATCTTCGCCACGGCCAACACCGTGGGCCTGGGCGACACAACGGGCCTCTACCACGGCACCCAACAGATCAACCAGGGTCAGATGGACCGCTGGTCGCTGGTCGCGACGCTGAACTATCTCAGCATCGATGCGGAAACCGCGATCGTCCTGTCCAAGAACCCGCACTACAACACCGAAAAAGGCCGCAAGATCGTCAAGCAGATGGTAACCGTGGCCGACCTCACCCGCACGGCCTTCATGAACGGCGACCTGTCAACGGTGATGTCGCCCCGAACGGTCATCGCCTGGGCGCAGAACGCCGAGATCTTCCGCAACGTGGGCTACGCCTTCCGCCTGTCCTTCCTCAACAAATGCGACGAGCTGGAGCGGCAGACGGTCGCCGAATTCTACCAGCGCCTGTTCGACGAGGAACTCCCAGAGAGTGCCGCGAGTGTGAGCTTGGGGTAAGTTGGTGCGCTCGAAGTGTTCTTTGGCGACAGCCGCTGCAATGGTGTTATTAACAACCGCCTGCACACCAACGCCTCCTCCGGTCGAACCCAAAATAGTTGTACGGCCTCTAAAGGAAGATATGAATGAAGGGCGGCTCAACGACTACGAGCAGTTTTCCCGTTGCGCAGGGCTGTATCGCTTTCACTCGTGGTTGACCTCGGGAGAGGCTGCGAGGCTGCAACCAGAACTCATGAATGTGACGGTTGTAAATGCGCAGGCATCGCAACACGCTCAAACCTTGGCGGCCCATGAGCTAGTCGACACCGATGCTCAAAAAAAAGACATTGAACTAGCAAATCGCACGGCTGATCGAAATACTGACGCGTATTTCCATAGTTACTTGGTGTTCGTAGGTGTACACGCAGCAGCGCGTGAAAAGGCCGGCAAAACTGTAGTAGCGCCCGCTATATTGGAACAAGATGCCAAAACCTGCCGAAATGTCTTGTCGAAGGGAACCAAAAAACGTGCAAGTTAGACTTCCACTGACGTCTGGAAACAGTCCGCTGTTTCCATAAACTGACAAGGAACCGCGACAAGCAAAGCGGTCTTCACCGATCTAGCAAACGTAGGCAACAAACAGCACTCGCCCAAAAGCAACCACCGACGATCTAAACAAGGCGGCTCATGAGCAAACCTTCCGACAACCCCGCAGACGCCTTCAAAAAAGCCCTTGGTGAGGCCACCAAAGTGATGGCCAATGACCCGGAGCTGTCGGTCTCCTATTCGGTCGATCCGGCAGGGCTGTCGGGGGATGCAATGCGCTTGCCGCAGGTCAGCCGTAGGATGACGCGGGATGAGGTGCTGCTGGCGCGTGGCACAGCGGACGCGCTGGCGCTCAACCGCCGCTATCACAACGGGCAAACGCACGCGAAGTACCAGCCGCAGGGCGATATGGCGCGGGACCTCTATGAGGCGATGGAGACCGCGCGCTGCGAGGCTATGGGCGCGCGAGACATGCCCGGCACCGCCGGCAACATCGACGCCAAGATTGCCCATGAGGCGATGCGCAAGGGCTATGACCAGGTCACACAGGCCGCCGACGCACCGCTGGCCACGGCCGCGGGCTATCTGATCCGCCATCTGGCCACCGGTCGCGATCTGCCCTCCGGGGCACAGAACGTGATGGAGCTCTGGCGCGGGTTCATCGAAGAGCAATGCGGCGGCACGCTGGACAATCTGGACGAAACGCTGAGTGATCAGGCTTCTTTTGCTAAACTGGCGCGGCAGTTGATTTCCGACCTTGGGTACGGCGATCAGCTGGGCGACGACCCCGACCAGATCGAAGAGGATCAGGAAGACGAGGCTGAAGAGGGCTCTGACGACGAGTCCGAACCCGACAGCACCGGTCAAGACGATCAGGACGAGGAAGAGGCGGAGGGCTCGCCAGAGCAGTCTCAGGAAGAGCAGCAGGACGCGAGCCAGGCCCAGGTCTCCATGGACGACATGGCCGATCAGGAGATGGGCGACGAGGCTGAGATGCCCGAGGGTGAGGCGCCGATGGAGCCGCCTGCCCCGCCGCAAGCTTCGGATGCGGATCCGAATTATCTGGTCTATATGTCCGACCATGATGAGGAGATCGGCGCCGAGGAATTGGCGGAACCGATTGAGCTGGAGCGCCTGCGCGCCTATCTCGACCAGCAGTTGGAGCCCTTGAAGGGCGCCGTGAGCCGGTTGGCGAACAAGCTGCAGCGGCGGTTGCAGGCGCAGCAGAACCGATCCTGGGAATTCGATCTGGAGGAGGGCATGCTCGATGCGGGCCGTCTGGCGCGGGTTGTGGCCAACCCGACGACGCCGCTGTCTTTCAAGGTCGAGAAAGACACTGATTTTCGGGATACGGTGGTGACACTGCTGCTCGACAACTCTGGGTCCATGCGCGGGCGACCGATTTCGATTGCGGCGATCTGCGCGGATGTGTTGGCCCGCACGCTGGAGCGGTGCAACGTGAAGGTCGAGATTCTCGGCTTCACCACGCGGGCCTGGAAGGGTGGGCAGGCGCGGGAGGCCTGGCTCAATGACGGGCGACCACAACAGCCCGGGCGGCTGAATGATCTGCGCCACATCATCTACAAGTCCGCTGATGCGCCCTGGCGACGGACCCGGCCCAATCTGGGGCTGATGATGAAGGAAGGCCTGCTGAAAGAAAACATCGACGGTGAGGCGCTGGAATGGGCGCACCGGCGCATGCTGATGCGCGGTGAGGCGCGCAAGATCCTGATGGTGATTTCCGATGGGGCGCCGGTGGATGACAGCACGCTGTCAGTCAACCCGGCGAACTATCTGGAGAAGCACCTGCGCGATGTGATCGCTATGGTCGAGAAACGCCGGGCGGTCGAGCTGCTGGCCATTGGGATCGGGCATGATGTGACGCGGTACTATGATCGGGCGGTCACGATCACGGATGTGGACCAGCTGGCGGGTGCGATGACCGAACAGCTGGCTGCGCTTTTTGACAGTGATCCGCGGGCGCGGGCGCGGGTTATGGGCATGAAGCGCGCAGGCTGAGAGCGACCCTCCGGGGGGCATATTTGTCGGAACAATGAAGGGGGCCGGACATGTTTCAATCCTTTGAGGTGACGGCACGGCCTGAACAGGGGCCGCCCCGGCTGAAAGCCCTACGCGAGGCCATGCAGGCCGAGGGGCTCGACGGGTTTCTCGTGCCACGCGCCGATGCACATCAGGGGGAGTATGTGGCGCCGCGCGATGAGCGTTTGGCCTGGCTCACCGGGTTTACCGGCTCAGCCGGGTTCTGTGCCGTGCTGTCGCAGGTTGCAGGCGTGTTCATTGACGGGCGCTACCGGACGCAGGTCAAGGCGCAGGTCGCAGATGTCTATACGCCGGTCGCCTGGCCCGAGACCGGGCTTGGACCGTGGTTGATCGAACAGTTGCCGGATGGCGGCACGGTCGGCTTTGACCCCTGGCTCTACAGCGCGGGGCAAATTCAGGCGCTGCAAAAGGCGCTGGAGGGCAGCGGTGTTGTGCTGCGGGTTTCGGACAATCTGGTGGATCGGGTCTGGAGCGACCAACCGGACCCGCCAATGGGGGCTGTAAAGGTCCATCCGCTGGAGTTCGCCGGTGAGCCGCACGCGGCCAAGCGGGCCCGGTTGGCGGAGACGCTGAAACAGGAGGGGCAGCGGTCTGCCCTGATCACCCTGCCGGATTCGCTCTGTTGGCTTCTGAACATCCGCGGCTCCGACATTCCGCGTAACCCGGTGGCACATGGGTTTGCCATTCTGCATGACATCGGCACCGTCGATCTTTTCATGGATGCAGCGAAGCTGATAGACGTGGGCGACCATCTCGGTCCGGATGTGACGGTGCACGACCCCGATGCGCTTGGCGGCACGGTCGACCAATTGGCGGGACCCGTGCGCGTGGACCGGGACACGGTGCCCTATGTTCTGGCCGAGCGATTGGGGGACCGGGCTGCCTTTGGCAGTGATCCCTGCGCGGTGCCCAAAGCCTGCAAGAACCCGGCAGAGATTGCGGGGGCTGCGGCCGCACATCTGCGGGACGGGGCCGCTGTGGTGGAACTGCTGGCCTGGCTTGATGCCCAGCCCATCGGAAGTCTGAAGGAGACGCAGGTGGTGACCCGGCTGGAGCAGTTGCGCCGTTTCGACAACGCGCTGCAGGGCATCAGCTTCGAGACCATTGCAGGCACCGGCCCAAACGGTGCGATCATGCACTATCGCGTGACCGAAGAGACCGACAGCACGCTCGAAGATGGGCAGCTGATCGTGCTCGACAGTGGCGGCCAATACCTTGACGGCACCACCGATATCACCCGCACCATCGCCATCGGGACACCACCCCAAGAGGCCTGCGCGGCGTTCACGCGGGTGTTGCAGGGCATGATCGCGATGAGCCGCCTGCGCTGGCCGCAGGGGCTGGCCGGGCGCGACATCGAGGCCATCGGGCGCATGCCGCTCTGGCTGGCGGGGCAGGACTTTGACCATGGGTTGGGGCATGGGGTCGGTGCTTATCTGAGCGTGCATGAGGGGCCGCAACGGCTGAGCCGGGCGAGCCATGTGCCGATCAAGCCCGGCATGATCCTGTCGAATGAACCGGGGTATTACCGCGAGGGCGCCTTCGGCATTCGCATTGAAAACCTGATTGTGGCACAGGAGGCGCCGCCGCTGCCGGGCGGCGATGATCACCGCAAGATGCTCAATTGGCGCACGCTGACCTTTGCGCCCATTGACCAGCGGCTGATCGTGACGGACATGCTCACTCCAGCAGAGCGCGACTGGTTGAACAGCTACCACGCTGAGGTTGCAGAAAAAATCGGCCCGCGCCTATCGTCCGGCGCAAAAACATGGTTGGATGCCGCGGTGGCGCCGATCTGACAGCGGATCGGCGTTGTCGTTCTGTTACACGCAGGGCGGATAGAGACACCAGGGGGAAACGCAACCATGGCAGATCACATCACAATCCGGAAGGCGGATGGCACATGGAGCGTGCGCGCAGGCGGTGCCGTCCTGGGCGAAAGCTCGGACGCGCTGGAGTTGACCGAAGGTGACTATCCGCCGGTGATCTACTTCCCCCGCAGTGACATCGCGATGGCGTTTCTGGACCAGACGGAGAAACGCTCGCACTGCCCACATAAGGGCGACGCCAGTTATTTCTCGGTTGTGACCAAAAGCCAGACGCTGGTTGATGTGGCCTGGTCTTATGAGACCCCGAAAGAAGGTGTTGCGCGCATCAAGGACCATCTGGCCTTCTACACGACCGGCGATGTTACGGTGGAGCAGCTGTAGGTCGAGCCACGCCGGGGGCCACCTTGCGAGCACGGAGAGGTGCAGGTGCTGTTCAGGAGTGCTCTTCAGCCGCCGTTGCAGCCAGCGCGCGATTGTAAACCTTCAGCGCATCCACATGGAACAAGGCCCCTTGCAGCTCGGGCGGTGCGGCGTCGGTGCTCAGGGTGACAACGGGGATGAAGCGCACGCCGGTCTCAAACATCGGCATGGCCGATTCCAGTGTTGCGTTGCTGTCGATGTAGACGCCCTCTTTGATCATCTCCCAGCACAGATGTTCCTGCGCGGCCTGCTCATGATCCATGGGGCGCATAACCGGCCCCACCCGGAACATGGCCAGAAGGTAGGCCTGCGGCCCGGCAGCAAGGTGAATGCCCCGACGCTCCAGCTGGGTGAGGAAAAAGCTGCGATCCACCAGCCGGGAAGCCAGAGCCGTCGACATCGACACTGCGACCATCACCGCCAGCCCGGTCTGCCAGTCGCCGGTCAGTTCAAAGACAATCAGAGTGGTGGAGATCGGCGCCCCCAACACTGCCGCCGCCACCGCCCCTGTACCCGCCAGCGCATAAAGCGAGATCGATCCTGATACATCCGGGAAAATACCCGTGGCGATCAGCCCGAAGCTCAGCCCCGTCAGCGCGCCCACCATCAGTGACGGCGAAAACACCCCGCCTCCCATACGGCCCGCCATGGTGATGGCCACAGCGATGGCCTTGAGCACGGCAAAGATGACTGCCTCATGCAGCATCAACTGGCCGTCCATGGCCAGGAACGTCGTCTCGTAACCCACACCAATGATATGCGGGAACCAGATCGCGATGGTGCCCAGCATGGCACCTGCGATGGCCGGACGCAGCCAGCGGGGTATGCCCGTCTGGCGCTGCACCCTGGTGCCGAAATCATCCGCCCAGAAGATCGCCTTCATGAAGGCCACGGCGACCAAGCCACAGACCAGACCGAGGAGGAGATAGGCGGGCATTTCCTGATAGAACTGCACCTCGTTCACGGTGGTCAGGCTAAACTCGGTCACCCCGCCGAACTCCAGCCGGTTGATCACGGTGCCCGCCGCACTGGCGATCACGATGGGGGCGAAGGCGTGCACCGCAAAGTGGCGCAACACCACCTCCAGAGCAAAGAGCGCGCCCGCAATCGGCGCGTTGAAGCTGGCCGAGACAGCAGCAGCCACAGCACAGCCCAGAAGGTCGCGCCCGGTGATCCCATCCGCATGGATGCGGCGGTTGACCCAGGTGGAGATCACCGCGGCCAGGTGCACAACCGGCCCCTCTCGACCCGTTGATCCGCCCGTGCCCAGCGTGATCATCGACGCCAGCGCCGAGGCCAGCCCCGCCCGCGTCTCAACCCGCCCGTCGTGCATGGCGGCCCCGTGGATCACATCGGCCACCGAGCGAGCACGCGCATCCTTGGTGAAAAAGTGCAGGATCAGGCCAACCACAAGCCCGCCACAGATCGGGATGATCAGCACCAGATACCACGGCAGGGATTCCGCAAAGCTGTGCAACAGCCGCACGTCCTCGGTGCCGTAGAGGTAGGTCTGCAGCGCATTCACACCCTTGCGGAAGAACAGCGCTGCAAAACCCGCTGCGATCCCGATCAGAAGCGCAATGAACCAGAACTGGATCTGTGTCGGCCCCCGGTGCCGCACCAGCCGCAGCCCATCCCGGCATCTGGTCAACGCCACATCAACTTGGTGGGAAAGGCGGGATCGGGGTGGGCGGGACATGCGGCTCAAACTCTGGCTACTATTGGTCTAGGTCAAGCGGCGCCGGGGGGAAAGGTCTTTGCGCCCCTCATCCGGCCAAGAGCGCGCGTGCAGCGCCGCGTGCCTCTTCGGTGATCGTATCGCCCGACAGCATCCGTGCGATTTCATCCACGCGATCGGGTTGGGGCAGAGGCACGACGGTCGAGGTGGTCATACCGTCGTTGACGTGCTTCTCAACGCGCCAATGATGCGCGCCAAGGGCGGCGACCTGTGGGGAATGGGTCACGACCAGCACCTGGCCCTCCGCTGCGATAGCCGACAGCCTGCGCCCCACCGCATCCGCCGTGGCGCCTCCGACCCCCCGGTCGATTTCATCGAAGATCATGGTGAGGCCGGATTGGTCCTTGGTCAGGCAGACCTTGAGCGCCAGCAAAAAGCGGCTGAGCTCGCCGCCCGAGGCGATCTTGTTCAACGGCCCGGCAGGTGCGCCGGGGTTTGTGGCCACGGTGAAAGCCACGGCATCCGTGCCGTCCGGGCCCGATGTGTCAGGTGTGATGCGGGTCTCGAAAACCGCCCGTTCCATCTTGAGCGGCGCAAGCTCGGTGGTCACGGCCCTGTCGAGACGTGTTGCCGCTTCGCAGCGGGCGGCGGTCAGATCCGCCGCAGCAGTGGTATAAGCCGCCCGCGCCACCTTGAGATCACTCCGCAACGCCGCCACATCTGCCGCGCCCGCATCAAGTGCTGCGAGTTTGCCGCGCAGCGTGTCCGCAAACCCGGCCAGGTCATCCGGCAGCACATCGTGTTTGCGCGCCAGCGCCCGGATCGCAAAAAGCCGCTCTTCAGTCTCTTCCAATTCCGTCGGGTCAAACGACAGGCCTTCGATGGCCGTGGACAACCCCGAGGTCGCCTCGTCCAGCTCCACCATCGCCCGCGAGAGGGCGGCCATGGGCGCCTCAAGGGTCCCCTCCGCCTGCTCAGCCGCCCCGTCCAGCCAACGCAGGGCCTCTCCCAAGGCTGTCTCTGCGCCTTGCTGGCCACCAAGGATCTCATAGGCGCGGATCACGTCGCTACGGATCCGCTCGGCCCCCTGCATGGCACGGCGACGTACGTCGAGCGCTGCCTCTTCGCCCGGCTCAGGCGAAAGATCATCCAGTTCCGCAACCGCGTGGCGCAGATAGTCCTCTTCCTCGCGGATCGCCGCCACGCGAGCCTCTGCCGCAGCCAGGGCCTTGGCCGCGCGCCCCTGCGCAGACCAGGCCGCGCGACAGGCAGAGCGCAAGTCGTCCAACCCACCAAAGGCGTCAAGGATCGCACGATGGCCACGCGTATTCAAAAGGCCCCGATCATCATGCTGGCCATGCAGCTCTACCAAGGTCTCGGACAACTGCCGCAACACCTCGCCGGAACAACGCCGGTCGTTGACCCAGGCGGTCTTGCGGCCATCGGCCGTGTTGACGCGCCGCAAGATCAACTCGTCATCAACGGGCAACCCGGCCTCTTCCAGAACGGCCCGCGCGGGGTGGCCTTCGGGCAGGTCGAACCAAGCGGTCACCTCCCCCTGCGCGGCCCCCTGCCGGACAAGATCCGCCCGTCCGCGCCAGCCCAGAACAAACCCCAGCGAATCCAATAAGATAGACTTGCCTGCACCGGTTTCTCCTGTCAGTACGTTGAGACCCGGCTGAAAGCTCAGCTCCAGCCGGTCGATGATCAGCATGTCCGTGATATCAAGCCCGCGCAGCATGACCGCCACCCGTCATGAGCATGGGATCAGAGCCATTCGCCCTTCACCGTCTGGCGATAGACCTGCCGCAACCAGCCGTCCCCCGCCGCCTCCAGCGTCAGCCCCTGACCGGTCAAAAGCGCAAAGCTGTCCTCATACCAATCGGTCGAGCGGTAGTTGAACCCAAGGATCGCACCCGCTGTCCGTGCTTCATCGGTCAGGCCCAGAGACAGGTAGGCTTCCACAAGCCGGTGCAGCGCCTCCGGCGTGTGAGTCGTGGTCTGGAAATCCTCCACCACCACGCGAAAGCGGTTGATCGCGGCGGTGTAGTGCCCGCGACGCAGGTAGTATCGCCCGATCTCCATCTCCTTGGCCGCGAGATGGTCGAAGGCCAGATCAAACTTGAGAATGGAGGAGCGTGCATAATCGCTCTCTGGATAGCGCTCGATCACTTCGCGCAGCGCTTGAAGCGCCTGGAAGGTCAGACCCTGATCGCGGCCCACCTCGTCAATCTGGTCATAATAGCTCAGCGCCAGAAGATATTGTGCGTAAGCCGCATCATCATCCTGCGGGTAAAAATCGATGAACCGCTGTGCGGCAGACCGGCTGTTTGGGTAATCCTGGTCCCGATGATAGGAAAACGCCTGCATGATCAGCGCGCGCCGCGCCCAATCGGAATAGGGGTAGAGACGCTCGATCTCCGAGAAAAAGAACGCAGCCTCTTCGGGCCGGCTGCGGTTCAATTCAAACTCGCCACGCTCGAAGATCTGTTCGGGCGAGAAAGTTTCAAGCGCGGCATCTTCAGGATTCAGAAACCCGCGATTGCCGCCGTTACCACAGCCCGCCAAAATCGCGGCCACCACAACTGCCATAACCACTGGTTTTCGCGACCCAGGCTTACTCATGCTCTGCCACCCTCGTTCCGTACCCCGACGCAGTGTCTTGACCACGCTTGAGTGGTCCTAGCACAGAAATCTGACATGCAAAACGCCCATTGCGCGCATTGTGAAGATCGGTGTTTGGGGTGGGCCACGTCACGTCGCGTGCGGCTAAATCGCGCGCAGCATTCGGGTCAGGCGACAGCCGGAATTTCATCCCAGACAAGGCCATAGCCCGGCAGCCGACCGGCTGTATTGCTGTCGCAGACAATCATGCGCGCCGCGCCTGGTGTCGCAAAAAGCTGCCGCAGCAAGGTGTTTGTCATCGAATGCCCCGCCCGAACACCGGTGTAATGACCGATGAGAGGTGCCCCCGCCAAGGCCAGATCGCCAAGCGCATCCAACATCTTGTGACGCACGGGCTCGTCCTGGTGGCGCAGACCACCCGGGCTGACCACGCGGTCGCCGTCGAAAACAACGGCATTTTCGCCCGATGCGCCACCCAAGGCCAGACCGTTGGCGCGCATCGCATCCACATCCGATTGACGGCAGAACGTCCGGCTATCGCAGAGTTCGCGTGCAAAGCTGCCGTTGTTCATAACCAGCGACTTTTTTTGGTGACCAATTGCGGTATCGGCAAAATCGATCTCGAAATCGATGCGGAGTGTATCCGCAGGCGCCAGCGTCGCACTTGCCTGACCATCGGTCACAGTGACCGGCTTCAACACTTCAAAGGCTCGAACGGGGGCCGCCAAAGTGCGCAGGCCACGCTGCATGATGCCACGCACAAAAGGTGCTGCGGATCCGTCGAGGATCGGAACTTCCGGCCCATCGATCTCAACCAGCGCGTTGTGCACGCCGCACCCTGCCAGCGCCGCCATGATGTGCTCCACCGTGGAGACTTGCAGACCAGCCGCGTTTTCAATCTTGGTGCATAGCGGGGAGCGCAATACCGCGTCCCAGCGCGCGGGGATCAGGCGATCACCGACAGCAATGTCCACGCGCGAGAACCAAATGCCGTGCTCCGCAGTTGCGGGCCGGATGGTGACCGTGGCCTTGTGACCCGTATGGAGACCGCAGCCGGAAAAGCTGATCGGCGATTTGATCGTTGTCTGCACAATTGCCCCACAAACCTCAGGACCTTTGGTCCCTGTTGGCATCCTAACTATGGACTGCCCCCTCAACCCTCAACTCAATCTTTGCAACGGTCTGAAACACTCCTGTTACATTTGAGCGCAAAGGCGCCGAAGTTACCCTAACTATTTGGCGCTAAAACAAAAAAGGGCCACAAGATTGCGGCCCTTTTTCGGCATTTCGTGAAGATATCAGTTCGCCTGACGCCGCAAAAATGCGGGAATTTCGATGCGATCCTGATCGGGGTCAGCCTGTTCCTGTGGTGCCTGCGCGGTCCGCTGTTGCTGAACCGGCGGCTGCTGGCGCGTTGCCGAGGGCGCACCGCCTTCGGCCTGACCGGTCATGCGGTTGATCAAGGAGTTGATCCCGAACCGCGGGCGCTCCCCCTGATCGGCCGGTGCCACCGCGGCGCGCTGCACAGGCTGCGGCGCGGCTTTTTGCGCAGCGGTCCGGAGACGTGCCATGGCTTCGGGCGACGGTGTGCCCGGTGCTGGCGCACGCGGCGCAACAAAGGCCTCAGGCTCGGCGGGTGCATCGACACGCGTCGGCTCGAAGGCCGCTACCTGAGGTTGATAGGCCGGCGCGGGCAGATCATCCTCAACCTCCGTTGGCGTCTCAAAGGCCACCTCGTCAGACTGGAACGGCTGATCCGCTTCCAGATCGCCAAAAAGGGAGGGTTCATCCGTCGTCTCTGCTGCGGCGTGGACCGGCTCCGCCTCATGCAGCGCGGCAACAGCGTTTTCAGGCTGCTCATCCTCAACTGCGGCGACGGGCGTCAACGGCTGCGACAGCGACCGGCGCGGCACCGGAATGTCCGTGTTCACATCCATGGCGTCGATGCCAGTCGCAACGACACTGACCCGCATGGTGCCGCCCATGTCCGTGTCGAGCGTCGAGCCCACAATGATGTTGGCATCCGGGTCCACCTCTTCGCGAATGCGGTTGGCCGCCTCGTCGAGTTCAAAGAGCGTGAGGTCGTGCCCACCGGTGATGTTGATCAGCACGCCTTTGGCGCCGCGCAGGCTGATTTCGTCCAGCAGCGGATTGGCAATCGCCTTCTCGGCAGCTTGAATGGCGCGATCTTCGCCGTCGGACTCGCCTGTGCCCATCATCGCCTTGCCCATTTCGTCCATCACGGCGCGCACGTCGGCAAAGTCGAGGTTGATCAGGCCGGGGCGCACCATCAGGTCGGTCACGCCTTTCACACCCTGATAGAGCACGTCATCCGCCATGGAGAAAGCTTCGGTGAAGGTGGTTTTTTCATTCGCCAGTCGGAAGAGGTTCTGGTTGGGGATGATGATCAGCGTGTCGACCACCTTTTGCAGCGACTCCACGCCATCCTCGGCCTGGCGCATCCGCTTGGCGCCTTCGAACTGGAAAGGTTTGGTCACAACGCCTACGGTCAGAACGCCCAACTCGCGTGCGGCCTGCGCGATGATCGGCGCAGCCCCTGTGCCCGTACCACCGCCCATCCCGGCGGTGATAAAGCACATGTGCGCGCCCGCAAGGTGATCGACAATCTGCTCGATGCTCTCTTCCGCCGCCGCCGCGCCCACGCTGGCCCGCGCCCCGGCGCCCAGCCCTTCGGTGACCTTGATGCCAAGCTGCACACGGTTGTCGGATTTGGCCTGCTGCAACGCCTGCGCATCGGTGTTCGCCACGACGAACTCAACCCCGTCGAGCTCTTTCTCGATCATGTTGTTGACCGCGTTGCCCCCGGCGCCCCCCACACCGAACACAGTGATCCGTGGTCTGAGGTCAGTTTGTCCGGGCATGGAAAGAGTAAGGGTCATTGGTATATCCGCCTGTGTTTTTGTCCCGCATTCGCGGGCTTTTTTGGGTGCCTATTCCGCCCCAAGACTACCTGCTGCATGCCGAAGCGTCACGCAAAAAACACACATCCACCACAAAATGTGGGTTGAAACGGCCTAAATACCCCTGAAGGCGGGGGGTATTGGCAAGATGTCGCGCAACCCTGCGCAGTGGACACAATGCAGCGCACAGCACTATGGGTCGCGGGCCAGGCCCGCGGCGCGCGAGTCGCGCTGAAATCTCGATATGCGGACGACTGCTCGACCGCCGTTGGGCCTCTGACGGGCCTTGAGAATTGAGTACCACGCCGAGCGCGGCGCGTCACCCCGTGATTCGTCTACCAGTTGTCGCGAAACCAGCGCACTGCGCGCTTGAGCGACCGGCTGGGGTAGCGTTCCGCCGGGATGTCGAAATCCCACCATTCGTCCTGTGGATGCGCGGCGAAGAGCGTCAGCCCCACCACCGAAGCAAAGCTCGGGCCTGTGGCCACCTGTGGCAAGCCATGCACCCGCAGGGGGCGCCCAAGCCGCACCTGCTGGCCCAGGATCTTGCTGGCCAGCCCATCCAACCCAGGGATCTGGCTGCCGCCACCCGTCAGCACGATCTGCTGGCTGGGCAGGTGGTCAAACCCGGCGGCGTCGAGCCGCGCGCGCACCTCTTCGAGGATCTCTTCGACACGCGGGCGCATGATGCCAATGACTTCCGCCCGGCTGGCAGTTCGGCGGTCATGCTCAAAATCGCCTGTGTCGCCGCCGATCTCGATCATCTCGCGGTCGTCCATACCGGTGGCGTGCACACCGCCGTGCATGGTCTTGATCCGTTCAGCCATGGCCATGGGCACCTGCAGGCCCATGGAAATGTCGCCTGTCACATGATCACCACCCATGCGCACAGAGTCCGCGTAGATCATGTGTTTCTTGATGAAGATCGACACGCTGGTCGCCCCGCCGCCAAGGTCGATGCAGGCCGCGCCCAGCTCCTGTTCATCCTCCACCAACGCCGCGATGCCGCTGACATAGGCCGAGGAGGCGATGCCCGCCAGCTCCAGATCGCAGCGCTTGATGCAATGCGCCAGATGTTGAATTGCGGCGCCATCAATCGTCAGCATATGCATATCGACCGAGAGCGCGTTGCCCAGTTGCCCACGTGGGTCACTGAGGCCAGAGCGGTGATCGAGCGCAAAATTCACCGGCTGCGCGTGCAGCACCTCACGCCCCGGGCCATAGTCGGGCACGTCACAGGCGGCCAGCACACGCGCCACATCCTGTTCATCGACGGCCTGCCCCTCAAGCGGGATCTGCGCATCCAGCCCGTAAGAGCGCGGGTCAGCGCCCGAAAAACAGGCAATGACGTGATCGACCCGGATATTGGCCATTTTCTGCGCGGCTTGCAGCGCGGTGCGGATCGCGCGCTCCGTCTCCTGCATGGCGCAGATCTCGCCAAAACGCACGCCGCGCGAGCGCGTCGTGGCAGCACCAATCACACGGAACTGCGACTGCCCGGCGAGCGAGCCAATCTCGCCCTCATCGCTCAGATCGCCCATGCCGTCAAAGCGCAGCACAAGACAGGAGATTTTCGAGCTGCCCACATCCAGAATCGCCACCACACCGCGTTGCATGGCCGCCTTGCGCATGTTCCGCATCTGGCGTTGGCGTTCGTATAAATCCATCATTTACTGCCCCGAGGTCTTTCTTATTTCCCACCACAGCGTGGCGGCCTGTTCACTCATCTGCACGGTCGGGCGCGCGCCCAGCCGCAAATCCACCCGCACCAGATCGCGCGCCAGCATGTCTTGTGCCGCATCCAGCGCGATCACCCGGTCCAGCGCCTCCACGGCGCCTTCCTCGGGCAGCAGGATGCGCTGCTGACGGTCGAGCACCACGTCCCACCGCCGTTCGCCCATGCGCACCAACCCGCGCAGGCGATCCCCCAGCGGGGCCGCCGCGCGGTAGAGATCCAGCGCCTCTTTCACCTGCGCCTCGGCACCCTTGCCCGCGATCACCATCAGGTCCGCCCGGTCGAGGCGTTTGTTGATCTTTCCCAGGTGCGCGCCGGTGATGTCGATCAAGGTCAGGCCTTTGGGGCTGCGCCAGATGGCCACCGGCGTGCGCGGCGTGACGTCGACCTGCAGGATGCCGCCCGGGCGAACCCGCACGCCCACCGATTTCACAGGCGGCAGCGCGGCAACCGTGTCGCGGATCTGCTGAAGGTTCAGATCAAAGGAGCTGACCGGGAAGTTCAGCGGCACCACTTCACGGATATCATCCGCCAGATCATCATCGTCGCCATCGATGCTCATCAGATGCACCATGAACTCGGGCCGCGTCTCGAAACTGGCGCGGGCTTCCGACACGGCCTCCCAGATGGTGTTGCGATTGCCCTCATCCGACAACCACCAGGTCGCCCCCCCCGCGATCAGCACCAACGGCAGGCCCGTGCGCAGCAAAAGCAGGAAAGCCGGCGTCAGCATCAATCGCTGCATGCGCCAGGCCCAGCGGGAGGGCGCAGGGTCGGAATAGGCCGGGGTGTGACGTCTCAGCGACCGCATAAGGCATCCTCCACCATCCAGGCGCAGAGCTGGCCAAAGCTCATCCCGCAAGCCTGTGCCTGTTCAGGGGTGAGCGAGGTTTCGGTCATGCCGGGTTGCGTGTTGGTCTCAAGCAGGATCAAGCCAGCGGCACCGCGTGTCTCGTCCCAGCGGAAGTCCGTGCGGCTGACCCCGCGACACCCCAGCGCCTGATGCGCGCGCAGCGCATAGTCCATGCAAAGGTCAAAGATGTCCTGCGGCACGTCGGCAGGGACCACGTGGCGCGAGCCGCCCGGCTTGTACTTGGCGTCGTAATCATACCAGCCGTCGGTGAGAATATCCGTCACGGTCAGCGCCCGGTCACCCAACACGGTCGTGGTCAACTCGCGCCCCGGCGCGAAGGTCTCGACCATGACTTCCTTGGGCATATCGGCAGAGAGCTGCGGCGGCCCATTCGCGCCGTCATGCACCAGATAGACGCCGACGGAGGAGCCTTCGTTGTTGGGTTTCACCACATAGGGCGGCGCCATCACGTGCCGCGTCCGCACCTCTGTCGACGCGGCAATCACGCTCTCCACCGTCGGCAACCCCGCCGCAGCGAAGGCCGCCTTGCTGCGCTGTTTGTCCATGGCGAGGGCGGAGGCCAGCACGCCGGAATGCGAATAGGGAATGCGCATCCATTCCAGCAACCCCTGTACGCAGCCATCCTCGCCCCAGCGGCCGTGCAGGCAGTTCAGCACCGCGTCGGGTTTCAGATCAGTCAGCACGGCGCAAAGGTCCGGGCCGGCATCAACCTCGGTGACCTCAAATCCTTCCCCGCGCAACGCGGCAGCACAGGCTCGCCCGCTCGACAGCGACACATCGCGCTCAGCCGAAGGGCCGCCCATCAATACCGCCACACGCTGGGGTGTCCTGCTCGACTGACCCACGCTGGTGCCTCATCTATCAGGCCGTTCCGGCCCTTGTTGTCTTGTTTGGGTCCGGCTGTTGCCGCCAGATCACCGCCTGTATCCTCGCCCGCAGTCTGCGGACACCATGGTTAACCGTGGGTTAGTCCGGCAGGGTCCTGTCACCGACGCGCTTGATTTCCCATTCTAGCGTGATCCCACTTTGAGCGTAAACCTTTTTTCGAACCTGCTCACCCAATCCTTCGAGATCGGCGGCGGTGGCATCGCCAGTGTTGATCAGGAAGTTGGGGTGTTTCTCGCTCATCTGCGCCCCGCCCTGCCGCGCGCCGCGCAAGCCCGCGTCGTCGATCACCTTCCAGGCCTTGAGGTCGTGCACATCGTCGCTGCGTCCGGTGGAGGAAAACCCCGCCGGGTTGCGAAAGGTGGAGCCTGCGCTGCGGTCCTTGGTGGGCTGCGTGGCGTCACGCTTGGCCAACTGCTCCTCCATCCGCGCATGCAGCGCCTGCGGGTCGCCCTGCGGCGCCTCGAAGGTCGCAGAGGTCAGCACCCAGCCCTCGGGCAACGTGCTGTGGCGGTAGGCAAAGGTCAGATCCTCCGGCGTCAGCGTCACCATGTCGCCCGCGCGCGTCACGGCCTGCGCCTCGACCAGCACATCCGCCGTATAGCTGCCATAGCAGCCCGCGTTCATGCGGATCGCGCCGCCTATGCTGCCCGGAATGGTGCGCAAAAAGGTCAGATCCAGCCCCGCATCAGCCGCTTTCCGGGCCACATGCGCATCCAGCGCCGCCGCTCCGGCGACGACCCGCGCTCCGTCAATCTCAATGCCATTGAACCCGCGCCCCAGGCGGATCACCACGGCGCGCAGCCCGCCATCGCGCACAATCAGGTTGGAGCCCACCCCCATCGGGAATACGGCGATATCAGAGGGCAAACCGGCGAGAAACTTTTGCAGATCCTGCAGATCAGCGGGCTGGAACAGCCAATCCGCCGGGCCGCCGACGCGCAGCCAGGTCAGATCGCTCAAGCTGCGGTTGGGCGTCAGGCGGCCACGGACATCCGGCAGGCTGCTCATCGGTGTAGCGTGCGGCTCTTGATCCAGCGGCCCAGATAGATAACCGGCCAGCGCAGCATCGAGACACCCGCCGCCATCACAAGAATGCCCACCCAGGGCCCGTGCAGCCACGTGACATAGCCCACAATGGGAATGCCGACGGCAATCAGCGCATAGGCGCTGCGCCAGTGGTTGTCCTTGCTGGGCGCCATGGCCAGCACATTGGCCACCACCGCCCAGAGGGCTGCGAGGATCAGCGGCAGGCTCATTGCTCGCGCTCCGGTGTGTCGCAGGTCTGCGGCATCACGCGGCCCCCTTGCGCAGCCGATCCGGCAGGCCATTGGCCCATGTGCTGATCGTCCCCGCGCCCAAGCAGACAACCATATCGCCCGGGCGCGTCTGTTCACGCACGAGACGCTCCAGATCATCCTCGCCCACGACCGCGCGGGCGTGGCGGTGGCCATGACGGATGAGACCTGCGACCAGATCATCGCGGCTGGCGCCTTCGATGGGGTCTTCTCCCGCCGCATAGACCTCGGCGATGCCAACCACATCCGCATCGTTGAAACAGGCGCAGAAATCGTCAAACAGGCTTGAGAGGCGCGTAAAGCGATGCGGCTGGTGCACAGCGATCACGCGGCCCTCGGTTGCCTGCCGCGCGGCTTTCAGCACGGCGGCAATTTCCACCGGGTGGTGGCCGTAATCATCAATGATCGTCACGCCATCGACATCGCCGACCCGCGTGAACCGCCGGTTCACCCCGCCGAACGCCGCGAGGGCCGCGCGGATCTGCTCTGCCTTCATGCCCAGATGCCGGGCCACAGCCACCGCAGACAACGCGTTCGAGACGTTGTGATCGCCCGGCATCGGCAGCGAACAGTCTTCGATCACGATACCTTCGGCCTGCAAAGCCACGTCGAAATGCGCCACGCCATTCTTGTAGGTCAGGTTCACCGCGCGCACATCGGCCTGGGCATTGAACCCGTAGGTGATCACGCGGCGGTCGGTGATCTTGCCCACCAGCGCCTGTACCTCCGGATGATCGGTGCAGCAGACCGCGACGCCGTAGAACGGAATGTTCGAGACAAAATCCAGAAAGCCTTGCCGCAACGTGTCGAAATCGCCCCAATGCTCCATATGCTCGGGGTCTATGTTGGTCACAATCGCAATGGTCGCGGGCAGGCGGTTGAAAGTGCCGTCGCTCTCATCGGCCTCAACCACCATCCACTCCCCCTCACCCGCGCGGGCGTTCGAGCCGTAAGCGTGAATGATGCCGCCGTTCACAACCGTGGGGTCGAAATCGCCCGCATCGAGCAGCGTCGCCACCATCGTGGTGGTTGTGGTCTTTCCGTGAGTGCCCGCCACGGCGATGTTGGATTTGAGACGCATGAGCTCTGCCAGCATCTCGGCCCGGCGCACGATGGGCAAACCTTGGGCGCGGGCGGCATCCAGCTCCGCATTGCCGCGCTTGATCGCGGAGGAGATCACCACGACCTCGGCGTTGGCGATGTTCTCTGCACTTTGACCTTCGAAAACATGCGCGCCCAGCTCTTCGAGGCGGCGGGTGATCGGCGTCGATTTCAGATCAGACCCCTGCACCGTATAGCCGTGATTGAGCAACACCTCAGCAATGCCCGACATGCCGATGCCGCCGATACCAACAAAATGAATGGGCCCGACGTCGCCGGGCAGTTTGGTCGCTGCGCTCATGTCTCTTGCCCCTTTGCTGCCAGATGCTCGACCATGCTCACCAAAGCCTCGGTCGCGTCCGGTTTGCCGAATTTTGCCGCTGAGCGGGCCATCTGCATCGCCCCGTCCGGATTGTCCAGAACCGAAAGGATCTGTTCCGTCACGGCAGCCACTTCAAGACGGCTTTCGGGGATCATGATCGCGCCACCCGCCTCGACCAGCCCGCGCGCATTGGCGGTCTGGTGGTCTCCTGCCGCTGCGGCAAAGGGGATCAGGATCGACGGGCGGCCAATCACCGTCAGATCCGCAACCGACGACGCGCCCGACCGGCTGATCACCAGTTGCGCCTCGGTCATGCGGCGCGGCACATCGTGAAAGAATGGCTGTACCTCGGCCCGAATGCCGCTCTCCTTGTAGAACGCGGCCACCCGCTCACCATCTTCCTCGCGGGCCTGATGGCTCACGCGGATGTTTTTCAGCAGTCGCATGGGCAAGGCCGCGATGGCCGGCGGGATCACATCACTAAGGATACGCGCGCCCTGGCTGCCGCCGATCACCAGCAGCTCCATCGGGTAGTCACCGGGCGAGATGTAGCCTGCCTCGACCCGTTCCAGAATGGCACGGCGCACCGGGTTGCCGGTGTGATAGCCCTCAACCCCCTCCGGCAGATCGGTGGGCCAGGTGCCACAGGCCACCGCATCAACGCGCGAGGCAAAGATCTGATTGACCCGGCCTAGAATACCGTTTTGCTCGTGGATCATCCGCGGCAGCTTCAACAGGTGCGCCGCCGCCAGTGCCGGGATCGTCGGGTAGCCGCCGAAGCCCACCACGACATCAGGCCGGTCGCGCCGCAGGCTCCAGAGCGCCCCGAGCACCCCGCCCGCAATCTGGAATGGCACCGCCAGCTTGGCCAGAACATTGCCGCGCGCGAAGGTCCCGCTCTTGATCTGGGTGATCTCGGTGCTGTGGGGAAAGCCGCCCGTGTACCGCGCGCCGCGCGCATCCGTGCTGAGCTTGACGCGCCAGCCACGGTGCAGCATCGCCTCGGCCAGCGCCTGCGCGGGGAACATATGCCCACCCGTGCCGCCCGCAGCAATCATGAGAAGCGGTTGCGTGCTCATCGCGCACGGCCCCGCAGCAACAAATCACTGATGCCCCCCTGCGGACGGGTGCGTGTGAAAGCCAAAAGCATCCCCACGGCCAATCCGCTGGCGATCACCGAGGAGCCACCGTAGCTCACAAACGGAAGCGTCATGCCCTTGGCGGGCAACAGGCGCACGGCAACGCCCATATTGATCATCGCCTGTACGCCAAGGGTACAGGCCAGCCCCGTGCCGGCCAGCCGAATAAAGGGATCGCGCTCGCGCATCAGGCGCATGAGCGACCGCACGACCACCGTGGAGTAGAGCGCGATGATCACCAGCACGAGGATCAGCCCGTATTCCTCAGCCGCCACAGCAATGATGAAATCTGTATGCGCATCCGGCAGCGACCATTTCACTTGCCCCTCGCCGACACCGACCCCAAAGAAGCCGCCCTCCTGAATGGCATTGGTGGCATAGCCCAGCTGCGTCCGCGGGTCGATGTCCGGGTTCAGAAAGCCATCAATGCGCCGGGCAAAGTGCTCCGAGTTGGAATAGGCCACCGTGCCAGCCAAGACAGCCAACCCTGCCATGCCAACCAGCAGGATCATCGGCGCGCCCGCCACAAAATACATCACGCCCCAGGAGAACAGAACCAGACAAGCCTGACCAAAGTCCGGCTGCAGGATCAGCATCGCCACAATCGCAAGACACAGCGCAAAGGACCAGCTGCGCCCCGGCGGGCCATTCAACTCCATCGAGGCGGCCATCATCCAGGCGCCGACAATCACAAACCCGGGCTTAAGAAACTCCGACGGCTGGATTGCCGCAAAGCCCAGGCCGTACCAGCGCACCGCCCCCTTGCCAAAGTCGGTGCCGAGGACGGGCAGCAGAGCCAACGCCACAAAAGACACCAGAAACCCCAGTACAGCCAAACGCCGCACCAGCACCGGCGACATCATCGAGGTGATGACCATCACAATCAGCGCAAGGCTGCCGAAAACCGCCTGCCGCTGAACATAATGGAACGGCTCGAACCCGTTGCGCTCTGCCAGCGGCGGCGACGCGGCCAGCCCAAGCAGCAGGCCCACGGCAAAAAGAATAAGAACGCAGGACATGGCCCACTTGTCGATCGTGCGCCACCACTTCGGCAGGATCGGCTCGCCATCGCGAACCGGCACTGCGCCATAGACCATTTCCGTCATGGGGTCTGCCTTGAACCGTTACACTGCCTCATGCGTCCCGTTATTCGGGATCTGCTGCAGACACAGTAGCGTCATTTTGTCCACTGCACCAGCCTCAAGACTTGCCAAACTGTGGTTTTCACGCCAGTTGGCGCCGATGCAGGTCGATACAGCGATCATAGGTGCCGGTGCCGCCGGGATGATGTGCGCAGCCCACACCATCGGCCGCGTGCTACTGGTCGATCACGCGCGCGCACCCGGCGAGAAAATCCGCATTTCAGGCGGCGGGCGGTGCAATTTCACCAACCTGCACTGCGGGCCCCACGCCTTCCTGTCAGCGAACCCGCATTTCGCGAAATCTGCTTTAGCCCGCTACACGCAGTGGGACTTCATCGACCTTGTGGATCGCCACAGGATCACCTGGCACGAAAAGACCCTGGGCCAGCTTTTTTGCGACACCTCCGCCAAAGAGATTATCGCCATGCTGCGGGAGCTATTGCAGCAAAACGGCGTTGACCTGAGTTTGCAAACAACTGCAAGCGACTTTGCAAAGACCCCGGACGGCTTCGAATTCACCCTGACACGAGATAGTGTCACACAACAGGTGTGCGCCCGCAGGCTGGTCATGGCAACTGGGGGCAAATCCATCCCCAAGATGGGGGCCACGGGCCTGGCCTATGACGTCGCCACCCAATTTGGCCTGCCCGTCACCGACACACGGCCCGCGCTGGTCCCCTTCACCTTCCCACAAGAGCGCTTTGCCGGTCTTGCGGGCGTCTCCGTTCCCGCGCGCGTCACAGCAGGCGGGCAAAGCTTTGACGAAGCCCTGCTCTTCACCCACCGCGGTCTCTCCGGCCCGGCCGTCTTGCAAGCGTCCTCCTACTGGCGGGAAAGCGAGGCCGTCACAGTCAACCTCATTCCACACATCGATCTGCTGGGCGACCTCAGGACCCGACGCGCGGCTTCGGGCCGCCGAAACCTCACCACAGAAATGGCCACAGCACTCCCGACCCGATTGGTAGACCATCTCGCATCAGACCTGAACCTGACCGGCAATCTGGCTGATCAATCCGACAAACGTCTCAGCGACGTTTGCACTCAACTGTCAGACTGGCATCTCACCCCAAGCGGCACCGAAGGCTACCGAACTGCGGAAGTCACCTTGGGCGGCGTCGACACCAATGCGCTCTCCGCCAAGACCATGGAAGCCAAAAACGTCCCCGGCCTCTTCTTCATCGGCGAAGCCGTGGACGTAACCGGCTGGCTTGGCGGCTACAACTTCCAATGGGCCTGGTCCTCCGCCATGGCCGCCGCCCGCAGTTTGAGCACCTAGAGCGTCTGACGAAATACCTGAGATATCAAACATCACATATCGCGTTGAAATCTTTGATTTCAGGCAGCGATATGTGATTCAGGTTTTTCGCATGACGCTTTAACCCCTTCATCCTTCCCAAAATACTCCCGCCGGAGGCACGACCGACCGGTCAAGCGCGGCACCCTCAAAGATGACGCGCGACTTCAGCCATAAAATCCTCGCCGCGCTGCTCGAAGTTGTCGTATTGATCAAAACTCGCCGCAGCCGGTGCCAGCAGGATCACATCACCGGCCTCCGCGTCCCGCATCGCCTGCTCGACGGCCCGGGCCATGGTGGTGCACACCTCCGCCGCGACCGGCAGCTTCAACGCAAAGGCAGCCGCCTCGCGCCCAATCACATAGGCCTTGCGCACGGACGCCGCCGCACCCAGTTCCGCCAGACCACCCTCCTTCTCAAGCCCTCCGCAAATCCAGCGGATGTTTTCAAAGGCCATCAACGCCTTGGCCGCGGCGTCCACATTGGTCGCTTTGCTGTCGTTGACAAAGCGCACGCCATTTTTCTCACCCACCAGCTGGCTGCGATGCGGCAAACCAGCAAAGCCGTGAAACGCGCGCTCGATCACCTTGGGGGCCAACCCAAGCGACCGGCACACCGCATAAGCAGCACAGGCATTCTGGTGATTATGCGCACCCGGCAGGCCCGGCACCTGGCGCAGATCGACCGACGCGGTTTGCTTGCCCTTGCGGTACTCCGCCAGAAATCCCTTGCGCGCAAAGACTTGCCAGCCGGGTCCTGTGAGTTTCTGCTCAACCGACATGCGGATCACCCGGTCATCCGCCCGCCCTTCACTCAGCTGGCCCGCCAGATATCGCCCCTCGGCCTCGTCTACACCAATGATGGCCCTGTCCGGGCCGCCTTCCGCAAAAAGCCGCCGCTTGGCCGCAAAATACCCTCCCATCCCGCCGTGCCGATCCAGATGATCGGGCGAAAGATTGGTAAACACAGCCACATCCGGCGTCAGACTGCGCGCGAGTTCGGTCTGGTAACTGGAGAGTTCCAGCACCACCACCTCCCCATCGATGGGCGGCTCCAGATCAAGCACACCGCGCCCGATGTTCCCGGCCAGCTGGCACGGGCGCCCGACCTCGGAGAGAATGTGATGAATGAGGGCCGAGGTTGTCGACTTCCCATTCGATCCCGTCACCGCCACAACGCGCGGTGCCACGTCAAAACTGTTCCAGGCCTCCGTGGCGAAGGACTGAAAGAACAACCCGATGTCATTGTCGACAGGCACGCCTGCCTCCAAGGCGGCGGCCACAACAGGGTTCGGCTCGGGGTAGAGATGTGGGATTCCGGGGCTCACGATCAACCGCGCAATATCATCAAAGTCGCTTGGGGTTTTCAGAGGCTGGCAGATGAACCCTTCAGCCTCGGCGCGCGCCTTAGCGGCAGGGTTGTCATCCCAGCAGATCGGAACAGCCCCCCCGGCGGCGAGCGCGCGGGCGGCGCTGAGCCCAGAGCGACCCAAGCCCAGAATGGCAACCTTTTGCCCTTGCAATCCTCTGACCGGAATCACGGGAAACCTCTTCTTGATTGGTTGCGCGACACTGCCGCCCACAGCCTCCGGGGGCAAGATAAAGCATCATGCGGAAGACGTGAATCACGTAACGCTGCCTGAAATCAAAGATTTCAACGCGGTAAGTGATAGGCGACATTTTGGGTATTTCGTCAAATGCGCTGGGTCGCGCAAAGTCGGGCCAACCCGGCGGCGGCTATCTTCGATCTTTAGAGGGCAAACCTGTGATCGGGGTGCAGCGCGTTGACTTTGACTGCAATGCGCGCGACGCCCGCGGCCTTGGCGACACAGATGCGATGGCGACCATCTTCGATTGCGATCCGATCTAATCGACCGACGTTGACCAGAGGAAGGTCATCTCCGGAGAACCGATACCTGCCGGAGACACAGTCGTCGTAGAGCCCTTCGATAAATCGCAACCGTTTCTGTATCTTTTGCTCGGTGTTATAGCGGCTTGGCGCGGTCTCGCGCATCCAGGCCAACCAGGCGGTGTCTTCCCACGCCTTGCCCTCGTGGAACCGTTGCTTAAGCGCCGTGAGAAAGTGGTAGTTGGACAGGCTGATCATGCCAATGTCTTGGCCCCGCCCCCCTTCGTAGCGGGCGCCCCAAAAGCAGTCTTTGTCCAGCACGACATCCCAATCACCCGGTGGTGCCTGACCCAACGAGGCCGGCGTGGTGCGGTGCAGCTTGTGGAATTCCGGAAACTGCAGAAATCCGACGCGAGCCGGATCGAGCTCGATCACATCACCCGGCCTGAGCCGCAGCGGATCCAGAGCGCGCGACGTCTTGGTGAGGTGAAACAAAATCCTCTGCGGTTCCTTCTTGGTATGCGCAAGGACGTGTTTGCTTTGCACTGCCCAATCATCGCCCAGAACCTCGCGAAAGAGCTCCTCATGCCAGGCAGTGGCTGCGTCTACATCCTGATCTGCGAAGGACGGCGGCGGTTGCCCCTGATCGCGATATCTGGCGTGGCGTGTGCTGCCTTCCACAAAGAGCATCGCGGTCTTCTGCCCGCACTGTCGCAGCACGTCGCGCATGCAGGCCTCGCCGTCGAACGCATAGATGCGATGCAGGACACTGAGCAGCAGGATCGCGCTCCACTCTGGGCTGTTGGCAAAGAACGCGGGCGACACCCCGATGTGCATGAAGGCCGAAGTTTGGCCCGCGATTCCGCAGGCCGTGGCGTACTCCTTTTCCATCTTCTCGACACCCAGTGCGTAGTGGCCGAGATTGCCGAGAAACTGCGTGGTGAACCCGGTGTTCGAGCCCACATCGAGGATCCATGACCCGGCATGCGGCAGCCGGTCAGCGATCAGTTGATTGCGCTGCTCAAAGCTTGCGTGCTTGCTTTGGAAATTGAGCATCAGACGCCCTCGGCCTCTTGCGATGGTGCGCGGCGGGTTTTGTGGTGTGCCAGCCCCGCCGTTGATTAAACGCTACAGGCCGCGTCGTGGATTTGCCAAGGGTCTTGTCGGGGTCTCTGCCGGACAGTGGGCAGCGGCCCGACCGCCGTTACCGGACCTTCAGTGTGGCAAGGCCAATCATGGCGAGGATCAGCGAGATGATCCAGAAGCGGATCACGATGGTGCTCTCGGCCCAGCCTTTCTTTTCATAGTGGTGGTGGATCGGAGCCATTAGGAACACCCGCTTGCCGGTGCGCTTGAAATAGAGCACCTGAATGATCACGGAGAGCGCCTCCACCACAAACAGCCCGCCAACAATCGCCAGAACGATCTCGTGTTTGGTGGACACGGCGATGGCGCCAAGCGCACCGCCCAAAGCCAGCGATCCGGTGTCGCCCATGAAGACAGCTGCCGGAGGGGCGTTGTACCACAAAAATCCAAGCCCCCCACCAAAGAGCCCTGCACAGAAGATCAGGATTTCACCGGTGCCAGGCACGTAGTGCACGTCGAGATATTCGGTGAAATCCACCCGGCCGACGGCGTAGGCGATCACGCCCAGCGTGCCTGCGGCGATCATCACCGGCATGATGGCCAGCCCGTCGAGCCCATCTGTCAGGTTCACGGAATTTGCGGCACCCACAATCACGATCATGCCAAAGGGGATGAAAAACATGCCCAGGTTCAACAGCACATCCTTGAAGACCGGCAGCGCCAGCCGCCCGGCCAGAGGCTCATAGTTCTCAACCCGCACGGCAAGATCCAGATCGTTTAGCCCGTGCACATACATCGCCGCGTAGGTCGCAACGCCTGCGATCAAGAACCCAAGTGCCAGACGGACCTTGCCGGGCACGCCCTTGTGATTTCCCTTCGAGACTTTGGCATAGTCATCGGCAAAGCCAATGGCGGCAAAGCTCAACGTCACCCCCAGCACGATCCACACAAACGGGTTATCGAGCCGCGCCCACAGGGCGGTGGAGGTCACAAGTGCGCCCACGATCAGCAGACCACCCATGGTCGGCGTGCCCGCCTTGGCAAAGTGGCTTTCCGGGCCATCGTCGCGGATCGGCTGGCCCTTGCCTTGCCGTTTGCGCAGCACTGCGATCAACGGACGTCCAAACAGAAACCCGAAGATGAGCGCCGTCAGAAAGGCCCCCCCTGCCCGGAACGTGATGTAGCGGAAGAGATTGAACGCATCCCCCCCGTCCGACAAGAGCGTGAGCCAATAGAGCATGCGTTATCCTTCTTCGACGTCGGGCGGGGCATGCCCCATGTTGCGGATGGCGTCAACGATCAGACCGAGTTTCATGCTGAGCGAGCCCTTGGCCAGCACCACGTCGCCACTGTCCAGCCGACGTTTGAGCAGCGGCAAAGCCTCGTCCGAGCTGGCAAACCAGTCGCCACGCTGCGCCTCCGGCAAGACATCATAGAGCGCACGCATCAGCGGCCCGATGCAGTGCACGACGTCAAGGCGCTGCAAGCTGGGCAGATCCGCGAGCCCGCTGTGCAGCGCAACCTCGTCTGGCCCCAGCTCCTTCATGTCACCCAGAAAGGCGATGCGCCGCCCGCGCGAGACGCGGCCAATGTCGTTTGTGACCGGCGCTGCGGCCAGCACCTCAAGAGCCGCCGCCATTGACGTCGGATTGGCATTGTAGCTGTCGTCGATCAGATCCAGCGTCATGCCGGTTTCAACCACATCCAGATAAATGCGCTCGCGCTGACCCCTCCCTTTATAGGGACGCCACCGACCAAGCGCGCCCACAGCCAGAGCCACATCCGCCTCAAGGGCCGCAACCACCGCCAGAGCGCCAAGCGCGTTCATGGCAAAGTGCCGTCCCGGCGAGGCGATCTTGTAAAGCAGCGGCTCTGCCCCCAGCTGCGCGCGAACGACGGTGGTGTCATCCCGCAGGTCAGCAGACAGAAGTTTGAAATCCTGCCCGTCTGCGCCAAAGCTGATGTCCTTCAGCGCGCAATCCTCTGCCTTGGCTTTCAGAATCTCAGCCGTGTCGATGTCTGCATTCCGGACAGCGGCGCCGCCGGGCAGAACACCCTCGTAGATCGACGCTTTCTCAACGGCGATACCGGAAATGTCCTCGAACGCCTCCAGATGCGCGGCCGCCACGGTGGTGACCAGCGCCACATGCGGTTGCGCCATTTGGGCGAGCGGTGCGATCTCACCGGGGTGGTTCATACCGATCTCGATCACGGCGAACTCGGTGTCGGTTGGCATGCGGGCCAAAGTAAGCGGCACGCCCCAATGATTGTTATAGCTGGCCACTGAGGCGTGGGTGCGCCCCTGCACGCGCAGCATTTCCAGCAGCATCTCTTTGGTGGAGGTCTTGCCGACAGAGCCGGTGACTGCAGCAACTTTGCCCTGCATCCGAGCGCGGGCCGCGCGGCCAAGGGCTTCGAGCCCTTGCAGCACGTCGTCGACAATGAGCAGCGGCGCGTCTTCAGCGACATTCGGCGGACGGTGGCTCACCAATGCCGCAGCCGCGCCTTTCTCAAGCGCCTGGGGCACAAACTCATGCCCATCCCGCTGGTCTTTCAAGGCCACAAAGAGATCGCCCGGCTCCAACGTGCGGGTGTCGATGGAGACGCCGGTGGCAATCCAGTCTGACGTGGCTTGCCCGCCCGTGGCTGCGGCAGCCTCTGCGGCGGTCCAAAGGCTCATGCCATGCGCCCATCAAGCGCGGCCACCGCGACGCTGGCCTGTTCGGCATCGTCAAAGGGCAGCACGTCACTGCCAATCGTCTGGCCGGTCTCGTGCCCCTTGCCGGCGATCAGCAGCGCATCACCCGGCCCTAGCGCATCAACGCCGCGCAGGATGGCTTCGGCCCGGTCGCCGACCTCCTGCGCATCGGGCGCACCCAGCAAGACGGCAGCCCGAATTTCGCCCGGATCCTCGCTGCGCGGGTTGTCGTCGGTCACGATCACCAGATCGGCATTCTCGGCTGCCGCCTGCCCCATCAGCGGGCGTTTGGTGACGTCCCGATCCCCGCCCGCGCCGACAATCGCGATCAGACGTCCCACCACGTGGGGCCGCAGAGCCTTCAGCGCGGTCGAGATCGCGCCGGGCGTGTGGGCATAATCCACAAAGACGGTCGCCCCATTGGCGCGGGTCGCCGCCAGCTGCATCCGCCCGCGCACCGTCCGCAGGTCTTCGAAGGTGTCAAAGACGACATTGGGCCTTTCCCCACAGGCGATCACAAGCCCGGCAGCCAAAAGCACGTTTTCGGCCTGAAAATCGCCGATCAGGTTCAGCCGCCGCACGTAAGACTTGCCCAGGTGAAAAAACTGCACGGTCTGACCCGTGGCATCGACCTGAATGCGACCCAGATGCAAATCCCCGATATCGCGGCCCACCGAGATCACCGGGCAGCCCCGTGCGTTTGCAATGGCTGCCATGTCGACGCCACGTTCTTCTTCGATGTTGATCACCGCCTTGGCGTCTTCCGGCAGCACCCGAGCGAAGAGCCCGGCCTTGGCGTCAAAATAGGCCTCGAAGGTCTCATGATAATCCAGATGATCCTGCGTGAGGTTCGTGAAACCCGCGGCCTTCAGGGTCACGCCGTCCAGGCGGCGCTGGTCCAGACCGTGGCTTGAGGCCTCCATGGCGCAGTGGGTCACCTCTGCCTCCGCCGCCTCCGCCAATGCGCAATGCAGCGTGATGGGTTCGGGCGTGGTATGGGCCAGCGGCGCGGTCCAGGCGCCTTCGATGCCGGTGGTGCCAAGGTTGATCGCCGCATGGCCCAGGCCTTGCCAGATCTGGCGTACAAA
This sequence comes from Roseobacter cerasinus, assembly GCF_009811755.1. GTDB lineage: Bacteria > Pseudomonadota > Alphaproteobacteria > Rhodobacterales > Rhodobacteraceae > Roseobacter > Roseobacter cerasinus. The sequence goes on from NZ_BLIV01000001.1 coordinate 352,339, forward strand.
TGTGCTGACCGAGGTTTTGCCATTGGTGCCCGTGACGGCGACCATAACCGGCGGTTGACGCTCGAACCAAAGCGCGGCGGCGCGGGCCAACGCCTCGCGGGGTTCGCTTGTCACGATGAGGGCTGCGTCACTCTCGGCAAGCTCATCCTGTGCCAGCCTAGCGCCCTCGGCATCGGTGAGGATCGCGGCAGCCCCCATGCGCAGGGCAAAGCGGATGAACTCGCCCCCGTGCATCTTCGCCCCCGGCATGGCGGCAAACAGAAACCCCTCCTGCACCTCGCGGCTGTCCACAGCCAGACCCGTGATCTGCGGATTGCGCCCGCCTTGGCCCGTCAGCCCCAGGGAGGAAAGGGTTTTTGGTTCTCCGCTCATGGCCCCGCTTTCTGCCGGATTAGTTCTTGATCAGCTTTATATCGGTCAATTCCACCGGTTCAACGCCCGGACGCAGCCCAAGAAGAGGGGCGACGCGCTTGATCATCTCGCCCGCCACAGGTGCAGCCGTCCACCCTGCGGTGCGGCGCGGCTCCTTCCCGATTGTATCGACAGGCTCGTCCAGCGTCACGATCACCACATATTTCGGGTCATGCGCGGGGAAGATCGCTGCAAAGGTCGCGATCACCTTATCTTCGTAATAGCCTCCCTGCGGGCGCGGTTTGTCTGCCGTACCCGTCTTGCCACCCACCGCATAGCCCGGCACCTCGCCAAAGCTTGCGGTACCTTCGGTGACCACCCGTCGCAGCATCTTGCGCGCCGCCCGCGTGGCGCTGTCCGACATCACCCGCTCGCCCAGCTGCGGGCCGTCCTGTTTCAGGATCGTCGGCTTGACCTTGTAGCCGCCGTTGGCAATCGCCGCGTAGCCCGCCGCCAGATGCATCGGCGACGTCGACAGCCCATGCCCGTAAGAGATGGTCATGGTGCTGATTTCTGACCAGTTCTTGGGCAGGAGCGGCTTGCCGGTTGCAGCCTCGACAATCTCGAAACCGGTGGTGTCAAGCATGCCCAGCTCTTTCAGGAAGGCCCGCTGACGCGTCGTGCCAATCTGCTGTGCGATCCGCGCGGTGCCGATGTTGGAGCTTTTCTCGATCACCTTGGAGACGGTCATCTCATTGCCGTAAAAGCGAAAGTCGCGAATGCGGTGCCTGCCCCAGCGCAACGGGCCTTTGGTGTCGATGACCGTGCCGGGGTTGACGAGGCCCAGATCCATAGCCTGTGCGACTGTGAAAATCTTGAAGGTGGAGCCCAGCTCATACACCCCCTGGACCGAGCGGTTGAAGAGCGGGCTGTCGGACTGATCACCGCTGGTCGCGGGGCGCGGGCGATCGTTGGGATCGAAGTTCGGCAGGGAGACCACGCTCACCACCTCCCCCGTCTGCACATCCATCACAATGGAGGTGGCACCCTTGGCGTTCATCAGCATCATACCACCAGCCAGCACCCGCTCTGCCGCCGCCTGCACGGTCAGGTCAAGCGACAGCTCAAGCGGCTGGTTGCCATTGGCCGGATCGCTCAAGTACGTGTCGAAATACTTCTCAACCCCGGCGACGCCAATGACCTCCGCCGCATGCACCGCCTCGCGACCATAGCTCGCGCCACCCAGCACATGTGCGGCCAGCCGTCCGTTGGGATAGAGCCGCATGTCGCGGCCCCCGAACAGCAGTCCCGGCTCTCCGATCTCATGCACGGCCTGCATCTGCTCGGGGCTGATCTTGCGCCTGAGCCAGAGGAATTTGCGCTTGCCGGTGAAATCTTCCAGCAGGTCCTCCTCCTTGAGGTCCGGGAAGATCGCAGCAAGTTCGCGCGCCGCATGAGCCGGATCGATCATCTGAGGGGGCTGCGCATAAAGCGCGTGGGTCTCGAAGTTGGTGGCCAGCAGCCGACCATGGCGGTCAACGATGTCCGCGCGCCCGGCATGGATCGCAGCGCCCGGTGCTTCAGCCCGTGGCTCCATCGGCTCCGCCGTTGCCAGCACCCCCATGCGCAACCCGATGACGCTGAAGGCCGCCACAAAAAACATCCCCAGGACCAGAAGCCGCCCTTCAGCCCGCTGCCGTGCCTGATCGCGCATCTGCTCGTGACGAATGTGGATGTTCTCGCGCTCGATCACATCGGGGTTCTGGCCTTTGGCGCGGGCATCCAGGATGCGGGCCAGCGGACGCAGAGGCGTTCGGATCATGGCCGCGTCTCCTCTTCAAGATGCGCGACATCCACCGGGTTGGTGATCGGCAGCAGCGGATCCGGCGGGTAGGCCACCTGCCCCACCAGACCGAATTGCTCGGCGCGCAGATCCAGCAGGCCCAATCGGTCGAAATTGATCTCCGCCAAGTCTCGCAACCGATCTGGCCGGTTCAGATAGGCCCACTCAGCCCGCAGGACCGCCAATCGTTCATGAGAAGTGCGGATGTCCTGCCGCAACTCGCGGGTCTCAGCCAAGGCTGCCTGCGTGGCATAGTTCTCGCGATAGGCCCAGAAAGCGAGGCCAATCACTGCCAGAGTGGTCAGAATGTAGAGCACGGCACGCATGGGTCAGACCTCTTTCACAATCGGCATATTCAGGGTTTTGGCATCCACCGGGGCGGCAGGCGCATCGGTGCGCGTGGCCACGCGCAGCTTGGCCGAGCGCGCCCGGGGGTTGGCCGCGATTTCGTCAGCATCGGGGGCGATGGCCTTGCGGGAGGCCTGCGTGAAAGCGGGGGCCTCCGCCTCGATCTGTGGGGCATAGCGATTGGCGTTGCCGCCGCTGCCGGATCGCGCCGTCAAGAAGCGCTTGACCATGCGGTCCTCAACCGAATGGAAGGTAACAACAGCGAGTTGCCCACCGGGCGCCAGCGCCCGTTCAGCCGCCATAAGCCCCTGGAACAGCTCACCATATTCGTCGTTCACCGCAATGCGCAGAGCCTGAAAACTGCGTGTGGCCGGGTGCGATTGACCGGGCTTGGCGCGCGGCAGGCAGCCTTCGATGATCTCGGACAGCTGTAAGGTTGTACGGATGGGTCGCGCCGCCAGGATCGCGCGCGAGATGCGGCGGCTGGCCCGTTCTTCCCCATATTGAAACAGGATGTTGGCAAGCGTCTCTTCGGAGGCGGTGTTCACGATATCTGCCGCTGTGGGGCCATCCTGGCTCATCCGCATGTCCAGTGGACCGTCGCGCAAAAAAGAGAACCCGCGCCCCGGCTGATCCAACTGCATGGAGGAGACGCCCAGGTCCAGCACGACGCCGTCAAGTCCGCTGGCATAGCTGTCCATCTGGGAAAACACACCAGGCTGTTGCACCAACCGGTCGCCGTAAGCGCCTGCCCAATCCGCCGCCATCTCGAATGCCAGCGGGTCGCGATCCACCGCGACGACCGTTTGCGCCCCCGCCTCCAGCAGCCCGCGCGTGTAGCCGCCCGCACCAAAGGTGCCATCAAGCCAGGTGCCATGAACAGGTGCCACCGCCTTGAGAATGGCGGACAGCAGAACAGGAACATGAGGGGCAGACATATCGGAGGAGGCCGTTGCAGCCATGGCTTACTCCCCCTTTTGCACGTCCAGAAATTCGAGCGGGTCGAAGTCATCCGGCAGATCTTCGAGCCAGGCCTCGGTCTTGGCGGACTCCTCAGCCTCGTAGGTCTCGGGCTTCCAGATCTGAAAGGTATCCCCCGCCGCGATAAAGAACGCCTCGCTCTCCAGCTCGATCTTGCTGCGCAGTTTGGCTGGCAGCACAAGGCGGCCGGTCTCGTCCACGGACGTCGGGAATGACTGACCATGAAAGAGCCGCTGCAACATTTTGCGCTGCATCGACCCGCGCGGCAGCGCATCAATCTTGGCGTCGACTTCCTCGATCGCCTCAATTGTGTAGCATTCCAGGTAATTGCGGCGATGATCGCCATAGACGATCACCAATTCGGGCGCGTTGCCGGAGGTCCAGTTGGGATCAGCCGCCTCGATCACACGACGAAACGAGGCCGGGATGGACACCCGCCCTTTTGTATCGACCTTGTGATGGCTTTCGCCTCTGAACCTGCGGCTCACTGCCCTGCCCCAATCTTCCAGCATCGCTTTAAGTTCGATGCCTATCCCCCTGCCTTGAAATGGTAACGGCGGGTTGATCTGCTGCCACTGATCAACCCGCCGCCCTCGTCCCGCAACCTGCGGGGAAGTCCAGCTGCGCGCGCCACCTGGGGGGATGTCTGCTCGCTCGCGCGCCGGATCTCTTTGGTCTGATGAAAGCGAGGTGCCTGTATGAAACCTGCTAGAGTTCTTGTTTTGCGTGGGGTCGTTGACTGCCCCGGCTCGTTCTCATCTGATGTAAAAGGGATACACTGGGAAACTATGGGAGAGCAAGGGATTTTTAGTTACCAACTTCTTAAGTATGTCGGTGAGAGGTTAATTCATTGCGGAAATCAATGAAGCACACGCCTACGATATCAACATTAAGCGGATTAATCTCAAGCAACTACTATATATAGCCAATGCACTATCGGCATATTTTTTCCCATCTATTCCCGATTTTCTTTAGAATTGCCTGTATGGCTCCACCATGTTGCGGATTTGTTCGAGAATCTTCGACGTCAATAACCGCAGCTGCCCACTGAGTCGCCGCCACTCATATCAAATCGTCATACCGTCCCATGATCTCCCATGGTCGCGAGTTAACCAAAATTTTCGCAAAAATTGATACGCCCGGCCCAAACGCTTAGGGCTGCCACTTTAACAAGTCAGGTGCGTTATGAACCTTCCCCTTCTTATTCTCGGCCGCGCCTTTCGTCTGATCGTGGCCGAACCGCTGAACACGTTGAAAGTGATCGCCCCCGGCACAGTTCTGATCGCCTTGGCTGCGTATATTGTATTGCAGGGATTTGGGGGCGATTTGGCCGCGTCCCAATCTGCACCAACTGAGATCAACGCCGCACTTGTTATCGTGGGCCTTGTGCTCAGCCTTCTGGGCTGGATGACCTTCGCAATCTTCTGGCATCGACATGCGCTGCTGCAGGACGAAGCACGCCACGAGGTCATGACCGTCACAGGCCGGATCTACTGGCAGTATTTCAAGGGCGCTCTGATCGTCCTTCTCCTGGCAATGCTTGCCGCCTTTGCACTTGGCTTTGGCGCCTTCTTTGTCACTGCAGTCTTTTCCGCCGCATCGCCGAGCATTCTTTCAATCGTCACGCTGGGGACCACACTTACCATAAATATGGCGATCTCGTGGATCCTACTGCGCAACAGCCTCGTGCTGCCCGCCGCAGCGACCGGCGCCCATCTGACGGTTTCCGAAAGCTGGGCCGCTACCGCGCCTGTCTCTCGCGATATCTTCTGGACCGCTATCTTGCTGAGTGTGATCAACGTGCTGCTGCAGCAAATGATGATGGCGGTCGCAGCCACTCAGCCAGGCCTGGTCTTACCCGCTAGCCTTGTTCAGATAATCCTGCAGTCACTGATCTTCATTAGCGTTCTCAGCACGCTTTACGGGCATTTGGTCCAGCATCGGCCCCTTGAGTGATCAGGATCAGGCCATGCCGCCCTTGATCAAGCCTTCGGCGATGCGCCCATACGCCTGCGCCATCGGGCCGTCTCCCACGGCGATGGGTGTGCCACCATCCCCGGCAAGGCGCGTCTCAAGATCAATCGGCAAAGCGCCCAGCAACGGCACCCCCAGCTTGTCAGCTTCGGCGGCCACGCCACCTTGCCCAAAGATCTGATGTTCCGACCCGCAATCCGGGCAGACAAACATCGACATATTCTCGATCAACCCCAGCACCGGCGTTTTCAGCGTGTCGAACATATCGAGCGCCTTGCGCGCATCGATCAGCGCCACATCCTGCGGGGTGGAAACAACAATGGCCCCCGTGAGCTCGGATTTGGTACAAAGCGTCAACTGCACATCCCCCGTGCCGGGCGGCAGGTCGACCAGCAAGACGTCAAGCTCGCCCCACTCCACCTGGCCCAGCATCTGTTGCAGCGCGCCCATCAGCATCGGCCCGCGCCAGACCACCGCCTTGCCCTCTTCCAGCATGAAGCCGATGGACATCAGCGTGACCCCATGGGCGTGCAACGGAATGATCGTCTTGCCGTCAGGCGAGGCCGGGCGCTTGTTCACGCCCATCATGCGCGGCTGAGAGGGACCATATATATCAGCGTCCAGCAGACCGACCTTGCGCCCCGCCCGCGCCAGAGCCACGGCGAGGTTTGATGAGACCGTGGATTTGCCCACCCCGCCCTTGCCGGACCCGATGGCGAGAATGCGTTTCACACCGGTCGGCTTGGTCGGCCCGGCCTGTGGTTTGGGGTGGCCGCCGATCTTCAGGCTTGGCGGCTCGGGCTTCTTTTCTGCCGGGCCATGCGCGGTCAGCGCGACGGACGCACTTTCCACGCCTGGCAAGTCACGCACGATCTTTTCTGCGGCATCACGCAACGGCCCCATCTGGCGCGCGACCTCGGGGCTCGGCGCCTCGATGACAAAGCGCACGGAGGCCCCATCCACGACAAGCGCTCGAATCAAATCATGCGCCAGCAGGCTTTTTCCATCGGGAAGGGCAACCCGGTCCAGCGCCGCCTCAACTTGGGCCTTCGTCACAGACATGCTCAAATTCTCCTCAAATGCGCCGCTTTGCTAAGCGCCTGTTTCCGCTAACAGTATTTAGGGTGTCGAACTGCCTAACCCTATAGCACTACGCATAAATTTACGCTAGGACGCCCATGCATTCGCTGCATAGCAGCATTGTAAGAGCGTCTATTGTGCACCCGCAGCATTTTCCTACATAACAGTCACAACGAACGCATACGAGTAAACACGAAGGCATCTGTCATGGCCTATTACACACAGTCACATGTCGCTTCCAGCAGCCTGATCGAACGGGCACTGGCGACAACCGCCCAATTTCTCGACAAAGCCGCGCAGCGCTATGCCAAGCACCGCGTCTACCGGGAAACCTACAATGAACTGGCCGCACTCGGCGACCGCGATCTGAATGACCTTGGCCTGAGCCGGGCGATGATCCGCGGCCTTGCACTGGAGGCGGCAGAGAAATTCGCAGAGACCTAACTCTGCGTCCCGAACAGGCGCTCCTTCCTCCTCCCTGGAACGTCTGTACCTTGAGCGGCGGCATCTATCCTCCTCCCGGATGCCGTCGCCAGAATGCAAGCGCACCCCGCGTGCGCACCCGGTCCGGAGCACGCAGCTCCCCATCGGGGACACGATATCAGACGCGCCTCTCCTCCTCCCTGGGGCGTCTGTGACCAGGCAGCGGCATTCATCCTCCTCCCGGATGTCGCTGTCCCTAATCAAGACCAGCTTGGCTGGTTGTAACACGTGGCCAGGGTCTTCCTCCTCCCTGACTTTGGCGACGGACTATGAAGGCGGTGCCCTCCTCCCGGGCGCCGCCTTTTCCTTTGTATCGGACCAAATCGGCGCGCTTCGGCACAGCGTTAAGGGATTTTTTCAACCAGCGTGACACCCGCTGGGTTTCCGATATAATTCGAAAGGGTTAGGGGCACGGTTGCCTGGCTTGGTTGTGTTGCAAGACCAAGCCATCATGTGAAGAGTGGGTCAAATGCCGGTTTTTCTGAGACTGACAAATGCCGATATCACTGACGCCAGCTTTTGGGCTGGCCTCGATATCAATCGCGACAGCACCATCGACGCGCGCAATATCTCTGACCGTTTTCAGATCACGCTGACCGGCAATTCGATCACCTTCACAGACACCAACAGTGGCGCGGTCACGACATACACCGACGCAGACATCGGCTCCGGCTCCTTCAGCGAATTTGTGCAGTTTCGCGGCAACGACGCCGACAATGATGTCAGCGGATCCGTCGGGCTGAACGCATCCGGTTATCGGGGCGGCAGTGGCGATGATACCTTCACCGACGACGGCAACCTGGGCGGTACAATGCGTGGTGGGGCTGGCGATGACGTCTTGCAAGGTGGCAGCGGCAACAACAACATCAGCGGCGGCCAGGGCGATGATATCCTGCGCGGCGGCGGCGGCAACAATAACATCCTGCGTGGGGGCAGCGGCGACGATACGCTCTTTGCCGAGGATGGGGGTGGCAATCTCGAAGGCGGCAGCGGCGACGATGTGATCTTCGCTGGCCTCAACACCGGCTTTGTGCAGGGCGGCAGCGGCGATGACAGCCTGACTGTGCCGCAAGGCTCGGTGGTGAACCCGTTTTCCTCCACCGGCGGCAATGTCACGCTGCCGAATGGGCGCACCTTCACCTATCTCAACATCAACAGCGTCACCGTGGCCTGTTTCACCGCAGGCACGCCCTTGCGCACACCCGGGGGCGATGTCCCGGTCGAGGCGCTGGCGGTGGGCGATCTGGTCGAGACGCTGGATCATGGCGCGCGCCCGATCCGCTGGATCGGGAAGCGCAGCGTCCCGGGGCGCGGCGAGCTGGCGCCGGTGACCTTCCTGCCGGGCAGCATCGGGAACCGGTCGCAGCTGCGGGTCTCGCCCCAGCACCGCGTTCTGCTGAACGGCTGGCGGTGCGAGCTGATGTTTGAGGCCGAGGAGGTGCTATGCGCCGCGAAGCATCTCTGCGATGGTGATCAGATCTTCAGCGCGCCCTGTGACAGCGTCACCTATTATCACGTGATGTTCGACGCCCATGAGGTGGTCTTTGCCGATGGCGCGCGGCTCGAGAGCTTCTATGCAGGTGATCACATTCTGGAGGCCGACCGAGAGACATATGACGAGATCAGGGCGCTCTTCCCTGAGTTGGATGGCATCACCCTGCCCCGCGCGGCCCGGCCCATCGTGAAAGGGTTCGAGGCGCGCACGCTGCTGCCGCTTGACTGACCTGAACTGGCTCAAGGCCTGGCCGCCTGTTTTCTGACGTCGGCATGCCTGACAGTTGTCATCACGCTCGGCGCATCGCACTGAGGGCAGCGTCCGTTCGCGGGCGTCCCGCTGAAAGCGCCCGCCCCGGGGGGCGGACGGGCGCTGCCCGGTGGTGCTCACCGGGCGGGACGGTTGACTGCTCACCTCTCATGACCAGAGTGTGTTTCTCGTAGGATCGGGCGGTAACCTCCGTGCAGACGCAGGAGCGTCTCACATTTTCGGACGCCACTTTACAGACTAGAGCAGCGTCCATAAAATCTGAAACGCTTGGGCTTCAATACAGAGGCCAGCCCCCGACCCTGGGTGGGGGTGAAGCCCCCTCCCGTTTTGCCAAAGGCAAACCTTCGGTTTGACGAGAGGGTCGGGGGCTGGCCGGCGGTGCCGGCCAAGCGCAGGTTTGATGTTGTGGTGCAGATTTTCTGGACGCTGCTCTAGAACTCCACTACAGTTTCCGGCTGCTAATCCAGACATCACTGGTTCAGGCTATCCTGATCGCGTCCGAGCCTTCAGAAAGGGATATCATCACAGCCCGTGACGAACTTCGCCACCACCTTCTTGGTGCCCGCTTTCTCGAAGGCGATCTCCAGCTTGTCGCCCTCAATGCCCTGAATGGCGCCATAGCCGAACTTCTGATGAAACACGCGCTCGCCCACGGTAAAGCTGGACACGGCACTCATGTCGATCACCGTGTTCCTGGTCTCGCGCGGCTGGCTCACCGGGCGCTGCTGGCTGCGCTCCTGCAGCCGCCGCCAACCGGGCGAGTTATAAACATTTGCCTCTGCCGCCCGCTCTGCGAGATCCGAGCGCAAGGGCTGCATCCCCGCCGCGCCATACCCACCGCCATAAAGCCCCGGCGGTGTCAGCACCTCCACATGCGCCTGCGGCAGCTCATCGATAAACCGCGAGGGCATGGAAGATTGCCACTGCCCAAACACCCGCCGGTTGGCCGCAAAGGAGATCGTGCACACCTCTTCGGCCCGCGTGATCCCCACATAGGCCAGCCGCCGCTCCTCTTCGAGGCCCTTGAGGCCGCTCTCATCCATCGAGCGTTGCGAGGGGAAAAGCCCATCTTCCCAACCCGGCAGGAAGACACAAGGAAACTCCAGCCCCTTGGCCGCATGCAGCGTCATGATCGAGACCTTCTCGTCCCCATCATCGCTCTCATTGTCCATGATCAGACTGACGTGTTCGAGGAATCCTTGCAGATTTTCAAAGCCTTCCAGCGCTTTCACGAGCTCTTTGAGGTTCTCCAGCCGCCCCGGCGCCTCGGGCGTCTTGTCGTTCTGCCAATGCGCGGTATAGCCGCTTTCATCGAGGATGATCTCGGCCAGCTCCATGTGGCTGAGGTCCTTGTCGCCCAGCATCCGGCCCCACCGGTCGACCCCGTCAACGAGCTTGCCAAGCGCGTTGCCCCCCTTGCCCCCAATGTTCTTGGTCTGCACGCAAAGCCGCGCACCTTCCACCAGGCTCACCCCATTGGAGCGCGCCATGCGCTGAATCGTCTGCTGCGCCTTGTCGCCCAGCCCCCGCTTTGGCGTGTTCACGATCCGCTCAAAGGCAAGATCATCATCCGGGCTGACCACGACGCGAAAATAGGCCATCGCATCGCGGATCTCCATCCGCTCGTAAAACCGCGGCCCGCCGATCACCCGATAAGGCAAACCAATGGTCAGGAACCGGTCTTCAAAGGCGCGCATCTGATGCGACGCGCGCACGAGAATTGCCATCTGATCAAGCCCATAGGGCGCCATCCCGCGCGTGCCCTTCTGTGCCGCCTCAATCTCCTCGCCGATCCAGCGCGCCTCCTCCTCACCATCCCAATGACCGATAAGCCGCACCTTCTCGCCCTCGGTGAGATCTGTGAAGAGCGTCTTGCCAAGCCGCCCCTCATTGCCCGCAATCACCCCCGAGGCCGCTGCCAGAATATGCGGCGTGGAGCGGTAGTTCTGCTCCAGCCGCACCACATGCGCCCCGGGAAAATCCTTTTCAAACCGCAGGATGTTGCCCACCTCGGCCCCGCGCCAGCCATAGATCGACTGATCATCATCGCCCACACAGCAAATGTTCTTGTGCCCGCCCGCCAGCAGCCGCAGCCAAAGATACTGCGCCACGTTGGTGTCCTGATACTCATCTACAAGGATGTAGCGGAACCAGCGCTGATACCGCTCCAGCACATCCGCATGGGTCTGGAAAATCGTGACCATATGCAGCAACAAGTCGCCGAAATCCGTCGCGTTCAACTCGATCAGCCGCCGCTGATACTGCGCATAAAGCTCAACACCGCGATGATTATAGGCCCCCGCATCCGCAGCGGGCACCTTCTCCGGCGTCAGCGCCCGGTTCTTCCAGCCATCGATGATGGAGGCCAGCTGCCGCGCGGGCCAGCGCTTGTCATCGATATTCGCCGCCGAGACCAATTGCTTGAGCAGGCGCAGCTGATCATCCGTGTCCAGAATGGTGAAATTCGACTTCAGATGCGGACCCTCCGGCGCCCCGCGCGCGCCTCCAGGCGGCCCCAACTCGTCCTGAGCTGTCAACGGCTCATCCCGATGTGGCAGATCCATAGTCCCCGGGATCGAAATCAACTCCGCATGCCGCCGCAGCAGCTTCACACAGATCGCATGGAAAGTGCCGAGCCACGGCATCCCCTCCGCCGGCTGTCCCAACATGCTGCCAACGCGGGTCTTCATCTCGCGTGCTGCCTTGTTGGTGAAGGTCACCGCCAGGATCTCATTGGGCCGCGCCGTCCCGCTCATCAGCAAATGCGCAATCCGCGCAGTCAGCGCCCGCGTCTTGCCCGTGCCCGCCCCGGCGAGCATCAGCACCGGCCCCTCCAGCTGCTCCACCGCTTCGCGCTGCGCCGGGTTCAGCCCCTCCAGATAAGGCTGCGGTCGCGCGGCCATCGCCCGCGCCGACAGCGACGCGCCCTCAAAGGCATCCATCTCATCGAAACTGCTCATGACGCCACCCTACAATCCCCCCGCTCCAAGATAAAGACACGTTCTTCTAATGTTCCACCGAAGACCCGCCTTCATTGTTCCACAAATATGCAGACCCTGACGGGCAGGCCCAATAGACACCGCTCGCATTCTGCGCCACCAAGGCCCCATGGACCTGCACAGCCGATACCCCGCCCTGAGCGACCTGCGCGCACGGGCCCGCCAACGCCTGCCCCGTTTCGTCTGGGAGTATCTCGACAGCGCCACCGGTGAGGAACGCACAAAGGCCCGCAACCGCACGAGCCTCGACCGCATCGGCTTTCCGCCCAGCATCCTGCACGGCGAGTTCACCCCCGACCTGAGCGTGAGCCTCTTCGGCGCGACCCTGCCGCGACCCTACGGCATCGCCCCTGTGGGCATGTCAGGCCTGATGTGGCCCGATGCGGAAGGCATTCTGGCGCGCGCCGCCGCCAAGGCGCATATCCCTTACAGCCTTTCCACCGTCGCAACACAAGCCCCCGAAGACCTCGCGCCGCATCTGGGCCCATATGCGTGGTTTCAGATGTACCCACCGCGCGACGAGAGCATCCGCAGCGACATGCTGGCGCGAGCAAAGGCGGCAGGCTTCAGCACGCTGGTGCTGACAGTGGATGTCCCCGTGGCCTCGCGGCGCGAGCGGCAGACCCGGTCCGGCCTCACCCTGCCGCCCCGGCTGACCCCGCGCCTGATGGCGCAGGTGGCTCTGCGGCCAGCCTGGGCGCTTGGCATGGCACGGCGCGGGCTGCCCAAGATGCGTACGCTGGAGAAATACGCAAGCGAAGCGGATACAGCGCGCTCTTCAACCGCACATGTAGGCTATCTGCTGCGAACCTCGCCCGACTGGGACTATGTGCGTTGGCTGCGTGATGCCTGGGATGGGCCGTTTGTGGTCAAAGGCGTGCTGCGCACGCAGGACGCGCCAAAGCTCGAACAAATCGGTGTGGATGGGATCTGGGTGTCGAACCACGCGGGCCGCCAGTTCGACGCGGCACCTGCTGCAATCGACGTGCTGCCCGGGATCAGAGCCGCCACCCGCCTGCCGCTGATCTTCGATTCCGGCATCGAAGGTGGCCTCGACATCTTGCGGGCGCTCGCCTCGGGCGCAGATTTTGTGATGCTGGGGCGCGGATTTCACTACGCCTTGGCAGCACTCGGCGCGCGCGGGCCAGACCACCTGATCGACATGCTCGACAAAGACCTTGTGGCCAACATGGGCCAACTTGGGGCGCGCGGTCTCAAGGATCTGCCAGCGCCCATCACCCTGCCTGTCGCGTAAACAAAGGCTGCTTTACATTTCGCCGCCAAAATGCTGCGTTGCGGCGGAAATTGAAGGCGCGTACCCAATAGTACGCGTTTACGGGCGGGTTAATTCTTCCTAAAGAGACGCACCCGCTCAAGCCAGAGGAGGCCGCCTGATGCCTGAATTCCGCAAGATCCTGATCGCAAACCGCGGTGAGATCGCCATCCGCATCATGCGCGCGGCCAATGAGATGGGCAAAAAGACGGTTGCCGTCTACGCTGAAGAAGACAAACTCGGCCTGCACCGTTTTAAGGCGGACGAAGCCTACCGGATAGGTGAAGGGCTCGGGCCGGTCGCCGCCTATCTCGCGATTGATGAGATGATCCGGGTGGCCAAAGCCTCTGGCGCCGATGCGATCCATCCAGGCTATGGGCTGCTGTCCGAGAACCCCGATTTCGTGGACGCCTGCGAGCAGAACGGGATCACCTTCATCGGCCCCAAGGCAGAAACCATGCGCGCCCTCGGCGACAAGGCCAGCGCCCGGCGCGTGGCGATGGAGGCGGGTGTGCCGGTGATCCCGGCCACTGAGGTGCTCGGCGACGACATGACAGCGATCAAGTCAGAGGCCAAGGAGATCGGCTATCCGCTGATGCTCAAGGCGTCCTGGGGCGGCGGCGGGCGCGGGATGCGGCCCATCCATGAGGAAAAAGAGCTGGAAGACAAGGTGCTCGAAGGCCGCCGCGAGGCCGAAGCCGCCTTTGGCAATGGCGAGGGCTATCTGGAAAAGATGATCCTGCGTGCCCGCCACGTCGAAGTGCAGATCCTCGGCGACAAGCACGGCGGCATGTATCACCTCTACGAGCGCGACTGCTCGGTCCAGCGCCGCAACCAGAAGGTGGTCGAGCGCGCGCCCGCCCCCTATCTCACTGAAAAACAACGGGAAGAAATTTGCAAACTGGGCTACAAAATTTGCAAACACGTCAACTATGAATGCGCGGGCACCGTCGAATTCCTCATGGATATGGCGACGGAGGAATTCTACTTCATCGAGGTGAACCCGCGCGTGCAGGTGGAGCATACGGTCACCGAAGAGGTCACCGGCATCGATATCGTGCAGGCCCAGATCCTCATCGCCGAAGGCAAGACCATCGCGGACGCCACAGGCAAGCCGACGCAGGATGACGTGCAACTGACCGGCCACGCCCTGCAGACCCGGATCACCACAGAAGACCCGCAGAACAACTTCATCCCCGACTACGGCCGCATCACCGCCTTCCGCGAAGCCACCGGCATGGGCATCCGCCTAGACGGTGGCACGGCGTATTCCGGCGGGGTGATCACGCGGTACTACGACAGCCTGCTGGTCAAGGTGACGGCAAAAGCGCAGACCCCGGACCAGGCCATTGCGCGGATGGATCGGGCTTTGCGCGAGTTCCGCATTCGCGGCGTGAGCACCAACATCGCCTTTGTCGAGAACCTGCTGAAGCACCCGACCTTCCTCGACAACACCTACCACACCAAGTTCATCGACGAGACGCCCGCGCTCTTCCAGTTCACCCGACGCCGCGACCGGGGCACCAAAGTGCTGACCTACATCGCTGACGTCACTGTGAACGGGCATCCGGAGACTAAGGACCATCCGCGCCCCGGCGCGCAGGTGCGCGACCCGCGCCCGCCCAGCCTAAAGGCCGAGCCTTTGATGGGCACGCGCAACCTGCTGGAGCGGAAAGGCCCGCAGGCGGTCGCCGATTGGATGAAGCAACAGCGCCAACTGCTGATCACCGACACCACGATGCGCGACGGGCACCAATCGCTGCTGGCCACACGCATGCGGTCAATCGACATGATCCGCGTGGCCCCCGCCTATGCGGCGAACCTGCCGCAGCTCTTCAGCGTGGAGTGCTGGGGCGGGGCCACCTTCGACGTGGCCTATCGCTTTTTGCAGGAATGCCCCTGGCAGCGCCTGCGGGATTTGCGCGCAGCCATGCCAAACGTGATGACACAGATGCTGCTGCGCGCCTCGAACGGCGTGGGCTATACTAACTACCCCGACAATGTGGTGCAGGAGTTCGTGCGGGTCGCGGCCAACACCGGCGTCGATGTGTTCCGGGTGTTCGACAGCCTCAACTGGGTCGAGAATATGCGCATCGCCATGGACGCGGTGATCGAAAGCGGCAAGATCTGCGAAGGCACGATCTGCTACACCGGCGACATCAACGACCCCGACCGCGCGAAGTACAATCTGCACTACTACGTGGATATGGGCAAAGCGCTGCGCGACGCGGGCGCCCATGTGCTGGGCCTCAAGGATATGGCGGGGCTGCTGAAACCCGCCGCGGCCCGCCAGCTGGTCAAGGCGCTGAAGTCCGAGGTCGGCCTTCCGATCCACTTCCACACCCATGACACCGCTGGGGTGGCCTGTGCAACGATCCTTGCAGCCAGTGAGGCAGGCGTCGATGCGGTCGACTGCGCGATGGACGCGCTCTCGGGGAACACGAGCCAGGCGACGCTCGGCTCCGTTGTCGCAGCGCTCAAGCACACCGACCGCGACACCGGGCTCGACACCAAGGCGATCCGTGAAATCTCGGACTATTGGGAAGAGGTGCGCAGCCACTACAAGGCCTTCGAGACCGGCATGCAGGCCCCCTCCTCCGAGGTCTACCTGCATGAGATGCCGGGCGGGCAGTTCACCAACCTCAAGGCGCAGGCGGCGAGCTTGGGCCTGGAAGAGCGCTGGCATGAGGTCGCCCAGACCTATGCGGATGTGAACCAGATGTTTGGCGACATCGTGAAGGTCACGCCCTCGTCCAAGGTGGTGGGCGACATGGCACTGATGATGGTCTCCCAGGGCCTCACGCGCGCCGATGTGGAAGACCCGGGCACAGATGTGGCCTTCCCGGATTCGGTCATCGACATGATGCGCGGCAACCTTGGCCAGCCCCCGGGCGGCTTCCCAGACGGCATCGTGAAAAAGGTGCTGAAAGACGAGAAACCCAACATCGAACGTCCTGGCAAACACCTGCCGCCCGCTGATCTAGAGGCGCTGCGCAAGGAGGCCTCGGAGGCGATGGAGGGCAAAGAGGTCGATGATGAGGACCTCAGCGGCTACCTCATGTATCCCAAGGTTTTCCTCGACTACATGGGCCGGCACCGCACCTATGGCCCGGTGCGCACCCTGCCAACCAAGACCTTCTTCTACGGCATGGAGCCGGGCGAGGAGATCAGCGCCGAGATCGACCCCGGCAAGACGCTGGAAATCCGCCTGCAGGCGGTGGGTGAAACCACTGAGGACGGCGAGGTGCGCGTGTTCTTCGAGCTCAACGGCCAGCCCCGTGTGATCCGGGTGCCGAACCGTCTGGTGAAATCCGCCACCGCACAGCGGCCCAAGGCCGAAGCGGGCAATGCCAACCATATCGGTGCACCGATGCCCGGCGTTGTGGCCTCTGTTGCGGCGCAAGTGGGCAAGAAGGTCAAGGAGGGCGATCTGCTGCTGACCATCGAGGCCATGAAGATGGAGACAGGCATCCATGCGGATCGCAATGCCACGATCAAGGCGGTGCATGTCAGCCCGGGCGGCCAGATCGACGCCAAAGACTTGCTGGTCGAATTCGACTGATCCCCTTGCACAGGCGCCCTCCTTTGGCGCGCCTGTCGCTTCCCCTCCGGCAGGTGATCTGTCAACTTTCATTGACACACGCATCGCGTGTCCGTTAGGCTGATCGCAAGACTCACCAAAGACACGAAGGACCGATCAAGCCACGCTCAGGGGGGAGCCATGCCCGAGCCCGACGGAGCGCCAGAGCCTGAGGCTCCGGCGCAGTATACACAAGTGCAGTCCGATGTTCTGAAGCTCAAGGCAAGGCTGCCCAACGAGGCTGTAAGCGATATCGTGCGAGAGGTGCTGCACCGCGTTGCAGCAGAGCGCCAGACCAACCGGGACCCGGTGAACCAACCCAGCCGTCGCAAGATCGAAGCGCTGTGCTACGCGCTGATCTCCGATGCGCCGGGCGAGGCTGCAGCCTTCATCCGCGAGGTGCGGGAGTCGGGCGCGGCGCTCCATGCCATTTACCTGAATTACCTGTCTGAAGCGGCCGTGATCCTTGGAGAATGGTGGGATGAAGACCACGTCAGCTTCCACGAAGTCACGATTGCCAGCAGCCGCATCTATGCGATCCTGCGCGAATACAGCTACCTCTTTGTGCCCCGGCATCCTGTCGAGGTGAAATCAGCGATCTTTGCCACGGTACCGGGTGAAATCCATACGCTGGGCGTTCGCATGGCCGCGGATCTTTTTGGCGAGGAAGGCTGGAACATCGAGGTGAAAACCGGGCGCACGCACGAGGATCTGATGGCAGAGATCGTCGAAAGCCCCATTCGCATCCTGGGCCTATCCGCAGGTGGTGTGCATTCCGCAGCGCCCCTTGCCCGGCTGGTCATGGCGTTGCGGGTCAGCCGCCCAGATCTGCGCGTCTTTCTGAGTGGGCAGATCACCCAAGTCGCCAAGGATCTGGTGGGTATGATGGGTCTGGATGGTGCCACGGCAGACATCGACGAAGCCCGCGTCATGCTCGGGCGGCTCTGGTCTGATCTGAGTGACGCGCGCAGCCAAGCGTGGCGGCGCGAGCCATCTGCATAAAAATGAGAAGATGGTGCATTTCTCTCTTGCAGGTCGCGGCAGCAATGAGTATTTCACAGCTCACCCAAGGAAGCGGGCGTAGCTCAGGGGTAGAGCATAACCTTGCCAAGGTTAGGGTCGGGCGTTCGAATCGCCTCGCCCGCTCCAAAATTCCCAACACACCCAGTTGATTAGAGAGAGCCGCCTAAGGGCGGTTTTTCTGTTTTCCGGACACGGGCAGCACCGGGGCGACACCAAATTGCAGTGGTGCTCGTCTACTGATTCAGACCATCAACTCATGAGGGACAACCAGAAACGCGGTGAGCGACCTGTTCATCCTGCGCGGCGTCCCGTCGTTCATTCGTTCCGATAGTGGTCCGGAGTTCGTTGCGCAGGCCGTACAGGGCTGGATCAAAGCCGTCGGTGCGAAAACGGCATACATCGAACCAGGCAGCCCTTGGGAGAACGGATATTGTGAAAGCTTCAATACCAGGTTTCGGGATGAGCTGCTCAACGGTGACAACTTCTACAGCCTGCGAAAGGCGCAAATCCTGATCGAAGAATGGAGGATACACTACAACACAAAACGACCACAGAGTGCTCTGGGTTATCGCCCACCGGCCCCAGAAACCATCGTCCAGATAGATCCAAGGCCAGTCATGCACTAACACTCAAACCGGACCACTCAGGTGGGGCTGGTCAACGGTTCGATCTCAGTTGCAAAGCTGCCGCCGTTGGAGCCGATGCAGCAACCCAGTCCAAGCCGTGGGGAACAGCCCATACCGGCCATTCATCGGGTCAAACCACGCTGCATTGCGGCTTCACCAAACCGGACTTTCGCCGCATTCGCAAAATCTGGCAGTGACCGAACTTTCAGTCTGCGGGACTCTGCCGACATTCGATTTCTTAATCACGCTGATGCAGCATTGCCTTGCAGGCGCGGCGTATCATTCTCTGAGTTGCACTCGTTGTCGCCAAAGCGCCCGTTCGCGTGGGTCGTTTTGATCGTGATAGATGCCTTACATTCATTGCGGCCTCAAGATGGTCTGAGACGGTTAAGAACAAGACCAGCGGCGGGCTGGTCACGCAGTGTTAAGTCGGAACTTCAGGAACCTCTCTCCGTCGTAGTCGACATCTCCGACGTGCTCAGCACCTAGTCTTCCGAGGGCTCCAAGGTTCTTCCTGGAGGGTGGCAGCAGAAACGTCACAAATGGAATGCGGTCGTCAGCAATGGCGAAATCTATGGCTTTCTTTGAAATGCGCCTACCAAGACCAAACGCAACCGGCCGCAAAACAAGCCCGAAATCCCACTCGTCACCTTCTTTCTGAAAGCCGCCCCACCCAACGTAATTGCCGTCGACCAGAACTGCCCAGTGCCCGAGTCCATCCCGTGCCCAGTATTCCTCTTTCATTTTGACAAACCTGAGTGCCATCTCCGTGTCCCAAGCACCCGTCAAAAGCGGCATGTGTTCGGCAACTCTCGGGTCGGACATGTGCTCGGCAATCTCGGAAACCGGCACATCAACCAGCCGCGAAAATGTAATCTCATCTGTCAACGTGTCGTCCCTCATGTCCTTGAGCAACCGTATCCGAGCGGCGCGTTGGCAGCAGCGCGGCCAATGTTGGCTTAGTCGATGCTGATTTCGATCTTAACGCATATTGGCCAACGAATACGCTCAGAAGGACGACAGTCATTCCGATGCTTTGCGCAGCACTCAAAGTTTCACCCAGAAAAAACCAACCGAGCAGTGTTGCACTCACAGGGCTGAGAAGGCCCAATATCGAGACAGCAGCGGGTTGGATGACGCGGATACCACGCAACCAAATAATGTAGGTCAATGCCGCACCGATAAGTCCCAGATAGGCGAGCCCCAAGACGTTCATTCCGCTGATCGTCGACCAATCTGTAGGTGCAAAGGGGGCAAATGGCACCAAGAGCAAGCCGCCTGCCGTCAATTGCCAGCTCGTAAAGGTCAGAGCGCTGACCGGCGGTTGCCATTTTCGGCTCAACACAGTGCCGAAGGCCATGGACGCCGACCCGGCGATCCCGGCAACAACGCCCCACATATCCAGCTTCGCTTCAGGCGTCAGGACGAGGAGTGCAACCCCAGCGGCGCCCGCCGCAACGGCGAACAAGGACAGCACTTTGATGGGGGAGCCAAGCAAGAAGCGCGCTGCAAAGATGACCACAAATGGCTGCAATGCTCCCATCACGGCTGCGACGCCCCCGGGCAAACGATAGGCGGCAAAGAAGAGCAGCGACCAGAATATCGCGAAATTCAAGGCACCCAGAACGAACATCTTCCAGACCCATAGGCCATGAGGCACTTGGCGCACCAGGCACAATAGAATCAGGCCAGCAGGCAGAGCGCGCAGGACCGAGACGGTCAGCGGATCAAGGTTGGGCAGGAACTGTGTCGTGACGATGTAGCTGCTCCCCCACACTATTGGGGCCAGTGCCGTGAGGGCGATGTCATGAGGACGGGACATAGGGCGTTCCAATTTATCTTGACGTAGAGATAAATGCATTTAGCTTGACGTCAAGATAAAAATCAATTCTGTGTCACAGCATGTTCGATATTGAAGACATCAGAGCGCAGTGGGCCAAACAGCGGCCAGACATCGACACCGGGCCAATGGGTGTGATTGGCAGGTTGGTCCGAGTGTCGGCGCTCTACAGCGAAGAGATGGGCAAGACCTTTGCAAAACATGGGCTGAGTGCGGCGAGTTTTGACGTGCTGGCCACGCTTCTGAGGTCAGGACCGCCCCATGCGCTGTCCCCTAACCAACTTCTTGCGACGATGATGGTGACGTCAGGCACAATGACCAACCGCATCGACCAGCTTGAAAAGGACGGTCTTGTAGCGCGCATCCCGAACCCGGAAGACAAGCGCAGTGTCCATGTGAAGCTCACAGCGGGCGGGATCAGGAAGATCGATGCCGTCGTGTCAGATCACGTCGTTGTTCAGAAACGATTGGTCGAAGGGCTGTCCGAAATGGACCGGACTGAGTTGAACGCCATTCTGGACAAATGCCTGTCGGCCTTTGGAGACAGGTAAAAGCAGACCTTCATGTGCTTTGCATCAAGGTCCGCTTCGCCCTTTAGGTGTCGGCAAGCAGGAACTACTGCCGCTTACCAACACTAAATGGATTAGATTTTATTGATTGAGTTTCCGCCATCAGCAAGCATGGCGCTACCTGTGACAAAAGACGCTGCAACTGACAGAAGGAACAGTGCAGCCTGGGCGATTTCCTCCGGCTCCGCCATTCGTTTGAGCGCATGAAGTCCGCGCACAAACGCATGGAAATCTGGATCGTTGCCGGCCATTGGTGTGGCTGTGCCACCCGGCAGCAATGCGTTTACTCGAATGTTTTCTGGGCCATGTTCTGCGGCCAGCACTTGTGTCAGTCCAATAAGGCCCGCCTTTGCCGCGGCATACCTCCGCTCTAGTAGGGACATCCTTGGAAGATGGTGTGCTCAACAGGTTCATCTCCAAAGCCTCTCTACGTCCATGTGAGACACTAGCTGGCGCGCCAACAGATTAGTATCTTGCCGGTACCCATCCAGACTCTGCCGTGCCCCATTGTGCGATGCTTGCAGCTCTTACAGCAAGGAATGCGCATGTTCCAATACGGTCGGGACCGCGCAGGAGCCGTAGCAGCAGAGCTCTCTTTTGTCCTCTCGCAGGCGGGGGGCAGAGTTCCATCTTTCGCAGCTGCACCAATCCTCGCGACCACCTCCGTCGCATTCTTACCCATGCAGCAAAGCTCTCGGGCGACCGAGAACTAGCTTTCGCGCCAAGGATAAGTCGTTGCCGTTTTGCGGGAATCGTCGCTGCCGCGAAAGCGTCGTCACCTACAACATCGGGCCACCTTTCCCAATGCGCTCGTCCCTTTTCAGATATGCCAAGAACGCCGTGAAAAGCTGTTTGTCTGGCGTGTGGAAGGCTCATCCAGCATTCGGCAATTCTTTGGGAGATGTTTGAAGCGCCAGAGCAATCAAACTCGTAGCGCGGCGACACGAGATCGGCGACGCCTGAAACAAGGGCTGCGTGCAGCAAGGACAAGTCGCGCCCTTCGATAAGAATATCTGCATCGACATAGAAGCGCGGGAAGATGTGTCCGAGCTGATCATCGCCAGCCTGAAGTGCGGCCGTCTTCCCGCGCGGATCGAGGTTTAGAACTTCAGCATTCTGCCCGACCATGTTCTTGATTATTTGGAAGCTGTCGTCAGTGCAGCCGTTGCAAACCCAGATTATGCGAGCTTTGGTTGCGCGGCCCGCCGAGAGGATACCTGGCACGGTTTCGGGCAAACGCTGAGCTTCGTTGCATACAGGAATGACAATGCCGCAGGAGACCGCTGCGCTCTTCATGGCTTCATTCTTTCGGATTGGTAAACAAGAAGGCAGCATTTGCGAGCAGGAGACCTGCGCCGAGGAGGAGCGAGAAGCTTCCGCGTGGAGCCTTGAGCAGCTCCGCGAGTAACATACTGGCGATCTCAAGGCCCAGGAGTACGCCCTTCGTAGAAATCAACCAGCGCGAGCCAAGAATTGTTCTTGGGCGGCGCGAAGGGAGCCATCTTTCCCATCCGCCTTGGTCCGGGTTGAGTTCGAGCAAGTACTCTTTGATCTGCTTTGTACGAACGCCGTGGTGGCACCACTGAAGGACGATTGCCATAGTCGTGGCGCCGTGTGCAAAAGCAGCTGTCCAGGCAAAATCTGGATGCGCTAGCGCGGCCACAGCAAAAACCGAGAATATTGCGACAGCAAATATCATAAGAGCATTTTGAAGAAGAATACGCGACAGCAGTTCTTGGCGAAGCGATGCGAGTTCGATGAGACGAGGATCCCAGTCAACTGAAGGGTCTTTCACCACGCCATCCTTTTCCAGATCTTCCAGCGACGTAGGACGCGGTCCATCCAGATCGCGAAACGCCGCCGGTGCCGGTCTCCGTACCACGGCATCAAACGCAAGCCGTCCGTTCCGCGATCTCGGTAATAGTTCGGAACCGGATGGAAGTTCCGCATCTTTAGGTGGAATACTTCACAAGAGGAGCTTGCTTGCGGCGGCACTATCCACCGCCAGTCGGCAGCTACTCGACGACCAGCGGCCGACTCTCGTTTATGAAAGATCATAAACTGATCCGACGCTGTATGATGATCAAGAAGAGTGACCCCCGCAGATTGATACGAGTGCAGGACAGCCTCGTTGAGAACTGTAAGCGCCCGATCCTTCCAGAGAGGATCGGAGCTATTCCGTGTTCGCAGGCCGATGGCCTCTCCGACATCTGGCAAAAGAGCATAACGCCCCGCATCGGCGAAATTCCGCGACGCAATCTCGGTACCCATGTAGACGCCGTTGAAGGGAGCACAGGGATAGTCAATACCGCCGATGGTAAGGACCATGTTGCTCACTACCGGCACCGTGTACCACCGAAGCCCAAGAGCGGCGATGCCTTGATGTTCGGGGTGCATGATCGCAACCTCGCGCACCACGCCACTTGTAAGGTCAATGCGGTGGCGCTGATCGTCTTCATCACGGATGAACCATGGCAACAGATCAAACTGGCCAAGACGAGCAGGTGGCTCCCAGCCCATGGCACATGCGGTGCGCGTCGCCTCCGCGTTTTGACGATCACCGATCAGTCTACCTTTCGGACCTGCATGACAGGCATATTGGATGATCTGCGGACTATCGATCCAAGCCGGAAGCTGGTTGCCTTCAACTGGCGGAAACACAGAAATGACCGACCTGATGCGCCCGTCTCCATGCGCTTCGATCAGGTGATCATGCATCCTCGAAGCAATAGCTTCTGGGCTGCGGATGTCTCGGCAGTCGACGACATCAAGGCTTTCCCAAAAGAGGCGTCCTATACATCGACCATGATTTCGCCACGCCAGGCGCGCTCCAAAAGCCAGCTCTTCGGGCGTATGTCGGTAGAACCCATATTTGGCGAGATCGCGTCGCACGGTGCTCCACCGGCGTTGCCGGACTGAGTTTGATGCTTCCGTGGCGTCGTGGAATGCGTCAAGAAACGAACGAGCTTCTTCCCGACGTTCCAGCGCCGAGATGCGGCGAAGTCGCCTCGAAAGCGAATTGCCTCGGGTGGCGTCAGAACGTCGAAGTCGCGATAGAGCATGTCGCATTACATGAGACCATCGAACTGGCGCGCGGCATCGCGCAGCGGTCGCCTATTGATCTCGTGCACAAGCGCTAGCGCATGGGCTTTTGCCTTGCGGTAAGCCGGAACCCGGGGCTCACGATTTCGGTATATGACTCGTGCTTGTTTCGAGTCTTGCCTGCGTATTTGCAATGGCACATCGCCGGCAGCCCGCGACATCATAGTTCGCCAGATTGGTGTTCCGAGGTGCAGTGTGAACTCGTTGAAGCGTATACGATCAATTCTCTCCTTATGCTCTTCCAAGAAGCGCACCGTGGCTTCCATGTCCTCGGCAGTTTCGCCGGGAAAGCCCCGGAACATTGTGCATCGGACTGAGAGTCCAGCGGAATGGGCATCACGAATGAACTGCGCATTGCGTTCGACATCGCTGCCTTTTTGCATTGCATCAAGTAGTCTTTGGCTCCCGCTCTCGAGGCCGAATGAAACACGCCGCATTCCCCCCTCGACGGCAATATCGAGATCCTGGCGGGAAAGTCCATTGTCAGATCGCCGATCAACATGCACCGTACCGATCCACTCGGCCCCGCGCACATATCTTCCAATATCGCGTGCGATCCCTCGGATCATGCCCGGCCAAGAGTTCAGCTTGAGGTCGAGAAAGAGAAAGTTCGTCGTCGAGTGCCGGTCGGATTGCTCCTGCATTTCGAGCAAGACACTCTCGACGCTCCGGGTGCGGAAAGTGCGTCCAGATGCCGAGATTACGTCCGAGCAGAAGAGACACTTGTCCCATTGGCAGCCGCGACCGGTCATCAGCGGAACGATGCGCACTGGGTAACGGTCCCAAGGAAAGTCGGTGAAGTCGGGCACCGGCGCATCGTCAAGATTCCTGAGCGGAAGAGCCTTCCGCATTGGCCGCCCGTCCGGCACGACGACGCCAGGATGTTCGGTGAGATCTCCACCATCAAGGAGTGTCCGGACAATGTCAGGAAGCGCGCGGTCGACTTCAGCGCCGACAACCGCCGAAACACCGGGAAGATACCGCCACGCCTCGGCGACATCCTCAAGGTTGAACATAGGTCCCCCCACCAATACAGGAACCTTTCTCCTGCTTGCGCGAAGTCCGATTTGTTCAACGGTCCTGAAGTGCTGCAGATACGCAGAGAGTAGCACGACATCGTAGCGTCGGTCCAAAGACCGATCGAATTCGTCAAGTACGCCTGAATGGGGACGCTCGGACCACGCCGCTCTTACGGCGCGCAGCGGCTCGATTAACCGCGCGAAATCAAGTGTGTCTGAGAGATGTATGCGTCGCTTCATGTGATCGAGCAGGGTCTCCTGTCGTTCTCTCTGTACGGCAGGCACATCGTGGGCCAGCGGGGTCAGAACGTCGACGGTCATACTGGCCCGCCGGAGAACTGCGGCCATCAGCCCGATGGCAAGGGTGGGAAAGCTTGCGAAGTTGTTGAGATCTACTATCAGAACGCGAATTGAATTCTTGTGAGACTGTTGCCCAACGGCATATTGTTTTGAGGGTCGTGCAGAAGCTATAAGGCGCGCCCGACGGCGCTCGAAATCATGCAAAGCTAACCTCTTATAGCATATACTGTTTCAAGGTGGGTAGTATGCAATTGATTCGCAAACTAATGGATATTCGGATAGTTTTCCAGAAATTGACCGACGAGATCCGTTCAAACGAAGCCGCGCTTGGTAGTACATAACCCAATCTCCTATTGCGAGAACGATGAGCGTCACCAAAACCGAACTGACGACCCTTAAGAAATGGCGGCGCATGTTTGGTGCTTTGGTTTCGCCTATGGCTTGGCTGCACATGGTGAAACTTCTAAACTTCTACAATTACTCCCACGTGGTTCCCCTTAGAGAACTAAGTCGGGGGAAAGATTGTCATATCAGCCCCACGTCGAAATTCGCCCATGCACGGCGCATCCGACTCGGATCTCGAGTTCTGGTTGGAGAGAACTGCCGCATTTGGGCGGGACCGGCCAATGGCCAAATCGAAATTGGGAGCGATACGATGCTCGGCCCAAACACGTTGATAACCGCCGCGAGCTACGATTATCGGCGGGGATCTCCTATGGGAAGGCAGCCGATGTTAGAAGCAGATGTGAAGATCGGAAAAGATGTTTGGATCGGAGCTGGCGCTGTTGTGCTCATGGGAAGCTGCGTGGGCGACGGAGCGATAGTCGGAGCCAACGCGGTTGTGCGTGGAAAAGTTCCCGCTGGAGCTATCGTGGCAGGAAACCCAGCGCAGTGTGTCGGTGTCAGACACGAATAGCTTTTTCATAGAGAATTGGGCTGATGGAAAACGCCTCTACCAGACATGAGCGCAATTCGGAAACATCGGAAGCTCATAGTCAAACGACATGGTGTGATTGCGGCGGCCGCTCTCCGGGGGCGAACGAGGTCCGGTATATTGGCCTCATGGATATAAGCCGTGAGGAGAACGACCATGAAACAGTATGCCGGATTGAACGTGTCGTTGAAAGAGACGAGCATTTGCATCGTCGATGAAAGTGGCAAGGTCCTGCATCGAGGCTCGGTGGCAACGGAGCCCCAGGCAATTACCAACTTCCTGTCTGAGAAGGCGCCGGATCTTGATCGCGTCGTGCACGAGAGTGGAATGCTCTCGACCTGGCTGACGCGAGGCTTGGACGCGCTCGACGTCCCGGTTGTCTGCATCGACGCGCGCAAGGCCCTTTCCGCACGGCTCAACAAGTCGGACAAGGCCGATGCCGAGGGCTTGGCGCAGCTATCGCGAATGGGGTGGTACACACAAGTTCATATCCGCAGCGAGGCCGCCGATCGGCTCAAGACTTTGCTTGGTGCCCGCGATCGACTTTTGCGTCTGGGCGGTGGCGGCGAGGAGGAATTCATCGTTTGCGCCGCATGGGCCTCGCAATCGGAGCCGTCCCAATGGTCAGGCACGCAGTCGGTCAAATCCAGACGGCAAAGATGGGGTAGGTGGGCGGCCCGGAATGGTCGATCGTAACCCCATCAATAAGCCGCCTGGAGGAAAATACATGGCACATTATGTCGGGATCGACGCGTCCTTCGAAACCGCTAACGTTTGCGTTGTCGATGATGATGGAAACCTTTGCCTAGAACGCAAGATTGAGGCGGAACCAGATGCGATCGTCGAGTCAGTTCAGTGAAAATATGCACTTTGATCTTCGTGGATAGCTCCATCGTCAAAGCCCACAGGTCGGCAAGCGGCGCAAAAGGGGGGAGCTGGGCCAAGGTATTGGACGCTCACGCGGCGGTCGCGGCAGCAAGGTTCACGTCGCTGTAGATGATCTGGGGCGTCCTTTGCGGATCGATGTGACCGGCGTTCAAACTCATGACAGCAAGGCATTTAGCGCGTTTCTGGACTGGGACGCGCCGCCCTCGGCTATCATTGCAGACAAAGCCTACGGCAGCGCTGCGATCAGGCAGGCCATCGCAGATGAAGGCGCCGTCGCGGTCATCCCTTCGAAATCAAACGCCAAAGTGCCGATACCCCATGCCCCCAAACTCTATGCCATGCGAAATCTGGTAGAACGCTTCTTTTGCCGCATGAAGGATATGCGACGACTGACTACGCGCTACGAGAAGCTGAAGCGAAACTTCCTGTCCATGCTCCACATCTTTGCAATCAGGTGCTGGCTGAATTGAGTCCACATTCTAGCATATTCGTATCAGGCACCAGGTTCGTTCACCATCGCGACCGCCTTTTGAAAATCTCTACGCGGCTACTCGTCTAATAACTCTCTTGCCAGCAAAGACCGCATCATGAGGTCCGCTGGCCTATCTCCATTCCAACGTTCATAGCGGATTTTGTCGGTGGTACCTCTGGCGGTGACACGCTTCCAGTCGAGGCCTTCGAATAAGGCCTGAAACTGAGATTTGTTCAGAGTAATCATGCCGTCTTGGATGCGCGGCCACTCGAAGCCCTTTCCTTCGATCCACTTGTACGTCATCACGAGACCGGTTCCATCCCAGACGATCAGCTTCAACCGGTCAGCCTGTTTCGAGCGGAAGATGAAGATGGCACCGCTGAAGGGGTCGAGCTCAAATTCATTCAAGACAATCGCTGCCAGGCCATCCATGCCTTTCCTAAAGTCGACAGGTTTGGTCGCGACGTAGAATTTGAAATTACCCGCCAGAGAGATCATGGGTCACGCTCGAACGCACTGATCAGCTGAGCCAGCTGATCGATTGGAAAATTCGGCGGCAGCTGAACTTCACAGCCTGCGCGTCTGAAAACAATCTGTGGCGCCTGAGGTTCCGCGAGTGGCTCATCACGTTGAACTTTGATTTCGGCAAACGTCGGGCCTGGTTTCGAGGTCTTTTATTGCTTGGGAGATGATTTTCGAGAGCTGCCGTTCCGCCAACTGTAGGCCGTCTTGTTCGAAACCTGACAGGTCTTTTGCACCTCACCGATTGATAGCTCACCGGATCTCATTCTCTGACCCATTGCGCGTTTGAACTTTGTGGGCCACAGACGGCGACCATCTTTCCCGACAGGGATTGAGTGGCCGTAGGCATGGAAGATGTTTTGTATTTTTTGATCACTTGAGAGGTCACCCAGATTTGGAGAATTCATGATGCCTGTATCCTTTTTGGGGGGTACCATAGACCGCTGGATGTTGGTTGATACGGGGTCAGATGCAACGCTTACAAAGCTCTGCGGAACGGTCACTCCTTTTAATATCCCCTCACTTCGTCAGGCTGAAAGCCTTTTGCGGTAGTTGGCTTTTTGCCCAGGATGGTTTTGAGGATGTCATTCATGGTCTTTCTGTCGTTGTCGAAGCCACCATGCGTTTCGCTGTCGGTGATGCTTGGAGCCCGGCCCGCATAGTGGATCGTGTAACCGGTTTTAGTGGGCACCTCACCGACGAATTTCTCCATCCCCAGAAGCGGCATTTTTTTCTCATCCTCAAAGGCATTGGACACAAAGTACAGAAGGGATTTGCGGTAAGGACCGACCTTGTCATCCTGTTCGCGCTGATCGATGAGATTGTACTGGACGAGATTTTTGAGCCCTGAGGCGGCGCCGGTTTTCCCGATCCTGGGATGATAGCTTTTCTTGAAAAGGTCGATGGTACATGCAGGGGCCATGAGAGAACAAGATTCAACAGGCGTCTTGAGCGGGTTCGCTGCATCCATGGCGTCCAGAAGATGGGCTAACAGGATAGAACCGGCGCTGTGACCAACCAGATGAACCTTGAGCGGTTTTGAACGTTTGGCATTGCCATCAAGCAGGACCTTGAGAGCCTTTCGACCACCGCCAGAGGCCTTGAAGCTTTGATTTGCATCCCATTTCATATCGCGCCAGATTGCGGTGCCCGGTCCGCGTGCAATCGATTCCAGCACCCGGTCGAAAAAGTCGGAAAGCCCGCCTACACGTGCTTCTGCCTTATCGCGTGAATTGACTATGACGTCGGTGAGCGATTCAAAGAAACCCGTCTCCCACATAAAGTGGATGGGGTAGATCCCGTTTCGTTTGAAGACGTCCTTCATTTTGCGCACGCGGTTTGCCGAGGCTGCCGAATTGTTGAGCCCCCCATGGGCATAAAACACCAGATGCTGATAGCTGCGATCAGCGGCAGCTGTGTCATCTGCGAGAAGGTCGGCAGTTTCCTTGATGGTTGTAAGTGGGCTTGGATATTTCCCGGTTTCAACCAGCTTGCCGTCATTCAGATGGATGATGTGACCGATAATGTCTTCGTGGCGCGGGGCGCGAACACTTTGTGTGCCAAATAGGCTTTCGCTCTCGGGTGTCGGTTCAGTGATCGTGAGATCGAAGGCGTCCGGTGTCGGCACCGCAAGGCGCAAGACCCAGGCATCCATGACGGTCGCTGCCCAATCTTCATAGCGCCATCTGGCAATGCCCGGGCGTTTGCCAAACCCACCCCAGCTTTCGCCCCATGAATTTTGAATCAGGAACCCAATGTCGTCATAGCCGACAATAATGAAGGCATGTCCGCCCTCGGTCAGGTGAGACGGTTTGATGTCGCCTTTTGCCGGATTCTGCCAACCTCGATGGATTTGCGCAGAAACATAGATGACGCCGACTTCGTTGAGCGCGGCGTGATAGTCGTTAACTTCAGGGCGCAGACGATAATAAGCGCCAAGACCGACATGGCGGGCGTCTTTGGCGTGTTTGACGGTGAGAGCCCAATTCTTCTGACCGTCTTTGTAGGGGGCAACGTCTTCGCTACAGGCGCCATTGTTGTAGAACCCCTTGAGAGCTCCGCGAATACTGGACCCTTCATAATCCTCGCCTGGCCATTCATCATTGATCTTAGCCATCTCATACAACATGCGGGGACTTGCTATCGGAACGGAGGCGGTCGGATCAATGCGTCGATGGCGGATCCGGTTCATCAACGTGATGGCGCTTGACAGCGCGAACCCAGTGCAGGCGCCTTCGTGACCCTGGTCGCGGATCGGGCTCATATCCGCTGTTGGCGGATCCAGTCTCAAAGCAAGATCAAGCAGAGCAGGTTCGTAGATGCGATCACGCAAATCGGTTGCGTCTGGCTGGACGTTCAGGACTCTGTTGGCCAGTCGGGGAGCGGCATCAAGAGTTTTGGAGGGGTCGGTTGTTTTCTTAGCGGCCATGCTTTTGGATTTGCGTGATTTTGCGGGGGACTTGCTCATGGGGGATTCCTCCTAATGAGTCTGTACTATTCTTTTGTTTTCAAAATATGCTTGTTCGATACTTGCCGGAATATCGTAGCCCGAAACACTCTGCCGCGCAAAGGATACTGATCTGATGTGGCGCCAGATTATTAGACACCTGCCTTTTTCAATTTGAGCTGTTTTTATTTGACGCCCGCGGGCGACAGCGTGCCGTTGTGCGTGTGCTTGCGTTTTGGGTCATAGAACGGCTCAATGTAGTCAAAGACATCTCGCCGACCTTCTTCTCGGATCCTGTACTTTCGCCGCCTGACCTTCTCGCGCTTCAATAGCTGGAACCGCATTATCATGGCAATTGCCTCTGCGGCTCATCGCATGTTCCAGATTGTGCTCGCGCGGGAATGCCGCCCATTTACGACTGGTAAATTGGGCACCCTGATCTGAGTGGATCAGCAAGCCCGGCCCCGGCTTCCGACGCCAGATGGCCCTGAGCAAAGCCTGCAAGAAGAGTTCTGAGGTTTTGCAGGGTTTGATCAAATTTTCGGTTTCAACGCAAATGCGTCAAAGACACGAAACTGATCCTTTGGGAGCCTGCCAAAGGCAAAGCACCACCGGATTTTTCTGCACTTTGATCAGCGTGTTTTAGGGTCGCCGTTCGCGGGGAAAATTAGCTTACGCTTTAAGGTGATGCGAAGCGCTCAAACATCTCCGGCAGCAACGTATTTCGGTAGAGGCCTTCAAAGTCTGCCGGTCGAATGGCCGCCGGTTGGCCAGCGCGACCGAGCATGCGGAAAAATGACTCCCATTGCTTGGTGGTGAGATCATCCAAAGCCTTTTTCCCCTCCAAGAACGCCATGAATTCTTTTTCCGGGATCAGATCGTCGCCATGCTTGGCAGCCATGCCAGTAAGCGTCCTCATATAATCCGCCAGCAGACCTTCATCGATCATGCCATTTTCATCGTACACCATTGTGCGCTTGCTCGGACGGCGTTTCGCCATTTCGTCGAGAGGAATGCCGCGACCCAACAGGAGATTTTTTAGTCCGCCAAATTTGAAGGTCGACCCAAGGGTTAGAAACAGCGCTCGAAATCCGCTCGTTTCAAAGGTTTGCCAGCCTTTCAGATTTTCTCTTAGCCCGGCGCGCGCGAGGTCATCGCCCAGGTTGAAGGGAAGGATGTGCTTTTCCATATCCGTCAGTTTGAGTTGTACGCCTTCACGCTTCTCGTCCTTGCGATAGCCTCTGAGCTGATTGACTTCTTTCTGCGTCAATATCCATTCGCTCACAAACCCTGGATGCCCAGGCGACTGATAGCCGGGCCAAGGGTATTTCTTTTCATCCAGAATAGCCTTGGCCGCTGCGATCAAATCGGCGCGGGTGACGCCGTCGGGGTCTTTGGTCAGTATGTCGCGGGCGAAGACCCGGCCCTCGCCTTCCAGGTCGGCGAAGACGGCGCCATCGGTTATGTCGACGATATAGACCGTTTCACCATGCGCAACACGGATCAGCTGGTTGGGCACATTTTCATCGAAATGCGCAGCCTTCCACGGATCACCAAGCCCCATGTCGCGAATATGCTGCTTGCCCCATATGATGATGCCATTGGATTCGAGCGGATGCTCGTCCGGCGCCTCAGCTGCAGAGGTGCCGACATATTCGTAGGTGTTGACCGTCTTCCGGGTCTCCAGCCAGTCGCGCAGTTCCGGGCAGTGCAGGTAGAGCAGCTTTTCCTTATCAACAGCTTCGACCAGATTGATGGCCGTCCAGCTGACTTCGTCGGGGCGCCATTTCTCGGTGAGATAAGGGTTCTTGCGGATGCGGCTGGTGGCCTCCTGCACAAAGGTCTGAAAGCCTTCATTGGTGATCGCCAAGCCGTCAGGCTTATGCTCATTCAAGGTCAGCCCGATGATCGCATCCAGGGTTTCGATGCCTGCCGGATAGAGTTTTTCAAGCTTTGCAATCGTCGCTTTGGACGTCTTGCTTGATGGATCGAGGAAGAGGTGCTCCCACGTCTTGCTTGGCGGGATGTTATGGGCCCGCTGATAATCCGTCCAGGAGGGTGTACCCCGCTGCCGATCTTTGCGGATTTCCTGCTCCAACATGTTCATGACGCCTTCTTCGGTCGCCATGTTCCGGAAGAAATCGGCCGTATTGCCGGCAACAGGTGCGCCCAGACGGGTGTTCATCATGTAGTAATAGACCGCGCCCAGCCCCTCATTCTTGAGGAATTGGTGGCCATCGAGCTCGCGCAAGTTCATCATATTCACTTCGCGCGTGCCGTCTTGGGCGATCTCTCCGATGGGCGGACACTTCAGCTGATCGACCCAGATTTGGTGGCCAAAACGGTAAGCCTTGCTGAAGAAATTCCCTTTGATTTCCGGCTTGTTCTTCTCAACCTTCCCGGCGGCAATACCGTGGGCCACAGGATCCGTGCCTTGTTCGGGCCGGTAAATCTTCTTGTCGAAATGCGGCAGCTTGCGTTCCGCACGACCGAACAGATTGGCATTCAGCCCGTTGACCACGGCTTCATTGGCAAACAGGGTGTGTGTCCAGGTGCCGGTGTGGATTTTCACATATGTCATGGTGATCACGCGCCGCGCGATCTGGAAAATCTGATTGTCTGACCAGTCCGGGTAACGCTCCTTTAGAACATCCGCGACCCAATTGTGATGGCGCGCATAAAGCGTGTGTTCAGCTTCCAGGGGGGCCGTCATGTTGCGCCCAAAGCCAGTAACAATCTGCTTTTGCAGCTGGCCGTCTTCGCCAACGGGCACCTCTTTCAGCGGAAGAAATCCGCCCGAGCCGTCGTCTTCGGTTTCTTCCAGATAGAGCTTGCCGCCTGGCACTGGCGTACCGTCGGGACGGGAGCGCACTTCTGCAAGCGTTTCGATGTCGCTGCCATAGAGGTGGCTCATGTCCCACCAGACAGTGGTGCCATGCATGCCTTCGCCATCTGCGCGCAAGGCATGCGGTGCATCGGACCGGCTCCAATCAAATTTCACGCCAAGTGCGGCCCATTCGCTGTTTGGGTCGATGGGGATGGCGTGTTTCAAAGCATTATCAGGCGCGGTTTGCGCCACATCATGGACCAGTTGCTGCAAGTGGGCCGCAGCATGAAAACTGGCCGTCATGGCTTCGATGGTTTTGCCATCGCGATAGCCAAAGGCTTTCACAACATCGGCTTCGCTGGGCAATTCTGGATTCTGGGATTGGTCTTCCGGGCGATAGCCTTCTGTCAGGCCGTGATCGACAAACTCTTGACCGACACGGCCTTCACCAGGGCCAAACCGTGTATCAAGATGCGCGCCATCGGGGGAAAAGCCAGAATCTGCCCATTTTGGAGTGGCGCCCTTGGGCAGCTGACCGACAATGTCACCGCGTTCGCCGTCAGGGTCGCGCTCGCCCTTCTCCATCTGCGTGCGCGCATCGCCCAAAGCCGCGAGCCGCAGAATGCCAAGTTTGCGCTGTGTCCACCGGCCTGCATTGCCGGGCGTCGCGCCGGAGTTTGCCCAGGCACCAACGGGACCCAGCGCCAGAGATACCAGAGAATCCTTGAAATTTCGTGCCTTATCCAGCAGCGATTTCTCCGGGATATGATCGCCTGGGCGCTTGAAATCCGTGCACAGCACCCACGCGTTTTTGTGGCCGTCATAAGCCTTGGCCGGGTCGGTTTCGAGGTAGTCTTTCGTCAGAGTATTGGGCCGCAGGACGCCCGCGCCGCTATTGCCATCCACCCGGTTTTTCGCGATCTGGTCGCTCCAGAATTCAGCAAACTTGTGGCTTGGCTCTTTCTGAGCGGCCTTTTCGAACCAATCCGCTGCCGAGAGAAAGTCTCCGACATTGCGGAACGCGTGCGCGGCGAGTGCATAATCCTCCGCAGTCGCATCACCGTTTTCATGGCGCTCGACATAGAGCTCTATGGCTGTTGTGAAGTTGCCCGCATTGATGTTTTCAAGCGGGTCTTCAGATTTAAAATCAACCCGTTGGTTGTGCTTTGCGGCGACAGGGCACCCGGACATATCATTCATTGCAACCTCCAAAAAAACTTGGGTTGAGGTGCGGCAGGGCACCAAAAACCCTGAATAAGCTAAAAAAATGCGACAGCAGTCAGCTTAAATTGGCAGCCTGCTTTGGACGTATTCTAGTTTATTCGCCCGCTCAGGGCGACAATTTTTTCTGGCATAACGGGAATACTCTCAATCTCGACACCGAGAGCATCGTTGAGCGCACTCACAATGGCGCTCGGTGAAACCACGGCGCCTGCTTCGCCGACGCCCTTTGCACCACGAGGTCCGAGGCCATCGCCGGACTCGAGTAGATCAACGGTAACATCTTTCGGAATGTCGAGGCTCGTCGGGACGCCATATTCATGCATGCCTTGATTGCGCACAATCCCTTCGACAACTTCCACCTTTTCAAACAGAGCCTGACCAATCCCCATCGCGATACCGCCGACAAGCTGGCCTCGGATGATATGCTCGTCATGGATCTTTCCAACATCATGGCAGGCTGCATAGTTGAGGATTCGAACCTCCCCGGTCTCTGGATTGACGGCCAGATCGCACCCGTGGCTGGCATGCATGAAATCCACCGGGCCAACCTGGTTGCCGGTTGCGCTCAATATGCGGCCCCGTGGCAAATGTGCTTCTCCAACTGCGGCGATCTGTCCAGTCTGATGGGATGATGCCAGAGCCGCCCAGGAAATTGTCTTTGACGGTGCCTCAGTGACGGCAAACCCATCCTTGATCACCATCACCTCTTCGGGGCTGACGCCAAGCGACCGGGCCGCCAATTGTCTGCCCGTGGTCTGAATGCGGTCAACGGCGTCCAGCACCGCTCGACCTCCCATGTAATAGCTGCGGCTGCCGCTGACCCGGGGCAGATAACTGTCGATGCCGAAGGGGAAATGCCGGTTCTTGACCCACGCCGTCGTACCATTCGCCGCGCGGAAAATTGGGCTGGCCAGCCCCAGTCGGCGGAGCACCTGCATCAGCGGCTTGTCGTCGCGCAGCACCTTCGCACCCGACATTTGCAGGCGTTCGATGAGCCGAAATCCCCGCGCGCGCCACCGCCCCGGAGCGCGTCCCGAGGACATCAGATCTCCGGTTGGATCATCAATCGCTGCCTGATCCACGGCGTAGACGGGCATCCGAGACAGCTTGAATCGCTCCATGACGAGCCGGGGCAGGCCCCGCGTGAAGCCTGTCCCGGCATCTCCGATGTCCGAACCGATGTGCCACGTCCCTGCGCCATCAACGGCTATCCTGGCCACAAAGCGGTCCACCAAACCATAGGGATAGCCGTATTTTGCATGCGTCGCAGCAAACCCGCGGCCGATACGCCAGTTTTTCGATGGGGGGTCGGGTCGGTCGCCAAGGCGTTTGATCACCATGTCCATCGTGGCAGACAAGACCTGCCGGACTTCAGGTGCAGCCCGTTTGGTGCCGGTTCCCTCTATGTGGCGCGACAGGAAGTTCGTCTTGCGCATGGCCACCGGGTCGAGATCCAGGGCTCTGGCGGCCTTGTCCACTATGGCTTCTATGCCAAAGGTCACCTGTTGCGAGCCATAGCCCCGCATCGGCGCAGCCACCAGGTTGTTGGTGACGACACCGCGCGCCCAAACGCTCACATTCTGGATGTCATAAGCGCCCTCCGCTTCAACCGCCAGAAGCGAAACAATCGTGGGCGTGAGGGCTGAATACGCTCCGGCATCTGCAAGCAAGTCCGCTTTCAGGGCGACGATCCGGCCATCTTTCATCGCACCGAGGGTATAATCGCCTGTGAAAAAGTGCCTCTTGGAGCTGCGTCCAAGCATCTCCGCCCGGTTGAGGACAAGTCTGACCGGCTGGCCCGTCTTTTCGGCCAGCAGCGCCAGATAGCCCTCGGTATGTGTCATAAGGTACTTGCCGAAGGAGCCGCCCATGCGCGGCGCGACCACCCGTACAGATGTTTCCTCACGCGACAACAGTCTTGCGACAAAGCGGCGAACGCGGTGCGGCGTTTGCGTCGGGACAGCAAGAACGAGCGTGCCGTCCTCCATCCACGCGCTTCCCCCTTCCGGCTCAATGCAACTATGATCGCTGTTGCCACAGCCGAACCGTCCACTGACAACAAGATCGGCCTTCTTGAGCGCCTCCTCAGCGTCCCCATGCTCGGTTCTGAGATCAGCAATGATGTTGCTCTTATTCGGATGAACACGCGGCGCAGACGACTCCAGAGCGTTCCGCGCGTCAGTGACGGCAGCGCGCGGACGATACACGACCTTGATCCTTGCCACCGCGTCCATGGCGATGGCTTCGGACTGTGCGGCAACCAGCGCAATGGCGTCCGAACGGGACCGGACACGCCCGGATGCCAGAAAAGGCTCATCGTTGTCGATGATCCCGTTGCCGCCCTGGTTCTTACCGGGAATGTCAGTGTGGGTGAGCACAGCTTCGACCCCTGGGAGGGCCTTGGCTTCCGACGTGTCTATGCTCAGGATGTCGGCAGCCGGCCACTCGCTCCAGAGAACCTTGGCCACGAGCGCCTCCTGTTTCCACGTATCCGTGGGATAGCGGCTGATGCCTTCCATGCGATCGCGAAGGTCGCGTTGTCCGGCATCGCACTCTGCTGCGCTGGTACCCTCCCGGGCCGCCTCCAGGGATTTGACCAGCGGGTCATAGCCCGAACAGCGGCAGATATTTCCAGACAGCGCGCGCCGGGCGTCGGCATGTGTCAGCGAAGGGTCGCCCGAGACATGATGCGCGGCAGAGACCATGACCCCGCAGGCGCAATACCCGCATTGAAACGCCTCTCGCGTCACGA
Organism: Roseobacter cerasinus; assembly: GCF_009811755.1. Taxonomy (GTDB): domain Bacteria; phylum Pseudomonadota; class Alphaproteobacteria; order Rhodobacterales; family Rhodobacteraceae; genus Roseobacter; species Roseobacter cerasinus. The sequence continues at coordinate 389,560 of NZ_BLIV01000001.1, forward strand.
GTTGATCCTTTAACGCCTTCACCTTATCTGCATCCACGGCCACCGGGTCGTGCTCCAGCCCCGCTGCAGTGGTAATCCGCTTTCCAGACATTTGAACAGCGAGGGTGAGGCAGGAACACACGGGTGCCCCATCAACCAAAACGGTGCAGGCCCCGCAAACGCCTTCGCCGCAGCCGAAGCGGACGTCCTTCAGGCCCAGGTCGTGATGCAACAGTTTCTGAAGGGTCGTCTCAACCGGTATCGAGAGCGTCTTTGGCTCTGCATTGACTGTCACATCAATGGTGATCCGGTTTGGGTTATCCTCCGTCACGCGAACGAAGCCTTTTCCAGAACGTCGCTGAGACCGGCCCTGATCAGACTGCGCTTGTAGCTTGAGATATCAGTCTCCACCGACGCGCCACCATTCTCTTCGATGGCAGTATTGGCGGCTTTCACGATCAGGGCATCCGTCAAAACCTCCTGGTCAAGAAGAGCTTCGACCGCGGTCAGGCGGCGTATGGCGAAAGTGTTGCCTCCGACTGCGATCCGCGGCTGTCTGGCCCTGCCATTCTCCAATACAAGGGAAACCGCGATGTTCACGATGGTTTTGCCAGCGCTCTTGCGCCACGCGAATTTGCGATAGGCCGAGCGGTAGCCGGGCGGCATGCGGATCTCTACCTTCCTGATCAGACTTGCCTCCGGCAGCCCCGTCGCGAAGAGCTCATCCATGGCGCGGCGCTCACTGCCTTGCGCACTCTCCAAGACAACCTCCGCGCCGCACGCCAGCAATGTGGTCGCCAGATCGAACGCGCTGGCGAATTCGCCGGGTGACCCGGCCCCAGCAAGACCCGCTGACAGACTGCCGCCCAAGGTGGCCGACCGTCTGACCTGTGGCGTCCCCAGATGGCTGGCCGCAGCGCTCAATCCAGGGAGATACGTGTTTGTGTCCGGTGCCCGCGCGATCCAGTCGACCGATACCATGGCACCCAGCTCTGCGAAGTCTTGCGTGCAGTGGAAGGCGCGCAAGTCGGCGATGTCCGAGATATCGACCAGAGCCTCCGGCGCATTGGCGCGCAAGGTCATCTCCGGGACGATGATTGTCCCGCCTGCAAGCGGCGTTGCGCCCTTGCCGATCCATTCCATGGCTGCTTCCACCGAGCTGACGCGCACGTAGTCCATGTGACCCTCGGCCTAATCCTGAACCCTCGCCTTGTCGACCAAGGCGAAGTCCAGAATTCTGGTTTTCCCCCACCAGACCTTCCCGAGGTAAAGGCCAGGCTCTATTTCACGTATTTCGTCCCTTATCTTTTTGGCGAAAAACGACGTTCTTGAGTAATCGATAACAATCGTTTCTTTCTCATCGATCCAACTGGCCTGCTTGTAGACCTTGGCGATGACAAAGGTGAGGCTGAGAGGCGTAATCTTGTTAATGAGTATGCCGGTTTCATGGCGTGGCGGCATGAGATCAAAGACCTTTCCCTGCCAAGCGAAGAGCCGGACGAAGGCCGCGAATGACTTTGATAACAATGACCCCGTGAGTATTGCCGTCCCGCGTGTGTCACCGCTCGGGATCGTTCCGGCTGACGCTTGCTTGTAAATCTGGTCCAGCTGTTCTCTGGACAGACCCAGCCACTCTTTGACGCGCGTATTCATGCCGTGTTGCATCCCGATGCCGGAAGCTCTGTTGCGGAAGCAGGCGGTGTCTCGTCCGGTGGATTAGAATAAAGGCGAGACCATTCGAAATCGAGGCAAGCAACAGAACACTATGGAAGGGCAGCATCCGTATCGCATCTAGGTTTAACCCACAGGTCTTGTGGAAGAGATACGACGCATACCCAAGAAATAACTGGTGTCATGTTAGGCCGTGTGGAGGCATTTGATCAAGATGAAGATTGCGGATGAGCTGGGTGGCTCCTGATCTACCGGCATCGAATGTGCCAAGGTGCAGTTTTCAGGGACTGCCAGGAAAGCAGCGCCCCAATGACAGTAATGACCCTCGGCCTTGATCTGGTCAGGGATGTTTTCAAGTGCACGGTATTTCGGAGAACGGCTGCGCTATCTTCAACAAAGCTATCAAGCGTGCGAAGCTGCTGGCATTATTTGAGACGTTTCCGCCCTGTATCATCGGCATGGAAGCATGCGGATCATCCCACCATTGGGGTCGCCAGCTTGGGCATGATGTGAAGCGCCTGCCCGCCGGCTAGGTCAAACCCTGCGTGAAGCGGGGCAAGAACGACGCTGTGGATGCTGAGGCGATCTGCGAAGCAGTTCGACGCCCGACCATGCGCCTTTTCGAGATCAAGACTGAGGATCAGCAGGCCATTCTCTCAGGCCATCTGAGCGTGTCGAACAAACCCAAGAAGCCAATCTTGAGACTTGGAATGCCGCTTTTTTGTCAAATCAAATAGGAGGATGACCCGGCGCGAACATCTGACCTCCCGCGCCGGACCTGACCACATCAACTTATCGATCACAGACATACAGAGTTAAAAAAAAACGTCATTTCTAAAGATAGGCAATAGATTGCCGATTGATTTCCAACTAAAGATGATTCCAAAAATTATGTAAAAAAATCAAATAAATACACGGATAGGGTGAATATGAAGATTGCAATACACGCAGGGATGCACAAAACCGGCACATCATCTTTTCAGGAAAACCTGCGCCGAATGAACGCACCAGGTGTCCGATCATTTGGGCCAGAAGCTAAGGAATTCTTTTCAGGCGGCTTTTTGAATAAAAGCTGGATATCTGCTAAAATCCAAGAGGCGGAACAGGACGGAGTAGAGGTGCTTGTTTTCTCTCATGAGGGGCTTTCAGTTGCGCCGCCCTCTGACCTCAAGGTATTCACGGAAAACCACGATCCGAGATTTGTGATTACGTTCCGGCACTGGTGTGGCTACTTGCACTCACGATGGGTCCAGAATGCCAAGATGCGCGATGCGGAATCATTCTGCAGCTTCATGACGCGCATTGACGACAATACACCCCAACGGGCATGGATTGAGTTTGACAAGGTGATTGTCGCCGCAGAGGAAGCAGGCTTTAACGACATAGTGCCGATTTCCTTCGACAAAGTAGTATCAGACGGTGGGATCATTGCCGCGCTATCAGAAGCGTGCGGCGTGCCTGACGGGGGAGAGACCCGTGTCAACACATCCTCTGTGAAGGTTGACATAGACATGTTGCGTCTCTTCAACGGCATCCGGGGCGGGGGCGTTGCAGACGCCCTAAGTCCTATGCGCGTTCGCCTTGGAAACGGAGGCGCCCGGCCCCGCATCTTCGCGCAGACGCCGATAGTTGGCGGCTTGCTTCTGAGAAATCCCATCTTGGCAGAAAAGCTGCGCTCCATGTTGGACAACACGCGTGCAGAAGTGACGCTGGATCCTTCCATGTTCGGCGGTTGGCAAAGTCACTTTGAGCGATCTATTGCGAGATACTGCAACGACCATTCAGCATTTTTTGGAGAGGTGAAGGCAGTGACCCGCACATACTCCACTCTTGAGATCGAAGACATCCCTGAAAGCCTCAGGAAAGAAATGCGAACCGCTCTGTGGCGCGAGATCCTTAGAGTCAGGGTTGTCCGGTCGCGCTGGCTTGGGAGGCTAAGGCGGGTCGCTTTCCGCCTTATGCCCAGCTATTCCTAGGCTAGAGCATTGACTGGCACCACTTTGGACGCGTGGGATTCCCATTGGATGATCCACGGCTGCATGGCCGTTTCCATTGTCTGCGCAAACGCAGCCAGTTCCCCGACAATCTGCTCTTCCAATGCTGCCGGGTCGCCGGCATCTTCGGGGATAAGCTGTGCCGTGATGGCACCAGGTTCAGGTGCGCGATCATCGTAAGCACCGACTTCAGGCAGCACACTTTGGATCTGCTCACCATCCTGCAGGCCAAAGGTCGCCAGAGCGCGGGTTCGGCCTCCCTCCGAGATCACCGCGCCCTCCTGGTACTGCACCCGCAAAGGCGCCAGCGTGATCGGGGTCTTCCATGGGTCGTCATAGTGAGCCTCAACACGGAAGCGGGACGCGCAGGGCTCGCAGATCTCCGCCACCGGCGTATTGGGCTGCGTCGCGGCCACTTGGGTCGCCGTTGAAAAGCTGCCTGGGCTCTGGGGATGAGATCCCATCAGCCGATCTCACCGTAAATGGCAGACAGATCATCCGCGAGTTGCGCGGCCGTGTCGGCCCCTTTGATGGTTCGAAGGAGGCGCCTGCGGGCCGCTGACTTCGATGTGGTGTGTATGGAAGCGCGCCAGGTGAATGCGGTGCTGTCAGCAATGCGGAACCAAACCGACAAGACGGATGCCCGAGGGATCGCCCAAGTCCTGCGATCAGGCTGGTATAGCAAGGTCTTCATCAAGAGCCAGGAGGCACATGCCTACCGGACGAGGTCTGTGGGTGACGCCTAATATGTCTGCTGTGACATCAAGCGCGAGACGAAGCGGGGCGCCCCACATCCTATCCGACACATGCATGCAGCGGTCCAACCGAACCGGGCCACCAATGACTGCGAAGAGAAGCGTAACCCGGATGAGAGACAACGATCTCAACAAGACGGAGATGAAACGATGAAATGAACTTGACCCAAACGCCCGATTAGAGAAGCCGACTTTGAGCGTTGCCTCACCGAGGTCTCCTTTTGGAGGCTACTAGACCAAAGACAGAAGCGTCCTTGGCGCGTAAATCGGTCATTTTCAACGGCTGCAAAGATGCTAGCACGTGACACTCGACCTGGGATTCTTCTCAAACTGACACTAAGGTACGTTGCCGTTGGGCTGCACTGACCCCCTTCCTAGCAGGCGCGATCACCAGTACCGCCAATTTGAAGATTTCGACCAGATCAGAGCTTTACGCCTTCCAGCAAGATTTCCCGAAGCGAGCGTTTGGTGTCTTCCCACTGTTGGTTTGTCAGTTCCAGATCGTCGTTCAACGTTCTGATTTGGTGTTTGAAGTCTGCGTAGTGCTGCGTGGTCGCCCAAATTGCATAAAGCAGATGTCGCGCGCTGACGGGCCTGATCTGCTTTTGGGCGATCCAGTATTCGATCACCGCTATCCGATCATCGGTCCATTGGCGCAGCTCGCCTTCCAAGTAGTCCTGCACAACGGGCGCGCGCTGAATGATCTCGTTTGCCCAGACTTTGGAGCCATGCGGGCGCGTGCGAGCCAATTCGAGCTTGGTTTCGATATAGTCACCCAGAGCGTTCATCGGGTCGCGTTCTGGCGACAGGACGTCCGCCGCCTCGCGCCAGACATTGAAGATATTTTCGACCACATTCCGGTACAGTTTTTCCTTGGTCTGATAGTAATAGACGATGTTGGATTTCGGCAGGCCGGCTTCAGCGGCGATCCGGCTGAATGACGCGCCAACATAGCCATAATCGGCAAAGACGCGTTCAGCGGCCTGCTGAATCTGCGCCCTTGTTTCTTCGCGATGACGGATCTGTATTCCGCTGCTTTGCTTGTTCACGCTGATGCAATCCTCTGAACGGTACGTCGCGCCGAAGGACGGGCCGTTTTGAACATCCGATGCCAATCAGACTATCAAGCCCGAACCGATTTGGAAACTTTCTGCACGATCGTGCAGATAATTCTTGACCGGGCAGGTAAATGTTTTCAGCATTCGCGCACATGGCATTGGTGGGGAGCGGAAGACACTGCCAACAAACGTACAATCGACCCGCATTGGAAAACGCGGGCCTGACGCGGTGTAACGGGGCGGCGCCAGCCAGCCGAGCGCAATGATCACACCACGCATATACGAACACACAAAAAAGCCGAACAGGAGAGGATAACATGTCAAAAATAATGGTAGCGAAAAGGGCGTTGCTTGCCGCCATGGTCGCAGGATCGACTCTTTTAGCGGCAGGAGTCGCCGCCGCAGAAAAGGTCAAGGTCGCGGCGATCTACACGCTGCCCGTGGAACAGCAATGGATCAGCCGGATTCACCTTGCGCTGAACACCGCCGCCGAGCGGGGTGACATAGAGTATGTGTTCTCAGAGAATGTCGCCAACACCGACTATGAGCGCGTGATGCGCGAATATGCGGAAGCCGGCCAGCAATTGATCGTCGGCGAAGTTTTTGGGTTGGAACGCGCCGCGCGCAAAGTGGCGAAAGATTACCCGGAAACAGCGTTCCTTATGGGGTCGTCTTTTGGTTCCGTCGCGCCCAACTTTTCGGTGTTTGACAACTGGATTCACGAACCGTCCTACCTGTCCGGCATGGTCGCCGGGGCCGCGACCGAGTCCAATGTGATCGGCATGGTCGGTGGCTATGCCATCCCCGAAGTGAACCGGTTGATGCATGCCTTCATGGACGGTGCACGCGAAGTGAACCCGGATGTGAAATTCATCGTGAACTTCATCGACAGCTGGTATGATCCGCCAAAGGCCAAGGAAAGTGCATTTGCGATGATGGATGCAGGCGCTGACGTCATGTACGCCGAACGCTTTGGCGTGTCCGACGCCGCGGTTGAGCGCGGGGTGAAGGCCATCGGCAACGTGATCGACACCTCTGGCGACTATCCCGGCACGATCATGGCCTCGGCGCTTTGGCACATGGAAGCGACCATCGACAAGGCTGTGGCGAATGTGGCCAGTGGCGCCTTCGAAGCCGCCGATTATGGCCAATACAGCTTCATGGCCTATGGCGGCGGGTCGCTTGTCATGGACGAAAGCCTTGTATCGGCAGATACCGCAGCTGCCGTCAAAGAACGTGAAGCTGAAATTCTGGGTGGTCTCTTCCGTGTGAACGTGAACGATGACCGTCCGGTATCCGACAACTGACGACTTTCGGGCTGGCAGCTGCGCCAGCCCGTTTTTCCATGGCAGAATTGACAGCTCTCCGGCTTATCGGCCTCAGCAAGTGCTTTGGCTCGGTGATTGCCAATGACAATGTCAGCCTGACCCTTGCAAAAGGCGAAGTGCTTGCCCTTCTGGGTGAAAACGGCGCAGGGAAAACCACGCTGATGAATATGCTGTTCGGGCATTACTTGCCGGACGCAGGACGAGTCGAGGTGGCTGACGAAACCGGCACGCTTCACCCGTTGCCGCTGGGCCATCCACAGGCCGCGCTTGCTGCCGGTGTGGGTATGGTGCATCAACACTTTGCGCTGGCTGAAAACATCAATGCGCTGGACAATATCACCCTTGGGTCTGAGCCGCTTTTGGCCCTGAAACGTGACCGGCGTTCAGCGCGCGCTAAGATCGAAGGCATCATTGAACGCAGCGGGCTGAGCGCACCCCTGAACGTCCCTGTGGGTCGGCTTTCGGTCGGGGAACGTCAGCGGGTGGAGATCCTGAAAGCATTGTACCGGGATGCCCGTATTCTGGTGCTGGATGAACCGACGGCGGTTTTGACGCCGCAAGAAGCGGACACGCTGTTCGAGAACATCAAGGCGATGACCAAGGACGGGTTGTCGGTCATCTTCATCAGCCACAAACTGCGCGAGGTTCTGGCGTTTTCCGACCGCATCGCTGTTCTTCGCCACGGCAAGAAAGTGGGCGAGATGGCGACGGCGGAGGCGGATGAAAAGGCCATCGCCCGTATGATGGTCGGGGCGGATACACCAAAGGTGGCCCGCCGGGATATGGCCCCCGGCATGCCGATACTGAAATTGTCGAACGTGTCGGTCGGTGGGCGTTCACAGCGTGACAGGCTGAAGGGCGTCAATCTGACGGTGCATGCGCATGAAATCCTTGGGGTCGCCGGGATTTCCGGAAACGGACAAAGCGGGCTGGCCAATGTGATTTCCGGCCTTGCACAGCCTGAAGGGGGAAGTCTTTCGGTCAATGACACGCTCGTGACCAGGCCAGGCCCGGGCGCAATGGTCAGGGCCGGTGTCGGGCGCATTCCGGAAGACCGCCATCACGAAGGCATTGTCGGTGCCATGAGTGTGGCCGAGAACATGGTGATAGAACGGCTGGACGACCCGGCCATCCAGTCCCGCGGTTTGCTGAAGCGCGACGCCATTCAGGCCAATGCCGAGAAACTTGCCAAAGCCTATGACGTGCGGGGACCGGGCGTGACCGCGCCGTCGCGCCTGCTGTCAGGCGGGAATATCCAGAAACTGATCCTTGCGCGCGTCTTCGAACGCGGGCCCCGGCTGATCCTGGCAAACCAGCCGACGCGCGGTTTGGACATGGGGGCCGCGGCAGAAGTTGGACGCCGCCTGCTGGAGGCCCGCGCGCGCGGGGCGGGTGTGGTTTTGATTTCCGAAGACCTGGACGAAATCCTGGGTCTTGCGGACCGTGTCGTGGTGATCCGCGATGGCAATCTGGTTGAGGCGGGCAGCCACGACCGGGAAAAGATCGGTCTGATGATGGCGGGGGAACCAGCATGATCCGCATTGAACCACGCGAAAGCCCGTCCCGTGCCTTCGCCGTCGGGATACCGGTGCTATCTGCGGTGATTTCTTTGGCTTTTGCGGCAATCCCGCTTTTGGCGGCAGGTGCCAATCCGCTGGTGGCCTATGGCGAAATGATCAAAGGCGTCTTTGGTTCCGTTTTTGCGGTGTCAGAAATGCTGACACGCGCCACACCATTGATCTTTACCGGGCTTGCCGCCGCTTTGGCTTTCCGCGCCAAGCTGTGGAACATCGGTGCCGAGGGGCAACTGTATCTGGGCGCCATGGCGGCTGTGGGCATCGGGTCCGGTTTCCTTGATATTTCGGGTCTGCTTCTGTTGCCGCTGATCATCTTTCTCGGAGCCGCCGCCGGCGCCGTTGGCATGATGGCCCCGACCTATCTGAAAGTGCGGTTTGGTGCGGACGAGGTTGTCACAACGCTTCTTCTCAATTTCATCATCCTGATCTTTCTGCAGATGATGCTGGAGGGTCCGTTGCAGGATCCGATGGGCCTTGGCTGGCCTCAATCCGCACCTGTTCTGGATCAGGGGATGCTGCCGCCGCTGATGGACCGGATGCGGGTGCATTCGGGGCTGATCCTGGCGCTTGTGCTGGCGGCGATTGCGCAGTTCATGCTGGCGCGGTCGGTCTGGGGCTTCAAACTGCGCGCGGTTGGTGAAAACACGGCGGCCGCACGCCACGCCGGAATAAATGTGCGACGGTCCTTGTTCGTGGTTGCGGCGATTTCAGGTGCTTTGGCCGGTTTGGCGGGTGTGAGCGAAGTGGCTGGCCTGAAGGGGTATCTGACCTCGGACCTGTCGCCGGGGTTCGGATACACCGGCATCGTTGTCGCCATGCTGGCGGGGCTGTCGCCGGTGGGTGTGGTCATCGCGGCGCTGTTCATTGCATCGGTTTTCGTCGGGGCCGACAGTATGAGCCGGGCGATGGGCGTGTCGTCGTTCCTGGCAGACCTTGTTGTTTCGATGTCCCTTCTTTGCGTACTGGTCGGCGGTTTTCTGGCGAGGTACCGCATTTTGCGCACCAGGGCGGCCAAAGCATGATGGACCTGCTGAACATATTGCTGAGCGACAGTTTCTGGGCAGCCTCGCTCAGGATTGCGACGCCGCTGATCTTTGGCGTTCTGGGCGCGCTGATCTGTGAACGCGCAGGCGTTTTGAACCTTGGGATCGAAGGCATTTTTGTTGTGGGCGCCATGTGCGGCTGGATGGCGGTCTGGCTGGGCGCAGGGCTGTGGGGCGGCGTTCTGTTCGCCGCTTTGGCGGGGGCGTTCTTTGGTCTGCTCCATGCCATATTGACGGTCCCGCTTGGGTTGTCGCAGCACGTGTCGGGGCTTGGTATCACGCTCTTTGCCACGTCTGTCAGCTATTACACATACCGCACCGCGCTTCCGAACGTGTCCTCGCCGCCGCGCATCGAACCGTTTCAGGCTTTGGATATCCCTGTGCTGTCCGATCTGCCGTTTCTTGGCCCGGTCCTGTTCCAGCAGACAGCGTTGACATGGCTTGCGCTTTTGATGGTGGGCCTGGTCTGGTACGTGATGAACCGCACGGCGCTTGGCGTGGCCATCAAGGCGGTTGGCGACAACCCCGACAGCGTCGATGCGCAAGGACTTTCGGTCTATGGGTTGCGTATGGGCGCAATCGTGGCGGGGTCGGCCTTGATGGCCCTTGGCGGAGCCTTCCTGACGATGAGCGCCTTTGACGCCTTCTTCTTTGGCATGGTCAACGGGCGTGGTTGGGTCTGCATCGCTCTGGTCATTTTCGCCAGTTGGCGACCGGGCAAGGCGCTGCTGGGTGCGTTGTTGTTCGGCGCATTCGATGCCTTGCAGGTCCGTTTGCAAACCGAGATGGGCGCGCTGGTGCCGGGGCAGGTTTTCCTGATGGCACCCTATATCCTGTCCATCATCGCCCTTGTCATAGCCGCCCGATCTGCGGACTATCCACGCGCTTTGCTGACCCCCTGGTTCAAGGGCCAGCGATAGCGCAACCGATCTGAATGCCAAAGTAAACGGAGACACGCAATGTTTGACCTGATCGTCAAGAATGCAACGACACATGACGGACAAACCGGTGTGGATATCGCGTGCAGGGACGGAAAGATCGCAGCAGTCGAAGCCGGTATCACCGCCGAGGCGAAAGAGGTGATCGACGCCCAAGGTTATCTCGTCTCACCGCCCTTCGTTGATCCCCATTTCCACATGGACGCCACGTTGTCTCTCGGCACCCCGCGCATGAATGTTTCCGGGACGCTGCTGGAAGGAATCGCGCTTTGGGGCGAGTTGAAGCCGATCCAGTCGGTCGAAGATATCGTCGAACGCGCCATGCGCTATTGTGATCTGGCGATTGCCAAGGGCATCGGTGCGATCCGCAGCCACGTGGACACCTGCGATGATGAGTTGAAGGGCGTTGAAGCCCTTCTGGAGGTGCGTGAAAAGGTCAAGAATTACATAGACCTGCAACTGGTTGCTTTCCCGCAAGACGGCGTATTGCGCGATCCGACCGCGATGGAAAATACCATTCGCGCCTTGGATATGGGCGTCGATGTGGTGGGGGGCATCCCGCATTTTGAACGGACTATGGCAGATGGGGCCGAAAGCGTTCGTCTGCTGTGTGAAATCGCCGCCGAACGGGGGCTGATGGTGGATATGCATTGTGATGAAAGCGACGATCCCTCAAGCCGCCACATCGAAACCCTTGCTTTCGAGACCCAGCGATTGGGTTTGCAGGGGCGCGTGGCGGGGTCTCACCTGACCTCAATGCATTCCATGGACAACTATTATGTCTCCAAGCTGATCCCGCTCATGGTCGAAGCGGGTGTTCATGCAATTCCGAACCCGTTGATCAACATCATGTTGCAGGGCCGTCACGACAGCTATCCCAAACGTCGGGGCCAAACCCGCGTGCGCGAACTGCGAGACGCGGGCATCACCGTTGGCTTCGGCTCGGACTGCGTCATGGACCCGTGGTATTCGCTTGGGAAGGCCGACATGCTGGACGTGGCCTTCATGGGGTTGCATGTCGGTCAATTGTCAAGCCGCGCGGATATGGATTGGTGCTTTGACGCGGTGACGGTGAACTCGGCCCATATCATGGGATTGGAAGGTTACGGCCTTGCCAAAGGGAGCCATGCGAATTTTGTGATCCTGCAGGCAAAAGACAGAATCGAAGCAATCCGCCTGCGCGCGCATCGGCTTGCCGTGTTCCGGCACGGTCAACCGGTCTCGCATTCGACTCCACTTAAGTACAATTTAGCGCTGACCGACCGAGCACCCCTTGCGTTGGATGAAGCCCAGATCAGCGAGTCAAGTAGCGCCAACTAGTCCGCATTTTTTGGGGCGAGCAAAGGCTTTGAAAAAATTTCAAATCCTCCGGCCACTACGGTTGGACGAATCGCCCACTCGACGATTGTAAGCCACGTCTAAGACGCGATTGTTTGGTTAGCTCCAACGTCGGCTTTTCTTTGCTTTGCTGCAATTTGGGCAAAGCGCAGCATTCGGTAGTTTGGGCTCATTCGCCGACCTTAGCCGCACGACCCATCAACGACAGCGAGCAGCCCAAAGGAGACATCGGGTCGGGATGCCTGGGCGAGCGAGTCGCGGGACAAAGCGGACTTGTGCAATTGCAGCTATTGCTCACGCAGCATTTCTTTGTATGTGCAGTACTCCATTTGCGAATTCGTAATGCATATCGTCGAACCGGTCGTTCGCGGGCGTCAATTTCGGGGAAGCTTAATCCGCTCTTTCGCTTTCAACGGGTTGGATCATCGTGGGTCGTGGCGGAGCTGTCGGTCGGTTTTCTGATCTGATGGTCAGCAACGAGCGGTTCGCGGCCGACGCAAAAAAATCTCGGGGGCGAAGTGGATGCCTCCTGTGGTGGTGCTTGGTTGCGTGTTCGATTTCTACAAAGTGGCCATCAGTTTACTTTGCGCGATGTGTGAGCGTTCCTCGCAAAGGTTCAGGTGAAGGCAAGCTCGCGGTGGCTTGCGGTGACAGAATTAAGTTCTGTTCTACAGGCGAAACCTCGCCAGACGACCCTCATTACTTCCAAACATGTGACAGCCGTGGGTGAAGCTGCCTGACGATGCTCAGAGAAAATAAAAACTCCATGCTTCTGTCACCTGGCTGTTTCATTCCCGCCAAATCATCCGGATGAATTTCAAAATGGGGGAATCACCATGAAACTTCGTTCTGTTCTGGCTGGCGCTGTGCTGGCTGTATCCGCAGCATTCGCGGCACATGCCGAAACCTGGAAACTGGCCGTCACGGACGTTGAAGGCATGGAGCGCCTGCAGATTGAGTGGGGGCCGTTCAAGAATGCGCTTGAAGCTGCAACCGGCGACACATTTGATTTCTATGCCGTGAATTCGCGCACCGCCGCGGCCGAAGCACTGCGCGGCGAAACGGTCGATTTCGTGATCTCTGGTCCCGCGGAATACGTGGTCATAAACAAACTGACCAATGCCACGCCGATCATCGGTTTGGGGCGCCCGGACTATCACTGCGCCATCGTTGTGCGGGCGGACAGTGGCATCAACACCGTCGCCGATCTGAAAGGCAAGAAGGTCGCGTTCGGTGACATCGGTTCCACCTCTAACATGCTTTGCCCGATGCAAGTGCTGGCTGATTACGGTCTCGACCCGGTCAACGATATTGAGAAGACGCATACGAGCCGTAACATCGCTCATGAAGCGCTGAAGAACGGCGATGTGGATGCGCTTGGCTCAAATGCGGGCAGCTGGCTGAACGTCCGGGCCAAGGAAACCGAACTGCCTTACGGCTTTTTCAAAATGATCGCACGGTCCGGCGATTTACCGAATGATATGATCATGGTTGGCGCGCATGTACCGGCAGAAGCGGCGACTGCCGTTCAGCAGGCCATCATCGCCAACAAAGACAGCATCATTGCCGGCATCACCGCCCATGAAGAGAACGACAAATACGTTGGCATGGACCTCGTTGAGATCGAGGACAGCGCCTATGACTACGTCCGCTCGATGTATTCGAACGCAGGCTACCCCCAGTTCGACAATTTCATCGGTGACTGACTTGTCGGTCGAAACGCTGGTCGCGGACACGCGGCCAGACGGGACCGGGGCAGAGTCATTTGCCCCGGTTTTGCCTGTTGATTTGCGCGTAACAGGATTGGCAAAAAGCTTTGCCGGAACGCCGGTTTTCTCCGATGTCTCTTTTGGGCTATCACGGGGCGAAGCTGTCGCCATCGTCGGCGCGAACGGGACCGGAAAGTCCACGCTGCTGCGCTGCTTGATGGGACTGATCCCTACCGATGCAGGTTCAATTGATGTGGTGGGCACGGATGTGCGCAGCGCCTCAAGCTCCGGTCTGCGTGCCATGCGGGCGCAGATCGGTCTGGTCAGCCAAAAGCACAATCTGGTGCCGAGGCTGTCGGTCCTGTCCAACGTGGTGCAGGGGCTGTTGGGGCAAAAGCCGGGGCTGCGTCACTGGAGTCAAAGCCTTGCACCAGCGCGCTCGCGCGCAGCTGCGATGGCTGCTTTGCAGAAGGTCGGGCTCGCCCAACTTGCGCAGCGCCGAGCCGATCGTTTGTCCGGTGGGCAGTCTCAACGGGTCGCCATCGCGCGAGCGCTGGTCGGTCAGCCGAGGATCTTGATCGCGGATGAACCGACCGCTTCTCTGGACCCGGCAGCGGGGGAAGATGTCATGGATCTTTTCTTTGACCTCGCCCGGCAAGAGGGGGTCACGGTGATCTTCATATCGCACAATATAGATCATGCACTCAAATACGGTGACCGCATTCTTGGTCTGGCAAATGGCGGTATGCCTTTGGACGCGCGTGCGGCCAGCCTGAATGCGGAACAACTGCGAGGGCTCTATGACTGACGCATCGCTTCCTGCCCGGTTTGAGCGCCCTTCGGCCTTGGCCTTTCTGGGCTATGCCGCGGCCATCGTGATCATTCTGTGGTCTTTTACCGGGGCCGGCTTTTCCATCGATAAGGTCGTGTCATCTCCGCCGCGCTTTGCAGATTTTCTGGACCGTGCTTTCCCACCCAACCTGGAACCTCAGGTGCTTGCGCGGCTGGGCTGGAAGATGCTGGAGACTTTGCAGATCGCTCTGGCCGGTGCGGTCATTGGGATCACCCTGTCAGTGCCTGTAGCGCTTTTGGCCGCGCGTGGGCTGATCGCGCCAACATGGATTAATCAGATCGTGCGCACCGCGCTGGGGTTCATCCGCGCAGTGCCGGATATCGCCTGGGCCTTGGTCTTTGTGGTTGCGGTGGGCCTTGGGCCCTTTGCGGGTATGCTGGCGATTGCCATCGACACGATCGGCTTTTGTGGCCGGTTCTTTGCCGATGACATGGAGGCGGCCGACAAGGGCTCCTCTGAAAGCCTGACGGCGACAGGCGCACGCAAACTGGATGTGGTGGCCTGCGCCACCATCCCAGCGGCCATGCCGGCTTTCATCTCGACCTCGCTCTTTGCAACGGAAAAGGCGGTGCGGTCCTCGACCATCTTGGGCCTTGTCGGTGCCGGGGGCATCGGGATCGAGTTGAAGGTGGGCTTTGACCTCTTTGACTATCCGACCGCCATGACCGTTATCCTGATGATCGCCGTTGTGGTCATCTCAATCGAATACCTGTCGGGCTGGGCCCGGACCAAGATCATTGGAGTAGTGCGTTGAACATCATCACCAAAACCGACACAGCGGATCAGCATTGGAGCAAGATCTGGGACGAGATCGAAGAGGGCTCGAAATGGTTGACGCCTGAGGCGGATGTCAAACGCTGGGCTGAGGAATTGGCAGCGGGCGCTGCCATTCTTGACCTAGGGGCCGGCGTGGGACGCCACGCGCTGTCTCTGCAAGCTGCGGGTTTCGAGTTGACCGCGCTTGATGCTGCCCCTGAGGGTCTGGCCGAGATCGACAAGGCGGGCATCGGCGTGAAGACCACGCTTGGCCGCATGGATGACCTGCCGTTCGAGGATGGCGCGTTTGACCACGTGCTCAGCTGGAACGTGATCTATCATGGTGATGAAACTGTGCTGCTCAACACGATCAGCGAAGTGCGCCGGGTCCTGAAGCCGGGCGGGACGTTCATGCTGACGATGCTGTCAAAGCGCCGCCTCTGGATTGACCGTGAAAAGCTCAATGAGCCACGTGAGATTTCCCGTAACACCTGGGTGTTTGATGAAGACGGATCAGACAAGCGTCACCCCCACTACTATTGTGGCGCAGTGGAGATGCTGGCTCTTTTCCAAGGGTTTGAGGTGATGTGGATGGAGGACCGCGAGCATGAAAAGCCCGGATCCTGGCACTGGCACCTCATCCTGGAGCGTCAGGCATGATCCAAACCTTTGTGGGGGCAGAGGTCTACTTGCCCGGCGAGATCGCGGACACAACCGTTACGATGCAGGATGGTCGCATTGTTGAAATCGGTGGACCGGTTCGGGGCACCCAAATCGGCGCCCGTGACATGATCCTCGCGCCGGCACTGATCGACGTGCATGGCGACGCGTTTGAGCGGCAGGTCATGCCGCGCCCAGGCGTGTTCTTTCCGATGGAAACCGCCGTTTTGGAAACCGACCGGCAACTTGCCGCGAACGGAATCGCGACGACCTATCACTCCATCACGTTAAGCTATGAGCCGGGTCTGCGCAGCGTCGAGCGCGGGCGCACCATGATGCAAGCAATCATGAACTTGGCGCCGCGCTTAATGGTTGAAAACAGGTTCCAACTCCGTTGGGAAACATTCGCCTTTGAGGCACTGGATACCCTCGACTGGGCGATGGACGCGCCTCTCACGCCGTCTCTTGCCTTCAACGATCACCTCTCGATGGCGATGCGCAGCGCCGACACGGTGATGCAGGAGCGCCCCTTTGAGCATAGTCCGGAGTTCAAGATCATGGATCTGAGCGATGCGGCATTGTTCGAAAAACGCTATCGCAAGCATACAGAAAGGTCGGGCTTGGACTACGACGACCACAAGGCGTTGGTGCACAAGGTCTGGAACCGGCGGGCGGAGGTTGTGGAAACGCTGCAAAGCGTAGCGGCAAAGGCCCGCGCCAAGGGTATACCGATGCTGAGCCACGATGACACCCAGGCTGAAACACGCCGGTTTTACAACAGCATCGGGGCATCCACATCCGAGTTTCCGATGACGATGGGTCCGGTCGAGCAAGCGCGCACCAACGGTGATATGATCGTCTTCGGATCGCCCAATGCGGTACGTGGCGGCAGCCATATCGGTTCGCTTGGGGCCGGTGACATGGTTGAAGCGGGCCTGTGTGATGCCCTGGCTTCTGACTACTACTACCCCGCCATGCTGGCAGCGGTGGACCGTTTGGACCGGGAGAAACGGGCGGATCGGTCGACACTATGGTCGCTTGTGTCGAGCGGTCCGGCGCGGGCCATGGGATTGGATGACCGGGGCGAAATCGCTGTCGGCAAACGGGCTGACCTTGTGCTGGTAGACTGGCCCAAGGGGCAAACCCCCGCGATCCAAGGGACCTGGGTGGCGGGCCGCGCAGCCTATCGCGCGATACCGCTCGCTGCATGACGTTGAATCGGGACGACGTGCCAGGCCTTGGCCTCGCGATCACGCGGATCATGGGTTTTGGCAGGCTCATGTACCCCCATGCCAGCGTCTTGTCACGAATGGCGACAGCTTTGGGCCTGAACCAGATTTTCTGCGTTCTCTCAGCAGGGCTTTGCTTTGGAGGTTGCGCCGCTACGCCGTCCGAACCTCTGAAGGACCACTCCGCTGTCCACCGGTTGTTGGTGGGATCTTCCCGATATGGCATTTCGCCTCAAAGGAGGACTCTTAGCCTATCTCAATATCTCAGACCCAAGAAGGGCTCAGACCTATGACACCGCTTAAAGTCGGTGCTTGCCTGGCACCACATGAAATTGGCGATCACCGCGATTGGCTTTTTGACGCCGACCGCGACATCGAGTTGCAAGGCTTTAGCACCCACCAAGACCTCGCGCTTGAGTTTGAAGACCGCATTGCCGCCTCGAAAGCGGCGCTGACGGGGTTTCGTGGACGGCTGGGGATGCACGGGCCTTACGAGGGGCTGGACATGGACAACAAGGACCCTGAAGTCCGCCCCATCATCACCGCGCGCTACCTCAAAGCACTTGAGGCCGCCGAGCGGGTCGGTGCGCGGCAAATGGTGCTGCACTCGCCCCTCACCCGCTGGTACGAATGGAATCGTCTCAACAAGCCGAACTATTGGGACACCAAGCTGGCCCGCATCCATGATGTGATGATGCCCGTGATCAAAGCGGCAGAGACGGCTGGGATCACCCTGGTGATCGAAAACATTCTGGATGTGGACCCGGCAAGCAGGCGGGCCATGGTCGACAGCTTTGAAAGTGACGCTATTGCCCTTTCCATCGACACAGGCCATGCGCATCTAGCGCGCCGCATGTCAGGCGCGCCACCAGTGGATTACTTTGTCCGGGATGCCAGCGACCAGCTGCGACACGTGCACCTGCAAGACCTGGACGGCCACGCCGACCGGCACTGGGCGCCCGGCGAGGGTGAGATCCACTGGCAAGAGGTGTTTCGTGCCTTGTCCGAATGCGCATCCGACCCGCATCTGGTCCTGGAGCTTCGCCGCAAGTCGGACATCCCGCAGGGGTTTACTTATTTGAAGCGCCTTGGGTTGGTGATGTAACTGATGACCCGACAGCAGACCCGCACGCCTGACGACCTGAAAGGCACGTCCTTTATGGCAGCTGAGGTTGCCGATCTTTATCGGCATCGGCCGCCTTATGCCGACGGAGCCTATGCCTTTGTGTTGGATAAGGCGCCCTCGTGCGGTCGATTGCTCGACCTGGGGTGTGGTGAGGGTAAGATCGCGCGGCCTATGGCCAAATACTTTGACCAGGTCGTTGCCGTTGATCCATCTGCAAACATGATCAACTTGGGCAAGTCCCTCGACAATGGCGATGCTGCAAACATTCATTGGCTGTGCGCCAAAGCAGAAGATGCTGCACTGCATGGCCGGTTCGATCTGGTGACCTTTGCATCTAGCATCCACTGGATGGACCCGGTGGTACTGTTCAACAAACTGCAACACCATCTTGTCCCCAATCATCTCATTGCGATCGTCGTCGGGGACGACCCGTTTGAGCCCGCATGGGCGCCGGAGTTCCGGGCCTTTCTGGAAAAATGGGTGCCCAAAGCGACAGGGCGACCGTTTGGTTCACAAGAATGGCAATCTTCGCGCACGCGGCACCTGGATTTCGTGGACGTTGTCCAAGCACGCGACTTTGTCTCTGATCCGTTTGAGCAGACGATCGACAGTTTCGTGCTGTGCCAGCAGTCGCGAAACACTTTTGCCCGCTCGAAGCTGGGTAGCCAAGCCTGTGACTTTGAAACTGAGCTTGGGCGGCTGCTTGAAGGGCATACGAACGACCGTGGCATGCTGTCATATCGAGTAAAGACCCATGTCACTTTGGCGAGACTTGGTACACCGGAAGCCTGACACCCCAAGGAGGGCGCGTTTCCGCGCGCCCTCAACCGGTAAATCAGCCGTGGGGCATACCCGCGATGGGCGACAGCGCCTCGCCCATGGCCACGATGCACCGTTTACCGTCCGCATATGTGATGATCAGGGTCCACTCACCCTCCGCATTCTCCCAAAGCTCCATGACCTCATCTGGGCCCCGCAGCCCGGCCCAAGCCCGGTGCGCACGATATCGAGTTTCCAGCCTGTGGCGCATGTCTTCGCCTGAGGCGCAAAGGATATGCGCGATGGGCCCGCTACTGGCTGCGACCGGGCCGGCTTGCCCAAGGAGTGCAGCGACAATAATAGTGACGACTGATACACAAGCGCGGTTCATAACGGGGGTAGCCTGGTGCGATCTATGGCACCTCACGCTCACGTAGGGCTGTCAGAATGCCCTCTAGCGGGTCTCGTTAAGGTTACCGCGAAAACCTCTGGAGGGGCCACGCTGGCGCTTCTGAGACGATCCATCAAACCGTTATCGCGCTGCCCAACTTGGGCTACGCTGTAGACTTATCTTCTTTGAGGTCTTAGCATTCGATTGCGACTGTCGATAACAAAGAAGGACTACGACGTCGGCTGAATTCGACATTTCTGTTATCGGTCGCCTTATCCCAGTCTTTTGTTGGCAGCGCGTTGGATAGATAGTTAAAGAAAGCACTTTCATGAACAGAATTGCTAACCGGATAAGCAAACCCAGTTTATTTGCGGCGTCGATCTGTATTGTTCTCGCGGCCTGCAGCAACGAAACGCCCTCTGTCTCGGGATCAGAAGCGGACTCAAGAAGAATTGCCGCTCTGTGCGGAGGGGGCTTTTCTGACTCCACAAAGGCCTCATTGGCTGCAGTCATTGAAAAGGCCAAAGCGTCCGGAGAAATCTCCGCTGAGGTGGAAAGAGACCTTCGAACAGCATTGCTCAGTTCACCCGCAGTTACCGAAAAAAACATCGTGGAACTGTACAACTTATTTCTGGGCTGCGTGAGAGAACAGACGGGCTTGTGAAGAACTTCTGGTCGTCAGCTGCTGCGCTTCTTTTAGTCGGATGTACCCAAACTTCGGAACCTGACGAAACCATCGGTACGAAGCCACTAGTCTCGGATGCGACTGCGAACACAATTGGCGTATGCAGCGCCGGTTTAAGTTCGGATAGTGAGAAACGTCTTCAGGCCGCTGTCGATCTAACATCAGCGGAGATCAGCGCTGAGTCTCGCGAAGCCATTAGAGGAATCATCTTTGAAGATCCGACCCTGGATAGCGAGGCCCGGGTTCAAGTATTTAGGTCATATCTTGACTGCGTTGAACGCCGGTTCGAGGAGCAGCGATTGGTGCAGCGTAGCCTCCCGATCGACGCCACACGTCTGGTTTTAATCGACAACAACGCGACTAGTTGGTCAGAGTTCCGGGGGCGCCAGCCAAGAGGAAGTTTGACGAAACTCAACTGGGTCGCAGATTTCGAGATTGACTACGTAAACGAGGGCCCTCGCGCTGTTTCTTGTAAGGCGGTTGCAACCGGACTTCATGTTCGCCGTTTCACAGGGCAGAGGATTGCTCGAGGACAGTCGTTATCTGCACGCTTTGTTCTTAAGCCTGGAGATCGATACGTGTTCCGCGGAAGCGTAGGCGCGCCAGGGTCCACCAATGCTTCTGAAATGGTCACGCTATCAGACGAACTATCTTGTGCGTATGTCTCTTGATGATGTGGCTTGGAGCCTTTTAGAAATCACTTTCTTATGCGTTACTAGAAGGTAGGCTGAAGGGATCTGCTATGACGAAGCGCGTTTTCATTTCTTACTGTCGGGAGGACAAGGCGGCAATTAAGCGTCTCGAAGAAGACCTCCAAAGACTCGGCATTCTCACTTGGATCGATCGGAACGAAATAGCGGCCGGCACGCGTTGGAAAGCCGCTATTCGTGACGCTATTCGCGATGGCTCCGGTTTCTTGGCTTGCTTTTCAAGCGTGCTCACTAACAAGGACCGAAGCTTTATGAACTCTGAGCTGAGAATTGCGGCTGAAATGCTTCAGGAGTACCCGGACAGCCGTGCTTGGTTTGTACCTATCAAACTGGATGAGTGTGATATTCCGGCGCTGGCGATTGGCGGAGGAGAGACGCTTCACGACCTTCAATGGGTCGACCTAGCCGACGACTGGGACGGTGGCGTAGCAAGGATACATGCTGTCTTTGCTGAGCGTTTCCCGGGAGTTATCAATGAAGAGATTTATGGCGATAATGAGCAAGCTTGGAAGTCAATCTTGAGAAGGTTAAGTGAACTTCAGGCCACAGGCGAAGTCCTTTGGCGTCACGTCAACGAAGATACGCTTCATGACTTTTTGAAAGCCTTTGCTCGGGCAAACTCAGTGATTGAGGAGCATGCCGACGTATTCGCCCAGTCGGAGTTTTCAGAGCTCAATTCGTTGATGGAAGCTCTTTCGCGATACAAATTTGGTAAGATCAGATTGCACGGAATGCGAAAGGCACGCAACATTCGGAGGCCACGCGAATGGGACGTCAGAGACTTGCGTTACCAAGTCGAAGAGAACCACAAGTCACTCAAGAAATTTCAGACACAACTTTCTACTCTAGAGCAGGAGATTGTTAGGGTTTCCGCAGCTTATCAGAGTGCTGCGTAGCTCTCCTCTGATAAACTAAACCAGTCGTTCAAGGCGTGCTCGCGGACGAAAGCTCAGTCCCGCACTACCGACCTTTGGCTCACGCTGGACGAAGGACAGCATTCTACGGTACCGACTGCGTGGTTTGTTGGTGTTGACCGAGACCCATGATGAAGGCCAAGAACCTGTGGTTCGAGAGCGATAGTGTCAATATCAACCAGTAATTCGACAGATCGTTTCCGCTCCAGCTCTGTGATCTTAACACACGATTAAGGAACGCAACTCTATTAGGCTTCAACGGCAGGACGAATTTGGACGGGAAAAGGGGATCCACAGATGCGCGCGATGGTCTTTGGTTTGGGAGTTTTGGTCATTGCTGGATGCAGCACGGAACTCACGCCAGCAGCGCAACAAGTGCGCCAGATCTCAACGGTTACAACGGATGGGTGTGAGTTTCTTGGTCCTGTGTCCGCGTCAGAACACTTCGGGATATCAGCGGCTGGAAACACCGGCAGTGCCATGAACAAGGCTAGGAATGACGTAGCAGCCAGAGGCGGTAACGCGTTTGTCTTGACCAACACCAGTTCGAACGAAGACGGCACAATCGTTCAGGTCGACGCCTACCGGTGCCCCTGATCAATCTGAAGCACCGGCCGCTTTTGCAGCTTATGCGCTTTGTCGGGCCTCTGCCTCAAGCTGCCGCTGCATCCGGTCCGCATCTCTCTTGGCACGCGCTCGCTTACGGCGCTGTTCGTTGTCCAGAAGCCGCTTCCGCTTCTCCGGCGCTTGCAGTAGCCGCGGCACCGGATGCTGCAGCAAGCCCGATCAACAGGCGGCGACGGTTCAATCCAGTGTTCATGTCATTTCCTTCTCTGGTTTGGCCCAGGATCGGGCTAGAGGAAGAATGACAGGCAAACTACATTCTAGTGGTGGGAAAATCGGCGGGATCATATCGCCGGATCACCTTAAGATGCTGTTCTTTGTGTATCTTTTAGGGTGCAGTGGCGGACCGAGGAGGATTCGAACCCCCGACCCCTTGATTCGTAGTCAAGTACTCTATCCAGCTGAGCTATCGGTCCACTACCGCGCGGTTTAGTGCCGTGTGACGGGTTATGCAAGCCCAATTGGTCCAAAAATGATCCCCACCGCAGAAACGCTGCAAAGCCGCGTGCCACTGCGCTCAGACAGGTGTGCGCTCTGATTGCGTAAGTTGTGGTGCAACCGTCAGAGTTCCATCGCCCTTCGGAAGGCATATCAGAAACCGCGTGCCCTCGGGCCCGGTTGAGGCGAGCTGGAGTGTTCCGCCATGACCCCGGATCAACTCCGCCGAAATCGCCAGGCCCAACCCTGTGCCCCCTTTACGCGCGCCACCCTGAAAAGGCGTGAAGAGATGCTCCTGAGCTTTGGGTGGCAGGCCGGGGCCGGTGTCCGTGACTTCAATCCACCACGCGCTGTCATCTTCGCGTCCACCGACGCTGATCTCTCCAGGACGCGCCGCGGCGATCAGCGCCTGCCGGGCGTTGCGCAGCAAATTGGCCAACACACGGTAGAGCTGCTCCGGATCAGCGCGCACGGTCATGGCAAAGGGCACGGCACAGGCAAAGCTCACGTCCGCCTCTCCGATGGCAAGGCGCTCACTCTCGATCACCTCTTCCACCAGATCGGCTAATGGCAGCACAGTCAGCGTCGGGCTTGGCTCCTCCGCCTTGCCGAAGGCCAGCGTGCTCTCACACAAATGGACCGCGCGGGTGATGCTGCCAACAAGCTTTGGCGCCATGCGTTTGACCGCCGGGTCCTCGCTCATCTCAATACGATCGGTAAAGAGCTGGGCCGTGGTCAGAATATTGCGCAAATCATGACTGACCTTGCTCACAGCACTGCCGAGCTGGGCGAGCCGGTCCTTCTGGCGTAACGCCTGGGTAAGGTCCGTTTCCAGCGTCTGAAGCGCCTCTTCCGCTTCGCGCAGCTCGGTCACGCCGGCCGAAGGCGTGATGATCCGCCGGGCATCCTCCGGGGCTGCGGCATAGTTCTGCATGTGCCCCACCACAGCCTTGATCGGCTTCAGCAGCAAGGCCCGCATGGCCACAAACAACAGTGAGGCGGTGACAATCGAAATCACTGCAGAGAGGATCAGAATACGAATGCCATAGTCGATCATGGCCATACGCAGTGGCGCCGTCTCCATCGTGATCTCGATCAGCAGGCCTGCGTCGCGCACCGGGGCGCCGATCACCCGGATCACCTCATTCTCGGGCGAGACAAAGCGGGTCAGCGCGTCGCGGATCAGCAGGATAGCCGAGTTGTCGCGCATGTCATAGGTCTGCGAGATCGGCTGCGGCAGGTCAGAGGCAAGCATCAGTTGGCGCACCTGATCGCGGCGCAGTACGACGTTGAAAACGCCTGCATTCTCCAGCAGCTCCGCCTCCAGTTCCCGGTCGATCATATCATCTGCCAGCAAAGCCAGCGACGCGATCTGCGCCCGCTCCAGCCGGTTCATCATATAGTCTTCGCGAAACCGAGCGATGGAGGGTACAAAGATCAGGATTTCCGCGATCATCACGAAGATGATCGTCAAAACTATCAGCCGGCCTGAGAGCGAGTTGAACATGAGATCAGCGTTTCACGGGACAAAGCGTTGGACAAGCCCCACAACGCGCTTGACCATGGGGCTGTCGAAGAGCCGCGGGCTAAAATAAGCGCCAGCCGCGCGTTTGTTGACCTCACCGATTGTGGGATACGGGGCCACCATGGCGGCAATCTGGCTCATCTTCATCTTGTTGGCCAGTGCAAGCGCCCAGAGGTTGATCAGCTCGCCCGCCTGATAGCCGACAATCGACGCGCCGACGGGGCGGCCCTTGACCACCATCACCTTGATAAAGCCCTTGGTCTTGCGTTCGGCAATGGCGCGGTCGTTATGCGTGTAGTGGAACCGCACAACCTCCAACGCGTCGCCGTGAACCGTGCGCGCCTGATCTTCGGTCAGGCCGACCTGAGCAAGCTCCGGGTCCGTATAGGTCGCCCATGGGATATGGGCCGTCTTGGCCTTTGATGGCAGCGCAAAGAGCATCGAGCGGATGATAACGCCTGCGTGATATCCGGCGACATGGGTGAATTGCAACCCGCCCGCCACGTCGCCAATGGCATAGACACGGCGGTTGGTGGTGCGCAGGCCGTCATCGACCTTGATGCCTGTGCGCGTGGTCTCGACCCCCGCAGACTCCAGGTTCAACTTGGCGGTGTTGGTCTTGCGTCCAACTGCCATCAGCAAATGCGTTCCTTTGATCGACCGGCCATCCTCGGTCAGCACCTCGATGGCTCCGGCAGCGCCCCTGATCTGCGACGCCTTGGCCTCTTCTTCGATGACAACACCCTCATCGCGCAGGCTCGTCAGCACCACCTCAGCCAGCTCCGGGTCATCCTTGCCGAGCGCCTTGGCGCCTTCGATCACGGTGACCTTGCTGCCCAGACGGATGTGCGCCTGCGCCATCTCCATACCAATGGGTCCACCGCCGATGATCAGCAGATGTTCGGGCGGCTCCCGCAGGTCAAATAGCGTCTCGTTGGTCTCATAAGGTACGCTGTCGAGGCCCGGGATCGGTGGTATCAGAGGGGAAGACCCGGTTGCGACGACAATCCGGCGCGCGGTGATGACAATCTCACCCGCCTGCACTTCGGTGGGCGAGATGAAGTGGCCAAATTCCCGAATGACCTGCACGCCCAGCCCCTCGAACCGCTCCTGGCTGTCGACCGGTTCAATCTGGGCAATCACATTCGCCACATGGTCCTTCGCGGCAGCATAGTCCGCAGCACCAGGCGCATCAGCAACCCCATATTGCGCCGAATGACGCTGCGCATAAGCAGCCTTGCCGCTGGCGATCAAGGCTTTGGAGGGCACACAGCCGTAGTTCAGGCAGTCGCCGCCCATCTTGTGGCCTTCGAGCAGAACCACTTCGGCCCCCATTTGAACCGCGCCCGCCGCCACGGACAACCCGCCGGAGCCAGCGCCGATGACCAGCACATCCGTCTTCATCCGCGTCATGGTTCAGAGCCCCTTCTTACCGGTGATCGCCTTGATCACCACCGGAAGGACCGACAGAAGGCAGAGGCCCAGAATCGGAAGCAGGATGTGTGGTTCAAAGATAATCCCCAGATCAGGGCTTTCGCCGCGCTCAAACACAGTGCCCAGCCCGGAGCCGACCGAGGAATAGACCAGAGAGCCGGGGATGATGCCCAGAAAGGTCGAGACGACATAGCGGTAGACTGGCACGGCGAGGAAGGCAGGCACCAGATTGGCCACGAAAAACGGCACCACAGGCACCAGCCGCAGGAAGAACAGCATGGACCATTGGTTCTCGTCGATCCCCTCCTTGATCTTGCGCACGGTGCCTTGCGAGGCATCCATGCGCGCCTTGAGCTTCTCACCCAGCCCGTGTCGGGCCGCCAGAAAAATCACAGTTGCGCCGATGGTGGCCGCCATCACGCTCAGCGCCGACCCACCGAATGTCCCAAAGAGAAAACCGCCCGTCAGCGTGGCCACCAACGCACCGGGCAGCGAAAAGGCTACGATCACGATGTAAGCGGCCAGGAAGACCAGGACAGTGCCGATGAAATTCGCATCACGAAAGGCGATAAGTGCTTCGCGATTGTCCCGCAGCGCATCGAAACTGAGATAGTCGCGCAGAGTGAAGGCACCAATTCCCGCAACGCAGAGGATCAGGATCAGCGGTAGATGCCGCATCAGGCCCGATTTGGGCGCCGGTTCGTCCCCGGATTTCGGCTGGTCTGTCATATCCGACATGTGACTGTCCTCTCAGAGCGCGTGTTTCAACTTACTAGGTAGATGACGGTTTCCCTGCGTCAGCGATAGCCCCATCACGGGCGCTTGATCTGGCGTGACGGTTTTCGCGATCCAGACCGCCCCGACCCCACGTAACTGAAACAAGTTGACGCGCACTTACGGTGTGCTGCGCGAAAATATTGCAATATCAGGCCAGATTGGCCTCTGCAGGGTTTGACTTGGGCCGCAGACCGCTTTAGAGCACGGGCTTCGAATGACACCGGGGGCCGATGCGATTCCGCGCCGCTGGACAGCAGACATGGAGACGGAGCGATGAAGCGCACCTATCAACCTTCCAACCTCGTGCGCAAACGGCGCCACGGTTTCCGCGCGCGCATGGCCACCAAAGCGGGCCGCAAGATCATCAACGCGCGCCGCGCCCAGGGCCGGAAGTCGCTGAGCGCGTAAATCGCGCCTTTGGACCGGTCAACTGATATGACGCCGCCGCAAGCCGCATCGCCCCGGGTCTTGGACACGCGCGATGCACTTGCGGCGGCGTCGTCTCGTTTGCAGGTCTTGAAAAAGCGCGCGGATTTTCAGCGCGCGTCGCGGGCCATGCGCGTCGCTATGCCCGGTTTCGTCTTGCAACTGCGCGTCAGAGCGGGTGATGAGGCGACAGGCATCCGCGTGGGCTATACCTGCTCCAAAAAAGTTGGCAATGCCGTCGCGCGCAACCGCGCCAAACGTCGTTTGCGCGAAGCCGCACGGCTCGTGCTGGCTCACCATGGGCGTGACGGCCTTGACTATGTTCTGATTGGGCGACGCGATCAGACGGCCGCCCTGCCCTTCAGCCAGCTCACCGCTGACCTGAAAACTGCAATCGATCGGTTGCACGCACGTCTGAGATGAGCCCACTTGCACATCTCTTCGCCCTCCCCATCCGTGCGTATCGGCTACTCTTGAGCCCTTGGGTGGGTCACAACTGCCGATACCAACCCACCTGCAGCGCCTATGCGCTGGAAGCTTTGGCCACACACGGGGCCCTGAAGGGGGCATGGCTGACCATCCGGCGCATCGGGCGCTGCCACCCCTGGGGCAACAGCGGCTATGACCCGGTGCCGGAGCGGCACTCCGATCATGGCGATTAGCGCTGCTTCTCGAAGGTGATGATGACCTCGCCGATGTCGACGCCAAATCGCTTCATATAGGCGCGGTTCAGGATCCGATCCTCGGACAACAGCCACATCCAATCATCAAACGTGACGCGCAGAGTGCCATCGGGCACCGGCAAGTCGATTTCATATGTCCAGTTGAACGTATCGCCCCGCTCTTCCCCGGTAGCCTCGCCAATCACACCGGGTGCGGTGCCACGCCAGGTCTCAGCTCCGGTCTTTTGCAACGTCCATATCCGTTGCTCGGGACTGCCGTCTTCGTAAACGAAGTCTTCCACCAGCCGCAGTTTCTCACCATCCCACGTGCCGTAGATGTCCACGTCAAAGCGCCGCCGCACGGCGCCAAACACGTCCTGGAACTGCCCAAACGCAACCACGCGCCCGTCAAAGAACTCTTCGAGGTTCAGCTCCAAGGGCGAGAGGGGTTCATCCTCCAGCGACGGCTTGCCCACGCAGCCCGCAAGCAGAAAACCACAAAAGAGAATAGAAAACCTGCGGATCATGACGCTCTCCCCATATAGTCTGACTACGTCTCGCGCCCGCTTTTGGTTCAGCCGCATTGGCGGTATAGAGGCGCAAACTCAACCCGGGATGCCCCCATGTTCGACACAGCTGACGATATCCATCCGCTCTTTGCCGGTGCGCCATCCACAACCGAATTCAAGAAACTGCGCAAACGCATCGTGCGCGCGGCGCGCGAAGCCATTGATCAATACCGCATGATAGACGCCGGCGCCCGCTGGCTGGTGTGCCTCTCAGGCGGCAAGGACAGCTATACCCTGCTCGCGGTGCTCTATGAGCTGAAATGGCGCGGGCTCCTGCCGGTTGACCTGCTTGCCTGCAATCTCGACCAAGGGCAGCCGGGCTTTCCCGCCACCGTTCTGCCTGAATTTCTTGAGAAGATGGGGGTGCCGCATCGGATCGAGTATCAGGACACCTACTCCATCGTCATTGACAAGATCCCCCAGGGCCGCACATTTTGCGCGCTCTGTTCGCGCCTGCGTCGCGGGCACCTCTACCGGATCGCACGCGAGGAAGGTTGTAGCGCCGTTGTTCTTGGCCATCACCGCGACGACATACTGGAGACTTTTTTCATGAACCTGTTTCACGGTGGCCGCCTTGCGACCATGCCGCCGAAACTGGTGAACGAAGAGGGCGACCTGTTCCTGTACCGTCCCCTCGCTCATGTGGCCGAGATCGATTGTGAGAGGTTTTCCAAAGCGATGAACTATCCCATCATCCCCTGTGATCTCTGCGGCAGTCAGGACGGGTTGCAACGCCAGCAGGTCAAGGCGATCCTTGATGGCTGGGAGAGAAACAGCCCCGGGCGCCGCCAGGTCATGTTTCGCGCACTGATGAACGCACGCCCCTCACACCTGCTTGACCCGAAACTTTTCGACTTTCAGGGGCTGGGACTAAAATAGGAACATTTTAAGAGAATCGTCCTAAGTTAAGCGGATCGACGTTAACGGGCAGGTCACAGCTGCCGCAGTAACGTGGCACAGGCGCGGCATCTGAAAGGACACAATATGGCAGGGTTATTTGGCAAAATGATTGCGCGCATGCGGCGTGCTCTGGCCAATGTCTTAACCCGACCTGCAGCCCTTGCCTGCTTGCCAGCCCTCTCTCTCGCCGTCTACCTTATTGGCGGTGACTTGGCCCTGGTTGCCGCTGCTGTTGCGATGCCCGTCCTTTATCTTTTGACCATCGGGGCCGGGCAGCCTGCTGCATCGGACTCAATGACGCTGCGCAATGGCCTGACCGACAGTGCCGCTTTTGGCGGGCTTGTTGCCGAGCGCTTCAAGCAAGCGCGGGAGGGGTCCCGTTCTTCTGCCATCTTCAAAATTGAAATCGACGATGCGACGGAGTTTGCAGACCGATTTGGCCAGGCCGCAACCGACACAATTGTTGCGCGGGTGGGCGAGCGTGTCTTTTCAGCACTGCGCGAGGGCGACGCGGTCGCACAAACCGGCGACCACAGGTTTACTGCCTGCCTGAAACCGGTGCAGCAGCTTGATCTTGAGCTTTGCATTCAGCTTGCAGGACGTCTCCAAGCCGCCATTGAAGAACCGATATCCATCGATGGAACATCTGTCTATTTGACCAGTTCCGTGGGGTTTTGCCAGCACGCTCACGTGATCAACCAGTCTCCCCGGGCCTGGATGGAGGCGGCGCGGACAGCGCTGCGCGAGGCGCAAGCACATGGCCCCAACGGCATTCGCGCCTATTCCAGCGAAATGAAACAGCGCACGGAAACGCGTGCAGAATTGCGGCAGGAAGTCGCAAATGCCTTGGAAAGCGGCCAGATCCGGCCCTGGTTCCAGCCGCAGATTTCGACAGACACCGGGCTCGTGACAGGTTTTGAGGCCCTCGCGCGCTGGGACCACCCCGAGCGCGGCATGATCTCTCCAGCCGACTTTCTGCCCGCAATCGAGCAGGCCGATATGCTGGAACGGCTGGCCGAGGTCATGATGCATCATGCTTTTGCCGCTGTGAAGGCATGGGATGAGGCTGGCGTGAACGTGCCCCAGGTCGGTGTGAACTTTGCAGGGCCGGAGTTGAAAAACCCGCGCCTCATTGAAAAGGTGAAATGGGAGCTTGACCGGTTCGGCCTCACATCTGAGCGGCTCGCGGTCGAAGTGCTTGAAACCGTGGTCGCACGGGCGCCCGACGACATCATCACGCGCAACATCAATGCGCTTGGAGAGCTTGGCTGCCGCATCGATCTCGATGATTTCGGAACAGGCCATGCCTCGATTGCCTCAATCCGTCGGTTTTCGGTGAGCCGCATTAAGATTGATCGCTCCTTTGTCCTCAAAGCTGACCGGGATCCGGACCAGCAGCGCATGATCAGCGCCATTCTGACCATGGCCGAACGCCTTGGTGTCGAGACCCTTGCCGAAGGGGTTGAAACTGTCGGGGAACATGCGCTCCTGGCGCAGCTGGGGTGCGATCATGTCCAGGGGTTTGGCATTGCCAAACCGATGCCGCTGGAGGATACATTTGAGTGGATCGCACAGCACACGTCCAAGCTGCAGGATGTTCCGCGCATCCTCGGCAACCGCACCGGCTGACGTTTCACGCTGGTCTGCATGGGCGCCGCCCCGACCTCAACAGCCTGCTCGTAATGGCCGGGGCGAAATCTCCAAAAGCCCCCGATTCCGCTTGACCTTTGGGTCCGCACTCTGTTGAACCCACGCTGATATCAATCAGATCAGGGTGGCTGTCCCAGATGGACGATCAGAACAGAAACCTTATTCTTGCAACGGCACTCAGTTTCCTTGTGATCCTGGTGTGGTTCATTCTGTTCCCTCCCCCCGAACCCGACGCGCCACTTGACACGCTCCCACCCGCGCAAACGTCGCAAGCCGAAGGTGGTGGCAGCACCGCCACCGTACCTGCCACCACCGGCGACGGGCAAGCCGCGCCAGAAACCGAAACGCGCCCGGATGCATTTGCCGATGCCCCCCGTATCCCCGTCGCCACAGATCGGGTAACCGGATCAATCTCCCTGCTGGGCGGTCGCATCGACGATCTGTCCCTTAACGACTACCGCGTTACGCAAGATCCCGAAGCGGAAATCGTGAAAATGCTGTCGCCCGTCGGAACAGCGGACGCTTACTACGCGCTTTACGGCTGGGCCCCCGGCACGGGGATCGACCCCGCTTCGGTTCCCGGGCCGAACACGCTCTGGACCGTGGCTGAGGGTGAGACGTTGAACGCCAACACATCCGTTGTTCTCACATGGGACAATGGCGTGGGCCAAACCTTCACCCGCACCATCGCCATCGACGAAGACTATCTCTTCACCATCACCCAATCCGTCGCAAACACCGCTGATGCACCGATCAGCGTCGCACCCTATGGTGTTCTGGCACGGCACGGCGAACCCTCGGACCTGAAGAATTTCTTTATCCTTCATGAAGGTGTCGTGGCCATGGCGGATGGCGAGTTGACCGAAACCGACTGGTCCGACATGCCCGACTTCGAATTCGCCGCGCGCGAGGGCGCACGGGCCGAGGTCACACAGGTGGCCCAGAACGGCTGGATCGGATTTACCGACCATTTCTGGATGTCGACGCTCATCCCCGCCCCGGGCAGTGCCTTCAAATCCGTGGCAAAATACGACGAGCGTCGCGATATCTATCAAGCTGAAACCGTAATGCCGACCCAGACGGTTGCCCCTGGCACCTCGGTCACGGTGACCAGCCAGCTGTTTGCGGGGGCCAAGGAATGGGAGACCATCCGCAGCTATCAAAGCGCCGGGGTCGAAGGTTTCATCGACAGCATCGACTGGGGCTGGTTCTTCTTCCTGACAAAACCGATTTTCTGGCTGCTGCACGAACTTAACCTGCTGATCGGCAACATGGGCTGGGCCATCATCGGTCTGACGCTGATCATCAAGGCCATCCTGCTGCCGCTTGCCTATAAGTCCTACGTCTCCATGGCGAAGATGAAAGAGCTTCAGCCCCAGATGGAGAAGCTCAAGGAAGAAGCTGGCGACGACCGCCAGAAGATGCAGCAAGGCATGATGGAGCTCTACAAGCGCGAGAAGGTGAACCCCGCTGCGGGCTGCCTGCCGATCCTGTTGCAGATCCCGATCTTCTTCTCGCTCTACAAGGTGATTTTCGTCACCATCGAGTTGCGCCACGCGCCGTTTTTTGGCCCGTTCCAGGACCTCAGCGCGCCTGATCCCACGTCGATCATGAACCTCTTTGGCCTGCTGCCCTTTGACGGGCCGGAACCAACCTCGATCATGGCGCTGATCTTCATCGGCATCCTGCCATTGCTGCTTGGCATCTCCATGTGGTTGCAACAAAAGCTCAACCCCGCACCCACGGACCCCACGCAACAGATGATCTTTGCCTGGATGCCTTGGGTCTTCATGTTCATGCTGGGCAGCTTTGCCAGCGGGCTGGTGGTCTACTGGATCGCCAACAACACCATCACATTCGGCCAGCAATACATGATCATGCGGAGTCAGGGCTACAAACCGGATGTCTTTGGAAATATCGTCAGCGGCTTCAAACGTAAATCGACCGAGGACGCCGAGAAGTGACCGCCACGCTGGCCCACATCTGGCGGCACCCGCTCAAAGGGCTGGGCAGCGAGGCGATTCAGTCGGTAGATCTTGACCCGGACCAAGCTGTGGTCGGTGACCGGCTGTGGGCGCTTCTGAACGCCGAGGCTGAGGATACCGACAACTGGCAACCCCGCCGCAACTTCCTGCAGGTCGCTTCGGGCCCGCAGCTGGCCGCGCTCAGTGCCGAAAGAACCGGCAGCGGGATCCGCCTGACCCACCCGGACCGCCCGGCATTGGAAATCGACCCGAATAGCGACGGTGCCACACTCGGCAACTGGATCGGCGACTTGTGGCCCGACAACCGGCCCGGGCCTGCGCGCCTGGTCAAGGCCCCGGTACAGGGCATGACAGATGTGGAGTATGCCTCCGTCTCCATCGGCAATCTGGCCTCGCTGCGGGCGCTCAGCCAGAAGGCCGGGTTCGACATCGACATGCGCCGCTTTCGCATCAACCTCTGGCTCGACGGGCTCGCCCCATGGGAAGAAATCGACCTGCTGAAAGGGGGCATCACGCTGGGCACCGCCACGCTCACCCCGGTTGAGCCGATCGAACGCTGCCGCGCGCCCGACGCCAACCCGGCCAACGGCACCCGCGACATCGGTATGCTGCGGCTGCTCGAAGACGGCTGGAACACGCGTAACTTCGGGGTCTATTTCGAGGTCAAGACCGCTGGGACAGCCCGCGTCGGCGACACGCTTGCATGAGCACCCTGCCCTTCCCCACAGCACCTGAGCCTGACCCGCAGGACCTCGAACGGGGGCGTTTGCTCTTTGCTGGCGAGACGGAGTTCGTGAAGGGCGTGGTGGCGATGTCGGGCCTGCCTGCGCCGGATCGGCTGGAGGTCTGCTTTGCAGGCCGGTCCAACGTGGGGAAATCCTCGCTGATCAATGCGCTCACCGGTCGCAAGGGGCTGGCCCGCGCCTCCAACACCCCCGGTCGCACGCAGGAAATCAATTTCTTCACTGCGGGAGAGGCGCATTACCTTGTCGATCTGCCGGGCTATGGCTTCGCCAATGCGCCGGTCCCGGTGGTCGAAAAGTGGCAGCGCCTGCTCAAGCAGTATCTCTCGGGCCGTCAGACCCTGCGCCGGGCCTTTGTGCTGATCGACGCCCGCCATGGCGTCAAAAAAGTCGACGACGAGATCCTGAGCCTGCTCGACAGTGCGGCTGTCACCTTTCAGGTGGTGCTGACCAAGGCGGACAAGGTGAAGGAAAAAGAGCGCGCAAAAGTCCTCGACCAGGTGCGCACGGCCCTTGCCAAACACCCCGCCGCCTACCCCGAGATCGTGGTCACATCGAGCGAGAAGGGTTGGGGCATCCCAACCCTGCGCACAATCGTCGCCACGCTGGAATAGCCCGCGCCCTTGCGCAGCGTCGCGCGGCGCATCATAACGCCCCGACGGATGGTGCAAAGATGAAGACCCGAGACATGAACCGCGACTGGATTGCAACCGCAAGCACGCTGAACAAGGCCCTGCCCTACCTGCAGCGCTATGCGGGGGCGACCGTTGTGATCAAGCTCGGCGGTCACGCCATGGGCAGTGACGCGGCCATGGAGGAGTTCGCCCGCGACGTGGTGTTAATGCGCCAGGTGGGGGTCAACCCGGTCATTGTGCATGGCGGCGGGCCCATGATCAACGCGATGCTCGACAAGCTCCAGATCACCTCTGAGTTCAAGAACGGCAAACGCGTGACCGATGCCGCCACCATGGAGGTGGTCGAGATGGTGCTGGCCGGCGTAGTGAACAAGCGCATCGTGCAGGCCATCAACCGGCAGGGCGGGCGCGCTATTGGCCTGTCAGGCAAGGATGCGCATCTGATCACCTGCACGCCAACCGACCCCGATCTGGGCTTTGTCGGTACACCGCAGGCGGTCAATCCGCGTGTGCTGCGTGATCTCGCGGAAAAGGAATACATCCCCGTGATCGCGCCGCTGGGCGCGGGTGCGCAGGGAGAGACCTTCAACATCAATGGCGACACGGCCGCGGGCGCCGTGGCTGCGGCGCTGAAGGCCGACCGGCTTTTGCTGCTCACCGATGTGGCAGGCGTCAAGAACGCGGCGGGCGAGGTGGTGACCGAACTGAGCGCCACGCAGATCCGCAGCCTGACCGAAGACGGCGTTATCGCCGGTGGCATGATCCCCAAGACCGAGACGGCGCTGGCTGCCATAGACGGTGGTGTGCGCGCGGCGGTGATCCTGGATGGCCGTGCACCCAATGCCTGCCTGCTGGAGCTTTTCACCGAGCATGGCGCAGGCTCCATCATTCGGTCCGATTGAGCCCTTGGGCCGCGTAGGGCCCAACGTGGCGCAGATGGTCTGTGCCTTGGTTCAGGGCGCAGTCTGACTTACATGTATGTTATGGAAAACGAAGCCATCCTGCGCCTTGGCGTCTTTCTAGGCCTCTTCGCGCTGCTTGCCACACTCGAAGCGCTGGCCCCGAGGCGCCTGCGTAACCAGCCGCGCAGGAGGCGTTGGATAACGAACTGGAGCATCACTATCGTCAACACGCTGACCCTGCGGCTCCTGGCCTTCCCCCTGCCGCTGCTGGCCGTAGGCGCCGCCATGGACGCGCAGACCCAGGGTTGGGGGGTCTTCAACAAGGTTGGCTGGCCGGTTTGGCTTGAAGTGGGGATTGCGATCCTCCTGCTGGACTTCGCGATCTGGCTGCAGCATCTGATAACCCACAAGGTACCGATCCTGTGGCGGCTGCACCGCGTGCATCACGCAGATGTGGATATGGATGTGACCACCGCAATCCGCTTTCATCCAGTCGAGATTGCTCTGTCGATGGTGCTGAAAATCGGGCTTGTCTACCTGATAGGTCCGGCGGCCCTTGCAGTGATTATCTTCGAGATTCTGCTGAATGGCACCGCGATGCTCAACCACGCCAACATTCGCCTGCCGCTCTGGATTGACGCGGTGGTGCGGCGCGCGCTGGTCACGCCGGATATGCACCGCGTGCACCACTCCGTGCACCGCGACGAACACGACAGCAACTATGGCTTTGCACTGTCGATTTGGGACCAGATGTTTGGCACATATATCGCCCAGCCCAAAGCCGGGCATGAGCAGATGCAAGTGGGATTGGCGTGGCAGGACGACCGCCCGAGCCGCCTTGGCTGGTCTCTCACCTTGCCGTTCATCCGGAAATGACGCTGGACGGCATCGCCAAGCTGGCGGACCCGCCCGGCCTGATTGTCATGGGGACGGCGACGTTGGACGATGGCAGAGGTCTTGTGCTCATCGGGGCAGGCGCGGGCCTTTGGCCGGTCTTTACCGCATCAGCGGAATACGGCGATGGGCAGGTCGACCCGCTGGACCGCTGGTCCAAGCGGGTCATCGGCGCCCTGGCGGTGGAGGTCGGCGCTGATGCGGCCTATCCCTCCGACGGGCCACCCTATCTGCCCTTCATCGCCTGGGCGCTGAAGACAGGCCGATTTTTCCAAAGCCCAACGGGCATGATGGTGCATGACACGGCGGGGCTGATGATCTCCATCCGCGGAGCTTTGCTCTTCGACACTCCACTCATATCGCAGATGCCCTCCAAGCCCAGCCCCTGCAACAGCTGCGCAGACACGCCATGTGTCAGCGCCTGCCCGGTCGGCGCACTCTCGACAGACCACGCCTATGATGTGCCGAAGTGCAAGGGTTTCCTCGACACGGCAGAGGGTGAAGACTGTATGGCACAGGGCTGTCGCGTGCGGCGCGCCTGCCCTGTCTCAGAGCAAGTCGACCGCGCGCCCGCGCAATCCGCCTTCCATATGAAAGCCTTTCATCCGCAATGACCCATACTCTGATCCTGATGCGACACGCAAAATCCGACTGGACCCATGCAGGATTGCGTGATCATGAGCGGCCGCTGAACGGGCGCGGACGGGTCTCGGCCAAGGCTCTGGGCAATTGGTTGCGCACATGCGGGCATGTGCCGGATGAGGTGTTGTGCTCTTCGGCGACCCGGACCGGGGAGACGCTGCAGCGCCTGGCGCTGTCAGGTGAGCTGCCCGTAAGCTACACAAGTGATCTTTACCACGCTGACGCCAACATGATGCGTGACGTGCTGAGCCGCGCGCGAGGGACCTGCGTGCTGATGATCGGGCATAATCCCGGCATATGCGACTTTGCGCACCGGCTGGTGCGCGACGCACCGCAGCACGCCAGGTTCGAAGACTATCCAACCGGTGCCACGCTTGTGGTGGCCTTTGATATCAAAAGCTGGAGCGAGGTCAGTTGGCACAACGGCCGGCCAATTGATTTCGTCGTTCCGCGAGAGTTGACGTAACGGTGGCCTGAAAGCCCACCGCACCTGCCTGTCGTGAGGTCTATGCTGGCAGGTAGGGTGGGCTTTCAGGCCACGCCTGGTTCAGTGGCCGAGGATCTGGCTCAGGAACAGCTGGGTGCGCGGGCTCTGCGGATTGTTAAAGAAGGCCTCAGGCTCGTTCTGCTCCACGATTTGCCCCGCATCCATGAAGATCACCCGGTTTGCCACCTGCCGCGCGAACCCCATCTCGTGGGTCACGCAGAGCATGGTCATCCCCTCCTCGGCGAGCTCGATCATGGTGTCGAGCACCTCCTTGATCATCTCCGGGTCCAGCGCCGAGGTCGGCTCGTCAAAGAGCATGATGCGCGGGCGCATGCAGAGCGAGCGCGCGATAGCCACCCGCTGCTGCTGACCACCCGAGAGCTGACCGGGATATTTATTCGCCTGATCGGGGATCTTCACCTTCTCAAGGAAGTGCATCGCCGTCTCTTCGGCTTCCTTCTTGGGTGTCTTGCGCACCCAGATGGGCGCCAGCGTGCAGTTCTCCAGGATCGTCAGATGCGGGAAGAGGTTGAAGTGCTGAAAGCACATACCAACCTCCGACCGGATCTTGTCGATGTTCTTGAGATCCGACGACAGCAGCGTGCCATCCACTTCAATGGAGCCCTGCTGGTGCTCTTCCAGCGCGTTGATGCAGCGGATCAACGTCGACTTCCCAGATCCTGAGGGGCCGCAGATCACAATGCGTTCCCCTCGGTTAACCACCAGATCGATGTCACGCAGCACGTGGAACGACCCGTACCATTTGTTCATTTTGGTGATGGTAATGGCGATCTCGTCCGAGACCTTCATTTGAGTTGCAGCTTCAGCCATATTGGCCTCCCTGTTTTAGCCCGACGCTTACGCGATCTACGGGTGTGTTAGCGATGGTCGGTCGCAAGGCGACGTTCGAGCCATTGTGAGTATTGTGAAATACCGTAGCAGACGATGAAGAAGAGCACCGAGGCAAAGCCCAGCAGCTCCCAATACACCCCGTTCCATTCGGTCGAGGCCAGGATCGGCCCCCGGATCATGCCGACGATATCGAACATGCCGATCACAGACACCAGCGTGGTGTCTTTGAAGAGACCCACCGCGATGTTCACGATGCCGGGAATGGAGATTTTCAGCGCCTGCGGCAGGATGATCAGCCGCATCGCCTGCGGATAGTCGAGGCCCAGCGAATCCGCCGCCTCGTACTGCCCCTTCGGCAAGGCGGCGAGGCCGCCCCGGATCACCTCGGCAATATAGGCTGAGGAAAACATGGTGATCATGATAACCACACGCAGGAACAGATCGAGCGTGGATTCCGGCGGGAAGAAATAGGCCAGCATCACGCTCGCCACAAAGAGCAATGTGATCAGCGGCACGCCCCGGATGAACTCGATGAAGACCACGCAGATCATCTTGATCAGCGGCATGGACGACTGCCGCCCAAGCGCCAGCGCGATCCCGATGGGGACCGACAGCGTCACGCAGGTCACCCCCAGCATCATGTTCAGCATGAAGCCACCGAGGTCGCGGCTGGGCACAGCTGTGAGCATCGCGCTATCGGAGGCGCCCGCTGGGATGATCCAGCCGCCCACCGTCCAGACGATGAAGGCCGCGATGATCCCGCCGAAAAACCCATAGGCAAAGCTGCCGGTGACCAGGCGCTGGTAGACAAGCGCGCCTGCGATCACACCTGCAAGGGCCAAAATTGGCGTCAGGATCGTGCCGCCCCAGATCAGCCAGAAGGCAATGAAGGGATAAACGGCGGTGAACACCAGCAGCTTGCGCGGCAGGTCAAAGAACAGCACGGGGGCCGCAGCCACGAACAGCAGGACGAGGGCCAGGGTTGGTCGCCAGTAGAACTCGGACGGATACTGGAACCCAAAGAGCAGCTGGTTCCACCGTTCGGTCAGAACCGAGAAACAGGCGCCCGCAACCCCATCCAGTGCCTGACGGCACTCAGTCAGGCTTGAAGTGGTCCAGATCCCGTTTGCGATCCATGGTAAGGCACCCGACAGGATCAGCCAGATCACGTAGAGCGCCGCAATGGTCAGCAGGCTGTTGGCGGGCGTGGCAAAGAGGTTCTCACGCAGCCATTTGACCGGCCCAGTGGCCGCGTAGGGCGGCGGGGCGGGCGGGATTTCCGTTTTACGCACGAAGGCGACGGAGTTTGCATGTATGTCTGACATGGCTCAGCGCTCCTTCAGCTTCACGGCGTTGTTGTAGACGTTCATCACCGCTGAGATGAGCAGCGAGATGGTGAGGTAGAACAGCATCAGCAACAGTACGCACTCAATCGCGCGCCCCGTCTGGTTCAGCGTGATGCCCCCC
Source organism: Roseobacter cerasinus (assembly GCF_009811755.1). Lineage (GTDB taxonomy): Bacteria > Pseudomonadota > Alphaproteobacteria > Rhodobacterales > Rhodobacteraceae > Roseobacter > Roseobacter cerasinus. Next base: position 428,645 of record NZ_BLIV01000001.1, read on the forward strand.
AAGGTCGCGGTGATGTCGGCATAGCCCACCGCAATTGCCAGCGAAGAGTTCTTGGTGATGTTGAGATACTGGGAGATCAGCGGCGGGATGATCACCCGCAAAGCCTGCGGCAACACCACGAGCTTCATCACCCGTCCGGGCCGCAAACCAAGCGCCGAGGCGGCCTCGGTCTGGCCTTTGCTGACCGCCTGAATACCAGCGCGGACGTTTTCTGCGATAAACGCTCCCGTGTAGATCGACAGTGCAAACCACAGCGCAATCAGCGGTGCACCCACCTGAATGCCACCCCGGAAGTTGAAGCCACCCAGTTCCGGGATATCCAGCCCGATGGGCCGCCCCATGATGTAGAACATCAAGATTGTCGGCACGAAAAGGATCGCCAGACTGGGCCAGCCGGTGGGCAGCAGCTTGCCTGTCGAATACAGCAGATTGGTGGCATAGCGGCGGTAGCCGATCACGCCGACAATCGACACAATGAAGGTCGCCACAACAACCAAGGACCCCGGACCCCAGACCGGGGCGGGGATATAGATGCCGCGGTTGGTGAAGGCGACCAGTCCCAACAACATGCTTGCCTCAGGCTCGTCGCCCCGGAAGGCGCGCGGCGCGGGCATCACCGCCGTCATGATGGTGAAGATGATGATGATCCAGATCAGTACGGGGATATTCCGGAAAATCTCGACGTAGAAGGACATCAATTTGGCCACAAGCCAGTTGTTCGACAAGCGCAGAACACCAGCAAGGACACCAAAAACCGTCGCCATGACGCAGGACAGAAAGGCCACCAGTAGCGTATTCAGAATACCAACAAGCGCGGCGCGCGCGTGCGTCGATCTGCTGTTGTATTCAACCAGCGTCTGGTTGATGTCGTAGCCGGCCGGAGTGCCGAGGAAGTCATAGGCGATATTGAGGCCCGCAGCGGCCAGATTGGCAAAAAGGTTGTTGGCCAAATAGGCGATCGAAACAATCAGCAACAGAAGCGCGATAGCCTGAAACGTCAGGGACCGATACCGCGTGTCATTGATCAACATAGACAGGCGGAAGGAGCCCTGAGGTGGGTCCGTCAGTGTGGTCATTTGAATTTTCCCCGTGGTTCCGACCTTGTTTTTTACGGACGCTTTCTGCGCCTCGGTGGTCGGGTCTCTTTATTTTGGGTCTTCATATGGAAAGGGCGCAGGTTGGTCCCTGCGCCCTCACCAATCTGCGTTTAGCGGAACGGCGGTGAATAGAGCAGACCGCCATCGGTCCATTGGGCATTCAGCCCGCGAGCCAGGCCAATGGGCGTCTCTTCCCCGATGTGCCGGGCAAAAATCTCCCCATAGTTGCCCTCGGCTGCAATGGCGCGTTTCGCCCAAGCAGCGTCCAGCCCGAGCATCTCGCCCAGCGTGCCTTCCGTTCCAAGCAGGCGTGCCACTTCGGGGTTTTCGCTGTTGGCCGCCATTTCGTCGAGATTGGCCGATGTGACGCCAAGTTCCTCAGCCGTGATCAGCGCGTTGAGCGTCCAGCGCACAACGTCTGCCCACTCATCATCGCCATGGCGCACGAGCGGACCCAGCGGCTCCTTGGAGATGATCTCGGGAAGGATCACATGGTCGCCAGGCGCTTCGAAGGAGGCACGTGTGGCGGCCAGCGCCGAGGCATCAGTGGTATAGGTGTCGCAGGAGCCCGCGAGGTACTGCTGCTGACCTTCCGCAGTGGTCTCGACCGGCACCGGTTCGTAGCTGATGTTGTTGGTCCGGAAGAAATCCGCCAGGTTCAATTCGGTCGTCGTTCCGGTCTGGACACAGACCGTTGCGCCGTCGAGTTCCCGCGCCGAGGATACGCCAAGCGCCTTCGGCACCATAAAGCCCTGACCGTCATAGTAGTTCACCCCGACAAAGGTGAACTTCAGGTCGACATCCCGGCTGAAGGTCCATGTGGTGACCCGTGACAACATGTCGATCTCGCCAGAGGCGAGCGCGGTGAAGCGTGTTTTGCCGGTTGTCGGCACAAACTCCACAGCTGTCGGATCGTTCAGAACAGCCGCCGCGACGGCGCGACAGACCGCCACGTCGACACCTTTCCACTCCCCGTTCGCGTCCGGTGCGGCAAAGCCAACCAGACCTGTGTTCACACCGCAGTTCAGCGTGCCACGCGCCTTGACGTCGTCCAACGTTCCGGCGGCCGCAGCACCGGCCGACAGGCCGGCAACTGTAAGTGCACCGAGAATTACATTTTTTTTCATTTTTACCTCTTCCTGATTCTCCGCCCCCGGAGGAGCGGCTCTCCCGGCATCTTTGCGCCGGAGGCGATTTGAAGGGTTTGCCCCCCAAGTGGGCGATATACTGGTCGCAATCCTTCATTGAGGTCAAGGGTATGCCGCCCAAAATGAAGCCGGGCCCCGGGGTTACTCGTCTGTTGCTTACTGTGAGCGCGAAAAAGACGGATCCGCGAGCTCGAAAACCCGTTTGGCATGCCCAAAACCGGCAAACTTAACAGCGGCTGCGGCCTCTGCCTCGTCGTCCTGGCCCCATTGCTTGGCCTGCCAGATCTCATCAAGACGCGATATGTCCCAAAGCGCTTCGATTTTTTTCAAATCATGCGCGGCTGCAAAACCGAGAATCAGGGAACCGGACAGGCTGACGAGATCGTGAAAGGCCGTCAGCTGGAAGACAGACAGCGCATGCACCTGCGCTGACAAACGATCAAGCGCCTCTGCGTCTTGCGGTGCATGCATGACCCCGACGCGCGGGTGCAGGCGTGCGCCCAGGGCCGCCGCAGCCCAATCCAGGATCGGATCCCATTGTGCCGCCTGCCGCGATACAAGCGCGCCCGGGGCCTCGGCCCGGTAACAAAGCAAGTCGCTGTCGCCATAGGCCGCAAGCATATCCGCGACCTCGGCCTGCTGGTTGGCCACCTTGTCAATCGCCGCATTGGCCGTGCGGGTGAAGGGCATCTCCAGCGGGTTAATCACCTCGCCCTGTGCGGCCCATTCGGCGGCCACAGCCTCGGCCAGCCCACGTGTCGGCACGTGCAGGTCCCGCTTTGCCGGGGTTTTTACGGGGCGCCCGTCGAGGGCCACAGCAAAGCCATCCGCCGCCTCCGTCACCTCAGCAGCTGTCCAGAACCGTTTGGCCTTCCACTCACTCATTCTGCCATACCCCAGTGACGGGCCAGCGCCCGTTCCAATTCCCCAAAATCATGAACCAATGACGCGGCTGCGCGCAGCGCGTCTACGGGATGATGCCCCCAGCTGACGCCCAAACCCGTCACACCAGCGGCCGCGGCCATCTCCATGTCATAGCTGGTGTCGCCGATCATCACGGTCTGGCCCTGCGAGACCCCCGCGTCGGCCATGGCCTGATAAATCATCGACGGGTTCGGCTTGGAGGGGTGAAAGTCCGCCACTTGCTGGGTGACAAAGATACCCTCCAGCCCATGAGCCTCGATCAGCTTGTCGAGCCCACGTTTCGACTTTCCGGTGGCCACACCGAGCAGGAGATCAGATTGTGTGCTCAGCCGCTCCAACACCTCCCGCGCACCGGGATAAAGCGGCGAGGATTGCGCCGCACCGCTTTGCGCACGCAGGCCCACATAGGCATCTTTATACGCCTCCACCATCCGCGCATGATCCTGCGCAGGGGCCAGTCGCTGCATGGCAACATCCAGTGACAACCCAACGATCCCAAGCACGTCTGTCCGGGTTGCTGGCGCTTGATCAACAGCCGCAAACGCCTGCGCCATAGCCGCGAGGATATCCGCCTGACTGTCCACCAGCGTACCATCCACGTCGAAGATCACCAGCCGCAGATCATCCGCCATCACAGCGCCTCAAACGGGTCTTCCGCCGCCAGGTCTTCGGTCCAGCCGAAGGTGTCCCAGCTCTGTGCCATATGGTCCGGCAGCGGGGCCGTGACGGTGATGATCTTTCCGGTCTCCGGCTGTTGAAACCGCATCATCCGCGCATGCAGGTGTAGTTTCTTAGAGATGATGCCGCCAAGCTGTGCGCCCCAGCCGTCGCCCATGTTCTCCTGCCCCGAGCCGCCGTATTTGCCATCCCCTGCAATCGGATGCCCGATCTCGGCCATATGCGCACGCAGCTGATGCGTGCGGCCCGTGATCGGTTCCATCGCAACCCAGGCCGCTCGCGCGCCCACCCGGTAGAGCGTCGCATAGAGCGTATGCGCCCGCTTGGCACCGGGCGTGTCGTCAATCTCGCGCGGGTGCAGGGCGATCATTTTTTCGCCCTCCCCGCCGCCGCCACGCCCCGGCGCCTTGATCAGCCCAAAGCGGATCTCGCCCAGATAAGGCGTGGGCACCCCGGCCACCAAGGCCCAGTAGATCTTGCGCGTCTCCTTATGCCGCATCGAGGCGGTCAGCGCTTTGGCCGCCTGACGCGTGCGCGCTAGGAGCAGCACGCCAGACGTGTCCTTGTCGAGCCGGTGCACCAGCCGCGGCTTCTCCTCCAGCCCGAATTTCAACGCTTCGGCCAGCCCATCCACATGGCGGGTCTGCTTCGAGCCGCCCTGGGTCGGCAGCCCTGCAGGTTTGTTCAGCGCGATGACCTGATCATCACGGTAAATCACGCAGGACTGGATCATCTTGGCATCGGCGTCCGAAACCGCCTTGCGCTCCGGCGCGGGCGCTTGACCATCGGGCAAGGGCGGCACGCGTACCTGCTGCCCAGCCTCCAATCGCGTGGCGGCCTTCACCCGCCCGCCGTCAACCCGGATCTCGCCCTTGCGGCACATCTTCTCGATCCGCCCCTGCGGCACATGCGGAAAGAGCCGCCGGAACCAGCGGTCAAGCCGCTGATCGGCGTCATCGGCCTCCACGGTCACGGTTTGCACACGGCTCATGCCACCACCCCACGCGCCAGCCACAGCCCCAGCATCAGCCCGCCAACCGACAGACCAACCGACAGCGCCACATACAGCCCCGCCGCAGCGATATCGCCACGTTCAACCAGCGTCATGGTCTCAAGCGAAAAGGCCGAGAAGGTGGTGAAGCCGCCCAGCAGACCTGTCATCACAAAGGGGCTCAGATACGTGAGCCCCTTATGGGCGGCCAGCACCACAAACGCGCCCATCAAAAAGGAGCCCAGAACATTGGCTGTCATGATCGCGAGCGGAAACTCCGACGGCCCTGTCAGGCGCAGAAACGCCGCCCCCCAGAGGAACCGCAAAGAGGCACCAATTGCCCCGCCAAAAGCCACCATGATCAAAGATGTCATCATGCGCGGTCTGTCCCGCACCCCTGCCGGATTGTCAAGTTTCCCGCTTGGCCCGTAACTTTGCAAAGTAGGCAACCCGCTTTTGCAAATCGCGTTCAAAGCCGCGTTCGACCGGCGCATAAAACGCTTCCCGCGCCATCGCGTCTGGGAAGTAGTTCTGGCCGGAAAACCCATCTTCGGCATCGTGGTCATAGGCATAGCCTGCGCCATAGCCCTGATCTTTCATCAGGTTGGTGGGCGCATTCAGAATGTGTTTGGGCGGCGGCTCCGATCCGGTTGCCTTGGCCGCTTTGCGCGCCCCTTTGTAAGCCACATAGGCCGCGTTGGATTTCGGCGCGAGCGCCAGATAGACCAGCGCCTGCGCAAGTGCCAGCTCGCCCTCCGGGCTGCCAAGCCGTTCATAGGTTTGCCAACTTTGCAAACAGATCGCCTGGGCTTGCGGATCGGCAAGCCCGATGTCTTCCACCGCCATGCGCGTGATCCGGCGGGCCAGAAACCGCGGGTCCTCGCCACCCTCCAACATCCGCGCAAACCAGTAAAGGGCGGCATCCGGGTCTGACCCGCGCACGGACTTATGCAGCGCAGAAATCAGGTTGTAATGCGCATCGCCCGATTTGTCGTATTGCGCCGCGCGCCGCATCAGGCGCGTGCCCAAAGCCTCGGGGGTCAGTTTCCCCTCAACTGTCCAGGCGCTCAGCTGTTCGATCAGGTTCAAAAGCGCGCGGCCGTCCCCATCGGCCATCTCCAAAAGCGCCTCGCGCGCGGCACCATCGAGTGGCAAAGGCGCGCCAAGCTCCTGTTCCGCCCGCTGGGCCAGAAGCTCCAGATCGGTCAGATCCAACCGCTCCAGCACCATGACCTGCGCCCGGCTTATCACAGCGGCGTTCAGCTCAAACGACGGGTTCTCCGTGGTGGCACCCACCAGCAGGATTGTCCCATCCTCCATATGCGGCAGGAACCCGTCCTGCTGCGCCTTGTTGAAACGGTGGATTTCATCGACAAACAGCAGTGTGCCCTGCCCGTTCTGCCGCCGGATCTTCGCTGACTCAAACACCTTGCGCAGTTCCGGCACACCGGTGAAAATCGCGCTAATCTGGACAAAATGCATGTCCGTCTCATGAGCGAGCAGCCGTGCAATTGTGGTCTTGCCAACGCCCGGCGGGCCCCAGAAGATGAGCGACCCCAGCGCCCCGGCCTCCAGCATCACGCTCAGCGGTGCCTCCGGCCCAAGGACCTGACCCTGCCCGATCACCTCAGCCAGCGCGCGCGGCCGCAACCGATCAGCCAGCGGCCTGTGCGCGTCCGTCTGAGGTTCCGGGTCCGAGGCAAAGAGATCCGCCATCCCTCAGGCCCCAAAGCGGAGCGTGATCCGCCGCGTGCCCCGGATCACGCTCACGGCATAGCTGCGCGCTCGCACGCGGAAGGCCTCCGCCACCTCTGCGGGCCGCGCCACGGGGCGGTTATTGATTGCAACGATCACATCGCCCACCCTCAGGCCGACCCGGCCACCAAACTGCCCTGCATCCGTGACAACCACGCCCGCGCTCTCCAATGAGAGATTGTACTCGGCGATCACCGCCGGGTTCACCCGCGCCAGGCCCAGGCCCGACAGAATGTCGCCGCGTTGCAGGGCCAATGCCTCTCGCTCGGGGACATCTGGTGCCGCCATCAAGGGCACGTCGGCTTCCCGCATATCCCCCTCTCGCAGAAAGTGAATGCGGGCGGTCTGCCCCAGCCCCCCCACGCTCATGCGGTAGATCATCTCCGGCGGTGTGTTCACAGGCTGACCGTCCACGGCCACGATCACATCCCCCACATCCACGCCGGCCGCACCAAAGGGGCTTTGCGGATGCAAAGCCGAGATGATGATCCCGCCAGGGCGGTCGAGGCCAAAGGCCTCCGCCATCTCCGCATCAACCGACTGCCCCCGCATCCCGGCCCAAGGGCGCGCAAAGCTGCTGCGCCCTTCCTGGGCCTGTGCCACAAAGGTTGCGACCAAATCGGACGGGATCGCAAAGCCAATACCGTTCGATCCACCGGACCGCGTCAGGATCGAAGTGTTGATCCCAATCAGCTGCCCCCGCACATCGATCAGCGCACCGCCCGAATTGCCCGGGTTGATGGGCGCGTCGGTCTGCACGAAATACCCCCGGCCCGATCCATTCGCAGCGCCGGAACGGGCCAATCCCGAAACGATCCCGCTGCTGACGGTCTGCCCCACGCCAAAAGGGTTGCCAATGGCCAACACCAGCTCGCCCACCTCCACGGTGTCTGACGCCCTGAACGGCAAGAACGGCAAGCCCTCAGCCCCCTCCAGCTGTAGGATCGCCAAATCGCTCTCCGCATCGCCCAGAAGCACGCGCGCCGTGAACTCGCGCCGGTCGGCCAGGACCACGCGGATATCGGTCGCCATGCCCACCACATGATAGTTCGACACGATGATCCCATCCGCCGATAAGATCACGCCCGAGCCCAGCGAATTCTCTACACGCGGCTCCGGTCGCCCAAAGCCTTCGAAGAATCGCTCAAAGAACGGATCGTCCATGAAGGGCGTGCGCCGGCGGTCCTCGGTCACAAAGCGGGCATAGATGTTCACGACAGCAGGCGCCGTTGCACGCACCAGAGGCGCAAAGCTCAACTGGATCTGCGCCGCAGACTGCGGCACCTGCTGGGCCATTGCTGCCCCCCCACCGAGCCACATCGCCATGATCAAGAGAATTTCGACAGCTCTCATCGGCGCAGCCTCCTTAGGGATCGCCCCTCCCAGCTTCTTCTGGCCCTAAATATCCCCGCCGGAGGCATAAAAAAAGCCCTTGTCCCTGGTGGGACAAGGGCCAATCGGCGCAAAAGCACCAGATTTATTCGTCGGCGGCCTCTTCCGCCGCCACGCGCGCCTTGTCGGCCGCCCCCTTGGCGTCGCGGTCACGGTCCACAAATTCAATGATCGCCATCGGCGCCATGTCACCATAGCGAAAGCCCGCTTTCAGCACGCGCACATAACCGCCCTGACGGTCCTTGTAGCGCGGGCCAAGCACGTCAAACAGCTTGGTAACGTACTGGTCCTGCTTCAGCTTTGCGGCGGCCTGACGGCGCGCGTGCAGATCACCGCGTTTCGCCAAGGTGATCATCTTTTCGATGATCGGGCGCAGTTCTTTGGCCTTGGGCAGTGTTGTCTTGATTTGCTCATGTTCGATGAGCGAGCCCGCCATATTCGCCCAAAGCGCCTTGCGGTGCTCATGTGTGCGGTTCAGGCGGCGGTATCCACGTGCGTGACGCATTTTCTATCTCCTAGTTTGCCCTCTACGGGCGGTTTTGCTTTGTCTGACCGGGTGATGCGTGTCACCCGGCTCTCCTTGGGGCCTGTCGGCCCGGATCGTCCCCGCCACCTGCGGGCATTTGTCTCAAGATCCCTTAGAAGGAATCCTCGAATTTCTTGGCCAGATCCTCGATGTTGTCTGGCGGCCAGTCTTCTACGTCCATGCCAAGGTGCAAGCCCATGCCAGAGAGCACTTCCTTGATCTCGTTCAGCGACTTGCGGCCAAAGTTCGGCGTGCGCAGCATCTCGGCCTCGGTCTTCTGGATGAGGTCCCCGATGTAGACAATATTGTCGTTTTTCAAGCAGTTGGCCGAACGGACAGACAGCTCCAGCTCGTCCACTTTCTTGAGTAGCAGCGGGTTGAACTCCAGACCGTCGTCTTCATCGGCACGGGATGCCGACTCCGGCTCGTCGAAGTTCACGAAGATGCCCAACTGATCCTGCAGAATGCGCGCGGCAAAGGCCACCGCATCATCGGGGCTGATCGAGCCATCCGTGTCGACTTTCATGGTCAGCTTATCATAATCCAGCACTTGGCCCTCACGGGTCGGCTGCACATCATAGCTCACCTTCTTGACCGGCGAATAGATCGCATCGATCGGGATCAGACCAATCGGCGCGTCCTCGGGCTTGTTCTTCTCAGCCGAGACATAGCCTTTGCCCTGATTGACAGTCAGCTCCATGTAGAGGTCTGCCCCGTCATCGAGGTGGCAAATCACATGATCGCGGTTCAGCACGTCAATGCCCGCCGTTTCCGAGATATCGCCAGCCGTCACCACACCCGGGCCTTTGGCGGAAATCGACAGACGCTTGGGCCCTTCGACATCCATGCGCAAAGACACGCCCTTGAGGTTCAGAATGATGTCGGTCACATCCTCGCGCACACCGGCAACGGAGGAGAACTCGTGCAGCACATTGTCGATCTGCACAGAGGTGATCGCAGCGCCTTGCAGCGAGCTCATCAGCACCCGGCGCAGCGCGTTGCCCATGGTCAGGCCAAAACCGCGCTCCAGCGGCTCCGCTGTCACAGTCGCCTGACGTGCGGGGTCATTGCCCGGCTTGATGTCGAGCTGCTGCGGCTTGATCAATTCGGCCCAGTTCTTATGGATCATGCGTCCCTCCATTCCTGTCAGCGCCCCATGTCCAAAAGGCGAAGACTCTCGAGGTTTCAAAAAGCGGATGGGGGCCGCGAACAGACTCGCAGCCCCGAAAGTTCAATGTCTCTCAGACGCGGCGGCGCTTTGGCGGGCGGCAGCCGTTGTGTGCCATTGGTGTGACGTCACGGATCGAGGTGATGTTGAAACCCGCGGCGGCCAGAGCACGCAGCGCGCTCTCACGGCCAGATCCGGGGCCTTGCACTTCGACCTCCAGCGTTTTCACGCCGTGTTCCTGCGCCTTGCGGCCCGCATCCTCAGCGGCCATCTGCGCCGCATAAGGCGTGGATTTCCGCGAGCCTTTGAAGCCCATGGTGCCGGCGGACGACCAGGAGATCGCATTGCCCTGCACATCCGAGATCAGGATCTTGGTGTTGTTGAAGGAGCTGTTCACATGCGCCACACCGGCGGCGATGTTCTTGCTGGCCTTTTTCTTAACGCGTACGCGATCACGTGCCATTGGTCAGACCCTCCCTTACTTCTTCTTACCGGCAATGGCCTTCGCTGGGCCTTTGCGGGTGCGTGCGTTGGTGTGGGTGCGCTGACCGCGAACCGGCAGGTTGCGACGGTGGCGCAGGCCACGGTAGCAACCCAGGTCCATCAGGCGCTTGATGTTCATTTGCACGTCGCGGCGCAGATCGCCTTCGACGGTGTAGTTGGCGTCAATGTGCTCGCGCACGGCCAGAACTTCGGCGTCGGACAGCTCATTGACCCGGCGAGTGGGGTCGATGCCAACCGCTTCGCAAATTGCCTTTGCGGAGGTGTTGCCGATACCGGTGATATAAGTGAGGGCGATAGGAACCCGCTTTGCAGTCGGGATGTTTACGCCGGCAATACGTGCCACGTGTCGTCGTCCTTTTCGTTGCGGGTCCGTAGCGCCAGACCCTTTTTTCACAACATCACGCAGGTTGCGTGTTTTGCATCAAAAATCCTGTTGCATATGTCTGCCCCAGGTGTGAGCTCTTCAGGTAATCTCGCCTCCGGATGCTGGTCTTGGAGGCAAATTGATTCTCGCGAGAGATAGCGCGTGTTATGGGGTTTTGGGGTGAGCGTCAACCCGCCTGAGCCATGTCATATCATGCGGCCAAAACCGGCCCGCGCGGCGCGCCTCAGCCGATTGTAGACCGCTTCGCTCCACTACGTTATGTTGCCGCTCATCGGTTTCTCGATCAGGACATCCATATGTCGAAAACGACCACCTCACGCAAGGCTGTAAGAGAGGAACGCCACCCTGCCTCTCCAGCCGGCAGAGCTCCCGGGCGGCCCGACCCTGCGCTCTCCGCCTTGCAGGCCAAGGCTGACGGTAGCTCTGCGACGAAAAGCCTGAACACGCTCCAGCTCAGCGCCAAGGCGGTCATCCAGCGAGAGACACCGGTGAAATCGGATGCGGCCGATTGGGCCAAGGAAGACTACATCAACAAGGTTGGGAAAGAGGGCACGGTCGACACAAGCCCCAGCCAGTCCCTGCCTGCCCTCGGCCCCAATCAAGACCCAAGCTGGAAGGCCGTTGACCGCACCGGCACACCGCAATGGGCCGAGGATGACTATGTCAACAAGGTCGGAAAGACCGGGTCCGTGGACGCCAGCCCCGGCCCGCGCATGCCCGCCCTTGCACCGAACGCAGAACCAAGCTGGAAGAAAGTCGACCGGACAGGCGTGCCCGAGTGGGCAAAGCAGGACTATATCCGGGAGGCACCGAAAACCCTGATTGCGAGCGTCGCAGACGGCAAGATCGGCAGTATCTACTTTCCCGGCGGGCGGATTCGCACGACACACGGGAGTGGGCCGGCAAAGGAAGAGCATGGTGAGACGCTGCAGTACAACATTGACTATGACGCCGCGCTGGCAGAGTTCGACAAGAAGACCCCCGACCTTTACCCAAACACTCTGGCCGCGCTGCGGCAAAAATATGCAGATGACCCGGAGTTCACGGACCGAGACCTCAAGAAAGCGGCGGCCAAGCATTACTATAAAAATGCGCACCGCTATATCTCGGGCAAATTGAACGTCACGAATCCCTCCAAGATGCCCTACTGGATCCGGCTTTTTACCGGGCGCTCCAAGCTGCCGAGTTGGGCCGGTGACGCCATCAAATCCCCCGATGATGCGCCGGGCATGGCCACGCAGACCGACCGAACGCTGTTTGAAATCTTTCGCGGCATCAATGGCCAGGTGGAGGGCTGGCACCCTTCGCGCGGGGCAGCCAAGAAGTGGGAGACCAACAAGCAGGTGATCTCCGTGTTGAACGCAGCCATCAAACACATAAAGGACATCGACGGCGCGCCCGCGCGGAACGCGGCCTTCTACGAATTCATCCAGCGCCGCATTCCGGCTTTTGCCGCCCAGATCAGGCGGCCAGACGAGATCTGATCATCATCATCTGCGCGGCCACGCCCGAAGACCCGCCGCAAAGGTCGAGACGAATAGACAGTTAGCTTCGGTGCCTAAATCTTCCCTTCGGCACACAGGTGGCGTGACCGACAAGGACCTCAGCAAGATCCGTTTCTAAGCGGTCGTCGCGCAGCGCCTGCCGGTCTTTTCCAGCGACATCCAGCGCTCAGAGCATGTTTAAAAGCGCCCTCCGTCTGCTCTGCCTTCAACTGGGACGCGATTTCTCTCTTGCCTAAAAACCAAGCACTTGCGCGGATTGGCAAGGCTCAATCACAAAATGCTGCGCCGCGGCACGATCCGGGGAGGAGTTGTTAACCCTTTTTCGCTATACAAGGTCCCGCATTCGCGACCGTGGGAGGAGGCCGCCCTGAAAGGAGACGGCAATGCGCACGAGACCTGAATTTTGTTTTCCATGCCAACCGCTGCGTTGGCTGATGGGCCTGACGCTTCTGAGCCTGGTGACCCTGGCTCCTGATCCGGCCAGCACCGAAGGGGCGCTGATGCCCCGATATGCGTCCGGGCAGGTGGACATTCACAACCCAAGCCGCGTCGATGTGGCCTTGGTGCTTGCGGTGGATGTGTCCTCCTCCGTCAAATCCCACGAGCGACGCTTTCAGCGTGAGGCTTATGCGGCTGCTCTTGCGGATCCCCGCGTGGCCAGCATGGCGCTTGGCGGCGGCGCCGGGCGGGTTGCCATCTCTTACATGGAGTGGAGTGGCCGGCACTATCAACGGGTACACCTGCCCATGCGCATCATGTCGACGCCAGAGCAACTGGCCACCTTCGCAGCTGACATCCTGGCCATCGAAGACCGCAACGCCGACCCGATGTATGTGCAGCCCACGGCCATCGGCAACGCACTCCTGGCTGCCGAACAGGTGATGGCCACGCTGAACGTGCCCGCACGCGACTATGTCATCGACATTTCCGGCGACGGTGTGCTGAACGACGGCATGGGCATCCTGGCCGTCCGTGATCAGCTGTTGGCCATGGGGCTGACAGTGAACGGCCTGCCGATCGAGATCACCCATGGCGAGACCAACACCGATCGCACCGCCTTGGACCGCGTCTCGCACTACTATGAGGATTGTGTGATCGGAGGGCCCGGAGCGTTTCACCTCGTCGCCCGTGGCTTTGAAGATGTCCGCGAGACTCTGATCATGAAGTTGATGCTGGAAATGGCGGAGATGCAGCCTGACGAACGGTCACAGATCGCGCAGGCCTGGAACCAGAGTGATGACGGGGTTGTCGCGCAAATCCTGCCCGCCAATATGATTGAACTGGCGCCACCGGGTGGATCAGCCCCTCAACGACGTGCGCCAGCCGATTGTGGTGAAACACGCGTAAGCTCGGCCAATCCGTTCATGATTGTGCCCTAGCGGCAATTGTGTGTGTCAGCTGTCCAGCACGGCACTGATGTCACCTTGCACGGCCTCGATGCTGCCCAAGCCGTCCACGCGGCTCAGCATGCCCTTCGCGTAGTAATAGCCGATCAGCGGTGAGGTCTGCTTGTAATAGGCCATGAGGCGGATCTTGAGGCTGTCTTCGTTGTCGTCGGCGCGCACTGGCTGCCCCGCCGCGCGGGCTTCTTCAGCCCGCCCGACAATCCGCGACACCAGGACGTCGTCATTGACTTCAAGCTCGACAACCGCGTCTATCGTTTCGCCCTGACTTTCCAGCAGCTGTCCCAACGCATCGGCCTGCGCCAGCGTGCGCGGGAACCCATCAAAGATAAAGCCCTTGGCCTTTACCGTCTCCAGCTTTTCCTTGATCAGCCCGATGACGATCTCGTCCGTCACAAGCGCGCCGCGCGCCATCACATCAGCGACAATATTGCCCATCTCGGTGCCGGAGTCCTTGGCCTCGCGCAGCATGTCGCCAGTGCTCAACTGCACCATGCCGCGTGTCTCTACGAGATGACGCGCCTGCGTCCCCTTCCCGGCCCCCGGAGGCCCCAGCAGGATAATATTCATCGGCGGACGGGGCTCCGTTTCTTGCGTGTCTTACCGCCTGATTTGCCGCGCAGCTGCGACTTCTCAAGCAGGCCTTCGTATTGATGGGCCAGAAGATGGCTCTGGACCTGTTGAATGGTGTCCATAGTTACCGAGACGACGATCAGCACGGAAGTGCCACCAAAGTAGAAGGGTATCGCAAACTGCCCGCGCAAGATCTCAGGCAGAAGGCACACCGCAGCGAGGTACCCAGAGCCAAGCACCAGCACGCGGTTGACCACATACTCCAGATATTCGGAGGTTTTCTTGCCCGGTCGAATGCCCGGAATAAACCCGTTCTGGTTCTTCAGGTTGTCGGCCACATCGTCGGGCTTGAAGCTCACGTTGAACGTATAGAAATACGCAAAAAACACGATCATCACCGTGAAGAACGCCAGGTAGAGCGGCTGTCCGGGCCCGAAGTTCGCCAGCAGCCAGGACATGATCGGATTGGTGGAATTGCCCGAAAAGGTGCTGATGGTGACAGGCAACAGCAGCAGCGAGGAGGCAAAAATCGCCGGGATCACGCCTGACGGGTTGACCTTGACCGGCAGGTGGCTCGACCCGCCGTCATAGACCTTCATGCCCACCTGACGGCGCGGGTATTGAATATGGATCTTGCGCAGGGCGCGTTCCATGAAGACCACAAACATGATCGTGGCAATCACCATGACAATCACACCGATGATCACAGCCGGGCTCAGCGCGCCGGAGCGACCTGACGCGAGGAACTGCGCCAGCGCCGCCGGAAGCTCAGCGATGATCCCCACGAAGATGATCAGCGAAATCCCGTTGCCGATACCGCGTGCGGTAATCTGCTCCCCGAGCCACATCAGGAACATCGTCCCGCCAACCAGCGTGATCACGCAGGACGCTCGGAAGAAGAGCCCTGGATCGGTCACGATGTCACCGGCCTCAAGGCTGACCGCAAGCCCATAAGCCTGCAGGGTCGCGAGGGCCACAGTACCATAGCGGGTATATTGATTGATCTTCTTGCGCCCCTGCTCACCCTCTTTCTTGATCTGCTCAAGACTGGGCACCATCGAGGTCAACAGCTGCACGATGATCGAGGCCGAGATATAGGGCATGATCCCAAGGGCAAAGATGCCCATCCGCCCGAGCGCGCCACCAGTGAACATCGACACCATGCCGCCAATGCCCTGCCCCGCCTGCTCCATGAACTGGCGCAGGGCCACACCGTCGATGCCTGGCACCGGGATGAAAGTGCCCAGACGATAGACGATCAGCAGACCAAGGGTGAAGAGGATGCGGTTCCGAAGGTCGGTCGCCTTGCCCAGCGCAGACCAGCTGGTGTTGGCGGCCATGTTTTCGACGGCAGATACCATTTATGTGGCTCTCTTTTTATACAGACACGCCGCCCAGGCCGTTTTCCGGCGGGCGGCGTTCGGGAAAACTCATCCGACTATGTAAGCGGCGCAGAGGCCGCCCACAAGCCTGAACTCGGGTCTCAGCCCTCTGACGTTTCCGCGACCGGCGCCGCCACAGTCAGCGAGCCCCCGGCTTTTTCAACAGCTTCAACCGCCGATTTGGACGCACCCGTCACGGTCAGGTCGAGCTTGGCAGTGACCTCGCCCTTTGCCAGCACACGGATGCCATCGAGCTTGCGGCGCACCAGGCCGCTCTCGACCAGAACGTCTTCGGTGATCGCTGCTTTCGCGTCGATCTTCTTGGCGTCGATGAATTTCTGGATCAGACCGAGGTTGACGACGGCAAACTTCTTGCGGTTCGGCTTGTTAAAGCCACGCTTCGGCAGACGTTGGTAGAGCGGCATTTGCCCGCCTTCATACCCGTTGATCGCCACACCCGAGCGGGATTTCTGACCTTTGATCCCGCGGCCACCCATCTTACCGGTGCCGGAACCCGGGCCACGCCCCACGCGCTTGCGTTTCTTGGTGGCGCCTGCGTTGTCAGACAGTTCATTCAGTTTCATTGTCGCTTCTCCTTTGGCCGGATGTACCCCCCAGCGACGGGAGCGGGCAAACACGGCGTTTCGATTCTCAGTCAGCTGCGGCTGACCGTCGGCGTATAGACGGCGTTGGCGGATGGATCAAGGGCCAGTTTGGACACCCTGGAAGGGTCACGTTGAAGCTGAACCGGTCCAAGGGATCTGCAAAACATCCTGACCCTGGCACGCCCACATCTCGCCGCACAAGAACAAGCAAAGGCTTAGGCAGTCCGGTAAGCAGTCGTGATTTGGTCTCCGAACACGATTTTGATAACAGGCAAGATGGGAAAGCAAACAGATCAAACGACCGCTGCCTTGATGAATTCCGCTACAAGCCTCAAACGGGTGCGGTCCTTCGTTGCGATCAGATATGTCTCTTGTGCGTCTCGCATCTCGCGGATGGCGACCTATGCGACATTATCCTGAATAAGACTGCTGTTGCGAAGAAACAGCGCCACGCCAATGCCCTGCAGCACCGCTTCGCACATCAACGGGAAGGTTGTCATGGTCACAGTGCGGGTCAACGTGATGTCATGCTGCTTGCACCTCTGGCCAAGAAGCCGCTGCGTGAGCGAGCCCTTTTCAGGGACAATGAGCGTTTCGTGCTGAAGATCGACCAGCGACACCTGCTTTTGCCGCGCAAATCGGTGATCCGCGAGGCAGTAGAGCACATATTGCGATTGTTCGATATGGATACGCTCCCAGCCTTCATGTTCCGGTGCATCCGTGATCAGGCCAACATCGGCCAATCTATTGGCGCCGTCCATTTCAGCGGCATGGTAGAGTTCGCTATGCACGGACGTCAGCCCGACAAGGTACAGCACCATGTTGAAGCCAAACCCTTGCCAGATCCCGATAAAGTACACGACCCAAATGGCTTAGTCGCGATCTCCCAGCCACAGCGGAAACCCCTCGTCACAGCCATTGGCGCCGAAGGGGATGGCCTCGAACCACGATCCGCAAGCCATTGCGAGCGTTCGGTTGAGCAGCGGCGCGGCTTTTGTGAGCCGGAGTGCCTCCGGCAGGAGACCCAACTGCATCACGCGAGGGGCTCAAAAGGCACCCGCCACATCAGGGGGTGGCCTAAAAGCTGGATCCCTCGACCAACGGCCTCAACCGGCAGTATGTTGATCTTGGGCGGCCCAATGAACTCAGCAACATGAATGTCGTTGGGATCTTCATAGATGATCTCGGGCGCTGCGCATTGCAGGATTTCACCGCCCATCATCACTGCGATCTTGTCGGACATGGTCATCGCCTCGACCTGATCATGGGTGACATAGATGAATGTCGCACCCAGGCTGCCTATGCAGCTCCGCTGTCTCCGCGCGTGTTTGCACGCGCAGCTTGGCATCAAGGTTGGACAGCGGTTCATCCAAGAGAAACGCAGCGGGGTCGCGCACCAGCGCGCGGCCCAGATCCGCAAGAGCGCCTAGGAGCGGTTCCGGCTGGTCACCTGGCCTGCGCTCGGGCCAACAGTTTTTTTTGTGGTGACCATCTACTGCATCCGCGCGTTTCAGGTGTTCGACACAATCGAAGCCTTCTGGCCACAAGGCGGCGGGCCGAACAAATCCGCCTATGTAATGATGCTCGCCATCTTCGAAAAGGGCGTTCAGCAGAACCTGATCGGGATCGGCTCAGCCATCACCATGCTGTTCCTGATCTTTGTGATGGCTCTCACTCTGATCCAGCGCTGGCTGGTCGAACGCAAGGTTCATTGCGGATGACGCAGGCCTGGCCGAAACATCTCGGGCTGGTCTTGGGTGCGATCATCGTATTGGCACACTTTTACATGATGCTGAGCTATTCGTTCAAAAGCCCCGGCGAGATTGACCGGGGAGAGGGTGGCTTCTTTGGCCACCAGGAGTTGATGATCGACCCGCGCTGTATGGCGCTGCGCCAGCCGGACCGGGCGGATATCGAAGATGCGCGTGCCGCACGTGCGAGAAAGTGCTGCCGCGCTCAGAGCAATGACCACGTGGCAAAAGCCTTACTGCGCGCTCACGGTAAAAAGACGATGATTTCCCCTATGAGCTCGACATTGAGGTTTGTCCAAATAAGAAGCGCCCCGCAGTTTCCTGCAGAGCGCCCCATGGTTCAACACCTGGACGGTATCAGTCGCGCTCTTCCACGATCTCCACCATATGCGGGATGGAGTTGATCATACCGCGCACAGAAGGCGTGTCTTCCAATTCGCGGGTCTTGTGCATCTTGTTCAGGCCCAGGCCGATCAGCGTTGCGCGCTGTTTGGCGGGGCGGCGGATCGGGGAGCCGATCTGCTTGATCACGATTGTCTTGGCCATGCTCACGCCTCCTCAGCCACTTGTGCGGATGTGTCGACAGCATCCTCACGCTTGGGAAGGATGTCAGCCACTTTCTTGCCGCGACGCTGCGCAACAGACCGGGGGCTTGACTCTTTGCGCAACCCGTCCATGGTGGCGCGGATCATGTTGTAAGGGTTCTGCGAGCCGATGGACTTGGACACAACGTCTTTCACGCCCAGCATCTCGAACACGGCCCGCATCGGGCCACCGGCGATGATACCGGTCCCTTCAGGCGCTGTGCGCATAACCACTTTACCAGCGCCGTGACGGCCTTCCATATCGTGGTGCAGCGTGCGGCCTTCGCGCAGTTGCACGCGGATCATCTGACGCTTGGCCTGCTCGGTCGCCTTGCGAATGGCCTCAGGCACCTCTTTCGCCTTACCTTTGCCAAAGCCCACACGGCCCTTCTGGTCACCCACAACCACGAGGGCTGCGAAGCCAAAGCGCTTACCGCCTTTGACGGTCTTGGACACACGGTTGATGGCGACCAGACGGTCGGCAAATTCCGGTGCTTCGTCACGATCACGACCTCTGCCGCGCCGGTTGTCACGTTCTGCCATAGAGAACATCCTTTGATATCTGGGCAAGCGCCCGTTTGTCTCAACCCAAGTGAGCGCGAAGCCCCCGGATCATCGAGGCGGCCATCACAGCCGCCTACGCTGTCTCAATCAACGGTGGCCTGAAAGCCCACCGTACCTGCCGGCAGGTAGGGTGGGCCTTGGGCCACCCATCCTTAGATCTTCAAACCGCCTTCGCGGGCGGCGTCAGCCACCGCCTTCACCTTCCCGTGAAAGAGGAAGCCGCCGCGGTCGAAGTATGCCTCGCTCACGCCAGCTTTCTTGGCGCGCTCGGCAATCGCCGCGCCCACCTTGGTGGCCGCTTCGATGTTGTTCTTGCCGACCACACCCAGCGCTTTCTCCAGCGTCGACGCCGAGGCAAGTGTTGTGCCCGCCACATCGTCGATCAGTTGCACGCTGATGTTCTTGTTCGACCGATGCACGGAGAGGCGCACGCGCCCCGCGTTCACCTTGCGAAGTTTGTTCCGAACGCGCAGGCGGCGCTTCAAGAACAGGTCTCTTTTGCTGTTTGCCATTGTTTGCGTCCTTACTTCTTCTTGCCTTCTTTGCGGAAGATGAACTCGCCTTTGTAGCGGATACCTTTGCCCTTGTAGGGCTCGGGCTTGCGCCACTGACGGATGTTCGCGGCAACCTGACCAACAAGCTGTTCGTCGATGCCTTCCACCACAATCTCGGTCTGTTTCGGAGCTGTCACAGTCACACCCTCGGGGGCTGTGTAATCCACATCATGGGAGAGGCCGAGATTCAGCTTCAGGGTGTTGCCCTGCATGCTCGCCCGGTAACCCACACCCTGGATTTCCAACTCTTTCTTGAAGCCTGTCGTCACGCCGGTCACACAGTTCTGCACCTGCGTGCGGGACATGCCCCACTGCTGGCGCGCGCGCTTGGATTTGCCGCGCGGTGTCACGGTGATCACATTGTCTTCGACCTTCAGATCCACATCATCCGTTGCCTTGAACGAGCGTGTGCCTTTGGGGCCTTTGACTTCGATGGCCTGACCCGACACCGTGGCCGTAACGCCAGAGGGCAGGTCAATCGGTTTTTTACCAATACGAGACATCATGCCCTCCTTAGAATACGGTGCAGAGCACTTCGCCGCCAACATTGGCGCTGCGTGCAGCCTGATCCGACATCACACCCTTGGGGGTGGAGACAATCGACACACCCAGGCCCTGACGGACCACGGGGATGTCATTGACGCCCATGTAAACGCGGCGCCCGGGCTTGGAGACCCGCTTGAGCTCACGAATGACAGGTTCGCCTTCGTAGTACTTGAGGCTGATCTCGATGGCCGGATGGCCGTCGGCACCAGTGACCTTCTCATACCCGCGGATGTAGCCTTCGTCGGCCAGCACATCCAACACCCAGGCCCGCAGCTTGGACGCCGGGGTCATGACGGTGGATTTGCCGCGCATCTGGCTGTTGCGGATGCGGGTGAGCATATCTGCGATAGGATCGTTCATCTCATACCCTCCTTACCAGCTCGACTTGACCATGCCGGGGATCTGGCCTTGAGAGCCGAGGTCCCGCAGCGCGATCCGCGAAATTTTCAGTTTGCGATAGTAGGCGTGCGGACGACCTGTCAGCTGGCAGCGGTTGTGCAGACGCACAGCCGATGAGTTCCGAGGCAGTTTCGCCAGTTTCAGAGACGCGCGAAAACGCTCTTCCATCGGCTTCTCTTGGTCGTTGATGATTGCCTTCAACTCGGCACGCTTTGCCGCGTATTTGGCAACCAGACGCTCACGCTTCTTCTCGCGTGCGATCATGGATTTCTTAGCCATATCAAATCCCTCCCGATCAGCTGTTGAAAGGCATGTTGAAGTGCTTCAACAGGCTCTTTGCTTCAGCGTCGGTTTTCGCCGTTGTGGCGATCACAATGTCCATTCCCCAGTTCTCATCGATCTTGTCGAAGTTGATCTCCGGGAACACCAGATGCTCCTTGAGGCCCATGGCATAGTTGCCACGCCCATCGAAGCTCTTGCCCGACACGCCGCGGAAGTCGCGGATGCGGGGCATCGCAATGGTGATCAGACGGTCGAGGAATTCGTACATGCGGTCACCGCGCAGGGTCACCTTGGCACCCAGCGGCATGTCTTCCCGCACCCGGAAGCCCGCGATGGACTTCTTCGCACGTGTGGTCAGCGCCTTCTGGCCTGCGATCAGCGTGAGATCCTCAACGGCAGATTTCGCTTTCTTGCTGTCACGCACCGCTTCGGCACCACAGCCGATGTTCAGCACGATCTTTTCAAGACGCGGGATCTGCATGTCGTTCTTGTAACCGAACTCTTCCTTCATGGCCGCGCGGATGGTCTCCGCATATGTGGCCTTCAGGCGGGGTGTGTAGTTTGCACTATCAAGCATCGATCACGTCCCCCGTGGTCTTGGCAAACCGCACCTTCTTGTCGCCGTCCATCTTGAAGCCGACGCGGGTTGCTTTGCCATTCTTGTCAACAAAAGCCAGGTTGCTCAGATCAATCGGCATCGCTTTGGGGATGCGACCGCCTTGCGTTGTCTGGCTCTGACGGGTTGCGCGGATGGCGATGTTGATGCCGTCCACAACTGCTTTGCCAGTCTTGGGCGACACAGACGAGATTGTGCCCGTCTTGCCCTTATCCTTGCCGGCCAGCACGATGACCTTGTCACCTTTTTTCAGTTTCGCAGCCATCACAGCACCTCCGGCGCAAGCGAGATGATCTTCATGAAGTTCTTCGCGCGCAGCTCACGGACAACCGGGCCAAAGATCCGGGTGCCGACGGGCTCGTTGTTGTTGTTCAGGATCACGGCGGCGTTGCGGTCAAAGCGGATCGCGGTGCCATCTTCGCGGCGAACTTCCTTGGCGGTGCGCACGACGACGGCCTTGCGCACGTCGCCCTTCTTCACGCGACCGCGTGGGATGGCTTCCTTCACCGAGACGACAATGATGTCGCCAACGGAGGCGTATTTACGCTTGGAACCACCCAGGACCTTGATGCACTGAACACGGCGTGCGCCGCTGTTGTCAGCAACATCCAGGTTGGTCTGCATCTGGATCATTTGGTTTCTCCCGACCTATGGGGGGCCGATGCATGGCCTTACCCCCAGGGTTTCGACTGTAAGGGCGGTGCCTTAGGCCTCAGCGGCCTCGAGCACTTCCCAACGTTTGGTTTTCGACTTCGGCGCGCATTCGATGATGCGGACCGTGTCACCTACCTTGAAGGTGTTCTTCTCATCGTGCGCCCGGTACTTCTTGGACTTACGGATGGTCTTTTTCAGAACCGGGTGCGTGAAGCGGCGCTCAACGCTAACGGTCACTGTTTGCGCGTTTGCGTCGGAGGTCACGACGCCTTGCAGGATACGCTTTGGCATGGGTGCTCTCCTTATTCAGACGCTGCAGCGGCAGCTTTTTGGTTCAACACGGTCTTCACCCGTGCCGCGTTGCGGCGCGCAATGCGCAGCTGCGCGGGGTTTTCCAGCTGGCCGGTGGCCTGCTGAAAGCGCAGGTTGAACTGTTCTTTCTTCAGATTGGCCAGCTCTTCACGAAGCTGATCCGGGGTCTTGTCATGCAATTCCTTGGCGTTCATCGCCTTTTTCCTTTCAACATCACGGGCAGGCCCAACGTGCAATGCACTCTGGTCACCCTGATTCCCGTGGAGTTCATGATGAAGGGGCCGTATAGGAGGGTTGCGGTATCATGACAACCCCTTTTCCGCCGCAATAAGACAGGCTCAGCGCCGCCTCTTGGCCAGGCGGGTCAGTTTCTTGAAAAACCAGGCATGGGCTTGGTAATGCGCCTCCAGCACACCGGGCGTCTGCAACAGCGCGGTCATGATCCGGATACGGTCGACCCGACTGGTGTTGATCGATACATCCAGCACGTCGTTCCGGTCGAACCGGTTGTACTCTTCTGTCCCAACCGACCGGCGCCGCCGCGCCCTGCGCCCGTTGGCATCCCCCCTTAACCGCCGTGACAACCGGGTGAGATCATGGCTTTTGTGCATATAGTGATTGATGCACGCCAGCGCCCAGGTCTTTTGCTCGGGCGCCAGCTTGAGAGCGGTTCCGCGTTGCCGGTAACAAACGGATGTGTCAAGCATCTCGCCCGCAGTGTTCACCACACGCAGGGTTTCTGCAGGCACAGTCGGGTCTTTGGGGCAGTGGGGCGCAGCATCCCGAAAAGCTGATCGTCTGAACATCACTTTTTGTGCAAAGCCTTCTAAATCGTCCTGACACAGCAGAAATCCATCCAAGACCCCTCCCCCGTCCCAAACCGCCCGATCACTGCTGCCAAAGACGCGACAGCCAAACATGACCGCATGAACATCGCCAAACGGAGCAAGAAATTCCGCGATGCGCGGCTGACCCGTCCGAATGTTGAGAAACTCATCCAGATCGATGTGCATCACCCAATCCTGATCAGTCATGTCCTCATGCGCCAGACACCGCTGCACTGCGCTGCGTTGATGGGTCAGACCTTCAAGCGAGGTGGTATTGTCGATCCGGTAAACAGGCCAATCCGCGGCCAGCAGGTCGAGGATCTGATCGGTTCCATCCTCGCAGTCATTGGTCGCCACAAAAATCTTGTCGAAACCGACAGACAGGTGGTGCGCGATCCACTCGATCAGAAATGGCCCTTCGTTGCGGGCGCAGGCCGCGATTGCGTAAGTCATGATCGTCCCATTCGGGCCTTCGGTTAGGGTGTCCAAGACACCGCACGCAGGGTCGCTCGAGTCAAGCGATCCAATTGCGGACCAAGGATCGCGCCCGGAAACTTCAGCCATCTCGGGCCGGGGTTTTCGTCGCCCTCAGGCTGCGGTACACCGCGATCATGGTGGACTGGATCGTATCAGACGGGTTGACGGATTATCGCGCGGCGGAGCGGTGGATGGAGGCGCGCGCCGACGCCATCGCCGCCGGAAACGCAGAGGAATGCATCTGGCTGATCGAACACCCGCCGCTCTATTCTGCGGGCACCAGCGCCCGCGCCGCAGACCTCACGGACCCGCATCGCTTTCCCGTCTACCCGACGCGTCGAGGCGGTCAGTACACCTATCATGGGCCGGGCCAGCGTGTCGTCTATGTCATGCTCGACGTGGGTCGCCGCGGTCGCGATGTGCGCCGCTTTGTTCAGGAGTTGGAGGCCTGGGTGATCGCGACGCTGGCCACCTTCAATATCACCGGGGTAATCCGCGACGGCCGTGTCGGCGTCTGGGTTGAACGCCCCGAAAAACCTCGCCGTCAGGACGGTGGCATCGCAGAGGAGAAAATCGCGGCCATCGGGATTCGCCTGCGCAAATGGGTCAGCTTCCACGGCATATCCATCAATGTTGAGCCGGACCTCAGTCACTTCGAGGGGATCGTGCCCTGCGGCATCGCAGAGCACGGGGTGACCAGCCTCGTGGATTTGGGCCTGCCGGTTGGTTTGCCGGAGGTCGATCTAGCACTGAGGGCCGGTTTTGCGGATATCTTCGGCGATGTACCAGACACAAAGACCGCGCCTGAGTTGGCGGCGGGCGAATTCACCTAGAAGCAATGCCTGCCGCCCCTGTCATCTCGCAACCAGACAGGTAGGGGTTGGCCGAAGCGTCATCACTTCTGGTGTTTGATCTTCATGAGACCAGCCTGTGATTGTGTTCCACACATCAACACTCGTCGATGACCGACGCGCGATGGCGCTGAGACATGCCAAACTTAGATGCAAGAGCTAGCCATGTAATGCGTCCCGCACCTCCGCAGAGGTCTCCGCAAAACGCAGCATATCGTCGACCGTCAACGGCTTGTTGAGAAACGCATGGAGATCGGGATGCGCTTCTGCTCTGGCGCGGTCCGCTTCCAATACCGAAGTCGACAACATGACGATCAAAGTGTCTGAGCAGCGACTTTCCTCCGGCAGCGCCGAGTAGTTTTCTAAAAACTCGAACCCGTCCATCCTCGGCATGTTGATGTCCAACAGAATGAGGTCGGGGCAGCCCTGCCCCGCCGCCAGCCGCGTTTGCAGATAGTCCAGCGCCGCAACACCGTCAGTGGCCACATCAACGGTGCGCGCAAGTGCGCTGCGCCGGATGATCCGCGTGTGCATGAGGTTGGTCACCTTGTCATCATCGACGAGAAGGACAGTATCCAGCACAGCTGCGGTCACACGACATCCTCGCGATCCGGCAGACGAATAGAGAAACAGCTGCCGGCCCCGGGCGTGCTGGCCACATCGATTGAGCCACCCGCACGCTCCAGCAAGCGCCGGATCGAATACAGCGACACACCCGCGCCATCCGGGGTCGTATGAGCCCGCTTGAAGAGGCCAAACACCTTGTCACGGTCGCGCTGCAAGTCCAGCCCCGACCCATTGTCCTGCAATGAAATCTCGACCTCGTCATCGCATTTTCGCGACAGAATGCGCAGT
Organism: Roseobacter cerasinus; assembly: GCF_009811755.1. GTDB lineage: Bacteria > Pseudomonadota > Alphaproteobacteria > Rhodobacterales > Rhodobacteraceae > Roseobacter > Roseobacter cerasinus. The sequence continues at coordinate 453,953 of NZ_BLIV01000001.1, forward strand.
CGCGGCCGTCGACCAGGCTTGTGGTACCTGATCGCGTTGCCGATCATGGACTGCAGGATGTTCTCCATCTCCTGCGGCATGAACCAGACCGACGGGTGCATAAACTCTGTCTTGATCACGGCGCGCGCATCCGCGATCTGGAAATGCAGGTTGACCAGAGCCTGTTCTGTCGCCTCTGCCAGATCGACCTCTTTAAAGTCGCCTGGCGCGCTCAAACCGGCCTGCGCCACGCAGATCAGCGCATCCAGCTTGTCACTGGCCTGCTGAGACACCTCGCGCATCCAGCCAAGCGTCTCCGCATGCTCGACCGGAAGCAGCGATTCCACCTCCGACAGCATATGGGTCAAGCTGGTCATATTATTGACCGGCACGCGCAGGTCGTGCGTGGCGGCATAGGTCAGCTCTTCCAGATCACGCTGAGCCTTCTCCAATTCTGCCGTGCGTGTCGCCATGTTGGACGCCAGTTCACGGTTGAGCATCTCAAGCTCTTGCGTGCGCGCTTGAATGCGCTGCTCAAGCTCCGCGTTGATGCGGTGCAGTTCCGCTTCTGCTTCCTTCTGGGCCGTGATGTCAGAGGCAACTCCGATGTGCCGCAACACGGACCCGTCAGCGGCGCGTTCAAATGCCGTGTCGATGGACCGCAGCCACAAGATAGACCCATCTTTGGCGTAGACCCGATACTCGTGGCTGACATATGCGCCATCCGGCAGAGCATCCATGCTGGCGAAGTAGGTCACCAGGCCGGGCAGATCCTCCTCATGCACGCAGCGCTCGATCACCGTATCGCCCATCTCAACAAGTTGCTGTGGTGAATAGCCGAGCAGCTCTGCCATTGACCGGTTGGAGTATTCATTGCTCATGGTCTTGTGGTTGAAGACGTAGATGATGCCCGGCACAAGCCCGACCACGCGACTGAGAAACGCCGCGCTTTTTTCGTCCACCTCGAAAGGCAGATTTGGGCCTTGCTGGCGGATCTCCACCTGCATTGTGCCTGTCTCCTTCACCGACCCGTCAAAACACTGACCCACAAAGGTCAGAATACATGCCCCGCTGATATGTATGGGTCATGAAGTTTAATCGGCGGTAAATCCCAACGCGGATCGATAGAATCTGAAACAACCTGTGCCGACTGCGCGGATCCAATCGTTGCGGTGGAAACCCTTTTTTTGGAACTGCGGCAATACGATCATTGCTTGGCGGTTCAACACCCTCTAGAACCGAGGAGATTCTGTCATGCGGCCCTGGGAACTGGCGCATGACGACCACAGCTTGATCAGGAGGCACAAGCATGGCAGACGCAGCCATTCATGGCCACGAACACCATGATGGACCAACGTTTTTCCAACGTTGGTTTATGTCAACAAACCACAAAGATATCGGGATCCTTTACCTGATAACATCCGCTTTGGCGGGCTTCATATCGGTGGCATTCACCGTCTACATGCGGCTGGAACTGATGGATCCGGGCGTTCAATATATGTGCGATGAAGGGGCACGGCTCTTTGCGTCTGACGCACCCTGCACCCCCAACGGGCATTTGTGGAACGTACTGATCACCGGCCACGGCATCCTGATGATGTTCTTTGTTGTGATCCCCGCACTTTTCGGCGGATTTGGCAACTATTTCATGCCCTTGCAGATCGGCGCGCCCGATATGGCATTCCCGCGCATGAACAACCTGTCCTTCTGGCTTTACGTGGCAGGCACAACACTGGCGGTCTGCTCGGTGCTGGCGCCTGGCGGCAATGACCAGTCCGGCTCAGGCGTGGGCTGGGTGCTCTACCCACCGCTGTCCACGCTGGAACGCGGCTACTCGATGGACCTGGCAATCTTTGCGGTGCACGTCTCGGGGGCATCGTCGATCCTGGGTGCGATCAATATGATCACTACCTTCCTGAACATGCGCGCTCCGGGCATGACGCTTTTCAAAGTGCCGCTGTTTTCCTGGTCGATATTCGTTACAAGCTGGCTGATCCTGCTGTCTCTGCCAGTTTTGGCGGGCGCAATCACAATGCTGCTGATGGACCGCAACTTCGGTTTCACCTTCTTTGATCCGGCTGGTGGCGGCGACCCGGTGCTTTACCAGCACATCCTGTGGTTCTTCGGCCACCCCGAAGTGTATATCGTGATCCTGCCCGGCTTTGGCATCATTAGCCACGTGATCGCAACGTTCTCGCGCAAACCGATTTTCGGCTACCTGCCGATGGTCTGGGCGCTGATCGCCATCGGAGCCCTCGGCTTCGTGGTTTGGGCGCACCACATGTACACCGTGGGAATGAGCCTCAATCAGCAGGCCTACTTCATGTTGGCCACCATGGTCATCGCGGTGCCGACCGGTGTGAAGATCTTCAGCTGGATCGCGACCATGTGGGGCGGCTCGGTGACCTTCGAAACACCGATGCTCTGGGCCTTCGGGTTTCTCTTCCTCTTCACCGTCGGCGGTGTAACTGGCATCGTTCTGTCGCAGGCCGCTGTTGATCGCTATTACCACGATACCTACTATGTGGTGGCGCACTTCCACTACGTGATGAGCCTTGGTGCCGTCTTCGCCATCTTCGCCGGGATCTACTTCTATTTCCCCAAAATGACCGGCAAGATGTACCCTGAATGGGCTGGCAAGCTGCACTTCTGGGCGTTTTTCATCGGCGCAAACCTGACCTTCTTCCCACAACACTTCCTGGGCCGTCAGGGCATGCCGCGCCGCTACATCGACTACCCTGAGGCCTTTGCCTACTGGAACTGGTGGTCGAGCCTCGGTGCTTTCATCAGCTTTGCGTCATTCCTCTTCTTCTTCGGTGTGATGTTCTACGCCCTGCGCAAAGGTGCGCCTGCCAAGGAAAACAACCCCTGGAACGAATACGCCGACACGCTTGAGTGGACATTGCCCAGCCCGCCGCCCGAACACACGTTCGAGCAGCTTCCAAAACAGGAAGACTGGGACAAACAGCCGAGCCACTAAGGCATCGCTACAATCCCCAAAGGCCTCGGACAATCTCCGGGGCCTTTTCTATTGGCACCTGGCAATAGACCCATATGCCGTCCGGCCTGAGCAATACAGATGGCGGTTAGACAGAAGGCGCCGTGCTCCACTCGAAAGCCGAGTTTGACGCCGTTTTCCTGACCCTGTGCAACAGGCTCTGCCGACGACAGAAGCCAACGGCTGCGGCCGCAGTCAAACAGCGCCCATTGCACGCACAGCTGCACGGCAGAGCAGATTCGCTGGTTACCGACCGGATCGGATGTTTTTCGCCGATGCAGATCGCACATTGCAGCATGTCTCCGCCAAGCGACGGGCCTTGAGCAGTTGTGAGCGCCAGGCCCGGAACAAGGCCTTATGACCTCGCGTTGACCCGACAGTGACAATGAAAGGAGAGACGCATGTTCTCGACACACATGACATCCGCAGCCCTCGCCGCAGCGATCGTTTTCGCCCCGGCGGCGCGCGTGGCCGCTGACGGCAAGGACTTCATCGCCGGCGCCATCATCGGTGGGGTCGTGGGCTCCCAGATCCAGAAAAACGTGGACCGGACGCGCGCACAACAGCAGCGGGTCTATCAAGCGCCAGCGGCACGACAGACCGGTACGACAAAACGCAGCTACCGGTCGTCCATCCCCGCCACACAGGATGGGCGGAACATCCAAACCTCGCTGAACTACTTCGGATTTAACGCGGGCACCGTCGACGGGCAGCTCGGTCGCCAAAGCACGTCCGCAATCTCCGAGTACCAACGCTATCTTGGATATCAACCAACCGGCCAGCTGACCGGTTTCGAGCAGGACTTGCTTTTGCGCAGCTACAATCGCGCACAAGCTGGTGGCGATCAGACGTTCCGGCAAATCGCTGCACATCCGGACGGCACACGCGGTCTTCTGAAAACCTTCCGGGCGGAGATCGCAAATGGCGCCAACACAGGTGTCGACACAAGCGGCTATCCACAACCGCAGCCCGCGACAAACTGGTAACCAAAGCAGCGGGCCCTCTCACGACGCCCCTGTTTCCACCAAAGCCCCCGATGGACCGGACAACACAATGTTGCCCAGCCCATCGGGGGACGCAGGTCGCCCGTGTCGCATTGCTTCAGATAGCTCTTCTGGCTAACACTTCGGCATGCCCTACCAATGGACATCAGACCCCGGCGACTGCCCTCGCATCTTGCAGCTTTGGCCGCACAACTCGCTGCCCGCCCGTGGCATGGCCGCGTTTGTCCTGACCACCTTCACGCTGCTGTGTATCCCGACCCTGCCGCTGCTGGGGTCACCTTTGCTCTGGGGTCTGCTGCCCTTCCTGCTGCTGGCCCTTTGGGGCATCTACTTTGCGCTCAACCGCAACTATCTCGCCCGGCAGATCGTTGAGACGCTGACCCTCGATGACGATGCGGCGCACCTCACGCGCAAGGACCCCTCCGGCGCGGTGCAGGAATGGACCTGCAAGCGCTACTGGACAACAATCACCAAATACGAAAAGGACGGCCCGGTGCCGCATTACGTGACGCTCAAGGGCATGGGCCGAGAGGTCGAGATTGGCGCCTTCTTGAGCGAGGAAGAACGCGTCTCACTTTATGACGAGCTACAACGCGCCTGGACGACATAGCCCCAACGAAGTTGTCCAGCCAGGGCGTCTAGAAGACCAAACCTATCAAGCCATCCGCCAAAACGCCTCGCTGAGATCGAAGCGACAAATGCGCCACCAGCAGGTGCGGCGGGCTTCAGGCCGCCGGCTCCCCTAACTGAGCCGCGCCTTCACCTTTGGCCCAACAGCGCCAAAATCCATCTGACCAGTGTACTTGGACTTCAAAAGCGCCATGACCTTGCCCATGTCGCGAATGCTGTCCGCACCAACCTCAGTAACCGCGTCCGCGACAGCTTGCTCCGCCTCCGAATCCGAAAGCTGTCGCGGCAGGAACTCCTCGATCACCTTGATCTCGTCCCGCTCGCTCTCAGCCAGATCCAGCCGCCCGCCCTCTTCGTAAGCCCGCGCACTTTCCAGGCGTTGCTTGGACATCTTCCCGAGGATGGCCAGCACCTCAGCCTCGCCGACACCCTCGTCATTGCCCTCCGCCCGGGCAGCGATATCCTTATCCTTGATGGCCGCATTGATCAGACGCAGGGTCGACAGCCGATCCACCGCCTTGTCTTTCATCGCCTGTTTCAACGCAGCGGAAACCTTTGCGCGCAATTCCATCCTGGTGCATCCTCTCAGCTGGCGCCCCGGGTTCTCCCCCGCGACCATGCGTTTCAAGGCGCAAACTCTATCCAACATGTGCAGGGGCCGCAATACGATCCGCCACGTCACCTCGGAGGCCTGCAAAAGCACTGAATCGGCCTTGACCCACCCTCACCCCACGTCTACTTTCCGCCAGATTTGACTATATTTCGCCGCCTGAAAGGACCGCCCATGCATTCCCCTCTGTCCGACCGCCCGACCGCATGTCTGGCGCTGGCCGATGGCACGCTGTTCTACGGGACCGGCTTCGGCGCGACGGGTCAGACAGTGGCCGAGCTGTGCTTCAACACCGCCATGACCGGCTATCAGGAAATCATGACAGATCCCTCCTACGCGGGTCAGATCGTGACATTCACCTTCCCGCATATCGGCAATGTGGGTGTGAACCCCGAAGACGATGAAACCGGTGATCCGGTGGCCGAAGGCATGATCGTGAAGTGGATGCCAACCGACCCATCAAACTGGCGGGCCGCACAAGGGCTGGACGCCTGGCTCGCAGCCAGAGGTCGGATTGCCATGGGCGGTGTCGACACCCGCCGCCTGACCCGCGCCATCCGCAACGCCGGAGCGCCTCATGTGGCCCTGGCGCATGATCCGCACGGCAATTTCGATGTGGAGGCTCTGCTGGCGGCAGCGCGCGGGTTCGAGGGCCTCGAAGGGCTTGACCTGGCCAAAAAGGTGACCTGCGCTCAGTCCTACAGGTGGAACGAGACGCGATGGGCCTGGCCAGATGGCTACGCCTCGCAGACCGCACCAAAACATAAGGTTGTCGCCATCGACTACGGGGCCAAGCGCAACATCCTGCGCTGCCTCGCCTCAGCGGGCTGCGATGTGACCGTTTTGCCGGCCACCGCCACATTTGACGATATCATGGCGCATGCGCCCGACGGCGTTTTCCTGTCCAACGGCCCAGGCGACCCTGCTGCCACAGGCAGATATGCCGTGCCAATGATACAACAGGTGCTCTCCGATACGTCCCTTCCGGTCTTTGGCATCTGCCTCGGGCATCAGATGCTCGCGCTCGCGCTTGGCGCCCAGACCATCAAGATGAACCACGGCCATCATGGCGCGAACCACCCGGTCAAGGACCACGACACAGGCAAGGTTGAGATCACCTCAATGAACCATGGCTTTGCAGTGGATGCGCAATCTCTGCCCGAGGGCGTGATCGAGACACATACCTCCCTTTTTGATGGGTCGAACTGCGGCATCCGCATGGCAGATCGGCCTGTTTGGTCGGTGCAGCACCACCCCGAGGCCAGCCCCGGGCCGCAGGACAGCTACTACCTGTTTGAACGGTTTGCCAGCGCCATGGCACAGCAGGCCGCGTAGCGTCCGCGTGGCCTCTTGCCTGAAAAAGTGTTAATTTAACAGATCATTAACCCTGTTCTGACAGCTTGCCCGAGGTCGCATTCAGGCAAGGCTTTTAGACATGAGCACCCTCCGGCTGGTTGTCTCCGATCCGATCCCGGATCCGGATCTGGCGGCGCCGGCGATCAGATATGAACCGATTGGCCGTATGTTGGTGAACGACGGCAAAATCGCGCAAAACGATCTTGATCACGCGCTAAAAATCCAGAGCCAGATTGACGCCCCGCTGGGCGAAATCATGGTGTCCGAAGGGCTGCTCAGCAAGCGCGACGTGCTGCATGCAGTGGGCGCGCAATGCCATGCGCGCGGCGCCGATCTCGACCTGGAGCCGCCCGCCGCCAAGATGGCCGCCTGCCTGCCCGCCGAGGTTTGCCTGCGTCACGGGGTGGTGCCATGGAAACGTGACGGATTGCGCATTCTTGTTGCGACAAGCAGCCCGTCGGATTTTGCTGCCCTGTGTCAGACCATGAAGCGGCGCGGGCTCTCGCTCTTTCCGGTCATTGTCGATGATGTGCAGATCCAGACGCATATCAGCCGCCTCTACGGGGCGGAACTGGCGCAAAAGGCCGAAACGCGTGTGCCTGAGGTCGAAAGCTGCCGCAGTTGGGGCACACGGGTGCAAAACCGCTCGCTCTGGGCGGGCGGGATTTGCACAGCGCTGGCCGCAAGCCTGCTGCTGGCGCCCGCCTGGACAGTCACTTTGGCCGTGCTCTGGGCGGTTCTGACCCTGGCGATGACCACCGGCCTGAAGGCCGCAGCATTCGCGGCCCAACTGACCCAGCCCTCCGCTGTGCGGCGTGGGCGCTCAGACATCAGCACTGCGAAGTTTCGTTTGCCGCGCGTGTCGGTGCTGGTGCCGCTTCTGAAGGAAAACGAGATTGCAGGGCAGCTCATCGCCCGGCTCAGCCGCCTGACTTATCCGAAGTTTCTGCTCAACGTCGTTTTGGTGCTGGAAGAAGGGGATGAAACCACCCGCCAGACCATCGCCGAGACAGAACTGCCCGAGTGGATGAGCGTGATCGAAGTGCCTGGCGCCGGATCGCTGACCACAAAGCCGCGCGCGCTTAACTACGCGCTGGACTTCTGCCGTGGCAGCATCATTGGCGTCTGGGATGCGGAAGACTGGCCCGAGGCAGATCAAATTGAACGCGTTGTGACCCGCTTCAATGGCGCGCCGGAAAATGTGGTCTGTCTGCAAGGCATTCTGGACTACTACAATTCTCGCACCAATTGGCTGTCGCGCTGTTTCACCATCGAATACGCCACCTGGTGGCGGGTGATGCTGCCCGGTGTCGCAAAGCTCGGGTTTGTGCTGCCTCTCGGAGGCACCACATTGTTTTTCAAACGCGAGGCGCTGGAACAGCTCGGCGGATGGGACGCACATAACGTGACGGAGGATGCAGACCTCGGTGTGCGGCTGGCGCGCCATGGCTACAAGACCGAGTTGATCCATACGGTCACTCATGAAGAGGCCACAAGCCGGGTCTGGCCCTGGGTGCGGCAGCGCTCGCGCTGGCTCAAGGGGTTCATGATCACTTACTTCGTGCACATGCGCCGCCCGGCGGCCCTGTTGCGCGATCTGGGGTGGAAACGGTTCTTGGGCGTGCAGACCCTGTTTCTCGCCACGGTCTCCCAATTTGCAGCCGCCCCGCTGCTCTGGTCTTTCTGGCTGACCTTCACAGGTGTCACCCATCCGGTTGAACTGACGCTCGGCGCGCAGGCGGTCTGGGGTTTTGTAGCACTTTTCATCTTTTCCGAAGCGCTGAGCCTGGCGATGGGACTCTATGCCGTGTCAGGCAAGGCCCACCGGCACCTGCTCGCCTTTGTGCCGACAATGGCCTTCTACTTCACGCTGGGGGCTTTGGCCGCCTATAAGGCGCTTTGGGAAACAATCCGCGCGCCATTTTTTTGGGACAAAACGCAGCACGGCGTTTCGCAGCAAACCGACACACGCTGACGAGGGTGAAAAACCTACCGGCTAGCCGGCCCGGCGGTGACCGCCGGGCAGCGCCCGCGCCGTGGCGGGGCGTTTCACGCCCCGCCACGGCGCGGGCGCCTCACCCAGATCCACGGGACGGCCCTACCACTGCAGCGCAGTCGCCTAGCTCTCCTCTTCGCGTCGCGCCGCGTCCTGTTTCAACCGTGTCATGAACGCCACGGAGATATGTTCGCGAAGAGCGCGGTCCGCGGCCTCGGCGTCTTTCTCTTCAATTGCTTTGACGATGGCGTCATGCTCAGCCTGCGCAATTTCGCCTCGACCATCCGCAGCCAGAGACGTGGTTGCCATCAAAGCCATGGTGCGGTGCACCAGATCAAGCTGCTGCACCAGATACCGGTTGTGGGACGCCAGATGGATCTGTTTGTGAAACCGGCGATTGGCGCGGGCCAGAGCCACCGGGTTGTCAATCAGCGCATTGTCCGCCGCGACCATCTCCCGCAGAATGCGCACCTCTTCGGCCGTCGCATGTTGTGCTGCCAACCCGGCGGCAAGCCCCTCCAGCTCGCGACGCACCACGTAAAGCTCCGCCATCTGATTGTGGTCAAGCGACGCCACAATCAGACTGCGTCCGTCCCGCGCCAGCAGCGACTGCGTCTCCAGCCGCTGCAACGCTTCGCGGATAGGCGTGCGCGACACGCCGAAGCGCTCCGCCAGCTCACTTTCCACCAGCCGGTCACCGGGGCGATAGACCCCAAGGTCAATGGCGTCGAGGATCATTGTATATGCATCGGTTGGCTGCGGTTTCTGCAAGCCCATGGTCGTCACCTTTTTTACTCCGGTTCCGGCACCTTAGCGAGGCGGCTTGCGCGGGCGCAACCCCATGCGGTCTTGCACAGGCGCGTCGGGCGCTCTAGCTAGGCGCCATGCCAAAAGACGCTTTCACACCGGTCACCACATGGGTCTTCGATCTCGATCACACGCTGTATCCCCCGTCTGCACGGCTGTTCGATCTGATCGAAATGCGCATGACAGCCTATGTTATGGATGCGCTTGGGGTGGATCACGCCGAAGCGGACCGGCTGCGCAAACATTATTGGGCCACGCACGGCACCACGCTCGCGGGTCTCATGCGCGAACACGACGTAGACCCCGGGCCTTACCTGGCAGACGTGCACGACATCCCGCTGGACAGGCTCAGCCCGGACCCTGAGCTTGCCGCACAAATCCGCGCCCTGCCAGGGCGGCGGATCGTCTACACCAACGGCTGCGCGCCTTATGCGGAACGTGTGCTGGCCGCGCGCGGGCTCTCCAGCGCCTTCGACGCCGTCTATGGCGTGGAAGACGCGGGGTTTCATCCCAAACCCGACCTCGCGGCCTTTGACATGGTCTTTCGCAAAGACGGGCTGACCCCCGAAACGGCTGCCATGTTCGAGGATGATCCGCGCAACCTCAAAGTGCCGCATGACATGGGCATGCGCACTGTGCATGTGGCTGATACCCCGGAAAAAAGCCAGCACATCCAGTTTCACACAGATGATCTGTGCCAATTTCTCGCGCGCCTGACGTGAGCCCTGCGACAATCGGGCCTCTGTGATCCTCGCAGTCGTTCCCTATCTGTCTGCAAACGTCAGTAAGGAGCCTTTGTGATGACACTCGCCGTGCAACCCTCTGCCCTGCCGCTCTGGCAGCGGCTGTTTTTCAAGATACCCGTGCTTGGCTGGGTCGCGAAAGATCTTCTGTTTGGCGACAAGAACAATGTCTGGTTCGCACTGATCGGGTTTGTCAGCCTCTGGCTCAGCTCCGCACTCACCTTCGGATTGCCAGGTCTGTATCTGCCTGCGCTGGCGCTTGTTCCCGTTGTCTTCGTGGTCCTGCTACTGATCACCAAAGGCTGAGGCGACTGGCCATTTCATCAGCCGGACTCTAGTTTGGCGGGAGGGAGCGGGCGTGACACATCAGACATGTGATATCCTCATTTCAGGCGGCGGCATCGCCGGGCTGACGGCAGCTGCGGCTTTCGGCAGCGCGGGCTTTGACGTGATCTGCGTTGACCCTGCCCCCCCGGTCACGGATCATACGGCAGACGGCGCGGACATGCGCACCACCGCCTTGCTGCAACCTGCCCGGACACTGCTGGAGACCTCAGGGCTTTGGCAACGGTTGGAAACGCATGCCTCGCCTCTGCAAGTCATGCGCATTGTCGATGCTGGCGGGCCCGAGGCCGAAGCCCGCCTGACCCGCGATTTCAACGCAGCCGATGTCTCGGAACTTCCTTTCGGCTGGAACTTCCCCAACTGGCTGCTGCGCCGCGAGATCGTCGCCCGGCTGGCGGAATTGCCCAATGTCGACTTCCGCCCCGGTCTCGCTGCCACGGGCCTTTTTACCCGCGAAACTGAGGCGCGCGTCACACTCAGTGACGGCAGCCGCATCCGCACCCGATTGGTGATTGCGGCCGACGGGCGCACTTCAGCAATGCGAACCGCCGCAGGCATCGACGTGCGTAAGATGCACTACGGACAAAAGGCGCTCGCCTTTTCGGTGACCCACCCGATCCCGCATGAAAATGTCTCGACCGAGATTCACCGCACCGGCGGCCCCTTCACACTGGTGCCCCTGCCGGATCGGGACGGCCTGCCCTGCTCCGCCATTGTCTGGATGGATGACGGAGCGCTGGCGCAGGCGCGCCTTGACATGGATGTCCCCAGCTTCGAGGTGGAGATGACCGAGCGCAGCTGCCACCTCTTCGGGCCGCTCACCCTGGCTTCGCCCCGCAGCCTCTGGCCGATCATCAGCCAACAGGCGGAGCGGCTGACCGCCGAACGATTGGCCCTGATCGCCGAAGCCGCGCATGTGGTCCCGCCGATTGGCGCGCAAGGGCTGAACATGAGCCTGGCGGACACAGCAACGCTGCTCGCACTGGCGCAAGAGCGTCCCGACGGCCTGGGGGATCAGCAGATGCTCGATGCCTACCACAAGGCGCGCTATGCGGATGTGACCCTGCGGGTGCGGGGCATTGACCTTCTGAACCGCGCCAGCCAAGTGCGCGCGCCGCTGCTGCGCGACGCCCGCGCGACAGCCTTGAACGCGCTCTATGCGATGGGGCCCGTGCGGCGCATGTTGATGCAGATGGGTCTTGGCGTGTCAGGCTCTCAAAGCACCTGATCCACCACCCGCTGCAAGCGGCCCACGGTCCCATCCACATCGTAGAGCTTGTCGAGCCCGAAAAGACCCAAGCGGAAGGTGCGGAAATCGGCAGGCTCGTCGCATTGCAACGGCACACCCGCTGCGATCTGCATGCCTTCGGCTGCAAATTTCTTGCCATTCTGAATATCAGGGTCACCTGTGTAGCTGACCACAACACCGGGCGCGCCGTATCCGTCGGCCGCGACAGAGGTCACACCTTTGGCCGCCAGCATGGCCCGCACGGTGTCACCGAGCTTCCACTGCGCTTCCTTCAGACGCTCGAACCCATACTCTTTTGTCTCAAGCATGGTATCCCGAAAGGCGCGCAGCGCATCTGTCGGCATGGTCGCATGATAAGCGTGCCCGCCATCTTCGTAAGCCTTCATGATGCTGTGCCACTTGCCGAGATCAATGGCAAAACTGTCCGATTGGGTGTCCCCCAGTCGCGCCACAGCGCGCTCAGACATCATCACGAGGCCCGCGCACGGCGAGGCTGACCAGCCCTTTTGTGGCGCCGAAATCAGAACATCGACGCCCAAGCTGCGCATATCCACCCAGGCGCAGCCCGAGGCGATGCAGTCCAGCACCATAATGGCGCCCACCGCATGCGCCGCGTCCGCCATTGCCTTGATGTAGTCATCGGGCAAGATCACACCGGCGCTGGTCTCCACATGCGGCGCAAAGACGACATTGGGCTTCTGCGTGGCAATCGCCTCGATCACGTCCTCAATGGGCGCAGGTTCAAAGGGCGACGGCGCGCTGTTGCCGGTCTGCCGTGCCTTCAGGACGGTGGTGTTTGCAGTCAGCCCGCCGGTCTCGAAAATCTGGCTCCAGCGGTAGGAGAACCAGCCGTTGCGCACCACCAGCACCTCCGCGCCACGTGCGAACTGCCGTGCGACCGCTTCCATGCCAAAGGTGCCGCCGCCGGGGATCACGGCCACCGCATCGGCACTGTAGACTTCTTTCAAAAGCGCGGAGATATCGGTCATCACTGTCTGAAATGCCGCACTCATGGAGTTCAGCGACCGGTCGGTGAAAACAACCGAAAATTCCTCCAACCCCGTTGGGTCAACAGTCTCAAGCAATGCGGCCATGGTCTCTTCTCCCTCAAACTGGCCAAGCCCTAGCGGGTCGCACGCGCCTTGGCAAAGTCTACTTCGGTATACCTGGCGGCTGTTTAGCGCTGGCCTGTGCCCCATCGGAAACCCGCGTCGCCGACCTTAGCCAATTGGCCCCATCCGGCGCTCTTCGCTGAGCAGCACGTTGGCCTCGACCTCCCCCGCGCCCGGCAGGGTCATGATCCGGCGGCGCAGCACCCGCTCGAAATCCGGCAGGTCCCGCGCCACCACCCGCAATCGGTAATCATAAAGCCCCAACACATGCTCCACCTGCTGCACTTCTGGGATAGCGCTGACCGCACGCTCAAAGTCTTCCAGACTGACGCGGCCCTTGGTCGCAAGCTTCACACCCAGAAAAACCGTCACACCAAACCCCAGCTTTTCCGCATTGAGCCTGAGACGCCGCCCGCGCAGCACCCCCGCCTCCTCCAGCTTACGAATACGACGCCAGGCCGCAGGTTGCGACAGACCAAAACGCCGACCCAAAGCGCCCGCGCTCTGCGTCGCATCTTCGGCCAACGCCCGCACCAAGGCACGATCTATGCCATCCAGTTCGATCACAGCGGCAAAGCCTGCTCGGCCTTGATGCGCGCGATCTGCATCAAGGCCTCGATATCCGCAATATGCGGCAAGGTCAGGATACGATGGCGATAGATCTCCTGATAATGCCCCATGTCCCGCGCGATGATGGTCAGCCGCACGTCCACGCGCCCCAAAAAGGTCTGAATTTCCGTGACCTCCGCCACCCCTCGCGCGGCCGCGATAAACTCATCAAAGGCCCGCGCCTGCGTCTTGTCGAGCGTGATCCGCAAGGACACCTCTACAGCATAACCCAGAGCCGCCCAATCCACGACGGCCGAGATCCCTTCGATCACGCCCGCGTCCTGCATCCGCGCCAAGCGCCGCGCCGCCTTGCCGACAGAAACCCCAACCGCATCGGCCAGCTCTGCCGGGCTCAGGCTGGCATCTGCCTGCCAACGCCGCAGAAGTCGTCGATCCAGATCATCAAGCATGATTTCTTCGAAAATATGTAAAGTTGCGCATGACTTCTTTCATTCTTCCGAAAATACTCACCGGCACATCGCTGGCATCCCGCAAAGCGCCCAGTACAGTGCGCCACAGACAAAATCAACGAGGGGATCCCCAAATGCGCGTCTACTATGATCGCGACTGCGATGTGAATCTGATCAAAGACATGAAAGTGGCCATCCTGGGCTACGGCAGCCAGGGCCACGCCCATGCGCTGAACCTGCGCGATTCCGGCGCAAAGAACGTGGTTGTCGCCCTGCGCGACGGCTCGCCATCGAAGGCTAAAGCCGAAGGCGAAGGCCTGCAGGTCATGGGCATCGCCGAAGCCGCCGCCTGGGCCGATCTGATCATGTTCACCATGCCCGATGAGCTTCAGGCAGAGACATATAAGAAATACGTGAAGGACAACATCCGCGACGGTGCTGCGATCGCCTTTGCACACGGTCTGAACGTGCACTTTGGGCTGATCGAGCCGAAGGACACCATCGATGTGATCATGATGGCCCCCAAAGGTCCCGGCCACACGGTGCGCGGCGAATACACCAAAGGCGGCGGCGTGCCCTGCCTGGTGGCCGTGCACAACGACGCCTCCGGCAAGGCGCTGGAGATCGGCCTCAGCTACTGCTCCGCCATCGGCGGTGGGCGTTCCGGTATCATCGAGACCAACTTCCGCGAGGAATGCGAAACCGACCTCTTCGGCGAACAGGCCGTGCTCTGCGGTGGTCTCGTGGAACTGATCCGCATGGGTTTCGAGACACTGGTCGAGGCGGGCTATGCGCCCGAGATGGCCTATTTCGAGTGTCTGCACGAGGTGAAGCTGATCGTCGACCTGATCTACGAAGGCGGCATCGCCAACATGAACTACTCCATCTCAAACACGGCGGAATACGGTGAATATGTCTCCGGCCCGCGCGTGCTCCCCTACGACGAGACCAAGGCGCGGATGAAAGCCATCCTGACCGACATCCAGACCGGCAAATTCGTGCGTGACTTCATGCAGGAAAACGCGGTTGGCCAACCCTTCTTCAAAGGCACCCGCCGCATCAACGACGAGCACCAGATCGAAGCCACGGGCGAGACCCTGCGCGGCATGATGCCCTGGATCTCAGCTGGTAAAATGGTCGACAAAGCCAAAAACTAAATCAGATGGCCCGGCGATCAGCGCCGGGCCCTTTCACTTGCGTCACACGTCAGCCGGCTGGCCGTCAGACCGCTTGTCTGACGCCAGCGTGGATTTGGTGCTGTCGGGATCATCCATGCGCTGCTCGACCTTTGCCTTGCTGACCAGGGCAAAAACAATCACGGCCAACATCGTGATCAGCGCCAGAATGACAATTAAGTAAGTAAAATCCATGTCGCTCTCCTTTGTGTCTGCCAGATCAACTGCCTCGGGTCACAGAGGTTCCGCGCAAGGTCAAAGGCAAAACGCCACATGACAGACCAACCGACGATCACCGCCCGCAGTTGGGTTATGGTGAGCCTGCTTGGCTTCACTTGGGGCGGTACCTTTCTCGTGACCGAGATTGCACTGCGGGGGCTCACGCCATTCTGGCTGGCCGCAGGGCGGATCACCTTTGCAGCGGCGCTGATGGCGGCTATTTGGACGATGATCGGCTTCCGGCTGTTTGAAACCAGACCAACCCGCGCCGATTGGACAGCCGCGACCGTGATCGGCGCGCTCAGCTCGGCGGTGCCCTTCATGCTGCTGGCCTGGGGACAGCAATTCGTGATCTCAGGTTTTGCCGGTGTTTCCATGGCTGCAGTTGCGCTGATCGTTTTGCCGCTTGCGCATTTCCTGGTGCCCGGCGAGCCGTTGACCCTGCGCAAGGGTGTGGGCTTTGTCATCGGGTTTGCGGGCGTCTGCGTGCTGATCGGCGCGCAGGCCTTCGAGACGACCGGTACATCAATGGAACCCGCAGGGCGCGCCGCCTGCCTTGGTGCGGCCAGCTGCTATGCCCTCTCGTCTATTCTAATGCGGCGGCTGCCACCGGTGGACCCCATCGGTCTCTCCACAGTCTTGCTGCTGATCGGGGCCGCGCTTGTGCTGCCGATGGCCGTCATCGTTGAAGGCTGGCCGCCGCTGCCGGACACCACCACGATCCTTGTTGTGATGGCCCTTGGCCTCATTCCAACGGCGGCGGCGAACCTCCTGCGCGTGCTCGTTGTGCGCAGCGCCGGGCCGGTCTTCATGTCTCTGACAAATTATCAGGTGCCGGTCTGGTCGGTCGTTCTGGGGGCGTTGTTGCTCGGCGAGCCGCTCCCGCCCTCGCTGCTCTGGGCGATGGTATTGATCCTCGCGGGCGTGGGCCTCAGCCAGTATGGCGCACTGAAACGGCTTTTCGCCCGCGGCTGACGTCTAGCGTGAGACGGCGTCCGCGACCGCGTCGACCACACTGTCCACCGCCCTCTCCATCAACGCAGCATCCTCATGCTCCGCCATGACCCGGACCAAGGGCTCGGTCCCCGACTTGCGGATCAACAAACGCCCGCGCCCGGCCAGATCCGCCTCTGCCTGAGCAATCGCCGCTTTCACATTCTCAACATCTAGCGGAGCTTGCCCCACAGAAAAGCGCACATTCTTGAGCAATTGCGGCACTGGTTCAAAATTATTCAAAAGTGTGCTCGCAGGTTGGCCGGAGCGCATCATCTCGGCCAGAAACTGCAAGCCAGCCATCAGACCATCACCTGTTGTGGCGTAATCGGACATGACGATATGCCCGGATTGCTCGCCGCCGAGGTTGAAGCCACCCGCACGCATCCGCTCCACCACATAGCGGTCGCCAACAGCGGTGCGCTCCAGCCGTAAGCCCTTGCTGTCGAGGAAATGTTCCAATCCCAGATTGGACATGACGGTCGCCACCAGCGCATTGTTCGACAACCGCCCCTCAGAGGCCCAACGGGCCGCCATCAGCGCCATGAACTGATCACCATCCCCCACCTTGCCGGTTTCATCAAGCAGGATCACCCTGTCCGCATCGCCATCAAGGCAGATACCCACATCGGCGCCATGGGCCAAGACGGTTTCTGCCGCCATCTGGGGGTGGGTCGAGCCGCAGCCGTCGTTGATATTGTGCCCGTCAGGCGACACGCCCACCGGGATCACATCCGCACCAAGCTCCCACAGCGCCTCGGGTGCGACGCGGTGCGCGGCCCCATTGGCACAGTCAACAACCACTTTAAGACCGTCCAGTAACTGCTGTCGGGGAAAGGAAGATTTCACGCGTTCGATATAGCGAAACCGCCCATCGTCAATCCGCTTGGCACGGCCAATATCGCTTGCCCCTGCGGGCGCGACACCAGCGGCAATCAGCGCCTCAATCTCGCCTTCCATCTGGTCCGACAGCTTGAAGCCATCCGGGCCGAAGAATTTGATACCATTGTCGACGGCCGGGTTGTGGCTGGCCGAAATCATCACGCCAAGATCCGCCCGCATCGACCGGGTCAGCAGCCCCACGGCGGGTGTCGGGACCGGCCCCAGCAGCAGCACATTCATGCCGGTCGAGGTCAGCCCGGCGGTCAGGGCGTTTTCGAACATATAGCCGGACAGCCGCGTGTCCTTGCCGATCACAACGCGGTGCGCGCTGGAGCCATCGCGGCTGAAGTAACGCCCCACGGCGGCGCCGATACGCAGCGCCATCTCAGCGGTCATCGGGTGAATATTGGCGGTGCCACGCACGCCATCGGTACCAAATAGCTTATCCATTTGCCCTACCTGCCACGCTCGCCCGCCACAACGCAATGGCCTGAGCGGTTTCCGGCACATCATGCACGCGCACAATTTGTGTCCCATGTTTCAACGCCGCGAGCGCCACCGCAACTGAGCCAGGCATGCGCGCATGCGCCTCTTCAACCCCGCTGATCGTGCCAACAAACCGCTTGCGGGACGCGCCCAGAAGGATCGGCACGCCCAACCCGTGGAACACAGACAGCCGCGCGAGCAAGGCCAGATTGTGCTCCAGCGTTTTGCCAAAGCCGATGCCGGGGTCGGCGATGATGCGCGTCTTCGGAATCCCCAGCCCCACCAGCACCTCGATCCGCTGCTGCAAGGCATCATAGACGTCCAGCACAACATCAGCGTAGCGTGGATCCCGCTGCATGGTGGCCGGGTCACCCTGACTGTGCATGACGCAGACCGGTGCCTTCGCCTTGGCACAAAGCGGGGCCAGATCCGCGTCATAGGTGAAGCCCGACACGTCATTGACCAGCACCGCCCCGGCGGTCAAAGCCTCCGCAGCCACAGCAGATTTGCGGGTGTCGATGGACATCGGCTGCGTCAACCCGGCCTCTTTCAATGCGCGGATCACAGGTGCCGTGCGCGCGATCTCCTCCGCATCGGAGACTGTCTCAGCCCCTGGACGGGTCGATTCGCCGCCGATGTCGATGATGTCTGCGCCCTGCATGGCCAAGGCCGCATCGCGCGCAGCCTCTGCGGACCCATACCTACCGCCATCAGAAAAGCTGTCCGGCGTAACGTTGAGGATGCCCATGATCTGCGGGCTTTCCATCGAAAGCCCCGCGATTGGTGCGCGAGCGCGCGTCAATGGCGGAAGCCGGTCAGCCTCGACAGCCTCAGCAGGCACAACCCTGGGCGCAGCGGCGCGGGATAGAATTTCCACATGCGTGAACCAGCCCCAACCCCCTGCCAGCGGCAGTGCATGATCCGGGCGTGCGATATCGACCTGAACAAGCGGGCGGATGTAGTCCGTCATGGATCAGAGCGTCACGGCATCTACCGGGATCGACCGCAGAGGCACCGAGGCCTGCATGGGCAGCGCCGCGCCGATCACTACCATTTCAAGCGCCTCGAAGGTCGCTGCAAACCAGGCGGCGAGAGCCACAGCATCCCGTGGCTGAGCTGAAGGGCCATCGACCGCATCCAGCACGATCTTTGAGGGGGCCCAGACGCAGCTTTGCCCGTTTCGCATCGCCCAATCCAGCTCCGTCCGGGTGCTGACCACAACGCATCGGTCGTCCTTGGAGGCCAAAACCCAGGCGTTCTGCTCAATCGCCAGCAGATCAATGCGTCGCTGCGCCATCCTGTGACCGGTTTGCGGGGCGGGTGTGTCAGGGGCGCCGACGCAGAAAATCAGCGGTTTGCCTGCGGCTTCGAGCTGATCGATCCAGCCTTTCAGATGGGGCGAGGCAATCGCCGCATTGCTCAGATAGATCAGTTCCGGCTGCGGCGCGGGCTCTTCCTCAGGGCGGGTCACCAGCGTATCTTCGCGCGCACGCACAATCTCGACCCCGAGAGCACCCGTGCCACGATCCAGTTTTTCAATGCGCACGAAGGCGCGCATCGCCTGAGGTTCCAGCAGAATCCGCTCGGCCACGCGTTCGGCCAGTGTCTCAAGCAGGTTCAGCCGTTCGTCCGCAAGCTCGAACGCAATGGCATCAGTGACTTTGTCATAGCTGAGGATACGGTCCACGTCGTCATCGATTGGTCCGGTCAGAGGCTGGACCTCGACCACCACATTGAAGCAGACCCGTTGAGTGACACCGCGCTCTGCCTGAAACGCCCCGATCTCGGTCTCAAGAACGTAGTTGCGTACCGAAATCCGGTCCAGCGGGTCGCTTTTGGCCGTGGCCTCCGACCGTTCGGAGGGGTGAGCAAACGCAAGTCTGATTTCGCAGGTCATGGGCCGGGCCTTTCGCAACCATGGGCAATTGCCACACGCAGGGACGATCGCCGTTTACCAGCAGTCAGGACGGCGCGCCAAGACCCGAAATCAATTGCTCGCTGTCCGCCATGTGTGACGGTAGAATATGTGCTCCCCTATGGATGTGGTCTTGGTATAGACGCGGCTCCACTTCGGATTCACGGCGGTGGTGTGGTAGTGTGTTGCGCCCTCGGTCAGTTCCGGTGCGGCGCCATCCAGCGCGGCGCGGGCCACTTTCGAGACACGTTCAAACGCCCGTGGCTCGTTGATCACTTCTTTATAGCCGTCGCAGGTGTAGGTGAACTGGCATTGATACTTCTTACCCGTCCCCTGATTGATCACACCACAGGCAGAGCCCGGAAAGCGCTCGGATTTCACCCGGTTCAGGATCACTTCCGCCACCGCAAATTGGCCTTTCACGGTTTCGCCCCGCGCTTCGAAGTACAGCGCTTCAGCCAAGCATTGCAGCTCATCTCCGCCTGTCGCCTTGGGCTGTGCATCAAGCCAACTCTTCGAAAACTCGATTGGCGAGGCCGTTTTTGTATCAAGCTTGGTTTCTTGCATGCGGCGCACAGTTACAGACTGCAGATCGGTTTCAGCCTTCTGACCCGTTTCCTCGGCTTGGCGCGCCAAGCCTGTATCGGCCACAAAAAAACCAACAGATAACCCCAATGACAACGAAATAATCGCTTTGCAGATCCTACGCACAGCGCGTCCCCCAACGGCTTTTCAACGAAGGTTGCTCTACCGAGTCTAAAAGTTGACGTAAAGTTTACGATGGTAAACATGGTTAACGTCGGCAGTGTCCCGCTCAACACGCGATCCTAGAAACCACATCATATAGATTTTTTTATCAAGTGAACTACAATATCTTGTCTTCTATGGCAAGTTGTGCGGCAGCTAGTCGCGCCACCGGAACACGGAAGGGCGAGCAAGAGACATAGTCAAACGCGGCCTCTCGGCAGAAAGAAATCGATTCGGGGTTGCCGCCATGCTCTCCGCAGATGGACAGTGTAACGCCCGGTTGCGCCTCCCTGCCTCTCTGGGCTCCGAGTTGCAGAAGCTCGCCCACGCCGTCCGTGTCGAGCACATGAAACGGATCCTCGGGGAAGACACCCTGCTGCACATAGGCTGACATAAACCGCCCGGCATCATCGCGCGACAACCCGTAAGCCATCTGCGTCAGATCGTTTGTGCCGAAGCTCAGGAACGCGCAGTAGGGTGCAATCTCGGCTGTGCGCAGAGCGGCGCGCGGTGTCTCCACCATGACCCCAAGGCGGTAGTCGAAGTTATGATCGTGCTCCATGCGCACAGCGGCAGCGACGGCGTCGATGAAGGTCTTCACCAGTTCCACTTCCCGGCGCGCCGACACCAGGGGGATCATGATCTCTGGTACAATGGCGAGCCCCTCGGCACTGACCGCGACGGTTGCCTCAAAGATTGCGCGTGCCTGCATCTCGTAGATTTCGGGCACCGTCACCCCCAATCGAACGCCGCGAAGTCCAAGCATGGGATTGTATTCTGACATCGCCTCAATCCGCCGCGTCACATCAGACAGCGGCAGATCCAGCGCCTCGGCCAATTCTCGCTGCCCCGCCCGGTCGGTTGGCAGGAACTCATGCAGCGGCGGGTCGAAGAGGCGGATGCAGACGGGCTTACCCTCCATGATCCGGAACAGCTGCGTGAAATCCTCGCGCTGCATTGGCAGCAGCCGTTCCAGCACCGCCCGCCGGTCTTCCGAGGTTTCGGCAAAGATCATCTCGCGCATCACGGTCAAGCGGCCCGGCTCAAAGAACATATGCTCCGTCCGACACAGCCCGATGCCCTGCGCATCAAAGTTCCGCGCCGTCTGCGCATCGGTTGGTGTATCGGCGTTGGCGCGGATGCCAATATCGCAATGCTCCGACGCCCAATCCATCAGCTTCTGAAAGCTCTCGTCCAGCGCCGCCTCCTGCATTTCGGGAGCGCCCGCCAACACCTGCCCGCTGGAGCCATCTACGGTGATGATCTCGCCTGCGGCAAAGACCCGGCCATCGCGCGTGACCAACTGCTTTTTGCTCCGGTTGAAGCGCATGTTCGACGCCCCCACCACGCAGGGCAGCCCGATACCCCGCCCGATCACAGCGGCGTGGCTGGTAATCCCGCCCCGTTCCGTCAGAACAGCCTGGGCCGCATGCATGCCGCGAATGTCTTCCGGTGAGGTTTCCCGCCGCACGAGGATGCAAGGCTCGCCGCGCGCGGCACTGGCCTGGGCTTCAGTAGCAGTAAAGACGATCTGGCCGGTGGCCGCACCAGGGCTGGCCGCGATCCCCTGCCCAATCACGTCACGCTTGGCCTTCGGACTGACCTGACGGTGCAAGAGTTCAGACAGCGTGCGCGGCTGAATGCGCATCAACGCCTCCGCCCGACTGATGATCTGGTCGTCGGCCAACTGCACCGCGATGCGCACCGCCGCCTGACTGGAGCGTAGAACCCGCACGCCGTCCAGAATGAAAAGCTGGCCGTTTTCGATGACAAATTCGACCTGCATCTCCTCGCGCAGCTTCACACGCATCAGCGCGGCGTCAGCTTTCAGCGCGGCAAAGGCCTCAGGCGCGAGATCTTCAAGCGACGGGCCCCGCGGGTCTCGGCTGAGATAGAGGGCCGCGTCACCCTCCAGCGCATCGCGCCCCTGGCTCTGGCTCAAGTACCGACCGGTGATCTGCGGCAGACCGGTCTCGCTGTTGACCAGCTGCAAGACGCCGGACCCGGAGTTGCCGCCCCCCAGACCAAGCGCCATTTCCTGCACCACCAGCCCCAGCCCCGCATCCGCAGGCGCGCCCTTGGCCTGACGCAAGAGCCGGGCCGAGGTGCCATCCCAGGCCCGCGCCATGGATTTTAGCACAGCAGCAAGTTGCTCTGCCGGATCAGCCGGGAAAGGCTCCTCCAGCTCCGCTTCATAGGCGCGCAGCGCCTCCGACAGACCCTCCGGTCCCTCCACCGGCTCAAACACATCCGGGTCGAGCCGCGCCACATCCACCGCGTAGTTCTGCACAAAGCGGGTGTAGATCGCCCGCGCCGCCTCTGTGCCAAGGCGGTCGGCCAGCGCAGCAAGCCGCGCCTCATTCATACCGATATTGAGCACAGCGCCCGGGCCACCCCAGTCAGGATCTTCGGAAGAGGGTCTCACGCACAACAGCGTGCCTTCGGGAAACTGCGAGACAATGGCGGCGATATCCGGCAGCTCGCCCTTGGCGATCCTCTGCACCGCATCAAACGACAACGCCACCGTGCGCGGCACCGGAAGATCCAGCCGCACCAGCCGCTGCAGGCATTTCGCCCGCCCGCCGTGCGTGTTGTTCGCAATCGGCGCTGTTGGCGTTACAAGAGTGGTATGCGGATTATTCTGCACTGCGGCATCCTTTTGGTTCGGACGCAGCATAAGACGTAGCGCGCCGCTGACAAGGCTTTGTGCGCGCGCGCTTTTGGGCCCCGTCTACCGGTCGATGCGGCGCAGATCCGCGACGGAGCTGCAGAGCGTGGTGATCCGGCTGAGCAGGTTCAGTCGGTTGCGCCGCACGGTGGCGTTGTCGGCGTTGATCTTCACTCCTTCGAAAAACGCATCAATCGGTGCCCGCAGCTCTGCCAGCGCGGCCATGGCTGTGGCAAAATCCTGCTGTTCCATTGCGGGTTTGATCTTGGCCTCCGCTTGGTCGAGTGCAGTGAAGAGCGCGCGCTCCTCATCCGTCTCGGCAAACTTCACATCGGCGCCATAGGAATACTCGACCCCATCCGCCTCTTGCGCCTGTGTCAGAATATTGTTGGCCCGCTTGAACCCCTGAATGAGGTTCTCCCCATCCTCGGTTTTTAACACGTCCGACAAGGCCCGCGCGCGCTTAACCAGCAGCGTCAGATCGTCATTGCCCTCCATCGCGATGCAGGCGTCGATGATGTCGTGCCGAATGCCTTGGTCGCGGAGGTACACTTTGAGGCGGTCGTGTACGAAAGACAACAAATGTAACGCCAAGCGGCTCAGCAATGGCTCAAATTTTTGCCGTTCTTCATTGCGAGCCTCGTCATCCGCATCCGAATATCCGCCCTCAGGCTCCGATACCATTAACCATTCAAAAGTGTGAATCGGCGCAAGCTCTGAGGCAAACAGTCCGTCAAGCGCCGCATCAGCTACCGACCAGTTGGACTCCTGTTGCATTTCTTCAATTGCACGGGCCAAGGCTGCTTTGGTGTCCCTTGGAGAACTCGTGAAGCTGAGCAGGGCATCTTGTGTCAAAAGTTGTTTGGCCGATGGCAAGGCACCCGCGTATTCGGGGCCACTTCGTGCGCTGTTCAGCGTATTGAGCGCTTCAAACGACTGACTTCTTAAGAAATCCAAGTACGTCGATAAAAAAACTGGAAGCATCGGCATAGACAGATTGTTTTCAAGAACAATCCGGATAGCTCCTAGTGCGGCCCGCCGCAGCGCGAACGGATCCTTGCTGCCGGTCGGCTTTTCATCAATCGCCCAGAAGCACGTCAGCGTATCAATCTTATCGGCAAGCGCGACGACCACTGACACCGGCGCGGTGGGTACTGCATCAGACGGCCCCAGCGGCGAGTAGTGCTCTTCTGCCGCCGCTGCAACGGCTGCATCCTCACATAAAGCGCTGATGTAATACCGCCCCATAAGCCCTTGAAGTTCTGGAAACTCATAGACCATCTCAGAACTCAGATCTGCCTTGGCCAACCGCGCGGCGCGTTCGGCTTGGTCGGCGTCGGCACCGACGACCGGTGCCAGCTCGCGCGCCAACGCTGCGATGCGGTCGATGCGCTCGGCTTGCGTGCCCAGCTTGGCGTGGAAGGTCACGTTTTTCAACTGCTCCAGCCATGGCTGCATGCCCGCCTTGGCCACGCGCAGATCGTTCTCCCAGAAGAACTTCGCATCCGCCAGCCGGGCTGAGAGCACCTTCTCGTTGCCCGCCAGTATGGTCGCGCCATTGTCCACCGTCTCGCGGTTGGCCACGGTGATGAAGCGCTCGATCCGCCCCGTCTTGGGGTTGCGCACAGAGAAGAACTTCTGGTGCTCCTTCATCGAGGTTTGCAGCACCTCGGGCGGCAGTTCGAGGAAATCATCAGCGATCCGGCCCATCAGCACCACGGGCCATTCTACCAGCCCTGCGACCTCGGCCAGAAGACCTTTATCTTCGACCACCTCAAGACCGCTGGCAAAGGCCATGTTCGTGGACTCGTGCCAAATCGCCTCGGCCCGTTCTTCGGGGTCGAGCACCACATAAGCGCGCTTCAGCTTCGCCGCGTAGTCGTCGAAATTCAAAACAGAAAACGGCGCAGGCGCCATGAAGCGATGACCCGCTGTTGTATCGCCGGACGCAATCCCATCGACCTCCAGCGGCACAACCTCCGTGCCCGCCTCATCGCTCAGGATGCAGAGGATGGAGTGCAGTGGCCGCACCCAGCGCAAGGACCCCGCGCCCCAGCTCATGGACTTGGGCCAGGGGAAAGTGCGGATCGCTTTCTCCAACACCTCGCCGATGATCTCAGCCGCCGGGCGGCCCGCCTTTTCGATGCGCGCGAAGAGCATCGCGCCTTTCGGCGTCTCGCGCTCTTCCAGCTGATCGCGGGTCAACCCCGTACTGCGCAGGAACCCCTCGATGGCCTTTTCCGGCGCGTCAGCACGCGGGCCTTTACGCTCCTCTACCGTCGCGGGGCTGGCCGCCAGCATGCCCTCAACGGTCAGGGTCAGACGACGCGGCGTCGAAAAGGCCCCGGCGGAGGCATAGGTCAGCCCGGCCTCGACCATCCCATCGGTCACCAGCTTTTTCAGGTCTTCCCCGGCCCGGCGCTGCATGCGCGCGGGAATTTCCTCGGAGAAAAGTTCAATCAGCAGGTCAGGCATCAGCTGTCATCCCGTCTTGGGCATTCTTCGCCCACAATCGTTCCGTCATAGGCTTTTTCGCCGCAATCGTTCAGCTCGTGCCAGATATAGCCGCGCCCCTCGTCGGTGATCACCACGATCCGGTCGACTCCAAAGGCCACGTTCTTTTCGCCCAAGAAAGACAGCGCCGTGCCCGCTCGCATCTCGGCGGCAATGGCGTCAGCATCGAAACAGTCAAACCACGGCGGCGCATTGCGCGGCGTCGCACGCTCCAGCCCTACATAGGTTTCCGTGAGCATCGGCAGGCTGGCGGAGGTCTGGAAACAGGCGCGGAAGCGGATGGGCGAGCTGTCGGCATCGATCGCCTCAATCGCCTCTGCCCGGATCGGTTCAGGTTCATCCGTGACAAGCGAGACAAGCCGAACCTCGGACACCTCCGCGCTCACCTCTTCATAGAAGCCGTAGATTTGCAGGTAGTACAGCACGGCACCCGCAATCAGCGCCGAGCTCAGGATCACAATCCCCACGATCTTGCCCTTCATGCGGCGCTGTCCGGTTGCCAGCCGCCCGCTGTCGTCTGCACAAAAGCATCGGCGCAGAGCTTGGCGAGGGTTCGGACGCGCCCAATGTAGGCCTGCCGCTCGGTCACGGAGATCACGCCGCGCGCATCCAGCAAATTGAACATATGGCTCGCCTTGATGCATTGGTCATAGGCCGGGTGTGCCATCACGATGCGCTTGCCGGTTTTGGGGTCTTCATGCGGCGCGTCGAGGATCTCGCGGCAATGCGTCTCGGCCTCCTCGAATTGCCGCAGCAGCACATCCGTATCCGCTGTGTCGAAGTTCCAGCGGGCGTATTCCTCTTCGGTCTGCTTGAAGACGTCACCGTAGGACAGAGCAATCGGCGTTTGCGGGTCGTTGAACGGCATGTCCATCACGTGATCGACGCCGAGGATGTACATGGCAAGACGCTCCAACCCATAGGTCAGCTCGCCCGAAACCGGGTGACAGTCGTGCCCCCCTACCTGCTGGAAATAGGTGAACTGGCTGACCTCCATACCGTCGCACCAGACCTCCCAGCCAAGCCCCCAGGCGCCCAGTGTGGGGCTTTCCCAGTCATCCTCGACAAAGCGGATGTCGTGCAAGGCCATGTCGACGCCAATCGCTTCCAGCGAGCCAAGGTAGAGCTCCTGCAAATCCGGCGGGCTGGGTTTGATTAGCACTTGATATTGGTAATAGTGCTGCAGCCGGTTGGGGTTCTCGCCATAGCGCCCATCGGTCGGGCGGCGCGAGGGCTGCACATAGGCCGCGGCCCAGACCTGCGTGCCGAGCGAGCGCAGCGTCGTGGCGGGGTGAAACGTGCCCGCCCCCACCTCCATGTCGTAGGGCTGCAGGATGGCACAACCTTTGGCCGCCCAATAGGCCTGCAACCTCAGGATGATCTCCTGAAAGGACTTCGGAGCATCGGTCATCTTGGACATGGAAAACGCGGCCTCGGGCTGATCTTGCGCGCCTTACCTACGTGTGTGGGCGAGAGGCGTCAATCGCCGCCCGACGGATAAATTGGGCCATTGTGTTATGGTCAAACGGCCCATTTCCTGATTATGTGTCGCGAAATTTTTGAGGTCGAGGGTGGGTAGTCTAATGATCCGTTTTCTTGCGGTGTGTGTGGCGGTGTTTGCCAGTGTCGGTGGCGTGGTGCAGGCGCAATCCTCCAGCCAGGTTGTCTGGGTTCAGATCGAGGCGCAACCGAACCTGCAGGACGGGTTGGACCGTGCGCAGGATTATGCCCGCACGCTGGACGATGTGAATGGTTTTGCGCTTGGCGGGGGATGGTATGGCGTCCTTCTTGGGCCCTACACGCCGGAAGACGCACAGCAGGTGTTGCAAATCTACCGCGCTGACGGGCTGATCCCGCGCGACAGCTACATCGCTTTCAGTTCGGCTTTGGGGCGCCAGTTCTTCCCGGCAGAAACGGATCTCTTCCAACGCAATGCTACGGTGGCACAACCAGAGCCCGCACCGCAAACAACGGCGGAGACCCCGACGCCGGTTGTGCGGGAGACGGCGGAAGCACCCGCTGCCACGCCAAGCACCATTCCGGATGAGACCCCGGCGCAGGCGCGCCAAAGCGAACGGACCCTGACAGCGGAACAGCGACGCGCGCTGCAAACCGCCCTGCAATGGGCGGGCTTTTACAATGCCACCATCGACGGCGCTTTTGGACGGGGCACGCGCAGCTCTATGTCCGCCTGGCAAACGGCCAATGGCTTTGAGCCGACGGGAGTGCTGACCACGCTGCAGAGAGCGGCCCTGCTCGGCCAATACAACGCCGTGCTTGAAGGGTTGGGCCTGCAAACCGTGTCGGACAGGCAGACCGGCATCGAAGTCAAACTGCCCACAGCCCGCGTCACATTCGACCGCTATGATCCGCCGTTTGCCCGCTTCACCGGATCAGAGGGCGACACGGCCCAAGTGCTGCTGATCAGCCAGCGGGGGGATGTGAACAGGCTGGCCAGCCTCTACCAGGTCATGCAAACTCTGGAGATCGTACCGCTCGACGGGCCGCGCAGCCTCGAGCGCACGCGCTTCACCCTGGTCGGCCAGAATGCGGAGATCGTCAGCGAAACACGCGCCTGGGTGGAGGGCGAGGAGATCAAAGGCTTTACCCTCGTCTGGCCCACAGGTGATGAGGAGCGCCGCACGCGCCTCGTCGCTGAAATGCAGGCGAGCTTTACCCGGTTGCCCGGGGTGCTTGACCCATCCGCAGGTGACGCGACCGATCAGCAGGTTGATCTGATCGCGGGTCTGCGCGTGCGCACGCCGCGGCTGTCGCGCTCGGGGTTTTTCGTCGACAACAGTGGCACGCTGATCACCACGGCGGAGGCTGTGCAGAACTGCACGCGCATCACCGTGGATGAGGATGTGGAGGTGGGACTCTCCACCCTCGATACCGAGCTGGGGGTCGCCGTGATGACACCAAAGACTGCGCTGGCGCCGCAGCAGATTGCACAATTTGGCCAGGTCCCGCCGCGCCTGCAGTCTGATGTGGCGGTCTCCGGATACTCCTACGAAGGCATTCTTGACGCCCCCAGCATCACCTTCGGCACATTATCAGACTTGCGCGGTCTCGGGGGCGAGGCCGGTCTCAGCCGCCTGAGCCTGAAAAGCCTGCCCGGCGACGCCGGTGGCCCGGTCTTCGATGCCAGCGGCAATGTGCACGGCATGCTGCTGCCCCGCGAGGCGGGCGCACGGCAACTGCCGCAGGATGTGCGCTTTGCCCTGGCGGCACCTGCGCTTGCCCAGGTTCTGGAAAGAGCGGGAATATCTGCGTCCCGCGGCAATGACACCGCAGCTCTGGCACCCGAGGATATCACCACGCGCGCGGTTGGCATGACTGTTCTGGTGAGCTGCTGGGAATAGCCGCAAATACCTCTCAAATCCGCTGCAAAGAAATCCGCCCATCTGCGCGTCCATTTGCGATGCCTTAAGACCCCGCCGCCATCTTTCAAGGCGTGGGGGCACACGCATCTGGATGCGAAGATGGAGTGAGTATCATGGTTAAACACCTGACCGCCTTGGCGTTCGGGGCAGCTCTTTTGCTGCCCGCATCAGCCCAAGGCGCACCGGCCACCACGGCGAAGGCGACGCTGGTCGAATATTCGTCCCCAATGCTGCCACCTGCGAACTATCGCGGGCAATGGTGGACGACACCGGATCACTGCCAGTATTCCCGCGCAGGGCGCCCGGGCGAAACGGTCTGGTATCTGATCGTGAATACCGCACATGAAGGCTGCAAGCGCCGCCTGATCCAGCGCGCTTATTCCGACTACGAATAAAACGCAGCCGGCCGGTTCGCCCAATGGAAGCCGCTGGCCCGGCAGACCCGCGCCGGGGGGCGCGTACAAAGGGGATCTCAAACGTTATGTCCGGGCGCCGTGTGATTTGAGACAAGGTGAGGCCCAGTCGATCAGGTCTGAAGGCCCGCCGTTGCAGCCTGTCAGTTTCTCCAGAAATTGACAGTGAAGATGGCGTAGACGGCCAAAAGCTCCAGACGACCCAAGAGCATCCCTAAAGACAACAACCATTTTGCGGTGTCATTCAGCCCGGCGAAATTGCCCGCCGGTCCGATCTCGTCCCCCAATCCGGGGCCGACGTTCGACAGGGCCGTGGCCGCACCCGACAGCGAGGTGATGAAATCTAGCCCCGTCAGGCTGAGCGCAACGGCCATCAGGCCCAAGGTCACCACAAAGAACATGAAAAACGAGATGACCGAGCTGAGCACATCATCACCCACGGCGCGCCGGTCGTAGCGCACGACAAAGACGCCATTGGGCGATCTGATCCGCCGCAGCTGCATCTTGATCGAGGCAAAGAGCAGTTGATACCGGAAAATCTTGATCGAACAGGTGGTCGACCCCGCACAGCCGCCGATCAACCCGATAAAAAAGAACATCGAGATCAGCAGCGGCCCCCAGGTCATATAGTTGGCTGAGGCATAGCCGGTGCCGGTCATAATGGAGGTCACGTTGAAGAGCGCCTCGCGCATCGAGACGCCCCAGGCTTGCGGAAAGAGCTGAAAAAGCACGACGGACATGATCGCCACGATCACCAGCAGGGTGATCATAAAGACGCGGATCTGACTGTCCCGCCAAAGCGGTTCGGACTGGCCATTGATCAGCTGAACATAGCGAACAAATGGCAGCGCCGACAGGACCATGAAAACCGCGGCCGCAATCTCCAGATTGCCTTTGAAGGCTCCGAAAGAGGCATCGTAGTTGGCAAACCCGCCCGTGGACACGGTGGTCAGCGCATGCACCGTGGCGTCAAAGGCGTTCATCCCCAGAACCAGATAGCTGAACGCGCAGACCATGGTCAGCCCCAGATAGATGCTGGAAATCTGGCTCGCAATCTGCCCTGCCCGGGGCAAGATCTTGCCCATGGTATCAAAGGACTCGGATTTGAAGATCTGCATGCCGCCGACGCGCAACTCCGGCAGGAACACCATGGCCACAACGATGATCCCGATGCCGCCCAGCCACTGCAAGATACCGCGCCACAGCAAAAGCCCCTTGGGCAGCTCTTCAAGACCCGACAGAACGGTCGAGCCGGTGGTGGTCAACCCGGACATCGCCTCGAAAAACGCATCGACAAAGCGGGACTCCGTGTCACCAAAGACAAAGGGCAACGCCCCAAACAGGGGCAGCGCAATCCAGACGCCGGTGGTCAGCAGGAAGGTTTGCTGGATCGTGAGGCCTTCTTTCACACCATTGGCGCAGGCTAGCGATATCAACCCACCCGACAGGATGGTGATCACGGCGGACTGGATGAAGACCGGCCAGTGGCCGCGGCCTTCTGCGATGTCCACCAACATCGGCAGCAGCATCGCCGCCCCCAAGACGGCCACCAGCAGTCCGATCACATATCCAACGGGGCGAAAGTCAGGCATGCGCGCAGGGTTGGCTGCGCGCAGTGCCAGTGTCAAGCGAATGGACCGTCCGTCAGCTTAGACGTAATAGAGGTCGTGAAAGACGATGTGCACGATGTCTTCGCGCTTGATATTCATCGCCGCCAGTTCCTCGTCAGATTTTGCCTGCAGCGCTTGAACCTTGTTCACCCGCCCGGTGTAGGAGCTGGACATGATCATCGCGGTCATGATCGAGGAGAAAAAACCGCGCACTGCGCCGAAGATGTTGTGAAAAATACGGCCCAGGCCGCTGTCGATTTCAGTAGAATGGTAAGCCATCGGAGATCCTTACGTTAAACGTTCATCTCCTCCCATTGCTCTTCATATAGCGCATGGATCCGTGCATGAGAATTGCAAGTTCTGCATGGCGGGTATGGGCTGCGCAGACGCAAAAAGCGCAGCTTTTCGCTGCGCTTTCAACAGTTTGTTAAACAATTTGCTGTTAGCCGACATGGAACAGCGTGTTGAACAAACGCGGATCGAGGCTTTCGGCCGCAAAGGTTTCCCCCTCCAAGAGAATGCTCACCGCATCATGGCTGTGCAGGCTCTCTTGGTGGCTGGCCACCACGCGGAAATCGCCAATGCGTACATCTGCCTGCAGTTGCTCACAAAAGAGCCGCGCCGCGTCTTCCACAAAAATCGGGTTGGCGGCGTTAAGTTCGGCGAAGGCCTGTTCATCTTCACGCTTGACCATAACTTGCGTCTCGGTCGGCACCGCGCGGCGGCAGGCCTCGATCAGATCTTCGAACCACAGACAGCTGGCATCCTCATCGATCTCCACCGAAACCCGCGCGACCGAGCGTTGCGAATGCGGTGTGGCCAGTTGCCCGCGCGTGGCGCGTGCGTGTTCCGACAGCTCAAGCGAGCACGGGCAGGTGGAGGAATAGACATAGTCGAGGTGCATGATCTTCTTGCGCACACCCGCCTTCTCGACCAGCTCTAGTGCGATGTCATAATACTGATAGCCCGAGAGACCCGACCGCAGGCTGTCCACCTTCATCGGGAAGCTGAACCGCATCTGGATGCGCGCATCGAAACTATCGAGATCCGAAATGTAATCATCAATCGCAGCTTCGATCACGCCAAAGCTAAAGGTTTCTTCGGCGTGCTTGTAGAAGGACCGCATGATCCGCGACATGTTGATGCCCTTCTTGTCCGCCTCTAGGCTGACCGATCCGGTCACCGAGGTTTCCAGCGTCAAAGGTCCATTGTCTCGGGTCTGGAACCGCAGCGGCAGGCGGAAGTTCGAGATCCCCACATGTTGGATCTGCTGCCGTGCGCCCCGGATCAGGCTAGACGGCCCGTTCTGCAAATCCGGCAGCGTCGCCTTATAGCCGTCATCGCTGGCGAAATCCTCCGGATAGTCCCGCGAAAAAGCGGGATATTCGACCGATGTATCGCCTGGGATCAAGCGGGCAACCGACGGATCAAGCTCAAGAATTTCTGTTGCCGTCGCGCCTTTTGCCCAGTTTCGCAAAATCGCCAAGGCGGTCTCGGCCTCTTCGCGGTCGGGTGTGGCATCAAGTACGGGTGTGTGGATGTTCATCGCTATGTCCCTCATGACGGCGTCTGTGATTTAGATAGGGCGCGAGGCAGTCCCGGCCAACGTATCCTCACGGTTACGTTAGCCGGCCCGAAAAAGATCACTATTCTAGTCAAATTCTTGACGTCCGCGAAATTGCACGGCGGTGACCTGGCCCTAAGCCGTCTTCAGCGCGTTCAGGATGTCATCAATGAGGTCTGCCTGATCCTCTATGCCGACGCTGATTCTGACCAGCCCATCGGTGATGCCAAGCGCATCTTTCTGATCTTGCGGCAGGCGCTGGTGCGTTGTCGTGGCAGGATGCGTCAAGATCGTCTTTGCGTCGCCCAGATTGTTGGAGATCACGCCGACTTCGAGCGCATTCAGGAAGCGGAACGCGGCCTCTTTGCCGCCCCGGAGGTCAATGGCCAGCACAGTGCCCCCCTGCCCCATTTGGCGCTGGACCAGCGCGGACTGCGTATGGCTGTCCAAGCCTGGGTAAATCACGCGGGCCAACTTATCATGCGTCTCAATCGCCTGAGCGATGGCTGTCGCATTGGCCGTCTGTGCCCGCACGCGAAGATCCAGTGTTTCCAGACCCTTGAGCATGACCCAGGCGGTGAAGGGGCTCATCGAGCCGCCGGTGTGCTTCATATAGGGCTCGACGGTTTTGCGAATAAATTCCTGCGTGCCGAGGATCACGCCCCCCAGCGCACGCCCCTGCCCGTCGATGTGTTTGGTGGCTGAATAGATCACCACATCCGCACCCTGCGCCAAGGCATCCGACCACACCGGCGTGGCAAAAACATTGTCGACCAGCACCTTGGCGCCCTTGGCATGAGCCAGCGCGGCCACGCCCGCAATATCAACTACCTGCAGCGTGGGGTTCGAGACAGATTCGAAGAACACGGCTGTGGTGTCGTCCCGGATCGCCGCCGCCCAGGCGTCAAGGTCACTGCCGTCCACAAAGGTGACCTCGACACCATAGCGGGTCAGCACCTCTTCGAGCACATAGAGGCAGGAGCCAAAGAGCGCGCGGGCAGACACCACGTGATCACCCGCTTTCAGCATCGAGATCAGCGCGCCGGACACCGCGGCCATGCCGGACGCGGTGGCAAAGGCATCCTCCGCCCCTTCAATCGCGGCAATCCGTTCCTCGAACATTGCGACGGTCGGGTTGCCGTAGCGGGCATAGATAAACTCATCCGGACCCGCCTCGATGAACCGGGCTTCGGCCTGTTCGGCTGTCTCGTAAACAAAGCCCTGTGTGAGGAAAATCGCCTCGGACACCTCCCCGTATTGGCTGCGGCGGGTGCCGCCATGAACGGCGCGGGTGCGCGGCTTCAGATCACCAGTCATTCTTCTTCTCTCCAGCCCATGCGGGCACAAAAAAACCCCAGACGCGGCCAACGCGACGGGGGTTCCTCATCGGTGACCTTTTAGCGGAATATTTAACGTGGCCCGCAATCCGGTAACAAATCGCCACGGTCGCAGCGTTAGGACATGCGGTGTTGCGCGTCAACACCGTCACGGTGCTGTAACAGGAAATTCATCCCCCTGTCGTATGCCTCTGGGATAGCTCAGCCACAATATCTTGTAGAAGGGGCAGGAAATGCCGTTGCTCAGGATGAATGCGACAGATCAGGGGCTGCACCTGCATCACACCGGGGCTGACGCGCTGTCTCAGATCGCCGAGGTTTCGCAGCGGACGGGCGGACCAGCCATCGTGATGATCCACGGCTTCAAATATGACCCCCATGCGGATCGGCACTGCCCGCAGCGCAAGCTGTTCGGGGCGCAAGGCGCAAACTGGCCGCACGCCTTGGGCTTTGATCAGAGCAAGGCAGGTGAAGGCCTTGGTATCGCCTTGGGATGGTCAGCTCGCGGCCCGCTGCGACAGGTTCACCGGCGTGCAACCCGGCTCGGGCTGACCCTCGCCGAGCTCGTTGGCACTTTAAAAGCAAACCACCCGGCCCGCCCTGTGCATGTCATTGCGCATTCACTGGGGTCCGAAATCGCGCTGGCGGCGCTGGAGCATCTGCCCCCACGGGCGGTGGACCGAATACTGCTGCTGACAGGGGCCAGCTTCTGTGGCTTTGCCGATGACATGCTTGCGACACCAGCGGGCAGGACAGCGGAGGTGTTCAACATCACCAGCCGCGAGAATGACGTCTTTGATCTGGCGTTCGAGACGCTGGTGCGCGCACAACGGCAGGGCGACCGCGCACTCGGCCAGGGGCTCTCACGGCCCAACGCCCTGAATATCCAGCTCGATTGCGACAGATCGCTCGCGGCATTGGCACAGTTTGGCACCCCCATCACAACGCCTAAGCGTCAGATCTGCCACTGGTCCAGCTATACGCGCCCTGGCGCAATGAGCTTCTATGCCAAGCTGTTGCGCCAACCGGAGGCCTATTGCTTCCGGGAGTTGCAGGGTGCTCTTCCAGACGATCAAGACCCAAGGTGGTCACGTCTTGGCCTCGGCTGCCCCAACGTGGACATTTGTCATGTGGCCACTGAGTCGTTGGCTGCGGTGACGCTCAGACTGCGCCACAAGGCGACCCTGTTCAAGCGCGCGTTTTCCAAGAGAGACCCCGACGAACCAGCCTTTTTGACATCGGCATGCATCCGGTCTGATGCCACAACCCCCTCCTGATCCCGAGGGCAACCCATCTTAAACTGCAAAAAACGCATACCGGTGATGATTTTCTTTGCATAACGTGGTTTTCGTCGCGCACACTCCGCCCGTGCCAGGGAGGGGTTGCCTGAATTTGAGTATGATCGAGTATATGTATTCGCCCGGCGCGCTGGTTTATGTCGCTGGCACGCTTTATGTTTTGGGCTTGGTGACCATCAATCAGGTGTTCTTGCGCCTGCTGATCCTGAGCGGCACCTGCGTCTATATCCTGTACTATGCCACGGTGGCGGCGAGCCCGCTCTGGGAGGCTATTTATGTCAGTACGCTCATTGGGACAGCCAATCTGATTGGCCTGAGCAGCCTGCTTGCGCGCAGATCCCGGCTGGCCATCCCGCGTGCGTATGCCGACCTCTATGCCGATTTTCCGCCCCTGCCGCCCGGAGACTTCCGCAGCTTGATGAAGCTGGCCCACCGCTACCGGGTTGAGGATGAGCGGCAATTGACCGTAGAAGGGGAGATTGGAACGCGGCTTTACTACGTGATTTCAGGCGCCACTCGGGTCCAGAAAGGTGACAGCGAGTTCATTCTGCCACCGCAATTCTTTCTGGGTGAGATCGCTTTTCTGATCGGGCAGCCAAGCTCCGCCTCCACTTGGTTGGAGCCGGGGGCCGAGGTGTTGGAATGGCGGTTTGATGACTTACAACGCAAATGCGCGCGCAGCACCCGCTTTCGTCTAGCGCTGGAAGCTGCGATCTCGGTGGATCTTGCTCAGAAGGTGGCCCGGGCCATCGGCCCCAATGCGGTGCGTCCGCGCCCGCCGGAGCCTGCGCCCCCACGCGCGATGGTCAACTAGCGTCGTCAGTTTCCTCTGAGATCAGATAGCTTTGCAGGCTGGTGAACTGCCACATTAGAAAGGCCATCAGGGCAATCGGAAAGCCGAAGGTTTCGATCTTGACCCAGGCGTCCGTCGACATGGTGCGCCAGATGATCTCATTGGCCACTGCCAGCACCGCAAAGGCGGCGCAAAGTCTGCGGGTCAGGATCATCCAGCCTTCGTCGCGCATGGGCATCATCTCACTCATCACATACGCCAGATAGGACTGACCGCGCAAAAGACCGATGCCCAGCAGGACGGAGAAAAGACCGTAGACGATGGTGGTTTTCATCTTGAAGAAGCGTTCGTCGTTGAACCAGGCGGTGAGCGCGCCGAAGAAGATCACCATGACGGCCGTGAAGACCTGCATGCGGCTGAGTTGGCCGGTGAGACGCCACAGGAGGCCCATGGCCACCAACAGAATTGGGACGAATATCAGCGCGGATACGATAAAGCCGGTGTATTCCGTCCCGCCGATCACGAAGGTGTCGTCCTTGATCCTGAGATAGATCAGGAAAAACAAGATCGTAGGGCCCAGTTCGAGCACTTGTTTCACGATGGGGTTTATCGGTTTTACGTCTGACATATTCTCTTCCTATCCGCCCATCTCAACTATCACAGCGCCCAGCGCGATCAATGCCATAAGGGCGATCCGTCGCGGCCCGACGGTTTCTTTCAGAAAGAGCCAGCCGATGACGGCGGCAAAGACCGTTGAGGTCTCGCGCAGGACGGCGGCCTCGCCCACCTTGTCGAGCCGGGTCGCCATCATCACTGCGCCGAAACTCAAAGGGGCCACCAGGCCGCCCACGAGGCCCCGCGCCATCAGTGGGCCCAGCGTGGGGCGATCCGCCATGCGTAGCCAGCGGGCGGCGGCGACGAAGGGCATGAAGATCCCGTCGATCATGAAAAACCAGGCGAGGAAGGTGAAGGGATCTGCCGTCGCGCGGATGCCGTAGGCGTCATAGGTCGTATAGAGCGCCACGAAGAGCCCGGTCATCACGGCCAGACCCAGGGCCGCTTTCAGGGTCTCGCGCTCGGACACCAGAAAAATCATGTTGTAGATCGCGAGCCCAAAGATGCCGGCGAGCAGCACGGCGACGCCGATCCACTGGGTGCCCGTGAAGGTCTCGCCAAAGATCAGATAGGCCCCGATCACGGTGAAGAGCGGGCCGGTGCCGCGCACCACCGGATAGACAACTGTATAGGCCCCTTTCGTGTAGGCCCAGGCCTGCAACAGCTTGTAGATCACATGGATCAGCCAGACAGCGGCGAAGATCGGCCACATATGCGGCTCGGGCCAGGGCACCACAAAGAGCACGAAGGGGATGGCCATCAGAAAATAGCAGCTGTCGATGGCACCCCGCGTGAGCCAGGGGTCGTGACGCCCCTTTTGCAGCGCGCCGAAGACCGCATGCAGGAAGGCGGCCATCAGCGCGAGGCCCAAGGCGACCTTGTGGCCGGTTTCGGTGCCTTCGATGGAGAGCAACCACTCCGTCATAAATGGCGAGGCGGTGGCGCGAGCCCCACCGCACCTGCTGGTTGCGGGTTGGGTGGTTGCAATCTGGGTATCATTGGCGGTCGAGGCCCATGAGCGCGTCGGCGAACTCCTCAGGATCGAAAGCGTCGAGATCGTCGATCTGCTCTCCGACCCCGATGGCATGGATCGGCAGGCCGAATTTGTCGGCCAGTGCCACAAGCACCCCGCCCTTTGCGGTGCCGTCGAGCTTTGTCATCACAAGGCCCGACACATCGGAAATGTCGCGGAAGACCTTAACCTGACTGAGCGCGTTCTGACCTGTGGTCGCATCCAGTACCAGCAGCGTGTTGTGGGGCGCGCTTTCGTCCTTCTTGCGGATGACGCGCACGATCTTGGCCAGTTCCTCCATCAAATCGGTACGGTTTTGCAGCCGTCCGGCGGTGTCGATCAGCAAAAGGTCTGCGCCGTCTGCCTGGGCCTGTGTCATCGCATCGAAGGCCAGGCTTGCCGGATCGGAGCCTTCGGGGGCTGTCAGCACAGGCACTCCTGCGCGCTCGCCCCAGACCTGAAGTTGCTCGACCGCTGCGGCCCTGAAGGTATCGCCTGCCGCAATCACGACCTTCTTGCCAGCGGCGCGAAACTGGCTGGCCAGCTTGCCAATCGTGGTGGTTTTGCCTGAACCGTTCACGCCAACCACAAGCACAACCTGCGGCGTCTGGGGGTAAAGCGGCAGCGGACGTGCAACTGGCTCCATGATCCGAGCAATCTCGGCAGACATCAGCGCCTTGATTTCCTGAACCGACAGCTTCCGACCCAGCCGTCCTTCGGCCATGTTGGCCACCACGCGCAGAGCCGTGTCGACACCCATGTCCGCTGTGATCAGCAGTTCTTCAAGTTGTTCGAGCATCGCGTCGTCCAGCACGCGCCGGACAACTGTTTGCTCCGCTGATCGGCCCATCAGGCGCCCGAGCAGGCCCGGTTTGGCAGCGCTTGGTGCAGACACCGGTTCGGTCAGATCCTCCGCCACCGGAGTTGGCGCGCGTGGCAACACCACAGGTTCGGGTTCGGGTTCGGGTTCGGGTTCGGGTTCGGGTTCGGGTTCGGGTTCGGGTTCGGGTTCGGGTTCGGGTTCGGGTTCGGGTTGAAAAAGCTCCGAAACCGTTGCCGGGTCAACCGGGTCTTCTGACACCACCGGTGGTTCCGGCTCAATCGCCACCGGCATCCTTTCAACCGCCTCTGCCGGAGACGTCATAACCGCATCAACCTCGGCGGCAGTCTCTACAGCGGGCGGCGCGGCAGGCTCAGTCTCAGGCGTCACAGCCTCTTCGACACCGCCCTCCTCGACAATGGCCTCAAGCCCCTCATCAAGCTTGGATGAGGATTTGAACAACCGATCCTTGAGCTTTCTAAAAAACGCCATCTGATCCGATCCCTATGTGCTTCCAGCGACCCTTGAACGCTCTATGCATATCGTTGCAGCGCATCGTGCCACAGGCTGCCCGCGGCGGGGTTCTGCGCGGCCTCGGTTTTCTTGTGGATATGTAACCCGAGATACGCAGGATCGCTGTAGAAAAACGTCCAAGGCACCTGTTTGAAAACATCCTCGTTCTGGGCATCCGACCAGTGATAAAACGTATGTTGCGGCTGCGCGTGATCAAAGAGGTTGTGGCGGCGCGCCAACCGGCGAAACGCCTCGTTGCCATACATCGTAATGCCCAGATCCGACGGTGAAAAAGCGGTGCGGGTCAGCCGGTACACCATCGGGCGCAAGACACGGCGTTTGAACTCCAGCCAGTTCGGCGTGAGGTCATCCTGCGTGATCAACCGCTCGTATTCACCGATAATCGGGCTGTCGGGCGGCAGATAAAAAACGGAGGCGCCAATCCCGCCATTGGCCTCTCGCACGAAGTAGACTTGATCCGGATCGTATGCGAACGGTTTGAACATCAGAACGTCCGTATCAAGCCAAAGACCACCGCCGGATTTTTGCAGGAAAACGCGAAAGAAGTCGCTGAACTGCACTGTGGGCAGCCAGGAGACCTGGTGTTTTTTGGCAACCGGCACAAGCCGCGCAACCAAGGACCGGTCCAGCACCTCATCGCCATCGCGGAGCGTGACGCCTGCGGGGACGTTGGGCACGTCCCCATAGGTGTAAAGCGTCACCGGCATGCCCGTCGCCACCATCGACGACAGGCATATCCTGTCCACCAGCCGCAGGGGGCCGTCGAACCACATGCTGGCGAGTTCGGTCTTCTTTGCCCTCGGCGTCACCGCAACCTCTGAGTCATCAAAACGCGCGATCTCTATCAGGCCGCGCGAATGATGAAAACCGGTCTGGCACAAGGAATGTCTGGGTCAGATCTCGTCGGGGAAGTGCTTCATGGTCAGGCGGATGGGGTTTGGCGCCGCCTGCCCGAGCCCGCAGATCGACGCATCGACCATGGCGGTGCTGAGCTCTTCGAGCAGCCCTTGATCCCAGCGGTCGGCCTGCATCAGCTTCACCGCCTTCTCACAGCCGACACGACAGGGGGTGCATTGCCCACAGCTTTCATCCTCGAAGAACCGCAGCATGTTGAGCGCGGCCGCTTTCGCGGAGTCCTGCTCCGAGAGCACCACCACAGCCGCCGAGCCGATGAAGCTGCCCAGAGGCTGCAACGTGTCGAAATCGAGCGGGACGTCGTTGATCGACGCAGGCAGCAGCCCAGACGACGGCCCACCGGGCTGATAGGCTTTGAAGACGTGACCCTCGGCCATGCCACCCGCTGCCTCGATGATGTCCAGGATCGTGGAACCTGCGGGCAGCAGGTACACGCCGGGCGCCGCCACGCGGCCCGAGACGGAGTAGCTGCGCAGACCTTTGCGCCCGTTCTTTTCGGTGCTCGACAGCACCTCCGGCCCTTCGCGACAGATGCGCGCGACCCAGTGCAGGGTTTCCACGTTATGCACCAGCGTCGGCTGGCCAAAGATACCCACCTGCGCCACGAACGGCGGACGGTGACGCGGCATGCCGCGCTTGCCCTCGATGCTTTCGATCATCGCGCTTTCTTCGCCGCAGATATAGGCGCCCGCGCCCCGCCGCAGGTCGATGTAGCCCGGGTCAACGATGCCCGCCTCTTCTAGCGCGGCAATCTCGCGCGCGAGGATTTCCAGCACCGCCGGGTATTCATCGCGCATGTAGATGAAGGCCGTTTCCGCTTCCACCGCCCAGGCGGCGATCAGCATGCCTTCGAGGAAGAGATGCGGCACACGTTCCAGATAATAGCGGTCCTTGAAAGTGCCCGGCTCGCCCTCGTCGCCGTTCACGGCGAGATAGCGCGGGCCCGCGTTGGCACGCACGAAGCCCCACTTCTTGCCCGACGGGAAGCCCGCCCCGCCCAAGCCCCGAAGACCGGAGGCAAGTACCTTGTCCTGCACGGCCTCCCAGTCGCCATTTGCGCGCAGATCCTTCAGAGCGGCGTATCCACCATCGGCAACATAAGCCGCGAAATCCTGATAGTCGGGGATATGCGCGTGAGTGTCATCCGCCGCAATCGCCGCCTGCACCTTTTCGGGCGTGGCGTGGTCGATATGCGCGTGGCCCAGCTCCAGCACAGGCGCCGTGTCGCAACGCCCCATGCAAGGCGCGCGCAGCACGCGGACTTCGCCGGGGTCCAGCCCGTCTTCCAGCGCCGCCTTCAACTGCTGCGCACCCGCTAACTCGCAGGAGAGCGAGTCGCAGACCCGGATGGTCAGCGCGGGCGGCGGTGTCTCACCTTCCTTAACCACGTCGAAATGCGCATAGAAGGTCGCGACCTCATAGACTTCGGCCATGGACATGCGCATCTCTTCTGCGAGCGCGCGCAGATGCGCGGCAGAGAGGTGGCCAAAGGCATCCTGGATCTTATGCAGATGCTCGATCAGCAGATCGGCGCGGCGGGGGGCGTCTCCCAGCAGATCGCGCACCTCCGTCCAGGCATCATCCTGCAACTGGCGGCCCTTGGTGTGGCGGCGGCCCTTGCCCTTGCCGGATTTCCAAACGCCCTTGCGCGGGGACGTGTCTGCCTTGTCCAATGCCATCGTGCGGTCTCTCCCGTCCCGGCCAAAAAACCGGGTGCCTCTCAAAACGTCCAATTTGCGCGATGCTATCAGCCCGCGCCTGTACACGGTACTGCCAAAGCCGCCCCGGCCACAGGCCAGAAACGACACTCTGTGTCTGATCAGAAACTTCCGCTATTAACTGACACAGCCGAGAGTGCTTTGTCGGGCGCGCATGTCAAGGTAAACAGTTTCCTAACATGATCGTTTTTGCCCCCTCCCTCCTCTTCGCCTTGGCGAGCCTTGGCCCGGCGGCGCTGCTGCTGCTCGGCGCGATTGCGGGCGGGGTCTGGCCCTATGTCGGCCTCTTTAGCATCACGACCGGTGTCGTGCTGCTGGATCGGGCGGGCATGGAATGGGCGGCGGCTACGGGGCAAGACGTATGGCTGCCCGTGGGTGTGGGGGCTGTGCATTTTATGCTGCTGGGGGCGGGGGTCTGGGCCATCGGCACCGGCGCGCATCTTGAAACCGCACAGATCATCGCTCTGGCGGTTGGGATCGGCCTCTATGTCGGACAGGTGTCAAACGCCTGCGCGCATGAGCTGATCCACCGTGGCCATCGCTGGTTGCGCGTACTTGGCACCGCGATCTATTGCTCGCTGCTGAACGGCCAGCACGTCTCGGCCCATCTGCTGGTGCATCATGTGCATGCTGGCACCGCGAAAGACCCCAATTCCGCCCCGCTGGGCCAAGGATTTTGGCGATTTTTCGCGCAGGCCATGATCGGTGAATTCAGCGCCGGGCTGCGGGCCGAAACCCATCGCCGCCAGGGGCGGGCGATGTGGCGGCATCCTTATGTGCTCTACGGCGCGGGCGGCCTGCTGACACTGGTTGCTGCATATCTGCTCGGCGGAGCGCTTGGGGGACTGGGTCTGCTGGTCCTCGCACTGCATGCGCATCTGCAGCTGATGCTGTCGGACTATGTCCAGCACTACGGGCTGCGGCGCCGGGTGGGTGCGCAGGGGCGGCCAGAGCCAATGGGCCCGCAGCACAGCTGGAACGCGCCCCGGAGCTTCTCGGTGGCCCTGATGCTGAACGCGCCCTTGCACTCCGACCACCACATGAACCCCGCGCATGCCTTTTCGGCCTTGCGACATGACGCGGCGCAGATGCCCACCCTGCCCCGCTCCGTCCCCGTGATGGGCGCTCTGGCGCTTGTCCCGCCGCTCTGGCGTGCGGTAATGGACCCGCGCGTGCGCGCCGTCACCGCGCACCCCGGCACGCCGCCCGGCGCCTTGGCGCCGACTCCCGAGCCTGTGACTGGCTCTCAACCCTTCCTTCTGTCAGAGTAAACCCATGGTATCGATTTCAAAATCTATCTTCCTTTTCGCAGGCATCCTGTGCCTGATCGCCCTGCCCGTCCTGGCCCAGCCGCCCATGAACGCGCAGGAATTCGACGACTACACCCGCGGCAAGACGCTGTTCTACGGCGAGAATGGCGTGACCTACGGCGCGGAGGAATACCTCGACAACCGCCGTGTGATCTGGTCTTTCCTTGATGGCGAATGCAAGTCCGGCACCTGGTACGAACAATCGAACCAGATCTGCTTTATCTACGAAGACAACCCCAACCCGCAGTGCTGGACCTTCCATAAGGACGAGGGCCGGTTGATCGCGCGATTCCAGAACGCACCGGGCGCCACCGAGCTTTATGAAGCCGGGGACCTGAACGACGAGATGCTCTGCCTCGGCCCTGACGTCGGCGTCTGAGCGGTTCGGACAGCAGCGATTGTGGGCGGGGCGAGCGCCCTCACCCCCATCGAGGGGGATCGGGCGCTGCCCGGCCGTGGCCGGGCGGGACGGAACCCAACCGGGTGATCCAAAGGAGTGGTCCGACCGTTTTGGTTCAGAAAAGGGAGCCTTGTTCCGGCGGCTTTGCCGCAGATTTGCGCGGCGCCGATTTACCCCCGACAGTCACGCGACCATCGGCGAACTGGATCTCCAGCGTGGATGCGGCATTAGCGCTCTTGCTGTCGGTGACAACCGCGCCCTCGCTGCGGACGACTGCAAAGCCCCGCTCCAACGTCGCCTCATAGCCCAGCGTGCGGC
The DNA here is from genome assembly GCF_009811755.1 of Roseobacter cerasinus. Lineage (GTDB taxonomy): Bacteria > Pseudomonadota > Alphaproteobacteria > Rhodobacterales > Rhodobacteraceae > Roseobacter > Roseobacter cerasinus. Next base: position 497,440 of record NZ_BLIV01000001.1, read on the forward strand.
GCAGACGTTCCGCCGCCTCCAGCCGCGTGCGGCAGGCCGTGATGTTGCGCTGGCCCGCATCCGCCAGCCGCTTTGACAGCTGCGTCAATTCTCGCGCCTTGCGGTACCGGTCCTGCTGCAGGGCGGTGGGGCGAAAGCGCCGCGAGGTTGCGGCCAACTGCTCCCTCTTGCGCGCAATCGCGCGGGTCAAGGCAGGGGCCAGCCGGAGGGACGTATCCGCCAGCCGCCGCGCCTCCGTGCTCAGCCCCCGGCGCAGGGTCGAGGGGCGCAAAGATCCGCTGATATCCGCCAAGCGCACCTTGCGCCGCTGCACCCCCGCAATCAGCGCAGGCCCAAGACGCGACGACACCATATCGAGCCGCTGGCGCGGTGTGTCGAGCAGTGTCTCCGCCCGGGGCAGCGCGCGGGCCATGTCGCGCAACCGCTGGTTGCGGCGGGTCAGCCCCTGGCTCAGCGCCTGGCGCATCCGCGCGTCCTGACCATCAAGCCAGGCCATCAGCTCGTGCCGCACCGGCACCGCCAGCTCGGCCGCCGCCGTAGGTGTGGGTGCGCGCTTGTCCGAGACATAGTCAATCAGCGTCGTATCCGTCTCATGCCCCACCGCTGAGATCAGTGGGATCGCAGAGGCCGCCGCCGCCCGCGCCACGCTCTCCTCGTTGAAGCCCCAGAGATCTTCGACTGAGCCGCCGCCCCGCGCCACGATCAACAGATCGGGCCGCGGCAGCGCACCGCCCGGCTTCAACGCATTGAAGCCTTCAATCGCGCGCGTCACCTCCGGCGCGCATTTCTCCCCCTGCACTGCCACGGGCCAGATCAGCACCTTACGCGGGAACCTATCCCGCAGCCGGTGCAGGATGTCGCGGATCACCGCACCCGAAGGTGAGGTCACGACGCCGATGATCTCCGGCAGATAGGGCAGCGGCCGCTTGCGCGCGGGGTCAAACAGCCCCTCCGCCTCCAGCATCTTCTTGCGCTTTTCCAGAAGCGCCATCAGCGCGCCCATGCCCGCCGGTTTGATGTCCTCGATGACGATCTGATACTTCGACTGCCCGCCAAAGGTGGTCACACGGCCCGTAGCGACCACCTCCATCCCCTCCTCGGGCTGGGTCTGCAGCCGGGCGGAGACGCCCTTCCAGATCACGCCCGAGATCACCGACCGGTCGTCCTTCAGATCGAGGTAGATATGCCCAGAGCGCGGGCGCGAGACACGGCCCACCTCGCCCTTGATCCGCACATGGCCAAACTCGCCCTCGATCACCCGCTTGATCGCGCCCGAAATCTCGGTGACGGTGAACTCGGGGCTGTTGAGGCCCTCCTCGGGCGCGTCGATCAGGTCCATTTCGGCTCCGGCTTGTCACGGCAGTGCGGGGAGCATAGAACGCGCGCAATCCAAGGCCAAGCAGATCAGGAGCGCTGCCCATGAACATTCTCATCCTTGGCAGCGGCGGGCGCGAGCACAGCCTCGCCTGGGCGGTGATGCAGAACCCCAAATGCGACCGGCTGATCGTGGCGCCGGGCAATGCAGGCATCGCCGAGATCGCGGACTGCGCGGCCCTCGACATCGAAGACGGCAGCGCGGTGGTGACCTTCGCCGAGGAGATGGCGGTGGATTTCGTGATCGTTGGGCCTGAAGCGCCGCTGGCCGCCGGGGTCTCCGACCGCCTGCGCGCGGCGGGTGTGCCGGTCTTTGGCCCCAGCGGGGCGGCAGCACGGCTCGAAGCCTCCAAGGCCTTCACCAAGCAGATCTGCGACGCGGCAGGCGCGCCCACCGCCGCCTATGGTCATTTCACCGATGCCGCTGCGGCCAAAGCTTATGTGCAGGCCCAAGGCGCTCCTATCGTGATCAAGGCCGACGGGCTGGCGGCGGGCAAGGGCGTGATCATCGCCGAAACAGAGGCCGACGCGCTTGCGGCCATCGACGACATGTTCGGCGGAGCATTCGGCGCGGCGGGCGCCGAGGTGGTGATCGAGGAGTTCATGCAAGGCGAAGAGGCGTCTTTCTTCGTGCTCTGCGATGGCGAGACCGTCCTGCCCATCGGCACAGCACAAGACCACAAGCGCGTGGGCGACGGCGACACTGGACCCAACACCGGGGGCATGGGCGCCTATTCTCCCGCGCCGGTGATGACACACGAGGTCACGCAAAAGGCCCTCGACCAGATCGTGCGACCCACGATGGCCGAGATGGTGCGGCAGGGCACCCCTTATCAGGGTGTGCTCTTCGTCGGGCTGATGATCGAGGACGGCCAGCCGCGCCTCGTGGAATACAATGTGCGCTTCGGTGACCCGGAGTGTCAGGTGCTCATGCTCCGCCTCGGCGCGCAGGTCCTCGACCTGATGCAAGCCTGTGCCGAAGGGCGGCTGGATGAGGCGCAGGTCAACTGGGCCGACGATCACGCGATGACCGTGGTGTTGGCTTCACAGGGCTATCCGGGCGCTTACGAGAAAGGCTCCGTGATCCGGGGCCTCGGCAGCATGGCCGAAGACAGCTGCCACATGGTCTTCCACGCGGGCACGGGCCGCGACACTGGGCAGTTCATCGCCACCGGTGGCCGCGTTCTGGCTGTGACGGCGCGCGCAGACACCCTGCAGGCCGCGCGCGACAGCGCCTATGCCATGTTGGATCAGATCGACTGGCCAGAAGGCTTCTGCCGCCGCGACATCGGCTGGCGCGCGCTCAGCGACAGCTGACACGTTACAGTTTGCAGTCCAAGGCTCGGGCAAACGCCGCCCGGCTGGTGTCACGCCCCAGCCGCGTGGTCGAAAACTCATGCCCGTCGAACCGCACGGCCAGCAACTCCGCCCAATTCGCTGAGGCGAGCACCATCTCCGGCGCGCCGGCGCAGGTCCGTATCCCACCAGCGATGTCCCGCTCGCCAATGCGATGATTGGTCAGCCCAGGCAAATCCGCCACCGGCTGCAAGCCACCGTCCTGATACCGCCAAACCCGTAAGGTCTTGGCCAGATGCGGCCGGTCCACATAGGCGATCTCGATCACCCCGTCCCCATCCAGATCCGCCGCCCCGACCGGCGCAAGCCAGCGAAATCGCGTCCCGATGAAAGATGTGGCGGTGATCCGCCCCTCCGGCCCATAGACAGCGAGCCGCGCCCCAGCACTCTGGCTGCTCTCCACCACGATGACCTCCGGGTACCCATCCGCGTCGAGATCCGCCACCCGCGGCACCGTGTCCTCAAAGACCAGATCCTCCGGCAGCATGAAACTCCGCTCAGCACCATCCGCAAAAGACAGCACAACCTCGCTATGCTCGATCCCATCCCCCAGAACCGCATGCGCATAGCGCTCGGTCGGACCCGCATAAGCGGCAGACACAATCTCACCGGCGGCCACTGCGCCCCCGTGCCACAGGCACGCGGCCAGCAGCGCGCGGCGCGCAAAACGGACCCACGAGCGCAACCGCAGACGCCGCGCCCCCGCGATCATCAGATCTGCTTTTCCGGCATCTGCACCACCAGACCATCGAGCGCATCTGTGACTTTGATCTGACAGGTCAGCCGCGACCGCGCGGGATCGGGCTCATAGGCGAAATCCAACATGTCCTCTTCCATGTCTTCTTTAGCGGGCAGCTTGTCGGTCCAGACCGGGTCCACATAAACATGGCAGGTCGAACAGGCGCAGGCGCCACCGCAATCCGCTTCGATGCCGGGAATGTTGTTGTCCCGCGCGCCTTCCATGACCGTGAGGCCGTTGGCAACCTCCACCACATGTTCCTTACCGCCGTGTTCTATGTAGGTGATCTTGGCCACGTCCCGAATTCCCTTCTTGAGCTGCTTTGGCATGTCTACCGGGGCGATATAGGGCGCGCCAGCCCCATTTGCGACCCCGCTTCGGACCCGACCCCAGACCATCTGACAGGTACGCCAAAACCGGGCTGCCAAGCACACAGAAAAAGCGCCCCGAACCGGGGCGCTTTTCAGAGGGTCTGGAGGACCAGTTACTCCGCCAAAGACAGAGCCACAAACCTCGGATCACCGGCGCGGCGCACCAACAAAAGCAGCGACTTGCGCCCTGCTTCTTTGGCAGCCTCCACGCGCTCCTCCAGCTCGGAGATACTGGTCACCCGCTGCTGGCCCGCTTCGGTGATGATGTCACCGGCCCGCAGGCCCTTCTCGAAGGCTTCCGTGGCCTCGTCCACGGCGGTCACGGCGAGCCCTTGCGTCTTGTCATCGACACCCAGCTCCTCTCGGATCTCATCCGTCAGGGTGGTCAGGCTCAAGCCCAGCACGTCCTTGGTGGTCGGCTCGTCCTCCTGATCCGGGCTCACGGCCACGGCCGGAACGGCTCCTTCCGCCTCTTCGCGGCGGCCCAGCGTCACGCGCAGCGTCTGGGTCGCACCTTCACGCAGCACGGTCACCCGCACGGTCTCACCGACCGGGCTGTTGCCGACTTCACGCACCAGCCCGCGCGTATCCTCCACGTCCTTCCCGGCGAAGCTGATGATCACGTCACCCGCTTCCATCCCCGCCTCCTGGGCCGGGCCTTCCGGCACATCCGTCACCAGCGCGCCCGCCGTGCTCTCCAGCCCCATCGACTCGGCCAGATCATCCGTGAGGTCCTGAATGCGCACACCGAGCCAGCCGCGGCGGGTCTCGCCAAACTCTTTCAGTTGATCGACCACCCGGGTCACCACGTTGGACGCCATCGAAAACCCGATGCCGATGGAGCCGCCATTGGGCGACAGGATCGCGGTGTTCACGCCGATCACCTCACCGTCCATGTTGAAAAGCGGCCCGCCCGAGTTGCCCCGGTTGATCGCCGCATCGGTCTGGATGTAATCGTCATAGGTCCCGCTCAGCGCGCGGTTGCGGGCCGAGACAATGCCTGCGCTGACCGAAAAGCCCTGGCCCAGCGGGTTGCCCATGGCCACGACCCAGTCGCCCACACGCGCCAGATCGCTGTCGGCGAAGGAGACAAAAGGCAGCGGGCCGTCCGCCTCGACCTTCAGCAGGGCGATATCGGTGTTGGGGTCCGTCCCGATCACCTCAGCCTTGAGTTCGCTGCCATTGAAGAATTCGATCAGGATCTCATCCGCACCTTCAATGACGTGATTGTTGGTCACAACATAGCCATCTTCGCTGATTACAAAACCCGACCCCAGCGCCGAAGAGCGGCGCGGGCGGTTGCCCTCCCCATTGTTGTTGCGGTCCTGGAATTCGCGGAAGAAATCCTCAAAGGGGGAGCCCTCTGGGACGATGCCCTGAGGGCCGGTGCGCCCGGCCACCACCGTGGAGGTGGTAATGTTCACCACCGAAGGGCTGATTTTCTCCGCCAGCGGCGCGAGGCTCTGTTGCTGCGCCAGCGCGCTCAGCGGCTGAACCAGCATGAATGCCAGCGTCAGAACCGCCAAAAGCAACAGGCGCATCTGCACAGAGGCGCGGTTGATGTTGGACATGGATACTGCAGTGGGCTGCATGCGTCGTCTCCTGAAACTCTTGCTGTCCGGCCGTGTGGCCGCCGTGTGGTCTTGACTGCGTGGACCACCACTAGAGTGCATTTAGGGTGACCCCCACGCAACATCAAAGATGTATCAGCGTGTCACAGTTTCAATACTGTGTGAACGATCCGTGAAGCTGCGGGACCGTAGCCAGCGATGCGACGCTCTCAAAACGCCGCGCCCAGCTGTGCCGCGAACCACACCAGGATCAGCCCGCTGACCATGATCAGCAGACCCACCTGCCGCACCGCGGTCTGCGGCAGGGTGCGCAGAACCTCCAACATCCGTTCAATAAGCGAAGGGGCCAGCGCATAGGCCAGCCCCTCGATGATCATCACAAGCCCAAGCGCCAGCAGCAGCGTGCTCACCGGCGCTCACCCTCTTCCGAGCGCAGCCCCTGATCGGAGCGCAGATAGTTGAAGAACTCCGAATCCGGCGACAGCACCATGGTCGAGTTGTTGCCTCGCAACGCGCGTTCATAAGCCGTCAGCGACCGGTAGAATTCAAAGAACTCCGGATCTGCTCCGAAGGCACTTGCGAAGATGGCATTGCGCTCCGCATCCGCCTGACCGCGAATGATATCTGCTTCGCGGGTCGCATCCGATGTCAGCTCAACCACCGTCCGGTCGGCCAGGGCGCGCACCCGCTGGGCCGCTTCCTCACCGCGCGCGACCTCGTCTGCGGCTTCCCGTTCCCGCTCGGCCCGCATCCGGGCAAAGGTCGCATCCAGGTTCTGCTCGGGCAGGTTGGTCTGCTTCAGCCGCACGTCCACAACTTCGAGGCCCAGAGGCAGCGCCCGCAGCCGTGCTTGTTCGGTGATCCGTGCCATCAATTGTGCCCGGTCGGCAGAAAGGATAGTGTTCGACGTCACCCCGTCGGAGCCAAGCACGCGGCGAATAGTCGGATTCAAGATGTCCTCGAGCCGTTTATCGGCGAGACTCAAACCGCCATTACCCACGGCTTGCCGGAACTGAATCACATCTGAAATCCGATAGCGGGCAAAGGCGTCCACCACAAGGCGTCGGTCATCCGAGGGCGTTACCTCGACGACTTCGGTGTCCAGCGACAGAATGCGGTCGTCATAGCGTACCACCTCCTGGATTACGGGAATCTTGAACGCCAGCCCCGGCTCTTCCTTAACTTGCTTGATTTGACCGAACTGCAGCACCAATGCCTTCTCGCGCTCATCAACGATGAACACCGAGCTCAGCAAGCCGATCACGGCGATGACTAAAATTGGTAACAGGAATTTGCCAGCACGCATCAGTTTGTCCCCCCAGCAGCAGAGCCGCGGCGCAGTTCATTCAACGGCAGATAGGGCACAACCCCCTGCCCCCCGGTGCCACCGCCCAGATCACTTTCAAGGATAATCTTGTCGACGTCACCAAAGACGCGTTCCATGGTCTCAAGATAAAGCCGCTTGCGCGTGACTTCCGGCGCTTTGGCATATTCCTCCAGAACCGAGGTGAAGCGTGCCGCCTCACCCTGAGCTTCATTGACCTGCTGGGCGCGGTAGGCTTCGGCCTGCTCCAGCTGGCTGGCGGCTTCACCGCGTGCGCCCGCCGTCACCCGGTTGGCATAGGCGTCGGCCTGACGCTCCAACCGGTCCCGCTCCTGCTCTGCGGCCTGCACTTCGCGGAAGCTGTCGATCACCTCGCGCGGCGGGTCGGCCTTGTCGAGGTTGAGACGCACGATGTTCACGCCGCTGTCATAGGCATCCAGCGTAGCTTGAATAAGCTGCTCGGCCTCATCGGCAATGATACCCCTGTCCCGGTTCAAGATCGGCGCCAGCTGGTTGCGCGCAATTACCTCGCGCATGGCCGATTCCGACACCGCGCGGATGGTCTCGCGCGCTTCAGCGAGATTAAAAAGGTACTTGGCCGGATCGCTAATGTTCCAGACCACCTGGAAATCAATGTCGATGATGTTCTCATCTGTGGTCAGCATCAGCCCGCTATCAACCCGGGAACCGATATCTTCGGTCTGTTCCCTCGTTGTGGGCAAAACTTCAACGGTTACAAAAGGCCAGTAAGCCAAGTGCGGACCATCGTCGGTGGTCCGGTAATAGCTGCCGAGAAACAATTCTACACCCTGCTCTTCTGGCTGCACCGTGTAAAAAGATGCAAAGAACCACGCAGCAGCAGCCCCCAACAGGCCGAGTCCGACGGTCCCGCGCGTGAAGGCCGGGCCCCCACCGCCGCCGGCGCCACCACCGCCGGTGCCGCCGCCTTTGCCGCCCATCAGGACGCGCAGACGCTCCTGGCCTTTTTTGACCAGCTCGTCGATTTCCGGGATTTGTGGCCCCTCACCGCCCGGCCCACGCGGACCGCCGCCATTGTTGCCGCGATTTGGCCTGCGTGGCCCATCATCATCGGAGTTTCCACCGCCGCCGCCCCAGGGGCCGCCATTATTCCCAGCCATTCAGTCTCTTTCCCTCCTAGGTCGCCCAACAGGCGATCAAATTCATGCCATAGGTACGTGTGGTCACGCGAAATTCAAGCCGTGCGCATCGGGTTGCGCATGGTCACGATCTCTTCCGACATCGTGGGATGCACCGCCACAGTCCGGTCGAAGTCTTCCTTGGTCGCGCCCATCTTGATCGCAACACCTGCCAGTTGGATCATCTCACCCGCATGTGGTGCGACGATGTGACAGCCCAGAACCTTGCGGGTTTCCTTGGACACCACCAGCTTCATCAGAACCCGATCAGGCCGTCCGGCAAAGGCGGTCTGCATGGGCCTGAACGACGTGCAGTAGATCTCAACCGGCTCCTGCTCCCGCGCGTCTTCCTCGCTGAGGCCAACGGTGCCCATCTCGGGTTGTGTGAAAATCGCTGACGGGATCAGCTCGTGATCCACCGATGTCGGATTGCCCTTGAACACCGTTTCCACAAACGCCATGCCCTCGCGGATGGCCACAGGGGTTAGATTCACCCGGTCGGTTACATCGCCAATCGCGTAGATCGAGGGCACCGCCGTCTGGCTGTACGCATCCACTTCGATCTGACCGCGACGGCCCAGTTTCACGCCGACCTCTTCCAGCCCCATATCCTTAGTGTTGGGGTCCCGCCCGGTGGCGAAGAGCACCATGTCAAAGACCCGTTCCTGTCCGGTGGTCGACTTCACCCAAACTGGCCCTTGCGGACCATCGACCTCCGCCTGCATCTCCTGGCGTTGTTGCACATCTGCGCCCATCGCCGCATCGGAGGCGGTGCCTGTCCAACTGGCTGTGTGATCCTCGCTGGCGGGTGCCATTTCTACGATATTGGTGCCAACCCGCAGATCGATCCCGCGCTCGCGCATGGATTCGGCCACCAGACCGCGCGCTTCCTCGTCGAACCCCCTCAGGATCTGTGCCCCCCGGTAGTATTGCGTTACCTCGACCCCCAACCCGTTCATGATACCCGCAAATTCACAGGCGATGTAACCGCCGCCTACGATCAGCAGGGACTTGGGCAGAGTTTCCATATGGAAGATATCATCAGAAACGATGCCAAGATGGGCGTTCGGCATGTCTGGCCGCACCGGTTGTCCGCCGGTGGCAATCAGGATATGTTTGGCGCTTTTGGTCTCTCCGGTCGACAGCGTCACCTCATGCGTACCCGAGACCCGCGCACGGGCGTCGAATGTTTCCACGCCTGATCCTTTGAGCAGATCGCGGTAGACTTGTTCCAGCCGGTCCAGTTCCTTGTTGAGCCGGCTCTGGAATGACACCCAATCAAACGGCCCGTTTTTCAGATCCCAGCCGTAGGAGGCCGCATCCTCGACGACGCCGGCGTATTCGCTGGCAAAGACCATCAGCTTCTTTGGCACGCAGCCGCGAATGACGCAGGTCCCGCCATAGCGATCATCTTCTGCCAGCGCCACTTTCGCCCCCGCGTCACCTGCGGCAACCCGCGCTGCACGAACGCCGCCTGAGCCGCCACCGATGACAAATAGATCGTAGTCAAAATCGCTCATCGGGGGGCACCTTTCGGGGTCTTTGGAACTTGAGGATGTGTATATAAGCGGGGGCCGCGCCTTTGCCACATCACGAGGCTGTCAGCGCGGAAGCATGTTTAGTCGGGCAGGTCGGCAAAGATGTTATCGCTATCGACAAAGTCGAGCCTGCCGGTCTCGACCGGGCCATTGTCAAGGTCGCGCATCTCGATGCGACCATCACCGTAGCCGATGATCACCCGATCACAAATGTCAATGAAAAGGCCATTTTCCACCACGCCGGGGATCTGGTTCAGCGCCAGTGCCGTCTGCCGGGCATTACCGATGCGTTTGAGGTGCAGATCAAGAATGCGGTTGCCCTCATCTGTGACAAAGGGCGCGTCTCCATCCATCCGCAGGGCCGTCTCGCGCCCGAGCACGTCCATCGACCCCAACGTTTCCTCGACCAGCGCCCGCGTGGTCTGAAACCCGAAGGGGATCACCTCAACCGGCAGCGGAAAAGCCCCGAGCGTCGCCACCTCCTTGCCCGCATCCGCGATGACCACCATGGTATCGGAGGCGGTGGCCACGATCTTCTCCTGCAGCAGCGCGCCGCCTCCGCCCTTGATCAGCCCCAGCTGCGGGTCAAATTCATCGGCACCGTCAATGGTCAGATCCAGCCATTTCGCCTGATCGAGCGTAACCACCTCGATGCCCACCTCACGCGCCAGCTCAGCGGTGCGGATGGAGGTCGGCACAGCCGTGATCTGCAACCCCTCGTCGCGCACCCGCTCGCCCAAACAGCGCACCAGCCAGGCCGCAGTGGATCCTGTGCCCAAGCCCACACGCATACCGTCTTCCACCAGTTGCGAGGCGCGTTTTGCGGCAACGAACTTGGCCTTTTCAATGGGCGACAGGTCAGTGGGCATGGGCAGATTCCTCCGGCGGCTGCCTTGCCTTATAGGAAACAAGCCTCCGGGGTGCGAGGGCTGTTTTTGCAAACCCGCCAGATCAGCGCCACCGCCGCGCGAAGCGGCGGTAAGATGTCGCTTTCCACTGCCAAGGCGCACGGGAATCACGCTAGGACGGACGCATGGACGCTCCACGCTACATTCTGCACTACGCGCCCGACAATGCGTCTTTGGTCATCCGGCTGGCGCTGGAGGAGCTTGCGGTGCCCTACCGCACCCATCTGGTCGATCGGCACCAGGGCGGCCAGCGTGCGCCCGCGCATCTCGCACTCAACCCCAATGGGCTGATCCCCGCCCTGGAGACACCGGAGGGGGCAATGTTCGAGACCGGTGCGATCCTGCTGTGGCTGGCGGACCGTCACGGTGGCCTCGCGCCATCTCCCGACAGCCCGGATCGGGGCGATCTGCTGAAATGGCTATTCTACCTCTCCAACACGCTGCACCCAGCGCTGCGCCGGTTGTTCTATCCCGGCAGCTACATCGGGGACGACCCCGCCCATCAGGCGCGTCTGCAGACTGAGACCCGGCAGAACATTCTCAGCCATTTGAAAATCCTCGAAGCCCATTGGCGCCCTACGGCAGAGCCAACTGTCCTCGACCTCTATCTCGCTCCGATGCTGCGGTGGGTTCAGATCTACCCGCAAGACAGCGACCGCAGCTGGTTTGACCTTGCCAGCTTCCCTGCCCTACATCATGTCGCATCCCGGCTGGAGAGTCGGGCCAGCACCAGGACTGCGCAAGCTGCCGAAGGGCTGGGCCCCACCCCGTTCACCGCGCCGCAGGCGCCCAACCCACCCGAAGGAAGCGCGCTTTAGATGTTCTTGTCGGTTTTCGAGATGTTCAAGGTGGGGATTGGCCCCTCGTCCTCGCACACCATGGGTCCGATGGTGGCGGCGGCCCGGTTTCTGGACTTGATGCGCGCCTCACCCTTTGCCTTTGCCGGGCTGCGCGCGTCGCTGCATGGCTCGCTGGCCTTCACCGGTGTCGGCCATGCGACCGACCGGGCCACCATTCTGGGGCTGGCAGGCTTTGTGCCCGAAACCTACGACCGCGAGAAGGCGGATGCCGCGCTGGAGACCATCAAGGCCGAGCGCAAGTTGCAGCCCGAGGGTCTGCCGGAGCTGGCGTTTGATCCCGAAACGGATCTGATCTTTGATTTTGACACGGTGCTGGACGGCCATGCCAACGGTATGATGCTGATGGCCACGGATGCGCAGGGCGACGTGATCCTGAGAGAGGTTTATTACTCCATTGGCGGCGGCTTTGTGATGACGGAAAGTGAGCTGGCCGAGGGCAAGGACAGCGATGAAGGCGCGCCCGTGCCCTTCCCGTTCAAGACCGCCGCACAGATGCTGGAGATGTCTGCCGCCTCGGGCCGCTCCATTGCCGCCATGAAACGCGCCAATGAAATCTCGCGCGGTGGCGCCGAAAACCTCAAGTCCGGCACGGCGCAGCTCTGGCAGGTGATGAATGACTGCATCGACAGGGGGCTGAGCACAGAAGGCATCCTGCCCGGTGGTCTGTCGGTCAAGCGTCGCGCCAAGGGCATCCATGACAAGCTGATGGAAGAGCGCGGCATGAACCTGACCGCACCGCATACCATCAATGACTGGATGAGCGTCTACGCCATGGCGGTGAATGAGGAGAACGCCGCCGGGGGCCAGGTGGTGACCGCGCCCACCAATGGCGCGGCGGGCGTGTTGCCGGCGACCTTGCGTTACTATCTCGACCATGTGCCCGGCGCCTCTGAGGCGCATATCGAGGACTTCCTGCTGACAGCGGCGGCCATCGGCGGGTTGGTGAAATACAATGCCTCGATCTCCGGCGCCGAGGCCGGATGTCAGGCCGAGGTCGGGTCTGCTGCGGCCATGGCTGCCGCCGGGCTCTGCGCGGTGATGGGCGGCACGCCCCAGCAGGTGGAAAACGCGGCCGAGATCGCGCTGGAACATCACCTCGGCATGACCTGCGACCCGGTGAAAGGGCTGGTGCAGGTGCCCTGTATCGAACGCAACGGACTGGGCGCGATCAAGGCGGTTTCCGCCGCCTCACTCAGCCTGCGCGGCGATGGGACGCATCTTGTTCCGCTGGACGCCTGCATCGAAACCATGCGCCAGACCGGGGCGGATATGTCAGAGAAATACAAGGAAACCTCGCTCGGCGGGTTGGCCGTAAATGTGCCAAACTGCTGAAACTTGAGTCACCCTGTAAGGGTTTCTTGCATTGACTGAAAGCCGCCTCTACGGTCGCGGCATGAGTCCAGATCGTCCCCTGCTTGGAATCATGCTGATGCTGGGATTCTGCATTCTGGCACCGGTGGGTGATGCCATTGCCAAAATCCTCGGAGAAACCGTTCCGGTCGGGCAATTGGTGCTTGTGCGCTTTGCCGTGCAGGCGGTTGTGCTGATCCCGCTGGTCTGGTGGACGGGCCGACAATGGCGCGCTCGAGGACGTATCCTGACCCTGACCTTTGTGCGCACGCTGCTGCATATCTTCGGGATCGGCGCGATGGTCACGGCGCTCAAGTATCTGCCCTTGGCCGATGCGGTCGCGATTGCCTTCGTGATGCCTTTCATCATGCTGCTTTTGGGCAAATACGCGTTGAACGAAGAGGTCGGATCGCGCCGGTTGGCCGCCTGTATCGTCGGGTTCATCGGCACGCTGCTGGTGGTGCAGCCGAGCTTTCAGAACGTGGGCTGGCCCGCGCTTCTGCCCGTTGTGGTGGCGGTCAACTTCGCCTTCTTCATGCTTGTCACCCGGCAGATTGCACGCGAGACGGATCCAATTGGCCTGCAGGCCGTCAGCGGGGTAATGGCGGTGACCGTGATGATCCCCATCGTGTTGCTGTCGCAGAACAGCGGTGTCTGGAACCTGCAGTGGATCGCTGTCGACGCAACGGACTGGACCCTGCTGCTCAGCATCGGGCTGCTGGGCACCTTTGCCCACCTGTTGATGACCTGGTCGCTGCGCTACGCGCCCTCGGCAACCCTTGCGCCCATGCAATACCTCGAAATACCCTTTGCGACCGTGATTGGCTTCATCGTGTTTGGCGACCTGCCCAATCCGCTTGCGGCCCTGGGCATTCTCATCACGATGCTGGCGGGGCTTTATGTGGTGCTGCGCGAGCGGGCCAGCGCGCGTGCCGTGGCAGCGCCAGGAGTGTCTCCGCAGCCGCTGCCATAGAGGCGCGCGGCAGGATGCACAGCAGCGCAGGCGCATCCACCTCCAGACGCAGCCTGCCGGTGGCGCGGTTGGACGTGCCGGACTGCCCATCTGGCGCGAACGCAAGCCCGTCGATGGGCCACTCCAAACCGTCTGACCGGCCTGTTACGGCGCCCATTGGGAACAAAGACACACGGGTGCCCGGCTCCATCGGCATCTCAAACAATGGCGGGCAGAGGAAGATGACATCCTCATCGCCCACCATAAGACAACAGGCATCGGATCGCATCACAAGGGTGTGCAACGCCGCCAACTGATGATCGATACGCCGACCGCAAAAGCCCACCGCAAGCACAAGCGGCGCGGAGATATGGCGCAGCGCCTTGTCGAAATCCGTGCTGTCCTGTTCGGTGATCCTATGCTGGCACTCCGGCGGGATCCGCGCCAGAGCTGCCTGCGATATGGAATCCATATCCCCAATCACCGCAGCCAGGGGAACGCCTGCGGCCAGCACCGCCTCGGCGCCGCCATCAGCCGCCACGCAGGTCGGCGCAAGGGCCAGGGCAGCCCGCAGATCTCTGTCCAAGAGAGCGCCGCCCCCCACCAAGGTGACCGGGTTCGATTGCTCTAAAATTTTATTATTCATCGAAGATTAACGACCTTTTCAGACAGTAGAAACACGCAGGCGACGCGTGGTGCCGCCATGACCACGGATTGGCGCCGCCTTGGCCTACCCAGCTATTTGAGACCGGTCGTTGAAAACAGGCATAAGACGAGCATTGGATGACGCAGAGCAGCAAGATTCTAACTGTTTCTTATGGAACGTTTTCCTGCACGCTGGAAGGGTTTGACGACTCTCTTGAAGCGATGAAGGCCATTACCGAGTATTTTCGCGAGCTTGCGGCGGAAGACCGGTATTTTGGCGTGGAGCCTCCTCAAACGCAAACGGATGAAGCGACGCGCCTGGCCCGGCACGAGGTCAGCCGCCGCATCGACGCTCAGGGCACTGACGGCAGTCTCCCGCTGCGCCCCCGCGCGGACAGAAAAGTGACAACCAAGGGCGCATCCGTCGTCGAGGGCGCGGACAAGCGAGCCGAGGTGCCGCCCGCGGCGGTCGATGTCCGCCTTGAGGCATCAGATGCAGATGAGGGAACCCCCAGGGCAAAGGATGCGCCAAGTCAGGATCACACACGCGGACCACGACAATCAGACCAGGACGCAGGTGACAGGGCTGTGGCCAAACCCGCGCCTTCCATCACGATCAAGACGGCACTAGATCCCGATACCGCCGCAAAGCTACACCGCATTCGTGAGCTTGTCGGGCATCGGCCCAAAACGGCTGAGACGACAGACACGCCTGCTGGCGAGGCCAGCGCCGAGCAGGACCACGATCAACCGCCGGGCGAAAGAGCGGAAAAATCCGATACAGTGAAGGCTGAGACAAGCCCGAGAGAGGGGCCAGATCAGCACACATCCCCCCCTCCGGACGACCTGCAGATTGCGCTGAGGCAGATTGAGCGTGAAATCAGGGTGGCCGACGAAGATGCGCCGCATGCAACACCTGACGACGCGGCATTGATGCCCGGTGACGATGAGAGCGCGTTGGACATAGATAACAGACGCGAAACCATCGTCCCGACGGAGCAGACGAAGCCACGGCTGCGATCAGCAGTGGGGGGCCGCGTTCTGAAGGTAGATCGTGCTGATCTGGAGGCGGCTCTTGCCGCTGGTGAGTTTGGAACGCGACCGCGCGACACTACGACCCCTCGCACCTCCGAGGCGAAGCTGCCTCCCGTCGATAAAAGCGACGCAGACGATGTCTCGCGCCTCATGGCCGAAGCAGAACAAAAGATGGGCGATCCCGATGGCACCACGCGACGCGACGCCTTTGCGCATCTTCGTGCGGCAGTGGCGGCGCGCTCCGTCGACGAGAGCATGCAGCATGCCGCGACTGAGGATGAGACAACCCGGCCCTATCGACATGATCTTGCCCAGGCTATTGGACCGCTCCGCCTTTTGTCCGCCGGACAGCGGGCCGAGCGCCCTGAAGATTCCGCGCCCGCCCCACTCAAGTTGACCCCCGAACAGCGGGTCGGAGATTCGCCTCCTGATGCGAGCCGCGTCACACCTCGCCGCATCCCCGCCGAAAGAGAGTCCACGTTGCCAGCCGGCATCGGTTTTGCGGCCTTCGCCGAAGCGTGGGGCGTCACTCAATTGCCCGACTTGCTAGAGGCCGCCGCAGCCCATATGCGGTTTGTTGAAGGCCGCGAGGTTTTCTCGCGCCCTCAGCTGATGACACATGCGCGGCAGGCCGATGCCGAGAATTTCCACCGCGAAGAGGCGCTGCGCGGTTTTGCCAAACTGCTTGAGGCGGGCAAGATCGAAAAAATCGGCAGCGGACGCTTTCAGGCAGCGGACACTATAGGTTTCAGACCGGAAAAAGACGCCGGGTGACCCCAGTCGCAATCAAACAAAAAAGGCCAAACCACATTCATTTGCCATCGTCGTTCTGACAGGCTGTACCCCTTGCCAACATCACGGCGCTGCATTCGCCGAACGATCCCGCCGAGCGGAAGCGAACCTATTTCGGTCATCAGGCCGGATGCTGGGCAAGGTCTCGTGCGTCACCCCGGTGCGCAAACCACGGGCTTGCCCGGCGTCCAATGTCAGTGATGCCAGTTGAAACGTGCCGCACACTAACTGTCCATCCGATCAGGATCGGCCTGGCCAATGCCGCGAAAGATGAACTTGAACGGCAACGCCCAGACAATTCCAAGCCCCGCGTAGACCAGTAATTCAACCAGAATGGACGGGCGTTCCAGCCAGTTCACCACCGTCACCGCCGCCACGATATAGGCCGGTAAGGCGACCAGCAGGATCAGGAGCGACAGGCGGCGGCGGGTCTTGTAGCTAACGGGCATGAAACCTCAGTCGGAAAAGGGATCCGTCACAAGGATGGTGTCCTCGCGTTCGGGCGAGGTAGAGAGTAGTGCAACCGGGCAGTCGATCAACTCCTCCACCCGGCGCACGTATTTGATGGCGTTCGCGGGCAGATCGGCC
Organism: Roseobacter cerasinus; assembly: GCF_009811755.1. Classification (GTDB taxonomy): domain Bacteria; phylum Pseudomonadota; class Alphaproteobacteria; order Rhodobacterales; family Rhodobacteraceae; genus Roseobacter; species Roseobacter cerasinus. The sequence goes on from NZ_BLIV01000001.1 coordinate 514,000, forward strand.
CAACTGCGCGCACCCTCGGTGGACTCGGACCAGCCGGGCATTTCCTCGTAGATCGGCGCGCACCGCGCCTGATGGTCTGCCGCCGTGGGCAGATAATCCATCCGCGTGCCATCCAACTCGTAACCCACACAGATTTTCAGCGTCTCGAACCCGTCCAGAACGTCGAGTTTGGTCAGCGCGATCCCATTGACGCCCGAGGTCGCACAGGTCTGTCGCACCAGGACCGCATCAAACCAGCCGCAGCGCCGTTTGCGGCCGGTCACGGTGCCAAATTCATGCCCGCGCTCGCCCAGACGCTGACCATCGGCATCATCCAGTTCGGACGGAAACGGCCCCTCGCCCACGCGAGTGGTATAGGCTTTCACGATGCCAAGCACATAAGAAATGGCTCCCGGCCCCATCCCGACCCCGGTGGCGGCCTGCCCGGCGATCACGTTGGAAGAGGTGACAAAAGGATAGGTGCCAAAATCGATATCCAGCAGCGCGCCTTGCGCGCCTTCGAACAAGATCCGCTTGCCGGCCTTGCGCTTCTCACCCAGCACTTTCCAGACCGGAGCGGCATAGTCCAGAATGCCCGGTGCAATCTCGCGCAGCTGCGCCAGCAGCGCGTCGCGGTCCACGGGCTCAATCCCTAAGCCGCGACGCAACGGGTCATGGTGTTGCAACGCCCGGTCCACACGCGCCTCCAGCGTCGCCGGATCTGCCAGATCGGCCACCCGGACCGAGCGCCGCCCCACCTTGTCCTCATAGGCCGGGCCAATCCCGCGCCCGGTGGTGCCGATCTTGGTGCCTGTGCTGGCCGCATCTTCGCGGGCACGGTCCAGCTCCCCATGGATCGGCAGGATCAAGGGCGTGTTTTCCGCAATCATCAGCGTTTCTGGCGTGATCTCGACACCCTGCGCACGGATCGTCTCGATCTCTTTCAGCAGATGCCAGGGGTCCAGCACCACACCATTGCCGATCACCGAGAGCTTGCCGCCCCGCACCACACCCGACGGCAGCGCGTTCAGCTTATAGACCTTGCCGTCGATCACCAGCGTATGCCCGGCGTTGTGCCCGCCCTGGAACCGGGCGATCACATCCGCCCGCTCCGACAACCAGTCGACAATCTTGCCTTTCCCCTCGTCGCCCCACTGCGCGCCGACAACAACGACATTTGCCATACCCGGTCCCCTTTGGTGTGTTCAAACCCGCGCCGGTATAGCGGCACAGCCTGAGGGGCGAAAGGGCAAAAGACCACCTCAGGCCGCATGGACTTTCCGCCTCCGATGCGCCAACGTCCCGCCGCCAAACCAAGACGGAGGCAGGCAGGTCAATGGGGTTTCTGACACGGTGGGTTTTTGCCTTTGCGCTGCTGGCACTGACCTTCAACCCAACGCAGTATAACTACGTGAACTGGGTCCAGGGCTATGGCGGCATGAATCTGTCCATTGCCGTGCTGCTGGGGCTGCTCCTGGCCATCGGCTACATCATCTACTTGCGGGCCACGCTGCGCTCGATTGGCGCGGGCGGCATGATGCTGGTGCTGGCCGTTGTGGGCGCGTTGGTCTGGGTGCTCTATGATCTGGGTGTTCTAAGGCTCGACAATTCCAGTCTGAATGTCTGGCTTGGACTTCTGGCGCTGTCGCTGGTTTTGGGCATCGGGCTGAGCTGGAGCCACGTGCGCCGCGCGCTTTCCGGTCAATCCGATGTGGATGACATCGACGATTGAGGTGGTTGCATGTGCTTGGGAGACGGGCCCGCGATCGACCGACGAAGTGTCCTTCCCCCCAATCGAAGGGGGGCGGACACTGCCCGGCGTTTCCGCCGGGAGACCGCTGAAACCTTATCGCGAGAAACTCTGCGGCTTGCCCTCTATGGCAGCCGGACGGGCGCGCCGTGTGGCGTGGTCAGATAAACTGTCTCCCAGGCGGCACGCATCCGCTCCGTCTCAGCGCCATCTGTCAGGTTGAGGGTTGCGAGCATCGCTTCCAATGTGTCCAGCCAGGCCCCGAAATAATCGTCTCCGCCGTTGAGATCCTTGTCGAGCCCATGACGCTTGAGTGTCGCGCCGAAAAGCGCCGCCCAGTCCGGCCAATCAAAGTGGCCGGACTCATTCAAATGCACGGTCAGCGCAAAGACCTGTGCGTGCCAGGGCGCATCGAAGACAGGGGTTGGCACCTCGGTCACGCGGGCACCAAATAGCTTTGCCACAGATCGAGCACGATCTCGTCTTTTGGATGCTCCGGCTGCGCCCAAAGCTCCGACGCGGGGAAAACCACAGCATAGAGCGGCTCTGCGGCCTCCCCCAACCGGTGGGCGGAGCTGTCGGGCAGGATATGGGTGCCATGGACCCGCAGGACGCACCCACATGCGCCGGCGGCATAGACCGGCAGCCGGGTATGGCCACCATCCACCAACCGGTTCGCGGAGATCCGGCGGGTGACAACGGCATCGCCCGGCTGAAACTGCTGCGGCACATCACTGGGCCGGTCCGCCGGACCGCCTGCCGCCAGCATCGGCGCCACACCTTCGGCGCGCAGGGTGCGGCTTGTGTCGCTACTCACATCCGGCGCAGCACCCGCCAATTCCGCACGGCTCACAAGGCCGGTGTCCACCAGCAGATCCGCCAGACCGGCCATCCATTTTTCATAGTAAGAAAATCGCGCGTAGTCCTTGGGCGCCAATCGCTCCCGCGCATGGCGGGAGATATCGATGTTCCATTTGCCATGAGCTGCGGCTGCCAGAGTGATCGCCAGCGCCCGCTTGTGCCAGTCTTCGTGAAAAACCTCCCCCTCCGGCTCGGGCGTCACCGGGCCATCACCGAAGCGCCCGCCCATGTCATGCACGCGGGTCATGGTGTGCGCGCCAATCCGGTGCCGATCATGCTGTCGCGGGTGACCAGCGCCATCAACTCGTCCACCGACAGGCCCTCGGTCCCGTCCGGGCGCTGCGGAATGACCAGATACCGGACCTCGGCAGTGGAATCCCAGACACGCACAGCAGTCTCGTCCGGCAGCGTCACATCAAAGTCAGCCAGCACCGCCCGGGGTTCACGCACCGCACGCGCGCGATAGGCGTCTGACTTGTACCATGTGGGCGGGATGCCCAGAAGTGGCCACGGGTAGCAGCTGCACAAGGTACAGACGACCATGTTATGGACAGCGTCTGTGTTCTCAACCGCCACCATATGCTCACCCTGCCGCCCGTAGTACCCCAGATCGGCGACCACCGGTGTGGCGTCCTCCAGCAAGGCCGCCATGAAAGCCGGATCGTTCCAGGCTTTGGCCACCACATGGGCACCATTGCGCGGGCCAATCTTGTTTTCATAGATGTCGATGATCTCGTCCAGAGCGGCGGGATCGACCAGCCCCTTTTTGGTCAGGATGGTCTCCAACGCCTTGACGCGCAAGGCGGGGTCAGGCGGCAAAAGCTCATGCGGGTGGTCGGGATCATCATGTGGCATGCCCAGACAGTGAGCCGCCCCGGCGCCATTGTCCAGCAAAGACCCGCCGTAGTTATCCACAGGCGCGCTTTTCCCGACGATTTTTCCCGCAAAACGTGTTACGGTTTTCGCACGAAGTGAGTCTGCAGCGCCTCAATTCCAGGATAGCCCTCTTAACCCGGCGCATGAGAGAACAGCTTCAGCAGACCGTCGCCCGGCGGAGACAACAGGCGACGGTCTTGGCGTGTGGGCGTGCCGGTGCGTCGCGGCAATCCTCCCTTGCGAGCCCCGGCAAACTTGCCTAGATACGCCCAAAGCAAATCGAACCGCATTGGGTCACCCATGGAAAACGTCGTCCTGATCATCCACCTCATTCTGGCGCTCAGCCTGATCGCCGTTGTGCTGATGCAGCGCTCCGAAGGTGGTGGCCTGGGCATGGGTGGAGGCGGAGGTGGCGCCATGACCGGGCGCGCGGCGGCCACGGCTCTGGGCAAGGTCACCTGGCTGCTGGCGATTGCCTTCATCTGCACGTCGATCACGCTGACGATTTTTGCTGCGGAAAACGCCTCCGGATCCTCGGTTGTGGACCGGTTGGGGATCACCCCGCCTGCGCTGAACGAGAGTGACGCCCCGGCCGTACCGGAAGGGGATCTGTTGCTGCCGCCAAGCCCGGATGACAACGCGCCTCTGGTTCCAACAGCGGATTAACCCCTCACTACAACCCCTTGCGGATGTGAGATGTTTCGCAACATCATGTTGCGGCATGCCTTGCGTCCGACACCCGAATCCTGATAAGCTTAAGTCCCGTGGACCTGCGACATCCGCAGCCTCTCAGGGCGGCTGTTCAACCGCAAAAATGCACGGGAGCATATCTGACAATGGCACGCTATATCTTTATCACCGGCGGTGTGGTGTCCTCCCTCGGCAAGGGGCTATCCTCGGCGGCTCTTGGCGCGCTGTTGCAGGCGCGCGGCTTTTCGGTGCGCTTACGCAAACTGGATCCCTATTTGAACGTCGACCCCGGCACCATGTCGCCGTTCGAGCATGGTGAGGTCTTTGTCACGGACGATGGTGCCGAGACGGACCTCGATCTTGGGCACTACGAGCGCTTCACCGGCGTGCCGGCGCGCCATACCGATTCCGTCTCCTCGGGCCGCATCTATTCCAACGTGCTGGAGAAGGAGCGGCGCGGCGACTACCTTGGCAAGACCATTCAGGTGGTCCCCCATGTAACAAATGAGATCAAGGCCTTCCTCGACATCGGCGGCGATGAGGTCGATTTCATGCTCTGCGAGATTGGCGGCACTGTGGGCGACATCGAGGGGCTGCCGTTTTTTGAGGCTATTCGTCAGTACAGCCACGACAAACCGCGCGGGCAGTGCATCTTCATGCATCTGACGCTGCTGCCCTATCTGGCCGCGTCGGGTGAACTGAAAACCAAGCCCACGCAGCACTCCGTGAAAGAGCTACAAAGCATCGGGATCGCGCCGGATATTCTGGTCTGCCGCTCTGAGCAGCCAATCCCCGAGAAGGAGCGTGAGAAGATCGCGCTCTTCTGTAACGTGCGCAAGGAGGCTGTTGTGGCCGCCTATGACCTTAAGACAATCTACGACGCGCCGCTGGCCTATCATAAGCAGGGGCTCGATCAGGCGGTGCTGGATGCGTTTGACATCTCCCCCGCTCCGCGCCCGGATCTGACGGTCTGGCAGGATGTCTCCGACCGGGTGCACAACCCAGAAGGCGAAGTGAAGGTCGCGATCGTCGGCAAATACACCCAGTTAGAAGACGCCTATAAGTCCATCGCCGAAGCGCTGACACACGGCGGCATGGCCAATCGCGTGAAAGTGCGGGTGGAATGGGTCGACGCCGAGATTTTCGACACTCAAGACGCGGCCCCGCATCTGGAAGGCTATCATGCAATCCTGGTGCCCGGCGGCTTTGGCGAGCGCGGCACCGAAGGCAAGATCAAGGCGGCAGAATTCGCCCGGACCCGCAAAGTGCCGTACTTGGGCATCTGCCTTGGCATGCAAATGGCCGTGATCGAAGCCGCGCGCAATGTGGCCGATATCAAGACTGCGGGCTCCGAAGAGTTCGACCACGAGGCGGGCAAGAAGCGGTTTGAGCCGGTGGTCTATCACCTGAAAGAGTGGGTTCAGGGCAACGCCAAAGTCAGCCGCAAAGTCGAAGACGACAAAGGTGGCACCATGCGTCTGGGCGCCTATGATGCGGTGCTGACCGCCGGATCGAAAGTGGCGGAGGTCTATGGCACCACCAGCATCGACGAACGCCACCGCCACCGCTACGAGGTCGACATCAAGTATCGCGACAAACTGGAGGCAGCAGGCCTGTGTTTCTCGGGCATGTCCCCCGACGGCAAACTGCCCGAAATCGTGGAGTGGCCGGACCACCCGTGGTTCATCGGCGTGCAGTTCCACCCCGAGCTGAAGTCGAAACCCTTCGATCCGCACCCGCTCTTCCGCGATTTCATACGCGCGGCCAAGGAGATTTCAAGGCTGGTCTAGGATCTGTGGACATTCATCTTGGGTCTATAATTGCGACGCAAAGGCAGATCATGGCGGCATAGGAGGTGCCCATCTTGGCCGAGCGCATCGCTATGCATTTGAATTCTTTCAACTTCAGGAAGCAGCTCTTGATCGAGTGCTGCCATTTGTACATCTCGTCGTCAATGTCGAGTGGGCGCAGGCGCTGAGGTCGCTGCGAAATCACGATCCTTGCTCCGCGCATTCAGGCCGTCGATGATCCCATTGCTGTCCAAGGCCTTGTCAGCGAACATCGCACCGAACTCGATGCCCCAGATCAACGGCGCGACGTCGACGGTGTCGTCGCGGTTGGCTGGCATCAGAATGCACCGAACCAGGTTGCCAAGGGCGTTCAAGAGGGCGGGATTGTGGTCGTGCAACGGCCCTGTTGCACGCCTCGGACGAGGGGTTCGCCGCATGAATCCAGCATGATAGCTAGCAGGCCTGAGCAGTTGGGCCGCGACGACGTACAAAACCACGACGTGGTCGGGTTGGACTGGCCGGTCCCGGATATCAACGCCTTGTGCCGCCACCAGCGAAAGCTGACCGTGGCGATCCCCTACCGTGGAGGGAAAGGGCCGCTGACCCTTCTGATCCACTCTCATCGAAACTACGTTTCGACTGCCGTGCAGGAGCCAGCACCGGTCTCAAGGCTGAGAGCGAAGGTGCGTGGAATGCCCGAGAGCATGGTGGCTCCAAGCGGCGCATCTGGCGCAAGAGATACATCGGAATTGACGAGAAAGGGAGGTCCGACCGTCGGACGATCCGGGAGAAAAGGCCGGCCAGCGATCACAGCTCACTTGCCGACGAACCAAAGTTAGTGATCAGAATGACCCAAAACATGGCCCGAATGGCCAAACATCACGAGTCGTCACATGCGAGGTCTTTTTGACCGGTTTCGTTGCCCCAAGCGGAGCACAAGTTCTCGAAATCATGGCGCCTGATCGTCGGCCAGGTTCTGAAGGGCGGTGTATCCCTGCCCTCCAAACGCTGCAGCACGTTTCAAAGGGAACAGCAGTTGGCAGCGCAACCTCGGCGCTTTGCAGATTTCAACCGCCAGACCGGACTGACCCCATTTACTTCTGCAGGTCGAACCCCGTGCCATCCGCATCGCTTGCAGTGTTGGAGGGCTAACGCGTGTTGTCCCTCCAACGCCAAAAGCTTGATCCAGTATATCAACGTCAGACCGACCCGCGGGCGGTCAACGACCCCTTGCGCTGCTAGTTATTGTCTTTGAGCTTGTGCAGCGCATCCTGCCCCTCGCTGATCAATTGGTCGATTTGTGTGGCGGCATCGCCGACACGGCTGGCCAGGCTTCTGATTTCGGTTGCCACCACACCAAACCCTTTCCCGGCGTCACCCGCCCGGGCGGCTTCGATCGTCGCATTCACGGACAACAGGTTCGTCTGTTTGGCCACGCCGCCGATGGATTCGACGAGGTTGGTGATGCTGCTCAACATATTGCCCATGGCTTCGGAACTGCGCGCGGTTGCTTCCCGCCGGAGAGTGGCGTCGTTTGCACACATGATGACGCGGTCCACCTTGGCTTCCATATCCCGCGTGCAGGAGAAGATCGCGTCCAGCCAGAGCTCTTCCCCTGTTCCGGTGGGCCAAGACAACTCTCTACTCAGCGTTTTGCCATCCAGAACCGACTTTACATCCGCATCGCTCAGCACCTCTCCAAGACGCGGCAGTCGGTTGCCATGGCTGTTCAGAAATGCGTTGGTCTCCAGCGGCGCACCGGCATGTGACCATTCAGCGATGGCGGTTGCGTCACTGATCGCAGAGAGTTTTGCATCGAAATTCATCGATTTCTGACGCGTCTCCGTGACATTGGCCTGTACCGACACGAAGTATTCAATCCGCCCATTTTTGTCACGCACCGGGTTGATAGCGAGGCTGATCCAGTAGGGGTCCCCCTTCTTGGAGTAGTTCAGGATCTCTTCGTAGAACGCCTCCCCACTGTCCAGTTTCTGTCGGATGCGCGCGACGGTCTGTTTGTCGGTTGCAGGGCCCTGCAGCATTCTGCCGGGTTTCTTACCCTTGGCGTCGCGCGCCGAGATGCCTGTGAGCCGTTCGAAACCGGGGTTCACAAACACGATCAACCCGTCTTTGTCGGTGATGATCACCGAGTTATCCGTCTCATTCGCCACCAGGGACAACAGGCGGAACTGCTCTCTCTGTGCCACCTCTTCGGTCACATCCTTGATGAAGGCCGTGTAGTGGCTGGCGCCATCGGGCAACTTCACACAGGACAAGGACAGGCTGCCATGCGCCACAGAGCGGTCCTTGCGATGGATCGGTACTTCGCGGCTGGTGCCGACAATCCGGTCTTCCCCGCCGTTTCTGTGGCGGTCAACCCAGCTGTCGTGATTGCTGCGCATCTCCGGCGGCACCAGCATCTTGACGTTCTGACCGATGACCTCATCCCGGTGATAGCCCCAAAGCGTCTCAGCCGCCTCGTTGAAGAACGTCACATGGTTGGCCTGATCCAGCATCACGACGGCGTCAATTGTCTGCTCTAGCGTTGCCTTCATCAGTTCGCGCGCGGCCTTCTCCTCGGTCACGTCTTTGACGAAGGCGGTGTATTGGCTCGTGCCATCAGGCAACTTCACGCAAGACAGAGACAGGCTGCCATAGGCAACGGAGCCGTCTTTCTTGTGAACAGGCACCTCGCGGCTGGTGCCGACAATCCGGTCTTCCCCGCCATTTCTGTGACGGTCAACCCAGCTGTCGTGATTGCTGCGCATTTCCGGTGGCACCAGCATCTTGACGTTCTGCCCGATGACCTCATCCCGGTGATAGCCCCAAAGCGTCTCGGCCGCCTCGTTGAAGAACGTCACGTGGTTGGCCTGATCCAGCATCACGACGGCGTCGATTGTCTGCTCTAGCGTTGCCTTCATCAGTTCGCGCGCCGCCTTCTCCTCGGTCACGTCTTTCATGAAGGCGGTGTAGATGGCGGGCCGACCCTCGGAGACGACTTTGGAGAGGGACAGGCTGGCCCATCGCAACCCACCGTCCTTGCGGTGAATCTCAACTTCGCGGCTGGTGCCGACAATCTTGTCCGGGCCGCCGTCGCGATTGGCGTCAACCCAGCTGTCGTGCTGCGGCTGCATTACCTTCGGGACCAGCATCTTCACGTTCTGACCGATCACTTCCGCACTGGAATAGCCCCACAATCGCTCCGCCGCCGGATTGAAGAAGGTGACGTTGTTGAACTCGTCGATCATCACAACGGCATCCATCGCCTGGTGCAGCACCTGGAAAATTTCAGAGGTGTCGCCCTGGGCCGCATGGGCTTCTATGGTCAGGTCTTTCATCAGCTTGATCTCCTCGCTTAATCGCCCAAGACCACAAAGAGGTTTAGATAGTGTTGCGCCAAGTACCACTTTTTCGGACGATCTACGCTGCTGGCAGCCCCACAAACGCGTGGTTTGGACGCCAAACCGGAAGTCGTTGAATAATAAGACACAAGGGGCTTTGCGGCGAAAAAAGAAAGCGCTTGCAACCCACTAGGCGCGCGACGTCCGTCCCTAGCCGGGCCGTGGGGCGTGGTTGACGATAGCCGATTTCAGATGATCAGACACAGTCACGATAAAAAAGGCCGGGTTTCTCTCAAACAGCGCGACGCCTTGGTCGTCGGTCGCAGCGCCGTCCCGGCCCTCGGAACCGCGCAGCCAAACCTCTCGTCCGGCATCGCCGCTCGTGCGCGCACATTGAGAACGAAGCCGCCGCAACGCGATACTGGGCTTATGCGCCTGATGGCGAAGGGTGCTGCACTGCTGCGCGCCCGCGCGCAAAAGGAGATCGCATTGGGCGAGCCACTCACGCTATGGCGCGATCCGCGCGCCATAGCGTGAGTTCACCCATTGCCGACACAGACAGGCCCCTTCGTGCGGGCCTCCCACTCGGCCGCCGTGGCGGCCAGACCGCGGCAAATAGCGCAGCCATACGTCGCGATAGCGCTCCGATGACAGTGAAGAGCAAGCACGTCGTGCCTCATGGCGCGACGATGATCAGACCGTCTTTGGCGGCCTAGGCCGCGACGGCCCGGCGGAGGCTGTCATGAATTTGGTGAAACGCGATCTTGCGCGCGGCCATATCTCTGCCAAAACTGCTGCGGGAGACTAAGGGCTGTCCGCATCGGGGATTGAGGCCGTGCAGCACGCCCTTCACAAGAAAGAGGATGTCCGATGGCAGGACAAACGCAAGCACCAAACAAATCGGCGTATGACGTCATCATCGTCGGCGGCGCCATAATGGGCGCGTCAACCGCGTGGTTCTTGTCAGACAACGCTGATTTCGACGGCTCCGTTCTGGTTGTCGATCGTGATTTGACTCTTGAGGCCTGCTCCACCGCGCATACGAATTCCTGCATGCGCCAGCAGTTCTCCATCGGTCTCAACGTTCAGATCAGCCAATTCGCGGCGGATTTCGTCAAGAACATCCGCAGCTATATGGGGGGTGATGAGCGGATCCCCCAGCTGTCGATCCGGAGCTTCGGATACATGTATCTGGCTGAGACTGACGCCTTCGCGGATGTCTTGCGCCAAAACCAGAAGGTGCAACGCGCCCATGGCGCCGGGACCGAGCTGCTCACAGCGGATGAGATCAAAGCCCGATATCCGTTCTACAACGTCGATGACATTGTTCTGGGCTCGATCAATACGGTGGATGAGGGCTACTGGGATGGCGGTACGGTGAATGAGTGGTGGCGCCGCCAGTCGCGCGAGCGAGGGGTCGAATACATCGAAAACGAAGTGGTCGCGATCACCCGGAGCGCGGCGGGCAACAGGGTGGAGAGTATCACGCTGAAGTCAGGCGAAGTGGTCGCCTGCGGCCAGATGGTCAATTGCGCGGGCCCCAGGGCTGCAGCGCTTGCGCAGATGGCCGGGATCGACCTGCCAGTTGAGCCGCGCAAGCGCTATTCCTGGATCTTCAAGGCCGAACAGCCGCTTGATGTCGACCTGCCGCTGACCATCGACCCCTCAGGTGTTCATGTGCGCGAAAACGGCGGCGGAACATATCAGTGCGGCGGCCATTCCGATCACGACCCGGCAGTCGACTATGACGACTATGCCATGGATTTCTCGCTTTGGGAGCAGCACATCTGGCCCGTCCTTGCCACCCGTATCCCGCAGTTCGAGGCCGTCAAGCTCCAGTCCGAATGGGCCGGCCACTACGCCATGAACACCTTCGATCACAACGCAATCATGGGGCCGCATACGGAGCTGTCGAACTTCATTTTCCTCAATGGCTTCTCGGGCCACGGACTGCAGCAGTCGCCTGCCATGGGGCGTGGCACAGCAGAGTGGCTGACCTATGGTACCTACCGCACGCTCGATATGACACCGTTCAGCTACGCACGCATTCCGGCCAACACGCCGCTTGTCGAAAAGGCCGTGATCTGATGGTGCGGCCTGCCCGCCCGTTTGCCCCATGTCCAACACCGCCCAGCACAAAAGGCCTGCATACCGCAACGAACCGCACCGCGCAGGCTCACCTCGATCTCAAAGGATATCGCTCATGAAAAAACTTGTTCTCACCGGGGCCGCTGGCCGTCTTGGCTCTTACCTGCGCGAACCGCTTTCAACGATGTGTGAGCAGTTTGTCTCATCCGACCTCGCAGATGCGGTGCCCAACATGGCAGCAAATGAGACCTATGTGAAAGCGGACATCACGGACCTCGATGCGATGGTGGCTCTGCTTGAAGGCGCGGACATGGTGGTTCACTTCGGTGCGATCGGCGACGAGGCCCCGATGGAGGAGCTTTGGGGCCCCAATTTCTACGGCGCCTACACGATCTGGGAGGCGGCATATCGCAACAAGCTGCGTCGTGTTGTCTATGCCTCGTCGATCCATGCGGTGGGCATGCACAAGAAGACCGATTTCATTGGCATTGACGCCGCCCACAAGCCCGACACCTTCTATGGCCTTGCGAAGTGCTTTGCCGAAGATCTGGCCAGCTTGTACTGGGACAAGCGCGGGCTGGAAGCTGTCTGCATGCGCATCCTGTCCTGTGCGCAGGTCTCCAACAGCCGCGCGGTGGGCAGCTGGTTAAGCTATGATGATCTGATTCATCTGGTGGAGCGGGCGATCAGCACACCGATCACCGGCTTCAGCGTGGTCTATGGTGTCTCCAACAATGACCGCGCCCCGGTTGACAACGCCAAAGCGCAACATCTGGGCTATCACCCCAAGGACAACGCCGAACAGTTCGCGGAAGAGATTTACGCCACTGACGGCCCCCTGGACCCTCGGGATCCGGCCAACACCCACCACGGAGGCCCCTTCGCCGCCGTCGACTTGGGGAACAGCGGCGTGGCGTATCTGAACCTGAACACGGACGATACGGCCAAGACGTAAGCGAAAGACCAAGCTGGGGACGTTGGCGACAATGAGGGTGATACGATCCCGGACCGGGGTCCACAAAAGACGACGACCGGCTGGGCGATTGAGATGGCGAACACTGAGGCATATCCCAGCGTGTCACGATGCGCCGCCGGTCTTTGAGCTTGCCGATCACGCATTCGATTGCATTGCGTCATCCCTCGCAAGATGTTTTCTGACGGACCCTTCCGGGCGCAAATCCTTGACCTCATTCGAGGTTGCCGTGTGGGCCGTGCCACCCGCCAAGCGCTTCTTCCCGGCTTCTAAAAACTCCTTGGACCAAATGTAATACAGACTCTGTGCTATGCCTTCACGGCAGCAAAGCTTGGCAGTGCTAACTTCGCCTTTCAGGCCTTCCAGCACGATCCTGATCTTCTCTTCAGCCGAGCGCTGTTTGCGCGTCGCGCGGCGGATGTCCTTGACGACCTTCTCGCCGTGGCTCCGCTGGGTTCCAGATTTCGGTCTCACCTCCACTCCTTGGTAGGTACGATGGGCCAGAAACCCTCACCCTCCCTTATCAACGCTCCCCTTTAATTGTGCGGACCATCGGCAGCAGGCGCGTCACGCTACCGTAAGCCATTGTGATTGATGAAGATAATCCCGCTCAACACACGCGCCCCTTCTTGGCAGATCAGCTTTGCAGATCGCCTGCCGGTCATGGGTCGTCAACGCGTGGCTTGCCGTGGGCCTTGGGGAAGAAGGGGGCAAGACGCGCCATCTGCGCATCGGTCAGCCAGAAAAGATCAGACATGGTCATCGCTCGTTTTCGAGCCGTGAAGCATGCCGCTCGCCAAAAATCAATGGGTCCTGACCCTAATATCAGCTACAAACTCAGGAAGCAGAGAAAGACCTTCGCAGGATCGGCACGTGCCCAGATATCAAGAGATATCAAAGCCCTGGAAAAGAGGATTGAAGACGGTCCGGAGAAGATTTTGCAGATCAAAAGCGCGACTGTGCTCCGCGCCCATGAAAGGAAGGTCGGCCGTATGGAACGTGAAAAATTTGTTCTCGCCGAGGGGCCATGGTATTCCGACGGTACAACCTGTTGGGGCTGCTCCTGGATGGCTGACCTGCTGGAGCATTTTGCCGTTGCGGTTGATCGGCACCCGGATCGGACAGCCCCTACTGAGAGCGACGGTCGCGAGGTCACCTTTCGTGAGGTTAAGATATGCGCGCAGCAATTGGCCAGAAAGTGGAGGCGTAAGGGACTTGGCCATGGCGACCGCGTGCTGCTAGCGATGCCGGTAAAAGCTGAATTCTATGCTAGTCTTGTCGATTTGTGGTCGTTTGGCGCCACGGTGGTGTTGCCTGAACCAGCGATGGGCATCGCGGGAGTTGCGCCTCGCGGCGGTGTGCCATCTTCGCGAGATCTCAAAGAGATGCCGCATGAAACAGTTGCACCCTGTTCAAACCATGGTGATGAGGTGTAGACATGACCAATGCAGCGGCCATAGCGCCCAAAATTGACATTCAAAAACAGGCCGCTCTTACCACCCATGTTAGCACCAAGCGCCAGGTTCAGAAGGGCCACGGTCTTGAACCTTAAGCAACACGTTGCCAAGAATATGTGGATCGTAAAACCGTTGCGGCCAAACGGCCTTACCAGAGCTATTTTGAGTTGTAATCTTCCGTTTCGATCTGGAGAATATGCTGACACCGCACAACCTAGCTGTCGAAATCATCTCTTGGTCAATTTCGTCTTGTAACTCTGGCAACTGCACGTCTATACCCATCAGCGGAGACGTGGCCGAGTGGTCGAAGGCGCTCCCCTGCTAAGGGAGTAGGCGGGAAACCGTCTCGAGGGTTCGAATCCCTTCGTCTCCGCCACCCACCATTGATACCGGGTTACTGTCGGTTAGCTGACATCGCCTATCTTCATAGAAAACATGAAGATATCAGTTTCTCCATTGCGTTTGATTTGATTTCGATTAGTCTCAATCATGCTCACTTGGTGGTATGAATTGTGGTATAATCGTGGCTCTTCACAGTGGTAAATTGACAAAAAACTTGGTTCGGACGTTGGGGTCCGGCCGTCATGGTGACGGCAATGGTCTCTATTTGGTTGTCGATCCGTCCGGAGCGCGTCGATGGATCGTACGTGTAACTGTCAAGGGGCAGCGGAACAAACAAGGCAAACCGCTACGTACCGACTTTGGTCTCGGCGGGGCAGACATCGTTACGCTGAACCAAGCAAGAGATCGCGCCCTTGAATACCGGCGAATGGCGAAACAAGGGATAAACCCACGCTACAATGCTACTCAGGAAATCCCCTGTTTCGAAGAGATCGCCCGCCAAGTCCATATTGAACGCCTCCCGACTTGGAAGAATCCGAAGCATGGTCAGCAGTGGATAAACACACTCGCAGAGTATGCTTTTCCCAAGATCGGCCGATTGCCCATCTCAGAGGTAGGGCAGCCTGAAGTGCTTCAGGTTCTTTTACCGGTTTGGACTGAGAAACACGAAACTGCCAAGCGCCTCGCGCAACGGATTAAAGCCGTGCTTGATGTAGCGAAGTCTAAGGGTTTTCGTGACGGCGAAAACCCGGTCACTACGATCCGCGACGCGCGTGTGCTGCCCCAAGTCAAGCAAAAGGTGCAGCATCACAAGGCCATGGACTGGAAAGACGTGCCCGCATTCTATGCCCAACTGGCCGCAAAAGACGCCATGGCGGCGAAGGCGCTAATGTTCACCTGCCTAACTGCCAGCCGTACCAGCGAAGTGCTTCAAGCACGTTGGGAAGAGTTTGATTTCGAACAGCAGATGTGGACTGTTCCCGCAGCCCGAATGAAGACCGACAAGGAGCATCGAGTACCCCTCAGTGCCCACATGCTGTCCATTGTTGAACCTTTGCGAGCACTACGATCTGACGTTGTTTTCGAGGGACAGAAGCGTCACAAGCCTATGAGTAACATGGCTATGCTGATGCTGCTTCGCAGAATGCAATTATCAGACATTACCGTTCACGGATTCCGCTCAACCTTCAGAGATTGGGCTTCTGAGCAGGCCGGGGTCAGCCGAGAACTTGCTGAACTGAGCCTCGCGCATCAGGTGGGCTCTCAGGTTGAACGTGCCTATGCACGTTCGGACCTACTGGCCCAGCGGCGTGAACTCCTCGCGAGGTGGTCTGACTATGTCACCGATTGAACCTTACTCTAACGAGGATGTCCCCGAGCTTGCGATAGATCGACAAAGCATCCTGAACTTCATTTCGCAATATGAGCCGTTCTTGTCATCGGTAACCGATGTGCTCCGCAAACACCTTGACCGGCAATTCGAAGGCAGCCACGAGTATGTACCCGCCACATTGTTGTTCAACCCATTTGTCGCCGATCATGTCTTTTGGATTGGCTCAAGCAAAGAGTATGGTAACCGGAAGGCAGACGATGCGCTCCTACGACTGAAGCGATTTGACCGCTGGCTTTCCAACGGTCGGTTCCAAAAAATGAAGAAGGAAAAAAAGAAACAAGTCTTCGACGCTATTCTGCTGCTATCTGGTCCACTCTACTACTTGGTCCTCGAAGCTGTGCGTTCGGCAGACCCAGCCCAAATCCGGTCCGCGATCCATTTTCTAATCAAACATCAGGAACAATGTTTGGTCGCGCAAGCAGGCCAAGGGGGAAAGTACCGGGCTTTTCGAACTGCGGTCGCTCTGAGGGCAATTTTCGAAGTCTACAGCGATGTTCCGATCACCGATGGCGAAAAGTACGGCGCCCCTTCTGGGGTGTTCTGCAAATGTCTAGAAGAGCTTTTCAATATTGGTCGAATTGAAGGTGGGTTCCGCCATTATGCAAGGAAAGCAAAGGGGTGCCAAGCAGATGATCCGCTCTTGACCAGTTTCAAGAACGAACTGTGAGCAGCACCTGCCAGGGTTACTGCTCACGAAAATCGCTGAGTTTTACTGCCAAAATTCTTCGACATTCATTTCCAACTGTCCTCAATTATTCGCAATTAGCTTTGAATAGGAGGCCGATATGACCGGCGATCAAGTGGAAGTGCGCAAAGAACCGTTCAATCCAGAACACTATTACGACGATGCGGATGCCGAACTGGACTTGATCACCAGTCGTTCAATGCGCGCGCAATGGCGATACCAGCGTGTAGGACCAAAATTCGTGAAGTTTGGCCGTAGAGTTAAGTATCACGGCGCAGACCTGAACGCGTGGATTCAGAAGCGAACTGTTCAAACCAACGAGCTGGCATAAAACAACAAAACCCCGCTTTCGCAGGGCTTCGCCGTTAGTCTGGACAGCTAAACGGATACCGAATTTCTCCCGGCGAAACAAGATAAAACCGAAACCGCAGACACGGTAGTGGCTGTCGGTAAGCTGGGAGTACGGCTCTTGTCGCAGATGGAATTTACTATGCTTTCAACAGAACTTAGACGCGATCCACGCTGGCGCAGATTGGCCGACAAACCGATTGCGCGACTTGTCTACCTGTCTTTCATGACATCTTCCCTCGTCACGTACACAGGCCATTTCCACTTGCCGTTACCGGTCTTTGCGCACGACAGCATGATCCCGCAAGACGAGCTGATAGCTGGCCTTGACCCGCCTTACCTCTGTAACTACCGCGACCGATACGGGCGCAACCGATCTTGCCGCGCTTTGGTTTCTTCGACCCAACGTTGGTTTTGTTTGGCTTTGAGAGTTTTGCGTTCTTGCCGCTACGCGATCACCATTTGCGCACGTTCGTTGATGAAAGGTAGCATGTCTTTTCGATGCTGGTCATTGACTTGGGCGATATAATCTTTGACCTGATCGGTCTTGCGCGATTGCAGCCATGCGGCGACTTCAGCGGCGGGTTGTAAGTCGGGTGTGGTGCCGAGACGGGCTTTGACCTCTTTGGTTTTGACGCCCGTCCACCGCGCCAATGCGGGTGGAAACAAAAGCAATGCCTTGGCTGACCGCAGCTCACGCGCTTTCCGGATGGCGCACTCCCATCATAGACGTGAAGATCGCCAAAAGAGCTTATATAGCTTTGACATTTTCACTGCGGCGGAGCCTGACATCTTCTTCTTCACCATCAAACGGTTGACAGCCTAGGTCAACGATGTACCGATACAGCGGAATCTGCTCAGTTTAAGCTGCTAATTTGAATGCCTCGGTTGGTATTCTCATGGCAAGGGCCTGCTGCGGGCGTTTGTGGTTGTAGAACTGGATCCAGTCGCCGACTGCACGGGTCGCGTTGGACAAGCTCTCGAAACGCTGAAGATGGACACACTGCTCTTTCAAAGACCGGATCAGGCGCTCCACCATGCCGTTCCGACTCGCGCTAAATCTCGATAAATTTACGTTGCATAAGTTTATGCTGTCCGTTCAAGTGCTGTGCATTCGTGATGAAGATCGTCTCCATTCGAACGATTCCACAGCTTTTCAAATGCTACGTACTCAACATCATCTAGACAAATAGAAGAGGCGAACAGATAGTTCATATATCGCTTCCCAATCGGATTTTCCACTAAAAAGCCATAACCTCCAAAGAGCTGCAGACATTCATCACAAGTTTTTGTATGTCTTCGGACGAATTTTGCGCAGAGTCCATTAACGTAGCTGGAGGAGGCATCTTCTCTATGACCACCGTTAAAAAAATCGCGAAAAATCGCGAAACCTGCCAAGACTTCATACTGACCTGCCGCAACAACATGTTTTGTGTTGTCGAAATCTATTACTGCTCGTCCAAATACTTCCCGGTCGCTGGTGTATTCTCGAGTTGCTCTAATTACCTTACTCATTGAAGCAACCGATAACGCCCCTATCGCCATGTGAAGCTTGCCAAGGAAGTTTTGCCACTGACTGCCACCCAATCCATCCTTATTTCCCAAAATAAAGCTATCGTCCAAATCTCGAATGACTCCCGAAAGTTGGCCAGCAATGGATATTTGAACGTCGTCAAATTGACCTCGTTCCAAATTTAACCCCAGAGACTCCGTGCCCTTAGGAACATGAAATATGGAAAAGGTGCTTTGCTTACCCTTCTCTTTTGCAATTACTATGACAGTATTGCTGGATTGCGCACCGATGAAAACTGTCTGATCGAAATACAGATCATACTTCCCATCATTTTTTTCATAATACGCCCCACTCCAGTTGCTCTCCGAAAAAGTTCTCAAATCAAAAAAACAAACGGCTGACCTAAGCGTTCCATCAAGCATTCCTGGTAGTAGCGACTCTATTTGCTTTCCCGATCCGTATGCTTCTATTAGTTCAGAAGAAACCAACGAATGAAGGACAAAAGCTAGCTCGTCCTGAAGATAGTCCACCAAGACGGAACAAAATTCGATCAAATGAGCGAGATCAAGACCCACTCCACCCATGGCATGAGAGACCGTAGCGCCTAAAAACCCGTTTTCACCAAGGAGCTCCCATGCCAGACTTTCACTACATGTGCCTTGAGTATTGATGGTCGCTTGGTTAAAAATATGAGACAAGGTGTCGCGAATTGATGCACCGGCCCCGTTCGTCAAATCCATTTGGTCGTTTAGCTGTACTTGCATAGCTTCGCCCTTTGCACTTCGATTTCAGGCTTGTGTACTGTTCTTCAGAAGCTCTTTTCCAATAAAGCTCATCATTACCTCATCGGACCCGCCGGCTATTGACACTAGGCGGCAATCAAGCAAATGTTGGTGACAGGTAAGCCAGTCTGGATGGTTGACAGGTAAGACTTTGCAACACCAATTAAAGACGCGCCTTTGCAAACGCCCTGCCTGAAGTTTTAATCTGGACACAACACTGTTGCTTGCAATGCTTGGGAAATCACTTCCGGTAGCTGTTTTGAGGGCAGCGCGCAGCGTAGCTATTTCCGCTGACAGCAAGGATGCCTCGAACAGTTTGTGTTGAAAATCTAACTCCGGGTTTTTCCTTCCCGGTCTTGAACTCAAGTATTCTACAACGGTATTCAATGACCGTTCCATCGGGACGAGGCCAGTTGCACTTACCCAGAGGCGTTCTTCTTGGAAAGCCTCCATTTGGTAGATGAGGCCCCGCTTGTTGTTTCCTATTATAAACCGAGCGGGAACTCGAACGTCATCAAAAAAGAACATCGTCGTATCGGATGCTTTAAATCCAATTTTCTTCAATTTTTGGGACCTCACAACACCTTTAGTATGCAATGGCACACAGATTAAAGCTTTGTTTAAGATTGGATGTTTGTTATTTGTTTGACATAGCAAGCACATCCAGTCTGCCTGTGCGCCGTTCGTCGTCCACATCTTACTACCATTTATTACTAGATCGTCACCCTCAATGACAGCCTTCGTGGAGCAGTGAGAAAGGTCGGACCCTGCGCCTGGTTCACTTGCACCCATGCACGCAACCAAATCTCCATTTATTGATGGTTTCAGGAAGTTATCAACGAGTTCCGTTGAACCATACTTCGCCAATGCAGGTGTCGCGATATCTGTCTGCACTCCGACAGCCAAGTTGATTGACGGGCAGGTGCAGTGCCCAAGAGCCTCCGCAAACTCCAAATGCGTCTGGTAGGACATACCCTGTCCACCCACTTTTACGTCTTTTTGAATACCAAGCAATTTATACGTGGCTAGGTCCTTAAAAATCTCATGCAGAGGCGCTTGACCCGCCTTTTCCCACTCCGCTTTGAACGGGTTTAGATTTTCTTGGCAGTGCCGTTTAACTGTTTCCAATATAGAAAACGGTAGTGTAGCTTCAATACTATTGCCTGCTTGACCACTAAAATAATTCATTTCCACCCCTCACTTATATAGCTTCTTACTACACACTCGTTGAAGTCTGTGCGTATACTCTTCGATTTCTGCACTACCTTTCGGCGGCCTTATTTGAGTACCAAAATGTACTTTGATCTTTTGGCCTTTCTTGGTAAATATCTCTCGGAATGTTAATGCATTTCGCATACTTTCCCAAAAATGGCTGACAAGATAGAAGCTAGTGGAGTTTTTTGCATCGACGTGCACCGGCACAATCGGTAGGCTATAATTTTCGGCTATCTTCATCGCCGTTGTTTTCCATGGATACTCCTGAAGATTGCCACGTGAACGAGCAGAAACTCGTCCGGATGGGAAAACTCCCATCAGGCCATTTTTATGCTCTTTGAAGTGCTGCTTCACACTAAGAGCTGTCTCTCTAGCTGTATGTATAGTCGAATATTGGTCACGCCATTCCGCAGGAATAATAATTCTTGAAAGCTTTGGATTGAAGCGAAGTGCATCACGATGTGCGACGAAACGGAAGTCATTTCGTATGGGGCTTAGAAGAGCGTAGAGGATGAGAAGGTCTACCACGCCGGTTGGATGATTTGCCACTAACATGACCGGAGAGTCATTCGGAATGTTTTCCAGTCCGAGGGCGTCAACTTCGAAACCTGATGCCTCGATGATCTCTCTGAAACAGTCGTGAGCTTCCAAATGCCGTGTTTTATGGTGAAGCGCTATCGCATCCGATAGATGAAGAGGTCGATCGATAACTGGTTTCATTGCGTGAAACAAAAGCTGGTTCCTAAAAGTGACGCCACGCTCTTGGAGAAGAGCAGATATCAAACTTGCTTGATCTGATGTCGTGGTAACGGTTGTCATTTTGGTACTCCGCAAAGAGCTATTAGCGGAGCTGTGGTTGCACTGGAGGGAACGGATACTGTAAGAAGATGATCTCCAGGCAGATTTTCGTTATGCGCATCAACAACTTCGTTTCGGAACAGGTGCATTAGGATTTCTACCCTTTCATCTTATAACTATTGGGACCAATGGTCTCGTTTTCGCAGAGAATGAGGCATCTAGTTGAATTGAGTCTATCGATCAATTCTCCAGTGGCCCCTAAAATTCTCTATGCGCTACTCCGCCGATACGGCCCCGTAGCGGCAGCAATATTCAGCTCAGTTCAGCGTTCGGAGAATCGGATCACGCGAACTTGAATAACTGTGATGGCGAATGAAGTTGGATATCAACTTAACGATATCATCAAATGGTGGTGGAGGATCGTTATCTGCAACCGCACAGGTCCGACAGAGAATCACAAAGTCACTGCGTTTGCACACAAGTATTAACGTTCGTATCCCGGCCTTGTCATTGGGAACTTGAAGCGGTTCGCCATGAGGATGCACATAGGCATCCAATTTACTTCGCTGACATCTGTGCCACAATAAATGTCGGTTGGTGGTTGATCCTTCTTGTCTTGCATTCGAGACATCCGAGGCTTCTCCGCCATTTGTTCAGACCAAGTGAATTTGTATAACCCGATCTTGCTTGCGACGGCCCTGGAAGCCTAAGATGTGTTCGATCCGGACTATACGCTGATCCGAGAACCAGCAGAGTCAGTGTTGCAAAAACTGGCCCCAAGCAAACCATGCAAGATGTGTGTGGTAGTACCACACGCTTGACATAGGGGACGCTCCAACACTGCGTGTTTGCGCTCCCCCGTTGTATCCCCCCGGCCTGTGGCTGGTCTCAGGGCATAGAACCCATCATCCAGACATTGAACGTATCGCCGCTCAACCACGAGCAAGGAGACTTCGCTCTCCCTGCACCCAACGATCAATGGGGCTATCGCGCCCCCTTGAAACCCACTCGCAGGACTTGGAGACGTCCCTCTCCACCTCCACCGAACCATGGACAACCTGCCGCCAGATTGATCACCGATCAGGAGAGTGTTCCTGCTGCCCGCGATACCCCTATGACCATTTCATGGAGACCAAAGACGGGAGCTTTCGCGCTGCCCTTCCTTAGAACCTAAGGGAGATTGCGATTGCGCCGCCTCGCGTCTGTCGTCATGATCCAAGCAAAAGGGGGACATCGGAAGATGCGAAAGTTTCTCGTCATACTCGATGACAGTCGTGAATGCCTGAATGCCATGCGCTTTGCAGCGATGCGCGCCGCACACACCGGCGGTGGCGTGGAAATCCTCTCGGTCATACCGCCGGATGAGTTCAATCACTGGATTGGTGTGGGCGAGGTCATGCGCGAAGAGGCGCGCGAGCGGATTGAAGTGCACTATGAGGTCTTTGCAAAGTGGATGCGAGACCGGCAGGGCATTAACCCGGAGTTGGTGATCCGGGAAGGTCGGCCCGTGGATGAAATTCTGGCGCAGATCCATGAGGATCAGGAGATTGGCGTGCTTGTGCTGGGAGCTGGAACAGACAAGAAGGGCCCAGGCCCGTTGGTCACTGAATTGACCAAAAGTGCAGGCACCCTGCCTATTCCCATGACCATCGTACCAGGTGATCTGAGCAAGGAAAAGCTCGAAGCGATCACCTGAGGCACACGCTGGACCGGCGGGCCAGGGCCCGCGCGGACCAAGCGTGCGACACCGCACCGCAAGCCATGGTGTGTGTGGCTTAGGTCAGAGACCGCAGACGCGGTCCAACCCACGCCACAGTTTAGAATGATTCCAAACCTTGACTTCCCGGGTTGCGGTCCGCATATCTGGAGGACATTCAGGAGAGACCCGATGTTCATCCAGACAGAATCGACCCCGAACCCTGCCACGCTGAAATTCCTGCCCGGCCAGACCGTGCTGGAGATGGGAACCGCCGACTTTCCGACCGCAGAGACAGCGGACAAGTCGCCGCTGGCGACGCGGATTTTTGCAGTGGATGGGGTGACAGGTGTGTTCTTCGGCACGGATTTTGTGACCGTAACCAAAGCGGATGCGGTGGATTGGGATCATATCAAGCCTGCCCTCCTGGGTGCGATCATGGAGCATTTCCAGTCCGGTCAGCCGGTCATGTCCGGCGATCATGCCCCGGCGTCTGGCCATGCGGAACACAGTGGCGAGGATGGCCCAATTGTTGATCAGATCAAGGAGCTGCTCGACAGTCGCGTGCGCCCGGCCGTGGCGCAGGATGGTGGGGACATTACCTTCCATGGCTTTGATCGTGGCGTGGTGTATCTGCACATGCAGGGTGCCTGTGCGGGCTGCCCCTCGTCTACATTGACGCTGAAGATGGGCATCGAGAACCTGCTGCGCCACTACATCCCGGAAGTGACCGAGGTGCGCCCGGTCGCCACCTGACGACAATCCATGTCCGGCTTTAAAACGATCACGGGGCGCTGTTACTGCGGCGCAGTTCGGCTGATGGCCGACGCGCAACCCGACATGGTAAGCTATTGTCACTGCAGCGATTGTCGGCGTGTGTCAGGGGCGCCGGTGTCTGCTTTTGCCGCCTTTCGCGAGGCCGTCCTCCGCTTTGAGCCCACCCCTGGTCCGCCGGTCTCGCATGCGCCGGGTGTCACACGTTGGTTCTGTCGCGACTGCGGCTCGCCCCTCGCCGCGACCTACGACTATCTACCCGGCCAGATCTATGTACCGCTCGGCCTGATCGACCAGTCGGCTGAGCTGCCCCCAAGCCTGCATTCGCATGCGACCTCGCGCCTGCCATGGCTGCACCTCGCCGATCAGCTGCCCCGCGCGGAGCACAGCGCGCGTGACACCTTGCAGAACGGATGACGGCTCAGATGTCCTGCACCGTTCTGGCCTTTGACACAGCCGCGCCCTGCTGCGCGGTGGCAGTGCTTGCGGGCGGACGTGTTGTCGCGCAGGCCGAAGAGCCGATGCAGAAGGGTCAGGCGGAACGTCTGATGGGGCTCTGTGAAGACGTTCTGAGTGGTACCGGTCTGGCGTTTCATGACCTCACGGCTATTGGTGTCGGCGTCGGGCCCGGCAATTTCACTGGCATCCGGATCTCCGTCGCCGCGGCGCGCGGGCTTGCACTGGGTCTGGGTGTGCCCGCGATTGGCGTGTCGGGCTTCGATGCCTTGCGCTTTGGCCACGATGGTCCCTGTGCCACCGCCATCGCCGCGCGACGGGGGCACCTTTATGTGCAGAGCTTTGACGGAGGCAGGGTATCAGCACCCGTCATTGTGCCGGAGGACGCCATTCTCAACCACGCAGGGCCACTCATCGGCGCGCGCGGCATTGCCCCTGCGCACTCAACAGCCGTGGCCATTGCACATCTCGCGGCATCGCGCCTCGGAACGCCGCAACCACGCCCTGCGCCACTCTATCTGCGCCCGGCGGATGCCGCTCCCGCGCGGGATTCAGCCCCAGTCATTCTGCCATGACGCCGGAGGATCTGGCCGCGCTGCACCGGTTAGCCTTTACGTCGGAGCGCCCGTGGTCCGCAGCTGAGTTTGCAAGCCTGCTGGCTGAGGAACACGTCCGGCCCCTGCATCACACGTATGGGTTTGCGCTGATCCGCACGGTTGCGGATGAAAGCGAATTGCTGACCCTTGCGGTGCATCCCGCGCACCGACGCCAACACATCGGGGACACGCTGGTGACGGAATGGTTGCAATCGGCAAAGGCCGCGCAGGCCTTTCTTGAGGTCGCCGCTGACAACCGCGCCGCCCAAACACTTTACAGCAAACATGGATTCGTCGAGACCGGGCGCCGCAAGGCCTACTACCGCCGTGCAGGGGCCGCATCGGTCGATGCAGTGCTGATGACGGCGGCACTGCCCCCTCGTCAGGCAGCGGAATCCCCCGGCAAACCTTCAAAAACCGGTTGACCCTGCCTGCGGCCTAGGTCCTAATTTGTGCGTATTGGACGGCGCGGGGTGTCAAAGCTCTGATCGCACGTCCCAAAATCACAATCTGGGAGACCCCTGAATGACCTTCATGCACAAATTTCTCGGCGCGACGGCGGCCCTTGGCCTCTCCGCAGGCGCCGCGCTGGCCGAACCGGCCGTGATCTTCGATCTCGGCGGCAAGTTCGACAAATCCTTCAATGAGGCCGCCCACAATGGCGCCAGCCGCTGGGCCGAAGAGACCGGCGGCAGCTACCGCGAGATCGAACTGCAGTCCGAAGCGCAGCGCGAACAGGCCCTGCGCCGCTTTGCCGAAGCCGGTGCCAACCCGATCATCACCATGGGCTTTGCCATGGCTAATCCTTTGTCCACTGTCGCACCCGACTATCCGGACACCAAGTTTGTGGCTATCGACGTCACCTGGCTCGACGCGCCGAACATCCGTCAGATCGGTTTCGCCGAACATGAAGGCTCCTACCTCGTTGGCATGATGGCGGGCATGGCCTCGGAAAGCGGCACCGTGGGCTTCATCGGCGGCATGGATATCCCGCTGATCCGTCACTTCGCCTGCGGCTATGCGCAGGGTGTGAAGGCAGTCAACGCAGATGCCACCGTCGTTGCCAACATGACAGGCACCACACCGGCGGCCTGGAATGACCCGGTGAAAGGCTCCGAGCTGACGAAAGCGCAGATCAGCCAGGGCGCTGACGTTGTCTATGCCGCCGCAGGTGGCACAGGCGTCGGTGTGCTGCAAACCGCGGCGGATGAAGACATCCTCTCCATTGGCGTGGACAGCAACCAGAACCACCTGCACCCTGGCAAGGTGTTGACCTCAATGCTGAAACGCGTCGATGTGGCCGTCTATGACGCGCTGAAAGCGGGTACCGACCTGGAAACCGGCGTCTTCACCTTTGGCCTCGCTGAGGAAGGTGTGGGCTATGCGCTCGATGACAACAACGCGCCTTTGGTCTCCGACGAGATGAAGGCCGCCGTCGAAGCAGCCCGCGAAAAGATCATCTCCGGTGATATCGAAGTTGCCTCCTACTACGCCACAGACAGCTGCCCCGCGCTGGACTTCTAAGGCGAAACACCCGCAGGCCGCGCCCGTGGGAGGTGCGGCCTGTGCAAGACGAATAAGGGGGGTGCATGGGCGAGCAAGCACCAGCGATTGAGCTCAAGGGCATATCCAAGGCCTTCGGGCCGGTCCAGGCCAACAAAGACATCTCCATCCGCGTGATGCCGGGCACGATCCACGGGATCATCGGCGAGAACGGCGCGGGCAAATCGACGCTGATGTCGATCCTCTATGGCTTCTACAAAGCCGACAAGGGCGAGATTTTCATCAGTGGTCAGAAGACCGAGATCCCCGACAGTCAAGCGGCCATTGCTGCGGGCATCGGCATGGTCTTCCAGCACTTCAAGCTGGTCGAAAACTTCACGGTGCTCGAAAACATCATCCTCGGGGCCGAGGACGGCGGGCTGCTGACCCCCTCGCTCGCCAAAGCGCGCAAGACGCTGCTGGAATTGGAGCATGAATACGGGCTCAACGTCGATCCGGACGCCGTGATCGAAGAACTGGGCGTGGGCATGCAGCAGCGGGTGGAGATCCTCAAGGCGCTCTACCGACAAGCGGATATTCTCATTCTGGACGAGCCCACCGGCGTGCTGACACCGGCGGAAGCCGACCAGCTATTCCGCATCCTCGATCGCCTGCGGCAGGAAGGCAAAACCATCATTCTGATCACGCACAAGCTGCGCGAGATCATGGAAGCCACCGATACTGTCAGCGTCATGCGACGCGGTGAGATGACCGCGACGGTGAAGACCTCCGAAACCTCTCCAGCGGAGCTGGCAGAGCTGATGGTGGGCCGTAAAGTTCTGCTACGCGTGGACAAAACCCCGGCCAAACCAGGCAACGTGGTGCTCGATGTCAAAGGCCTACGTGTGGTCGATGACAAAGGTGTCGAGCGGATCAAGGGCATAGATCTGCAAGTGCGCGCTGGCGAAATCGTCGGTATTGCGGGTGTGGCAGGCAACGGACAGTCCGAACTGCTCGAAGTATTGGGCGGCTACGCCGATGCCACCGGCGAAATCCGGGTAAACGGCCAACCGCTGGAACTCAGCGGCAAGCTGGCCGACGGTCGCACACGTCGCGCACGCGGCATCGCTCATGTGCCGGAAGACCGGCAGCGCGAAGGGCTGATCATGGATTTCTCCGCTTGGGAGAACACCGCCTTCGGCTATCACCGCGACCCCGGCTATCAATCCGGCGTGCTGCTGAACAACGCCGCCATCCGCACCGACACAGAAGAAAAAATGAACCGCTTCGACGTCCGCCCCCCGAACCCGGCGCTAGCGGCCAAGAACTTCTCGGGCGGCAACCAGCAAAAGATCGTGCTGGCCCGCGAGATCGAACGGAACCCCGATCTGCTGCTCGTCGGCCAACCCACACGCGGCGTCGACATCGGCGCCATCGAATTCATCCACCAGCAGATCGTGGCCCTGCGCGACAAGGGCAAGGCGGTGCTGCTGGTCTCGGTCGAGCTGGAAGAGATCCTCGCCCTCGCCGACCGGGTCGCGGTGATGTTCGACGGCCATATCATGGGCGAACGCCTCTCCGCCGAGACGGATGAAAAAGAACTGGGCCTGCTGATGGCCGGGGTCACCGCATGACCCCCCCTTCATCCTTCCCGAAATACTCTGGGGGAGGCGCGCCAGCGCCGGGGGTGAAACCCCCTAAAGAATCGCGTCTGCGCAGCAGGCCTTTAAAGAACGGAGCATGCGCGTGGACGTGATGCCAAAATGGGCCGAGGTCACCCTTGTGCCGCTGATTTCGCTGGTGCTGGCCGCACTCCTCTCGGCCCTTGTGATCCTCGCCATCGGAGAAGACCCTGTCGAGGCGGTCAACCTGATGGTCACCGGCGCCTTGGGCAGCACCTATGGCTGGGGCTACACGCTCTATTACGCCACGAATTTCCTCTTCACCGGGCTGGCCGTCTCCGTGGCCTTCCACGCCGGCCTCTTCAACATCGGCGGCGAAGGCCAGGCGATGCTGGGCGGGCTTGGCGTGGCCCTCGCCTGCCTCTTCATCCCCTGGCCGCATTGGACGCTGGCGCTGCTCGGCGCCTCCGTGGCTGCAGCCGTCTTCGGTGCCGCCTGGGCGGCCATCCCCGCGTTTCTGCAGGCCAAACGCGGCAGCCACATCGTGATCACCACCATCATGTTCAACTTCATCGGTGCCGCCGTGCTGAACTACGTGCTGGTCAACCTCATGCGCCCCCCCGGTAGCATGGACCCGGCCACCGCGCGCTTCCCCGAAATCACGCACCTACCCACGCTACATGACATCCTGCTGCCGCTCGGCATCAATTTCTCCAAGTCAGCACCCGCCAATGTGACCTTTATCATCGCCCTTCTGGCCTGCGTCCTCGTTTGGTTCCTGCTCTGGCGCACGTGGTTGGGTTATGAAATCCGCAGCTACGGTAAATCGGAGCCCGGTGCGAAGTACGCCGGTATCTCTCCCGTCGCGATCACCATGATCGCCATGCTGATCTCCGGTGCGCTGGCCGGGCTGATGGCTATTAACAACGTGATGGGCGAGGCGGAGCGGCTGGTGCTGAATGCGGTCGAAGGTGCCGGGTTCATCGGGATCGCCGTGGCGCTGATGGGCCGAAGCCATCCTTTTGGCGTGCTACTGGCCGCGATCCTCTTTGGCTTCCTCTATCAGGGCGGGGCCGAGTTGGCGCTTTGGACATCGATCCCGCGTGAGCTGATCGTCGTGATCCAGGCGCTGGTGATCCTCTTCACCGGCGCGCTCGACAATATGGTGCGCATGCCGCTTGAGCGGCTGTTCCTGATGCTGCGCCGGGGGAACGCCTGATGGATTTCCTAACCTTTGTTCAGCTGCTGGACAGCACCGTGCGGCTTGCCACGCCCTTGCTGCTGGCCTGCCTCGCCGGGCTGTTCTCCGAACGCGCGGGCATCTTTGATATTGGCCTTGAAGGCAAAATGCTGGCTGCTGCCTTCTTTTCAGCCGCCATCGCAGCGGTCACGGGCTCCGTCTGGCTGGGCCTGCTTGCGGGGATCACCGCGTCGATGGCCTTCAGCCTGCTGCACGGCGTCGCCTCGATCACCTTCCGGGGCAATCAGCTCATTTCAGGTGTCGCCATCAACTTTCTGGCAGCCGGTCTCACCGTCCTCATCGCGCAGGATTGGTTCAGCCAGGGCGGGCGCACACCCTCGCTGATGGGCGGCGGGCGGTTTGAGCCGATCACCCTGCCCTTCGCCGACGCCTTGGACGGCGTACCCGTCCTGGGTCCGATCTACCGCGAGTTGATCTCGGGCCATTCCATCCTCGTCTATGTGGCCTTTGCCATGGTACCGCTCACGTGGTGGATCCTCTTCCGCACCCGCTTTGGCCTGCGCCTGCGCGCCGTTGGCGAAAACCCTGCCGCTGTCGACACAGCCGGCGTCTCGGTCGTCGGCCTGCGCTACGCTGCGGTGATCATCTGCGGTGTGCTTTGCGGTATCGCGGGCGCCTATCTTTCGACCGCCCTGCAAGCGGGTTTCGTGAAAGACATGTCCGCCGGGCGTGGTTTTATCGCGCTGGCCGCGCTGATCTTTGCAAAGTGGCGCCCGTGGTACGCACTTTATGCCACGCTGCTCTTTGGTCTGTTCGGTGCGCTCGAAACCCGCCCTGACGTGATTGAGGGCCTCTTTGGTCTCAAGGTGCAAGGCGCTCTACTCGGCGCTCTGCCCTACGTCATGACAGTGATCATACTCGCGGGATTCGTGGGCAAAGCCATCCCACCTCGCGCAGGAGGCAAACCCTACGTGAAAGAACGCTGAACGCATAAGACCAGTTCACGAAATAATGTCAGTCCTGATCGCTGCGCAGCAGCAAGGGGCATTGATTTTGCAGGGTCCTCTGCACTAACAGGGGACATGCAGATCTACCTCCCTATCGCCGAAGTCTCGGTCAATGCGTTCCTGTTGCTGGGTCTCGGCGGCATCGTGGGCATTCTGTCGGGCATGTTCGGCGTGGGCGGCGGGTTCCTGATGACGCCGCTGCTGTTCTTCATTGGCATCCCCCCCGCCGTGGCCGTGGCGACCGAAGCCAACCAGATCGTCGCCTCCTCCTTTTCCGGCGTGCTGGCGCATCTGAAACGAAAGACGGTGGACCTCAGGATGGGCACGGTGTTGCTCATCGGGGGTCTGATCGGGGCCGCTCTGGGGGTGCTGATCTTCAATTACCTCAAGGCTCAGGGCCAGGTCGATCTGCTGGTCAAGCTCTGCTACGTCGTCTTTCTCGGCGTGATCGGCGGGCTGATGTTCATCGAAAGCCTGAACGCGATCCGCAAGACCAAATCTGGAAAACCGCCCGCACGAAAAAAGCACAATTGGGTGCACGGCCTGCCCTTCAAGATGCGGTTCCGGGTGTCCGGCCTCTATATCTCGGTGATCCCGCCACTTCTGGTGGGGGTGTCGGTGGGCATTCTGGCGGCGATCATGGGTGTGGGCGGCGGCTTTATCATGGTGCCCGCGATGATCTATCTTCTGGGCATGCCGACGAAAGTGGTTGTGGGCACCTCGCTGTTCCAGATCATTTTCGTGACCGCCTTCACGACCATGCTGCATGCCACAACGAACTTCACGGTTGATGTGGTGCTGGCTGTCCTGCTGCTGGTCGGCGGTGTGATTGGTGCTCAAATCGGAACGCGGATCGGCGTGAAGCTGAAAGCTGAGCAACTGCGCATCCTGTTGGCGATCATGGTGCTGGCGGTCTGCGGCAAGCTCGCCCTCGATCTGCTGCTGATGCCGTCCGAGCTCTACTCCGTCGGCGCGGCAGAGGGCCACTGATGCGCGCGCTGGCCTTTCTCCTGGTGCTCCTCAGCGCCCTGCCCGCTCTGGCTGAAGAAGTTGTTCTGGGCCTCAGCAAAGATACGGTTTCGATCGACACCAGCTTTGACGGATCGGAAATCCTGATCTTCGGGGCGGTGAAACGCGAAGCGCCCATCCCCGATGACCCTAGGCTGCAAGTCATCATTACGGTGGCCGGACCAAATGAGACCTTCACCGTCCGCCGCAAGGAAAAGCGCTTCGGCATCTGGGTGAACACCGATGCGGTTGAGATCGACAGCGCACCGTCGTTCTATGCAGTCTCAACCAGCACTGCTTTGGGCCTGTCCCTGAACCAGACCGAAGATCTGCGGCATCGCGTATCGATCCCTCGGGCCATCCGTTCCATCGATGCGCCCGCCACGATCACTGATGCGGAATCGTTCTCCGAAGCGCTGATCCGCATCAAGTCCCAGTCGAACCAATATCAGTTGAATGAGGGCACCGTGAGCGTCGACGCCCAGACCCTGTTCCGCACAGCGATCAAGCTGCCCGCAGCGCTAACGGAAGGGGACTATCAAACGCGGATTTTTCTGACACGAGGCGGCCGGGTGATTTCGCAATATGAGACGAGTATCTATGTGCGGAAAGTTGGTCTTGAACGCTGGCTCTACAAGCTGTCACGTGAGAATGCCCTGATGTATGGGCTGATGTCCCTGGCCATCGCGATTGGAGCGGGCTGGGCGGCGTCTGCAGCCTTCCGGATGTTCCGCGCCTGAAACAGGGGTGGCCTGAAAGCCCACCCCACCTGCCAGCACAGCCGGTTGCGACCAGCAGGTGCGGTGGGCTTTCAGGCCACCGCTTGTGTCACCCCCGACCAATGTAAGGCATCGTGGTTGCCATCACGGTCATAAACTGAACATTCGCATCCGCTGGCATCTCAGCCATATGCAGCACCGAGCGCGCAGCGTTATCGACATCCATGGTCTTTGTCTCTGGCTGGGTGTGCTTGAGCTGCGCGAGGAGATCCGTCTCGGCATTTCCAATGTCGATCTGCCCGCAGGCAATGCCAAAGGGACGGCCATCCAGCGAGAGGGTCTTGGTCAGTCCTGTCACCGCATGTTTTGTCACCGTGTAGCAGACCGAGTTGGGACGCGGCACATGGGCCGAGAGAGAGCCGTTGTTGATGATCCGCCCGCCTTGCGGGTCCTGCGCCCGCATCGCGGCAAAGGCCAGCCGAGCGGCCATGAACATGCCGCCAATGTTGACCTGCATCACCTGTGCCCAGTCCTCGAGATCCACTGCGTCGATCGTGGCTGTCGGCCCGAACAGACCCGCATTGTTGAAGAGCACATCGAGATGGCCGAACGCCTGAAACGCCGCCTGTATGCCCTCCGGATCCGTCACATCCGCAGGCAGGGGCACGGCAGTCTCGTAGCGGTCAGCCAATGCCTCCAGACGCTCTGCCCGCCGGGCAACCAACCCCACACGCCATCCCGCGTCCAGAAAGCGCTCTGCCGTGGCATAGCCGATACCTGAGCTTGCGCCGGTGATGATGATCGATTTCATGTCATGTCCTCCGCCCGGGTCTCTTCCAGGATCAATGGGGTTGCTGGAACGGCCCGCAGGTCATCCACCACCAGAGGGTGCGAGGGCACAGAAAGCCGGTTGCGCACCACCCAGATCAACCGCTCCTGCGCCCGCGTGATGGCCACGTACGCCAGACGCTTCCAAAGCGGCTGTCCCGCCTCAGAGCGCCCCATACGGGCCGCAGCGTAGAGATCCGGCGCAAAGACCTGCACCGTGTCCCACTGACTGCCCTGCGCTTTGTGGATGGTCACGGCTGCCCCGTGCAGGAAGGTGGCGCCCATGCGGGCAGCGAAGGGGATAAAAGGCTCTTCCTCATCCGGTTTTTCGATCTTCACAATCGACGCGGCTGAGACCTGCGGATCTTCCGCTCCCATCACATGCAGTCGGCTGAACCCGGGCTTGCGCCCCGCGCCCAGATAGATGACTTGCGCGCCCTTGATCAGCCCCCGCGCCTCCAGATCAAGCCGCTTCTTGCGGTGTTTCAACGGCAGTTCCAGCCCGTCGCAGATCAGCGGCTCGCCTTCCAGCAGCGCATCCTCCGGCGCGCCATAGACCTGCCTGAACGCATTGATCAGCCGGATGCGCGTGGCATTGCGCCAAACCAGCACTGGGCTGCGCGCCATCAAATCTACCTCGACCCGCTGCCCCCAGACCACGCGCTCATCGCGCGCAGCCGCCTGTTCGACCATCCGTTCGAATTGCTCAAAGCCCATGTCCGGATCTCCCAGCGCATGCGCCAGATCAAGGATCGGGTTATCTGCCTCCTGCCGGTGAATGCGGCTGAGCGACAACACGCGCGGGGCTGGCAACTTGTCGAACACCATTGCGCCGGACTGGTTGACCGGCGCCAGCTGTGCGGGGTCTCCAAACAACAGCAGCGTCGGGAAAATTTCCTGCAAATCCTCGAACTGCCGGTCATCGAGCATAGAGGATTCGTCGACAAACCCGATGTCCAAAGGTTCCTCGCGCCGTTTCCACCCGGTTATGAAATCCGACCCGCGCAGGCCTGCCGCAGCCAAAGCACCGGGGATCGAGGTGTTATTGGCATAGAAAGCCGCCGCCCGGTCCAGCGCCTGCTCTGACAGCCCCTCAATTTCGGGGCGCTCGCCATTGCCGGTCAGCCACTCCGCAATACGCTCGTATTCCGGATCATAGACCGGGGTGTAAAGAATGCGGTGGATGGTGGTCGCGGGCACCCCCCGCAGCCGCAAAACACTGGCCGCCTTGTTGGTGGGTGCCAGGATGGCGAGGCTACGTTTGTCACGCCGCTTGCGCGACTCGTAGTCTCCCGAGACGATCTCGACCCCGGCCCCTTTCAGCGCCTTGTAAAGCTCAGCCAGCAGCAGCGTCTTGCCGGACCCGGCCTTGCCGGTGACGGCCATGACGGAGGTCGCACTGCTTCGGGGAGGCGTCAGCAGCTGGTCATCGAGATCAATGCCCGCGCCCCGCAAAACCTCCGCGACATGGTCATAGGCAGTGGCCTGATCATCGGAAAAGGTAAGGGCGGGTGCAGACATGGCGCGACCCTACAGGGGCCGCGCCGCAGGTGCCAGAGACCCGCTGCTCGAATTATCCGGTGCAGGCCAGTTGCTGCACAGCGCCACGCCCGAAGGCACGGTCAAACCACAGACGCGACAACTCCAGCGAGACACCGGCCCGCGCGGCCACCTTGGCCTGGGCCTCGGGCGCGAACTCCCAGAGCCCAACACTGATCTTGTCGCGGCCTTCCCCCTGGCTGCCCAGAACCTCCGGAGACGAACCGATCATGCGGTAGATCCGCACCATGCGGGCATCAAAGACACCAACGAAGTGCTTGACGCCAAAACCATTCATGATCTCTCCACCACCCAACATCAGGGCAGCTGCAACCCGGCTGGGCGCGTCGCGGTTCAGGCAAAAGCGTGTGCACTCCCAAATCAGCGGGCTGGTGATGGTGCCGCCTCCCATCAGATGCGTGAAATGATCGTTGACCATAGTCTGCTCGGTGGTCGGCAGAAAGCGCATGGAGCCGCCATGGGTGCCGTCTGGCATCTCCCAGATCACGTAGAGCGGATTCATCGCGTCGTATTCGTCCCGCTCCGCGCCGGTCTCGTCTACGTTGACCTCCCAGCCCAGCCGCGTTTTGAACTGATCCGCGCGATCATGGAACATGGAAGCCGCGAGTTTTGGGAACTGGGAGAGTTGATCTGCATAGACGTAGCGAAGCATGTGTTTTCCTTTGATCAGAGCAAGGCGTGAACAAAGGATTAGCTTGAGCTTGTTTAACGCGGAGGAACCCGGACGCGCGTGGCATTAACCGTTTGCGGGCTGAAAACCCGCGTGCCTCACACCACAATCAGCCCTCTGCTAAGTGCTCGAGCCACCGCATGGGTGGTGTTTGTCGCGCCCAGTTTGAAGCGTGCACTTTCGATGTAGACCCGCAGCGTATGCTCAGAAATCGAAAGCGTTTCAGCCACTTGCGCCCGGCTGTAACCGATCGCCAGCAAGGTCATTGCATCGATCTCGCGCGGTGAGAGCGGTTGCGACTCCTCCGGCGCCCGGTTCGGTTCGAACTCGAGCGCTTTTTGGTTAAAATAGTGGGCGATCAGGATCAGTTCGCGCCGGTTCTTCTCCGTGAAAGCTTCCCATTCCTCATCTTCGCAGGTGTGATTCACGGTAAACAGGGCGAACTGCCCGTTAGGTCCACGAATCGGGATGGAATAGCCTTGATTACCTATGCCGTATTCAATTGCCTCAGTCCTGAATGCCCGAACCGCCTTGCTCGACCAATCCAGTTTTTTCCAGTCAACCGGATGAAAGCGTTTGTAACACCCCGCAATGACCGGATCGATCCTGATATAGTTTTGCTCTTGATATCGTGCGGCCCAGTCCAGCGGGTAAGTGCCGTAGCCGTATTGCTCTCCGGCACTGTCCACCCAGTGGTAGACCATGTTCTGAACCTGGAAATGCTCCTTCAGTGTGAGAATGGCATCCTGAATGGATTCAAGCGTGTCCGCTTGCTCCAGTTCCGCCAAGACTGTTTCCACCGTCGTGTTCGCTACCATGAGCCGTGCCCTGCGTCCTCTCGTGAAGGGCGGCGATCTCGGCAAGAGCAACAATCGCGGTGTCATCCAACTGCTCGGCCAAAACCGGCAGATCGTTTGCAGTCGCAAATGTTTTCAAATCCGTGAGAACGTCCAAAATCCAGTCACTTCGCATAGCAGACTCGCCTCTTAAAGGTTAACGAAAGATTAAAACAACCTTAGCATGTATGAACGCCTGCTGAAAATTCGCGGATATATACTCCCCAGAAATAGCGAGATCGGAAAATCTAAGTGGTTGATCCTAAACAGCGTCACAACCATAACGAGAAACGCTCGCGTAATCTTTACGTGATTCGCGAGCGTTCGTCTTCGGTAAATTGTCGGATGCGCGGTTAACTGCCGGCTTCAAGCGCGTCCTCGAAGGTGCGCAGGCCCGTGGTCGGCGCCTGAACAAGAACGGACATGTTGCCGGGCTTGTGCTCGTTCCGCATCATCTTCATATGCGCCTGCGGCAGATCGGCCCAGGAAAACACCTCCGACATGCAGGGATCGAGCCGCCGCTCCAGCATCAGGTTGTTCGCCGCGGAGGCCTGCTGCAGATGGGCAAAGTGGCTGCCCTGGAGGCGCTTCTGGTGCATCCACATGTAGCGCACGTCAAAGGTCAGGTTGAACCCGGTGGTGCCGGCACAGATCACAACCATCCCGCCTTTCTTCACCACAAAGGTCGAGACGGGGAAGGTCGCCTCGCCCGGGTGCTCGAACACCATGTCGACATTCACGCCCTTGCCGGTGATGTCCCAGATCGCCTTGCCGAACTTGCGCGCTTCCTTGAACCACTCGCCGTATTCCGGCGTGTTCACCGTTGGCAGTTGGCCCCAGCAGTTGAAGTCCTTGCGGTTGATCACGCCCTTGGCGCCCAAATCCATAACAAACTGGCGCTTGCTCTCATCCGAGATCACACCAATGGCATTGGCGCCCGCCGTGTTAATCAACTGGATCGCGTAGGACCCCAGACCGCCCGATGCCCCCCAGACCAGCACGTTCTGGCCGGGCTTGAGGTCGTGCGGCTCGTGCCCAAAGAGCATCCGGTAGGCAGTGGCCAGTGTCAGCGTGTAGCACGCCGCCTCTTCCCAGGTCAGATGCTTGGGGCGCGGCATGAGCTGCTGGCTCTGCACCCGGGTGAACTGCGAGAACGACCCATCGGGGGTCTCATAGCCCCAGATCCGCTGGCTGGGCGAATACATCGGGTCACCGCCGTTGCAGTGCTCGTCATCGCCATCATCCTGGTTGCAGTGGATCACGACCTCATCGCCCACCTTCCAGCGCGTGACCTTGTCGCCCACCGCCCAGACGATGCCGGACGCATCGGAGCCTGCAATGTGATAAGGCTGCTTATGCCCGTCAAAGGGGCTGATCGGCACGCCGAGCGCCGCCCAGACACCGTTGTAGTTCACACCGGCCGCCATCACGAGCACCAGCACGTCCTGGCTGTCGAGCTCGGGCACATCGACGACTTCCTGCACCATGGCGGTGTCCGGCTCGCCGTGACGTTCGCGGCGGATCGCCCAGGCGTACATCTGCTTGGGCACGTGGCCCATGGGAGGCATCTCTCCCATTTCATAGAGGTCTTTTTGCGGCGCATCATACTGCGCGATGGTGGTGTCCAGTGCCATGTAAGCCTCCTGCTGAACGACATACTAATAAATCATGCCGCGATGCAGAATCGCGGCGTCTGGAGCCTTGAATATGCAGTGTCACGCAACATTGCAACATCTTGAGCATCATTTTTGTAATTTTATGACTTCGCAGATGCAGAAATTATGCTGGAATGACATCCTCTGTCTGACAATGCGCAATGGAGCTTGCGTAGTAGTCTGCGACGGCGCGCTGATCAGGCCGTATCTGCCAGCCCTCGGGCGTTGCTTCGATCACCTCGTGCCGGTGCAACTGGACCAGCGCGCCCTGTACCGCCTTGGCCGGGTCCTCAACGACGGTTGCGGGTGTATTGGCCGAGAGCCGCTCGGCCATGGTACGCACCGCATCCGTCAGCGCCGCTTCCGATTGAGGCGCGGCACCCGACCGCAGGGCGCGGCACACCAGTGGCACCGCCAGCACGGGCATCGCAGCACCGATCCGGCCCATCAGATCCTCGGCCAACTCCTCAACCGGACGATCCTCCCCGAACTGGCTGAGCGAGAGCGGCTCGCCAAAGACCACCGCCGCGGTTCCGAACCGGGTCACCCGCCCTCTCAGCCCCTGCCAGAACTTGCCGAGAATAAAGCGCAAAACAACAGAGATGCGCGCGCCAAAACGGCGATCTCCCCGCTGTCCCGCAGCGATCAGAACACGGTCTTCCAGAACGCGGTCATAGTTGATGGCGACCGGCACAAAGACCACATCGCGGCCCTCCGGGTCGAACCCCTCGGTCACATAAGACAAAAGCCCCAGCCGAGGCGGCATCAGGCGTCCGTTCAGGCTCAGCCCGCCTTCGGGGAAGATGCCCTGCGCGACCCCGCCTGCAATCGCCATCTGCACGTAGCGCGCCAACACCTTGCGATAGAGCCCGCCGCGCGATTTGCGCCGAATGAAATAGGCCCCCATCATCCGAATAAGCCGACTAAGCGGCCAGACACGCGCCCATTCCCCCACCGCATATGACAGTGCCGAGGTCTGAGCCGCCAGATAGGTCACCAGAACATAATCCATGTTGGAGCGGTGGTTCATGATGAAGACAACCGTCGCATCCTTCGGGATAGATCTGATGACCTCGTCATTTCGCGGCCCCGTCCAGACCGAATAGACCGACCGCACAAGCAGACGCGCCATGCGTGTGCCGAAACTGAAATAGGTAAAGGCGCTGAACCCGGGCACGATTTCGCGCGCATAGGCGCGGGCCCGTTCAAAGGCGACATTCTCGGGCACATTGTTGGAGCGGGCGTGGTTGGCAATCTCGCGGCTGACCTCCGGGTCATAGATCAGCCGTTGGATCATGTCGTAGCGCCCGGCCAGCTTGAACGGCTCGATCGGGCGCGTCAGCCGTTCATTCAGCCGCCGCACCGCACGTTCGAGGCGGCGGCGGAAAAACCAGCGCACAGAGGGAAAGAGGAAATGCGATGCAAAGGTCACCGCGGCAAAGAGCACGATCAGCACAAAGAGCCACAGCGGTATTTCAACGACTTGCGTCATGGCCCGACCCTTGCAGGCGCCGACCATGAGAACAATATCAAAAGCATGCAGGTCACTATATCCACCGGGTTTCAGGACCATGAACGCCGCCGGGTCGCAAGCCTTTATTGGCAGGCCTTCGGGCGAAAGCTGGGGCGCAGCCTCGGGCCGGACGAGCGCGCGCTGCGCTTTCTGGAAAGCGTGCTGGACCCGGAGTTTGCGCTGATCGCCCGCTCAGACACCGGCGATATCCTCGGGATCGCGGGGTTCAAAACCGAAGACGGCACGCTGGTGGGCGGCGACCTACCCGATCTTCAGCGCATATATGGGTGGTGGGGCGGGCTTTGGCGGGGGCTGCTCTTGTCAGTGATCGAACGGGATGTGACACCGGATGTGCTGCTGATGGATGGCATCTGCGTCTCCGAACAGGCGCGCGGGTTTGGTATCGGCAGCGCGCTGCTTGACGTCATGAAGGATGAGGCGACAGCGCGGGGAAAGCAGGCGGTACGGCTCGACGTGATCGACAGCAACCCAAGAGCCAAGGCGCTTTACGAACGGCAGGGCTTTGTCGCAACCAGTGTGGAGCATACGGGTATTTTCGAGACCGTGTTTCGCTTTCGCTCTGCCACACGGATGCTGTGGCACGCCCGCGCAAAATAGATCGAATTGCCGCAACGCAGCGAATTGACAACGCCATAATATTCCAGATATCTACCTAATTACGTAATATAATTGCTTTGAACGATTCACGAGGTCCCCATGTCTGACGTCAAGAAAGACCGCCCTTGGTTAATCCGCACCTACGCCGGGCATTCAACGGCCAAGGCCTCGAACGCGCTTTATCGTGGGAACCTCGCCAAAGGGCAGACGGGCCTTTCCGTGGCTTTCGATCTGCCGACGCAGACGGGCTATGACAGCGACCATGTTTTGGCCCGGGGTGAAGTCGGCAAGGTGGGCGTGCCGGTCAGCCATCTGGGCGATATGCGCACGCTTTTTGACCAGATCCCGCTGGAACAGATGAACACCTCCATGACGATCAATGCGACCGCCCCTTGGCTGCTTGCGCTCTATATTGCGGTGGCTGAGGAACAAGGCGCGGATGTCTCGAAGCTGCAAGGCACCGTGCAAAATGATCTGATCAAGGAATACCTCAGCCGTGGCACCTATATCTGCCCGCCGGCGCCGAGCCTGAAAATGATCGCCGATGTGGCCGAGTATTGCTATACGAATGTGCCCAAATGGAACCCGATGAACGTCTGCTCCTACCACCTGCAAGAGGCCGGGGCGACGCCCGAACAGGAATTGGCCTTTGCACTGGCCACCGCGACAGCCGTTTTGGATGCGCTGAAACCCCGTGTGCCCGCAGAAGATTTTCCGGTGCTCGTGGGCCGTATTTCCTTCTTTGTGAATGCGGGCATTCGGTTCGTGACAGAGATGTGCAAGATGCGCGCTTTTGTCGATCTCTGGGATGAGATTTGTCAGGAGCGTTATGGCGTCGAAGATCCGAAGTTTCGCCGCTTCCGTTATGGTGTACAGGTGAATTCTCTGGGCCTGACCGAACAGCAGCCCGAAAACAACGTCTATCGTATTCTGATCGAAATGCTGGCGGTGACGCTGTCCAAAAAAGCCCGGGCGCGCGCGGTGCAATTGCCCGCCTGGAATGAGGCGCTTGGCCTGCCCCGCCCCTGGGATCAGCAATGGTCCATGCGCATGCAGCAGATCATGGCCTATGAAACCGATCTTCTAGAATTCGACGATCTTTTCGATGGCAACCCGGCGGTAGATGCCAAGGTCGAGGCGCTGAAAGAGGGTGCCCGGCATGAATTGGCAAATCTCGACGGCATGGGCGGTGCGATTGAAGCCATCGACTATATGAAGGCCCGTCTCGTCGATAGCAATTCGGATCGCCTTGGCCGCATTGAAGCCGGAGAAACCGTCGTTGTTGGCGTGAACAAATGGCAGCAGGGGGAGCCATCGCCGCTGATGACCGGTGATGGCGGTATTATGGTGGTCGATCCGGCCGTGGAGGCGGATCAGATCGCGCGGCTTGATGCGTGGCGCAGCGACCGGGACCAGGAAGCTGTGACACGCGCACTCGCGGATTTGCGCGCAGCGGCGGCCGATGGGCGGAATGTGATGCCCCCGTCTATTGCCGCCGCCAAAGCGGGTGTGACCACCGGGGAATGGGCCGCTGAAATGCGCCGCGTTCACGGGGAATACCGGGGACCAACCGGTGTTTCTGGCTCCCGCTCGAACAAGACCGAAGGTTTGGACGATCTGCGCGATGCGGTGGACGCGGTGAGTGATAAATTGGGGCGGCGTCTGAAATTCCTCGTGGGTAAACCCGGGCTCGATGGCCATTCCAATGGCGCCGAACAAATTGCCGTGCGGGCGCGCGATTGCGGCATGGATATTGCCTATGAAGGTATTCGGCTGACGCCTTCGGAGATTGTGGCGGCTGCGCTTGAGGACGAAGCGCATGTGGTGGGGCTGTCCATTC
Source organism: Roseobacter cerasinus (assembly GCF_009811755.1). Classification (GTDB taxonomy): domain Bacteria; phylum Pseudomonadota; class Alphaproteobacteria; order Rhodobacterales; family Rhodobacteraceae; genus Roseobacter; species Roseobacter cerasinus. The sequence continues at coordinate 554,962 of NZ_BLIV01000001.1, forward strand.
TCTCGGGCAGCCACATTCCATTGGTCGAGGATTTGATGGCGCAGATGCGTGCGGCGGGGCTGGGTCATATCCCTGTCATTGTCGGTGGAATTATCCCGGATGATGACGCGGAACGGTTGAAATCCATGGGAGTGGCACGTGTCTATACGCCGAAGGATTTTGAGCTGAATACCATCATGATGGATATTGTAACCCTGGCTGACCCCCAGGCGGTGGCCGCAGAATAGACGCTATTCCGCGCAAATTAGCTGACACAAAATGCAACCTTTGCATTCTATGATTATTCCTCTATGGACGGCGGCAATCATTTCCAAAGAGAGAGCAGAATGCCGCAAGATCTCAAATCGATGTCGAAGAAGCAGTTGGAAAAGCTGCAAAAAGATGTAGAGAAAGCGCTGGGGGCGCTGCGCAACAAAGAATTGCGCGAAGCTCGGAAAGCCGCTGAACAAGCCGCCCAGAAATTCGGGTATTCGCTGTCAGAATTGACCGATGCCAAACCGGCCAAGAGTGGCGCGAAAAAGAAATCCGCACCCTCTGCGTCCGTTGCGAAATACGCCAACCCGGCAAATGCAACACAGACATGGACAGGCAAAGGCCGTCAGCCGAAATGGTACAAAGAGGCTGTCGACGCGGGCAAAGACCCAAAATCCATGGAAGTCTAAGCGCGTCATTTTCGGCAAAATGAGACAATTGGAGCCCGGTCGTTGTTTGACACCGGGTTCCTTTTACGTTCAGCACAGCAGGCAATTGCAGTAAGGGGATGTGATCGTGACCACGCATATCGGAGCCAAAGCCGGAGACCTTGCAGAAACGGTGCTGATGCCCGGCGATCCTTATCGCGCGAAATGGGCAGCGGAGACGTTTCTTGAAGATGCGGTCTGTGTCAATGAAGTGCGCGGCATGCTGGGCTTTACCGGCACCTGGAAAGGCCACCGGGTCAGCATTCAGGGTTCAGGCATGGGCATGCCGTCTCTGTCGATATACGCCAACGAATTGATCCGAGACTTTGGCGCCAAGACCCTTATTCGCATTGGCTCCTGCGGGGCGATGCAACAAAACGTCGCCATTCGGGATGTTATTCTCGCCATGACGGCGAGCACCATTTCGACACCCTCAACGCATATCTTCCAGAGCCTCAACTTCGCGCCCTGTGCGGACTATGGCCTGCTGAACGCCGCCGCGCGCGCGGCCGGTGAACGCGATGTCGCAACGCATATTGGCGGCATCTATTCATCGGATGTTTTTTATTCTGAGCACCCGGATCTGGACAAGGAAATGACCCGGCACGGAGTATTGGCCGTCGAGATGGAAGCGGCAGAGCTTTATACCGTTGCGGCACGCTATGGCTGTCGGGCTTTGGCGGTCCTGACGGTGTCGGACCACTTGCAAACCGGTGAAGCGCTTCCCCCGGAAGACCGGGAGCGCAGTTTTGGCGATATGGTCGAAATCGCGCTCGAGGCCGCGTTTTCCTAAAAACGCGGCGCGTCACATCAGCGTCGCGCAGCACGTCGGCCTGCGGTCTGAGAGTATTTTTGTAAGGGTGAAGACGGTGGCGACACCGCAGACTCAACGCCCGTGACTGCGATCATAGGCATTGGACAAGGGCGAGACCCAACCTTCCAAGCTGCCTTCGGCTGGCGCAAAAACTTCGACGAGCAAGGGGGCGCATCGGGCCGCATCACTTGAATGCTCAGATCCGCAATCGCCGCCCGGACAGGCTGAAAGATTGCCGATGAGGTCAATCTCCGCAAAAAACTCCAGATAGTCGCCGGGGCGCACGGGGCTGGCCTTCATGAAGTATTGGCCGGTGTCGCGAGTGAAGCCGGTGCACATGAAGACGTTGAGCACGTCATGCACAAGTGGCTCAGCCTCAGTCAGCGGGATGCCGAGATGATCTGCCAAGGAGCGGGTGAGGTTCGAGTGGCAGCAGTGGTGATACTGCCCGCCACCCGACAGCAGCGCGTGGGTGTAGGGGTCGCAACGGGTGCCGATCACGTCATGCACCGAGCCGCCGAAGCCATCGATGCCGTACCAACCGAGCGTATCGTGGGTGATGGTCGCCATGGGCCGCAAGTGCGGGAAAGAGGACCACATGCGGCCCCCGGTTGTCAGGTGGGTGCCGTGCAGCGCGCGGGCCTTACCGGAGTAGAACCGCTCCGTTGGGTCGGTGGCGTTGTGCAGGTTCAGGTCGCCCACCTGCGGTGCCTCAACGCTGGTGATGCGAAAGAAATGTCCTGCGGGCGCCTCGAAGCACCGCGCCTCGCGCGGGGGGACGGTGACCTCACCGATTTTTGTGAGGCGCACACGCGCAGCGGTCAGCATGGGCAGATCCGGTGCAGGCAGTGTCTCGGTCGGATAGCAGATGACAGGTTTTACGGCGCGGCGGGCGTCGGCATCCGAGGGGGCGTTTGGCATGAAGGCTCCTTGGTCAGGTTTTTGGCGGATGAGCTCTGCAACTGTCGGGCGGGCCCTTGCTGGTGCTGAAGGCTTCGGCCCCGCAGGTCGCACATTTGTATTTGCGTAAGGCGCCGCGATTGCCGGTGCGATCTTCACGCCAACGGCAGCCACGGGTGCCGCGATTTCGGCGCGCAAACACTGCGACAATCACAAAGGCGATGATGAGACCGATGACGATATGCATGATGCGCTCAGATCAACAGATGCCCGGCGAGGCCGAAGCCAAAGCCAAGGATCGCCCCAAGAGGCGGCAGCATGGAGTTGTCCAGCGGGACCTGCGGGGCGATATCCTGGAACATCAGGTAGATGATCCCGCCTGAGGCCAGCATCATCACCGCGCCAATCACCGGATCATAGGCTGCAGGTAGCGCCAGACCGATGGCAGCGGCCAGCGGACCCAGCGGCACCATCAGGTAAAAGAGCCACAGCGGCGCCGCCTGATCATCTTGGCGCATTTCACGCATGGCATTGAAGCCTTCCGGCAGGTTCTGCAGGGCGATCAAGGCGGCCACCAGCACGGCTGTCGGCAAGTCGCCCGTAACCAGCGCACCAAGCGCCATGGCCTCGGGCAGGTAATCCATCATCATGGCGAGGAATTGCGCGATCTGGCCACCCCGGGCGGCGATGACCTGGTCGATCACGGCAAAACCGACACCACCTGCACAGAACCACAGCAGCGCTGGCCCAGGTGCCAGGCGGTCGCTGCCCTCGGGCAACAGCACAAGAGCGACGGCTGCCAAAAGCGCCCCGGCCCCAAAGGCAATCACCGCGTGCCGCAGTTCGCTGCGAAGCCAATCGGGCAGGAGATTGACGCGCCAAATGGCCAGCGACGCACCGACCGGGATCGACAACCCCGCCAGTGTCGCAAGCCCGATGGCCGCCCAATGCGGGGCGATCTCCAAGGATCAGGCTCGGCGTTCGACCATCATTTTCTTGATGTTGGCAATCGCCTCTGCCGGGTTCAGCCCCTTGGGGCAGGTCTTGGCGCAGTTCATGATGGTGTGGCAGCGGTAGAGCTTGAACGGGTCTTCGAGATCGTCCAGCCGCTCGCCCGTCGCCTCGTCGCGGCTGTCGATGATCCAGCGGTAGGCGTGCAGAAGGGCTGCTGGCCCGAGGTAGCGGTCGCCGTTCCACCAATAGCTGGGGCAGGAGGTAGAGCACGACGCGCACATGACGCATTCATAAAGGCCATCGAGCTTCTTGCGGTCTTCGATGGACTGTTTCCACTCTTTCGCCGGGCGGTTTGTCTTCGTTTCCAGCCAGGGCATGATGCTGGCATGCTGGGCGTAGAAATGCGTGAGGTCGGGGATCAGGTCCTTGACCACGGGCATATGCGGCAGCGGGTAGATGCGCACATCGCCCTTCACTTCGTCCATGCCGTAGATGCAGGCGAGCGTATTGATCCCGTCGATGTTCATTGCGCAGGAGCCACAGATCCCCTCGCGGCAGGAGCGGCGGAAGGTGAGCGTCGGGTCGATCTCGTTCTTAATCTTGATAAGCGCGTCCAGGATCATCGGGCCGCAGCTGTCCAGATCGACAAAATAGGTGTCGACCCGGGGGTTTTCGCCATCGTCCGGATTCCAGCGGTAGATGCTGAATTTCTTGAGGTTGTTCGCCCCCTCGGGCTTGGGCCAGGTCTTGCCCTTGGTCATGCGGGAGTTCTTGGGCAGGGTCAGTTGAACCATGTCTTGGGTCTCCTGTTCTGTCTAGAGCGAGCCGAGCGCTGTTGGGGCAGCGGCACGCAGGCAGTTCTGGGTCTCGGGCCGCGCGAGCACGGTGCGGATGGTGTCCGCCGTGCTCTGATCAACCCCGGTGATGGCATCCGCGGCGAGCGCTTGCACTTCCGCCGCATCCGCATTGTCCACCACGCAGTTTGTAAATGGCGTGAACAGCGCCTTCGGCACTTGCGGAAAATAGACGGCGAGCGCTTCGGGTAGGACCGTTTTGGCCGTATCGCGGCCTGCGCGATCGGTCGCCTGCTGGATTTCGACGCACGCCGAAAGCGCGGCGGCGCTGAAAAGGATCAAGGGCAGGCGCATCAGAAGGTCCGCTTCTTCGGTGCGATCTTCTTGGGGTCGATCCCGCCGTCATTGTGGCTGGTGAGCGGCTGCTCGTGCACGCCGCGATAGCCCAGGGACGCCTTGTTGCCCTTGAACCAGATCAGCGAGTGCTTGCGCCAGTTCTGGTCGTCCCGCTCGGGGAAGTCCTCATGGGCATGGGCGCCGCGGCTTTCCTTGCGCGCCTCGGCGCCAGTAATTGTGGCGACGGCGTTGGGGATCAGGTTGGCGAGCTCCAGCGTCTCCATCAGGTCGGAGTTCCACACGAGGCTGCGGTCCGTCACACCGACGTCGGACCACTTGCCCGCAACCTCATCCATCGCTTTCTTGCCTTCGGCCAGCGTGTCGTTGGCGCGGAAGACAGCGGCGTCTTTCTGCATGCACTGCTGCATTTCCAGCCGCAGTTCGGCAGTGGGTGTGTGGCCCTTCGCGTAACGGGTGTTGTCGAAGCGGTCGAGCGCGGCCTCAATGGACGCCTTGTTGGGTGTCGGTACCGCGCTGTCGGGGTCGACAACCTTGCCCGCGCGGATCGCGGCGGCGCGGCCAAAGACCACGAGGTCGATCAGCGAGTTGGAGCCGAGACGGTTCGCCCCATGCACGGAGGCACAACCCGCCTCACCCACGGCCATCAGGCCGGGCGACACGCGGTCGGGGTCGTCCGCGGTGGGCGCCAGCACCTCACCCCAGTAATTCGTGGGGATGCCGCCCATATTATAGTGCACCGTGGGCAGCACCGGGATCGGCTCTTTGTTGAGGTTCACGCCCGCGAAGATGCGCGCGCTTTCCGAAATACCCGGCAGGCGCAGTTTCAGCGTCTCGGGCGGCAGGTGGTTGAGGTTGAGGTGAATGTGGTCGCCGTTCTTGCCGACGCCCCGGCCCTCACGGATCTCCATGGTCATGCAGCGGGAGACATAGTCGCGGGGTGCCAGATCTTTGTACTGCGGCGCATAGCGTTCCATAAAGCGTTCGCCTTCGGAATTGGTCAGATACCCGCCTTCGCCGCGCGCGCCTTCGGTGATGAGGCAGCCTGCGCCGTAGATGCCGGTTGGGTGGAACTGCACGAATTCCATGTCCTGCAGCGGCAGGCCAGCGCGTGCAGTCATACCGCCCCCGTCGCCGGTGCAGGTGTGTGCAGAGGTCGCCGAGAAATACGCGCGTCCATAACCGCCGGTGGCCAGCACCACCATCTTCGAGGCAAAGAGGTGCAGCGTACCGTCATCCAGCTTCCAGCAGAGCACGCCCTGACAGACGCCATCCTCGGACATGATCAGGTCAATGGCGAAGTATTCGATATAGAACTCCGCATTGTTCTTCAGCGACTGGCCGTAAAGCGTGTGCAAGATCGCGTGGCCCGTCCGGTCGGCGGCAGCACAGGTGCGCTGCACCGCGGGGCCTTCACCGAATTCGGTAGTGTGGCCGCCAAAGGGGCGCTGGTAGATCTTGCCCTCTTCGGTCCGGCTGAACGGCACCCCGTAATGCTCCAGCTCATAGACCGCCTTGGGGGCCTCGCGCGCGAGATATTCCATGGCGTCGGTGTCGCCCAGCCAGTCGGAGCCCTTCACCGTGTCATACATGTGCCATTGCCAGTGGTCGGGCCCCATGTTCGACAGCGACGCCGCGATACCGCCCTGCGCCGCAACCGTGTGCGAGCGGGTCGGGAAGACCTTGGTCACACAGGCCGTGCGCAGCCCCTGCTCGGCCATGCCGAGAGTCGCGCGCAGGCCAGCCCCGCCCGCGCCCACGACCACCACGTCATACTCATGTGTTTCGTATTCATATTCAGCCATGGATCAGTCTCCTGGGTCTCGTGCGGCGCGCGCGGCCACACGGTCATTGGGGTCAGAGCGCGAGGCGCACAATTGCATAAAGTCCCACGGCCATGGCCGCGTAAGAGACGCAGGTCATCAAGACGATGGAGATTTTCTGCGCCAGCCCATGCACATAGTCTTCGAGCAGCGCCTGCACACCGCCCGCGAAATGCTTGAAGGTCACGATGATCGTCAGCCCCGCCACAACCGCCGGGAACGGACGGTTGAAGTAGTCGGTGACTTCTTCATAGGAGGCGCCCAGCATCGGGCCGAAGGTGAAGACAAAAAGCGGGATCAGGATCAGCAGCGCACCGGAACTGACGGTCATCGACCAGTGATGCTCTGTGCCCGATTTGGCGGACCCCATGCCGACGGCGCGTTTGCGGTCTGTCAGATAGCTCATAGCGCGCTCCTCAGATGATCACGATGGTCAGAAGGGTCAACACAACCGAGCCGCCGATGACCGCGTAACCCAGCTTGTAGGCGGTCTCCAGATCGAGACCAACGCCCTGATCCCAGATCAGGTGCCGCACACCGGCCAGCGTGTGATACCACAGCCCCCAGAGCGAGAGCGTCATGACCAGATCACCAAACCAGCTGGTCAGCACGCCATTGGCAATGGCGAAGTATTCGGGCGAGCTTGCGGCTGCCAAGAACCACCAGACCACCAGCAGCGACGAGATCAATAGCGCATTGCCGGTGATGCGAGTGAGGATCGAAGTCATCGACGTCAGCTGTGGGCGATAGATCGTCAGATGCGGTGACAAGGGGCGATTGCCCCGATTGACATCGGCCATGGCAGATTCCTTTTGGTTCCCTGGCGCTTTTATTACCTCTTATTACGGGTTTGTCACGTGTAGGGAGGGGCCCAAGGCGCGGTTATTTGGCGCGGTTTGTCGGAAAAACCTTAATCTTTTGGTATTTGTGATCACACGTGAAAGCGGCGTGATCACAAATCCGGAGATTGCTCAGAGGTCGCGTGATCTCGCGCCGCAGCTTGCGCCGGATCTGCGCGGGATAGTCCTCGAACCCATTGGCGGTCATGACAAAAGCGCCCTCCCCCCGGATCAGGTTCTCGAAAAACCAGCCTGTCAGGTCTTCCTCGTCAGTTTCAATGGCTAACCCGTTTACGGTCACATCCATCTCCGCTAGCGCGGCATGACGGTCACGCGGATGCACCCCTTCGTTGGAGACACCATCCCCCGAGACATCGATCACCCTGCGGGTGCAATGCGGCACCGCGCGCAGGGCCTCTTCCGCCAGAACAAGCGCTTCGCCAATCGCGGTGGAATAGTTGCGCCACACGCGGCGGTTCTCCTCAACGGCGTCAGCCAGCTCAGCCACATCTTGAGGCGTAAGAAGGCTGGTCCAGGGGATGGTTTGACGCTGACGCGACGATCCGGTCCACTGGATCAACGTGACTGCGGCCTCCTGCTCAATGAGCGCATTCACAATCGCCCGGTCGCGCAGGGCCGCTGCCAAACCCTGCATCTGGATGTCATATTCACGATTGTCGACGGAACCAGAGACATCCACCGCCAGCACCAGTGCCAGCTGGCAAGCCAGCGCGGGTCCTGCGCCGAAAAGGCTGCAGAGAAGAAGAGGTATCAGCTGTCTCATCCGGCCAGACTACGCATTCGGGCCCGATTTAGTACTAAGAAGATATCCACACGTCCGGGCACGCCAAGGCGGTCGGGGTCAAACCACTCAGCTGTCGTGTCTGCCGGTCCCTCCGCACGGCGCCCCGGGTGAAGACATGGCCCGCTCCTTCAATGACCGACGCTTTAGAAATCCGCAAGGCTGCGCAGATAGGGGTCAAGCTCGCTGCAAATGATGATCTCGCGGGTGTCGAGGTCATAAAACCCGTTCGCCTCGCCACAGGCTTCGACCCGGATCATCACGGGCACCGGCAGGATGAAGTCTTCGTTGAGGGCCGCGACCTCATCCGTCATCAACACGCCGATCACATCATCCTCAGCGCCTTCGAGGGTCATCGAAGTGCCGGGCTTCTCTGCGGTGATCTCATCGAGCACCGGGCCCCAGCTGTCATAGGCGAGCTGGAATTCTTCGACGCAGCTCTCCGCGCGTTCCTCTGGCAAGTCCAGCTCAAGGGCAAGCTCTTCGCGGGCCTCTGGATTGGCACCGTAGAAGAGGCAGATCATCGTGTAGTAACGCTGCAGGTCGGGGCCATGCACATCCCAAAGCGCTGGCTCATACGCATCAGCCTCACCGAGAAAGCCAAAAGCCGCATCGTAGATGATACCTGCGGCGGCCTCTTCCTCATAGAGATCGTGAATCAGGAGCACGCTGAGCACATCGGCGGCATCCTCCTCCTGTCCAAAGACCGGCAGTTGCAGGATGTCGATCAGCGCGTGGCCCATCTCGTGATAGAGAATAGCCAGCACATTGGCCTCGACAAAGGCATCCTCGCGGGTCTGTGCCTGCAAAGGGCTGACCAGCACCAAACAAGCGAGGTGTAGGGTCAGGAGGATATTGCGCATGGTCCGGACCCTTCGTCAGACGGGCACCAGCGCCCAGTAGTCGAGATCGAGCAGCACCTCCGGTAGATACTTATCATCGTCGCCCTTTAAGCGGAACGGGTCACCGCCTTTCGTGGCCACCAGCCGCAGGCGCAGCGCGCCCACACCGGGCGCGGGTGTCTCGGCCTTGTCCAGCACTTCCGACCAACCACGAATGGTATCGCCCGATACGCAGGGATTGGCGTGCGCGCCGCCGTTCAGACCCACGACCATCTGAGCATTGGCCAACCCGTTGAAGCTGAGCGCGCGCGCCATGGAGATCACATGCCCGCCATAAATCAGGCGGGAGCCATCAGGCCGGGCCGAGGTGTCAAAGTGCACCTTCGCGGTGTTCTGCCACAGCCGCGTGGCCATCATATGCTCGGCTTCCTCGACGGTCACGCCATCGACGTGGTCGATCTGCTCGCCCACCTCGTAGTCGTCCCAGCGGTGCGGCTCACCGGCGAGAGTGAAGTCATAGTCGCTGAAGTCGAGGCCTTTCGGGATCACCAGATCCTCCGCCGCCACGGCCTTGGGCAGATCGGGCACCACCGTTTCAGGCGCAGGCGCATCCACGTCGTGTTTGCGCACCATGACCCAGCGCACATACTCAAGCACGGTCTCATCATGCTGGTTCAGCCCGGTGGTGCGTACCCAGACGACCCCGGTCTTGCCGTTGGAGTTCTGCTTCAGCCCAATCACCTCGGAGACGGAGCGCAGGGTGTCCCCGGGCCAGACCGGGGTGATCCAGCGGCCCTGGGCATAGCCGAGGTTGGCCACCGCGTTCAGCGACACATCAGGCACGGTCTTGCCGAACACCACGTGGAAGGCCACCATATCGTCGAGCGGGCTGAAGGGCAGCCCGCAGCTCTGCGCAAACTGGTCCGAGGAATAGAGCGCGTGCCGCGCCGGGTAGAGCATATGGTAGAGCGCGCGCTCGCCCATCTTGACGGTGCGCGGCACCGCATGGTGGATCATCTGGCCGATGGCGTAGTCCTCAAAGAACCGGCCTGCGTTTGTCTTCGTGCCCATCACTGCTCTCCCAGTTTGGTATCTGGTGTGTAGGTGCCATCCACCTCCTTTGTAACCGCCTGTCCGCAGCGCATCACGCCTGCGGCATGATCCCAGGCCTGGGTGGGGCTGCCGTGCAGCATCCAACCATTATTGAGCGCCTCGGTGACCTTGTGGCAGAAGGCCGAGGTGTCCTGCTCGGACAGGAAGCGGTAGAGTTTCATGGGATGCTCCGACAGATCAGACAGGGAAGGGCCAAACGCCCAGCCAGACGTGAACGCCCGCGACAATACTGAACAGCACCAGACTGATGATCGCAAGGCGCACATAGGTTGCGACACCTGCAGGTTCGGGCGGCGTCCAGTCGGGTTCGGCCCGGTTGATCAGGATCACCGACCCGACGGCCCAGCCCAAAAGCCCGCCGAACAGCAGGATCGAGGCGAGATCACCATTCACAAGCAAATGCGCCACCGCCCAGATCTTGAATCCCGTCAGCTGCGGATGACGGATCTTGTACGCCGGCCAGGCCTTCGCCGTCTTCGCAGCACTTGAGCCATAGACCCAGAACGCCAGAAGCATGAGCGTATTGTTCACATGCACCATGAAGCTGGGTGGCTGCCAGATGTAGATGAAGTCGGCGCTGCGATATCCGATGATCATCAGCACAAGCCCGGCGACGACACCCACCGCGACGAGCCCCTTTCCGGGGTCTCCCAGGGCGGCGCGGCGATCGGGGGCAAGACGTTTGAAATAGTGAACGAGGGTCCAGAGGATCAGTCCGGCGACGATCAGGGCCATTGGCTTACTCCGTTGTGAGAGCTGCTATCGCATCCATCTTTGCCAGTGTTTCGCGCGCGGTTGCAACATGCAGGTTCTCCACAATCCGGCCGTCGACCACGGCCACTGCCTGCCCTGCCGCAATGGCTTCGTCATATGCGGCGATCTGCCGCCGCGCGAGGTCCACCTCGTCCTCCGTTGGCGAGAAGGCTGCGTTTGCGGTCTCCAGCTGTGCGGGGTGGATCAGCGTTTTCCCGTCAAACCCCATGTCGCGGCCCTGCGCGCATTCCGCGGCCAAACCTTCGGTGTCTTTGAAGGCGTTGTAGACACCGTCGATGATCGCGACACCATGCGCCTTCGCGGCCAGCAAGCTCAGACCAAGGCCTGCCATCAGGGGCAGCCGGTCCGGGCGAAACCGTGTGCCCATGTCCTTGGCCAGGTCATTGGTGCCCATGACCATGCCCTGACAGAGCGGGTGCGCGGCGATTTCCGCCGCTGCGAGCATGCCTGTCGGCGTCTCCATCATGGCCCAAAGTGGGGTGTCACCGGTGATACCCGCCAGCGCATCAAGGTCGTTTGCACCGTCTACTTTGGGCAAAAGCACCGCATCAGCCCCCATTTGCACCGCCGCAAGTGCATCTTCGCGCCCCCAAGGGGTGTCCAGCCCATTTATGCGCACAATCTTTAGGCGCGCACCATAGCCGCCGGTCACCAGTGCCTCTGCCAGGACACTGCGGGCGGTTGATTTCTCGTCCGGTGCAACGGCGTCCTCAAGGTCGAAAATAATAGCATCTGCAAGCAGTTGGCGTGCTTTTTCGAGGGCACGCGCACGGGATCCCGGGATGTAGAGAACAGAGCGGAGCGGGCGGTGCAAGGTCGACATAAACAGAGATCCAATATGATCCAAAGAGTTACAAAGTTGCGCGGAATGGGGCATTTTTGGGAAGAAACTTCAAGTGAAATCACGCCGCATTGCAGCAAATCTCAAATTTATATGATCCGCGGACGGCGGATTAACCATTATTTCAAACCTCGGATGGATGCTGCTCCCGTCGATGATCGCGGCGAGCCCTGCTTCAAGTCCGGCGCTGAAAGCGTCAAACGTGGCGAAACGGTCGACATGGAAAAGGAACCGGGGCCGCCCGGTCATCACCGGCAAAGCCGGTTGGGCCAGATGACAGCGGGTGCCGCCTTTGAATTGAAGGCAGACACGAGTATGACACGCATGAAGAAAATCCTGCATCTGGGAGCGCTCAGTGCAGCCGCTGCGCTCTATATTGCATCAACCAGCGATGCTGCAGCCCAAAACGCACGCAATTGCGCCCCGCGCGATGCTGTTGTTGACCGGCTGGCCGAAGGGTATGGCGAGTCGCGCCAATCCATGGGGTTGGGCGCCAACAACGCTGTTGTGGAGGTGTTTGCCTCTGACGAGACCGGCACATGGACCATCACAGTCACCACCCCGAACGGGCTGACCTGCCTGGTGGCATCCGGACAGTCTTATGAAGAGCTTGCAGAGGCGCTGCCCGCCAAGGGCAACGACGCCTGAATGTGGTCACCGAGGGGTGGCCTGAAAGCCCACCCTACCTGCCTGTAGCAGGCCTCGCGCGCTGTGGCTTATGGCGCGTGCCGATCCCGTCGCGGGACTACGTCAGCCCATCCAAGATGAGTTTGACACCGGTCACACTGAGCAACAGGTAGGTCAGCCCGAAGAAGAGCGGCTCCGGCACCAGCCTGTGCGCGTAGACGCCAATCCAGGCGCCAAAGAGTGCGAAAGGTGCGAGTAACAGGTTGGCCTGCGCAGTCTCGGCTGTGAACATCCCCAGAACTGCGTAAGGCACAAATTTCGCAATGTTGATGGCCCAGAACGCAAGCACCGTGGTCGCCTGGTACTGAAGCTTGGTCAGGTTCTTTGACAGCAGATACACAGCCGCAGGCGGCCCGCCTGCATGGCTGACAAAGCTGGTAAACCCCGCAACCAGACCGGCCAGCATGCCGACCCAGCGGGGCATAAGGCCCTCTTGGCGCCGGATCTTGCGGGCGGAGAGAAAGAGCTGCCAGACCACAAAAGCGAGCGATATCGCTCCGATCAGCACTCGGAACACATCGGGTTCGGCAATCCGGTAAAGCGCCGCACCAAGGGCCACACCCGGCAGACCTCCGATCACCAGAAGCAGCGCGGCCTGTCCATCCCATTTTCGCCAATAGGGCCTAAGGGTCGCCGCATCGATCAGCATCAGCAGCGGCAACATCACCCCAAGGGCCAACCCCGGATCGACGACCAACGCCAGTATACTGGCCGAGGCAAAGGCCGCTCCTGATCCAAAGCCTCCCTTGGAGATTCCTGCAAAGATCACGGCGGGGCCGGCAATGAGAAAGAATGTCCAATCGAGGGTGAGCATCCGAGGGGCCTTCCTCATGTCCTGATCTGCGAACCTGCGCTCCGCGATTCGACCTGCACAGATCACGACAGTGCGGCTCCGAACACAACTGCCTGCGCAAACTTGCGCAATCCGGCCTGAACCGCTAGCAGAGGGCGCAATCTCAACCCAATGCGGAGCATATTCCATGGCAAGACCCAAAATCGCGCTGATCGGCGCCGGTCAAATCGGCGGCACGCTGGCTCACCTGGCGGCGCTGAAAGAGCTGGGCGACGTTGTCCTGTTCGATATTGCCGAAGGCACGCCTGAGGGCAAAGCGCTCGATATCGCGGAGAGCGGACCGTCCGGCAAATTCGACGCAGCCCTCTCTGGCACGCAATCCTATGAGGATATCGCGGGCGCGGATGTCTGCATCGTGACCGCCGGTGTGCCGCGCAAGCCGGGCATGAGCCGCGACGACCTTTTGGGCATCAACCTCAAAGTCATGAAATCCGTGGGCGAAGGCATCCGCGATCATGCGCCCAACGCCTTTGTCATCTGCATCACCAATCCGCTCGACGCGATGGTTTGGGCCTTGCGCGAATTCTCCGGCCTGCCACATGAGAAGGTCTGCGGCATGGCGGGTGTGCTGGACAGCGCGCGCTTCCGCCACTTCCTCGCATCTGAATTTGACGTGTCCATGAAGGATGTCACGGCCTTTGTCCTGGGCGGGCACGGTGACACCATGGTGCCGCTGGTGCGCTATTCCACCGTTGCGGGCATTCCGTTGCCGGATCTGGTCAAGATGGGCTGGACCACGCAGGAAAAACTCGATGCGATTGTGCAGCGCACCCGGGATGGCGGTGCGGAGATCGTCGGCCTGCTGAAAACCGGCTCCGCCTTTTATGCGCCCGCAACCTCGGCCATCGAGATGGCGGAAAGCTATCTCAAGGACCAGAAACGCGTGCTGCCCTGTGCGGCCTATGTGGAGGGTGCCTACGGTCTGAAAGGGTTCTACGTGGGTGTACCGACCGTGATCGGCGCGGGCGGTATTGAGCGCGTGGTCGAGATCTCGATGGACAAGGACGAACAGGCCATGTTCGACAATTCGGTCAGCGCAGTGAAAGGCCTGGTCGAGGCCTGTAAAGGGATCGACAACACGCTTGCCTGACGCAATGTCACGCCAAAAACGACCGGGCGGGCCTGACGGCCTGCCCCTTTTTTGTCAGAAGCGGAAGGCAACTCCCGCGATCAGGTCGAGCGTGTCATAATCGACTGTAAGCACCTGCCCGCCATCCGTTTCCAGATCGGGCGACCCGGCGGTGAAGTACCGCACCTCGCCATAAAGCGATACCCGTTCTGACAGCGCATAGCGTGTGCCCGCCATGACCTGGGCTGCAAAGATGCCGCTATCAGAATACTCGCCCGCAGCGCTGCCGCCTTCGATGTCAAAATCGATCTCCGTTGCCACACCAAGGCCTGCACCGACGTAGGGCTGCCAGGCAGAGCGTGTCGCAAACTGATAGTATCCGTTGAACATCAATGCGGTTGAGGCCAGATCACCTCCGGCGCCCGCACCGCCTGAGAAGTTACTGGCATCGCCCGTGCGATAAGCGAATTCAATCTCGGATCGCCACGGGCTGCCGCTGTAGTCATAGCCCAAGGTCACGCCAGCGGTCGCCCCGCTGTCAAAGTTGAGCGTTGTTGTTGCTCCGCCCAAGGTGAACTCATCCCCCTGAAGGGCCGAGAGTCCACCAAACAACCCGCCGTAGAGGCCGGAACCGCCGTCCTGCCCCCGCGCGGTCACAGCCGCGCATGAGAGAAGCGCGGCGAGCGCGCAACAGCGCCAGTGCGAGTTCGTTTTTGCATGCATCATGAGGAGCCTACTCCGTATTGCCTCGAAAGATGCGGCAGAGCATGATGAACATGGTCATGGTGGCCAGCGGTTTTGCACCAGCGGACCGCAGTTTGCACGAGTGGTCACGCTGCGGCGGTCAGCGCATCTTCTACCGCGCGGCGAAATCGGCGGCTGACGGGCAACGCGAGTCCGCCCGCAAGATGGCAGACCCCTTCCCGGCCCCGGCGCTCGATCCGGTCCACATGAGCCAGTGCAACCCAATGGGAGCGATGGATCTGCGTGCCGTGCCCCTGCTCCTGAACGGCTTGACCGAAGGGATACAGCACCAACGTATCGCCACGCGCCGTGTAGACCCGCAGGTAGTGCAATTCGGCGCTCAGCGCGACGAGGTCACGCCCAAGCGCAGCGGGCACCTTGGACCAGAACCCGGGCACCGGCTGAACCGGCGCGGCGGGTGCAGGCAACCGCAGCAGCCGCGTTGCATTCAGCGCCAGCCAGGTGAGGATCACCGGAGGGGCCAACGCAAGCCATTCGCCAAGCAGGCCGGCGCCAAGCGTCTCACCGGCATCATCAGTCAGATCGGCGACACCGAGAAGCCGGTCCAGCCCCAAGGCGATCGGCGTAAAGACAAGCGACCCGGTCAGCCCACCCAGTACCACCTGCACTGCGGCGGGCAGGAGCCGAGAGCGCCCAACCCGCTGGACCACAAGCTGCGCGGCTTGCAGGCAGAGCAGCGCGCTCATCACATGTGAGGCCCAGAACAGCACCACGCCCGGCACCGACAGTCCGCGCGACGGGCCAGGGTCAAGCAGCACGAAGAGCAGGATCAGGACCGCCCCGCTCGCAAGCAGAAATCCCGGCCAGCTGGTCCGTGGGTCGACCTGTTGAACCTGCGTAAAACCAGCCATGACACAGCTTGCCCCAACACTTTCAGAAAACGGTAAACCAATTACGCATTGCTGCGACTTTCGGTTCACAAAGCCTCTTGTGCGGCTTGAGTCGGCGAGCGACGGCTGATTTTGTGATCACAGTATTTTTCGGTGTGATCACAAAAGGCGAATTTCCTTCACCTATCTGCGATATCAGGCAAAAACTGTTTACCTCACCGCAAGACCTTATCGTATACCGGCTTGGAAACCGATCCAACAACACGGGACCCTTTTCCATGAACATCCACGAATATCAGGCAAAAGCATTGTTGCGCAGCTACGGCGCGCCGGTCTCCGACGGTCGGGTTGTCCTGCGGGCTGAGGAGGCCAAGACGGCGGCAGGCGCGCTCGATGGGCCAATGTGGGTGGTCAAGGCACAGATCCATGCTGGCGGTCGCGGCAAGGGCTCATTCAAGGAAGCGGATGCAGGCGAAAAAGGTGGTGTGCGGCTGACCAAATCCGTGGAGGAGGCTGCTGAGGAAGCCAAGAAGATGCTGGGCCGCACGCTGGTCACACATCAGACCGGCCCGGTGGGCAAGCAGGTCAACCGCATCTATATCGAAGACGGCTCGGGCATCGAAACGGAACTGTACCTCGCGCTGTTGGTGGATCGCCAGACCAGCCGCGTCAGCTTTGTTTGCTCGACCGAAGGCGGCATGGACATCGAAGAGGTGGCCGCCGCAACCCCTGAAAAGATCCTCAGCTTTTCGGTCGACCCGGCCTCAGGCTATCAGGCTTTCCACGGACGTCGCATTGCCTTTGCACTGGGATTGGAGGGCAAGCAGGTCAAGCAATGTGTGGGCCTGATGGGCCTGCTTTACAAAGCCTTCATGGAAAAAGACATGGAGATGCTTGAGATTAACCCGCTCATCGTGACCGACAGTGGCGATCTGAAAGTGCTCGACGCGAAGGTCAGCTTTGACGGAAATGCGATCTACCGCCACCCCGACATCGCCGAGCTGCGCGACACTACCGAGGAAGACAGCAAGGAGCTGGAAGCGTCCAAATACGATCTCAACTACATCGCGCTGGATGGTGAGATCGGCTGCATGGTGAACGGTGCAGGCCTTGCCATGGCGACAATGGACATCATCAAGCTCTACGGGGCTGAGCCTGCCAACTTCCTTGATGTGGGCGGCGGTGCAACGAAGGAGAAAGTGACCGAAGCCTTCAAGATCATCACCTCGGACCCCAATGTGAAGGGCATTCTGGTGAACATCTTCGGCGGCATTATGCGCTGTGATGTGATCGCAGAAGGTGTCGTCGCCGCAGTGAAGGAGGTGGGCTTGCAGGTTCCCCTGGTGGTGCGCCTAGAAGGCACCAACGTTCAGCAGGGCAAGGACATCATCAACAACTCAGACGTGGATGTGATCGCAGCCGATGATCTGAAAGACGGCGCGCAGAAAATCGTGAAGGCTGTGAAGGGGTGATGAGCCAAAAAGTTCGGTTGGCTTCTTGACCCAATCGCGGTTGGGGTTCCGGTCAACCAATACGGGACCCGCCAAACAGGGCAACCAGGCACATTGGCCAGATGGTATCAGCATGACGCACACCGCCCCCAACAAAACGGAAACGTTGCGCATTCACAAAGCGCTCGGGCCAGAAACCGCGTTTTTTGGTGTCGCGGTTATCTTGTGGATTGTCGTCCTGTTCAGCGCCGCCGGAATGGTGGCATATGACGCTGCATTTGACCGCGACCTTGTCGATACCTTGCTTATTCTTGGCGCGACGGCCTGTGTCGTCACGCTGGTCTATGTGTTTTTCAAAAACATGAACAGATATCCCGTGCAGATCCAGCCGGATGCGTTGGTCATCAGACACTGGCGCGCCGAGACGAGACTTCCATGGGACGTCATTGCGGGACTTGAAGAAAGAAAAAGTCATCCGACAAAACTTGGAGCGCCGACCATCGTTCTTGCTCTTCTGCTCGTCGAGAGACATGCGGAACACCTGCTGCCCAAAATGGTGGTGAAGTGGGACATTCCAGTTAGGGTCAAAGGATATCGGATAGTTGTATTGACGCAGAACCAGTATCATCTGCCTGGCACAACACTGTACCGGCTGCTGGAAAAAAACTGGCGGCAAAATCGGTCGGTCAGGGTCGAGGGAGCCAGCGCATGACCCGCATGATCTCTAGAGACGACCCGCGCATGGCGCGGCCTGTGGCCTCAGGCAACTACGCCCTGCTCTGCATCATCGTGACCATGACGATTTTTATTGTGCTGCTCTTTTTCGAAGACACGCAACAGAGCGCCTTGCTCCAGGAGGGCGGCGCGCTCGAGACCGCGACAGCGCTGATCTATCTTGTCGCCATTGCGCTGCTGTTGCCTGCAGGGGCCGACGTCTGGCCATTCATCGTGCTGCTTTTGGCCTTCTGTATGCGTGAGTTCGATATGGACAAGCTGCTTTTCACAGAAGGTCTCTTCAAGAGCAGGCAGTACATCGGAGGTGGGGCGCCTTTGGTGGAACGGCTGCTATCCGGGGCGCTGCTTCTGGGGCTGATCATCACTGGGATCCTGGCCACCATGCGGTCCATCCGCGGCCTCGCGCGGCGCGACTCTCATTTTCGCGGCGTCACACTCTGTGTGGGGTTGGGCGTAGTTTTGGCCATCACCTCGAAGATGGCCGACGGGCTTGGGCGGAAGCTGGCCCCTTTTGGTGTTGAACTGCCCGGATGGGTCGATCTGCTGGCACTCACCTATGAGGAAGTGGCCGAATTTGGGATGGCGTTCAGCTTCACAGTTGCGGCCTTTCTCTTCATGCGCCTACGCAAACGGGGCGCAGCCAATTCTGATGTTGACGAGGCAAGAGGATGAGAGGCCTGCCCGCCACTCTCTGCGTCGCAATGCTGCTGACCCTGTCGGCTTGCACTGCGCAAGGTGTGTCTTCGGACACTGCCGAACTGCGCAACATGTGGCGGTCCAACCTCGTGCCCAAGAGCACCCCCTATCAGATGGTACGCACCTTTGACCGCGTCTGCACAAACGGCCCAAGGGACGACGCGACGCTGCGCAGCGCGGGCTATGTTCCGCTCACTGAACGGGCACCGGGGGCACGCGCCTACGTCATCGACAATCGCTATCCTGCGGTCGCCGTCTCGGACAGGATGTGTCTTGTGCTGGCGGAGTCGCGCACCGGGCAAACCGCGAATTTCAATGACTACGTGGCCAAAACCTTCCCCCGAGCGCGCGCCATCGACCCGAAACCGCTGGGCCGCGATATTGAGCAGGCCTGGCAAGTACCGACCACACCACCCGCCATCATCGCCACCGAACGCACCGTCAGCGTGGGCTGGTATCGCTATGCGCTGATCCTGTTTCAGCCGGAGGCGGGATGATCCGCGCCGCCATCATATCACTGGCCTTCGCCGGGGCGGCCATGGCGAACTCCGTGGCTGACAGCGCCATCGCAAGCTTCAATGCGCTCTGTTTCACTGCGGGAAAAACCGAAGTTCAGGTTCGTACAAACATGCAGGCGCGCGACGGTGCCCCCCTCCCCTACACGCTGATCTTTTGGGACAAGACGCTCGCGCCCGCGCCGGGGATGCCAGACGCGATTGAGCGGCGCTGCGAAGTGTCCTTTGAGGGTGACCATACAGATGCAGCAATTGCCGCGCTGCGCGACAAGATGGCAACGCCCCCCGTGTTTGGCTCTGCCACCGCCTTGCCGGGCACGCATAGCGCGACAGCTGGGACCGCCTTCATCGAGGGCCGCGCGCTTTTGCGCGGGCGCGTGGCCGTTGTGCATGTGGGCACACGCGCCGACCAGACCTTCATGGCCGTCGACCGCCTGCCTGCCGATTGGGAGTCGCTGGTGCAATGAGCCCACGCCTGCATATCGAGATGATCAACCTCGCCCGCGCCGAGGAGCGTCGTGCGCGCATGCAGGCGGAGCTGGCCCAAGCCGGGGTCGACGCGCAATTTCACCCGGCTTTCGACATGCGCGAACATCCGCGTGAGGAGATGCTGCGCCACTGCCGTCCCGACGGTCCCTGGGGGCTGTTCCACGACAGCAATATGGCAATCACCATCAGCCATGCGCAGGTGTGGGAGCGGTTTCTGGCCTCTGACGCCGAGCTATGTCTCGTCATGGAGGATGATATCTTCATCGCACCCGAGCTGGGCCAGTGGCTGGACGATCTCAGCTGGTGGCCGACAGATGCCGATATGGTCAAGCTCGAACGCTGGCGCGCACGCAGCCTCAAGGTCCTGTTGGGCCGCAGCAGCGGCGACTATCGCGGGCGCCGGATCTCGCGGCTGATGTCGCGCCATGTAGGCGCTGCTGGCTACATGCTGACGCGGCCAGCAGCGCAGCGTTTTCTGGCGGAGCGCCCCTTCAACATCACCATCGACAATCTGCTGTTCAACTTCAACGCCTCGCCGGTTGCCCGTGCCATGCGGGTTTATCAGATCCAGCCCGCGCTCATCGAGCAGGGCAACGAACCCGAAGGCGTGGCGCTGCAAACCGCGACGCGCAACCGCCCCGAAGGCCTTGCCCTGCTGCGCCAAAAGCTCAAACGCGCGTATTACGAGGTGGCCTACCCGCTGCCGACGCTGGCCAGCGCACTCACCGGGCGTGCCAAGCTGCATCAGATCACCTTTCACGCCCAACCCGGTCCGGAGGCCAAGCAATGAGCCTCTGAACCGCCCCGACACCCGCCGACCTCGGCGCCAGAAATTTGTAAGTCAAAAGGACACACCATGGCCGTACTCATCAACGAGACCACCAAAGTCATCTGTCAGGGTCTGACAGGATCGCAGGGCACGTTCCACACCGAACAGGCCATCGCCTATGGCACACAGATGGTGGGCGGGGTGACCCCCGGCAAGGGCGGTCAGACGCATCTCGACCTGCCGGTTTTCAACTCTGTGCATGAGGCCAAGGCCAAGACGGAGGCGAATGCGAGCGTGATCTACGTGCCTCCACCTTTCGCGGCAGATTCGATCCTCGAAGCGATTGATGCCGAAATGGAGCTGATCGTCTGCATCACAGAGGGCATCCCAGTCCTCGACATGATGAAGGTGCAGCGCGCGCTGGAAGGATCCAAGTCGCGGCTCGTCGGCCCGAACTGCCCCGGGGTGATCACGCCCGACGCCTGCAAGATCGGCATCATGCCCGGCCACATCCACAAGCGTGGCTCCTGCGGCGTGGTCTCGCGCTCCGGCACGCTGACCTATGAGGCGGTGAAGCAGACCACCGATCTGGGCTATGGCCAATCGACGGCGGTGGGCATCGGCGGCGACCCGATCAAGGGGACAGAGCACATTGACGTGTTGGAAATGTTTCTTGCGGATGATGAGACGCAAAGCATTATCATGATTGGTGAAATCGGCGGCAGCGCCGAAGAGGATGCAGCGCAGTTCCTGGCAGACGAGAAGAAGAAGGGTCGCTGGAAGCCGACGGCGGGCTTCATCGCGGGCCGCACCGCCCCTCCGGGCCGTCGCATGGGCCACGCGGGCGCGATTGTCGCCGGCGGCAAGGGCGGTGCCGAAGACAAGATCGAAGCCATGCGCGCCGCAGGGATTGTGGTGGCCGACAGCCCCGCGACGCTGGGCGAAGCCGTGAAAGAGGCGATTGAGAAGGGGTGAGAGCCGATCCGAGCATAAGCGAGGCGAAAGCGCCAGTGGCGCTTTCGAGCCGCGAACGGGCGGAGCCCCGGCCAGGGCGCGAGGCGAGCGCACCCTCGGCGTTCGCTCGCTTTCTTTCCAACCAAGCGGAGCACGGGCTCGCCACCAACCGACGCACTTGCGGACGAAGGGCAGCGCCCGAGCCTAGGGTGGGCGAGAAGCGCCCTCCCTGGGGGGAGGGTCGGGCGCTGCCCGGCGGTGCCCGCCGGGCGGGAGGTTCGCAGCAATGAGCCTGACCGAGTCTGTCAAAACGTGCTTTCGCAAGTACTTCACCTTCTCCGGACGGGCATCGCGATCCGAGTATTGGTGGTTTACACTTTTTGCTATTGCGCTTGGACTTGTCGCAAGCGGACTCGAAACATTCATCAACGCCGCAACGGATACTCCCGAAGGGCCACTGATCCTGTCCGGCGCCGCCAGCTTGGCAACTCTGTTTCCGTCTTTGGCAGTGACCTGGCGACGCCTTCATGACATCGACCGATCCGGACTGTGGTATCCGGGACTAATGCTTGGCATTCCGCTCGGCTCTGGCCTCTTGCTGGCAGGCATCGGAATGCTGCTTTCTCAGGTACAGGGGCTTTACGTCGGCGCCACTCTTCAGCTCATCACACTTGCACTCTTAGGCATCTGCCTGATCATCCTGATTGTCTGGCTCTGCAAAAAATCCCAACCCGGCCCCAACAAATACGGTCCCAACCCACATGAGGTAACCCCATGACCGAACACACCCCCAACGACCAGTTCCATGCCTCCTCCTTCATGCAGGGGCACAATGCCGAGTATCTCGAACAGATGTACGCGCGCTACGCCAGCGACCCCAACGCGGTGGATGACGCGTGGCGGGCCTTCTTCAAGGCGATGGGGGATGATGAGGTCGCGGTGAAGCGCGAGGCTTCGGGGCCATCCTGGGCGCGCACCGACTGGCCGCCGCAGCCGGGCGATGACGTGACCGCAGCACTCACTGGTGAATGGGCGCCGGAGGCCGAGGTCAAAGGCGCGGGCGACAAGATCAAGGCAAAGGCTGCCGCAGCTGGTGTCGAAGTCACTGACGATCAGATCAAACGTGCGGTACTCGACTCCATCCGGGCGCTGATGATCATCCGCGCCTACCGGATCCGGGGGCATCTCGTGGCGGATCTCGACCCGCTGGGCATGCGCGAGAACACGCCCCACCCGGAGCTTGACCCGCGCTCCTACGGCTTCACAGAAGCGGACATGGACAGGCCCATCTTCATCGACAACGTGCTGGGGCTGGAAACAGCCTCGATGCGCGAGATCCTCGCGATTGTACAACGCACCTACTGCGGCACCTTCGCGCTGCAGTACATGCATATCTCCAACCCCGAAGAGGCGGGTTGGCTGAAGGAACGCATCGAAGGCTTTGGCAAGGAAATCGCCTTTACCCGCGAAGGGCGCAAGGCGATCCTCAGCAAGCTGGTGGAGGCCGAGGGCTTCGAGAAATTCCTGCATGTGAAATATATGGGCACCAAGCGCTTTGGCCTTGATGGCGGCGAAAGCCTCGTGCCCGCGATGGAGCAGATCATCAAGCGCGGCGGCGCGCTCGGTGTCCGTGACATCGTGATCGGGATGCCGCACCGGGGGCGGCTGTCGGTGCTCGCCAATGTGATGGCCAAACCGTACAAGGCGATCTTCAACGAATTCCAAGGCGGCAGCTTCAAGCCTGAGGATGTGGACGGATCGGGCGATGTGAAATACCACCTCGGTGCCTCAAGTGACCGCGAGTTCGATGGCAATTCGGTACACCTCAGCCTGACAGCCAACCCCTCGCATCTTGAGGCGGTGAACCCTGTGGTGCTGGGCAAGGCGCGCGCCAAGCAGGACCAGAACAATGACCCCGAACGCACTTCGTGCATCCCGATCCTGCTGCACGGCGATGCGGCCTTCGCGGGCCAGGGTGTGGTTGCGGAGTGCTTTGCGCTCTCGGGTCTGCGCGGGCACAAGACGGGTGGCACGATCCACATCGTGGTGAACAACCAGATCGGTTTCACCACCGCCCCGCACTTCAGCCGCTCGTCGCCCTACCCCACCGACAACGCGCTGGTGGTCGAAGCGCCGATCTTCCACGTGAACGGAGACGACCCGGAGGCCGTGGTGCATGCCGCGCGTGTGGCCACGGAATTCCGACAGAAGTTCCGCAAGGACGTGGTGATCGACATCTTCTGCTATCGCCGGTTCGGGCACAATGAGGGCGATGAGCCCATGTTCACCAACCCGATGATGTACAAGAAGATCAAGGGTCATAAGACCACGCTGAGCCTTTATACGGAGCGACTGGTCAAAGACGGGCTCATTCCCGAGGGCGAGATCGAGGATATGAAGGCCGCCTTTCAGGCCTATCTCAGCGAGGAGTTCGAGGCTGGCAAAGAGTACCGCCCAAACAAGGCCGACTGGCTTGATGGCAAGTGGTCGCATCTCGACAAACAGAAGACGCAGTATCAGCGTGGCAAGACGGCCATTTCCAAGGCGACGCTGGCGGAGGTGGGCAAGGCCCTGAGTGCGGTGCCAGAGGGCTATCCGCTGCACAAGACCGTGGGGCGTTTGCTTGATGCAAAGGAGAAGATGTTCGAGACCGGGGAGGGTATCGACTGGGCCACCGCCGAGGCGCTGGCTTTTGGCTCATTGCTGACGGAAGGGTACCCGGTGCGGCTGGCCGGTCAGGACAGCACGCGTGGGACGTTCTCGCAGCGACATTCAGGGCTGGTCAACCAAAACACCGAAGAGCGGTTCTATCCGCTCAACAACATCAAGCCGGGTCAGGCGCATTATGAGGTGATCGACTCGATGCTGTCAGAATACGCGGTATTGGGCTTTGAGTACGGCTACTCCATGGCCGAACCCAATGCGCTGACGCTGTGGGAGGCGCAGTTCGGCGATTTTGCCAATGGCGCGCAGATCATGTTCGACCAGTTCATCAGTTCGGGCGAGTCGAAATGGCTGCGTATGTCGGGATTGGTCTGTCTGCTGCCGCATGGGTTTGAAGGACAGGGGCCAGAGCACTCCTCCGCCCGGCTGGAGCGGTTTTTGCAGATGTGCGGGCAGGACAACTGGATTGTCGCCAATTGCACAACGCCCGCGAATTACTTCCACCTTTTGCGGCGTCAAATCCACCGCAGCTTCCGCAAACCACTCATCCTGATGACACCAAAATCCTTGCTGCGACACAAGTTAGCCGTCAGCAAAGCCGCGGAGTTCACGACCGGATCGAGCTTCCACCGGTTGATGTGGGATGACGCGCAAGAGGGGAACTCCGAGACCAAGCTGGTGGCGGACAACAAGATCAAACGTGTCGTGATGTGTTCGGGCAAGGTCTATTATGACCTGTTGGAAGAGCGTGATGCGCGCGGGATCGACGATATCTATTTGTTGCGCGTTGAGCAGTTCTACCCTTTCCCTGCGCAGTCTGCGGTGAAGGAATTGGAACGCTTCAAGCAGGCGGAGATCGTCTGGTGCCAGGAAGAGCCCAAGAACCAGGGCGCCTGGACCTTCATTGAGCCCAACATCGAATGGGTGCTGGGCCGGATCAAGGCCAAGCACCCGCGCCCGGCCTACGCTGGGCGCGCGACCTCTGCCAGCCCCGCCACGGGGCTTGCCAGCCAACACAAAGCACAACAGGCAGCGCTCGTGGATGATGCGCTGACCGTCAAGTCATAAGCGCCGAAGGGAAGAAGAGAAATGACCACCGAAGTTCGTGTCCCCACGCTGGGCGAATCCGTTACAGAGGCAACTGTCGCCACATGGTTCAAGGGCCCCGGCGACGCGGTTGCCGTTGACGAGATGCTCTGTGAGTTGGAAACCGACAAGGTCACCGTTGAGGTGCCCTCGCCCACGGCGGGGACGCTGGGCGACATCGTTGCTGCCGAAGGGGAGACTGTTGGGGTAGACGCCCTGTTGGCGACGATCCTGGAGGGCGATGGCGCAGGTGCCGGGAGCAAAGCTCCCGCCGCTGCGCCGGCTGCGAGTGCTGACGCACCCGCAGCCACGGGCGGCACCGTCGACGTGATGGTCCCGACCTTGGGCGAAAGCGTCACCGAGGCGACCGTCAGCACCTGGTTCAAGGCCGTTGGGGACAATGTGGCCGCAGATGAGATGCTCTGCGAGTTGGAAACCGACAAGGTTTCTGTCGAGGTCCCTGCGCCAGCCTCCGGAACGCTGACCGAGATCCTTGCGTCAGAAGGCACAACGGTCGACGCCAGTGCCAAGCTGGCGGTGATGACCCAAGGCGAGGTCGTGGCTGCGGCAGCTGTGGAACCTGCAGCGCCTGCCGGCGACACGCAATACAGCACACCGCCCGCAGGCAAGGATGTGGAAGATGCGCCCTCGGCCAAGAAGGCCATGGCGGAGGCCGGGATCAACCGCGATCAGGTCACCGGGTCGGGGCGCGACGGACGGGTCATGAAAGAGGACGTGAGCGCTGCGATTGCGGCGGCCAGCGCGGCTCCGGCCCAGGCGCCCGCCGCTTCCGCCCCGCGCGCGCCGGTGGCAGCCGATGACGCCGCCCGCGAGGAACGCGTGAAGATGACGCGTCTGCGCCAGACCATCGCCAAGCGCCTGAAGGACAGCCAGAACACCGCAGCGATGCTGACCACCTACAACGAGGTGGACATGACAGAGGTCATGGCGCTGCGCAACGCGTACAAGGACCTGTTCCTGAAGAAGCACGGGGTGAAGCTGGGCTTCATGTCTTTCTTCACCAAGGCCTGCTGCCACGCGCTGAAAGAAGTGCCGGAGGTCAACGCCGAGATCGATGGGACGGATATTGTCTACAAGAACTTCGTGCATATGGGCATTGCGGCGGGCACGCCCACGGGCCTCGTGGTGCCCGTGATCCGCGATGCGGATACGATGAGCTTCCATGCGATCGAGCAGGCAATTGCCGAGAAGGGTGCGCGGGCGCGGGATGGCAAGCTGTCGATGGCCGAGATGCAGGGCGGGACCTTCACGATCTCCAATGGTGGGGTCTATGGCTCGCTGATGTCCTCGCCAATCCTGAACCCACCGCAGTCGGGTATTCTGGGGATGCACAAAATCCAGGAGCGGCCGATGGTGGTGAACGGTGAGATCGTCATCCGCCCGATGATGTATCTGGCGCTGAGCTACGACCACCGGATCGTTGACGGCAAGGGGGCCGTGACCTTCCTCGTGCGCGTGAAAGAGGCGCTGGAAGATCCGCGGCGGCTGTTGATGGATTTGTGAGGCGATCAAGTTGACCGAGTACGATTGGATTGAGGAGCTTTCCGACAAGCTAGAAACCGTTGAAGGGCCGCCACTGGAAATTTGGCGTGACACGCTAAACATCGGAATGACCGCTGTGGGGAGCCGTATCAGTGCGCAGACCAAGGTAGAAGATGACAACCTCCTTAAAAGTGAGTTTGCGGAGTTTATGGTCACTCTCGCAAACGACTTAGGTGTAGGTATCCCGGCGGTTTTGGCAAGTGAAGCCGAGGAGATGCTTGCCGATCTAGTCAGATTCTCCAAGAAAACTCGGCAACAGGAACTAAGATCAAAGCTTCGAGCTAAGGCCAAAGGTGATCCAAATGATCGCACCCTTTCCAAAGAAGTCATCGCTTCGATCAACCCACTTATTGCCGAGCTCCGGGAAAGAGTTGCTGCTCTTAATCTGTCTGAACGACACAGCGCTAGGCTAGGTCAGAAAATCAGCGAGTTCGAACAGGAACTGCGTAAACAACACATAACTCTGGGCAGATTGCTGCCAGCAATCGCAATAATTGGTGCCGTGATTACGTCAGGCGTTGCGGTTCTTGCAGACGGTCCGGACGCACTTGAGACGCTCGGCAAGATTACAGCTTTGATCGGCTACGACGGTTTGGAGGACGAAGATCAAAAGCTGCTCGAAACTGAAGCGAAACCATTGGCTTTGCCTGCCCCTCCGATCGAAGAATGAAGCCTTAGGAGAGTAGATTCATGACCGAAATCACCATCCTCGCCCTCTACGGCCTGCTCGTGATCCTGACGCTGATCCTGCAGGCCACCGGGGGGCTGACGCAGCTTGGCATGGGTTACCTGCTGGGCTCCCGCGATGAGGGGCGCACCGTTTCGGGCATCGCCGGGCGGTTGGAGCGGGCGCTGAACAACTCGGTCACGGCGATGGTGCTCTTTGCGCCCGCCGTCCTGCTGATCGTGGTCACCGAAAGCCGCAGCAATGAAACGCTGCTTGCAGCACAAGCCTTTCTGATTGCCCGGCTGATCTATCTGCCCTCCTATGCCTTTGGCATCGTGGGCCTGCGCAGCCTCGCCTGGACTGTGGGCATTGTGGCGACGGTCGCACTCTACCTACTGGCGCTCTGACCGCTGATGCTGACCGCGACACACCGCAGCCAGTGCATCGCAGCCCGCCGCGCCTTCATGCGGCCGGGCTATCGCAGCTATGCGGATGTGGGGCTCGATGGCGACTACGTCAGCCCCTATCAGCTCAGCTGTGGCAACCCCTCGGGGCCGGTCCTGATCAGCTACAACTGGCTTGATGCGCCCACGGCCGACACACATCGCGACACGCTGGCGCGGATGGGGTACCTGCCGCAGATGCTGTTCAACCGTGTGCTGGACCTGGCGCTGAGCCTCGCCAAGATGACCCGAAACGCCATATATCTGACCCACGCGTTTCACCTGCTGCCCGCACAGCGGTCGGCCACGGTTTCCGTGGCGGATGTGGAGGCAAGCTTTGACGCCATCACCCGGCATGAGATTGCGGGCCGCCCGGTGGTGGCCCTGGGACGTGTCGCGACAGCGGCCTGCGCCCGGTTTGGCATCCCGCACCGCGCCGTTGCCCATCCCAGCGCTCGCGGCCTCCCAATCCGCACCAAAGCCGCTCAGATAGCAGAGGCCTTGGGCGGATGACGGTTGAGCTCACTGTTCTCGCGCTCGCGGCACTGCTGCAGGGAGTGCAATTCATGCTGATGGCCGTCCCTGCCAATATCGAGCTTGCGCCGGGTGACACACTCAGCCCCCGTGACAGGGACAAACTTGGCGGCGATCTCGTTGACAAACTTTCGCCGCGCACGGCGCGTCTCTACCGTGCGCTGAACAATCATTTCGAAGCGCTCATCCTCTTCACCATCGCTGTTGTGGTGGTGACGCTTGGGGGCCAATCCTCGGCCCTCACACAGGCCTGCGCCTGGGTCTACCTCGGTGCGCGCGTTCTCTATATCCCGGCTTATGCCTTCGGATGGGTGCCCTGGCGCTCGCTCATCTGGTTTGTGGGCTTTGCCGCAACACTCCTGATGGTGCTTGCAGCTTTGGTTCAGGCCGGGCAACTATGACGCAATATCTTTCCGATACCGACGAGCGCACGACATAACACCGACGCTCGAAACCGAAGGACCTTCCCATGGCAAACTACGACGTGATCATCATCGGCTCCGGCCCCGGAGGCTATGTCTGCGCGATCCGCTGCGCACAGCTTGGGCTGAAGGTGGCCTGTGTTGAAGGGCGAGACACCCTTGGCGGGACCTGCCTGAATGTGGGCTGTATCCCGTCGAAGGCGCTGCTGCATGCGAGCCATATGCTGCATGAGGCGGAACACAACTTTGCCGAGATGGGGCTGAAGGGCAAAAGTCCTTCTGTCGATTGGAAGCAGATGCTGGCCTATAAGGAGAATACCATTGGCCAGAACACCAGCGGCATCGAGTTCCTGTTCAAGAAGAACAAGGTCGACTGGCTGAAAGGCTGGGGGTCGATCCCCGAGGCGGGCAAGGTCAAGGTTGGTGATGAGGTGCATGAGGCCAAGAACATCATCATCGCCTCGGGGTCGGAACCTGCATCGCTGCCGGGTGTCGAGGTGGATGAGAAGGTCGTCGTGACCTCCACCGGCGCGCTGGAGCTGGGCAAGGTGCCGAAGAAGCTGGTGGTGATCGGTGCGGGTGTAATCGGGCTTGAGTTGGGGTCGGTCTATGCACGGCTCGGGGCTGAGGTGACGGTTGTCGAGTTTCTTGATGTGATCACCCCGGGGATGGACGCCGAGGTTCAGAAGGGCTTTCAAAAGACGCTGAAAAAGCAGGGGCTCACCTTCATCATGGGCGCGGCGGTCCAGAAAACCGAAGCGACCAAGACCAAGGCGAAAGTGCACTACAAGCTGCGTAAGGACGACAGCGACCACGTGCTCGACGCGGATGTGGTGTTGGTGGCCACGGGCCGCAAACCCTATACGGAGGGGCTGGGGCTCGATACGCTTGGCGTGAAGATGACCGACCGAGGGCAGATCGCAGTCAACGGCAAGTGGGAGACCAATGTTCCCGGCATCTACGCCATCGGCGACGTGATCGAGGGGCCCATGTTGGCCCATAAGGCCGAAGATGAGGGCATGGCTGCCGCGGAACAGGTGGCTGGAAAACATGGCCATGTGAACTATGGAGTGATCCCGGGTGTGATCTACACCCATCCGGAAGTGGCCAATGTTGGCGCGACCGAAGAGATGCTGAAAGATCAGGGCCGAACCTACAAGGTTGGCAAGTTCAGCTTCATGGGCAATGGGCGCGCCAAGGCCAATTTCGCAGCAGACGGTTTTGTGAAGATCCTCGCAGACAAGGAGACGGATCGTATTCTGGGCGCGCATATCATCGGGCCAGCAGCGGGTGATCTGATCCACGAAATCTGCGTTGCCATGGAGTTCGGCGCATCAGCAGAAGATCTGGCCATGACTTGCCATGCGCATCCGACCTATTCCGAGGCGGTGCGCGAGGCGGCGCTCGCGTGCGGCGACGGACCGATCCACATGTAACAGAAGGCGGTGGCCCAAAGGCCCACCGTACCTGCTGGGACTGACCTCTGTGCTGGCAGGTAGGGTGGGCTTTCAGGCCACCCTTACACTACCACATGGTCTTGGCAGCCCGTGCGCCCCAGGCCGCGTCATAAGTTGCGCCACCTTCGTCTCCGTCGGAGACCTCTGCCAGGATTTCGCCAACTGTTGGCACCTCGGTTCGGGCATCCACCCCAGCCCAGAGGTCGGCGCGCATCATGGCGCGGGCGCATTGTGTGTAGATTTCGGCAATTTCAATGAGGATGACCGTCGCGGGCTGACGCGCCCCCTTGGCAAAGCGCTGGCGCATGTCTGGATCTGCTGTGAGCGAAGCCCGACCGTTCAACCGCACAACGTTGTTGTTGCCCGGCACCATGAACATCAGAGATACCCGGCCATCAGTCACGATATTGCGCAGCGAGTCCAACCGGTTGTTGCCGCGCCAATCCGGCAGGGCCAACGTTCTGGGGTCTAACTCCAGAACAACGGGCCCATCCTCTCCGCGTGGGCTGGCGTCCGTGCCCTCAGGCCCCACCGTGCTCAGGATACAAAAACGCGACGCCATGATCCACTTGCGATAGAGGGGCGTGAGCTGTCGTGCCACCTTCCGCAAGGACGCGGCACCAGGGCGACCATAGAGCGCCTCCAGTGCCTCGATGCTCTCAATCGCGGCCATCTTATCCGCCATACGTAAACCCAGCCTCCGCCATCAACGCATCGGATCGCGTCTCAACCGCATCTTCCAAGGTCTGCATGAATTCGCTACGTGTCAACCCCGGCGCGATGGCGGGCAAAAACTCGACAACTGCGCACCCCGGTTTGCGCAACAAGCCCCGCTTTGGCCAGAGCACGCCCACATTAGTCGCCACTGGCACACAAGGCTGGCCCAATTGTTCATAAAGCACAGCCGTCCCAACCTTGTAGGGCAGTTTCACCCCCGGGGCGACGCGGGTGCCTTGTGAGTAGATGATCAACTGACCCGGCTCGGCACGGCCCGCATTCACATCACTCACCATCTTTTCGATGGCGGCACCCCGCTTGCCCCGATCCACAGGAACGCAACCCAGTTTGCGCGCGTATTGCCCCAGAACCGGAGCCATCATCAGCTCTTTCTTCATGATGAATTTCGCGGCGGGCAGCGCGGTGAAGATCATCATAATATCCAGAAAGGACTGATGCTTGGCCGCGATCAACACTTCGCCTTCGGGCACCGTGCCCCGCACCTCGCAGCGCAGATCGACCATCCAACCCGCTGTCCAGAAGACATAACGCGAATAGGACTTGCAGGCCGCAAAGGCGCCACGCCGACTGAACAAAGCCCAAGGCGCAAAGACCAACCCGAACAGCGGAAGGGCCACATACATCTGAACGATGAAGATAACAGAGCGGAGGTATTGAAGCATCAGGTCAACTTTCCGAGCGTGCGCCGCGCCGCGACACCAGTCGCCAAAAAGGCAACCAAAGCGCACAGCGGCGGAATGAACAGTGGCAGGACCCAGTGCCAGCCCTGGAAGCTCAGCCCCGTGAGCAAACCTGCCGCCTCTGAGGCACCCGGCAAAATCGCCACAGCGATCATCGCGCAGAGAACCCCGATGGTCGCCCCGCCAAAGGCCCGCAGCGAAAAGCGGCGAATGAAGGCCTGCGCGATATAGCGGTCGGTTGCGCCGACCAAGCGCAGAACAGAGATCACCTGCGCATTGGCGGCAAGCGCCGCGCGCGCTGCAAGCGTGACTATTGCGGCGACGCTCGCCCCGAGCAGCAACGCGGAGATCCAGCCCAGCAGCCGCAGACGCCCCGCAGCTTCGACGAGCGGTGCGCGCCAGCGGCTGTGGTCATCAAGAAACGCGCCGGGCACTTCTGCCGCAAGGCGCAGGCGCAGACCCGCCGCGTCGAACCCCTCGTCCTCTTCGATCATCTCGATTAACTGCGGCACCGGAAGCGCCTGCAGATCAAGCTCCGCACCGAACCAAGGCGCAAGCAGGGCGCGCTGCTCCGCCTCATCTAGCGCACGAGCAAAGGCCACACCAGCCGTGGTTTCCAGAATGCCAAGCGCGGCCTGCGTCTGCGCAGCAATCTGATCCGCCGGAGCAACGACGCGAATGGTGGAGGATTGCGCCAGCTCATCCCCCCAACGCGCTGCGAGGCGGCCTGCAGCCAGCGACATGGCCATCGCAAAGACCGCCAGAAACGCCATCGCCGCCGCCGCAAAGATGGTCAGATGCGCGGTCACACCGGAGGGCGGCACAACCCGATTGGCCTGCCGATCCCCCGAGATCAGGTGTCGCAGATCAAGCCGCACCACGGTCACAAATCCGCCCCGGCCAACTGGACCTGCCGGTTCGAGATCCGCAGCACACGCGCCTGCACCTGCGTTTTGGCCGCCCGGATCAGGCTCAGGTCATGGGTGGCAATCAGCACTGTCTTGCCCATGCGATTGAGTTCCACCAAAAGCCGCAAAAGCCGCTGCGACATCTCCCAATCCACATTGCCTGTTGGTTCATCGGCCAGCACCACATCTGGCGACATGATAACCGCGCGCGCCAGTGCCGCACGCTGCCGTTCGCCCCCCGACAGCTCTGGCGGCAGTGCCTCTGCCCGCTGGGTAAGCCCAACCCAGGCCATCAGCTCATTAAGGTCGCCGTCCGCCGCAGCGCTTGCGCGACCCGAGACATCAAGAGGCAGGGCGATGTTCTCCGCAACGGACAGATGATCGAGGAACTGACAGTCCTGATGCACAACGCCGACACGCCGGCGCAAGGCGGCAATCCCGTCCCGGGCGAGGCCCGCCACATCTTCGCCAAACAGCAAGACGTCACCGGCAGTTGGCTGCAACGCGCCATAGCACAGCTTTAGCAACGTGGTCTTTCCGGCACCGGACGGCCCGGTCAGAAAGTAAAAGGATCCGGCCGCAAGCGTGAGGGAAATGTCTGACAGCAAGGCGCCGCCCCCATAGCTATAGGCGACATTTTTCAGCTCGATCACACCGCCTCCCTCATTGAGCGTTGTTGTGCATCAATGCTGGTCTGGTTTCAATGCATCACTTGGCAGCCGCTGCGCAGTTAAGGCTTTTCGCACGAACCCTATGCCAATATGGTGCGGAAAAATAAGACAACCCCGGGATGTCTATGAAGCAGGACCTGAAATGCGCTTGATCTGCCCAAACTGCGAAGCGCAATACGAAGTGCCCGACGAGGCCATCCCATTGGAGGGGCGGGACGTCCAGTGTTCCAACTGCGCCCAGATCTGGTTTCACGCACACCCCGATGCGCCAGCGGCACCGGAAAAAGAAAACCGCGAGGCTGAGCTGAAGGCGGCGAAGGCCGCCGCGCCAGAGCCGCCCGCACCGGCCCCTCAGAAGGTCGCTGCAAAACCCGAGCAATCGCCTGCGGCGGAAGCCGAGCCGGATGAACCCGTGGATGAGGACTCTGACGACGGCGGGGCAGCGCCGGTTGCCACGCCGAAACGGCGCGAGTTGGATCCGGCAGTGGCTGACGTGCTGCGCGAAGAGGCTGAGCTGGAGAAGAAGGCCCGCGCCAAGGTCACAGTCAGCGATGTGGACAGCCAGCCTGATCTGGGCTCTGATGCGGCCACCCCAGTGGATGAGGCCCGCCAGCGCGCCCGCGATACCCATGATAGCACGACGCGGATCAGAGGAGAGAGCCCTTCCCCGCCCATCGCCGAAACGACGGCGAGCGTGGCCCAAGGCAACAACCAACTGCCCAATGTGGACGAGTTGAACTCAACCCTGCGCGCCAACACTGACCGGTCCCCGGAGGGTGATCCCGGGCAGACCGCCCAGATCGAAACTCGGGAAAAGCGGAGTTTTGGGCGCGGGTTCAGCGTCATGGTGTTGCTGGTTGCGCTGCTCACTCTGGTCTATGTCTTTGCGCCGCAGATCGCCCAGTCGGTGCCGCAAGTGGATCCGTGGCTCAGCAGCTATGTGGGTCTGGTCGACCAAGGCCGCAGCTGGCTGGACGGCGTTGTCACGGATGCCCTCACCTGGCTGGATGCGGCGGTGGCCTCTAACGATGCGTGAGAGCTGTCTGACGCAGCTGACAAAAGACCCGAAACTTGACGCATAGACACCTTCGCTATGAAGCAGCGCAGGTCGTCAGACTTTTCGCATGACGCCTTAGAAGCGGTCCAGCAGGCGTTTGAGGTAGTTGCGTTCCTCGTCCGGGCGGGCTGTCTCACCTGAGCGGCGCCGGATCTCATCCAGCAGCTCGCGGGCACGCCCATAGGCATCGCCGTTCAACGCCAGATCGCCGTTGTCGCCACCAGCACCGGGATTGTTGGATTCGCGCCCAAGCGGGTCACGGTTCTCCGCCCGCTGATCGGAGGGCTGCGTGCCCTGCCCTGGCTGCTGGTTTTGCTGTTGCTCAGCCATCATCTCACCCAGCGCGCGCATACCCTCGCGCAAGGCCTCCATGGCCTGGCCCTGGTCATCAATCGCGCCAGCCAGGTCGTCGTTGCGCAGCGCCTCTTCAGCGTTGTCCATCGACCGACCAGCCCGGTCGAGCGCATCGCGCGCTGCATCCCCTTCCGGTGTGCCCGCGCCGGGCAGGTTGTCTTGCTGCCGCTGCAGCTCCTGACGCAACGCGCGCTGCCGGTCTGCGATGGAGCCTTCAGGGTCGGCCCCCTGATTTCCGGCGGACCCGCCACCCTGCTGGTCATTGTCGCCTTGCGGGCTCTGACCCGACTGGCCCTCGTGGCTCTGGCCGCGACCTGCGCCACCATTGCGGCCTTCGTTGTCCTGGTTTTCGCCCGCTTGGGCGTTGGGGTTGAACTGCTCCTGCAAATCACGAAACGCCTGATCAGAGAGACCCTGCTGGTCCCGCAGCGTCTCCGACAACCCTTCCATGGCCTGCTCGCCGGGGCTTTGACCACCCTGGCCCTGCTGCCCTTGCGCGGCCTGCATGTTCTCCATGAGCTGTTGCAGCTCCTGCAGCGCCTGCTGCGCCTCGGCCATGCGGCCTTGCTCCATCAGCTCCTGAATGCGGTCCATCATCCGCTGCAGGTCGTCCTGCGTCATCATCATGGTGTTTTCGTTGGGCGCCTCGAAATTGTTTTCGTCACCCTGTTGGCGCTGTCTCTCGGCCTGGCGCATCATCTGCTGCAGATAGTCTTCGGTCGCGCGGCGCAATTCACGCATCAGCTCCGCGATTTCTTCGTCCGAGGCGCCATTCTCGATGGCCTCGTTCAACCGCTCCTGCGCCCGGCGCAGACGCTCAGCAGCATCCGCCAGATCGCCTTCCTCCAGAATGATCGCCAGATCCCACATTTCATCCGCGAGGTCCTGCTGCATCTCGTCAGTCAGCCCGTAGCTGGCAAAGGTCTCCAACTGGCGGATCACCTTGCGCAGGCGCAGGGCGTCCACCTCCTTGCGGAACAGATCATCGGGCAAATGGGCGGTCGCGCGCAGGATTTGGCTGATACGCCCGCCGTTCTCACGCGACCAGAGCAGATCACGCCGCTGTTCGATCACGGCGGCCGCTACCGGGTCAAAAAAGCGCCGCCCCGGCAGCACCATGGCATGGGCATCGGTCTCAAAGCTTTGCTCGGCCCCGTCCAGGGCCGTCAACCGCACGGTGACAGGCAGGTTGGCCCAAGGATGCTCCGAGAAATCCTCAATCAGGTTTTCCTGAAAATCGCGGCGGTTCCCGGCAATCGGCGTCGGTAACGGCACAATCAGGTTGGGCCGATCCTCTGGCGCGGCCACAAGCCCATGCGCGCGGCTCACCGATGCCAGATCGAGGGCAAAGCTGGCCTCCCCCGCCTCAACCCCGTAGTCGTCCTGCGCCTCGAAGGGCAGCGTCATTTCGCCAAAGGCCGATGCCGTCGGATCGTCAAGAACAGCGATCTGGGGCGGTGCATCTTCGATCACATCGATCTGCCAGCTGCGCCCTCCCGGGCCTCTGATGGTGACGGAGCCGTTCTGTACAACCGTGAAATCTTGCGCCGGATCAGAGGCGGGCGGAACATCCGTGCGCCCCGAGACGGTCTCGGACAAGGTCAGCGCGCCAATCTCGCCATAAAGGCGCAGCGTGATCAGGCTGCCCACAGGCACCCGCAAGGCGCCTTCGGGGATGTCATTCAGATAGATCGTGGGCCGCCCGGTGTAGCGCGGGCTTTCCGCCCAGCCTTCCCAAACCGGCCCGCTGGCCAGTGCACCGCCGCCCGGTGTCATCTCAGACACTGATCCGACCCGCCAGATGGACCCGAAGAGCAGCGCAATCCCGAACACCAACACGGCCAGATAGCGCAGCGCGTAAGGGTCGCGCGAGGCCACGCTTAGATTCGCTGGAACCAGGTCCGCTTCGGCGGCGCGGGTGGCCATGCGCGCCTGATGCGCACGCCAGACCGCCGCAGAAGCGGTATCAGACGCGCCGATGGTCTGGGTGTCGAGCAACGCCTGCAAGGGGCGCCCAGGAAGGCTTGCGTCGAGCCGCGCAATAGCCTGCGCCCGGGTGGGAATACGAAAGCGCCAGATGGCATATCCAAGCGTGCCGAGCACCCCGAGACCCGCCGTGACCCCAATGGCCCAAACAGCTTCGACAGAGATGGTGTCTTGCAGTCCCAGCATCAGGGCGGCCAACACAAAGAGACAGACGGTCAACAACGGCCAGAGGCTTTGAACAAGCGCCTCGACCAGCATGCCCAACCACGTCAGCCGCAGCGGCCAGCGCACAGCTCTCAGGCTATGATCCGTATCCGTGTTGGAAAATGAGACCATTGGTCCGTCTCCTCATAGGCGTTGCCCCGGGGATACGAGACTACAGCCACGAGGGTAAACTATCTCTATTTATCATTTCGTCAAAGGTCGGACGTCGGCGAATAACCGCAAATTGATCCTCATTCACCAGAACTTCAGGGATCAGTGGTCGCGAATTGTACTCGCTGCTCATAACTGCGCCATAAGCGCCAGCCGAGCGGAAGGCGACGAGGTCTCCTGCCGCCACGGGTGGCATCTGCCGCTGCCGGGCAAAGGTATCGCCGGTTTCGCAAACGGGACCGACGATGTCATAGGTCGCGGGCTCGACACCCGGCGCAGGTTCGATCACCGGAACAATGTCGTGATAGGCCTCGTACATTGCGGGGCGGATCAGGTCGTTCATGGCCCCATCGATGATCAGGAAGTCGCGGTCCTCGCCGGATTTCACATAGATCACTTCCGACACCATCAGCCCGGCGTTCCCGGCGATCAGCCGCCCCGGTTCGATCTCAATCTCGCAGCCGAGGTGGCCGAGCGTGCGTTTGATCATGGCGCCATAATCCATCGGCAAGGGCGGCGCCTGATTATCGCGCGCATACGGGATGCCCAGACCACCACCCAAATCGAGACGGCGGATGCTATGCCCATCCGCGCGCAGCTGTTCGGTGAGCTCCGCCACCTTCACGTAAGCCGCCTCAAAGGGTTCAAGCTCGGTCAACTGGCTGCCGATGTGCACGTCGATGCCGATGACCTCCAGCCCTGGCAGGGTGGCGGCCAGCGCGTAGACGTCGCGCGCGCGCGAAATCGGGATACCGAATTTGTTCTCTGACTTGCCGGTGGCGATCTTGGCGTGGGTCTTGGCGTCCACATCCGGGTTCACACGGATGGTGATGGGGGCCACCACACCCATGGCGAGCGCCGTATCATTGATGACCTGCATCTCCGGCTCGGATTCGACGTTGAACTGCCGGATGCCGCCCTCCAACGCCAGTTGGACTTCCGCCGCAGTTTTACCTACACCAGAGAAGACGATCTTCTCACCTGGCACGCCCGCCGCCCGTGCGCGCCGGTATTCGCCGCCCGAGACCACATCCATACCCGCGCCCGCCTGCGCCAAGGTCTTCAGGATCGCCTGATTGCTGGAGGCTTTCATGGCGTAGCAAACAAGATGGTCGAGCCCCTCAAGCGCCTCGTCGAACAAGCGGAAATGCCGCAGCAGGGTCGCGGTGGAATAGACATAGAACGGCGTGCCGACAGCTGCAGCAATATCGGCCACTGGAATGTCTTCGGCAAAAAGCGCGCCGTCGCGATAGAGAAAGTGATCCACGTGAACCCCCGGGCCTAAATCCGCTGTCTCATATCAGACCAAGCGGCCAGTGCAATCGGGACACAGAGCAGCACGTACAAGAAAAAAGGGCAGCTGCTGCTGCCCCTGTGCGCTTGTCATCATGTCAAACCGTTCGGTTGGCGCGCGCTCTGCGGCGTCTCGCCAGAAGGCCCAACCCACCAAGCCCCGCCAACATCAGCGGCAGCGCCGCTGGCACCGGAACGGCTGCGGGTGTGTTTTCGTCAACGGTCTCGAAGACGAAGCTATCAACCGCACCGGACCCTTCAAAGAAGATTGAAAAGGAATCGTTCAGTGAGATCAGCGGGGACAGCGCATCAAAGGTCAGCTGTTCAGTTTCATTGTCATCAAGGCCCGAGATCACACCCAGAACGGTGTTGGTGCCACCGGTCCGCGTCGAAAACGTAAAGCGGCCGTCATCGACCGCAGAGGCGCCCACCCACGACAGGGCGCTGCCCGCCAGCAGCGTGAATGTGATGGTCCCGCTGTTGGCCTGATCATTGGCCAGATCGCCGCCACGGTCCCGCGTACGCTGACGAATCAGAACGTTGCCCCCTACGCCTTCGGAGCTTGCGCCCGCCACGCCGCCCGGCAGAAGGTCGTCGTCGCCTCGGCAATCGCTTGTCCCGCCCTGGCAGGCTGTGTCAAAGATGTTGGCCCCTTCGCTGCGCCCGCCGGACCAGGAGATGCCAAAGGTCCGGTTCGCAAACTGATAGGACGTCCACGCGCCTTCATTGCCGAGGTTGGCCGTCAGATCCTCGAAATCCATGGTCACCGTTGCTGCGGTCGCAGCGGTGGCCCCCAACACACTCATCAGCGCGGCAGCCGCCGCCTTGCAGACACTCTTCATCATCACACCCCTTACACTCACCTTCGCGCGACCAGACCTGACCCGCATTGCGCGCACCCCTCGGGACAGTCTGGGCTTGCTATGCCACTATTAGGTGTAAAGACAGGGGGAAAAATGAGAACAATTTGTCTCTTTTTTGCCAACAATCAGTCTGGTGTCGGCCTGGATCGCAGGTAGAGGTAGAGCGGCAAGCCGCAGCTGACGCCGATGCAGAAGGTTGCAGGAATGGCGAACAATCGGACCCACTGACGCGTTTGCAGGGTCTCAGCAATCACCCAAACGGTCAGCGTCGCCGCTGCGACGGTCAGATCCCAGACCAGCCCGCTTGTGGCTGCATTGGCATGCCAGGCGTGAACCATGCCGGACAGGCTATAGCCGTGTTCGTTGAACCATTGCAGGAAATAGCTCATCGGGTGGATGGTGCCCCACAGCGCCAAGAGCAGCCAGAGATAGCGCAGTTTCCCCATCTAGCCGCCCGTCACATAGCCAAAGAGCGCATGCCCGGAGACCGTGATGCCGGTTTTCTTGGCTGGCGCATCAGCCTTGGACGGAGTGCGGCTGGAGGCTGAAGGATCAACGCAGGCCGTGACGCTCAGCAGGCAGACAGCTGCAAGGGCCAGTCTCACAACCCCAGCCAGATCGACAGAGGTCCTTTGCCGACGCCGACAGATGCGCTGGGATGGATGCCGCTGTTGTTGATGGTCACGCCCCCGTTGATCTGCGGTGCCACGGGCTCGCCATCTGCGCCGCAGGCCGCCAAAAAACCAAGCATTGCAAGCAAAACGATATGTTTCATGCCATCAACTCCTTCCACCGGGCGATCTGCGCCCGCACCTGCTCTGGCGCGGTGCCACCGTAGGATGTGCGGCTGCGGACGGAGTTTTCCACCCCCAACACCTCAAACACCTCAGCGGTGATGCCCTCGTACACCGATGTCATATCGTCCAGCGTCAGATCCGGCAAATCACATCCCCTGCTTTCGGCCAGCGCCACGATGCTGCCAGTGATGTGATGCGCGTCACGGAAGGGCAGCCCCAGCACCCGCACCAGCCAGTCGGCCAGATCCGTGGCTGTCGAAAAGCCAGAGCCTGCCGCCGCCGCGAGGCTCTCGCGGTTGGCTGTCATATCGCCCACCATCCCTGTCATCACCGCCAGCGCCAGCATCAGGTTGTCAGCGGCGTCAAAGACCTGTTCTTTATCTTCCTGCATGTCCTTAGAATAGGTCAGCGGCAGGCCCTTCATCACCATCATCAGCGCGGTGTTGGCCCCAAAGATCCGCCCCACCTTGGCGCGGATCAGCTCGGCCGCGTCGGGGTTTTTCTTCTGCGGCATGATCGACGAGCCGGTCGAGAACCGATCCGACAGGCTGACAAAGCGAAACTGCGCGGAGGACCAGATCACCAGCTCTTCGGCAAAGCGGCTAAGGTGCATGGCGCAAATACTGGCGGCCCCCAGAAACTCCAGCGCAAAGTCGCGGTCGCTGACCGCATCGAGCGAGTTGGCCGCCGGGGCATCGAAGCCCAGAGCCTCCGCCGTCATGTGCCGGTCAATCGGGAAAGACGTGCCCGCCAGCGCCGCCGCCCCCAAAGGCGAGGTATTCATCCGCGCCCGCGCGTCGCGCACACGGCAAAGATCGCGCCCGAACATTTCCACATAGGCCATCATATGGTGCCCCCAGGTCACTGGCTGCGCGGTCTGCAGATGCGTGAAGCCCGGCATGACCCAATCAGCCCCGGCCTCCGCCTGATCCAGAAGCGCGCCAATCAGGGCGATCAGCCCCTGCTCTGCCGCGTCCAGCTGATCGCGGACCCAGAGCTTGAAGTCGGTGGCGACCTGATCGTTCCGGCTGCGGCCCGTGTGCAAGCGGCCCGCCGGTTCCCCAATAATCTGCTTCAGCCGCGCCTCCACATTCATGTGGATATCTTCGAGCGCGGTGGAAAACTGAAACGTTCCAGCCTCTATTTCTGACAAGACTGTGAGCAGCCCTTCCCGGATCGCCTGCACATCGCTAGGTTCCAGAATGCCGGTTGCCCCCAGCATCGCGGCATGCGCGCGCGAGCCTGCAATATCCTGAGCGGCCATCCGTTTGTCGAACCCGATGGAGGCGTTGATCGCCTCCATGATGGCATCCGGTCCGGCGGCAAAACGACCGCCCCACATCTGGTTGGCGGTGGCAGAGGCAGCGGGCGTGTCGGTCAT
The DNA here is from genome assembly GCF_009811755.1 of Roseobacter cerasinus. GTDB lineage: Bacteria > Pseudomonadota > Alphaproteobacteria > Rhodobacterales > Rhodobacteraceae > Roseobacter > Roseobacter cerasinus. The sequence goes on from NZ_BLIV01000001.1 coordinate 596,244, forward strand.
TGGTCTGAACCCTTCGGAGGGGATATGAAAAGAAGATTTGCTGCGTTCGTTTATACGGCCCTCTTGGCGGGTGCAATCACCGCCCCGGTCAGCGCTCAGGCCGATCTGGAGGCGGCAGCCCTCCTGCGCGAAGGCGACATGAAAAAACTGATTATCCGAGAGGACCCGAAGGCAACCCCAAACGTTGCCTATCAACTGGCGGATGGCGCGGGCGAGCAGACGCTTGAGGCCTATCGCGGCAAGCACATCCTGCTGAACTTCTGGGCCACATGGTGCGCGCCCTGCCGCAAGGAGATGCCGCAGCTCTCAGAACTGCAGGCCGAGTTCGGCGGGGACAGCTTTGAAGTGGTGACAATCGCGACGGGGCGGAATTCGCCCGCGGGCATTCAGAAATTCTTTGACGAGATTGGTGTCGACAACCTGCCGCGCCATCAGGACCCGAAACAGGCGCTGGCGAGCCAGATGGGTATCTTCGGCCTGCCAATCACGGTGCTGATCGACCCAGAGGGCAACGAGGTCGCACGCCTGCGCGGCGATGCGGATTGGGCGAGCGACAGCGCCAAGGCCATCATTGCTGCTGTGATTGGTGCCGGCGGCTAAGCTGCTGACCATTCGGCCTGCTTGCAGAAAAAAAGGGCGCGCCACGGCACGCCCTTCTTGCTCGGATCAATAAACGTCAGCCTTCGATCCAGGACTGCACGGTTTCTTTGTTGTCCGCGATCCAGTCTTCGGCCACTTCACGCGGGTCGCGCTTGTTGTCGAACATCTCGACGATCCAGCCGTTGATCTCATCGCCGGTGAACTGCACGTTGGAGAGCATTTTGGCCACGGCCGGGTTCCGCTCTTCCAGCGACTTGGAGTAGGCCACAAAGATGTCGTTCGGCGCGATCACGCACTCAAAGGACGACACTTCCAGCCAGTCTTCGGCGTCCAGGTTGACGTCTTCACAGCCGTCAAAGCGATCCGGCTCCTCCAGGGCTGTCAGATCGTATCTCACGTGCAACGCCTCGGGCGTCCAGTAGTAGAAGAGCTGCGGCTTGCCAGCGGTATAGGCCGCTTCAAGGCCCGCCTTGAAGGTGTCGGCCGAGACGATGTTCGGCTCCCACAGAGCATCCAGCCCGTAGGATTTGAACTTGATCTGCCAGCGCTTGGTCGACGCCCAGGTCACATCGCCAGCCCAGTATTCGCCCTTGCCGTTGCCGTCCGTGTCGAACATCGCGGCGATCTCGGGGTTGTTCAGATCCTCGATGGAGGAGACCTTGTCGGCCATGTAGCTGGGCACATAGATGTTCGACGTGCCTTTATAGGGCTTGTTGGTTGCAACAGTCTGGTTGCCGTCGATGTATTCATCCCACAGCGCCTGCTGGTTCGGCATCCACAGATCGGTGTAGATGTCGATGGAGCCGTCGCCCTTGTCCATGCCCGCCATGATCACAGCAGCCTGGTTCATGCCCGAGACGATCTCGGCATCGCCGCCCATCTCGTCTTCGATGATCGCGCTGAGCACGTGGCCGATCGCCTGTGCGCCGTTCCAGCTCAGATCCGACAGTGTGATCTTTTCCTGCGCCATGGCCGGGGCGGCCCCGACCGTCAGCGCAAGTGCGGCTGCGGTTGATTTCCAGAGTGTCATTGTCTTGGTCTCCCTGTTTTTGATTGGTGTTTTGGTTGGTCAGATCCGGCTAAACGAATTCCGAATCCCTTTCAGAATGCGGTCGATCATCATCGCCACGAGCGCGATGGCAATCCCCGCCAGAAGGCCCTTGCCCGCCTGCGCGTCACCCAAGGCAGAAGTCACGATGGCCCCCAGCCCTTCCGCGCCGATGAAGGCGGAGATTGTCGCCATGGACAAGGCCAGCATGATGGTCTGATTCAGCCCCGCCATGATCGACGGGATCGCCATGGGCAGTTCCACCTTGCGCAAGAGCTGCCGTTCGGACGCGCCGAAGGCAAGGGCCGCCTCCTTGGTGCTTTCGGGCACCTGCAGAATGCCAAGGGCCGTCAGCTTGATCATCGGCGGCATCGCAAAGATCACCGTGGCCAGCACCGCGGGCGGCTGCGAGATCCCGAAGAAGGCCACCGCAGGCACCAGATAACTGAGCGAGGGGATCGTCTGCATCACGTCAAGGATCGGCTCGGTGATCCATCTGAACCACTTGTTCTTGGCCATCCAGATGCCGATGGGCAGCCCCACGAGCACACAGACAGCTGTGGAGACGACCACGAGCGCCATTGTCTGCATCGCGATCTGCCACAACTCAAACAGCGCAAGGAATGCCAGCGAGCTGGCCACGAAGATCGTTGTGCCCAGGCCGGCAAAGGCCCAACTGAGCGCGATGAAGAGGAAGGCCACCACCAGCCAGGGCGTCTGCATGAAGGCGACCTCAACCCGAATGAGTGACTGCCTGAGCACGTTCGTCATCGCATCAAACCCGCCCGCAAACTGCGCGCGCAGGTAGTTGATGGAGATATCGATGCTCTCCGCCGAATAGGTGAAGACGGTGACCTTGCGGCCCTCCACCGGGTCCTTGATCTGCTCGATCACCTTGGTCGCACCCTCGCGGCCCGCGGCAATTGCCTCTTCATCCGGCACCCGGCGATAGGTGATGTCCTCGGGCGGCTCCAGCCGCGCCAGCGTTGGGAAATCGTCGATAAAGTAGCAATCGAACTTGTCCCGTGCGGAGATATTACTGAAATCTTCGGTCAACTGCCGATCCCGGCCCAGATCGCGCGCTTCCTTGCGCAATGCCGCGCGTTCGGATTTCTGCTCGTCGCTCAGTGTCTCCAGCGCATTCAGCGTCTCAAGGCGGCTTTCGCGCTGCGCAATCTCGCTGGACAGAACAGAGACCAGCTCCGCCGTGCTGTTGGCGTCAAAACGCCCCAAGAGCGCCTCCACCCCTTCCGCGGCGCGGATGTTGTTGAAGCAGGCCCGCTCGTCCAGCCGCAGTTGCGTCGCGCGATAGGTCGTCAACGGCGCCACGATCAGCATCACCATGACCCCGATCACCAGCCGGTTCATGCTCACGCCACTTGGCACGGCCACGTTGATCCGCCAGCGGGCGTATTGGCTATAGTAAAGACGGTTGGCCGAACTGCCCATCCAAAGCCGCCCGCCAATCAGCATCAACACGCCAATCCAGCTGTAGATCGTGATCCAACCGGAATAGCGGGCGATCAGCGTGGCGTTGGCGTCCGGGTTCAGCTGCGCCTCAGCCAGCAGGGGGCTGAACTTCACCACCTGCATCAGGCAGACAATGGCCGTGACATCGATCGCCAGGGAGATCCAGAACAGGACCCACACACCCCGGAAAGCCGACCACAGCCAGGGCACCAACAGTGCCCAGATGTTCAGGTGCCAGCGCGACAGTGTCCCCCGCTGCACCTGCTCGAACGCCGATGCGTAATAGGGCTCTTTCTCCTGAACGAAGGTGCCAACGGACACATCGCGGTCGTCAATCTCGCGCTGTTCCGCGCCTCCGCCTACGGCTGTTGCACTCATACCTCTGCCCCCCCTTGCAGCCCTTTCAGAAGGGTGTCTTTGGTCACGATGCCCACCACCGCGTCGTCATGTTTGATCAGAACCGGCAGATCGGCCCCGGTGCTGAGGCCCACCAGCGAATCCAGATCATCCTCTGGGCCGGCCACGGGGTAGCTGTTTGCCATGTCGATCGGCCCATGGGTCGCCGCATGGGCGTCAGGGCTGACCATGATCTTGGAGGCCGAGACCAGTTTGAGCCGCGAAATCCCGGCCACAAAATCTGCCACATAGTCATCTGCGGGGGCGGTCACGATGTCTTCGGCCGTGCCGATCTGGACAATCTCACCATCCTTCATGATCCCGATCCGGTCACCCATCCGGATCGCCTCATCAAGGTCGTGCGTGATGAACACGGTTGTCTTTTTCAGGTTCTGGCTGAGGCCAAGGAATTCATCCTGCAGGTTGCGCCGAATAAGTGGGTCGAGCGCCGAGAATGGCTCGTCCATCAGCAGGATCTCCGGGTCAGCCGCCAAGGCGCGCGCGAGGCCCACGCGCTGCTGCATGCCACCCGACAGTTCCGAAGGCAGCCGGTCGCCATAGCCATGCAAAGACACGGTCTCCAGCGCCTTGTCCGCCGCCTGCGCGCGGGTGTAGCCATCCATGCCACGCAGCTCCAGCGCAAAGCCGATATTGTCGCGCACCGAGCGATGCGGCAGCAGCGCCATGTTCTGGAACACCATGCCGATCTTGTCGGCCCGCGTGGCGCGCAGCTGTTCGGTTTTCATCGCGCCGATGTCTTCGCCCATGATGCGGATGGTGCCGGACGTGGGCTCAATCAATCGGTTGATGTGCCGCACGAGCGTCGATTTGCCCGAGCCCGACAGCCCCATCAGGCAGAATATTTCGCCTTCTTCGACGGCGAAGGAGGCATCCTTGACGCCAACGACGGCCTCGAAGCGCTCCAACACCTCGGCCTTGCCGATCCCTTCGGCCTTGATCGCGGCCATGGCGTCCGCTGAGCGGCTGCCAAAGACTTTCCAGACATTTTCCAGTTCTACGACGCTCATACGCGGGCCTTCTTTCGTTGCGGATCAATGAAGGGCACGGAAGTGACGTCGCCAGACAGCCGCTTCATGCGCCCGTCGAGCAGCCCCACCTCCAGCTTTTGCCCCGTCTCGGAATGCTCGATATTGAGCTGGACCATCGCGATGGCGCGCTCCAGCAAGGGCGACTGCGTGGCGGAGGTGACAACACCCACCTGCCGTTCATTTCTATAGACGGGCGCACCATGCGGCGGGACATCCTGGCAATCCAGCAGCAGGCCCTTCAAAACGCGACGCGGTGCGGCGGCGTTGCGCTCCAGCGCGGCCTTGCCGATGAAATCAGCTTTCTTCAGGTCAACCGCAAAGCCCAGACCGGCCTCAAAGGCGTCCACACCCGTGCCGAACTCCGCGCCCGCGGCGGCCAGCCCCGCCTCGATGCGGATGATCTCCAAGGCGGCAGAGCCCATGGGTTGCAAGCCAAACTCCTCGCCCGCCTCCATGACCGCATCCCAGACCGCGACTGCATCTTCCTTGGAGCAGAATATTTCATAGCCCAGCTCACCGGTGTAGCCGCTGCGCGTCAGGAAGAAAGGCGCGCCCTCCCGATCACCAACGCGGGCCACGGTCGCTCCGAACCACTTCACCTGATCCAATGCAGGCACATGCGGTTGCGTAAAGACAAATTTGCGTAGGATATCGCGCGATTTCGGCCCCTGAAGCGCAAGATTTGGCAAGGCACCGCCGAGGTCGTGAATGCGTACCTGCAGCCCCTCCCGGTCTGCGAGGTTCGACAGGGCACGCCCGCTCTCTTCCGAGCCGCAGCACCAGCGGAAGAGATGCGCGCCCATGCGGAACAGGGTGCCATCGTCGATGACCTGCCCGGTGTCATCGCACATCAGCGAATAGGTTCCGCGCCAATCGGCGAGCCGTGCGATGTCGCGTGTCATGGCCCGCTGCAGCAGCGCTTCGGCGTCCGGACCGATCACATCGAACTTGCGCAGACCGCTCATGTCCTGCAGCGTCGCGGCTTCGCGGCAGGCCCAGTATTCGCCCAAGGTGCCCTGCGACGGGAAGGACAGCGGCACCCACAAATCCCGCGCAGGCGCAAATTGATCGGTCAGAGGGGCCCATCGGGTGTGAAAGGCCGACTCCTGGCTGATCTGCATCGGGGCATCCTCCTTGGTGCGGTAGGCAACAGACCGTTGGATTTTGGTTTCGGGGCGGTAGATCCGCACATGCACGTCGGTGGGGTTCCACCCGTTAATCGGATCAATGTCGTCCGGGCAGGCCGTGCTCACGCAGACCAGATCATCCAGCGCTTCCATCGCCACATAGTCGCCGGGTCGGGAGTGGCTCTCGTCGCTCTGGATGTGGTGATGGGGATCGACCCAGGTGTTCCAGAAGAAGTTGATCGCTGGCCAGGCCCGGCGCGGGGCCACGCCGAAGGGCTGCGTCGCTTCGGAGATATTGTCCGAGCAATTGATGTGCCCGGGGAAACCGCGCTCTTCATAGCCACGCGCGGTGCAAGCCAGACCAAAGGTGTCATGCCGCCCGCAGGTGTCCTGCAGAACGCTCAGCATGGGTGACATGTCTGCATCGTAAAATTTGTCGAAAAGGCCCGGCCCCGGAAACGACCGCCGCACCATGCTGCGGGTCGCGGTTGCGTCAATCATGCGCTCCCGCGACCGATCCAGCCCGGCGAGGCTGAGCGCCTGGAAATCCGAGCACTGCTGCCCCTCCACGTCGATGATCTGAAGGAATTCGCCGCGCCGCAGCTCATAGGCCTGCGCGGTGCCGCGCGCCACGGTGAACTCTTCGCGCACCTCTCCCAAAGGGTCTGGCAGGCGTGACTTTCCATCCGCCAGCGTATGCTCGACAACCACAGCGCCTGCACCAGCCGCGTTGACCAGATCCGACGACGTGACCGGGTTCACGATCCAGACGGTCAGCGACCGCGGCGCCCTCAACACAAGACCGTCCGCGAGGTAGCCAAGCGGGCTGAGCTTCAGCACCGCGCCCACATCAGCGCCACGCGCGACCATCCAACCAACAAGCTCGGTCGCGTCGAAATCGCAGATTGGAACAGCAGCATTTGGGGCAAGGCCGAGGCTCTGGTCGCCCCGGTTACCCTCTGCATCGAAGGCCAATAGCCCCGTGCGGGCGACCTCCGAGGGCAGTGCAATTCGCAACAGGTCACCCGGCTCGAGCTGCAGCTTCAAACTGCCGCGTGGTGCGATATCATGGGTTGTGCGCGAGCTGTCAGAGAATCCAGCGAAGTTGCGTGCCCCGGACAAATGACCGATATTTGAAAAGTGGCGCAAGGGAGAGAAGACTTGCATGGCGCGTCCGGAAGCAAAGCTGTTTTGACGTGTGCACGGTGTATGAAACTAGTTACATGTGTCAATAGGCCAATTTGGTCCTAACAGGCCAGGGAGCAGGGATTGACCAAAAAACAGGCTAAGAGGCGTGCCAACATGCGCGACGTCGCACGCCATGCGGGTGTTTCGGTGGCGACCGTGTCCCGCGTGATGAGCGGCGCGTCGAATGTCGCGGAGGCGACCCAGTCTCGCGTGCAGAGCGCGGTCGACGCACTCGACTTTGTGCCCAGCCCCGCCGCGCGGGCCATCAACTCGGGCCGCACGTATATGATCGGGGCTCTGGTGCCGACACTCGACCATGCGATCTTTTCGCGCTTCCTTGATGCGCTGGAACTCACCCTGGCCGATCACGGCTTCTCCCTCGTGGTGGCCACCACAAATGACGACCCGGAGCGCGAGGCCCAGCGGGCACTGGATCTTCTCAACCTCGGTGTCGAAGGTTTCGTCGTCTCCGGCATCACCCGCAGCGCCACTTTCGAAGCACTTATCAAACGCCATAAGACTCCGGTGATCGCCACCTCCTATTTCGACCCCAACAGCGAGACGCCGACCATCGGCTATGACAACGGCACAGCGGCCCGGCAAGCGCTGCATCATCTCGTAGATATGGGGCATTCGGATATTCTGGTTCTGTCCGGCCCCACCTGGAACAATGATCGGACGAAGGCGCGCCTCGACGCGCTGACGGGATGCACGCAGGCCCGGCTTACCGTGCGTGAAATACCGGTCACAGTCGCCGCCGCCGCAGATCACGTGGCCACCATCCCCGCCCATATCACGGCGCTGCTGTGCCTGTCTGACGTGCTGGCGCAGGGAGCTCTTCATGGTCTGCGACGATGCGGACTTGAGGTCCCCGAGGATATCTCGGTCATCGGCATTGATGATTTGCCAAGCTCGCACAGCCTTTGGCCGCCGTTGAGTTCTGTGCATTTGCCGGTGCGCAGGATGGGCGCCTGCGCAGGTGAAACCCTCGCGCAGTGGATCGAGACCGGAGAGCGCGCCGCGCCGATAAACCTTGAAACCCGGCTTGAACCTCGCGCGTCGGTCCGGCGGATCACTCCGGCCTGACGGAACGGTTGGTTGCATTGCCGAGACGGTTTCGCCAACATTACCCTGAACCTTTTCCAACGATGGCACAGCAGATGACAAAGCTCAAAACCACCGCAGCCGAGATGGTCGCCGCCGCCCGCGCCCGCATCGAGGAAGTCGAAACCGCCGATCTGATTGCGCAGGTTGATGACCCGAATGTTGTGATTGTCGACATCCGCGACATTCGCGAACGCCAGCGCAGCGGCGCCATCCCCGGGTCCGTGCATGCACCACGCGGGATGATCGAATTTTGGGTCGATCCCGACAGCCCCTATCACAAGGAAGTCTTCGCGCAGGAGGGAAAGTCCTATGTGTTCCACTGCGCCTCGGGCTGGCGATCAGCGCTGACGGTGGCGACGCTGCAGGACATGGGGTTCGACGCGGCGCATCTGAAAGAAGGCTTTTCCACCTGGGCCGAGAAGGGCGGGCCGGTCGAAGAGGTGGAGGCCAAGGACTAGACGCTCCGTCCGCTGCGGCGCTCAACCCACTTGTCTGACAGCACGCCCGGTCCTACCTTTGGTGCGATCGGAGGATCTATCATGACGTTGCCCAATGTTCACATGCACAAGCATCCCAAGGTGCAGTCCTTCTTTGACGCGCAATCCAACACCATCAGCTATGTCGTGCAGGACCCGGACAGCACCTCCTGCGCCATCATCGATGCGGTGATGAACTTCGACTACGCCTCCGGGCGCCTGAGCTATGACAGCGCGGACGAGATCATCGCCTTCATTGAGCAGGAGGGGCTGACGCTCGACTGGATCATCGAGACCCATGTGCACGCAGATCACCTGTCTGGCGCGCCCTACATCCAGCAAAAGCTGGGCGGCAAGATCGGGATCGGGGAGCATATCCAGACTGTTCAGGACACATTTGGCAAGATCTTCAACGAAGGCACCGAGTTCCAGCGCGATGGCTCGCAGTTCGATGCGCTCTTCAAGGACGGTGACAGCTATCACGTGGGGCAGCTGGAATGCTTTGCTCTGCACACGCCGGGGCACACGCCCGCCTGCATGGTGCACATCCTGGGCGATGCGGCCTTTGCCGGGGATACGCTCTTCATGCCGGATGGAGGATCCGCCCGCGCCGATTTTCCCGGAGGGGATGCGGGGCAGCTTTACGATTCAATCCAGCGCATTCTCAGCCTGCCAGACGAGATGCGCCTCTTTGTCTGTCACGACTACGGGCCGGGCGGGCGGGCCATCGCGTGGGAGACCACAATCGGCGCGCAGCGCGCCGCCAACATTCACGTGGGCGATGGCACAAGTCGCGATGCTTTTGTCAAGATGCGGACAGAACGGGACGCGCAACTCGCCATGCCGCAGCTGATCATCCCCTCGCTGCAGGTCAATATTCGCGCGGGCGAGGTGCCGCGGGACGAGGCGGGCAACATGTCGCTGAAAGTGCCGGTCAACAAGCTCTAGACCGGCACGGCGAGAAGACCCCCTACGAGACCAAGGCAACGGGGGCGACGTCGATCTGGCCACTGGGGAGTGGCTGCCGCTGCACCGAAACTGGCCAACGCAGCAGGATCACCGCACAGCCTGTCACACCGTGATCACGGATGACCTGATCCAATTGGCGGATCGGCCCTGTGAGAATGCGTTGTCCCGGCTTTGAGACATCAACAGCCAAGGTGAATTCCAGGTCTTGCGGCACGCCCCGCACCCGCAAGGCTGCGCTGATCTGTGCCGCTTGCCGCGTCGCCATGTAAAAAGCAGTGGTTGTACCTGGCCCGCTCAGGTGATCGGAGAGATGCGGCATCTCGCCATCCGCGCCTGTGCCTGTGGCAAGCACAAGGCTGTTTGTCACGCCGCGCTCGGTCAGGCTGATGCCTGCACAGGCGGCTGCGGCGCAGGCCGCTGTGACACCGGGAACAATCTCCACCGAGATGCCCCGGGCCTCCGCTGCGGCAATCTCCTCACCGCCCCGGCCAAAGACCCCCGGGTCGCCGGATTTCAGCCGCACCACCTGTTTGCCCTTCAGCGCTTCGGCCACGATCAGCGCGTTAATCTGCTCCTGCGGCCAGGCATGGGCTCCGACAACCTTGCCCACGTAAACACGTTCCGCGTCCCGGCGGGCCAGCTCAAGAACCTCCGGATCGACCAGCCGGTCATAGAAAATGACGTCCGCCTCCTGCAAACGGGCCACCGCCCGTAGCGTCAGCAGATCACGCGCGCCGGGCCCCGCGCCGATCAGCGCAACGGACCCCTCCTGCGGCGTATCAGGGGCACCACCCTTAAGGATCGCCTGCTTGATCGTGGTGATCGCATCCCGTTCGGCCCCGCGCGTCCAATGATCGCGCGGCGGACCCGCAAAGACCCAGCGCCAAAAGGCGCGGCGCGCCGGGCGCGGCACCTGCTGTGCGACAGCCGAGCGCAACCGACCCGCCGCAGCAGCCAGCCCGCCAAGCGTGGGCGGCAGCACCTCCTCCACCCGTGTCTTGATCTGCCGCGCCAGAACGGGAGCCGTGCCTTCGCTGCCGATCGCCACCACCACAGGGTCGCGGTCCACAATTGACGGCGTGGTCAGATCACACAGCGCTGGCTGGTCCACCACATTCACCGGGCAGCCCGCCTCCTGCGCCAGCGCGTGCAAGCTCGCATCCAGCCCCGGGCACCCGGTTGCGATGAACCCCATCGCGGCTCCGCGAAAGAACTCAGGGGCAATGCCACCCCGGTGCCACTGCGCGCGCCCTGCCCCCACAACACCCTTCAATTCCGGGTCAAGGGCCGGGGCCGCTATCTCGATCTGCGCATCACTTTTCAGGATCAGCCGCATCTTCTGGGCCGCCTGCTCGCCCCCGCCGAGGATCACAACCCGGCGGCCTGAGGTGCGGATGAACATGGGAAAGCTTTTCATGATCGTCTGTCCTTATGCTGCCGTTGCCCGGTGGCGTGCGGTCCAAAGTTGCATGGCGACCTCTTCGGACTGGGCCACGCCAAGTGTGCCCAAGGCCAGCGCCGCCGTGCCCACAATGATGGCATCCGCGAAGGGGTTGTGGATCTCTCCACGCCACAGCCGGGCCAGTTGTTCAGCGTCACGCTGGCCATCATCAAGGCGCCGTGCCCCGCTCTGCATGGCGGGGAGAACCGCCTGCCACGGGTTGCCCTGCCGCAGCCCAAAGCCGGATACGCTTTTTGACGGGTGGCGCTCAAACTCGCCGCCGCCGCCCTTGATCACGGTCAGGCTGCGCCATCCAAGGAGCTGGGCCGCATCCGCCTGCAGCAACCGGTAAGAGGGGTGAAAGACCCCCTGCACGCTGGCTGCAGCCCCTGCGGGGTTGAGCATGCGGGCGACCGTGTTGATACAGGAGCGCAGGCCCAACACCTCGCGCAGGTTCAGCAGCGCAAAGAGCGACGGGCACAGCTGCTCCAGCGGCAGATAGGCGATGCCGTCGCGGACGATCAGCGCTGCGGCATCGTCTGCGTTTCGAGCCATGGCGATGCCACCGGCCGCGAGCCCGTTGCGCACGGCAAGGTCGGGCCCGTTCCACCCGTGCAGCAAGACAGGGTGACCGGAGGCTGCGACCAGCCGGGCCGACAGCAAAAACCACGGCAGCCCGCGCGTGCGCCCGGCGGCGTAGCTGGGCCAGTCAAGATCAACCTCCGGCAGCGCCGTCACGCTCTGCTGAGCGGCGCGCGCAAAACCCGCGATCTCCTCCGCCGTTTCACCCTTCATGCGCAAGAGCATCAGCAGAGCACCGATGGCCTCGGGCGCTGCCTCGCCAGACAGCATGAGCCGCATGGCGGCCTGTGCTTCCTCTTCCGTCAGGGATCGGGACCGGCCGGGGCCGCGCCCGAGGATGCGCACATGCTCGCCCAGCATCACTCAGCCGCCTCGCGAACGACACGCGCCGCAAGCAGGGCGGCGAGTTCCGGTCGGCACGAGCCGCAATTCGTGCCCGCGCCTAGGGCCGCACCGATCTGATCGACCGACAGCAGGCCTTGGGTTTCAATAGCGCTCAGGATGGTGTTCACACCCACATCCAGACAGGCGCAGATCACGGGCCCCGGGTCGGGGCGATCTGCCGGGGTGAGGCCCGTGAGGATGTCCGTGCCCGGCTGGTCGATCTGGCCCGCAAGGTAATCGCGCATCACGGCTACGGGCCGGGGCGAGACGAAGAGGGCGGCCACCAGCCGACCGGCCTCGAGAAAGGCCAGCCGCGCCGTCCCGCGCGCCACGTCCTCGACGACCATGGCGCTGGCGCTTGGCAGGCCGAACATCCGGCGCGCCTCCGCCTCCCAATCCGCGACCGGCGCGGTACAGGCAAGCTCCGCCCGCCAGCCCGCCGGGGTGCGTGCCCGCGCCCAATAGGACGCCTCTGGTTTGAACTCCGTCGCGGAGACCGCGAAGCCATACCACACCGCCTCGAACCGCGCGGCACTGACCACGGCGGCCTTGCTTTCAGGCTGGCCCGAGACCGGATCGGTCGCGCCCGCCACCACTGCGTCGATACGTCCCGTGGGCGCGTAATCCGCCGTCCAATGCATCGGTGCAAAGAGCTGACCGGGGGTCTGTGCCTCGGTCAGCCGGGCGCGCAGGATCGCGCTGCCCTGCGGGCTGGCCAGCCGCACCAGATCGGCGGCGGCGACGCCGATCTCGGCAGCATCCGCAGGGTGAATATCCACAAAGGGCTCGGCCAGATGCGCCGAGAGGCGGGGCGACAGCGCCGTGCGCGTCATCGTGTGCCACTGGTCGCGAATGCGGCCTGTGTTCAGACGATACGGGAAGCGCCGGTCGGTCTTGGCCGCAGGGGCACGCCACCGCAGCGGCAGCATGCGCGCCTTGCCGTCAGCGTGGTAGAACCCGCCCTGGGCAAAGAAGCGCCCGCCGTCTTTCGCGTCAGAGACAGGCCAGCGGGTTGGTGGCAGAGCATCGTAAGCTGTGTCGTCCAAGTCGCGCAGACCCGAGATATCGAAATCCTTGCCGAAGCGGCCCGCAATTGCGGAAAGGGCTACATGCTCGCGGAAAATCTCTGCCGGGCCTGCATAGTCAAACGCCGCCTCCCACCCCATGCGCCGCCCGACTTCTGCAAGAATGGCCCAGTCATCGCGTACCCATTCTGGTGCGGGCAGCACCGCGCGCTGTCGGCTGATCGTCCGGTCGGAGTTGGTGACCGTGCCGCTTTTCTCGGCCCAGGCGGTGGCGGGCAGCAGCACGTCGGCCAACCGCGCTGTATCGGTCTCCGCCGTCACATCGCTCACCACGGTGAACGCGCAGGTGGCGATGGCGCGCGCCACGCGATCCGCATCCGGCATGGAGACAGCGGGATTGGTGTGGATGATCCAGAGGGCCTTGATGCGCCCCTCTTCCACCGCGTCGAACATATCGACGGCCTTGAGCCCTGGCGCCATGGGCAGCGGACCACTGCTCCAGAACCCGCGCACGGCGGCGCGATGATCGGCATTCTCCAGATCCAGATGGCAGGCCAGCATATTCGCAAGGCCCCCGACCTCACGCCCGCCCATCGCGTTGGGCTGGCCGGTGACCGACAGCGGGCCCATGCCCGGCTTGCCGATCCGACCCGTCGCCAGATGGCAGTTCAGGATCGCGTTGACCTTATCGGACCCGGAGGTCGATTGGTTCACCCCCTGGCTGAAGATGGTGACGACCTTCTCGGTTCCGATCCAGGCCTGGCAGAAGCGCGCGACCTCCTCCTGGTCGAGCCCCGTCACACCAAGATCATCCGCGTAGGCGGCGCAAAGCGCTGCGTCAAAGCCAGAGACATGCTGCAGATATGATTTGTCGAGCGCCCCGCCCTCGTAGATCCTCGTGAGCAGATGATTGAAAAGCGCGACGTCGCTGCCGGGAGCCAAGGCGAGGTGCAGATCGGCCTGATTGCAGCTGGCCGTGCGGCGCGGGTCGATCACGATGATCCGCGTGCCGCGCGTGGCCCGCGCTGCCATGAGCCTTTGGTAGAGGACCGGGTGGCACCAGGCGAGGTTGGAGCCGACAAGCACCACAAGATCGGCCTCATCCAGATCCTCGTAGGTGCCCGGCACCGTGTCGGTCCCGAAGGCGCGTTTGTGTCCCGCGACGGTCGAAGCCATGCAGAGGCGCGAGTTCGTATCGATATTGGCTGAGCCGATGAACCCCTTCATCAGCTTGTTGGCAACATAATAGTCTTCGGTCAGCAATTGCCCCGAGACATAGAAGGCCACACTGTCCGGCCCGTGCTCCGCGATGGTGTCGGAGAAGCGTGCCGCGACGGTCTCTAGCGCCCTGTCCCAGGGGACATCGACACCGCCAATCTGTGGTGCAAGCAGCCGCGTGCCGAGGCCGACGGTCTCACCCAGCGCGGCCCCCTTGGAGCAGAGCTTGCCGCGATTGGCCGGGTGATCCGGGTCGCCGCGCACCGCCAGCCCGCCCTGCCCGTCCGGGCGCAAGAGCACACCACAGCCCACCCCACAGTAGGGGCAGGTGGAGCGGGTCTCAGGCAGGCCGCTGCCGTCCATCAGGCCGCACTCCGCTTGCCCACTGCCGCGCCATCCAGCAGGATGCGGCCTGCATCGAGGCGCACGGGATATATTGCAATCCGGGCGTCTTCACCCAAGGCTTCACCTGAGTTCAAGTCGAAGACCCAGTTGTGCAGCGGGCAGGTCACCTTTTGCCCGTGCACGATGCCTTCGCTCAGCGGGCCGCCCTTGTGCGGGCAGCTGTTGGAGGCGGCAAAGACCTCCGCTTCGCCTGTCCGGAAAAGCCCGACACAACCCACCGGCGTCTTGACCACGCGTGCCCCGCGCAGCGGGATGTCGTCGATATGTCCAATGTCGATCCAGCTCATTCCGCGGCCTCCAGCTCCAGATTGGCAAGGGGGGCAAAGGGCGCAGGCTCCTTGGCCCGTTCCGCCCAGGGGTCCTTGCGGTAGATGCTCTGCGACAGCTCGAACCGCTCCGCCAGCGCGCGGCGGTTGTCGAGATCCTCGACCACCTGCGCCTTGACCCACTCCATGCCGACCTTGGCCAGCCACTTGTAGATGCGGTCGAGATACTTCGCGCCTTCTCGGTAGGCTTGGGTCACGGCCATAATAACTTCAATGGCCTCCTCTTCCGTCGGCACCTGCACCAGCAGTTCGGTCTCCTTCACGTCCATGCCCGCCGCGCCGCCGATGCTGATCTGATAGCCACTGTCGACGCAGACGACGCCGATGTCCTTGCAGGTCGCCTCCGCGCAATTGCGCGGACAGCCTGAGACCGCGAGTTTCAGCTTGTGCGGCGTCCAGGAGCCCCAGAGCACCTTCTCCAGCTTAATACCAAGACCGGTGGAGTCCTGCGTACCAAAGCGGCAGTGATCGGTCCCCACACAGGTTTTCACCGTGCGCAGACCCTTGGAATAGGCGTGACCCGAGACCAGCCCAGCCTTGTTCAGATCGGCCCAGATGTAGGGCAGGTCTTCGCCTTTCACGCCCAGCAGGTCGATGCGCTGGCCGCCGGTCACCTTGACGGTTGGCACGTCGTATTTCTCGGCCGCATCGGCGATGGCGCGCAATTCGTCGGGGTTGGTGATGCCGCCCCACATGCGCGGCACGACGCTGAAGGTACCATCTTTCTGGATGTTGGCGTGCTTGCGCTCGTTCACGAACCGGCTTTGCGGGTCGTCGCGGTACTCCAGCGGCCAGTCGGCCAGCAGATAAAAGTTCACTGCTGGACGACAGACATGGCAGCCGTTGGGCGTTGTCCAGCCCAGCTCCTGCCAGACAGCGGGTTGCGACTTGAGCTCCTGCGACTTGATCAGCCGCCGCACGTCCTCATGGGTCAGGTCGGTACAGCCGCAGACCGATTGCGCGGCGGGCATCTGGAAGTCGTCGCCCAGCGTAACCTGCAACAGCTGCTCGACCAGCCCCGTGCAAGTGCCGCAAGAGGCGCTGGCCTTTGTGGTCGCGCGCACAGCGCCAAGGTCGGTCGCGCCACCCGCAATGGCATCGGTGATGGTGGATTTGCAAATGCCGCTACAGCCACAGATTTCCGCCTCAGGCGGCAAGGCTGCAACGGCTGACAGGGGGTCCACGGGGGACCCTCCCTGATAGGCGGGCCCAAAAATCAGCGTCTCGCGCATCTCGGAGATGTCGGTGCCGTCCTTGATCAGCCCGAAGAACCAGTTGCCGTCAGCTGTGTCGCCATACATGACCGCACCGACGAGCTTGTCATCTTCGATCACGAGGCGCTTGTAGACGCCGCGCGACGGGTCGCGGAAGACGATGTCTTCGCGGCCTTCCCCTTCTGCGAAGTCGCCAGCAGAGAAGAGATCGCAGCCGGTGACCTTGAGCTTGGTGGAGAGGCTTTTCTGCACAAACGCCGCCTCTTCGCCCAGTAGCGTTTGCGCCGCGACCTTGGCCTGATCGTAGAGCGGGGCAACTAAACCGAAGACCGCGCCATCGTGTTCGACGCATTCGCCAACGGCAAGCACATCCTCGACGGAGGTCAGCATCTGGTCATCGACGTGAATACCACGCCCAACGGCCAACCCAGCGTCCTGCGCCAGCGCGACATTCGGCCGGATACCCACCGCCATGACGAGCAGGTCGCAGGGCAATTCCGTCCCGTCATCGAGCATCAAAGCCCGCACGCGACCGTCACCCCCGAGGATTTCCTTGGAGTTGGCACCGCAAAGAATGGTGATGCCCTTCTCTTCCAGAGACTTGCGCAGCAAGTAGCCTGCCGCCTCATCCAGCTGGCGCTCCATCAAGTGGCCCATGATATGCACCACGGTCACATCGACGCCGCGCGCGGCCATACCAGCAGCGGCTTCGAGCCCCAGCAAGCCACCGCCGATGACGACGACTTTGTTGTCTGGCCCCATGGCCATCATTCTTTGCGTGTCTTCGAGGTCGCGGTAGGCGATTACACCGTGAAGGTCGTGCCCCGGCAGCAGTATCATGAAGGGATTGGAGCCAGTACCGAAGAGCAGCTTGTCATACGCCAGCACCTCGCCCGTCTCCGAGGTGACGGTCTTGGCGGTTGTGTCGATGCCAGCGATGCGCTCACCAAAGCGGCAGGATACGCCAGCCTCAGCGTACCAAGCGTCATCATGGGTGACGATCTCTTCGTAGGTCTTCTCACCGGAGAGCACGGGAGAGAGCATGATGCGGTTGTAGTTCCCGCGCGGCTCTGCGTTGAAGAGGGTGATGTCATAGGCGTCACGGTCGGTCTCGGTGAGATGCTCCAGCACCCGACCCGACGCCATGCCTGCCCCGATGACAATGAGTTTTTGTTTTTCTTCGGTCATGTAAGCGACCCTTTGCAAACTTCGCGGAGGGCATTCCCTGGCCGCGGGTGGGAAAGAATCCCCTGCCCGTCAAACCGTAGGTTTGCCCATGGCAAAACGGGGCGGTCGGGGAATGCCCGGCGGTACCCGCCGGGCGTACCAGTAAAGACGTTGAATAGAGTCATGGGGCTCACTCCGCCGCCATAGCCTTTGGGGCGCTCTTTTGCGCCGCCTTGGGTGTGTTGCCGTGCTCGTATTCTTCCAGGAAATCGAGCACTTCCTGCCGATAGGTGTAGTAGTCGGGATGCTCCAACAGCGCCTTGCGCGTGCGCGGGCGCGGCAGATCCACTTTTGTGATCTTGCCAATGGTCGCCTGCGGGCCGTTGGTCATCATCACCACACGATCGGCGAGTAAGATCGCCTCGTCCACGTCGTGGGTGACGCAGATCGCAGTGACCTTGGTGCGCGACCAAACCTCCATTAACACCTCCTGCAGCTCCCACCGCGTGAGGCTGTCGAGCATGCCAAAGGGTTCATCGAGCAGGAGCAGTTTGGGCGACAGCGCAAAGGCGCGTGCGATGCCCACCCGCTGTTTCATGCCGTTCGAGAGATCGGCTGCAGACTTATCCATCGCGTCAGCCAGGCCTACGCGTTCGAGGTAGTATTCCACCACATCCTGCCGCTCAGACTGGCTGGCGCGCGGATAGACCTTGTCAACACCGATGGCGACGTTCTGCTTGGCGGTCAGCCAAGGAAAGAGGTTGGGCGACTGGAAGACGACGGCGCGCTCAGGGTCGGCACCCTCCACGTGGCGGCCATCGAGCTTGATGGCGCCCTTGGATATCTCATTGAGACCCGCCGCCATGGTCAGCACCGTGGATTTGCCGCAGCCCGAATGGCCGATCAGCGAGATGAACTCGCCCCGGTCGATCTTGAGGTCAAAATCCTCAACAACGGTGAGCGGCCCTTTCGGCGTCGGATAAACCTTGTGCAGCTGGCTGAAATCCAGAAAGCGCTGATCGATCAGACCCTTCTGCGCATCCGCCACCGCCATCGGCACCCCGTGAATGGGCGTCACATCCGGCAGCTCGCGCGTGCCTTCGACCTTCGCCTCAATGCCCACATCCATCAGATAGCCCGTGACCTCAGCCCGCAGCGCCTTGAAGGTGGCATCGTTGTTCATGGCAGAGCGATCGCGCGGACGCGGGATGTTCACCTTGAACTCTTTGCCCAGGGTGCCCTCGGGCGTCAGCGCGATGATCCGGTCGGCCAGAACGATGGCCTCATCCACATCATTGGTGATCAGCACACAGGTTTTGCGGTCCGCTTCCCAGATATGCTCGATCTCATCGGCCAGATTGGCACGGGTCAGCGCATCGAGCGCCGAGAGCGGCTCATCCAGCAGCAGCACCTCCGGGTTCATCGCCAAGGCGCGTGCCACATTGACCCGTTGGCGCATCCCGCCCGACAGCTCCGCCGGGCGACGGGTTGCTGCGTGGCTCAGGCCCACCATCTTGACGTAATGCGCGACCTTCTCGGCCTTCTCCACCGAGGACAGCTCCGGAAACACAGTATCCACCGCCAGCCGCACGTTGCCCGTCACCGTAAGCCAGGGCATCAGGGAGTAGTTCTGAAAAATCACCCCCCGCTCCGGCCCAGGCCTAGTGATCGGCTTGCCACGAAAACTCACGCTGCCGGTGGAGGGCGCATCAAGCCCGGCCATCATATTGATCAGCGTGGTCTTCCCGGTGCCGGAGAAGCCGAGGATCACAAGAAACTCGCCTTCCTGCACGTCGAGGGTGATATTCTTGAGGACTGGCGTCTCACCGAAGCTTCTTGAGACCTGGTCGAATGTCAGAATGCCCATCATGCTCACCGATTTTTCGTGAAGGTGAAGAGCGATTGCAGCGCGTACATCACCCGGTCGAGCAGGAAGCCGATGATCCCGATGGTGAAGACCGCCACCATGATCTTGGCCAGTGAGCTGGAGGAGCCGTTCTGAAACTCATCCCAGACGAATTTGCCGAGACCAGGGTTCTGCGCCAGCATTTCAGCGGCGATCAGAACCATCCAACCGACACCGAGCGACAGGCGCAGACCGGTGAAGATCAGCGGCAAAGCCGATGGCAGCACCAGCTTGGTGATCTTGGTATAGGTATTCATTTTCAAGACCTTGGAGACGTTCACCAGGTCCTTGTCGATGCTAGCGACCCCAAGCGCGGTGTTGATCAGCGTCGGCCAGAGCGAGCAGAGCGTGACGGTGATGGCCGAGATCAGGAAGGATTTGGCGAACCAGCCGTCTTGCGTGACGTAGACCGCCGAGACCACCATGGTCACAATCGGCAGCCAGGCGAGCGGCGAGACCGGTTTGAAGATTTGAATCAAGGGGTTGAGGGCTGCGTTGGCGGTTGGCGACAGCCCTGCCGCAATGCCTAGCGGCACAGCCACGACCGTCGCAATCATGAAACCGAAGAAGACCGTTTTGATCGAGGTCCAGATCTGCGTGTAGTAACTCGGCGCGCCGGTATAGGCGATGGTCTTGACCTGATCGGCCTTGCCCGCGTCGATCAGCTTTTGATTGCGCTTCTCGACCATCTCGTTGAACTTGGCCTCTTTCGCGGCCTTGGCCTGTGCATCCTCGTGCAGGTTGACCACTTCGGCCCAGACCTGCGCGGGACCAGGCACCGCACCCAGCGAGGTCTGCACCTTGGGCGCCAGCGTGCCCCACATCAGCAGGAAGGCGCAGATGGCTAAAAGCGGCACCCCTGCAAGGCGCCACAGGTCCTTCATCTGAGCACGCGGGTTGTCGCCAGCGGCGGCCTTCAGGAGCGGCGTGATCCACGCCAGCCCCAGAACCTGAAACCAGGTGTCGGCCTTGTTGATGCGGGTGAAGAGCCGGGCGCGGCGCGCCTCGCGGGCCTCTTCGGCGGCGAAATCCGGGTCCACTGTGGTCATCTGGGGTCTCCTGGAGAGGGATCAAAAGGGCTGTGCGTGGGGCGTCTGTTTTGCGTCGGTATCACGTCGGTTTTACGTCGGTGCGGAGCGCGCGGCGGGGCAAGGCGGGTTAACCCCGCCTTGCCCCGCCGCCCTGCGTCACCCGCGGACCTCGGAGCCCACAACCGTCTGGCCGCCTTTCAGGCCAATAGGCAGGCTGTCGAGATAAGCGTTGGGGCTGCGTCCGTCGTACGGAATGCCGTCGATGATGTCTTCGGCAGGCGTCGCGGCCTTGTAGCCATCGCTGTCCCAGGGGAAGTCCGCTTCATTGGCAAGGCCCTCGTCCACCAGCAGACGGGCTGCAGCGAGATAGATCTCGGGCTTGTACACATCCTTGGCCACATCGTGGAACCACTGGTCATCCTTCGCCTCGTCGATCTGCCCCCAGCGGCGCATCTGCGTCAAGTACCAGATGGCATCGGAGTAGAAGGGATAGGTGGCGTTGTAGCGGAAGAAGACGTTGAAGTCGGGGATGTCGCGCTTGTCGCCCTTCTCGAACTCGAAGAAGCCGGTCATGGAGTTGGCAATCACGTCATAATCCGCACCCACATATTCCGGTTGGCTGAGGATTTCCACGGCGGCCGGACGGTTGGCGTTGTCGTTTTCATCGAGCCAGATGGCGGCACGAATGAGCGCCTTGGTGATCGCGAGTGTGGTGTTTGGATACTGCTCGGCGAACTCGGCGGTGATGCCAAAGACCTTCTCGGGGTTGTTCTTCCAAAGCTGGTAGTCGGTGATCACTGGCACGCCGATGCCCTTGAATACCGCCTGCTGGTTCCAGGGCTCGCCCACGCAGTAGCCGTGGATCGTGCCGGCTTCGAGCGTCGCGGGCATCTGCGGCGGCGGGGTCACGGAGAGGAAGACATCGGCGCCGATCTGGCCGGAGATATTCTCGGGGCTGTAGTAGCCCGGGTGCAGACCACCCGCCGCGAGCCAGTAGCGCAGCTCGTAATTGTGGGTCGAGACCGGGAAGACCATGCCCATGTTGAAGGGCTCCCCCTTGGCGTTGAACGATTCAACCACCGGCGCCAGTGCCTCAGCCGAAATCGGGTGCTGCGGGCGGCCGTCGTCCATGGTTGGGATGTTGGGCTTCATCATCTCCCAGACTTCGTTGGAGACGGTGATGCCGTTGCCGTTGAGGTCCATGGAGAAAGGCGTGATGATATGCGCTTGCGTGCCATAACCGATGGTGGCGGCGAGCGGCTGGCCTGCGAGCATATGCGCGCCGTCAAGCTGGCCGCCGATCACGCCATCGAGCAGCACTTTCCAGTTTGCCTGCGCCTCCAGCGTGACGAAAAGCCCTTCGTCGAGGAAGTAGCCGTTCTCGTAAGCCACGGCCAGCGGCGCCATATCCGTCAGCTTGATGAAGCCGAAGGTCAGCTCGTCCTTTTCCAGCTCCAGTGACTGTGCCAGTGCCGGTCCCGTGCTCAACGCAGCGGCTACCAGACCGAGAAGAATGTGTTTCATATCAAAGCCTTTCGCTCTCGCGCCCGTGCCTCCGGGCAAGAAAAAAAGCCGCCGACCTAAACCGCCGGGGAGGAGAGAGGCGGGTCAGGTCGAGCGGCTTTGCTCAGTAAATCCCCATCGCGGGGAGTATTTCGATCGCGGACATCCTTGCCCGCTCATGGGATGGTTATGCGAGCGACTTGGGGGCCGATCAAGCGAGCCGCCGCGATTTTATGAAAACTTTCTGCATCGCAGCGGGCGAAGCGCCGCAGCTGCACAAATTTGCAGCAGATGTCAGCCCGTTGGCTCAAAAACGCGCCCATCAAAGAACCGGTCGCGGCACAGAATCACGCGGCCGGCGGCGGAGGCGACGGCGGTGTCGCCGTCCAGAGCGCCCTCGATTTTCGACGAGGCGCCGGGCAGATCGGCGCTGGTGTCCTTCAGGGCGGCGCGGAAAAGATCGGTCCGGTAGACCTGCGCGGCAGCCTGGCGGGCTGCGGCCGGGTCGTGGCCTGTGCGCAGCGCCATCTGGTGCCCGATCCACTCCGCCTGGCTGCGCCAGGGGAAGTTCGCCGCCCCGCGGGCGAATTCGACGAATTGCGGTGTGTGCCGCTCCTCTCCCGCCGCGCTGATGGTGAGCTGCCCGGTCAGGGCACGTTCGATCAGCTCGGGCGGTAGGTCGAGATAGCCGGGTTTGCTGAGCAGTTCGGTGGCGAGCAGGGTCGAGTCGCGCTCGGCCAGCCAGCGGCCCGCGCGCCAGACCGAGCGAATCAGCCGGAAGAGCAGCGATTGCTCCGTCTCGGCCCAGTCCTGCCGGACCGCCAGCACCTTTTCCGGCGCGAAGTTCCAGATTGCGGTGCCCGGCAGGAGCAGCGCGCCCACGCCCTTCTCGACCGAGCGAGAGCCCCAGGGCTCGCCCACGCAAAAGGCGTCAATCTCACCCGCCTCAATGGCCTCGGCCATGAGCGGCGGCGGCACGGTGCGGATCTCGATCTGGCCATCCGCCACGGACCCGAGGCTCGCGAGCCAGTAAAAGACAAGCTCCGCATGCATGGAGAAGGGGAAGGGGACGCCGACGCGCAAGGGCCGGTCGCTCACGTCAAAGAGCGCTTGCCCCGCGGCGCGGGCGTCCGCGAAGTCAAAGCCGTAACCCGCAGCGCGCAGGCGCTCTTCCAACGCGCGGTTCACGCCCACCACATTGCCGTTCACCGACATCACCGAGACGGCAGCAAGCGGCGTGCCGCCACCGCCGAGGCCCATGGCGACGGCAACAGGCACAGTCGAGAGCATATGCGCCGCATCCACCTGCCCGAAGCTCAGCATATCGCGCAGGCTCGACCAGGAGGGCGCGCGTTTGAGGTCGAGGGCGATGCCCTCTTGCGCGGCAAACCCCATTTCCTGCGCGACGACCAGGGGGGCGGCATCGACCAGCGGGATGAAACCCACCGAGAGGGCGGCGGTTCTCATGACAAAAGCCCCGCGGCTGTGACCAGCGCCGAGGCCACATCGGCCACGCGCTTGCCCTGGTCCATCGCGGCCTTGCGCAGGATGGCGTAGGCCTCCTCTTCCTCGACCCCGCGGGCCTTCATGAGCATGCCCTTGGCGCGGTCGATCAGTTTGCGCTCTTCTAGGGCGCGCTTGGTCTCGGCCAGTTCCGCGCGCATCCGATGGAACATGCGGAACCGCGCGATAGCAGCGTCAAGGACAGGTTTCACGCGCGCAGGCTGCAGCCCGTCGACCACATAGGCCGAGACGCCCGCCTCGATGGCCGCATCCGAGAGTCCCGCCTCCGAGCGGTCGACGAACATCGCCACGGGCCGCTCCATCGGTCCGGTGGCGAGGGCCAGTTCTTCCAGCGTGTCGCGGGAGGGGTTGGCGATGTCGATCAGTACAATGTCGGGCTCGCG
Organism: Roseobacter cerasinus; assembly: GCF_009811755.1. Lineage (GTDB taxonomy): Bacteria > Pseudomonadota > Alphaproteobacteria > Rhodobacterales > Rhodobacteraceae > Roseobacter > Roseobacter cerasinus. The sequence goes on from NZ_BLIV01000001.1 coordinate 619,783, forward strand.
CGCGGTGATCTCGCGGGCGAGGCGTGTGCGCTCGGATATAACATGGATGTCGAACTCGCCTGCCTGCTTCAGACCGTCCACGATCTGCAACGCGCGGTCGCGGTCCGCCTCGACCACAATTATCGACATCTTCCCCATCATCCGCCCTTAAATCGCTGTGTGGCTTGGGGTTTGTAAACCGAGGATGCTGCTCTGCAGCGATACGAGTGATGATCTACGCGGCGTTTGACTATTTTTTGGGCGGCTTTTCGGCGTGGCGCCAAGAGGTCGCAGGGGCTTTTGCTTGATTTGACCTGAGTGAGAACATATCAGGAACATATGGCGCGATTGTCTATGAAAGAGAAGCTGGCGATTCTGAGTGACGCGGCGAAGTACGATGCCTCCTGCGCATCCTCCGGCTCGACCAAGCGGGACAGCCGGGATGGCAAGGGGCTGGGCTCGAACGAGGGCTCAGGGATATGCCACGCCTATGCGCCGGACGGGCGCTGCATCAGCCTGCTGAAGATCTTGAAGACGAATTTTTGCATCTATGATTGCGCCTATTGCATCAACCGGGTGTCGTCGAACGTACAGCGCGCGCGGTTCTCGGTGGAGGAGGTGGTGACGCTCACCATCGAGTTTTACCGGCGCAACTATATCGAGGGGCTGTTTCTGTCGTCGGGCATCATCCGCTCGCCCGATGCGACCATGGCGGATATGGTGCGGATTGCCCGCAAGCTACGGGAGGAGGAGAGTTTTCGCGGCTATATTCACCTCAAGACCATCCCCGACGCGGCGCCGGAGCTGATCGAGGAGGCAGGACGGCTGGCCGACCGCATTTCGATCAACGTGGAACTGCCGACGGATGCCTCCGTCAAGCAGCACGCGCCCGAGAAGAGCCCCGATCAGATTCGCAAGGCGATGGCCGATGTGCGGCTGCGGCGGCAAGCGGCTAAGGATCGCAGCCATACGGGCAAGCGGCCCCCCCGCTTTGCACCCGCTGGCCAGTCGACGCAGGTGATTGTGGGCGCGGATGGGGCCAATGACGCGACCATTCTGGGGCAGTCGACACGGCTATACGGCTCTTACGGGTTGAAGCGGGTCTATTATTCGGCGTTCTCGCCGATCCCGGATTCCTCATCACGGCTGCCGCTGGTCAGCCCGCCTCTGCAGCGCGAGCATCGGCTCTATCAGGCGGATTGGCTGCTGCGGTTTTACGATTTTCAGCTGGACGAGATCACCGGCGTGGCACCCGGCGGCAACCTCGATCTGGAGGTGGACCCGAAACTTGCCTGGGCGCTGGCCAACCGCGCGCAATTCCCGGTGGACGTGAACCGCGCGCCGCGCGAGATGTTACTGCGGGTGCCGGGGTTTGGGGTGAAGACGGTGAACCGCATCCTCGGCACGCGGCGGCACCGCGCGCTGCGCTATGACGATCTGCTGCGCATCGGGGCGTCGATGAAAAAGGCGCGGGCGTTTGTCAGCGCGCAGGGATGGAGCCCGGGCGGCTTGACCGACAGCGCCGATCTGCGCGCGCGCTTTGCGCCGCCGCCGGAACAGCTGAGCCTGTTTTGACCGGGCGCGTGACCCTGCCGCGCATCGGCACGGAGGCCGCGTGGCGGCGGGCGGCGCGGGGGTTCCTGAGCGCAGGCGTGCCGCCGGACGCGCTGCGCTGGACGGACGGCGAGGCGCCGCAGGGGCTGTTTGACACCGAGGCAGAGGTGCCCGAGGTGAACCGCGAGATCCGCGTGCCCCGCGCCTTTGCTGCGATGAGCAGTGCCGTGATCTGGCACAGCGATGCGGATCGCTTCGACCGGCTTTATGCTTTTCTCTGGCGATTGCAGCGGGAGCCGGGGCTGATGCGGGATCGGGGTGATCCGGCGCTCGCGCATCTGCGGCGGATGGAGAAGGCGGTGCATCGCTGCAAGCACAAGATGAAGGCCTTCGTGCGCTTCCGCGAGATCGGCGACCCGGAGGCCACCCGCCGCAGTTTCGCCGCCTGGTTCGAGCCGACGCATCACACGGTTGAGTTCACCGCCACCTTCTTTTCGCGCCGCTTTGCGGATATGGACTGGCGGATTTTCACGCCCGATGTCTCGGCGATCTTCGAGGACGGGCAGCTGCGGTTTCTATTGGATGCGCCGCGTCCCGAGATGCCTGAGGATGCGAGCGAGGGGCTGTGGGTCACCTACTTCCGCAACATCTTCAACCCGGCCCGGCTGAAAGTGCAGGCCATGCAATCGGAAATGCCGAAGAAATACTGGCACAATATGCCCGAGGCTGCGGCCATACCCGAGTTGATCGCCGAGGCCCCGGCCCGCGCCCGGGCAATGGCAGCGGCGGCCCCCACCCTGCCGCCTCTGCGCACAGCCCGGGTGCAACGGGCCGCAGAGGCGCTGGCCCCGGATCACTGGAGCGGGCCGCAGGACGGGTTTGCCGCAGCACTTGCGGGCTGTACCCGCTGCCCTTTGCATCACGGCGCCACGCAAGCGGTGCCGGGCGACGGGCCGGCGACCGCAGCGCTGATGATCGTGGGCGAGCAGCCGGGCGATCTGGAGGATTTGCAGGGGCGGCCTTTTGTCGGGCCTGCGGGGCAGGTGCTGGACGCGGCGCTGCAGGCGGCGGGGGTGCCACGCGCGGAGGTCTATCTGACCAACGCGGTGAAGCACTTCAAATATGTCACACGCGGCAAGCGGCGCATCCATCAGCGGCCCAACACCAGCGAAGTCCATCATTGCCGCTGGTGGCTGGAGGCGGAGCTTGCGCGCGTGCGACCGCGCTTGGTTCTGGCGCTGGGAGCCACGGCGGCGCTGGCGCTTACTGGTGATGGTGCGGGTGTCATGCGCCGACGCGGGACGCTGGAGCGTGGGCGGCACGGCGGCGACGTGCTGCTCTCCCTGCATCCGGCGCATATTCTGCGCACGCCCGATGCGGCGGAGCAGGACCGGTTGCGCGCGGATCTGGTTGCGGACCTCGCAGCCGCGCATCGGATCGCGTCCGAGCGTCAGGCGCTGCCCGCCACTGAGACAGGCTGACCGGTCTGCCAGGACTGCGTGGCGGCATCGGCGAGCATCTGGGCGCGCAGCCCGTCGGTGATGCCGGGCGACGGCGCGGTGCCGTCGCGGACGGCAGCGATGAAATGCGCCATCTCCGCCAGATAGGCCGCCTCGTAGCGTTCGAGAAAGAAGTGCACCGCCGGAGCGGTGGCGAAGCCGATGGCTGTCGCCGTCTCGACCGTGTGCTCCTGCACATTGGCGGCGCGCAACATGCCATGTGACCCATGCACCTCAATCCGCTGGTCATACCCATAGGTGGCACGGCGCGAGTTGCTGATCTGGCAGATCTTGCCGCTGGCGGTGGTGAGGGTCACCGCTGCGGTATCGGCGTCCCCGGCGGCGCCGATCTCGGGATCGACCAGCGCGGAGCCCACCGCGAAGACGTGCGTCGGCTCCTCCCCCAGAAGGAACCGCGCCATGTCGAGATCGTGGATCATCATGTCGCGAAAGATGCCGCCGGAGCTTTTGACATAGCTCACAGGCGGCGGTGAGGGGTCACGCGACAGGATCGTGATGATTTCCGCTTCGCCAATGTCACCGGCAGCGAGGCGGGCCTGCAGATGGGCGAAATTCGGGTCGAACCGGCGGTTGAAGGCGGTCATGAAGGGCACCGACGTGGCCTCGACCGCTGTGATGCAGTCGCGGATGCGGTCGGCGGACATGTCGATGGGCTTTTCGCAGAAGATCGCCTTGCCCGCCTTGGCCGCGGCATGGATCAGATCGTAATGCGTGTCGGTCGGCGTGCCGATCACCACGGCATCGACCTCCGCGCTGGCGATCAGCTCGCCCGGGTCGAGGGTCTGCGCGCCCGCCTTTGTGGCAAGTGCCTGAGCGGCGGCGGGGACCGCGTCGGAGACGGCACTGACCCGTGCGCCATCGAGCCGCGCGATGGAGCCCGCGTGCACCGCGCCGATGCGCCCGCAGCCCAGGAGGCCAATGTTCAGCATTGCGTCTCTCCTGTCAGCCCGCGCAGGACGGTGCGGGTGGCCTCGACCAGCGGGTCGTGGGTGTCCTTCAGGATCTCCACACGGTCGAAGCGGGCCGGGTCGCTGTTGACGGCGGCGCGCAGGGCGGCGCCGAAGGCCATGCGCAGCTCGGTCCCGATGTTGTATTTGCAGACATGGGACGTGCGGGCGAGGTGCTGGCGTTGGGCCAGCGGCACGCCGGAGCCGCCGTGGATCACAAGCGGCACATCCGTCAACGCTTCGATGGCGCGGATGCGGGGCTCGTCGAGCCCGCCTTCCTTGTTTTCCTGCAGGTGCACATTGCCGACGGAGATCGCCATGGCGTCGACTTTGGTCTCGCGGGCAAATTGTGCGGCCTCCTCGGGATCGGTGCCTTGGGAGGCGGCGCCCTGAGCGTAGCCGACAAAGCCAATCTCGCCCTCGCAAGAGATGCCCGCGCTGTGCGCCATTTCGGCGATGGCGGCGGTCTCGTCGATGTTTTGCTGGAGCGGCAGGCGGGAGCCGTCGAACATCAGAGAGGTGAAACCGCTCTCCAGCGCCTCGCGGCACTCCACAGCGGTGTAGCCATGGTCGAGGTGGGCGACGACGGGCACGCTGGCCCCGTCTGCGAGATGGCGAAACATCTTGCCCAGAATCGGGAGCGGCGTGTGTGCGCGGCAGGAGGGGCCCGCCTGCAGGATCAGCGGCACGTGTTCGGCTTCGGCAGCGGCGACATAGGCGCGCATGTCCTCCCAGCCGAGGGTGACAAGGCCCGCGACGGCGTGGCCGTCTTTGAGAGCGGGCTGGAGAACGTCGGAGAGGGTGACGAGGGGCATGAGCTATGTCCCGTCGCAGGTCGTTGAATTGAAAGACATCGCCCGGCGGCACCGCCGGGCAGCCCCGTGCCCGCGGCCGGGGGTTGCCCTCCGTTCATCTTGCGACGTCGCAAACTGCATCACTTGAACTTCGCCACCATGTCTTTGATGCCGGGGATCGTCTCGATCTGATAGGCGTGGGTGGGCTGGAAAAACTGCACCAGGCTGCGCTGGCTAAGGCCGCCGAGGATGGTGAAATAGTACATCTCGTAGCCCGGCATCACTGCGCAGGGGTGATAGCCCTTGTCGATGCAGATCGTGGAGCCATCCATCAGCTGGTAGGCATCGCCCGGCTGACCCTCCTCGCGCTGCAGGATTTGCACGCCAGAGCCATGCTTTGGCCGGAAGCGGAAGTTGTAGGTCTCGTCGTGCCGCGTCTCGTGTGGGAGATTGTCGGTGTCATGCTTATGCGCAGGAAAGCCCGACCAGCCGCCCTGCCCCACAGTGAAAAGCTCGGAGACCAGCAGGCGCCCGACCTTGTCGTGCTGCTTCTGGCCCAGGATGTGCTTGATCTTGCGGTGGGTCTTGGTGTCGTCGGAGCCATATTGCACCTTGTCGAGTTCAGGCACGCGCACATCGAACGGCTCCAGCACGGTGTCGTATCTGGCGCCCGCGATGAAGGTCTCCGTGGCGTCCGAGGTGCAAGTCAGGCGCACCTTGGCGCCGACGGGCACATAGACGCCTTCGGGCTCGCCATCCCAGACATCCTCGCTGCGGTTGCCGAGTTTGTTAAAGCTGACACCCTCGACCTCCACATCCACGGTGCCGGTGGCGGGCACGATGCAGGTCTCGTAGCCCGGCACCTGATACTCAAAGTTCTGGCCCTTCGTCAGTTTGACGATGTTGAAGTAGTTCAGCGGCACGGTGGGGTCATCGGCATCCACGATGGGCGTGTTGCGATTGTCGTGCGGGGCAATGTGCATGATGTCTCCTTCCTAGGCCTCGGTCGGGCCGGGGTGCGCGGCGAGAAATGCCGCGAGTTGATCGGTGTCGGGCATGGCGGGCGCGCAGCCGGGGCGGGCCACCACATGCGACGCGCAAGCCGAGCCGCGCAGCACCGCCTCTTTCAGCGGGCGGCCTTTCGCGAGGCTGGCGAGCAAGCCCGCCATGAAGCTGTCGCCCGCGCCGGTGGGTTTCACGGCCTCGACAGGGTAGATGCCGGTGCGGGTCTCGGCGCCCTCCGCGAAGGTAATCGCGCCCTCTGGGCCCATCTTGTAGATCACGATTTGGGCGGAGGTCTCGGCCAGCGCGCGGGCCTTGGCGAGGCCCTTGTCGATGTGCCCGGCCATGAAGCCGAACTCCTCATCGTTGCCGACGATCACGTCGGCCATATCGCCCGCCCGGGTGAGCACATCGGCAGCTTCCTCCGCCGAGGGCCAGCTGTAGGGGCGGTAGTCGATGTCAAACAGGATCGGCAGGCGGGCCGCTTTCGCCTTCTCGAAGGCACGGAAGGCCGCGCTGCGTGAGGGTTCGGCGGCGAAGACCGTTCCGGCGGTGAGCACGGCACCGTAGGCGGTGAAGTCGATGGCCTCGATATCCGCCACGTCCATCTGAAAATCCGCCGCATTGTTGCGGTAAATGACGGATTGATGCTCTTCGATGCGGGTCTCGTAGACGGCGAGCGACGTGCGATATTCGCCGCGCACGCGTTTCACATGGGCGCGGTCGATGCCGTAGTGATCAAGCTGGCCCTCGCAGTACCAGCCCACCGCATCGTCGGAGACGGCGGTGACCAGCGCTGCCTTGCAGCCGAGCTTGACCAGCCCTGCCGCGGTATTGGCTGCCGAGCCGCCCATGCTCACATGCATGGTCGTGGCGTCGCGGGTGCGGGTGCCGGGCGGGTCGGCGTAAAAATCCATGCCCACCCGGCCGATCACCAGGAAATTGCCGGTGGCAAGCGCGTCCCTGAGCATCAGACGCCCTTCCGCTGGCGCGGGCGGGCGCTTTCCCAGTCCGCATGGGCTGCGCGCACCTTTTCGGAGGTGGAGACTTGCGGGGTGCCGCATTCCCACCAGGTATGGCCTTGGGTCGTCCAGCCCTCGTAGGCGTCCACCTTCATCACGATCACGCTGGTCTTGTCGGCGCCTTGCGCGCGTTTGAACGCCTCAGCCAACTCGGCGGGATTGGCGACGGTTTCAGCGTGAGCGCCCATGGAGGCGGCGTGCGCCTCAAAGTCCACGGCGAAGGGCTCCGGCACCGTGGGGCAGTCGGCGATCAGGTTGTTGAAGCTCTCGTTGCCGGTGTTGTTCTGCAGCTTGTTAATGACCGCAAAGCCGCCGTTGTCGAGCACGAGGATGATCAGCTTCTTGCCCGTCAACACTGAGGAGTAGATGTCAGAGTTCAGCATCAGGTAAGAGCCGTCGCCGCAGAAGGTGATCGTGTCACGCTCCGGCTCACGCTGGGACTGGGCGATACGCGCGCCCCAGGCGCCCGCAATCTCATAACCCATGCAGGAGAAGCCGAATTCGACATCCACCGTGCCCGTGTCCAGCGTGCGCCAGTTGGCGGTGACCTCTGCGGGCAGGCCTCCGGCTGCAGCCACGACCCGGTCGCGCGGATCGCAAAGAGCGTTCACCACACCAATGGCCTGCGCGTAGGAGTTGGGGCGGTTGCCATCATAGGAAACATTGTCGGCCACATAGGCGCTCCATTTGGCGCGGTGGGCTTTCGCGGAGTCGACCCAGGGGGCGGGCGCTTGGTCGTCACCCAGAGCGGTGGCGAGGGCTGTGAGCCCGAGTTTCGCATCGCCGACGATCGGCAGAGAGCGGTGCTTGCCCGCATCATGGCGGCCCGCGTTGAGCGAGATGAAGCGCGCGTCTTTGGAGAACGCCGTCCACGAGCCGGTGGTGAAATCCTGCAGCCGGGTGCCCACGGCGAGGATCACGTCCGCCTCTTCGGCGATGGCATTGGCGCTGTCGGAGCCTGTGACACCAATGGGGCCGATGTTGAGCGGATGGGTGTCCACGAGGTTCGCGCGGCCCGCGATAGTCTCGACCACGGGGATCTGATGCGCTTCGGCGAAGGCGGTGAGGTCCGCCACCGCACGGGAATATTGCACGCCGCCACCGGCGATGATCATCGGGCGTTGGGCGGTTTTCAGCAGGGCGGCGGCATCGGCGACTTCAGCCGCATCCGGCGTTTGGCGCCGAATGCGGTGCACGCGCTTTTCGAAGAACTCATCGGGGTAGTCATAGGCCCAGCCTTGCACATCCTGCGGCAACCCGATGAAGGCCGGGCCGCAATCGGCAGGGTCAAGCAATATGGCGAGTGCGGCGGGCAGCGACTGGATGATCTGGGCAGGGTGCGTGATCCGGTCCCAATAGCGGCTGACCGGTTTGAACGCGTCGTTCACGCCGACGGTCGGGTCGTGGAAATGCTCCATCTGCTGCAGCACAGGGTCCGGCAGGCGCGTAACATAGGCGTCCCCGCAGAGGAGCAGCATCGGCAGCCGGTTCGCATGCGCGAGCGCCGCAGAGGTGACAAGGTTCGACGTGCCCGGCCCGGCGGAGGCGGTGCAGAACATGAACCGCTGGCGCAGCCATTGCTTGGCGTATCCCACCGCAGCGAAGCCCATGCTTTGCTCGTTCTGGCCACGGTAGAGCGGGAGTGTCTCCTGCACGCCGTAGAGCGCCTCACCAAGGCAGGGCACATTGCCATGGCCGAAGATGCCGAAGCCACCGCCGCAGACGCGCATCTCCACGCCGTCGATCTCGATAAACTGAGCGTCCAGCCATTTGATGATGGCCTGCGCGGTGGTCAGGGTCTGAGAGGTCATCGAAACAGGGGTCCTTCAGGCGGTCGGTGCGGCCAGATCAATTCGCGTCTTGATCAGCTCCGACTCTCACGATACTAATTTTGCAACCGGTTGCAACCGGAGTCTCACAAAAGGAACGCCGATGGCTGAGATTGGGATAGGCATTGTCGGCGGCGGCTACATGGGCAAGGCGCATGCGGTGGCGATGTCTGCGGTGGGCGCGGTGTTCAACACAGGCCTGCGGCCCCGGCTGGAGATGATCTGCGCCACCTCGCCCGAAAGTGCGGAGCGGTACCGGACGGCCTATGGGTTTGCCCGTGCGACCGATGACTGGCAGGCGCTGGTCGCGGATCCGAAGGTCGAGGCGCTTGTGATCGCCAGCCCGCAGGAGACCCACCGCGCGATTGCCGAAGCGGCTTTCGCGCGTGGCAAGCCGGTGTTCTGTGAGAAACCACTGGGGGCGTCGTTGGAGGACAGCCGCGCGATGGTGGCTGCAGCCGAGGCCGCTGGTGTGGCGAATATGACCGGGTTCAACTACATCCGCACGCCCGCCAGCCAGTATGCGCGGGCGCTGATTGCAGATGGGGTAATCGGCGAGGTCACCTGGTTTCGCGGCGAGCATACGGAGGATTTTCTGGCTGATCCCAAGACGCCTGCCTCTTGGCGGACGGAGGGCGATGCGAACGGCACGATGGGCGATCTGGCGCCGCATATGATCAATGCAGCACTGGCTCTGCTCGGCCCCATCGACCGGCTGATCGCCGAGGTGGAGGTGGTGCATGAGACGCGCCCCGGCGGCACGGTGACCAACGACGATCACGGTCAGATGATGTGCCGGTTTGCACGCGGCACCATGGGGCAGCTTTACTTCTCGCGCATCTCGACGGGGCGCAAGATGGGCTATGCCTATGAGATCACGGGTACGAAAGGCGCCATTCGCTTCGATCAAGAGGATCAGAACGCGCTCTGGCTCTACCGCGCTGAGGGGCCGGAGGCGACGCGGGGGTTCACCAAGATCCTGACCGGCCCGGCGCACCCGGACTATGAGCCCTTTTGCGAGGGGCCGGGGCATGGCACCGGTTATCAGGACCAGATCATCATCGAAGCGCGCGACTTTCTGAAGTCCATCGAGACAGGGCAGCCGGTCTGGCCGACCTTTCGCGACGGCATGGAGGTCAACCGCGTGATCGCTGCAGCCATGGCCTCATCCAAAGACAAAACCTGGAAAGAGATTTCCGACTTCTGACCCAAGAAAGGGCTTCCCATGACGATACGAATTGGCAATGCGCCCTGCTCCTGGGGCGTGGAATTCGCGGACGACGCGCGCAACCCCACGTGGCAATCGGTGCTGACGGACTGCGCGGCGGCGGGCTACAAGGGCATCGAGCTCGGCCCCGTGGGCTTCATGCCAGAGGACCCTGGGGAGCTGGGCGAGGCGCTGGCCCGGCACGATCTGGAGTTGATCGGCGGCGTGGTCTTCCGCCCGTTTCACGAGCCAGATGCCTGGGACGACGTGGTGGACGGATCGGTGCGCACCTGCAAGGCGCTGGCCGCGCATGGCGCCAAACATCTGGTGCTGATCGATTCCATCTCGCCGCGCCGCGCGCCGACAGCTGGGCGGGCCACGGAGGCCGAGCAGATGGACAGCGCGGAATGGGCTGCCTATCGCGACAAGATCGCAACCATCGCGAAGATGGGCGCTGAGGACTACGGGCTCACCGTGGGCATCCACGCCCATGCGGCGGGGTTCATGGACTTCGAGCCGGAGTTGGAGCGGTTGCTGGACGAGGTGGATGAGAGCGTACTCAAGATCTGCTTCGACACCGGCCATCACTCCTATGCGGGCTTCGATCCGGTTGCCTTCATGCAGCGGCACATCGGGCGCATCTCCTACATGCACTTCAAGGATATTGATCCGGTGGTGAAGGCCAATGTGATCGCCAAGCGGACCGGGTTCTACGACGCCTGCGGACAGGGGATTTTCTGCAACCTCGGGCAAGGGGATGTAGACTTTTCGGCGGTGCGGCAAGTGCTGCTGGACGCGGGCTTCGAGGGCTGGTGCACGGTGGAGCAGGATTGCGACCCGCTTTTGGACCCGGACCCGCTGGGCGATGCCCGCGCGAACCGTGAATATCTTGAATCCATTGGCTTTCGGTAAGGGGTGCTGGACATGACAAAACTCAACTGGGGCATGATCGGCGGCGGAGAAGGCAGCCAGATCGGGCCAGCGCACCGTCTGGGCGCGCAGGCGGATGGCAACTTTGTGCTGGCGGCGGGGGCGCTGGATGTGGATGCGGAGAAAGGCCGCGCCTATGCGCAGTCGCTGGGGGTCGCGGCGGATCGTGCCTATGCGAACTGGCAGGAAATGTTGGAGGGAGAACGCACGCGCGAAGATCGCGTTGATCTGGTCACCGTGGCCACGCCGAACTCCACCCATTTCGAGATCACCAAGGCGTTCCTTGAGGCTGGGTTCAACGTGCTCTGCGAAAAGCCGATGACCATGACCGTGGAGGAAGGCGAGGAGATTGTGCGCGTGGCCGAGGCCTCGGGCAAGATCTGCGCGGTGAACTACTGCTATTCCGCCTACCCGATGGTGCGGGAGATGCGGCAGATGGTGAAGACCGGCCAGATCGGCAAGGTGCGCCTCGTGGTCGCCAACTTCAGCCACGGGCACCACGGCGATGCGGGTGACGCGGACAATCCGCGCGTGCGCTGGCGCTATGATCCGACGATGGCGGGGGTATCTGGGCAGTTCGCCGATTGCGGCATCCATGCGCTGCATATGGCGAGTTTCATCGCGGGTGACGAGGTGCGCAGCTTGTCTGCCGATTTCGCCTCGACCATACCTTCGCGTACGCTGGAAGACGACGCGATGGTGAACTTCCGCATGGAAGGCGGCACGGTCGGGCGGCTCTGGACCTCTTCCGTTGCCATCGGGCGGCAGCATGGGTTCGACATTCAGGTTTTTGGCGAGACGGGGGGGATGCGGTGGGCCTCCGAGCAGCCCAATCAGGTCTTCTACACGCCTGTCGGTGGGCGTACGCAGATCATGGAGAAAGGTGAGGCTGGACTGTCGGATGAGGCGGCGCGGCTCAGTCGCGTGGCGATTGCCCACCCCGAAGGCTTCCCACTGGCGGTGGCGAACATTTACGTCGATCTGGCCGCCGCGATCCGGGGAGAGATGCGCGACGCCCTGCCCTCCGCAACGGATGGGTTGCGGTCCATGGTGGCGGTCTATGCCGCAGTGGCCTCGGCAAAAGCCGAGGGTGCATGGGTCGATTCACGACCACCGATGTTGCGGTGATCACGCCACTTCCTCGGACTGAAGCAGCACCCGCTGCCGTTCTTGTGAAGGTGGTGCTAAACTTCTGCCATGTCCATATTGATCTCTCTTTCAGGCCTTCCCGGGGTTGGCAAGACGACAGTCGCAAAGGCTCTGGCTGCGCGGACCAAGGCTTTTCACCTGCGCGTCGACTCGGTTGAGGCAGCGTTGAAGAGAAGCGTCCTGAACATCCATCCGGCGGAAGATGCTGGCTATCTGGCAATTTCTTCCATTGCAAAAGACAACCTCTTGCTTGGCTTCGATGTAATCGCGGACACGGTCAATCCGATTCGAACCACAAGAGAGCTATGGTCGCAGACCGCCACCGCTAGCTCGGCCCAACTTCTGAATGTCGAAGTAGTCTGTTCAAACGAGAAACTACATCGCCAACGGGTTGAGACACGCAAGAGTGACGTCGAGGGTCTCGTTCTCCCTGACTGGAAGAAGGTCTCCAAGCGCGAGTTTGAACCATGGCAAGTTGACCGCGTCGTGGTGGATACCGGCACGATGACAATCGATGACTGTGCGGCGACGATTGCGCAGGAGATGAAACCGCTCAGATCCAGGTTTCGATAGACCTCGGCCCGAGACGGTCGTGCCGGGAACAGCTATGCCTCAGGCCGGAGCGTCCCCCGCTCCACAGTCGAGCAGGGAAAGCTCCGCGCTTCGGGGTAGCGGTCGGGCTCGTCGAGCATGGTGACCATCAGTTCAATGGATGACATCACAATCTGGTGGACCGGTTAGCGAAGGTGGTCTTCCCCCTGCGGGCGGTTTCCAAGTCATTGCGGCCAAAGTTCCCGGTACCCTCGGCCGACTCAGCCTCGGACAAGACCCGTTATGCCTGGCAAACGCGGATGACTTCTCAATCAATGCGCGGCAATTGATTGCGGCAACCTCACGATGGATCTTGTCGTCTTTCACTTCAAACCTGCTCCCCGAAGCCCTACCCGAAATGAATGATGTCAGTGCAGTAGAGACACTGAAGACACCACGTCAAAGGCGGGCAGCCTTATGTCAGTGGTTCGGGAGGCCAGCGCGCGCAGGTCACCCGATCCGGCGGTCATAGCCAACGCTACACATCACGGGGAGCACCGGGTATCTGCATTCAGTGGCTTTGATCGGGACTTGACGGCGCAACGGCAGAGGCTCAGCCCTACCCTTCAATTGGTCGCCAAGCGATCGCGGCCAGATAATTCCCGGTTTTAACAGCCACCACCGTTGTCCGCGCGGGGCCGTATTTGTCGGAGCGCCGAAACCGCCTTGTTGTTTTGCGGTTCTTTGCCTTCCGGACCAGGCCTGTGAGTGTGAGCACGGTGAATTCGCCCTCCCCCGCCAAAGGGATGCTGTGGATCGGCAGCCACCCCTGCTCGAACGCACGCTCCACAAGCGCATAGGGGTCAAGCCCTGTTTTTGAGGCGAAATCTCTCAATGCTTACAACCAAACTACACAACAGACGCCGTCGAAACTGGCTCCGCGAAAGACAATAGCCTGAGTTCGACCGGAGTGTAATACACGTTTGTCGTGTGGCATGAACGACCGCCAAGCTCACACTCGGTTGAGGGCTCACGCTGACCTCTGGCACGGGACGGCGTCTGGCTTATGGCAATGATCTGAGCGTACCGCGTTCGACAATCGAGCAGGGAAAGATACGGGCCTCGGGGTAGCGGTCCGGCTCGTCCAGCATGGCGACCATCAATTCAATCGACGACGTCACGATCTGGCGGATCGGTTGGTGGATCGTTGTAAGCTTGATGTTCTCCCAGCGGGCCATTTCCATGTCGTTGAGACCAATGATCCCGATGTCCTCAGGCACGCGCAGCCCGCTGTCGGCGATGGCAGAGAGCACGCCGATGGAGAGCACGTCGTCGCCGCAGAAATAGGCCTCTGCCGGGTCCGACTTCAGAAGACGCAGCATTTCGCGGCGGCCTGCGTTGAAGGAATAAGCATCCGCAAAGCTGTAGCTGGTCTTGACGTCCCGATGCGCACCGAGTTCGGAGAAGAAGCCGGAGTAGCGGTCCTGCGTGGAGGTGGCCGCTTCGGGGCCGCCGAGGAAGGCGATCTTGCGGTAGCCGCGTGCGACCAGGGTGCGCGCGGCCATGCGCCCGCATTCGACGTTGTTGATGCCCACCACATGCACCTCGGGTGCGCTGGAATAGCGGCCGAAGCTGTGCACCACGGGTACGCCCGCGTCGCGGAAGGCCTTGGAGAAGCCGGGCGGCAGGGTTGAGGAGGCCACCACCGCGCCATCCACGGAATACTGCTTCAACATGCGCACAGAGGCCTGCGGGTCGGTCTCGTCGGTGAGGTTCACCAGCAGCGGACGCAGGCCTCGATCCTGTAGGCCGCGCGTGAAGAGATCGAAGACCTGCAGGAAAATCGGATTGTGAAAGTTGTTCGAGATCAGCCCGATGAGCTTGGTCCGCCCGGTGGTGAGCGACGAGGCCAGCGCGTTGGGGCTGTAGCCCAGATCGCGCGCGGCCTTCTCGACCTTGCGGCGCATCTTTTCCGAGACCGAGGCGCCATCGGTGAAGGTGCGCGAGACCGCAGAGCGAGACACGCCCGCGCGTTCTGCAACCTCTTTCAATGTGACGGGCATAGGTCTGGGTCCGATGCGATTGGGTCCGGTCTCTTTTATCTGACGATCCGGGCCCTTGCAGCATGAAACAGCGCGGCGCTTTTTGCAACCGGTTGCAAAAAAACGCCCCCCGTGCTTTAGTCAGATTCGGAGAAGTGACGCAGGTCACTCTTGCGCCATGAGAACGGTGAACCCTTGGGAGGAATACATGACATCTCTGATGAAGAAACTGGCATTGGCCACGGCGGTGGCCGCCGCATCCTTTACGGTCGCGCAGACAGCGGCGGCTGAGGGCGAGAAATACATCCTCGTCAGCCATGCGCCGGACAGCGATACCTGGTGGAACACCATCAAGAACGGTATCGCGCTCGCCGGTGAGCAAGTGGGTGCCGAGGTCGAGTACCGCAACCCGCCCACCGGGGATATCGCCGACATGGCGCGGATCATTGAGCAGGCCACGGCCTCCGGTCCCGATGGCATCATCACCACGCTGGCGGACTTCGACGTGCTGAAGGGGCCGATTTCGGCGGCGGTCGATCAGGGTATCGACGTCATCATCATGAACACCGGCACGCCGGAGCAGGCGCGTGAGATCGGCGCGCTGATGTATGTGGGCCAGCCCGAATATGACGCAGGCTTTGCCGCCGGTCAGCGCGCCAAGGATGAGGGCGTGACCAACTTCCTCTGCGTGAACCACGCGATCCAGCAGCCCACAGTGGGCGAGCGCTGCCGTGGCTATGCGGATGGTCTGGGCATTGATCTGGGCGATTCGATGATGGACAGCGGCACCGACCCCTCGGAGATCAAGAACAAGGTGCTGGCCTATCTCTCGGCCAACCCGGATGTGGACGGCATCCTGACGCTGGGCCCGGTGTCGGCAGACCCGACGATTGCCGCGTTGCAGGAAAACGGCATGGCGGGGGCGATCCACTTCGGCACCTTTGACCTCGGCGAAGAGATCGTGAAGGGCATTAAGGACGGCACCATCAACTGGGGCATCGACCAGCAGCCCTTCTTGCAGGCCTATATGCCGGTTGTGATCCTGGCCAACTGGGACCGTTTTGGCGTGCTGCCGGGCAACAACATCAACTCCGGCCCCGGGTTCGTGACCAAGGATGCGCTGACCAAGGTGGAAGAGTTCGCGGGCGAGTACCGCTGATCTCCTAACGACGCTTCGGGCGGCTTTCGCAAGACGATAGCCGCCCTTTTTCCCACTTTCTGCATGCACCGGGGGACAAGGCCATGGCAGACACCACCGACGAGCGCATAAAAGAGATATCGCCGCTGCGCCGCGCGCTGATCCGCCCGGAACTCGGCGGCATGGTCGGCACCGTCGCGGTCTTTACACTCTTCGCGCTCTTTGCCTTCGATTCCGGCATGTTCAACAGCCAAGGCGTGATGAACTGGTCGATCGTCTCGGCGCAGTTCATGATCATCGCCGTGGGTGCCTGCCTGCTGATGATCGCGGGGGAGTTTGACCTCTCCGTCGGCTCAATGATCGGCTTTGCGGGCATGATGATTGCCGTCTTCGGTGTGGTGCTGGCCTGGCCCATGTGGATCGCCATCCTCATCACCTTCGTGATCTGCTGTGCGCTGGGGGCGCTCAATGGCTGGATTGTGGTGCGCACCGGCCTGCCCAGCTTCATCGTCACGCTGGCGTTTCTCTTCATTCTGCGCGGCTTCACCATCTACATCCCTCAAACAGTCGAACGCAAAACCATCATCGGCGGTATCCGCGACGCAGCCGAAGGCGATTGGCTCGCCCCCATCTTTGGCGGAAAGATCGGGCAGCCGATCTTTCAGTGGCTCGGCGATATGGGCGTGATTGGCGTCTTCGAGCGTGGCACGCGGGCGGGCCAACCGGTGGTCGACGGCATCCCCATGCTGATCGTCTGGGCGATTGCGCTGATCATATTCGGGCATATCCTGCTGACGCGCACGCGGTTCGGCAACTGGATCTTCGCGGCGGGCGGCGACGCCGAGGCTGCGCGGAATTCGGGCGTGCCGGTGAACAAGGTCAAGATCCTGATGTTCATGTTCACCGCCTTCTGCGCCACGGTCTTTGCGGTCTGTCAGGTGATGGAATTCGGCTCGGCTGGGGCCGACCGGGGGCTATTGAAGGAGTTCGAGGCGATCATCGCCGTCGTCATCGGCGGCGCGCTCCTCACAGGCGGCTATGGCTCGGTGATCGGCGCCGCGCTCGGCGCGCTGATCTTCGGGGTGGTCCAGCAGGGGCTGTTCTTTGCAGGCGTTGAATCGAGCCTCTTTCGGGTGTTCCTCGGGGTCATCCTGCTCTTCGCGGTGATCCTGAACACCTACATCCGCCGCATCATCACGGGAGAACGGTAATGGCTGATCCGATCATCCAGATGAAGGAGATCCAGAAGCACTTTGGCTCGGTCATTGCGCTGGCGGGTGTGTCAGTCGATGTGTTTCCCGGTGAGTGCCACTGCCTGCTGGGCGATAATGGCGCGGGCAAGTCGACCTTCATCAAGACCATGTCTGGCGTGCACAAGCCCACCAGCGGCGAGATTGTCTTCGAGGGTCAGCCGCTCGACTTCGCCGACCCGCGCGACGCGATTGCAGCAGGCATTGCCACCGTGCACCAGCATCTGGCGATGATCCCTCTGATGAGTGTCAGCCGGAACTTCTTCATGGGCAACGAGCCTGTGCGCAAGATCGCTGGGCTAAGCTTTTTCGATCATGACTACGCCAACCGCGTGACCATGGAGGAGATGCGCAATATGGGCATCAACCTGCGGGGACCGGATCAGGCGGTGGGCACGCTCTCGGGCGGCGAGCGTCAGACCGTGGCGATTGCGCGCGCCGTGCATTTCGGCGCCAAGGTTCTGATCCTGGATGAGCCGACGTCAGCGCTTGGCGTGCGGCAGACCGCCAATGTGCTGGCCACCATCGACAAGGTGCGCAAGCAAGGCATTGCCGTGGTCTTCATCACGCACAACGTGCGCCACGCCATGGCCGTGGGCGACCGCTTCACCGTGCTGAACCGAGGCCAGACGCTAGGTACGGCCGTGCGCGGAGAGATCACCCCCGAAGAGCTGCAAGATATGATGGCAGGCGGCCAGGAGATGGTGCAGCTCGAAGGCAGCCTCGGCGGTACCGTCTAGCAGATCAGCCAAACCGACAAATCACAGATCGTGCAGCCCGTACGTCCGGCTGAAAGCCGGACAGTGCGCGCGCCCTCGACGGGGGCAAGCGCACTTTCTCCGGGCCTGGTGAAACGGATGTTTTCAGAACAGCCGAAAACCCACCTTGTTCCATAAGCGGTCCCAGACATGGAAATCGGTGAAATAGCCCGTATGCCCGCCCGCCGGCACCGACCAGTTGCCAGCAAGCCCTTCCACGTCATCTATCGTCGTACCGACAAAATCATCCGCCCGGTGGATGTTGTGCCAGACGATACCCTTCGGCATGTTGTCAATGGGGACCTGAAAGAACTGCCCAAAGTACCGCCGGTAGATATGCGTGACAGGTGACCCCATCGTCACCAGCAAAACCATTGGGTGCTTCCGATACGGCAACACGTCCTGCAGCTTTGCAATCTTCTTTTTGACCCATTTGTTCTGCAGCATCTGTGTGCTGACCACAGTGCCCTGTGAATGCGAAATCACGGTGATCCGATCTGGCTTCAACGCTTCAACACCATAATAAAGCACCCGTCGAAAGCGCGCATCGATGGCGTTGCGCTCGTGGAAATTGGGGCGGCGCTCCTCGACGGAGTTCAACCACATGCAGTTCTTCACCACCGCATAGGTCACGATGTCCCGCACCACTCCAAGGCCACCTGCAACGAAGTTGGAGAAGTTATAGATCAGCACGAAGAGCCCCAAAAGTGCGGTCATCACATAGGGTGTGGCGGCGCGCAGGCAGGTCATCGCCTGGTCAAACGACCGGGTAGACTCAGCCAGAACGCAGACCGGTTCCTCCCCTTCGATTATCCGCCCGTGATACAAGTCATAGGTGATGAAAACGGCAATCATTGTGAGTGCCACGAAGAACGCCCATTGTAACCCGATGTTCAGGATCACGCGCGCGCCAAGCTCGTGTTGCTTGTAAAGCAGCTCCTTATTGAACGCACGCACAGCGACGAGCAGCAGCCCCACCACCACAATCAATATCAGGCCCAGAAAGGTGACAGACAGCGTGCCCATCGCCTCATTCATCGGGCCAGCAAAGTAGTCGTTGAGAAGTTCCAGACCCTTGTTCTCATTCGCATCTTGAGGCTGCTCGCTTTGAGATGTTGTGGTCTCCTTGTTTTGGTCTGCGGTGCTCCGGACCAGTTCGACGAACCCGACCCAGATGGCGCTTGAGATGATCATCCAGAACATGATCATCGCCGCACAGATACTGGGGTAAATGTTGCGGTGCCGCCGATCCTGCCGCGCTGCTACGGTGTCTTGCTGAAAAAGCAGGGTGACATAGCTCGCCATTGCCAGAAAAACGACAGACGCCCAGGACACCCCCAAAGCGGTCACACTGTAGCGCACAAAGGAATTCAGGTTAGTGAAGGGGTTGTCCACATCGGTCTGACAGCTCAGATGATCACAGAAATCACCGCCGAAAACGCCGTATTCCCACAGAAACAGCATCACCACGCCAAGCGCGGTCATGCCTCGCCCGAAGATGCGCACCAGATATGTATTGGCCCGCGCAGCCGTGATCACGCCAACGCCGAGGGTCAGCGCGCCATGTAGAAAAAAGACCCAGATCAGCGGAATCTTGTCCCAACTTCGCTCAGCGGCGGGAATGTCACTGGCCACAATATCGAGCGGTGTGACATCCGCCAAAAGAAGCCCGGCACCAATCGCCAGCATCGCGTTCAGAGGCGCCACCAACCCATAGAAGATCCATGTGAACAGATGCACCACACCGATGGGGAACCGGCCCCGATTGTTCTCCACATTGTCCATGGCCAGATAGCCAAGACCCAACACCACCTTGAGCAGGTCGAAAATCGTACGGAATGGACCAACGGGCGCAGGCGAGCGATCGGCCCAATAGACCTCGGCAAAGAGGGTTTCGTCATCTCCGTCAACGGGCCGCACCTTGCGCAGATGCATCGGAAAGAGCTTGGCGCGGCGCTCGCTCCCGTTGAATTCCTGTTCGGCCAGCTGGATCAGGTCGCGCTCGACCACAACCGGCACGCGGTTCACATCTGGAAATCGCGTTGTGGCAGCACCAACAATCGCGTCCACCGTCTCGCCGGGTTTCTGCTCTCCAATACCATGAACGGTCAGTACGAGGTGACGCCCCATGCCTGTGTCTTTCAAATATCATTAACCAATACATCGACACTAACATGATTCCGTGATTTCGCCTATCTCGCAGCATCTGAGTGCACCAACGGCCATCTTGCAAGTCGTCGAGCGGGCCGTTCGGGATCTATGCGGCGCGCGTTCAAAGGCATGCGGGAGGCTTGACACAAAAAAACGGCCCAGTAGGGCCGCTTTTCCGGTGATATGCGCAGGTTGAAATCAGCGTGAGCTGCGCCGGCGCAGACCAAGCAAGGCGATGCCACCCACAGCGAGCAAGGGCAGCGACGCGGGCAGCGGGATCGGCGCCAGATCGGAATAGACGCGCGCGGTGACCGGTGAGATAACACTGTTGTCGAGCGACTCGGCAAAGAAAGAAAACACCACCGTTGCCGTGTCACCAAAGAGATCAGCGTCAGCCCCGGTCAGACTGCCGAACACCAACGTCAGAAAATCCTCGGTCGGCGCGCCAGTTGGCCCAATTGGTGTGATGTCGAGCACCACGGAGAGCAGGTCGGAACTCTCCAGCAGTGGGTCGGGGCCCAGATCCGTGATCAGTATGCTGGCGTTCTGCAGGCCACCCAACTGCTGCCCACCCGCCGCAATATCGGTGTCGTCAAAGTCCAGATCGAAGAATTCGGCAAAGAGATCGCCAGCGGGATCACCATCCACCAGCGCCTCACCCTGGGCTTCAAAGATCAGCAACTGCGCGGCCTGCGCAGACAGCGGAGCCAACAGAAACAAGCTGGCCAAAAGAGATTTAATCAAAGTCATGTTTACATCCTTCAGGGGTAGAGGGCGCGGCGGCAAATAGACCGCCGCGCCGGTAGATTAGGCAAGGTCAAAGACGCCTTCGTTGATGATGGCGATCTCTTCAATATCGCTGATGCCGCGCAGGAAGATCACGTCGCGATCCTCGTCAAGCTGCAGCAACAGGTTGTCGCGCCCAAGTGTGCGGGCCGAGGCAATCACAGCGCCATCCAGGTCCAGCGTGTCGATCCCGGCCTCGAAATCGAGGATGCGCAGGCTGTCGCGTTGGCCGTCGATGTCGGTGAAGACAAAGGTGTCCGCATCCCCACCGCCCGAGACAACATCCAGACGTCCGCCACCAGAGACAATGCGCTCTGCCACATCCGTTCCGGCCAGACGGTCATTGCCATCTGTTCCGGCCAGCAGAAGCTCTGTGTCGCGGTCCAGGTCAAGACCCACAATCACCGGGTCATGGTCGGAGCCGCGCAGCGGGGTGCTGCCGTCAAACAGCCCCTGATCCGTCGGACGCAGTGTGTCGGACTGCGAGAACGTGCCATCGAGGTTGTAGTCGAAGAACACCGGCGTGTCAGAGTTGACGTTCCAGGTGGTCGCGCCGGTGACCTGATCCAGCAGGGTCTGATTGGCCAGCGCATAGTCCAGCGTGCCGATCTGCCCGCTGAAGCGGTAGGAGTAGACGTCATCGCCTTCGAATTCCCGCGCAAGATCGGTATAGCCCGCCTCTTCGAGCTTCTGAATGGGCGTCTCACGCGCATAGGCATTCAGATCGCCGAGGATCATCACGTCTGCATCATCCACACCGGTTGGGTTGGTCTCCAACCACGCAGCCAGCTCCACCGCGGCGGCTTCACGGGTCGCGTTGTTGCGCCCTGCCCCATCGCCCTGGTCCTGATCCTCGACGGCCCCCGTGGGCGAGCCTTTGGATTTGAAGTGGTTGACCGAGGCGGTGAAGACACCACCCGTCTCAATCTCCTCAAAGCTTTGCGCCAAGGCCGCGCGGTTGAACGCATCACCGCCCTGCCCCGCGCCAAGCGGATCAAGGAAGGCATCGGTGTCCAGAATGGCCGCATCCCCCACCAGCTTGGTGGTTGTGGTGTCATAAATGAAGGCCACGGCGATGGCGTCATCACCCACGAACTCCGTGCCCGGATCAACAAAATCCCAGACCTCGGCACCCAGCGCCGCATTCAACTCACCCACCAGCGTCTTGATGGCAAATTCGTCACCGGCAAAGTCGTTCTCGATCTCGATCAGGCCGATCACGTCGCTGTCCATGCCGAGGATGGTCTGCACCAGCTTCTCGGTCTGCCGCGCCAGCTCTTCGGGGTTTTCGGCACCCCGCGCGTTTTCGCCATTGTCGATCTGCCCGCCAAGCGTGGTGAAATAGTTCAGCACATTGAGCGAGCCGACCTTGTAGTCGCTACCAACATCTTCGGGCTCCGTCGGTGCCGGGTTGGTCGCTTCCTCCAGTTCAAATTCGGACGCCTCCGGCAGGCGAAGGCGAAACTCGCCAAAATCGAAGTCCATGATCGCAGTCAGCCCGTCGACCGATTGGCCCATGCGCGGCCCGTCTTCCGGCCCGCCGATCACCGTACCATCTGGCAGGGTGATCGGATCGAAGTCGCTGCGCTCGGTGTTGGTGCCGTCGTCGATGGCGATGGTGCGGTCGGCAACCTCTTCGAGATAAGCCGCGTTGCCCTCTGCATCAGGCGTGTTGATCTGGCTGTACTGGTAAACCGGCCCGTCCGATGTGAGCACTGCCCGGCCGAAATCCTCATAGTCGAAGCTTTCGGAGAAGGTCAGCGCCTCCTCAATGGTAACAAGCATGCTCTCATAGGCCTCGCGGTCATCCACATCCGGCAATTGGATCGACTGGGCCAGCGACATCGGATCGACGGCTGCCTCTTCCTCGACGCGGATCTCTTGCACCTGGATGGTGGTCTTGCCGAAGCGTTCGATCACTGTGCCCAGCACGCGGACCTTGTCGCCTGCGTTCACATCCGTGCCCAGATCCCCGTTGCCCTCGAAGGCAAAGATGCCTTCCGAGGTCATTGCGTCGGCGTCCTGGTCACCCGCCTCTTCCATCAGGAAGAAGCCGCCCAGATCGCGGAAGCTGTCTGCATCACCGTTCTGGAAATCACCGGTCACGATGGCCTCGATCACCACGGTCTGGCCGACCAACGCGCTGGCAGCACCACTGCCTTGCACGTCGCTGATCAGCGTCGGTTCATCGTCAATGTTGCCACCACCGCCACCGCCACCGCCGCCGCCAAGGCCGGTGCCGGAGGTCGGTGTGTTGATCTCGGCGTTATTGAAGAAGTTGAGCAGGTCAAAATCCCCGGCGGTGTCAGTATCCACCCCGTCCTCCACGCGGCGCACACCGGCTGGCAGGAAATTCCCATCGGGGCCAACGCCGGGGGCATCCAAGGCCGGCGTATCGCCATCCGCATCCAGCGTCGCCACAGAGTCGACCACCACCTCATTGCCGGTGATAGCATCGCCCTGCAGGCTTGATGTCTCGACCAGCGCGAAGGTGGACGAGCCATTTTCCAACGCATTGGCAGGTAGGGTCAGGTTGGCAGAGACGCCATAGGTCGCCTCGGCTGTCTGGTTCGCAAGCAGCAGGAAGCCATTGTCTCCCAGAACCGTGCCTGGCTCGAAATCCAGACGGAAATCGATGCTGCCAGCCCCCTCAGGAGCATCCGCATCGTTTTCCACGACGATCAGGCTCAGGCCATCAAGCGAGGCGCCTGGCGTGCCAAAAAGCTCGACATATTCGGAATCAATGCCCGTGGTGCTGGAGAGCACCGCGTTGATCACCACGCTGTCCTCGGTCCCTTCGTCAAAGACTGTGTCATTGCGGAAGTTGAGGTTCTGAATGCGGCTGTCACCGGAGGGGTTGGTATCGGCCTCATCGAACGGCGTCTCAAGATCATCGAGGTATTCGGCCAGCGCGTCCTGTTCGGTGCCGTTATCTGCAAAGGTCGCATCGCCTGTCCGCGCGGCGTCGCCTTGTGCCAGATCCACGCGGTTCGCGCTTTCACCTTGTGGGAAAGGATAGCCATCACCGCCACCCGCCAGGAAGTTCAGCGTCACAATGCGGAACTCCTGGCTCGCATCGCCGCTGATCTCACCATCGCGGACCAACTCGGCAATCTGATTGCCGTCCTCATCGACAATCTCGGCGTTCACAATCCGGTCGCCTGCGGGCAGATCCGGGTCAAAGGAGAACTCGACGCCCGACACCTGCGGGAAGCGCCCGGCCGCTCCGGGTAATGCGCCGACGCCATACTCCAGCACCTCGACCAGTTCCGCTTTGGTCAGCGTCAGCAAGGTCAGCCCGTTGTTGAAGGCCAGCGTGGTCTGGATGTCATTCTGGCTGATGCCGCCCTCGGGCTTGACCACATTGCCATCGCCATCAACGATTTCGCCATTTGGCAGGCGGGTCGCAGTTGTATCCCCTGGCAGCACCACAGTTTCGCCGATGGAGGCGCGGATGCCGCCGCCATTCTTGATCGAGACGACAACCGTCTCATCCGCGTCTTTTGCGGCGGCAAGGTTGGCATCTGCCGTCAGATTGCCCAGGTTGGTCTCCTGCGTGCGCACACCGTCAGGGTCACCCTCCGCGCCGGAGCGGTTCCCGTTCAGGAAGACATCGGACGCGCCAAAGACGTTCGATTCCGTCGCAATGATCTGCGCTTCGATCGCATCAGCAATGGCCTGGATTTCCGGATCGATCAGCCCTTCTGCGTTCAGATCCGCCACACCCTGCGCGTCGGTGGCATAGGCGCCGGATACATCCGCATCATAGGTGCCCGGGAGGATATTTCCATCCGCGTCAAACTCGATGACCAGACGGCCCACGTATTTGTAACTGCCGTCGGTGTTCACAACCGCTGTCTGGGTGCCGCCCGCATTCTCGACAAAGATCGGGTATTCGCCCTGCACGCTGTCACCGTCTCGTGGGCGGTCATTCTCGTCAAAGAGGCGTGTGTTCGAGCCACCGGCAACAATCACATCAACGCCTTCCAGCCGCGCCGCCAGTTCCTGCTCGATGTTCAGGCGTTGCATATGCGCCAGCAGGATGACCTTGTTCATGCTGGGATCCGCGTCCAGCAGCGCATCCACTTCGGCCTGGATTTGCGCGGCCAGCGCGTCGAGCTGTTCGGACGTTGGCGTGTCGTCGAACTCTCCCGGCAGGATGCCCAGATTCCCAGGGCTGGAAATGCGCCCCAGCGTTGGAGTGGTGGCCCCCACCACACCGATTTTCTCGCCACCCGTTTCCAGCACCACCGAGGATGTCACGGTGTTGCCGACCGGCGCCGCACCACCCGCAACCTCGAGCGGGGCGAGGTTCGCGTCGGTCGAATAGTCGAGATTGGCGGAGAGATAAGCAAAGTCGGTGCCACCAAAGTCCGTGCCAAAGATATCACCGGGCGCATCACCGGAGATCAGATCGGCCAGTGCTTCGGTGCCGAAGTCAAATTCGTGGTTTCCAAGCGCGATGGCCTGGATACCCAACTCGTTCTGAATCTGGATGTCGGCAATGCCAGCAGAGCCAAAGACCGCTTCAGAGGCGTCAAAGAACACACCGGGGATGATCGCGTCCCCTGACGAAAGGGTCAGCGTATTGTCCGGCTCTCCATCGTTGCCAAGGTCCTGTGCCCGCAGCGCGTTGAGAACCGCAGAGAGGTTCGGCGCATCGACCACGGCGCCGGAGGACGCCTCCTGATCCGCGATATGCAGCAGTTCGAGGGTGAAAACGCCACCGTCACCATCGGTGGCTTCAAGCCCGTCGACCAAAAGATTGTCGATCCCGAACTCATCGCGCGAGCCTCCGCCGTCGATATCATCGCCAGACCAGCGCAGGTGGAAGGTTGTGTTGGCGGGCAGATCCGGCAGCGGGACTGAGACAGTTGACGCAACAACGCCATTGGCGTCTGCCGCACCGGGGCTGGCGAACGTATTCAGCGGCGAGAAGGTGACACCGTCCAGCGAAAACGACAGATCGAAGCCGTTGCTGCGGGCCTGGTCGTTGTTCACCAACCGCTCAAAGCTGACAACCACGTCCGACAGATCGGTCGGGCCGCTGTCCAGGGTGAGTGTGATCTCTCCGGGGGTGAAATCGCTGCCTCCGGGCTGCAGATAAAGCGCATTGTCATCAGCGTCCCTCGTCAGTGCGTAGACGCCGCCTGTGGTGACGCCGCCAGCGGTCTCGCCGCGCGCAAGATCATTGTCGGAGTTGAACCCGTCGATGGACCAGATCAGCGAGTCGAGCTGGCCTGCGCCTGGTGTATCGCCCAGACCAAGACCAAGAAAGTCATTGAAATTATTCGCATAAATTTGGCGGCGCATATCGGAACCCGTTGTTTCTACAATCATGGAGGGTCCGCGCCAGCCCGTTCTGGACTGACTGTCATCGCACCCCGCTCCCGTCATCGGTAGTGTCGATTTGTAACGGGTTGTTAACGATCAGCCTACACTTTTTACGGGTGACTGATGGTTGACGTTAGGGTATCCTGTTAAAAAATGAGCGCTCAAATGGTGCGCGCGGGCAGCCCTGCGAACAGTGTGCTGACCCACTCAGGCACGGGCCGCGAGGCGCAGCTTTCGCAGCTCAGCTCTGGCCTGCGGGCACGCTATCTTCCGATGTCAGATCAAGGCCATACGCACTGCGCATCTGTTCAATAAACGCCAGCGTATCGTCATCAAAAGGCGACCTGCCTTCAAAACTGTGCAGCAGAATACCCTCGAGCAAATCGCCAAGCGACATTTCATGCTGCGCGGCGACTGCTTTGAGTACTTTTAGGATGCGTTTCTCGATGCGAACACCGGTTTGCACGCGTTCTATCTTTTTATTTGCCATACCGCCTTTACCATACGTAACCCCATAAATATCGGGCAAAACTTATCAACTTCACCCATGACTGGAAAGGGCCGGTTCACGTCAGGGTTGGAATACCGCAGGCCTTTACAGGCTAAATTGCAAATCAAATCTCGGAATAGTATATTCTGCACCAATGCAGCGCACGGCGGGGTTGTGCTATCATAAAAAAACTCGGATCAGAGTTTCGAAAAAGACCGATTCAGATTGCAAACCAATCCCAGGGGGATTCAGGGAAATACCCAAGCCTGCGCAAGCGGATGGCGCCAGGATTTGGCACCTCATCATGTACAAACGACTTGGACGCCCCGGACAGCAGCGCAATGCAGAACCACATGTCGCGCAGGCACCCCATCCGCAGGCCTGGCAGTTCCGGCAGCAAGGCAATCTGTTCAAACGGGCGGAACAGAACTATGCGTTCTTGTGTTTCTCACTGACTTTGTTCACAGTGCGCTGCGACATCGGGAACGAAGGGAGAGGTTCCAATGCCGCTTAAAGCTCGCTGGATGACCTGCCTTTCTGCCGCCCTCACGCTGAGCGCCTCGTCGGCTTTTGCAACTGAAAAGCTGCTGGTTGTGGCGGACGAATGGCCCCCATTCTCGGGTGCAACGCTGCCCAATATGGGAATATCGCTGGATGTCACCCAAGCCGTTCTTGTCCGAGCGGGCTATCAGGTGGAACTCGCTATTCTGCCATGGACACGCGTTGTCAGCGGGGCCAAGTCGGGTGAATACGATATCATCACCAGCCTCTTTCTTGATACAGAATTTGAAAAATCTCTGACCTATTCAGACCCTTTCTTCACAACGGAAGTGAAATTCGTTCGTAAAGCCGGGTCGGATATTGTCTTCGACGGTCTGGACTCGCTGAAACCCTATGTAATCGCGGTCGGAACCGGCTTTCTCTATGAGCCTGAATTCGACAGCGCGACCTATCTGAATAAATTCGAGGTCACGACCGCCATCCAGGGCGTGAGAATGGTTGCAGCGGGCCGCGTCGATCTGACCCTCGATAGCACCGACGTCATTCGTCACGCAATTCAGAGTGAAGCGCCGCAATTGATTGATCAGGTCGAACTGTTTGGACCACCGCTCGCGACGCCGGAGATCCATATGGCCGTTTCGAAAACGCGCACAGACCATGAAGAGATTGCGGCCGCCTTCAACGCGGCCCTCGTCGAGATGAAAGCGGATGGCTCCCTTGACGCCTTGCTGCAAAAACACACGCAGAACTAGAAATGGACCGCCCAAAAAGCAACTGGCTCGCCCTGAAGCTCTTGCTCTGGGTTCTGGCGCTCAACGCTTTTCTGTCGCTGATTGCGACTTCGGTCCAGCTTTATCTGAACTTTGACCGTCAAAACCGGGCGCTGGAAGACATCACCCAACAGGTCGAACGAGGCTTCGGGCAGAGCCTGAGCTTCGCCTTGTGGTCCTTTGATCTGCAGCAGGTCGAACAAATCCTCGACGGGGTCCATTCCGGGGCCGACATTGCCACCTTGCGCCTGACCTCTGACCAGGGCCGAACGTGGTTTCGCGGTCCGGAGCGCCCTGACGAGGTTTTGCAGGACAGGGTGATCGAGCTGGTCTATACCGACCCCGCGCGCGGGCAAGCGGTGGTGGGTGTGCTTGACGTCGGTCTGAGCCGGGCCCGCATCTGGTCTGAACTCTATGCGCAAGTGCTGGTGCTGTTCTTCGCCAATCTGGCCAAAACAGGCTTCGCCTCGGTTGCAATACTCCTTGTCTTCCGAAGCCTGGTGAGCCGCCATCTGCGGCAGATCTCGTCATATGTTTCTCAGCCCTACTGGCTCACCGAAGAGGACAACCTGACGCTGGAGCGCTCTGAAAGCACCCGCGACGATGACCTTGAGGCGATCGTTTCCGCGATCAATACAACCCGGGATCGATTTGAGGATTTAGACCGGGAGCGGGCGACAGCATCCCAGCAGCTGCGACTGGTGCTTGATACCACGATGAACGGCATCATCGGCCTCGATCACAGCGGTGTCGTGAATGTCATCAACCCGGCGGCCCGCCACATGCTTGGTGGCAAATCCGAGAGCACGCCGTTTCCGTGGCCCGAAGCAATCAAATTCCTCGATATCGCGGATTTACATCCACTGGACGCCTCTGCCGATCCGATCAATCGTGCCCTGGCAGGTCAGTCCTTGCACGGCGAGACACATCTGATGACCCGCGCGGGAGAAAGCGAAAACCGTTATGTCAGGGTCAGCAGCACGGTGGTCGAGGACGAGTTGAGTGATCTGCGCTGTGTGATCGTGCTCGACGATGTCTCGCAGTTGGAAAAAAACCGCCAACAGATCGAACGGCGCGGACGGCTGGATGCCCTGGGTCAACTCACCGGCGGCATCGCGCATGACTTCAACAATTTGCTGGCAACGATCCTTTATGCCATGCAGTTGACAAGGGCCGACAACATTTCCCCCAGATCCGACCGGGTCCTTGCGACAGCGCTGAGCGCGGTTGGTCGGGGCCGGGAGCTGACCGGTCGGCTTCTCGCCTTTGCCAAACGGCAGCCAGGGCTTGCCAAATCGCGCAATGCGTCTGAGATTTTCGGGGAATTTGAAGCGCTGGTTCGGCCCGCGATCGAGGCAAATGTCGAGCTGTCCTTTGTGCCGCCTGATCCCGATGTTCTGATCTACTGCGATCAGGGGCAGCTGGACAATGCGCTGCTCAATCTGGTCCTGAACAGCCGCGACGCCATCATGCGCAGCAGCAAGGGCAGCGCCATCATCGTCAAGGCGCGTGGGCTTGATGAATTGGACGCGGACCTCATCCTGCGGCGGGAAAACTTACATGCCTACATCACACAAGGCATGAAGCAGGAACACGCGCAGGACGTGGCCCGCCATGATGAAAAGGCCTACCGCTACGTGGAAATCTCGGTCACCGACGACGGCCCGGGCATGTCAGAGGAGATCAAAAGCCGCGCCATTGACCCCTTCTTCACCACCAAGGACAGCAACTCCGGGTCCGGCCTCGGGTTGTCGATGGTCTACGGCTTTATCCAGCAGTCAGACGGCGAATTCCGGATTTATTCAGAACTGGGTTTTGGCACCACCATCCGCATGATTCTGCCACGCGGCAGCCCCGACAATGAACGCGAAGAGCCGGTTCCACGCCTTCCGGCGCGGCGTGGCACTGGCCAATATGTGCTTGTCGTCGAAGATGAGGAAAACCTGATCGCTGTCATGGAAGATCTGATCGAAGAACTGGGGTTCCGCTTCCGTGCGGCACGCTCCGGTCAGGACGCGCTCGATGTTCTCGGCAGTGGAGTGCCCGTGGACGTGATGCTGACCGATATCGTCATGCCCGGGGGCATCGGCGGCTTTGAACTGGCAAGCAAGGTTCGCAAGTTGCGACCGGATCTGCCCATCATCTACATGTCGGGCTATACCGGCTTCACCTCTACTGAAATGGGTGACGTGGTTGCGCCCATGCTGCAAAAACCCTGCCCACCCGTGGAATTGGCCGAAGCGCTCTATGGCGCTCTGGAGCCGAAGGAGAAGGGGGCTAAGGACGCAGAGAGTTGACGGCTCACCTCTGTACCCTCTAAGCAAGCATACAGCGTATGAGGATCAGTAAAGACCTGGGGCGAGGCACAACGTAGAAACATGGTGGATTGAAGCGTGGCAAAGTTACTGCTGATGGAAGACGATGCGCACTTTGCGTCTGTGCTGACCGAAGTGTTGCTGGAACAGGGGCATTCGGTGCAGTCCTGCGCATCCGCAACCGAAGCCTTCTCACTGATCTCCGAGAACCGCTTTGACCTTCTGATCACCGACATCATCGTGCGCCAGGATAACAGGTCTGTGCCGGATGGTGGCATCTCTCTGATCTCAAGGCTCCGTGGCGCGCTCAGTTGGAACCTTGAGCCCTGGATGAAGGAAATGCCGATCATCGCGATATCGGGCGCCATTCATAACCAAGGCATGTCCGATCTGCTCAAGATCACGCGGGATCTGGGCGCGGATATGACCTTGAGCAAGCCGACCGATACCAAGGATCTGCTGGACGCCATCAATCTCTTGCTGCGCAAGTCAAAATAGGGTGGCGTCATCAACCGCCACCGCAGTTCTCGGCAGCGCCGGGCACCCAATCGTCGCTTTTATCAATTGATGGACCCCAAACGGCCTTCGCTCCCAAACCGGTGAGGGGGATCCGGGCCAATGAGGTGCTTTGCACCGATCAGCGTGCAAGTACGGTTTTTCCGCAAATTGCGCATGCTCGCCAGGTTTGCACCAGATGCCACCCCTGCGCAAAAGCAGCATAACTCGCTGTAAAATATTCATATTTTTGCGCGGCAGCCGAACGCCTGAACCATCAAAACCATCAGGCTTCGCAGAATCTTAAATTTCTGTTAACCTTACGTCATCATGTGAGCGGAGGAGGTGGAGATGGGCGTAGATGTCCCTGACGACTATGAGATAGACCTCAACCTCAGTGGCGGCACCACAATAGACGGTGACCTGTCAATGGACACCGACCTGCGCATCCGCGAATTGCCGACCATAGAGTTGCGCGTGCGCGAGCTTCCGGAAGTCAAAATTGGTGTCACGGAACTGCCCAAAGTGCAACTCGGCGTTGACCCCATCGATTTCTCACTGCGGATCAAGGAAATTCCGGCGATCCGGGCGCATCTGCCTGCGAATTTCAAGGTTGGGTTGTCGCTCCTCGGGAATGAGCTCCTGGCCATCAACCTCTGCGGCGAAGCGCAGGTGATCACCGAGGACTATGTCCCCAACCCCTGCGAGATCTGCGGCCCGCCGGGCAATGCGCGCGAGATCGCTGGCAATGTCAGCCGGATCGAGCTGATCGAAGACGATGGCTGAGCTGAAAGAGAGCATCACCCTGCGCAGGGGCCGCGCGATGGCACCGTTTGAGGTGGCCGAGCCGCAGGCGGGTGTCCTCAAGCTGGGCGGCGCTTTGAAGACAGCGATGGGGGCGGAGCTGCGCGCACGGCTGATCCCGCGCAAAGGTCTGACGCGCATAGCGGCGCGCATCGACAAAACGGCACCTCCGGGGCGGCACACGGCCACACTGGTGACCGAGGACGGCGAATACCCCGTCACCGTGGACGTTCCAGTGCGCGAAAAGCTACGCATCTCACCAGGGTCAATCAGCATCACCGGGCGACCAGGCACGCGGGTCACAGCGCAATTCACCCTCTCGAACCGGGGCAACGTGGCCTTGCCTGTCCCAAACGGGGGCGTGGGCGGGCTCTTTGCCTCTGACGGGGTGGCGGGCGCGTTTTCGGCGGCCTATGCCTCGGATGCCGAGGCGCCCCTGGAGGTCTTTGGCGAATTCATTCAAGGCCTGCGCCGGTCCTATCTGGGGCTTATGCGGTTGAAGTTCACGTCAAAGGACAAGGGCAATCTGTCACCGGGCCAGAGCCGCGCGCTGTCGGGCGAGTTTGCCATACCGGCACCGTTGAATGACGCCACGCAGTTGGGTGCGGGCCGCAAGTTCCACACCACCATCGCCATGCCACATCTGCGCCTTGTGGCCCGTCTGACCCTGAGCGCTCCGAAATAGAAAGGGGACCGCCCATGACAAAGAGTAAGATGACCATGCGAGACGTACGCCAGAGTATGGACAGTATGTCGGACATGATGGTCCGCCAGATGGACCTGACCGGCGAGTTGGTCGACAGCCTGGCAGGCACGGCGCAACGGTTTCTCTCCACGCTCTCGGCGGGGCAGTCCTCGAACTGCTGCGACATCCCAGAGCCGTGCTGGATGCCGAAAGATCTGGGCGAGGTGCATTGCCAGCTCTGCGCGGGCAGCACCGGGATTGTCGAGATCCGCATCACCAACACCGATTTCCGCCCGCGCAATTTCACGCTGGCGGCGGCTGGGCCCGATGCCGGGCGGGTCAAGCTGACGCCAAACAGTTTTGCGCTGGGACCGAAGGAGCGGCGCACGGTGCGCGCGCAGTTTGACACCAAACTCGATGACGGGGTGCATTGCGCGGAATTCGAAGCGCTGATCTGGGTGGTGGGCTGCAACAGTCATTACCTGCGCTGGACCATTGAGGTCGGCAAGACCGAGCGCGCCTGCTGTCATCACGTGGAGGTCTTCGACCAGCCGGATTATGAGCATCATTGGTATGATCATTTCTATTGCGTGCGGCCCTGTTACGGCCGCTCGGTGCGCCCGGGCAGCGGGATCAAAGGGTGATCCATGTCGAACTCACAGATGAAAGACCTTTTCAGCCAGGCCATGCGCCTGAACATGAAGTATTATTCCGGATTATTTGACGTCACGAAGGATTACCTGGGCGCGCTGCGGACGCTGGCGGAGCAAGGGCTCGAGACCGATGTGGCGCGGCCTGTTCCGCCGACGGCGCCACCGGCGGTGCCCGCGATCCAGCCCCTGATCCTTGCCGCCCCAGCGGGCAAGGAGGCAGCGGCCAGCTTTGCGGTCACGAACAACACCGGGCAGGAGGTGGCGGCGGACCCTGAGGTCTCGGAGAACCTGAGGGCAGCGGGCGTCGTGGCCGAACCGGCGGGCCGGATGGTCGCGCATGGGGAAGACGTGGTCTTCACGCTGAAGGGCAAGCCGACGTCGAAGATGAAACTCGATGAGGACATCCATGGCACGGTCAGCGTGCGCCCCTTCGGGGATCGTGAGATTCCGGTGGTGCTGCGCCGCTTGCGCGCGCCCGCCAAAGCGAAGGCAAAGACCGCGTGAGCGCGCCGGGTGGCATCATGGCCGAAGGCGTGCTGGTGCAGGCGATGCACCTCTATTCCGCGCTGGTGATGAAGCCCTATGAACAGGGCCGCAATGCGGGACTGATCGAGCGCACGACGCTGGGCACCCTGCCCCAACCGCTCGATCGGAATGGCCTCGGCCCGCATTTCTCCAAGAAATACCCCAAGCCGGTGCTTTTGGGGCGCGCAACCGAGAATGACGCGCTGGTCTCCGAGTTTGACCGCATGGGCGAGATTTACGACGCCTATGTGCGCCCTTTCTCGACGCCGATCATGAATGCCGCCGTGGAGGAGCTGTCGGCCTGGATCAAGCCGGATTTCCGGCTGCTGGACGCGGGCTGTGGCGCGGGGCGCGAGCTCTGTCGCCTATCGCAGATGGTGCCAGATGGTGAAGCGGTCGGCATTGATCTGGCGGCGGGGATGGTCAATGCCGCCTATGCCTCGGCCCGTGCAAAAGCCTTTGATCATACAGCGTTCTTTCAATCTGACGTGGGCGATTTGCCCGAGGTCTTCACCGGGCAGTTCGATCTGGTCTATTCCTGTCTGGCGCATCACCACTACCCCGACCCGCCCGCTGCCACGCGCGAGATCTTCCGTGCCCTGCGCCCGGGCGGCTACTACACGGTGATCGACGCGGGCCCCGAATGGTTCGTGAAACGCTCCTCCGGGCTCGCGCTCTGGGCCGATCCGGGCTGGATCGGATTTCACACGCCCGAGCAATTTATGGCGCTCTTCGAGGCGGCGGGGTTCGAGACCACCGGCTGGATCGACCTTGTGCCCGGTTTCGGCATCGCCTGCGCGCAGAAGCCCCTTTGACCACGCCGGACTACGACCGGGCCCTCATCGAGCAGGCCCTCAAAACCGCAAGGACCCGGACCGAAAAGGCAATGACCCGGTTTTTTGATGCTCGGCGCGAAACGGGGATGGATGTGCTCTACGATCAGATCAGCGATTATCCGTTTCGCGTTGGCAAAGGCCTGCGGCCCGCGCTGGTCTATGCCGCCTGCCAGGGCATGGGCGGCACCGAAGCACAGGCCGAAAACACCGCGACGGCCATCGAGCTCTTCCACAATGGCGCGCTGGTGCATGACGATATCGAGGATATCTCCGATTTCCGGCGCGGGGATGAGACGCTCTTTCGCCGCCACGGGGTCCCCATTGCGATCAACACCGGCGATGCGACCTTCGTGTTTTGCCTCTCGCTGCTGCTCGACAATGTCGAACAGCTCGGCGTGCGCAAGGCGATGCGCATCCTCAAGGATTTCGAACGGCTAAGCCGAGAATCCGTCGAAGGGCAGGCCATTGAACTCGACTGGATCCACAACGCACGCTTCGATCTCGATAGTGAAGACTACCTGCGCATGGCCTACAAAAAAACCTGCTGGTACACGATGATCGCGCCCTTGCGGCTGGGTGTCGTGGCCGGGTCCGGCCCGTCGATGGTGGCCGATCTCGAAGACGCGCTGATCGAAGTGATGGAACTGGGCTATCTCGCGGGCATCGGCTTTCAGGTGCAGGATGACCTGCTGAACCTGACTGCCGACGAAGTGCTCTATGGCAAAGAGATCAGCGGGGATCTCTACGAAGGCAAGCGCACCATCATGCTGCTGCATTTCCTGCGCACGGCCCCCAAGCGCCAGCGCACCCGGGCGATCAAGCTGCTGACCCAGCCACGCGCGGAGAAGGAGCCCGACGAGGTGCGCTGGCTGCTGCAGGCCATGCACGAAGCAGGCTCCATCGACCACGGGCGCGAGCTGGCGCAGGATTTCATCACCCGGGCTTTGACATTCGAAGCGGAGGGGCTGCGCTTCATGGCAGAGACCCGCCACCGCCAATTCCTGCGCGAAGTGCTGAAATACGTGATTGCAAGACTTAAGTAAGAGGGACCGACATGCCACATGACCACGACCACGGGAGCACGCCTTCGAGCCCGTTTGAGGAGCTGATGAAACTGCAAAGCGCATTTCAGCAGAGCCTGAGCCAGGCGACGATGCAGTATCTGCGGCAGCTGCAGGGTATCGTTGGGCCGGTCACCCCCGGCACCGTGGTGCAGCAGGTGGAGGGGACAGGCGTCACGCTCAAACTGCGCCCGGGCGGACAGGCGAAGGCATTGGTGAACGTGGAGAACCGCCAGCGCGTGCACTCCATGGTGACGCCGATGATCACGCCGCTGGTCTCGGACACCGGGGCCACGTGGTTCGCGCAAACGGCATTCACACCGCCCACAGCGCTGCTGGCGACGGATGAGGTGTTGGACTTCGCGCTGGTGCTGGAGGCGCCGAAGGATATGCCCGTGGGGGTCTATCGCGGGGCGGTGCTGATCTATGGCTGCAGCGACGGGGTGGTGCCGCTGGAGGTGACCGTGGCGAAACAGGCGGCGAAGCGCAAAGCCGCCCCGGCTGCTGCCAAAGCCAAGACAGCGGCAAAGAAAGCACCTGCGAGGAAGCCCGCTGCCCGCAAACCCACCAAAGCGTCCTGAGGAGTATGACCATGGCCAACAGCGCACACATTCGCCTCATTGACCCGCCCGAGGACGCGGGGCGCACCACGGCGAGCCTGTTTTCCTCGCTCGCCAGCAGGCTCATCGCACTACACTATACGTCCGGTGTCAGCGTCATCGGCTCCACCCTCGCGGGGCTCGCCGAGGCGGGCCGCGAGATTTCGAAGACTGCGGAGGGCGCGCGTATCCGCCGAGCGCTGGAGGCAAGCGCGGTCAAGGACAACGGCGAGCTTTTGTGGAGCGCCCTTCGGGTGACCGGCTGGACCGAAGGCATGCCAGCCGCCCCTGTGCTCGACCACATCCGAAACGACCTCGCCTTGCTGCTCGCCGATGATCTGGCCGAGACGATTGATAACGTGCCCGCGCCGCTGGAGAACAAGGTGCATCGCAGCAAGACGGTGCCGCCAGCGATCACCTTCATCGACACGCTGATGGGCCTGTGGATCCATTCACGCGAGATCGTGCAATCGGTTGAGGCGCTGGCCCGTAGCGCACCTGAGCGGGACGACATCGAGCCCGGGGACGCGGTGCACAGCGGCCCGATCCTGCGGTGACAGCCTTCGATGTGCTCCGGCCGCCGGTTCTGAGCGATCCCACGGCGGCGGCCTACAAGGACTGGTTTCACCTCAACGTGTTCCTGCCCGACTCGGGGCGCGTTGTGCTGATCAACCTGTCGATGCATGGGCCGCCCTGGGACCAGCGGGCTCGGGCAGTCGGCGTGGCGCTGGCGAGCGCGCCGGATGGCGATTGGATTGGCGGGATCGAGATTGCGTCGTTCGCCGAGAGCAAAGTGGACACGCAGGCGCTGTTTCTCAGCACCGTTTCGATGGCTGTGACCAGAGATGGCACGGCGCTGCACGCCAAAGTCGCCCGCCCTGAAGACGGGTTCGAGGCGGACCTGATCGCCCGTCCCGTTCTGTCGGCGGGCGCGCTGGACCTCACGGCGCAGTTCGGCAGTGGCTGGATCGGCTGGAGCGCGGTGCCAGTGCTGTCTGTCTCCGGTACTCTCAAACTCGATGGAGAGGACATCTCGTTGGAAAACGCGCGCGGCTATCACGACCATAACTGGGGGCGTTGGTTCTGGGGTGAGGATGTGGCCTGGGAATGGGGCGCCTGGGTTCTGAGTGAGGATATCACCGTGGTGGCCGCACGGGGCACCGACAAGGCCCATTTCAACCGGCAACCGCCGCATGTCTTTCTGGTTTACCGCAGCAAAGTCTACGGGTTCCTGCCAGGGCAGGTTAGATTGAGCTTTGATACGGCTCCAACCCGCGCGAACCGGCGCCTGCCCGGCGCGCTGGCCGCAATCCACCCAGACCGCCGCGCGCCGGATCTGCCAAGGAGAGTGACCTTGCAGGCGGTCAGTCGGCACGCGCAATTCGAACTGGTCTTCGAGCCGGAGACTGTCGCGCAGCTGCTGCTCTCCGACCCGATGCGCCCCGGATCCGGCTTCATCAACGAGTTGGCCGGACGCTGCCGTCTCGTGGCGACGCTGGACCAGACCTTGCTGCGCGCCGAAGGCTCGGGCGTGTTCGAATATGTCGAATGAGCCTCGGCATCTGCGCGACTGGATCGTCGCGCTTTATGCGGCTTTGGACGAAGCCGAACCGCAGCGGGCCGAGGCCATTCGAAAGCTCGCGGGAGATGAGATCTCACGCATGGCGCTGGACAAAGACCGGATCACCCTTCGCTTTGTCGATGGGGCGTTGATCGTGCGGCGGATGCGGGCAAGCACCGCGCAGCTGAAAAGCCCGCACGGGGCAACCGATCGGCACACGGTGACGGCACTGCTGCGAGGGTACATGGAGATATCGGAAGCAATTTCGAACGACCATATTCGACTGCATGGCACGGCGGATCAAGTCATGGCCATCTGCGCGATCATCGAGATCCTGGTTGACGCCAGCACACGTATCCCCGCACTGCAACGACTGGCCGAAGCCTTTCTGGCCACCACAGATGCGGGTGACATCCGAGGTGCCCGCAAAAACCGCTCGAACCACCGCGAGCGGATCGCGCAGAAAGAGAACAGCCTTCTGCGGCGCCATGGCCTGCTCTGACCGCCGTAGGTGCGCCGGGTTCGGATGCCTGGCGATGACCAAAGGGTGAAATCTTGACGTGATCCGCTGAGAAACCGGTATTGTGACCTTTGGGGTCGACTTGATCACGATGCCGGCCCGTGTTCAGAACAATCCAAACCGGCCCAGCGACACCAAAACGCGGCCACCCAACGCCAGCGACCGAGGCAGTGAGCATGAGCAAAATCGACAGAAATTCCACCCATGACGCTGAAGAGGACGCGCGCAACGACAACATCGTGATCTACGTCAACGGTGATCTGGTGCCAAAGTCGCAGGCGGTTGTGTCGGTCTACGACTCAGGCTTCATGCTGGGCGACGGGATGTGGGAGGGGCTGCGTTTGCACAACGGCAGATGGGCGTTTTTCGACGACCATATGGATCGGCTGTTCAACGCGCTGAAGTCCGTCTCCATCGACATCGGCATCGGCATCGGGCCGAGGGATGTGCTCGACATCCTGAACCGCACGGCCGAGGCCAACGGTATGACAGACGACGCCCACTGCCGTCTGATGGTCACGCGCGGACGGAAGGCAAAACCCTTCCAGCATCCGGATCTGTCGCGCTTTGGCCCCACCATCGTCGCGATTGTCGAACATTCCAGGCCTGCGTCTGGCCTACAGGCCAAGGGTATCCGGCTGGCCACTGTGCCCCAGGTCCGTGGATTGCCCATGTCTCAGGATGCGAAATACAACTCCCACTCCAAGCTCAATTGCGTCATCGCCTGTCTGCAGGCCGAACAGGCGGGCGCCGATGAAGGGCTGATGCTTGACCCCCATGGATTCGTGAACACCACCAATGCCTGCAATTTCTTCATCGTGCGGCGCGGTGAGGTTTGGACCTCGACTGGCGACTACTGCATGAACGGGGTGACTCGGCAGAAGGTGATCGACCTCTGCCGCGCCCATGACATCCCAGTGTTTGAGAAGAACTATTCGCTCTATGAAGCTTACGGCGCGGATGAAGCCTTCCTGACCGGGACCTTTGGTGCGCAGACGCCCGTGGCGGAGATTGACGGTAAGCGCATCGGGACCGGTGACAGGCCTATGACGACGCGGATCCGCGCGCTATATACGGACCTCGTGCGCGAGAACACAAGCGGCTGAACAGGCTGCAAGTGCATGCAGTCCCGCGCGCCCGTCACGACAACCTGGCGAGGAAACGCTCGATCACCGCGTCGGTATCCCGGCTGGCGTGCCAATAGGCAAAAACGCGAACAGGGTCGTGGCCAAAGGGAAACGGGTGGATCTGCACCGGCCACCGTCGGGAAATCTGGTGCGCTGCACGTTCGGGTAAGGTCGCGATCATCTCTGTGCCACACAGAACATAGGGCACCAGCGAATAGGACCAGACGGTGATCTGCCGCTTCCGGATCAGGCCTTCGCGCCTCAGAACCTCTTCGTCGTCGTGAGTCATCTGGTGTTGAATGTATTTCACGACCACATGTCGGCGCTCCAGAAACGCCTGCCGGGTCAACTGCCCTTGCGGCGGCCCCCGCTCTGCACAGGAAAGACAGACAAACCCTTCCGAGAACAGCTCAGCCTTGGGCGGCATGCCCACATCAAGCGACTGCCCGGCGAGCAGCAGATCAACCTCGCCGTTTCGCAGCAACTTCCCCGAATCCTCCGAGAGCGGCAGCAGATCAAACCGCAGCCCGGGCACCTCGCGGGTGGAGGCGATGATGCCCGGCCCGACACAGGTTTGCAGGACAAACTCAGACGCAACAATCGTCACCTCCCGATCAATGGTCTCGCTGTCCGCGTAAGGCCGAAGTGCGGCGAAGGACTGCGCCTGCGACAACAGTTCGTTCATCGGGGCGATCAGGCTGCGCGCAAAGGGGGTCAGCACCATGCCCCGCCCGGATCGCACCAGCAGCGCATCATCGAAATGCAAGCGTAGCTGCGACAGCACAGCGCTCATCGCCGATTGGCTGAGATGCGCGCGCTTGGCCGCGCGGGTCACATTACCCTCGGCAAGCAGCGCTTCAAGGCCGATCAGTTGATTGAGGTTGAAACCGGACAGACGCATGTATCATCCAAAAAAATGATGTTGCTTTATCTTATAAATCAATTTTTGAGATTTCCCTAGCCATGCAATATTATCCCCGCGACCACTGACACAGGAGCCGCCGCCGTGAACATCGCCTCCAAAGTATCCGCTTCTCCGGGCAGCATTGCTGACGCCTATACGCGGGATGGCTTTGCGCTGCCGCTCGATATCCTGAGCGCGGCAGAGGCACAAAGCCTGCGCGACGATCTGGAGCGTGCGGAAGCAAACCTTGCAGATGATACCGAGCGACTGGCGCTGTTGCGCACCTACCCGGACCGACTGCTGCCCGGCTTTGACAGTCTGATCCGACATCCGGCGATCATCGAGGCCGTGTCTTCGGTGCTTGGGCCCGATCTGCTGGTCTATAGCGGTGCGCTGTTCATCAAACCGGCGCAGTCCGACAAGATCGTCTCCTGGCATCAGGATCTGACCTATTGGGGGCTGGACGACGCAGAGGAGGTTACCTGCTGGGTCGCCCTCTCTCCGGCAAACCGGGACAGCGGCTGCATGCGGTTTGTCCCCGGCAGCCACAAGCAACGCATCGTTGAGCATGTGGACACCTACGCCGAAGACAACCTGCTCTCGCGCGGGCAAGAGATTGCCGTTGAAGTGGATGAGGCCGACGCGGTGCTCTGCGAGTTGACCCCTGGGCAGGCCTCCATGCATCACGGCCATCTGTTCCACGCCTCAGGGCCCAACACCACCGACGACCGCCGCATCGGCGTGGCGATCCGCTATATCCGCCCGTCGATGAAGCAGAGCTCCGGTGATCGCCCGCTTGTCGCCATCGTCAGCGGCGTGGATCGGTTCAAGAATTTCGACATCGCGGCCAGCCCGCAGGGGCGTCTTCTGGAGCGGGATTTCGAGATCTGCCGCGCTGAGGCGGAGCTGCGACGGAAGCTGTTCTTGTAGACGCTGTCACACCGGCTTTGTGGCCAACGGCGTGGCCGAGGCGGCGCTGCTCTCATAAGCCGCTTCGACCAGCGCCATCGTAGTCCAGGCGTCCTCCACACTGCTGATCAGAACATCGTCCTCGCCGGTGGCAAAGCGTTGCAGCTGGCTCATCCGGCTGCCAAAGGCATCGGGGAACCAGGCGCCCCGCAGCGGCACCGCCTGCCACCCATCGCCAGTGTTGAGTTCCAGAATGTCCGGCTCGCCTTTCGGATAGTCGAGATTTACGCCCAGCTGCAGATAGGCGGCCCCCTCGGTGCCACAGATGCGGAACGCGCAGGCCTGATGTTTGCGACCAAATGCGTGGTTGTGGTTGATCGACAGCGCGCAGCGCACCTCGTCGCCATAGTCGAGGATCGCCGCCGTGCGCGTCTGCGCGATCTTGGACGACGGATGCCCAAGCGTTTTCGCATGCACACCCAAGGGGTCCCCCAGCAGGCTGCGCACGAGGTCGAGATAGTGAATCGAATGCAGGCTGATCTCCACCCGTGGCAAAGGCTCCAGGAACTTCCACAGACCCCAAGGCGTGTTCAGTGCCAGCCAGGCATCAAAATCCACCACGCCGCCCAACAGGCCACGGTCAATGGCATCGCGCAGGGCCAGCATCATCGGGGCAAACCGGAGTTGAAAATTCACCGCCGCTTTCAACTGCCGCGCGCGACAAATCTGCAAAATCTCGGACGCGCCAGCCAGATCGCTGCCCATGGGCTTTTGGATCAGAACCGGCGCGCCCGCTGGGAGACCCTCAAGGATTGCGGCATGCGCGTCGGGCGGCGTTGCCAGATCGAAGACCACATCACCCAGCCGCGCCGCCTCTTCTGGAGATGCAAACGCTGTAAACCCATGTGCGCGCGCCAAGGCCTCCGCCTTTTCGGTGTCAGGGTCATAGATCCCAGCCACCGCGTAGCCTGCCTTGGCATAAGCTGGCAGATGCGCGTCGGTCACAATCGACCCGGCGCCAAAGATGACGATGGGCTTGGGATGACTGGCGCGGGGCCAGAATTGCATCAGATCATCGAACATGGCCTAGTCGAGGTGAAACACCTCCTCCATCATCGCCCACCACTCTCCGTCCTTGCGGGTCTCCAGCGGGATTTGGCAGGGCATACAAACCGCCCACCAGCGTTGCGTTTCCGGGTCCGCCGCCATCTTGGCCGCATCAGCCGCGAAATCCGTGCCGTGGTATTCCCAATAGCCGAACAGCATGTTCTCCGGCTCCTTCAGGAAGATCGAATAGTTGCGGATGTTGCATTCGGTGATCTTGGCGAGAACACCCGGCCACACATCCGCATGCAGGCGCTTGTATTCGGCCACATTGTCGGCTTCGAGACCAATGACCATGCCCATACGTTCCATCGCACATGCCTCCTAGCTTGTGACTCTGGCCGAGAGACCATCGACCCGGGCCGCATCCAGCCGGTCCAGATCCCAATCAATGCCCAGCCCCGGCGCATCTGACGGATAGGCGCGCCCGTCTTTCATTGCCATGGGCGAGGCGGTCAGGCTGTCGAGCTGCGGGATGTATTCCAGCCAAGGGGCGTTCGGAATGGCGCAGACAAGGCTGACATGCAGCTCCATCAGGAAGTGCGGGCAGACGGGCACGTTATGCGCCTCGGCCAGATGCGCGACTTTCATCCACGGCGTGATGCCCCCGATCCGTGCGACATCCACCTGCACGATGCTGGCCCCGCCTGTGGTCAGATAGTCTTTGAACTGCGACAGCGAATACATGCTTTCCCCCACCGCGATCGGCACGGAGGTGGAGGCCGCCAAAAGCGCGTGTTCCATCACGTCGTCGGCGGGCATCGGCTCCTCGAACCAGGCGATGCCAAACTCTTCCAGCACACGCGCGCGGCGGGTGGCTTCGGCGCGTGAAAAGTACTGGTTGGCATCCACCATGATCTCATAGTTGGGGCCCACCGCCGCGCGCACGGCGGCCAGACGTTGCCGGTCTTCGTCCAGATGTGGACGCCCGATCTTGATCTTGCTGCCGGAGAACCCTGCCGCCTGCGCCGCCACCGCATCCGCGACCAGATCGTCGGTCGAGATGTGCAGCCAGCCGCCTTCGGTTGTGTACATGGGCACGGACGGCTTCGCGCCGCCCAGCATCCGCCACAGCGGCACGCCCGCACGCTTGCAACGCAGATCCCAGAGCGCGGTATCAATGGCCGCCAGCGACAGCGACGTGATGGCGCCCACAGCCGTGGCATGAGTCGAAAACAACAGGTCACGCCAGATCCGCCCGATCTCTTCCGCCTCACGCCCGATCAGCTGCGGCACCAACGTCTCGCGCAGCAGCGACATGATGGCCGGGCCGCCCTGCCCGATGGTATAGGTGTAGCCCAGACCAACCGCCCCCTCGCTGTCGGTGATCCGCACAAAGGGTGTTTCCTGGCTTTCAAAGCTCTGAATGGCATCTGTGCGCTTCACCTTAGGCGTCAGGTTGGCCATGAAAATCTCGACTTGGGCGATACGGGCCATGGCGTTACCTCAGGCTGTTCTGGGATTGCGCGTCGAACAAATGACAGCGCGTCAGATCCAACTGGAAAGACAGGCGCTCGCCCGGCGCAACCGGGCGTGGGTTCAGCATCTTGGCCTGCACCTCCTTACCTGCGATGGACGTGAACAGGAGCGTTTCAGTGCCAAGCGGTTCCGACAGTGTCACCGCCATGTCCAGCTCGGCAGAGGCACCCCCCATCGGCATCGCATGGCCTACGGGCATCAGGTTGTCCGCTCGAAAGCCCAGGATAACCTCCTGTCCCTCGTGGGTCTTGTCGCTGAACTGGCCCGGGACGGGCACGTCCAGCCCGTTCTCCAAGACGATGCGATCCTTTGACACCCGGCCCGCCAGCAGGTTCATCGGCGGCGAGCCAATGAAGGTCGCCACAAAGGTATTGGCCGGGTTCTCGAACACCTCCAGCGGTGTGCCGACCTGCTCGATGTGCCCATCGCGCATGATCACGATCCGGTCCGCCAGGGTCATCGCCTCCACCTGATCATGGGTCACATAGACGATGGTGGAATTCACCTTCTGATGCAGCTTCTTGATCTCGGTCCGCATCTGCGTGCGCAGCTTGGCATCGAGGTTCGACAAAGGCTCGTCAAAGAGAAACACATCCGGGTGGCGTACAATGGCGCGGCCCATGGCGACCCGCTGGCGCTGCCCGCCCGAGAGCGCACCGGGCTTGCGGTCCATATACTCCGTCAGGCTGAGGATTTCCGCAGCTTCATCGACGGCCTGGTCGATCTCTGCTTGCGTTTTCTTGGCGATCTTGAGCGAGAACCCCAGGTTCTCCCGCACAGACATATGCGGGTAAAGCGCGTAGTTCTGGAACACCATGGAGATATTGCGGTGGCGCGGCGGCAGGTCGTTGACCACCCGGTCCCCGATCACGATCTCTCCGCCGGAGATCGCCTCCAACCCCGCGATCATCCGCAGGGTTGTCGACTTGCCGCAGCCCGAGGGCCCGACCAGCACCACGAATTCGTTATCGTCGATGTTCAGATCGACCCCATGCACCACCTGAAGCGCGCCATACCGTTTCACCACATTCCTAAGGTTGACTTGTGCCATGTGGCTTATCCTTTCACGCCGCCGAAGGTCAGGCCGGCAATGAGGTGCTTTTGTACAAGGAAGGTAAGGATCAGCGCGGGGATGATCATCAGGACCGCCAGCGCGCACATCCCACCCCAATTGATGGTGAATTCGCTGGTGAAATCGCGCAGGCCCACCGGCATCGTCTTGGAAAAGGTCGAGCGGGTCAGTTGGCTCGCCAGCGCATATTCATTCCAGGAGGTCAGGAAGGCAAAAATACCGGC
Source organism: Roseobacter cerasinus (assembly GCF_009811755.1). GTDB lineage: Bacteria > Pseudomonadota > Alphaproteobacteria > Rhodobacterales > Rhodobacteraceae > Roseobacter > Roseobacter cerasinus. The sequence goes on from NZ_BLIV01000001.1 coordinate 664,340, forward strand.
CGAGGCGACCCCGGCGCGCGCCACCGGGAACTCTACCTTCCAGAAGGCCTGCCAGCGGGTGCAGCCGTCTATCTCAGCGGCCTCTGCCAGCTCGACCGGAACCTGGCGAAAGAAGCCGTCGATCAGCCAGATGGTGAAGGGCACGTTCAGCGAGACATAGACGAGGATCAGCCCGATATGGGTGTCGATCAGCCCGGTGCGCGCCATCACGATGAACAGCGGCAGCGACAGGGCCACACCCGGGACCGCGCGGGTCAGCATCAGCCCGATGAAGATCGCCGCCTTGCCTTTGAACTGGTACCGTGCAAACGCATAGCCCCCCGCCATACCCACAAGGATCGCGATGACCGTGGAGGTGACGGAGATGATTAGAGAATTGGTGAAGTACCGTAAGACCGGTACGCCCCCCTCACCGACACCGCCGAACATGGCGCGGTAGTGGTCGAGGTTCAGATCCTGCGGGATCCAGACCGGTGGTTTAGCCATGATCTCGACCGTGGGACGGAAGGAGTTGAGCACCACCCACAGGCCCGGGATGCAGATAAAACACATAGCAATGAAGAGCGCGAAGAGCTGCAACCCCTTCAGGGTCCGGGCGCGCAGACGGTGGTGGCGGTTCTCGTCCATGCTCAGCCCCCCATGCCCAGTTCGGCGCGCGCGGCGTTCAGCTTGCGGAAGAAGTAGATGGTGAAGAAAATGGCGAGAAAGATGGAGATGTAGCCCATCGCATTGGCGTAACCCATCTTGGCATCGACGTAGCCGGTGCGCCCGATCATCGTCCAGATCAGCTCTGTCCGCCGCGCGGGGCCACCGTTGGTCATGATCTGTACGATGTCATAGGCGCGCGCCACATCCAGCGACCGAATGGCCAGCGCGATGTAGATAAAGGGCATGATGTAGGGCAGCGTGATGTGGCGAAAGCTTTGCCAGGGTGTGCAGCCATCAACCTTGGCCGCCTCAATCGGGTCGCGTGGCACCGCGAAAAGCCCCGCCAGAATGAGGATGGCGAATACGGAGGTGGAGGACCACATCTCCGCCACGAGAATTGAGAAGAACGCGAGCTGCCCATCGACCAGCCAGGGGATCGCCGTATTCGACAGCCCCAGCGATTGCAGCGCGTTGTTCACCAGCCCCACATTGTCGTTGAAAATGAATTTGAACTGAAAGCCGACCAGAAGCGGCGAGAACATCATCGGAAACATCATGATCGTGCGCAGCGCGCGCTGCCCGTAAGTCACCTGATTGACCAGCAGGGCCAGGCCCAGGCCCAGCAACATCTCCAGATTGAGCGCGATGGTCAGCAGCAGCAGAGTGCGCCCGAAGGCCGCCCAGAAATGCGCGCTCTTGGCGGCCTTTTCGTAGTTGAAGGTGCCGATCCAGTTATAGAGCGAGTCCGGTCGCGTCAGCCGGTACGACGTGAAGCTAGAGTAAAGCGACAGCAGCAAAGGGATCAGCACCACCGCCGCCAGAACGATGATCGCAGGCAACAAAAGCACAAACCAAGCTGGAAGGCGGAAGCGCGTCATCGCCTGCATCCTTTACATTCGAACCGGTGGACGGTGGGTGGCACGGTGGCAGCCCGCCCCGGGACATTGGCCCCGAGGCGGGCGCAGGGTCAGTAGACGCCGTTTTCCTGCATCATCTCATCGACGGCCTCTGAGGCGTCGCCCAGAGCTTCTTCGATGGATTTGTCCCCGAGGATTGCGGCCTGCAATTCGGGATAGATCAGGTTCGTTGCCTCGATCCAATAGGGCGTCTGCGGCGCGGGAAACGCATGCTCAGACCCGGCCTGGAAAGCTGCAATCGCCTCCGAGCGGAAGGGGTCGGATTGCGAGGTTTCGAGCACGTGATCCCAGACGGCTGTCCGCGTGGGCAGCGAACCGCCCGCACTTTCCAGCTTCTGGCTGTCTTCATTGGTCAGCCAGGCCACCAGAGACGCCGCCGCCTCTTTGTTCTCGCAAGACTCGGTCACCGAAAACCCATGGTGCCCCGACCAGCCGGTCCGAATGCCTGCGCTGCCTTGCGGCTGCACGATCACACCCACGTCTCCGGCGGCTTTCGACGTGTCTTCGCCGTTGAAGAACCCCGCCCAGCCCGGCCAATCGAGGTTGAGCGCGATGGTCCCGGAGGCAAAGCCCTGCCCCAGATCATCCCACAGATAAGAGGTGGTGCCCGGCGGCACCGCGCCCGCCTGATAGAGATCGACAAACCAGGCCAGCGCCCGCTGCCCCGCCTCGCTGTCAAAGGCCGGTGACCAATCCTCGTTGAAAAGCTGCCCGCCCTCAGCGATGATCATCTCATAGAAACGACCAACGATGGCCTCGTCCTTGCCAGCGTACTGCGTGCCATAGAAGTTGGGCGCGTCGGTGAAGAAGATCGCCTGCGCCTTATACTCCTCCCAGGTGTCGGGCGGCGCCAGATCGCGGCCTGTCTCAGCCTTGTAGGCGGCCTGATTGTCCGCGTCCTCGTATAGCGATTTCAGGTAATAGAGAACCGACACGTCGAACTGCGCCCGCGGCAGCATGACCAGCGCATCCCCGATCTTGGAGGCCGAAAGGTTCGACGGCACGTATTCCGCAACGAAATCCTCTGACAGATAGGGGTTCAGATCAGTGTAGAGATTGGGGTACTGCGACGCGAAAGACGAATGGTTCGACCCCACGCACCAGCCCAGCGTGCCCGCCGCCAGATCGGATTTGAACTCCTTGTCCAATTCGAAGTGGTTCTTCTTCGAAATGATCTCTACCTCCGCACCGGTCGCGGCCTCCCACTCCCCGATGCGCGCATAAAGCGCCTCATACTGCTGCCCACCGATCAGCTTGGCTTGCAGGGTCACCCCATCAAACTCAGCGGCTGATGCGGCGCCGGTGGCCGCAGCCAAAGCCGTGGCACCCAGCAGCGCTGTCAGTTTCAAATTTCTCATGACGTCCTCCCATCTGGATTGAACGAGCGGTATGCGCTTCATTTCAACTATTCACATACAAACTTGACTTTCATATTTAGTCAACGTCTATCTTTAGAGGGAAGAGGAGACCCAGGGAATGCTGTTCGATACCCATCTGCATCTGATCTATAAGGACCGGCTCTCCTATCCTTGGCTCGATGATTACGCGGCGCTGAACCACGACAACGGGTTCGATGAGTACGCGCGCCTGGCCGCCCGTCTGGGCATCAGCCACTGCTTTCACATGGAAGTCGACGTGGCCGAAGATCAGATCGAGCAGGAGGTTGCGGTGATCTCGAAGCTGGCCGGAGCGCACAACGGGTTGCTGCGCGGCATCATTTCTTCCTGTAGGCCAGAACATGGCGGATTTGCCGCCCATCTCGACCGGGCGCGGGCGACGGGTTTGGTCCGAGGGTTTCGGCGCGTACTGCATGTGGTGCCCGATGATGTCAGCACAACCCAGACGTTCCGCGACAATATCCGCCGTCTTAGCGGGACAGGGATGACCTTCGATCTGTGTGTCTTGCCACGCCAGCTGCCGCTCGCGATCGACCTTGTGGACCACTGTCCCGACGTCACCTTCATCCTTGACCACTGCGGCGTGCCTGATGTCGCCTCGGGGGCGTTGGAGCCCTGGCGCGACCACCTGCGCGCGGTGGCCGAGCGACCGAATGTGCACGCCAAGATCTCGGGTGTGATCGCTTATGGCGACGCGGCGACCTGGACGCTTGAGGACATCAGACCCTTTGTCGAAGAGACTGTCGACGCCTTCGGGACAAACCGACTTGTGTGGGGCTCCGACAGCCCGGTCTGCAATCTTGGCGGCGATCTGCCCACATGGGTGGCGGTCACCCACATGCTGACCCAAGGGTGGTCGGAGGAGGAGCGCAATGCACTATATTACCTGAACGCCCTTGACCTATGGCAGTTGGACGCCTGATGGCACAGCGCAAGATCCGAGCCCACCTCTAACGAAAGTCAAAACAGATGAGCAAAGCCGTGGCGAGCACCGAGAAATACAGCGCCCCGGCCCTGTCCAAAGGGCTCGATATTCTTGAGCTTCTGGCAGCGCAGACCAACGGTCTGAAGAAAAACGAAATCGCGCAAGCGCTCGACCGCTCCGTGAACGAGCTGTACCGCATGTTGGCTGTGCTGGTGGCGCGTGGCTATGTTCTGTTCGATGAGGAAAGCGAGCGCTATGCGCTGTCGATGCGCCTGTTTGAGTTGTCGCATCGCTATCCGCCGACGCGTCGGCTCACGGCGGTGGCGGGCCGGATCATGGAGCGCACGGCTGCGGTGCTGAACCAGTCCATGCATCTGGCCATTCCCTACGACGGCCAGATCCTCGTCATCGCGCAGATCGACTCGCCCGGCAACAACATCACAGTGGTGCGCCTCGGCGCGCAGGTTCCCATTGTGCTCACCTCATCAGGGGCCAGCCTGCTGCACCAGCTGACAGCAACGGAACGGCGCGACATCTGCGCCAAAAGCGAGGCTTTTACGACCGAAACGATGGCCGTGTTCGAAGAAGCGGTGGCGCAGGTGGTCAGCACCGGCGTCTGCGAAAGCCCGTCTTCGGTCATTCAAGGTGTTCTGAACCTGTCCGTCCCGGTGTTCGGATACGCAGGTGAGGTTGTCGCCGCGCTCACCATCCCGCATGTGCAGCGGCTGCACGCGTCGAGCGACCCCGATGTGGAAGCCTGCAAGCGCATCTTGATCGCAGCGGGCCGCGATATCTCCGAAAGGATTGGCGCAGGCGCGACAGTGGGCGCCAATCTGACCCCTCCTCCCATGCTCTGAGGCAGGCGCCCTCTGGGTTCTGACCGGGGGCAATGATCACCAGCCCGGGAGATCGCTGCGCGACGCCCCGTTGCCCACCAAGGGGTCCGCGTTATGATACGGCTCTGGCCACATAGGTGCGCAGCATATGCGCGTCATAGAGCGGCATCGCCACAACCTCTTCGCCCAACTGCACAACAGCCGGAGACAGATATCGCAGGTTCGGCGCTTTGGTCTGGCACTTCGCGTCGATGACCAATCCGCCTGAACGGTTGCGGTCGATCAGACCCTGCCTCAGCAAATCCTCGGTCAGCGGATCAAACCGCGAGTGCGGCGCGGCCCCGGCACAGTTCACCACAAAGCCCGTCTCACGCCGCTGCGTGACCCCGTGTTCGTCATCAAAAACAACAGTCGCGCCCGTGTTCGTGGTCTCGATCCGGCGCACGTGGCCCTTCACGATCTGCACGCGGCCAGCGTCGACCAGCCGCCGCATGTCAAAGATCGTGTCTCGGGTGCCGCCCCGCAGCCAGAAGCGCAGCACCTTGGCAACCTCAGCTGCCTCCTCCGGGTCGGCCACGTAAAGATGCAACGGGTGCTCCAGGAAGTGCGCCCGGAAACCCGCCCTCACATCGCGCCGCTCGTGGCCCGATGCCTCCGCCGCGTCGATCTCCCTCCGGATCTCGGACAGGAAACTCTGTGCAGAGGCATGGCCCGGTGACAGGTTGGGCTTGGCCAACCTGCGCGGCAGGGTCGGCACCAGCGGCGGCGGCACCTCACCTTCCGGCGCGCAAAAGGCAAATCTGATCTCGCTGTCCGGAATATGGCTCTGGCAGAGCCGCAGCACGTCCAGCATCGCCGCGTTGCCACCAATGCAGAAAATCTCCGACCCGGCTTTGATATGCTCGGAGATCCGATGCTCATATCCAAAGACCGACGGCGCGCTGAAGGGGCCGTCGTCCCCCTCAAATCGCATCGTCTCCGGCCCGCCCGGAGCAACATCCGCGCTTTGTGCATCCAGCATTTGCCCGCCCGATGTCCGGATGCTGACCTTGTGGTCTTCGACACGCATGGACGTGGCGATATCGTCAATGAGAGTGACCTTAATCCCCGCCTTGCGCAGTTGGTCGATGATTTGCTGCGCGCGCAGTTCCATGAAGTCGCCGTAGAACTCCCGTGGGGCGTTCACGCCGTGGACATCGCCTGCCGCCACCAGCGGAGCGGCCGCACGGAGCCAGTCTGGTTTGCGGCCCGCCATCGTAATTTCAATCCTGTCCCAATTCTCGGCCAGCCATGCGGCAAAGGCCGGGTCGATGTCATCCGCTGGCGAGTTCAGAAGATAGGCAAAACGCCAGGGCGCATCCTCCGCATCCCTCGCATAGGCCACGCCCCGGCCAAGCTGCGACGCGGTTCTGCCGACGACCGTCACATGCACGATGTCGCGCGTCAGACAGCTCTCCAGAAAGGCCAGCGCTGTGATGCCGTCGCCGACAATAAGATGAGATGGGCCTGGCATAGACTGTCCCGCTTGGTCTTGGTTTTTGGTGGCATTTGTCCGTGCCCGTATTGTCCAGAAGTGTCAACACCGGGCGCCCTACCAACGAGCCGGGGCACGGCTCGGGATCTGCAGCTGCCGGGTTAACAGGCAGCTGATCCGCGCATTGCGACGCGGCTTGAGCCATCCCGGTGGGCGGTGCAGCGGATTCACTCAACCTTCTCCGACAATCAACGCCCCCTTGGCCCGAAGCTGATCTATCGTCACTTGTTCATACCCGTGCTGCCGCAGGATTTCGGCCCCATGCTGCCCAATGGTAGGTGCGGGTGCTGTGACGCTGCCGGGGGTCTCGCTGAACTTGATCGGCAAACCAATGGACTTGACCTGACCGGCCACCGGATGTGTCGTTTCCACAATCATGTCACGGGCCAGCGCCTGCGGGTCCCGATGCATCTCGCAAATATCCATGACGGGACCAGCGGGCAGACCCGCCGCTTCCATCCTATCCATCCAGTCTTGCGTGTCCCGGTGTTGCAGGTGCTGCTCAAGGACCGGCACCAGAGCGGGCAGGTTGGTGATCCGGTCCGCGTTGCTGGCAAACCGCGAATCGTCGTTGAGGTCGGGCGCTTCGATCACCTCCAGCAGCCGCAGCCAGTTGCGCTGGTTCGCCGCCCCGATGTTGATCCAGCCGTCCCGGGTGCGAAAAGACTGATAGGGCGCATTCAGTGGATGGGCGGAGCCGAGGGCGCCCGGCGCCTGCCCGGTGGCAAAGGCAATGGCGGATTGCCAGTAGGTCAGCGATATCCCCGCCTCAAAAAGCGAAGTGTCAACCATCTGCCCTTCGCCGGTCTGCTGCGCGTGGCTGTAAGCCGCGACGCAGCCCAAAGCCGCCAGAAACCCGGCCGTAATATCCGCAATCGGCGCGCCGGGTTTGACCGGTGGGCGCCCTGGCCCCTCGCCCGTGATGGACATCAGCCCCGACATGCCCTGCGCGATCAGATCGAAACCGCCTTTCTCGGCATAAGGCCCGGTGCGCCCGAACCCCGAAATGGCGCAATAAACCAGCTTGGGATTGCGCTGACGCAGCGCGGCATAATCCAGGCCAAGCCGCTGCATGGTGTCGTGCCGGTAATTCTCGATGACCACATCCGCGCCGTCCAACAGCGTACGCAGCACGTCGATGGAATCGGAGTCTTTCAGGTTCAACGCAAGGCCGCGCTTGTTCCGGTTCATCATCATGAAGGCCGCACTTTCGCCCTTGATGTCGGGCGGCAGAAAGCGGCGGCTATCGTCTCCGTCGGGCTTTTCCACCTTGATCACATCCGCGCCCATATCCGCCAGCATCATGCCGCAGGCGGGGCCAGCCATGATATGGGCCAGCTCGATCACCTTCATGCCGGCGAGAGGCCCTGTCGAGGTCATGTTCCGCTCCACTCTGGTTTCTGCTTGGCCAGGAAGGCTTCAAGCCCATGTTTGAAGTCGCGGCTCATGTAACAGGAGGTGATCAGGTCACTGTCTTCCACCGCAAGTGCGGCGCGGTTGCGGCGCATGGCCTCCTTCGTCGCCCGCAGGGTCAGCGGCGCCATCCCGGCCAAGTGATCCGCGAGCTCCGTCGCACGCGCGATCAGGGCGGCTTCATCAGGCAGGATTTCGGAGACCAGCCCCGTGGCCAGCGCCTCCTCTGCGCCCATGAGCCGGGCGGTGAAAATCATCTCGCGCACCCGCCCCGCGCCGATCAACTCGCTGAGCCGGGCAAGACTGCCTGCGTTCAGGCAATTGCCCAGCGTGCGGGCGATGGGAAAGCCAAACTTCAGCTGCGCAGAACTGATCCGAATATCACAGGCCGCTGCGATCGACGCGCCGCCGCCCGTACAGGCGCCATGCACGGCGGCCACAGTTGGCACGGGACATTGATCCACCGCCGCGAGCACGCGCGAGATGTTGTCTTCATAGTCCAACGCATCCTGAGCTGTCTCGAAGACGCGGAACTGGGTCATATCCGTACCTGCAGCAAAGGCCTTGCCGCCCGCGCCGGTCAACACCATGGCGCGCACCGACCCGTCTGTCGGGATGGTCGCGCAGATCTCGGCCAGCGCATCATACATCGCGAAGGTTAGTGCGTTGCGCGCCTCGGGTCGGTTGAAGGTCAGCCAAAGCGTTTGGCCCTTCATTTCAGACGTGAGTTCAGAGGACATAGTGCGACGTACTCCTGTGAGGGGGTGTGGTCCACGGATCGAAAGAGAACAGACGCGGTTGGCCGCTCAGCCTTCGGGCTCCGCATCGCCACCGGCGTCGATTGCTTTGATGTGCGCTGCAAACTTGTTCATCATATGCAGCTTCATCAGCTGCCCAAGGCCATCCGCATCTCGGGCGCGCAGTTTTGCCATCATACGTTCGTGCTCGTCGATGGCCTCGGCCCAACGCTCATCCGAGAGGTTCACCATAAAGCGCGCCCGCCGGACACGGCCCGCCAAGAGCTTATGGTGGCTTTCGAGGATCTCGTTCTGCGCGCCCCGGATCAGCGCCTGATGAATGTCCTGATTGGCCTGGAAATAAGCCTGACGGTCCCGCGCGTGATAGGCTTGCACCATGTCGCGGTGCCGCGCCTCGATGTCTGCGATCCCGGCATCCTCCAGATGCGCGCAGGCCAGCTCTCCGGCCAGTTGCTCTAGCCGTGAAATCACGGGAAAGGTGTCTTCCAACTCCTGCCGGGTGACGCGTGCGACACGCGCGCCGCGATTGGCCTGCAACACCACAAACCCTTCGGAGGCCAAAACCTTCAACGCCTCACGCAACGGTGTGCGGGACACACCGAAAGCCTCACAAAGCTCTTTCTCGGGCACCTTCTCGCCGGGCTTCAGGGTATCGTCGACCACGAGATTGCGCAGCCGGTCGACAAGCTCCTCATGCAGTGTGGGGCGTTTGATGGCCTGGGTCAGGGTCATGGTGTCATCCTATCCAGCAAGTGCCTGATCGAGCAAGCGGGCAGCGTGCATAGCGCGGCGCGGCGTGCCATCCGCGATCTGATGGCGGCAGGAGGTGCCGTCCGCAACCACAATCGCATCCTCCGGCGCTGCCGCGAGCGCGGGAAAGAGATCAAGATTGGCCATCTTGAGCGACATATCGATGGTGTCGGGCGCGTAGCCGAAGGCCCCCGCCATCCCGCAACAGCTGCTCTCGATCAGGGTCACTTCAGCCTCAGGAATGCGCTTCAGGAGATCAAGCATCGGGCTGACCGCGTCATGGGACTTTTGGTGGCAATGCCCGTGCACATAGATCGGTTTACCCAGCGGTTTCATCTCTGGGCTTGGGCGGAGCGCGAGGAATTCCTCGAACGTCTGCGCCGCGGCCGCAAGCGCCTGGGCATCCTCTCCGGGGCACAGCGCCAGAAACTCGTCGCGAAATGTCAGAATTGAGGAGGGTTCCAACCCGACCACAGCGACACCCTTGGCCACGGCCTCCCGTGTCGCCTCGATGATCCGCTTGGCCTCCGCCCGCGCTTCTTCAACGCAGCCCACTGCGAGCAGCGTGCGCCCGCAGTCCAACGGCCTGCCAGAGCCGTCTTGCGCCACCGCGACGCGCGCGCCTGCCGCACGCAAGACGCGCACTGCTGCGCGCAGATTCTCCGGTTCGAAATAGCGGTTGAACACATCCGCAAAGAGCAGAACATCCGGCGCGGCATCTTGCGCCTCCTCATCCCGGAACGGGTTGGAGGACCAAACCGGCAAGTCGCGCCTGTGCGACACACCGGTCAGGGCCTCCGTCAGTCGGCGCAAGGGGCCGATCCTGTTGCGCAGGTTCATCACCCCCGCAACTCTCGCGGCCTTGGGCGCGTAGCGCGGCAGATACCCAACCAGTTTGTCCGCAAAAGACAGCCCGTTTTCCTTGCGTCGCGCCGACAGCACTTCGATCTTCATGCGGGCTATATCGACGCCCGTGGGGCACTCGCGCCTGCAGGCCTTGCAGGACACGCAGTATTTCATCGTGTCGGCCAGCGCATCCGACGTCAGCCCACCGGGCATCTGACCGCTGATGGCAAAGCGCAGGGTGTTCGCTCGCCCGCGCGTGGCATCCCGTTCATTGCGTGTGGCGCGAAACGACGGGCACATGCCGCCCCCCTTCAGCTTGCGGCACGCCCCATTGTTGTTGCACATCTCCACGGCGCCCTGAAAACCGCCCCCGCTGCCCGGCCAAGCGGACCAGTCGAGCGCCGTTTCAAACTCCGGCACCGCGTAGGTCGGCCCGTAACGGAACACGCGGCGGTCATCCATCGCGGGCGCATGCACGATCTTGCCCGGGTTCATCAGCCCGTTTGGATCAAACCGCACCTTGACCTCTTCGAAAGCGGATACAATGCGCGGGCCAAACATCTTTTCGTGGAACTCGGAGCGCACAATCCCATCCCCATGTTCGCCGGAATGCGAGCCCTTGTACTGCTTGACCAGATCAAAGCACTCTTCAGCAATAGACCGCATGGTTTTGACGTCTTTGTCCTGGCGCATGTTCAAAACAGGGCGCACGTGCAGACACCCAACAGAAGCATGGGCGTACCAGGTCCCCTTGGTGCCATGGCGCGCGAAGATATCTGTCAGCCCTTGGGTGTACTCCGCCAGATCAGGCAGGGCGACCGCGCAATCCTCGACAAAGGAAATTGGCTTGCCCGCCTCCTTCATCGACATCATCACGTTCAGACCTGATTTGCGATATTCGGCAATTGCCGATTGCAGCGCAGCGTCGGTGACCGGCAGGGCGCCGCCCCAACTGGAGCCATGGCCTGTGAAGGCAAAGCCCAGATCCCCCATCAGCTCTTGCAGCTCAGCCAGCTTGGCCGCATTGGCCTGCGCGCTTCCCTCGGCAAACTCAACCAGCAAAAGCGCCGCCGGGTCCCCCTGAACAAACGCGTCAATCGTCTTTCGGAAGAGCGGGATGTCGCGGCCAAGCGCGATCATCGTGTCGTCGATCAGCTCCACCGCCTGCGGGCCAAGCTTGACCAGATGCTGCGCCGCGTCCATCGCCGCATAGAAGGTCGGGAAATGGCAGATGCCGGTCACCTTCTCACCCGGCAGATGCGCAAGGCTCAACTCCAGCTCGGTGAAATAGGCCAGCGTGCCTTCGGAGCCGACAAGCAGATGGGCCATGTTCACGTCGTTCCCGGTCAGCGCGTCGATGTTATAGCCACCGACACGGCGCTGGACTTTCGGGAAAGACTGCTCGATCTCCTCCGCTTCACGCTGGCCAAGGGCGCGCATGTCCCGCACCAGATCCGCATAGGGGCCGGGCATCGGGTCAGCTCCGTTGAACCGCGCGGCCGTTCCGTCCGGCAAAATCGCCGAGATGGCCCGCACATTGTCCCGCATGATGCCATAGCGCAGCGACTTCCCGCCCGAGGAATTGTTCGCCGCCATCCCCCCAAGCGTACAGCGCGAGGCAGTGGACGGGTCAACCGGGAACCACAGGCCGTGCGGTTTCAAAGCCCGGTTCAACTCGTCCAGCACCAACCCCGGCTCGACCCGCGCGATGAGGGTGTCCGTGTCAATCTCCAAGATCCGATTGAGGTGACGCGTGTTGTCGAGCACCACGGCACGGTTCACGGTCTGACCACATTGAGACGTGCCGCCGCCACGCGGCAGGACGGGCGTTTCCTCCTCCCGCGCCACCTGCATTGCGGCCTCGACATCCTCTGTCGAACGCGGGACAACGACGGCCTCAGGCACCATTTGGTAGATGGAGGCATCGGTCGCATAGCGGCCGCGCGCGGCTGCGTCGACCATCACCTCACCCTCAACAGCCGCAGCCAAGCGATTGGAAAGACGTGTGTTTTCGCGCATTAAAGCCGTAACTCCCCCGATAGTCAGGCCCGAAAACCGCAACCAGATTTTTGGGTTGACTGAATTATGAATTCATAATTACGTTTTGACAATATGAAATTGCGCCGAGTCCACGGCGCCGCTGGGAGGACGAGACACCATGCGCCAGGCTGGCAGACATTTCCTGCAAATTCCGGGTCCGAGCGCTGTGCCCGACCGCATTCTGAAAGCCATTGGTCAGCAAACAATTGACCACCGCGGCCCGGATTTTGCCGAAGTGGGTCTGAAAGCGCTTGGCGGGATGAAGACGATCTTCAAGACCGAGCAACATGTCTTCATCTTCCCCTCCTCCGGCACAGGCGCCTGGGAAGCGGCGCTGGTTAACACGACCTCGCCCGGCGATAGGGTGCTGATGTTCGAGACGGGGCATTTCGCCACGCTGTGGAACAAGATGGCCCGCAAGATCGGTGTCGCGCCGGAGTTTTTGGAAGGGGACTGGCGGGGCGGGGCTGAGCCCGACCGGATCGAAGCACGCCTGCGGGCTGATACCAGCCACGAGATCAAAGCGGTCTGTGTGGTGCACAATGAGACCTCGACGGGGTCGGTCTCCCCCATCGTGGAGGTTCGCAAGGCAATCGATGCGGCGGGGCACCCCGCGCTTCTGATGGTGGATTCGATTTCCGGGCTCGCCTCCATTGATTTCCGGTTTGACGACTGGGGCGTCGATGTCTGCGTTTCCGGTTCACAGAAGGGTCTGATGCTGCCGCCAGGGCTCAGCTTCAACGCGGTCAGCGACAAGGCGTTGGAGCATGCAAAATCCGTGAGTATGCCGCGCAGCTATTGGGACTGGCAGGACATGGTGGGGCCCAATGCTTCGGGCTATTTCCCCTACACGCCCGGCACCAACCTGCTTTACGGGCTGAATGAGGCCATCGACATGCTGCACGAGGAAGGGTTGGACAACGTCTTTGCCCGGCACGCGCGGCATGGTGCAGCCACGCGCGCCGCCGTCCGCGCCTGGGGGCTGGAGGTGCTCTGCGCGCGGCAGGGGCAGGAATCCGGCGTTCTGACGGCCGTGCTGATGCCGGAGGGGCATTCCGCAGATGGTTTCCGCGCGACGACGCTCAAACACTATGATATTTCGCTTGGCAACGGCCTGTCAAAGGTCGCCGACAAGGTGTTCCGCATCGGGCATCTGGGGGATTTCAACGATCTGATGCTGATGGCGACGCTATCTGGCGTCGAGATGGGGCTAGCAAAGGCGGGCGTGCCGCATCAGTCCGGCGGGGCGCAGGCCGCAATGGAGTATCTCAAAGACACAACAGACGAGCGGGTGGCCGCTGAATAACGCTCTGCAAGGGGCACCAACGGGAGGAAAATCAATGACACTGAAAGCAACCATACTGGCGAGTGTGGCGGCGGTGGCGATGCCAGTGGCGGCCACGGCGGCAGATCTGACGCTGCGGTTTGGGCATGTGGGCAATCCGGGGTCGCTCTTTGAAGCCTCGGCAAACGCTTTTGCTGAATGCGCCAACGGCAAACTGGGTGACCGGGCCGAAGTCCAGACCTTTGGCGCCAGCCAACTCGGAAAAGACCGTGAACTGCTGCAAAAGCTGAAGCTCGGGCAAGTGCACTTCTCGCTGCCCTCCTCGGTCATGTCGTCTGTCGCGCCAGAGTTCGGTGTCTTCGAGATGCCCTACATCGTGCAAGACCGCGACCATATGCGTCGCATTCAGGCTGAACTCGGCGATGTGTTTCAAGAGGCAGCCCTCGGCCAAGGCTATCGGATTATCGGCTACTTCGAGAACGGTTTCCGCCACATCACCAACAACACGCGTCCGATCAACACGCCAGACGATCTGCAAGGCATCAAGCTGCGCACGCCCAACGGCGAGTGGCGCGTGAAGATGTTCCAGCAATATGGCGCAAACCCGACGCCCATGGCTTTCTCAGAAGTCTTTACCGCGTTGCAGACCAACGTGATTGACGGGCAGGAGAACCCCTACGCCCAGATCGCCTCGGCCAAGTTCCAGGAGGTGCAGAAGTATCTGTCGATCACCGGCCATGTCTATACGCCGGGATACGTTCTTGTGGCTGAAAGCCAGTGGCAGAAGTGGCCGGAAGACGTGCGCGCCGATCTCGAAGCCTGCGGGGCCGAGACGCAGGATTTCGTCTACGCGCATGCCACCAAGCTGGAAACCGACCTGCTCGACGTGATCCGCGAGGCGGGTGTGGCAGTCAATGAGGCCGACAATCAGGCTTTCATTGATGCCTCTGCCGCGATCTATGAGGAATTCGCTACATCCGTCGATGGTGGAGCGGAGTTGATTGAGCGTATTCAGACCCTCGCATCTGGGTCCTGACCCGATCTGGGCCGGGGGTGTTGGCCCCCTGCCCGCACTTGCCCTCTTCCTCACACAGCACCGGCGCATGGCGACCGGCAGAGGCGTTTTATGCTCACATGGCTCCGCAGATTCTTTGAGGTCGTCCTCGAATACTTTGTGATCTTCCTGATGGTGATCCTGACGGGAGTCGTTGTTGTCGCCGTCATCTACCGCTTGGTTGGCTCAAGCCTCGCCTGGTACGACGAGGTTGCCGCGATCCTGCTGGCGTGGATCACCTACTACGGGTCGGCCCTGGCCGCGCTGCGGCGGAGGCACATCGGGTTTGACTCGGTTCTGCTGTCGATCCGCATGCCGACCCGGATGTGGGCGGTCGCTTTCGCGGAAGGCATAACCGCCGGGTTCTTCATCCTGCTGGCTTGGGCTGGCTACACGGTAATGACGATCCTGGGTGGTATGTCGCTTGTGTCCCTCACCTGGGTGCCGATCAGCTTCACACAGTCCGTCATCCCCATTGGAGCGGTGCTCTTCCTGATCTGTCAGGCGCTGAGCCTGCCAGAGTATTGGCGCAGAACGGCGGCGGGCGTGTCGCTTGAGCACGCGGAAATCGAGGAAGAAGTGGAAACCGAGATGAAGAAAGCGGGGAACGCCTGATGCTGATGCTGGGGATCTTCATCGCGATGGTTGCGATGATCTGCCTGAATGTGCCCATCGGCGTGGCACTCGCCGTCTCCGCGATCGGAGGTCTGCTGGTGCTGGAGGGCACCGGGTCTTTGGTGAATGTCGCGCTGGACATGTACGGCGGCGCGACCAAATTTTCGCTGATCGCGATCCCGATGTTCGTGCTCGCTGGCGCGATCATGAACGCAGGTGGGATCACAGACCGGCTGATCAACTTCGTCGCCGCCCTCATCGGCTTTATCCGGGGCGGGCTTGCGCATGTGAACATCGGCGTGTCGCTGTTCTTCGCGGAGATCTCGGGTTCCGCCGTGGCCGATGTCGCAGCGATGGGCTCCGTCATGATCCCGCAAATGAAGAAGCGCGGCTATTCCGGCGCGCTCTCTGCGGCGGTGACGTCCTCATCGGCCTCGCTTGCCATCATCATCCCGCCATCCATTCCCATGATCCTCTACGCCACCTCGGCCAATGTCTCGGTCGAGCAACTGTTTGTCGCGGGCGTGGTGCCGGGCCTCATGGGGGCCGCAGGTCTGATGGGCGTGGCTTACTATTTCGCACGCCGCTACGACCTGCCGAGAGAAGACGCATTTTCAGGCCGCAAACTCTGGGAAGCCTTTGTCGACGCGCTGCCCACCTTTGCCCTGCCGGTGATCATCCTCGGCGGCATCTTCGGTGGCTATGTCACGGCAACCGAAGCGGCGGGCCTCGCGGTTCTGGCCGCCATCGCAATCAGCCTGTGGTACCGCCAGGTCGATCTGCGGCACCTGCAGCGCTCCATGCTCGATGGCGGGATGCAGACGGCGGTGGTGATGCTGCTGGTGGCGGCGTCGGTCGTGATGGGAGGGTTCCTGACCCGGGCGCAATACCCGCAGGAGCTGGCCGCTGGCATCCTCAGCATCACGGAAAACAAGTGGCTGATCCTGCTGATCCTGAACTTCTTCTTCCTGATCATCGGCTTCTTTCTGCATTCCGCCGCCGCGATCATTCTGGTCGTGCCAATTGTCATCCCGCTGATTGATGCTGTGGGCATCAACCCCATCCACTTCGGTCTCGTGGTCACGCTGAACCTCGCCATTGGGCAGCAGACGCCACCCGTGGCCAGCGTTCTGATCACCGCCTGCGCGGTGGCCCGCGCCAACATCTGGGACGTGACCAAGGTGAACATCTATTTCATCGCGGTCCTGCTGACCGTTCTGCTGATGTGCACCTATATCCCGGCGATCCCGCTATTTCTGGTCGACTATTTCTATGGGTGAGAGGTCAGACCACCTTGACCGTCAGCTCTCCGACCCCCTCGATTGTCGCATGCATGGTGTCGCCTCGCGAAACGGCCCCCACACCCGCAGGCGTGCCCGCCAGAATGACATCACCGGCAGCCAGCGCGAAGTACTCCGAGAGATAGGAGATCATCTCGAGCACCTTCCAGATCATCTGATTGAGATCCCCCTCCTGCCGCACCTCACCATTCACGGTGAGTGAGATGCGCCCCTGATCGGGGTGACCAACCTCTGACACCGGCCGCAGCGGCCCCACCGGTGCCGACCGCTCAAACGCCTTGCCGATCTCCCAGGGGCGGCCCATCTTCTTGGCCACACCCTGCAGGTCGCGTCGGGTCATATCGAGGGCCACGCCATAGCCCCAGACATGGTCAAGCGCCTGATCCAAAGCGATGTTTGTGCCGCCGGATTTCAAGGCAACCAGCAGTTCCACCTCATGATGAACATCGGACGACTGCGCCGGGTAAGGAAAATCACCTGACGCATCGAGATTGTCAGGGTTTTTCTGAAAGAAAAACGGCGGCTCCCGGTTGGGGTCATGCCCCATCTCCACCGCATGCGCCGCGAAGTTGCGCCCGATGCAATAGACGCGTCTGACCGGGAAAGCTGCGCCATCAACTGTGGGAATGGCCGGTATCTCGGGCGCCGGGATGACATGATCGGGCATTATTCTTCTCCTGAGCGGTGGGGCGTGCGGCCTGCCTCGCCTCTATCAGGTCGCGCTCTGAAAGGCACGCATGATGGTGGCGCTCCCCTTCAGGTGGGATTGCGAGACCCCGCAGATGGCACCTAGAGCCATGTCATCTTATTGTCGGCCTTTGGTGTCTCAAAACGCAATCGAAGGCCCCAGAGGAGCCTTCGATGAATGTCTTTGACTGGTGTAAGTCACGCAGTCACTAAACTGAGGCGCGGCTTACCCTTTCCCTTTCCACGGGACGAGCATGCGTTCGGCCCACCGCATAAGCATGTCGATGCCAAAGCCGATCACACCGATCAGGATGATGCCCATGATCACGATATCGGTGTTCTGGAACTTCGAGGCCGTCATGATCATCATGCCCGCCCCCTGCTCCGCCGCAACCAGCTCAGCCGCAACCACCGTGCCCCAGCAAACGCCCATGGCAACCCGCGCGCCGGTGAAGATCTCGGGCAGCGAGTTGGGGATGATCACGTGACGCATGATCTGCCATTTGCTGGCCCCCAGCGAGTAAGCAGCGTGCACCTTGGAGATCTTCACGCCGGACACACCGGAACGTGCCGCAATCGCCATGATCCACAACGCAGCCAGGAACAACAGGATGATCTTGCCCGCCTCACCAATACCCGCCCAAATGATCACCAGCGGGATCAGAGCCAAGGGCGGCACCGGCCGCATGAACTCGACAATCGGGTCAAACCAGCCCCGGAACCAGTCGCTCAGCCCCATCGCATAGCCCAGCGGGATGCCCACCAGAGCGCCGATCACAAAGCCCACGATCACGCGGAAGAGCGAATAGCCCAGATGCTCAACCAGGGTGAAGTTGCGAAAGCCGGAGCTGACCACTTCAATGGTCCGGGTCCAGACCGCCTCGGGCGCGGGCAGGTAGAGTGGCTCCATCTGCCAGCCCTTGGCAGGCTCAAAGTTCGGTGTGCCCCGGTCGCTAAGCGTGACAGTCCCGCCATCCACCGCAACCGTCTGACCGGGGGCGATGGACTGTCCGTTGACGGCCACAACAGTTGCACCGTCGTCACGGCCCAGCTCATCGTTCCGATCCACCCGGATCAGCCCCGAACGCCATTGCGCAATCGCGGCTGAATCGTTCTTGGCAAAACCATCGCCCGGGTCGACCTCGGGCGCGTCCGTGCTGATTTCGCGCGGATGCACAACAACGGTGACCGTCGCATCGTCACTCTGGCCATTCGCCTCAGCCGTATAGGTGAATGTCGTTGTCCCTTCATAAGGCCCCGGCGCATGCAGAAAGCCCGGCAGCAGGCTGGAGCCGGTAAAGATGCCCCACATCAGGAAGATCGTCAGGATCGAGATGATGCCCGCCGCCCGGTTGGGGCGCACAGCA
The DNA here is from genome assembly GCF_009811755.1 of Roseobacter cerasinus. GTDB lineage: Bacteria > Pseudomonadota > Alphaproteobacteria > Rhodobacterales > Rhodobacteraceae > Roseobacter > Roseobacter cerasinus. Next base: position 682,713 of record NZ_BLIV01000001.1, read on the forward strand.
CTTTCATCGCCAAAGGTCACCGTCTTGAGCGAGGTGTAGTCCTTGAGGCCAGCACCCTGTACGACCTTGGTCACGATGAAGAACGCCGCCACAAAGATGGTGACATATATCAGCAGAGGGATCATGCCGCGTTCTCCTTCCCGCCCATGATTTCTTCTTCCATATCCCAGATCATGTTCAGGATCTCTTCCCGCTTGGGCCCGAAGTCGGGGTGTTTCTTCACTTCTCGCAGATCGGCATTCACGCCGAGATCCGCAAAAGGCAGCCGGTATTCGGTGTGGATACGCCCGGGGCGCGGCGCCATCACGATCAGGCGTTCACCCAGAAGCAGCGCCTCTTCGACCGAGTGGGTGATCAGGATGATCGTCTTGCCGGTCTCTTTCCAGAGCTTCAGCACAAGGCTTTGCATCTTCTCCCGCGTGAGCGCGTCGAGCGCGCCCAGCGGTTCGTCCATCAGGATGACATCCGGGTCATTCGCCAAGCACCGCGCCAGCGCCACGCGCTGCTGCATCCCGCCCGAGAGCTCATAAACCGCCTTTTCCTTGAAGTCCTGCAGGCCCACCACGTCGAGCAGGTGGTCGACCGTCTCGTCCTTCTCGGCCTTGGGTGTGCCCTTCATCGAGGGGCCAAAGCCCACATTCTCGCGCACGGACATCCACTCAAACAGCGCGCCCTGCTGGAACACCATGCCACGCTCGGCATCCGGCCCGGTCACCTTGTGACCATTCAGGATCAGCTCTCCGCTGGTAGGCGCCAGAAACCCCGCCACGATGTTCAGCAATGTGGTCTTGCCGCAGCCCGAGGGCCCCAGCACGCTGAGCAACTCGCCCGCCTTGAGGTCGAGTGAGACGTCCTGCAAAGCCTGCACATGGCTGCCATTCGGCAGATCAAAGCGCATCGATAAACTATTTATGGATAATCCGGTCATGTCATCACGTCCCCACCTATTGCCCGCGCATAGCGGAAAAATGGGCGGGGTTGACCCCGCCTTCTGCCTTGTTTGCGAAGCGGCGCGGGACTGTCCCGCGCCGCCCGGCGACTTTACATTTCGCTCGCAGCTTGCAGCGGGCCCGTGTTCACCGAGTCCTCATAGCTGTCGAGTGCCGACCCGATTGAACCGGCCTCCACAAACACGCCTGCCACGCCCTGCATGAAGGGGGCAGCGTTTCCGCCCAACCACTTCTCGGAAAGCTGTTCTTCAATCGAGGGGAAGGTAAATCCGCCAATGGCGGTGCGCGCGGCGTCGAGATCCATACCGGCCTGCTGTGCAATCACAGACAGCATCTCTTCGCTTTGGTTCGCGGTCCAGTCGGCATTGGCATCTGCGGTGACTTTGAGGAATTTGGCCACGACATCGCCGTTCTCCGCGATGAAGGACGCCGGTGCCGATGTGACATCAAACACAAGAATACCAAGCTCTTCCTTTTCCGCGCCGGTCAACAGCACGTTGCCATATTCCATCATCCGGCCCAGGCCACCGCCAAAACCACAGGCGAAATCCACAGCCTTCTGGCTCAAAGCGGCTGCACCCTCTGGCGGCGCCATGTCCACGACCTGTAGGGTGGATACATCAACACCGAAATGGTCCATCTGCCGCAGGAAGCCGTAGTGCGCGGCTGTCCCCAGCGGCACGGCCACTTTCTTGCCTGCCAGCTCACCAGCGGTCTCCTTGTCGATCTCCAGATCAGCATGCACAACGCAGTTGTCGTTCTCCGAATAGGATACGGCCACATCCACTGTCTGAATGTCCTGGCCGCCGGAGGTCGCAATCACGAAAGGCGGCACACCCTGCGAGACAGACATCTGCACGTCACCCGACGCCATTGCTGCCGACATCGCCGTGCCGGTTTCGAACGACACCCAGTTCACTTTCATCCCCAGCGCTTCATCATAAGCACCGGAGGCTTTGGCCGCCAGGAACGGCATCGGCCACTCAAGGAAGTAGCCAATGGTGATCTCACCATGGCCATCCGCCGCCGCACTCTGCACGCTCAGCGCCATCACGGCACCTGCTACAAAAGCACATGTTGTCTTCTTGATCATTTCGTTCTCCCGTTGATCATACGCCAGCCCTTCCAGACCGGCCTTCATTTGGTGCACTGCGGCTTGTCACCGCCATTGCTCTTCGTTTGCACGTGAATATCCAATGTCAGAAATGCACTGCCTGCAAGAGCATTATTGATACAAAACTGTCATTCGGATGAAACTGCCCGAAAAATGCGCCTCTCTTCTTATCTGCCTGCAGAAAACTGCAAACCCTTGAAAAACAAGATTTCAATTTCCCGAAGCCAAACCGCTGTTCTGGCCGTTTGTGCGCGCATAGTGGCGTGGGATACCCCAGAGAAAACGTCCACTTTTGCCTCCTCAATGAGTCCAGTTTTTACCTGAGGCATCCGCCTTCCAGTCCATCTGATCGCGCAGGCCCAGCGTCACCACCGGCAGTACCGGGTTCACCTGAGTTCCATGACATCCCCTAGCCCCAAAGCCCACGCCCCCCGTCTCGAAAGCGGAGACCACGTGACCCAGCGTCGGGCGCGGTCACCCGCCAAAGTGCGTCAGGGATCTGCATCAGCCATCCGTCGCTCACAAAAGCGGCACCGGTCAACGGGGCCAAAAGACTGCAGATTTGACGCGGGCGGCTCAATTGGCCCACAATAACAGGGCGATGCGACCGATATCGCTTGATTGCGCCCAGCATCTGGATCTATCGTTGCAGCACATCTGGCCCTACTGCGGGTGCCACAAAAACAGTCATGTCAGCCAAATCCGGATTGCTCGCCATCCGATTTCACCTGATTCTACGCCAACAGAAAGGCCCGACCCATGGACGGTAATTTCAACGAGAACGACCTCAGCCGCGTCGTCGAAGCGGACCGCGCAAATGTCTGGCACCACCTGATCCAGCACCAGCCTTTCTTTACAGGCGCTGATCCCAAGATCATCATCGAAGGCAAGGGCCTGCGGGTCTGGGACCAGAAGGGCATCGAGCACATCGACGCTGTCTCGGGCGGTGTCTGGACAGTCAACGTGGGCTATGGCCGCGAGAGCATGGGCGACGCGGTGCGCGACGCCATCGTGAAAATGAACTTCTTTGGCGGCACCGTGGGCTCGATCCCCGGCGCGCTCTTTGCCGAAAAGCTTCTGACCAAGATGCCCGGGCTCGACCGCGTCTACTATGCCAACTCCGGCTCCGAGGCGAATGAGAAGGCCTTCAAGATGGTCCGCCAGATCGCGCACAAGCGCTATGGCGGCAAGAAGCACAAGATCCTCTACCGTGATCGCGACTACCACGGCACCACCATTGCCTGCCTCTCAGCGGGTGGCCAGGATGAGCGCAACGCGCAGTATGGTCCTTACACGCCCGGCTTCATCCGTGTGCCGCACTGCCTGGAATACCGCAAGCACGAGCAGGAGGGCGCGCCCGAGCAGAATTACGGCGAATGGGCTGCCAATCAGATCGAAGAGATCATCCTGCGCGAAGGCCCCGACACCGTGGGCGCGCTCTGCCTTGAGCCTATCACAGCGGGTGGCGGCGTGATTGAAGCGCCAGAAGGCTACTGGCCGCGCGTTGCCGAGATCTGCAAAAAATACGACATCCTGCTGCACATCGACGAGGTCGTCTGCGGCGTGGGCCGGACAGGCACATGGTTCGGTTACCAGCACTACGGCATCCAGCCGGACATGGTGACCATGGCAAAAGGTGTGGCCTCTGGCTACGCGGCGATTTCCTGCCTCGCGACCACCGAAGCCGTGTTCGACATGTTCAAGGACGACACCTCGGATCACCTCAACTACTTCCGCGACATCTCCACCTTCGGCGGCTGCACCGCAGGCCCGGCGGCGGCGCTGGAGAACATGCGCATCATCGAGGATGAAAACCTGCTCGAAAACACCACTGCCATGGGCGACTACATGCTGGGCAAGCTGGGCGAGCTGAAAGACAAGCACGCCGTCATCGGCGACGTGCGCGGCAAGGGTCTTTTCCTGGGTGCGGAGCTGGTGAAAGACCGCGAGAGCCGCGACCCGGCTGATGAGAAGATGGTGCAAGCCGTTGTTGGCGACTGCATGAAGCAGGCGGTGGTCATCGGCGCCACCAACCGCTCGCTGCCCGGCAAGAACAATACACTGTGTTTCTCACCCGCGCTGATCGCAACCAAAGACGACATCGATCAGATCTGTGCGGCGGTCGACGGCGCACTGACCCGCGTCTTTGGCTAAATCATCTGTCCTCCGCGCCCCGCGCGGAGGATACCCCCGGTGCCATGGGGGCCAGGAGCGGGTTGATCCGAGCCAGCCCTGCCATTTCCTTACACATCGGCCCCGCGTCATGTTGCGTGAGCCAAGCCGTGTAGTCCTCCGGGAAGTATGCGCTCTTGCTGAGGCGTATACCATCCCAGTCCTGCGGCAGATCGTCAGAGCGATGGAGAACAGTGACACCGTTCAACGGATCCTGTGCGTCCTGCCGCACAAGGATGTTGCCAAAGCCAGACATCGAATGCGGCACCCTCTTGAAGAAGACCGATGTTCCGACATGCACGTGACAGTCCGCACAGAATAAGGCTGCGACATAGGACGCCTGGAAGACAAGCTTGTAGGACGCGTTGCGCAAGAAGACCGGTTCGGCGATCATAACACTGCGCAGATGCACCTCCGCTTCGATATAGGGGTGGCCAATCTCTTCAAGGATCATCAGCGCACCTAGGGCAACACCGCCGTGGCGATCCTGGGTCAATAACCGTAGCGCCTCGATGACCCGCGCGCCCAACGCCTTGCTGGTTGTCAAAGTGACGATCGCACCCAGCGTTGCTGTGCTCGGGTGTGAGTGCAGGATGTGATCCTGGTTGAACCCCAGTCCACACCCCTCGCGCGATGTGATTTGGCTGACTACCGGGTCATCCACGCCCGCAACCCCGAAGGAGCGCAGCCACTCGCCCAAGGGTCGCGCGTCGATGGAGGCAAGCATCTGATCACGCAGCTGGTTCACCAGATTCAGCGTCATGATTTCGTTCTGCATCGCCGCCGCTTGCGCCTGTTCCTGCAACCGCTGCGTCTGGCTCTCCATGAAGCGGGTCTGGGCGTCCATCAGCTCCTGTTGGGCCTGCATCACGCGGGTCTGATCCTCCAGCTTGGCTATCTGCTCGAAGAGCAGCACCGTCCCGGTGAAAGACGCAAACGCCAGCAGAAGCGCCAGCGCCGTGCCGATCACCCAGCGATAGAAATTCGACCACGCGTACCAGCCCAGCACCACCCGGGCGAGCTTGTCGGCCTCGCGCTCCGCCGCCGCCCGGTCCTGCGCCACCGCCGCCGAGACACCCGAGATCAGCGTGAACGAGATGTCCTCTACCGTCGCCTCTGCGCGGCCTGTGAGCCTGCGCAGGATCACCCCGCGAAAAAGCAGGCCGATCACCAGCAGGCCGACACAGGTGCAGATCACGATGAAAAAGGTCGCGGCCCAGTCGCGGGCAAACCCTTGCGTGACGCCCCAGGCCCCGACCGCCACAGGCACAATCACGAGGGCCGCCGCGAAAAACCCGATCCAGAACGACAGATGACGCGACATGGCATTCCCAAGTTGACCCTCGCCGCCGCAACTCTGCCACAGCCACGCAAAACGGCCAAAACCAAATCGCTTGCCCCCCGCATCGGCGTCTTTCCGCGCGCCACCTGGTCACGGCGCATTTCAAACGGAACCTCCCATGAGACGGCACGTTGAGAGGTCAGTGTAAAGGAGTAAGCGAATGCGTAAGATTGTTCTCACATTGCCGCTGATCGCGGCGGTTGCGGCCTGCGCCACGCAGGATCAAAACACCATCGCGGGCACACTCGGCGGGGCTGCGGCTGGGTATGCTCTGGATGACAACGACCGTGGTCGGGGCGCGCTGGTCGGCGCCGCCGCTGGCGCCATCGCAGGCAACCAGCTTGTCCGCCCGACCGGTACAAACAGCCGCAACTGCACTTATCAGAACCCGGACGGCTCCCGCTACACGGCGGCCTGTCCCTGATGCGGCACCCGCGGGCCGGGGCTGTCCCTCTCCCCGGCCCGCGGGCTGTCCGCCCGCAGGTCAGACCATAGCCAGTTGACCAGCTATTTCGTCCTTCAGATGCAGGCGCTCCTTGCGCATCTCCAGCATGTGGAAATCATCCGTCGGCTCCACATTGGTTTCGGCCCTATGGATGGCGCGGTTCAGCGCATGATAACTGTCCAAAAGCTTCCTGAAGCGCGGATCAATCAGCTTTCGCGCGCCGATCTGCTGCGCGCGATCAGGGAACTCTTCATAGACATTATGGGGGACGTGGCTCATGTCGATCTCCTTTTTTCTTATGTACGACGTCGGGATTTGGGGTGCAGGGAGGACGCCAGGATGTGGTCCGATGAATGAACCACATGGCTCGCGGTACGCACGATCAGCGGGTCAGGCGCAACAGCAACAGCCTCATCCCGATCCGGATAATCAAAGGCGGCGAGGAAGTGCCTCATGCAGTTCAGCCGCGCCCGCTTCTTATCGTTAGAGCGGATGACCGTCCAAGGCGCATCAGCCGTGTCGGTGTAGAAGAACATGGCCTCCTTTGCCTCGGTATAGTCGTCCCATTTGTCCAGACTGGCCCGGTCAATGGGTGAGAGCTTCCATTGCTTCAAAGGGTCGGTCTCGCGTGAGGTAAACCGCGCGCGCTGCTCGGCGCGCGTGACCGAAAACCAGTATTTGAACAAACGAATGCCCGAGCGTGTCAGCATCCGCTCGAACTTCGGGGTCTGACGCATGAACTCCAGATAATCGCCCGGCGCGCAAAAGTTCATCACCCGCTCGACGCCCGCACGGTTGTACCAGCTGCGGTCATAGAGCACGACCTCGCCATCCGTTGGCAAATGCTTGATGTAGCGCTGAAAAAACCACTGGCCGCGTTCTTCGTCCGTGGGCTTATTCAGCGCTACGACACGCGCCTGCCGGGGGTTGAGATGCTCCATGAACCGTTTGATGGTGCCACCCTTGCCCGCAGCATCGCGGCCCTCAAAGAGCATCACCACCTTCTGCCCGGTCTCGTGCAGCCAGTGCTGCACCTTGAGCAGTTCGACCTGGAGCGCGGCTTTCTCCGCCTCGTACCGGGCGCGATCAAGCTTGGTGTCGTAGGGGTAATCTTCCTGTTCAAACCCTAGTCCCGCAACAGCAGCGGGATCCGGACCTGATTTTTCCAGAACCGCATCTTTCATGGCATTATCCTTTCGTTGAGCGCGATTCTTCTGCGCCTAAAAAACCGATCTGTCTCTGATATCGATCAAGGCGTGGCGCATTTTCTGGCTCTGCGTCTTGATCAGCTGCAAAACCCCAGCCGACAATCAGAACAAGACCTTAGCAGCGCCGCCGATAGGTCCAGTCAGCCTGCGAGCGCGGTGTATATAAGACCACTTGCAATATATGAGCATAAATGATACCCATAGTTTCAATAATTAGTGTTTTGGTTTCCACGGACTGTGCATTTGGGGGGAGCTGTCAGGCCGTTTCGCGCCTGACTAATGCCAGATTGCGATCAGTCTATATCCAGAATAGGCTGAGCACATGGCGTTGCCCGTCGAGACATTCTTTCTGCATCCTGACGCCCAGGGGACTCTGCAATCGCAGATCCAGCAGATGATTGCGCAGGGCATCCTGTCGGGTCGTTTCCAGCGCGGGGAAAAGCTGCCCTCGACGCGTAAGCTTGCGACCCATCTCGGCGTCAGCCGCATCACCGTCACCATCGCCTATACCGAGCTTCTGGCCAATGATTATCTGACGTCGCGGGGCCGGTCCGGCTATTTCGTGTCCGACAACGCCCCCGTGCCGCCCGCCTTCGCACCCAGCGAAGTAGGTCCCGATGCGGTCGACTGGACCCGCGCGATTGGCCAGAAATTCTCCGGCGGCGATACCGTGCGCAAGCCGCCCGATTGGGGCGGTTATCGCTATCCCTTCATCTACGGCCAGGCCGACCCCGCGCTTTTCGATCACGCCAACTGGCGGCTCTGCGCGCTGAAAGCGCTGGGGCAGAAGGATTTCACCGCGCTGACCACCGATTACTACGACCAGGACGACCCGCAGCTCATCGAGTTCATCGCGCGGCACACCCTCCCGCGCCGGGGGATCACGGCGCGCCCCGAGCAGATCCTGATCACCCTGGGCGCGCAGAACGCGCTCTGGCTGACGACGCAGGTGTTGCTGACACAACGCCGCCGCGCGGCGCTGGAAGACCCCTGTTATCATGCGCTTAGGGATATCCTTAGCCAGTCACGCTGCCACGTCACCCCGGTGCGGGTTGATGCCGACGGCATGCCGCCCGACGCGATCCCGCCCGACACGGATGTGATCTTCACCACTCCCAGCCATCAATGCCCGACCACCAACACCATGCCCATGCACCGCCGGCATGACCTGCTGGAGCGGGCCGCCGAGATGGATGCGCTGATCGTCGAAGATGACTATGAATTTGAGATGTCTTTTCTCAAAAGCCCCTCACCTGCGCTCAAGAGCCTGGATGCCGATGGCCGCGTGATCTATGTGGGCAGCTTCTCGAAATCGCTCTTCCCGGGGCTGCGGCTGGGCTATCTCGTGGGCTCCGAACCCTTCATCCGCGAGGCCCGCGCGCTGCGCGCCAGCGTGCTGCGTCACCCGCCTGGGCACGTGCAGCGCACCGCAGCCTATTTCCTCTCGCTCGGTCATCACGACGCGCTCATTCGTCGCATGGGGGCCGCCCTGCATGACCGGCGCGAGGTGATGGCCAAGGCAATCGCCGCAAACGATTTGCAGATCGCAGGACAGGGCGCCTACGGGGGGTCGTCCTTCTGGATGCGCGCGCCCGACACCGTCGACACGCAAGAGCTCGCCCGCCGCCTACAGGCCAAAGGTGTTCTCATCGAATCCGGACACGCCTTCTTTTCCGGCCCCACCCGCCCCAAAAGCTACTATCGACTGGCCTATTCCTCGATCCCGGCGAACCGGATCACCAAAGGCATCGATGTGGTCGCAGGCGAGATCCGCGACATGGCCCATCTGGGTCTAAGCGAAGCCATTAACTGGCCCTAACGACCCTTAACGCAACCCTCTAAGTAACCCCCAGCCCAGAATCACCACTGATCAATCAAGGAAACGCCCGATGAAAATGACAACTGAAGAAGCCTTTGTAAAAACGCTGCAATCGCATGGCATCGAACATGCCTTCGGGATCATCGGCTCCGCCATGATGCCGATCTCCGACATCTTCCCCGACGCAGGCATCACCTTCTGGGACTGCGCGCATGAAGGCTCCGCCGGCATGATGTCGGATGGCTACACCCGCGCCACCGGCAAAATGTCGATGATGATCGCGCAGAACGGCCCCGGCATCACCAACTTCGTGACCGCCGTGAAAACTGCCTACTGGAACCACACGCCCTGCCTGCTCGTCACACCGCAGGCCGCCAACAAGACCATCGGTCAGGGCGGCTTCCAGGAGATGGAACAGATGCACCTCTTCGCTGACTGCGTGGCCTATCAGGAAGAAGTGCGTGACCCCTCGCGCATCGCCGAAACTCTGGCCCGCGTGATCGCCAAGGCCAAGCGTCTGTCTGGCCCGGCGCAAATCAACATCCCACGGGACTTCTGGACGCAAGTTGTGGACATCGAGATCCCCGACCCGATCGAGTTCGAAGTCTCCCCCGGTGGTGAAAACTCCGTCGCCAAAGCGGCCGAGATCCTGTCAAATGCGAAAAACCCCGTCATCCTGAACGGCGCTGGAGTGGTTCTGTCCAAAGGCGGCATCGAAGCCTCCAAGGTTCTGGCCGAACGTCTCGAAGCGCCGGTCTGCGTGGGCTACCAGCACAACGACGCCTTCCCCGGCAACCACCCGCTTTTCGCCGGCCCGCTGGGCTACAACGGCTCCAAGGCCGGGATGCAGCTGATCAAGGAAGCGGACGTTGTGCTTTGCCTCGGCACCCGCCTGAACCCCTTCTCCACCCTTCCCGGCTACGGCATCGAGTACTGGCCTGCGGATGCGAAAATCATCCAGGTGGACATCAACCCCGACCGCATCGGCCTGACCAAGAAGGTCACCGTCGGCATCGTGGGTGACGCCGCCAAAGTGGCCAACGGCATCCTCGCGCAGCTCTCCGACACCGCCGGCGACGAAGGCCGCGCCGAGCGCAAAGCGCATATTGCCCAGACCAAATCCGCCTGGGCGCAGGAACTGACCTCGCTCACACACGAGCAGGACGACCCCGGCACCGACTGGAACGTGCGTGCCCGCGCCGCCAAGCCGGACTGGATGAGCCCGCGCATGGCATGGCGTGCGATCCAGGCCGCGCTGCCGGTTGAGGCGATCATCTCGTCGGACATCGGCAACAACTGCGCCATTGGCAACGCCTACCCGTCTTTCGAGGAAGGCCGCAAGTACCTGGCCCCCGGCCTCTTCGGCCCCTGTGGCTACGGTCTGCCTGCCATCGTGGGTGCCAAGATCGGCCAGCCGGACGTGCCGGTTGTGGGCTTCGCGGGTGACGGCGCCTTCGGCATCGCGGTGAACGAGCTGACGGCGATTGGCCGCGGCGAATGGCCTGCGATCACGCAAATCGTCTTCCGCAACTACCAGTGGGGCGCGGAAAAGCGGAACTCCACGCTGTGGTTCGATGACAACTTCGTCGGCACCGAGCTGGACACCGAGGTCTCCTATGCCGGGATCGCGCAAGCTTGTGGTCTGAAAGGTGTGGTCGCCCGCACCCAGGAAGAGCTGACCGCCGCGCTGAACCAGGCGATCAAGGATCAGATGGAGAACGGTGTGACCACGCTGATCGAAGCCATGATCAACCAGGAGCTGGGGGATCCGTTCCGCCGTGACGCGATGAAGAAGCCTGTCGAGGTTGCTGGCATCAGCAAAGACGACATGCGTCCGCAAACCGTCTAAGGCTAGGGTGCCGCACAGCATCCGCATAAAAGAAAGGACCAGGCCATGAGCGTACTGAGCGCATTGACCGACCGCGCCACCGCCCGGCCTGCCCATATCGTAATGAGCGAAGGCCACGATCCCCGGATCGTGGCTGGAGCCATTGCCGCTGTCACAGCTGGCACCGCCCGCATTACCCTGGTCGGCCAACACGACGATGTTGCCGCCCAACTCGTCGCTGCGGGCACGCCCAGCCACCCCAACATCGCCATTGAAGACCCGGCCACCTCCGCGTTGAGCGGCGATCTGGCAACGGCCTTCTATGAGCTCCGCAAGCACAAAGGCGTCACACCCGAGATCGCCGAGCAACAGGTGAAGAACCCGCTTGTCTTCGCCGCCCTAATGGTCCGTGAGGGCCACGCCGACGGCACCGTTGGCGGCGCCATCCACACCACCTCCGACACCGTGCGCGCCGCCTTGCAGGTCATCGGCAAGGCCAAAGACGCACCGCTTGTCTCCAGCTTCTTCCTGATGGCCCTGACAGAAGGCCATCCCTCAGGCCGCGACGCGATGATCTTCGGCGACTGTGGTCTGGTCATCGACCCGACTGCCGAGGAACTCGCCGCCATTGCCGTGGCCTCCGCCACCTCCTGCCGACAGCTGCTTGACGTCGAACCGCAGGTGGCGCTGTTGTCCTTCTCCACAAAGGGGTCCGCGAAACACCCCACCGTCAGCAAAGTGGCTGAGGCAGCCGCCCTGTTGAAAACCCGGCACCCCGACCTCAAGGCCGATGGTGAGCTGCAGTTCGACGCGGCCTTCGTGCCTGACGTCGCCGCCTCCAAAGCCCCCGGCTCCCCCACCGCCGGGCAGGCAAACGTCATGATCTTCCCCAACCTCGACGCGGGGAACATCGGCTACAAGATCGCCCAGCGGATGGGGGGGGCGGAGGCCATCGGCCCGACGCTGCAGGGCCTCGCCAAACCCGCAAACGACCTCTCGCGCGGCTGCACCGCCGAAGACGTCGCCAATATGATCGCCGTGACCACCCTGCAGGTCGCCCGCTAACCCTCTAGGAGCTTTCCCATGAATCAGCCTGTCATCGACCTGAGCCCGAAAGTCTCCGACGAGGTGCGCAAGACCACCTGTTACATGTGCGCCTGCCGCTGCGGCATCAACGTGCATATGAAAGACGGCCCCGATGGCAATAGACAGGTGGCTTACATCGAAGGCAACCGCGACCATCCGGTCAACCAAGGCGTGCTCTGCGCGAAAGGATCAGCGGGCATCATGCAGGTGAACGCCCCCTCCCGCCTGCGCAAACCACTCAAGCGCGTGGGCGAACGCGGCTCCGGCGAGTTCGAAGAGATCGAATGGGACGAGGCGCTGCAGATCGCTGCCGACTGGCTTGAACCGGTGCGCCGAGACAACCCCGAAAAGCTCGCCTTCTTCACCGGCCGCGACCAGTCGCAATCATTCACCTCCTTCTGGGCCCAGAACTTCGGCACGCCGAATTACGCCGCGCACGGCGGCTTCTGCTCGGTGAACATGGCAGCTGCGGGCATCTACACGATGGGCGGCGCCTTCTGGGAGTTCGGCCAGCCCGACTGGGACCACACCAAGCTCTTCATGCTCTTCGGCGTGGCAGAAGACCACGATTCCAACCCGATCAAGATGGGCATTGGCAAGATCAAAGCACGCGGCGCCCGCGTGATCGGCGTGAACCCCATCCGTACCGGCTACAACGCCGTGGCCGACGACTGGGTCGGCATCACGCCCGGCACCGACGGGCTCTTCATCCTGTCGATGATCCACTGCCTGATGAAGGCCGGCAAGATCGACCTGCACTACCTGGCGCAATACACCAACGCGCCGGTGCTGGTGATCAACAACCCCGGGCAGGCCGACCACGGCCTCTTGATGCGGGACGAGAATGGCAAAGAGCTGGTGATCGACCGCGCCACCGGCGAACTCACCCCCTTCGACAAACCCGGCGTCAAACCCGACCTCGCCGCCACTTACGAGAAAGACGGCCAGACCCACCGCCCGGTCTTCCACCAGATGGCCGAGATGTATCTCGACGATCAATACGCGCCTGAGGCTGTCGCCGACCGCTGCGGCATTCCCGCCAAGCGCATCCGCGCCATCGCCGCCGAACTCGCCCGCGTCGCCTTCGAAGAATCCTTTGAGCTGGACCACGCCTGGACCGATTTCCGCGGCGAGAAGCACAACAAGATGGTGGGCCGCCCGGTCTCCTTTCACTCCATGCGCGGCATCTCCGCCCATGCCAATGGCTTCCAGACCTGCCGCGCGCTGCACACCCTGCAAATCCTCCTCGGCACAGTCGAAGTCCCCGGCGGTTTTCGCTTCAAACCACCCTACCCCAAACCCGCCACGGCGCACCCCAAGCCCCACGTGGGCGTGACCAAAGGCGCACCGCTAAATGGCCCGCATCTGGGCTTCACCCATGGCCCGGAAGACCTGGCGCTGAAAGACGACGGCACCGCCGCCCGCATCGACAAGGCCTTCACCTGGGAAAACCCGATGTCGAGCCACGGGCTCATGCATATGGTGATCTCCAACGCCTATGCGGGGGATCCCTACAAGATCGACGTGCTTTTCATGTACATGGCGAACATGTCGTGGAACTCGACCATGAACACCCGCGGCGTGATCGATATGCTGACGGATAAGGACGAGAACGGCGAGTATGTGATCCCCAAGATCATCTATTCTGATGCGTATAGTTCAGAAATGGTCGCCTACTCCGACCTGATCCTGCCCGACACCACGTATCTCGAACGTCACGACTGCATCTCGCTGCTGGACCGTCCGATCTGCGAGGCGGATGCCGCAGCAGACGCCATCCGTTGGCCGGTGATTGAGCCTGACCGTGACGTCAAAGGGTTCCAGTCGATGCTCTGCGAGCTTGGCGCCAAGATGAACCTGCCCGGCTTCGTGAACGAAGACGGCAGCCAGAAATACGCCGACTACGGCGACTACATCGTGAACCATGAACGTCGCCCCGGCATTGGACCGCTGGCCGGCTTCCGGGGTGAGAATGGCGATCAGGCCGGGCGCGGGTCGGTGAACCCCAAACAGCTCGACCAATACATCGAGAACGGCGGCTTCTTCGTCGAACACATCCCCGACGGCGCCAACTACTACAAGCCGTGGAACATGGCCTATCAGGACTGGGCGGTGCAGCTCGGCCTCTACGACGCCCCCACACCCTATCTCTTCTCGCTCTATGTCGAGCCCATGCGCAAGTTCCAGCTCGCCGCCGAAGGCTATGGGCCAATCCAACCGCCTGACCACCTGCGCGACCGCATCATGGACACCCTCTCCCCCCTGCCCATCTGGTACTCTACGGAAGAGGACAACCACGCCGCCGACTACCCCGTCACCGCGCTGACCCAGCGCCCCATGGCGATGTACCACTCCTGGGGTTCGCAAAACGCCTGGCTGCGCCAGCTGCACGGGCACAACCCGCTCTACGTGCCCACCAAGCTGATGCGCGAAAACGGCCTGCAGGACGGCGATTGGGCCAAGGTCACCTCGCCCCACGGCGAAATCACTGTGCCGGTGCTGGAGATGGCCGCGCTCAACGAGAACACGATCTGGACCTGGAACGCCATCGGCAAGCGTAAGGGCGCCTGGGCGCTGGAAGAGGACGCCCCCGAAGCCACCCGCGGCTTCCTGCTCAATCACCTCATCCACGAGCTGCTGCCACCCAAAGGCGACGGTCTGAGATGGGCCAACTCCGATCCCATCACCGGCCAGGCCGCCTGGTTCGACCTCAAGGTCCGCATCGAAAAGGCCGCCGCCCACGCCGAATCCCAACCCGGTTTCGCGCCAATCAAATCTCCCGTCGGCACAGGCCCGAAAGACCTCACGTGGAAGGTGAGCAAATGACCCTTCTTCTGGCCCAAAATATCCCGGGGGAGCGCGCAGCGCGCGCGGGGGCAGCGCCCCCAAAGCTGAACGGATCCCTACGCCACCGCGCGCCCCGCACCGACGTGATACCGACGCAAAACCGACGGGATACCGATACGTCACCGACAGACCAAAACGAGGGCCAGCCATGACCACTCTGCCAGCCAAAACCGAAAAGAAACTGGGGCTCGTCATCGACCTGGATACTTGCGTCGGATGCCATGCCTGCGTGATCTCCTGCAAAGGGTGGAACACCGAAAACTACGGCGCCCCCCTCTCTGACCAGAACGCCTATGGCGCCGACAATTCCGGCACCTTCCTCAACCGTGTGCACTCCTACGAGGTGCAGCCGGCAGGGGATGCAGCGGCCCAGCTGATCCACTTCCCCAAGTCCTGCCTGCACTGCGAGGATGCGCCCTGTGTGACCGTCTGCCCCACCGGCGCCAGCTACAAGCGCGTTGAGGATGGTATCGTTCTGGTCAACGAATCCAATTGTATAGGCTGTGGTCTTTGCGCCTGGGCCTGCCCCTACGGCGCACGTGAATTGGATCAGGCCGAAGGCGTGATGAAGAAATGCACCCTCTGCGTTGACCGCATCTACAACGAAAACCTGCCCGAAGAAGACCGCCAGCCCGCCTGCGTGCGCACCTGCCCAGCAGGCGCGCGCCACTTCGGTGATCTGGGGGATGAAACCAGCGACGTGAGCAAGCTCGTCGCCGAACGCGGCGGCATGGACCTGATGCCCGAACAGGGCACCAAACCAGTGAACAAATACCTGCCCCCGCGCCCCAAGGACGAGATGCCCGAATTCGACGTGCTTGCCCCCTTCCTGGAACCCGTCGCGGAAGAGCCCAAGGGCTTCCTCGGCTGGCTCGACAAGACCCTGGAGAAACTCTGATGCACCCCGCCCCTTCCGTCATTTTCTTTACGACTTTCAGTGGCTTGGGCTTTGGTCTCCTGTTTTTCCTCGGTCTCGGGTTTCCCGTCGTCACCGGCTGGACCGCCTTCGCCTTCTTCGTGATCGCCTATCTCATGGCGGTGGGCGGGCTTATGGCTTCGACCTTCCACCTCGGCCGCCCCGAACGCGCGATCAAGGCCTTCACCCAATGGCGCTCCAGCTGGCTGAGTCGCGAAGCCTGGTGCGCTGTGGGCGCGCTCGTCCTGATGGGGCTTTACGGGCTGGGACTGGTGTTCTTTGGCACGCGCTGGACCGCCTTCGGGATCCTGGGCGCGCTGCTTTCGATGGCCACCGTCTTCACCACCTCAATGATCTACACTCAGCTCAAGACCATCCCGCGCTGGAACATGAAGTTCACCCCGCTGAAGTTCATGTCCCTGTCACTGGCCGGAGGAGCCCTTCTGGCTGGGCAGACTGATGCAGCGCTTGTTCTGCTGGTGATCGCGGGGCTTGTGCAGCTTTACACCTGGGTGGAGGGTGACAAAGCTCTGGGCGCGTCCGGCACCAATATGGCCACAGCCACCGGGCTTGGGAACATCGGGCAGGTTCGTGCATTTGAACCGCCGCATACAGGCACAAACTACCTGCTCAAGGAATTCGTGCATGTCATTGGCCGCAAGCACAGCCAAAAGCTGCGGATCATCGCGCTTGGGCTCATGACCGTCGTGCCGGTGCTTCTGCTAGCGCTGCCGTTTTCGCACCTCATAGGCGTTCTTGCGATCCTCAGCCACATCGCGGGCGTGTTGACCGCACGTTGGCTCTTCTTTGCGGAGGCCGAACATGTGGTCGGCCTCTACTACGGCAAGCGCTAGGCGCCACATGCGCAAAACAAAAAAGGCGTGGAGAAATCCACACCTTTTTGCGTCTCGCTGATCCTAGCGCCTAGTTCAGAAGCCCCGCATGCCGCAGCCCGTCGTCCACCAGCGCGCGGGTGGCATCCGACAGCCCCACCAGCGGCAAGCGCACCTCATCCGAGCAGAGCCGCAGCTGGGACATCGCGTATTTCACGCCCACCAGCCCCGGCTCGGTAAAGATCGCCTTGTGCAGCGGCATGAGCCGGTCCTGAATGCTCAGCGCCGTGGCATAGTCGCCCGACTGACAAGCCGCCTGCATCTCCCCGAGCAGTTTTGGCGCCACGTTGGCCGTGACCGAGATACAGCCCACGCCACCTTGGGCATTGAACCCATGGGCCGTGGCATCTTCGCCCGACAGCTGGATGAAGTCCGGCCCGCAGGTGATCCGCTGGTCGCTCACCCGCGCCAGATCACCCGTCGCATCCTTCACCCCGACGATCCGCGGCAACTTGGCGAGCTCTCCCATGGTCTCGGTCGACATGTCCACGACCGAGCGACCGGGAATGTTGTAGATGATGATCGGCAGCTCGGCGCAATCGTGCAATGCCGTGAAATGGGCCAAAAGCCCTGATTGCGTGGGCTTGTTGTAATAGGGCGTCACGACCAGCGCCGCGTCAGCCCCAACCTCGGCAGCGTGACGCACCAGCCGCATCGCCTCGACCGTGTTGTTGGAGCCCGCACCGGCGATCACCGGCACCCGGCCCGCCGCAGCCTTCACCACCTCCTCGACCACGATCTCGTGTTCGCGGTGGGTCAGCGTCGGGCTTTCGCCGGTGGTCCCCACAGGCACCAGACCGTTGCTGCCTTCGCCGATGTGCCATTCCACCAGCTTCTTCAAGGTCTCAAGATCCAGTTCGCCGTTCCTGAACGGCGTGACGAGGGCAGGCAGTGAGCCTTTAAACATGTGCACGCTCCTTTTATTTTTGGCCGGCAAAAGGCCTGAGATTAACAGTCTGTAAAGCGCAATCGTGATTTGCTCCTCACGGACGACACCTTATGTAGGGGAGGCTCTAGCCTTCAATCGCCGGGGATTGCAAGTGATCAGACGTTGCCTGACGACACTGTTTTTGATTTTCACCCTCGCGGCACCGGTCGTTGCAGAGCGTCCACGCCCCCTCGGCCACGCGATGGACGCAGTGCGTGGTGGCGACTGGGCGGCGGCATCCAGGATTGCGGCACGTGACGGCGACATCGCGGCAGATATCGTCGAATGGCACCGATTGCGCGCGGGCGAAGGCTCGCACGCCGATCTTGTCGCATTTCTGTCCCGGCGGCCCAACTGGCCAGGCGAGCCCTATCTGCGCAAGCAGTCAGAGCATGTTGTGATCCTCCAGCCTGACACGGATGTGCTTGCGTTTTTTGCAGAAGCTGCGGCCCAGACGCCCGAAGGGGTCCTGCGGCACGCCGAGGCATTGTCGCGCACCGGCAAACCGGCGGAGGCGGAGCGGCTGCTGATCCGTGCCTGGCGCGAAATGCCCATGGGCGCCACCGCACAAAGGGCTTTTCTGGCAACGCATCAGACCCTGCTCAAACCACATCACAGCGCGCGATTGGACGCGATGCTTTGGGCTGGTGCATTCGAGACTGCGCGCCGTATGTATGACCATGTCTCCCGCGCGGATGTGGCAGTGGCGAACGCCCGGATTGCCCTGCGCGGGCTGGAAAACGGAGTTGACACATTGATCGCGCGGGTCCCGCGCAGCCATGCCGCCAGCCCCGGGTTGCAATATGAGCGTTTTGTCTGGCGCGCGCGCAAGGGGCGCTGGGATGATGCGAAAGACCTGCTGCTTGCCACCTCGACCAGCGCTGAGGCACTAGGCGAGCCGGAAGCCTGGGCCAACCGGCGCCGCTCCATGGCGCGGGATGAAATGCGCGACGGCAAGGCGGACCGCGCCTATGAGATGGCCGCGCGTCACTTTCTCACCTCTGGGTCGTCTTACGCTGACCTGGAGTGGCTGGCCGGCTACATAGCGCTGCGCAAGCTGAATGAGCCCGAAACAGCACTGCAGCATTTCCAGAACCATGACGCCGCTGTCCGCTCACCGATTTCCAAGGGCCGGGCGGGCTATTGGCGCGGACGGGCACTGGAGGCGATGGGGGATGTGGCCGCAGCAGATCAGGCTTACACCGATGCGGCACAGTATCAGACGTCCTTTTACGGGCTTTTGGCGGCTGATCGCGCGGGCCTGCCGTTCGATGACGCGCTGGCTGCCGAAACTGTCGCCGGTGACTGGCGAAGCGCCCCTCTCGCAGATGATCCTCTGTTCATCGCCGGCATGCTTCTGCAGGCGTCAGGTGAGATCAACCTGGCAGAACGCTTCTGGACGCATCTGGCGGAATCCCTCGACCGTGACACTGCGGCTTTGCTGGCCGAAGCGGCGCTTGATGTCGAGCACCCCCATCTGGCCGTCATGATCGGGAAACGCACCGCACGCCGGGCTGTCGTGGTGCCGCGCGGGTACTATCCGTTGCATCCTCTTGCGGATCGGGACTTGCCGATGGCACCCGAGATGCTGCTGGCAATTGCCCGACGGGAAAGCGAATTCGACCCGCAGGTCCAAAGCGGCGTGGGCGCGCGCGGGTTGATGCAGATCATGCCGGCGACCGGGCGGGAGGTTGCTGCATCGCTTGGGCGCTCAGCCCGGCACAGCACAGAGCGTTTGATCTCGGACCCGGACTACAACGCCGAGCTGGGCGCGGCGTATCTGGCAGGCCTTGCCAAGCGGTTTCGTGGCAATGTGGTGATGATGTCAGCGGGCTATAACGCCGGGCCCGGTCGGCCCGACCGCTGGATGCTCGCCTATGGTGACCCGCGCCGCAGCGAGATCGACATGATCGACTGGATCGAGCACATCCCGTTTCGCGAGACACGCAACTATGTCATGCGCGTGACCGAAAGCCTGCCGATCTACCGCGCGCGTCTGGGCAAGGACCCGATGCCTGTGCCATTTCTGGAAGAGCTCAAAGGATCATCGCTTCTGGCGTTCGCGCCAAAGGGTGAATAGCCCCGCGCCCACAATCACCAAAACACCCAGCGCGACATTGGGCCGGATCGTCTCGCCAAAGACTGTCACGCCGAGGGCTGCAGCAAACACCAGCTGGAAGTAAGCGAAAGGCTGCACCGCGCTGGCCTCTGCCACCTCGTAGCAGCGGATCAGCAACCAGTGCCCGGCCACGCCTGTTACGCAGAGCACGCCCATCCACGCCCAGTCGGAACCAGTCATCGCCTCCCAAAACCATACGCCAATGAGCGACATGGTGATCGCCCCCGCTGCCCCGGTCCAGAAAAAGCTGGTGGCGGTGCTGTCCTGACGCGCGGCATAGCGGGTCAGCAGACCATAGAGCGCGAACATCAGTGCGGCGACCAAAGGTACCACGGCATAGGGGTTGAACACGGATACGCCGGGCTGCAGGATGATCAACACGCCCACAAAACCGATCGCAATGGCAACCCACCTACGCCAGCCGACAGTCTCACCCAAAATAGGGCCGGACAGGGCAGCCACAAGCAGCGGGTAGCAGGCAAAGGCCGCATGGCTCTCCACCAGACCAAGCAGCGTGAACCCGGTCACCATCACGCAGACCTCCAGCGCCAAGAGGATACCACGACAGGCCTGCAACACCGGCTGCCGGGTCCGCGCTGCGGCCCGCACCCCACCGGATTGCCGGTAGGCGATCGCAACCACAAAGGCTGCGAAAAACCAATACCGCACCATCACCACCATGTAGACGTTGTAGGCCTCCGCCAGATGGCGCGAGATGCCGTCTTGCAGCGCAAAGACAAAGGTGGTGAGCATCATCAGCGTGACACCCAGCCGAATGTTGTTGGATTGCGTCACGTGGCGAGAGACCCGACGGTCATGTGCCGCTTGCGCCCGAAGCCCGGGACGCGTTGCACGCTGAACCCCGCATCCGCCAAAGCCCGCCGCACCGCGCCTGCAGCAGAATATGTGGCAACCGTCCCACCCGGAGCCGTCCGCGCAGCGACCATCTGCATCAGGTCCTCCGACCACATGTCCGGGTTTTTGGCGGGCGAAAACCCGTCGAGATACCAGGCATCCGCCGCTCCGTGCCAGCATGGCAGCGTGGTACGGACATCTCCAATGATCACCTCAAGCCGAACGCCGGGCCCGAAATCGATGGGGCCACCCGCCTCGGACCAGCGGCTGGTCAACTGATCCCGCAGACCACCCAGCTCACCAAAGGGGCGCAATGCAGTGGCCATTTCCTCGGCAGACATCGGAAAGGCCTCCAAACTGGTGAAACTCAGATCGCCCGGCGCACCTGCACCCTGCCACGCCTGCACGGTCGCTAGAAAATTCAGACCCGTCCCGAACCCAAGCTCTGCGATGCGAAACCCCGGGGCAAAGCGTTCAGGCAGGCGATTGCCCTGCAGGAACACATGCCGCGTTTCCTCAAGACCGTTCTGAAGACTGAAATAGGGGTCATCAAAGCGGTTTGACACCGGCACGCCTTCGGCGCTCCAAGACAGATCTGCAGTCTGGTTCTGCACGCAAGACCCTTGTAAGACAGTGGAAACTTGGCGCGACATTGGGGGAGAGGCGGAGCTTTGGCAATGGTGGATGTCACAGTGCGCGGCGCGGGTATCTTCGGCCTGTCAATCGCCTGGGTGTGTACGCAGCGCGGCGCGCGTGTGACGGTCATCGATCCGGAGGGCCCGGGCGCAGGTAGCAGCGGCGGCCTCGTTGGGGCCTTGGCCCCGCATGTGCCCGAGAACTGGAACGTCAAAAAGGCGTTTCAGTTGCGCAGCCTGTTGCGCGCACCCGCCTTCTGGGGTGACGTCGCCGCAGCTGGCGGTCGCGATCCGGGGTATCATCGCGGCGGGCGCCTGCAACCTATCCTGAGTGCACATGCCCTGGACCTTGCGAAGG
Organism: Roseobacter cerasinus; assembly: GCF_009811755.1. GTDB lineage: Bacteria > Pseudomonadota > Alphaproteobacteria > Rhodobacterales > Rhodobacteraceae > Roseobacter > Roseobacter cerasinus. Next base: position 704,228 of record NZ_BLIV01000001.1, read on the forward strand.
CGCGGGCAGACAGCGCCAAGGATCTCTGGGCGGGGCACGCAGTCTGGCAGGTTGAACCGGCCAATGCGACCGGTTGGGAGCCCCCCTCTCCGACCGGCTGGATCATCCGCGACACGCTGAGCGCCCATCTTCACCCAAGGCTGGCCTGTGCTGCCCTTGTGGCTGCGCTGGAGGCGCGCGGCGTCCAGATTTGCAGGGATGCCGAAGACCAAGGACGCGTCGTTTGGGCCACCGGCGTCGCCGGGCTCGCCGCTCTCAGTGAACAGCATCAGCGGGCAGTCGGGACCGGCGTAAAAGGGCAAGCGGCGTTGCTGGATCATGACGCAAGCGGCGCGCCACAAATCTTTGCGGATGGTGTGCATATCATTCCACATCAGGACGGCACGGTCGCGGTCGGCTCCACATCGGAACGTGATTTTGATGACCCGCACACAACAGACGCGCAGCTTGATGCTGTTATCGACAAGGCGCGCGCAGCAGTTCCGGCGCTGCAAGATGCTGCCGTTCTGGACCGTTGGGCCGGGGTGCGCCCCCGCGCGCGCAGCCGCGCGCCCATGCTCGGCGTCTGGCCCGACCGGCCTGGCCACTACATCGCAAACGGTGGCTTCAAGATCGGCTTTGGCATGGCACCCGAAGTGGCGGAGGTCATGGCTGATCTTGTGCTCGACGGGCGCGACAGCATCCCTGAGGGCTTTGCCATCGCGACATCGCTGTGATCAGGGCCATCTTCACAAGGACAACACCATGACCGATGCACAGAAATGCACTGTTCACACCCTGGATCATCTGGTGCTGACGGTGGCGGATATCCCCACCAGCCTGGATTTTTATGCCCGGGTTCTGGGCATGACAGCCAAAGCCTTTGATGCGGCAGATGGTAGTCAACGCTGGGCGCTGATTTTCGGGCAAAGCAAGATCAACCTGCATCAATCCGGGCGTGAGTTCGACCCAAAGGCCAGACAGGCCCAGCCTGGCAGCGCCGATCTGTGCTTTCTGACAGATGTACCGCTGGTCCGCTGGCAAGCCCATCTGGCCAGTGAGACCCTCGCTATTGAAGAGGGTCCGGTCGCACGGTCCGGCGCAACCGGACCGATCACCTCGCTTTACATCCGCGACCCCGATGGCAACCTGATCGAAATCTCAACCCGCAACGGCTAGCGATCCGTCAGGGCGCGCAGGCTCTGCATCAGCGTGGTCAACTCGCGCACATAGATCTCGCTGGTCAGCTGCCCGTTTGCGTCGAATTGATTGCCGCTGTCAGCCAGGTGAATTTCCGGCCCCTGCAGGATGACAGGCCGGAACGGCACCATGAAACCACGCAGCACCATCTGCGCGCGCTCTCCACCGGCGCGGCCAGCAGCGGCGGACATCACCGCGACGGGCTTGCCATTCCAAGGGCGATTTTTCGTCCGGCTGACCCAGTCCAGCGCGTTCTTGAGCACACCGGACGGCCCTTTGTTGTACTCCGGCGTCGAAATGATGACCGCATCCGCCGCCCTGATGTCATCGCTGAGCGCCTGCACGGCATCCGGTACGCCATTGGCCGCCTCATCGTCGCCATTGTAGAGCGGCAGGCGCAGGTCGGCCAAATCGAAGTCACAATCCCCGAACAGGCGCGCGGCCTCTCGCAGCAGCATCGTATTGGTCGACCCTTTGCGCAATGACCCCGACAGGCCCAGAACAGTATATTTTGCCATGATCGCTTTCCCCTTCAGCGGACGTTGTCGCATACCCTGATGCACCGTCACAAAAAGACAAGAGCCCCGGCGGGATTTGCGGGGCTCTTGCCTCAGTGAATTGGCAAATCGTCAGCTTGTGGGCAGGATGACAATCTCCACTCGACGGTTTTGCGCCTTGCCCGCCGCGTCCAGATTGCTGGCGATCGGCTGGCTCTCGCCGCGCCCAAAGGTCCGCAAGCGATTGCCCGGCACACCGGCGTCCAGCAGAACGTTGGCCACCGAAGTCGCACGGCGCTCGGAAAGTTGCTGGTTATAGCTCGCGTCGCCATCGCTGTCGGTGTGTCCAATCACCTGCACGGTCGACTGCGGGTATTTGTTCAGGCTGGCCGCGACGGAGAAGAGATCGTCACGCAAATCCGGGCGCACCGCAAAGCTGTTGGTCGCAAAGACAATGCTTTGCGGCAAATTCAGGATCAGACGGTCACCGGTGTTGGTGATCGTCACATCGCTGTCCAGATCACGGCGCAGCTCGGCCTCCTGCTGATCGAGGCTATAGCCAATGCCCGCACCAATGGCGCCGCCGACCACGGCACCAACCAGGGCTCCATCATCGCGTTTGCCATCCCCCTTGACGAGGGCCCCTAACAGGGCCCCGGCGCCTGCGCCAATAAGCGCGCCTTGCTGCGTTTTAGGAGTGTTGGAATTTGCGCCGGTCTGGTTCGGGTCCGTGCAGGCGGTCAGCACAAGCGCGCCTGAGACTGCCAGAACCAGAGGCATCTTTGAAATAGTCATAACGTACTGCCTTCAATGGTTTCGGTCCCGTTCGGGCGGGACGTCTTGATGAGAACGCCCTATATATGGCGGCAGTTCCGCAACAAACCAAGAGGAAAGCCTGTCGGCGACAACCCGCCGCCACCCATTATTGGGTCACGTTTCCGCGTGCACGGCCTCATAAGCGAGCATCGCACGCTTCATCGGCAGACCCCAATGATACCCTCCCAGACCACCCGACTTGCGCAAGGCCCGGTGGCATGGGATCAGCCAGCTGATCGGATTGCGGCCAACGGCCGTGCCGACCGCGCGTACGGCCTGCGGCTTGCCAATCGCCTGCGCAATCTCGGAATAGGTGGTGACCTGCCCGGAGGGGATGCGCAGCAACGCCTCCCATACTTTGATCTGAAACGGCGCGCCAATCAGGAACAGCGGTGCGGTGTCGATCTGCCCATCGCCCGCGCCAAAAGCCTGCACCACCCAGGGCCGCAGCATCATCGGATCTTCGATGAAGTCCGCCTTTGGCCAGCGCGAGAACAGATCTGTCAGGGCCGCCTCCTCCCCCATCTCGGCGGCGAAGCCCATGCCGCAAATGCCCTTGTCCGTGCCCATCACGATGGCCGGGCCAAAGGGGCTTTCGAACCAGCCCCAAAATATGGTCAGCCCCGCACCCTCCCGGGCAAAGTCGCCAGGGCTCATCGCCTCCCATCTGACGAAGAGGTCGTGCAACCGTCCGCTGCCCGACAGCCCCACGGCATGTGAGGCATCAAGCGTGGTGAATCGCTCGCGCAGCAGCGTCTTGGCGTGGCCAAGCGTCAGATATTGCTGATAGCGCTTGGGCGAGATCCCCGCCCAGCGCGAAAAGAGCCGCTGGAAATGCGCCGCGCTCATCCCCATTTCGGCGGCGATCTGGTCCAGAGACAAGGGTTCTTCTGCCTGGTCAATCAGGTCAATGGCGCGCCGCACCACCTGATAGTGATAGCCGGTCTCTGCCTCGGTCGGGAGTGTCTGATGCTGTGTCATACCCGGATCATATGAAACTGCCAGCGCGCAAGCGACCCGAAACCTGCGCGATCATCGCCTTCGCAGACGCCCCGGGGTCAGGCGCGGCGGCGGAGCGGAGCGGGCGCAGTGACTGGCCCTATCAAAACCCGCGCCTCGCGCCGCGACAGGCAGGGCCGAGCCGTTTGCTGGTCAAAACAGCCTGGACCCAGAGCCGCCTCCAGCCGCGCCTTGTCCTCAATGGACAGCCGCCGCAGAGTTTCGGGGCCAGCAAAGATCGTTTCGACCCAGGCACCCTGCGCCATGATCACCTGATGATGCGCACAAGCGATATGGGTCAGGGTATAGTCACCCTCCGGGGCAAACTGCCACCCGTGCCCGCTCTCGGCCCATGTCTTGGCGGGCAGCAGAACCTCATTGGTGAAAAAGAGCATTTCGGCCTCGGCCGAGGAAAACAGCAGGCGGTGATCTCCCGTCACGTGAAGATCATGGGTTGGCATTTGGGACCCGCACGATCCCGCCGGGATACAGACCGGACGCGCATCAGGGTGTTGGTCAAAATAGCCGGCTTCCAGCTTGGTGCGACCGATCCACACAATCGGTTGATATCCGTGATCGCGGGTCAACACCTTATCGGACGTCTCCAGCCATTCGACGGGCACTTCACCCTGATCAGTGCAGATCATGGTGCCCGGCCCAAAGCAGGGCACGCTGCGCGTCTGATAGTAGTCATAAGTCCGCCGTGTGTCGGCGCTGCCATGCGATTTGAGAATATTGTCGATGTCGATGCCGCCAACGACTTCATAGGTCACACCTCGTTGCAGGGGCTCGGACGGCAGGTAGCCGACCTTGACACCTGCGATCTCAATCCGGTCGATTGAAATCGTCGACCCGTCAGGCGCTTCAAGAATGAACCTTTCTTCGCCGTAGATCCGGCCCGAGGCCACAGTCGAGCCATCAAGGCGCGTCACGACCCCTGTCTGATTGGCATCCTCGCCGACCTCAGCGGCATGTTCATCCCCATCCAGCGAGTCGTCATCATCAGTGACGGCAAACCGCACCCGGTCGGTCGTGAGATCATAGTTTGGATCAAGCGAGAAGCTTCCGGTGGAAGCATCGTAGATCAGCGCATCCGCAGAGTAGCCGTAAAATGATCGTTCATACATGGCGAGGCTCTTGCACTGCGGGTCGCGTGCACATTGGACGATCAAGGTAAATATACCGCTGAAAATTCCCCTTTTGTTTGAAGCGGATTTTATCAATTGCGTGAACACGGACTTGCCGATGCGGCTGAAAGCCCGCATACCCAGCGAATGGCAAAACAGCTTGACTATCATACGATCCGCCAGATCTTCACGCGGTTTCAGGACGCGGACCCCGAGCCCAAGGGCGAGCTGGAGCATGTGAATGTCTATACGCTCGTCGTCGCCGTGGCGCTGAGCGCGCAAGCCACCGACGCAGGCGTGAACAAGGCTACGCGCCAACTTTTCCAGATTGCGGATACGCCACAAAAGATGCTCGATCTCGGGCTGGAGGGGCTGACCGAACACATCAAGACCATCGGGCTTTTCCGCCAGAAGGCGAAGAACGTGATGAAGCTCAGCCAGATCCTCGTTGATGACTACGGCGGCGAGGTGCCCAACAGCCGCGCGGCCCTGCAAAGCCTGCCGGGTGTGGGGCGCAAGACGGCCAATGTGGTGCTCAACATGTGGTGGCAGTACCCCGCGCAGGCCGTGGACACGCATATCTTCCGCCTTGGCAATCGCACCGGCATCGCCCCGGGGAAGACGGTCGAGGCAGTCGAACGCGCCATCGAAGACCACATCCCCGTCGATTTCCAACTGCACGCCCACCACTGGATGATTCTGCATGGGCGCTATCATTGCAAAGCGCGCAAGCCCTTGTGCCCCACCTGCATCATCCGCGATCTCTGCCCATTTGAGGACAAAACCGAATGAAGAACTACCAGCTTGTCGGCATCGGAAACGCCGTTGTCGACGTGATCACCCATGCCGACGACAGCTTTCTTGACCTGATGGGAATTGAAAAAGGCATCATGCAACTGGTGGATCGCGACCGGTCTGAGACGCTTTATGCGTCCATGAACGACCGGCTGCAAACCCCTGGTGGCGCCGTGGCGAATACTGTGGCAGGGGTGGGGGCGCTGGGGTTGCAGACCGCCTTCATCGGGCGCGTGCGCGATGACGCGCTGGGGCATTTCTACGCCAGCGCCATGACCGACAACGGCATCGACTTCGTGAACCCTCCGGTTGAGGATGGCGAGGTGCCCACGTCGCGCAGCATGATCTTCGTGGCTCCCGATGGGGAGCGGTCGATGAACACCTATCTGGGCATCTCCACGGGTCTGACCTCAGCCGATGTGCCGTCCGCAGTCTCCGGCAACGCGCGGATCATGTTCCTCGAAGGGTATCTCTTTGACCACGACGCGGGCAAAACCGCGTTCCGCGAGGCCGCGCGCGCGACCAAGGCGGGCGGCGGCATGGCCGGCATCGCGATTTCCGACCCGTTCTGCGTGGAGCGGCACCGTGATGACTTCCTGTCGCTCATTGAAAACGACCTCGATTACGTGATCGGCAACCAGCACGAGATTGAATCGCTTTTCCAGACCGATTTCGAGACAGCGCTGGCCAAGACCGCCGAGATCTGCCCGCTGGTGATCGCCACCCGCTCGGGCGACGGGGTGAGCGTGCTGGGCGATGGGCGTCGCGTCGATGTGCCGGTACAGGAGGTCACGCCGGTGGATGCCACCGGTGCCGGGGATCAGTTCGCCGCCGGGTTCCTCTACGGTCTGGCGACGAACCGTGACCTGGAGATCTGCGCCAAGATGGGCAACCTTTGCGCGGCAGAAGTCATCAGCCATGTGGGCCCGCGCCCCCAAACCGATATGATGAAGGTGTTCGAGAAGGAAGGCCTCGCCTGAGCATGCTCAATGATGGATTTCACGATGTGCCGCGCGGCAAACTCGCCGTGGTGATCACCTACCTTGAGATGACCACCAAAGTGGCCACGGAAGCCAACGCCCTGCCCGAAGGCGTGACGTTTCGGCAGGTCACACCGGATGTGCCGTGGTATCGTGACATCCTGACTCGCGTGGGCGGGCTCGATTGGTTGTGGTTTGGCCGCCTGAGGCAGGATGATGCGGTACTTGAGGTGGTTTTAGCCGACCCGGACGTGGAGTTCTATACCCTGTCGCGTGGTGGTGTGGATCTGGCGCTGATGGAGCTCGACTTCCGCAAGGCAGGGGCGTGTGAGCTGCAATACTTCGGCCTGACCTCCGAGTTGATCGGAACAGGTGCGGGCCGCTATTTGATCACCGAAAGCATTGAGCGCGCGTGGTCAAAGCCGATCTCCCGGTTTCATTTGAGCACCTGCACGATCGACAGCCCACAAGCGCTGGGGTTTTATCGGCACATTGGCTTCACGCCGGTGAAACAGGCCGTCCAGATCACCGACGATCCGCGCCTGATCGGCCTTCTACCCGAGAGCGCGGGGCCGCATGTGCCGATATTGCGACCCTAAATCGTTGGGGAGGCCAAGCGCCCTCACCCCCATCGAGGGGGATCAGGCGCTGCCCGGCTTGCCAGCCGGGGGCGGCTCCCAGGCCTCGCAGACCGAGTTTGTTGTGTAGCGCCTAGAGCTGCTCGGCAAATTCCGCCATCACCGCAGCATAGACGTCACGCTTGAAGGGCACGATGTTCTGCACCAGTTTGTCTGCGGCCAGCCACTGCCACCGCGAGAACTCGGGGTGCTCGGTCGCAATGTTAATCTGGCTGTCTTGCCCGTGGAACCGCATCAGAAACCACTTCTGCTTTTGCCCGCGATAGCGCCCCTTCCAGAGCTTCGGCACCAGATCAAACGGCAGCTCATAAGGCAGCCACTGCTGGCTTTCAGCCTCGATATTGACCAGATCGGCGGTCACGCCGGTTTCTTCCCACAGCTCTCGAAGAGCAGCGTCCCGCGGATCTTCGCCCGTGTCGATCCCGCCTTGCGGCATCTGCCAGGCGTCGTATTCGCTGTCCAGACGCTGACCCACAAACGCATAGCCTGCGGGGTTCACAAGCATCACACCAACACAAGGACGATAGGGCAGCTTGGCGATGTCTTCGGGGGTCATCTCAGGGTCTTCTCCATCTTGGCGCGTTGCAGGCTTTCACCCGCCCGCTGCACCGTTTCGTGATGGATAATCGAAAAGCCCATGGCCTGAAAGGCCGGTTGCGCCATGAGGCTGGCATGGGTCCAGAGGCGGGGCTCTGCCGCCGCGCGCGCCTGTGCCTCGATATGCCCAGAGAGCCTGCGAAACACGCCGGTGCCCTGGTGGGCGGGATGCACAAAGGCAAAATCAACATAGCCGTCTGTGCCCAACCCCATGAAGCCGACGATCTCAGTGCTGACCTCAGCGACCGCCACCTGCAAAGGTGCGAGCCGCTCCGCCCAGGCCTGACCCTCGGGGGGATGTGGCAGCCAGGAGGCCCGTTGCGCTGCGGTGTAGAGGCTGGGGCCCTCGTGTACTGCCGCATAAAACACCTGCGCCAAGGCCTCCGCATCCTCCGGCTTTGCCCATCTGATCATGATACCCCCCCGTGACGCCGCGTCGGGCGTGACAGCCCATATGTGAAAATGTGATCTCGTGCCAATACCATCCGGGGAGGAGTTTCAATGGCCAACTATCCGCATCTTCTGGCACCGCTCGATCTGGGGGTCACGACGCTGAAGAACCGCGTGCTCATGGGATCCATGCACACCGGGTTGGAGGAAACCAAGGACTGGGCGCGCGTGGCCGAGTTCTACGCAGCGCGCGCACGCGGTCAGGTCGCGTTGATGGTCACAGGCGGGATCGGCCCGAACTTTGAGGGCTCCGTGCTGCCGGGCGCCGCGATGATGGTCACCGACGAGGATGTGGCGAACCACAGCGTGATCACCCGCGCGGTGCATGCGGAGGGCGGTCAGATTGCCATGCAGATCCTGCACGCGGGCCGCTATGCCTACGGGCCGAAGTGCGTCGCACCCTCGGCGATCAAATCGCCGATCTCGCCCTTCCCGCCCGCGGAGTTGGACGAAGAGGGCATCGAAAAGCAGATCAGCGACATTGTGGCCTGTGCAGAGCGCGCTCAGGAGGCAGGCTATGACGGCGTGGAGATCATGGGTTCGGAAGGCTACTTCCTGAACCAGTTTCTGGTCACCCATACCAACAAGCGCGAAGACCGCTGGGGTGGATCATACGAGAACCGGATGCGCTTGCCCATCGAGGTTGTGCGCCGGACCCGCGAGGCGGTCGGACCGAACTTCATTCTGATCTACCGGCTGTCGATGATCGACCTTGTGCCCAATGGCTCGACCCATGACGAGGTCGTGCAACTGGCGCAGGAGATCGAGAAGGCAGGGGCCACGATCCTCAACACCGGCATCGGCTGGCATGAGGCGCGCATTCCGACCATTGCCACCTCTGTCCCCCGCGCGGCTTTTGCCTGGGTGACCAAGAAGCTGATGGGCAAGGTGGGCATCCCTGTGATCACCTCGAACCGGATCAACACACCCGAGGTCGCCGAAGAGGTGCTCGCGGGTGGCTGCGCCGATATGGTGTCGATGGCGCGGCCCATGCTGGCGGACGCAGACTTCGTCGCCAAGGCCATGGCGGGCAAGTCGGCACAGATCGCACCCTGCATCGCCTGCAATCAGGCCTGCCTGGATCACACCTTCAGCGGCAAGATCTCCAGCTGCCTTGTGAACCCGCGCGCCTGTTACGAGACCGAGCTGGCGATCACTCCGACGGAAACCCCCAAATCCATCGCCATCGTTGGCGCGGGGCCTGCGGGGCTTTCAGCGGCGATTGCGGCGGCGGAGCGGGGTCACGTCGTGACCCTCTTCGACCAGGCCGATGAGATTGGAGGCCAGCTCAACATGGCCAAGCAGGTGCCGGGCAAGGAGGAGTTCTGGGGCCTGGTCGATTGGTATCGCACCATGATCGCGCAACATGAGATCACCGTACAGCTGGGGCGAACTGTCGCCGCCTCAGATCTGGCAGGCTTTGACGAGGTCATCATCGCGACCGGCGTGATGCCGCGCGACCCGGAGATCCCCGGGCAGGACAGCCCCCATGTGCTCAACTACATCGACGTGCTGCGCGGCAAGGCCAAGGTGGGCAAACGCGTGGCCATCATCGGAGCCGGTGGCATTGGCTTTGATGTGGCCGAATACCTCGTCCACGAAGGGACCAGCCCCACGGAAAGCCTGCCGGACTGGATGCGCGAATGGGGCGTGGCGGACCCGGCCATGCACCGCTCCGGCTTAGCACCTGAAGGTCCGCAACCCGAGGCACCCGCGCGGCAGGTCACATTGCTTCAGCGCAAGGCGGAAAAGCCCGGCAAGCGCCTGGGCAAAACCACCGGCTGGATTCACCGCGCGGCGCTGGCGATGAAAGACGTGAAGATGATCGGTGGTGTGAACTACGAGCGCATTGAGGCGGATGGTATCCTCATCTCCCACGGCGAGGCACGCGACACCCCGACGCTGATGAAGGCGGACACCATCGTGCTCTGCGCCGGGCAGCTGTCAGATCGCAGCCTTGCCGACGCACTTGAGGCGCAAGGCACGCCCTGTCATGTGATCGGCGGCGCGGATGTGGCCGCCGAACTGGACGCCAAGCGCGCGATCAACCAGGGGACCCGGTTGGCCGCAGCGCTCTGAGGCGCCTTACTCCACGGTGATGGTGATCATGTCCGAGACAATTGGTGTGGCATGGGGCACGTGGCTCCAATCCCCCAGCACCAGTTGCAGGGTGTGCTGTCCGGGCGGGAGTTCAATGGTGGTTTCAGTCTGTCCACCGCCAAAATGAATGTGGTTCTCATCCGCCGGAATGCCGTACTCCAGCTCCTCTGCGCCATCTTCACCTTCCCCCAACGGCGGCCGGTTGATGAAGAGGTGATGGTGCCCGGTGTTCTCAACCTCGGTGCCCGCAGGCGCGACGCCCATGCCGCTCAGCCCGAAGACCACCTGAATGGGCGACGACACGGTTGCACCATCTTCAAGGTTCACAAAATAGACCTTCGCATCCGGATTTGACGGGGTCTCACCCCCGGCAAACGCCGTTGTTGCACCCAGCACCCCAAGTGCCATCGCAGCCAATAGATGTTTCATATCAGACTCCTCCTCCTGTCGTGGTTCTAAGGAGGATAAGGCGTCTGGGGCATTTGTCGACGGCAATGCGAGCGCGACCCGCCAAACACCGGGTGCGGATCACGCAGGTGTCATCCTCCAGCGTTTCTTCTACTCGAACGATTCCGCCAAAAACCGCCTTACTGTCTCACATCTGCCCAGATCCTGCCTGAATTGCTCTGCATAAACGCCACATAGCATCGGGACAACCAAAGGATCCGCCATGGACCGCCTCACTGAAATGGAAGCTTTTGCCATGGTCGTGGACCAGGGCGGCTTTACCGATGCGGCTAAAAAGCTGGGCATCTCGAAATCCGCCGTCTCCAAACATGTCTCCTCGCTGGAGGCCCGTCTTGGCGCGCGACTGTTGAACCGCACAACCAGGCGCGTCAGCCCGACGGAGATCGGGCTGGCCTATTATGATCGCGCGCGGCGTGTCCTGAATGACGCGGGCGAGGCCGATGCGCTGGTCACATCGATGCAAAGCGCACCCACAGGGCTGCTGCGCATCTCGGTGGCCACGGATTTCGGAGTGAACCACCTCTCTCCCGTGCTGAGCGACTTTCTGACCGACTTCCCCGACATCACCGTGAACATGGTACTGAACAACCGCTATGTGGAACTGATCTCCGAAGGGTTTGACATGGCAATCCGCATTGGCGAGCTGGAAGACAGCAGCCTGCGCGCCCGGAAGCTGACAGAAACCGGCAGGCGCATGATCGCCAGCCCCGCCTATTTCGAGAAATACGGGCGCCCCGAGAAGATCGATGATCTCAACAATCACAAGCTGCTGCATTATTCGAACCAGCCGTCGGGCAATGTCTGGAAGCTGCGCGCGCCCTCAGGCGAAAAGCGCCAGGTGCGCACAGCAGGCTGGCTGAGCGTCAACGACGGCCAGTCGCTGTTGAACGCGGCCATCTCGGGCCTCGGCATCGCCTATCTGCCCAGCTACCTTTATGCGGATGCGATGCAAAAGGGGCTGGTCGAGGATGCCATCCCAAGCCTGCCGCTGGAAACCCACGGCATCTATGCGGTCTACCCGCCGGGGCGGTTCACGCAGCCCAAGGTCCGGGCCTTCATTGATTTTCTGGTGCACGCCTTTGCGGACAAGGGGCCGTCGGACTGGTAGGTTGGCCCGCCGAGATGCCTAGCCTTCGGTGTTGAGCAGGATCACCTCGACCCGCCGGTTCTGTTCCCGCCCCTCGGGTGTGCGGTTCGACGCCACGGGGGCCAGATAGCCCATCCCTTCCGCATCGAGCCGTTCTACCGCAATGCCATAATCCTCCACCAGCCGGGCGCGAACCGCCTCAGCACGTGCGCGGGACAAGGCGATGTTCGGGGCAAGACCGCCCACGGTGTCCGTGTGCCCCACCAAGGCCACGCGCAAATCGGGGTCGGCGCGCAACACATCTGCAAGGGCATCCAACGACGCAAATGCGCCGGGGCCAAGCCGTGTGCTGCCCGTGTCAAACTCCAGATCCGACAGCACTTGAAAGCCATTTTTCAACAAGTCTGGCTGCGTTTCCTCGACCTCCGGGCGCGCGGCCGGCGCCCGGGCAACAGGTCTTTGCGGTTGCGCTGCCACTGCCTCAGCCGGCCCCACATGGATGATCTGCACATAGGCCGAAGCGGAGGTCGTGCTTGCCAGGATGGTCAACGCTTCGCTGTCACCTTTGAGAGCCGTCAGGTAGCGGTAGGAACCAATGTTGACGTACATGTTCGGCCCCGGCAGCACTTCGACAGCAAAGCGAAAATCAAACCCGCCGCACTCCGTGCTGCTGCATTCAAAAGCGACGTCATAGCCAAGCGCCGCAAGCTGACTGCGCAGCGGTGCCATGACCTCAAGCGGGCTGAGGCCGCCGCTGTCGATCCGCCACGCCCGGCGCGTGACGGCACCCTCCAGCGTCACCGCAGGCACGTCTCCGTCTGAAAACACCGCTTGCGGGGCGGCGAAACTGTCAAGGGGCGTGGCCCGTTCCACCGTCATCTGGGCGGACGGCAGCATGATTAAATCATCCGCTGGGGCCACATGAGGCAAACCACAGATGCCCACGGCGAAAAGAGCGGTCAGACGTCTCATCTGGCCTGCGCGTGATAATCGTCGTTGGGCTGCATCGCCGTGGCGCTGGCCACCCGGTTCGTCATGTTGAAGAACCCGGCCACATTGGCGATGTCCCAGATGTCGCGGTCGGTGAAGCCCGCCTGCCGCAGGGCCGCGCGGTCCGCCTCCTCTATTGTCGCGCTCGCCGTGGTCATCTGTGCGGCGAAATCCAGCATCGCGCGTTGGCGCGCATCAAGCGGGGCCACCCGGTAGTTCATCACCAATGCCTCACCCAGTTGGGGATCCCCCGACAACGCGCGCACCGCAGCGCCATGCGCCACAAGGCAATAAAAGCACTTGTTGATCGAAGAGACGACCACCGCGATCATCTCCCGCTCCAGCTTGCTGAGGCCGGACGGCGCTAGCATCAGGCTGTTGTACATCGCTGTGAACGTATCGAGCTTTTCGATGTCAAAGGCATAGGCACGCAGCACATTGGGGATCAGCCCCAGCTTGTCCTGGCAGATGTCGAAATAGGTCTGCGTGGCCTCGGGCAGCGGGTCCACCATGGGCAGGTTCAGCGCTGTGGGCAGGGTCTCATCCGCCATATCATGTAACCTTCTGTGGGTTTTTCTGCCGGTAATGGTACTGCCCAACCACCTCGAAGCCCAGAGAGGAATAGAGCCGGTTACCCCCGTCATTGGCTTGGGTGCACAGCACCGAGATATGCCGCGCGCCGCGTGCGGCGGCCCAGAAGGCGGCGGCACGCATGACCCAGCTGGCGACGCCCTGACGACGCTGCTCGGGCAGGATCTCCACCGCATGCACCATGCACACACCTTGATGCAGCGCGGCAAAGGCAGTGCCTGCGGGCTTTTCATTCCACCGGGCCAGAATGCCGGTCTTCTCCTGCGCCCGCGCCATCACGGCCAACCGCTCGGGGCCAATACCGCCCTTGGCCCAGATTTCTTCCATGATCGCCAGCGGCTCCCAGATGCAAAACGCGGTGACACGCGGCAGCGAAACGTCGGTCAGCCGCTCAATCGGGGCCAGCCACAGATTGGTTGGATCAATGATGTCATACCCCTGCCGCGCCAGCGCTGCATCAATGTCAGCTTGCTCGGGGCGCAGAGTAAAGAGCAGGCTCTGCCCCCGAGCGGTCATCTCCGCCTCTGCCTGCGGGATATCAGCGGGGCGGGCCTCCGCCGTGGGGGATGTGGCCGAAACACGCTTGCCACCGCCCTGCCCGTCTCGCAGCACCCAAGGCCCCACCTGCGTATAGGCTGCCGCAGGCCATGTGGCATCGGTCGCGGCAAAGAGATCCGGTGAGGTCATTCCGCAAAAATCTCGGCCAGCTGCTGCTTGACCTGCCGCACCAGAGCAGCGTCCGCCCCCCGGATCACCACATTGGCCCCATAGGTGCCGTTCTTTTGCTGGAACGGGTAAGACCCCATGCTCAACATCGGATATTCTTCGGCCAGTGCGCCCAAGGGCCCGGCGATATCACCCTCGCCCCGGTCAATGCGCAAGGTTTCAGAGACCAGCGGCGCGCCGCCCACAAGCTGCGGCAGCAGCCCCTCAACCATCGCCTGAAAAACAGATGGCACACCGGCCATCACATGCACATTCTGCAGGGTGAAGCCCGGTGCTGCGGACACCGGGTTGTCGATCAGCATCGCCCCGTCGGGGATACGCGCCATGCGCAACCGCGCAGCATTCAACTCGATACCAGAGACCGCATAGTGTCGCTTGAGCAGTGCCAGCGCATCGTCCCGCACGTCAATCTGTGCATCGAAGGCTGCGGCGATGCAGTCCGCCGTGATATCGTCATGCGTGGGCCCAATGCCGCCACTGGTAAAGACATGGTCATAGGCGGCCGAGAGCGCCCGCACCGCGGCCACAATCGCCTTGCGGTCATCACTGACCACACGCACTTCACGCAGGTCGATCCCGGCCTCGGTCAGTTTGCCCGCAAGGTGATACATATTCGCGTCCCGCGTCCGGCCTGAGAGGATTTCATCTCCGATCACCATCATCGCAGCGGTTGGGTTTGCCATGTTGGGGGCCTTCCTTGCGTCTCACCTGGCGTGAGGTATAGACCCGGCCTCATGCGCTTTCAAACCGATCTTGTGCCCGCCCGCTTGACCCGCCGCTACAAACGCTTTCTGGCCGATTGCGTGCTGGAGAGCTCCGGCGCAGAGATCACCGCGCATTGCGCCAATCCCGGCTCCATGATGGGCCTTGCAGAGCCCGGCACAAAGGTCTGGTTGGAGCCAAATGACGATCCGAAGAAGAAGCTGAAATACGGCTGGCGGCTGGTTGATCACGAGAACGGGCATTTCACCGGCGTCGACACCTCGCTGCCCAACAAGGCGCTGAAAGCGGCGCTGATGGCGCGAGACGTGCCGGAGCTTGCCGCATATGGCACAGTGCGGCCAGAGGTGAAATACGGCACCGGCAGCCGCATCGACTTCCTGTTGCAGGAGCCGGGCCTGCCAGACGCCTATGTGGAGGTTAAAAGCGTCACACTTTCGCGGCAGGAAGGCTTGGCCGAGTTCCCCGACAGCGTGACCGCGCGCGGAGCCAAGCACCTTGCTGAACTGGCTACAATGGCGCAGCAAGGGCACCGGGCCATCATGCTCTATCTGGTGCAGCGCACCGACTGCACCCGCTTCACTCTGGCGGCTGATATCGACCCCGCATATGATGCGACGTTTCGCAGCGCCCGCGATCAGGGCGTTGAAACTTTGTGCTACGGCACCATTATAACTCAGCAAGGCGTCGATCTCGCAGACGCGCTTGAGTGTGTGATCTAACGGCCCTCTGGCTCTTGGATCTTTTGCGCGTTAGAAGCGCGCCAAACAGTCACGATGGAGTTGTCCCGTGGACGATGAGCTGCGCGGCCGCCATACCAAAGATGGCATCCGCATTTACGAAAAGGCCGATTTCGCAGGCATGAATGCCGCGGGCCAGCTTGCTGCGCGTATTCTCGACGATGTGGCGGGGCTGATCTTTGTGGGCCAGACCACCGGCGCGATTGACGATGCGATCACCAAAATGGTCGAGGAGGCGGGCGCTACGTCCGCCACCATCGGCTATAAGGGGTACAAACACGCCAGCTGCATTTCGGTCAATCACGTGGTCTGCCATGGCATCCCGGGTGACAAGCGGCTGAAGGATGGCGATATCCTGAACATCGACGTGACCGTAATTGTCGATGGCTGGTACGGCGACACCAGCCGCATGTATGTGGCAGGTAAGCTGCCGCGCAAGGCCGAACGGCTGATCCAGATTACCCATGACGCGCTGATGCTGGGCATTGATGCGGTCAAACCGGGCAAGACCTTTGGCGACATCGGGCACGCAATCCAGTCCTTCGTGGAGAGCCAACGCATGTCTGTGGTCCGTGACTTCTGTGGTCACGGGCTGGGCCGGGTCTTTCACGCGCCACCCAACGTGCTGCACTATGGGCGTCCGGGCACCGGGGCGGTGCTGGAAGAGGGCATGTTCTTCACCATCGAACCGATGGTGAACCTCGGCCGCCCTGAGACCAAGACGCTGGCCGACGACTGGACAGCGGTGACCCGCGACAAATCTCTCTCAGCCCAGTTTGAGCATTCCATTGGGGTGACAGCAAATGGGGCCGAGATTTTCACACTCTCGCCTGGCGGGCTGTTCCATCCGACCTATTCGACCGGCTGATCTGGCGAGTCGTCGACGTCCCGGCGCAAAATGGCAAGTAGCAAGGTCTCCCGTCCCCACGGGTGTACCGCGTCACCGATGAAAATCGGTGGCGGTCTGCGTTTTAGCTCTGGCGACCCCGTCGTTGGCGCCGGAGAAACGGGCCACAAGAAGGAAAAAGCGGTGGCGAACATACTCCTTTGAATAGCACATCAGCGCGCTGTTTTCGACAATAAGCTGACATGTGTGTCGCCATAGCGGCGCTGGTCGACGGGCTCAAACCCTTCGGGCACCGGCATCGGCTGCGCTTCTTCCCATACGATGAAAGCCTCTGGCGCGAGCCACCCGCCTGCGTCCGCAGCCCTCAATGCCGTCTCCCCCAGCCCCTTGCCGTAAGGCGGATCCAGAAACACAAGATCAAATGCCGCACCCTCACATGCAGGTAAACGCCGTGCATCCCGTTTGAGGATGGCGGTTTGCTCCTCCGCACGCAGCTTAGCGATGTTCTGCCGGACCAGACCCTGCGCTACGCGACCGTCATCGACGAAGGTCACATGCGCTGCGCCCCGCGACAGCGCCTCCAAGCCAAGCGCGCCGGTGCCCGCAAAGAGGTCAAGCACGCGCGCGCCCTCAATCACACCATGGTGGGTCAATACGCTGAAAAGGCTCTCGCGGACCCGGTCCGCCGTGGGGCGCAGATGCGCGGCCGCGTCGCCCTTGCCAACGCTCACCAGCGCCATGCCCCGATACTGACCCGCAATGATCCTCACGCGCTGAGCAGCGGTTTCAGGTCGGCCTGCACGTCTGCAACCAGCGTCGGATCTGCGCTCTTACCCGCCTCGACCAGCCGCTTGCCGATCATATAGGCACGCGGATCGTTCATCGCATCGACCGCCAATAACGCATCACCGGCATAGTACCAGAAGGACGCCGTCTGCCCCGCGCCGAGACGTGCAACCACATCCGTGTAGCCGGTGTTCAACCCGGCAATCTGCAGTTTCACGTCGTACTGATCCGACCAGAACCAGGGTTTCGCGGCGTAGGCCCGGCCCGCGCCGAGGATATTCTCGGCCACCAGCTCCGCCTGATCAATCGCATGCGGCACGCTTTCCAGCCGAATGCGCCCACCACGGTAGGGGAAAGACGTGCAGTCCCCCGCCGCCCAGATATGCGGATCGGACGTGCGCCCATGCGCATCCACACGGATGCCATTGTCAATCTCTAACCCTGCGGCCTCGGCCAACGTGGCGGCCGGGGCAATGCCCACGCCGACGATCACGAAATCCACGTCTAGTGTGGAGCCGTCGCTCAACTCCGCTCCGCTGACCACGTCATCGCCGGTGAGCCGCGCCAGCCCCACGCCTTCGCGGATGTCGACGCCATGCCGCCTGTGCAGCGCGCGGAAATAGTCGCTGGTCTGTGGCGCCGCGACCCGTTGCAGAATGCGGTCGGCCATTTCGACCAACGTCACCTGCAGGCCCAGCTTGGCCGCCACAGCCGCCGCTTCGAGCCCGATGTAGCCGCCCCCCACGATCAACACGCGGCGTTCGGCCTGAAACTGCGGCGCCATGGCATCGGTATCCGCAAGGTCGCGCACGCAATAGACACCCTCAAGATCGCCCCCGATGCTGGCGGGCAGGCGGCGTGGTGCGGAACCGGTGGTGAGCACCAGATCATCATAGTGCAAAATTTCGGCCCCCAGATGTACCTGCCGGTGATCAGGCACAATGGCCGTGACCTGCGTGCCCATGCGCAGGGTGATGTCCTGCTCGGCATAGAAGCTCTCGGGCCGCAGGAACAGCCGTTCCAGCGCCATCTCGCCCATCAGATAGGCTTTGGAGAGCGGCGGGCGCTGATAAGGCGGCACCGGCTCGGCCCCGATCAGTGTAATCCGATCTTCACATCCGCGCCCGCGCAGTTTGGCCACGCAGGAGGCCCCCGCCTGCCCCGCTCCGATCACGATGATATGGCCCATCCTGCTCCCTTCCTTTGCGTTAAGGAATTCTCTGGTCTCGCCCAAGGCCGCACCCTATATCCGCTAGAGCGACAAACGCAATTGCAAGAAAGGCGCCGCATATGACGATCTCACAGGGCTCTCCCCTTCCCGATGCAACTCTGGTCGAACTGGGCGCAGACGGCCCCGCGCCTGTCTCGCTCGCCGACAAGACCAAGGGGCGTAAAGTGGTGATCTTCGCCGTGCCCGGCGCCTTCACGCCCACCTGTCATTCGGCGCATGTGCCCAGCTTCATCCGCACCAAGGATCAGTTCGACGCCAAAGGCGTGGATGAGATCATCTGCGTCTCGGTCAACGACCCTTTCGTCATGAAATCCTGGGGGGAAGCAACCGGCGCGACCGGGGCCGGCATCACAATGCTGGGTGACGCTGACAGCTCCTTCACCAAGGCCATCGGCATGGATTTCGACGCGCCGCCAGCAGGCCTGCATGGCCGTTCCAAGCGTTATGCGATGCTGGTCGAGGACGGGACGGTGACACTGTTGCAGGCCGAGGAAAGCCCCGGCGTCTGCGAGGTCTCGGGCGGTGAAGCGCTGCTGGAAAACATGTAAGGGCAAGGCTCGGCAAGTATCCCTGCCGAGCCATCCAATCAGGAGGCGGTCGCCTGCACCATCGTGCGGGTCGGGAACGGGATCTCGATCCCACCTGCATCCAGCGCCTCTTTCACGGCGCGTTTGATGTCGGCCTGATAGGCAAAATACTCCGCCGCATCGACCCAGACCCGCACGAGGAAATCAACCGAACTGTCGCCCAGATTGTTCACCTGAATGAAGGGCTCCGGGTCGGATTTGGACCGCGCATCCGCCATGATGGTATCGAGGATGATCTTCTGCGCATCGGCAAGGTTCACGCCGTAGCCCACACCAAAAGTCCATTCGGCCCGGCGGGTGGAGTTTGTCGAATAATTGGTGATCACATTGCCCCAGACTTCAGAGTTGGGGATGATCACCTGAACGTTGCTGATGTCAGCCAGTTCGGTGAAGTTCAGCGTGATCGCCTTGACCGTGCCCATCTCGCCACCAACCTCGACGAAATCGCCCAGTTTGATGGGACGGAAGAGGATGAGCATGACGCCCGCCGCCACATTCGACAGCGTGCCCTGCAAGGCCAGGCCGATGGCCAGACCGGCGGCACCGATAACGGCGACCACCGATGTGGTCTGCACCCCGAAGCTGTTGAGCACAAAGAGGACGGTGAAGCCCAGCACCACGTAGCGCACAATCGACGACAGGAAGTCGAAGAGCGTCTCGTCCAGATGGCGGTTCAGCCTGCTAAGGCTTTTGACACGCCGCTGCAGCCAGGCCGACACGATCCAGCCCACCATAAGGATGGAGATGGCCGCCAGTACCGAACCTGCGGTGGTCAGGAGGAAATCAAGTGTCAGAAGATCCGCCAGGGTCTTGCCCTGCCAGATCTCGGTTTGCAGAAGGTCTTCCATTCTTTACTCCGAGAGACTGTCCATCTTGCGCGCAAGCTTCGCGTCCAAGGCGCTGAGCCCCCCCACATCATGGGTGCTCAGCACCACATCGACCGTCTTGTAAACGTTGCTCCATTCCGGGTGGTGGTCCCATTTCTCCGCCCAGATGGCGACTTGGGTCATCCACCCGAACGCCTCCACGAAATTCTTGAAAACGAACGTTTTCTCAATGGCATCGCGCCCGTCTACCATCTGCCAGCCAGCGGCAAACAGCGGCTCCAGCAGGGGGCCGCGGGTTTCTTCACTCAGTTTTTCCGTCATTCCTGTTCCTCAATCTCCGCCCGCTTGAAGGGCCCATATTCCGTCAATACGGTGATTTCTTCGTCGATGGCCGCACGCTCAGCTTCGAGATAATCGCCGATGGCTTTCGCAAAGCCCGCATCATTCACCCAATGCAGCGACCACGTCGGCTGTGGCAGATAGCCCCGCGCCAGTTTGTGCTCGCCTTGTGCACCCGCCTCGACCCGCGCCAAACCATCCGCAATGGCGATATCGATCGCGCGGTAGTAGCACAGCTCGAAATGCAGGCAAGGGTGGTGCTCGGTGCATCCCCAATACCGGCCATATAACGCTTCAGCGCCAAAAAAGTTCAACGCACCTGCCACCCAGCGCCCATTCCGCTCTGCGAGCACCAGCGCCATATCGTCTCGCAGGGTCTCCTGCGCAATATCGAAAAAGCGGCGGGTGAGGTAGGGTGTGCCCCATTTGCGCGCGCCGGTGTCCTGATAAAAGTGCCAGAAGGCGTCCCAGTGCTCCGGCTCCAACGCATCGCCGGTGAAGGTGTGGATCGTGCCGCCAAAGGCCTGCGCCCGCGCCCGCTCCTTGCGGATGTTTTTGCGCTTGCGCGAGCTGAGGCTCGCGAGGAATCCGTCGAAATCCACATAGCCGTCGTTCTGCCAGTGAAACTGCTGTGTCTTGCGCAGCATCAGCCCCATGGCGGCGCCCCGGGTGGCCTCCTCTTCGGTGCAAAAGGTCAGATGCAGCGACGACAGTCGATTGTTCTCGGCCAGTTGCACCGCCCCCTGGATCAGCGCCGCCGTGCCGGTTTCCTCGAACCCCGGGCGCACCAGCAATCGCCGACCAGTAGCAGGGGTATGCGGCACGGCGATCTGCAGTTTGGGATAGTAGCGCCCGCCCGCGCGCTCGTAGGCATGCGCCCAATTGTGGTCAAAGATGTATTCGCCCTGGCTGTGCGACTTGGCATACATCGGCGCCACGGCAATCAGCTGGCCTTCGATGCGCGCCGTGAGGTACTGCGGTTGCCATCCTGTGCCGGTGCCGACCGAGCCGCTGTCCTCCAGCGCCCGCAAGAAGCGATAGGTGGTGAACGGATCCATAGGCCGCGCGCCATCTGCGGCCTCAGGGCAGGCACAGGCATCCCAGTCGCTTGCATCGATGTCGTGCAGCGATGGCAATACCCTGATCTCGATTTCCTGTTCCTGCATCGCCTCGCCTCTGCTCATCGCCTTACTTGTGCCCCGCCTGCCCGGGATCAAGCGGCGAGCGGTGCGAGGTACTGCTCAAATGTGATATTCCGGGCGATTTTGCGCGCCTCTGTCTCGTCAGCCGGGGACTTCACGGTCCAGCACAGGATATCGGCCCCCTCATCCTTCAACGCCGCCACACGCGGGTTGCCGAGATCGCGCCAGTTGTGGCTGACAAAGCTGCACGCCGCCCGGTCGTAGTCGGGTATCGCGCGCAGCTCGGCCCGGCGAGCTTCCGGCACGGCTGGCCAATCGCGCGCGCCAAAGGGATCGGTCACCAGACCGCGCGGCACAGCCGGGCAAAGCTCCGCCATACGCATCACCGTGTGCGGGTTGAAGGACATGACGGCCACTGGCCCAGGATAGCGCACAAGCGCGGTTGCCACAGCGTTCTCCAGCGGACCGACATCCGGGCCAAGTGCACCGTCCTGATCCTTTATCTCGATCAGCAATGGCACCTGGCCCGCCACCAAAGACAGGATGTCCGGCAAATCCGGAATGCCCTCTTCACCGCCCTTCAGAGCAATCTGGCCGAGGTTCCGGGCCGAGACGGCGCGTACAGGGCCTGCGGCCTCGGCCAGCCGGTCGAGGGCATCGTCGTGAAAGACCATGGCCTGCGCATCCGCGCTCATCTGCACGTCGATCTCGATCCCATATCCGGCGTCGATGGCCGCCTGCACCGCGGCGCGGCTGTTCTCCGGACGCCCGCGCGCCACATCGTGCAACGCACGATGGGCCAGCGGGCGGTGCAGGAACGCTTCCGGCAGTGCGACCTTCATCGGATCTCGAAGATGCCTTCGATCTCAACCGCAACGCCAAGCGGCAAGGCGGCCGCCGAGACGGCAGAGCGGGCATGCCGCCCCGCATCGCCAAGCGCTTCGACAAGAAAGTCGGACGCGCCGTTGATCACCTTGGGCTGATCAGTGAACTCGCCGGTCGAATTCACAAACCCGGTCAGCTTGACCACCCGCACGAGACGTTCGATATCTCCGCCACAGGCTGCCTTGACCTGCGCCAAGAGGCTGATGGCGCAGAGTTTCGCCGCCGCAGCGCCCGCATCAACCTCCATATCGGCACCCAGCTTGCCGGTCACCAGCCCATCCGCGTCAGCCGAGATCTGCCCGGAGACATAAAGCGTGCTTCCGATCTGGACGAACGGGACGTAGTTCGCGGCGGGTGCGGGCGCATCCGGCAGGGTGACACCCAGCTCGGCAAGGCGGGAAGAAATACTCATGATCATGTCCTTTTGGGTCAATCGGGCACAGTCTGATGCCGCCCGCGCAGCGGATTATGCCCAGTCTT
The DNA here is from genome assembly GCF_009811755.1 of Roseobacter cerasinus. Taxonomy (GTDB): domain Bacteria; phylum Pseudomonadota; class Alphaproteobacteria; order Rhodobacterales; family Rhodobacteraceae; genus Roseobacter; species Roseobacter cerasinus. Next base: position 726,852 of record NZ_BLIV01000001.1, read on the forward strand.
CGGAGGGGCACAAGCAGATATGAAGCGCTGCGCACCGGTTTGGCACATCGCGCAACATAAGATGATGCTCAATCCTTAAGCCACCGGAACAGCGAGGAAATCAGACAGAGCGGCAGGGATCTCTTGACCCCATCCACGCGCCCGTGCAGGTTGAACCGACACATTTCCGCTCACAATTCGGCGCCCGCCCTTTGATTTGTGGACTGTTGCCACACATTAGACTTAGGGTTGCGCTGTCGCGCAATCATCACACCTGCTAGATTCCACATCGCCCGCTCTGGGCATCGCCGTAAAAGGCTTTAACTAACGCCCAAACCATTTCACAGGATGATTCCAGTGCCTGCTTTCTCCCTCTCCAAAGCGTCCGCGCGATCCGTTGCAGCCCTTCTCACCGTCCTTGCGCTCAGCGCCTGCGCCACGCAGGAGGCGGTGACCCGGGCAGACGGGATCAACGATCCTTACGAGACGCAGAACCGAAAGGTTCACGGCTTCAACAAAGGGTTGGATAAGAACCTGGTGCGTCCGGTATCGCAAGCCTATGGCGTTGTGCCTGTCGAGATCCGCAATACCGTCAACAATTTCTCGGAAAACCTGTCGATGCCCCGGGTGGCTGTGAACAGCCTGCTTCAGGGCGATTTGCGCGGCACAGGGCTGGCGACTGTGCGGTTTGTGATGAACTCGACGATCGGCCTGGCTGGCTTATTTGATCCGGCGACCGAGCTGAAGATCCCGCAGCACACGACCGATTTCGGGGAAACGCTGGCGGTCTGGGGCGCGGGCGAAGGCGCCTATGTGGAGCTTCCGGTCTTCGGGCCCTCAACCCAGCGGGACGCGGTTGGGCTGGTGGTGGATTTCTTCACCAATCCGCTGACCAGGAACACCAACAACAAATTCGATGACGACCTGCGCGCAGTGCCGCCAACAACGGCGACAGCATCAGTGTTGAACGACCGCGAGAAATTCTCCGACACCATCGATTCCGTGCTCTACGAGAGCGCGGACAGCTACGCACAGTCGCGTTCGATCTACCTGCAGAACCGCCGGTTCGAGCTTGGACAGGACGAACAGACCGACATTGATCCCTTCTCAGCAGACCCTTACGAGGACCCCTATGCCGAGTAATCTTACACGCAGACACACGCTTCTGGGCGCAGCTGCCCTCGCCCTTCTCGCTGGACAACCGGCCTCCGCCCTCACTGAGGCTGGCGCGCGCCAGTTGGTCGACAAGGTGGTGGCCGATATCGACCGTGTGATCAATTCCGGACAATCCGACAGCGCCGTCCTGCGTGAGTTCGAAAAGCTGTTCGCGCGCTATGCCGATGTGAACATCATGGCGCAATATGCGCTTGGGGCGGATGGCCGCTCGGCCTCGGCGTCAGAAAAGCGCGCCTTCAACGATGCTTTCACGACCTATATCACCCGCAAATACGGTCGCCAGTTCCGTGATTTCGTAGGGGGCCGGGTCGAAATCCAGTCCACACGGCAGATCAAGGCGGGCTATGAAGTTCGGACCCGGGCTTATCTGCGCGGCGAAGGTCCCTTTGAGGTGAATTTCCACATCTCTGACAGATCCGGCAGCAGCAAATTCTTCAATGTTTACATTGAGGGTGTGAATCTGCTGCTGACCGAGCGCGGCGAAATCGGCGCGCTGCTGGACCGGCGCGGCGGCGATATCAGTGCCATGATCAACGATCTGCGCAACGCAGGCTAAGCTGCGCTGAGCGCCCGGGCTACCGGTCGCTCCCACGGACCGGGGGCGTGCGTTCCTGGGTGCTGGTTCCGCCGCCGCCCAGAATGTCACGCAGCAAGCCTTCCAGAAAACGACCGGCTCCGCCTCTCTCGGCGCTTGGCGTGCTGTCGGGCGCACGCACCAGACCACGCCCGCTGGGCTGCATCATCGGCAGGGGCTTCTGTGCCATCCCCTCATGCACGCGCGCCATGGTCTCGCGCCAGATCTCGGCTGGCAGGCCCGCACCGGTTACACCCGTGAGCGGGGTATTGTCGTCATAGCCCATCCAGACACCCGCCACATAATCCGCTGAGAAGCCGACAAACCACGCATCCCGGGCCGCCTGGGTCGTGCCCGTCTTGCCCGCCAGTTGCCAGCCACCGAACTGCGCGCGCCCTCCCGTGCCTTCTGACACCACCTTTTCCATCATGTAGATGAGTTGACGCGCGGCACTCTCCTGCACCACACGCTCGCCAATACCGCCGCCTGTGCCCATCAACGGGTCGTCGTCACCCAACAGGCGCAGCTCCACCAGCCCGTAAGGCTGCACCGAGGAGCCACCGTTGAGAATGCCCGCATAGGCGCTGGTCATCTCGATCAATGTGCTTTCAGACGCCCCAAGCGCCAGTGCCGGGCCAGCGGCCAGATCGCTCTCCAGCCCGAAATCGCTGGCCACTTGCCGCACCAGGTCGCGCCCGACGAATTCCGACACTTTGACCGCCGGGATATTCAGGCTATCCGCTAGAGCCCGGGTCAGGCTGACCTTGCCATAAAACTGGTTGGTGTAGTTACGCGGAGACCAGGGGCCCGAGCCGGGGATATTGATGGTCAGTGGCTCATCCGTGACCGTGTCATTCGGGGAATAGCCGAGATCAAGCGCCGCCGCATAGACAAAGGGTTTGAAGGCAGACCCGGTCTGCCGCTTGGCCTGCACCGCGCGGTTGAAGGCCCCCGCCACCTTGGTTTCGCGCCCACCGACCATGGCGCGCACGGCCCCATCTGCAGACATCACCACGATGGCCGCCTGCGCCTTGCTTCCGGGGCGGATCTTGTTCTCAAACACCCAATCCATCGCATCATCCGCCGCACGCTGGATGCGCGGGTCAAGCGTGGTCTTGATGATCACGTCCTCGGTGGTCTTGCGCGTGAAGAACTCCGGCCCGGAGGACATCACCCAATCGGCAAAGTAGCCGCCCGCGCGGGCCTCAGCGGCCTGTGACAGCTGCGCTGGGTTGTTCTGCGCTGTCCGTGCTTCGCTGCCACTCAGATAACCCTGCTCGTTCATCAGCCGCACGATGGTCGCCGCACGATTCTGCGAGCGCGTGAGGTCATTCGTGGGTGCAAAGCGCGTGGGTGCCACCAGGAGCCCCGCCAGCATCGCCGCCTCAGCCGCCGTCACATTGGCCGCCGATTTGCCGAAATAGCGCTGGCTCGCCGCCTCAAACCCCCGCGCCCCAGCGCCGAGGAAGGCGCGGTTCATGTAGACGGTCAGGATCTCATCCTTGGAATACTTGGCTTCCATCGCCAGCGCATAGATCGCCTCTGACGCCTTGCGTTTGATGGTGCCGCGACGGCATTCCGCCTCGTATTCCGCTTCGCTCTGCACAGTCGGGTCGAACGGCACGCCCAAACACAAAAGCTTCGCTGTCTGTTGCGTGATGGTCGACCCCCCATGCCCCGAGAGCGGCCCGCGCCCCTCGCTGAGGTTGATGCGCACCGCACTGGCGATGCCGCGTGGGCTGAGCCCGAAATGCCGATAGAACCGCTTGTCTTCTGTCGCCACGATCGCGTTGCGCAGATGCGGAGATACGGTATCGGTTGTGATCGCCCCGCCAAATTGATCGCCACGCCAGGCAAAGACCCGCCCGTCATTGTCGAGCAGCGTCACCGACCCACGTGCACGGCCATCGAGCAGTTCTGTCACATCCGGCAAAGTTGTGTAGTAGTAGCCGACCATCAGCCCGAGGATCAGACAGGCCACGGCCCCCACCCGCCAGGTGATCCGCCAGATCAGCCGCAGCACCCAACCGATCAGCCGCTGCACAAGCCCGATCAACCCACCGCGCTTGCGGACGGGCGTTTTGCGTCGGGCCACCTTCCGGGGGCGCGTCTTCGGTTTCGGCTTTGGCTTCGCTTTTGGTTTGCGTGCGGTTTTCGGCGACACCGCATAGCGTTTGTCAGCGACCAGCGGTCGCTTGCCTTTTCGTGAATCACTCATGACGAACCTGCCCGGCTCACTGTTGTTTTTTGCACTCTACCCTGATGTGCGGCGATTGTTGAGGCGCAGCCGAATATTAATTCAATCAAAAGTTCGCCCATTTTTTGTGCAGAAAAAATCATCCGCCATATTTTTGGGCATATGCGGTGCGTTCTGCTCAGAAATTGGCCGCAGCAACTTTCAACTCAGCCACCCTCTGGCGTCTTCTGCGGGCGCAAATGTCACAGACATGTCTGGCAAGTGAAGGGGATACGAGGTGAAACTCATCATTGCAACAATCAAGCCGTTCAAGCTGGAGGAAGTGCGCGAAGCACTGACCGAAGCCGGTGTGCGCGGCATGATGGTCACGGAGATCAAGGGCTTCGGCTCACAATCCGGCCATACCGAAATCTACCGTGGCGCCGAATACGCCGTGAACTTTGTGCCGAAGGTCAAGATCGAGATCGTTGTCGCCGACAGCGTCGTCGATCAGGTGGTCGAGACCATCACCAAGACGGCACAGACCGGCAAGATCGGCGACGGCAAGATCTTTGTCCTCAGCGTCGATCAGGCGGTGCGGGTCCGCACCGGCGAAACCAACGAAGACGCGCTGTAATCGCGAGATATCAACGAGGGATACGATACTCATGAAGCTTCTTAACACTCTTGCCCCCGCCGCGGTGCTGATTGCGCTGCCGAGCCTGGGCCTGGCTCAGGACGAACCGGCACCCGGTTTCGACGAAATCGGGCCGTATATCATGACCACCCTGCTGTTCCTGGTGGGTGGTTTCCTTGTGTTCTGGATGGCGGCGGGCTTTGCCATGCTCGAAGCCGGTCTGGTGCGGTCCAAGAACGTGACCATGCAGCTGACAAAGAACATCGCGCTCTTTTCCATCGCATCGATCATGTATTGGTTCATCGGGTTCAACATCATGTATCCGGGCGATTTCAACGGCTATCTGGCGTTCAGCATCACGCCCACCGTGCTTGAGCCGGTGGGGCTGGCGGCGGCAGATGCCTCGCTCGACTATGCCTCGGTTGCCTCCGACTTCTTCTTCCAGTTGATGTTTGTGGCGGCGACCGCCTCCATCGTGTCGGGTGTTCTGGCGGAACGGATCAAGCTTTGGCCCTTCCTGATCTTCGTGGTCGTGCTGACGGGCGTCCTCTACCCGATCTCCGGTTCCTGGCAGTGGGGCGGCGGCTGGCTCTCTGAAGCAGGCTTCAGCGACTTTGCGGGTTCCACCATCGTGCACTCGGTGGGCGGCTGGGCGGCACTTGCTGGCGCCATCATCCTCGGGCCGCGCATCGGCAAGTACAAGGACGGCAAGGTGAACCCGATGCCCGGCTCCAACCTGGCGCTGGCGACACTGGGCACATTCATCCTGTGGCTGGGCTGGTTCGGCTTCAACGGTGGCTCGCAACTGGCGGCCGGAACCGTGGGTGACATCACCGACGTGGGCCGCATCTTTGCCAACACCAATATGGCCGCCGCGTCGGGCGCTATCGCAGCACTCATCCTGACGCAGATCATGTACAAGAAGGTCGACCTGACTATGGTGCTGAACGGCTGTCTGGCGGGCCTGGTCTCGATCACAGCTGAGCCGCTGGCGCCGTCTCTCTTCGACTCGCTCTGGATCGGTGCTGTTGGTGGTGTGATCGTGGTGCTGACAGTACCGATGCTGGACAAGCTAAAGATTGACGACGTCGTCGGCGCAATCCCGGTACACCTCTTCGCGGGCATCTGGGGGACCCTCGCGGTTGCCTTCAATACCCGTACTGAGATCAGCGAAGGTGTCGAACGCACATTTTCGCAACAAATCGGCGTTCAGTTCACCGGCATTCTGGCCTACGGCGTCTTTACCTTTGTGGCTGCCGGGGTGCTCTGGTTCATCCTGAAGGCCACCATGGGCATCCGTGTGGACGAAGAAGCCGAGATCAACGGCCTGGATACATCCGAGCTGGGCATGGAAGCCTATCCGGACTTCTCCAAAGGCTAAACCATCGGCCACCAAAACAGCGAAAAGCCCGGGCATACCACCCGGGCTTTTTGCATGAGAGCCTTCTTCTGGCCAAAAATATCCCCGCCGGAGGCGGAAAGTCAAAAAACTGAGCTAGACGCCCGTCTCCACGATGGCCTTCGCCAAGATCGGGACAGTCTCGGCATTCAGACCCGCTATGTTCATGCGGCTATCCCCCACCATATAGATCCCATGTGTCTCGCGCATCTCGACCACCTTCTCGGGCGAGGCGCCAAGACGCGAGAACATGCCCCGGTGCTGCGCCAGAAACCCAAAGCGGTCCGAGCCGGAAAGCCGCTGGAGCTCCCGTGCCAGCTGTTCCCGCAGGCCCAGCATGCTGCCGCGCACCTCTTCCAGCTCCGCCATCCAATCCGCTTTCAGCGCGTCGTCGTTCAGGATCATGGTAACCAGCCGTGCCCCATGATCGGGCGGAAAGGAGAAGTTTTGCCGATTCAGGAACGCCAGAGTGTCCTGATGCAGCTTGCGGGCTTGCGTGTTCTGGCTGATCGCCATCAATAGACCCGTGCGCTCGCGGTAGATGCCGAAATTCTTCGAACAGCTCGCGGCAATCAGACATTCAGGCACGGATGAGGCCACCAGACGCGTGGCCGCAGCATCCTCGTCCAGCCCGTCACCAAAGCCCTGATAGGCAATGTCGATCATCGGCACCGCGCCGGTCTCAATCAGCGCGTCAACCACTGCTTGCCATTGCGTGAGGTTCAGGTTGGCCCCGGTCGGATTGTGACAGCAGCCATGCAGCAGCACGACATCGCCCGCCTTGGCCTGCTTGATGTCTGCCAGCATCCCGTCGAAGTCGACGCCGCAGGTTTCCTCATCGAAGTAACGATAGCTGACCGCTTCCATGCCAAGATACTTCAGGATCGAGAGGTGATTGGGCCAGGTCGGATCCGAGACAAACACCCGCGCCTCAGGCCGCGCCATCTTGATGAGCTCAAAGGCCTGCCGCACCGCGCCTGTGCCCCCCGGCGTCGCCACCGAAGCCACGCTGTCGCGCGCAACCGCGTCGCCCAGCACCAGCCGGATCATCGCATCGGAGAACGCCGGATCGCCCGCGAGACCCGTATAAACTTTGCTGTCCTGCGCCTCCCAAAGCTGGTGCTCCGCTGCCTTCACCGCGCGCATGATCGGCGTCAGGCCGGTCGCATCCTTATAAACGCCGACGCCCAGGTCGATCTTAGTCGGGCGCGGATCGTCCTTGTACATCTGCATCAGCACAAGAATGCCGTCGGCGGGGCGGGTCTTGAGGGTCTCGAACATCAGGCGTCTCCGGTTGCGACGGGCACGGTGGGGAACATGCCCCATTCGGCCCAGGATCCATCGTAAAGCGACCATTGCGTGTGCCCCATCCGCTCCAAGGCCAGAGCAAGGATTGCGGCCGTGACCCCGGACCCGCAGGACGTGATGATAGGTTTGCCCAGATCCACGCCCGCTGTCTCGAACACGGCGCGACAGGCATCTGGGCTCTTCATGGTCTTGTCGTCATTCAGAAGCTCGGTGAACGGCAGGTTGCGCGATCCCGGAACATGGCCAGCCCGCAGCCCCTCGCGCGGTTCAGGTGCATCGCCGCGAAAGCGCGCCGCCGCCCGGGCATCGACAATCTGGGGGTCTTTCAGCTTGGAGGCCGCAGAGACTTGCGTCACGTCGCGCACCAGATGGTTCTGAAAGCGCACGGTCATGTGGCGGTCGCGGATCACGGGGGGCATGTCTTCAATGGGCAGGTCTTCGGCCTGCCATTTGGGAAAACCCCCATCCAGCACAGCCACATTTTCCTGCCCCATCAGGCGGAAGAGCCACCAGACCCGCGCCGCAGAGAGCAGTCCGGCGCCGTCGTAAATGACAACCTGATGGCCATCCCCCACGCCCATGGCCCGCATGCGCGACATAAACTTTTCGACCGGCGGCGCCATATGCGGCAGGTCCGAACGATGGTCGGCAATCTCATCGATATCGAAAAACCGTGCACCCGGAATGTGCGCAGCGTCATACTCGGCCTTGGGGTCACGCCCGTCGGTCGGCAAATACCAGGAGGCATCGAGCACCCGCAGATCAGGGTCCTTGAGATGCTGTGCCAGCCACGTGGTCGAGACCAGTGTCTTCGGATCATCGGACATGCGGAGACTCCCTCAACTGCAAACGCTCACTGCGTACAGAGCAGCGCCGCGCGAAGCAAGCCCGCAAGGGCCAAGGGGTGGCCTGAAAGCCCACCCCACCTGCTGGTCGCAACCGTTTGTACTGGCAGGTTGGGTGGGCTTTCAGGCCACCCATGGCCGCAACGTCAGGACGGCAAAGTCCCGTGCAGCACATAGCGCAGGATATCCACCACCTGCGCTGGCTCTTGCGCCACCGCCAGCGCGGCAGCGTCGACCTCTTTCAGAGCGTGCGCGTGATCTGGCCTGTGCAGAATGATCAGCGATTTGCCCAAGGCGGCCGCATAACCAGCATCGAAGGCGGCGTTCCACTGCTTGTACTTCTCCCCAAAGCGCACGACGACCACATCCGCGTCAGCGATGCCTTTGCGCGTGCGGATCGCATTCACCATCGCGCCCTTGTGGTCGTGCCAGTATTTGTTCGGCTCTGCGCCCAAGATCGCCACGCCGCAATCATCGCTGGCTGCGTGATCTGTCACCGGGCTGCCAAAGCTCACATCGAGGTCTTTGGACCCATCGATGATCTGCTCACGCCAATCGGTGTGGATTTCTCCGGACAGATAGACCTTCAGCGTCATGGCGCTCTCCTTTTGTCGACATTTGCTCAGAGGTAGGGCGCCAGACGGGCCTGTCCCGCGCTATCCGCGCAAGACGGCACCGGTGGCTTTGCTCACGTTCTCGACCACCTTGGCGCTGACCACCTCGATATCCTTGTCCTTCAGCGTCTGTTCCACCGGCTGCATGCGCACCGTAAGTGCCAAGGACTTCTTGCCCTCGCCAAGGCTGCCGCCGATGAACTCGTCGAAGACGCGCACATCCTCGATCAACGCCTTGTCGGCACCCATGGCCGCGTTCACGAGGGTCAGCGCTTCGACATCAGCATCCACCACAAAGGCAAAGTCACGCTCGACCGCCTGCAGATCGGAGATGCCCAGCGCGGGGCGGGTGGCACCTGTCTTGCGCGGCATCGGCACCTCGCCGGGCCAAAGGGTGAAGGCCATCGCCGGGCCTTTCACATCCATCGCCTCCAGCACGCGAGGGTGCAGCTCCCCAAAGACGCCCAGCACCTTCTTTGGGCCCAGACAGATCTTGCCGTGCCGCCCTGGATGCCACCACGCGGACGCACCGCGCAGAATCTGCACCTTGGCGGGCGCGCCAAGTGCTGCCAGCACCGCTTCGGCATCCGCTTTCACATCGAAGACATCCACCGCCCGGGAGGAACCCAACACATCCTTAGGACCGGTGCGCCCGACCAGCAAGCCGCTGACCAGCGTGTGCTGGTCGCCCGGCTCACCACCATGGAAGGCAGGGCCAACCTCGAAGAGCGCCAGATCACTGAACCCGCGCGCCTGATTGCGCGCAGCCGCCTGCAACAGCCCCGGCAGCAATGCGGGGCGCATGTGGCTCATGTCGCTGCTGATCGGGTTTTCCAGCTTGGTGGCATCCGCGCCGCCGCCGAAAAGCGCGGCAGAGGCTTGATCGATAAACGTATAGGTGACGCATTCATTGTATCCCAAGGCCGCGCAGGTGCGCCGGGCAATCGCCTCACGCCGTTGCATCGGCGAGAGGATCGGCTTGGGCACACCATCGGTCACACGTGGCAAAGGTTTGCCTTCGAGCTTGGTCAGGGAGGCCACGCGCGCGACTTCCTCCACCAGATCAGCTTCGCCCTGCACATCCGGGCGCCAGCTGGGCACATGGGCCATATTGCCCTCAAGCACAAAACCCAGCGCGGTCAGCGTCTGGCGCTGTTCACTCTCGGGAATATCCATGCCCACCAGCGACTGGACTCTCGCCGCGTCGAGCTTGTACGCCCGATCCGTCGCGGGGATCTTGCCCGCCACAATCACTTCGGAGGCCTCGCCACCCGCATGATCCAGGATCATCCGCGTGGCTTGCGCGATGCCATAAGGTGTCCAGGCCGGATCAATCCCCCGCTCAAACCGGTAGCGCGCATCGGAGTTGATCTTGAGCGCGCGCCCCGTGTACGCAGTCCGGATCGGATCGAAATAGGCCGCTTCAAGGAAGACATTCGTGGTCTCGTCGGTGCAACCCGAGGCCAGCCCCCCCATCACGCCGCCACTGCTTTCGACACCACCCGCGTCGGAAATCAGCGTCATGCCTTCGTCGAAGGTGTATTCCTTCTCATCCAGGCCCATCAGCGTCTCGCCGCCCTTGGCGCGGTGCACGCGCAGGGCGTTCCCGGCGATCTTGTCCGCATCAAAGACATGCAGCGGGCGGTTGCGGTCATAGGTGAAGAAATTCGTCACATCCACGAGGAAGGAGATCGGGCGCAAACCGATGGCGCGCAGGCAATCCTGCAGCCAGGCGGGGCTTGGCCCGTTCTTCACGCCTCTGATGACACGGCCATAGAACACCGGGCATTGCTCCAACGTATCGCGATCGATGGTCACGCTGATCGGACAGGGGAAAGTGCCCTCCACCGCCTCCACATCGCGCTTGATCAGCGTGCCGAGACCGCGCGCCGCCAGATCGCGCGCAATACCGCGCACCCCCAGCGCATCGGGCCGGTTCGGCGTGATCGCGACCTCGATCACCGGGTCAACCTTGGCCGGATCGTTCTCGGCAAGCCAATCGACAAAGCTTTGACCAACCTCACCCGATGGCAGTTCGATGATGCCATCGTGCTCATCGCTGAGCTCCATCTCGCGCTCGGAGGCCATCATGCCGAAGCTCTCGATCCCGCGGATCTTGCCGACACCGATGGTGGTGTCGATGCCCGGCACATAGACCCCGGGCTTGGCCACAACGACGACGATCCCTTCGCGGGCATTTGGCGCGCCGCAGATGATCTGCTTCAAGCCTTCGTCGGTCTCTACCTGGCACACGCGCAGCCGGTCGGCATCCGGGTGTTTCTCTGCCGATTTGACGTAACCGATGGTAAAGTCGCGCAGCTTCGCGCCCCGGTCCTCGACGCCTTCGACCTCAAGCCCGAGGTCGGTCAGCGCATAGAGGATCTCGTCCAGCGTCGCGGTTGTGTCCAGATGGTCTTTCAACCAGGAAAGCGTGAATTTCATGTCTCTTCACCGGGGCAAATCAAGTCCGCGCCCTGATAGCCCAAAGCATCGGCAGGGGAAAGTGATTGGTGCGCTTAGGGATACGACGGCGGCAGCCCGAGCAATTCGTCCAGCTGCCGCGCAAACCAGCCATGCGGGATGAAATGCCCGCCGGGGTGCAGATCGAGGCTGACGCGCCCGCCGTCACAGGCCCAGGTGGTGCGCTCGAAGGTCAGAAAGTCGCGCGCCGCCCAAGGCCCCCGCGGCTCGCCCTCGGCACAGCCGAAATGATCGCGCCATAGGGCGACAGGATAGGTGTCATCTCCGCCCGGGCCCATCGGGAAATCCATAACCGTGTCATCCAGCCCGTGCACATGGCGCACTTCGCGCGGGGCCTGCGGGCAGTTTTCGCTCTGCTGCAAGGTGCCCGCAACGGCCAAAAGCGCCGCGACGCTATTGCCGTTTTCGCAGACATACCGCCAGGCCATGGCCGACCCGAAGGAATAGCCGGAGATGTAAATCCGCTCCCGGTCTATGGGATAGCGCTTGGCCACATCTTCCAGAACGGCGGCCGCAAAGGCCACATCATCCGTGTCGCTGTCCCAGAAATCCCAGGTCTTGCGCAGCCCATTCGGCGCGACCAGCAGCACACCTCGCCTCCGCGTGGCCCCGGCGATACGCTGGTGTTGCACAGGCAGCGCGCCTGTGCGTTGCCATCCGTGAAAATGCAGCATGACGGGCAGTGGCGTGATCCCGTCCCAGACATCCGGCAGCGCCACGTGGTACGACCGTTCGCCCAAGGCACAGGGCACATCGCCAACACAGGGCCCTTTCCACGGCCCCATGGCGTGAGCCGCTTGGGTAAGAACAACAAAGAAAAAGGCAGCAATACTGCGATAGATCATGGCCGCAGTCTTAGCCGACGCGCCCCGGCTGTCACATCACGTCCGCGTCAGGCGTTCGAGCTGTCGGCCTCATCATCGCGCGCCTGAAGGGCCGCCAGCCAGCGGTCCACCAGCAGAATGGGGGCCAACACAATGGTCCAGCCCGCCGCATTCAGCACGGTGAAGACGATTTTCAGATCGCGCGGCATGTCAGAGAACCACATAAACACATGTGCCACGATGATCAGGCACAACATCACAGTCACAAGAAAAACGCGCGAGCCCCGGTCGGGTGTGTGCTCTTCCTCTACCATAACGGGAATCATAACACGGTTTTCCCAGCCCGTCGACAATTCTCGATAGCTACCGGCTCAGGCCGCCATGCAAGGTGGGTTGGTCCAGGCTGGCAAAGCCGTAGTGGCGCAGCCAGCGCAGATCGGAATCGAAGAAGGCGCGCAGATCCGGGATGCCGTATTTCAGCATCGCAATCCGGTCGATCCCCATGCCAAAGGCAAAGCCCTGCCAGCTCTCGGGGTCGATTCCGCCGGCCTTCAGCACCTTGGGGTGCACCATGCCGGAGCCCAAGATTTCAAGCCAATCGTCGCCCTCGCCCACCTTGAGCGTGCCGCCTTCCCAGGAACAGCGGATGTCGACCTCCGCTGATGGCTCGGTGAAGGGGAAATGCGAGGCGCGAAAACGCAGATCGACCCCGTCGACCTCAAAAAACGCCTTCACGAACTCCTCCAGAACCCATTTCAGGTTCGCCATGGAGATATCACGGTCTATCGCCAGCCCTTCGACCTGATGGAACATCGGCGTGTGGGTGTGGTCATAGTCAGCGCGGTAGACGCCGCCGGGGCAGATGATGCGCATCGGCGCGCCCATCGCCTCCATCGAGCGGATTTGCACTGGTGAAGTATGAGTGCGCAGCACATGCGGCGGACGATTGTCACCCTCGGCGCGGTGCATATAGAACGTATCCATCTCGGCCCGCGCGGGGTGATGGCCGGGGATGTTCAGCGCATCGAAGTTGTACCAATCGGTGTCGATGCGCGGGCCTTCGGCCACGCTGAACCCCATTTCGGCAAAGATCGCGGTGACCTCTTCGGTGACCTGGCTGATGGGATGGATGGTGCCGCGCGGACGGCTGCGCGCCGGCAGGGTGACGTCGAGCCACTCCTCGCGGAGCCGCGCATCGAGCGCCGCGTCCGCGAGGGCCGCCTTTTTGGCGGCCAGCGCCGAGTTGATCTCGTTCTTCAAGGCATTCAGCGCCGGACCTGCGACTTGCCGCTCTTCAGGTGTCATCCCACCCAGCTCGCGCATTTTCAGCGCGACCTCACCTTTTTTGCCAACGGCAGCAAGCCGAATGGTCTCCAGCGTCGCCTCATCTCCGGCCCCGGCAATCTGGGTCAGGTATTTTTGCTTGAGATCGTCCATCTTTGCCTCGCGCGTCCTCGTCGCGGAGGTGCTAGCAGACTGGCCGCTGAATGCAAGATCGGTGCGCGGCTCAAGGTAAGCGTCGGTGCAGAAAGCTGTTGATGGCCTCGCGCAGCCCGTCGGGGTTGTCGATGTGCAACATATGGCCACCGCCCAGCATGACATGCTCGGCCCTCGGCACCTGTGCTGCAATGAGAGCCGCGCCACGATGCGTGGCCCGGTTGCGCCGCCCGGTGATGACCAATGTTGGCACCGTGATCTCCGCAAGATGAGCGCGCCCGTCATAGGCCAAGGCAGCATAGAGAGCTTGAGACAAGCTGCGTTTCGAGTGGCGGGCCAACTGCGCGCGCATCTCGTTGCGCGCCTGCCCCCGTTCGCCCAGCCCCGAGAGCCAGGCCAGCAGTTTTGGGGACAAATGCGAAAAGATACCGGCGGCCAGTTGCGCCGAGACACGCTGAAACCACGTGTCGCGGACGGTCGGCACTGCTTCGACGATGATCAGCGCCGCGATCCGCCCGGGCGCGCGTGCAGCCATGTCGAGCGCGACCATACCCCCCAAGGAGTGGCCAATCAGAACACAGCCCTCCGGCATGTCGTGTAGCAGGACCTCAGCAAAGCCTTCGACGCGCGGCGGGTCAATCTGCGGCGCAGCGCCATGACCCGGCAGATCAGGCGTTTGAGCCTTGGGCAGATCTTGCGTGATGTCTTGCCAGGTGCTGCCGGAGAGGCCCGCTCCATGTATCCAGACGCTGGGATATTCCCGCAATAGATCTGCCGCAGCAAGGGTCTGTTTTTCCGAGCCATTATTCTGAGAAGTGGTCATTGCCCAATCCGCCAAAGTTTTGCGCTTGTCTGGCGCAAAACCGCAGGCCACGAAAGATCCAAAGGGCGTTTCGGATGAAACCGATAGAAGCCCAGACAAGGCGTCAAGGGCCTGCTGCGACGGACGCCGCTGGATCAGGCGCCCTTCGCATCTGCGTCACCGGGTCACAGTGATTGCGCGGACATCTCGCGCGCCAGATGGTCCGCCTGACGGATTGCTAAGGCCACAATGGTCAGCGTCGGGTTCTCCGCCGCTCCGGTCGTGAACTGTGAGCCATCAGAGATGAACAGGTTCTTGATGTCATGGGTCTGGCCCCATTTGTTCACCACCCCGTCGCGCGCATTCTCCGACATCCGGTTGGTGCCCAAGTTATGCGTCGAGGGGTACGGCGGCGTCGGGAAGGTGCGCGTGGCCCCCACCGCGTCATAGACCGCAGCGCCCTGCTGGAAGGCATGATCCCGCATGGCCCGATCGTTCGGGTGGTCGCTGTAATGCACGTTGGCCACCGGCATGCCATATTGGTCTTTGACGTCGTGGTTGAGCGTCACGCGGTTGGTCTCCTGCGGCATATCCTCACCCACGATCCACATGCCCGCCATGTTCTCGTATTGGTCGAGCGCGGATGTGAACTCGCGCCCCCAGGCGCCGGGGTCGAGGAAGGCGGCCATGAAGGGCAGCCCGAGGCTAAGCGTTTCCAGCTCATAGCCACCAACAAACCCGCGTGACGGATCATGCCGAGATTCGTCCTGGATGATCCCCGCCATGGTCGTGCCGCGCCACATCTTCACCGGCTTGTCAAAGACCGCATAGACCGAGCCTGTGAGGTGCCGCATGTAGTTGCGCCCAACCTGGCCAGAGCTATTGGCCAGCCCATCGGGATACATGGACGTAGCAGAGTTCAGCAGCAACCGGGGGCTCTCGAAGGAGTTGCCCGCCACGCAGACCACACGTGCCATCTGCTTGTGCTCATTGCCGTCCGCATCCGCATAGACCACGCCGTTCACGAGGCCATCGTCGCCATGCTCGATGCGCAGCACGTGGGCGCGCTCCCGCACTTCCAGGTTGCCGGTCGCCTCGCCCTGCGGGATGTCGGTATAGGCCGCCGACCACTTGGCACCCCATTTGCAACCCTGGAAGCAGAAGCCGGTCTGCTGGCACATCTGCCGGTCGCCGTCAGCGCTGTTGATCGCCATGCGGCCCGTGTGCACCTGTTCGTACCCCAGCGCCTTCGCGCCCGCCTCGAACACCTTGTAGTTGTTGTTGCCGGGCAGGCCCGCGTTGCCGTTGGTCCGCGTGACGTTCAGCTTCTTCTCGGCCAGATCGTACCACGGGTCCATCTCCTCGGCATCGATGGGCCAGTCGAGCAGGTTCGCGCCCTGTACGTTGCCGTATGTTTGCGCCGCCTTCCACTCATGCGGCTGGAACCGCAATGAAGCGCCCGCCCAATGGGTTGTGGTCCCGCCCACTGCCTTCACGATCCACGCAGGCAGGCCCGAAAAATCCTTCGCCACGCGCCAGTCTCCAGACGTCGTGCGCGGATCGAGCCAGGACAGTCGGCCAAAAGCCTCCCACTCGTCATTCACGTAGTCTTCGGGCAGGTAGCGCCCGCCCGCTTCCAGCGCCACGACGCTCACGCCCTTCTGTGCCAATTCATTTGCCAGCACGCCGCCGCCCGCGCCCGTGCCGATTACTACGACGACAGATGCGTCACTCAATTCAAAAGGTGCAGCCATAATCTCTCTCCTCCCAGGCTATGGCTCAAAGCCAGGTGATGTCGTCGAAACCGCGGTCCAGATAACCGCCTTGGCTGAAGGATTCGCCCTCATAGCCAAAGATCGGCCAGACCGCTTTCTGGTTGTAGAGGCCGGTCACCAACCCGCCGCGCACCTTCTGAAAGAACGGACTCTGCTCAACCTGACGCAGGATATCCACGCGGTCGCGCTCCCAGCCCACATCGAGATAGCTGGCAAAGCCCTTGCCCTGCGCAGCCCCGTCGAGAATTGCAATACCCACCTCGACCTCTTCCGCCGCCTCGGGCGTGTCATAGCCTTTCACGGCCACGACGTAGTATTCATCGCTGACTTTGTCGTGCGGGTAGATATCCCGCGCCATCTGCACCAGCGTGGCCATGGTGCGCGGCTGCAGCGTGCTGGTCTCCGTGGCCCAGGCCGCATCGGCACCGGCAAGATAGCCTGTGCCGACCACAAATGCGCTGCCGGCGGCGGCGCTGTTTTTCAGCAGCTGGCGCCGGGTCATAGCCCTTGGCTTGCTTTGAATGTTCATCGAGTCTCCTCCCTCTGTCATGAACGTGATGAGCGCGTGCGCTCAGAGAAACCGCCCGCTGCGCTCCAGAACCTCGATCTGGTAGCCATCCGGGTCGGCGACGAAAAAGAACTTGCCTACGAGTTTTCCATCCGGGGCAAATTCGACAATTTTGCGGGGGGCGAGGCCAGCGGCCTCAAACCGGGCATGCTCGGCCTCCAGGTTCTCGACCGAGACGGCAAGATGGCCGTAACCGTCACCCAGATCATACGGCTCCGTACGGTCTTTGTTGATGGTCAACTCCACCTCGAAGGGCGTCTCGGGGTTCGACAGGTAGACCAGTGTGAAGTCCGTGAAATCAAGCCTGTCCGCGACCTCCAGCCCAAAGGCTTCGCGGTAGAATGCAACCGACTTTTCCTCGTCGATCACACGGATCATGCTGTGGATGGCTTTGGCCAAGGCAACCTCCCTGATGTCTTGCCGTTCGTCTCAGCAAAGCACCGGGGGCGGCGTGCGGGTAGTAGCGGGCTACTACGTCGTTCCATTTCTGGGCGCGCTACTCCGCGGCCAGATGCGTCACGTCCCGGTCTGTCTTGCGGTCGAGATACAGCAGGCAGGCGCAGCGCAGCAGAGAAGAAAAGTTCTTAGGTTCGCCTTTCTCTTCGAGCACCTCACTGTGCAGGGTCGAAATGAAGGCCGGGGTCGTCATCTCATTCATCTCCGCGATTTCATCGAGGATTCGCCAAAAGCTGTTTTCAAGCCGGATGCTGGTGCTCTGGCCGTTCAGCCGCAGCCGCCGGGTCTGCAACTCGTAACGGTCGGGGTCCTGGCTGGCAAAAATCTTGCACATTGTCGTGTCCTCCCGCGCGATGCGCGTGCGGGGGCACCCGGATACGTCGCGGGCAGCCCTAGTCGCGTATCTGTCTCTTATTGGGTTGGAGTATATGAGGCGCGCCGCATCATGTTGAGTCCTCAATTGGTCGGGGCTGTCAGCTGGCGATATGCACCTTCCACCACTTCGGGCGCGGCGTGACATAGGAATGCGCGCCGGGGGCGAATTCCTTGTAGTGCCCCTTGTCAAAGGCGCCAAGCAACAGGGCCACCACCGGGTGATCATCCATCGCGCCAAGGCTGCTGCCACAGGCGGGGCAGAAGGCGCGCGATGAGGCCTCGGACGAGCGATAGGTGGCGGGCGCGCCGCCGGGGCCGGTCCAGCGCACCCGGTCGGCGGGCAGTTCGACCCAGACGGCCGTCAGCGCGCCACTGTGCCGCTGGCACATGCGGCAGGAACAGGTGTGCGGTCTTGGGATCGGACCGGTGGCCACGAACCGGATCGCGCCGCAGAGACAGCCACCTTCATAGACACGGGGGTTGGCCATCGCTGCGCTCCTCTCACACCGGCTGGATGCTCGTTACAGGGTTGCGCAAAGATACCGCGTTCCGGGCTGCCGAAAAGCCAAAAGGTCTTAAAATTTGCCGGATCCGGCCCCGCATTTTATGCCGCGCCACTGAAACGCGCAGGCCCAGATGCGGCGAGCCCCCTTCAGATTTTATAGCACGCGGCCAGGAAGTCCTTAGACCTCGCCCGCCTTCGGCGTTAGTCTGACGGGCATATGTTGGTACGATTGCCCGAAGAAAGAGTTTGAGATGAAGACATTTGGCAGACGTGCGGTGCTCCTTGGCAGCGGCGCGGTGATCGGTGCGGTGGCCGCCCGCAGCTTCGACACGGACCTCACGCGCATTGCCCCCCGCATCCTAACCGAGACACCAACAGGCGAGACGATCCTAAACGACGCCAGCGAGTTGAGCGCGACGCCTGTGCACAAGCATATCGTGATGAGTGAAGATCCGGGCGCCGCTCTGATCGACCGGCTGCGCGCGGAAATGGCCGAGGCGCGGGCCGAGGGGCGCCCGATGAACATCGGCGCCGCGCGCCACTCCATGGGCGGGCAGGCGATCCCCCGCGATGGCCACGCCATCACCTTCGACAACGGCTTTGTCGAGATCGACAGCGCGGCGCGGAGCTATCGCACTCATGCCGGTGCGCGCTGGTCGCAGGTGATTGCAGAACTCGACCCCGCGGGTCTCTCGCCCCAGGTCATGCAGTCGAACCACGACTTTGGCGTCGCCGCCACCTTCTGCGTGAACGCCCACGGCTGGGCGGTGCCCTTTGGCCCCATGGGGGCAACGGTCCAGGCGATCGACCTGCTGCTCCCCGATGGCGAGCTTTTGCGCTGCAGCCGCACCGAAAACCCCGAGCTCTTCGCCATGAGCATGGGCGGCTATGGGCTCACCGGCGCGATCATCGCCATGGAGGTCGCCGCCGAGCCGAACCTGCGCCTCGATCCGTCGTTCGACATCATGCCCGCCGAGGCGTTCGGCGAGGCTTTCGCGAGGGCGGTCTATGACCCGCAGGTGAACATGGCCTATGGGCGGCTCAACGTCGATCACGACACCTTCTTTGAGGAGGCCTTCATGGTCACCTACCGCCCCAGCGCGGATCAATCCGACCTACCGCCCGCCTCCGGCTCCGGCTGGGTGTCGAAGCTCGCCAGCCGCGTCTACCGCGCGCAGCTGGGCAGCGAGGCGGGCCGCAAGCTGCGCTGGACCTTCGAGACCGACCTCGGCCCCATGGTCGGTGGCGGTGCCAGCACCCGCAATTCACTGATCAACGAACCGGTGGTCACGCTTGATGATCGCAACCCGCAGCGCGTCGACATCCTGCATGAGTACTTCGTCGCGCCCGCGCGCTTCCCCGAATTCCTGCAAATCTGCCGCGAGATTATCCCGGCGTCGTATCAGGAGTTCCTGAACGTCACGCTGCGCTACATCGATACCGACGCGGAAAGCTGGCTGAGCTACGCGAGCGAGCCGCGCATCGCTGCAGTCATGTCCTTCAGCCAGGAGAAAACCGCGCGGGGTGAGGCGGATATGCAGCGCATGACCCGCGCGCTTGTCGGTGCCATCACCGAAATCGGCGGCAGCTATTATCTGCCCTACCGCCCGCACCCCACCGTGGTGCAGCTCAGCGCCGCCTATCCGCGGGCCGCCGAGTTCGCGCAGGCCAAACGCAGGCTGGACCCCGGCCTGCTTTTCCGTAGTAATCTCTGGAACAGCTACCTGGAGCGCCTGTGAGCCACCTTCAAAAGATCTGCCTGGGCTATTTCGTCGTTCTGATGGCCGCAGCCTCGCTGAATTATATCCCCGGGCTCACCGATGAGGACGGCCTTGCTTTCGGCATCTTCGCGCTCGACATCTTTGACGATGCGCTGCACGTGGCCTCGGCGCTCTGGGCGCTGTTCTCCGGGCTGCGGTCGCACGCGACGGCGCGGTTCTTCCTGATCGTCTTTGGCGCGCTTTATCTCGGTGATGGGGTGTTCGGCTTTTTCACCGGCTACGGCTATCTTGATCTGGGGATCTTCACCAACGCCTCTGCCGGGCTGTCCTTCACCTTTGTCCGTTTCGCCGCGAACCTGCCGCATCTGGCCCTCGGGGCCTTCGCGCTCTGGGCGGGGCTGAGACGCCCGTGATCCGCAGGGTCGGGCGCTGGCTCGGGCGTCTCCTGCTTGTCCTCGCGCTTTGCCTGGCGGGGCTGCTTGCGCCGGTCGCCTACACCGAGCTTGCCTGCCGGGGCGAGGCCGCGCCCGAGCCCTATGACGCCATCCTGCCGCCCGCGCATCACCGCGCCGAAAGCCGGACATATCTGACCTACCCTGAGTGGCACATCGTGCATGCCTATGACGACTATGCGCAGGTGATCAGCACCGACGATCCGCACACCTTCGGCTTCTTGCGCAGCATCGCGGGCTTCTGGTCCACCCTCTGCGATGTGACCCGCGTCGCCAGCGCCCATGGCGGCGTGCCGGGCGAGACGAAACAGATGGTTTATGTGATCGGTGTCAGTTTCACCGCCGAGCTGCTGATGAAGGCCGCCTATGAGGAAACCCTGGGCCGCGTGATCGCCATGTTGCGCGGGCCAGAGCGCGCGCCGCTCGACGATCTCTCTGCCCGGCAGGCCCGGCGTTATGCGACCTTCCTGCAGCAGGTGCCCTGGTACCAATGGGAGTTTGTCGCGGATGCGGAGGCTCTGGAGACTATGGCGACCGGTGCACTGCGCGACCGCGAGCGGCGCTTTGCCCTTGGGCTGGAGTACGGCGCCAAAGCGGCATACGCGCGGGTCATTGCAGCGGCTGTGGACACCGTCGGTGCCGATGAATTGACACTGCGCATGATCATCACAGGTTATGCCGGAGAGGGCGAAGACAGGCTGCAGATCATCGCGGCACGGGAGGTCGGGCTGGAAGTCGAGACGGTGCGCTACCGCGCGCTGACGCATCTGCTGCGGGAACTTGCCGCGCGTGGTGTCAATTTCATCGAAATCGCCGGGAATGATGATATTATGCTGACGGTGATCAGCGAGACTGCAACATTCGATGGCGCGCGTAGTTCCATTCAGAGGCAGGGATATGGCGACTATCGCCACCTCGTCGGCTTGAAGGTGCGGGATCTTGGGGCGCGGCTGCGACAGTATCAGCGCGATGGCATAGGCGTGGAGCACATCCATGATTATTAGGGCTGGTCTCGGGATCGGAGTGCTCTTTGTTGCGTGGGTCGCGCTTCTGGCTGCTGTGATGAGCCTGTCTCGCTCGGCGCCTGCCGCACTTGTTCCAGCGGCCTTGCCTGGCTTTGCCGCGGCGCTGCCGGCCAATATCTCCGTTATTGAGCAAACCGCCCTGGGTACCGTGCTGGCAAGCGACAACACTGATCTGGTGCGACAGCTCTACCGCGCTGGGGCCATTGTTGTGCTACCAGCGGGACTTGCAGGCTGCGCGCCTCTCGGCTGAGTTTGATTTGATGATCGTGATGTGAGGCAAAGAGGCGCTGACCAGGCCATCGAGGCCCGGACAGCGCCGCCCGCCCTAAAACCCGTCGGACTGTTGGCGGACCCTTGCGCAGGCGGGCTTAGGCATTTGTCGTGGCCGAATTGCATAGGTGCGACCACCATGTCATGTCGCCCGACCGCGGCTGACTCACACCCTGCGCCCGTCAAACTGCGTCACAGTTACGCCCGCTGTTTCCAGCGCAGCGCGGACAGATCGGGCGATCTGGACAGCGGTGGGCGTGTCGCCGTGCAGGCAGATCGTATCGATGCTCGTCTCGATCCGCTTACCCGTGGCGGTGAGGATTGCGCCCGCCTGCACCATCTCCACCATGCGCCGACCGGCAAGCTCCGGGTCGTGGATCACGGCCCCCTCAAGGCTGCGGTCCACGAGCGTTGCGTCTTCGTTATAGGCGCGGTCGGCGAAAATCTCGCCCGCGAAGGCGCAGCCCAAAGCCCGCACCGCCTGCTCCTGCGCTGTGGCGCAGAGCACCATGACGATGAGGTTCGGGTCGACCGAGAGCGCAGCCTCGTAGCAGTCCCGCGCCAGCGCCTCATCCTCTGACGCCATATTGGCCAGAGCGCCGTGCAGCTTCAGATGCCTGACCCCGCCGCCAAGTGCCCGCGCGACCCCGACAGAGGCGGCGACCTGAAAGCGGATCAGGTCTTGCAGCTCGGCGCGCGGTATGTTGAGCCGCCGCCGCCCGAAGCCCTGCAGGTCCGCAAAGCCCGGGTGCGCGCCAAGGCCCACGCCATTCTCTATGGCAATCCGCATGGTCCGCGCCATCACCGAAGGATCGCCCGCATGCGCCCCGCAGGCGATGTTCGCGGAGGTGACGGTTTGCAGAAGGGCGGCATCGTCGCCCATGGTCCAGGGACCAAAGCTCTCGCCCATATCGGCATTCAGATCGACGCGGGTCATGGCTGTTCTCCTGTTGTGGCAAAGGGATCGGCGGCTGCGGATACGGCCCCGCTAATCAGCTGGTAGCTCAGCAGATCGGCAATGTCATGCGGGTCGCGCACCAGCCGAGCGATGCGCGACGGCAGCGCCTTGATCTCGGCGCGCGCGCGGGTCTCGGCGGCGATGGCCTCCTCCAGCGAGACCACCTGAAACCGCAACTCCGCGCCTGCTGGGGCCTGCGCCACCTTCGGCAGATCGCAGGGCAGCACCGTGCCGATGCGAGGATAGCCGCCCGTCGTCTGGCTCTCGCACATAAGCACATAAGGCGCGCCGTCGCCGGTGACCTGAATATCGCCGGGGGTGATGACTTCCGAGACGATGCTGAGGCCGCCCTCGGCGTGAAAGCCGTCGCCCGCCATGTCCAGCCGCACGCCCTGCCGGTTGGCACGCGGGTCGCGGCGAAACACCGTCTCTCCGAACCGCGCGCGGGTCGCGTCGGAAAACAGCGCGGACTGGAACGAGAGCACCATGCGGATCACGCCACCGCTCAGCCGACCCTCAGGCGTCAGAAACAGGCCCGGCCGGGCATGGCTAGCCTCGATTGGCAGGCTGTCGCTGGCCTGCAACAGTGCCCCAATGCCCGCGGTCAGATGGGCAGACCGCGCCCCCATCTCGGGCGGGGTGTCAAAACCGCCCGCCACATGCAGATACCCGTAGGTCCCTGCGCGCACACCCGCGATCACCAGTTTCGCCCCTGCGGACAGCGCGTGGCTCGCATTCCAGATCAGCGGTGCGCCGTCCAGCGTCGCCGCCATCTCGGCGCCAGTCAGCGCGATCACCGTGTCCACATCCGCCTCGAAGGTGCCGCCCATGCCCATCATCTCAATGGCGGCGCAGTCCGGCGCCTGCCCAAGAAGCGCCGCGCCCTCGTGCAGCGCGCGCAAGTCCGCTGCTCCGCCGCGCGTGAGCCCTTTTGCGAGATAGCCGCGGCGCCCAAGGTCCTGAAGGCTGAGCGCGGGTCCGGCGCTGAGGATGGTCAATGCGCCGCTCATGCAATCACCTCCCGCTCTGCGGCGCCATAGCTGTTAGGGGCTGAGAGCTTGTCAAACGCCGCCCGGTCGATGGCCGGAAACACCAGCTCATCTCCCGGCGACAGCGCAAAGGGCACCTCGGCCTGCTGGTTGAAATTACGAAACGCGGTCTGACCCACATGGCGCCAGCCCGTAGGCGTCGGTCCGGTGAAGATGATCAGCTGCCGTATCGCCGTGACCAACGCGCCGCGCGGCACGCTTTTGGTCAGCCCCTGCTGGCGGGGGATGTTCCAAACCTCGGGCAGCTCCCCCAAATAAGGCTGGCCGGGTGCAAAGCCCAGCGTCAGCACCCGCACCCGCGCGGTGGAGAGCTGGCGGATCGCCTCATCCGGGTCGAGCCCCGCAACCTCCGCCGCTTCCTCCAGCTGCGGCGCCAGATCGGTGCCGTAGACCGTGGGCACATGCCAGAGCGTGCGCCCGCTGGGCAGCTCCGCCGCGTACCAGTCCTGCCGTGCCAGAACCTCGCGCAGCCGTGCCTCGATCTCCTCGGCGGGCGCGGTCACAAGATCAACCGCGACAAAGACCGAGACAAGCGACATCATGGTCTCGCTGACCTCCGGCCAGTCTTCGGCCTCAACGGCAGTGCGAAAGGCCAGGGCCGCGCGGTTCGCAGGCTCGCTCATGGCGCTGCCGAAGCTGACCAGCAGACCGGTGAGGCCGACGCGGGCGATGGTGGGGGGGGCGCTCATCTTAAGGTGCCAGCCGGTAGAGCGGTGGCAGAAGAATTGGCGTGAGGTACATCGGCAACTGCCAGCAGGCGACAAAGATCATCACCGGTGCCATCACCTCGGGCGGCAGGGTGACGAGGAACAGCGCAATGTTGCGATTGCCGGCCGCCAGCGCGAGCGGCCCGCTCACATGCGCCAGCGTCGAGTGGCGCAGGGCCAGCAGCGTCAGCAGTTGCAGCCCGAACGACAGCCCGAAGGCCGCCAACGCCCACGCAAGCGCGATCCATGGATCGCTCCGCAGCATTGGACCAAGCGCGGCCATCAGCCCCACCACGATCACTGCAAAGAACAGGACCGAGGCGCCATCCATCGCCTTGATCTGGCCGGGGCTGGCGACGGGCAACAGCAAGTGCCGCAGTAGGAACCCCAGCCCCGCCGCCCCGAGAATGATCAGCAACGCCCGCAGCCCGACACTGAGCAAGACGTAGGTATCCACAACCACCGGCACCGCGACCAGCACCGGCAACAGCGTCAGCGGAAAAAGCGCGGTGCCCAGCACCAGAAACTGCATCATGCGCCCCGGGTCCTGCCGCAGGATGATCGCCAGCGACGCCCCACCCGCAATGGTCGGTGCGGCGCAGGCGAGCACCAAGGCCAGGGCCAGTGGCGTGCCGCCAAGCCCCGCCAGATGACCAAGAACAGCAACCGCCAGCGGCACCGCCAGTTGCAGGACCAAAACCGCAGGCAGGCTCCACCGCAGATCGCTCAGCGCGCCAAAAGCCGCCCGGTGCCCGATGCGGAACGCGGTGATCACCAGCAGCACCGCCACCATTTCCGGCAGCCACAGCGCCATGGCAGCGGCGAGGCCGGGCAGGCCCACGCCGGCCGACAGGCCCAGGATCAGCAGGGTGCGAGAGTAAGTGGCGCATAAGGACAGAGCCGCGAGCATCTACGGCGTGTTTCGGATATTGTCCGGCAGCCACGTGGCGATGCCAGGGAACCAGATCAGCACAAAGACCATCAGCACCATGATCAGGAACATCGGCAGCGCCGCCTTGGTGATGTAGCCCATCTCGTGCCGCGTCATGCCTTGCAGCACGAAGAGGTTGAAGCCGATGGGCGGGGTGATCTGCGCCATTTCCACGACGACCACCACGAAGATGCCGAACCAGATGAGGTCAATCCCCGCCTCGCGCACCATGGGCTCGACGATAGCCATGGTCAGCACCACCGCCGAAATGCCGTCGAGGAACATGCCGAGGATGATGTAGAAGACCAGAAGCGCCATCAGCAGCTCGAACCGGCCCAGCTCCATCGCCGCAATGTTGTCGGCCAGCGCGCGGGGCAGGCCGGTGAAGCCCATCGAGAGTTTCAGGAAAGCCGCCCCCGCGAGAATCAGTGCGATCATGGCGCTTGTCCGCATGGCGCCCATGAGGCTGGCCCGGAATGTGGACGGCGTGAGAGAGCCCTGCGCCGCCGCCAGCACCAGCGCGCCGATGACCCCGATGGCCGCCGCCTCGGTCGCTGTGGCATAGCCGCCGTACATCGAGCCGATCACCACGGTGATCAGTGCCAGCACCGGCAGCAGGAAGCGCGAGTTGCGCAGCTTTTCGGCAAAGCTCAGGCCGGTGTCCATCTTCGGGTTCCAGGAGGGTGAGACCTTCGAGACAATCGCCACATAGGCCATGAACATCGCCGCGAGGATCAGCCCAGGAAAGACGCCCGCAAAGAAAAGCTTGGTGATCGATTCATTCACGGTCACGCCATAGACAATCAGCGCAATGGATGGCGGGATCATCAGGCCCAGCGTGGCCGCCCCGGCAAGCGTGCCGATCACCATCTTCTCCGGATACTCGCGCGCGCGCAGCTCCGGGATGGCCATCTTGCCGACGGTGGTCAGCGTCGCCGCCGACGACCCCGAGACGGCGGCAAAGATCGTGCAGGAGACGATGTTTGTATGCACCAGCCCGCCGGGCATGCGCGCAAGCCAGGGCGACAGCCCTTTGAACATGTCCTCCGAAAGTCGCGTGCGATAGAGGATTTCCCCCATCCAAATGAAGAGCGGCAGGGCGGTGAGGGTCCAACTCGAAGACGACGCCCAGATCGTGGTGATCATCGTGTCGCCCACGGGCCGCGTGGTGAAGAGCTCCATGCCCACCCAGGCCACACCCATCAGCGCAAGGCCGACCCAGACGCCGGTGCCGAGCAACAGGAAAAGGACAACGAGAAAAAGAATGATGGCGTAGAGTTCGGTCATATCATCACCCCTCGAAGCTGTCTTCGACCGTTTCGCGCACGATGCGATGGTCGCCCTTGAAGATCACGGCAAACAGATTGTCGGTCAGCGCAATCGCCATCAGCGCGCCGCCGATCACCATGACCGACTGAGGCATCCAGAGCGCAGTGGCGTCCTGCCCCTGGCTCACCTCGTTGAACTTCCACGACCAGTAGACAAACCAATAGGCGTAGTAGGTGAAGTACCATGCTACGGCCGCCGCGATGGCAAAGCACCAGATCTCCAGCGCCCGCCGGGTCTTGGCCGTAACCGCGTTCAGCAGGATCGACACCCGGATATGCGCCCCGCGGTTCAGCGCATTGGCGAAGGCCAGAAAGCTCGCCGCGGCCATCGCGTAGCCTGCGTAATCCGGCGCGCCGGGGAAGATCTCTCCGGTCCAGCGCGCGACCATCTGCGCCACGATCAGCCCCAGAATGGCGATCAGGCAGAGCGCCGCCGCCACGCCGGAGGCCAGATACAGAAAATCAAGCGTCTTGCGGATCGCAGTCACAGGCCCACCCTCTCGCGCTATCTTGGAAAGCGGGCGGCGCGTAGTGCACCGCCCGAGGGTCGCTTACTGCGCGGCCTTAAAGGCATCGACGAGCGCTGCGCCCTCTTCACCGGCGGCCTCGAGCCATTCGGCGGTCATGGTCGCGCCAATTTCGCGCAGCTCGCCCATCAAGGCGTCACCCGCGGGCTGCACGGTCATGCCACCTTCGGCCAACCCGTCCATGGTGAACTGCGTGTAGTCCTTGGAGGCCTGCAGCCCGCGCGCTTCCGCCTCGGTGGCGCAGGCCATGATCGCCTCCTTGTTGGCGTCGGAGACATCGGCCCAGACGTCCTGATTGACCATCACATAGTTGCGCGGCAGCCAGGCATCGACCTCGTAGAAATGCGTGAGGCTCTCCCAGACCTTGCGGTCATAGCCCGTCGCCCCCGACGACACCATCGACTCCGCCACGCCGGTGGCAAAGGCCTGGCTGATCTCGGCAGCCTCCACCGTCACCGGCAACATTCCTGTGAGTTCCGCCAGACGGCTCGTTGTGTTGTTGTAGGAGCGGAACTTGATGCCTTCCATGTCTGCCACGCTGTTGACCTCTTTCTTGAAATAGAGGCCCTGCGGCGGCCATGGCACGGCATAGAGCAGCTCCAGGTTCTGTTCGTCCAGCAGCGCTTCGATCTTGGGCTTCGCCGCTGCGTAAAGCTTTTCGCTGTCGTCAAAGGACGGCGCGAGGAAGGGCACGGAGTCGAACCCGAAGACCGCGCTTTCGTTCTGGTGGCCGGAGAGCAGGCGCTCGCCGATCTGCACCTGCCCGGTCTGGATCGCCCGCTTGATGTCTGCCCCTGCAAAGAGCGAGCCGCCAGGATGCACCTCGATGGTGATCTCGCCATTGGTGCCTGCGCCCACGCATTCCGCGAAGGCCACGCCGTTTTCCGAATGAAAGTTGGAGGCCGAATAGGCCATCGGCATGTCCCATTTCTCGGCCGCGAGGCCCGCGCCCGCCGTGAGTGCCAGCGTGGCCGTGCCAGCCATCAGTGCTCTTGTGAATGTCATGTGAGTTTCCCTTGTTGGTCGTCTGTTTCTCCGCGCGCAGAGGTTGGCCCCTGTCGCACGAGCAATGCACCTGCCGGAGGGCCGCTACCGCCCGCAGATGATTCCCTAGGGTCAATACTGCGCAACTTTCACAACACGTCAACAAAATGTTGACAAAATGTCTGTGTTGCGGAGAATTCGGATATGTCTGATGGATTTCTTGGCCCTGTTGTCTCCTCTGCCCATCTCGCGAGCGGCTCCTTCGCGGAGATCTCGGAGCTTGAGTTCGGCCTGACGCTGGCCAACAACGCGTTTCACCGTTGGATGGTGCGCGCGATTGCCATGGCGGGCTATCCCGAACTCGGCGCGCTCGATGTGCTGGTGCTGCACTCGGTCTATCATCGCGACCGGCCCAAGAAGCTCGCCGATATTTGTCTGGTGCTGAACGTGGAGGATACGCATACGGTCAACTATGCGGTCAAGAAGCTGATCAAGGCCGGGCTGGTGACGGACGGGCGGCAAGGCAAGGAGAAGACGGTGACTGCCACCGAGAAGGGGGCCGAGACTTGTGTGCGCTACCGCGAGATCCGCGAAGGGTTGTTATTACGTGCCGTGGGTGAGTTGGGCCTGGAGCCAGAGCAGGTCAGCCACGCCGCGTCTCTGCTGCGGCTGATGTCCGGGCAATACGATCAGGCGGCGCGGGCAGCGACGACTTATTAGAAGCACCTAGTCAAGGCAGGAGGCAACTTCTTGCGCTGCGTCGAGCGGATTTTCCTAGTCGCAGGTTCTGACCTTGACGAGATCGACTTTTGCATTGATGAACCGGCCGACGACACCGATCTGGATTTCGTCGTGACCAGAAAATGATGTGAAATTACTATGTTCAGCAGCAAGAGGCTTGGCATTCCCCCAATTTTTGGAGGGGTGCTTCAGTAGAATTTAAGCTGCTTTCAGTTTCTGTATCGGGGTTATCCCGCCGATGCCCATGTTTGGTCTTTCGTTGTTGTATGTCCAGAGCCATCGCGTTGCGTGATCCTGCACCTCTTCGATGCTGGTGAAGTGATACCGCCCAAGCCATTCCGTTCGGACGGTCCTGTTGTAACGCTCGACATAGGCGTTCTGTTGCGGCTTGCCCGGTTGAATGTAGATCAATCCGATCCCAGCTTTCTCAGCCCACGTCTGGAGCCGACCGCTGACGTATTCCGGACCGTTTTCCACGAGAATGGCCAACGGTTTCCCGCGCCAGGCTATGATCTGGTTCAGGGTCCGGACAACGCGCTCTGACGGCAGCGAGAAGTCTACTTCAATGGCCAGCCCCTCACGATTGAAGTCATCCAGCACGTTCAGCGTCCGAAAGGACCGACCGTCCGCCAGTTGATCCGCCATGAAGTCCATGGACCAAACCTCGTTCGGGGATTCAGGCACCGCCAGCGGTTCCGGTTTCTCGCGCTGTAGCCGTTTACGTGGCTTGATCCGCATGTTCAGTTCGAGCTCGCGATAGATGCGATAGACACGCTTGTGGTTCCAATTGAACCCCTTCACGTTCCGAAAGTGCAGGAAGCAAAGGCCAAAGCCCCAGGTCTTCTTCGCTGTCGTCAGCGCAATCAGCCAATCCGCGACAAGTTCGTTCTCATCGCTAAGCTTTGGCTGATACCGATAGCAGGTTTCACTGATGCTGAACGCCCTACAAGCCAAAGCGATGCTGGCGGATCGGCAGCGCACCGCCCATTCGGCCATCTCGCGTCTTTGAGACGGCCTCACCACTTTTTTCCAAGCGTTTCCTTCAGCAAATCGTTCTGCATGCTCTTCTCGGCATACATCTTCTTGAGCCGCTTGTTCTCTTCGTCCAGCTCTTTCATGCGCGCCATTGGACTGGCGTCCATACCAACATACTTGGAACGCCACTTGTAGAAGCTCGCGCCGCTCATCCCATGTTCGCGACACAGATCAGAAACCGGCACGCCGTTCTCTGCCTGCTTCAAGATCGCCATGATCTGCGCGTCGCTGTATTTTGATTTCTTCATCAGAAACTCCTCTTTCATCTTCGAGAAAATTCTACTTTCAGACACCACCAAATCTCGGGGGCATTACCCATGCCCTATACTCTGACGATGATCGGTTTCGCGGTGGGCAACTTTGCCATCGGCAAAGCTGTGGATAGGTTTGGCGTGACACTGTCTTTGATCGCAGCTGCTGTCGGGGTTGCGGCGGGGTTTGGCTTGGCCACGCTGAGCCATTCTATCGCGATGCTGTCATTGGCGCAGTTGCTTGTCAGCTTTGCGTCCGCTGTCGGTTTCGGCCCGTTGATCGCGGATATTTCCCATTGGTTCGTCCGGCGTCGGGGCATCGCGGTGGCGCTGGTGGCCAGCGGGAACTACCTCTCCGGGGCTTTCTGGCCGCTGGTGCTCGCCGGGATGCTGGAGCAGACCGGCTGGCGCAGCGTCTATCTCTTCATGGCGGTGGTGACCCTATTGGGCGTGATCCCCCTGGCTCTGGCGTTGCGGCGACGTCTCCCGCGAGAGGCGCAGGTGACCGCGCAGAACATGTCGCTGCGCAATGCCAGCTCTGCCGGGCTCTCCCCACGGGCCTTGCAATACCTATTAGGGCTTGCGGGCATCGGCTGCTGTGTGGCGATGTCGATGCCGCAGGTGCATATCGTCGCCTATTGCGTGGATCTCGGCTATGGCCCTGCTGTCGGTGCGGAAATGCTGGCGTTGATGCTGTTGGGCGGCGTCGGCTCGCGGATCGTCTCGGGGCTGCTGGCCGACCGGTTGGGAGGTGTGAAAACGCTGCTCATCGGCTCGGCCCTGCAATGCCTTGCGCTGTTTCTCTATCTGCCATCAGACGCGCTGATCTCGCTTTACGTGGTCAGCCTGATCTTTGGCCTCAGCCAGGGCGGCATCGTGCCCAGCTACGCGCTGATCGTGCGGGAGTATATGCCTGCGCGCGAGGCGGATACGCGCGTCGGCTTTGTCATGATGGCAACAATCATGGGCATGGCGCTGGGAGGTCGGATGTCCGGCTGGATCTATGACGTGAGCGGATCGTACCAACTGGCCTTCATCAACGGCATCCTGTGGAACGGGCTCAACATCGTCGTGATGCTGTGGCTCCTGTCACGCGGCGGCCCACGGCGCAGCCCTGCAATGCCTGCCTAGCCTGTCGATGTCTCACGCGCCCTGGCCAGAGCCATCTGTTTTTGCCGCTCCCGAAACCGGCCCTTGTCCTCATCCGAGGTCTCGTCGATGCATTGGTGACAGCTCACCCCGGCCTCATAGGCAGGCCGCTTGGTGTCTTCTGGCAGGATCGGGCGACGGCAGCCGTGGCAGAGCATATGCGGCCCCTCGCGCAGGCCATGCTCCACACTGACCCGGTTGTCGAAAACAAAGCACGCGCCCTGCCAGGTGCTTCCCTCTTCCGGCACCTCTTCGAGATATTTCAGAATGCCGCCCTTGAGGTGATAGACCTCCTCGACCCCCTGCCCCAGCAGATAGTTCGTGGACTTCTCACAGCGAATACCGCCAGTGCAGAACATCGCAACCTTCTTGTTGTGAAATCGGGCCTTGT
Organism: Roseobacter cerasinus; assembly: GCF_009811755.1. GTDB lineage: Bacteria > Pseudomonadota > Alphaproteobacteria > Rhodobacterales > Rhodobacteraceae > Roseobacter > Roseobacter cerasinus. Next base: position 758,302 of record NZ_BLIV01000001.1, read on the forward strand.
TCGCTTCCCACCAAGCAGGGAACTCGCCAAAGCTCTCGGTTTTGGGGTCGATGGCACCCTCAAAGGTGCCGATGGCCACTTCATAATCGTTGCGCGTGTCGATCACGGCGACATCGGGCGCGGTGATGAGTGCATTCCAGTCCTCCGGTTCCACATAGTGACCCACCCGCGCGCGCGGATCGACATCGGGCTGACCCATCGTCACAATCTCACGCTTGAGCCGGACCTTCATCTTGCCAAAGGGCGCGTGATCGCTGACCGCCTCTTTCCACTCCAGATCCGCGCAGCCCGGCAGCCCGCGCAAATGGGCGATCACCGCATCAATCCCGGCGCGCGGCCCGGCGATGGTGCCATTCAGCCCTTCCTGTGCGAGCAGCAGCGTGCCCTGCACACTTTGCGCCGTGCAAAGCGCAAGGAGGTCGGGTTTCAGCGCGGCAGGATCTTCAAACCGGGTGAAGTGATAGAGGGCGGCGATGGTATACATGCGCGGTGGACTAGGCCGAAATGGCCGCTGGAGCAAGAGGGCGCATTGCGCTCACACGCACCGGTTGCCATTGACGCCCCGCACGCTGCCCCTTACCCAAAGATGACCGAAGCAGGAGGCATAGATGACAACAGCCCTGATCGTGATCGACCTGCAGAAAGATTTCTGCCTCGGCGGTGCGCTGACCGTTCCTGAAGGAGATACCATCGTGCAAGGTGTCAATGCGCTGATGGCCGAGGCCGACGCCGTGATCCTGACACAAGACTGGCACCCTGCGGGCCATTCCTCCTTTGCCTCCTCGCACGAGGGCAAAGTGCCCTATGATCTGATCGACATGCCCTATGGGCCGCAGGTGCTCTGGCCCGACCACTGCATCCAGGGCAGCCTCGGCGCGCAGTTTCACCCCGAGCTGCAGGCCGATCGGGCCGATCTGATCATCCGCAAGGGCTATAATCCCGCCATCGACAGCTATTCTGCCTTTTTCGAAAACGATCAGGTGACGCCCACAGGCCTCGAAGGATATCTGCGCACCCGGGGTATCGACGCATTGGTCATGGTCGGGCTTGCGCTGGATTTCTGCGTGAACTTCTCGGCGGTGGACGCCGCCAAGCTGGGGTTCGACGTTGAGGTCCGCGAAGACCTCTGCCGCGCGATTGATCTCGATGGCTCGCTCGCTGCCGCACGTGACGGGATGACAGCCGCGGGTGTGCAGTTGGAGACCCGCCATGGTTGATATCGCGCGCCGCGTCTGGAACCACAAATGGAAGATCGACCCGATTGTCCGCTCCCTGATCGACACCGATTTCTACAAACTGCTGATGTGCCAATCGGTCTTTCGCAACAAGCCCGGCACGCGCGTGACCTTCAGCCTGATCAACCGGTCCAAACACGTGCCGCTGGCGGAACTGATCGACGAGGGCGAGTTACGCGAACAGCTCGACCACATCCGCTCCCTATCGCTGTCGCGCGGGGAAAGCACCTGGCTGCGCGGCAACACCTTCTATGGCAAACGCCAGATGTTCCGGCCCGACTTCATGGAGTGGTTCGAGCAGCTGCGCCTGCCGCCCTATCACCTCGAGCGCAAGGGCGACCAGTACGAGCTGACCTTCGAGGGGAACTGGCCCGAGGTGATGCTCTGGGAGATCCCGGCGCTGGCGGTGCTGATGGAGCTGCGCGGGCGCGCGGTGCTGAACCGCATGGGGAAGTTCGAGCTGCAGGTGCTCTATGCCCGCGCCATGACCCGGGTGTGGGAGAAGATCGAGGCGCTGCGGGAGGTCGAAGATCTGTCGATTGCCGATTTCGGCACACGGCGGCGGCACAGCTATCTCTGGCAGGACTGGTGCGTACAGGCCATGCAGGAAGGGCTGGGCACGGCCTTCACCGGCACCTCCAACTGCAAGATCGCCATGAACCGCGAGTTGGAAGCCATCGGCACAAATGCGCATGAGTTGCCGATGGTCTATGCCGCTTTGGCCGACAACGACGAGGACCTGGCACAGGCACCCTACGACGTTCTATCAGACTGGCATGAAGAGCATGACGGCAACCTGCGGATCATCCTGCCCGATACCTTTGGGACGAAGGGATTCCTCGATAAGGCGCCGGATTGGCTGGCGGGGTGGACGGGCATCCGCATCGACAGCGGTGACCCGGCAACGGCCGCACAGATTGCCATCGACTGGTGGCGCGCCCGTGGCGAGGACCCGGCCCAGAAACGCATTATTTTCAGCGACGGGTTGGACGTGGACAAGATCCGCTCGCTGCACAGCAAGTTCGCGGGTCGCACCAATGTCTCTTTTGGGTGGGGAACGCTGCTGACCAATGACTTCCGCATGCTTGTGCCCGAGGACCGGCTGGCGCCCTTCTCGCTGGTCTGCAAGGCGGTGGAGGCCAACGGTGCACCGACGGTGAAGCTGTCGGACAACCCAAACAAGGCCATGGGTCCGGCGCAGGAGATAGGCCGCTACAAGCGCGTCTTTGGCGTGGGGGAACAAGTTGCCGAAGATGTGATTGTCTGAGCAAAACGGACGGCACAGGCGTGGTAAGCTCCACTGACGCACATCTCTTGCCTCCAACATGACGTGTTGCATGGGCATGTTGCGGCGCAACACCTATTGAACAGCGTCTGGTCGCCTGTTCCAAGCGATATGCACCGATCCAGAGCGCATATTGCTGGAAGGGCAAGGTCGAGCAGCAAGAGGAGCGTCCCCTACTTCTGAAAACGAGACGAGAGCTGGTGACCTGCTCTCCCTGGAGTCGGCGTTTCTAGATTGGCTCTGTTCAGGTTTTGGTCCTTGTCTGACCGATTAGCATATTCGAATGGCGTCAGACCAGCAAAGCTGGAGTGAGGCCGATGGAGATTGTAGTCTGTGCGCCATGCCACAAATAAGCGGCAGGCATGGCAGAGCGACAGGAACAGGTGTTCGTTCAAACATTCTTCGCGCATGCGCCCGTTGAAGCTACCGATGAGGCATTTCTGCATGGGCTTGCCTGGCGCAATGTAGTGCCAATCGACCTTACGGTTTTCTTACCATTTGAGCATTGCGTCGGAGGTCAGTTCCGTCCCGTTGTCTGAGGCCACCATGCACGGATACCCCCAAATCGAGGACTTTTCTGGGGAACAGGTTACATTGCGCTGCCTTGGCAGCGCAAAAAACTAAGCCAAAAGGGCGGCCTTATGGGATAAGCACAGAGGCATTTATAGACCCGCAAAAATAGCAAATAGACCCGCAAAAATAGCAAAGGTGTCACGGCTATGCCTAACGCATCTGTGAGCACGATTTAGCCGTGTTTCTGGATCTAACGTATTCCGTACGACCTACCGGAAAGCGCCGCAAACCGGCTGCTCTGGATCTACAGCTTCACGCTGTCCGGAGGGGACCCTGTTAATCGCAAACAATGTCGCAAGAGGTGCACTCTTTTCCTCTTTGAAACGCCCGGCATAAAGGTTGTTCATTGTCCCATCCGCGAACATGCTAAAGATCGCACATCTCAATCGCTCCGGGAAACCCGCCAAGCGGTCCGACACAACAAATGCATAAGGCTCGTAGGTCAGTTGATCCGGACCGGCAAAGGTCGCCTCGCAAGTCTCATCCTCCTGTGTGTTGTAAGCGGCTATAGATGCGCGCACGATATCTAAGTCTCCGTAATATCGATCGAGCTGCCCACGACAAAACGCGGCTGCGGCGTCTTTGTGGGACGGCATAACACAAGCTATTGGCCGCACACCTATTTCGTTGAAGTTCAAAACTGCTTCCCGAATGGTTGATCCAACAACATAGCCCAAAACTTGCGCACGCAGGATGCGCGTTTGCGGAACCTCTTCTGCCTCTTGTTCTTTGTCTTGCGGAACTTCGACGGCCTTGTAGCGGAACCTAATAAACTCGCTCAGCTTCCATTCCTCTACTAGATCATGGTCCGCCTCGTCGTTTTGCGAGCTCTGATCCTTGGGCGCGGGTTCGTCCGGTTTTGAGGGCGCCAATTTAACCTGTTGAAAGAGATCCTTGCAGTGTAAGACACCGTTCCCGCTGATCTTTTCAGACAACCCTTCGGTCACACTATGCAGGCGATAAGACCAATCCGGGTCTTGCGGGCTCTTGACAGACGCAAACCCACCATTGGCAACAAAAATAATCTGAGAGAAGTCCAACGCTTTCGCGCCGGAAACAGATTTTTGGGTTTCAGGCGGTGTCCCTATGTCCTGGTCATCAGAAAAATTGTTCATGCGCGCAAGGGTGATGGTTGTGGGATCACAGACCAAATCAAAATTGCCTGACCCAAACTTCAGGAACTCATTGCGATCGGCTGCCGAGATCGGGTGTTCCGTAAACTGATAGCCAGCACGTGTAACGGCCTCGGTACAAACATCATAGAAGTACCCGACATATGCGCCCGAGGAAGGATCTCTGGACACAAAGGGGGGCGTATCGACCCGCATTGCGATCCGGACATCATCCGTTGACGCAAAGGCGGTGGACGAGGCTGTCAGAAAGGCAATGAGATACAATGGGACAAGTGAATACGTCATGATTATTCAGCTGGTTTGGTGATGTTGGGGATGAGACTGTAACGCTTGCCCTGCCTTTGGTTCAGCAATACTTCGCTAAGAAAGAAAACGACCACAAATCCAATAAGCGCAGAGTAGACCGTCGAATAGAAGATTAAGCCAAAGTCGATGGCGTCCAGGCCCGGGCGCGGCGGTTCAGCCACACGCGCAGCAACAATCGACCGTATCGTGCGTGCACAAAATCCCAAAGCGCCCATGATTACGGCAACGCGAGACGCCCAAAGCAAACTGGAGCGCCAAGTCTTTTGCTTTTGCAGCGAAGGCAATTGGGCGGAGATCCCATCCAGGAGCAGTACGACAAGGACTGCAAAAATCGAGCCTCTGAGAATAAATAGGGCGTCTGCTTCAAAAGCGGTCCGGACAACGTCAAAGCTTCCGTTTCTGTCGAATCCCTGGTTCTGAGTGATTGCAACGTTCCAAAAATTTATGGCAATCACGATGAAAATCGCTGAAAACCAGGCCAAAGCCAGCATCATTAAGATTTGTGGCAAGGATGCGGTCCAATGAGGAGCGCGCCATATATTGATCCAAGTTTTGGATTGCAGACCCGCATCACGCAGCGCAACAGCGATCAACATAGGGATCATGAAGCCATTGAATGCGACGACGAGATAATCTCCTGCGCGCTGATATCCAGTGCTTGGAACGCCCATCCAGCGAAGCTCCATTTCGTAAAGCCCGGGCCAGTAGCTCCAAACAAGTGTCACGATGAATATCAGAATGGTTGACCAAAATAGGGCTGGCGTCGTGTTCGAGGGTTGGATTTTGTTCAGGCCATCGCCCAAAATGGGCCAGACGAAGCCAAGCAATCGCGCGCGCGCTAAGTCTTGCTGGCGTGCGGATTGACGCACCGCGGTTGTTGGTACAGCGCGTGCGATACCTTTGGACCTTGGTTCCACTTGGTCGACCGGGTCAATCTGAATAAACCCATGCTCAACGTAGAGCGCCAGAAGAACGCAAAGATCATCCGCCAAATTATTGACGTCTGACGCGACGCGCTCCCAACTGCGGCGTTTGAGTTCTTCTGTCGCGGTTTCGTCTGCTGTGGCCGGCCCGGAAGACGTCTGCGTCGATACCGCGCCACCCAAAACAAAATTGGTTCTCTCATCGAGTTCGAGAATCATGACGTCTTTGCGGTTGCGAAGTTCGTCTTCGAGCAATTGAAACTTTTCGCGCATATCCACATTGCTCAATTTCAGTCGACGATCAATCAACCAAGCGGTCACAGCAAAGATCAGGTCAATATCGTTTGCAAAGTCGGAAGGCGCGGTAAGTTGATCTGACGTTGCCTTTTTGTAGTGCTCTCGTCGCTCCCAATATCCTGAAGGAATAAGAAGCTTTTCATCCCCCTCTACTTTCAGATCTATCGCGTTTGTGCGCAGTTCTTCGCTGTTACTCAAAACCCGCGTTGGGATTCCCGCCAAGCGATGCGCTGTCTGACGCAGCCAGTTTTCGAAACGTTTCAGAATGGGTACGGATGGAGCGAGCCCCACCAGGATCAGGGCGACGCCGAGCGAAACACCAGGTGGTATTCCAATCGAACCGCTTTGCTTGCTTTCGTCTGAGCTGTCAGGAAGGTTGCTTGCACCGGCAAGTTGGGTACGGTCGATCTCAGGGAGGACTTCGACGTAGGCGCAAGACAAAACGTAAATCAGCAACAGTGCGGTCGTATATAAACACCAAGCCTGCAAAACGACACGTCTGGCCCGAAGCTTGTCGGGCGAGAGCATGGTTATCAGTCGTTCTAGTCTGCTACCTGCGTCGTAGCTGGCGCGGTTAAAGCGTTCATATGAAAAGAAAACAATAATCGTCGCGCCGAAAAAAAGCGCTGCAATTTCGGACATTTTTAAATACTTCGACCAAATCGATTAGCGGCAAGCTTGAACGGACGGGTTACAGGTCTGTGCGGTCAGCGGCGAATGCGTGGCAGTTGCTAACGCCGTAATAAACGCAATGAGAACAAATGTTCGCATGGCTTCTTTCTCCAAAAACTATTAAATATTTCAAGATATTTTCAGAAAATTAGTGATTCTTCAACCTTAAGTATATCGCCTGGAAAGTTGCTGGTGGGATTCGCCCTCGATTTCCAAACTCGGCGAGCGAACAAGCTGTTAATATAAAAAGATAAATGCGCCTCTTGCAGCATCTGATCGAGCGGCCAACAGTGGTTTGACAAATTTCGAAGCCGCTAGCGAAACCACCCGTGCCTTAGGGTCAGGACCCGCTCATTTCCTTGGTATGGTGTGCTTCACAGTTTAAAAAAGAGCGTTGATATGTCCTTTCCATTTAGGCTGACCGACGGGCAAATGGCACACTTTCAGCCCTTTTTCCCAAAGTCCCGTGGCAAGCCACGCATCCATAATCAACGCGTGTCGCGTGGGATTATCTTCATCGATCGCAACGGCTTAAGAAGAAGTGACGCGACAACTGCAAAGGCACCGATACAAACGGCGCAATCGGATCGCGATCATGTTTGGCAGGCTCAAAGATTGGCGGCGCGTGGCAACGCGATACGACAGATGCCCGAACGTATTCCTCTCAGCAGTCGCGCTCGCCGCGCGCGTTATCTATTGGCTATGAGTCCTGAGCTTAGGGCTCATTGAACATCCTTCTTTTTATTGCCCGAAGTCCTGCACGGATCAGGCTACCAATCGCAGAGCTATGAGTCTGGGATCGTCTCGGCGTTAAAAAACTCTACCGCTGCGTCAGGTGCTGAATGGGCCTAAGGGCGCCCAACCCAATAGGGTGGCTCAAGGAGAGAAGCTATACCGAAGCACCGGAATTTTTGGGCAGGTAGGACCGCGATACCTACGTGTAGACCTAATCGCAGATGTTGCTCGCCTGCGTGTCGCAAACAAGCGATTGCCCTCCTGCCGCGCTCCGGCATGTGGCCTTGTAGCGGTGGCCTGAAGCCCACCGGACCTGCTGTTGGCTTTGGGGTGTGGTGGTGTCTGAGGTCTGTGAGCGGCAGGTGGGGTGGGCCTTGGGCCACCCCTTGGTCCGGCCTCAGAGGGTGGGGTAGATGGGGAAGCGGGCGCAGAGCGCGGCCACGTCCGCCTTCACCTTCGCCTCAACCGCCGCGTTGCCCTCTTCGCCGTTGG
>NZ_BLIV01000002.1:0-50000 GCF_009811755.1 Roseobacter cerasinus
TTGCCAATATCGATACCAATCGACATCAGTTCATCAAAATCTGTCTTCGCCATGCTACTTCTCCAGTTTGCAGAAATAGGCAGAGCCTACCGTGCTGGGTGAAGCAGCCGGTACATCCCATTAGCGGCCTTTCAACAACCCGTCAAGATGCTGCAATTGCACCCGCATAGCGGTCGTTCACAGAGCGGAAGACGACACTCGCATTTGCTCCAAACCTAACCCAAAACGCGGGCGGGTAAGTTGGATATGCTCAATTTCCGCCTGCAGAACCAAATGGTATTGGTAAGCCTCGTCCGTAAAGAAGCGCTCTGCCGAGTTTCTTTCGCAAAGGCCAGTATCCACGCAAACGAAGAGCTCATCAAAAAACCGCACCACAAGCAATGCGTCTTGATAGGATTCATCAGATCTTAGTTGAGCGGAGGTTTGTTCACGATAATGACGTGAAACGATTTCATTGATCGCCTCCAAGGAGGTCATCCCAGCCAACTTCTTTGAGAGAGCCTCGCCAAGTGTGTCAATTGAGCGCTGAACGTCAGAGCGGGCTTGTAGAACACCCTCTTGGTTATAGCGAGATATGAACTCCAAGGTGGTGCGTTGTGCGTCATCGATCCTTTTCGAAGTACTTTCTTGATACTCGCTAATTCCAAAGAGCACCGCAGCGCCCACACCAATCAAAGAAAGCCAACTAACGGCAATATCCGACTTGGTCTTGAATGCTTCCAGGTCTGTCATTTCTTCCTCAAAACGTTTGGGCGCCCCCCCAAAGGACATAATTGAAGTCAACAGAGTCAAGACGACCAAAAGCCGACATTGGGCAATACTTTCAAACGCTGCGTTTGCTGCCCGAGTTCCCGATGTTCGTCACGAACGCAAAACGCACTGTCTTGCCGCGCAGCTGTATAACTCGTACCTGATTACCAACCTGGCCGATGCGCTGGCGTTAGATTGGTCCGATAACTTCAATCCGAGCAAGGCAGGCTGTTATTTTTCAAATCTCCAGCCAGATTGGTCGATGATCACTTGCTCTTTGGGTTCGGCTGACCCCGCTTCCTTCTAGTTCACTCTCAAATTCGGAATGCGCGATACCTGCGTCTTGCACATCATCATATAAACCCGGCGAAACCGCGAAGTGATCCAACAAAAGGGGGCGATCTTGTATTCCATCTACAAAATCGTCGAAACGCGAGGTAAATAGGGCATTTGTTGGTACCCTTTCCAATACGGGATGACGAAATATCAAGTCGGGATAGAACGTGCTTCCCAGCACGATATCTGCAACATTGTGGGTAAGGTATTGTCGCTCAAAGAAATCTGGACCAGGACCATCGTTCCAATCTCCAGTAACGATAATACGTTCGGATGGCTCATTCTGCACCAATTGATCGAGGTACGTTCTGAGACGGAAGCCTTCTGCAGAAATTCGTCGCCGTGCTTTCATCGCAGAGGCGATGAACTCGTGACGACGTGCAGGATTATTGAATAGACTCTCGCCGTTATGAACATATTTCGATTTGGTGTGAAGGTTGACGATCCGAATAGGATCGCCCGCGACAGGATTGATGTCGACAACCATAGGCGCCCGAGTAAAGTCGTAGGGCTGCAACAGGAGGTCCCCATCCACGTCGGCTTGCCACACTTCTTCTAGTTCATGTGTCACCGTGTCCGTGGCATGATCAAAATCCGCAACACCACCGCCTATTTTTTTGAGCACGTATAGCTTTTGCGATCCGCCAGCTTTTCCAATCAGCGCCTCGTAAAGCGGGTCACCGTTCTCAGAAAGAAAATCCGAAATGAATAAGTTCATTTCCTGGATAGCGCTCGGTCCTTCCTGGATGCACAAGATATCTGGGTCGGTAGCTTTGACTATGTTGGCAACCCTCTGAGCTACGACCCGTGCATCTGCTTCGCTCAATGAGTTACTGCCCCAGGCAGGATTGTGATTGCCAGAGAACCAGCGATTCATCCATTCGATATTCCAGTTCATGATTTTCATAGCGGTCCCCTAAAACGAATTTTGATAAATAACTGTGCGAAGAATGCTGAAGGATCCTGCGGAAGTCTACAACTTTCATGTCTCGGATCATTTTCGGGCAGACGACTTCGCGCATCCCTCCAATCCTAGGTGCGCGGGTGTGCGTTAGCGGCGAGCTAGTTCAAAGTGGGAGGCCAAGTAGAGGTGAAACCGGCCCAAAGCCGTCATTGGCCAGTGCCCGCCTTCGCCGCGCTGCGGCCCGTGAGACCGGACCTTCGCTGCGACTGCAAATTTCAAGGGGCCGTGAATTCACGTATCGCGGGACAAACCCGACCTCGAATTTTCGACCTTCGCTGACGCAGCATGCCTTCGCAATCGCAGCACGCCGTTCCCTTTTTGCGCGACCTTGCCGCCAAACCGGTCATTGCAGTTCGTGAAAAAATCCTGGTTTGTGCAACATATGCCGGACTCCCCTGTTCCTCCGCGCGCCAAAGTCCGCAGCGAGCACAAATTCACTGATGCTGCAGAGACTTCAAGCAAAAGCTAAAGGAAAACGACCCAGCACACTATTCTGCGGCGCCGGTCAAATCCTGGGCAAGCATCATCGCGTTGCCGTCGGGATCATAAAAGGTCGCTGTCTTCACCATGCCTTCAACAACATCGGTTTCGCCGTCAAATTTAACTTCGGCCTGTTCCATTTTTTGCCGCGCCACATCCAGATCAGCGATACCAAAGACAGGAACACAGTTTCCAGGTACAGGTTCCGTGTGTTCGCCCAGACCGATTGTCACGCCGATCATTTTTGTCTGAAGCTCTGACCACCCGACCTCATCCGCATGGTAGATCGTTTCAAACCCAAGCATACTGCCGTACCATTCAGCACTTGCATGGCGGTCTTTGACCGACAGCGCGATGGTGATGGTTTCTTCCAGTGAGATGAGTGACATGGCCTTCCCTTATGTACACGAATATATTAACTATACTTTATGGACATAAGAACCTTTGTCAACACCACCTCAAGGGCTTGGGCCATTCCTATTCTGTCGAGCCTGCATGTAGGCATTGCCGGAAGACAAGCGCCGCTACTTGCTGCCACCGGAGCGAGCAGGACTGCTTTCGCGCAAAGCATGGATCACCTCATCTCGATCGGACTGCTGGAACGAAACCCCGGCTATGGCCATCCGCTGCGCCCAGAATTTCGACTAACAGAGCTTGGAGTTTCCGCAGCTGCTCTTGCCAACAAAATTCAAAGTGTCACTGCTGAGGGAGATCAAGATTTGCTCCGGCGTTCCTGGACCTTGCCGGTTCTGACTGCAATCCATCGGCCGCGTCACTTCAATGAGATCAAACGAAACCTGCGTACAATTACGGATCGCGCCTTGTCGCAGTCGTTGAAGACGATGGAAACCAGAAGCTGGGTTCACCGACATATTGACGAGGCCGCCCGCCCGCCACGATCTATTTATCGTGCTGTGAACACTGGTGGTTTGATAAGCAGTGTTGCGGCCAGTGAAATCAGCTTTCCCGGATAAGCAGTCCTTCTTTGGGAAACAACGAATGACGGCAATGTCCCGCACTAAGGTCCTGGAAGCATGTGCGCAAACGTCGAGTTGCACAACGCTGGTTTGTGCAACACGTCCTCCAGCAAGGGCATCCCACGCGGAGCGGTCACGTCTCCTATGCCCGGATTCTCCGTAACCATCCGAACCTTGTGACCCGCCAGAGCGCCATACCGAGGCGCGCCATCTCCTCGGCATTGATGGCGAGGAACACCCACGGGAAGGGCAACCCGAGCCATAGGACGGCCGCCGCTGTCAGAGGGATCGCGACGAGCCATTGTGCAGAGACGTCCATGACGATGGGCGAGATCGTGTCTGCGCCCGCGCGCAGCACGCCCACCACAAGGGTGACGTTGATCGCACGGATGACGAGGACGCAGGCGAGGACGTCGAACACGTCGTCGGTGACGGCCAGAACGGAAGCCCCCGCCCCACCGTAGAGCCATAGAAGCGCAGGCTTTGCGAGCCACAGTGCCACGCCCACAACGAGCGCAATTAGCACCGTCCACGCGACGAGGGCTGTAGCATCCACTACAGCGCCGCGGAAGTTGCTGCGCCCAAGCTGCTGACCCACGATCACATTCGCGGTGGAGGACAGGCCGATCATAATCGCGATGGCCATCGACTCGACCGGGGTAACAAGGCCGAGGACTGCCAGCGCTTCCGGCCCGGCCTGTGCGGTGACGACGGAATACATGAAGATGCCCACGGCCCAGATTACCGATCCGGCGGCGATCGGCAGACCCACGCGCAGCACCTTCCGCATCGTGTCTGCGTTCAGGTAGCCCGGAAGGCGAGCGGGCGCGAAGAGACGGCGGTCGAACAAGGCCACGGCGCAAATCGCGACGACGACAGCTTCGATCCCGAACGACAGGACGGAGGCATAGGCCGCGCCCTGCACGCCGAGGGCAGGCGCACCGAGGTTTCCAAAGATCAGGACCCAGTTGAGCAGCACGTTCGCCGAAAGCCCAACCACAGCCGCCGCCGTCGCCAGCCCCGGCCGCCCGACGCTGCGAAGTCCCACCGCGAGGCCGAAGGCGGCGGCGTAGGGCAGCACCATGGCGCTCGCCGGGATGAGATACTCCAACGCAAGGGCTTGGATAGCTGGATCGTCGCTCGACCAAGCGGCGAGTGGGCCGGACAGGGTCACCACAAGGGCGAAACCGCCAGCAGAAATCGCAACCGAGAGCAGCACTGTCGTGCCGATAGCGTCCCGCGCGCGTGCCTCCGCTCCGCCGCCGTAGAACTGTGCGACCACCACGCCTGCGCCGTTGCAGATAGTGAAAGACGACCGCAGCGGTACCTCGCAGCAGTCACAGACGGCGATGCCGCGCAGTGCAAAGTGATCGCCGATGTTCTTGCGTTTGGGCGCCTTGGCCGTGCCTGCGCGGCGTTCCTGTACCTTGTCGAAGGTCTCCAGAGTGATCAGCGGTTCGTGCTGAGCCTTGAGCCAGTTGATACCATAGCGCTCAGAGCAGATGTGGCCGGTGTAGATCGGATGAGTCAGCAGATCGGTTAGGCACCGTCGCAAAATTCAATGAGCTTTGTCCTATCGTCAGGTGTCGCAGCGTCTGACAGCGCGCTGCGCGCCATAATGGCCCGAAGTGACTCCAAAAGATCGTCGCGGTTGGCTCGCACGCATCGATCCAACAACGCTCGCCATTCTGGTCCGGTCGTCGGTGGTTCGCTACGCGGTCCAGGTTTCCGAATATAGCATCTGTGGTTTTGCAGCGTCCCGGGGCATTCTCTCTTGCTCATGACTGGCACCGCCAGATCACTCAGGATCGAAATTATGGGATGCATCACCTCTGTTTCGGGTGCTTTACTGAAAACAAAGTTACATGAAACTCAGGGTCGCAATATCTTGCGACTGCTGCGTTCGCTAGGTCCTGGGTGATTTCTGGTATCTCTTCCGGTCGTACAACTGAGTTTAGGTTGTCGCCAACTTCTTCCATTCCGACAACAACATAACCACCCCCGTGATTTGCCAGTGCTATTGCCGCCGACATAACCCTGTGCCTCTTTGTACACTTCGCTACGGCGGATAATCCGCGCTATCGGGTCATTCTCATAGCCAGGCTTGAAGGTCAGGTCATCATTCAACACTTCTTCGGCAACTGCTGTTAGCACACGGCGATTGTAATCTGCATCGGACTCGCCCGGACGACGCTCCGGCATGTTCTCCCCAAGAATGTCCTTGGCATAGTCTTCGAAGCTTTGGCCGGATTCTGCTTCGATTTGCGCAACCACATCATTGATCTCAGCGTCTGACATGCCGCTAAAAGTTTTCTCCGCAACGAAGTTATCGAGATCGCCGCGCTGAAGAAGTGCAAGAAACAGCGTGTCATCATATTGGCGTTTGGATTTGCGCACCGCTTCTTGCTCTGGCGAGTTGCGTGCATCCTTGGTCGCAAGCGCCGATGTCTTGTGGATGTTTTCAACCGAGCCGCCTTTGAGGCCCGCTTGGTTGTAATCGTCCGTCTTCCTGAAAATGGCGTCTGAAATAGTCGCGTGCTGCTTGTAGTCTTGTGCGTCAGCGGGCGTCATCAATGACCAGCACGTCACCTTTGGCAATCGGCTCGTATCCATTCTTCCAGGATAACTCCAATGAAGCGATCGTGCGGCTTTGGATGCTGGAGGCGGTTTGCAATTCTTCTGCTGCTTTACCAGCCAGTGCGGCCCCATGAACGGTCATGCCTTGCTTGGCCCAGGCATTGTGAGCCGTCGCCAGCAATGTGCTCTTGCCCGCGCCCGCGAGACCGACAACGGAAGAAAGCTGTTTCTTGCCGAGAACATGGTGCAACGCCGTCTGCTGTTCCAAGCTAAGCTTGCCACCAAAGGCTTTTTTCGTCTCCCGGTTCTTCGCCAATGTCGCGGACGCAATGTGTACGGCAGAGACGCCAAAACCATGTCGCGCTGACATCGCACTTGTGGCTTGATCGAGATCGCGTTCGGCCTTCTGATAATCCCGCGTCGTGAAGGCAGGCGTTGTGCCGTCTCTCGCCAAACGGACCAATTCAGAGGATTGCATCGCCTGACCCGCTGCTGTTTGCAGCGCCAAAGGGTCATCAATGTGTTTCGCCAGCGCGCGAAGTACGTCGACACGTTTGAAGCTGGCTTTGGTCTGTGAGACATGATCCAGCACCAGCTCGGGTCTCGCAATCAATTGCGCCTGCGAATGGGGTAGGCCATCATCCTTTAGAAGCAGTGCCTGTTTGGGGTCGGCTTTTGTCTGCGCAAGAAATGCCGAAGAAAGGCCCTGCGATTGACCTTCACGGGTAAGTGCTCGCCGTTCTGTCAGGTGTTTTGTGACGAGCGCCTGCTGCGCGATACGGTCACGGGTTTCCGATGCCATTACATCAGCAGCCATTTGGTCGACAAGCTTTTGAAATTGCCCCGTCGCCCGCGCAAGCATGCCGCGCCGCCCTGTCGGCAAACGCGCTTGCCTCGCTTTGATCTCGTTGATGCGCTGGCGTACCTGCCGGTTGAGCAACGCCTCACGCTCCGCCCGTTGGGCTGCGACCAGCTTGGCAAGTCGCCTCTCAAAGGCTGTATTGCGCGGATCAATGGGCTGCTTCGGCAGCTCTTGCGCTTGCTGCGCGACATCCTTAGCGGAGGGCAGATCGATCTCTGGGCCCAGCCGTGTGATAGGGCTTAGATAGGGGATTTGTCGCAACCCAGTTTAGAATGTGCCAGTCATCCAATCGTAGGAGCATAATAGTCCAACTAAGAGATCATAAACCCGCCGTCGGGCGACGATATCAAGCCCTGTTCTCAGAATAGAAGTACCACGAGGCAAGCAATGGAGAGTTCTCAGGTCACGCAGACTCGGCGACAGAAGTCTCTTGGGAGGGCGTATTTTCATCCCGATCTTCCCCTAGAGAGAAGCGTGAAACGACCTTTGCAAGCGCCTCTGCTTCGGAGGTCAGGGCAAAACTCGCAGCTGTTGTCTCTTCGAACATTGCGGCATTTTGCTGGGTCACGTGATCAAGCTCATTGGCGGAACTATTGATCTCACCCAAACCTGCGGATTGCTCGTTTGCGGATGCAGAGATATCTGCAAGTCGGTTTGAGATTTCAATCACAGCTTCGGACAACTGCGATAGCGCACCGCCGGTTCTTTCAACCAATTCGACACCCCTTTGAACTTGAGTTCCCGAGGAAGACACCAACTCATTGATTTCCCGTGCGGCGTCCGCTGACCGATGCGCCAGAGCGCGCACTTCGGTTGCAACCACCGCGAAACCGCGACCGAATTCGCCAGCTCTCGCCGCTTCTACGCCAGCATTTAGAGCAAGAAGATTTGTCTGAAAGGCGATGTCATCAATCACAGAGGTAATGGTTGAAATCTGCTCGGATGACTCTCTGATCTCGGACATGGCGACCATGGCTTCATCTGCGATGTCAGCACCTTCCTGTGCTCTGTCCTGAGCATTGTTGGCGACAGAACTGGCCTTACCTGCGCCCTCGGCCGATGTCTTCACCGACGTGGTCATTTGGTCCAATGCTGCGGCGGTCTCTTCCAAGGTGGCTGCTTGTTTCTCCGTCCGCTTGGACAGGCTGTCAGCCGCACTGCTGATCTCAGAAGCCTCGCTGCGGATGGTTATGGAATGTCCTTTGACCGCAGATACGACCTCCGAGAGGCTCGCGACCGCTCTGTTGAAATCAGTGCGGAGCTTTTCGTACTCCGCCGGGAAAGTGTCGGTGATGTTTGAGGCAAGGTCGCCTTCGGACAGCGCGTGCATGGCTTCCCCAAGGGCTTTGACAACGGCTTTTTGTTCATCGGCTCGTGCGGCGCTTTCCGCAGCACGTTCTGCATCCAGCTGGCGCTCCTTTTCCAAACGTTCGCGTTGACGTTCTGCCTTCTCCGCCTCCGCCTGTCGGGCCTCCATATCTCGTTGACGGGCGTCCTCCTCCCGTTCCTTTTCGAGCTCCCGCTGAGCTTCTTCCGCCTGCCGTCTTTCGGCCTCAAGCCGCTTTGATTCGACCATTGTGTCGCGAAAGTCTTCCAATGCCTGTCCAAGCAGGCCAATTTCATCACCTCTTTTCGCCAAATTGGTGTCGAACTCGGTCTCGCCGTCTTGCAGTTTCGCGATCACACCCAGGGTCTTTTGAAGCGGTCGTGTCACCGACAAGGACACCAGATAAAGCATCACGCCAAAGCAGACGAAGGCAAAGGCGCCTATTGCTGCCGCCAGATAATTCGCGGTGCGTATCTCAGCCTGGATCGGTGAAGATGTATAACCTGAGATCAAGGTGCCAATTTGGTTTCCGTCTTCCTGCAAAAGCGGCGTATTGTATATGTGCAAGGAGCCATCGTAAAAAGAAGTCTCCCGATCGGTTTCCTTTGGCATTTGCTCGATCAACGAATCCCAAGTCGGTCTCCATTCCTCGCCATGTGTCATTTCGGTCATGACTTCGCCAGACGAAACGACCCGTGCAAATTCGAACGAGGAAACCCGGGCCAAGCCATAGACAGATTTCTCGATCACATCGGTGTTGAAGTCCCAAACAGCCTCAACCAATGAAGGCGTGATGAAGCTCTTTGCGGACTGAATCTCGCTGTCAAAGCCATCATAGAGCTCGTTGCTATACCGCGTCGCCCAAAAGAAGGTCAGCCCCAGAACGAGGACCAGCAAAGAGACTTGAGCAGGGATCAGTAGTTTTTGTTTGATCGACAGCTGAAGCATGGCTTCACTCCATTCAGATTACTCGTGGGGCTTAGCCAGAAGAGCTTTCGATCTTGCTAACGCCCGGGTGCTCGTTTCGCGGTATCGCTTAACCCAGCATTCATAACCGCTTTGCTAGGAAGCGGCAGCCAAATGGCACTTTTTTGGTGTGCACTTAGGCACGCGATTTACCCTAAGACGGAGACAAACATGAACAATCTATCAAGGCGCGGCGCACTCGGTGTATTGGGTGGCGCGATGGCTTCGACTGTCGTTCCAAATCTCGCTCGGGCGGGCATGGGGCCTTACAAATTTGTGCGGATCGACGGCCTAGCCGAGCAAGCCGTCGGCGAAAAATTACTGAAAGAGGTGTACAAGCGCGCCGAGATTGAAATCTCTGTCACTCCGATGCCTGGAAAGCGGGCTTTGCAGCAAGCGTCTTCGGGCGCAATGGATGGCGAAACGCTGCGCGTGTTTGCGCTTGGTGAGAACGTCAAGTCGCTCATTCGTGTGCCAACTGCGCTGTCCAGCCTGCAAACCGTAGCCTTCAAGAAAAGCGGCTCGGACATTTCGCTGACGACAAAAGACGACCTCAACAAGTATTCAAACGTGATCGTCACCGGGGTTTTGCATACTCACGCGATCACCGAAGGTATTTCAGACGTCAACGAGGTGAGTGATCCTGCCGCCATGTTCAAACTGGTCGCTGCAGGGCGCGCAGATCTGGCGTTAACCAGCTATCTTGATGGTTTGGCGTCGATCCGGCAGCTGAACGTCGAAGGTATCGAAGACGTGAAGCCGGCACTCAATGATCAGCCGTTGTTCCACTACGTCCACGAATCCAAGAAGGATGTTGTGCCGGTGGTGGATGCGATCATCAAGGGCATGGCCGATAGCGGCGAACTGGCCGACTTGCGTACCAAACTCGAAGAAGAGTACCTGGACAATCTCTGACAAATGGCTCCGGCGCTGGAATCATAGTGTGAAAGCGTCGGAGGCCTCTTACAAAGCCGTAGGCCCGTCATATAATAGCACAGCGACCAAGAATGGCCGACGGCAAATACATTGGGTGGGGCGGTTTTCAGAAAGAAGGTGACGAGTGGGATTTCGGGCTTGTTTTGCGGCCGGATGCGTTTGGCCTAGGCAGGCGCATCTCGAAAAAAGCCATAGATTTCGCCATCGCCGACGACCGCATTCCATTTGTGACGTTTCTGCTGCCACCATCCCGGAAGAACCTTGGAGCGCTCGGAAGACTAGGTGCTGAGCACGTTGGCGATGTCGACTACGGCGGAGAGAGATTCCTGAAGTTCCGTCTTAACACTGCGTGACCAGCGCGCCGCCTGTTTTGCTTATGACCGTCTCAGACCATCTTCAGGCCGCAATGAATGTAAGGCACCTATCAAAATCAAACGACCCACGCGAACGGGCGCTTTGGCGACAACGGCTGCAACTCAGAGAATGATACGCCGCGCCTGCAAGGCGATGCTGCGTCAGCGAGGTCAAAAAAATCGACTGTCGGCGGAGTCCGCATAGTGTTGAAAAAGTCCGTTGATTGGTCGGCTTGGCGCTGATTCACTCGTTTTGAGAGTGGAGGTGTGGCGATGATGGGACCAAGACAGATGGCGCAAGGTGCGCTGTTTTACGAATTCTCGATTGAAGAGTTTGTGCCTGGCGATCATCCGTTGCGCGGCATTGATCGGTTTCTAGACCTGTCCGACGTTCGACCGCTTTTGGCCCCGTCTTATAGCTCGCATGGTCGTCCCGCGATTGATCCTGAGTTGATGATCCGGATGCTGTTGCTGGGCTACTGCCAAGGCATTCGGTCGGAGCGCCGCCCCTGTGAAGAGGTCCATGTCAATCTGGCGTATTGGTGGTTCTGCCGTCTTGACCTATCCGAAGTATGTCTGCCGGACATGCAACAAGTTCGTCCAAGCTAAGGTCCCGCCCCGCGCTTTCGACTACTGCTGGGCGCATGGTGGCACTAACCGTTCGTAAACGGGGCGGACGCAAGTGCGCAGTGGGCACCAGGACACCGATGGCGATCCCTCAGGGGCCAAACCAGAGATGGTCGCTCGACTTCATGTCAGACGCGCTGGAAGACGGGCGCAGGTTCCGGGTGCTGAATGTTATCGACGACTTCAGTCGGGAATACCAGTCATGAATGCGGACAGTTCGATCAGATGATCGACGATCTCCACTATCAGTGTGACCTCTTGTCCGTGCACGCTGATCCGGCCGTCCGCGCGGCAGCAGCAGAGATTGTGACGCTCGGCATCCAGCTGTCAGATGCTTTCGTGAAGGCGGAGGCGACAAACTCTACGCTGTCTGCCAAGATCAAGGTGCTTGCCGCTGAGATCAAGCGCCTAAAGACCCAGCTTAGGAATGCTCAACGTGCGCAGTACGGAAAAAAGAGCGAAAAATCTGAAACTGAGAAAGATTCCTCGTCGGTGGGGTTTGATGATGGTGACCCTGAGACCGACGATGAGGATGAAACACCTGATGACGGGAACGAACCATCTAAACCTGAGGAGGTTCCCAATACAGGCACTGGTAAGAACAAGAAAAGCTACCCGTCACACTTGCGACGTGAGCCGCGCGAGTTCCAACCTAGACCCGATCAACTGTGTGACTGCAGCTGCGGTCAGCGCCTTCACTGGCCGATGATTGTGTGTGTCCGGGCCGAAAGGCCCTGAGTGGTTCGGGGCCTCCTTGAAACAAGAGGAGGAGTGCTATGAAACTCGTCTCACGATTTGAAGCGGCATCCCGCAGCACGGCAGAACTGCATGGTCTACTGACCAAAGCATTCAACGCCTTTGCAACAGCTCCGCGCGGCAGCGGTCAGCGCCGCGATGCGCTGGCATCGATGCGCAACATCGAGGATGAATTGGCGGCCCGTTCGCCAAGCATCTGATCTTTTGCGGCTGGCCACACGGTCAGCCGCATTTTTTTGTCATCCAGGTGTGCACGCCACGGGCACTCATGATCTTTAAGTCATATTTCCCATTTATGCGCCATAGATCATAAGTCCAATTTATGCCCTACAGATCATATTGACATTTTATGATTTAAAGATCATACTGGTATGAAGGAGTCACAGATGAAGAACCTGGCACGCACACCAAATGATATCGGGCACGCCATCCGCCAAGCCCGCAAGGCAAAGAAGCTGACGCAGAAAGAGCTCGCGGAGCGCAGCGGGGTCTGGCAGGAGACAATTTCCAAGGTTGAAAACGGTTTGTCCGGCACCAAGCTGGAAACCGTTTTCGATATCTTTGCTGCGCTCGACCTGGAAATTCAGGTGCAGAGCCGCAGCAAGGGCTCGACCGAGAGCTTCGAGGACATCTTCTAAGATGGGACGAAAACGAAGCTATCCGCCGTTAAATGTCTTTCTAAATGCGCGCCATGTTGGCCAACTCCTGCGCGAAAGCACGGGCGCGATCAGCTTTGTCTATGATCAAGACTGGCTGGCTTGGGAGCACCGCTTGCCTGTGTCCCTGTCACTTCCACTGCGAGAAGATCGTTATGTCGGCGCGCCTGTCATAGCCGTTTTCGAAAATCTGCTACCGGACAATGATGTTATCAGAGGGCGCGTTGCCGAGCGCGTTGGCGCGGCGGGCACGGACGCCTATAGCCTGCTAAGCGAAATTGGCCGCGACTGTGTGGGCGCGCTGCAATTCTTGCCGGACGGTGAAGAACCGCAAGCCGCCGACGATCTCACCGGTCATCCGGTCAGTGAGACGGACATCGAGGCGCTGCTGGGTGAGCTCGACGTCGCACCGCTCGGCATCAGGAGAGAAAAAGACTTCCGGATATCGGTGGCAGGCGCACAGGAAAAAACTGCCCTTCTCTGGCATGACGGCAAGTGGTTAGAGCCTTCGGGCACCACACCGACAACGCATATCATCAAGCCGCAGATCGGGCGGCTCCCGAACGGCATGGATTTGTCGAACAGCGTCGAGAATGAATATCTGTGCCTGAAACTGATGGAAGGCTTTGGCCTACGCGCCGCAAATGCCGAAATGGCCAGCTTCGGCGCACGCAGGGCTCTAGTTATCGAGCGGTTTGACCGGCTCTGGACGAGAGATGGTCGCCTCATCCGCCTGCCGCAAGAAGATTGCGCGCAAGCCCTATCAGTGCCGCCAACCCAAAAATACCAGAACGAGGGCGGGCCAGGCATCGCGGAAATCATGGGACTCTTGCGCGGGAGCGATGAAGCAACCCAAGACCGGCTGGATTTTTTCAAGTCCAATATCCTGTTCTGGCTAACCGGTGCGACCGATGGACATGCCAAGAATTTCAGTCTCGCCTTGATGCCAGGTGGGCGTTTCCGGCTGACGCCCTTCTATGACGTGCTGACCGTTCAACCAACGTTGGATGTGCACCAGTTGAACAGAAAAGACTTCAAACTGGCGATGCGCTTTGGCAAGTCAAATCACTACAAGGTCAGCGATATCATCGGGCGTCACATTATGGAGACGGGCCTTGCGTCCGGCCTATCTCGCAAAGCCATTGCCAACATCTTCGAAAGCATCCACGCAACGTCAGAGGCCGCGATGGACGAGACTTTCGCTGCGCTTCCCGCAGGATTCCCAGAAGTGCTCGTCACGTCGATCCGCAGCGCGGTCTTGGACCGGTTGCGCCACCTCAAACCTTGAACACGCGATCAAGGTTTAGATGAATGGCGTTTTGCTCAACCCGATTGAGCAAATCCGCACAAATCCAAGCCATGGTATTTCCGCCCGCCAAATGGCGGGCGAAATTTTCTGACTGAGGAGCCGCCTTACGCGGCGGCTCCTTGCTGCTCTTCCTCAATGACAGGCTGACACCCATGCAGGAAAGCGCTTTGCGTATCGAACTTCATGCGGGACTGTCGAACATATCCGTTTTGCTTATACGACCAAGGCAATAGTGGATTCATGCCTTCCAAAATGCGGCAGGGGCTTCCAAATTTCGCGTTAAATGTTGCGAGGCGAGCAAACGCTCCTCTTCCAACGCGGCATATCGTTCAACGGCAAGAGATTTGGCACTTGGCAATAACCTTCGGCCGTACCGTCCTCGTCTAGATCCACCAACGCCCAATCTCCATCAATGCGCAACACATGCACGGTTCTTGCGATACATGCCCGATCGACAACGTTGCCACCAGGTCGGTCAAACACATCTAGTCGATCTGACTGGACCCATAACCGGGAGGAAGCGACACGTTCTAGCTTTGATCTATCGTACGTCTTAATGCTGTTGTCCGAACTAAATGCCCCAATAGTGTCTGTCGTCTTAGGGTTAATGATGTTGGTATCGATTATCACTTCTTGTCCGAACCCAGCTGTCAAACTCGAGCGATCTACGTTGGTTTTATTTTGATACAGAGTCCAGTCTTGTGAACGAATGAACTCGCGGGTTCCGTTCCATGCAGGAGCTTCCGGCACCCAGAAGAACTGCGCTAGACCCGCGTCTTTGAGAGAACGGCAATGCACACCGGGTCCATACACTCCTAGTTCGAACCTGCCCCCTAGAATTCGTCTTATTTCCGTGAAGTACGCGCGTACGGACCTAATCGAATTCTTAGAGAGGTCGCCATCAACGCCAATGTAAATGGTGCTGCCATCTGGAGGACGAATGACCTGCGCGCGCTCAAGAATGAAAGCCGCATCCTGTTGCGCCCGAGCTCCTGTATAACGACCGGCAACATTCCCGTTGTACTGGTAGACCACAGCAATCGAGAAACCATAATCAAACAACATGTCTCGCTCGCGGACCGTAAGGTTCTTGCAGTTCAAGCCAGCATTATTTCGATCTGAAAAGTACCGAATAACCGTATCGATACCAGCTTCGGCGAGGGCGCGGTAGTACCGCTCGTTTGGCCTTGTACATGCATCGAGACCGTCTAAGCCGCTTGGGCTCGTTCTTCGATCTAAGAATGACGCATTCGCCTGATCAATGACGTGGATGTTGGAAGACCTCGGACTGCCAATAAAATCGGAATCAGAACAGCCGGACAATCCGACTGCTGACATCGCGAGACTAGAAATTAAAAAGTCCCGCTTAGAAATTTTTTTCATGGTTGCTAAATCCTAAAATTCCTTCATGAGAATGTTCAAACGGTAGCTCGATTGACTCCTTGCAAAAAGGTGCCAATCCTATTTTTTGGCCAAAGACACCAATACGCGAGGTTGAGCGGCCCAAATGTATGTACCGGCTACTGTTCGCAATTGATTTCTTCGCATGTTCTCGGAAGTCGCTCATATGTATCCGGCCTGTTGATCGGCACGCGGGCCGTGGCCTTGTTGGGGTTACGCACGCGCCGTGATCTCATTACCGGACAAGTCGTTGTCGACTATTTGGGCCGTCAGATTCTGGGGGCGTAGTTTTTCCGTTCCATGCTTTCGATCTTTCGCGAACTCCTTTGGATTGCTTCGGGTCGTTAAATGTTGATCAAAATCTATGTCTGCGGGACTTGCCCTTTGCTTGGCCCGGGTTGGGTAAGCACACCACAAGCACCGTTGAGTACACCGAAATGATGCTCAAAGCCTACGCCAGCCAACGGGCTGACAAAGATGTCGAATAACGTATGCTGAGACAGTGCTTCTCTTACACCATCAAGTGCTTTGGCCAGACCGGCGACTTGGTTGCACATGGTCGCACGGTGATATGTGATGCCATCGTGGTTGAGCATGTTTTCGATACGATACCAAGGGATGCCCCACCCGAAACGCATGGTCACCAAATATGCCAGCACACTTGACCCGCTGGTCAATCCGGGCATCAAAGTGGGCTTGTACAGAGTCCCAATGGTGACGCCCTGTTCGCGACAGCGATATCGAGGATACTTCCGGACAGCGACGTAGAACTTGGCCGGGATTACTTCCCGCTTTTCATCAATATCATATGTCCGGATAGTACCGCCGCAACCGCATGGGCAGGTCTTGGGGAAATCCATGGGAACCTCAATGCGCTCCAGATTATCCCAATTTTTTGGAGCACGACCGCTTGTATTGCGCGGTTTCTTGGGCCGCTCTGCTGCAAAGCTCTTATTCTGGCTCCCGGTGCCTTCGTCACTTGGCTCGCGCTCATTGCCTTTCTGAGAATTCTGGCGCCGATTCTGAGCTACGCTGATTTCAGATTTTGAACCAAACTGCTCATGCAACAGCTCTGCAATCCGCTGCGCCTGTTTGGCCATCTCTGCTTTCAATGCCTGAACCTGAGCTTTGAGATGGGTGATTTCCCCGGATCGCTTGGTAGCAAGTGCTTTGGCTTCCTCATAAGCCGCCGATTTATTGGCAAACAACCGCACCAAGGCCTCAATGGGCTCTTGCACGGCTTCGCCGCCAAGTTCACATGCTAATCTGCTATGTTTGACAAATTCGCTGGTCATGGAGACAGCGGCCCACCACCAGCGCGAGCGCGGCTCCCTATCAGGGTAGCGCACCCGGGAGGGTCTCCGGGGAGCAAAACCTTGCAGATAGTATTCACAATTTCGGCCATACAGCATCGACCGCCAGATTGGCGGGTTCATCCCATGTCGGCTGCAAACGCAGCTGTTCTGGTCACGTCCGACGCATCGGGCGCGTTTTCACTTGATTTTTGGGGGTGAGGGTGGGATGAAGAAGATGTCGTGATGAGCGATTTCGAGCCCGGCTATGGATTGCAGTCCACCGGGCTCAACCTTTTTCAAAGCCCAAGTATTCTAGGGGCTCATCGCGGAACCTCCCTAGGCTCAGCAAGGTCCTGATACCTTTCAGGAAAAAGCTCTTCTGGAGTTTTATCGAGGGCAGCCGCTAAGGCTTGCTCAATTCTCTTGGAGCGGCTTTTGCCAAGCGATACCGAACTCACAGCGCTGGCACCTACTCCAATTTGTTCAGCTATCTCGGCAAGGCTCAGTCCGCGAAGCTCCAATTGATACTTGATGTGAGCGTGGCGTTCACGATCCACCGCTATATCAATGTGCTTCATAAAGCTACTCCGCGAATCAACTACACCCTTACTGCCAGATGATTTCGGGAAAAATCAATATCAAACTTAAAATAACAAAAAAAACCGCACTAAAGCGGCTTCCTCTATAGTCTTATCTAGCTCTAGGATTAAACCGGGTCAAGTTAATAGTAGAAACAAGAATAGACTTACTGAAACTTAGCCTGCTCGCTACGCGACGAACTGCAAACAAGTTCTAAAACGCCAACTGATCAACCGCGATAGAAATCAAGCGCTCGGACTACTGTTAATTGGAACATTGTGTCTTCCGGCTACCAAAGAAACTGTGCTGCGTTCATTCGTTAGAAACGCAGCAAAATTTTTGTGAGAGGCCATTGTTGCCGATGGTGCAAGGCCAACCGAAACCGTGGTTACGGTGGAGCTTGAAGATCGATTGGCTTTTTTGCAGTGGAGATTGTGACATACAAGCCTAACTCAAGTCAGAAAAGATCGCCGGCAGCCAAGCAGCCAGGAGAAAGTTTGTAGCTACTGCCTTAATAGCGATTCTTTTCTTTGCGGCTTTGTATACACCCGTAACATTTGAGACCTGCCGAGCTACATAGATGAGCGGTGGTGCCACCTCCCCGAAAACAAGAGACCTTGAACACTCGACGCATTTGTCCACGTAGACATGGCATAAATCCAAATGCGCATTTGGAGCCCGCGCCTCAAACGGATCCAATGTCGGCAAAAGAACATTCAGTTTTGTTCCAGATCGTTTCTACCATCAGAAAACCATCAAAAGTAACGCAGCGGACCTCAGCCGATTTGGTAAACTGTTAGAGTCAACTTAAGGTGTTACGTGTGGCTAGTGGGGCGAAAAATGCGATTGGAATTGACTGGTTTATTCCGGCTTGAGGATCAAGAGGGGAAAGATGTACCGCTCAGTGGACGCTATGGGCCAGCGCTGATTGCGATTCTGGCAACCTCTTGCCGCAACAGCAGGTCGCGTGATGTTTTGCGGACGATGCTATGGCCGCGGTCACCCGATGAACAAAGCGCCGCCAGCTTGCGAACACTGTTAAATGCCCTACGGAAAGAGTTGGGATCACACTCGCACCACCTGATTGCAGACAGAAAGACCGTCCGGCTGCGGGGCGTGACATTGGTGCCGCATCGTGATCCCGCTCAAACATTTTTTGAGGATGCCCCCCGCCTTGGGGAAGCATTCGAAGACTGGTTGAGCACGGAGCGCAGTCGCGCGCAGGCGGCAATGCCGACTGCCCAGCCTGACGCCGGCGTACGCGCCAACATGCATGCGCGGATCTGTGTAGCAATCTATCCCCCGGACATCTCAACCGACGATGCGCATGCCAACCATTTGGCGGGGCGCATCATCGGGCAGATGCGCCAGCACCTGTGCCTGATGGACATGACGGACGTGCTGGATCTGTCGATCCTCGACGAATCCGGTATCGCGCCAACCACGCTGGCGCAGCGCTTGCCGGATGTGGCCTTGCTTGTGTCATTGTCCAAGATCGGCAGTTTTGCCGAGATCAGCATCCGTGCTTTTGATCCGGCAACAAAGCATGTGCTTTGGAGTGCTTCAATCTCGGCCGATCAATCCACCACCTTCCTGTTTTCTACTGATCAGCTGGATGAATTCGTTAACCAGGCAGTTGATGCGCTCAACGTTGCTTGCCTGCGTCTGGTTGAAAGTGGGCGGATCGGTCGCGATGCGGCGCCACAGTCGATCTTTGGCGCCGTGCACAAAGTGTTGGGGATGTCGGTGCGGGGGCAGTCGGCAGCACGGCAGTTCTTTCGCAGCAAAGCAGAGCTCGAGAATTCAGCGATTGCCGCGGCATGGTACGCGTTTTCACTGGCCAATACACTGGGCGAAGGTGGCGACCGACAGAATATCCTTGAAGAAGCGGATGCCTATTGCCGCCGTGCGGTAGCGCTTGACCCGTCTAATGCGCTGGCGCTTGCACTTGTCGCTCATGTGCAGGGCTTTGTGCTGCGTCGCTTGGAAATTGGAGCAGAACTGGCACAAACCGCCCGCCAGATCGCGCCGACACTGGCTATTGCATGGGATATGTCGGCAATGAACTCGCTTTACCGTGGACAGGTCGCGGAAGCTGCAGAGTTCAGCGAGAAGGCCGTGCGGTTGGGCCGCTTCAGCCCTTACAAACCGCTATTTGAAAGCTCGCAGGCAATCACTACGTCGCTTGCCGGAAAGCATGCTGAGGCTATCATGATCGCGGGCCGTGTGCTGGACCGGGTGCCGCATTTCCTAGCGGTTGAACGGCATCTCGCTGGTAGCTTGGCAGCAGCAGGGCGGCTTGATGACAGCCGCCGCCTGATCCGAAAGGTGCAGACCCGCGACCCGGGGTTTGTTGCCGCGCACCTGGCTGACCCTGACTATCCGCTGCCCTCGCCACAAAGCGTTGATTTGATCCAGCGCGGCTTTTCCAGCGTGGGTGCATTGATTTGAAACAAGGGAGATTGACAGATGAATATTTCACGTCGTGCGTTCTTGCTGAGCTCTGCCAGCGCGACATTTGTACCGTGGGCGCCGTCGCCCGCAATGGCGCTGGAGAGTTGTCAGGTACCGGCACGTACTGGCAGTCTGGCCGCCCGAGTGCGTGGTCATGTCTTAGGTGCGCCATTCACACCGGTCCCCATTCTTGATGCCTGCCACCGGCCAGATAATATGGCACCCTTGGACCTTGCCGGTCTCTGGGCACAAACGACACGCAGTTTTCTAGTGCCCGGCGATGAGGGTGGTGTCGGCACGCGTCTTCTTACCACAACCGACGAACCTGATGACGCGCTGTTTGATGGCCCACTGGCAAGTTGCTACAGCGACGGCGGCGGGTTTCCTGCAAACATATTCCGAGCCACAAACGAGGGTGGCACGGGCCGGGGACGTGGGCGCGGAAGGGGCAGAGGGCGCGGACGCGGCAGAGGCCGTGGTAGGGGGCGCGGGCGAGGCCGTAACCAGACATCTGTGCAGGCGGCGCTCGATCGATCGTTCGAGGAAGAGACGGAATACTATCGAAGGCGCGTCGTCCAAACGCTCCCCACCATGGTTGAGCTGTTGCGCACTGGGGTACAGGGGCAGCCTTTCTTCCTGCCCGATCCCGCTTACACAGGACCCGTCTTTGCCGCAGAAATCGCGGATCTGATCGCGCTGCAGAAAGACGCAGAACGAGCGGCGCGCGAGGAAGAGATCCTCGCTGAGATCGACGATATCGCCACCCCGTTTCTGGCGGAACTCGATGATTTTGGTGGTCCACCCGGCGGCGTGCTCCGCCTGATCAATCTGATGGATATGGCGGGCCTGACCATCGGTTATCATTTCAAACGCATCTTTGGTCGCCCGCGCCCTCACATTGCGGATCCCCGGATTGACCCACTGATCGATGTCCCGACCCATTCGGCCTATCCCAGTGCGCATGCAGTCCAGACCCATCTGATCGCTCATGCGTTGGCCGAGGTGTACGAAGATAACGCACTGGTTGCGGATCTGTTCGATGTCGCCGCGCGCATCAGCATCAATCGCGAATGGGCCGGGGTGCATTATGCGTCCGACACCGAAGCAGGCATGCAGATCGCACAGGCGGTTTTCCCCATCCTGCGGCTGGTGATGGACGAGGTGTTCGTGGATGCCATTGCCGAGCTGAACACCCCGCATGATGCCCATTGCCATCTGCTGGGCGATCTGCGACGGCCCCTGATCCCCCCGCAATCAGAAGACCCCGACCCAGACGGGTTGCCATGGAACCTCGACGCGCTTGGATTGGCTACCATCTCTGACGGGGAAATGGGTGACGCTATTGTAGTGGGCATGATCGACGGTGCCGTTGCGGTGCGGCACCCGGCCCTTGCCGCCGGGATGCCCCGGTTCGAGAATGTCGACTACCCCGTCCCTGCTGGTGACGAATGGTGTATGTCGTCAAAGGGCATCGGGCATGGCACGGCGATGGCCGGTCTTGTCATCGGGCAGGAAGGCGCCAGACGCTATGGCGTCGCGCCGGGCGCAGAGCTTTACCCGATCAGAGCGGCCAACCTGTCCGGTGACAGGCACGAAAACCGGGTGACGCTCGCCCTGCGTGTGTTAGAGGCCGGGCTGGCAGGTGATCGCTTCATCTCTGATATCAACTGCGAAGCCGATCGGACCATAGCAGCCAAGCTTGGCGTGCTGCTTTTGTCGCTGGATTTTCAGCGGCCGGATGCGGCCGCAGCAGGCTATCTCGACATGGCAAAGATCGCTGAATTACGCGCGGATGATCCCGATGCTGCAACGGCGTTGATCGATGCGGTCGATCCCGAAAACGCGGTTGATCCCTTCGTGCTGGCCATCTTGATCGTGCAAAGCCAGATCGCCGTCGTGATCCCGGCAGGCAATAGCGGCGCGCAAAACCTCGCCTACCCCGCCGCCTTTGATGACTATGCGCCGGTCCTGCAGGCGATCATAGATGATGAAACGCGGCCCAAAGTTATCAGCACGGTAGCCGCATTGTTGCGTCAGTTCAGCGCAACGCTGGAGGACGATGTATTAGGTGATGCCACGGATCTTGTCACCGAAGCTACGACATTGCTGGCGCAAGGCTTGGCAGCGCAGGAGGAGGAGACCGGCGCAAGTCTTGATGCCTTTGAAAGCACCGGCATAGTGGTTGTTGGGGCCAGCAGCCCAATTGATGGCGCCCTGACAAAAACGAATTACAGCCAGTCTGGCCCAGGTCTTTGCGTGATGGGCCCCTCGGATGGAGATCATAACCCGCCTTACCGGTGCCCCACATCGCAGGTGCCTGCGCCGGGTTTTGGGTCGGCGCAGAACAGCCGCCCCGTGCGAACACTGGATATCCTAGGCCCCGGCGGCTTTGCCGATGATCCGCTGGCGGATGAAAGCCATTCGGGGCAGGCAACCGGTTTTGGGGGAACATCTGCGGCAGCAGCACAGATTGCCGGGGCGATTGCGATCATCGCCTCGCGCATGAATGATCCGCTGTTACTGACAGGACCACAGCTGCGCGCTGATCTGATCGACTTGGCGGGCGACGATTACTCGCCAACAACCGGCTACGGGCCGATCAACCTCGGGGGGCTTTAGAATGAAACCGTTGCAAGCTTCGCTGCTCATTGCCGGATTGGCACTGGCCCTCGTCCAGGATGCTTTCGCTGAAGAGCATATCGATCTGACACTTGAGCGTCCGGCGCTGCCGCTGGACCAGTTCATCGCGCGCGCCGGGGAAAGTAGGATCAACCAAACTACGCGTGGCGACGACACTTTTGCCGTGCCAGACGCGACCCGCGGCCAACTGGATCAGCTGCTTGACGAGGTTCTGCGGCGCAATCCGCGGTTTACTGACGGGATCGTTGAACTCAGCGACGGGCGTCGGCTGACCATCGGTCGGCGGGGGCCGCAATTTCTCGTCAGCCCTACCAGCGGTGTGGTTGGCAACCTGCCGACGAATTTACCGCCCTCTGCGGGAGGGGTACCTACCGTGCTTCGGATCATCGATAATGAAGGGAGAATTATCAAGAATACCGGTCCTCAATCGGCGGGCCTGAGGGCGGAAGAGGGCGCACTACCATGTGGTGCAAACACCGGTGATCCGAATACCCATTGCGCACTGTCGACCGTGAGGCTCTTGGATCGGGATGTCGGGCTCTTTTGTACGGGCGTTGTGATTACAGAGCAGCATGTACTGACGGCGGCGCATTGCCTGTGTGACAAGGAACCTGCCAATCTGCATGTCAAATTTGGCGCAGGTCCGTTCTTTTACGGCTTACAAGTGTCGGATGAAATTGCCTTCTTTGACGGCGGTACGGGCACACATTGTGCTACCGGTCAAATCAGTGAGATCAGCTCAGACAATGGCGACCTGGCCGTACTCAAGCTGGTCGACCCGGACCCGGACGATGATCGGAGCCCGCTTGATGTGGTTGCGGCGGGGATTTTGCAAAGGGGTATCGATGCAGGCGAAACACTTGATGCAGAAGAATTGGCACGCCAGCGCGCAATGATCGGCAAGGTGGCGGATTGTGAAGATGAGTGCGACGAACCCAGCGTGATTTGGGACCCTGATCAGGCGTTTGGCAATGGTTTTGCAACTTGGGGCTGGGGCGATGGGCCTGATGGCGTTGCGGGCACCAAGCGCGGAATGATCTACCCGTTGGCACAGATGCTGCCTTGTCATGGCGGACAGGAAAACAACCGA
The DNA here is from genome assembly GCF_009811755.1 of Roseobacter cerasinus. GTDB lineage: Bacteria > Pseudomonadota > Alphaproteobacteria > Rhodobacterales > Rhodobacteraceae > Roseobacter > Roseobacter cerasinus. Next base: position 23,336 of record NZ_BLIV01000002.1, read on the forward strand.
TGCCAGGGGCTACAAGAGGCACTTTTTCAGGACCGCGAACACGGGCTTTGTGCTGGTGACAGCGGAGGCGGCGTGTTCAAAGCAGCTAACCCGGCCCCTGAAACGCGTGCCGAAGACCTTGCCGGATACGGCCTTTGGGCGCTGATGGGGATTGTCAGCGGCGATATCGCGCCCGCCGACTGTCACAACGCAAATGGGCATCTGCTCGCCCAGCATCACCCGCGCAACATAACCCGGGTGGACACTCCGCAGGTTATCGATTGGCTGAATACGGTCACCGATGACGGGATCATGCGCAGCCCGGTGCGCTTGACCTACGACACCCAATTGGCGGGTGACCTTTAAGCGCTCGCATCGTTTCCCAAAAATGCCGCGCGCCGCGGCATTCACCGGCAAGGCCGTACTGACCGCGATCTCGGGTGCACGGGGAAATGTTGATCCTGACGACGCATTTGTTGCAATGGTCACGCTGGAGTAACAACGCATGATCCTCCAAGTGGCAGGCGGTACAGCCGCCCCGGGGGGTAAAGTTGTTTTTTCAGATGTGCGGCGCATCAAAAAGCCTGCAAAAAGGCGGGTACAAACAAACACCGCCGCAACTTTGACGGCTTCCTTTGCAGTCTGAATTGCTTCTTCAAAGCGGACACTGGGATAAAAATAGGCTAAAAGCGGGGCTCGGCAGCGAGCGTCTGGCAGGCCGCTTGCCGCATGATCGCCAACAAGATCCGAAAACTTCGAAAGCGTGGGCACAGCCGTGCCCACGCTTCATCGTATTCACAACAGAGATTTGCAGCAAAGGCCCCACTCGGTGCGGGTCTTCGTTGGTTTTGATGACTTTTTGATCAATGCCTGACGCCTCTCTGACCGTGCAATGCCGCTGCATTGATGGCGGGCGCGCATACCAACGGCGGGCATGAGGCCCAACGCCCTTCTTGGGGCGCTCATTTCGAAAAAGGACTTACAGAAAATGGCTAAGAAAGATGTGGGGAACACCCCCAGCGATGCAATCGATGAACCCATGGTCGATGATACCGGCGACATGGAGTTTGACGCGCTGTTCGACGACATCTCCGAAGAGTTCGGTGTTGTCGCAGAGGCTGACAGTGGCGGATATGATGCGTTGAATGCGGCACTTGTCGGGACAGAGTTTGAGGCCCCAGCCACCGAAAGCGGTGGGACTGCCCGGCTCTTTGACATTGCCGATGGTGCAGTTACTGAAAGCGGCGCGGCGGATGAGGCCGAGGTCTTTGGCTTCATCAAACGCCGGTTCAAGAAGCGTGCGCTGCAGGCGATGCGTGCCTTGATCCGCAAGGTTCGGAGCGCACGGAAATACGCCAAATGCATACCACAGCTGCTGAAGGTCATCGCGGCCGTGAAAGCAAAGCGGTGGGGTACAGCGATCAAAGAGGCGCTGGCGACCTGGCGCTGCATCCGCCGCGCGTAAGGTGGCGGTGAAGGGGTGCCTCGATCCTCCCGCGTGGCACCCTGACCGAATAAGTTTTCAGACAAGGATTTAACAGATGACACACGCAAGTATGGACACAGGCAACTGCGGCTGTGGCGAAACCGGGATCGATTCACAGATCGATATGGGGAACGCCAGCAAAGAAACCGGCCCACTGATCCCGGAAACCAATCCTGCCACGATCGAACAGGGTTTTGACGGGGAAACCCATGGTGGCGGACAGCTTGAGACCGTTGCTGGCTTTGACGTGGGCCGCGCCATGGTTGATGTAATCGGCACAATGGAAAGCAGCGCCTTGCCGCGAAACTATGGTGCCATGTTGGATGCTGGCACGGCGCACTACGAAGGCAATGTGAACCTGCGCAGAGAGGCACCCGAGTCGGTCTGCGGACGGGATGACCGGGCGCATATCTCGAATGTCACACAGCCTCCGTGGCGCATGACGGCACAGCTTTTTATCACGGCGGCCAATGGTGACCAATATGTTGGCACTGGTTGGTTCATCGCGCCGACAATTCTGGTAACGGCGGGGCATTGTGTGCATTCGGGCCGGAGTGGCGGCTGGGCCCAGCAGATCGAGGTGGTTCCTGGGATGAACGGACGGCACAGACCCTTTGGTTCTGCGGTCAGCAAGCAATTCCGCTCCGTACGTGGCTGGGTCAACAATGGCCGCGTGGAGGAGGACTATGCCTGCATCATTCTGCCAGATGCCGCCCCGCTTGGCGAAAAGACCGGCTGGTTCGGATTTGCAAGCTTTAGTGATGCTAAACTGAAAAACTCACTGATCAACACGTCTGGCTATCCCGCCGACAAAAGTATCGGCACGCAATGGTTCAATGGCGGTCGCCTGACCGAAATTGAGCCACAGCGGCTGCACTATCTCGTTGATACTTTTGGCGGGCAAAGCGGCAGTGCTGTCTGGCACAATGAGGTTGGAACCCGTCGGCGATATGCAGTCGGCATCCACAATTATGGTGGCTGCAACAACAAGGCGACGCGGATCAATGACGAGGTCTTTGATGTGCTGAAGGCTTGGAAAGCGATGGGAATATAGAACGATTGCCAGGAACTGTCTTGTATCTCGTGGCGAGAAATTTGGCAGTTCCGCTCGCACTAGAAAGGTTGGCCACTCTGGACACCCCCGATTTTCAAGGGGCTGGCTTGCCATATAGCGTTTCGAATGAGTAGTGAGATTTCTTGGAAAAACTATATAGATGTCGAACTCTATGCAGTTCCGGGATGATCCCAGAAATTATGGCGTGCTTGCAACAATTCAGTGATCGTAAGCGAAGCGCAAAAAAAAGGCGCGGGACAAGTCTTGCGTCACGTGAGCTTGACTCTACAACTCACTACGGCTTGATCTACTCAAGCTCGCTCCGGTGCTCGACATCTGACCAATGCTTGTTGACGGGCAGTTTGCGCGCCCGCCGCGACACATCATCGTATGTCACCGGCCTGAAATCCCAAACATCGACGCCTACATTGATGGAATTTCGCGATCCGCGCCAGTTGTTGTGAACGTGCCCAAACAATTGCAGAGCTTCGCGTCTCGCGTGGTTCCACGTAATCATCGGGTAATGGCACAGCGTGTTCCGCTGCTTCTTTGGCCCGTCCGGCACCTCTGCCATTAGCGAGACCGAGGACCAACCCAATGACTGGGTTAGATCGCTGTCATGATTGCCAACGATCAGGTGCTTGCACGCTCCTGGTAGCTGGTCAAAGATCTGTTGCAGATACGCCGCGTCCTTCGCTGGCGCACCGAAGGCAAAGTCTCCGATGATCCAGAGATCGTCCTCAGGCTCCACCACCTTCCACATGTTTTCAAGTATGACACCGTCCATATGAGCGGAGGATTTGAATGGGCGGTCGCAAAACCGAATAACGTTCTCATGCCCAAAATGGGTGTCTGCCGTGTACCAATTTGTCATGTTTGCCGCTTCATACCTGCTGTTTATTTCGAGTCTCAGACGTGTTTGATTGTCCTAGACGGCTACCGGACGGCGCACGCCCCTAGCGGTGACACGCTTCCAGTCGAGCCCTTCAAACAGGGCTTCGAATTGAGATTTGTTCAGGGTAATCATGCCGTCTTGGATGCGCGGCCATTCGAAGCCTTTGCCCTCAATGCGCTTGTAAGTCATCACGAGACCTGTGCCATCCCAGACGATCAGCTTCAGTCGGTCAGCCCGTTTTGAGCGGAAGATGAAGATGGCACCGCTGAAGGGATCAAGCTCAAATTCATTCAGTACAATCGCTGCCAGGCCATCCATACCCTTCCGAAAGTCGACAGGCTTGGTCGCGACATAGAATTTGAAGTTGCCTGCCGGAGAGATCATGGGTCACGTTCGAAAGCGCTGATCAACTGAGCCAGCTGATCGATTGGAAAGTTTGGCGGCAGTAAAACCTCACAGCCTGCGCGCTTGAAGACAATCTGAGGTGGTTCAGGTGGCACGACCGGCTCATCACGCTGAACTTTGATTTCGGCAAACGCCGGGGCTGGCTCTTGAGTTTTCTTTGGCTTGTGAGGTGACTTTCGAGAACCGCCTTTTCGCCAACTGTAGGCCGTTTTGTTCGAAACCTGGCAAGTCCTTTGCACCTCACCGAGTGATAGCTCACCTGATCTCATTCTCTGACCCATCGCGCGTTTGAATTTTGTGGGCCACAAACGGCGGCCGTCTTTCCCGACAGGGATTGAGTAGCCAAAGGCGTGGAAGACGTTTTGTATTTTCTGATCACTTGCGAGGTCACCCAAGTTTTGAGAATTCATGATGCCTGTATCCTTTTTGGGACATCATAAACCGGCGAACTAAGGTAAGCGGTGCAAACGACCCCTCCCTTAACATCTTCCCGTATTGCTATTGAAGGTCAATATTGGCGGCACGCCAATACGGAAAGTAGATTGAGGCATTTTCAGCCCAATGCTGCCGTCCAGATCATTTGCCAGCGCCGCAGTGCGGCTTCCGAATCGCGGACATTGGCAATGGCGCAAGGAACTCCTACGATGTGCCGGGTACCTGCCTGCCCAGCAAGACTGGCTGATGGATGTCTCTGGGTTTGTTGATCTGGCAAAAGTAAGGCAAACCTGATGGCCAAAAAACGCAGCATCACCGATGAAGAAATCGCCCTCATCAAGGCGATGGCTGCGCGAGGCATGAAGAACAATGACATTCAGTTCTTCTTCAACCGACCTGACCGCCCCGTAAATTCTGGCAGGATCACCGGCATCAAGAACGGCAGCTACAGCGATTCATCAACGATTGGTGCGGCCAATGACAACACACTTGATGCATTCCTGAAATCATTCAAAGCGACCGGTGTTACCGCGTCGGTGGCGGTCCCAAGTGCGGGATCGCCGATGGTTCCTGAAAGCGGTCCGATGGTTGAAGCCACCCTTGCCACAATGTTCGAAAAGGATGAAGGCGGTGTTTGGCGGTTCAAGTTTGGCGAAAGCGAAACTCACGAGTGCAAGCAGGACTTCGGGTTCAAGCACGCAGGGAAATGGCTTCGGGCTGTCGCGGCACTCGCCAATAACTCGGGAGGCTACATTGTCTTCGGAGTTAAAGACAAAAAGGTAACCGGCGGGAAAGTCGATCCCGAAAGTTACAAGGTGACCGGGTTCAAGGGTGCTGATTTCGCGAATGCCGATCCGGCAGATTTCACCAAGCGCATAAAATCAACGTTCGATCCTACGCCAAAAGTCGAGGCCGGTGTTCTTGAAATTGACGGAATGACGGTGGGCATCATGTACGTTCATCAGCATGGATCGCGCCCCGTGATTGCGCAAAAAGGCGACGGCGATCAAGTCAAGGAAGGAGACATCTTTTTCCGTTATCCGGGACAATCAGCCCGCATCAAGTACAGCGACCTGCGGTCCATTCTCGACGAACGTGATCGTCAGGCCAGAGAGCAGATACTTCCGATGGTGGAAAAGCTTCTCCAACTCGGTCCGCGTGATGCTATGGTCGCTGACCTTGCAGATGGCATTTTAAGCGATGAAAGACGATCCATCGTGATCGGGGAAGACCTGCTGGACAAGATCAAGTTCATTCGTGAGGGCGAATTCAATGAGAAGGAAGGCGAACCTACACTGAAACTGGTCGGGGAGGTTCAGGCTGTGGACGGGGCCGGTGGTGTTCTCCACAAAGGGTTTGCAACACCGGCAGACCTGATATGCGATTTCCTGAACGTAGCTTCACCGTACGATCCCAAGGATTATGTGCGTTGTGCATTCGAAGTGAGCAACGGGGCTTGGTTGCCAATGCACTTTTATGGCGAGAAGGCCGGACTTGATCGACAGGGGCTTGCAGATTTCATTCAAACAACCAAGGCACCGAAAAAACGCAGGCAAACCTATGCGGATCGTGCTCTAGGCAAGAACAGCCCGTATCAAAAGGCGGGTGGATTCGCACTTGAATTTCTGGACGAAATCAACAGTGGGAAAAAGCCGGAACCAAAGACACCGCAAGCAGCCGCCGATGTCGCGCGTGCGATTACGGGACTGGAGAACAAGCCGGAACTTTCTCTGGACGACCTGCTGTCAGTGCTCGGTGTTTGCTGGGAAATCATTGAAACAAAAAAGCACAGTTGGCTTGGGATTGTCAGGAAGGCAATTGCGCGGGTGGATGAGTTGTATTTTGCAAATGATGGAAACGAACAGTCCGCAGGCAAATAGCACCGAGTGTTGAGACTCGAACTCGCAATCTGCCTGTTCCAAATCAGTTGATTGAATGTCCGCTCTCTCAAATGATGTCTTGGATTACTGTAACCGCGGCGAACGGTCGCATCCCGCCCGCCCTACGAGCCTATTGCCTGATATTGATTTCGACTTCCTCAGCAAAATGCCACGGCAACAGCTTGTCATACTGACTTCGAGGCACCTTCTGGGTGAATTTCTCGAAAACCCACGTAATGTATGCATGTGGATCAATATCGTTCAGCCGGCAGGTGCCAACCAGACTCGCGATGATGGCCCAAGTTTCGCCGCCGTCGGTGCTGCCTGTGAACAGCGACGCCTTGCGCAACGGAACGATGGGACGAATTGTGTTTTCGACGTTGTTGTTGTCAATTTCCACGCGACCATCTTGCAGAAACACGCGCAACCCATCTTCCAACTTAAGGGCGTAGCTTACGGCCTCACCCATCTTGGTTTTCATTGCGCCTTTCATGGCGTAATCCTTCAAACACGCGAATATCTGGTCAACAATGGGTGCACTCTCTTTCAGACGTGTGGCTTGTCGTACGATGTGCGCTTGACCCTTGAGATCCTTTTCAATCCCATAGAGCTTCCCAATCATGTCAATGAGCTTCCCGGCGGTTTTGCCCTTGTTGGACTGCAGTTCTTCCCAGAATTTGCGGCGCACATGGGCCCAGCAATAGGCAAGCACTACGGGCTCACCAATGCGAGTCGTCGAGGTCAACCTGTTGTAGCCACCATATGCGTCGACCTGTAGCACGCCATCAAAACCGCTCAGCATGTCTTCAGCGTGGACGCCTTCGCGTGTTTGCGTATATCGAAATGCGACGGCTGGTGGCTTGTTGCCTTTCCAGCGCCTATCATCGCGACACAACGCCCAGACACGGCAGGTCTTGAGCTTTCCAAGACCAGGGAACATCTGACCCAGGTGCGTTTCATCCATGTGAAGCTTGCTGGACGACTTGATGTCTGCCAACAGCGCCTCGTAGATCCATTTCAATGCGCCCTTTGCCTTCTTCATGAGGCGCGAGAGTGTGGATCTGTGGACATGGACGCCTTTGCGTCCGAATATCTCTGTAATCCGGTTCAGCGGGAGAAAATCAGCATACTTCTTGATCAATACCGCAATAAAGATCGAGGTGTCGAAGCCACTTCCATCAAAAGGCCGTTCCGGGACCGGGTGTTGTGCAAACTGTCCGCAGTTCCTGCAGACCTTCTTGTAGTAGATCTCTTCGACGATGAATATTTCGGCCTCCCTATAGGCCAGTCTTTCACGAACCTCTTCACCAATCTCCCTGTGGCCGCAACCGCAGTCACATAGCTGATCAGACGTGGGCTCGAATTCACGTTGCTCGCGTCGTAGATGTGGCGGGTAGCTTTTCTTGTTCTTACCGCTGCCCGAATTGGGGACCTCTTCAGGCTCCGATGGCTCGCTACCGTTATCGGGTTTCTCCTCACTATCGTCGGTCTCAGGGTCACCATCATCAAACCCCACCGACGAGGAGTCTTTCTCTGTGTCAGATTTTTCGCTCTTTTTTCCGTACTGCGCACGTTGAGCATTCTTAAGCTGGGTCTTTAGGCGCTTGATCTCAGCGGCAAGCGCCTTGATCTTGGCAGACAGCGTAGAGTTTGTCGCCTCCGCCTTCACGAAAGCATCTGACAGCTGGATGCCGAGCGTGACAATCTCTGCTGCTGCCGCGCGGACGGCTGGGTCAGCGTGCACGGACAAGAGGTCACACTGATAGTGGAGATCGTCGATCATCTGATCATGACATCAGTAGTTTTCGCTGGCGCCGCGTGGCATGTGCATATACCGGATGTTCAATCTGCATGCTTTTCAGCTTGCTCATTTTGACGCGTAACCAACGATTGTCAGACCAGGTTACCTTTAATTTTGCCGTCGGCATTGAAATTGAAGCATCTGGCGCCCAGACAGCGTCGTCATGTTCGACGTCTCGCCGAAAATCTGCATCAGCGATAAGATTGACGTTCTGGACGACAAAGTCTTCTCGACTCTTCCCGGGCATGGCGCAGGTCGATTGTATCTCTTCCATGTTCCGTCCCTTTGCATTCTGCAAGATAAAGGGGTCTGGCTCAGCCCCACTGACCACGGGGCTGATGCTTGACTTTCGAAGTAGGGGATGGGATGAACAGGGAAGAGATCGTCGCTAAGCGATTTTCCGGGGCTTCGAGGACCTGCAACGTCCGAGAAGCCCTTTTCTATTCAGTGTACAAAAAACGCTAAGATTGCATTTGCGGTTCCTCTTCAATGTCGCTGTTTTGGGGATAGCGTTCGGGAAAGAGTTCCAACACAGTTTGTCCGACTGCGGACGCTAGGTGTTTCTCGATCCTTTCTGATCGGCTCTTTCCCAACGAAACGGAGCTGACGGCGCTGGCACCAACCCCGAGTTCTTTCGCCAGTGCCGCAAGGTTCAGACCTCTAAGCTCCAACTCGCACTTGATCCGGGCGTGCTTGGCGCGGTCCACGGGGACATCAGTATACTTCATAGGTCTACCTCACGTATGGACTACACCTTGTGACTTTTGCGTATAGAATCGATTGCATGAGGAGCGGTCAAATCTTTTAATCGCTGCCCCAAAAAACGAGAATTGATCTTGAAAAAGAGGGCATGGAAAATGAGAGCGGATCACGGAGGCAAACCTGTCGACGCGTTTGACCTCGAAGCAAAAGAAAGTGGTTACGACAGGTTCCGGAGATTCGCAGGAGACGATGTAAAGACTTGCAAAATTTGGCTGACTGAAGACGCTGATCTCCGAGTGGTCATATGGCTGAGCGACAGCTCTGGTGGCGTGCTTTTCCAGTTCGCATCTGACCATCTTATCTCAGATTTTCACGCAACGAAATCTCTGAAGGATCTTTGTGAGGCCTACAGTAGTTCACGTAAGTCTCTTTGGTCACTCCTCGGGAAACTGGGTCTCGATCCCTGGGCGAGAGTTGCCAGAGACTATCAGTCGCCAATGTCATTGGAGCAGGTTGCAAGTCTTCATGGCTTGAAGCCTGCAACGCTTTCAAAAGGTCTAAAGGAGCGCGGTATTCCCATCCGTTCAGGTAGAATTCCCGTTCAGCTGAATCCAAGGGATGTCGAACATGCTTTGCGAGGCGCTCCCTCAGTCAATGAACTTCGTAGAAGGCTGGGATGCGCTTGGAGTACCGCCAAGGAGCTGAAGATAGAGGCACAAATCGCTCAGGGCCGCCTGCCGGAGTATTAGTTTCACATGCCGCAATGCTCTTTCCCGAAGTGTCCGCCAGTACAACGACGAGAATAAGTTGGGCACAGACCGCGCCTCATTCACGGTGTCCCAAAGCCACCATTCGCACAACCTGCGACGAACGCCCGGTTCGAGCCCAAGGCGGTCATTGCGATTTCATGCTGCGTGCGCACGCGGAGCGGGTTTTTTGTAGGTGTGCAGTTCCCCGCGCCTCGCAGCAGCGAGCAAAGCAGCCATTGATTGCCGATCTGATTTGGCCCGTCGTTCACAGCCTCAGTCCTTCTTTCGCTGTGGCTGTGCGGATCGCCCATTTACCAGCGTTGATGTCTTTACGACCTGCTAGACAAATATGAAGTCCGTTTCGGTGAGCAGCGTAGGGTCGATGTTTGAGACGGTGATCTGGTTGTCTGCGCCGAATGCAACGACTGCATCTCCGCCTTGTGCCGTGATAGTAAGATCGGCGAAGGTCAGCGCAGTGCCGGAGATTTGGATCTGATCGATGCCATCCTCGAAGTCGGTGATTGTGTCAGAGCCAGTACCGGTCTCAAACACAAAGACGTCCGCGCCGCTTCCGCCGGCCATCAGATCGTTCCCTGCGCCACCAGCCAGACTGTCGGCCCCGTCTCCCCCGCGCAGGATGTCAAAACCGTTCTGGCCCTCCAGTTGGTCGTTGCCGCTGCCGCCAATCAACTCATCTGCACCATTGCCGCCCACCAACACGTCATTGCCCGCAAGCCCGTCGAGAATGGCCCCGGCAGCTTTCGCAGTCAGATGGTCGTCGAAGAGTGAACCTTCGAGCGCTTCAATGTTGAGCAGGACATCGCCGACCTCTTCGCCGCCGACGGCACCGATCTGTGCGCTGCTGAGGCCAAGATCCACAATGACACCTTGGGTCGAGAGGTAATAGCTCGCCGTGTCGATGCCGTCCTCGCCGTCGAGGCGATCCGCACCCAGACCACCGACGAGCTTGTCGTCGCCGAGGCTGCTCTTGAGTGTATCGCTGCCATCCAGGCCATACACATTGTCCGCCGCGAAGCTGTGGTAGAAGGACGCGTCATTGCCAGTGGTGAGCGAGATGGTTGTGCGTGCCTCGATTTCTTCCTTCGTCCAGATGGCACCGTCAGAGAACTCGATCACCTCGATGCCGGTCCCTTGAGTGTCGTAGTAGGCAAAGTGCTGGGCAATTGTGATGACCTCGCCCGTGCTTGCAACCGTCACCAGCAGGGCAAATGTTGTATCATTGGGGCGCGTGAGCGTGACCTCCGTGGAGGCCACATCCGTCAGGACCAATCGGTCCACTTCGGTCAAAGAGGTGGCGGTGTCGTGGATCGTGTCATTGCCATCCCCACTCGTCCAGATGTAGCTGTCGTTGCCCTCCTGCCCATCGAGGTGATCGGCGCCCAAGCCGCCGACGAGTGTGTCATCGCCGAGACTGCTCTTGAGTGTATCGTTGCCATCCAGGCCAAAGACGTTGTCTGCCGCAAAACTGTAGTAGAACGATGCATCATTGCCAGTGGTGAGCGAGATGGTGGTGCGCGCCTCGATCTCATCCTTCGTCCAAGTGACGCCATCGCTGAACACTATTGCTTCAATGCCCGTGCCATGTGTGTCGTAGTAGGCAAAGTGCTGATCAACGGTGATCACTTCGCCGGTGCTGCCCACAGTGACCCGCAGCGCAAACGACGTGTCATTCGGACGGGTGAGCGTGACGTCGGTGGAGGCCACGTCGGTGAGCACCAGGGTGTCAACTTCGCTCAGAGATGTCGCAGTGTCATGGATCGTGTCATCGCCGTCACCACTCGTCCAGATATAGCTGTCGTTGCCCTCCTGCCCATCGAGGTGATCCGCACCCAAGCCGCCGACGAGAGTATCATCGCCGAGGCTGCTCGTCAGCGTATCGTTGCCATCCAGGCCATACACATTGTCCGCAGCAAAACTGTACTGGATCGAGCCGTCGTTGTTAGAGGTACCATAGATGCGCGTCTGCGCCTCGATCTCATCCTTGAACAAAGTCACGCCGTCGCTGAACGCAATGGCTTCAATGCCTGTCCCACGCGTATCGTAGTAGGCAAAGTGCTGGGCGACGGTGATCACCTCACCGGTGCTGAGAATGGTCACAAGCAATGCAAAACTTGTGTCGTTGGGACGGGTGAGTGCGACGTCGGTTGAGGTCACGTCCGTCAGCACAAGTGTGTCGATGTCACTTAGCGAGGTTGCGCTGTCGTCGATTGTGTCGTTGCCGTCCCCCTTGGTCCAGATGTAGCGATCATCGCCAGTTTCTCCCTTCAGAAGATCAATGCCAGTGCCGCCTTCGAGCAGGTCATCTCCGCCTTTTCCATCGAGCGTGTCATTGCCCTCCAGCCCGAAGATCTGATCCTTGAAGCCCCAGCCGACCAGCGTGTTTGCCGCACTTGTGCCGGTGATGATGGTCTCGGCTACCGGCTGGCTCAGTATTTCGACGAAGGAGCCATCGGCAAAAGCCAGAACTTCAAGACCATATCCTTGTGTCGCAGAGTAAAAGCGATTGGTGTCCGTAAGGATTTCACCGCTCGGCAGGATTGTGATGATCAGATCACTGCCCATCCGCGATAGATCAACATCTGCAAAGTCCACGTCAAGCAGGTGCAGAACATCGACCTCCGTCAATGACGTGGAGGTGTCATTGATGGTGTCGTTGCCGTCTCCGAGTGACCAGTCGTAGATGTCACTGCCTTCACCCCCATACATGCTGTCATTGCCGAGGCCTCCGACGAGGCGGTCGTCGCCCTTGCCGCCGCCGAAGCTGTCATGGCCGTCCAGTGCATAGATGTTGTCATCCGCGAAGGTCGCGATGATCGCGCTTTGATTGCCGTTGGTGCCGTAGGTTCGCGTCTGCGCTTCGATCTCATCCTTGGTCCAAGTCACGCCGTCAGCAAACTCGATCATCTCGATCCCGTAGCCGCGCGTGTCGTAGAAATAATACTGGTAGGTGAAGGTGAGCACTTCCCCGCTGGAGCCGACAGTGAGCTGCATACCGTAACTGCTGTCGTTCGGGCGGATCAGGGTGACATCGGTCGAGGCCACATCCGTAAGGGTAAGTTTATCGACGTCCGTGAGTGACGTTGCACTGTCATAGATAGTATCATTTCCATCCCCGAGCGACCAGACGTAGGTGTCGTTGCCGCCCCCTCCGTTGATATTGTCGTTCCCGAGCCCACCAACGAGGACATCGTCGCCATCCCCTCCACCAAAGGTGTCATTGCCGTCCAGTGCATAAATGTTGTCCCGCGCAAACGTGTTGAGGATCGCGCTTTGGTTGCCATCGGTTCCATAGGTCCGCGTCTGCGCTTCGATCTCATCCTTGGCCCAGATCACGCCGTCACTGAATTCGATCATCTCGATGCCGTAGCCGCGCGTGTCGTAGTAGTAGTACTGGTGTGTAAAGGTGAGCACTTCGCCACTGGATCCAACGGTGAGCTGCATGCCGTAGCTGCTGTCGTTCGGGCGGATCAACGTGACATCCGCGGAGACCACATCGGTCAGGATGAGCTTGTCGACGTCTGTGAGTGACGTCGCGCTGTCATAGATGGTGTCGTTGCCATCGCCCAGCGACCAGACATAGGTGTCACTGCCTTCACCACCATTCATATTGTCGTTGCCTAGACCGCCGACGAGGCGGTCATCGCCTTTGCTCCCCCCGAAGGTGTCATTGCCGTCCAACGCATAGATGTTGTCATCCGCGAAGGTCGTGATGATGGAACTTTGGTTCCCATTGGTGCCGTAGGTCCGCGTCTGCGCCTCGATCTCATCCTTGGTCCAAGTCACGCCGTCAGCAAATTCGATCATCTCAATGCCGTAACCGCGCGTATCATAAAAATAGTACTGGTGGGCGAACGTCAGAACTTCCCCGCTGGAACCGACGGTGAGCTGCATGCCGTAGCTGCTGTCATTCGGACGGATCAGGGTCACGTCGGTGGAGGCCACATCGGTCAGCACGAGCCGATCCGTATCCGACAGTGAAATGGCGCTGTCATAAATGGTGTCATTGCCATCGCCCAGCGACCAGACGTAGATGTCATTACCCGACCCGCCATCCATGTAATCGTTACCAATCCCGCCGACCAAACGGTCGCTGTCAGCCCCGCCATTCAGCGTGTCATTCCCGCCAAGACCGAGAAGCTCCTGCTGACCAGCGCCTTGGGTCAAGGTGTTCGCAGCACTGGTGCCGGTGATTTGCGTGACGCTCGATTGGGTGTTTTCCAAATGGGCCGGGCCGACAGCCAAGTGATCCGGGCTTTGTGCCAGAGAGGCAATGAACTGGGCAGTCGTTAGATGCCCCGAAGACAGGCTCTGTTCCCAGGTGGCCAGTTCAGACGGGTTGGGTTGTCGCCCAAGCGCGTTTAAGAAAGCCTGCTGTATCAGGGCAGTCCCTGTCAGACCTGCTAGGCTGTTCGCGCCAACGCCCTGGATCTCCGCATCCGCAGCGAGCAGCTTTACCACTATGTCTTCTAGGCTATCTGTGTCTTCGAGCAAGAGATCCCCGAAGTGCGCCAGCTCCTGCGCCGTTGCGTCACGGTCATAGGCCACATCGACAAGGTTCTTGATCAGGCTTTCGACATAGGCGCGGTCGAGGCTGCGCTCAAACTCTGCGGGGTTGATGATGGCGTCAAAGTTGTTGGTCGACCGATGCACGTTGCCAACGATTAGATGCTCGGTCGACTCTGACAGCTGCAAAGCCATATCTGTTTTCGACAGCGTACCCGAAGACAGCTGGTTCAGCGCGGTGTCCAACTCCTGCAGGCTCGGCGCCCGGCCAAAGGTGTTGAGATAGATCTGGGTCAGGAACTCGGCATCGGACTGGGTGCCGTAGCGGCGTGCAAACTCTGCAGAGCCCAGCAGTTCATCAGCGAGGTCCTCTAACCTGAGCAAGCCGTCCGCAACCCATTCGACAAGAGCTTCGACTTCGTTGAAGTCCATGTCCCGGTCGAGAACCGTGTCGAAGATCCGCGCTGCTTCATCCAGAATGCGGCCCTTCGCGGATTGATCCAACCGCGCCTCGGAGGTTTCCTTCACAAAAGCGCCAGAGCTGTTGTAGTAGCTCCTCTCACTGGTCCAGGTCTCGATCCCGAAGCTGTCAATCTCATGAGAGACAACCAGTTTTGCTGCCGTCACAGCAAACTCAGATGTAGTCGTAATAGAGCCATTGGAGCCGCCGGTTGAGTCAGCGACGGATGAGCTACTGTATACCAGTGATCCAAAGCCGCCAGTGGCGATTGCGAGATCAGGCCCGGAGGCAGAAGGCACTCCTCCGCCGCTGTTTGCATGATCGGGATAATAGACGACAATTGGCTCTCCAATCGAGGCCGTCACACCGTTGTCCCAGACGTAGCTGCCGTTATCGACAACAGAGCGCGTGATGGTCTGCAGATTACCGTCCCGGAGGATGGTGGTCACCAAGTCGTCCGACGTGGTGATTGTGACAAAGCGGTTGGTTTCATTGCCGCCTTCGCCAAAGGCGCGCTCGACGACCACTTCCTGGCCGTCTGCATGCCGCTCGGTGGTGATGATCTTGTCGGCAATGCCATTGCCGTCGTAATCGGCGACCTCTTCACGGATGCGCCCATCGGCGCTGGTCGTTGTCGTCACAGAGGATTGCAACTCACCATCCGCATAGCGGGTCACATCCGTTGTGGTCATGCTGCCGTCAGCACCATAGGACATGAGCTGCGTTCTCGTCCCGTCGATCACACCGTCACCGTCGAGATCCGTCTCGACTGTTTGCTGGTAGCCATTGGCTGCGGTCGTGACAGTCTCGATCATGGCGGGCCCGCCCTGACCGAAGCGTTCGGTCAACTCCACAACCTCGCTGCCATCCGCGTTGTAGGTCGTCTCCCACGTCCGGCTGCGATCCGCCATCCCGTCGCCATCAAAATCAAAGCTCTGGGTCTGATACATTCCGTTTGCAGATTGCGTCGTGGTCGCTTGCGCGGCGGTGGATCCATCCATCTTCAGGTCCGATTGAACCGATGTCAGGGCCCGGCTGAGATCTTCGGTCGTCTGAACCGACCGGTCTGCAAAACCGTCACCGTCAAGGTCGATGCTCTGGGACCGCGCACGGCCGTCTGCCGACACGGTTTCTGTCACCGACCGCGTGAGCGCATAGCCTGCACCATACTCCTGTACGGTCTGGGTCACGGCACCGTCGCCGGTCTCGACCCGCGAGACATGCCGATCTGTGTTGCCATCCCCGTCCTGATCAACACGGACCGATCTCCCCAGTCCATTGCCACTGGTCGTTGTGGTGATCTTGGACAACAGCGCCGATGTGGCGTCCCGGCTTGTCTGAACGCGCAGCGTATCGCCATCGGCGGCCAGTTCGGTGACATCCGTCGTGAAGACGTCATCGGTTCCGTCCCCGTCAAGATCCAGCCACGCGCTTAGTGACAGCCCGTCGCCGTTGGTCTCATATTCCGCGCGACCCAGCTCCACATAGCGACCATCCCGATGCTCCACCACACGATGTGTGGCGCCGTCCTGCTTGAGCATGGTCCGATCCATGCTCCGCAGCTCAAAAGCGCCATCGCCGTCCCGGTCCAGCGTTGTCAGGCGCGTCAGGCCATTTGCTGAGAGCACGGAGGTTTGTTTGGCGATGAGGGTACCGCCCGTCGCATGATAGGTGGTCTCAGTTGTGAGGCTCCCGTCGTCCCCGCGCACTGCAGTCACGATTTCGTCGTCCGCCCCATTTCCGTCTGCGTCCAGGCGCGTTGTCACGCTGCGGCCGTCCGCACTGGTCACTATGGATTGATTGCGCAGGAGGTCTCCGTTCTGCGCCGTCTCCAGAGATGTTTCGGTCTGAACGCCATCAAGCGACCAGGAGGTTGACGTGGTTGTGGTGCGCTCGTCTATGCCGTCGCCATCCATGTCGTCTGACTGCGTTGTGGCATAGCCGTCATCCGAGACGGTGCGGGTCGAGGTTGCGAAGGTGCTGCCATCGGCGCCTTTTTCGGTTGTTGTGGTTGTTTGGGAGCCGTCGGCGTTCAGTGTGGTGGCCGCTGTCTGCGTGCGTTCATAGGTGCCATCACCATCCGCGTCGGCGCGGGCTGTCACCGTGAGGCCGTTGGCGCTGGTGACCGTTTCTATGCGGCTTTGCAGGCTGCCATCAGCGGCCTGGTCGGTCCGGGTCTGGGTCAGCACACCGCTGTCCGCCAGTACGTTGGACTGGAGGCTGTCAACCGCCCCGTCGCCGTTCACGTCGACTTCGGTCACAATCAAGGTGTCATTGTCATTGTGGGTGGTCGTGGTGCTGCTGCGCAGAGGGCCGCCCACTTCACGCAGGTCTGATGTGACGCTTGTGCCGCCATCGGTCTGCAGCGTGGTGGTCTCGGTCGTGACCAGATCGTCCATGCCGTCGCCATCCGTGTCGAGGCGCGCGGTTATGGTCAGACCATCATCGCTGCGACTGGTTTGGGCCGCAGAGAGCAGGCTACCATCCGCGGCGCGGGTTTCATCTGTGGTGACTTGGGTGCCGTCGACGTTCAGCACCGTTGCGCTGGTCTGATCGCGTTCGAAGATACCATCGCCGTCCGCATCGCGCTGTATCTGCGTACTCAGCCCGTCATCGCTTACTGTCGTCACAGTCGTCGTGCGGGCGCTCAGATCCCCGTTCTGTGTCACCAGCGTCTGCGTCCGGCTGCCATCGATATTCAGCACGGTTGTGCTTTCGTCGGTGACATCTGTGATCCCATCGCCGTCAAGGTCGCGCGCGGTGCGCGAGACCAGGCCATTGGCGCTGATCCAGGTCTCAGAAGACGTGATGGTGGCCCCGTTTGCGGCCTTGCGTGTGTCCGTGACGGTGGTTGTGCCATCAGTGGCCTCAGTGGAGACCGTGATCTGGTCGGCGATGCCGTCGCCATCTGTATCCACCTGGGTGGTCATAACCCGCCGATCCGCGCTCTCGGTGGATGTGCTGCGGCTCAGCAGGGTGGTGCCGTCCCCTGCATAGTTTGAGACGGTCCGCGTCGTGCTGTCATCCGCCTCCAGAACACGCATATCCACGGTCTGGCCGTCGAACGCGCCATTGCCGTCCGCGTCGACCCGGGTTGTGGTGGTTAGCCCGTCCGCGCTGGTCTCGACCACGGTTTTGTCGCGCAGGGTGGTGTCCTGGTTGCGCATCTCGATGGTCCGCGTGGAGACGCCAGCACCGTCCACCGTGGTCACATCCGAGACAGCCACATCCGTATCGCCGTCGCCATCGGCGTCCGTTGTGCTGGTGACGGTCAGACCATCCTCAGAAGACACAGTTGTGCTGCTGGCGAGCACCGTGCCGTCAATCGCGCGGGTCTGATCCAGCGTCGTGCGGTCCTGCGTCGCCGCATCCACGGTGACCGACCGCACCCGCTCATCCGTGTCGAAGACACCGTTCTGATTGAGATCGACCCAGGTCTCAGACGTCACCTTATCCGCACCCAGCGTGGTCTTTTGCATCGACCGCACCGACCCATCCGTGTTGGTCACGGTGATCGTGTTCTCCCGGCTGCCATCGCGGTGCACCACTGTGGCGTCCACCGTGGTGCTGTCGATGTCGCCGTCGCCATCCACATCCGCCGCTATGGTCTTGGTCAGCGCATCCGCCGACTGCGTCTGGGTCACCGTGCTGCGCGTCGTGCCGGAACCGTTCTTGACCGTCAGAACCGAGGTGCTGTCGCCGCCAGCCCCCAGCGTGATCGACAGGTCTTCGATGGTCTCCACCACCCCGTCACCATCAACGTCACGACTGATGGTCCGGCTCTGCCCATCCGGGCCCACCACCATCACCTCGGAGGACCGCAAGCTCAGGTCCTGATTGCGCGTCTCGGTGACCTCCGTACGGCTGTCATCGCCATGCTCGGTGATGCTGTGGGTCACGGTCACGTCGCTGAGCGTATCACCGTCCTCATCTGTGCCCTTCGTGCGGGTCAGCCCATTGATCGTGGTGGTCTCGCTGGAGCTGCGGATGGTCCCGCCGTCCTTGTCCAGATCCTTGATCACGATGCTGCGGCTGCCATCGGGCGCGGTCGTGCGGACCTCTTCCTGGTCAAACCAGCCGCCGCCCGTCGAGTCCCGCTGGATCGTCACATCGCCGCCATCCGCACTGGTCGTGGTCACCACGCGGCTGGTGACAATCGCCGTCGTCGTGTCCGAACCGGTTTTGTTCACGACGGTTTCTACTTTGTTCCCATTCACCTCCTGCGTCGAGATCTCCTGCAGCCGGTCGACCACCCCGTCGCCATCATCGTCATAGCTGTTGAGAATGCTGGATCCGTCCGGGCTGGTCACCGACGTGATCACATAGGCCACGTCCCCCGTCGCCGTATAAGCCGTGCTCACCACCTGTCGGTCGCCGCCCGCCAGTGTGCTCTCGTCCTGCTCGACCCGGTAGCCCTGCGCCTCGGCCACCAGCGTCGCATTCGCCACCGTGCCCGTGCTGCCGTCCGAACGCGTGAACGTCGTCTGCCCGGTGATCATCGAACCATCCGGCAGCTCGATGCGCGTCGTATCCGCCGTCAGGTTGATCGAGGTGATGCCCAGTTCCGCCAGCGTCTTCGCCGTGGTCGAACCATCGGCATTGGTCACCAGAACCTTGAAGTCCGCAAACCGCGCGTCGGAGGCGTCCAGCACCCCGTCGTCATTGCTGTCGAACACGGCCCGCAGAGCCGCCAGATCATCGGTCGCCGTCGGATCCCACTCGGTGAAGACATACTCCTTCTTCTCCGAGATCGCCCCATCGCCATCGTCATCAATGAACAGAACTCCATCACCAGACCCAGCCCACGCCGTCCGATGCAACAGACCGTCACCACCAGCGTCCATGAACACCGTCGACTTCGAAAGCTCCGTCAGCTCAACGCCGTCTCCGTCTAAATCGAGAATAACGGGTTTGCCGCCACTTGACTCACCGCTATCTTTCTCGCGTTGTTCTTGTTTTTCGCGGTAAGCTTTCTCTTTCTTCTCACGTCCACCGCTTGGCTCGATACCACGGTCATCAGAGTTGCTTCGCTCGCTTTCAGGTCGTGAATCCCGCTCCGGACGGCGCGGCGGGCGTACAACCGGATGAAAATCAGCAGGTACTCTTTGATCCTCAGGTATGTGACCATTGAAAGATCCGTCATAACCAGGCTTTCCATCTAAACCTATTGCGTCGCCGAAAGACTTTATTGCGTCCAAAAGGCTCTGACCAAAAGTAGCGCGTTGTTGGCCTATAACATTTCCGAAGTCATCTTTCTTTACGCGGCCGTAGTGCTGAAACTGCTCCGGCGTAAAACTTCCAGAGATGTCTTGAAACGTCCCGTCCGGCCCAGCTATGCCGGACACGTTGCCATCTTCTCCGATCGTGTAGCCTAGCGGCTTGTTTTCAACATATAAGCCTTGGGAATTTCTGTAGTAATTGTCAGGATTGGCGGGAGATAATTCATTAAAATCTATGGATGCATATTCAGAAGGCTGGTCGACTAATTGAAAAACTCCGGAAGACCACCTCTGTGCAGTTAGTGGATCTAGTTTTTCCAATTGAACAGTATTAGATATTATATTGCCGAAGATATCAGTTTCATATCTTCGCGTATGCGGTACTCCATCTCTGATTACGAAATCAATGACCGCTTGACCAATAAAGTTATCCTCGTCATCGTATAGGTCTGTCGAAATTTTCGTCTTGCTAGCTTCGAAGCCGGTTCGGGGGTTTTCTTCATGTACTTCAAAGCCAACGCTCAAGGGGCCTCGTTTCAAACCAAACGTGCCGTACTTTCCATCTATCGTGTATTTTTCACCAAAACTGACAGGGCCCGGTGAAGACCAACTCCAACCGTTTGCCTCTGAATCGATCTGCAAACCGACCTTCGCCCGACCGAACCCAACGGATCCGCCCCAACTCAAACTCAGAGAGCCACCTTCCTGCGGATCGTAACTGCCGCTAATCCTCCCTAAACCGAAATTCAGCGACGCGTTCAGCGCACCTCGACTGGGATGCTCAGTGGCAAAGGTTGTTTCAGGCAGATTTTCTTCAGTCACGATCAGTTTCCATTCAATGATTAATGCGGCGATCGAGTGAATTCACTATTCGCATAAGACAGATTTCATCAGAAAGAATGTCAGGGACATGCGGCAAATTAATTACAATATAGGAACCTATAGAACTCTTCACATCGCCAACGCTACATACGTTATCCGGCCACTCAGATGATCCACCAGTCAGATTGCCCTCAAAAAGATGTGATATCGCTTTGTGATATTGACCAATTTCTTCAAAGAGTTGAACGCCGACATTCTCATCCAGGCAGTCATAAACTTCACCACCAGTTCCGACAAAGAAAACTGGTCCGGCTTTCACACTACTGTGGGTAAGTATATCTTCTACTGTATCGACATACTGGGACCAAACCTCTGGGCAGTGATTGGCGCGGTCTGCTTCCGCGCTGGGAGGCAAACTTAGAAGAAACAGCACTAAAAGAATTAAAGATCGGCGAGTAAATTTGTTTAACGCATCTAACCAAGCAAATTTATTAGGCAGTTTGCTGTCTATTGATTTCAAGACTACAATTAGAGGCGATAGTCTATAAATGAATTTGATCCGACGAAAACTCACATGATATGCGATGCTATTTACATGGGACGCAAACGAGCTTTCTTTAGACTGATCTTGCATCCTCAAAATAGCCTCACCCCATAGCTGCCGCCAATCTGCTTCATCCCAATCTTACGGAAGAACTCATCCGCCTGTCTAATTTTTATCCCCGACGTTACATGATAAAGGATATGTGTCGACCTTCGCGATCGGGCCCAAACCTCAATACCTTTCGTCAGCCTAAGCGCCACTTTCCCACCGAGCAGCCCGTTGGCCGCACCCTGATCCACGCAGATAGTATTCACCGAAGCAATTCGCGCACCTTCGCCGATAAAATAGTCACCGATGGAACAATAACAGCAACCGAGAACACGGTTCCCAAGAGAGACAGTGAGCCCTAAGTGCTGTTCCGCCTCGGTCAGAGTCTTGTCAAAAGCCCTGTCAAACTTCGCGTCAGAAAACGGGATATCTCCAAACAAGCTTTTCTCGTGAACTACCCGGGTTAGATCGCGAACGCTTTCGCGATGCTTCTCTTGTGTCGGCAACGTACGGAGCGCTGATCGAGGCGGACTTTTTTCGGGTCCACTGCGCATTTGCTCTTGGCCAACGCCAGCGACACTTGCTCCGCTGGCTCCGTATTGCTCAAACTGGTTCAAATTTCCTCACAATCATATCCTGCAATGCACACCTAGTTGCAGCGCTCGCCCACCGGCGAGCCTTGATCCAGATCAAGGACAAGGTAACTTCACGC
The DNA here is from genome assembly GCF_009811755.1 of Roseobacter cerasinus. GTDB lineage: Bacteria > Pseudomonadota > Alphaproteobacteria > Rhodobacterales > Rhodobacteraceae > Roseobacter > Roseobacter cerasinus. The sequence goes on from NZ_BLIV01000002.1 coordinate 45,051, forward strand.
CAATTCGTGCCTAATGCCTCACCCGCTATCACGTTTCCGTTATCGTTAAACGCGAACATTAACCAATTCACCCTGTTTCTCAAACATGGTTAACGCGGGCCCCTACGACGCCCCGCTCACGTCATCCCCAAGCCTCATCCTCCCCCATAAACCCGCGTCCGCACAGCGCGATGCCGCTTGAGGTTGCGATATTCGAAATGGATCGGAGGACGAAACACCTTACTCCTGCGCCGCTCGGGAAAGACCAACTGCCCGCGCCAGGATTGGATCAAATGCTGACTCTCCACACCGGGGAACGCAAGCGCGATCTCACCACTGACAGGCAAGCGGAGGATCTCCGACCGAACGGTCTGGCACACCAACAGCTCCGACGTCTGCGCCTGCGCCATCTGCCCGAGAGCCGCGGTGGACAGGTCGATGATATGCCCCACCTTGATGCCCGGGTTCCGGATTTCGAAGGTGAGCGGCGCCTCCAACTCGAAGTGCTCGGTCAGCGCGCCGGGACCAAAGAGGTCCTTATCGCCCTGCCAAGCCCGGCCCGCAGCGAAGCGCACACGGTAGTGACCCGGCGGCACCAACACCCGGAAAAACGCGCCACCCTCCACATAAGCCGCCAACGCCTCCGCACTGGTCACGCAGTCAATCAACGTCATGACATAATCCCGCCCCGCCGGCGATTTGACCTGCAAAGGAAAAACCGCCGGCAGCCCCGCGCGATTCCACATCAGACCGACAGGAGGCGATGCGGGATGTGGGGCTGAATCTTCGGCGCTGGCAGCCCTCGGCGTGGGGCTCCAAAGTAGGTCCGCAAACGCCACAACCGATAGGAACGTCGTGATGAAGTGAAGCATCCCATCACTATTTCAGAGTAGTGAGCTTGCGTCACCTTCTGTCCGACAAACAACAACGACGACTATGACGTTATGGATCGCTAAAGATCGGCAGTCGCAAACGACCGCTTCGACGACTACGATGTGTCCTGAACAAAAGCAGTGCTGCGGCTGCGAATAAATGCTGCGTCAGCAAAGCGAAAAAAGTGAATGGCGGCTTTGTCCGCACTTCCGACCTTTGAAGAAGATGCGGCGAATGTCGGGAGTGCGCAGACGGCGGATTGAGCAGTTTATGCTGGCGTGTCGATCGGATCAGCTAGGCGGTCGTATTCACCAACGGATATCAACACGAACCTCTGTCCGTCATCGTCTGCAACAAAGACCGGTTCTCGCGCCGCGACCCTGAGAATGGACGCCGTGGTGTCGCGCAGCTGCGCCATCGTGATGTCTGCATCCTGCTTGTGCCAGTGCTCAACAACAGCGTCACAGATCAAGCGCCTCGCGTAGTCTTCGAGCGAAAGGCCAGCCTCATGAGCGCGCACTTGCAGCTCGGCGAACACCGCATCGGGAATGTCGGTTATGAGTAGATCGGCCAAATCTCATTCCTCCGTCGTCATACCGCAGCCGGTCGGCGTACAGATCGCGCCGTTACCCGTTTCCAGTCGAGCCCTTCGAAGAGGGCCTCGAACTGCGACTTGTTGATGGTGATCATCCCATCGCTGATCCGCGGCCACTCGAACCCCTTGCCTTCGATCCGCTTGTACACCAGCACCAGACCGGTACCGTCCCAGACGATCATTTTCAAACGGTCCGCCCGTTTTGAGCGAAAAATGAAGATCGCGCCTGAGAAGGCATCAAGCTCAAACTCATTCATGACGATCGCCGCCAGCCCATCCATCCCCTTGCGGAAATCGACCGGCTTTGTGGCGACGTAGAATTTGAAGTTGCCCGCTGGTGAGATCATATCTTGCCGTCGAGGGCTCGGATCAGCAATGCGAGCTGCTTGACCGGATAGTCGGTGGGTAACGTCAGTTCTGTCGCGCCGCGCTTCAATTTAATCTGCCCATGTGAGATCGGATCGACCGGTTTGGCCTCGTTGACCTGCACTTCGACAAACGCTGGCCGATCCTTGCGCTTCGCGGCCTTCTTTGTGGGGGTCTGAAAGTCACTTTTCCATCTGTACGCGGTCTTGTCCGACACTCGGCACGTTTTCTGGACATCGCCAACAGTGAGTTTCCCGGACATCATTTGCTTGGCCATTTCGCGTTTGAATTTTGTAGGCCACATGCGGCGACCGTCTTTCCCGATAGGAATGGAGTAGCCAAAGACACGGAAGACATTTTCGATTTTCTGATCACTTGCCAGACCGCCTAGCGTTTGAGAGTTCATGATGCCTGTATCCTTTTGGAAACATCATAAACTGCTGACGGCAGGCGGATCAGGGGTGTTTTAGGGGGTCAGATGCAACGCTTACCCTTGGTGGCGCGTAGCGCCACTGTAATCCCAAATGGTGAACACTGGAAGAACCTACTGAAGGGGTAATTTGCACCGCTTACGATCAACCTGCAGACAACCCTATCCAGGCTGATTTGGATATTCTGAAGACTTTGGCGGAAGCTAACCACCACCACCCTGAGCTAGCTGCTCAAGGGGTAGTAGGTTTAGCTGGTTGCGGGAGTAGGATTTGAACCTACGACCTTCAGGTTATGAGCCTGACGAGCTACCGGGCTGCTCCATCCCGCGCCAATTGCGCTGCCTCAATCAGATTGAATATGAGGCGCATCGAAAGAGAGATACGATACAGAGGTTTTGCTAGGTTTGGCGGTGACCTACTCTCCCACGCCTTAAGACGCAGTACCATCGGCGCTAAGGCACTTAACGGCCGGGTTCGGGATGGGACCGGGTGTTTTGCTCTCGCTATGACCACCAAACCATGAAAAACCTCTGTGTCCAAGTCACGTGCAGCTGTGTAGTGTGCGTATGCTTTTGATATGAATAGAAAATCTCTCTTCTACTGGATCAAATCAAGCCTATCGAGCAATTAGTACCAGTCAACTGAACACATTGCTGTGCTTACATCTCTGGCCTATCGACGAGATGGTCTATCTCGGCTCTCAGGGATACCTTGTTTTGAGGGGGGCTTCCCGCTTAGATGCCTTCAGCGGTTATCCTGTCCGATCATAGCTACCCTGCACTGCCGTTGGCACGACAACAGGTCCACCAGTGGATCGTTCACCCCGGTCCTCTCGTACTAGGGGCAACTCCTCTCAAGTATCCTACACCCACGGAAGATAGGGACCGAACTGTCTCACGACGTTCTAAACCCAGCTCACGTACCTCTTTAAACGGCGAACAGCCGTACCCTTGGGACCTGCTCCAGCCCCAGGATGAGATGAGCCGACATCGAGGTGCCAAACACTGCCGTCGATATGGACTCTTGGGCAGTATCAGCCTGTTATCCCCGGCGTACCTTTTATCCGTTGAGCGATGGCCCTTCCACTCGGGACCACCGGATCACTATGGCCGTCTTTCGACTCTGCTCGACTTGTCAGTCTCGCAGTCAGGCTGGCTTCTGCCATTGCACTCAACGAGCGATTTCCGACCGCTCTGAGCCAACCTTCGCGCGCCTCCGTTACGCTTTAGGAGGCGACCGCCCCAGTCAAACTACCCACCACACAGGGTCCCGGATCCGGATAACGGACCGCGGTTAGACATCAAGCAGAACAAGGGTGGTATCTCAAGGGAGGCTCCACGCAAACTGGCGTTCACGCTTCAAAGCCCACCACCTATCCTGCACATGTTCGGCCTAATGCCAGTGTGAAGTTGTAGTAAAGGTGCACGGGGTCTTTCCGTCTAACCGCGGGAAACCTGCATCTTGACAGGTAATTCAATTTCGCTGAGTCGATGTTGGAGACAGCGGGGAAGTCGTTACGCCATTCGTGCAGGTCGGAACTTACCCGACAAGGAATTTCGCTACCTTAGGACCGTTATAGTTACGGCCGCCGTTTACCTGGGCTTCAATTCAAGGCTCTCACCTCTCCTTTTAACCTTCAGGCACCGGGCAGGCGTCAGACCCTATACGTCGTCTTGCGACTTCGCAGAGCCCTGTGTTTTTAATAAACAGTCGCCACCCCCTGGTTTGTGCCCCCAGCCAATACTTGCGTAGAAACTGGGCCTCCTTCTCGCGAACTTACGGAGGTATTTTGCCGAGTTCCTTCAACATCGTTCTCTCAAGCGCCTTGGTATTCTCTACCAGTCCACCTGTGTCGGTTTAGGGTACGATCTCATGATGGAGCTATTTCCAGGAACTGCTGAGCGGCCCACCCAATCCGATAAGGATGAACAACCTTCGCAATTCGTCACTTCCATCTGGCTCAGGAATATTAACCTGATTCCCATCGACTACGCCTTTCGGCCTCGCCTTAGGGGTCGGCTTACCCTGCTCAGATTAGCTTTAAGCAGGAACCCTTGGACTTTCGGCGACAGTGTCTCTCACACTGTTTGTCGCTACTCATGTCATCATTCTCACTAGTGATCTCTCCACCGGATCGCTCACGCGCCGGCTTCACAGAAAACTCCGCGTCTCCAATATCCCCGAAGGGAGTAAGGAGACATGGAATTATGTCACACTACGCTCTGCTACCATGCGATAAACGCATCCTAAGCTTCGGCTCATGGCTTGAGCCCCGTTACATCTTCGCCGCAAGACAACTTATTTAGACCAGTGAGCTGTTACGCTATCTTTAAAGGATGGCTGCTTCTAAGCCAACCTCCTGGTTGTTTTGGTCGTCTCACCTGCTTTCCCACTTAGCCATGAATTAGGGGCCTTAGCTGTAGGTCAGGGTTGTTTCCCTCTCCACGACGGACGTTAGCATTCGCCGTGTGTCTGCCATCTAGTACTCCTCGGTATTCGGAGTTTGGTTAGGATCAGTAAGCCTGTGGGGCCCCATTACCCATCCAGTGCTCTACCCCCGAGGGTATACGGATGACGCTCTACCTAAATAGATTTCGCAGAGAACCAGCTATCTCCGAGTTTGATTGGCCTTTCACCCCTAGGCACAGCTCATCCCGATCCTTTTCAACGGATGTGGGTTCGGTCCTCCAGTACGTGTTACCGTAC
>NZ_BLIV01000002.1:55000-756090 GCF_009811755.1 Roseobacter cerasinus
GTCACTTGCCGGATTGCGCATATGTCACTCACACCGCTCTTTCAGTCGAGCGTCATCATAGTCATCCATGCGCTCGGGGCCTTCGCCGCGTTGATGCTCGGCACCGTGCAACTGATGTTGCCCAAGGGCAGCGACACGCACCGGATCTGCGGCTACATCTGGGTCGGCCTGATGGCGTTGGTCGCCCTGTCCAGCTTCTGGATACATGACATCCGCCATTTCGGTCCCTTTAGCGCCATCCATCTTCTGTCGATCTATACGATCTTTGGCATAGCCTCCGGTATCCTGAACGCACGCCGCGGCAACATTATGGCACATAGGAAAACAATGCGTGAATTGTTCTGGATCGCGCTTGTCGGCGCCGGGGCCTTCACACTGCTGCCCGGGCGCGTCATGCATCAGGTGGTCTTCGGTCAGTAGAACCGGGTGAGATCCATACCTTCGTAAAGGCTGGCGACCTCCTCTTCGTACCCATTGAACTTGAGTGTCGGGATACGCTTGGAAAACAGCCCGCCGCCGATCTGACGTTCAGTCGCCTGGCTCCAACGTGGGTGATCCACCTCGGGGTTCACATTGGCATAGAATCCATACTCGTTCGCCTGCAAGGCCTGCCACGTGTTGATCGGCTGCTCATCAGTCAGTGTGATCTTCACAATCGATTTGATCGATTTGAACCCATACTTCCACGGCACCACCAGCCGGATCGGCGCACCATTCTGGTTCGGGATCGTGCGTCCGTAGATGCCGGTTGCCATGATCGTCAGCGGATGAAGGGCTTCGTCGAGACGCAGCCCTTCGACATACGGCCAGTCGATAAACCGGCTGGATTGTCCCCGCATCTCTTCCGGGCGGTAAAGTGTTTCAAAGCGCACGTATTTGGCCTGCTCCTGCACACCCGCCATGCCGAGCAGATCAGCAAGTTCAAACCCGTTCCACGGGATCACCATCGACCACGCCTCAACACAGCGGAAGCGGTAAATCCGCTCCTCCACCGTCATCTCAGCCATGATGTCCTCGAAGTCATACTCACCGGGGCGGTCGACGAGACCATCGATGGTCACGCTCCACGGCTCGGTCGTCAGCGCCGAAGCATAGGTGGCCGGGTCGCTCTTGCCTGTGCCGAACTCATAGAAATTATTGTACTCGGTGATGTCTTCCCAGGAGTTCGGTTCCAACACCTCTTCTGCCCGCGCGCCTGTGCCCGCCAGCGCAACACCGGCTGCGGCCCCCGCCATCAGTTGACGCCGGTTGAGAAACAGCGCCTCGGGTGTTGCGTCTTTGCGGGTGAGCGTATTGGTCCAACGATAGGCCATGGGACCCTCCTGAGCTTCGTGATCACCCGTGATGTAGGGGGTTCCGGTCCATGCGCCAAACCATTTCGAGTCACGAATGTGACAGGCGGTTGTAACCTTTTCCGATGCGCTTCAGAGGCCAAGCAGTCCGGGCAGCACCTGCATCCGGTCAAACACCGCCTCACAAAAAGGTGTCATCCGCGCCGGATCGGTATCGGCCACATAGCCGAAACACCGGATGCCCGCAGCTTGTGCGGCCCGCGCGCCGGTCGGGCTGTCTTCGATCACAACCGCCCGTTCCGGTGGCACTCCTGCCCGCGCGGCAGCTTGTAAGTAGAGGTCAGGTGCGGGTTTGGGGTTGGCCACATCCTCGCGGGAGTAGACCCGGCCTTGCAGGCGATCACTCAGGCCGGTGCGTCCGAGTGTGATCTCCATCTTCCGGTGCGGACCATTGGAGCCCACGGCATACGGAATAGATGCCTGATCCAGAGCGTCCAGCACACCCACAATCCCAGGGACGATCTCGACCTTTTCGGCCAGCACGACGAACATCTCTTCATAGATGCGACCCACCCAATCATCGGGAAGCTGCGCCCCCATGGCGCGCGCTTCCCGCATCACACCAGCCATGGTCCCGCCCACGAAAGTTCCCAGGATCTCCTGTAAGGACAGGTCCAACCCATGGCGGGCGAGATTGTCGCGGATCACCACATTGGTCAGCGGTTCGCTGTCCACCAGCACGCCGTCGCAATCGAAAATCACCAGATCAGGAGGGAGTGTCATGAGATGTGCCAGCTTGTTCTGCCCGCCCTTCTTGGCGCCATTTCAGGACGGAGGTCAATGCATCACCAACCTCGGCCCAAGGCCCGAGGTGACGGCACTCAGCGGCCACGCCGGTTCAAGTCCGGCAATCTGAGACAGTCGTATCAGGGCGTGCTCTGACATTATTGTTATTGGAAGTCTGGCACCCCCTGCGCTTAGCGCGCTGCGATTTTTGGTCAAACCACATCGGCGGGAATCCCCGGTGATCCAACCCGCTCCCCCCAGCGTCTCCCTCGCAGATGCCATGGTGGCATGCACCTTTCATAAAGGAGACATCTATGTTTCGTCGGAACTTTCTGAGCCTGACCGCAGGCTTTGCGTTGCTCGGCACAACGGCTTTTGCAGGCAGCTACGCCAAAGACATTGTGGACACCGCCGCAAATGCAGGCAGTTTCAGCACTCTGGTCGCGGCCGTCGAGGCCGCTGATCTGGTCGACACGCTGAAGGGGGACGGCCCGTTCACCGTCTTCGCGCCCACGGATGAGGCCTTTGCCGCATTGCCTGAGGGCACTGTTGAGTCGCTGCTGCTCCCCGAAAACAAGGATCAGTTGATCGCGATCCTCACCTATCACGTGGTGCCAGGTAAGGTGATGTCCGCCGACCTCAGCGACGGCATGAGCGCCACAACCGTGCAGGGCGGTGATCTGACCGTTGATCTGTCGGACGGTGTGAAGATCAACGAGGCCTCGGTCACCTCGGCGGATGTCGAAGCTTCCAATGGCGTGATCCATGTGGTCGACACCGTGATCCTGCCCGACGAGAACAGCTGAGCCAAATGAAAGGCCCGGCGGATTGCTCCGCCGGGCCTTACTCCATTGTTTGTGGTCCACGTCAGTGAACGACGGCGTCATCCGGCTTGGGCCGGTTCGAGGCGGCCACACGGTCCCCGATGATCAGCCCCTCGCTGCCCGCAGTCACTGTTACACTGTCGCCATCCTTCACATCTCCGGCCAGCAGCATCTCTGCCAAGGGATCTTGTAGCGCCCGCTGGATCACCCGCTTCAAGGGCCGCGCGCCGAACACGGGGTCATAGCCTTCATCGGCCAGCCATTTCCGCGCACCGGCGTCGAGATCGAGCATGATCTTGCGCCCCGCCAACCGCTTCAGCAGCCGGGCCATCTGGATATCAACGATGCCATCCATATTGTCGCGGTTCAGCCGGTCGAAGATGATGGTCTCGTCCAGCCGGTTCAGGAACTCGGGCCGGAAGTGCGCCCGCACCGCGTCCATCACATCGCGCCGCGCTTGCGAGGAATCCGCCCCCTCCGGCAGCTGGCTCAGCGCTTGCGATCCCAGGTTTGACGTCAGCACGATCAGCGTCTGCTTAAAGTCCACCGTGCGGCCCTGTCCATCGGTCAGCACCCCGTCATCGAGCACTTGCAGCAGCACGTTGAACACATCTGGGTGCGCCTTTTCGACCTCGTCGAACAGCACCACCTGATACGGACGTCTGCGGACCGCTTCGGTCAGCACGCCGCCCTCATCGTAGCCCACGTACCCGGGAGGGGCCCCGATCAGACGCGCAACCGCATGCTTTTCCATGAACTCGGACATGTCGATGCGCACCATCGCATTGTCATCGTCAAAGAGGAACTCGGCCACTGCCTTGGTCAGCTCGGTTTTGCCAACACCGGTCGGCCCGAGGAAGAGGAACGAGCCCAAAGGCCGGTTCTCGTCGTTCAGGCCAGCGCGCGCGCGCCGTACCGCATTGGCCACCGCGCCCACGGCGGCATTCTGGCCGATGACCCGCGCGTGCAACTGATCTTCCATGCGCAAGAGCTTGTCGCGCTCGCCTTCCAGCATCTTGCCGGCGGGAATGCCCGTCCAGCGCTCGACGACGCTCGCGATCTGATCCGGGCGCACCGCCTCTTCGACCAGCACGTCGCCTTCGTCGCGACCCTCGGCGGCCTCCAGCTGTTTCTCAAGTTGCGGGATCACGCCGTAGCTGAGCTCCCCGGCCTTCGCCAGATTGCCCTCGCGCTTGGCGATCTCCAGATCAGCGCGGGCCCGATCAAGCAACTCCTTGATGTCGCGCGCACCGGCCATCTTGTCTCGCTCGGCCTGCCATTGAGCTGTCAGTTCATCGCTGCGCTCCTGCAGTTCGGCGAGATCCTTCTCCAAGGTCTCCAGCCGGTCCTTGCTGGCCGCGTCATCTTCCAGTCGCAGCGCCTCGGCCTCGATCTGCTTCTGCAGAATCTCGCGATCCAAAGCGTCAAGTTCTTCGGGTTTGCTGTCCACTTCCATGCGCAAGCGGCTCGCCGCCTCGTCCACAAGGTCGATGGCTTTGTCCGGCAAAAAGCGGTCAGTAATATAGCGGTGGCTGAGTGTCGCCGCCGCGACCAAGGACGAGTCCGAAATCCGCACCCCATGGTGCAGCTCGTATTTCTCCTTGATGCCGCGCAGAATCGAGACGGTGTCCTCCACCGTCGGCTCCTGCACCATAACCGGCTGGAACCGCCGCGCCAGCGCCGCGTCCTTCTCCACATATTTGCGGTATTCATCGAGCGTGGTCGCACCAACACAGTGCAGCTCACCCCGTGCCAATGCGGGTTTGATCAGGTTGGCCGCGTCCATCGCGCCATCCGCCTTGCCCGCACCGACCAGCGTGTGCATCTCGTCGATGAAAAGGATAATCTCGCCTGCGGCCTCGGTCACTTCGGTCAGCACGGCCTTCAGGCGCTCCTCGAATTCGCCGCGATACTTTGCACCTGCGATCAGCGCACCCATGTCCAGCGCCAGAAGCTTCTTGTTCTTCAAGCTCTCGGGCACATCGCCATTCACGATGCGCAAGGCAAGCCCTTCGGCAATCGCCGTCTTACCGACACCGGGTTCCCCAATGAGCACCGGGTTGTTCTTGGTCCGGCGGCTGAGCACCTGCATCGCGCGGCGGATTTCCTCGTCGCGCCCGATGATCGGGTCGATCTTACCCGCCTCCGCCCGCTCGGTCAGATCCATCGCGTATTTCTTCAGCGCGTCGTAGCCGTCCTCAGCGCTGGCGCTGTCCGCTGTGCGGCCTTTTCGGATGTCATTGATGGCCCCATTCAGGGCCTGAGCGGTGACTCCGCCAGCATCCAAAGCCTCCTTAGCAGCTGATTTGACCATACAGAGCGCCATTAGAATACGCTCTACCGGCACGAAGCTGTCGCCTGCCTTCTTGGCCAAGGTCTCCGCCTCGGCCAGCACCTTCTGGGTTCCGTTGTCCAGATAGATCTGCGCGGCATCGCCGCTCACTTTCGGCGTCTTCGACAGTGCCGTCTCGACTCCTTCGACCACGCGCGCGGGCTGCCCGCCCGAAGCGGAAATCAGGTTGCTTGCCAGCCCCTGATCGTCATCCATCAGCGCTTTGAGGATATGTTCCGGCGCCAGCCTCTGGTGACTGTCCCGGGTTGCGATGGTCTGTGCGGCCTGAATGAAACCGCGCGACCGCTCCGTGAACTTGCTCAAGTCCATGGGTCTCTCCTTTATGTTAAGCGTCCCCTCGTGGCTGCGCCCGGCTCAGCGGCACGTCAGCGGTCAGGACCTCATTGCATTATCTGGGGCGCTGCTCGGCCTCCTTCAAGGCCGACCATGTCCCAAAATCAACCATAGGTGTAGCCCCCACCTCTTGCCGTGATGTGAATCAAACCGCCCCCATGGGAAAGCAGGCGCGCCTTTCCCCGTTAACACATGGCCCCAAAACGTCATCTCTCAGTTCAGACAACGGCACCGGATCGGCTTCGCCCCGTGTCCTGCCAGCTTTGTCGATGTGTAACGATTTGGCTTTGTGCGCCGTCCGCTGCGCGGCCCGACCTCACACACCACTTGCCGAGGCGGGCGGCGGGACGTGGATATGAAAGAGGCTGGGGGCGTCGATCCTTCCCCAGGTGTCGCCATGCAGACCCCATCCAGGACCACAAACACCTGCTCGAACCGGGCCCATGGCGCCGGGCATTTTTTTGTTACGCGCGTGGACAGACCCTCGCGGAATGCCTAAGGAACCTTCGGGCAAAAGAGAGAGCGCACAATGGCTGATGACAGGTTGATCGTGGCATTGGATGTGCCGCATGCAGTGGCAGGGGCAGAACTGGCACAAAAGCTGGGTGACGCGGTGAGCTTCTACAAGATCGGCCTGGGCATGCTCACCGGGGGCGGGCTGGCGCTGGCCAATGAGCTCAAGCAAGAACACGGCAAGCGCATCTTCCTCGACATGAAGCTCTTCGACATCGGCGCCACTATCGAGGCTGCCGTGCGCGGGTTGGCGCAATTTGATCTCGACTTTCTCACCGTGCACGGTGACCCTCACGTGGTGGCCGCTGCCAAGGAAGGCGCTGCGGGGTCCGAGATGAAAATCCTGGCCGTGACCATCCTCACCTCGCTCGACCGCACCGATCTCGACGCCTGCCAGATCCGCGCGGGCGACCTGCCTGAGCTGGTGACAACACGGGCCGCCCGCGCCTTCGAGGCCGGTGCCGATGGCGTGATCGCGTCCCCGCAGGAAGCCGCGCTGATCCGCGCCCTGCCCGAGGCCGAAGGCCGACTCATCGTGACCCCCGGCGTGCGCCCCATGGGCAGCGATCTGGGAGACCAAAAGCGAGTCGCCACCCCCGCAAATGCCGTCGCAGACGGCGCTGATCATATCGTTGTCGGGCGTCCGGTATGGCAATCGCCTAGTCCTAAGGCAGCTGCCGAAGCAATTCTGGCCGAGATGAACAGCCCACAAGCACTGCAGCCAAACCACTGATCTCAGACTACATTTCAAAGTTACCCACAAGCACCGTCACGTCAGACGACTCAAGACACTGTGTCTATCGCACAACAGACCACAGGATGTGGCCGCGCCAAGCCATTCCCGGTTAGGGGAATTCGCCTTTAGGTGGTAAGTTGACGTAAGGTGATACTCCCCAACGAACCGCGTCTTCCTGAGGTTCGTTACCTCCCCCCGCTCAGAACAGCGGGGGGTTTTTCTGTTAACTACAGCTCATCAAGACACAGACGAAGCCGGTCCTGGAAGTGCGCGATGACCTTGGGGTGATGCAAAAACTGTTTGGGCGTCATAACGGCCCACCCCTGCCCTTCATCGCCAAAGCGAATGTCGCGCAGCAGGTCGTCGTCGACATTCGCAGCGAAAAACCAAAACCCAAGCCCCCGGCGCTCGAACCGCCGCCCCCAGACCACATCGCGGGTCAGCAGCGCCAGACCGAGCTCCTCCCGCGTCTCACGCAGAACACACTCCAGGGGGTCTTCCGTCCCTTCGCGCCCACCGCCCGGCAGGTCCCAGCGAGCCGCATGGTCGATATCGGAACGATCATCTCGCAGCAAGGTGACCACATGACGCTCGGTCAAAAGCGCCAGCTTCGCCCCGTGGAAGGGCATGTTCATTTCCGGCGCCGTGGCGTAAGATCGGGACATGCTGCGATCATAACTGACCCTTGCGAAAATGCCCGCCCTTTGCCGTGATTGCCTGACAGAATTTAAGAGCGGTCGGCGCTGCCCCGCCTGCGCCAGCCCGCGCGTCGTGGCGCATGACGAGTTGAACACCCTCTCCATCGCCCATATGGATTGCGACGCCTTTTATGCCTCGGTGGAAAAGCGCGACAACCCCAGCCTCGAAGGCAAGCCGGTCATCATCGGCGGCGGGCGGCGCGGTGTGGTCTCAACTGCCTGCTATGTGGCGCGCATCCGCGGCGTGCGCTCGGCCATGCCGATGTTCCAGGCCCTGAAACTCTGCCCCGACGCGGTGATCATCAAACCCCGCATGCAGGCCTATGTGGATGCCTCTCGCGCCATCCGTGCGATGATGCAGGACCTGACCCCCGACATCGAACCCCTCTCGCTGGACGAGGCCTTCATGGATCTCTCCGGCACCGCGCGGTTGCACGGCCACCCGCCCGCAACCATGCTCGCCCAATTGGTCAAACGTATGCGCGGCGAGTTGGGCCTCACCGGCTCCATCGGCCTTAGCCACAACAAATTCTTGGCCAAAGTCGCCTCCGATCTCGACAAACCGCACGGCTTCTCAATCATCGGCAAGGCCGAAACCGTCAATTTCCTGCATGACAAACCTGTGCGCCTGATCTGGGGGGTCGGCGCCTCATCGCAAGCCGCACTCGACAAGGCAGGCATCCGCACCTTCGCCGACCTGTTGCGCTGGGATCAGACCGACCTGATCGCCCGCTTCGGCTCCATGGGGGACCGGCTGTGGCACCTGGCACGCGGCCAAGACCGCCGCCGCGTCTCCGCCCATGCGCCGATGAAATCGATCTCGAACGAAACCACCTTTCACGATGACACCTCCGACCCCGACCTGCTCGATGGCCACCTCTGGCGCATGGCCGAGAAAGTCTCGGACCGGGCCAAGGCCAAGGACCTCGCAGGGCGCGTAGTCACACTGAAACTCAAACGTGCCGATCACTCGCTGCTGTCCCGCAGGGTGAGCTTGCGCGACGCCACGCAGATGGCCGACACGATCTATCGCACCGCCCGTGACCTCTTCGATCAAGTGGGGGATGAAGGCCCCTACCGGTTGCTGGGCTGCGGCCTCTCCGATCTAACCAGCGCCGAAGGCGCGGACCGTTCAGGCGATCTGCTGGACCCCCAGGCCATCCGCCGCAGCAAGGCCGAACGCGCCACCGATGAAATCCGCGCCCGCTTCGGCGCAGACGCTATCCTGAAAGGCCGCGCTCTCCGCTAACGCGACCGTGCTTCATTTTTCCAGAAGTACTCTCGCCGAAGGCGAAATTAACCGGGGCTATTCGGCCGCCAGCGGCATCTGCTCCTGCCCGATCTGCGCAATCTCAGCAATAACACCCTGCAACGTCCGCTGCACATCAGCGAACCGCTCGCTGGGCTCGATCCGGCCTTCATCCATATAAATCGCGCGGTCAATCTCAACCTGCACCGCGTGCTGGCTCCGGGTCGGGCGGCCATAGGCCTGCGCCACGTAGGCCCCTGCAAAGGGTGCATTGCGCGTGACCGTGAATCCCGCTGAGATAAAGGCCGCTTCCACCCGATCAACAACCTCAGCGGCCGCAGCGGCACCAAACCGATCCCCCAGCACAATCTCGGGGCTGCGCGCGCCGGAGCGGGCCACACCCTGCACGGCCTCATGTGGCATGGAATGGCAATCAATGAGCACGGCCTGCCCGTGCCGCTGCACGGCATCATCCAGCAGGCCCTGCAGCATATTGTGATAGGGATGCCAGTAGGTGTTCAACCGCGTCGTTGCTTCAAGCATACTGATCTTGCCCCGATAGATCGCACGCCCATTGGCAACCACACGCGGAATCACACCCAGACCAGACGCGACCCGAGGGTTGTGTCCGCGCCGCCGCACACCGTCGATCAACGCAGGATCAAGCTCGTCGCAGCTGCGATTAAGATCGACAAAGGCCCTTGGCGCACCGGCCTTCAACAAGGGCGCGCCATACTGCGGCGCACAGTCGAAAAGCTGATCGACAAAGGCATCCTCGGAAGACCGGATCGTCAGTTCATCCAACACACTGCTGCGCAGCATTGCCCATGGGTAGTTCCGCCCACTGTGCGGGGAGGCAAACACCACGCAAGACCGCGGTGTCTCAGGATAACTGACTTCGAACGCTGACTCGGACATAGAACTACCTTTAAGGGCAAGCATAGCGCAGAAAAAGGGGAATCCAAAAGCTCTTGATCTTATCTGCGTTACCTTTTAAAGACCCGCTACCGGCGCGACCCCTCGCGCCCCATTTTATTTGGGGCCAGGGTATTTGAGCCGGTCGTGGGTGATTAGCTCAGCGGTAGAGCACTTCGTTGACATCGAAGGGGTCACTGGTTCGATCCCAGTATCGCCCACCACCTGAACACCCGGTCCGGCTTGCCGGACTGCCCGCAACCCCGGCGCTGGCACGCGCGCCGACAGAGAGACCAAAGGAGAGGACCATGAAGGTTCGCAATTCGCTCCGCTCGCTCAAGAATCGGCACCGTGACTGCCGTGTTGTGCGTCGCAAAGGCCGCGTCTACGTGATCAACAAGACACAACGCCGGTTCAAAGCCCGCCAAGGCTGAAACATCGACCAGAATTTTGAGAAAGCCGCTCCCCTGGGGCGGCTTTTTTGTTTTGTAAGAGGGACCCGTGATCTTGCACAATTGCGTGAGCAACAGCCTCTTAACCTCGAATCTCGCGTAAAGTTGGTGGAAACCATCCGGCGCTAGACAGCGTTGAGTGGGTAGTAATTGAGGATTGGGACCAATGTTAACGAGACGATACTTTATTCAGACCAGTACGGCGCTGTTTTCTGCAGCTCTTCCGGCCACGCTTGTGGCAAGCCAGGCGGAGGCGGCGCAGGGCAAATGGGCGACATGGGATGCACGGGTGACACCGGCGAATTATGACCCATCCACGTCCAACCCCTGGGGCCTGCATCCGCGCTTCCTGCCGACGCGGGTCGAGGCCAACGCAAGCCTGCAACCGGGTGATATTCACGTCGATGCCGTTGCGCGCTATCTCTACCATGTCGATGGCAACGGCACAGCCATGCGTTACGGCGTCGCCATCGCACGCGGCAACCTATACGAGCCGGGCGTCTATACGATCCGACGCAAGGCCAAGTGGCCGAAATGGACACCAACCGCTGCCATGATCAAGCGCGAGCCGCATGTCTACGAAGAATTCGCCGATGGCGTGCCCGGCGGGCCAACCAACCCGCTTGGGTCTCGCGCGCTCTATCTCTTTGAAGGCAATCGCGACACCTATCTGCGCATTCACGGCACACCGAGCCCGCGCTCGATCGGCGGGCGGGCCAGCTCTGGTTGCGTGCGTATGGTCATGGCGCATATCAACGGGCTCTACGACAATGTCTCAACCGGGGTCACAGCCCATCTTTACCCGGCAGAGACCTATGTCGCCGCCCGCAGCTGACGCATTGTAACAGGCGCCAAGCCCCGATCACTCAGACGGGGGCTTGGTGCAAATTGGGCTTCCGGCCTTGTTCCGCAACGGCAGCAGCGTGGTCTCAACCGGCCCCGAATGCCGATACCAATAGCAGCCATCTTCCTCTTTGATGCGCACCGATGACAGATCTTGATTCGGCGCGGCCATGGCAACAACCTCTTCAGGCAGGTTTCGGATCGGCGTCCCGGTCCCTGACTCCACACAAGCACCAAGCGTCAAGAGGGCGGCCATTGGCCAAATGATCTGAGTTTTCATCGTTGCGTCCACCAAAAGTGTTTCCGATTGCTGACCCATCGACAGATGGGCTGTCAACGCGCAACCTACGCAACTCTGATTTGAAAGTGGTTAATGACCGCGAGGTCACACCCGAACACGGGCCTCCGAGGGGGCACCGGCCTCCGATGGCGAAGGCCGGCCTTCCTGTCTTACGCGTTCCGCCCGCGACGGCGCAGTCCTGCCGCGCCAAGCAGCGCGGATCCGAGCAACCAGGCCCCAGCTGGCAATGGCACCGGTGCAGGGGTGGGTTCACCAAAGATGAAATCGTCCATCGCGACAACACTGCTGCCGCTGGTCGCTTCGTCGATCGGTATGAAACCGGCCTGCACAGTCGCACCGGCGATCACGGGCGAATCAAACAGAATGCCGAGGAACGACAAACCACCCGGCCCGCTGGCCTCCGCATTGAAGACAAAATCCGGCGTGTCCTGCGTGATATCCTGGCCTTCGGTGAAAAGTGCAATTGCAGCATCTGTGCTTGGCTCGGGGAGGCCGATGTCGATCTCACTCACGTTTGTGAAAACGATCCCAAGACCCATGCTGAACGCAGGGGAGACCTGATCAGCCGGATCAAAGAACAACACGTCGAACACGGTACCACCCGTGGGCGCAAAAAGCCGCTCGGGGCTGAAGACCGCCAGCTCATCCGGAAACCCGAACCGGACCGGTTCACCCGAGGCGTCGGTGCTGCTCAGCTGAAACCCTTCGGCGATCTGCTCCGGCGGCCCGGCAAGGGGGTTTACACTAGACCGAAACTCGATCCCCCGCGCCCGCGGTGCCGCACCAAAGTTGAAGAAATCGCCGGGAAATTCATTCGGGTCGGACACCGCATCCGGTGCCGCATCCCAGTTGATCTGTCTTCGGCCCCCTTTGAAGTTCTGCGGCTCATTGGGGTTGAGAGCCCCCAAAGCGGTGCGAAAGGCATCGACCTCCGCCTGAATGCTGGCCGCATTTGGCCCGGCTGCGGAAAAAACAACGGGAGCCGCCATGGCGAGGCCCGGGGCCAGAACGGCCACGGCCAAAACGGCGGGAAAACGCATTGAAAACATAAAACCTCCTGAGGAAATGCTGTGAGAAAATGGTGCCCGCATCAAAGGCGAGCTCTGGATCCAGGCAGATAGGAGGTCTGGCCAATGGGCCGCTTGAAACCGGACCAGCGAAAGCTGGTGCCCAATCACGTCCTCCCAAAAACACACCGGAGGCTCTCAAGACGGTCCCTGTCATGGCCAGGCTCCTACCTGCAAACGCAAGCACCTTGGGGTGTGCTTGCAGGAGGGTTACAGACGGGCAGACCGGATTATTCCCGCAATTCGCGAAAATTTTTGAAAAATTGAGAAGAAGTCGCCTTCAGACCTGGGTGGCCGCAGCTTCGGCGACAGCGCGCAGGTCACTGCGGTCATCATCACCGACGACCACAAAGTTCGCACCCGCGCCACCCCAAGCGACCATGTTGAACACACCGATGGTACGCTCTGCGAAGCCCGCGCGGGGTGTATCCGTTGCGATCAGGCAGAGGGCAACCACCCGGTCATCCTCGTCGAGATACATGAGCTGCGCCACCGGTTTGCCAGCCGCGACCAGTAACCGGGCCCCTTGAAACTCAAGCCCCTGCCCAGACAGATCGGGCACCGCGACAGCCGCACCGACCGTATTGCTCAGCCAGGTCTGAATATGCTCCGTTTCCGAGGCAGGCACCTCGACCAAATGCCGCTTTTGTGTCGCATAGATCGCGTGATACTCCGCAATGTCCTGCAGCCAGCCGGGGGCAGACGCGACGGCCGGAGCCCGCGATTGACCCGTCCAGTACCCGCCAGCAGCACCCACAAACAAGGCGAGCATGACGGCCAGAGCCGCGAGCCATGACCGCCCCGCAGCCGGTGCGACAGGAGCATTGGCCACCTCCGCTTCGGGCGCCTCCTGGATCGCGCGGGCCAGATCAAGCGGAACCGGAGCACGGATCATTTCATCGAATTCGTCACGCGCAACCTGATCCGCGCCCATCAGCGCCTCCAGCTCTGCCTGAAGCTCCGGGTCGCTCTGCAAGTGCTGCTCAATCGCTTCGGTTTCGGCCACCGACAGTTGCCCATCAAGAAAGGCGCTGAGCTTCTCGCTGTCCTGCGTCATTGCAAGCCTCCCCCGGTCTCGGCGATCTTCCGGGCAAGGGTCTTCCGTGCGCGGTACATCCGGCTCATCACTGTGCCCACGGGAACATCCAGCAATTCCGCCGCCTCGGCATAGCTATAGCCTTCGACCGAGACGACCAGCAATGTGGTCGCCAGGTCGGAGGGGAGCTGTTCGATCTTGCCCTGTAGCTGACGTGCGGCAACACGGGCCTCGCCGGTTTCGGTTGTCACAAGTTCAACGCTGTCCTCGGCGGGAATATGGCCGCTGCCCATCCGCACCTGCCGCTTGCGCACTTCGTTGATCCACAGGTTGCGGGTGATGCGAAAGAGCCATCGGTCCAGCGGTTGGGCCGGGTCCCAGAGACTGGCACGGCTGAGGGCGCGCAGGCAGGCGTCCTGTACCAGATCATCGGCTTCGGGCGCAGACCGAGTCAGGGTCTGCGCAAACCGCCGCAGTCGCGGCAGCAAGGCAATCATTTCGCGCTTCAGATCCGACACGTTCTGCCCCACGCACCACGCTCACCTTCAAAAGAGCGCCGCGGCAAGTATGGCGGCGCAAGCCCGTCCAGTGCAACCGGCTTTCGACAGGGCTTGCTGGGGCGGGTGAGGTAAGAGTTACGCGCGGTTTGGACGCATCAGCACAGGCTACGGCATTTTAATTATAACTATCTGAAATTAATCATTAATCAGGACGCGCTCAACCGAGTTGATCACAAGCTGAACACGCTCAACGTGAAAAATTAATTGTCTGACATTTGATTCTATGCCAGCCTTTCTGCGGGGGGCGCTGTGATGACATGCGTCCAACAGGGAGGAAAACAGATGAATCTAAGACCAGACCCAACATTTTATCCGACGCCTCAGATGGCCATGCAGGCCCCGGTTGAGACGCTCGCTTTCACATTGATGCTCAGCCCCGACGGCTCGCAGCCCGATGGCCTCGCCGTTGTGGATGTGGACCCGACATCCGACACCTATGGCCAGATCGTGCACAGTCTATTCATGCCGAACAAAGGCGACGAGTTTCATCACTTCGGCTGGAACGCCTGCTCGTCCGCGCTGTCACCGCTGACCGGCCACGCATTCCTCGAACGGCGCTATCTGATCATCCCCGGCATCCGGTCGAGCCGAATCTACGTGATCGACGTGAAGGAGCCGCTGAAGGCCAAGATCCACAAGATCATCGAACCGGAAGAGCTGTTTGAGAAGACCGGCTATTCCCGCCCGCACACCATCCACTGCGGCCCCGAGGGCATTTATGTCAGCACGCTGGGCGGCGGTGGCGAGGACGGCACAGATGGCCCTCCCGGCATCTTCATCATGGATTGCGAAACCTTCGAGATTCTGGGTCGCTACGAGATGGATCGCGGCGCGCAGGACAAGCACTATGATTTCTGGTGGAACCTGCCGCGCGACTATATGGTCAGCTCCGAATGGGGTCTGCCGCCGCAGTTCGAAAACGGCGTGGTGCCCGAAGATCTGCTCAGCAACAAATACGGCCATTCGATCCACTTCTGGGACCTGCGCGCGCGCAAGAACATCCAGACCATCGATCTGGGCGAGAACCACCAGATGGCGCTGGAGATCCGTCCTGCCCATGATCCGGCCAAAGAGTATGGCTTCTGCGGCGTGGTGGTGGACACCACCAACCTGCAAGGCGCGATCTTTACGTGGTGGCGCAAGGAGGATGGCACCTTCGAGGCCAAGAAGACGGTGACCATTGACCCTGTTCCCGCGGATGCCGATGACCTCCCGGACCTGCTGAAGGGCTTTGGCGCTGTGCCACCGCTGGTCACCGACATCGACCTCAGCCTCGATGACAAATACCTCTATGTCGCTTGCTGGGGGCTGGGCGAGATGCACCAATATGACGTCTCCGACCCGATGAATCCCAAGCTCGCGGGCAAAGTCGATCTGGGTGGGATTGTGGCCAAGCACAAGCACCCCAACGGCAAGGAATTCGGCTACGGTCCGCAGATGGTCGAGATCAGCCGCGACGGCAAGCGCGTCTACTGGACCAATTCGCTCTATTCGACCTGGGATGACCAATTCTACCCTGGTGATCGCGGCGCGGCGATGGTCTGTGCCGATGTGGGCGCAAACGGCGGGCTGACCCTGAACAAGGATTTCTGGGTCGAGTTCCCCGACGGCTACCGCAGCCACCAGATCAGGCTTGAGGGCGGCGACTGCTCGACTGACAGTTTCTGCTACCCCTCTGTCTAGCTGAATGGAGAGCATGAACACGGCGGCGTCCCTTTGGTCCGCCGTCGTGGTCTCCGGTCTCTATCACGGGGTCAATCCCGGCATGGGTTGGCCTCTAGCGGTCTCTGCCGCCCTGATGGCGCGCAAAACCGGCGATCTCTACAAGGCGCTGGCCGCCCTGGCGGCAGGGCACCTATTGGCGATGGCGGCGATCCTCTTTCCGTTCTCGGCCCTCATGGTACTGGTCGAATGGCAGGTGCAGATCCAGACGGGCGCCGCTCTGCTTGTCATTGCGCTCGGGTTCTATCTGCTGATCAACCGTCGCCACCCCCGGTTTCTTGCGCGCGTACCGCCCTCGCGCCTCGCGCTTTGGTCCTTTCTGGCGGCGATGGCCCATGGCGCAGGGCTCATGCTGGTGCCGATCTACCTCGGGATCTGCGGAACCCTGGAGACGGATTCCGGCCATGCAGCCGCCTATAGCCTCATGTGGAACAACGCCACCGCTGCCCTGGCCGTAGCCCTCGCGCATACTGGCGCGATGGTGCTGGCGGGCGGCGCGATCGCCGTCGGCGTCTACTACTGGCTCGGGCTGAGGTTTCTGCAGAAGAGCTGGTTCAACCTCGATCTGATCTGGGCGCTCAGCCTAATCATTGTCGGGCTTATCGCGCTCCTCACCGCACATTGATCCGTGGCCCCCTTGCCCTTGCTCTGCGCACCCTCCACGATGGGCAAACCGCAGATGCAACGAGGAACGCCGCAACATGAGCTCCACCGAATACACGCCGCCGAAAGTCTGGACCTGGGACGAGGACAGCGGCGGCACCTGGGCCAGTACCAACCGGCCCATCGCAGGTGCCACCCACGACAAGGAGCTGCCCGTCGGCAAGCACCCGTTGCAGCTCTACTCGCTGGCCACGCCTAACGGGCAGAAGGTGACCATCATGCTCGAAGAGCTGCTGGCGCTCGGGCATGATGGGGCGGAATACGATGCATGGTTGATCCGCATCGGCGAGGGGGAGCAGTTCGGAAGCGGCTTTGTCGAGATCAACCCGAACTCCAAGATCCCCGCGATGTTTGACAAAGACACGGGCCTGCGCGTCTTCGAGAGCGCTTCGATCCTGATGTATCTCGCCGAGAAGTTCGACAACACCTTTCTGCCCACCGAGCTGAAGGCCCGCACCGAATGCCTCAACTGGCTCTTCTGGCTGCAGGGCTCCGCGCCCTATCTCGGCGGCGGCTTCGGCCATTTCTACGCCTATGCGCCCTTCAAGCAGGAGTATCCGATCAACCGTTTTGCCATGGAGACCAAGCGGCAATTGGATGTGCTCGACCGGCATCTGGCCGATCACGAATACCTCGCGGGCGATACCTACACGATTGCCGATATGGTCACCTGGCCGTGGTACGGGCGCACCGCGCGGGGCGAGAGCTATGACGCGGGCGAGTTCCTTTCCGTGCATGAGTATACAAATGTGATCCGCTGGGAGAAGCAGATCGGCGCGCGCCCGGCGGTGCAGCGCGGTGTGATGGTGAACCGCACCAGCGGCCCGCTGGACGGGCAGTTGCACGAGCGCCACGACGCCAGCGACTTCGACACGAAGACCCAGGACAAGATCGGCGAAAAGGCCTGATCAAGTTAGGCATGCCTGAACCAGCTGTCCCGCCCGGCTGATAAGCCGGGCATCGGTCGTTGTTGTCCGTCGTCGCCAATGGTGCTCGGACCAGTGGCGCATCCATTGGCAACTCCGAGCGACAAGGGCGACACCTCCCCCGGAGGGCGATTTTGCGACCTCGAAAGCTGCAATACGTCAACTCTTCTGGTGATGAAGCGCGCAGCCCATTCGGGACAAACGCCCACCAGGTCGGGCGCTGCCCTCAGCGCCCAGGGGCGGCCCAAGGCCCGCCCTACCTGTGGCGGCTCCGGCCCACCTGGCGACAGATCAGGATCACGGGGAGGAGACCGATCGCCACGATCACCAGGCTCGGCACGGCCGCGCCCTCAAGGCGTTCGTCACTCGCCAGCCGGTAGGCCTGCACCGCCAGCGTGTCATAGTTGAAAGGCCGCATGATCAGCGTCGCAGGCAGCTCTTTCATCACATCCACAAAGACGATGAGCAGCGCCGTCAGCAGGCTCGGCGCCAGGATCGGCAGATGCACCCGGCGCAGCGTGCCCGTCGGCGTCTGCCCCAGCGACCGCGCCGCCGCATCCATGTTCGACGGCACCAGGGCTTGCCCGCCTTCATAGGCCCCCAGTGCGGCGGCCAGAAACCGCACCATATAGGCCGCCACCAGCAGCCAGATCGACCCGGTGATGAGCAGCCCCGTCGAGACATCGAACCGCGCCCGCATGACCGCATCGAGCGCATTGTCAAAAGCGGCAAAAGGCACCAGCAGCCCCACCGCAATCACACCGCCCGGCACCGCATAGCCCAGCCGCGCCACATAGCCCGCGCCATGCGACAGCCGCCCCGGGCTCAGCCGCTGGAAGAACCCCAGGGTGATCGCCGCCCCCACGGTGCAGACCGCCGCCACCGAGGCCAACGTCAGCGAGTTCCGGATGAACCCCAGATAGCGCGGGCTCAGCAAATCCTGCTCTGACCCAAGGCCCATGGAGAAGAGGATCACCACCGGCAGCACCGCACCCAGCAGAACCGGCACCCCGCAGAGCCCCGCCGCCAGCAGCGCCCGCAGCCCGGTGAGTTGCGCAGGCTCCATCCGTTGCTGCCGCCGCGACGGATCGTGGTACTTGGCGCCCCCCCGCTGCGCCCGCTCCAGCATCGCCAGCAGCAGCGCAAAGCTCAAAAGGCAGAGGGCAAGCTGCGCAGCCCCGGCCCGGTCGGCCAGCGAGAACCAGCTGGTGTAGATCCCCGTCGCAAAGGTCTGCACCCCGAAGTAAGCGACCGTGCCGAAATCGGCGATGGTCTCCATCACGGCCAGCAGCACCCCCGCCGCAATCGCCGGGCGCGCCAGCGGCAGACTGATCTTGAAGAAGGCCGACCAGGCACTGGCGCCAAGCGCCCTTGCGGCCAGAAAGGTCGTCGCACTCTGCTGCAGAAACGCCGCCCGGGCCAGCAGGTACACATAAGGGTAGAGCACAAGGATCAGCATCGCCGCCGCCCCGCCGGTCGAGCGGATTTCGGGGAACCAGTAGTCCCGCGGCCCCCAGCCCGTCACATCACGCAGCACCGTCTGCACGATTCCCGGATGGTCCAGCACATGGGTATAGGCATAGGCCAGCACATAGGCCGGAAAGGCCAGCGGCAGCACCAATGCGATCTCGAAGACCCGCACGCCGGGAAACCGCGTCATCGTGACCAGCCAGGCCGCGCCCACCCCCAGCGCGAAGGTGCCCGCCGAGACCAGCAGCACCAGCCAGAGCGTGGTTGCGGTGTAGCGGCCCAGCACTGTCGCGGCCAGATGGCTGATCGTCTCCGTCCCGCCGCTCAGCGCGGCAACCACCACCGCCACCATCGGCAAAGCGCAGATCAGGGCGACCAGCAGCGCCACGCCGCCAAGCGCGCGCAGCCCTTCGGCGGGGCGGCGGCGGCGGGCGGCGGCAGGCAGGCTCGGGGCATCTGTCATGCGGCCCTTTTTCGACAAATTCAGTCGGAAACACCAGAGGCACCAGCAGGTGCAGGCGGGTCCCCCTCGAAAATCTCACGCGCGATGTCGAAAACAGAGGGCTCAGTCAGAAACAGCATGTGCCCGTGGCCGGGGAACACCCGTACGTCCAGGCCGCCCTGAGCCTCGGCAAACCGGCGGGTCTGGGCTGTCGAAAAGACCGGATCGGCATCGCCGACCAGCAAAGTCACATGGCCCGGCACCGGCAGCCGCCTGCGCGGCCCGGCCCAGCGTTTCAGACCCGTGGCATGCGCGCGCAGAAGCCCGCCCTCGGGGTAGACCATGCGCGCCGCCCGCGCGGCGGTGAGTGTGCGGCTCGTCTCCCGCGTGTCGGAATGCGCCAGCACGCGGCGCCCGAAGAGCAGCACCCGGTAGTACTCCAGCCAGACCCGCCGCACCCCGACGGAGCGCACTCGCAAGGCCGCCCCCAGCACATCGCGCGTCGCCGCCAGCATCGTCCGCCATCCGCCCGCCCGCGGCAGGCCGGGGGCAATGGCCACGGTGCGCACCTTGGGCCCAAGCCGCGTCGCCGCCTCTATCACGATGGCCCCCCCTGTGGAGAAGCCCAGCAGGCAAACCTGCTTGCCTGCCTGCGCCCGGGCGAAGGCCGCGATCTCCTCTGCTGCCGCTTGGATATCCAGCGGCGGTGCCAGCGGGCGGCCATCGAGCCCCGGGAAAGGATAAAAGACCGGCGCCCAGCCGCCGTCGCGCCAGGCGCGCAGAGGATCGAAAATCTCAACACGGGTGAGCGCGCCCGGCGCGCAGATCACCAGCCGCCGCGCCTCGGCAACCTCATCGGCGTCATAGACCAGCTGCGGCGGAAGCTCAGTCACTCGTAGCTGCGCTGGTCCTCGATCACCACCCCGTCGCGCGGCAGGCTGCCGGGTGGAACCACCTCAACCGCAGCTTTCAGCTTCAGCACGTCGATCACACTGCGCGAGAACAGCTCAGCCGAGCCGCCCGCCGCTTCCAGCTGGACCGTCATCACATCCTGCGCCCCCTCGCGCCGTGCAATCACCCGCGCGCGTGCAATCTCCTCGTGCCGCGCAACCAGCGTCGCCACCTGTTCGGGGCGCACAAACATGCCCTTGATCTTGGTGGTCTGGTCGGCGCGGCCCATCCAGCCCTTGATGCGCATATTCGTCCGCCCACAGGGGCTCTGCCCCGGCATGAAAGCGCTCAGATCCCCGGTCGCAAAGCGGATGAGCGGATAATCCGGGTTCAGCGTGGTCACCACCACCTCGCCCACCTCGCCTTCGGCCACCGGATCGCCGGTGCCGGGTGTGACAATCTCCACGATCACCCCCTCATCGAGGATCATCCCCTCCATCGCCGGGCTCTCATAGGCGATATTGCCCAGATCAGCCGTCGCATAGCATTGCAGGCAGGCGATTCCGCGGTCCGCATACTCCGCCCGCATCGCCGGGAAGAGCGCACCGCCCCCCACGGCGGCCTTGGTGATACCCAGACGCACCCCCATCGCCTCCGCCTTGTCGAGGATCACCTTCAGGTAATCCGGCGTGCCCGCATAGGCCGTCGTGCCCACGGCCGCGGCGGCCTGCACCTGCAGCTCCGTCTGCCCCGTGCCCGCAGGCAGCACCTGCGCGCCCACGGCCCGCGCGCCGCTCTCAAAGATCATGCCCGCCGGTGTCAGGTGATAGCCAAAGCAGTTCTGCACCACATCATCCGCACCAATCCCCGCCGCATGCAGAAACCGCCCCATGCGCCACCAATCGTGGCTCACCCCGCCGGGCTCATAGATCGGCCCGGGCGACTGAAACACATGCGCCACGTTGGCCACGGGGATGCCCCCAAAGGGCGGCTTGTCCGCCTGCCATGCCGCCAAATCGGACTTCCGCAGCACCGGCAGTTTTACCAAATCCTCCAGCCCCGCAACCGTCACATCGCTTGGAAGGCAATTGCCCTCCGCCGCCCGCACCCGCGCCACCTGTGCGACCAGCGCCGCGCTCTGCGCCGCAACGCGCGCATCGGCACTGCGCACCTCCAGATCGTCGTAAAACCCGCTCATCTCACTCCGCCGCCACGGTGAAAGGCGCATCGGCCCGCACAATATGGGTGGTGACAATCTCCATCGGCGCGTCGCCCACGTTCTTCACCCCGCCATGCACCTGACCTTCGGGAAAGAACATCGGCGTGCCAGCAGCGAACGCCACCTCTTTGCCGTTGGGCAAAAGCGCCAAGCCACCCACGACGATCACCGCATGCTCGTCGCCCGGATGGGTGTGCAGCGGAATGCGCCCACCCGGCATTAGCTTCAGTTCCGAGACAACAACCTTCATGCCATCATCCCCACTCAACGGCTGCGTGTTCAGCACCTCGCGCTGCACCAGCTCTTCCGCCCAGACCGGCGCCGCCAACAGCAGCGCCGCCAGAGCCATACCCAGCTTTCTCATGACATCCCCCTCTCAGGACAGCCAGCGCTTGCGCCGGCGATAGCTGCGCACGTCGCGGAAGGATTTGCGCCCCTCCTCCGACATGCCCAGATAAAACTCCTTCACATCCGGGTTCTCCCGCAGCTCCGCCGCAGGCCCGTCCATCACCACACGGCCCGACTCCAGAATATAGCCGTAATGCGCAAAGCGCAGCGCCACATTGGTGTTCTGCTCGGCCAGCAGGATCGTGACCCCCTGCTCTTCGTTGATCGACTTCACGATCTCGAAAATCTGCTCCACCAACTGCGGCGCCAGACCCATCGACGGCTCATCCAGCAACACCGTCTCCGGCTTCGACATCAGCGCGCGCCCGATGGCGCACATCTGCTGCTCGCCGCCCGAGGTATAGCCCGCCTGAGACCTCCGCCGCTCCTTCAGCCGAGGGAAATAGTTGTAAACCATCTCCAGATCCGCCTGGATCGCCGCATTGCCATCCTTGCGGGTGTACGCCCCGGTGAGCAGGTTCTCCTCGACGGTCAGATGCTCAAAGCAATGCCGCCCCTCCATCACCTGCACCACCCCGCGCTTCACTGTCTCCGCCGGGTCCGCATGATGAATGGCCTCACCATGATACTTGATCGAGCCCTTGGTGACCTCGCCGCGCTCCGAGGCCAGGAGCCCTGAGATTGCCTTCAGCGTCGTGGTCTTGCCCGCCCCATTGCCGCCCAAGAGCGCGGTGATCCCGCCCTTCGGCACGGTCAGGCTCACCCCCTTCAGCACCAGGATCACGTGGTTATAGATCACCTCGATGTTGTTCACATCGAGCACGGTCTCCGCCGCCACCTGTGCCTGAGGCTCTGCGTCCAGCATGGGCTTCACCCTTCCAGAAATACTCAAAATCCCCCGGCGGCAGCCCGCGCCGCCGCCGGGGCGAACCGCATCAGTTGCAGTTGCTCGCGATATTGTTCTCCGCCTTATAGGCTGCGGAATCCTCATCAATGAGCGGCTGGATAATCTCCATATCCGTCGGCGCGAAATCGGCGATCTGCACGAACTCACCGGCTGCCGCATCCCACTGGGTCACAGCCACAAGCCCGTCACCACCGTGGTTCTGACAGCTCACCGAAAACTCCGGCCCGAAGCCCGGCACGCCATTGGCCGCCATGATGCCTTCGGTGATCACCAGGTTCTCCATGCCGTCCCGCATCATACCGGAGGTGATGTCAGCCTCCCCATGCATCTCCTGCGCCACCTTCACCGCTTCCGCCGCCAGCATCGCCGCATAGAGCCCGCGGTTGTAAGGCACGGTGCCCAGCTGATCGCCCGCCCCCGCTGCCTTGCCCGCGTCAACCACATATTGCTTCAGATCATCGTAAAGCGGGAAGTCATCACCCACGGCAGACATGGACAGCGCCTTGTAGCCATTGGCCTTGTCGCCCGCCGGCTTCACGTCGATCTCGGCCCCCGACCACCAGATGCCGATGAAATTCTCCATCGGGAAGCGGATGTTCGCCGCCTCCTGGATCGCCACCTGGTTCATCACGCCCCAGCCGTACATGATCACATTGTCCGGCCGCTCGCGACGTATCTGCAGCCATTGCGATTTCTGCTCCTGCCCAGGGTGATCCACGGCCAGCAAAACCAGCTCGAACCCGTGCTTCTCCGAGAGCTTCTCCAGCGTGCGGATCGGCTCCTTGCCGTAGGCGGAGTTGTGATAGACCAGCGCGATTTTCTTGCCCGAGATATCGCCGCCGTTCACGTCCAGAATGTGGTTCACCGCCGCCGAGGCGCCGTTCCAGTAGTTGGCCGGATAGTTGAACACATGGCTGAACACATCGCCGTTGGCCGCTGAAGTCCGGCCATAGCCCATCGAGTGGATAGGGATGTCATCCGCCGTCGCTTTCGGGATCAGCTGATAAGTGATCCCGGTCGAGAGCGGCTGATAGACCAGCGCGCCTTCGCCCTTGGTGCTCTCATAGCACTCCACCCCCTTCTCGGTGTTGTAGCCCGTCTCGCACTCCACCACGCGGGTCATGACCCCGCCAATACCGCCATCGCGTTCGTTGAGCAGCGTGAAGTAATCCGCATAGCCGTCGGCAAAGGGGATGCCCCCCGCCGCGTATGGTCCGGTGCGATAGCTTAAGGATGGAAAGACAAGATCCGCCATCACGGGGCTTGCCGCCATCAGGCCCGCCACGGCCCATGTACCCAGTTTGTAGTTCATCGGTGATACCTCCCTTGGTTTTTTGTCCGATGTGCCGGTGGCCCGGCGCTCTTTTCGACTAGGGGTGGCCTGAAAGCCCACCCCACCTGTCAGCTGCTCAGTGCGGGAACGGCCACAGCCGCAGCTTCTCCTTGGCCACCCGCCAAAGCTGCGCCAGCCCATGCGGTTCCGCGATGAGGAAGACGACGATCAGCCCGCCGACGATCACGAGGTTGAGATGCGCCACGATATCCGTGGGCCAGCCCAGCCAATCGACCCCGATGATCTTCAGGAGCACCGGCAGCAGCACCAGGAACGCCGCCCCCGCGAAACTGCCGAAGATCGAGCCCAGACCGCCGATGATGATCATGAAGAGCACCAGGAACGACTTGGTGATGCCAAAGGCTTCACCCACCTCCACAGCCCCCAGATAGACCGCAAAGAACAGCGCCCCCGAGATGCCCACGAAGAAGGAACTCACCGCGAAGGCCGTGAGCTTTGCGCGCAGCGGGTTCACCCCGATGATCTCGGCGGCGATGTCCATGTCGCGGATGGCCATCCACTGCCGCCCCACCGCCCCGCGGGTGAGGTTGCGCGCGACCACGGCCGAGAAGATCGTGAAGATCAGGCAGAACATATAGGTCGCCCAGGCCTCCGTATTGGGCCCGGTGATCAGGATCCCAAACACATCCCGCTCCGGCGCGTTGATCTGCCCGGACGCCGAATAGTTGTAAAACCAGCTCACCTTGTTGAAGAGCCACACCAGAAAGAACTGCGCGGCCAGCGTCGCCACAGCCAGATAGAACCCCTTGATCCGCAAGGACGGAAGGCCGAAAAGCACGCCCACCATCGCCGTGATCCCGCCCGCCAGCAGCACGTGAATGAACATGCTGACCTCGGGAAACCCGGTCATCAGCTTGTAGCAGGCATAGGCCCCCACGGCCATGAACCCGCCCGTCCCCAGGCTCACCTGCCCGCAGTATCCCACCAGAATGTTCAGCCCGATCGCCGCAATCGCATAGATCAGAAAGGGCATGAAGATCGAATTGACCCAGTAGTCATTGATCACAAACGGGATGATCACCACCGCCACGAACAGCACCGCATAATACCGCCACCGGTCGAACTTGATCGGAAAGGTCTGGCTGTCCTGCGGATATGTGGTGCTGAAATCTCCAGCTTCGCGATAAAACATCTGGTTACCTTCCCCCGACACTGTCTGGGCTTTCACCCTTCCCAAAATACTCCGGGGGGGTACGGGCCGTCAGGCGCGCAGGGGGGCGGAGCCCCCCACCCAAAGCAAGACCCGCGTTAACCGCGTCACATTCTTTCACAATGTTTCCCAATTTTGCCCCATTTGCGCTGTCACTTCGAACCATGGGGGCTGGAGTGGGATCGATGACGGCCATCTTGAAAGACTTACGCGAGCTGGATGCCCGTTTGGCGCGGGGCGACATCAATGACGTTGAGTACACGGCACAGCGCGCTGCCCTGATCGACAGCGTCGACGTGGTGGAGACGGAGTTCGTCCCAGTCGACATCCCGGAGCGGCCACGCGATCGAGAGCTGTCCAGCACCATGACCTGGGGCTTCGGGCTTGTGCTCTGTCTTGGCATCATCGGTGTCTGCCTCTGCTTTGCCCTGCTGTTCTTCGGGGACATAAATCTCGCGCTCACGCTCGGCGTCACGATCCTCGCTGCGCTTACAGTCGCGCTGTTTCGAAGCCTAGAGGAGTAAGACGCCCTAAACACGCTCGATAATCCTCTCTCCGAAAAGACCCTGCGGCCGGAACACCAGGAAGAGCAGTGCCAGCATATAAGCAAACCAGTTCTCGGTGGCACCGCCCAAGAAGGGTTGACCAATCCAGAATTCGAATAGCTTCTCCCCCACTCCAATGATCAACCCGCCGACAATCGCGCCGGGGATCGAGGTAAAGCCCCCCAACATCAGCACCGGCAGCGCCTTCAACGCGATAAGACTAAGCGAGAACTGCACCCCCGACTTCGCGCCCCACATGATGCCCGCCACCAAAGCAACGAAACCAGCGAGCGACCACACCAGTATCCAGATGAAATTCAGCGACACGCCGACGGACAATGCCGCCTGATGGTCATCCGCCACCGCCCGCATCGCGCGGCCCTGTTTTGTGTACTGCGCGAAGGCCACCAAGGCGGCGACCAGCGCGATGGCCACTATGCTGGCAATGATGTCCAGATTGTCGATGAATAGACCATAGCCGAACCAGCCAAAGGTCACCTCGTCGATGGTTTCGTTGATGCCCTGAGGCAGGCCAACCTCAAGCGTCTTGATGTCGGAACCCCACATCAAGTCGCCCACCCCTTCGAGGAAATACGCGAGCCCAATGGTGGCCATGAAGAGGATGATCGGCTCCTGCCCCACGAGGTAGCGGAAAATGAACCGCTGGACCATCCAGGCGAGCAGGATCATCACCCCTACGGTCATGACAATCGCCAGCAGCGCCGGCAACTCCCAGCCAAAATAATGTATCTCTGTGCCGAAAATCGCATTGATCAGATGGGCAAACGGCACCTGCCCATTCATGATCCCGTAAAGGGTCATGGCCGCAAACAGCGCCATGACCCCTTGCGCAAAGTTGAAGATGCCGCTGGCCTTGTAGATCAGCACGAAGCCCAAGGCGACGAGCGCATAGAGCACCCCCGCCATGAGCCCGTTCAGAAATACCTCGATGGTAAAGGCCAGCTGTTCCGGCATCAGTTTGCTCCTTGCCCCAGCAGAAGCCGCGTGTGCTCGCGCTCCGGCTGATACGAGACTTTGAGACGGGTCAGCCCCACCTCGCTCAGGTTCCAGTTCAAGGTGATCTCCGTCACCCGCCCGTCCTCACGGGGGGCGGCCAGGAAAACGGCCGCATAGGCACGCGGCATCTCCCGCTTCGAGACCGGCTCGAACGGGGCCGTGGCCGCAAACTGCGCCCCTTCCCCCTCGCGCCAATCGCGGTAGGCAAGCAGCAGGTCCGAATACTGCATGCCTGTCATCAACAGCTCACACGACGGGTAGTCATCGCCATAGACCACAGCGACCTGCGGGTTTGGCGTGGTCAGATACCCCAGCGTAACCTGCGTGAGCTCGCTCGCCGCGAACCGCGCCTTCGCCCCACTGGGAATTTCGCGCAAAGTGGACCGGTCCAGCGAGGCCGGATCCTCCAGATAGGCTGCGCAATAGGAATGGTAAAGATCGCAGGTTTCCTGCAAGCCCGGTGTCGGCGCGCCGCAGAACGTCGGTGCCGCCTCGGCCTCCGTGCCCGTGAACACGATACTTCCAAGGGCGAAAGCGCCCCCTAACAACCACTTACTCATATATGTACCCTCCAAACGGTATCCATTGTCCGTCTGCTCTCTGACACCGGCGAAACCGTGCCGATGATTGCTCAAGGACAGGACCGCCGGCAGACAAAGCGGGTTCTTGCCCATCTTGCCTTGGTACCATGGAAACAATCCGCCGATGACTGTGGGATTGTTCAAAAAATATAACAGAAAGAGAAGGTTCGTGAGGGTATGGTTGGGGTGCACAAAGGGCGCGCACCCGGCGCGAAATGCACCAGAAACTGCACAAAACCGCAGCAAAAGGCCTCCACGGGACTGCAGGCCAGCCGCAGAGATGCCCCGGGATTTTAGTCATGGGCGACCCCCAGATAGGCGTCGATCACCGCCTGATTTCCGCGCACCTCATCCGGCGTCCCGTCCCCGATCTTCTTGCCGTAGTCCATCACGACCACTCGGTCGCTCAGGTCCATCACCACGCCCATGTCGTGCTCAATGAGCGCGATGGTCGTACCGAACTCATCATTCACGTCGAGAATAAAGCGGCTCATGTCCTCTTTCTCCTCGACATTCATGCCCGCCATCGGCTCATCGAGCAGCAAGAGCGACGGCTCCGCCGCCAGCGCCCGCGCCAGCTCCACCCGCTTCTTCAACCCATAGGGCAGCCGCGACACCGGCGTCTTGCGGATCGCCTGAATCTCCAGAAAATCAATAATCTTTTCAGCGACTTCCCGGTTCTCCGTCTCTTCCTTCTCGGACTTTCCCAGCCACAGCGCCTGTGAAAACAGCCCCGTCTTCATCTTGGTCAGCCGCCCGGTCATCACATTATCGAGCACCGACATGCCCTCAAAGAGCGCAATATTCTGAAACGTCCGCGCAATCCCCTGCTGCGCCACCTGATAGGGCTTCATCGGCGGGCGTGGCGCGCCCTTGTAGAACACCTGTCCCTCCTGCGGCACATAGAAGCCCGAGATGACATTCAGCATCGAGGATTTGCCCGCCCCATTCGGCCCGATGATCGCCCGGATCTCCCCCTCGCGGATGTCAAAGGAGATATCCTTGATGGCCTCAACGCCGCCAAACCGCAGGGTGATATTGCTCATCTCCATGACGACGCCACCAATCTTGCGGCCGTCCTCTGTGGTGTACCCTTCGGTTTGGTCAAGCATATCTTACCCCCACCGCACGACGGCTCCGCGATGTATTAACCATTTTCGGCCTATGGTCGCTGCGGGAGCAGCGAAAAGGACTGTCACCATGCACAGCGATTGGGAACGTACCTGCCTTATGTCGATGGCCGCCAAACGCAAACGCCGCGGCCTCAGCCGCGCCGAAGCCATCCGCGACATCGACGCCACGCTGCACGGCTTTTCCACCCGGTTTCACATCAGCCGCGCCGTCAGCGCCGCGTACAATGATCAGGCTACAATTATCTGACCGCAAAAAGGCGGACACGGTGGAAGCAACATCGATCTGATTAGTCACTCAGCTGGCCTCCCCAGACGCAAACCAGTAGGTATTGAGCAGGCCAAAAGCAATATATCCCAAAAGTGGCGCGCTTCCCACCACAGCGAACCGGAGTGATTGCCGCTCTTCTGCTTCGTCTGTTTCGAATATACCAAACGGCCGAAAGCCCTCCGGACGACGGATTGCGTCGCGCGCCATCATCAGCCCCAGAAACACGCAAAAAATCACAAAAGGCGAGGAGACCGGTGCGTGAAGCCAAAGGAGCGAACCACCGAATAAGATACTTAGGCCAATAGATTTCCATAAACCGATGCGTAGTATCTGGCTGTCGATATAGGTGTGCACGGCAGCCAAGAAACCCAGCACGCGCCATGCAACGTAAGACGTCGACCACATCATTCCGCCGCCATCTTCTGAGCGGCCGCCCGCACAGCGGCTGACCGCACTTCCAACGTCGCCGAGATCGACCCCTTGCGCCCATCCTCATAAGTCACTTCCGTGACCGTGCTGACCGACGATGACCTGTCATAGAGCGCTGCGATG
The DNA here is from genome assembly GCF_009811755.1 of Roseobacter cerasinus. Lineage (GTDB taxonomy): Bacteria > Pseudomonadota > Alphaproteobacteria > Rhodobacterales > Rhodobacteraceae > Roseobacter > Roseobacter cerasinus. The sequence goes on from NZ_BLIV01000002.1 coordinate 84,147, forward strand.
ATATCGGCGTATTTCTCCTCAATGATCCGGCGGCGTACCTTCCGTGTCCGGGTCAACTCGCCATCATCTGCATCCAACTCCTTGTGCAACACCACAAAGCGGTACACCTGGCAGCCCGAGAGCATTTCGTCCTGCGCCACGGAGGCATTCACCTCCTCCACATGGGCCTGAATGGTGTCCATCACCTGCGGGTGCCGCGCGAGCTCCTGATACGACGCATAGCCGATGTTGTTCCGCTCGGCCCAATTGCCCACTGCCGCCAGGTCGATGTTGATGAAGGCCGTGCACTCATCCCGCCCGTTCCCGAAGACCACCGCCTCCAGAATATTGGGGAAGAACTTCAGCTTGTTCTCCACATACTTCGGCGCAAAGAGCGCACCTGACGCCATCTGCCCCACATCCTTCGCGCGGTCGATGATGCGCAGATGCCCGGTGTCCTCCTCGACAAAGCCCGCATCGCCCGTGGCCACCCAGCCCTCCGCATCCTTGGTGTCGGCCGTGCTTTCCGCGTTTTTATAATACTCAACGAAGACCCCCGGCGAGCGATAAAACACTTCGCCATTCTCCGCGATCTTCAGCTCCACACCAGGGCAACACACGCCCACCGTATCGCTGCGCACCTCGCCATCCGGCTGCGCGGTGATGAACACCGTGGCCTCCGTCTGACCGTAGAGCTGCTTGAGATTGATCCCCAACGAGCGATAGAAATCAAAGATTTCCGGGCCAATCGCCTCGCCCGCCGTATAGCCCACGCGGACCCGGCTGAACCCAAGCGTGTTCTTCAGCGGCCCAAAAATAAAGAGCTCGCCGAGGTTGTATTTGAACCGGTCCCACTGGCTGACGGGTTGCCCATCCAGAATGGCCGACCCTACCTTGCGGGCCTGCGCCATGCAGACGTCAAAGAGCCACTTCTTGAAACGACCCGCGTCCTCCATGCGGATCATCACATTGGTCAGCTGCGTCTCGAACACCCTCGGCGGCGCGAAATAATAGGTCGGACCGATCTCGCGCAGGTCCACATGCATCGTGTCTGCGCTCTCTGGGCAATTGGTGCAAAACCCTGTCCACATCGCCTGCCCGACCGAGAAAATGAAATCGCCGACCCAGGCCATCGGCAAATAGGCAAGGATATCATCGCTTTGCCGCAGATCATCAAACTCGGAGGACGACTTCGAGGTCTCGATCACATTGCTATTGCTCAGCACCACGCCCTTGGGCTTGCCCGTGGTGCCGGAGGTGTAGAGCATCACGCAGGTGCTGTCGTAGTCCAACCGCGCCTGCCGCGCGTCAAGCTGGCCCAAAAGCTCATCGCGCTTGGCGCGCCCAACATCCTGAATGTGGCTGTATTGATGCAAGCGAGAATGGTCATATTTCCGCAAGCCCCGGGGATCGAGATAGATCATCTGCTCGAAATTCGGCAGCTCCGCCTGCACTTCGATAACCTTGTCCACCTGCTCCTGATCGCCAGCGATGACAAAGCGTGCGCCGCAGTGGCCCAGCACATAGGCCATCTCTTCCGCCACCGCGTCCTGATAGAGCGGTACAGGTACGGCGCCGCACATTTCCACTGCGACCATCGACCAATAGAGATAGGGCCGATTGCGCCCGATGATCGCAACGAAATCCCCTTCTGCCACGCCCAGATCAAGCATCCCCAGCGCCAGCGCTTCGATCTCGTCGCGCGTCTCGGCCCAGGTCCAGCTTTGCCAGATGCCATACTCTTTCTCGCGATACGCAGGCGCGTTCGCAAACTCGTTGGCATTGCGGTGCAGCAGCGCCGGAACGGACTGTGGTCCGTCAGCGCCTTTCGGGCGTTCAGTCAACTCATGTCCTCCCAGACCTTGCCTTTTCGAGACAAGTGCCACGTTCTCGCGGTCGTATCGTTAACAATGTGCGTTTTAGGCTCGGCGTCAACTTTTTCGTCATGATTTCTCAATCCTTACGAATTGTTACAGCAGTCCCTTGACCACCTCGCCCACCACAATCGGATTTTCCCCGCGCCATTCCGTGATAGGATCGCGCGGCGCAGCATCCGGAGACAGGAGCAGGTTTGGCCCTCACAGAGACCAGAACACAGGAATTGACCGCCGCAGGCCTCAACTTGATTGGCCAAGCTCTCACGATCTACGATTCCGCTCTGCGACTGGCGGTCTGCAACGGCCCGTTCCAGCGCATGTTCGACCTGCCCGATGCGCTGGTCACCCCTGGTGCGACCTTCGAGGACACGATCCGCCATCTGGTGAACCGCGGCGAATACGGGGATGTGCCTGACATCGAGACCTTCATCGCTGAGCGGGTCGAACAGGCCCGCGCGTTTGAGCCGCACTACATGGAGCGCACCCGCTCCAACGGCCGGATCATCAGTGTTGAGGGCGCGCCGCTGCCTCAGGGCGGCTGGGTCACCGTCTACACCGACATCACGCGCACCAAGCGGCAAGAAGCGCTGCTGCAAAGCCGCTCTGAAGAGCTGTCCGACCAGCTCAACAGCTACGCCGAGGAGCTCTCCAGCACCAACCGCGCGCTTGCCGCGATGAACGCGGCGCTTCAGGAAGCCAAGCGCGAACTGACCGAGATCGAGGCGCGCACCCGGCTGACCACGGAAATGATGCCCGCGCATATCGCGCATGTAGACGCGTCGGGCCACTACACCTATTCGAACAGACAACTCAGCACCGTGATCCCCGGCCGTCCCTCCGACATCTTCGGGATGCACATCAGCGACGCGCTTGGCGCCTCCGCCTATGACCGGATCGCGCCGCATCTGAGCACCGCCTACGGCGGCCAGCCCTCGGTCTTCGAGTTCACCGATGACGCCAGCGCCCGGCGGATCCGGGTCGCTTTCACACCAGACACGCGGGGTGGTGTCTACATCCTCTCCATGGATGTTACCGCCGAGATGCAGGCGCGCGTCGCTCTGCAACAGACCCGGCGCCGCGCACTCGCTGCGCAGATGACCAGTGGGCTCACCCACGATTTCTCGAACCTGCTGACCATCATCCTTGGGCTGCAGTCCAAGCTTTTGCGCCAAGACGGTCTCGCCCCCGATGTGATTGCAATGGCCGAGGGCACCCTCACCGCGGCCCGACGGGGCGGCACGCTGCTGAGCAGTATCGCGGGCATGACCGCCGAGCGCGCCCTGCGGCCCAAGGCCACAAACCTGCAACACCTGATGGAGAACCTGCGTACCTTGGCCGACCACACGCTGCCCGAAGGCGTCACGCTGACCATCGACAGCGCAGCCCCCGAGCGGACCGTGATGCTCGATGCGGGCATGGCCACCGACAGCCTGTTGAACCTGATCCTGAACGCTCGCGATGCCTGTGGGGCCACCGGCCAGATCCGCGTCACCCAACGCATCGTGCACGACACCTGGATCGAATGGCGAGTGACCGACACCGGCCCCGGCTTCTCCGAACGCGCGCTCAGCCACGGGTTCGACCCGTTCTTCACCACCAAAGGCGCAGAAGGCTCCGGCCTCGGCCTGCCCATGGTCTACGACATGACGAAGCTGGCGGGCGGTGATCTGCGGCTGGACAACTGCGAGACTGGCGCGCGTGTGGTGCTGCGCCTGCCCTACCGCCCCGCCGTGGACGCCGCGCAAGCCCTGGTGCTGCTGGTGGAGGACCGCGACGACCTGCGCGCGCTCTACCGCGAGATGCTGACCGGTCTGAACCACGCGGTGATCGAAGCGGTCAGCGCCGATGAGGCCAGCGCCCTGATGGCAGACCTGCCTGAGATTTCGCTGGTGCTCTCCGACGTCCAGCTCGCGGGCGAGGCCACTGGCATCGATCTCGCGACGCGGCTAGCGGGCACTGTACCCCTGGTGCTGATGACCTCGCTGCCCCCTGACGATCCGCTGTTCCAGACCGCGCAGAAGACCGCACCGCTGCTGCAAAAACCCTTCACGGCGGAAGATGTCAGCGCCGTTCTGGGCCAGCCGACGACCGAGACCATCGCCTCATGACCGCGCCTCTTGTCACCATCCTCGACGATGAACCGGCGATCCGCACCATGCTCACCGACGCACTGGAGGACGCGGGCTTCCGCACCCTTAGCTTCGGTCGCGCGCAGGCCTTCACCGCCGCCCTTGCACAGCACCAGCCCGATGTCTGCCTTGTGGATCTCTCGCTGCCGGATACAGACGGTCTGACGCTGGTGCACAAGCTGGCGCTCGAGCAAGGGGCCATCGTGATCATCATATCCGGGCGAGCTCTGGTGCAAGACAAGGTCACTGGACTGGAACTTGGGGCAGACGATTACATCATCAAACCTTTCGACCCGGCCGAGGTTGTCGCCCGCATCCGTGCCCGCCTGCGCACCTCCAAACCCGCGCCCACAACGGGGCAGACCGCCCGGTTTGCGAGCTGGCAGGTGCTTTTCGATCAATACGTGCTGGAAGACGACGCGGGGCAGCAAACACCCTTTTCGCACGCCGAGGGCGAAGTCCTACGCCTGTTCCTCGAAAACCCCAAACGCCTGATCAGCCGCGCGCAGATGCAGGACCATTTGGGCGGTGCAGCCAGCGAAAGCTTTGACCGCGCGATGGATGTGCGCATCTCCCGCCTGCGCACCAAGCTGCGCGAGGACCCGAAGAACCCACAGCTGATCAAAACGATCTACGGCGCAGGCTACATTTTTCTCGGTGACGTCACCTGGCAATAGGCGCTCGAAACAGACAGGTAGGGCGGGCTTTCAGGCCGCCCTAGGCCAGAGAGCGCACGGCCTCCGCCAGTACCTTCAACCCAACCACCAGATCTGCCTCATCGGTATCTTCTTCGAACGTGTGGCTCACCCCACCAATCGACGGCACAAACAACATCGCCACCGGCATCAGCCGCGACACATTCGTCGCATCGTGCAAGGCGCCCGACGGCATCTTGCGCCAGGTCTCCGGCGCGTGCACCCGCGCGGCCCGACCCAACGCATCCTGAAGATGCGCATCCATGTGCACCGGCTCCAACCCCAGCATCGGCCCGTAAGACAGCTGCATGCCCCTTTGCGCCGCCACATCCTGGGCCGTCTCGCGAATGATTGCCTCCATGCGCACCAACCGGTCCGCATCCGCGTCACGCCACTGCATCGAAAACACCGCCCGCCCAGGCACAATCGACGACGCATTTGGGTGCAGGCTCACATGCCCAATCGTCCAGACCGTCTGTGGGGTCACCACGTTGCGCAGCCGCTCCTCCAACAGGCTGTTGAAGGCCGAAACCGCCTGAAACGCATCTCTGCGCAGATGCATCGGCGTGGTGCCCGCGTGGTTCTGCTGGCCCTCGAAGGTGATCTTCATATCGCGAATGCCGACGATATCCGTCACCACGCCGATCTGCTCGCCTGTCGTATCCAGCGTCGGCCCCTGCTCGATATGCATCTCGATGAACCCGGTGAACTGCCCCGGATCGACCTCGCCTGTCACCATCCCCGCCATCGCAGCACGGGCGTCCGCCAGCGTCACTCCGACGTGGTCCTTCAGCCCGTCGGCCTTCTCGATGGGCAAAAGCCCCGACCAGACGGTCGAGCCGGTCGTCACACCGAACCGCCCCTCCTCATCCTGAAACGACACCACGGAGACCGGCGGGCCACCCGCCGCCCTAGACGCCCGCGCCACCTCCAACGCCGCAATCACACCCAACGCACCATCGAGCCATCCTCCCTCCGGCTGGCTGTCGCTGTGCGACCCCAGAAGCAACGACGGGCCCTCGGCCAGGCCAAAGACGTTCCCCATCGGATCGACCTCGACCCGCAACCCGGTGTCGCGCATCCGCTCGGCCAGCCATTGCCGCGCCGCGATGTCCGCCTCCGAATAGGCCGGGCGCACCACGCCCTTGCCCACGCCCGCAGCCCCAAAGCTGCGCAGCTCATGCAAATCTGCCAGAAACCGCTCCGGATCGACCACGCGCACCCTCCTTTGCCTCTTGGCAAGAGCCTACGCCCTGCCGCGGACAAAGAGAAGATCACTCCGCCGCCACTGCGCCCTCTGCCTTCTCAACACGCACGGCAGAGAACTTGAACTCGGGGATCTTGCCGAAGGGGTCGATGGCCGGGTTGGTCAGGATATTCGCCGCCGCCTCAACATAGGCGAAGGGCACAAAGACCATATCCGGCGCCACTGCGCGATCTTCCCGCGCCATGATCGAGATACTGCCGCGTTTCGTGGTCAGCAGCACATGCTCCCCCGGCGCCACGCCAAGCTTGCGCAGCGTCGAGGGGTGCAGCGAGCAGTTCGCCTCGGGCTCCAACCCGTCCAGCACCGCCGAGCGTCGGGTCATGGAGCCGGTATGCCAGTGCTCCAACTGCCGCCCCGTGGTCAGGATCATCGGATAGTCTTCATCCGGCACGTCGTCAGGCGCAATCACGCTGGCAGGCGTGAACCGCGCCCGCCCCTCGGGCCGCGGGAAACCCTCGCCAAACACAATCGCCTGACCGGGGTCCTCGGGGCTCAGCGACGGGTAGGTGACCGCGTTCTCACCCACCAGACGGTCCCAGGTGATGTTGTCGAGGGACGCCATGTTCTGCTTCATCTCGGCAAAAACATCTGCAGGGCTTTCATAGTCCCAAGGCAACCCTAGCCGCTTGGCCAGTTCCACCTCGATCCACCAGTCCTCGCGCGCGTCACCTGGCGGCGGCACGGCGGGGCGGCCCATCTGCACTTGCCGGTTGGTGTTGGTCACGGTCCCGGTCTTCTCAGCAAAAGCACTCGCAGGCAGGATCACATCCGCATAGTTCGCCGTCTCGGTCAGGAAAATATCCTGCACCACCAGATGGTCGAGCTTAGCGAGCGCCGAGCGTGCATGCTCCACATCCGGGTCGGACATCGCCGGGTTTTCGCCCAGCACATACATGCCCTTGATCTTGTCCTCATGCACCGCGTCCATGATCTCGGTGACCGTGAGCCCGCGCTCATTCGAGAAATCCGCCGTGCCCCAAACCTTGGTGAAGGCCGAGCGCACGCCGTCGTCGGTCACCGGCTGATAGTCCGGCAAGAACATCGGGATCAGCCCCGCATCGGAGGCCCCCTGCACGTTGTTCTGGCCGCGCAGCGGGTGCAGACCGGACCCCGGGCGACCCACCTGCCCGGTCATCAGCGCGAGGCTGATCAGACAGCGCGAATTGTCCGTCCCGTGGATGTGCTGGCTGACGCCCATCCCCCAGAAGATCATCGCCGCTTTGGCCCCCGCAAAGGTCCGCGCCACATCGCGCAGCACCTCTGGCTCAATGCCGCAAATCGGCGCCATCGCCTCAGGCGAGAAGTCGGCCAGATGCGCCTTCTCCGCCTCCCAGTTCTCCGTATAGGCGTCGATATACTGCTGATCGTAGAGGCCCTCCTCCACAATCGTGTGCATGATCGCGTTGAGCATCGACACATCCGCGCCGGGCCGGAACTGCAGCATGTGGCTGGCGAAGCGCTTGAGCGCCTGCCCACGCGGGTCCATCACAATAAGCTTGCCGCCGCGCTTGGTGAACTGCTTGAAGAAGGTGGCGGCCACGGGGTGGTTCTCGATCGGGTTGCAACCAATGGCAATCGCCACATCCGCATTCTCGATCTCGTTGAAGGTGGCGGTCACAGCGCCCGAGCCCACATTCTCCATCAGCGCCGCGACCGAGGACGCATGACAAAGCCGCGTGCAGTGATCCACATTGTTATGCCCAAAGCCCTGCCGGATCATCTTCTGGAACAGATAGGCCTCTTCATTGGTGCACTTGGCCGAGCCAAAGCCCGCAATCTCACGTCCGCGCCCCTTCATGCCGGCAGCGGCAAAATCCAGCGCCTCCTCCCAGGAGGCCTCGCGGAAATGCGTGGACCAACTGCCGGGATCCACATTCAACCCCTTGGCGGGCGCATCCGCGCGGCGGATGAGCGGTTTGGTCAGCCGATGCGGGTGATGGATATAGTCAAACCCGAACCGCCCCTTGACGCAAAGCCGCCCCTCATTGGCCGGACCATTGATGCCCTCGACATATTTGACCTTACCGTCCTTGACCTTGAGCGAAACCTGACACCCTACTCCACAGAAGGGGCAGATGCTTTCGACCTCCTCGTCGAAATCCGCGCTGTCCCCCACCTGGTTCTCATCGACCACTGTCGAAGGCATCAGCGCCCCGGTCGGGCAGGCCTGCACACATTCGCCACAAGCCACGCAGGTGCTCTCGCCCATCGGGTCCGCCATATCAAAGGTCGGGTAGGCATCATGCCCCCGCCCCGCCATGCCGATCACATCGTTGACCTGCACCTCACGGCACGCCCGCACGCAGAGCCCGCACTGAATACAGGCATCCAGGTTCACCGACATCGCCACATGGCTGTCATCGAGCAGCGGAATCCGCCCCTCTTCCAGCTTCGGAAAGCGGCTCTCGGCGACACCATTCAACTCTGCCATCTCCCACAGATGGCTCGATTGGTCATGCGCGACCGCATGCTCCGGCTGATCGGCCAGCAACATCTCGACCACCATCTTCCGCGCACTTTCGGCTCGCGCGGAGTTGGTCGTAACCACCATCCCCTCAGACGGCTCGCGAATACAGGAGGCGGCCAGCGTCCGCTCGCCCTCGATCTCCACCATACAGGCGCGACAATTCCCATCGGGGCGATACCCCGGTGCCGGTTTGTGACACAGATGCGGGATCACCAGACCGCGACCATTGGCCACTTCCCAGATGGTCAGGCCCGCCTCGGCCTCAACCTGCTGACCGTCCAGTGTAAACGTGATCTTGCCGCTCATCGCACCGTCTCCCGAAAAACTCCGGCAAATATAGTCGTAACATGCAATGCGCCCTATCCCCAATCCCGACGCCTCACACCGGATTCACGCCACGAAGGTTTCCGATAAGAGGCAGCTGTCTCTTCATTGTTCCACAAATATGCCCGCCGGAGGCGCCCGCCCTTTCCACCGCACCACCGCTCGCCTAAGAAGACACCCATGTCCCACATCACTCTCATACGTCACGGCCAGGCCAACTCCGGCGCGCAGGACGAAGCAAGCTACGACAAGCTCAGCAGCCTCGGACACCAGCAATCCGCCTGGCTCGGCGCGCATCTGCGCGAGCGCGGCCAGCACCATGCGCGGCTCTACACCGGCACACTGAAACGGCACATAGAGACCGCCGCCGCCATGAACACCGGGATGGAGCCAACCCGCGACGCCCGCCTCAACGAGTTGGAATACCTGACCCTCGCCCGCGCGCTTGAACGGGAACACGGTATCCCTTTTCCCAATGACAACGCCAGTTTCGCCACACACCTGCCGCAGGTCTTCCAATACTGGCAGGACGACAAAATCGACGGTGCGCCCGAGCGGTTCGCCGATTTCGAATCCCGCGTCAGTGCGGTCCTGGCCGAAATCGCGGGGGGCGATGGCCCGGCACTCGTCGTCACTTCCGGCGGGCTCATCTCCATGGCCATGCGTCAGCTGCTGCGGCTCGACATCACGGCCATGGCGCAGATGGCGCTGGCGATCTACAACACCTCACAACACCGGCTCTTTCCCATCGGAGGCACGCTGTCCCCAACGATGTTCAACGCCATCCCGCACCTCGAAGACCCGGACCGGCACTACGCCCAAACTCACGTGTGAAAGGACCCGCCATGCGCCTGCACTACGCTCCCCGCACCATTTCGATTGCCGTGGCCATCACACTGGAAGAGGCGGGTCTGACCTACGAAGCAGTGCCGGTCGATTTCAGCACTGGCGCCCAAAAAGGCGCGGCCTATCTCGCTCTTAATCCCAAGGGCCGCGTGCCAACGCTGGAGATTGACAGCGGCGAAGTGCTGACCGAAACAGGCGCGCTGCTCGACTATATCGCCGCTCTGGCGCCTGCGGCCAATCTCGTCCCAAAAGAACCGATGCGTGCCGCCCAGATGCGCAGCGTTATGTATTTCCTCGCCTCCACCATGCATGTGAACCACGCCCATATGCGGCGCGGCGCCCGATGGGCCACGCATCAGTCCAGCTTCGAAGACATGATTGCCAAAACGCCGGAAAACATGGCGGAAAACGCCCGCTATTTTGTCAGTGATTGCCTGCAGGGCGACTACGTGCTGAGCGATCAATTCTCTCTCGCTGACCCATACGCCTACATGCTCTGCAGCTGGCTGGAGCGCGACAAGGTGCCCCTCACCGACTTCCCTGAGATCGCCGCCTATCTCGACCGGATGAACGCCCGACCCTCCCTGCAGGCTGTCCGCGCCAAAGGCATGCTCTGATGCCCCACCTGTGGCTGCGGACCGAGCAACGTGACACTGAAACCCGCACTGGCCTGACGCCCAAGGACGCCTCGGCGCTGATCTCCGCAGGCGTAACCATCAGCGTCGAAGTCATCCCCGACAGCGCCTGTACGGAAACCGGTGTGCCATTGTCCCGAGCCACAGCAGACCTGATGTAACGCGCGGCGCCCTCATCTTCGGCCTGAAAGAGCGGCCCGACGACGACACACCACGACCCCATCACCACATTATGCTTGGCCATGCCTTCAAGGGCCAGCCCGCAGGCCTGCGCCTGCTGCTGCGGCCCAAGGCTGGCTGTGGCGCATTGCTCGACCCGTGCGGCACAAACCTTCCGCGATCACCTCGCTCTGCTCCGACCGCCGCCCCTTCACCCTTGTTAAAATACTCCCGCCGGAGGCAGATCCAACCGCCTGCAGCTTAGGAAAAGATCCGGAAATAGAGCCAATCAGGCAGCAGCTGGCTGCCCCGGAACACCAGCGAAAAGAGACGCGGGAAGCTCACCTTGAACTTGCTGCCACACATCTGCTGAAACATATGCTCCGCCGCCTCTTCAGGCGTCATCAGGAACGGCATCTTGAAGTCGTTCTTATCGGTGAGCTGGGTCTTGACGAAGCCCGGGTTCGCCACCTGCACCTCAACTTCGGTATGACGCAGGTCGGCATACATGCATTCCGCCAGTGACATCGCTCCAGCCTTGGACGCGGTATACCCGATTGACCCCGGCAGCCCGCGAAACCCGCTCAAGGACCCGGTGATCACGATGTGGCCCGCATCGCGCCGCACCATGCCCGGCACCACCGCACCCATCACCCGCACAAGCCCGGTGAAGTTGATATCCGCCATGGCCGTGGCCTGCCCGGCGTTCCACTCCTGCGCTCCAAACGGCCAGTAGACGCCGGCCAGAAACACAACCCCATCGACCATACCCACAGCCTCGACGGCCTGCTTCACGCTCTCGTCATCCGCCACATCCACCGTCTGGTAACTGCCCTCGGACGGCAGCTCCGCAACCAGCGCCTGCAGCTTGTCCTCCGACCGTGCCGAGACGATCACATGCGCGCCCGCCGCACTCAGCCGCCGCGCCAGCGCCGCCCCCAGCCCGTCACCCGCGCCAACGAGCCAGTACCGCTTGCCCTGCCAGTCTCTCATGCGGCATCCTTCGGCCGCATCGTCGCCACCAGCTCCGCCACCTTGATCCCGAACTTGCGAAACTGCGAGCGGTTCATGATCGTGCCATTGGGCGTCAGATACATCCAGTCCACGGTGTCGAGCACATGCCCGCCCGCCCCCTCAGGCAGGCGAATGCGGTAGGTCAGCGAGACGGTCGGCCCGGTCTGCCGCCCGGATCCTTCGCCAACCACGTCCTCCGCAGTGGCCCTGATCGCGCCGCCGTCGCTCAGATGCAGATGCCACTCCCGCTGCTGGGTGCTGCCATCGTCATAGACAAAGTGCTCTTTCATCGAGCCGGTATCGCCGTCCCAGGCGCAGTGAAAATCCGCGACAAAGCGGCTGCTGACCCGACCGGTTGGGCCATAGATCACGCCTTCGCAGACAATCGGCCCGTTGAGATGCTTGCGGATGTCGAAGTCCGGCGTGCGGTCTTCATAATCCTCGGGTTTTTGCGCGGTGAACCCCATCATGCGCTTGACCGTCCACAATAGTAGCAGGGCCAGCACCGCTCCGATCAGAACATAAATCCAGGGCGTCATCGCCTCACACCTCGCTCAGGTCAGTGACAGCCAAAAGCGCGATGGCCGCAAGTTTCAGAACACAAGGCACACCTGCGTAGAGCATGGCCAACAGCGCGAGCGCCTCGGGCGTGTTCTCGGATGCGCTGCCGCTTTGAAAACCCGCACGCTCCAGCAGCGGCAGCAAGGTCACCGCCGCGAGCGCCAGCGTCAGCTTGGACACAAAGGACCAGAGGCCAAAGCCTTCCGCGGCTGAAGGTGAAATCCGTGCCATCCGGTTGGCAAAAGTAGCCGGTAAAAGAGTCAGATCCGCGCCCAAGGTGATACCCGAGCCCACGCAGATGACTGCGAAGAGCAACCAGTCACCAGGCCCGAGGGTCAGCGTCAGACCAAAGGCGCAGATCGCCAGAACCATCGCGAAGATCAGCACATCCTTGGGCCCAAACCGCTCGGCCATAGCACCCCAAAACGGGGCGGCCACAGCAGCCGATAGAAAGAAGATCAGCAACAGCGGGCCTTCAAACCCTGGCGCATCCAACTTGCTTTCCACAAAGAACAAAAACAGCGTAGAGCTCACCGCCACCGGGGCTGCATTGACCAGCGCAATCAGCAAAAGCCGCCGCGCGAGCTTGTCCTGCAGCACCACGGCAAATCCGGTCGACGCGGCCAGACCAGCCGTGCTCCACTCGCTGCGCATCGCATAGGCCGCCACAACGGCCAGCGCCGCAAATCCCAGCGCGAACCAGGCAAAGGGCGCATCAAATGCGGCAGCCAGAGCCACGGGCGCCACCGCCGCAACGCAGACCCCCAGTAATGCGCCGCTTTCGCGCCAGCGCGCCAACCGGTAGTGGCCCTGCCCGGACATGGCGGTGCCTTTCATGACGCCCTGGGCATAGAAGTTGATGGTCAGGAAGCTGAAGGCCGAAAAGACCAGCGTCAGCGTCAGACCAAACCAGACCAGCGGCGGCAACAGCGGCGGGATCGCAAACAGCGCGACCATCGCCACCCCAATCACCGTACAGCCAATGGCCACCGCCAGCGCACGCTGATCGCGCAGCGTCTCCGCCAGCTTGCCCAGCAGCGGATCTTGTACGACGTCAAGCAACCGCAACCCAAACAGCACCGCACCTAGAGCCGCCAGCGACACGCCATATTCATCCACATAGAACTTGGGGGCGTGAATATAGATCGGCAGACCCGCCGCCGCGAGCAAGGCGGCAAAGAGCGAATAGGCTGGCAGGCGTTCGGCGGTTTGCGTCACCGCGACACCTCTTTCTTCGGCGGTAGCGGACGTGCACGGTAGCGCGCCCCTTTCCACCAGAGCTTCAGCGCCTGCCAGTGGATCAGGCCGAGCACGCGCCGCGCGCCCAGCGGGCGCAACAGGGCTGATCGCAGAATCGCGCGGTTGGTCAGCGGGCGGCGCTGACCGGTGAGCGTGGCGATCAGCCCGCCGCCGCTGCGCGCATAGTCGATCCATATGCCGATCCGGTCCGCAGAGATATCGAAACGGAACTTGTACCCGCCCTCCACCGGCTGAAACGGCGAAACGTGGAAAATCTTCGTCGCCGTCAACGTGTCGGTGGGGCCGATGGGCCGCAGATCGGCGTGATGGCACAGATAGCTGTGCCGGTCGCCGAAGGTGTTGCTGACCTCGGCGATCACCGTGATCAACGCGCAATCTGCCCGGCGGCAGAGCCAGAAGCTCACCGGGTTGAACACATGGCCCAGCATGCGCGGCTGCGCCAGCAGTTCGATCTGCGTCACGCCGGTGATCTGGTGCTGCTCAAGCACGTCGCGCACCCAGGGCGCGCCGCGACCGGCTTTGGGTGGCCCGCCGTGATCCACATCATGCAGCGAGGTCAGCGCCGCACCATTGCGCGCAAAAAGCCGTGGGCCACGCACCTCGGCCTCCGCATCCAGCAGGATGTAATCTACCGAATAGCGAAAGGCGTTCTCAACCGATCCCTTGCGACCGTGATAGGTTTGGCCCGCGATATGATCGACGCGGGCTGTCATTCGGCGGCCACACGGTCCTGCTTTACCGCCCGCAGGCTGCGCACCACGTCAACCGCGCTTGACAGCCCGTCCTCGTGGAAACCGTTTTTCATCCACGCCCCGCAATACCATGTGTTCCCCGCCCCATTGAACGCCTGCACCTCCTTCTGCGCCTCTAGTGCGGCCAGATCATAGACGGGGTGGCGCAGGGTCACCGTGTCATAGATCAACTCCTCGCGGATCTGCCGCTTGGTGTTGAGCGTCACAAAATGCAGATCATGCATCGGAATGGGCTGCAGCGAATTCATCCAGTATGTCAGGTCGATCCGGTCGGACCGGGCGCCCTTGTCTTCGGTGTAGACCCAGCTTGCCCAGGTCTTGCGCGACTTCGGCATCACGCTGGTGTCGGCGTGCAGCACGATATCATTGGGTTGGTAGCAGATGGCACCCAGAGCGCGGGTCTCCTGCGGGGTCGGATCTCCGAGCAACGCCAGGCTGTCGTCGGAGTGTGTGGCAAAGATGACGTGATCGAATGCCTCTGGCACGCCGCCCCATGGGCGCACGGTCACCTGGCCGGGCGCGCGCGTGACCGACTGCACCGCCGCGCCGAGGCGGATGTCGGTGCCGTGCTCCTTGAGCGCTGCCTCAAGCCTTGTCACGTACTGCTGCGAGCCACCTTCGACTGTGTACCATTGATGCTGGCCGTGCACACCCAGCAGAGCGTGGTTCTTGAAGAACTGGATCATCGCGTGGGCCGGGAACTCCATGATCTGGTTCACTGGCGTCGACCAGATTGCCCCCGAGAACGGCAGCAGGAAATGATCCCGGAAGGCGTCTCCGGTGCCAAGCACCTTTAGAAACGCACCGAGGCTCAGGCTGCGGTCTTGCGCGACGGTTTCCGCCCGCTTGGTGAACTTCAGAATGTCCCGGACCATCCCGAGGAATTGTGGGCTGATCGCATTCCGACGCTGAGCAAAAAGCGCATCCAGCGAGGTCAGCGCGTATTCCAGCCGCCCCCCATCAATGGAGGCGCCAAAGCTCATGTTCGATTTTGTGATTGGCACATTCAACTGTTGGAACAGCGCCGACATGTAGGGGTAATTCGCGTGGTTGAAAACAATGAAGCCCGTATCCACAGGCTGATTGCCGTCTTTGCCGGCCATCACGGTGCGCGCATGCCCGCCAAGTCGTGGCTCCGCTTCGAACAGCGAGACCTGATACTCCTTGCTCAGCATGAAGGCGGCGCCCATGCCGGAAATACCGCCGCCGATCACGGCAATCCTTTGCGATTTTCGGGGTGTGCTGGACGGTCCGAAGGTGCTGGTCGTCAGGGTATCGAAGGGCATGAGCGGTCGTCCAATCTTCACGTGCTATTGTTCTCTATACGCGGCGCCCTTCAAAATGGATGCCTTGCAGCAAAAACAAAGTTTTTTTGATCTGGCTGTGCACCTGCGGCGTAACTTGATCATGTTGGTGGGTCTTAATAGTGACATAAAACCCGATCCTGCTGTCGTTCAGGCGGCAGGGGGGGCTTTGGTGAGGAAGGCTGGACAAAAACACGTGAGTGGTACGACCGGGTCAACACGGATGCTTTGGGTGGAGCACATCACCCGCGTCCGGGATGAAAAAGATACGCAGGCGTTTGCCGAACTCTTTGCCCATTTCGCCCCGCGGGTGAAGGGCTTTCTGATGAAGTCGGGCGCTGATGCCTCGTTGGCCGAAGAGTGCGCACAGGACGTGATGGCAGCGCTTTGGCACAAGGCGCATCAGTTCGATCCGGCGCGCGCATCTGTTGCGACGTGGATCTTCACGATCGCGCGCAACCGCCGAATAGACATCATGCGCCGTCAGCGCAGGCCAGAACCAGAGGACCTCGGCTGGGGTCCCGAAGAAGAACCGGATCAGGCAGATGTCCTGACCCTGCAACAGGAGACAGAAGCGCTCGGTGCGGCTTTAGCGGATCTGCCGCAGGCACAGCGAGAGTTGATAGAAAAGGCGTATTTCGGGGATCTGACCCACAGCGAAATCGCCGCAGAAACCGGTCTGCCACTTGGCACGATCAAATCGCGAATACGGTTGGCGCTGGACCGTTTGCGCCATGCAATGAAGTGAATGACATGGGTAACGAGATCAAACATCACCTGAACGACGCCATTCTGATGGCCTATGCTGCGGGCAGCTTGCCTGAAGCCTTCAATCTGATGGTCGCCTCCCATCTGTCGCTCTGCGACGGGTGTAGGACGCGGGCCGAGAGCTTTGATGTTCTGGGCGGCGAAGTGCTGGAGCAGATGGACGGGGGCAATGCAATCGACCTGCGTGCCGACAGTCTGGAGACCACATTGGCGCTGATCGCCGGTGGTCCGGTGGCTGAGCCTGAGAGGAAGATGACATCCTGCCCGATCCTGCCCAGCCCCTTGTGCGACTACGTTGGCGGCAGCCTGGAACACGTGCGCTGGACACCGGTGGGGATGGGTGTGAAGCAGGCGATCCTGCCGACCTCCAAGGATGCCTCTGCCCGCTTGCTGTTCATTCCGGCAGGCACTGCCATGCCGGATCACGGGCATCAGGGGACCGAGATGACCATGGTGCTGAAAGGGGCCTTTCAGGACGAGGATGACTATTTTGCCCGTGGGGATGTGGAGATCGCCGACAGCGACCTGCATCACACGCCGGTGGCCGACATTCATGAGGATTGTATTTGTCTGGCCGTGACAGACGCGCCGCTGCAGTTCGACCGGCTGATCCCCAAGATTGCGCAGCGGTTTCTGCGGATCTGACCCTCTGGCGGTTTGTCAGCGGCGGATTTGCATATTTATGGAACAATGAAACGGGGGCGTCAGAGGGCGACCTCGTGGGGCATCAATTGCGGCCAGTCGAAGACAACACCCGTGCCCGGTGCGTCGGGTGCGACGGCACGGTGGTTTTCGATCACCAGGGGGCGTGTTGTGTAGCGGTCAATCGGGAAGCTGTGCACTTCGATCCAGCCCGCGTGCTCCTGTGCGGAGACGAGGCTCACGTGCAGCTCCTGCATGCCGTGGCTGCAGACCGGGACGTCGGCCTCGCGCGCCAGGTCTGAGGCCCGAAGCCAACCGGTGATGCCGCCGCAGTTCGAGGCGTCCGGTTGGAGAAAGCCGAGGTTGCCCTGCGCCAGCGCCATCTCGAAGTCGTGGATAGTGTGCAGGTTCTCGCCTTGGGCTGTGGCCATGCCGGTGGCCTTTGTGATCTCGGCATAGCCTGCGTAATTGTCCGGGAGGATCGGCTCCTCGAACCAGAGGATGTTCTGGTCCTTCACTGCATGGGCCAGCGAGATCGCCTGTGGCACGGTCATCGAGTAGTTTGCGTCGATCATGAAGGCGGCGTCCGGCCCGATCTGTTGGCGCACGGCGCGGATGCGCTCGACATCCTCGGCTTCCGTCGGCTGGCCGATCTTAATCTTCACGCCGTTCAACCCCGCATCAAGGTAGCTTTGCACGTGGGTCAGCAGTTTCGGCAGGGGATAGGCGAGATCGATACCACCGCCATAGGCTTTGCAGGTTCTACCCGCGCCACCGGCCATCTGCCAAAGCGGCCGGCCCTTGGCCTGACCGCGCAGGTCCCAAAGAGCAATGTCCACCGCTGAAATGGCAAAGCTGAGGATGCCGCCGCGCCCGACGTAATGCATGTGCCACTGCATCGCCTCGTAGAGCGCTTCCACATCCTCGGCATCCTGACCCATCAGAAACGGCGCCAGATCATGGGTGATCATGGCCGCTGTGGCATGACCACCGCGACCGCCATTGTAGGTGTACCCGATGCCCTCGCGCCCGTCCTCCAGCGTCACCGTTGCCGTGATCAGGTGGAAGTGGCTGTGGGACCCATGCTTGGCATCCACCAGCACCTCATCCAGCGGCACGCTAAAGAGCCGCGCCGTGACAGAAGCAATCCGGGTCACGGGCTCACATATCCGCGCATTCCGGCACAGCGGAGATCACTGTGCCGTCCTTGAGATGCTGCAGCAGGTTGTCGACAGTCAGCGCGCCCATGGCGTCGCGCGTCTCATGCGTGGCCGAGCCCACATGCGGCAGCAACACAACGTTGGACAGCTTGCGCAGCGCCTCGGGCACATGCGGCTCCGCCTCGAAAACATCGAGACCGGCCCAACCCAGACGCCCCTCTTCCAACGCCGCGATCATCGCCGCCTCATCGACAACAGACCCGCGGCTCACGTTGATCAGCGTGCCTCGCGGCCCAAGCGCGTTCATCACCTCAGCGTTGACGATCTTGTTGGTCGACGGCCCACCGGGCGTGATGCAGATCAGCGTATCGACATCCTTCGCCATCTCCGTCAGATCACCGTAGTACTTGTAGTCCACGTCCTTCGGGCTGCGCGAGTGATAGACAATGGTCGTGCCCCAGGGCGCCAGCTTGTCCGCAATCGCTTGACCAATCCGGCCCAGACCCAGAATGCCCACGGTCTGATTGTCCGCCGAACGGGTGAGCGCAGAGTTGCCTTCCGCCTCCCAACGCCCGGACCGCACATAAGCATCGTCACGCAGGATCTCACGATAGCAGGCCAGCATGAGCAGCACCGCCGTCGTCGCCACCTCGGCATTCAGCACATTCGGCGTATGGGTCACAACAACGCCCTTGGCCTTCGCAGCATTCACGTCGATGGCGTCGTAGCCCACGCCATAACAGCTGATCGCCTTCAGGTTCGGCATCGCCGACATATACTCGGGCTTCACCCCATCATGCCCGTTGGTGGCCACATGGGTGATCGTGCGGCCGTTCTCGGCCAGCCAAGCCTGCGGGTCGTCCATGTCATTCGCCTTATGCACGGTGAAGGCCGCCTCCAGCCGCTCCAGCATCACATCGGTGGCGCCACCGATCAAAAACAACTCCGCCATTTACGCATCCTCCGTCACGGTTTGTCGCTGGTGCCCCAGCCCTTCGATGGTCAACTCCATCACGTCGCCTTTCTTCAAGTACACAGGCTCCGGCTTGATCCCCATGCCGACGCCCGGCGGGGTGCCTGTGGTAATCACATCGCCCGGATGCAGGGTCATCAGCGACGACAGATGCTCGATGATTTCCGCCACCGTGAAAATCATGGTCGAGGTGTTCCCCGTCTGCATTCGCTTGCCGTTCACGTCGAGGCTCATGGCCAGGCTCTGCGGGTCCGGCACCTCATCGCGCGTCACCAGCCACGGGCCGGTCGGCCCGAAGGTGTCGCAGGACTTGCCCTTGGTCCACTGCCCGGTCAGCTGGGTCTGGAAATGCCGCTCGCTCACGTCGTTCACAACGCAATAGCCCGCCACATGGTCCAGCGCATTCTCTTTGCTCACGTATTTCGCGGTGGTGCCGATCACCACGCCCAGCTCGACCTCCCAATCCGTATGGGTCGACCCACGCGGCATGCTGACATCATCATTCGGACCCACGACCGCCGAGTTAGCCTTAAAAAACAAGATCGGATGCTCGGGGATCGCCGCCCCGGTCTCTGCCGCATGGTCGGAATAGTTCAGCCCGATGCAGAGAAACTTGCCGATGTTGCCCACACAAGCGCCAATGCGCGGCGCGCCCTCGACCACCGGCAGGCTGGCAGGGTCAATTGCGCGCAGCTTGTCCAGCCCCGCATCCGACAACACATCGTCCGCAATATCCATCACATGCGCCGACAGGTCCCGCAGGGCTCCATCGCCATCCAGCATGCCAGGCTTCTCTGCGCCCGGTTCCCCATATCTCACCAGTTTCACGTTTCTTGATCCTTCTCAGTTGGCAGGTACGGTGGGCTTCAGGCCACCGCTCCTAATGGTTGTCACGCGGCATGAAGCGGCGTGAGATATCCTGATACTTGTCGGCATCCTCCAGGATCATGCCCTGATCAAAGCGGCCCACCTTCTCGCGGAAAAGCTGTTGCCAGGGCGATTGGCTTTCCGGCGCGTCATAGCCGCCTGCCGCCTCAAAGGCTCGCGCCCGCTCTACCAGCTCATCCAGCGGCACCAGCATGTCGGCGGTGCATTTGTTCAGATCAATCCGCACCCGGTCGCCGTTTTGCAGCAGGGCCAACCCACCGCCTGCCGCCGCCTCTGGCGAAGCATTCAGGATCGACGGAGAGCCAGAGGTGCCCGATTGCCGCCCGTCCCCCACACAAGGCAAAGCCTCAACACCCTTTTTCAGCAGATATGACGGGGGCCGCATGTTCACGACCTCGGCCCCGCCGGGATAGCCCTTTGGCCCCGCACCCCGCATGAACAAAACGCAATCTTCGTCGATGTTCTCCGCGGGGTCATCGATGCGGTGGTGGAAATCCTCCGGCCCGTCGAAGACCACGGCACGGCCCTCAAAGGCGTTCATGTCGTCCGGGTTCGACAGATACTTGGCTCGGAAACTCTCGCTGATCACGCTGGTCTTCATGATCGCGCTGTCAAAGAGATTGCCCGTCAGGTTGATAAAGCCCGCCTGCGCCTTCAACGGCTCAGACACCGGCTTGATCACCTTGGTGTCTTCGCTGCGCAGATGCCCGCAGTTCTCGCCCATGGTCTTGCCATTGGCGGTGATCACCTCCGGATGCGGCAGCAGCCCGCCCGCGATCAGCTCACCGACAACAGCGGGCACCCCGCCCGCATGCTGATAATCCTCGCCCAAGTACTCCCCCGCCGGCTGCAGGTTCACCAGCAGCGGCACATCGTGCCCATGCTTCTGCCAGTCATTGTTGTCCAGCGGTACACCCAGATGCCGCGCAATCCCGTTCAGGTGAATGGGCGCGTTGGTCGACCCGCCAATGGCAGAGTTGATCACGATGGCGTTCGCAAACGCCTCCCGCGTCATAATCTGCGAAGGACGCAGATCCTCCCAAACCATGTCAACAATCCGCCGTCCGGTCTCATAGCTGATCTGCCCGCGCTCTCGGTAGGGCGCAGGGATCGCCGCAGACCCCGGCAATTGCATTCCCAAAGCTTCGGCCAGCGAATTCATCGTCGTGGCCGTGCCCATGGTATTGCAATAGCCAACCGACGGGGCCGAAGAGGCCACAAGCTCCATGAACCCGTCATCGTCGATCTCGCCCGCGGCCAGCATCTCGCGCGCCTTCCAGACGATTGTGCCGGACCCCGTCCGCTCACCCCGGAACCACCCGTTCAGCATCGGCCCCACCGACAGCGCGACGGCGGGAATATTCACCGTCGCCGCCGCCATCAGCAGCGCGGGCGTGGTCTTGTCGCAGCCAATATTCAGCACAACACCATCCAGCGGATAGCCAAAGAGCGTCTCGACCAGCGACAGATAGGCGAGGTTCCGGTCCAGCATCGCCGTGGGCCGCTTGCCCGTCTCCTGAATGGGGTGCACGGGCACCTCGATACAGGTGCCCCCGGCGGCGATGATCCCGTCGCGCACCCGCTTGGCCAGCTCAATGTGATGCCGGTTGCAGGGGCTGAGATCACTGCCCGTCTGCGCGATCCCGATGATCGGCTTGCCCGCCTGCAGCTCCTGACGCGTCAGCCCATAGTTCAGATAGCGCTCCAGATAGAGCGCGGTCATCTCCGGGTTGTCCGGGTTCATGAACCACTTGCGTGACCGCAGGTCTTCGATACCGATTTTCTTGGTTCCAGACTCTGTCATTGCCCTGACCAGCCTCCGTCAATGATATGGGGGTGCCCCGTTGTGAACGCGCTCTCGTCGCTCGCCAGATAGACGACCAGCGCCGCAATCTCTTCCGCCGTGGCGACGCGCCCCATGGGTTGCCGCGACACAAACTGTTCCATCGCCTTGTCCTTGCTGCCGAGCTGCGCCCCCAAAGCGTCGACCCGGTCATGCCAGCTTGGGCTTTCCACCGTGCCGGGGCAGATCGCGTTGCAGCGGATGCCTTTCGACACATAATCCACCGCCACCGATTTCGTCAGCCCGATCACCGCCGCCTTCGTGGTGCCATAGATGAAGCGGTTCGGCGCGCCAATCACCGAAGAGCAGGCTGACGACATGTTGATGATGGACCCCGCGCCACGCTCCAACATGCCCGGAAGCGCCGCGCGGATCGTCCGCAGCATCGAGCGCACGTTCAGATCAAAGGCAAAGTCCCATTCGTCATCCGTGGCATCAAGAACGGTCCCATGATGAACAAAGCCCGCGCAATTGAACAACACGTCCGGCTGCGCCCGCGCAACACCTGCGGAAACGCTCTCATCGCTGCGCGCATCAAGTTCGAAAATTTCGATATTTTCGTGATTCGCATCCCGAATCGTGGAAAGCGCATCGACGTCAATGTCCGTTGCGAAGACCTTTGCACCCTCTGCGGCCAGGGCCAGCGCACTTGCGCGCCCGATCCCCTGACCAGCGGCCGTCACCAGCGCACGCTTACCCTCAAGTCTCTGACCTGTCATAATATTTCCTCCCCCATCTTGTGCGCAACCTGCCCTCCTCGATAGGCAGTTTACCCGTGGCCGCAACACAAATTTTGCCGTCTTCATCAAAAAACCACCGGACGGGCTGGTCCAATGGCTGCTTTTCGTTAGCGTATGACAAAGAGGCCGACTTGGCCACTGCTTTGAAAAACACCAGACGGGGGGACATCCATCACCATGACCACATCACGCAAAATCACGCTGATCGGAACGGGGCTGATGGGAGTCCCCATGAGCCGGAACCTGCTCAAGGCCGGGCACGAACTGACGGTCTGGAACCGTACCCTCGCCCGGGCTGAACCGCTGGCCAAAGACGGAGCGACCGTGGCCCCAGATGCGATGACCGCCATTCAAGGCGCCGAATTCGTCATCACCATGCTGTCGGACGGTTTTGCCTCCGGCGCGATGATCGAAGAGACGCTTGCGGCCAAGGCCCTTGCCCCCGGGGCGATCTGGATCGACATGTCCAGCGCCAAACCGGAACATGCCCGCGCCCAGGCAAAACTGCTGGAAAGCTTAGGCTTCGGCCATCTCGACGCGCCTGTCTCCGGCGGCACCAAAGGCGCGGAAAGCGCAAGCCTGGCCATCATGGTGGGCGGCAAACCCGAAACCTTCGAGGCCGCGCGCATGGTTTTCGAGGCGATGGGGCGCCCAGTGCATGTCGGCCCGTCAGGAGCGGGGCAACTGTCCAAGCTCGCCAACCAGACCATCGTTGCCGTGACCATAAGTGCCGTGGCCGAGGCCATGCTGCTCGCCGAACAGGGCGGGGCGGACCCGGCGGCGGTGCGCGCGGCGCTCAAGGGCGGGTTCGCGGACAGCATCATATTGCAGCAACACGGTGAGCGGATGACGGAGGGCAATTTCGTGCCCGGGGGGCTCACCAAATTCCAGGTCAAGGATCTGAACAACACGCTGGATGAAGCTGCAAGCCATGGGCTGACCCTGCCAGCAACGGAAAGCGTGCGCGACCGCTTCCAGCACTTCATCGATGCAATGGACGGGGCTGAGAAAGACCACTCCGGCCTCTATCTCGAACTCAAGGCGCGCAATGGGTTGCCCACATGACGAAGGTCCTCATCTTGGGCGGAGGCGGTATGGTGGGCCAAAAGCTCGCCGCCCGCCTGATCGCCCAAGGGTTGACCGACCATCGCGATCTGGACATCACGCTCTTTGACGTGAGCTTCCCGGCTGACGCGGTGCAAGGCCCCTCGCGGCAAACGGGCAATCTGGCCGACCCGGCCACCGCCAAGGCACTCGCTGCCAGCCGCCCGGACATTGTGTTCCATCTTGCCGCGATCGTCTCCGGCGACGCGGAGCAGAATTTCTCGAAAGGTTGGGACATCAACATGATGTCCATGTGGCACCTGCTGGAGGCCTTTCGGGCAGAGCATGACGCCTCGGGCGGCAGCTATCGTTCGCGCATCGTGTTCACCTCTTCCATCGCGGTCTTCGGCGGGCCTTTCCCGGAGAAGATCGGTGATGAGTTCCTGTCTGCGCCGCAAACAAGCTATGGCGCGCAGAAAGCGGCCTGCGAGCTGATGTTGACTGATTTCAGCCGCAAGGGGTTTGTCGACGGGCTGTCGCTGCGCCTGCCGACGATCTGCGTGCGGCCTGGCAGGCCGAACCTTGCCGCCTCCTCTTTTTTCTCCGGGATCATCCGCGAGCCGCTGAACGGGCAGGAAGCGATCCTGCCGGTGGCGGATACGGTACGGCACTGGCACGCCTCACCCAAATCGGCGGCGGGTTTCCTTGTGCATGCGGCCACGCTGGACGCCAACCGGCTGGAGGGGCGTCGCGCTCTGAACCTGCCGGGGCTAAGCTGCACCGTCGCTGAACAAATCGAAGCCCTGCGCCGCGCCGCCGGACAACAGGCCGTGGATCTGATCAAGCCCGTCCCTGACGAGGCCATCATAACCATGGTCGCGGGCTGGCCGCGCAACTTTGACCCCGCCCGCGCCATGGCCCTCGGCTTCCGCGCCGAAAGCACCTTTGATGAGATCATCGAGACCTATATCGCGGAGGATTTGCCCAAAACCTCGGGCTGAGCCTTGCGTGGGACCGGTCGCGTCAGATTGCGGGCCAGATGGTCATTCACGCAGACGCGCATCAGGTCCTCATTGCGTTGCAAGGCGGCATCCAGAATCGCCTGATGCTCGCGAATATTCTCCGGAAAGTAGCCGTAATTCGTCTCTGCCGAGACGAGTTGCTGGCGGAACTGTTCGTAAATTACCGCGTGCGTACGCTTGAGCAATGCAGAGCCGCATGCATCGATGAGGGTCTCGTGAAACTCCTGTTCGGCGCGGCTCCAGAGGCCCAGCAGGGGAATCAGATCGCCCGAACTGCGCACACGGGTTTCGATGTGAGACAACTTGTGGTGGGCCGCTGTCAGCCGCGACTCCCACTCCACGCCCCCCATGCGGATCGACAGGCAAGCGCCCTCCGTCTCCAGCAAAATGCGCATATGAGTCAGGTCGTGCTGACGTTCAACTGACTGATAAGGAGAGCGGAATCCGCGTTGCTCCTGAAAATCAACGAGGCCCACGGTGGACAGGCGGAACAGCACTTCACGCACGGTGCTGGCAGAGCAATTGTAATCATGGCGTAGCTTTTCCGCCCGCAGTTTGTTACCATATCCAAACTCACCGGTGATCAGCCGATGGCGCATATCATCAAAGATATCGGCGTCGTGTCCGCTCATGTGAGACCTCCCAATCCACCACAAGCGTTACGTGTAAAAATTCGAAAATCAAAGAAAATATCGAAATTCTGGAAAAATAAAATATTTTCTTGCTTGCCGCACCGTCCTCAGCCTAACGTCCTTGCAGCGTAAGTACGACCGGGGCGCAGAGCCCTGACCAAATTGTGCGCTCAACGTCTGGGAGGACAACATGAAACTTATCAAGAAGGCGGCGACCGCTGCCGCTATGGCAGCGCTGGCTGCGTCGACTGCGTTCACCGCGTCGGCCGACACCACCAAGCTGCGCATCCAAACTCACTACGCTCCTGAAACGGTCTCCGGCAAACTCGCCGCGCAATACATGCAAGACATTCAGGACATGTCCAATGGCGAGATCGAGGTGGAGATGTTCTATTCCTCCTCCGTCGTCAAATCGGTTGAGACATTTGATGCAGCATCGACCGGCATTCTCGACTGTGACATGACCGGCGGCGGCTATCAAACCGGCAAGAACTCCGCCTTCCAGTTCGTGGGCGACATCATGGGTGGCTACGACACGCCTTACCAACAGCTGAGCTGGCTGTATTTCGGTGGCGGCAAGGAAGCTGCGGCCCCGCTTTACAACAAATACGGCATGGAGCTGATCGGTTGGTGGGTTTACGGGCAGGAAAGCTTTGCCTCCTCCAAGCCCATCGCATCTGTGGAAGACTTCAAAGACTGGAAGTTCCGCTCACCCCCCGGCATGCAGACCATCATCTTCGAAAAGCTGGGCGCCTCGCCCATCGTGATGGACTTCACCGAGATCTTCACCGCGCTTGAGACCGGCATCATCGACGGGGCCGACGCCTCCGGTCTCGCCAACAACGTGGGCCTAGGTCTCTATGACATCGTCAAGCACGCCAACTTCCCCGGCTTCCACTCAATGCCGTCGGACCACCTGGCCTGCAACAAGGCGGTCTTTGACGCGATGCCCGCGCATCACCAGAAGATCATGAAGGTGGCGATGGAAGCGCTGGCGCTGCGCACGGCCCTGACGTTCGAGAAGAAGAACGCCGAAGCCGCCGCGCAGCTGCGTGAGCAGGGCGTGACCCTGTCGCAGTGGTCCACAGAGGAACTGAACAAGTTCCGTGCCGCAGCACAGTCCGCCTGGGCTGAGTTTGCCGACACACCGGAAGCCAAGGCGCTGGTCGAGTCGCACCTGGCCTACCTCGATCAGCTGGGTCTCAAGCAGTAAGCTGACCTGACGCACGACCCCGCCCGATCTGGGCGGGGTCTTTTTTGTCCCGGGCCGGGGCATCAGAAAACGGCCCCGTGGGGAGACATCATGCAGGAAAAATCCGGAAGCCTGATTGAATGGCTGGTGCCGCTGGCCTTCATCTTTTGCGCAGGCTGGGTTACCTGGCACATGCCGGCCTTCACCCTGACCTGGGCCAAGCCCGAAGACCCCTCGCAATATGACAAGCTTTCCGCGCTGTTTGCCCGCGCGGATATCACCCCCAACATGACGGGCCTCTTTGGAGGCTATGCCGATGCGGGTGACTGGCTAGCGCTGATCCTGATCCCGATCCTGGCCTGGATCGGCATGCGCACCGTACGCCGCGCGCCTATGGAGTTCGAAAGCTGGCGTGCGATTGACCGCCTGGCCGTGTTCATCGGGCGCGTGACCATGATGCTGGTCGTGGTGCTCTGCAGCGTGATGATTTACGAGGTCATCTTGCGCTATGTCTTTGAGCGCCCGACGCTTTGGGCCAATGAGCTGTCGCTCTGGCTCGCAGGCTTTGTGTTCCTCTGCGCCGGACTTTATGCCATGCAACAGCGCAGCCATATTCGCATCTTCCTGCTCTACGACATGCTGCCGCGCGCGCTGCAACGCACCTGCGACTGCATCTCGACCGCGATGATCGTGATCTTTGCCTTCTTCCTGTTCTATGGCGGCTATGGCGAGGCCTTCGACAAGTTCTACCGGTGGGAGACCTTCGGCACCGTCTTTGACCCGCCCATTCCCGCCACGCTGAAACCCATGGTGCTGGTTGTGGTGGCACTCGTGGCGGTGCAGGCAATCATCAACCTCATTTCCGATTGGCACGCCGAGCCGGTGATTCACACCGCTGCCGACGACATTGACCAGGACGAGCTTGAAAAGCTCAAAGCCGCCGTGGGCAGTGACGGCACCGCTGGGCTCGACGTGACGCGCGGCGCCATCCAATCCAACACATACAAGGCAGACTGATGGATATCGGAACGATCTCACTGGTCCTCATGCTGGGCCTCATTTTGCTGCTCGCCATCGGCATGCCGCTGGGCTTTGCCTCGGCCATCCTCGCGGTTGGCGTGCTGGTCATGAAGTTCGAGCCGCAGCTTCTGACCGCGCCTTGGACCTTTGGCGACGGCATCCTGACCGGGCGTCCCGGCTCCGGCCCACTCAATATTCTCGCGCAACGAATATACGGGCTCTTAACGGACTATGTCCTCATATCGATCCCGCTGTTCATCTTCATGGCGGCGCTGTTGGAACGCTCCGGCATTGCGAAGGATATGTATTCCTCGCTGAATGTCTGGCTCAACCGCACGCGCGGCGGCATCGCCATTGTGACCTCCATCATGGCGGTGATCATGGCCGCGATGTCCGGCATCATCGGCGGCGAAGTCGTTCTGCTGGGCCTGATCGCCCTGCCGCAGATGCTGCGGCTGGGGTACAACCAGAACCTCGCCATCGGCACAATCTGCGCCTCCGGCTCCCTCGGCACCATGATCCCGCCGTCGATTGTCTTGATCATCTATGGGCTGATCACCGAGACCTCGATCAAGGCGCTTTTCACAGCATCCTTCCTGCCCGGGTTCATGCTGGCCAGCTTCATCATCATCTATATCATCATCCGCACCCAGCTGCGCCCCGAAGACGCGCCCCTGCCGGAACCGATTGAAGGCGAACCTTACGGCATGGAAAAGGCCAAGCTCTTCGGCGCGTTCCTTTGTGTGCTGGTGGCTGGCTTCTCGACCGTGCTTTTCCTGCGGGCTGCTTTCTTTGAATTCAGCGGTCAGAACGCAAGCAACACCGGTGAAGCCTTCGCCTATGGCACCGCTGACTGGCTGCCTTGGTTCGGCGGCGCAGTTGTTCTTGCCTTCATTCTAATGTTTGGCGTGCTGGGCCGCGCCCGCACCGCGCTTGGCTGGCAGCTCGGGAAGGGTCTTGTTGCCCCCATCGTGGTCATCGGCGTTGTTATGGGCTCGATCTACGGCGGCATTACCGGCATCACCGAAGCCGCGGGCATGGGCGCGCTCGCCGTGCTCATCATCGCCATCTTCCGCGGCGAGGCGTCGTTTGAACTGGTCTGGGACAGCCTGATGCGCACGCTGAAATCCACAGGAACGATCATCTGGGTGACCATCGGCGCCACCGCCCTGGCGGGTGCCTACACCATCGCAGGCGGGCCCACTTACGTGGCCGATTTCATAGTCGGCTCCGAGCTGCCCACCATGGGCATCATCCTGATGATGATGCTGATCCTCTTGTTCATGGGCGCCTTCATGGATTGGGTCGGTATCGTGCTGCTGATCATCCCGGTCTTCCTGCCCATCGTCCAACGCCTGCCCATCGAGGAGATCGGTCTTTTCGGCGAGTTGAACCCGCGCCACGTGGCGATCTGGTTCGGCGTGGTCTTCTGTATGAACATGCAGGTGAGCTTCCTGTCGCCGCCCTTTGGGCCTGCCGCCTTTTACCTGAAATCCGTGGCGCCACCGCACATCAGCTTGACAGACATCTTCAAAGGGTTTCTGCCCTTTATCGGGATCCAGCTCTGCGCGCTCTCCGTGCTGCTGATCTGGCCACCCATCGTCACGCTTCTCTTACCGTAAGGACATCCCATGGACACCGTCCGCCTCGACCCTTCGGACAATGTGGTCACCGCCACCCGGGCACTTGAGGTTGGTGTCGCGGTAGAGGGGGTGCAGACCTGCGCGCTCATCCCCTCCGGCCACAAGATCGCCACACAGGCGATTGCGAAAGGTGCAGCCATCCGCAAGTACGCGCAAGTCATCGGCTATGCGGGTGACGACATCGCGCCCGGCGATCACGTGCACACCCAGAACGTCGAATTCCGGAATACGGATGCGGAGTATGACTTCTCAACCGATCTGCGCCCCGTAACCCCGGTGCCCGAGGAGCAGCGCGACAGCTTCATGGGCTACCGCCGCGAGGGCGGCCAGGTGGGCACGCGCAACTACGTGGCGATTGTCACATCCGTCAATTGCTCCGCCACCGCCGCGCGCATGATCGCCGCGCATTTCACGCCGGAGGTGCTCAGCCACTACCCCAACGTCGATGGCGTTGTGGCTTTCGTGCACGGCACGGGCTGCGGCATGGCGGGGGATGGCGACGGGTTCGAGGCGCTGCAGCGGGTCATGTGGGGCTATGCGCGCCACCCCAACCACGCCGCCGTGCTTATGGTGGGGTTAGGCTGCGAGATGAACCAGATCGACTGGCTGCTCGACGCCTATGGCCTCAAGCAAGGCCCGACCTTCCAGGTCATGAACATCCAGAACGTGGCTGGCCTGCGCCGCACCATCGACCTCGGCATCCAGAAAATCGAAGCGATGCTGCCCATCGCCAATGCGGCCACGCGCACCCCATGCCCGGCCTCTGAACTCAAAGTCGCCTTGCAGTGCGGCGGCTCCGACGCCTGGTCGGGTATCACCGCGAACCCCGCTCTGGGCTACGCCTGCGACCTGCTCGCCGCCCAGGGCGGCACCGGCGTGCTGGCCGAGACGCCCGAAATCTACGGCGCAGAACACCTGCTCACCCGCCGCGCGACCGACCGCGCCACCGGCGACAAGCTGGTCGGCCTGATCAAATGGTGGGAGGACTACACCGCCCGCAACAAGGGTTCGATGGACAACAACCCCTCCCCCGGAAACAAGGCGGGCGGGCTCACCACCATCCTCGAAAAGTCGCTTGGTGCCGCGGCCAAGGGGGGCACCTCGCCTCTTATGGGCGTCTACAAATACGCCGAACCGGTCACGGCGCGCGGTTTCACCTTTATGGACAGCCCCGGCTATGACCCGGCCTCCGTCACCGGGCAGATCGCGGGGGGCTGCAATCTGGTGTGCTTCACCACCGGGCGCGGCTCGGCATTTGGCTCCAAACCTGCCCCCACCATAAAGGTGGCCACAAACTCCGCCATGGCCAAGCGCATGACCGAGGATATGGACATTGACGCAGGCACCATCCTGACCGAAGGCACCACCGTCGAGGAGAAAGGCCGCGAGATCTATGAGACCTTCCTGCGTGTGGCCTCCGGCGAGATGAGCAAATCCGAAGCGCAGGGCTTGGGCGACTATGAATTTGTGCCCTGGCAAATCGGGGCGGTGATGTGAGCCGCATTCTCGTCGTTGGCGGCGGGCTCATCGGCATCCGCCATCTGAAGGCTGTGGCCGCAAACGCGCGCTGCACGCTTGTTGGGCTGGTCGACCCAGACACCAATATCACGGTGGACTGCCCACGCTTTGCCGATATGAGCGAGGTGCCGGACCCGGTGGATGGCGTGATCCTCGCCACGCCCACGCATCTGCATGCCGAGCACGGGCGCTACGCCGCCTGGCGCGGCTGGCCCATGCTCATCGAAAAGCCGGTGACCGAAGACCTCACCCAGGCCCGCGGCTTGCACAAGGCGATCAAGGCGGCCAAGGTCGCATCGCTCGTCGGCCACCACCGCCGCTACCACGCCCCCGTGCAGCAGCTGAAATCGCTGCTGGCCAATGGCGCCATCGGCCAGCCCGTCACCGCCAGCCTGATCTGGGCCATGCGCAAACCCGATGCCTATTTCAAGGACAACTGGCGCAGCGCACATGGCACCCCGGTGTTGCTGAACCTCGTGCATGACATCGACCTGCTGCGCTTCACTCTGGGCGAGATCACCGGCGCGGCGGCCCTGCGCGGGCGCGGCCAGCGCGGCGAGACCCGCGTCGAAAGCGGCGCCGTGGCCCTGTCGTTCGAGAGCGGCGCCACGGGCACCATCAGCTTTGCCGACACGGCGCCCTCCCCCTGGGGGTTTGAGGCAGGCACGGGCGAAAACCCCAACGTCGGCACGACAGGGCAGGATATGCTCTGGATCACCGGCACCCGCGGGGCGATCAGCTTCCCCTCCATGACCCTCTGGTCCGGTCAGGACTGGTCGCGCCCCGCCGAGCAAGTGCCTTTCACCCGCGCCGAAAACGCGAAACCGCCGCTCGACGCCCAGCTCGACCACTTCCTCGACGTGATCCAAGGCGCCACACCGCTCATAGACGTGGCAGATGCCACCCGCACCCTCGATATCGCGCTGCAGATTGAAGACCAACTGCAACAGCGCACCCCAGCCCCTACCGTACATTCATAAAGGAGACCTGAGATGGCACAGCAAACAATCGGATTCATCGGGCTCGGGCTCATGGGCTCTGCCATGGTCGACCGGCTGATCGACAAGGGTTACGCGATGACCATCACCGCCAACCGCTCGCGCCCGCGCATCGACGCTGCCGTGGCGCGCGGAGCCACCGAGGTCGCCACCGCCCGCGACGTGGCCGCGGCCAGCGACATCGTGATGCTCTGCATGGACACCAGCGACAGTGTGGAGTCGCGCATGCGCGGACCCGATGGCGTGATCGCGGGCCTGAAACCGGGTGCCGTGGTGATCGACTTCGGCACCTCGCTGCCCGGCAGCACGCGAACCCTGGGCGATGAGGTCGCCGCCGCCGGAGGCACCTATATGGACGCGCCGCTGGGCCGCACGCCGACCCATGCCAAAGACGGGCTGCTGAACATCATGGCCGCAGGTGAAAAATCCGCCTTCGACAAAGTCAAACCCGTGCTAGACGATCTGGGCGAAAACGTCTTCCACCTCGGCGCGCTTGGGTCGGGTCATACCATCAAGTTGATGAACAACTTTTTCGGCATGACTGTCGCCAATGCCATGGCCGAGGCCTTCGCCATGGCCGATGTGGCGGGCATCGACCGCCAACAGCTTTACGATGTGATGGCGGCAGGCCCGCTGCATTCCGGCATGATGGATTTTGTCTCGGGCTACGGGCTCAGGGGCGACCCGAACCAGCTCGCCTTCGCGATCAAGAACGCCGCCAAGGACGTGGGCTACTACGCGAAAATGGCCGAAGACGCGGGCGTGGACAGCATCATGTCCAAATGCGCGCTGGGAGCGCTACGCGAGGCGACCGAGACGGGCCATGGCGAGAACATGGTCAGCCAGATGATCGACTTCTACGCGCAGAAAATGAAGCCCTAGCATGGCCGTCACCGCCGGTCTGGTCGAGGACCGTCCGCATTTCGGCATCAGCCTCATGCTCTGCGCATGGCTGCTGTTCTCTTTTGTGGACACCAGCGCCAAATGGCTGGCGCTGATCGGCTTTCCGGCGTTTCAACTGGCCTTCATGCGATACTTCGGCCATTTCGTGATCTCGCTTGGGATGATCGCCCGTGGCGGGCTTAGCCGCGAGCGGTTGCAAACGGGCCACCCGTGGCAGGTGAGCAGCCGCGCGCTGCTGCTGATCACCGCGACCGTGTCGAACTTCTATGCCCTGAACTTCCTGCCGCTGACCGTCACCTCTGCGATCATGTTCTCCAGCCCGGTGATCGTCTGTTTCCTGTCACAGCACTTTCTGAATGAGAAGATCGGTCCTTGGCGCTGGTTCGCGATCCTGCTGGGCTTTGCCGGGGTCCTGGTGGTGATCCGACCCTTCGGGGCGGAGTTTCACTGGGCCATGCTGCTGGCGCTTTTCAACGCGCTCAGCCTCGCGCTCTATTCGATCATGACGCGCAAGCTCGCGGGCGTCGTGGCGACCGAGACGATGCAGTTCCACATGGGCGCGCTCGGCACCGCCCTGCTCCTGCCACTGGCGGTCTGGAGCTGGCAGGCACCCGCTGACACGCTGCAATGGGCCTTGCTGATCAGCCTCGGGGTTTTCGGCTGGGCCGGACATCAACTCTTGACCAACGCGCACCGGTTTGGCTCAGCCAATACTCTTATGCCCTTCACCTATTCGTTCATGATCTACCTGACGATCATGAGCTATCTGGTCTTTGATCACCTGCCCGACTATTGGACTGTCATCGGCGCGCTGATCATCGTGGTCTCGGGCCTCATCATCTGGAAAAGGGAACAGCGATGACCCTCCGCGTGGCCTGTATAGGCGAAGCCATGATCGAACTTTCACTGCAAGGCGAGGCGGCCAAGGTCGGCGTGGCGGGCGACACGCTGAACACCGCGATTTATCTGAAGCGCTGTGCAACTGCGGGCCTATCTCGCGCATCCGAGATATCCCGCTCGGCGGGGCCCGCCGGGCAGCGCGACCCCCACGGACGGGCGCTGCCCTCAGCACAAGAGACAACCGTCGCGGAAGCGCCATCAAGCGACCTGCAGGTCGACTATGTCACCTGCCTTGGGGATGACCCCTTCTCCGGCCAGATCCGCGACTTCATCGCGGCACAAGGCATCGGCACAGACGCCATCCGCACCATCCCCGGCAAATCCCCCGGCCTCTACGCCATCACGACCACCGAGGATGGAGAACGTTCTTTCACCTATTGGCGCAGCGCCGCCGCCGCGCGCGATGTGTTCCAGACCGGTGACGGCTATGACTTTTCGGTGCTGGAAAGCTACGACGTGCTCTACCTCTCCGGCATCTCGCTGGCGATCCTGCCGCAGCCCGTGCGCCTGGCGCTGATCGACTGGTTGAAAGACGCATCCCAAACCCTCGTCTACGACAGCAACTACCGCCCCCGCCTCTGGGAGGATCAGGCCACCGCGCAACAGATCACCCGCGCCATGTGGGCCCGCGCCGACATCGCGCTCCCGTCCATCGACGACGAGATGGCGCTCTTTGATGAAACCGAAGCGCAGGTTACCGCCCGCGCCCAGAGCCTGCCCGGCACCGGCGCGCTGAAACGCGGGCCGACGGGCCCGCTCTCGCTCGGCGATCCGGTGGCGCAGAGCTACCCGCCCGCAGAAAACGTCATCGACACCACCGCCGCGGGCGACAGCTTCAACGGCGGCTACCTCGCCGCCCTGCTCACCGGCGAGCCGCAGGCCGCCGCGCTGATGGCCGGCCACGCCTGCGCCGCCCGCGTGGTCCAGCACCGAGGTGCAATCATTCCAGAATGACGCCCGCCAGGTTCTGCGCGCCGATCAGCGCAAGTAGCTGTTCATCCGACCCACCGGACGTCACGATGTCCATGATGATTTCAGCCTTCGGATCCTGCAGCTTGCGCCCCGCCGCCACTTCGGCCCGGCAGAAGCCGATCCACGCCCGCACCCCTGCCACCAAGGCAGGTGCATCACCGCCCAAGGCGCGCAGGCTGTCGATTATCCGGTAAGGCAGCTTCTGCGTCCCATCCATCGCGATCTGGCGCAGGCTGTGGCCCATATGCGGGTTGTCGAACCGCGCGGTCAAAGCATCGACGTATGCCGGCGCAATCTGCTGCATCTCGGGCGACAAGGTCCGGGCGGCCTCCCCCATCAGCGCGCGGGTCTGGGCGCGCAACGTGGCATCTGCCATAGCGTCGTGCACAAACTCATGCCCCGCGAGCGTGCCCGCGTAGGCCAGCATCGAATGCGCGCCGTTGAGCATCCGCAGCTTGCGCATCTCATGAGGGGCGACGTGCTTTGTGAACACAACATCGGGCCAATCGGGGCGCGGCCCGGCGAAATGATCCTCGATCACCCATTCCCGGAAGGGTTCTGTCGGCACCACCATCGGATCACCCGTCTCGGCGCGCAGGACGTCGGTGGTGGCCGGGGTGATCCGGTCCACCATACTGTTGGGAAAACGCGCCTGAACCTTGCGCATGTCCAGCCGCGCCTCTGCCGCAAAGGTCACGACAGCGGCCTTCAGCACATCGCCGTTATTCGCGCGGTTGTCACAGCTCATCACCGTGACTGGTGTCTCCCGTACCGCCAAACCCCGGGCGAGAAATCCGATCACTGTCTGTGGCCCCTCACCCGCGAGGTCCTGCGCGATCAAAGGATCATCGAGGTCGAGCAGATTGTCTGGCGTGAGATGATACCCTTTCTCGGTCACCGACACCGAGATAATATGCACGTTTGCATCCGCGATCTGAGCCAGCACCGCGCCAGGCGCCTCCGGTGCCACCAGCACATCATCAAGCACGTCGATCTGTTTGACCCCCCGCCCCTGGATCGCGAGGCCATAGCCGTAGCCTTGCGCACGCAGCCCATCGCGAACCGTGGGTGACCGCAGGCTCACGCCCGTGACCTGCCAGCCGCCGGCATCCTGTGTGTAGTCAACCAAATGTGCCCGGGCGAAGTTACCCAAACCGATGTGGAGAATCCGTGGGGTCATGGCCTGAGCCTATAGGCGTCACGCGCCAGATCAACCGCAAGCAAGGGCGCCAGATCTCTGGCATCGTTCAAATCGAACACCCCTCTTGTCACCTGCTCACTAAGGTGCAGCGCAACGCCGCGCCGCCACAGATCGTGCCGCGCGGGGATCGATAAAAACGCGCGCGTATCATCATTGAACCCGGCGAGGTTCCAGTACCCTGCCGTCTCCACCACCTGATCGAAGTACCGCGCGATGCCTGCTGCGCTGTCGTGAAACCACCAAGGTGGCCCGATGCGCAGGCACGGCCAGTGGCCGGCCATGGGCGCCAGCTCACGCGCGTAAGTCGTTTCGTCTAAGGTGAAGAGGATCAGCCGGAATCCCGGCGCATTGCCAACACGGCCCAACAGCGGCTCCAGCCCACGCACCCAGTCCACCGCTATGGGAATGTCGGCCCCCTTGTCACGGCCAAAGCGTTGGAACACATCCACGTTGGTGTTGCGCCTGCTGCCGCCATGCAGTTGCATGACCAGCCCGTCTTCGACAGACATCTGCGCCATCTCGATCAGCATGTGGCCATAGAAGGCGCGCGCCTCCGCCTCGGTCGCGCTGCCCTGTCGCAGCTTTTGATAAAGCGCCTCGGGATCGTCCAGCCAGACCGTCTCGATCACCTCAATGGCGTGGTCCGTCGCTGTCGCCCCAAGTGCTTTGAAAAAGGCCCTGCGCGCCCGCAAAGCCGCGAGATACCCGGTGAAACTGCCCACATCCTCTCCGGTCAACTGACCAATCGCGTCGACATTGCTGTCAAACCCCTCATGCCTGGGGTCGAGCACCGGGTCAGGCCGGAAGGTCGGGATCACGCGGCCAGCCCAGTCGCCCTCGGCCACCACGCGATGATGGGCCAGATCATCGAGGGCACCGTCGGTCGTGGCCAGCACCTCAATCCCGAAGCGATCAAAAAGCGCACGGGGACGGAAGGCAGGCTCCGCCAGACGCTCCGCGATCTGGTCATAGACGGCATCCGCGGTTTCTGCCGACAGGGGGGCCTCAACCCCCAGCGTCTGCGTCAGCACGTAAGAGATCCAGAACCGCGACGGCGTGCCCAAAAACAGATGCCAGTGCTGCGCGAACAGCCGGAAAACCTCTCGCGGATCCGCACCACGTCCGGCCTCGGGCACACCAAGCGCCTCCAGTGGCACACCTTGGGAATAGAGCATCCTAAACACATAATGATCGGGCACCACCAGCAAGGTGGCAGGGTCCGGGAAAGCTTCATTTTGGGCGAACCACGCAGGCTCGCAATGCCCATGCGGCGAGACGATGGGCAGGTCGCGGATCGCCTCATAGAGCGCGCCCGCCGTCCCGGTCAGCTGATGCATAATCCCCCCGATGTTTGCCATGGCCTTCCCCGGCCTTTGGTGCAAATGTGCCCGAAACGGGAGGAGATATGAAGACGGTATTGATAGGCCTCGGCATGGTTGCGGGCAACCATCTGGCCGCCATCCGGGATGCAGAGGGGATTGCGCTCGCCGGTGTCATGGGCCGCGACGCCACGCGCACGCAGCTCTTTGCTGAAAAAGCGACACAGGAGATGGGATATTTGGTGCCCGCTCGCGGCTCGATCACGGAGATCGCAGAGGATGCGGCCATTGATTTTGTCGTCATTGCCACTCCGCCCGACGCCCGGCAGGACTTGGTCACGGTGTTGAGCGCAGCTGGTAAACCCATCCTGATGGAAAAGCCCATTGAACGGACGCTAGCCGCCGCCGAGGCCATCGTGACGACCTGCGAGAACGCCGGTGTTTCGCTAGGCCTCGTGCTGCAGCATCGGGCGCGCGCAGCGTCCCAGAAGCTGAAACAGCTTCTGGACGGGCGCGCGTTGGGGCAGATCGCCACCGTCGAGATTCGTGTCCCCTGGTGGCGCGATCAGGCGTATTACGCGGCACCCGGGCGCGGCACCTATGCCCGGGATGGCGGCGGCGTGATGATTAACCAGGCGATCCATACGCTGGACCTTGCGCTTTGGCTATTGGGCCCAATCCGCCGGGTGCAGGCGATGATGCGCACGACACCGCTGCACCGGATGGAAGCCGAGGATTGGGCAGGCGCCCTCTTTGAGTTGGAAAACGGCGCCTGCGGCAGCCTGATGGCCACGACCGCCGCCTATCCCGGCGAGGCGGAGAGCCTGAGCATCCAAGGGTCCAAGGCGGCCGCGCATCTTGCGTCCGGTGTGCTGACCATGACCCATCTGGATGGGCGGGTCGAGACCTTTGGCGCGGAAGCGAGCACCGGCGGTGGCGCGGACCCGATGGCCTTCACCCACGCCTGGCATCAGGCTGTGCTGGAAGACTTTGCCGCCAGCCTGACCACTGGCACACCCCCGCTGGCCTCGGACCAAAGCGCACTGGAGGCGCACCGCGTCATCGACGCTATGGAGCGTGCCAGCCGCAGCGGACACATCACGGAGATCTCCCGATCATGAGCTTGCCCTTCGTCGCCCTTGGCCTCGACCACCGCCATATCTACGGCATGACAGAAAACATGCTGAACACAGGTGCGACCTGCCTTGGATATTGGACGGACGGCACGCCTGAGACGCTGCCCGGCTTTGTGAAGCGCTTTCCCGATCTGCACCGCTTTGAAACGCTCGACGCGGCGCTGGACGCGGGCGCCGCGCTGGCGCTGATCTCTGCCATCCCCGCCGACCGCGCCGATCTGGCGGTGCGCGCCATGCGGCAGGGTATGGACGTCATGACCGACAAGCCCGGCTGCACAACGCATGCCCAGCTGGATGAGATCAAGGCTTGCGTGGCCGAGATGGGGCGCATCTGGTCGATCAATTTCTCGGAACGGTTCGAGGTGCCCGCCGTGACCCGCGCCACGGAACTGGTTGAGGCCGGTGCCATTGGCCGCGTTGTGCATACGGCAGGCCTCGGGCCACATCGGCTGAACCGCGCGACCCGACCGGATTGGTTCTTTCAACGCGAAAGATACGGCGGCATCCTCACGGATATCGGCTCGCATCAGATTGACCAGTTTCTGCATTTCACCGGCGCGGAGACGGCCCAGATCAGCCATGCGATGGTTGCCAACTATGCCAATCCGAACGATCCGGGCCTGCAGGATTTTGGCGAGATCAGCCTGCGCGGCGCCGACGCTTCAGGCACGATCCGCGTCGACTGGTACACGCCCGATGCGCTGCCCACCTGGGGCGACGGGCGACTGACGCTGCTGGGGACCGAGGGCACCATCGAGCTGCGCAAATACGTGGATGTGGGCGGGGCGGAGGGCACCGATCACCTGATCCTCGTGAACGGCACCACCTGTGAGAAAATCGATGCACGCGACGCGGGGCTGCCCTATTTCGAGCGGCTATCAGACGACATCGCGCACCGAACCGAAACCGCCATGACGCAGGCCCACTGTTTCACGGTGATGGAACTGGCGCTGGAGGCGCAGGCCAAGGCGGAGGCGCGGGGATGATCCGTGTCGCGATCCTGGGTGCAGGTATCGGCGCAGAGCATCTTGATGCCTATCGCCGTCTGACCGACCACTTCACCGTCGCGATGATCGTGGATCAGGATACGG
Source organism: Roseobacter cerasinus (assembly GCF_009811755.1). Lineage (GTDB taxonomy): Bacteria > Pseudomonadota > Alphaproteobacteria > Rhodobacterales > Rhodobacteraceae > Roseobacter > Roseobacter cerasinus. Next base: position 123,021 of record NZ_BLIV01000002.1, read on the forward strand.
GCCGTGCCGAGGCTCTGCGCGCGAGTGACGACTTCACTGTCACGGCGGATATTGCCACGGCACTCGACGACCCGGGAATTGACCTCATCGACATCTGCCTGCCGCCGCACTTGCACGTACCCGTCACACTGCAGGCCCTGGCCGCAGGCAAAGACGTGATCTGCGAAAAACCGCTGGCGACCTCAATGGCGGATGTGGATCGGATCAAAGAGGCCGCGCAGGCCGCGAAACGCAAAGTCTACCCGGTCTTCCAGTACCGCTGGGGGCCGTCGCTGGCGCAGCTGCGCGCGCTTATTGCCGCTGGTCTTGCTGGCCAACCGCAGACGGCAGCCGTTGAAACCCACTGGTCGCGGGGAGCGGATTACTACGCCGTGCCGTGGCGCGGGACGTGGGCGGGCGAGCAGGGCGGCGCGGTCCTGGGTCATGCGATCCACAATCACGATTTGCTGACGCATTTGATGGGTCCCGTCGCCGCTCTGTCGGCCTTCACCACCACCCGGGTGAACCTGATCGAGACAGAGGATTGTGCGGCCATCAGCTTCGAGATGGCGAACGGTGCACTGGCGACAAGCAGCATCACGCTGGGCGCGGCCTCGGATGAAACGCGGCTGCGGCTTGTCTTCGAGCATCTGACCGCGACCTCAGGCACAGCACCCTATGCGCCGGGGGCTGACCCTTGGACCTTCACCGCGCGGGACCCTTCCCAGCAGGCCGCAATCGACGCAGTTTTGGCGCAGGCAACCGCAGAGCCCGTCGGCTTCGAAGGCTTCCTGACGGCCATTGCGCAGGATCAAGTCAGTCGCCCCAACAGCGCCGTCACGCTCGAGGAGGGCGCGGCCTCGGTTGCGCTGGTCACGGCGATTTACCACGCGGCGCGCACCGGCACGCGTGTCACCCTGCCGATCACGCCCGATCACCCGCTTTACAAAGGATGGCAGCCATGAAGCAATGCTGGCGCTGGTTTGGCCCGCAGGACACCGTCGCCCTGTCGGACCTGCATATGGTGGACGTTGAGGGCATCGTCACCGCTCTGCATCATATTGCGCCGGGGCAGGTCTGGACGGATGCGGAGATCTCCAAGCGACAAGAGAGGCTTGCCGCAGCAGGGTTCGCTTGGGACGTGGTGGAGAGCCTGCCCGTATCGGAGATGATCAAGACTCAAAGCAGAGAGGCAGCGCAGCATGTCGCGGCTTACAAAGAGAGCCTTGAGGCGCTCGCGCGGCATGGCATTGAAACCGTGTGTTACAATTTCATGCCGATCCTCGATTGGACGCGCACAACCCTGCGGGCGCCACAGCCGCATGGCGGCACGGCGATGCTGTTTGAGCTGCTGGCTTTCAGCGTGTTCGACCTGCACATCCTCGCCCGTGCGGGTGCGGAGGAGGACTACACGGAGGCGCAGCAGGCCGCTGCCAGGGCGCGCTTTGACGAGATGTCCGATGCAGAGCGCCTGGCCCTCAAGAACAATATCGTGGCCGGGCTGCCCGGGGCCAATGACACCTGGACGGTCGAGGATGTGCGCGCGCAGCTCGCCAGCTATGCCGACATCACGCCGACGCAGTTGCGCCAGAACCTGATTGATTTCCTGTCAGAGGTCGTGCCCGTGGCGGAGCGGCTTGGGCTGCGTCTGTGTTGCCATCCTGATGATCCTCCGTTTGGCCTTTTGGGTCTGCCACGTGTGATGTCGAGCACGGACGACTATGCCGCCGTGCTGGAGGCGGTCGACAGCCCGGCCAGTGGTGCAACGCTCTGCACTGGCTCGCTTGGCGTGCGGGCCGATTTCGATGCGCCGGGGTTTGTAGAGCGGCTGGGTGACCGGATTCATTTCGTGCACCTGCGCAACACCAAGCGGCTGAGTGACGACCCGCAGCGCCCGGATTTCTTTGAGGCGGCGCATCTTGAGGGGGATACCGACATGGTCGGCACGATCCGCGCGCTACTGTCCGAGGAACAGCGGCGCAAGGCGGCGGGCCGTGCCGACTGGCAGATCCCCATGCGCCCGGACCATGGGCAGGAGCTGCTGCATGACCGAACTGCGGACAGCATGCCGGGTTATCCGCTGATTGGGCGGATGCGGGGGTTGGCGGAGCTGCGCGGGATCATGGTGGCGTTGGGTTAGAAGACAGGGGGAAGCGCCCTCCCTCCCATCGAGGGAGATCGGGCGCAGCCCGGCGATGCCCGGCCCACATCTCGCAAAGCTGGAGCTCGATGGGTGACGGTGGTGCCATCTTCGCCGAAATCTGATCTATTCCCACTGGTGACAGCGGATCAGTATCAGAATTGCCAAGCGTTCTGTTCGTATCAACGACACGCTTCATGGTGGCTTCCGGAACGAGAATGCTCTGCACTCGGAATGTCTTTACGGCTTTGCACGGCTGAGTGTCATTGCCGCTTCTTCTTCTGGTGAAAGCTCCGCAAAGTCGAAACTGTCGAGCCGCGCCGCCCGTTTGCCGGCGCGTTCAGCCGCCGTGCCGATCCCGTCGAGATCCTCGCGCGCTTGCCGGAAGTGCGTATCGAGCTTGCCAACCCGTGTCACCACAAGCTCCACATCCCGGTGCAACTGCTTCAGCGTCTTCCGGATGGCACCCGCCTGCTCGCGCATGCGCGCATCTTTGAGGATCGCGCGCATGGTGTTGAGTGTCGCCATACAAGTGGTCGGCGACACGATCCAGACCCGCGCGTCAAAGCCCTTGCGCACCAGATCAGGGAAGTTCGCGTGCAGCTCAGCATAGACCGCTTCGGACGGCAGAAACATCAGCGCGCCATCCGCTGTTTCGCCGTCGAGAATATACTTCTCGGCAATGTCGGTGATGTGCTTGGTCACCGCCATTTTCATCTTGGCCACCGCCTCTTTCAGCGCCTGATCACTGTCAGCCACCCGCAGCGCCTCGTAAGCTTCAAGCGGAAATTTGCTGTCAATGACAATAGGCCCCGGCGGGTTGGGCAGGTGGATCAGGCAGTCGGCACGCTTCCCGTTGCTCAAAGTCGGTTGCCAGGAATAGCTGTCGGAGGGCAGCGCCTTGGACAGGATATCGCGCAGCTGGATCTCGCCGAAGGCCCCGCGGGTCTGCTTGTTGCTGAGGATATCTTGCAGTGACAGGACATCACCCGACAGCTTGGTGATGTTGTCCTGCGCCTTGTCGATCACCGCAAGCCGTTCCTGTAGCTGCGTCAGGCTTGTGGTGGTCTGCTTTGAAGACCCATGTAGCGTTTCCTTCATACGCTCTTGCATCTCGGCCAACGCGCGGGCCGAGCGCAGGGCATTGTCGGCCAGCCGGTCCTGCATCTGCTGTTGCACCGTGGCCAGACGTGCTTCCACCGTCTGGATGACCTGCGCCTGGGTCGTGCTCTGCGTGTCTGACACCATCTGCAGCCCGCCCCGCAGCTGCTCCTGGCCTTGCCCAAGCTGCTGTACGTGCTGGCCCAACGCGCCCACCTGCTGGACCAGAGGCGCGGTCAGCGCGGCACTGCGCCCCGCCGCGCGCAGCGAGAGGATCAGGAGCAAAACAATCAGCAGGATCAGCCCGCCCGCAACCAGCCCGGCCATCACCAGCGGATCGGTCAACGCATAGGTTTGTTCGGCAATTTCAATCATGTGCGTCCAAACAGACGTTCGATATCGCTGAGCTTCAGCTCCACATAGGTGGGTCGCCCATGGTTGCATTGGCCGGAGTGCGGTGTCTCCTCCATCTCGCGCAGAAGCGCATTCATTTCCTCCGCCCGCATGCGCCGCCCGGAACGGATGGAGCCATGACAGGCCACCCGGCTGAGGATCGCTTCAACCCGGGCCTGCACCATGTTGGAGCTGTTCTGATCCGCCAGCTCATCGAGAATGTCGAGGATCATCGCGCGCGCGTCGACGGTCCCGAGTATGGCCGGGGTCTCCCGCACCGCAACCGCGCCGCCACCAAATGGTTCAATGGTCAAACCAAAACCTTCCAGTTCATCCGCAATACCCATCAAACGGGCACGGTCTCCCTCTGAAAGCTCCACAATCTCAGGGATGAGTAGCGCTTGCCGGGCCACTCCAGCCTCGGCCATCTGACGTTTCAGCTTTTCATAAACGAGGCGTTCGTGGGCCGCGTGCTGATCGACAATCACCATGCCGGTGGCGGTTTGCGCGATGATGTAGTTCTCATGCACCTGGCCACGCGCTGTGCCCAGAGGGTAGTCTGGCGCCTCATCGGGTGTGGCGGCCTCTGCTTCAACGGGCTCATCGATACGCCCCCAGACGGGTGCTGTTTCGGCGAAGCAGGGCGTGGAGGGCCGCGGAACAGGCCGGTCCATCTGGTAGATCCGCGCAGTCGCGGGTTCCGGCGTCATCGCGCCGAGCGTGGCGGCGGCCACGGTGGTCGATGCAAGATGCCCCGCCTCGGCCAGCGCATGCCGAAGCGCGGAGACGATCAGGCCACGTGCAATCCCAGGATCGCGGAACCGCACTTCGGACTTGGCCGGATGCACATTCACGTCGACCAGTGTCGGGTCGCAGTCGAGGAAGAGCGCCGCAGCGGGGTGGCGATCCCGGCTGAGAAAGTCGAAATAGGCCCCACGCAGCGCGCCCACGAGCAACTTGTCCCGCACCGGACGGCCATTCACGAAGAGATACTGCGCGACAGCAGAGCCGCGCGAGTATGTGGGCAGCGCGGCGAAGCCAGTGAGGTGCAGGCCCTCCCGCTTCGCATCAATCGGCAGGGCGTTTTCGGCAAACTCGCGCCCCAGAACGCGGGCCAATCGCCCGTGCAGCGCGCCAAAAAGATCGCCCTGCTCCGCATCGGCCCGGAACACCTCGCGCCCCTCCTCACCACCGGAGACATCACGCAGGGCGAACTGCACAAACGGCTCCGCCATGGCCAGACGTTTGACAACATCGGAGATAGCTTGCGCTTCCGCCCGGTCGGTACGGAGGAACTTCAGCCGCGCAGGTGTGGCGTAGAAGAGATCGCGCAGGGTCACGATGGTTCCGGTGTTCAGCGCGGCGGGCTTCGGCGTGCTGATCTTCCCGCCTGCAACGGTGACTTCCACGCCCGGAGCATGGCCCGCACGGCTTGCGATGGTCAGGCGACCGACGGCGCCGAGCGAGGGCAGCGCCTCGCCACGGAAGCCGAAGGTGTGGATGTTGAGCAGGTCGCTGCCATCGATCTTCGAGGTCGCGTGGCGCGAGAGCGCGAGCGGTAGGTCCGGCTCCGTCATGCCGCAACCATCGTCTTGAACACGGATCAGCGTTTTGCCGCCATCGGCATAGTCAACGGTGATCCGCCGCGCGCCGGCATCGAGCGCGTTCTCGATCAGTTCCTTCACGGCAGAGGCCGGGCGTTCCACCACTTCGCCTGCAGCGATGCGGTTCACGGCGGCCTCGTCCAATTGCCGGATGACGGGGCGTTGATCGCTCATATTGGGGTCGAGAGAAACCATATCGCAACTTGTAGCACGCACCGCGCCGATTCTGAAACCGGATTTCACCGCAAAGGTGGCCTGAAAGCCCACCTCACCTGCCGGTCATGGACGTTTGTTCAGGCAGGTTGGGTGGGCTTTCAGGCCACCCTTGGTCAACGGCCCGTTGCGGCGTGGTACCACCTGACGATCTGATCGCGCTCTGCCTCTTCCATGTAAGACAAGTTAGCAGGCGGCATCGCATGGCTCGCCCCGGACTGCAGATAGATGGCCCGAGCCTGCCCGGCGATCTGATGTTCGGTTTCCAGCCGCACACCCTTGGGCGCCCAGAGCAGCCCCTCCCACACCGGTTCTTCAGCATGACACATGGAGCAACGTCCCAAAACGATGTCATGCACCTCCTCGAACCCTGGGGCTTCGGCAAAGCGGAGCGCAGCGCCCTGTGCGGTCTCCTGTGCATCTGCGCGGAACATCGGCGCGGTGGAGAGCCACATGATCCCGATGAAGAGCAATACAGTGACCGCCCAGGTCCAGTGCGGATGGCCTTGCCGCGCGTGCATAGAATTGAAGTAATGGCGGATGCTGACGCCCATCAGGAACACCAGGCTCGCGATGATCCAGGTGTATTCTGTCGCGAAGGCCAGCGGGTAGTGATTGCTCAGCATCAGGAAGATCACCGGCAGGGTCAGGTAATTATTGTGGGTGCTGCGCTGCTTGGCGATCTTGCCGTATCTGGCATCCGGTGTGCGGCCTGCAATCAAGTCGGCCACAACGATCTTCTGGTTGGGGATGATGATCATGAAGACATTGGCGCTCATGATCGTAGCGGTGAAGGCCCCGAGGTGCAGCATCGCAGCGCGGCCCGAGAACACGGACGAATAAAAATATGACATCATCACCAGCACGCCGAAGAGCGCCAGCATCAGCACCGTCTGGTCTGCGTCGACAAAGACGCGGCAGAGGGTATTGTAGACCAGCCACCCGAAGGCCAGTGAGGCCAGCGACAGGCCGATGCCCTGCCAGGCGGCCAGATCGGCAACGGCGGGGTCGAGCAGGTAGAACTCCGCCCCCAGATAGTAGACGAGCACCAACAGGATGAAGCCGCTGATCCACGTCCAGTAGCTTTGCCATTTGTGCCAGATCAGCCCGTCGGGCATGTTTTCGGGCGCCACCAGATACTTCTGGATGTGGTAGAACCCACCGCCGTGCACCTGCCACTCCTCGCCATCCGCGCCGCTGGCGAGGTTGCGGTCGCGGTGCAGGCCCAGATCCAGCGCGATGAAGTAGAAGGACGAGCCGATCCAGGCGATGCCTGTGATCACATGTAGCCAGCGCACCGCGAATTCGATCCAAGCTCCAATAGCGGCGAGGTCGTACATGCGTTGGGTCCTTTGCTGTCACGCCCGCGCTTACTGATCCGTCGGACGCCTCCGGCGGGAGTATTTGCCGAAGAATGAAAGCAGGCGTCAGATCTCGTCGGGCAGCGCGAGGTTGAGGATGATGGCCACAAGTGCTGTGGGTGCAACGGCAGAGGTGGCCAGCGTGTTCACCACGCCAGGCAAATATTGCACCGCTGTGGGCACCAGGTTCAACCCCAGACCAGCGGCCAGCGACACGGCGATGATCACCATGTTGCGGCGGTTCATCTCCACCTCGCTCAGCACGTTGAGGCCCGCGGCAGCCACCATCCCGAACATCACAATCACGCCGCCGCCCAGCACCGGCAGGGGCATGGAAGCGATGACGGCCCCAATCTTGGGCAGCAGACCGCAGAGGATCAGAACCAATGCTCCGATGGTGACCACGTGGCGGCTCATTATGCCGGTCATACCAACGATGCCGACGTTCTGGCTGAACGATGTGTTGGGCAGCCCGCCGAAGACTCCCGCGATGGCGGTGCCGAGGCCGTCGGCATAGGTGGCGCCTGAGATCTCTGCATCGGTCGCTTCGCGGCTTGCGCCCGCCTTGGTGGTGGCGGACGCGTCGCCGACCGTCTCAATCGCCGAGACGATGGAGACCAGCGTGACCGCGATCACCGCGCCGAGGGAGAACTCGAACCCATAGGGCAGCGGCGTGATCGACGTGATCCAGCTGGCATTGGCCACGGGCGCGAAGTTGACCATGCCCAGCACCAGCGCCAGCAGGTAGCCGACAATCAGCCCCACAAGGATGGCCGCATTCGACAGCGTGCCATTGGTGAAGAACTTGAGGATCAACGCGACGATCACCACGCTCAGCGCCACGGACCAGTGCATGAGGGAGCCGAAGCTCTCGGCTTCCATCTGGAACTTGGCAGCGCCGCCAGCCGCGTATTTGATGGCGACGGGGATGAGATAGAGACCAATGGCGAGGATCACGAGGCCCGTGACCAGAGGCGGGAACAACCAGCGCAGGTGCTTGATGAAGGCGCCCAGCACGAAATGCACACAGCCCCCGATGATACAGGCCGACAATGCGACACCGAGACCTTGGGTCGCTGCAACACCGGCCAGCACGCCCACAAAGGCAAAGCTGGTGCCTTGCATGATCGGCAAACGTGCGCCTACGGGGCCGAGGCCAATGGTCTGGAGCAGGGTTGCCACACCGGCAAAAAGCATCGCCATCTGGATCAGATAGACCTGCTCGGGCCCGCCGAAGGCCAACCCGGCGGCGCCCGCGACGATGATCGACGGCGTCACGTTGGAGGCAAACATGGCCAGCACATGCTGCAATCCCAGCGGCACGGCCTGCACCAGAGGGGGTGTTTCATCCGGGTCGCTGTAAAACCCCGTGCGCGTGTCAGTCATGGTCCTATCCCTGGAATTAATGAGCCGCTCTTCGGCGGCCTTTGAATTTATGAAACCACCAGATAGGGCGGATCAAGCGAAACCTCGCGCAGATTGGGTGTTTCGCCAATTCGGTCCACAACTGCGAAAATACCGGGCGCAGCGAGCGGGGTGAGCACCCCGTGCCAGGTGCCGCGATGCAGGTTGATGCCCTGATAGGGTGCCGCCAGGAAGGCCTGCGGAAGCCCGGGCTCGCCATCGTCATCGGGCGCGACGGTTACGAGAAAGGGCGCGGGTGTCATGGGGATGAAGGCCTGGCTGCCCTCCGGGTGTTGCTCCAGCAAATCGAGGGTGTAGGGCAGGCTGCGGGCCTCTGCGTTGAAGAGGCTCAGGCCCGCCCGGCCCTCTGGGCCGAAGTCCATCTGCGCCCGGTCGTGATAGCGCCCGCAAAGTCCCGCGTTGATCATTTTATCCGGCGCGCCGCTGCACTCAAGCACATCGCCAAAGAGCGCAAATGCCTGCGCTGTCAGGGGCTGGGCGACAATCGTCTTCACAGCGGCATATGACGGTTCACGTCTTTGTAGAGCAGATAGCGGAAAGGCTCATCCCCGGTCGCGATGCAGGCCTGCGGGCAGAAGGCGCGCAGCCAGAGGAAATCACCCGGGCCGACGCTGACCCAATCCTTGTTGAGCAGATATTCTGCTGTGCCCTGCAACACGTAAAGCCCGTGCTCCATCACATGGGTTTCAGCGAAGGGAATGCGCCCGCCCGGCTCGAAATTCACGATGTTCACGTGGAAATCATAGCTGAGGTCAAAGGGGTCAAAGAACCGCTGCGTAGCCCATGTGCCGTTGCAGCCGGGCATCGAGGCCTTCTCGACATCACTTTCATGGGTGATCAGCGCGTCGGGCACCTTCAGCCCCGGCGACGGCTGGAACTTCTTGCGGATCCAGTGAAACTGGCAGGGCTCCTCACGCACGTTGTAGATCGTCCAGACCGCACTGGGCGGCAGGTAGACATAGCTGCCGGGGATCAGATCGAAGGTGTCATGGCCCAGTGTCAGCCGGGCCTGGCCTTTGGCGATGAAGATCACGGCCTGCGCGTCCTTATCGGGCTCAGGCTCGGCGCTGCCACCTTCCTCGGCGAGCTCGACCGCGTAGTAGGAGAACGTCTCGGCAAAGCCACTCAGGGGGCGGGCCAGCACCCAGAAGCGGGCGTTCTGCCAGCCGGGCAGAAAGCTGGTGACGATATCGCGCTGCGTGATGGCCGGGATGACAGCATAAGCCTCAGTAAAGATCGCCGTGCTTTCGGGGTTTTGCGACTGGTCCGGCAGGCCACCCGGCGGGAAGGCGTAGCTCACAACAGCGCCTCCAGCCGGAGTTCGGCAATGCGTTCCACCTGACGGCAGGCTTCGGCGAATTCCATGTCTGTCTCGTGGTCGAGTCGCCGCTCGAAGGCGCGCAGGATGCCCGCCTTGTCGTGGTCCTTGACCGCGATGATGAAGGGAAAGCCGTGCTTTTTGGTGTAGGCCGCGTTCAGCTTCTCAAAGGCCTTGCGCTCTTTGTCCGTCAGCGCATCGAGGCCGGCGCTGGCCTGCTCTTCGGTGCTCTCTTCGGTCAGCTGTTGTGCTGCCGCCAGCTTACCCGCAAGGTCGGGGTGCGCGCGCAGCACCCCCATCCGCTCCTCAATACTGGCGCTGCGGAACATGCGCGCAAGGGCAGAATGCAACCCCACCGCCGTGTCATGTGCAGGGCCCAGCTCCAAGTCATAGGCGCGTTCGGCAATCCACTCCGAATGCTCGAAGATGCCGCCAAATTTCTCCAGAAAGTCAGCCTTCTTCATGGCTGAGGGCCGTGCCGCGCCGCGCGTGGGCGGGTGCTCTTTCCGCCAATGTTCTGCAATCTCGATCCGGCGCGCGCACCAGACGCCCTCAAATCCCTGGATGTAGTCGATGAACCGCCTGAGCGCCTGTGCGCGACCCGGCCGCCCGACAAGACGACAGTGCAGCCCGACCGACATCATCTTGGCGGCGCCGTCCGCCCCTTCGGCGTAAAGCGCATCGAACGTATCGCGCAGATAGGCAAAGAACTGATCGCCTGAATTGAATCCCTGCGGCGTGGCAAACCGCATGTCATTGCAATCGAGCGTGTAGGGAATGATCAACTGGTTGCGCCGTCCGATCTTGGCCCAGTAAGGCAGATCGTCATCGTAGGTGTCGGAGATGTACTCGAACTGCCCCGTCTTTGCGGCCAGCGCCACGGTGTTCTCCGAACAGCGCCCGGTGTACCAGCCGCGCGGGCTTTCGCCGGTGACCTCACCGTGCAGGCGGATCGCCTCCATCATGTCGGCCATTTCGTCTGCCTCGGAATGGTCCTTGTAGTCGATCCACTTCAGCCCGTGGCTGGCGATCTCCCAGCCTGCGTCCTGCATGGCGCGTACCTGCTCGGGCGCGCGGGCCAGCGCCGAAGCGACGCCGTAAACGGTCACTGGAATGCCCGCGCCCGTGAAAAGCCGGTGCAGCCGCCAGAACCCCGCGCGCGCGCCGTAGTCATAGATCGATTCCATGTTCCAGTGTCGCTGCCCGGGCCAGGGCTGGGCGCCCACGATCTCGGACAGAAACGCCTCCGACGCCTCATCCCCATGCAGCAGGCAATTCTCGCCCCCTTCCTCGTAGTTCAGCACAAACTGCACGGCAATCCGCGCACCACCCGGCCACTGCGCATCCGGCGGCGTTGGTCCGTAGCCTGAGAAATCACGGGGGTAGCGTTTCACGAAGGGTCTCCTTTCTGAGCCGCGCTATTCAATACCCGGTTCAGGACGCGTTGCAATTCGTATCTGAGCCGGGCAGGCTGCTGCAAACCGATAGAGGAGCGCGCCATGGCCGAGGGATATCTGACCACCCATGTTCTGGACACGGCGCGCGGCTGTCCTGCGGCGGGAATCGAGATCACGTTGTACCGGATCACCGACGTTGGGCCGGTGAGGATTGCGGGTGCGGTGACCAACGCGGATGGGCGCACTGATGCACCGATCCTCGGCGAGGAGGCTTTCGAGACAGGCATCTATGAATTGGTGTTCGACGCGGGGCCTTATCTGACGGCCAGCGGTGTTACCCCGGGGGAGCCTCGGTTCCTCGACAGCATCCCGATCCGCTTCGGGATGTCGGAGGCGGACAGCCACTATCATGTGCCGCTGCTGCTCTCACCCTTTGGATATTCCACATACCGCGGCAGTTGATCAGATTTTGCACGTGACGCGGCGGAGGTCGTCTTGCCAAGGTGCGCGACCCGTGCGATTTTGCACCTCTGACCGACCCGGAGGATCGCGATGCTCAGCCCAACCAACCAGACCGTCACCACGGAGGCCAGCCATCAGCTGCCGCAGGTCACAGAACCCCGCAATCCGGGGATGACGCTGGACATGGAGTGGGTGCGCGCGGTGCAAGCGAACACCTCGGCCATCGAACGGCGCGCGGCCACCTTGCCTGCACGGCGTTCGGTCAAGAAGGCGCATCAGGCGGCATGGCTGTTGCGCGCGGTCACTTGCATTGATCTGACCACATTGTCCGGTGACGACACGGAAAACCGCGTTGGGCGCCTCTGCGCCAAGGCGCGCCAACCGATTGCGCAAAGCCTGCTCGACGCCATGGAGATGGGGCCAATCACCACCGGCGCGGTCTGCGTCTACCACGAGATGATTCCGGCCGCCGTGCGCGCGCTGGAAGGCTCGAGCATACCAGTGGCGGCGGTCAGCACGGGCTTTCCGGCGGGCTTGTCGCCGCTTCATCTGCGCATCGCGGAGATTGAGGAGAGTGTTGCCGCAGGGGCCGCTGAGATCGACATCGTGATTTCGCGCCGCCATGTGCTCTCGGGCAACTGGCAAGCGCTTTATGACGAGATGCGCGCTTTCCGGGCGGCCTGCGGCGAGGCGCATGTGAAGGCGATCCTTGCAACGGGCGAGTTGGGCTCGCTGCGCAATGTAGCAAGGGCCTCGCTGATCTGCATGATGGCAGGGGCGGATTTCATTAAGACCTCAACCGGTAAAGAGAGTGTGAATGCGACGCTGCCGGTGTCGCTCGTGATGATCCGCGCCATCCGAGACTACCATGCCCGCACCGGCTATCGCGTGGGCTACAAGCCCGCAGGCGGGATTTCGAAAGCCAAGGATGCGATCACCTATCTGGCGCTGATGAAGGAAGAGCTGGGCGACCGCTGGTTACAACCCGACCTCTTCCGCTTTGGCGCGTCCTCGCTGCTGAACGACATCGAGCGGCAGTTGGAGCATCATGTGACAGGCCATTATTCCGCCAGCTATCGCCACCCGACGAGTTGAGTTAAAGCGTCGGGATTTGAGTATTTTTGGAAGGGTGAAGACATGACCGTAAAAGAAGTCTTCGAAACAATGACCTACGGCCCGGCCCCTGAGAGTGCATCCGAGGCCCTGGCCTGGATTGCCGCGCGTGGTGGGGTCTTTGGCCAATTCATCGATGGGCGCTTCACCGAACCCGGACAAGGTTTTGAGAGCCGCAACCCGGCCACCGGCGAAGTTTTGGCGACGCTGACGCAAGGCAGCCAGACGGACGTCGACGCTGCGGTCAAAGCCGCTCGCGCAGCGCAGAGCGGATGGGAGCGACTGGGCGGTGCTGGACGCGCGCGTTATCTTTATGCTCTGGCGCGGCTTCTGCAGAAGCACAGCCGCCTCTTTGCGGTGCTGGAGACGTTGGACAACGGCAAGCCGATCCGCGAGAGCCGCGACATAGACGTGCCTTTGGCGCAGCGGCATTTCTACTTCCATGCGGGCATGGCCCAGCTGATGGAGGACGAGTTACCGGACCGCGCCGCGCTTGGTGTTTGCGGGCAAGTCATTCCCTGGAACTTCCCGCTGCTGATGCTGGCCTGGAAGATTGCCCCTGCGCTGGCCATGGGGAACACGGTGGTGCTGAAACCCGCAGAATATACCTCGCTCACCGCCCTGCTCTTTGCCGAGATCTGTCAGCAGGCGGGGTTGCCCAAGGGCGTGGTGAACATCGTGACCGGCGATGGCGCCGTGGGCGAGATGGTTGTGGCCGCCGAGGTCGACAAGGTGGCCTTCACCGGCTCCACCGCTGTGGGGCGCCGCATCCGCGAGGCCACGGCAGGCTCGGGCAAGACGCTGACATTGGAGCTGGGCGGCAAGTCGCCCTACATCGTCTTCGACAACGCGGATCTGGATTCAGCCGTCGAAGGGCTGGTGGATGCGATCTGGTTCAACCAGGGCCAGGTCTGCTGCGCGGGCTCCCGCCTGCTCGTGCATGAACCGGTGGCCGACCTTTTCTATGGCAAGCTGCGCGCCCGCATGGACAAGCTGCGTATCGGAGACCCGCTGGACAAAAGCATCGACGTCGGCGCCATTGTCGACCCGGCACAGCTGCGCACGATAACCGATCTGGTCTCCGCCAACACGGCAGGCGACAAACATGTGGCCAGCACTGCGCTGCCTACCCAAGGCGTGTTCTACCCGCCCACGCTGATCACCGGCCTCAACCCAGCCGATACGCTCATGCAGGAGGAGATCTTCGGCCCCGTGCTTGTCTCCACCACCTTCCGCACGCCTGAGGAGGCGGTTGCGCTTGCCAACAACACCCGCTACGGGCTTGCCGCCACGGTCTGGAGCGAAAACATCAACCTCGCGCTTGATATCGCGCCCAAGCTGGCCTGCGGCATCGTCTGGGTGAATGGCACCAACCTGATGGATGCGGCCGCAGGGTTCGGCGGCAAACGCGAAAGCGGCTTTGGCCGCGAAGGCGGCTGGGAGGGGCTTGCCGCCTACACCCGCCCGAAGGGCACACCAAAGGCGCTAAAGGACATCAAACCCAACACCGGCGCTGGCGCCCCGGCAGACCCCATAGACCGCACCGCCAAACTCTATATCGGCGGCAAGCAGGCGCGCCCTGACAGTGGCTACTCCGCGCCCGTCTGGGGCAAATCCGGCGCGCTGCTGGGTCACGTCTCGCTGGCCAACCGCAAAGACCTGCGCAACGCCGTGGAGGCCGCACAAGCAGCCAAGGCCTGGTCCAAAACCACCGGGCACCTGCGGGCGCAGATCCTCTATTACATCGGCGAAAACCTCTCGGCCCGCGCGGATGAATTCGCCCATCGCCTCAACGACATGCAAGGCGGCGAGCGAGGGGCAAAAGAGGTGGAGACCGCGATCAACCGCCTCTTCACCTACGCCGCCTGGGCCGACAAATATGACGGCCAAGTGCACGGCGTCCCCATCCGAGGCGTGGCCATCGCAATGAAAGAACCCGTGGGCGTGATCGGCGCGATCTGCCCCAATGACGCGCCACTCCTGGGCTTGATCTCCTGCATGGCGCCCGCCATCTCCATGGGCAACCGCGTGATCCTGAACGCATCCGAGCCCTTCCCGCTCGCCGCCACGGATTTCATCCAGGTTCTGGAAACCTCCGACGTGCCTCCGGGCGTGGTCAACATCCTCACCGGCACACACAGCGAAATCGCACCACATATGGCAGGCCATATGGACATCGACGCGGTCTGGAGTTTTGGCGCGGCCCCCCTCTGCGACGTCGTCGAAAGAGCAAGCGCCTCAAACCTCAAACGCACCTGGGTGAACAATGGCCTGGCCCGGGACTGGCTTGGCGCCGCCGGTCAGGGACGCGACTTCCTTGCCGCCGCGACAGAGGTCAAGAACATCTGGATACCCTACGGAGAATAAGGCCAGCATCACGCGGCAACACTCGGCCCGTCCAAGGCCGAGGACATGACGTGGCGCGTCAGCGCCTCCGTTCAGGACCAGCCCCTAGTTCGCCGGCGTGTTTTCGAGACCAGCGGGCTGGCCCACAACGACAAAGTGCAACCCGTCCGGATCCAGCAACTCGCCCGCCACGCGTTTGACGTCGTCAAGGGTGACCGCCTCGACCCGCTCATTCCGCGTGGCGATGTAGTCAATCGGCAGACCTAGCATCTGCATGCCCACCATGATTCGTGCAATCGGCCCATTGCCATCAAACCGCAGCGGATAGGCACCTGTCATGTAAGTCTTGGCATCATCCAATTCAGCCTGAGTGACCCCTTCAGAGGCCGCCTTGGCCCATTCCGCGCGGATCACCTCAATGGCCTCCGCAATCCGGTCATTGGCCGAGCTGACGGAGCCCAGATACACCTCTGCCAGATCCTTCGGCACCAGATAAGAATAGACACCATAGGTCAGCCCACGCTTCTCGCGCACCTCATCCATCAGGCGGCTCTCGAACCCGCCACCCCCGAGGATCTGGTTCAACACGATTGCGGTGAAGTAGTCCGGATCGTCCTGCGCAATGCCCGAATGCCCGAACATGGCCACGGATTGCGGCGTCTCAAAGGGCACCACGGTCAACCCGCCGGGGATCGTCACCTCCGCCCGTTCGGGCATCGGCGCGCCCTCGGCTGGCAAATCCGCCAAGAGCTCATCCATCAGCGCAGCCAGCTGATCCGGCGTGATATCTCCCACAGCGCCAATGTAGATCCGGTCACGCGCCAGAATAGCCTCATGCGCAGCCAATAGATCCTCGCGGGTCAACGCCGCCACGCTCTCTTCGGTCCCATCCGATGAGGACCCATAGGGATGCTCGCCAAAGGCAATCTGATCAAAGGTGCGGCCCGCAATATCGTTGGGGTCCTTCGCATCCGAGCGGATGCCGGAGAGCACCTGCGCTCGCACACGCTCAATGGCTTCTGGATCGAACCGAGGCTGCTGCAGCACCGCGCGCAAAAGCGCCACCGATGCCGCCTTGTTCTCGGTCAGAAATCGCGCGGAGATGGACAGCGAATCGTCGTTGATATCGAAGTCAAAACTCGTCGCCAAAGCCTCGGTTGCCCGCGCAAAGTCGCGCGCATCCATGTCACCCGCGCCCTCTTCCAGCAACCACGTCATCAGGCTGGTCGACCCACGCTTGCCGGGCGCGTCCAGCGAGGCCCCGCCGCGGAAGCGCAGCTCCAGCGCCACAAAGGGGATCGAATGGTCTTCGACCAGCCAAGCGGTCAGACCGGCCTCCGACGTCACCTCCTGGATCTCCACCTCGGCCTGCGCAGGCAGCGCCAGCCCCAACACCACACAGATCGTCAGGAAAAAGCGGGTCATTGGGTCACCTCCTCACGCATCAGCCAGCCAGTGACCGAGGCGCGGCGGTCAAACACATCGCGCGCGGCCTGCATGATATCCTCAGCGGTCACGGCATCCAGCACATCGGGCCAGGCCTGCACATCCTCAACCGTCAGCCCGGAGGCCAGCGCCTGCCCATAGCGGTTGGCAATCCGGTCCACGTCATCCCGGGCATAAATCTGATCCGCCCGGATCTGCATCTTGATCCGCTCCAACTGCGCGGGGTCCACCCCGTCGATCATGAACTGGGCGAGCGCCGCATCCATGGCATCCTCAGCCTCCTGCAGGCTGACGTTGGGCTGGGGCACGACAACAACATTGAAGGTCGTATCATCCAAGGACACCCCGCGATAAAAGGCGGCCGAATAGGTGGCGACCTGCGTGTCGAACTGCAGCGCATCCGTCAGATACGACGTCGTCCCACCCCCCAGAATTTCCGCCAGGAACGTCAGCGCCGCCGCTGTCCCCTGTGCGCCGGGGTCCCGCTCCGGCGCCAAATACGACCGCCGCACATAGGGTTGCGCCACCCGCGCGTCGCGGTAGATCAAGCGCCGCTCGGCGGTCTGCGGTGGCTCTTCGGTCCGAATGCGTTCGGGCAGATCCGGGTTCGCTGGAATCACGCCATAGTAGGTTTCCGCCAGAGCGCGGACCTCCTCGGGCGTCACGTCCCCCGACACCACAAGGATCGCATTGTTGGGCGCATAGTAGGTCTCATAAAACCCCAGCGCATCCTGCATATCCAGCGTCTCCATCTCGTGCATCCAGCCGATGATGGGCACAGCATAGCGGTGGTTGAGATATTGGGCTGCCGACATCTGTTCGCCAAAAAGCGCGTTTGGGTTGTTCTCGGTGCGCTGGTTGCGCTCTTCTATGATCACGTCGCGCTCGGTCGCGATATTCTCTTCGGTCAGGCGAATGTTGCGCATGCGGTCGCTTTCCATGCGCATCATCAGCTCCAGCCGGTCGGCCGCGACACGCTGGAAATAGGCGGTGTAGTCGTAAGAGGTAAACGCGTTGTCGCGCCCGCCGTTGCGCGCCACTGTGGCTGACAGTTCTCCGGCCTCCAGTGTTTCGGTGGCCTTGAAGAGCAGATGTTCCAAGAAATGCGCCACACCAGATGATCCTTTGGGTTCATCCGCCGATCCGGCGCGGTACCAGACCATATGCTGCACCACCGGCGCGCGGTGATCTTCGACCACAACAACCTGCATGCCGTTCTCAAGCGCGAAGGTGGTGACAGCTTCGTCTGTCGCGGAGGCCAGCCCGGGCAAAAGCGCAAGACAGGCAGCAAGCAGAGGCAATCGGATCATGGGGCATCCCTTCACGGTCAGACAGATCGGTCTCGCCAAGAGATACGCCCCGCGCCCTCCGGTTCAAGTCATGCTGTCACGAATGTGAGGTCAGCGCGTCAATTCGGAGGGTAGCTCGGCGTTCTGGCGCCTGCGCGCCGCCACCGTTCCGCGGTCTTGTTCGCGTCAAGCCGTTCTCTGCTATAGGCCTCCAGATATCGATCTTCCCGAAAAAGGCGGATCTGCGAGAACCGAGCCTGACGTTTTCGGAACCGTTCATCTTCTGCCGCAAGATCTGCGCGAATATCAGGTGCCACACCAAACCGGCTGGCCGCCGTCACCAGCGCGCCGTCAGAGGCCGGGATACCCGCTGCATCCGACGTGCGCCCGCCAAGGGCCACGACCGCATCACCAAGCGGGTCATTGTCGGTCAGATTGCTCTGCCCCGGCGTCGGCGTTGGCAGCGCGGACAGGTCATCCGGGGTCTGCAAGGGGGCTTTGGGCTCGATAATGAACTCATCCGGCCCGCGCGAATTGGACTGCAGATCGCGCAGTCCGGTATTGACGCAGGCGCCGACACAAGCGGTGATCAGAGCGAGGGCCACGATGCGGCGCATGGAAGTCTCCTTGTGAACACCCTGTTCTTACGCCAGCCCGGCAGGGAATGTCACTGGCCTTTTTTGGACCTGTCCTTGGGGTCCGGCGCCAGAAACACCAGCAAGATCGCTCCGCCAAAGATGAACACATCCGCGATGTTGAAGACAAAGGGGTTGTCGATGCCGCAGCACGACATGTTCAGGAAATCCAGAACATACCCATAGAGCAGCCGATCCAGCACATTGGCGAGCGCCCCGCCAATCAGCAGCCCGGCCCCCACCTGCGGCCACAGGCCCAACTGCTGCCGCCGCACCCAGATCAGCACCGCCGCGCAGATCACCACCGCCAGCCCGATCAGCACCCAGCGGCTGGCGTCGGACCCGTCGCTGAACAGGCCAAAGTTAATCCCCCGGTTCTCGCCATAGCGAAAGTTCAGCAGCGGCGGCAACACATCAATGGCCTGAACGCGCCAGAGCTCCATCTGATGAATCACCAGATATTTGCTCAACTGGTCTACGATAAAGGCCACAACAGCAGCCGAGGCCAAAGCGCGCATTGCGTCCCCCTAGTGCCGGAAGTGGCGCATGGAGGTGAAGACCATCGCCAGCCCGGCCTCATCCGCCGCAGCGATCACCTCGTCATCGCGCATGGAGCCGCCGGGCTGAATGAGCGCCGTGGCCCCTGCCTCAGCGGCGGTGATCAGCCCGTCGGCGAAGGGAAAGAACGCATCAGACGCAACAACCGACCCTTGGGTCAGCGGCGCGGGCAGACCCATCGCCTCTGCCATGTCCTGCGCCTTGCGCGCGGCAATCCGCGTGCTGTCAACCCGGCTCATCTGCCCCGCACCCACGCCCACGGTCGCCCCATCCTTCACATAGATGATCGCGTTGGATTTCACGTGTTTCGCCACGGTCCAGGCAAAGAGCAAGTCGGCCATCTCCAGCTCTGTCGGCTGCCGCTTGGTCACAACCTTGAGGTCATCCGCACTGACGTGCCCCACATCCTTGTCCTGCACCAGATACCCGCCCGAGACTTGCCGCACGGCAAGCCCCACAGCGCGCGGATCGGCAAGCCCATCTGTGGTTAGCAACCGCAGGTTCTTCTTCTGGCCGAAAATATCCATAGCGCCAGCATCTGCCCCAGGCGCAATCACCACTTCGGTGAAAATCCCGGTGATCTCCTGCGCCGTCTCCGCATCAAGCGGCTGGTTCAGCGCAATGATCCCGCCAAAGGCCGAGGTCCGGTCACAATCAAAGGCGCGGCTATAGGCCTCTTTCAGCGTCGCTCCCCGCGCCACGCCGCAGGGGTTGGCATGTTTGATGATCGCACAGGCCGGGCTGTTGGCAGGGTCAAATTCGCTGACCAATTCAAAAGCGGCATCCGTGTCGTTTATATTGTTATAGCTCAGCTCTTTGCCCTGGTGCTGGGTCGCCGTCGCCACACCCGCGCCGCCGGAGCCATCCGTATAGAACGCCGCCTGCTGATGTGGGTTCTCACCATAGCGCAGACTCTGCGCCAGGGTTCCACCAAATGTCCGCCGCCGGGGTGTCTCGCCGACCTGCGCGGCCATCCACGTGCTAACAGCCGTGTCATAGGCTGCCGTGCGCGCGTATGCCGTCTGCGCCAAACGCTGGCGCAGCGCATAGGCGGTTTGCCCGTCGTTGGCCTCCAGCTCCGCCAGCACCGCGTCATAGTCTTCGACATCCACCACCACGGTCACAAACCCGTGGTTCTTCGCTGCCGAGCGGATCATCGCAGGCCCGCCGATATCGATGTTCTCGATCACCTCGGCATATTCGGCCCCTTTGGCCACCGTTTCCTCGAACGGGTAGAGGTTCACCACCACCAGATCAATCGCCCCGATCCCATGGGTCTCCATCGCCGCCACATGGTCAGCATTGTCACGCAGCGCCAGTAGACCCCCATGCACAACCGGATGCAGCGTCTTCACCCGCCCATCCATCATCTCGGGAAATCCGGTAACCTCTGCCACATCGCGCACCTCAAGCCCCGCCGCGCGCAGCACCTTGGCCGTGCCACCGGTCGACAGCAGCTCCACCCCTCTGGCTGCCAGCGCGGTGCCAAACTCAACCAACCCGGTCTTATCGGATACGGAAAGCAGCGCGCGGCGCAGCGGGGCAATATCGGTCATGGGCAGGGTCCTTCAGGGCTCGTCTGTCAAACTGTCCGTGTCCAGGGTCAGGTCCCGCACTCCCACGGCAGTTTCCTGCGCCTTAGAGAGAGACCAGCGAACACGCGTGGCGTATGACATAGCCCGGCCCGAAAGCACAATCTGATTTGCCTCGCGCGGCTTCAGCCGCCCGGTGTCCAGATAGACCGAGGGCTGCAGCGTCAGCTTTTGCGTGTTGTCGTGCCGAAAGACCCAGATCTCGCCGCTCTTGAGCGCAATTGAGACGGCAGCACCGCCCAGATCAATCGTCGCATCCACGTCCGGATGCAGATGAAACCGGATGTCAAAGGCGATGCCCTGCAACTGCGTGGCATTCATGGCCAGATCAAACCGCTTCTTCTCCGCATCATTGAGCGCCAGCAACATGTCCTCTCCGGCCAATGCGCGGCCATCGAAGGTCATCTCCAGCGTGCGGGCGTGGGTGAGCCCATGCGTCGGGGCGAACCCATCGTGCCCGCCCTGAAACCGCAAGCCGTCACTGACACGGCCGAACTCGATGGGCACCTTTGTGGGCCCTTCGATCAGCTCTTCCCGCCCGGTCGACGGATCGGCATCGCCCAACCGCGCGCTGGAGTAGCCGTCCAACGCCAGGGTCGAATGCGACGGCGTCGCGCGCCCGGCCCGGCGCCAATCCGCCCCAAAAGATCGCCCCGAGCCACAATTGACCACCAAGGGCCGCCGCCCCGATGTCAGTTCAAACGCCAGCGTGGAGGCATGCGCGTTGTAGGAGGCGCGACCCTTCGGCGGTTTGCTGGCATCGACAACCACATTGGTCCGCCCCGCAGAGAGGCGCGCAAACCCCATCGACAGCCCCTCCGGCTGGCCGCGTTTGACATTGGCCTGTGCCAGCGCCTGGTCGAGCCACCCCTCCGGCCCGCGCCCGCCCCCGTGAAACCGCGCCAGCCCGCCATCGCCATGCCGCAAGGCACGCAGGGTTGGCGCAATGCGCTCGATGGCGTGAAGGTGGTCGTCACTCGCTCCGCGGCCCGCATCGGACAGCGCCGCTGCCGCCCAGGACAGCAGGGTGAAGACCTCCAGCAGCTCCTCCGGGTTACGCGTCGGCAGGCCGCCCTGCGCATCGATCTGAGTGCGGCATTCCAGAGCCAGCCCCTTCACAGCCGGATCTGCCATCGCCTCCATGCCCTCCAGGGCAAGGCTCGCGTAGATCAACCCGGTCAGCGCCTCGAACCGCGGCACACCGCTGACGGCGCCATGCCAGCGCCGCGCCAGGAAATGCGTCTGCTGGTTGAGCGAGCGATAGAAAAGATCGCTGTCCGGCGCATCATTGCCCTGCAACATGAAAAGCGCGTGGTTGATCCAGCGAATGAGCCGCCGCCCGGTCAGGTCAGGCGTCCAGCCGGGGCCGCGCCCGCGCCCGTAGCGCTCCATCCAACCCCAGACCCAGCGTTGTGCTGTGGCCCGCGCCGCGCGGTCTCCCACAGCCGCCAGATCGTCCAGCCAGGCAAATCCGTGCAACTCGTGCTCGTAAGCGGCGTCGGGCACCGGCAGGTCCCACAGGTCGGCCTGCGCATGCTCCAGCAGATGACCGGCAAAGAGGAAGTTGCCTGCCACCAACTGCCGCCCCCGGGCGAAACTGCCGATGGTGCGCGGCTCGGGCGCTGAGACAAAGCCCACCGCCTGCGCCCGCATGCGCCCTGCGCGCATGGCATGCCACCGGTTCATGAGACGGGCTTTGCGAGCGGCAAAACTTCGGGTTTCGGACATGGACTACCTGCCTGCTGGACGCTCTGGCGGCGCGTTGTCCGATTCTACCCCGAGTGGCGAATCAAGTCATCGACTATCTTTTGGTATGTCAGTCGGACTTGCGCAGGCAGGCGATGTAGAAGCCGTCCATGCCCCCGAGATCAGCCCAATAGTCCGGCCGCAGGCGCAAGCCACCCTCCTCCGACCGCCAGGCGGGGTCGATCCCGGGGCGTTCCAGCGCAGCCGCATCCACCTGCATGTCGCCATGGCGCGCCAGTGCTTCCTCCACCTGCACCTCACCCTCATCCGGCAGGAGCGAGCAGGTGCAGAACACCATCCGCCCACCCGGCTTCAGCAGGGACCACGCGTGGTCGATGAACTCTGCCTGCATTTGGATCAATGCGTCAAATTCCGAGCCATCCTTGGCAAAGGGCAAATCCGGGTGCCGCCGGATCGTGCCTGTCGCCGAGCAGGGCGCATCCAGCAAGATCGCGTCATAGTACCCCTCGTGCCGCCGCGCATCCTGCACCACCAGCTTGGCCTGCAGCCCCGTGCGCGCCAGATTCTCCGCCACTCGCGCCATACGCCCGTCGGAATCATCGACCGCAGTCACCTCTGCGTCCGCTGCCGCAAGCTGCATGGTCTTGCCCCCGGGGGCGGCACAGAGGTCCAACACCTGTTCGCCCTGCTGTGGCGCCAGCACCTGCACCGGCAGTGCAGCAGCCGCATCCTGCACCCACCACTCCCCGCTGTCATAGCCCGCCATGGCCGACACTTGCCCCGCATCTTCCACGCGCACCGATCCCGTTGGCAGCAAAATCCCCCCGGTCATCTCAGCCACCGCCGCCGGGTCCGTCTTCGCCGTCAGATCCAGCGGCGCGCCCGCGAAATGCGCGGCCTCCATGGCGGCGATGGCCTCACCGCCCCAGGCCTGCGCCAAAGGCCCACGCAACCACTTCGGCAGGCGCGGCGCGCGCAGCGTGGCCCAGGCCTCCGGCCCCTCCTCCGCCACCTTGCGCAGCACCGCATTGGTCAGGCCCTTCAGATGCCCCAACCGCTTGTGCCGCGACACCAGCTGCACCATCGCGTTCACCACACCATGTGCGGCGGCGCCATGGCACAGCTCGACCGTCCCCACACGCAAGGCGTTGCGCACGGTCAGCGGCGGATATTTCTTCAGATGCTTCTGCAGCAGGCGATCGGCCCGCTCCAACCCGCGCAATGTGTCTGTGGCCAGCCGCTGCGCCCGCGCGCGGTCCTCCGGCGTCAGACGGTCAAGCGCCCCTGCGCCGACAAGCTCCGACATCAGCCGCCCCTCGCCCAGGATCTGGTCAAGCAGGTAAACCGCGCTTCTGCGCGCGGGAACGCCAGTGTCGGACATTGTGTGAGGCTCCGTTCAATGCTGGCGGGTTGTCTGCGCCAATCTCCGACGTATATCAAGCGCAGAGCGATGAAAGACCCGATCATGACCGACGACACAGCGCCCGAAAATCCTCCCCGCACGCTGCCCGCCGCAGCCCAACGCGCCTTGGCCGAAGCGGCGGAGCGCCGCCGCAAGGCCGCAGAACTCGATCTGCCGCCAGAGCTTGGTGGTCGGGATGGTCCGGAACCCGTACGTTATGGCGATTGGGAGAAGAAGGGCCTTGCCATCGACTTCTAGCCAACCCGCCTGTGAGCTGCGTATAAAATATGGCGTACGCGCGCAGCGCGTTCCTTCGGATCAGGGGCCAGTTATCTCAGCCGGAACTCTGCCGAGTCGCCGCTCCCCCGGTCAGAGGTGAAGCGAATGCGGTTCTGATGCGCCCGCACCTCCTGGCAATTGTAGCCAAGCGGATCACCCCCCCAAAACAGATCACGGCAAAAATACCCATCCTGCCAGGTCCAATTGCCGGTCACGGCCCAGGCCGCACCCATGCCGGAAATCTCACCCTCACGCGACACTTCCAGCCGCACGAAGGGGCGACGCAACTCTTTACCCTGAATGAGTGAGATGAACTCTTCCTGGCTGTCGACCTTGGCAAACTCCGCAGCAGCTGTGCTCGCCCCAAACAGCGCGAGACCTGCCAAAACACTTGTCACTGTGCGCATCATCTACGATCTCCCTCGATGCTGTGATAGAGATACGCAGCACCGCGGAGTTTGGTTTTCCGAAATCGTGGTTAACCGGCGATTTACTGCTCAGCGAGCCCCAGAACATCCAGCATGTCATAGGCGCCTGGCGCCTTGCCCTGGGTCCAAAGGGCGGCTTTCAGGGCACCCCGGGCAAAAACCGACCGGTCCGAGGCCACATGGCGCAACGTGATCCGTTCCCCCAAAGCGGCGAACATCACATCATGCTCTCCCACGATATCGCCGCCCCGGATCGCCGCAAAGCCGATCCGGCCTCGCTCCCGCGCACCGGTGATCCCGTCGCGCGCCCTATCCGAGACATCCTCCAGCGCCACACCCCGCCCCTCTGCCGCCGCCTCGCCCAGCATCAGCGCGGTGCCCGAGGGCGCATCGACCTTCCGATTGTGATGCGCCTCGACGATCTCAATGTCATAGTCCTCGTCGAGCGCAGCGGCGACGCGTTTCGTCACTTGCACCAAGAGGTTCACACCCAGGCTCATGTTCCCGGCCCGCACGATAACGGTCTGCTGCGCGGGCCCCTCCAGCTGCGCGATCTCCTCTTCGGTCATCCCCGTGGTTCCAATGACATGCGCCACTCCCGCCTTAGCCGCCGCAGCAGCAAAGGCGATTGTGGCCGCTGGCACGGTGAAGTCGATCACCACATCGGCTTTCGCAAACACAGCCGGGGCAGTGTCGCTGACAATAACGCCGGTCTCGGCCCCGCCCATAGCGACCCCGAGATCGCGCCCGATCCAACCATGCCCGCTGCGTTCCAGCGCGCCGCTCAGCACCACCCGGTCCGAGGCGGCAATGGTCTCGACCAGCATCTGGCCCATCCGCCCCGACACACCCGTCACGACGACCTTGATCTTTTCACCCATGCCGCTCTCTCCACGCAAAACCTCGGCCCCCTGCTTATCGCGCCACCCCGCGCTTGGCAAAGCCCCTGCGACCGCTTAGATGAACCTTATGGGCAAGAACAAGTTTCACGACGGGCCAGGGCCGTCGCAGCGGCAACTGCGGGTGGGCGAGCTTATTCGCCGCGCGCTCTCGGACGTGCTGGCGCGCGGTGATGTGCACGACCCGGACCTCAATCGCATGTCGATCACCGTGGGCGAGGTGCGCACCTCTCCCGATCTCAAGATCGCCACGGCCTATGTGCTGCCTTTGGGCGGGGAAGGGCAGGAGGAGGTGGTTGCACTGCTGGCGCGCAACAAGGGCGAGCTGCGCCGCATCATCGGCAAGAAGCTCGCACTGAAATTCGCGCCCGATCTGCGTTTTCAACTGGACGAAACCTTCGACCGGATGGACGAGACCCGCGAGATGCTGGGCCGCGAAGAGGTCCGCCGCGACACCCGGAAAACCGACGCGGAGGAGCGCGGGGCCGAATGAACCACACGGCTGTCATGGCAGCAGGGCTGACGCTGGTGGCGCAGACCGCCACTGCCGTCGACTGCCGGACCGATGCCTTTGAGGATGTCCGCTATACCATTTGCGAGGTGGATGCGACCACCGAGGCGCTGGAGTTGTTTCTCTATGATGACACCGGCGCGCCCTTGGGCCAGTTTTCCAATATCAACAGGGCACTCGCGCCCGAGAACCGCCAGTTGATCTTTGCGATGAACGCCGGGATGTATCATGACGACCGGGCGCCCGTGGGTCACTACGTGGAGGACGGGCAGGAGATTATGCGCATCGTCGAGAGCGCAGGCCCCGGCAACTTTGGCCTTCTGCCCAACGGCGTTTTCTGCCTGCGCGACGGACGGGCTGATGTGTTCGAGACCTCAGCTTTTGTTGCCGCCTCCCCTGCCTGCAACGATGCCACGCAATCCGGCCCCATGCTGGTGATCGACGGGGCGCTGCACCCGCGATTTCTTGAAGACGGCACCTCAAAATTCATCCGCAACGGGGTTGGCACCTCCGAAGACGGCCAGCGCGTGGTCTTTGCCATCTCGGACGAGCCGGTGAATTTCCATGATTTCGGGCGGCTTTTTCGCGATCACCTTGACCTGCCCAACGCGCTCTACTTCGATGGCAAAATCTCGCGGCTCTATGCGCCGGAGCTGGGGCGTAGCGATTTCGGGTTCAGCCTCGGCCCCATCGTTGGGGTGGTCGCACCGTTGGAGTAGAGTTTCATGCCTCCGGCGGGGATATTTTCTGCCAGAAGAAGGCCACGCCCTCTGGCTGTCAGCGGGTCAAGCCGCTATGAGAGCCGCTCTCAGATCACGCGAGGCACAATGGGACGCAAACGTCAGGGCAGAGATATTTCCGGATGGCTCGTGGTGGACAAGCCCGCCGGGCCGACCTCGACTGCTATTGTGAACAAGGTTCGCTGGGCTCTGAATGCGAAAAAAGCCGGTCACGCAGGCACACTGGACCCGGAAGCCACGGGTGTTCTGGCCATTGCCCTCGGTGAGGCGACCAAGACGGTGCCCTATGTGACCGATGCGCTGAAAGCCTATGAGTTCACCGTGCGGCTTGGCCAGGCCACCAACACCGACGATGCCGAAGGTGAGGTGATTGCAGAAAGCGACGCGCGACCGGATGAGACACAGATCAAGGCTGCACTCAGCGCCTTCATCGGCGATATCCAACAGGTGCCGCCGCAATTCTCAGCCGTAAAGATCGACGGCCAGCGGGCCTACAAACGGGCGCGTGATGGGGAGACAATGGAGATCGCGGCGCGTCCTCTCTATGTAGAGAGCCTTTTGCTGATCGACATGCCCGATGCGGATCACGTCACGCTTGAGTTGACCTGCGGCAAGGGCGGCTATGTCCGCTCCATCGCACGGGATCTGGGGCAGGCGCTGCGGTGCTATGGCCACGTGAGAGAGCTGCGCCGCATCTGGTCCGGCCCGTTCGAGGCGGCAGATGGGCTGAGCCTGGAGCAGATCGAAGAGATGGCGCGCACCCCCGCGCTGGACGATCACCTGCGCCCTGTCGAGATGGCGCTTGCCGATCTTCCCGAAGTCAAAGCCACCGCCGAGGGCGCAGCCCGCCTGCGCAACGGCAACCCCGGCATGGTCCTTGCCAGTGACGTGGACTACGGCGAAGAGGCCTGGGCCTCACATGACGGGCAGGCCCTGGCGATTGGCAGATACAAATCGGGCGAGCTGCACCCCAGCCGTGTGTTGAATATTCGGAACTGATAAGTTCCCAATATTACAATCTGTTGCAAACCTCTCATCGATGTCAGCGAAAACGTGGGGTTATTACAAGCAATGTTACGAAAGATGCGTGGCGGATAAGCCTTGTGTGAGGTCCCTGCACGGGCTGGCATATGCAGCCCATATTCAGGTCAGACGACGCACATCGATCCAACCTGGAGACCTTCACATGAAACGCACCCTTCTCACAGTCCTCACCGCCGGCGCCTTCGCCACCATCGCCTTTGATACATTCGGCCAGGCACTCAGCCCGCTGTTTGGCTACGCGAAGCTGGCCCCCGTCGGCCTGGCTGGTGCGACGTTAAAATCGGTGTTCGGCGCCGCGCCCTCAGGTGCCGCCTATCTGTTGCACACGGTCACCGGTCTTCTGTTCTACGTCATTGGCTACTACGCCATCGCCCGGCCCGCGCAGCGCGCAGTGCTGCCACAGCTGCACTGGGGCGTGACGGCGGTGGTTTACGGTATCGCGCTCTGGGCCTTCGCACTTTACGGCATGGCGCATCTGGTTGCGGGCATGAAACCCTTCCTCGGCTTTAGCGGCATCACCTGGGTGGCACTCTGGGGCCATGTGGTCTACGCCGTCGTTGCCGCTGCAGTACTGGAGCTGCGGGGCGAAGTGCTCGACCTGCCGCAAAGGCGCGCAGTCACACTGGGCTGATGCCCTCGGGACAAACCTGGCGAAGGCCGCTCTTTGGGCGGCCTTGTTGCTGTTGCTTGCCCAGACTCAACCGCGCTGGCATGAAGTGCCATGCAAAGCCGCACCCATACCGCAAGTGGCACGATGTCCACCGCCGTCTATTCGGACTGTGAGGCTTACCGCTACAGCCTCTCACGGGTGTGGGACGCGGCAGGTCCGCGCGTGAACTTTGTGATGCTCAACCCGTCTAAAGCGGATGAGCTGCGCAACGATCCAACAGTTGAGCGCTGTGAACGGAGGGCGCGCAAACTCGGGTTCGGCGCCTTCGAGGTGACCAACATCTTTGCCTGGCGGGAAACGGACCCGAAAGCGCTGCGAAAAGCCGCCAAACCGATCGGCGACGACAATGACAGCGCGCTGATCGAGGCCGCCCGGTCGGCCGGCACCATCATTGCGGCCTGGGGCGTGCATGGCGCGCATCTGGGCCGGGGTGAAACGGTTGAGCAGCTGCTGCGCAGCCACGGATGCGTGCTGCATCACCTTGGCCTCTCAAAAGGCGGCCATCCCCGGCATCCGCTCTATCTGCCTTACGTCAGAACGCCCGTGCTCTGGCCCTGCGCCGCCGCAGATTAACCGGTTGGTCAAGTTTTACTTCTAGATCTTCTGGGGCAAATTTACGTGCCATCTGTCGTGCCCATACGAAAGGAACTGAGCAGTGAACGATATGCTGTGGTTGGCCGGGCTGGTCGGCATTGCGGGTGCAGGTGCGGCGGCCTTTGCAGGCCTCAGCACGGACACAGCCGACGACGAGGAGACCACCGCAGAGGGCAGACCCCTACACAGCGACCAAGCCAGCCTGCTGGATCAGATCAAGGGTTACAGCACCACAGACGGGCTTTTCAAAGCAGGTGTACCCGCATCTTTCGGCGCACAGCCTCATGCGCCCACCAGCGCTGGATGGGGCGATGATGTGCTTAATGAGATCATGTCGGAGATTGCAGCAGAGGACGATCCTGTGAAGGCCCCCCCCGACGCCCACACAACAGTGCCGGAGGAGGGTTCCGAATACGGCTCGACCCCATCCAGCGCGATGGAGGTCAAGCCCAGTGTGTATCAGGCGCTCAACCACTGGATCGCAGAGCGCAGCGGCGCCGATAGACTGGACTATGAGGCAAGCACCGACGGCCTCATGCTGATCTGGGACGACAGCGATGCAGGCGCGACCGAACCCGAGGTGACTGTCGCCACAGACCCTGAGAATCCGGCGGTCATGCAGATCGCGATGAACGGCGAGACGGTTGCGCAAGTCCACGGGGATGCATCGCTGAGCGCGTCCGACCTGACGCTGATCCCGCTCAGCTCTGCGGTGGAGGTCGGGCTCGAAACGGTCTGACAACCTGTCGATCCGTTTCAAGGATTGCTATTTCTCGGGCACGCGCCTATATCCGCGCATCTCCGCAGGGAATCTCTCTGTGCGGATCACTCCATAGGCCTGTGCTGGACGACATCCCGGCCTGCGCCTTGACCGAAACTTTTGAAACAGGAGCCCCCGATGTCGATCACTGCTGAAGACAAAGCCCGCGTCATGAAGGATTATGCAACCAAGGACGGCGACACCGGTTCGCCCGAGGTGCAGGTTGCCATCCTCTCCTCGCGCATCGCGACGCTGACCGAGCACTTCAAGACCCACAAGAAAGACAACCATGGCCGCCGTGGTTTGTTGAAGATGGTGGCCACGCGCCGCAAACTTCTCGACTACGTCAAAGGCAAGGATGAGGCCCGCTACCAGGACCTGATCAAACGCCTGGGCCTCCGTCGCTAATTCGCGTAGCGAATTGGCGACGCGTGCAGACAGAGCGAAAGACATAGCCTTTTGCGGAGTCTGACACCCGGTCGCAATGATGTACCCGAAACCGCGCCCCATCCGGCGCGGTTTTTTCACGCCTTGCCCACCGCAACGGCACCTGATTGAGTGCGCCCATGCTCACCTTCGCCGCCGCCGTTTTCTTCCTGATGATGACACCCGGCCCCGGCGTGCTCTCGACCGCAGGCGTCGGCGCCGCCTTTGGCGCACGTGTCGCCACACGCTATGTTCTCGGCCTCTTCATCGGCACCAATCTGGTCTGCATCGCCATCGTCTCGGGCGTGACCGCCGCGATCCTGGCTGATGACCGCCTGCGCACGCTCCTGTTCTTCGCCTCGATCGCCTATCTCACCTACCTCGCCCTGCGCATCGCCTTTGCGGGCAGCAAGGTCGCCTTTATCGAGCGCGCCCGACCGCCCGGCATCACCGGCGGCATCCTGCTGCAGGCGATCAATCCCAAAGCCTATGCGGTCAACACCGCGCTCTTCACCGGCTTCGGCTTCTGGCCGCAGAGCTTTGCAGTCGAGATGGCGCTGAAATTCCTGATCGTGAACGCGATCTGGATCCCGATCCACTTCAGCTGGCTCTGGCTCGGCATCGCCGTGCAGCGGATGAACCTGGCGCGGCGCACCCAGCGCGTGATCAACATCGCCATGGCCGCGTCGATGATGATCGTTGTCCTGCTCGCAGCCCTCTCGCAGGTGTGACGCGCGTTGGACAAGCCCGCGGCACATGCGTAAACCGGTTCAAAGCTCAACCGGATCACACCATGCCTGTCCTTCTCCAGATCGTGTTTGGCAGCACCGTTCTGCTCATCTGCGCGCTGCTGCACATTCTCAGCGTCGCGCGGCTGATCCGGCATCTGCAGACCAATGATCACTTCCATGCGGAGCGGACCACCCGGCACCAGCTGCTGACTGTCTGCGTCCTGTTCCTGCTGCTGCTTCTGTCGCACACGATCCAGATCTATATCAGCGCCTTTTCCCTTTGGATCATCGGCGCTTTTCCGGGCTATGAGGCAGCGATCTACTACTCGCTCGTGACCTATACGACCGTGGGCTACGGCGATGTGGTGCTGGAACCCGGCTACCGCATCGCAGGCGCGATGATCTCGGTCACAGGGATCCTGATGTTCGGCATGACCACGGCCTTTGTTGTCGGGCTCTTTGGCCGCATTCTGGGTGAGAAAGATTTGTAACCGAACTCCCGGCCACTGCGGATCATTGACTTGTAGGCTACGGCAGAGATGTCCCGCTCGGCTGATAGGCCGGGCATCGCCGGACCTCCCCCCGGAGGGCGATTTGGACGTCGAGGCCAGTAAGAGGTTTGGTCTGTTGGGGCTGTCGTACACAGCGTCGCTGTCACAAACGCCCTCCAGGTCGGGCGACGCCCTCGGCGCCTGCGGTCAGAAGTCGACTAAGACTCGCCCCACCCTATCTCAACCGCCATGGACGACCTTCCCCGCCTCGCCCTCTCTGTCCGCCAGCCCTCCGCCTGGGCGATCCTCCACGGCGGCAAAATCATCGAGAACCGCAGCCTCGGTGCGATCCGCGCAGGTCGCATGACCCCCGGCCCGATCTGCATCCACGCCGCCACCGGTATGAAGGAAGACGAGTACCGCTACCTGCACTGGCGCTTTGCCCAGCACGGCACCAACTGCCCGCGCCCTGAAGCGCTCATCCGCGGCGCGATCATCGGCACCGTGGACGTGGTCGAGATCGTCACCGAGAGTGACAGCCCGTGGTTCGGAGGCGAAGCGGGCCTTTTGCTCGAAAACCCAAATCCCATCGACCCGATCCCCGCCATCGGCGCGCTCGGCTATTTTGAATGGGCGCGCGGAGGAAAGATCGCCCCACCCAAGCCCTGGATGACCCGTTTTGGCAGAGGCGCAGAAAATGTAACCAGTGACCTTTTTCC
The DNA here is from genome assembly GCF_009811755.1 of Roseobacter cerasinus. Lineage (GTDB taxonomy): Bacteria > Pseudomonadota > Alphaproteobacteria > Rhodobacterales > Rhodobacteraceae > Roseobacter > Roseobacter cerasinus. The sequence goes on from NZ_BLIV01000002.1 coordinate 154,794, forward strand.
AGATGCTCCGCCGACCTACAAAATCCCGCCGAAAAAGCCCTGGAGCTAGGGGTTAACGTCACGGAATGCGTCCCTTTCCAATACCTCAAATCTCGTGTACGTACGCGCAATCTGAAAGCCGGCGCCCGGACCTCAGCGCCGCCAAAAGAAGATATCGAGGTCAGGGGGAATACGCCCCCTATGCAAATGGCCAGTGGGCCAACTTGAGGAACCTAGATGTTCAACGAAACGAAAAAGTCGATGCAGTGGGGCGAGGAAACGCTCACACTGGAAACCGGAAAAGTGGCCCGCCAGGCGGATGGGTCGGTGATTGCGACGCTGGGCGAGACCAGTGTGATGGCGAACGTCACCTTCGCCAAGAAACAAAAACCCGGTCAGGATTTCTTTCCGCTGACCGTGCACTATCAAGAGAAATACTATGCCGCCGGTAAGGTACCGGGCGGCTTCTTCAAGCGCGAGGCGCGCCCGACCGAGAAAGAGACGCTGACCGCGCGTCTGATCGACCGTCCGATCCGTCCGCTGTTTGTCCCCGGCTTCAAGAACGAAGTGCTGGTGATGTGCACCGTGCTCTCCCACGATTTGGTCAATGACCCCGACATGGTGGCGATGATCGCGGCCTCAGCGGCGCTGACCATCTCTGGCGCGCCCTTCATGGGGCCAATTGGCGGCTGCCGCGTGGGCTTTGAGGATGGCGACTACATCCTGAACCCGACCGTCGACGACATGCAGGACCTGCGCCTGAACCCCGAGCAGCGCCTCGATCTGGTGGTTGCGGGCACCAAGGATGCTGTCATGATGGTCGAATCCGAAGCCTACGAGCTGTCGGAAGAGGAAATGCTGGGGGCTGTGAAATTCGCCCATGAAAACATCCAGCCGGTGATCGACCTGATCATTTCGCTGGCCGAAGACGCCGCGAAAGAGCCGTTTGACTTCCAGCCTGCGGATTACTCCGAGCTCTCAGCGGCCATCGCAGCCGCCGGTGAAGCGGACATGCGCGCTGCCTTCGCGATATCTGACAAGCAGGAGCGCACCACTGCCGTGGCGGCCGCCCGTGAGAAAATCATGGAAGCGCTCACGGAAGAGCAAACCGAAGACCCCAACCTCGGCTCCGCAATGAAAGGCCTTGAGGCCTCCATCCTGCGCGGCGACGTGGTGAAAACCGGCAAGCGGATCGACGGTCGGAAAACCGACGAGATCCGCGACATCGTCTGCGAAACTGGCCTGCTGCCGCGGACACACGGCTCCGCGCTCTTCACCCGTGGTGAGACGCAGGGTCTGGTTGTGACCACGCTGGGCACCGGCGATGATGAGCAATTCATCGACGCGCTGCATGGCAACTTCAAATCCAACTTCCTGCTGCACTACAACTTCCCGCCCTATTCGGTCGGCGAAGCGGGTCGCGTGGGCCCTCCTGGACGCCGCGAAATCGGCCACGGCAAGCTTGCCTGGCGCGCGCTGCAAGCGGTTCTGCCCGCAGCGACCGATTTTCCCTACACCGTGCGCGTGGTCTCTGAGATCACCGAATCGAACGGCTCCTCCTCCATGGCCTCCGTCTGTGGCGGCTCGCTGTCGATGATGGACGCGGGTGTGCCGCTGAAATCGGCAGTCGCCGGTGTGGCCATGGGTCTAATCCTGGAAGACGACGGTTCCTATGCGATCCTGTCGGACATTCTGGGCGATGAGGATCACCTCGGCGACATGGACTTCAAGGTCGCAGGCACCGAAAACGGCATCACCTCGCTGCAGATGGACATCAAGGTCGCAGGCATCACGCCCGAGATCATGGAAAAGGCTCTCGCGCAGGCGAAAGACGGCCGGATGCACATCCTCGGTGAGATGGCCAAGGCGATCACCGGCGCGGCGGAATTCTCCGAACACGCGCCGCGCATCGAGACCATGCAGATCCCCACCGACAAGATCCGCGAAGTCATCGGATCGGGCGGCAAGGTCATCCGCGAGATCGTGGAAGTCTCAGGCGCCAAGGTCGACATCAACGACGAAGGCACCATCAAGATCGCCTCGCCCAACGGCGAAGCCATCAAAAAGGCCTACGACATGATCCACTCAATCGTGGCTGAGCCGGAAGAAGGCATGGTCTATACCGGAACGGTCGTGAAAATCGTCGACTTCGGCGCCTTCGTGAACTTCTTTGGCAAGCGCGACGGTTTGGTGCACGTCAGCCAGATCGAAAACCGCCGCCTGAACCACCCTTCCGATGTGCTGAAGGAAGGTCAGGAAGTGAAGGTCAAGCTGCTTGGCTTTGATGATCGCGGCAAGGTCCGCCTGTCGATGAAAGTCGTCGATCAGGAGACCGGCGAAGAGATCAAGAAAGAAGCCGAACCCGCCGACGAATAAGCGGCGCAAAGCTTTAGATATTAGGCCCCGGTGACCCCACCGGGGCCTTTTTTGTGACGCAGCGTAGCGGGAGATTTCCGTTGGGTCAGCGTAGGTGGGAAGCAAATCAGTGTTACTGTCGCGCCGATTCGGGTGTGGGAGGCCTCCATGAAGAAACAAATCTTGTCAGCTGCGCTTGCGTGCAGCCTCGCCACCGGCGCAGGGGCCGGTGTTCTGGACTTCACAAGCTACTACGCCGTCGGTGACAGCCTGTCTGACGACGGCAAGCTCGGCCAACTCGCGCCACCCAGTGTTGGCGGGCGCTTTTCCAACGGCCCGGTCTGGACAGAGATCATCGCCAATGTCTTCAAAGCGGCCCGCAAAGAGACTGTGAACTTCGCTCTGGGGGGTGCAACAGCGGGCGATATGAACACCACGGACTATGGCAATGGTGGGACCACACCGCCCGAACAGCTTGCGGTACTCAACAGCCTCTCCACCTTCCAAAACCAGGCGGCAAGCCTCGCGGCTACGGTCACAAAGACTGGGAGCAATCCACTGATCTCGGTCCTGTTTGGGGCCAATGATTTCTTCCAGCAACTCGGAACCCCCAGTTTCGACGCCACCCGCACGGCCAATGAGGTCATTGATGGCATCCGAAGCGTGGCCAAGGCCGGCCCGCAGTTTGACGACTTCCTCGTCTCCAACCTGCCGGACATCAGCCGCACGCCCGCCTTCAATGCAGAGCTTGTGGTTGCACAGGCGCGCCTCGCCGCGCTCTTGGCCGACCCTGCGACTGACCCGACGGAGCTCGCGGCAACGCAGGCCACGGTCGCTGCGCTTAGCACACGCGCAGCGCAGGTTTTGGGGGCCACACTTCTGTTCAATGCGACCCTTGAGGCCGGATTGCAGGTGCTCGAAACGGTTGATGGTCTGACAATCACGCGCGTTGACCAGTTTGCCTTCTTCAACGATCTGATCAACCGAGCCGGTACGCTGGGCATTGTCGATACGATCTTTCCCTGCACACCCCGCCTGCAGGAGCTCCAGCTTGACGGAAACTGCTCTTTTGTCGGCTTTGATCCCGGCGGGCAGCCGATCTTCAACCCGGCGCTGGCGGACAACCGGCTCTTTGCCGACGGGGTACATCCAAATCGCATTGCTCAGGCCGAATTCGCGCAGGCCGCGCTCGCGCAAATTGAAGACCGGCTGCCAGCCGCTGTTCCACTGCCAGCGGGCCTGCCCCTCATGTTGGCCGGTTTGGGCGCCTTTGGCATGATCGCGCGCCGACGCCGCGCCTGAGCCAACGGCTCACGGACGATGTCCGATCCCCGGCCCACGCTGGGGGTTTTTCTTTTCGCAAGCCTGCTTAGATATAAAAGGATGTGTCTATTACTCGGAGCACTATGAATTTTTCACAAGCAGATCAGAGGCTTTTGCGGGAAATTCAGCGCGATGCAAGCCTGTCGCTGGCGCAATTGGCGGAGCGTTGCGGCATGGCACAAAGTACCGTCTGGCGACGCATACAGGAGTTTGAACGTGCTGGGCTCATCACCGCACGGGTTGCACTGCTGGACCCGGCCCTGGTCAGCTGCAAACTCTGCGTTCTTGCAGCCATCACCCTGCGCGATCATGCGGAGCAAACAGTCGCGGGATTTGCCCAGCTGATCGAAGGGCATCCGGAGATTGTGGAATGCTATGCCACCTCTGGCGGTGCAGACTATCAGTTGAAGATCCGGGTCGAAGATGTGGAGGCCTATGAGCGCTTCATGACCCATACACTTTTGCGAAACGAGATTGTCAGCGGCGTGCAGTCCAGCTTCGTGCTGAAGGAGCTGAAATCGACCACGGAGCTGCCGATCTGACGTGGCGCTGGAGCGCTGCTGCCTACCACGCCTTTTACGAGCTGAACTGAGAGGCCGGGCATGACCCGACCTCCCACGGGCAGGCGATAACCTCAGATCAAAAAGCGGAGGCCGCCGCCCAATGAGTCTACTCCGGCGCCTTCGTCGTCCGGAGATAGGGCAGCACGGTGGTGAACTCTCCGAATTTCGCCTTGGCATCTTCATTGGACACCGTCGGCGGGATGATCACATCATCGCCCACATTCCAGTTCGCAGGCGTTGCCACACCCTTGCCAGTGCTGGTCTGCAACCCATCAAGCGCACGCAGCACCTCGGCGAAGTTGCGGCCTACGGTCATTGGGTAGGTCATGCTCAGTTTCAACTGCTTGTCCGGCCCGATGATAAAGACAGAGCGTACGGTCGCGCTGTCTGCCGGTGTGCGCCCGTCGGGCAGGTAGGCTTCGGCAGGCAGCATGTCGAAGGCTTTCGACACCTCCAGCCCGATATCCGCGATGATCGGGAAGCCCGCTTTGGCGCCCGCCACCTTCTCGATGTCGCCTTTCCACTTCTTGTGATCCTCGACACCATCGACCGAGACGCCGATCACCTTGGTTCCGCGCTTTTCCCATTCGTCGGCCAGTTGCGCCACAGCCCCGAATTCGGTGGTGCAGACGGGCGTGAAATCCTTGGGGTGCGAGAACAGAATGGCCCAGCTGTCGCCGATCCAGTCATGCAGTTGAAGGGGCCCGTGGTCCGTTTCGACGGTCAGGTTCGGAATAGTGTCGTTGATGCGCAAGCCCATGAGGTCCTCCGGTGCAATGCTATGGTGACTCGTGAGGTCAACTTAATCACATCGGGGCGGGGTTTCATCCCCTCTCTTGCGGACCCATCTTGGCAGTGACAGACTGCGCCCAAGCCCGGACACGAAGGACAAATCCCATGCTGGAAAAACGCGATTTCTACATCAACGGTCAGTGGGTTGCGCCCGCCACATCCAACGACTTTGCGGTGATCGACCCGTCGACCGAAGAACAATGCGCGGTGATCTCGCTGGGCGCTCAAGCCGACACCGACGCTGCTGTCGGCGCCGCTCGCGCAGCCTTCGACAGCTGGTCGCAGACCTCCAAAGAGGAACGTGCGGCCCTCATTCGCAAATTGCTCGACATCTACAATGCCCGCGCCGAGGAAATGGCGCAGGCCATGTCCATGGAGATGGGGGCACCTATCGATCTCAGCCGCGCGCAGCAGGTGGGTGCAGGCGCCTGGCATCTGGAAGGCTTTCTGAAAGCCTTTGAAGATTTCAGCTTTGAACGTGACCATACGGCGACCGAAAAGACCCTTCTGGAACCCATCGGCGTCTGCGCCCTGATCACGCCCTGGAACTGGCCGATGAACCAGATCGTGCTCAAGGCGGTTCCGGCGCTGGCCACTGGCTGCACCATGGTGCTGAAACCGTCGGAGATTGCGCCGCTGTCGGGGCTGCTCTTTGCGGAATTCGTGCATGAGGCGGGTTTCCCGCCAGGTGTCTTCAACCTCGTAAACGGCGACGGCGCAGGCGTGGGCAGCCAGCTCTCTGCCCATCCAGAGGTTGATATGGTCAGCTTCACCGGCTCCACCCGCGCGGGCATCGCCATCTCCAAGGCCGCCGCTGACACTCTGAAGCGCGTGAGCCTGGAACTTGGCGGCAAGGGCGCCAACATCATCTTCGACGATGCGCACCCCAAAGCCGCCAAGGCGGGCGCAATCCGCTGTTTCCGCAACACCGGCCAGTCCTGTAACGCGCCCACACGGATGCTTGTGCACAGGTCTCGCTATGACGAGGCCGTCGAAATGGCAGCGGAAACCGCCACGGCGACCCATGTGGGCCCGGCGTCGGAAGAAGGCCGCCACATCGGCCCGCTGGTCTCCAAAGCGCAGTTCGACAAGGTGCAGGCGCTGATCGAGACCGGCATGGGTGAAGCCCGCCTCGTCGCCGGGGGTCTGGGCCGCCCCGATGGGCTGAACCGCGGGTTCTACGCAAAGCCCACCGTCTTTGCCGATGTGACCAACGACATGACCATCGCGCGCGAAGAGATATTTGGCCCGGTGCTGTCGATCATCCCCTTTGAGACCGAAGAGGAGGCCGTGCGGATCGCCAATGACACGCCTTACGGACTGACCAACTACATTCAGACGGAGGATGATGAGAAACGCCGCCGCGTCGCGCGCCGTCTGCGCTCTGGCATGGTCGAGACGAATGGTCAGGGGTTTGCCCAAGGCTCGCCCTTTGGCGGCTACAAGCAATCCGGCAATGGCCGTGAAGGCGGCAGCTATGGTCTGGAGGAGTTCCTGGAGGTCAAAGCTGTGTCAGGCTGGGCCGCAGAATAGCGCCGGAGTTCGACGGCCTGCGCGATCGCAAACAAGTTGCCTAAAGTTGGGCGCAAATACTCCCGCCAGAAACATCCATTTGCAAGGTTTCTGTCCGACGGTACGGGTTCTGCCTGCTCTGTAGCCACTCTGTGGATCACTTGAATGCCGTCTGTGTTGGAACTTCGTCTGTCACCGGGAGATATCCTATACCGGGAAGGGGATGACAATGAGTTCGCCTATGTGATCGAGACGGGCGCAGTTGTTCTGTATAGAACCGAGGCAGGCCAGCGGGTCTATGTTGAAAAGCGTGGTGCGGGGTCGATCATCGGCGAGCTGTCCATTCTGACAAGCCAGCCGCGCGCCGTCACAGTTGAGGCCGTTGCCCCCACAACCGTATACAGGATTTCTGCGGATCGTATCCGCCGACGCTTTGAGGAGATAGACCCGATCCTGCGCGCCTGTATCGACACCTCGATCAACTTCGCGTCGACCTTCACGCAGCAGAAGGCGAGATCAGCCGCCGACGCGCCTGTTGCCGCAAGCACCTTGCGCGATGCGGGCAAACTGATTGAAGAGTTCAGGCTGGAAACCGACATTCTGCGGGGGCTCGACCGGGAGGAGTTCTCCCTTCTGTTTCAGCCGATTGTGGAGCTGTCTGACAGTCGCATTGTCGGATGCGAGGCCTTGATGCGATGGCGCCACCCGGTCCTCGACAACGTCTCGCCGGAGCATTTTATCCGCATTGCCGAGAAAACAGGATCCATCAAGCAGTTGACCGAGTTTGCCATCATTGATGGTTGCGCCACGCTGAAACGCCTCAAGGCGCTTGACGCCTGCCCGGAGGGGTTTTTCCTGTCGATCAATGTCTCCGGGAAAGACATCGGGCGGCGGGGCTTTATCGACTTCCTCGGCTTCACTTTGGAGGCAAACGATCTGTCACCCGAGGATGTGAAGCTTGAGATCACTGAAACCGCGCTCATCCCCGATGTGGCTATCGCGGATAAGAACCTCAAGCAGTTACATGACCTTGGATGCGGGATCTCCATCGACGACTTTGGAACCGGGCATTCCAACTTCGCCTACCTCAAGTCGCTGCCGCTCACCTCGCTCAAGATCGATCGGGCGTTCGCGGGTGACGCGCATAGCAACCCGGTGTCACAAAGCATCGTGAAGCTGCTGATCAAGCTTGGCAAAGATCTTGACGTCGATATCATCGCGGAAGGGGTGGAAACATCCGATGATGTTGCAACGCTGCGCAGCCTCGGGTGCCGGTTTGCCCAAGGGTATTATTATCATAAGCCAATCCCCGAGAGTGAGCTGGCTTCGGTGATCTCCGATCCTGGTGCCCGGTTAAACCTGGCGTCCGCCTGAGCTGCGCATCGCTAGCGCTGGTCAACTGAACAGTCCAGACACCACCAGCCGACCCCCGCGTGCAGCCTTTGCGATTGGGATCCAGCGCAGGTGATGAAACCACCGCCCGGCTGGCCTGCCCGGCGGTGGTTCATGTCTTCGGTTCAGATGTGCAGGCCGACCTTTTATGCAGGCACCGGCTCATGCAACACGGCACGCATCTGGCCAAGATGCTCGTCCCAGCCCTTGTCGAGCGAGAGCACCACGCCAAACCCCTCTGCGGTTGCAGGCAAGCCCGAATGCTCCAGCGACAGTTGCGTACCACCTGTGACTTCGCTCAATGTCCACTTCACGAGGCTCACCGCATCGCCCATCGGCTTCACCGAAAAGGTATGTTCGAGGTATTCCGGTGGGCGCGCCACCTTGACCTCGCCCCAGATCAGCAGATCTCCACTGGTGGCGCCATGCATTTCCAGCCTCTGACCTTCGGTTAGTGCTTGCTTGGGAGGATGAAACCATTTGGCCAGATGTTCCGGCTCCGTCAGGAAGGCCCAGACCTCGGCGCGGGTGGCTTTCAAGAAGATCGTCTTACGCAATACGGGAGCTGTCATTTTCTGTCCTTTTCAATTTCAGTTTTGAGTGTGGCAAGGCGGTCGTCCCAGAAGATGTCGAAGTATTTCAACCAGTCCATCACGGGGTCTATGCCTTGGGGGTTGAGCGCATTGATGCGCTCCCGCCCGCTGGTGCGGGTGGTGATCAGCCCGCCATCGCTGAGCACGGTCAGGTGCTTTTTAACGGCGGCGCGGGTCATATCGAAGTTTTCAGCGACCTCGGCGATGGTGAGGTCGCAGTCGCGCAACATCACCAGGATGTCGCGGCGTGTCGGGTCCGCAAGTGCGCGGAAGGTGGATTGAACCTGGGGCATAAGCGCTCCTAAAGTGATACCTTATGGTATCTCTTTTATGATACTAAATAGTATCACGTCAAGGCTTTATGTTTCGCGCCCGAAATCGCCCGATCAGAACGGTGGGTTGGTCCTTATTTTCATGGAGCGGCCGCCCTGCGGATGCTTGAACCGCAGCTCCTGACTGTGCAGCATCAGGCGCGGAAAGTCGCGGGCCGCGCCTGTGGCATAGAAGGGGTCGCCCAGAATCGGGTGTCCCAGTGCCATCATATGCACCCGCAGCTGGTGGCTTCGCCCGGTCTTGGGCTGCAACCGCACGCGGGCAGTCTCGCCTTCATCCTTCAGCACCCGCCAGTCTGTTTGAGCGGGCTTTCCGGTCTCGTGATCGACTTTTTGTAGCGGTCGATTGGGCCAGTCTACAATCAGCGGCAGATCGACAGTGCCGGTTTTCTGGGCCGGCACGCCCCAGACCCGCGCCACATAAGTCTTCTGGGTCATGCGTTTTTCGAACTGCAGGCCAAGATGACGCTGCGCATGCCGCGTGAGCGCGAAGATCATCACGCCGGAGGTGTCCCGGTCGAGCCGATGCACCAGCAACGCATCGGGGAAGGCGGCTTGTATCCGCGACAGCAAGCAGTCTGCCAGCTCAGGCCCTTTGCCCGGCACCGACAGAAGCCCCGCGGGCTTGTCCACAAGCAGGACCTCCGCATCTTCGTGCAGGATCACCAGCGGGTCCTGAGGCGGGGAATAGACGACACTCATGTCGCCTGCTCGCAGATGAAGCGAGTACGTGCAACCCTAAGCGCCCCTGGCGGAGGCGGCGGCCTGAAGCCCGCCGAACCTGCCAACCACACCGGTATGGTCCAGCAGGTGCGGTGGGCTTTCAGGCCACCGCTGTCTCAGGCTTTCACGCGCTCGGATTTGGGATCGTACATCGGCTTAAGCGACGCCTCTGCCTTGACCCGCGTGCCCGCCACGTCGATCTCATAGGTGGAGGCCAGCACTTCTGCTGCCGTCTCGCCTGCGCAGGGCACATAGCCCAGCCCCATCGCACCGCCGAGCGTGTGACCGTACGCGCCGGACGCCAGGTAGCCCACGATCTCACCATCCCGCAGCACTGGCTCATTGTGATAGAGCAGCGGTTCCGGATCGGTCAGCTTGAACTGCAGCAGGCGGTTCTTAAGCCCCTCGTCCTTCTTGCGCAGCACCGCGTCACGGCCGATGAAGTCCGGCTTGTCGGTCTTCACAGCAAAACCAAGGCCCGCCTCCAACACGTGATCCTCGCAGGTGATGTCGTGCCCGAAGTGGCGGAAGCCTTTCTCCATCCGGCAACTGTCCATCATATGCATTCCGCAAAGCTTGAGGTTGAGATCCGCGCCCGCCTCGATCAACGTCTCGCAGACATGCGCGGCCATCTCGGAGGAAACATAGACCTCCCACCCGAGCTCACCCACATAAGTCACCCGGTGCACCCGCGCGAGTCCCATGCCGATCTCGATCTCCTGCGCGGTGCCGAAGGGGTTCACTTCGTTGGAGAAATCATTGGGCGAGACCAGGTTGAGCAGCGCGCGCGAGTTCGGCCCCATGACCGCCAGCACAGCTTCGCCTGCGGTCACATTGGTGATCACCACGTTGAAGTCACCCACATGGCGGCGCAGCCAAGTCTCATCGGCCAGGCGCGTCGCGGCCGGTGTCACCACAAGATAGGCCGTCTCGGACACGCGCGTGACGGTGACGTCCGCCTCAATCCCACCTGTCGGGTTCAGGAACTGGGTGTAGACGATCTTGCCCACCGGCACGTCATATTGCCCGCCGCCGACGTAGTTCATGAAGGCCGTCGCATCCTTGCCTTCGACCCGGATCTTCCCGAAGGAGGACATGTCATACATGCCCACATTGTTGCGGATCGCGGTGTGTTCTTCGGCAATGTTGTTGAAGAAGCTCTGCCGCTTCCAGCTGTACTCGTACTCCGGCGTCTGGGTCGGCTTGGCGATCCAGTTGGGGCGCTCCCAGCCTGCAAATTCGCCCATAACCGCGCCGCGATCCAGGAACTGCCAATAGACGGGCGAGCGGCGGATACCCCGCGCGGTCTCCTTCTGGCGGAAGGGGAAATGATCCTGATAGAGCAGGCCCAGCGTCTCCTTGGAGCGTTCGAAGAGATAGGTCTTGTTGCCTTGGAAGGTTTCCATTCGGGAAATGTCGACGTCGCCCAGGTCAAACGGCTTCTCGCCACCTTCCATCCACTGTGCCAGCGCCATTCCTGCACCACCCGCAGACTGAATGCCGATGGAGTTGAAACCTGCCGCCACCCAGAAGTTATCCAGCTCTGGCGCGAGGCCCAGATGATAGGAATCATCCGGTGTGAAGCTTTCAGGACCGTTGAAGAAGGTGTGGATGCCTGCTTCGGCCAGCATGGGCAAACGTTCAACGGCAGCCTCCAGGATCGGTTCGAAGTGGTCAAAATCCTCGGGCAGTTGGTCGAACTCAAAATCCGCCGGGATGCCTTCCATCCCCCAGGGCTTGGCGTTCGGCTCAAAGGCGCCCAGCAGCATCTTGCCCGCATCCTCCTTATAATACGCGCATTCGTCCGGCACCCGCAGCACCGGCAGTTGCTTCAACCCCTCAATGGCCTCGGTCACGATATAGAAGTGCTCGCAGGCGTGCAGCGGCACGTTCACGCCCGCCATGCGGCCCACCTCATGGGCCCACATGCCACCACAGTTCACGACCATATCAGCCGTGATATGGCCACTTTCGCCACCCTGCTCCCAGTCGACACCGGTCACGCGGCGACCTTCCTTCACGATGCGGGTGGCTTTGGTACGCTCGATAATCTGCGCGCCGCGTTGCCGTGCACCCTTGGCCAGCGCTAGCGCGATGTTCGCCGGATCACCCTGACCATCCTTGTCGAGGTAGACCGCCCCGGTAACCCCCTTGATATTCAGATGCTCATAGCGTGTCTTTACCTCGGAGGGCGAGATTTCCTCGACCTCCACACCAAAGGCCCGCGCCATGGCCGCTTGGCGGTAGATCTCTTCGCGCCGCTCTTCGGTCAGCGCAACGGTGATCGAGCCACAGCGCTTGAAGCCCGTGGCCACGCCGGTTTCTTCTTCAAGGCTGCCATAAAGCTCCTGAGAATACTTCGCCAGCTTGGTTGTGTTCTTCGTCGCGCGCAGCTGGGCGATCAGGCCAGCCGCGTGCCATGTGGTGCCGGAGGTCAGCTGCTTGCGCTCCAGCAGGACCACATCCTTCCATCCCAGTTTGGTCAGGTGATAGGCGACGGAGCAGCCAATCACCCCTCCCCCGATGATGACAACGCGCGCGTTAGACGGTGGCAGAGCCATGAGCAGTGTTCCTTCAAACGATGGTATGACCGACGGCTTCAAGCCGCCGAGCGAGTTCAGCGATATGGGCGGGGCTGACTTCACAGCATCCGCCGACGATAGTTGCACCAAGGCCAATCCATTGCAGGACATAGCCAGCATAAGCACGCGGCCCCATGTCCCGCCGGGCGGTCAGCGCCTCAACGGTTGGTTTGGCCTTGAGGAAATCTTCGGTGATCATCTCAAACGCATTGGCATAGCCGCCAAAAGGCTTGCCCAGCGGTGCGATGATCGGCAGCGCCTGGGTGACAGCTTCGGGAGCTGAGCAGTTGATCAGCACCGCATCTGCCCCGGCCGCCACCTCCAGCGCATCGGCAAGCGGTTCGTCCGAGCGGAGCTTTGTGCCATCGGTGTCGGACACGGTCAGCGACAGCCAGACTGGCAAATCTGTCGTGCGGGCACCGACCAAGGCATCCCGCGCATGGGCGACGGACGCGCAGGTCTCCAGAATGAGAACGTCGCACTCTGGCGCGAGCGCCTGCGCCACTTCGGCAAAAAGCGGCACCGCCACCTCCGCCTCCGGGTGCAGATCAGGGCGATAACTTGCACGGAGCGGGCCGATCCCTCCCGCGATACGGCCCGCTCCGTGTGCCGCGCGTGCGGCTTTGGCCTCTGCAAGTGCTGCTGCATGCAGGGCCTCAAAACGCCCCTCCAGAGGCGTGTCTTCCAGACGGTCGCGATGGATCGCGTAGGTGTTGGTCGTCGCAATAGTCGCGCCTGCGGCAAAGAAATCCGCATGCACGCCCTGCACCATGCCGGGGTGATCCGACATCACCTGCGTCGACCACAAAGGCGTCGGCTGATCCCCAGCGCGGTGGATCAGCTCCTGCCCCATGCCTCCGTCCAGAAGCGTGATTTGTGTCACGCACGGATCCTTTCGTTCTCGGGATCCCACAGCGGCTGGTCGGGTTGCACGGTCGCCTTGCAGCGCTTGCCGTAGATCTCGACCTCGATCTCTGTGCCAGGCTCCGTCAGATCCTTGCGCAGCATGCCAAGGGCCACGGATTTGTTGATCCGGTAGCCCCAGTCACCCGATGTGGTCTCGCCCACAACCTCGTCACCGACAAACAGCGGCGACATATACGGCGCGTCCTGATCGCCCGCATCAACCGTCAGCGTGACGAACTGCTTCTTCACACCTTGCTGCTTTTCGCTGAGCAGTGCGGCCTTGCCGATGAAGTCCTGCGGCTTGTCGAAACGGATGAACCGCTCCATCCCACCTTCGAGCAGGGAATAATCAGTCGACAGATCCCCCTTCCAGCTGCGGTAACCCTTCTCGACCCGCATGGAGTTGAGCGCGTACATGCCAAACGGCGTGGCCCCCGCATCACGGATAGCCGTATACACGGCGGCGCTGTCCTCGAAGGAGGTGTGCACCTCCCAACCCAGCTCGCCCGCAAAGGAAATGCGGAAGAGCTTGGCCGGCTTGCCCGCGACAGTCGCTTCCTGAATGGTCAGCCATCCGGTGGAGAGATCCGCATCGGTCAATCCCGCCAACATCTCGCGCGATTTCGGCCCGGTCAGCAGGTGTGTCGACCACTCCTTGGTGATGTCGGTCATCGTGAGCGATCCATCGGCGGGCAGGCGGCTTTGCAGGAACTCAAAGTCATGCCATTGCGCCACAGCCGCAGTCATCAGCCAGAAGTCATCTTCGCCCCAGCGAATAATGGTCACTTCGGTCACGATCTTGCCACGGCTGTCGGTGAAATAACCCAGGTTCATACGGCCCGCTTTGGGCAGCGCGCCTGCGATCTGGCCGCGCAGCCATTCTGCCGCGCCCTCACCGCTGAGCGTGTAACGCGAGAACCCCGGCATATCGAGCACACCGGCACCATCGCGCACGGCCTCGACCTCTTCTTTCACGCGCACCGCCCAAGGACCGTTGCGGTCCCATGTCTCGGTTGCTTCCTCGGAGGTGTCGTCACCGTCCTTAGCAAACCAGTTCGCCCGCTCCCAGCCGTTGTACGCGCCCATCTGACCGCCATCGGCCAAGAGCCGCTCGTGGTTCGGCGAAAGCTTCTTGTCACGCCCGGCAGGCCATTCGTGATGCGGGAAGTGCATCGCGTATTCGTGGCCATAGGTTTCCAGCGCCTTCGACAGGCAATAGTCGTGATCCGCATAATCGGTGTAGCGGCGCGGATCGACGGCCCACATATCCAGCTCGGTCTCGCCGTGCATAATCCATTCGGAGAGGCATTTGCCAGCGCCACCGCCCTGCGCGATGCCGAAGGTGAAGGAGTGCGCCTCAAAGGCGTTCTTCACGCCTGGCATCGGGCCAATCATCGGCAACCCGTCGGGGGCGTATGGAATCGGTCCGTTGATGTTGCGGCCAACCCCGGCGGTGCCGAGCGCCGGCACCCGCTCCATCGCGTCTTCGATGTAAAACTCCAGCCGCTCCAGATCGTCCGGGTAGAGCTGGAAGGAGAAGTCTTCCGGCATTGGATCGTCCGGCGTGACCCAATGCGCCTTGCAGTTGCGCTCATACGGCCCGAGGTTCAGACCGTTCTTATCCTGCCGCAGGTAATAGCTGATGTCCACGTCGCGGATCATCGGCATCTTGTGGCCCTTTTCCTTGGTCCACTCAGCGAGTTCAGGGATCTCATCGGTCAGGAAATACTGGTGGGACATCACCACCATCGGCACGGTGCGCCCGCCGAAGGGCTTGAACATCTCGCCCACGCGCTGCGCGTAGTACCCCGCACAGTTCGCCACATATTCGCAGCGGATCTCACCCTTCTCGGTCTTCACGATCCACTCGTCGCCGTCGCGGTCGATGCCGATCACGGGGCAGAACCGCTCAATCCGCCCGCCTGCATCGCGCGCGCCCTTGGCCAGCGCCTGGGTCAGCTGTGCCGGGTCGATGTCGCCATCAAGCGGGTCCCACAGACCACCTTCGAGATCATGGATCTCCATGAAGGGGTTGTACTCGCGCAGCTCTTCCGGCGTGCAGATGTCCATCTCCAGCCCTTGGTAACGCGCCTGCGACGCGACCTTCTCGAACTCCATCATGCGGTCTTTGGAGTGCGCAAGCCGCACCGCACCGGTGACGTGGTAGTTCATCGGATAGTCCACATCCTTGGCGAGGGTGCGGTACATGGCCAACGAATAGCGCTGCATGTTCATCACGGCCCAGTTGGGCGCGAAGTTCGGGCAGTTGCCCGCCGCGTGCCAGGTGGAACCCGCGGTCAGCTCGTTTTTCTCCAGCAGCACACAGTCGGTCCAGCCCGCTTTGGCCAGGTGATAAAGCGTCGAGGTGCCGACCACCCCGCCGCCGATGATGACAACCCGCGCTGTCGTTGGAAAATCTGACATAATTAGGTCTCCCTTTGCGGCTCATCCGCCGCGATGCTGTAGTAGTCGCCCTTGGAGGCGGTATGGATATGGCCGCGCAAGCGCAGCCCAGTCGGCCCGTCGATCGAGCCGGTGGAAAAACAGGTGAAATCGTCGTCGTCATGCGCCCAGAAGAGCGCGGAGCCGCAGATGGGGCAGAACCCCCGCCGCGCCTTAGCGGACGATTGGAACCAGCGGACCTCGCCCTTGATCTCAAGCGTGCCGTCTTCCACGTAAGACGAGGCCCAAGCGTGCCCTGATTGCTTGCGGCATTGGGTGCAATGACAGGCGGCGGGCGCGCCCAACGTGCCCTTGGCCTCATAAGTGACTGCACCGCAGAGACAGCTGCCCGTTACCATCTCAGGCCCTCCCCGGTGTGGTCGACGCGCCCAGAAGCACGCCGTAGATGACGAAACAGGCGGCTAGCACGCGCCGCACCCAGATGTTGAAGACCGCGCCCAAAGCCGCGCGCGCCAGGCCCGCGCCCAGCAACGTGAAGCCGATGTAGCTCAGCGCCGTGATGGTCAGTGCGGTGGGCACGATCACCGCCATCTGCTCCCAGATCGGCACGCCGGGCTGCACGAATTGCGAAAAGGCGGCGAGATATCCGGCGACGCTTTTGGGGTTGATCGTGGCGACAGCCAGCGCGTGCAAGTAGATCGATTTTGCAGGTCGGTCGCCCACCACGACGGGCCGCTTGGCCAAGATCCAGCCACGGACACCCAGATAGATCAGGAACCCCGCCCCCACCAACTTGGCAATGAAAAACCCCGTAGGTGAGGCTGCGATCAGCGCAGTGATCCCCAGCGCCGACAGCACCAGAAACAGCGTCGCCTGCGTGAGGATTGCCAGCACACCGACCATCGCGCGAGGAAAGCTCAGGTGCATCCCGTTGGTGATGCAGTTGACCGCATTCGGCCCCGGCGTGGTCACGAAGACCACCCAGAACAGCGCGAATATGGTCCAGGCCTCAAAGCTCATCAGTACACCGGCGGCGCGATGACCCAGATGGCCACGGCGGGTTTGTCATAAGGGTTGGCCCAGCGGAAGGCTTCGCCGCGAATGCGGAAGCTGTCGCCAGGCGTGATCGTGTGGGTGATGCCGCTGATCTCCAGATCCAGTCGCCCGGAAACCAGATAGCCCACCTCCTGCGTGGGGCGCACCACAGCGTCGGTGATCTGACTGTGTGGCTCGAAGGTGGAATGCACCATCTCGAAATCATCGGTCAGATCGGGTGAGAGCAGCTCCTCCACCAGCCCCGCGACCGTGTTGCCGATCCGCCGCCGCGCCGTGTTCCGCACCACATACCCCGCCTCATGGGCGGGAGCCGCTGCATGGCGGAAGAGGATCGAGACAGAGACCTCCAGCGCCTTCGCCATCTGCCGCAAATCGGTGATCGAGGGCTCGGATTTGTCCCGCTCCACCTGGCTCAGCCAACCCACTGACCGCCCAAGCTTTTCTGCCAGATCGCTCAGCGTCAGCCCGCGCGATTTCCGCAAGGCACGCAAATCCGCACCAAGCGTATCGGGGTGAGAGGGCAGGTCGTGGCGCATCTGTTCCGTGAAAAAATCGACGTTTTATTCACGTTAGTGATTCTGGTGAAAAAATCCAGTCGTTTTTCACGCCCGGGGCTGCTTTCTTGGCCTATCCGGCGTCAGATCGCCCATGATATCAGCACTGGCACTGACGCGCGCAGACAGCGATCCAAACGTTTGTTCAAATTCCCCGCAAAGCGCGACAACCAACCGTGATCTAGACGCGCTCAAACGTCCCGAATACCGACGTAAGAATACTGCTGAGCGCTTGCGCATCTGCTTCCCGGAACGCATCGGGCTGATCACTGTCGATGTCGAAGACCGCGATCACGTTGCCCACCGCGTCGCGCACCGGCAAAACAAGTTCCGACCGCGTGGAGCTGGCACAGGCAATATGTCCGGGGAAGGCCTCGACGTCGGGCACAAGCTGGATCTCTCCGGTGCGGGCTGCCGCCCCACACACCCCGCGCGAGAAGGGGATCACGAGGCACCCGTGTCCCCCCTGATAGGGCCCGATCTTCAGCAGCTCCGGTTCGGTCACACGGTAGAACCCGGTCCAGTCAAAGCGGTCATCCGCATGGTGCACCTCGCAGGCGACTGTGGCCATCAGCGCGACAGCATCGGTTTCGCCCTCGGTCAGGGCGAGGATGGTCTTGCGAAGGTGATCATAATCAAGGCTCATCTGGGCACCTTAGTGGCAAGCCCCTGCGCCACTGTCCAGCCCCCGGGCCCGCCCGGTCCGCAGCGCAACATCGAACGCCACACGCGGAGCGTTGCTGCGGCCACCTGGCGACATGGTCCAGATGGCCTCCTTTTTTTAGGCAGCCGCAATCGCCTCAATCTCGAAGAGCAGGCTAGGAATGGCCAGGCGCGTCACACCCAAAAGGGTCATCGGCGGCGCCACCTGATGCGGCCCGAACCGCATGCCCATGAGGTCAAAATTTTTCAAGGCTTCGTCCACATCCGTGGCATAGACGCCCAGTTTGATCACATTGCTGAGGTCCATCCCCGCCTCTTTCAAAACCGCCTCCAGATTGTCCAAAGCCAAGCTGATCTGGGCGCGCATGTCGTCGGGGTGTTGCGGAGCGCCTGTGCCATCCACAGCGGTTTGCCCGGCGCAAATGACCTGGCGGGTCGCGCCCTCAATCACCTCCGCTTGATTGTAGCCCAGCTTGATCGACCAGTCCCAAGGGTTCACAGCGGTGCGTTTCATCTCTCAAATCTCCTTGTTGGGTGTTGCTAAAACAGGTCTAAATCCTAATAGTGCCAAAATATGGCACCTTTATTTGCAAATCTCACAGTATGAACATTCGCCTGAGACAAGACGCCATTATCCGGTTTTTGCGCCGCAACGGGACAACCACCATCGACGCACTTGCCGAAGACGTCGGGGCCTCGCGCCGGACAGTGCTGCGCGACATCAGCGCCCTACGCGACGAGGGGTTCGTGATCCACTCAGACGTCGGGCGCGGTGGCGGCCTCCAGCTTGATCCACAGTCCATGCAGACCACCACACGCCTGTCAGTTCCGGAGGTCTTCGCGCTGCTGATCAGCGTCGCGGCACTGCGGGCGACGCGCAGCTTGCCGTTTTCGGATCTTGCGGACACGGGGCTCGCCAAGATCGAAAAGGCGCTGCCCTCCGATAAGGTCAAAGACCTGCGTGCCCTGCTCGATTGCCTGCATATCGGCGAGCTGTCGCCCCTGCAGGATTTGTCGGGCATGGGCAGCACCGACCGCGATCTTTTGCCAGCCTTCGAGGCCGCGTTCCTTGGGCGCCAACTGCTCCGCTTCGACTATGTCGATGCGCAAGACCGCAGAACTCAACGGACGGTGGAGCCACAGGCGATGCTGATCCTGCCGCCACTCTGGTATCTTGTGGCATGGGATCCTGCGCGGGACGGTTTTCGGCACTTTCGCATGGACCGGATCAGCCAGCCCGCAGCGCTCGATGACACGAACTTCCGACGTCGCCACGTGCCGTTTGAAGACGACGTCTGCCCCTTCACCGAATTGACCCGCTGATTGTGAAACGGGTGTCTCCGGTTCAGGGTCGCTCGATCGCAATGGCCGTACCTTCGCCCCCACCAATGCAGATGGCGGCCACACCGCGTTTCACGTCGCGTTTCTCCATAGCGTTCAAAAGCGTGACCATGATCCGGGCGCCCGAGGCGCCAATGGGATGCCCCAGAGCGCAGGCGCCGCCGTTGACATTCACGATGTCATGATCCAGCGCCATCTCCTGCATGAAGGCCAAAGGAACCACGGCAAAGGCCTCATTGACCTCCCACAAATCGACGGAAGAGACCTCCCAACCGATCCGATCCAACAGCTTTTGAGCGGCGGGCACGGGAGCCGTTGTGAAAAGCCCCGGCGCTTGCGCATGGCTGGCATGGCCAACGAGCCGCGCGCGGGTGCGCAGCCCCTGTGCCTCTGCCGCAGCCTCAGACGCCAAAACAAGGGCCGCCGCGCCGTCCGAGATGGAGGACGCATTTGCCGCCGTCACGGTTCCGCCGTCCCGGAAGGCCGGTTTTAGCTGGGGGATCTTGTCAGGTCGCGCAGATCCCGGCTGCTCGTCCGCCGAAATGGTCACCGAGCCTTTGCGCGAGGTCACCTCGACCGCAGCGATTTCGCCCTCAAAAGCCCCAGTCTTCTGCGCCTCCAATGCGCGGGACAGCGAGGCAAGCGCATAGCTGTCCTGGATCTCCCTGGTGAACTGATAGGCCTCTGCACAATCCTCGGCGAAGGTGCCCATCAGACGGCCCTTGTCATAAGCATCCTCCAACCCATCCAGGAACATGTGGTCGACCACCTTGCCATGGCCAAGCCGCGCACCGCCCCGCATTTTTTCCAACAAATACGGCGCATTGGTCATGCTCTCCATACCACCGGCGATCATCACATCAGCCTGACCAAGGGCAATCTGATCATGCGCCATCATGGCCGCTTTCATCCCCGACCCGCACATCTTGTTCAGGGTGGTCGCGGGGATGTCATCACCAAGACCGGCCTTGAAACCTGCCTGTCGGGCCGGGGCCTGACCTTGCCCGGCAGGCAGCACGCAGCCCATGAGCACCTCGTCGATGGTCGGAGCGCCTGCATCCTGTATTGCGGCCTTGATGGCGGCTCCGCCAAGGTCAGCGGCACTGAGCTCGGTGAAATCTCCCTGAAAGCCGCCCATCGGCGTCCGCGCTGCCCCGGCGATGACCACGTTCCGCATAGTTCCCCCTTTTGATGCCTAACAGATTCGTAAGATTTGCCCGCTATTAAGCAAGTGAAAGAGCAGTGAGGCCTCGAATGCAACTCTCCACCAAAACAGAAGAGCAATTGCGTATCGTCTCCGTTCGGGGGGAGCGAATTGATGCGGCCGTCGCCCTTGAGTTCAAAGACGCGATGCGCGTCCAGACCGAGGACGGCCCGAAAACCGTCGTGCTGGACCTCAGCGAGGTGCAGTTCATCGATTCGAGCGGCCTTGGCGCCATTGTCGCCGCGATGAAAAACCTCGGGATGGATCGCAAGATGGCGCTGGCCGGGCTGACACCAACGGTCGCGCGTGTGTTTCAGCTGACCCGGATGGACTCGGTCTTCAGCGTGTTTCCGACCTTGGATGGCGCATTGGACGAACTGCGCCTTTGACCAGAGCAGAGCAAAAAGGCCGGGCGCATGCCGATCTTTCAGCCCTTTACGATTTCAATCCGCAGCGACCAGATGGCCGTCCGCAGTGCCTTGAAAGACGTGCTGTCGGGGCTTGGGCCGTTGGAGCTGGGCTCGGAAGAGGCCGGTACGGTTGAGCTGGTCTTGGCCGAAGCCCTGAACAATGTCGTGGAACATGCCTATACCGACACCGAGACGGTGGGCGATATCTCAATTGCCTGCTCGCACGAACGCGACGGGCTGCATGTGCAAATCACCGATCAGGGCAAAGCGATGCCAAATGGCACCCCCCCCTTGGGTCAGCCTGCCGAGGTTGACGTCGAATTCGACGACCTGCCCGAAGGCGGGTTTGGCTGGTTTCTGATCAAGGACCTCGCAAAAGACGTGTCGTATGAACGCGTGGGGTCCGAGAATCAGTTGTCCATACGTCTGGCCGTTGCAATCCCCACGTCAGACGCCGGAAAATCGCCCTCATAGGGGCCGCGCCGATCACCTTTCTCCAAAGTGCCGCGTTTCAATCACAATTTTGCCTTGATCCTTCGGCATGATCGAAGCGTAGCTCGTTATAGCTTCCCTCGACACCGCACCTAATAGCCCCCACCCAGTGTGTGGTGTCGAGGACTTCCCCAACAGACTCGCAAGCCCACCATGGACATCACAGCCCGGGCCGTTACCTTGCTCGAAAACGGATCAAGGGGCTGCACCATGCGCGATTTTCACTTTCCCGGGCGGTCGTCCGTCCTCGCCACCAACGGCATGTGCGCCACCTCCCATCCGCTTGGCGCAAAAACCGCCATCGACATCATGGAGCGAGGCGGTAACGCCATGGACGCCGCCATTGCCGGAGCGCTGGTTCTGGGGATTTGCGAACCGCAGATGACCGGCATAGGCGGCGACTGTTTTGTGCTCTGGCAACAGGGCGATGCCGATGTGCAGGCGTTGAACGGGTCAGGCCGCGCGCCAGCCGCACTCGACGCCGCCGAGTTGCGCGCGCAGGGCGAGACCGTTGTCCCCATCCAGAGCCCGCATTCGGTCACCATCCCCGGCGCCATTGATGCCTTTTGCCATCTGGCCGACACCGTCGGCAAACTTGGCCTCGACACACTTCTGGCGCCTGCAATCAAAGCAGCGGAACAGGGGGTGCCCGTCGCACCACGCGCCGCCTTCGATTGGCGCAGCGACGCGCATGTGCTGCAAGGGTCTGCGCGCGATTTCTACATGATCGATGGACGCTTGCCGCGTGTGGGCGAGATCTTTCGCGCGCCCGGTCAGGCGGAGGTTCTGCGGCGCGTTGCGACATCGGGCCGTGATGCCTTCTACAGCGGCGAAATTGCCGAAGACATGGTCAACACGCTCACGGGCTTGGGCGGGCGCCATACGGTCGACGACTTCTCCGCAGCGGCCTGCACAGAAACGCAGCCGATCTCCGGCACTTACAAGGGGATCGAAATTGTCGAGCATCCGCCAAACGGCCATGGCGCCACGGCCCTGCTCATGATGAACATTCTCGCACAATTCGACCTTGCCAGCATGGGTCCGTTGGGCACCCAACGGACCCATCTCGAAGCTGAAGCCGCCAAACTCGCCTACGACTCGCGCAATCGGTTCCTCGCAGATGCTGACTATACCACACGCCTTGATCACATGCTCAGCATGGACACCGCCAAAGCCCTCGCAGCACTGATCGACCCCAGGAAATCCATACCAAACGCCACAAAGATCAGCGAGAATGTGCACAAGGACACCATCTACATCACCACCGTCGATCGCGACGGGATGTCCGTGTCGCTGATATATTCCATCTTCAACGGGTTCGGATCCGGCATCGCCTCCGAAAAATTCGGCATCCTGCTGCAAAACCGCGGCTCCGGTTTCACCGTAGAAGAAGGGCACCCAAACGAGCTGAAGGGCGGCAAACGGCCCATGCACACCATCATCCCCGGCATGCTGCGCCGAGGCGGCAAGGTGGTCATGCCCTTTGGCGTCATGGGTGGCGCCTATCAGCCCAACGGTCACGCGCGCTTTGCCTCGAACATCGAAGACTTCGGAATGGATCCACAAAGCGCCATCGACCTACCCCGCGCCTTCTCAGATCAGGGCGATATGAAAGTGGAGAGGGGCTACTCCGATCAGGTGCGGCAAGAGCTGTCCGAGATGGGCCACAAGGTCAGCATCCCCGACACGCCCATCGGCGGCGCGCAAGCCATCCTGATTCGAGACGACGGTGTGCTCGAAGGCGCGAGCGATCCCCGCAAGGACGGTTGCGCGCTCGGGTATTGACCGGCAGGTACGGCGGGCTTCAGGCCGCCGCCTCGCTCAATTCAGTTGAAAGTGCAGCGGGTAAGATCCGTCCTCGAACGGGCCAAAAAGATCCGGAATATCCGGGTGATCCACAGGCTCACCTGAATAGTCGGCGATCAGGTTCTGCTCAGAGACATAGGCAACGTAATAGCTCTGCTCATTCTCGGCGAGCAGATGATAGTACGGCTGCTCCTTCACAGGGCGGCTGTCCTCGGGAATCGCCTCATACCACTCTTCAGTGTTCGAAAACTCGGGGTCTACGTCAAAAATCACCCCACGGAAGGGGTGCTTCTTATGCCGGACGATCTGCCCGAGATGATATTTGGCACGCGTACTTAACATCACAAACAAGCCCCTTACCGACGCACGGTAATCGGTTCAAGGGGGGTTTGTCCAATCACAGCCTATGAATCGCTGGAAACAGTTTGTGAAGGGCGCGCGCACAGTCAGATGGGGAGGCCGCGACCAAGAGGCTCAATCCTGACAAATGCATATGTCGCCCCCGCAGGCAAAACGTGATTCCCCAAGCCGGGATTTTCATGTAAACTGCCCAAAAACAAAAAATGAAAAGCGAGAGGCAGATGAGCAGAACTCTTCGCGCTTTGGGATTGGTTGTTTTGGTTGCCTCTTGCGGGGGTGGCCAGGGCACGGCACCGCGTCATCTGGATGACGCGTGCAGAATCGCCGATGAGCGCCCGGACTACATCAAAGCGTTCCAGAGAACGGAACAGAAATGGGGTGTGCCTGTGCATGTGCAGATGGCCACCATGCATCAGGAGAGCAAATTTATCTCCAATGCCCGGACCCCGCATCGCTATGCGCTTGGGGTCATCCCCATGGGGCGCGTTTCGAGCGCCTATGGCTACGCCCAGGCCCTCGATGGCACCTGGGAGGACTATAAGCGCGCCACGGGCAAACGGTTTGCACGGCGCGACCGCATCCGCGATGCGTCTGATTTCATGGGGTGGTACATGGTGACCAGCCGGTCCAAGAACGGCATCCCGCTCTCGGACGCGCGCAACCAGTATCTGGCCTATCACGAAGGCCACACCGGCTATGCGCGCGGTAGCTACAACCGCAAATCCTGGCTGCTGAATGTTGCCAACAAGGTGGATGCGCGGGCAGATGTCTACCAGGCGCAGCTGGCGACCTGTAACCTGCGCCGCTAGGGCAAACAGCGTCGAGTGATGGGGACATCTCAGGCCCGTCACCCGACGCACCGGGGCATCAACGATCGCGGTCGCGTTGTGCCCGTTGCGGGTCGAACAGGGTGCTGCTCAGGCTCATACCGGTCTCCAGCGCATCCAGTACAACGGTGGTTTGTCCACCATTGGCGTCATAAATCACCCATTGGCGCAGCTGCACGGGATCGTCGGTAAAGCTCATGCGGATGCTGCCCTGCTCCGGGTTCTTGGGGTCCTGCGCGGTCACGACCGTCGCCTCACCATCGAAATCGTGGCCCACAACCATGCGCGCCTGCCCCAGATTGACCTGGCGCGCCAGGATCAAAGACAATGGCGTCCGACGCAGCGGATAGGTCTCAGGCGGCTGGTTCGACTTTCCATCGATGATATAGACCGCATTCGCGCTGGCCAGCACCAGCGCCTGCTCGGGCGGGTCATATTCAAAGCGCATCCTGCCGGGGCGGCTGATGTAGAGCGTGCCTGTGCTGACCGAGCCGTCATCGTTGATCTGCCGGAACGTGCCCTGCGCGGTCTTGAGACTGTTCAGATAGGCCGAAATCTCGCTCAACGGCAGTTTTTCCGCAGCCGCAGATCCGGCAGCCATCACACTCATGCAAAAGGCAGCAACGGTCGAACTCAGACGTGTCATACAGGGCTCCTCAGCCAACCAATCTCCGACCCGACATAAGATCGGGCGGGCTGATATGCGATAGCAGCGGTGAAAACCCGCCTGATATCTCAGGGATCGCGGATCTAACGCGCGAGGTTCAGCCTTGTTCCGGCACCAGAATCTCGCGCTTGCCCACGTGGTTCGCGGCCGAGACCAACCCCTGTTCTTCCATCTGCTCCACAAGGCGCGCGGCCTTGTTGTAGCCAATGGCGAGTTTCCGCTGGATGTAGCTGGTCGAGCATTTGCGGTCGTTGATCACCACCTGCACCGCCTGATCATAGAGCGCATCTTCCCCATCTGTGTTGCCACCAAGCCCCAGCACAAGGTCGATGTCGCTTTCCTTGTCGTCCGACGGCCCCTCGACCACGCCCGATACATAGTCCGGCGCGCCATAGGCCTTGAGGTGGTTCACAATCTCCTCCACCTCTTCATCGGACACAAACGGCCCGTGGCACCGCGTGATCTTGGCCCCGCCCGCCATATAGAGCATGTCGCCCATGCCCAGCAGTTGCTCCGCCCCCATCTCGCCCAGAATGGTGCGGCTGTCGATTTTCGAGGTCACCTGGAAAGAAATCCGCGTGGGGAAGTTCGCCTTGATCGTTCCGGTGATCACGTCGACCGACGGGCGTTGTGTCGCCATGATCAGATGAATGCCTGAGGCCCGCGCCATCTGCGCCAGACGCTGGATGCAGGCCTCGATTTCCTTACCCGCGACCATCATAAGGTCGGCCATCTCGTCCACGATCACGACGATGTAGGGCAGCGCCTCGGGCGTGTTCTCCTCGGTCTCGAAGACCGGCTCGCCGGTCTCATCGTCAAAACCGGTCTGCACTGTGCGGGTGAACATCTCACCTTTGGCCAGCGCCTCGCGGACACGGCCATTGAACCCTTCGATGTTGCGCACGCCCATCTTGGACATCTTGCGATAGCGCTCTTCCATCTCGCCCACGACCCATTTCAGGGCCACAACCGCTTTCTTCGGATCGGTCACAACCGGGCTGAGCAGATGGGGGATGCCGTCATAAACGCTGAGTTCCAGCATCTTCGGGTCGATCATGATCATACGGCATTCTTCCGGCGTCAGCTTGTAAAGCAGTGACAGGATGAAGGTGTTGATCGCCACGGATTTACCGGACCCGGTCGTCCCTGCGATCAACAGGTGGGGCATCTTGGCGAGGTTCGCGACCACCGGGTCACCGCCAATATCCTTGCCCAGAGCGAGCGGCAGGCGCATGTTGCTGTCGCCAAAGTCGCGGGCCGACAGGATCTCGCGCAGCACGACCTTCTCACGGCTGTCGTTGGGCAGTTCGATCCCGATGACCGAGCGGCCCGGAACGGTCGAGACCCGCGCCGACAGCGCCGCCATGGAGCGCGCAATGTCGTCGGCCAGACCAATCACACGGGAGGCTTTCAGGCCCGGTGCCGGCTCCAGCTCGTACATGGTCACAACGGGGCCGGGGCGCACCGCCACAATTTCACCCTTCACGCCGTAGTCGTCGAGCACCGATTCCAGCATGCGCGCGTTTTCTTCCAGCGCCTCATCGCTCAGTTGCAGACGCGGGACGTTGATCGGATTTTCCAGCAGGCTCAGTGGCGGCAGCTCAAACCCCGGGTGCGTGTCGTCAAAGGACAGCTTGGGCTGTGCTTCAGCCTTTGCGCGGGTCGACGGCTGCACCGGCTTGCGCGACGGTTGCTGCACCACGCGACGCGGCTCAGCCACCGGAGCAGCCGGGATCTCCACAGCCGGTTCGGCGTCAGGGGCCGCCATAATATCCATATCGTCCTCGGGTGCAGGCGGAATGGCCGCGCCAACCCGTGCAGTCAGCGGCGGTTCGACCCGGGCACCGCTGGTATCAAGCACAAGCGCATCCGGCCCCCGCCCCCGCCCACGGGTCAGCGGGGCGGTCTGCGGCGTCTGAACCGCCTTGCTGGTGCGGGCACGGGATTTGATAACATCGGCGATGCGGGCGCGGATACGGTCATCGCCGGGTGCGTCCTCGACGTCCATCACCATGTCTGCCTCGACCAGTTCCGGCTCTGGCAGGGTCTCGGCCCGTTTGATCAGGCCCGGCATTCTGGAGAACAGGCTTGGCTTGGGATCAGCCTGCATGTCCTGAAACTCCGGCGCACCATGGGCGGGCGCGACCTCCGAGTGCACGGTCTCAGCAGCGATTTGCGCTGCGCGGGCTTCGCGCGCCTCGGCGCGTCGTTCTGCATGACGGGCCGACAGGGACTGCGCCGTTGCCAGCGCCCCGCTGGCCCCTCGGCCGAGCAGCGCCAGGATACCAGCATAGATCATCACCACGCCCACCAGCAGGAAGCGCCCGATGCGCATCAACTCCGGCTTGGTGAACCCGGTCACAAAGGCCCCGAAAGCCAGAATGCCCAAGGCCATCAGAATGGACATCAGCTTGACGGTGAAGGTGGACCCGATGGGCAGCAGAGTCAGCACAAAACCCATGACCGTATCGCCAAAAAGACCGCCCAAACCAAAGCTGTGGGTATCGAGCCAATTGCCATCAGGTGACAGCGTCGCGGCATAGATGGAGCCAAGCGCAATCGCGATCGGCGCAAAGATCAGCCGTCCAATCGCGCGTTCCGAGCCCTGATGCAGTGCAAACCGCAGGCCCCAAGCCAGCAGCACAAGACCGATGCCCCAGGCCCCCCAGCCCACAATCATGAAAAGCGGCGCGGCCAAAGACGCCCCCGGACGCCCCATCCAGTTCTGCACCGGCGCATCCGTGGAGACCATCCAGTTGGGATCATCCGGTGTGTAGGAGGCGATCATCGCGCAGGCCATGCACCCCAGCGCGATCAGGACCAGCCCCAGCAGTTCCTTCCCGCGCTTCTCGACCGCCTCGGCCATGGAGCTATCCAGGAGTGGGTCGCGCCCGCGTGTCTGATATGCCATGCTCTGATCCCTCGTACTTTACTGCGGATAGAGGCAGTCGCGGATCAATTCGATCCCGCGCTCCGTCTCCGCTTTTGGGGCCACCATCGCGGCCCTGATATAGCCTTGCCCCGGGTTGCCACCGTCCCAATCCTGCGCGAGATAGCCGCCGGGCAACACCCGCACACCGGTCTCGCGCCAGAGCTTGACCGCGGCGGCCTCGTCACTTTCCACTGGCAGCCACAGGAAAAACCCGGCCTCGGGGCTGGCATAGCCCGGCACATTGCCAAGGATACGGTCGGCCAGCTCGTATTTTTCCACATAGAGCGCGCGGTTCTCGACCACATGTGCCTCGTCGTTCCAAACGGCCGCCGCAGCGGCTTGCAAGGGCTGGGGCAGCGGTGTCCCGGCGAAATTGCGCAGTTGCTGGATTTCGCGGATGTTCTCGACGCCGCTCGCGACGAACCCAGACCGCAGGCCGGGCAGATTCGAACGTTTAGAAAGCGAGTGAAAGATCACCACACGGTTGAGGTCGGCACCCTGCTCATGCGCCACCTGCAGCGCACCGACGGGCGGCGTGTCGCGGTAGATCTCGGAATAGCATTCATCCGCGAAGATCTTGAAATCATACTGCTCTGCCAGCGCGATCAGATCCTGCCAATACGCCCGCGAAGCCACGGCGCCCTGCGGATTCGCAGGCGAGCAAATATAGACAGCGGTGGTGCGGTTCAACACATCCTCAGGCACGCTGGAGAAATCCGGCAGATGGCCGTTTTCCAGTGTGGCGGGCACCATGATCGGATCGGCCCCAACCGACAGCGCGGCAATCATATAGACCTGATAGAAGGGGTTTGGCATCAGGATCGCCGGGCGCTGGCCGTTTTTTGTCTCCGGGCAGAGCGCCATGACGGCATTGTAGAGCCCCTCGCGCGTGCCGTTCAGCGCCATCACATTGCGGTCCGGGTCCAGCGGCACGCCATAGCGGCGCTGGACAAACCCGGCGATGGCTGCGCGCAGTTCCGGTGTGCCGTCATTGGGCGGGTAGCTGTTGAAGCCACTCGCGTTCTCGGCAATCACATCCATAACCCAGGCCGGAAAGGCATGTTTCGGCTCGCCAATGGTCATGTGGATTGTCGGCCCGCCGCCCTCATGGGCGTCAAGCAACGCGCGCAAGCGCGGCCACGCATGTGCCGGAAGGTTCGAAAACCGCTCAGGATACACCATCAAAACTGCCTCAGATCGGGATCGTTCACGTCCCGTTTCTTTCAAACTACCGAAGGGTGGCGGCGCCGTCCACAAAAACGCGCGGCTTTGTCCGAGTTTGTGGCTTTTAGGCCAAGGCCGCCTCAGCCGCCGCGCCAAGACGCAGCAGGGCCGCTTCGCTGTTTGGTGCGGCCATCATCATCACGCCGCAACTGGGCACACCCGTGGGCAGCGTCAGCGCACAAAGCCCCATCAGATTGCCCATGCGTGTGTTGCGCAAGGTCAGCAGGTTTTCCTGCACGTAGTAGTCGTGATCACTGTTCAGCCGCTCCAGTTTCGGCGGCAGGATCGGCGCCGTCGGCAGCAGCACCGCGTCATAGGCACAAGTCGCTCGATCATAAGCCGCCCGCGCCGCATCGAGCGCCGCCCAGGCGGCCACGTAGTCCGGGCCAGAATAGGTTTTGCCGATCCGGAACCGTTCGAGGATTTCGCTGTACATTGCGTCCGGGTTCGCCTCGATCACATCGCGCCAGAGACCGTAAGCCTCTGATGTATAGAGACAACTGGCCTGCTCCATCGCGGTTTCCATCTCGGGCATCTCAATGTGCTCAACCGATGCGCCAACTGTGGTGAACGTCAACAAAGCCTGTTGAAACGCCTCGGTCGGTTCGCCCCGAAGATCGTCGAGAGCGACGGTGTTCAGCACCGCAAACCGCTTGCCCTGCAGGCTTGCGCCGTTCAAATCCGGCGCCGGACGCCCCTCCATCACCGCAAGCAGAAGGGCAGCATCCTCGACCGAGCGGCAGAGCGGCCCCACCGTATCGAATTTCAGCGCCAGAGGCACCACGCCTTCGAGGCTCAGCCGCCCGGAGGTGGTTTTTAGCCCAACCAGATCGTTCCACGCGGACGGAATGCGCACCGATCCGCCGGTGTCAGACCCGATGCCCGCTGCGGCCAGCCCAAAGGCAACCGAGGCTGCCGCCCCCGAGGATGATCCACCCGGCACCGCCTCAGCATCGTTCACGCAAGGCGGCGTGCCAGTGTTGGGGTTATAGCCGAGGCCGGAGAAGGCCAGCTCCGACATATTCGTTTTGCCAAGACAGACCAGCCCAGCCGCAGAGGCATTCGTCAGCACCCGCGCATCGGCGTCCGGCACACGGCCTTCCAGCAGTTTGGAGCCTGCTTCGGTCACAACACCCGCTGTATCGAACAGGTCTTTCCAGCTGATCGGCACGCCGTCGAGCGGCGAGAGCCGCGTGCCGGAGGCAGCCCGCGTGGCGGCAGCCGTCGCCTCGGCCAAGGCCCGCTCCGGCGTGACGCGGGCATAGATGTCATCGCGATGCGGATGGGCGTCGATGGCATCCAGGTAGGTCTGCGTCAGCGCCACGGGGTCGATCTCTCCCGCCGCGATCCCGCGCCCAAGATCCGCCGCCGTCATCTCCAGCCATGCCTGCATGATCCGCTCCTTCTCTGCCTCGCGCGACGGTAGCGACGCTTGCGCGCATGGACAATCCCCCGCCGCGCGCCCTATGTCAGACCTATGAAAACTGACAGCGATATCCTTATCGTGGGCGGCGGGCTGAACGGCCCCGCCCTGGCGCTTGCGTTGGCCAGCGCCGGGCAGAGTGTGACCCTCATTGATGCACTTCCGCTCAAGACCCGCAAGAGCACGGGGTTTGACGGGCGCTCCTATGCGCTGGCGCTCACATCAACGCGCCTTTTCAAGGCCTTGGGCCTATGGGACACGCTTGAAAACGTGGCGCAACCCATGCTCGACATCAAGGTAACGGACGGGCGTGCGGGCGAAGGCCCCTCGCCCTTCTTCATGCATTTCGACCATGCGGAGATCGAGGAAGGCCCCATGGGCTTTATGGTCGAGGACCGGCACCTGAGGCCCGCGCTCCTGCAGGCTGCAAAGGCCTCTCCGCTGATCACGCTGGTCAACAACGAAGAGGTCCTGGCGCAGGAGGTCGCGCCCACCAGGGTGACCGTGTCGCTCGCATCCGGCAAAACACTGTGCGGGCGGCTGTTGGTTGGGTGCGATGGCCGCGCGTCGGGGACGGCCAAACGCGCAGGTATCTCGCGCACGGGCTGGGGTTACGGGCAAACGGCGCTGGTCTGTGCGATCAAACACGCGCAGCCCCACCACGGGGTGGCGCATCAGTTCTTCATGCCGCCCGGTCCGCTGGCGATCCTGCCACTGACCGGGGACCGCTCCTCCATCGTCTGGAGCGAAACCGACGCCAACGCTCAGGCCATCAACGCTCTGCCCGAGGCTGCGTATCTGGACGTGCTGCGTCCCCGCTTTGGCAGCTTTCTGGGAGAGATTTCGCTGGCAGGCGCCCGGTTCACCTATCCGCTCTCGCTGTCGCTGGCCAATGCGCTGATCGCACCCCGCGTCGCACTGGTGGGAGACGCGGCACATGGGGTCCACCCGATTGCCGGGCAAGGGCTGAACGCCGGCATCCGCGACATCGCCGCCCTTGCAGATGTGATTGCGGACGCCGCGCGGCGGGGCGAAGACATTGGCTCAACGTCGGTCCTGGGCCGCTATCAGCAATGGCGACGCTTTGACAATGTAACGCTGGCCTTGGCGACGGACACGTTCAACAAGTTGTTCTCGAATGATAATTCTTTAGTACGCGGCATTCGCGACCTCGGGATGGGCGTGGTGGCCCGTCTGCCAGGCTTGCGCCGTGGGTTCATCCGCGAAGCTGCGGGGCTGACAGGTGATCTGCCGCGACTGCTGCAAGGCAAATCGCTCTAATCGAGCACCCGCGCCTCGTCCACCAGCATGACCGGGATGCCGTTGCGGATCGGATAAGCGAGGTTGGCCGCAGCAGAAATCAGCTCCTGCCGCTCCGCATCGTATTTGAGCGTGGTCTGACTGCGCGGGCAAATCAGCGCCTCCAGCATATGCCGGTCGAACTCGGTCACTGTGATATCTGTCATTGGATCATCTCACTCTCACTGCCGCCGCGCAGCTGGTATTCAATCAGGGTGATCAGGGTCTCGCGGCGGGTTGGCAAGGAAGGGGCCTCCAGCAGCGCCTGTTTGTCCTCCGGGTCGAAATCCAGCATCATTGATAACGAGTTGATCAGCAATTCATCATCGGCGTCTTTCAAGGTGTCCCAGTCGGCTGACAGCTCCCGCGCATCGAAGTAGCGCCCGAGCAGTGTCATGAACTCCGGCCGATCAAACCCGCTGTCCTTCTCGTCAGGGCCGAGGTCGCGGTCGAACCCGTCCCATTTGACATCACAGCGCCGATAGGGCGTGAACCCCTGAACCTCCTGCACCACACGAAAACGCGATACACCACCCAATGTGATCAGATAGCGCCCGTCCTCGGTTTCCGAAAACTGTGTGATCCGCCCCGCACATCCAATGGAGTGCAAGCCAGGTCCGGCCCGCCCCGGAACCTCGTTGGGTTGAATCATCCCGATCAACCGGGCCGGGGTCTTGAGCGCATCTTCCAGCATCTGCAGATAGCGTGGCTCGAATATGTGCAGTGGCAACCGCGCCCGCGGCAGCAACAGCGCCCCGGACAACGGAAAGATTGCAATGGTATCGGGGAGCTCAGCGGCCTTTATCATGGAAGAAGATCTAGCCCGTGGGCCGCGTCAGGCAAATATCATTGAGCTGAGTTTGCGCCGCCCGTTCAGGACCACCGGGTCATTTGGTTTGAGCGCATCAAAAATGGTGAAAAGCTGTGTCTTGGCAGCACCTTCGTTCCACTCGCGGTCTCGGCGGAACAGCTCCAAGAGTTCAGCGACAGCGCCATCGACATCGCCACCGGCATGCAGCGCCAGGGCCAGATCAAACCGGGCCTGATGATCATCCGGGCTGGCCTCGACCGCTGATCTCAACTCATCCTGTGGCCCTGCACTTTCGGCCTGACGCGCCAGCTCAAGCTGCGCGTGAGCCGCTTCCAATTCGGGCGAATTCGATATTTCTGCGGGCGCCCCGTTGAGGATCGCTTCCGCCTGATCCAGCTCGCCCATGGCGATATGGGCACGCACCATGCCGCCATACGCGCCCGCGTGGTTCGCGTCTTCGCCGAGGATGGCCGCAAAGGTCTGCGCCGCATCCGTCGCGGCCCCCTCGGTCAGCATCTCTTCTGCTGCGGCCACGGCCTCATCCAGCGTGTCACCCGGCGCCTCGCCGCCCGCCGCCTTGACCACCCGGTCAATGAACGCCTTGATCTCGGATTGCGGCACGGCGCCCTGAAACCCATCCACCGGCTGGCCCTTGAAAAAAGCGTAAACCGTGGGGATCGATTGGATCTGCAGCTGACCGGCGATCATCTGCGCCTCGTCAACATTGACCTTGACCATTTTCACAGCGCCCTTGGCGGCGCGCACGGCCTCTTCCAACTGCGGGCCGAGGGTCTTGCAGGGACCGCACCAGGGCGCCCAGAAATCGACGATCACCGGGACGGTCTGCGATGCCTCGACCACGTCCGCCATAAAGGTCGCCTCAGTGGTGTCCTTGATCAAATCGGCATCGGTGGGGGCGGCGCTCAGGTTCAGGTCCATCATCTTTGTCCTTCCGGGTTGCGTCAGATCTTATATGGGAGGAACGCCCCCGATTCAAAGGTCAAAACCGGCAAAGACCGGCGCATGATCGCTGGGCTTTTCCCAGCCGCGCACGTCCCGCATGATCCGGCTGGAATGGGCGGCATTGGCGATGTCCGCGCTGGCCCAGACATGGTCCAGCCGACGCCCCTTGTCAGCGGCGTCCCAGTCGCGCGCGCGATAAGACCACCAGCTGTAAAGTCGCCCCTCCGGAATGTCATTGCGGGTCACATCGACCCAGCCGCCCGCGTCCTGCGTCTGACCCAGATGCTCGACCTCGATGGGCGTGTGACTGACAACTTTCAATAGCTTTTTATGGTCCCAGACATCATCTTCGCGCGGCGCGATGTTGAGATCACCCACAAGGATCGCCTTTTCGGGGCGGTTGTCACGGAACCAGTCCCGCATATCCGTCAGATAGTCGAGTTTCTGGCCAAACTTCTCGTTCACGTCGCGGTCAGGCACATCGCCGCCTGCTGGGACATAGAAATTGTGCACGGTCACGCCGTTTTCCAGCTGCCCGGCAATGTGGCGCGCGTGTCCGAGACTTGCAAAGTCATGCGCGCCCACCTCCTGCATCGGCAGTTTCGACAGGATGGCGACGCCGTTGTAGCCCTTCTGCCCGCGCGCAACCATGTGGCCGTATCCCGCCTCGGCAAAGGCCTCCAGCGGGATCTTGTCGACCGGGCTTTTGCACTCCTGCAGGCACAGCACGTCGGGGCCATGCTCCGCCATGAGTTTCAGGACAAGCTCTGCGCGCAGCCGAACGGAGTTGATGTTCCATGTCGCGAGGGTAAAGGCCATGTGTCTGCTCCCATCAGATGTCGCGGCACCCTAGCCCGTCACGCGGCCCTCTGCCATGGCGAAACATGCGCATCCGACAAGGGTGGCGGTTCGGCCGGATTCCGGGCAAAAAAAGACCGGGCACAAGGCCCGGCCAAGTCCAACAGGGAGGTTGTATGTCATAACCCGGACATACACGGGATTCTGTAACAGGTGTGAATGACCATCACCTGAGTCGAATATAAGATCAAAATGGTTAATAAAAACCCAACATCTTAAGCAATGAGACGATATCCGCCGGATTCTGTCACCAGCAGGCGGGCATTGGAGGGGTCAGGCTCGATTTTCTGCCGCAGACGGTAGATGTGTGTCTCCAACGTGTGGGTGGTGACACCGGCATTGTACCCCCAGACCTCGTGCAGCAGCACATCGCGCGGGACCACGCCATCGGTTGACCGGTAGAGGAATTTCAAGATGTTGGTCTCTTTCTCGGTGAGGCGGACTTTCTTCTCATCCTCGGTGATCAGCATCTTCATGGACGGCTTGAAGGTGTAATGGCCCAGCTGAAACACCGCATCCTCGGATTGCTCGTGCTGCCGCAGCTGCGCGCGGATACGGGCCAGCAGCACGGGAAACTTGAACGGCTTGCTGACATAATCATTTGCGCCCGCATCGAGGCCCAGGATCGTATCCGCATCGCTGTCATGCCCGGTCAGCATCAGGATCGGACTTTTCACACCCTGTTTGCGCATCAGGCGGCACAGCTCACGACCGTCCGTATCGGGCAGACCCACGTCGAGGATCACCAGATCATAAAGCGCCTCTTTGGCGCGCAGCATGGCGTCCGCGCCATTGGCGGCTTCGAAAACGTCAAAGTCTTCGGTCATGATCAACTGCTCGCTCAGCGCCTCGCGCAGATCATCATCGTCGTCGACCAAAAGTATTTTTTTCAACTGTGGCATGGGCTGTCTCCCTTGGATTTTGAAAAAATGTGCCTTCTGCGCCTCGCGCGCAACCGGGCGGCAAAATCTCTCACGCGGTCGTGTTGCAGCCCCGGCGAAATGTTTCAATTCTGTCCGAATTGGCCTAGAACAGCAGCGAATTTTTCAGGCATTGTAACATCATGAGCATCGGACCAGACATCACCGAACAGCTGGCGCGTGCCCGCGCCGACCTGCGCATGGGCGTGCCCGTCGTCATCGATGGCGATGCTCCGGTGCTGATTTGCGCCGCCGAGGCGATGGAGGCTGCGCGGCTGACAGCCCTGCGTGACATGCCGGGTGACAGCGTGCTAGCGATCACCGCGCGCCGCGCAGAGACGCTGAAAGCACGCGCCTATGACGGCGATCTGGCCCGCATTCTGCTGCCGGAGGATGCAACGCTGGACTGGGTGCGCAGCATTGCGGACCCCGCAGATGATCTGATGACACCGATGAAAGGCCCGCTGCGCTGTGCCCGTGGGGGAGATGCGGAAAGCCATCGCGCAGCGCTCAGCTTGGCGAAATCAGCACGGTTATTGCCTGCCGTGCTTGTCACACCGTTGCACGACGCCAGCGCCTTTGCCGCAACCCATGGGCTGACGTGCTTTTCCTTGGCGGACGCACAGCCCCATCTGGCCCTGCGCAGCCCGCTGCATGAGGTCGTGAGCGCCCGGCTGCCGCTTGAGGTGTCTGAGGCAGGACGGTTGCATGTGTTCCGCCCCGAGGATGGCGGCGAGGAGCATTATGCCGTTGAAATCGGTCGCCCGGATCGCGCGCAACCGGTGCTGGCGCGGCTGCACTCGGCGTGCTTCACCGGTGATCTGATGGGATCGCTGAAATGCGACTGCGGCCCGCAACTGCGCGGTGCATTGGCACAGATGGGCGCTGCGGGCGAGGGTGTGCTGCTCTATATGAACCAAGAGGGGCGCGGTATTGGTCTGGCCAATAAGATGCGCGCCTATTCACTGCAGGATCAGGGCTTTGATACTGTGGACGCCAACCACCGGCTGGGGTTCGAGGATGACGAGCGCGACTTTCGCCTCGGCTCCGATATCTTAAAAGAGCTTGGCTTTTCGAGTGTGCGTTTGCTGACCAACAACCCGCGTAAGGTCGAGATGATGCAGGCCAGCGGGATCAACGTGACCGAACGCGTGCCCCTGGCCGTTGGGGAGAATCCGCATAACACGGCCTACCTGCGGACTAAGGCGCGAAAGTCTGGGCATTTGTTGTGAGCCCCGATGATCTGGTCCTCACTCCCCGGGGCTTGCGGTTTCAGGGGCAGCTTTATCCCTGCACGGTGGGCAAGGGCGGCTGCACAGCGCGCAAGCGCGAGGGCGACGGTGCAACACCTATTGGATGCCACAGGATTGTGGGCATGCTCTACCGTGCAGACCGGATCGCGCGGCCTGCGGATTGGGCGCTGCCCATCGGACCTTTGGATCTGTGGTCAGATGACGTGGCGGCGCCAGATTACAACATGATGGTCCGCGCCCCTTACTCCGGCAGCCATGAAAAGCTGCGGCGTGCCGATCCGCTTTACGATATTGTCATTCTGACGGATTGGAATTGGCCTTACGCCGTGACGGGCCGTGGCTCAGCCATCTTCATACATCAGTATCGGCGCCCCGGTTATCCGACCGAGGGCTGCATCGCTCTGTCGCGTCATCATCTGCGGAGGCTGGCGCGCAGCATCCGCTTTCACACCCGACTGATTGTGCCGGAAAGCAGCGCAGACTGGGCGTAGTCACCCCGGGGTGCGCGCACCAAAGATGGCGGAGCCGACCCGAACATGTGTTGCGCCCAAGGCGATGGCCCTCTCGAAATCCGCGCTCATCCCCATGCTCAGGCCGTTCAAACCATTGCGCTCGGCGATCTTGGCCAAAAGCGCGAAGTGCAAGGAGGCCTCTTCCTCGATGGGCGGAATGCACATCAGCCCCTTGATCGGAAGATCCAAGGCCCGGCATTCCGCCACAAAGGCGTCGACCTCTGCCGGTAAGACTCCGGCCTTCTGCGGCTCCTCACCGGTGTTGATCTGAACAAAAAGGGCAGGGCAGCCCCCCGTTTCCTGAGCCAGCCGTGCGAAACTCTTGGCCAACTTCGGACGGTCCAGGGAATGGATGGCTTGAAAGAGCTCGAACGCCTGCCGCGCCTTGTTGGTCTGCAGCGGGCCGATCAAATGCAGGTCGATCCCGTCGAAGTCAGCCCGAAACTCGGGCCACTTCCCGGCGGCCTCTTGCACCCGGTTTTCGCCGAAACACCGATGCCCTTCCTTGAGCACCGCCTCAACCCGCGCATTGGGCTGGACTTTCGAGACCGCGATGAGTGTGACAGAACCTACGGGCCGCCCCGCCGCAGCCTCCGCTTTAGCGATCTGTTCGGAAATATCTTGCAGTGCCATACGTGCCTCCGACCGTTCGATTTGGGCACAAGATAACAGCGGGGCACAAAAGAAAAGGGGCGAACCGAAAGGTCCGCCCCAATTTCTAAAGCTTGGTTTCGACTTAGAAGTCGAAGCGCACACCCAGGTCGGCGCGTGTGTCGCCGCCATCGTCTTCACCGACACCGCCG
Source organism: Roseobacter cerasinus (assembly GCF_009811755.1). GTDB lineage: Bacteria > Pseudomonadota > Alphaproteobacteria > Rhodobacterales > Rhodobacteraceae > Roseobacter > Roseobacter cerasinus. The sequence goes on from NZ_BLIV01000002.1 coordinate 192,627, forward strand.
CGCAAACTTACGCCACCGCCGAGGCTGTGGCGAAAGCCGAGCGAGTAGGCTGTGTCGTTGTTGTCAACACCATTGTCGCTGACAACAAAGCGGATGTCTGTCGCGGCGCTGATGTCGTAGCCAAGACCAATACCGAACGCTGTGTCAACATTGTCGGTGCCATCAATATCGATGTCCGCAATCAGCAAGTCGTAGGTGAAGGCACCGGACGAACCATGCAGCCCGATCGCTACAAATTCCGCGTCATCTGTCAAGTTGGAGTTCAGACCGTTCACTCCAGTTACGTTCTGGACCTCACCGTAAGCAAAGCCGACTTTCAGGTTGTCGCTGATCTGGTAGCCAACACCGATCTGAAACTCTTCGTAGCTTACGCCATCTCTAGAGTCTGCTTGATACGAGACTGCGAAGGTGAAAGCGTCCACCGCGTAACGCGCTTTGACTGTTGGGATGACCTCCCCGTCATCGGGGTCGCTTGTACCGAAACCAGAAACAGGCAAGACGAAGTTGCTGGAAATCTCGCCGAAGTCGGTCAGACCAACGCCTGTGTTGCCGAAGTAGTCGATCACATCACCGGAGTCGAGAACGTCCGATGTGTTACCGACGTCCAGACGGAAACCACCAGATTCAACATTGAATTCTGCTGCACTGTTTTGAGCGACGCCGCCGCCGTTATTGCCTTCGTCCGACTGGAACCGAATCCGTCCGCCGAACTCAACACCACCGTCTGTCACAGACAGAACGCTGACGTTCAGACGGAAGCGCTGCTCGATGCGTGTGTCATCGCTGGAGAAGCCTTCGTCGTGTACCAGACCGAAGCGGCCGTAGCCATCGAGTGTGACTGTTGAGCTGCCGACGCCGTTCACGACGTCCGCGCCAACAACGCTCGACGTCGCGATCAGCGCTGTCGATGCGATAAGGAGTTTTTTCATATTCTGACCCTCAGATTAAGAGATTGCCAGGATCACTAACCCGATCCCGGAATATGCTGAGCTATAGTCCTTTCGGCGCGCCAATCTCAAGGGCGCGAAAAGCGGGCCAAACTCTTTCGGACTAGCTGATGCTTGATTGCCACACCACCGAAACACAGCCACATCTCCTAGTCTTCTTTTATTGGATCTCCACCGCTTGCCGCTCCTATGCATTTTAAGTATCGTCGCGCCAAACGGAACATGGGATCACCGAAAATGAGCAAATTGAAGGTGGCGCGATGGTTGGGAATCGCCCTGCTGGCCGCTGGTGTTGCAGGCTGCAGCCCTGAACCACTGACAGAGGCCGAGCAGGAAGCGCTGGATGAGCGGTTCGACCCACGCTTCCGGGGCCGCGAAGGTGACGAGCGCGATACAACCACCATCTGGGAAGCCTTCAGCCGTCGCAACACCGAGACCAATGTCGCCGTCAACAAATACATCTGGAGCGCCTCGCTTGAGGTCCTGGAGTTTCTGCCGGTGGAATCGGTGGACCCATTCACCGGTGTGATCATCACTGGTTTTGGTCGTCCGCCCGGCGGGGGCCGCGCCTACCGTGCAACCGTACTGATCAATGACCCGGCGCTGGATGCGCGCGCGCTGAATGTTTCGCTGCAAACCCAGGGCGGGCCCGCAAGTGCCGCAACCGTGCGCGCTGTGGAGGACGCGATCCTAAGTCGCGCCCGCCAGCTGCGTATCGCCGACAACCGGCTCTAGAACAAAGATTTTTCAAATCCAAGGATACCAGCACCGGGCCCCGTCATCACCACGGCTCCCGGCGCTCACACGTGAAAAGGACGCATTATGACGCGTTACACCCCCGACGAGATCGAGGCCCGCTGGCAAGAAGCCTGGGCGCGCGACGAAATCTTCAAGGCGGTGCGCTCCGCCGACAAACCGAAATACTATGTGCTGGAGATGTTTCCCTACCCCTCGGGGCGCATCCACATGGGCCACGTGCGCAACTACACCATGGGCGACGTGATCGCGCGCTACAAGCTGGCCACCGGTCACAACGTGCTGCACCCGATGGGCTGGGATGCGTTCGGCATGCCCGCAGAGAACGCCGCCATGGCCATCGGCGGTCACCCGAAGGACTGGACCTACGGCAACATCAAGGACATGCGCGACCAGATGAAGCCGCTGGGCCTCTCCATCGACTGGTCGCGCGAGTTTGCGACCTGCGACGTGGCGTACTACGGCCAGCAACAGGCGCTGTTTCTCGACTTCCTTGAGGCAGGCCTCGTTTACCGCAAGAACGCCCAAGTGAATTGGGACCCGGTTGACATGACCGTTCTCGCCAATGAGCAGGTGATTGACGGCAAGGGATGGCGCTCGGGCGCAGAGGTGGAACGGCGCGAGCTCACGCAGTGGTTCTTCAAGATCTCGGACATGGCCGGTGAGTTGAAAGACGCGCTGGAGGGTCTTGAGAACTGGCCCGCCAAGGTCCGCCTGATGCAGGAGAACTGGATTGGTGAGAGCCGGGGGATCGAGATTCCGTTTGAGCGCACCGATGGCGACGGCACGATCCTCTGCTACTCAACCCGGCCCGACACCATGCGCGGGGCGTCGTTTATTGCCGTCTCGCCGGATCATCCGGTCTCGAAGGCGCTGGAGGGAACCACCCCGGAGCTCACCGCCTTCATCGACGACTGCCGCAAGATGGACACGACCGAGGCGGCCATGGAGAAGGCCGAGAAGAAGGGCATCGACACCGGGCTGCGGGTCAAGCACCCGGTCTATGAGGGCGTGGAATTGCCGGTGTGGATCGGCAACTTCGTCCTCATAGATTATGGTACGGGTGCTGTCTTCGGCTGCCCGGCGCACGACCAGCGTGACCTCGATTTCGCGCGCAAATATGACCTGCCAGTGCAGAACGCCTTTTACATGCCTGACGATGAGACCGAAGTGGGCACAGAAGCGCTCGTGCCCGCCAAGACCGAGACTGTCGTCTATATCGACCATTTCGCCGGGATCGCCGAGGTCACCAGCCAGCAGGGCATCGACGCGACCATCGACTATTTCGAGGCAAATGGCCTCGGCAAAGGCCAGACCAAGTATCGCCTGCGAGACTGGGGCCTCAGCCGGCAGCGATATTGGGGGTGCCCGATCCCGGTGGTGCATTGCGACGACTGCGGTGTGGTGCCGGAGAAGAAAGAGAACCTGCCGATCGAGCTGCCCTATGACGTCAGCTTCGACGTGCCGGGCAACCCGCTCGACCGGCACCCGACCTGGCGCGACGTGGCCTGCCCCACCTGCGGCAAACCGGCCAAACGCGAGACCGACACGATGGACACCTTCGTCGATTCGTCGTGGTACTTTGCCCGGTTCACAGCACCGGGTGCTGAGACACCCACCTCGATAGAGGATGCCGCATATTGGATGAACGTCGATCAATACATCGGCGGTATCGAGCACGCGATTCTGCACCTGCTTTACTCGCGCTACTTCGCGCGGGCGATGCAGATCACAGGTCATCTGCCGCAAGGCACAGAGGAGCCATTCGATGCGCTCTTCACGCAAGGCATGGTCACGCACGAGATCTACATGACCCGAGACGAAAGAGGGCGGCCCGTCTATCATCTCCCCGATGACATTCATTGGACCGAATCCGGCGCACGCCTTGGGGCAGACGGCCCCATGGTCGAGGTGGTGCCTTCGGCCAAGATGTCTAAATCCAAGAAGAATGTGGTCGACCCGGTCAATATCATCTCCGCCTATGGTGCTGATACGGCGCGCTGGTTCGTGCTGAGCGATTCGCCCCCCGAACGCGATGTGGAGTGGACTGCCGCGGGCGCCGAGGCCGCGTTCAAGCACCTCACACGGGTCTGGAATCTCTGCGACCGGATCGGCGGCATGGACAAGGCCGCCAAAGGTGAAGGCGACACAGAGCTGCTGCGCGCCATGCACGGCTGCATTCATGACGTGACCCTGGGCATCGAAAGCTTCGGCTTCAATGCGGCCATCGCCAAGCTCTATGCCTTCACGGCCACCTTGCAGAAATCCAAGGCGAGCCATGCGGCACAGCGTGAAGCGGTGATGACGCTTGCGCAGCTGATGTCGCCGATGACACCGCATCTGGCCGAGGACATCTGGGCGCATCAGGGCGGCGAGGGTCTGATTGCGACGGCGCCCTGGCCCAAGGCGGATGAGGCCATGCTGGTCTCTGACACGGTTACGCTGCCCATTCAGGTGAACGGCAAGCGCCGGGCGGAAATCACCGTGCCCGCAGACATGCCGAAAGAAGAGGTTGAAAAGGCCGCGTTGGCAGATCAGGCTGTGATCAGAACGCTGGATGGCGCCAGCCCCAAGAAGATCATCGTGGTGCCCGGACGGATCGTGAATGTTGTTGTTTGATCGCAGAACCCTGCTGATGCTGCCGCTGGCTCTCTCTGCCTGCGGCTTCACACCGGTCTACGCGCCCGGCGGTGGTGCAACACAGCTGCAAAACAGCATCACTGTGGCCGAACCCAGCACCCGCAACGGGTTCCTGATCACCCAGCGCATTGAAGAGAAGCTCGGGCGCGCCGTCGATCCGGACTACCGGATGACGCTGTCGGTCAGCACTGGCCAACAGAACGTCGCTGTGGACCGCGAAGGCAGCACCACGCGGTTCAATATTATCGGTCGAGCCAACTATTCCCTGATCGAAACCAGCACCGGCAGGGTGGTCACCTCGGGCAAGGTGGAAAACTTCACCGGCTACTCCGCCGCAGGCACAACCGTTGCGACAGTGGCTGCTCGGCGCGATGCACAGCGGCGTCTTATGATCCTGCTGGCCGACCAGATCGTGACCCGGACACTGGTCGCCGATCTGGGATGAAGCTGTCCACCCGTGATGCCAATGCCTATTTCGCCAAACCGGATGCGGGTAAGACCGGGCTGCTGATCTACGGCGCGGACGGCATGCGCGTCGCGCTGAAACGTCAGCAAATGCTGGCCGCTCTTTTGGGCAAGGGTGCGGAAGAAGAAATGCGCCTCGGCCGAATGAGTGGCGCGGACATCCGCAAGGACCCCGCCATGCTGTTGGACGCAGTGAAGGCGGTAGGTTTCTTCCCCGGACCCCGCGCCGTTTTTGTGGAAGAAGTGAACGATACTGCAGCCCCTGCGATGCTCGCTGCCCTCGCGGACTGGCAGCCGGGGGATGCCCAGATCGTGGTGACGGCAGGCGCGCTGAAACCCACCTCGAAGATCCGCAAGGCGTTTGAGGCACATCCGCAGGCCTATGCCGCCGCCATCTACGACAACCCGCCCTCGCGGGACGAGATCGAAGGCGCGCTGCGTGATGCGGGCCTCGGTGATGTCCCCTCCGACGCCATGGCAGCGCTGGGAGATCTGGCGCAGGCCATTGATCCCGGAGACTTCCGGCAGACCATCGAAAAGCTGGCGCTGTACAAGATGGGCGACGCTGCGCCCGTTTCACTGGCAGATATCACTGCCTGCGCGCCCACCTCAACCGAAGCCGATATTGATGACATCCTGATGGTTGTCGCCGAAGCCCGCACGCAGGAGATTGGCCCGGTGATGCAAAAACTGGTGGCGCAAGGCGCGACACCGGTGGGGCTGTGCATCGGGGCGATGCGTCACTTTCGTGCCCTGCACCGGGCCGCCAGCGATACCTCCGGGCGCCCTGCGATTTTCGGGCCAAACCGCGACCGGATGTTGGCGCAGTCGCGAAAATGGGGTGCTGCGAAACTGGAGAACGCAATCACCTTGCTGACAGATACCGACCTGCAGCTGCGCTCCGCCGGGCAGAACGCCCCCGGCATGGCGCTTGTCGAACGTGCTTTCATTCGGCTGTCGATGCTCGGTGGGCGCTAAAGCGTCATGCGAAAAACCTGAATCACATAACGCTGCCTGAAACCATAGATTTCAACGCGTGACGTGATATGCGACGTTTCAGGTATTTCGTCAGACGCTCTAGGTCGATCAACAGCTCCCGCTACGTTGACCCGAGCCTGCGAGACACACCGCTCCGCTCAAAACACGCGCGCAACAGGCGCTGCCACGCCACCCCTCGGAGCGGCGCTTCAACAATGCTGTAGGATGTCTCAGGTCTACGGCCCGCTCCAGGCACGCTATTCCGGCGCAAAGAGCGCCATGACCTCTTCGGTGGTCATCTGATGGGTCTTTTCGGCAAAGCTGTAGCCTTTGGGCTTGTTGTCGATAAAAAGCTCACCCGTCATCTTGGCATCGCCCAGATCGTCCACTGTCCCGGCTCCGAAGTGATAGGTGCCCGCATGCGGCCCCGGAGCGGTGACCCGGTAATACACACTGCTGCCGCAGATCTTGCAAAACGCCCGCTCCGCCCACTCGGATGACGCATATGCAGTCAGGTTCTCCGCGCCTTTGAACGTGACCGCATCCTGCTTCACTTCCAGCCCGACATAGATGCCCCCGCTCCACTTGCGACACATGTTGCAGTGGCAGGCCCCGACTTCACTCGGCTCGTTGGCCAGCTCATAGGTCACGGCGCCGCACAGGCACCCTCCGGTCTTTGACATTGTCTCACTCCGCTTGGTCATTGAATGCACGATTTGGATCGCATGGGATGCTGACATTTTTTGGCACCAGTTGTCAGCAGGCGTCCTGCGTGAAACTGTACCATGATCCGCGATTGCCAGAGGAGCGATTTGTTCATGTACAAGGTCATCGGCGCCACCAAATCCCGCGCGTTCCGCGTCATGTGGATGCTGGAGGAGATGGGCGTGCCTTACGAGCACATCGCCGCCGCCCCGCGCACCGACGAGGCCCGACAGTACAACCCCTTGGGCAAGATCCCGGCGCTTGTGGATGGGGATGCGGTGCTCACCGATTCGGTCGCGATCATGACATATCTGGCCGACAAGCACGGCCAGCTGACAGCCCCCGCAGGCACCATCGCGCGGGCACAGCAGGATGCGATGACCCTATGGCTGATCGACGAATTCGATGCGATCCTGTGGTCTGCCGCCAAGCACAGTTTTGTCTTGCCAGAAGAGCGGCGCGTACCCGCCGTGAAAGACACGCTGAAGTTCGAATTCGAGCGCGCGGCGGCTGTGCTATCCGAACGAATTGATGGCCCGTTTCTGATGGGAGATGAAATCACGCTGCCCGATATTCTGTCCTGCCACTGCCTGAACTGGGCCATTGGCGCCAAGTTCCCGCGCACGGACGACAAAGTCTTTCACTACGCCAAGGCCCTGCGCGAAAGGCCCGCGTTTCAGGCAGCTTCTAACAAATAGGCCGCAGCACCCCGCCCGGCCCACCGCCCCGTCGCAATGCAGGCGGTGATCAGATAGCCGCCCGTTGGCGCTTCCCAATCAATCATCTCTCCGGCGCAAAAGACGCCCGGGCGCGCTTTGAGCATCAAATCCTCTGTCAGCGCGTCAAACCGCACACCGCCTGCCACGGAAATCGCCTGATCCATCGGGCAGAGGCCGTCATGTCTGATCTCCAACCCTTTCAACACGCGCGCAAGGTCATCGGGCGCCTGTGGCAAAGGCCGCGCACATTCCTGAGCCAGCGCGATCTTCACCGGGTCGAGGCGTAGCGCCTTGCGCAGCCGGTTGGACAGGCTTGCCTTGGCCGGGGCGCGCCCAAGGCGTTGTTCAACTTCCGCCATATCGAGGTCGGGCAGCAGATCTACCAAAAGCGTCTGACCCAGTCGCACCGCACGGCTCACCTCATAGACCCCGCCGCCTTCCAGCCCGGTTCGGCTAACCACAGCCTCCCCACGGGACGACAGTGGCCCGGCGGTGAAACGCACACCCTTGAGGGCAACGCCTGTGTGTTTCCGCATATGCGACGACCAGCCGATCTTCAGCCCGACATTCGCGGGCGCGAAGTGGCTCAGCGCGATACCGTCGGCCTGCAAGCTACTGGCCCACAAACCGTCCGCCCCCAGACGCGCCCAGCTGGCACCGCCCAGCGCCAGAACCGTGACATCCGCCGCGATCACCTCGGCTCCTTGAGGGCCGTCAAACACCGCATGTCCATCCTGCCACCCCTGCCAGCGCATGTTGGTCCGCAGGCGCACACCCGCTGCATCAAGCCGCCCGAGCCAGGCGCGCAACAACGGCGACGCCTTCATTGCCTTTGGAAAGACACGGCCCGTGGAGCCGGTGAAAACCTCCTGCCCCAGCCCGCGTGCCCAATCCTGCACCGCCTGCGCGTCAAAGGCCTCCAGCATCGGGCGCAGAGGCTCCGCCGCCTCGACGTATCGCGGCAACATCTCTTGCAGCGGTTCATCCTTGGCCAGGTTCAGCCCCGATTTCCCCGCCATCAGGAACTTGCGCCCGACCGAGGGCTTGGCCTCGCACACGGTCACGCGCACCCCGGCAGCCGCCAGTTCCTCTGCCGCCATCAGCCCCGCAGGCCCTGCGCCAATCACCAGTGCGTGGGTCACTCGGAGACCTGCGGGAGGTCGCCTTTGAACTCCACCACCCGGTGTGGATAGGGGATCTCGATACCGTTGTCCTTGAGCGCATTCCAGATCAGGAAGAGCACATCGGAGGTGTACTTGTTTGGCCCGTCATCCAGCCCGTTCACCCAGAACTCCACGGCGAAGTCGATGCCACTGTCACCAAAGCCGCGCAGCTCGCAGTCAGGCGGGTAGGGCGCGTCGAGAACATCGGGGTGCGTCGCAACCGCCGCCTCGATGATCGGCGGCACGCGGTTGATATCGGTGTCGTAGCTGACCGAGAACGGCGCCTCATAGCGGTTGGCGGACCCTGAATCAGAGTAATTCACCACCCGCGTGGTGATGAAATCCTCGTTCGGCACCACAATCCAGCGGCCGTCGAAGGTCTCCAAAATCGCGGCGCGGGCGGTCATCTTCACGATCTGCCCGGCCTCGCCGCCGTCAAGCTCCACGTAATCGCCGACGGTGGCCTGCCCTTCGATCAGCAGGATCACGCCGGAGATGAAGTTCGACGCGATCTTTTGCAGGCCAAACCCCAGACCCACGCCAACCGCGCCGCCGATGACAGCCAGCGCGCTGAGGTTGATGCCCATAATGTTCAGCAGCAGCAGGAAGGCGACGGTGAAAATCGCGAACTCGATGGTCTTTGCCGTCAGCTGCCGCAGCGAGGGCCGCATCTCCTCCTGCGCCTCGATGAATTGCGAGGTCTGGCGGGTGGACCACCCACCCAGCCAGAAGAGGATGCCGCCAGCAATCACCCCACGGACCAGCGCCATCACCGAGAAGGAGATATTGCCAAGCGTGACGGTCATTTCGTTCATTTTCGCGGCCAGCGGGTCGAGCAGCCCCACGGCATAGAGCGCTGCAACCGGCAGCAGCACATAGCGCCCCAGCAGCTTGAGCAGCGGGTCGGAAATGATCTCGCGCACCAGCGTGCGCACGGCGAGAAACAGAAAAAGCCGCTTGCCAAAAGCAATCACTGCGCCACTGTCAAAGAGCGAGCGTACCACACTTTCGCCAATGGCCGTGAACCCATAGGCCAAGAGTGGCAGCAGCAAGGGCAGACCCAGCAGCAACGTGCGGCGGGTCTGTGACAGCATCGTCTCGGACCCCGTTGGCGGGGTCAGCACGCGGGTCAACATCCCGCGCAGCCGCCGGGCGACCAGCACGGCCAGCAGATACGCGACGATCAGCAGCGCAAACTGCGACCACGCCGCCGGGCTAAGCGCCCAGCTTTTGGCCAGCTCCCAGACAATCAGCGAATATTCCGCTGCCTGCTGCACGATCTCCGGCTGTGCCGATAGGTCAAACTCCACCCGCGCGCTCTCTTTCCATTTGTGATCTGCCCCCTAGACTCTTGCCGATCAGCGACTTGTGGAGCAAGCCCGGATGTCAGACCCGATCTGTCCGTTGTGCGAACGTCCGATCCCTGCGGAGGTCAAACAGAGCCTGCATCACCTGATTCCCAAGCTGAAGGGCGGCAAGGGCGGGCCGACAGTGCTGCTCCATCACATCTGCCACCGGGAGATCCACGCAACACTGACGGAAGCGGAACTGGCGCGTGATTATGCAACTGTAGAGGCGCTCCGTGCGCATCCGCGGTTGCAGAAGTTCGTCGCCTGGGTGAAAAAACGCCCACCCGGGTTTCTGTCAAAAGTGCCCGGCGGGCGGCGCAAGCGATAGCGATGCGTGGCACATGTCCTTGATCTGGCGGGCAAGCTCAGACTCAGCGGCAACCGTATCGGCAACCAGCGTCTGCGCGTGAGCCAGCAGATCCTCCGGCGGCACAATCCGGTCAATCAGACCAAACCGCAGCGCTTCCTCTGCGTCAATCTTCTGTCCGCCCATCAGGATCAGCTTGGTGCGCGCCGGCCCGGTCAGCGCGGCCATGCGCGGCGGATCGCTCGGCTGCGGCAAAAAACCCAGCTTCATCACCGGGTAGAAGAACCGCGCAGACGGCACGGAAATGCGGATATCGCAGGCCAGCGCCATGCCCATGGCGCCGCCCGCCAGCGTGCCGTTCAGCGCCGCGACCGACAGCCCCGGCAGGCTGACCACGGAGGCTGAGAGCTCTTCCCATAAAGGCGACGTCGCCAACCCTGCCCGTGCGGCCTCCAGATCGGCACCCGCGCTGAAAACCTTGCCCGCCCCGGTCAGGATCACCGCGCGAGCGGCCTGCGCGTCGCGCATCACGTCCGTCAGACCGCGCAACATCTCTTCGGTCAGCGCGTTGGCCTTGTCAGGCCGGTTCAGCGTGACGGTCCAGACCTCACCGGCGCGGTCGACGTCGATCATATGAGGCCCGCCTTGCGGCGAATGTCCTCATCACGCAGCGAGATCTCCTGCCCGCACCAGCCATCCGCCTCGGCGCTGCACATCCACAGCATCGCACGTGCGGGCCAATCAGCGGGAATATGCACATCCCAATCCAACTGGCTCACCGGGTTCACACCGCTGGCCTTGATCTCGCGCTGCATCTGCGTGGCGACCGTGCCGGGAGACAGCCCCATCGCGCGGATGCCATGCTCCGCCTCCTCCTTGTCGAGACAACGGGTGAGCATGTTTACCGCCGCCTTCGAGGCGCAATAGTGACTCCAGGCCTCGACCGGCCCATGTGCCGCCCCCGAACTGATCGTCAGCACTGTACCCCCGCCCGCCGCCTTCATCACCGGCACAGCCGCGCGCATGCCGTAATAGACCCCCTTGAGGTTGATATCGATCACATCCCCCCAGGCCTCGACGTCAGAGGTCGTCAGATGCGAGATTGGTTCGATCACACCTGCGTTATTGATCAGCACATCCAACCCGCCGAAAGTATCCACCGTGGTCTCTACCGCAGCACTGACCTCGCGGTTGCTGGCCACATTGCAGGGAATCGCAATCGCCTGCTGACCAATCTCACCCGCCAGATCGGCAATCTGCGACTGCCCGCGCGCAACAAGCGCCACATTGGCCCCCGCCTTGGCAAAGACGCGTGCTGTCTCAGCCCCGATACCCCGGCTTGCCCCGGTGATCAGAACAGTCTTTCCCGTCATATCCATCGGTCACCCTCCATTTTCTTGGCCTCAGTCGTAGAGGGCCAAAGCAGGCGGGTCCAGAGCCACTTCCCCTTGACCATCCCGGAGCCTTAGCAGAGCATGCGCGCGGTAAAGCGTTTCGACTTTGCATTGGATTTCGGTTCGCGGTCTTTCGCCTGTGGCTTGCACGCCACCGACGATCATCTGCGGTCAATGACATCCGAAGCGCTGGAGTTGGTGATAAGGACAAAAGCATGATTTTTTTTGGTATCCGGACGGCCCTGGGCATGACGGCATCTCTGGCTTTGGCTGGGGTCGCGCAGGCAGATGTGACCGCGCAGGACGTCTGGGGCGACTGGCAAGCCTATATGGCTGGTGTCGGCTATGAGATGACGTCGGAGGAAAGCCGCTCAGGAGATACTCTGAGCGTGGAAAACATTCAGATGACGGCCCCCGATCTTGGCGACGACAGCTCAATGGTCATGCGTCTCAGCGGGCTTGAGTTTCGTGAAAACGGCGACGGGTCTGTCAACGTGATCTACCCCGAAACGCTGGCCATAAACTTGCTGCTGTCGGACCCCTCCGGCACCGACTTCGATATCGATCTGGAGGTGCGCGCGGGTGATATGGACATGGTGGTCACCGGCGTGCCGACCGACATGAAAAACACCTATGCCGCAGACACCCTTGAAATGGTGCTGACGGATGTCACCATGGACGACGAGGACATTGACCTTGACGACGTGGCTGGGCGACTTGTGATGTCCGATCTCTCCGGCACCACGCAATCCATCGTCGGAGGCAAGCGTGTTTACGATCAGAAGATGCGCGCCGCCAAGACATCCTACGAGATTAAATTCGCCGATCCTGAGGGCACCGGCACCTTCGCATTCAACAGTGACATCGATGATCTGACCTTTTCCGGCAGCAGCGCATTGCCGCTGGCGGTTGTACAGGCGAGCGACATGTCGGCGCTCCTGAACGCTGGCATGACGGCCGACGGGCGTTTTGGCTATTCGAGGGGATCTTCGAACATGCGCATCGAGGAAGATGGCACGGAGGCCTTACTGGCCGAGACCTCTTCCTCCGGCGGCACGCTGGGTGTGGAAATGACCGCAGACGGGCTGGCCTATTCCGGCACGCAGGATGACTTCAAGATTTCCGCGTCGGGCAGCGAACTGCCGCTGCCCATGGATTTTAATATGGTCTCCGCGGCGTTCAACCTGGCAATGCCGGTGCAAAAGTCGGATGACCCGCAAGACTTTGCCCTGGGCTTTTCTTTCAACGACTTTTCAATGTCCGAGACCTTGTGGTCCATGTTCGACCCAAGCCAACAGCTGCCGCGCGACCCCGCAACGCTTGTCCTCGATCTGGCGGGCAAGGCACGGCTGTTGTTTGACTTTCTCGACCCGTCCGCAGCCACAGTGGCTGCAAGTCCGGGCTTCACACCCGGAGAGCTCGATGCGCTTGACATCAACCGGTTGCAGATCAGCCTGGCCGGGGCCGAGTTGACCGGGGAAGGTGCCTTCACCTTTGACAATTCCGCACCTGTCGGCCCGCCGCAACCCATTGGTGCCGCAGATCTGAAGCTGGTGGGGGGAAACACGCTGCTTGACCGTCTGGTGGAAATGGGCCTGCTGCCCCAGGATCAGGCTATGGGTGCCCGCATGATGATGGGGCTGCTCGCGGTCCCGGGCGACGCACCGGACACGCTGACCTCCAAGATCGAGGTCAATGATCAGGGCCATGTGCTGGCCAATGGCCAGCGCATCCAATAGCGCGAAAAATACGCGCTGACATTGCAGGCAAGGGGCGCATCAGGCGCCCCTTTTTGCGTCGTGACCTTGCAGCAGGGGCATCACACCGCTACGTGACGGGTCATTGGTTTGGAGCAGACGGCATGACATCACCCCCCGAAGGCCTGTGCGCACAGCTTCTTGATGCCGCTCGCAGCGCTGGCGCAGATTCCGCTGATGCGGTTGTGATGCAGGGCACATCGCTCAACATCGACGTGCGGGCCGGCGGGTTGGAGCAAGCGGAGCGTGCGGAAGGGGTCGATCTGGGACTGCGCGTCTTTCTGGGGCAGCGCAGCGCCACCGTCTCGGCTTCGGACATCCGCGAGGCCACGCTCGCTGAGATGGCCGAACGCGCGGTTGCGATGGCGCGGGAGGCACCCGAAGACCCGCATGTGGGTCTTGCAGACCCGGAGCAACTGGCGCGAGACCTTGATGCCGCATCGTTGGAGCTGAGTGACCCGAGCCCGGAGCCGTCGCCAGACGCGCTGCAACAGGACGCGCAGGACGCCGAGGCCGCAGCCCTGGCCGTCGCTGGCGTCAGCCAGGTTCAATCCGCCTCTGCGGGTTACTCCGCACGCAAGCTGCATCTGGCCGCAACCAACGGGTTCTCTGGCAGCTATGCGCGCACCAGTCGCGGCCTCTCCTGCGTTGCCATCGCCGGAGCGGGCGTCGATATGGAGCGCGATTACGATAGCGACAGCCGGACCTTCCAGTCCGATCTGCGCAGCCCGGAGGAGATTGGCAGACAGGCGGGGGAACGTGTCTTGCGACGGCTGGATGCACGCAAGCCACCGACCGGCAGCTACCCGGTGCTCTTTGACGAACGCGTGTCGGCCACGCTGATCGGCCATCTGTTGATGGCGGTGAACGGCGCGTCCATCGCTCGTGGCGCCTCCTGGCTGCGCGACGCCCTGGGAGAACCGGTGCTGCCGGATCACCTGTCGCTGGTGGAAGATCCGCATCGCCCGCGCGCCGCAAGCTCCCGCCCCTTCGACGCCGAAGGGTTGCCGACGCGGCCCCGCACGATCATCGACAAGGGCGTCCTGACGGGCTGGACACTGGATCTTGCGACCGGTCGCAAACTTGGCCTGCCCTCGACCGCGAATGCCGGGCGGGGCACCTCCTCAGCCCCCTCACCTTCCACCTGGAATGTGGCGCTGACGCAAGGAACGGCGAGTCGCGGCGATCTGATCCGCGATATGGGCACCGGGCTGCTGGTCACCTCGATGATCGGCTCGACCATCAACCCCAACACCGGCGACTACTCACGCGGTGCCGCGGGCCATTGGGTCGAGAACGGCGAAATCACCCATGCGATCAACGAATGCACCATCGCCGGCAACCTGCGCGACATGCTGCGCAGCATCCTGCCCGCCAACGACGCCCGCCCGCATCTGAGCCGCGTTGTCCCCTCCCTGCTGGTTTCGGGAATGACCCTTGCAGGACAATGACCTCGCCCTGATCACCGATGCCATCCGGCTGGCCGGGCGCGTGGCCACGGGCTTTGTCGGCAAGGATGCGCAAAGCTGGGACAAACCGGGCAACGCCGGGCCGGTCACCGAGGCCGATCTGGCTGTGAACACGGCTTTGGAGCGGACCTTGCGCAGCGCGCGGCCTGACTATGGCTGGCTCTCCGAGGAAAGTGAGGATTCAGGCGCGCGACTGCAACAGGACACACTGTTCATTATCGATCCGATCGACGGCACGCGCAGCTTTGTCGAGGGCTCGCGCACCTGGGCGCATTCGGTGGCCGTTGCCCATCGGGGGGAAATCACTGCCGCCGCCGTCTATCTGCCCTTGCGCGACAAGCTCTATACCGCTGCGCGCGGAGGCGGTGCCTTTTGCAATGGCGTGCCGCTTAGCACCTCCAACGGGACGGATCTGAATGCCGCTGAGGTGCTGGCCACCAAACCGGTGATGGAGCCGCGCCACTGGGCCGACGGCGAGCCAGGTTTTCATCGCTCCCATCGCCCTTCGCTGGCCTACCGGTTGGGGCTGGTGGCTGAGGCCCGGTTTGATGCGATGCTGACCTTTCGCCCCAGCTGGGAGTGGGACATCGCCGCAGGCGCGCTGATCGTGAGTGAGGCAGGCGGGATCTGCACCGACAAATCCGGTGCACCGCTGCGGTTCAACAACGTCCGCCCCCAGCTCAACGGGGTGATCGCCGCGGGGCAGCATCTGCACCCCGAAGTGCTCGCCGCCCTTGCGCCCGACGCGTCTTGACCCCGGCTGCCAGACACGCGACATTTCGCCAACTCTCCGTTTCAAAGGACAAAACCCATGACCCAACGGCTGCATCTCGTGTTCGGGGGTGAATTGATCGACCCTGCGCACAATACCTTCAAGAATGTGGATGACATTCATATCGTTGGGATTTTCCCGAACTACCAGGCCGCATTCAATGCCTGGAAATCGGAGGCACAGCGTACGGTCGACAACGCGCATATGCGCTATTTCATCGCGCACCTGCACCGTCTGCGTGACGAGGAAACGGCGGCCTCTGCTACAGAAGAGCTGGGCTGACAACCGCCATGGGCCGCTCATTCAGCATGGCGGCGTACCGCGCGCTGTCACGCAGATCAGCGGCGCGCGGGTTCACCCCCGCAGAACCCAGACCAGAGGGGGAGCTGGTCTGGCTGCATGCGGCCGAGGCGGGCAACCTGCTGGCGATCCTTGATCTGGCGCAACGACTCTGCACCGCACGCGATGGTTTGCATGTGCTGGTGACACTGCCCGAGCGCGGCGACCTCCAGCAGGCCCGCTCCGCCGTCAATCGGACGGATCTTGTCCACATCGAAGAGCTGCCGTCAGAACACCCCTCCGCCGTGGATACGTTTTTGGGGCACTGGTCACCCGACATGTGCATCTGGACATGGGGCGAGCTGCGGCCAACGCTGATCAGCGAAGCTGGCGCCCGCGCCTGCGCGATGGTTTTGATTGACGCCGACACCGGCGGCTTTGACGGGCGGCGCGACCGTTGGTTGCCGGATCTGACACGCGAGCTATTGTCCGACTTCGTGGCCCTGATGGCGCGTTCCTACCCCGCCGCGGCCCGGCTGGAGCAATTGGGCATACCGCGCGGCGACGTCGAGGTGGCGCCAGCGTTGCAGGCCGGTGGTCAGGCCCTGCCCTGCGATGACACCGATCTGGCAGACATGATCACGACACTGGGCGGGCGCCCGGTCTGGTTGGCTGCGGGGGTGCGCAAGACAGAAACCGACGTCATCTTTGCAGCGCACCGCCATGCGGTCCGCTATTCGCACCGGCTGCTGCTGATCTTGCAACCCGCCGTGCCCGAAGATGTGCAGAGCATGACTGAACAGGCCGCAACGGAGGGGTTTCGCGTGAGCACATGGTCGGACCCGGGCGAGCCGGGAGAGACCACGCAGGTCATGATCGCAGAGGATGCGGAGGATCTTGGCCTGTTCTATCGGCTTGCGCCTGTGTCTTTCCTGGGCAGTTCCCTAACGCCCGGGCACGGTGGATGCGACCCCTTTGAGGCGGCGGCCCTTGGGTCTGCGGTGCTCTACGGCCCGAATGTGCGCCGCTATATGCCGTTTTATACAAGGCTCGCAAATGCAGGCGCCGCGCGCATTGTCAAAGATGCGCACACATTGGGCGCCGCTGTGACGCGCTTGATCGCGCCTGATCAGGCCGCTGCCATGGCGCATGCGGGCTGGGATGTCATCAGCCACGGGGCTGAGCTGACCGACCGGGTGATCGAGCTGGTGGAAGACACGCTAGACACCCGGCAGGAGCAGCACAATGCGCACGCCTGACTTCTGGTTCAGACCTCCTGACCAGCCCGGCGCCCTGGCGCGGGTACTGTCACCGCTAGGCTGGCTCTATGCGCGGGCAACCGCCCGGCGACTCGCCGCGACATCCTCCCATAGGCTTGGCATCCCGGTGATCTGCGTTGGCAATATCAACGCGGGCGGCACCGGCAAGACACCAACGGTCATGGCCATCATCGAACGGTTGATCGGCACCTCCCACACACCACATGTGGTCAGCCGGGGCTACGGCGGGCGTTTGGCGGGCCCTGTGCGCGTTGACCCCACCACGCACAGCGCCGAAGATGTGGGGGATGAGCCACTGTTACTGGCGGCCTTCGCAGAGGTCTGGGTCGCCAAAGATCGCGCGGCAGGCGGCAAGGCGGCGGAGGCGGCGGGGGCCAGCATCGTCGTGCTGGATGATGGGTTTCAGAACCCCGCGCTGCACAAGGATCTCAACATCGTTGTCGTTGACGCGCAACGCGGCTTTGGCAATGAGCGGTGCCTGCCGGCCGGACCGCTGCGCGAACCGGTGGCCGCCGGTCTGGCGCGGGCGGATATTCTTCTGAGCCTCGGCGACGCGCAGGCGCAGGCACGGTTTCGCGCGCCAAGCGGCGTGCCACGGGTGCAGGCGCATCTGGCACCGCTGCAAACCGGCATGGACTGGGCAGGCCAGCGGGTGGTGGCCTTTGCCGGGATCGGTCATCCGGAGAAGTTCTTTGCAACCCTGCGCACCCTTGGCGCCGAGGTGACCCATGCCGAAGCGCTGGAGGACCACCAGCCGCTGACTCCCGCGCTGATGGCGCGGCTGGAGGCGGATGCCAAAGCGCGCGGCGCGCAACTGGTCACCACGGAAAAAGACGCTGTCCGCCTGCCCGCCAGCTTTCGCACCAAGGTCATCACCCTGCCCGTGCGTCTGGCTTTTGAGGACGCCCACAATGCGCTCTTTGCTGCGCTGGACGCGCTGCCCAGACGCTAGTTGTGCTCACCCAGTTTGGGGGAGGGACGGGACAGGTCCAGATCCGCATCCGAGAAAGTGAAGGGCGAACGGACCCCCGGCACACCACCGGGCTGCACCTGCATGTCGCGCGCCAGCACCTGCGGGTCGGCCATGACCTCGGCCATGTTGTTGATCGGGCCTGCGGGAACACCTTCGGCCTCGCAGGCGGCCAGCAAATCGACCCGTGTGCGCGTGCGGGTGACTGCCGTCAGCCGCGCATCCATCTCGGCGCGATTGGCGATGCGGTCCACGTTTTTCAGGAACTCCGGCGCCTGCGCCATGTCATCAAGACCCAGCAGATGACACAGCCGCTGATACTGTCCGTCATTGCCTGTCGCGATCACGATGTGACCATCGAGGCAATCGAACACCTGATAGGGTGCGAGGTTGAGATGCGCATTGCCCATCCGTTTCGGCGGCACGCCCGTTGTCAGGTAGTTCATCGCCTGGTTCGAGGTGATGGCCACCGCCACATCCATCAGCGCCATGTCGATATGCTGTCCGCGTCCCGTGCGTTCGCGCTGGTGTACCGCCGCAAGGATCGCCGTGGTGGCGTAGACCCCGGTCAGAATATCCGTGATCGCAATGCCGTATTTCTGCGGCTGGCCCTCTGGCTCGCCCGTGACGGACATCAGCCCCGACATACCCTGCACGATGAAATCATAGCCCGCGCGCGGCGCATAAGGACCGGTGTGCCCGAACCCGGTGATCGAGCAATAGATCAGGCGCGGAAACGCCTGCGACAGGCTCTCATAGTCAAGCCCATATTTTGCCAGACCGCCGGTCTTGAAATTCTCGATCAGGATATCCGCGCCTTCGAGCAGGGCATGCACCTTGGCCCGGCCTTCCTCAGTCCGGAAATCCGCCGTGACAGAGGATTTGCCGCGATTTGTCGAATGGAAATACGCCGCCGACTGGTCATCCCCGCGATCGACAAAGGGCGGACCCCACTGGCGCGTGTCGTCACCCGCAGGGCTTTCGACCTTGATCACCTCACAGCCAAGATCGGACAGGGTTTGCCCGGCCCAGGGGCCTGCCAGCACCCGGGCGAGTTCAACGACCTTTAAGCCCTCAAGAGGTGCTGCCATGCTACTCCGCTGCCGCGTCGATCAGTTCTGCCATCTCGGCATAAGACATATTGGAGTATTTTTGCCCATTTATGACAAAGCTTGGCGTGCTGTCGATTCCATCAGCTTCGGCATTTTCCTGATACCAGGCCACCAGCGTGCGCGCCTTGTCACCGTCCTGCAGGCAGGCTTCCATCGTGTCGCTGTCCAGCCCGGCCAGACGGCCGATCTTGCGCAGCTCCCCCACGATCTCTGTGGGATCACCGGCCCGCGCCCAGGTCGACTGCCCGGAGTAGATCAGATCGCTCATGCCAAAGAAGCTCTGCGGGCTGCCCGCGCAGCGCGCGATCATCGACGCCCAGAGGCCGTAGCGGTCAAAATAGACCTCGCGATAGACAAAGTTGATCTTGCCCGTGTCGATGTAGTCTGCCTTCAACTGCTTGAAGGGACCTGAGTGAAAGGTCGCGCAATGCGGACAGGTGTAGGAGGCGTATTCGATCACCGTGACCGGCGCGTCGGGGTTGCCCAGGCTCATCTCGGCAATGCTGGAGGTGTCGATGTCCGCCTCCGCGCCCTGCGCGTGGGCCGCGCCCAGCGGGTCAGCGGGCGACACGGATGTGGAGGGACCGGGCGTGGTCACAAAATAAGCCCCGACCCCAAGGGCGGCCACGGCGGCGGAGATGATCATCAGTCGTGACATCAGCAGTTCCTTTTCAGCGGTGTGTTTTCGTCAGTATGTTTTCGCCAAGCTTTGTGAGCGCATCCCGCAGCCCGGCATCCTGAATATCTTCTGCCGTCTCAACCGCCTGTTTTTGCACGGTGGGTGAAACGGGGTGTTTTGTGGTTTTGGCTGGCGCCGGGTCAAAGGCCACCTGCCCTTCGGCAAAACCGGTTGCGGCCGTCTGCGTGATGCGCACGCGCGCGATGGCATTATAGCCGTAGACGGCATTGACGCGTGCCCGCAGCTGTTCTTTCTGCATCTCAAGCATCGGCGCCTGCGCGCCGGTGGTCAGAAGCGTCAGGGTGGCCCCCATGCCACCGCGCCCGTAACTCACCTCGACCGGGCGCGCGATGGCAGCCAAATCCGCGCCCACCACCTCGACCCACTGGGTCAGAAGGCGGCTTTGCGCAAACCCACGGCTTTCCGACGCCGCTCTGATCCGGCCCGTGAGCAGGCTGGCGGTGCGGGTGAACCCTTTTGTTGTGGCGCGTCTGCTTGGCATCGCTATCTTCATCAGAAACGGTTGCCTGACCATAGCCCGTCCAGCCCTCAGCAACCAGCCAAAGCGAAAAGACGATCATAAATATTGCGTGACCTTGCCTCTCCTCCCGAAGAATTGAACGCGGCTCTGCTGGCGTGGTACGATGTGCACGCGCGCAAGCTGCCCTGGCGCGTGCCCCCGGGAGCGGGGGTGCGGCCCGACCCCTATCGCGTCTGGATGTCGGAAGTGATGCTGCAACAGACCACTGTTGCCGCCGTGAAAGACTATTTTCACCGCTTCACCACCCGGTGGCCGACGGTCGGCGATCTGGCAGCCGCCGAGGATGCGGATGTGATGGGGGAATGGGCAGGACTGGGGTACTATGCCCGGGCGCGTAATCTGCTCAAATGCGCACGCGTCGTCGTGGCTGATCATGGCGGCAGGTTCCCCGCTGACCACGCGGCTTTGCTCGCGCTACCGGGCATCGGGCCGTACACGGCGGCGGCCATCGCCTCTATCGCCTTCGATCTGCGGCACACCGTGCTCGATGGTAACGTGGAACGGGTGATGGCCCGGCTGCATGATGTCCACAGCCCTCTACCCGGGGCAAAACCGGAATTGATGGCGCTTGCGGAGACGCTGACACCGGACACGCGGCCCGGAGACTATGCGCAGGCGGTGATGGACCTTGGCGCCACCATCTGCACCCCGAAATCCCCCGCCTGCGGTTTGTGCCCGTGGAGGGCGCCGTGCCAAGCACGCGTGCTTGGCACGGCGCCCGACCTCCCTCGGAAAACGCCCAAGAAAACCAAACCGACGCGCCATGGCATTGCCTTTGTGGGCTGCCGGACAGATGGCGCGTGGTTGCTCGAAACCCGCCCCGAAACCGGCCTTTTGGGTGGCATGTTGGGCTGGCCGGGCACCCCTTGGGTGGACAGCGGCGACGCGTTGCCGCAGGTTACGCCCCCCGCTGAGGCAGACTGGGACACCCTGAACGGTGAGGTGCGCCATACCTTCACCCATTTCCATCTGCGGCTGGAGGTGCGCGTGGCCCAGCTCGATATCGACACACCGGTGTCCCATGGCCAGTTCATCGCCAAGGACGACTTTCGCCCCAGCGATCTTCCCACGGTCATGCGTAAGGCCTTCGATCTGACCCGCAACGCGTTTTAGGCGTTACGTCACACTTGGAAGGGCCGTCTCGGCTGATCTAGACTGTTGCGACACCAACGAGCCCCGAGCATGACACCACACAAACCCACCGTGCCCCTTGCAGACCTGATACGCCCGACGCGCGCCGCCCCCTTCTGGGTCTCGCTGCTGCTGGTGCCCGTGGCCTGGATCAGCGCGACCCACGGCGGCTGGACCTTACTGCTTCTGCCTGTGTTGACGTGGTTTCTGTTCTCCGCACTCGATACGGTCTTCGGACACGACACCAGCAACGCCGACCCGCAGACCGACACCCGCCATCTGTTCTGGTATCGGGCCATCACGATGATCTGGGCGCCGGTGCAGTTCTGCCTGCTCTTCAGCCTGATTTGGTATGTGCCACAGGCCGAGCATCTGAACGAGGTCGAGAGGATTGCCATGTTCTTCGGGGTCGGCGTCATCACCGGCACCATCGGTATCAACTACAGCCACGAGCTGATGCACCAGAGGAACAAGACCGAGCGGTGGCTGGCCGATATCCTGCTCGGCATGGTGCTCTATTCGCATTTTCGCTCCGAACATCTGCTGGTGCACCACCGCTATGTCGGCACACCCAAGGATGCGGTGACCGCGCGCTATAACGAGGGGTTTCACCGCTTCTATCCCCGCGTCTTGTGGCAGTCTTTGGTCTCTGCTTTCGTGGCCGAGAAACAGATGCTGGCACGGCGCGGGCAGCCCTGGTCGCACCACTCCAACCCGTTCTTCCGCTATTGGGTGTTGCAAGCCGCGTTCCTCTTGCTGGCCTTGGCGCTTGGCGGCCTGTCAGGGCTGATACTTTTCCTGATCCAGGCGGGCACGGCGATCTGGCAGCTGGAACTGGTCAACTACATCGAACACTACGGGCTGACCCGAAAACACTTGGGCGACGGAAAATACGAACACGTCAAACCGCAGCATTCCTGGAACGCCGATCACCGCATGTCAAACTGGCTGCTAATCAACCTCCAGCGCCACTCAGATCATCATTTCAAGCCTGACCGGCGCTTTCCGGTCTTGCAGACCTATTCAGCCGAGGAGGCGCCGCAGCTGCCCTATGGCTACCCGATCATGACAATGGCCGCGATGATGCCACCCCTATGGCGGCGCATCATGAACCCGCGTGTGCGCAGATGGCGACAGACCTACTATCCGGAGATCACCGACTGGGCCGCTTACAACAGCGGTCAGACCCCGATGCCGCGGTAGTCTGACACGATATTTTAACCGACTTTGGCTAGCCTGCTCAAAAGAACGACAATGTGAGAGCAGACCATGCAAGAGCAAAACGCAGCAGTCCGGTCCTCGCCCTCTGGGCCGACGTGTTTGGTGATCGAAGACAGCCTTTTCGATCAGGAACGAATCCGTCGCATCCTGAACAAAAGCTTCAAGAATGTTTCCGCCGTATTCGCGTCTACGATTGAGGAAGCGCGCCAACATATGGCCAATCAGCGCACCACGATCATCCTGCTCGACAACAATCTGCCGGATGGCACCGGCGCAAACTTCGCGCTTGAGCTGTCGGACGATCCGGATTTCGCAAAAATCCCGATTGTGATGGTCAGTGACTGGCCCACACCCTTCATGTTCGACAAGGCACAGTCGGCTGGCGTGATCCATGTGGTCAACAAGTCGGACTTCGGTGCGCGCTACATTCACTCAGCGCTCAGTCACAACGTAAGGCCCAAGAGGATCAATTGATCCGGCGAAAAACGCACCAGCTTTGACCCCCCTCAAACTGGCCGGATCTACAGGCATCCATATTGAAACCAGCGCTACACCACAGGAGTGATGCGCTGCCGTGCATGACGACAAAAAAAACCTCGCCACACTGGGCGAGGTTCAGGTGTGTGCCTCACATTGGCAGCCCCTTCAGAAAGGCCGCAGGCACCGGCGGTGTTCGGTAAATCTGTGAGTTAACTCGCCATCTCTGATCTGATCTGCTGACGCAGCACATCGATCGGAACTTTCTTGCCGTCTTGCTTGAAGGTCCAATAGGTCCAGCCGTTACAACTGGGTGCGCCTTCCAGATGCGCGCCCACCTGGTGGATCGACCCCTTTACATCCGTGCCAATCAGTGTGCCATCAGCCCGCACCTTCGCAATCTGACCGCGCGGAGAGTACAGTTCCTCGCCCGGGCGCAACATGCCACGCTCGACCAACTGGCCAAAGGGCACGCGCGGCTCAGCCCGTTTCGAGGTGCTGACCTGCAATGCCTCGCGGTCAAACTTGCGCACCTTCGAAATCCGCTTTTCAGCCACCTTTCGATAGGCCGCCTCGCGCTCGATCCCGATGAATTCGCGCCCCAGCATCTTCGCCACGGCACCCGTCGTGCCCGTGCCAAAGAACGGATCAAGCACAACATCACCGGGATTGCTGGACCCCACGAGCACACGGTGCAACAGCCCTTCCGGTTTCTGTGTCGGATGCGCCTTGTCGCCCTTGTCGTCTTTCAGACGCTCGTGCCCATTGCAAATGGGCAGCACCCAGTCCGAGCGCATCTGAATCCCTTCGTTCAACGCCTTCAGCGCCTCATAGTTAAAGGTATATTTGCTGTCCTCGGACTTCCCGGCCCAGATCATCGTTTCATGCGCATTGGTGAAGCGCTTGCCCCGGAAGTTCGGCATCGGGTTCGATTTGCGCCAGACCACATCGTTCAAGATCCAGAAGCCCGCATCCTGCAGCGCCGCACCCACCCGGAAAATATTATGATAGCTGCCAATGACCCAGATCGCGCCATTCGGCTTCAACAGACGCTGCGCCGCGGCAAGCCAGTCGCGCGTGAATTTGTCATAGGCGGCAAAGCTGGAGAACTGATCCCAAGCATCATCCACCGCATCAACGCGGGAGTTGTCAGGCCGGTGCAACTCACCCTTCAGCTGCAGGTTATAGGGCGGATCAGCAAAGATCAGATCAACCGATGCCTCGGGCAGGCTGTTCATCACCTTGATGCAGTCACCATCCAGAATCGCGTTCAATGGAAGCGCCGCAGCGCTTTTCGTCTTTGTCATCAATGTCTGCCTCTGTCCCGGCGCTTTCAAGCACTCGTTGGTTGAGTTCAGCATGAGTCAAAGGCGATTCGTGGTCAAATTCTTTTTTGAATCAAGGCTTTACAATTTTATCTTGATACAACATGTTGTGGACCGGCTTGAAGGTTCGTCTATGATGTGGGGTCGGCCCCAGATTTTGAAGCGCCGAGATGTGGCTTTTTGATCCATAGCCCATATTGGTCTCCCAGCCATAGCCGGGATACTGTTGCGCCAAATCCACCATCAGCCTGTCACGGGCAATTTTCGCGACAATCGAGGCTGCGGAAATCGACAGGCAGCGCATATCTCCCTTGGGCACGGCCAACGCCTGCGTGTTCAACTCCTGCGGCACCATGGAGCCATCAATCAGCACGTAGTCGACCGCCTCCGGCAGCCCCGCCAGCGCGCGCCGCATCGCCATATGACTCGCCTGAAGGATATTGTACTGCTCGATCTCCTCGACCGAAGCATGGGCCACCGAGATCGCCGCACAGCCCATCAGCTGCTCCGACAGATCCTTGCGCCGCTTGATCGATAACTGCTTAGAATCGTTCAGCCCTTCGGGAATGCAGGTTGGGTCCAGCACCACCGCTGCCGCCGTCACAGGCCCCGCCAACGGCCCGCGCCCAACCTCATCAACGCCGGCAACCCGCCGGAACCCCTGCGCATAAGCCGCGCGCTCAAACTCGAAATCCGGCTCCATCCTCCGGTGATCCAACGAACCGGCCGGACACACAAGCCCCTCGTTTCTTCTGGCGACAAATATCCCCGCCGGAGGCAAGAAAACACGCGCTCCCCGTGGGGAGCGCGCAGCACTTGTTAAGAAAAGGAAGGGAGCGCCCGAACGCCCCCTCCAAGGTCAGAGCCGGTTAAGGGGAGCCCTCCAGCCCTGATCGACCCGGTTTTAGGACCGGGCCAATTTGTATCCCGCACGGTTGAGACAACGCGCCTCATACCCCCGGCGAGACCGATCTTCCCCGCGGAACCGCACGGCACACCGCTGCGGCAAGCGATCGACATGGCGGTAGTTGCGCTCCAGACAGCGCTTGCCGAAATAGCGCACGCGCCCGTCCCAGGTGTCCACCGACCGCAGGCAATTTCCAGGCAGCAAGCGGCGGTTCGCGCGCTGCGGCAATGGTCGGGGCTTCAGATCATAAACACGACCGTTTGAATGACTGCTGCTCTTGCGAGTGACGGTATGCTGCTCGGACTTGCGCTTGTTGCGGTCGTGAATAACCTTCCCGATGATGGCGATCCCGGCGATAGCCGCGAGCGCCTTGAGCGCATCATCATCCGCCCGCGCCGGGGCGCTGCCGATGGCGGTCACCGCCAGAGCGGCGGCAATGATCGTGGCAATGAACTTGCGGTGCATGGGGTGGTCCTTCTCTGATCTGATGACCACACGCAAACACCGGCGGCCTTGTCCCGATCAAACTGGGGCCACCCCCCTCAGACAGGCAATATCAGCCCTTGGTTATCGGATAACATGAGTGCCAAACCCCTTTTGTTATTGAATATCCCGGCCCTCACGCGCAGGATCACGATCATGAAACAGACAGCCCTCATCCTCGGTCTGGTCCTTGCTCTGATGCTGCCGCAGGTGGCGACGGCCGGGTGTTATGCCGACTACAAAGCCAAGCAGGACAACCCGCTGCGGCTGCACTATGGCGTCGCGGAAATCTCGCAGTGCTCCATGGGCGGCGCCAAGACAGAACTGGCCGCACGCCTCGCCACCCGGGGCTGGACCCTGCTCAACATCGTATCGGTCTTTGATGAAACCGGGCTGGAAGAAAGGAAACAGAGTGCAGGAGCAAACTTCCTCCGCTTCTGACATGCGCCGGTCCGGCGCGCGGATTGTCATCTTCGGAATTGCCGGTATCGTGCTGGTGCTGCTGATCGCAGCAGGGCTGATGTTCTGGGCCCTGCCGGATGGCAACGCCTTCAACGCCCGGGTTGAACAGCTGTTCATCGAAAACGACGACCTGACGACCCAGGCCGAGGTCAAGCTGCTGGAGATCCTCGCACAGTCCGGCACCGCCTTTTCCGACACGCTGATGAGCTACCGTCTGGTGATCTTCGTGCTGCTGGTCTTTGCCACCGCCATGTTGACCGCTGCACTCGTCTTCCTCGTCATGCTCGTGAATATGAACCGCCGCGTGGCCCAGATCGAACGGGCGGGCATTCAGGTGAACTCCCTGCTGATCAGCCGCGAGGAGAACACCGTCTATCTCAACAACCTTGGTTTCAAGCTGACCGATGCCGCGATGGAGACGATGTCGGTTCTGGCCGAGGCGCGAATGGATGATGACGTGCTCTCCGGCTCCGAGATCGAGGGCGTGATTTCGGGCCGCAGCCCGACGGACTGCGAGGAAGCAGCGGGCGCCACGCGCATCAAACGCCTGCGCGATACGCTTGGCAACCAGATCGTGGCAGAGCTGCTGGTCAAGAACATCGCACGGCGCGGCTACATGCTGGCCATCGACAAAGACGTGATCAAGGTGATTTAAGGGCCTCGCACGGGCCTTTGCCCGCGACGGGGACGCATGACGTGAAATTGACCAGCAGGCATCGCAACGCATTGGACGAGCTGCTCACATGGCGGCGCGACGTGCGGTATTTTCGCACCGATCCTTTGCCCGACCCGCTGCTCGACCGGCTGCGCGCCCGCATGCAGCTATCGCCCTCCGTCGGCAACGCGCGGCCCTGGCGGGTGATCCGTGTCGACAGCGCCGACAAACGTGCCGAAATCATAAACAGTTTCGAGAGCTGCAACAGTGCTGCGGCAAACGCCTACGCTGCACGTGAGCGGCAAAAGTACCTGACCCTGAAATTGGCGGGGCTGCGCGAAGCACCCGTGCATCTCGCAGTCTTCACCGATCTTTCCGTCGAAGAAGGCAAAGGTCTCGGTCGGCAGACCATGCCCGAGATGCTCAGCTATTCCACGGTCATGGCGATCCATACGCTCTGGCTGGCGGCCCGGGCTGAAAACATTGGTGTCGGCTGGGTGTCGATCCTCGACCCGATAGCGGTGGCCGAAACACTGGAAGCCCCGCCCGCCTGGTCGCTGACCGGCTATCTCTGCCTGGGCTATCCTGAGGCCACATCCGACACACCGCTGCTGCACGAAAACGGCTGGCAGGAAAACACCGCAACGCAGTGGGAGGTGCGCTGACCCCCGCGCGCCGCCCGTGACCACCTGCCCCGATGGGTGCCGCCTGCGGACCCGGCTGACAAGCCGGGCAGCGGCCGACCCCCCCTCGACGGGGGTGAGGGCGCTTCCTCCGCAACGCCCCGCCGCGCATGTTCATTGCAGACCCTCTCTCTTCCGCTCTAAGCTCCCGCCAGGACGATCAAAAGGAAGACACATGCCCGCGCCTCTCAATACTTTCAAGAAAGCCCTCGCAGAGGGCGAAACACAGTTCGGCTGCTGGATGAGCCTCGCCGAAGGCATTACCGCGGAAATCCTCGGCGGCGCAGGCTATGATTGGCTGCTGATCGATGGCGAGCATTCCCCCAACGACATCCGCTCCATCCGCGACCAACTGGTGGCGCTCAAAGGCAGCAACAGCCACCCGGTGGTGCGCGTCCCCGTTGGAGAGACCTGGATCATTAAACAGGTACTGGATGCGGGCGCGCAAACGGTCCTTGTGCCGATTGTCGAAACCGCCGAGCAGGCGCGGGAGCTGGTGCGTGCCTGTCACTATCCGCCAAACGGCACCCGTGGCGTCGGCTACGCCGTGGGCCGCGTGTCGAACTTCGGGCAGATGGAAAACTATGGCCCCACCGCCGACGCACAAATCTGCCTTCTGGTGCAGGTCGAGACAAAAACCGGCCTCGACAATCTCGATGAGATCCTTGCCGTCGAGGGCGTCGATGGGGTCTTCATCGGCCCGGCCGACCTCTCCGCCAGCATGGGCTACCTCGGGCAGACCAATCATCCCGATATGCAGGTGACGATCCTCGCAGCGCTCAAGCAGATCAGCGACAGCGGCAAAGCGGCGGGCATCCTTACACCCAACGACGAGATGATCCAGGCCTCGCTCGACGCAGGCGCGCGGTTCGTTGCGGTGGCGATGGACATCGCGCTGCTGCTGAACTCCGCCAAGGCCGTCAGCGCCAAATGGAAGGCCAAGACCGGCTGAGGCCCTTTCCCTCAAGCGCCCTTGCGTATAAGACGCGCGGACCATCCCCTGAATCGGAGTAAAACAGATGGGTTACCGCGTCGTTATTGCGGGTGCCACAGGCAATGTGGGCCGCGAAATGCTGAACATCCTTTCCGAACGCCACTTCCCGGTGGACGAGCTCACAGTTCTTGCTTCACGCAAGTCGCTGGGCACGGAAGTGAGCTTTGGCGAGACGACGCTCAAGACCAAGGATCTGGACACCTTCGATTTCACCGGCTGGGACATTGCGCTCTTTGCCGTGGGCTCGGAGGCGACCAAGACATACGCGCCCAAGGCGGCCAAGGCGGGTTGTGTCGTGATCGATAACTCCTCGCTCTACCGCTACGACCCCGATGTGCCGCTGATTGTTCCGGAAGTGAACCCGGACGCCATCGAGGGTTACGCGAAGAAGAACATCATCGCCAACCCCAACTGCTCCACCGCGCAGATGGTTGTGGCGCTGAAACCGCTGCACGACCGCGCGACGATCAAACGCGTTGTGGTCTCGACCTACCAGTCGGTGTCGGGCGCGGGCAAGCAGGGTATTGATGAGCTTTGGGATCAGACCAAGGCGATCTACAACCCGGTCGATGAGAAGCCCGCGAAGACATTCACCAAGCAGATCGCCTTCAACGTGATTCCGCATATCGATGTCTTCATGGACGACGGTTCCACCAAGGAAGAGTGGAAGATGGTGGCTGAGACGAAGAAAATCGTCGATCCGGCGATCAAGGTCACGGCCACCTGCGTGCGCGTGCCGGTGTTCGTCGGCCACTCGGAAGCGGTGAACATCGAATTCGAGGACTTCCTCGATGAAGACGAAGCCCGCGAGATCCTGCGCGAAGCGCCGGGCATCATGGTGATCGACAAGCGCGAAGACGGCGGCTACGTCTCGCCCGTCGAATGCGTGGGCGATTTCGCCACCTTCATCAGCCGCATCCGTCAGGACAGCACGATTGAGAACGGCCTGAACCTGTGGTGCGTGTCGGACAACTTGCGCAAGGGAGCCGCACTCAACGCCGTGCAAATCGCCGAGCTTCTGGGCAACCGCGTCCTGAAAAAAGGCTGATTGCCGCCCCACAACAGATCCGCCGCCATCAGGCGGCGGAACCAGTGCTTGCGCGCAGGCATATGGGCTCACTCGGGCAGAGGTCTGCAGCCATCAAAGGGACCGTCATGCGCAAACGGCGCGGCATAGGCGATTTCCGTGTAGCTCCACAGGTATGTCTGGCCATCCACAAAAGCCGACCCATAGGCATAACTATGGTGCATATCCCAACCTTGCCAAAGCGGAACGTGAGAGAAGAAACTCCCACCTGAGATACAGGACGCCCCAAGCCGCTTCGCCTCTTCGATCTTGATGGGCTCGACAATCAGGTTCCCTGTATGGCCAAACAAAAAGACGCCGCAGATCATCGCGATGGCCATCGCGCCATGCCAATTCAGGCGCCACCACCTCAGGCCCCAAAAGATGGCGCCAGTACCCGTAATGCTGACCGCTGTTGGAATTCCCGCAAAAGGGTACTGCGTTAGGATGTCAGGCATCGAGAGCAGCCACACCTCTAACATGATGAAGATCAGTGGTGGAAGGAAAATCACCACAATCAGCGCGCCAGGCACCAAAACAAAGATGTAGACCACTGCAAAGATCAGGTGAAAGCTGAGCACGCGCAGGACCCAGCGCTTGAGAAACGCACACCACTTGGCACCGCGGGTTGCCTGATCATCGGTCAACGGTCACATGTCCTGTTTGTCGTCAAAAGCACAAACGTCTCTAGAATGGTCTGGGAGCTTTGCAGCAAGTGGTCTTGATGAAGGCTGCGCGAGACAGGCCATTTGGCCAGGTTCACCCATCGTGCGTCGCAAAAGGGGTAGATCAGTTTTGGCGCAGCGCGATATTCACAAATCAATACATTGTTTTGCGGTATTCTTCCTCCAAACCCTCATCAAGCTTCTTTTGCGCGTCAGGGTCGGAAGGCGCTCCGCTCGTCTGATCGAGAATGATCTTCATCAAGGACGGAACATCCCCCCTGTCCTGAAGCTGATCAGGATCCCAGAGCTTTGAACGCCGGAGCGCCTTGGCGCAGTGGATGAACACCTCTTCGACATGCACAACGATGGCGAGGCCAGGAATGCGGTCCTTTACGGTCATCAGTGACAGTAAATCAGGGTCGCGTGTCAGTTGTGCGTGCCCATTGATCCGCATAGTGTCGTCAAAGCCCGGGATCAGAAACAGCAGCCCCACCTTGGGATTTGTCAGAAGATTTGTCAGCGTATCGAGACGGTTGTTGCCCAGCCTGTCAGGGATCAGCAGCGTCTTGTCGTCCAGAATTTTCACGAAACCACGAGGATCGCCGCGTGGACTTACATCCGCAGAGCCAGCCTGCGACTGGGTGCCGATGCAGACAAACGGCGATCGTTCGATGAAGGACCGCGCGTGCACATCAATCTGAGCCATGCATTTCTTGATGGCGATGTCATGTGTCGCGGCAAACGAACGTCTCAGGTCCTGTTCGTCGCTCACCAGGAATTCCGGTCTCAGCGAGGTTTTCGCGGTCATATCTGGCCTCTCATGCTTGCCGGACAACACTGCCCCCGCTCGGGTCAGGAAGGAAAGGCGAAAGTGGCTTGGCGCGCGGCGCGCACTTGGCCGACGTCACAGCGGATATCTGGCCGCTGGAACAACTGCGCGCCTCACCCCTCGCGCGGGTCGTGCGGTTTGCCGGGACCGAACCGGCGCAGGAAGGTTGCGTAGGAAAACCCAAGCTCTGCCGTATTGCAGAGCTTCTGTCCGCTCGTTTCCGTGTGCAGCGACAAGCCACCCCAGGCGATCCGCATGAAATACCCATGGCGGCCAAGTCGCGCATCGAGATCTTCCCAGCTCTTGGCCTCGGCCATGTCGCGAAACAGCAGTTTCTGCAGCGCAAAGACGAGCCGCGGATCGACAGCATCTGACTTCTTTTTGACCTGCTCTTGCGCCGCCAGATGCGCCATCAGCACATCCTCCACGATCTTGGCCACGGTGCCCTGCTGCTCAACCGCAAGGTCGTGAACCGCAAGCGCCAAGTCGGCGGGTAGCTGAATCGAAACGGTGCGCCTGCTCATAGCGGGGGAGGGTCCTTAATTATGGTTTACAATGAGTTAAAACCGTTCGGCTCTCAACACTTCGCAATCCACAATTGTCACGACGCCGATATGGCGTTCGACTACGTCGAAAGCGGCGTCGAGCAGTTTGTCCAATTTTTCAGGACGCACGATGCAGATGACCTGCACCATGCCACTGGCGCGGCCAATCTCACCAGCGCGGGTCCAGGCGCCGGAGCGTCCGGAGCCGCCCAGAACCGGCAGAACCGTAAAGCCCGTCACATCTGCGGACAGCAAGGCTTCGGTGAGGCGCGACTGCATGATCGCCTCGATGGTGATCTCGACCCGTTTGGCTTGATGGGTTTGCATGGGTCAGCCTCCTGTCATGGTTGTCGCCACTGCAACATACAATGGAATGCCCAGCGTCAGATTGAAAGGGAAGGTCACGCCCAAAGACAACGTGAGGTAGATCGCCGGGTTCGCCTCTGGCAACGCCACCCGCATCGCCGCTGGCACCGCGATATAGGACGCCGAGGCCGACAGCACCATCAGCAAAGCCACACCACCGGAGGAGAGCCCGAGAAGCAGGCCAGCGCCAAGGCCGCAGAGGCTGCCGATCACCGGCATCAGCAGACCGAAGGCAAGCACGCCGGGGCGCAGCACATCGCTGCGCTCGCGCAACCCACGCCCGGCCACCAGCCCCATATCCAGCAGGAAGAGGCAGAGAACACCCTTAAACGGCGCCACGACAAAGCTCGAAATCTCCTCAAGCCCCTCTTCGCCGGTCGCCCAACCGATGAAAAAGGCCCCCACAAGCAAAACAATCGAACCGTTCAGCAAGATTTCGCGCCAAAGCGTGCTGTCCATCCGCTGGCCATTTCCACTGCGGGAGATCAGCCATAGCGCCGAGAGGATCGCAGGCGCCTCCATCGCTGCCGCCACGGCGACCATATAGCCTTCGGAGGCGATCCCGCTGCTTTCCAGCACGGATGTGGCCGCCACGAAGGTCACAATGGAGATCGATCCATAGTGCGCCGCAACCGCCGCCGCATCCAGTCGGCTCAACCGGGTCATGACCTGCAAGAGCGCAAAGGCAATCAACGGAAGAACGGCCGATAGAATCACCCCCGCCAGAAGGGTCAGACCCAGCTTCACATCAATCCCATGCGCCGACACGCTGACGCCGCCTTTGAACCCGATCGCAAAAAGCAGATAGATCGACAGCGCCTTGGCCGCTGCCTCGGGCACGCTCAGATCAGACCGCGCCAGCGAGGCTGCAACACCAAGCGCAAAGGACAGGATAATAGGCGACAGCAGATTGGTGGCCGCCAGTGACAGGATCTGTTCCATACGCTCACTCCTCGCAAGGCCGCTGAGGGCCG
The DNA here is from genome assembly GCF_009811755.1 of Roseobacter cerasinus. GTDB lineage: Bacteria > Pseudomonadota > Alphaproteobacteria > Rhodobacterales > Rhodobacteraceae > Roseobacter > Roseobacter cerasinus. Next base: position 225,692 of record NZ_BLIV01000002.1, read on the forward strand.
CATCTCAAACGGGTTGAAAGGTCTCAATGTGGGCGTTGAAGGGCTCAGGCCTATCATCGCCGCTGTCGGTCCAAAGCCCGCGCAGGATCAGACGCGCCACATGTCGCACGTCGACTGCATGCCCCACTGCGGCCCATGTTCCGTGATCGCCGCCTTCGGGGCGATATGATGGCACCAAATAACTCGGCAACGGTTTTGCGTTATCCATAACTGTCCCGCTCGGCTTTTTGCGGTGGAGCTATACTGAATTCAAATAGAATTCGAGGGAAAAGCACCCGTGGTCTCAACACTTTGGATAGCTTTGCGCGGCATATCTGGTCAGGCCGTGGGGGTGCAAAGGGTGAGTACTATGGATCAAGTCCTGAAAATCAGGCTGAAAGAAGCGGTGCATGTTGATCAGGACCGGCTGGCCGCACTCTATGCGGAGCTTGGCGACATCGGCGCCGAGGACGTCGTGTGTCGTGCGATGGAAGAGATGGCCTTGCGCCTGTCCCATTGCAACCGGCTCTTTGCGGCGCACAACTATGATGACTTGCGCAAATGCGCCCGCTCGCTGATCGCCATCGGCGACCAGATCGGTATGCACGCATTGACCCGCGTGGCCCATGACGTCATTTCAACCATTGACGCGGGCGATGGTCCCGCGGTCTCTGCAACGCTCGCGCGGTTGATCCGCATTGGCGAACAGTCACTGACAGCCATCTGGGATCTTCAGGACATCACCATCTGACGCCTTGCGCGGCGGGCATGACAGGCTAGGCTGGCCGCAATAGCTCCCAAAAAGGCCCAGCCCATGCCTCTGCCGCTCTTTGCCGCCCCCACCGAAACGGCGCTCCCCCTACATGTTGTCGATCAACCGGGCCTCGCAGCCTGGCGCGAAACTCAGCCGGATGCCATCCTTGCCTGGCTCGATGGGCTTGGCTTTACCGGGGCATTGGGACAGGCCGTGCCCCTGCCAGGCGACGGTGGTGCGCCCTGCGGTGCGGTCGTCGGTTACGGAAGTCGCGAAGCTCGCGGCCGCGCCCGCTTCCACCTTGCCGCTGCAGCGGCCAAACTGCCGAAAGCAACCTACAAGATTGCATCCGGGCTTCCGCAAGATCAGGCAGAGGTCGAGGCACTGGGGTGGCTGCTCGCCGGATATCGGTTCGAGCGATACAAAACACAGACACCCATGCCTGCCACACTCATCGCCCCCGACGGCGTTGATGCCAATGCAGTGGCCGCCATCGCAACCGGTGAGGCCCTGACCCGCGATCTGATCAACACACCCGCCTCCGACATGGGCCCGGACGATCTGGAGCAAGCGGCCCGAGATCTCGCCGCACGCCATAGCGCCAAAATCGCCGTGACCATGGCAGATGCCCTGCTGGCAGAGAACTTTCCGATGATTCACACGGTCGGGCGCGCCGCCAACCGGGCACCCCGGCTGATCGACATGCGCTGGGGCGACGCAGGCCCGCGCATCACGCTGGTGGGCAAGGGCGTCTGCTTTGACACCGGCGGGCTGAACCTCAAACCCGGGGCGTCGATGGGTCTGATGAAGAAGGACATGGGCGGGGCGGCCGCCGTGCTGGGTCTGGCACATATGATCATGGCCAGCGGCCTGCCTGTGCAGCTGCGCGTGCTGATCCCTGCGGTCGAGAACGCCGTATCCGGCAACGCGTTCCGCCCGGGTGACATCCTGACCTCGCGCAAGGGGCTGACGGTCGAGATCAACAACACCGACGCCGAAGGGCGCCTTGTGCTCGCGGATGCGCTGACTTTTGCACAGGAGGAGGACCCGGACCTCATCATCTCCATGGCCACGCTGACCGGGGCGGCGCGGGTCGCCGTTGGCCCCGATCTCGCGCCCTATTACTGCGACGACGCGACCTTCGTCACCCGCCTGGAAACAGCAGCCACACAACAGGCGGACCCGGTCTGGCGCATGCCCTTCCACGCGCCTTACGAGACCATGATCGAACCGGGGATCGCCGATCTCGACAACGCACCCAAGGGCGGGTTCGCCGGGTCGATCACCGCCGCGCTCTTCCTGCGCCGCTTTGTGGATCAAACGGCATATGCGCATTTCGACATCTATGGCTGGCAACCCAGCGACGCGCCTGCCCGCCCCAAAGGCGGCGTTGGCCAGGCCACCCGGGCACTCCTGAAAACCATCGCGGAGATGTCTGCTCAGTGACCGACGCGCGCTTGACCCTCGATCCGGCCCTGATCACAAAAGAGAAAGCGATGCAGATCGCAGTACCGCTCACCGATCTCTGCCGAACGCCCGGCGGCGCGCGCGACAGGCAACTGCTCTGTGGCGATGCTGTCACGGTGCTGGGTCAGCAAGACGGCTGGAGCCTCCTGCGCGCGTCCAAAGACGGCTACTGCGGTTACGTGCAAAGCGCCGCGCTGTCGGAGGCGCAAGATCCCACTCACCATGTCACCGCCCGCAGCACACATGCCTATACGGCGCCGGATATGAAGTCACCCGAACGTCACAGCCTGTCTTTCGGCAGCCGGATTACCGCACTGTCAGAGAGCGCCACATTTGTCGAAACCGCCCTCGGCCATATCCCACGCCAACACCTTCACCGCGTGCATAATATCGCCACGGATCCGGTGGCCATTGCCGAGCTGTTCCTCGGCACACCCTATCTTTGGGGCGGCAACAGCGTCTGGGGCATCGACTGCTCCGGCCTCGTGCAGGCTGCGTGCCTCGCCTGCGGTCTGCCCTGCCCCGGTGACAGCGACCAACAGGAGGACCAACTGGGCGCACATCTGCCGCCAGGCTCCGACTACGCCCGCAACGATCTGCTGTTCTGGAAAGGCCATGTGGCCTGGGTTTTGACGGCAGACACACTCTTGCATGCCAACGCCGGCCATATGGCGGTCGCCCGCGAATCGATTGACGCGGCCATCTCCAGGATCGCAGCCCAAGGCGACGGCCCCGTCACAGCGCACAAACGCCTCATGGCAGAGTGACCACCAAACGCAAGCGCCGGAGGCGATTGCAAAACATCGTGTGGCCCGGAACGGGCCTCCTTTTGAGAGAGATTACTCGACGGCGCGGATCAGTTTGCGCTCCAACACACGCAAAACGGTCTTCAGGTCATGGCCGCGTCGCAAAATCTGGCCGTCCATCCCAACAACTGCGTACATTCCCTGCTTGTCACGCATCCGTGGGCGTTTTTCGATCCGGTAGATCGGGTTCTCCGCTGTGCGCCGGAACACCGAGAACACGGCCACATCGCGCAGGCAGGAAATGCCATAGTCCCGCCACTCGCCCGCAGCAACAAACCGGCCATAGAGAGATAAGATCACAGACAGTTCTGTGCGATGAAACGCCACCTGCTGAGTCGGAAACGGGTGCAGGTTGCTCGACGGTGGCACCGATATATTCATGCTCTCACAGTTGCGCCGTTGCGCGGACAAATCAAGCCCCCTGATTGGCCCCGTATCGCGCCATGAAGGTCTTGACCGCCCCATCGACCACACGATCCATTTCCTCTTCGGTCACCGTTTGGGTCATCCCAAAGATCAGGCGCGGCCAGACATCTGCCTTACACAGCTCTCCAAACTGATCCGCCGCCAGAATCCGGTCCTCAATCCGCAGTTCTCCCCGAGCCTCCGCCTGCTCGAAATAAGCCGCCATCTCGGCGCGCATCACCGCCGGGCCGGAGTTGTAGAATTTCTGCCCCAATTCGGGAAAGCGATCGGATTCCGCTACGCAAATGCGAAAGATCTGCTGCCCGAACTTCGATGTGATGAAAGTAAGGAAATGCCGCCCGGTCTGTTGCAGCACCTGTTCCGGTGCTGCACTCATATCAATGCTGCTCAGCGCGTCATCCGCCTGACGCTGGCATTCGGTGGTCGCCACCTCCATGAACAGCAGGCGTTTGTCCGGAAAATAGCTGTAAAGCGTGGCCTTGGACACATTCGCCACCCGCGCGATCTCGTCGACACTGGCCCCTTCGAACCCATCCGCCATAAAGACCTGCCGCGCGCCTTCAAGCACCTGGTCGAATTTCCGGCCTTTGCGGATGATTTCGGCTGTCGACGTCATGAAGCCCCCCCGGTTTCTTATGGTTAACAATATAAACCGAACAGTTCAGTTCCAAGAAAAATTGTCGCAGCCCCAATACAGAGGTGTTGAAGACGCCATGACCAAAGTTTAGAATAATTCTAAACGACGAGGCGTGTGACGTGTATTTCCCCTTTTTCCGCAAACGGTTCCGCACTCTTACCGAACAGCAGATCCTGGCCCTTGCGATCTCTTCGGAGGAGGACGATGCCCGCATATATCGCGGCTATGCGGAACATCTGCGCCCTGACTTCCCGGAATCCGCCCGCCTGTTCGACGGTATGGCGGATGAAGAAGACAGGCATCGCCAGCGCCTGATCGACAGGCACAGAGCGCGTTTTGGAGAGGTCATCCCGCTCCTGCGGCGCGAGCATGTCGCGGGCTATGACCACCGCCGGCCTGTCTGGTTGGTCGAAAACCTCGGGCTTGACCGCATCCGCGCCGAGGCCCAGGCCATGGAGCAGGAGGCCCAGGCATTCTACCTCGCGGCGGCCGCCAGAACGCAGGATGCCGAAACCCGCAAGCTGCTGGGCGATCTCGCCGCGGCAGAGGCCAGCCATCAAGTCACGGCGCGTGAGTTGGAAACCCGGCACCTCGACCCCGACAGCCGGGATAAAGAGGACAAGACCGCACATCGGCAGTTTCTGCTGACCTGGGTGCAACCGGGGTTGGCGGGCCTGATGGATGGCTCCGTCTCGACGCTGGCGCCGATTTTCGCAACCGCCTTTGCCACGCTGGACACCTGGACAACCTTCCTCGTCGGTCTCGCCGCCTCCGTCGGCGCGGGCATCTCCATGGGCTTCACCGAAGCAGCCTCGGACGATGGTCAGCTTTCGGGGCGTGGCTCACCGATCAAGCGCGGCTTTGCGTCGGGGATCATGACCACCGTGGGCGGGCTGGGCCATGCGCTGCCTTACCTCATCACCGATTTCTGGACGGCGACCAGCATCGCGATCCTGGTGGTCTTTGTGGAGTTGTGGGCTATCGCCTGGATCCAGAACCGATACATGGACACGCCGTTCTGGCGCGCCACGCTGCAAGTGGTCTGCGGCGGTGCGCTGGTCTTTGGCGCAGGTGTCCTGATCGGCTCGGGCTGACTTGCAGAGGTGCCACGCAGCCTCTACCACTCCGGCATGATCGAGATTTTCCTCAAGACCGTTCCTTTCTTTGCGCTGATCGGTCTGGGGTATTGGGCGGGCTACACGCGGTTTTTCACCGAAGAGGCCACGGCCTATCTGACGAAGTTCGTCTTCTACTTCGCGCTCAGCGCCATGCTGTTCCGGTTTGCGGCCAATCTGTCCTTCGACGACATCTGGGATCCAAACCTTGTGGCTGGGTATTTGGTTGGTACGCTCGCCGTCTATCTTGTTGCGACCCTCGTCGCTTACCTGCGCAAACTCGACGTAGCGACCACTGCGGTCGAGGCGCAATGTGCCGCCATCGGCAATGTGGGCTTTCTTGGTGTGCCGATGCTGACCCTGCTGATGGGCGAGGCGGCAATTGGCCCGATCATGATGGCGCTGGCGGTTGATCTGATCGTCTTTTCCAGCCTGATCGTGATCCTGATCACTGGCTCGCGCGACGGGCGGGTGAGCCTGGGCATCCTGCGCACCGTGGGGCTGGGGCTGGTCAAGAACCCGATGATCGTGTCGATTGTCGCAGGCCTCATCTGGTCGGTCTATGATCTGCCGATCCCGGTGCCCGCCAATGAATTTCTCGCCATTCTGGGGGCCGCTGCGACGCCCGGCGCGCTCTTTGCCATTGGCGCCTCGCTGGCCAGCAAATCAGCGGAGCGGTTGCAGATCGCAGGCTGGCTGAGCTTTTGCAAGCTGGGGCTGCATCCGCTCTTTGTTGCCATCGGCGTGCTCTATCTCTTCCCGGCGGATCCCTATTTCGCCGCCGTGATCATCGCCGCTGCGGCCCTGCCGGTGGCAGGCAATGTCTACATCCTCGCGCAGCACTATGGCGTCGCCCCGCACCGGGTATCTGCCGCCATTCTCGTCTCCACTGCCATCAGCATTCTGACAGTCAGCGGGATCATCTCCATCGTCGCCCCAGCCTAAGGTGGCACTTGCCGCAGGGCCGCAGGCGCGCTAGCCATGCGCCGAGTGAACCGAGGAGCCCGCCCATGAAAACCATATCCGAAAACGCCTGCTTCGGCGGCACCCAAGGGGTTTACACCCACACCTCCCAGGTTTGTGACTGCGACATGACCTTTGGTCTGTTCCTGCCCGAAGAGGCGGCCGAGGGTCCGGTGCCGCTGCTCTGGTATCTGTCAGGTCTGACCTGCACCCATGAAAACGCGATGACCAAGGCGGGCGCGCAATCCTGGGCGGCGGCGCATGGCATTGCACTGGTCTTCCCCGACACCTCGCCGCGCGGTGAGTGGGTTGCCGACGACGAGGCCTATGATCTGGGCCAGGGCGCGGGCTTCTATGTGAACGCCACCGAGGCCCCCTGGGCCGCGCATTTCCAGATGTGGGACTATATCACCGAAGAGCTGACCACCGCACTTGATCACTCCTTTGCCGTCGATATGGAGCGTCAGGCGATAACCGGACATTCCATGGGGGGGCACGGCGCGCTGACCATGGCGATGTCGCTGCCGGGGCGCTTCCGGTCCGTTTCGGCTTTTGCGCCGATCTCCAATCCGACCGCCAGTGATTGGGGGCGCAAGCAGCTTTCTGCATATTTGGGGAACAATGAAGAGACATGGGCGGCACATGATGCGACCCTGTTGATGCGGGAGAAGGGGTTTGACGGGCCGATCCTGATCGACACCGGGACGAATGATCAGTTCATTGATTTGTTGAAGCCCGAGGCGCTGGCCGAAGCTACGGCGGCGCGTCGGCAGCAGGCGACGCTGCGGATGCAGCCCGGCTATGACCACAGCTATTTCTTTGTCTCGACCTTCATTGAGGAACATGTGGCCTTCCACGCCGACGCGCTTTACGCATGACGGCGCTCTACATTGATGCGGATGCCTGCCCGGTGAAGGGTGAGGCTGAGAAGGTGGCAACCCGGCATCGCGTCAGGATGTATGTGGTCTCCAACGGCGGGTTGCGCCCGTCGCAGAACCCGCTGGTGGAGACGGTGATTGTGCCCGACGGCCCGGATGTGGCGGACATGTGGATCGCCGAGCGTTGTGGAGCCGGGGATGTCGTTGTCACCGGGGACATTCCACTGGCTGCGAAATGCGTTGAAGCGGGGGCGCTGGTGCTCAAGCACACTGGCGAGGCGCTGACCCAGGCCAATATCGGGAATGTGTTGGCAACGCGGGATTTGATGGCCGACCTGCGCGCCGCTGATCCCTTCCGTCAGGGCGGCGGCCGGGGCTTTGCAAAGGCGGACCGCTCGCGTTTTCTGGACGCGTTGGAGCGTGCCCTGCGCACCGCTAAGACAGCTACCTGATTTACAACAGTTTTTGACGAGGCACGCATGCAGCCCAAGGCCGTGGTTTTTGACATCGGAAACGTGCTGATCGAGTGGCAGCCCGAGCGCTTCTACGACGCGGTGATCGGCGAAGATCGCCGCCGCGCCATGTTCGAGGCCGTCGATCTGCATGGAATGAACGAGCGTGTGGACAGAGGGGAACATTTCGCCGACACGATCTATGCGCAGGCCGAGGCCACGCCCGAATGGCGCGACGAGATCCGCATGTGGCACGACCGCTGGATCGAGATGGCCTCCCCCGTCATCGACCAGTCAGTGCGGCTGATGAAGGCCTTGCAATCCAAGGGCGTGCCAGTCTTTTCGCTGACCAACTTCGGCATTGAGAGCTACGATTTCGCCGCCACGTACTACCCGTTTCTGCGGGAGTTCGACCGCGACTTTATCTCCGGCCATATGCGGGTGACCAAGCCCAACCCGAACATCTATACCTTGCTTGAAGAGGGCGCGGGGCTCAGCGGTGCGGATCTGGTCTTCACTGATGACCGGGCTGAAAACATCGCCGCCGCCGATGCACGGGGATGGCAGACGCATCTGTTTGAAGGGCCGGAGGGATGGGCAGCACGGCTTGTGGGTCTGGGCCTGCTCACGGAGATGGAGGCCGCATGACCGCCCCGGTGATCTCCTTTGCCGAAGGCGACAAGCTGCTCGACTGGATCGCACTGACCAACGCGCTGGCCGCAGGGCACACGCTGCCCAAGGCGGAGATTTCCGACACCTTCCTTTACCGCGACCCCGACACGCTCTTGAACCGGTCTGCCTGGATCGACGGGCTGGGGCTGGCGGTGAAATGCGCGACGGTGTTTCCCGGGAACACGGCGCGCGGCACGTCGTCGATCAACGGCGGCGTGATGCTGTTTTCAGATCAGGACGGCACGCTTGAGGCGATCATCGACTTTCACCTCGTGACCAAGTGGAAGACGGCGGGCGACAGCCTGCTTGCCACCCGCCGTCTGGCGCGGCCCGACAGCAAACGCATCCTGATCGTTGGCGCGGGCACGCAGGCGCGCGGGCTGCATGCGGCCTACAGCGCAGCTTTTCCACAAGCACAGTTTACTGTCTGGAATCGGACGGCAGAGAATGCAAAGACGCTGGCGTCCGCGATCCCCGGGCTTGAAATCGCCACCTCACTGGAAGAGGCCGTTCCACAGGCCGACATCGTCACCTCGGCCACCATGTCGACCGAGCCGCTCATTTGCGGCGATTGGCTCCAACCAGGCCAGCATATCGACCTGATCGGCGCCTACCGCCCCAATATGCGGGAGGCGGATGACACCGCTCTGCGCCGCGCCCGCCTCTTCGTGGACAGCCGCGATACAACGGTTGGGCACATCGGTGAGGTCAAGATCCCGCTGGAAACCGGCGTGATAACCGAAGATGATATCGCAGCTGACTACTACGACCTTGATGCCTTCGCGCGACAATCCCCGGAAGACATCACACTCTTCAAGAACGGCGGCGGCGCGCATCTCGACTTGATGACAAGCCGCTACATCCTTGACCAATGGATGGCACAAAGCTCATAGGTACACGTCCCACCTGCCGCTCTGAAACGCACACGCCACCACTGGCGCCCCCGGCGGCTCACGCCGGGCAGCGTTCTTTCCCCCTCGATGGGGGAAGGAACGCTTCGCCCGTCAGGTGACAGCCACGCGGGCCACCAGGCTCAAGCTGTCCGCAGCCCCTCCAACCGCCGCTCGCGGATCGGCAAGTGAATGATCGCGCTGAAAGCCCCTACGCCAACCCCAATCCACCACACCAGCGTATAGTCGCCATAGACGTCATACATCCGCCCGCCGAGCCACGCGCCCATGAAGCTGCCCAGCTGGTGGCTGAAAAAGATGATCCCATAGAGCGTGCCCATGTAACGCAGCCCATAGATATGCGCGATCAGCCCCGACGTCAGCGGGATAGTCGCAAGCCACAGGCTACCCATGACAATCGCGAAGAGGATCACGCTGGTCGGCGTGATCGGCATCATGATGAACAGCGCCGAGGCGACCGTGCGGCCCACATAGATGCCTGCCAGCAGGTATTTCTTGGAATAGTGCTTGCCCAGCCACCCTGCCAGCAACGTGCCCCCGATATTGGCAACACCGATCAGTGATAGCGCCACGGCCCCCAGCGCCGACGTCGTGCTGACCCCCATGCTGTCAAGCATGCCCCCCGGCGCAATTGGCCCGCAAAGCTCTTCAACAAAGGCCGGGAAATGCGCCGTGATAAAGGCCAGCTGGTAACCGCAGGAAAAGAACCCAAGGAAGATGAAGGTGTAAGACGGATCGCGAAAGGCCTTGATCAGGATCTCACCCATGCTCTCTTCCAGCTCGGTCCGGCTGGCCAGCTGCGGAGCGCGCATCATCGGCAAGAGCAGCAGGACAAGCAGGATCGACAGCGCGAAGATCACAAAAATGCTCTGCCACGGCATGAACCCCAGCATCCACTGCGCCATCGGCGGCCCGAAGATCTGCCCGCCACTGCCCGCCGCCGAAACAATCGCCAGTGACATGGAGCGGTTCTCATCCGAGGCGGCACGCCCCACCACCGCGAGGATCACGCCAAAGCCTGTGCCCGCGATGCCAAACCCCACCAGCCAGGCGTAAAGCTGATGCTCGATCGGCGTGACCGAATAGGCCGACAGCACCAGCCCCAGCGCATAGATCAACGCGCCCAGGATGATGGCCTTGCGATCCCCGATCTTCTCGGCCAGCGCGCCAAAGAGCGGCTGGCCCACACCCCAGGCGAGGTTCTGGATGGCGATGGCCAGCGAAAACTCCGCCCGCAGCCAGCCGAACTCCTCTGCAATCGGGATCTGGAAGACGCCAAAGGCCGAGCGGATCGCAAAGCTGGCGATGATGATCACACAGCCGACGATCAGGACCGGTGTGAAAAGAGCGGTGCGGGTTTGCATGGGGTGGGCCTCCGTCTCCGAGACACTAAGCAGCCACCGAGAGCCGTCAATTCAGCAATTTTTGCCTCCGCATCACAAATCCTGATGTGACCGCGGCCTTTTCTCCGCCACATCTGCGCGCTATGGCGAAGGCATGCAAACGCTGGGCGATATTTATCAAAGCATGATCGACACAGGCGCTCTCCAGCCTGACGATGCTCAATTGACCGTGCTTCCGGAATTTGACCGGATCAGGACCGCGCTTCAAACCCCCGTGAAGAAAAGCCTCTTCCGCAAGGCGCCTGAGCCACCGAAGGGCCTCTATCTCTGGGGCGGTGTCGGGCGCGGCAAGTCGATGCTGATGGATCTTTTTGTGGATCATCTGGAGGGCATCCCCGCGCGCCGCGTGCATTTCCATGCCTTCATGCAGGACATCCACAGCGCCATGCATGAGGTGCGCAAGACCGGTGTCGAGGATGCCATCGCTCCGGTGGCCGCCGATGTGGCCGCCTCGGTGCGACTGCTGGCCTTTGATGAGATGCAGATCACCGACATCACCGACGCGATGATCGTCGGGCGGCTGTTCGAGGCGCTCTTTGCCGATGGGGTGGTCGTGGTGACCACCTCGAACCGCCTGCCGGATGACCTCTATCTCAATGGGCTGAACCGCGACCTCTTCCTGCCCTTCATCGCACTGATCAAAGAGAAGATGCAGGTCGTCGAGCTGGCCAGCCCCACGGATTATCGTCAGGATCGGTTGGGCGGGCAGCCGGTTTATTTCACCCCGCTGGGCAGCGAGGCGCGCGGGGCAATGGATGCGGTTTGGGACGATCTGGCGGGCGGCGGTGGCGATCCGCTGATCCTCAAGGTCAAAGGCCGCGAGGTCACGCTGCCCGCCTTCCGCAACGGCGTGGCCCGCGCGGGCTTTCACGATCTTTGCGGCAAACCGCTGGGGCCCGGCGACTATCTGGCGCTGGCCGAGGCGGTGAAGGTGCTGATGCTCGACAATATCCCCGCCCTCTCGCGTGACAATTTCAACGAGGCAAAGCGCTTCGTCACGCTGATCGACGCGCTTTATGAAGCCAAGGTGCGTCTGATCTGCTCCGCCGCCGCCAAGCCCGAAATGCTCTATCTTGAAGGCGAAGGCACCTTTGAGTTTGAGCGCACGGCCTCGCGCCTGCGCGAAATGCAATCGGACGGGTGGGGCCAGTAGGCACGCGCGTTTCCGGTTGACCCTGCTCTGCAAACCCTCTCAGGTGGAGCCATGGGCACGCTTGTCAGAAACCGCAACTATGTCCGGCTGGTGGGCGCCTCGGGGGCGACCAACCTGGCCGATGGGATTGCCAGCGTCGCCTTCCCCTGGCTCGCCACCCTGCTGACGCGCGATCCGTTTCTGATTGGCCTCGTGGCCTTTGCCGGGCGGCTGCCATGGCTCCTGCTCGCTGTACCCGCAGGCGTCGTGACCGACCGCGCGGACAGGCGGCGGCTGATCGTGCAGGCGGATTGCTTCCGGCTGGTTCTGGCGCTTGGCGTGGTGGGTCTGATCCTGCTCTTGCCCGACACCTACGCGCCGGAGGCGGCAACCCCGTTCATTCTGGCCCTATCAACCCTGGCCTTTCTTCTGGGTTGCGCCGAGGTTGTGCGCGACAACGCGGCGCAAACGCTGATGCCGTCGGTGGTGAACAAGAATGATCTGGAGGCCGCCAACGGCCAGCTTTGGAGCGTCGAGATCGTTCTGGGCCAATTCGTCGGGCCACCGCTGGCCGGTGTGCTGATCGCGCTGTCGATCACCTCTCCCTTCCTGTTGAACTCAGCGGCCTTCGGGCTGGCCGCGCTCATGGTGTGGTTCATCGTCCTGCCGCCCCGCATCGCCCCGCCCAAACGGTCGTGGCGGGTGGAAACGATGGAAGGGCTGCGCTGGCTCTGGACGCGGCCTGTCCTGCGGCGGCTGGCTCTCTCCCTCGGCGTGATCAACGGGCTGGAAGCGCTCGCCTTTGTGGTTCTGGTGCTCATTTCGCAGGAGCGTCTGGGGCTCTCGGCCTCGGGCTTTGGCCTACTGCTGGCCGCCGGTGCAGCAGGTGGTGTTCTGGGTGGTCTCCTCTGCCCTCGCATCGCCTCGCGGATCGGAGCACAGCGAAGCCTGACGGTGGCGCTTGGCTTGATCCCGCTGCCCTTCCTCGTGGTTGGGCTGTCGGGCAATGCCGTCCTCATTGGCGCTGCGCTGTTTTTCCAGACCTTCGTGGCGGTCTTGTGGAATGTGGTCACCGTGTCCTACCGCCAACGGGCCATCCCCGATGACCTGCTGGGCCGGGTCAACAGCGTCTATCGGTTTTTCGGTTGGGGCACGATATCACTCGGCGCACTGCTGGGAAGCATGATCGTATCCGCCGCAGAGCCTGTGTTGGGCCGAGAGGACGCCTTGACCCTACCATTCCTGATCTCAGCGGCTGGCACAGGCGCGCTGTTTCTCTGGGGTGTGACCCGGCTCAGGATCGACTAGAGCCGGGCATAGACATCTTTGGGGACGCGCCAAGCTTACCAGCTGTTGTAACCGAGGAACTTGCCGGACATCTCAACCTTCACGCGGTCACCCTTGGGGTGCTCCACCCGGGTCACCGACATGTCGAAATCGATGGCTGACATGATGCCGTCGCCAAACTTCTCCTGAATGATCGCCTTCAGTGTCGGGCCATAGACCCCAACGATTTCATAAAAGCGATAGATGCAGGGATCGGTCGGCACCGCCTGTTCCCAGATCTTGGTGGGGCTTTCGGCCAGCACCGAGGCGGCCTCTTGTGGCAGACCCATGGTGGTGACCATCAGCTCCGCCTTTTCGGGCGGGAAGGCGTTCATGCCCATGACAGCGGAGTGGGTCCAGATCGGGGACATGTCGATTTTTTCAGCGATCTCTTCCCATGTCAGCCCCGCCTGTTTCTTGGCAGACAGGATCATCGCAGTGACGTCCTCTTTGGTCATCTCAGTCATGTCTATCGTGTCCTTCATCTTACAATCCTAACTCTGTCAATCCGAGGTGGTCGTCGGGCCGGGGCGTCCCCTCCGGCCAATGAAACAGGCGGTCTTCCTCCGCGATGGGCACATCGTTGATCGAGGCGTGGCGCACGGCCATATAGCCAAGATCATCGAACTCCCAGTTTTCATTGCCATGGGCGCGGTACCACTGGCCCGCCTCGTCGTGCCATTCATAGCAAAAGCGCACGGCGATCCGGTGGCCCGCATGCGCCCAGATCTCCTTGATCAGGCGATAACCCGTTTCCTTGGCCCATTTGCGGGTAAGGAACGCCTGTACTTCCGCGCGCCCGCGCGGAAACTCGGAGCGATTGCGCCAGCGCGTGTCCGGCGTGTAGGCCTGCGCCACCTTCGCGGGGTCGCGCGTGTTCCAGGCATTTTCGGCCATTCGTACCTTGGCAACCGCCTCCTCATAGGAGAACGGCGGCAGCGGTGGTCGGGGTAGCGTGTCGGTCATGGCCTCATCCCTCTACCGCGCGCAGGACCGGCTTGGCGGGCTCGGGGTCCTCGGTCTCGGCGTCGTCCGTTAGATCAATCCGAACCGGTGTGGGCTGCTGGTCGGGTGTTTGGGCCTGACCTGACAGCTCTGCCGACCGCTGCGCGAGGAAGTGCACCAGGTGGTTGCGGATGGCGTAGTAGTTCGGATGCTCAACAATATCATTGCGCACGCGCGGACGCGGAATGGTAATCTCCACGCTTTCCGCCACCTGCGCCATCGGCCCGTTGGTCATCAGCAAGATACGGTCGGCCAGCAGGATGGCCTCGTCGATGTCGTGTGTTATCATGAAGACCGTCTGGTCCGTATCGCTCCACACCTTGATCAACTCGTCCTGAATGGTGCCGCGGGTCAGCGCATCGAGCGCGCCAAAGGGTTCATCCAGCAGCAAGAGCTTGGGCTCATTGGCAAACGCACGCGCGATCGAGACCCGCTGGCGCATGCCGCCCGAGAGCTGGCTGGGCTTGCGGTGGATCGCGTCGCCGGTCAGGCCAACTTTGGCGAGGAAGGCCGTCGAATGCTCGATGACCTTCTCTTTGCTCCAATTGGGAAACCGCGCCGACACGCCAAAGGTCACATTCTTCAGCGCAGTCAGCCAGGGCAGCAGCGAGTAGTTCTGGAACACCACACCCCGGTCGAGGCTGGGGCCAGACACATGCTGCCCATCCATCTTCACAACACCGCTTGTGGGCTCGGCCAGCCCCGCCAGAATGTTCATGATCGTGGATTTGCCACAGCCCGAATGGCCGAGGATACAGACAAACTCGCCCTTCTCGATGCCAAAACTGGCGTTTTCGAAGACGGTGAACTCGCCGCCTTGACCATCGGGATAGCGCTGAGTCAGTTGCTCGATACTCAGAAAGGATTTTGCCACGAAAAGCTCCTATTCCGTGTAGGCGACGGTGCGCTGCAGCAGGCCAAACATGGAGTCCAGCAGCATGCCCACGACGCCGATCATGAGGATGGAAAAGATGACGGAGGTGAGGTCGAGATTGTTCCACTCGTTCCAGACATAGTAGCCGATGCCTGTGCCGCCCACGAGCATCTCGGCCGCGACGATCACCAGCCAGGCGATCCCGATGGAGATGCGCATGCCCGTGACGATGGTGGGAGCCGCCGCAGGCAGGATCACGGTGAAGGCCGTCTTCAGCGCGCTTAGCTCATGAGTCCGCGCCACATTCACCCAGTCCTCGCGCACCCCGGCCACGCCAAAGGCGGTATTGATCAGCATGGGCCAGATCGAGCAGATGAAGATCACGAAGATCGCGCTCATCTCACTGTCTTGAATGACGAAGAGCGCAAGTGGCATCCACGCCAGCGGCGAGATCGGCCGCAGCACCTGGATGAATGGATTGAGCGCTTTGTAAGCGACCGAGGACATCCCGATCAGGAACCCCAGCGGGATGGCGATGGCCGCCGCGAGCGCGTAGCCCGTCAGCACCCGGTAGATCGAATAGCCGATCTGAATGCCGATGCCCTTGTCATTGGGGCCTGCGTCATAGAACGGGTTCGACAGCTGCTCCCACGCCTTGCCCAGCACCTGGCTGGGCGGCGGCACACCGGCCTTGGGCTGGCCACCACCGGTGAGCAACTCGTATTCGGTCAGTTCACCCACCGCCTTTTGTGCCGGGATTGACGCCTCCCAAATCAGGCAGCCCACGACCAGGATCAGGATCGAGAGCAGGGCTGCCTTGCGGTTTTCAGAGAGCGCCTTCATCAGCCCGCCTTGATCGCGAAGCTGTCGATGTAGGCTTCCGGTTCCGCCGGATCGAAGGTCTTGCCCATGATCGTATGCGATTTGTAGGTGATGTCCGGCGCGTCATAACCCAGATCGGTCATGACCTTCTTGGCATCCGACGCGAGGTAGACCTGTTCGGCCACCGCCTTGTAATCGACGTCCCCCTCAATATAGCCCCAACGCTTCATCTGCGTGAGGATCCACACGCCCATGGAGTGCCAGGGGAACGGGTCAAAGTCGATCCGGTCCGGCACACGCTGCACTTCGCCAAGGCCATCCGCATAGGTGCCGGTCAGCACCTGCTGCACCACCGTGACCGGCTGGTTGAGGTAGTTGGTGGGTGAAATCGCCTCCGCAATCTCGACCCTGTTGTCCGGGTTCGAGGCGTATTGCGTCGCATCGATGATCGACTTCAAGAGCGCGCCATAGGTGTTGGGCAGCTCCTGCGCAAAGCTCAAGGGAGCAGCAAAGGCGCAGCACGGATGCCCTTCCCAGATCTCCTTGGTCAGGATGTGGATGAAACCGATGCCCTCGAAAACCGCGCGCTGATTGAACGGGTCGGGCGAGAGGTAGCCGTCGAGGTTCCCAGCCCGCAGGTTCGCGACCATTTCGGGCGGCGGCACCACGCGGATCTGGATGTCCTTGTCGGGGTCGAGCCCGAACTCCGCCACGTAGTAACGCAGCAGGAAGTTGTGCATGGAATATTCAAACGGCACCCCGAAGGTGAAGCCCTTCCACTGCTTCGGGTCGCGCTTGTCGAGGTGTTCGTTCGACAGCACGATCGCCTGCCCGTTGATATTCTCGACGGCGGGCATGATGTACGGCTCCGCCACCGAGCCCGCCCCCAACGTCATCGCCAGCGGCATGGGTGTCAGCATGTGGCTGGCGTCATACTCGCCCGACAGCGATTTGTCGCGCGCCACGGCCCAACCGGCCGTCTTGATCACCTGTGCATTCAACCCATAGCGCTCATAGAACCCGAGCGGTTGCGCCATGATGATCGGCGTCGCACAGGTGATTGGCACAAAACCGATGTTGAGGTCGGTCTTCTCGGGCGGGCCGAGGTTGTCGAGGATCGCCGCCTTCGCCTGCTCCAGCGGGAACACCGAGGCCAGCGCCGCCGCTGCCGTGGCCCCACCGATCATCCCCATGAAGGACCGACGCCCGATGTCGCTCTGGCCAAAGACGGAGCGAACAATCGCGCTTTCCACTGCGCGATCCATCATCTGTTCAGAGGACATCTGATGCGGCTCGATATGGTCATGATCGTGTCCGTGACCGGAAAGACAGCCCTCACAGCCGCAATCCGCGCCATGCCTCAGATCGGTCTTTTCCGAAAACGGATTGCCTAGGCTTTTGATTGTCATGTCCATCTCCTGTCAGCGTTTAGAGAACTGTCCCATGGGCTTGCGCCGGGGAAAACGCGGTCTGAGACCTGCCTGAAAACCGTCACCGCACTGAATTTGCTGATGAATTTCTGTGCGTTTCTCACGAATTTTCGTAAATTACGATTTTTCGTGATTGCGCATAGGCGGGAAGCTGCAAATCTGATTGCGATGCTGGATTTGCTTGATTCCGACCGGTTGGTCTCACACCAACCCCTGCCGACGCTGCTGCTGAGCACGCAGGACGACCGCGTCTTGTCTGCCAATGACACTGCACACCGCCTGTTTGGGCCTGAAACCTCAGGCAGAGCATTCTCCGAGCTTCTGCAATGCGATGTCTCTATCGCCGCCGTCTTTTTCGACGCGGTCGCGCATTTCGGGACCTATATCGACCGCAGTCTGTCGCTGGCCCGCCCGGACGGCACAGCATTGCGCCTGCAAAGCTATGGCGTGCAGGTGCAGCCGGATCTGGTGCTGATCAGCTTTCTGGATCTGGATGAGCACGACCACCGCAGCCGCGTAGCCGAGCAAGAGGCGCATCAGCGCGCGGGCCTGTCGCAATGGCAGAACATCTATGGCTTTTTCCGTGAGGTCGAAGCGCAGAACCACCTCATTCTGGAGGCGGCAGGCGAAGGCATCTACGGCATCAACGCTATGGGTCAGGCGACCTTCGTGAACCGTGCCGCGCAGGAAATGCTGGGCTGGTCCTCGGACGATCTGATTGGTCGCGACCTGCACGCCACGATCCATCACAAGCACCTGAACGGCGAGCATTTCCCGGCCCATACCTGCCCGATCTATGCCTCCTTCCGACAGGAGGAGACCAAGCGCGTCGACGATGACGTCTTCTGGCGCAAGGACGGCAAGCCCATTCTGGTCGAATATGTCTCAACCCCGATCTACGATCATGGCGTGTTGGCGGGCGCGGTGGTGATCTTCCGCGACGTGACTGAGCGAAAGGAAAACGAACGCAAACTGCGCGAGGCGCTGGCGCAGGTCGAAGAGCTGAAGGTCAAGCTGGAGCAGGAGAATGACTATCTGCTCACCGAAATCCGTTCTGCCCGGTCACACACCGGGGTCGTGGGGGTCTCGCCTGCGATCAAGTCGCTGAACGCGCGGATCGATCTGGCAGCCCGCAACAAGGCGCATGTGCTGGTCTCCGGCCCACCGGGGTCGGGCAAGAGCCTCACCGTCTCGGCCATCCACGAGGCCAGCGACCGCGCCCGCCGCCCGCTGGTGCGCATCAGTTGCGATCACCTCTCAGCACAAGAACTGGAGGCGGAACTTTTTGGTTACCGCCGGGGTGCCTTTGCCGGAGCGACCCGCGACAATACCGGAAAACTGATCATGGCGCATAACGGCACGCTGCATCTCGACGAGATTGCAGACCTGCCGAAGGGCGTGCAGGCCAAACTCTATGATGTGCTGCAACGCGGACACTTCCAGCGTCTTGGCGACAGCACGCAGACGCCGGTGTCTCTGACGGTCGTGGCGACGACCTCGCGCGATCTCATGGCGGAACTGCGTGCAGGTCGGTTCCGGCAGGATCTCTATTTCGCGCTGAACGTCTTTTCGATCACCTGCGAGCCTCTGCACGAACGCCCCGAGGACATTCCCTATCTCGCCAAACACTTCCTCGACCGCACGACGCGCCGCCTGCGCCTGCCCACCACGCGGCTGTCCAAATCGAACATTGACGCGCTAACGCAATATGAATGGCCCGGAAACGTGCGAGAGCTTGAAAACGTGATCGAACGCGCGGCGCTTCTGGCGCAAGGCGGGCGGCTGGAGTTCGACTTTCAGCGCCCCGACAGCAGCTTTGCCGCCCGGTCAGATGTGGTGCTGACCCAAGACGACCTGCGCAGTCTAGAACGCGAAAATCTGCAAAACGCGCTGCGCCGCGCCGGGGGCAAAGTGTCTGGGCAGAAGGGGGCGGCGGCGATGCTCGGCATCGCGCCCACAACTGCCTATTCCAAGATCAAGTCGCTGGAAATCGACCCCAAGGCCTTCAAATAACGCGCGGCGTAGGTCAGCCGTTTTCGCGCAGGATGGCACCAGCGAGGTAGAGCGATCCGCAGATCAGCACGCGCGCCGACGGCTCGCGGCCAAGGATTGCAGCCAAAGCGGCCTGCACGCTATCCGCTGTCTCAGCGGCAAATCCAGAGTCCCGCGCCGCCGCCGCCGTCTCGTCGGCGGGCAGCGTGTTGGCCTCGCCGGGGATAGAGACAGCAACCAGCCCCTCCGCCACCCGTGTCAGAGGGCGCAGATAGCCGCCGATGTCCTTGGTGTTCAGCATCCCGCAGATCAGGTAGGTCGGACGCTTGGGCAGGCTGACCAGATGGGCGGCCAGCGCCTCACCTGCTGCAGGGTTATGTCCACCGTCAAGCCACAGCTCCGCTCCGCCAGCTGCATCGACCAACGGGCCGGTTTTCAGCCGCTGCATGCGCGCGGGCCACTCGGCTTGGCTGACCGCCGCCTCCCAAGCCGTGGCCTCCAGCCCCAGCGCGCGCAGCACGGCCAGCGCCGTCCCGGCGTTCGAAATCTGATGATCCCCCGGCAGGTTCGGGCGGGGCAGGTCCAAAAGACCCAACTCGTCCTGATAGACCAACCCATCCCGCTCCGGCCCCACATGCCAGTGCTGCCCGTAGGCTTGCAGTGGCGCGCCCACGCGTGCGGCGACCTCTTCGATCACCTCCAGCGCGTCGCCATCTTGCCGCGCGACAACGCAAGGCACGCCGCGTTTTAGGATACCTGCCTTCTCGAAGGCGATCTTCGCCAGCGTATCCCCCAGAAACTGCTGATGGTCGATGGAGACCGGCGTGATCGCTGTCATCACCGGTTTGGCCACCACATTGGTGGCATCGAGACGCCCGCCCAGACCCACCTCAAGCAATGTGTAGTCCGCCGGGGTCCGCGCAAAGGCCAGCAGGGCCGCGCAGGTCGTAATCTCGAAATAGGTGATGTTGCCGCCGTCGTTCGCAGTATAGCATTCGTCGAGCACAGCCGTCAGATCGTCTTCGGAGATCAGATTGCCCGCCACGCGAATGCGTTCGTGAAAGCGTGCGAGATGCGGGCTGGTGTAGGCATGTACGGTCTGGCCCGACGCCTCCAGCCCCGCGCGGATCATCGCGAGGGTCGAACCCTTGCCGTTGGTCCCGGCCACGTGGATCACGGGGGGCAGATCATTCTGCGGGTTGCCTAAGGCATCGAGCAAGCGCCAGACCCGATCCAGCGTCAGATCAATGATCTTGGGGTGCAGGGCCATCATCCGCTCAAGGATGACGTCCGACGAGGCTTGCGTCATTTCTGCTCGGGCTCGGCGGCTTTGGCCTCGTCTTCAGACAGCGCATGCGGCAGGTCGGCGGGTGGCTCGGGCGGCGGCAGATCACCGCGCACAGCAGGCGGCAGGCCGAGCAGCATCCGGGTGATGGAGATCAGCTCATCCCGCATCTCGCCGCGCGGCGTCACCCGGTCGAGCATCCCGTGATCGAGCAGGTATTCCGCCCGCTGGAACCCTTCGGGCAGCTTTTCACGGATCGTCTGTTCAATCACCCGTGGCCCGGCAAAGCAGATCAGTGCGTTCGGCTCGGCGATATGCACATCGCCCAG
The DNA here is from genome assembly GCF_009811755.1 of Roseobacter cerasinus. Classification (GTDB taxonomy): domain Bacteria; phylum Pseudomonadota; class Alphaproteobacteria; order Rhodobacterales; family Rhodobacteraceae; genus Roseobacter; species Roseobacter cerasinus. The sequence goes on from NZ_BLIV01000002.1 coordinate 246,350, forward strand.
CATCGCATAGCTGGCCGTGACCCCACCCGTGGTCGGATGCGTCAACACGACGATGTAAGGCAGCCCGGCCTCTTTCAGCATCTGCACTGCGACGGTTGTGCGCGGCATCTGCATGAGGCTCAGAATACCTTCCTGCATGCGCGCGCCGCCGGCGGCGGAAAACAGGATCAGCGGGCGGTTCAGTTTCACCGCCTCTTCGGCGGCGGCAATGATCGCATTGCCCACATACATGCCCATGGAGCCTGCCATGAAGGAGAAATCCTGCGCCGCAGCCACAATCGGCGTGCGCCCGATCTCGCCACTGGCGACCAGCATCGCCTCGGCCTCGCTGGTCTGCTTTTGCGCGGCCTTCAGCCGGTCGGGGTAGCGTTTCTGATCGCGGAACCCAAGCGGGTCGGCTTTGGGAGCCTCAACCGACACCTCGGTGAAGATGCCGCCGTCGAAGAGCGCGGTGAAGCGGTCGCGCGGCGTGATGTGCATGTGGTGGTTGCAGTTGGTGCAGACATTCAGATTGTCCGACACCTCGCGGTGGAACAGCATGGTGCCGCACTCGGGGCATTTGGTCCACAGGTTGTCCGGGGTTTCGCGGCGCGAAAAGATCGAATTGATCCGGGGCCGGACATAGTTCGTGATCCAGTTCATGGCGGTTCCTTTGGCGTGCCTTGCCTTTACCTAATCGCGTCCTGACGAAAGTGCAATCAGCGCCGGATCGCCAGACGGGCCGCCAGCCAGCTGACAATCATGAACCCGAAATCAACCGGCAGCCAGGCCGCAACGGCATCGGTATCAGCCATGGAAAACGGGCTATGATAGAGCGCCAGGCCCGAGAGGCTGTCCGGCATGGACACGATCAGCAGCGCGGTCACATTGTTCACAAAATGCACCGCAATCGCCGGCCCGAGCGTGCCCGCCCGCGCGGTCAGGTCTGCCATCAGCAGGCCAAAGAGAACGGCCCAGACGGCAATGGTCTGCGCATTGGGTCCGGCCTCCTGCGGCAGGTAGTGGCCAACACCAAACAGCAGCGCAGGCAGCAGCATCCAGACCAGAGGAGAGCGGAACCGTGCCGCCAGCTGTTGCTGGATATAGCCGCGAAACAGCACCTCCTCGGCGCTGACCTGGACCAGAACCGACAACAGCGATAGCGGCAGAAGCACCAGCCAGACCCCAAAACCAAGGTTCGGGAGCAGCGGCGCGCCCATGCCCCAAGGCGGCAGCAGCCATATGACGGCGTTGATCACAATCAGGACGATGAGCACGTTCCTGAGCTGTTCGACACACAGCCGGAGATGGCCCAACGTGCCAGCTAGCCCACGTTTGTGCACCACCCGAAGGGCAACCGCGACACCCACAATCATGAACCCAAAGCTGAAAAGCAGCAGAAACATCGCCAAGGGTGTGTCGCCATGGTCCAGCGCATTGGCAAAGGCGGGCGCATTCTGCCCCTGCCAGGTGAACAAGGTCTGGAACAGGGTCTGGTTGCACAGCAGATAGACCCCCGCCGCGATGATCAACCCCATGATCAGGCGCCAGATCTGCGCCGTCTCGCGCGCCGGGGCGACCAGCGCCTCATGCGCGTTATAATCCGTGCGCCAGAACATCTGCGCCCTCCTCAGTCCTGCGCCCGCGCGTGTTCCTGATCCTCCTGCGGGATGCTGACCCTGGCCTCACGCAACAGCTCGGCAGCACCGGTCAGATGCCCCGCGACAGTCTGCAACAGGCTCATCAGGACGGTCGGGTCCGTCTCGATCACGGCGCGGAATTCCTCGGCCCCGATGCGCAGGAACTTGGTCTCTTCCTGTGCGATCAGATCGAGTTGCCGGGGCTCATCGAGGATGACCGCAAGGTCACCGATCAACCGCCCGGGGCCCACTGCCGTCACATCATGCCACGCGTCCTCCTCATCCCGGTAGCCCATCATGGCGTGGCCCGAAAGGCAGAGATAAGCCGCATCGGGCCGCTCGCCCATCTCGAAGATGCGCGCGCCCTTTTCGGCTTTGTACCACTGGGCCGAGAAGGCAAGAAGGCGTTGCGATCGTGAGTCGAGCTTTCCAAACAGCTCCGTCCGGGAGATCACGCGGATCTTGCGCCGCAGATCGTCCGAGCCGCTATCCTCCGCATCGGCGGTCTCAGCCTCCTCCACGCCATCTATGCGGCCATTCTCGATCTCGACAAACATGTCATAGGCGGTCGGGTTCTCGAACTTGTCCTCAAGGAAGAACATGGTGGTGTTGGGCAGCAAATCTCGCAGTTTTGCACGCGCTTGTTTGCGGCTGGCAGCATCATGGCTGGCCAGAACCGTATCGAGGATCAGCACATTGGGCCGTTTGATCCCCGCGCGACTGAACGCGGCGCGTTCCTGGAATATGCCCGCCAGATTGGTCCCGCCCAGGCCGGTCTTCACATCAAGGATGGTTTCGGCCACCTGACGTTTGAGGCCATGGTCTGCGACAACCTCAGCCACCAGATCTTCGATCAGCTCTCCCCGAACACCTGCCATGTTCGAGATCCGGCCGTAGAGCGCGTTCTCCAGCAAGCTCAGCCGCGGCAGGTAGTTCTCTGGCGCAATCGGCACAAAGAGCCCGCGCATACGTTCGCGCATCTCTTCGCCCTTGGCCTTACGGATCTCAAGGATCTCCGTCTTGAAGCTCTCTGGAAAGCCCGGGCCGATCTGCTCGGCCGTGAAGGCAAAGGGGACGGTCAGCAGCAGAGTGAACTCTTCCTCACTCAGCGCGCCGTCACCCTTCTCGCGCCGTCGATTGGCGATATCAACTAGGCGCTCGTAAAGCTCCTCCTCAATGTCCAGCGCGGTAAATAGCGGATGGCTGGTGCCGTCCGTGCCGAAGGTCTGGTGCAACGCCTCGATAAGAGTCTGCGAAATGGCAATGGCCTGTTCCGCCAGCCCCAGCTCGCTGATCAGACCGACAAGACCGCTTTCCGCCGCCAGACCGCGCTGCGAGATCTGGCGCTTGGGCGCTGCAAACATCAGGTTGCCGCCAAGCGGGATCGATGGGTTGAAGACCTCGGGGTGAAAGCGGTTTACGAAGCCATCAAGACCACGCGCAACCAGCTTTTCATGGACCTCCTCGCGCAGCGACACGATGGAGGCGACAAGCTGGGTGTGCAGCTCCGGCTCCATGCGCGATTTCAGCATGCGGCGGAACATCAGCTCGTCAATGCCCATGGCTTCCACGAGTTGGAACCACCAGCCCCGGATTTCCTCGGTTGTGCTCAGACCTGCGAGACCGGGGTCGACCCAATCCGCTTTGATACTGTCGAGGCTATTGCCCGCGCGCTTGGCTTCGAGGGTGGTGCGATCCTTGCGGTCCGGGTCCCACAGGACGGTCTTTGGGCTGGATTTGAGCGGCATCAGCAGGTTGTCACCCAAGGTCCCGTCAAAAAGATACGGTCGCGAATGCGCATAGCCAATGCGGGCCGAAATCACCGATTGGTGCAGATCTGACAGATCATGTCCACTGATGGTGACACTGCCGCGCGTCGGAAGCACTTCGCGCGTCAACAGCTCAGCCAGCGCGGTGCGTTCGACCTGGCTGGTGGTCTGAACCGCGACACGCGCGCCTGCCGGGATCTCAAGGTTGATATTTTCCAAAACCGGATTGCCGTCAGAGTTGCGCACCGTCACGTTGCGGATCGAAATGGCACCGTCTAGAAGCGGGATCTCTTTCGGCTCCCCTTCAAACAGCTTCTCGTCGATCATGTCTTTTGGCGCGAACCGTTCGGTCACGATATCCCAGCGCAGCGACATGTCCTGCACCTGGTTGTAGTAGGTCAGAAGCTCTTTCCAGGGCGAACTCAGATCCTTGTATGCGGCCAGTGCCGCCACGAGCGCACCCACGGTGATATCGCCCCGTATCGCCAGATACCCGCCCGCAGAATAGAAGAAAAACGGCGTCAGCTGCGTGATGAAGTTGTTGAGAAACTTCATGAAGAATTTTTTCTGGTAAATCTGGAAACGGATCTCAAAAAGCCGCCCCAACCGATCCGTGAAAGTCGCAAGACGATAGCGCAGCCCACCATTGGTGCGCAGGTCGCCGATGCCCGCTGCCGTCTCACCGATCTCAGAGGAGAAGCTGCGCACCTCTACGATGCGCTTCTTGTTCAACTGGTTGATCTGCCGCTGCAGCATCGGAATGAGCCAGGCCTGTAGCGGGATCAGCGCGACACCTGCCAGCCCGAACCAGACGCTCTGCGCAAAGAGGAAGATCACGATGATCAGCATCTGCCCCGCCTGAAACACCGGCTGTGCCACGGCGTCGCCCATCAGCCCGCCCATCGGCTCGGCCTCGGAGGTCACCATGGACACCAGCTCACCCTGGCTGGTGCTGCGGAAGTAGCTGCGCGGAAAGCGCATCATGCGGTTGATCAACGTATAACGAAAGCGGCGCAGCATACGCTCGGCCAGCACACCTTTCATCGTGTTCAGCCGCATCTTGAGCAGCCCGTGCACCAGCACCGCACCCAGATATCCAAAACACAGGGCCATCAGGAACTGCGTCTGGGTCATGCTGATGCCGAAGGTGGTTACCGTTTCGCTGGTGGCCCCGATGGCATCGTTGATGATCCGCTTGGGCAGTTCCAGCGTGGCGTAGAGAAACGGGAAGGTGAACAGGGTGAAGAACAGCAAGAACAGCTGGTCCCGTTTGGAATGCTTCCAAATGAAGGCAAAAAGTGACTTTTCCATGCAATGGCTTTCGGGTCTGGGCTGTCAGCGCGGCAAAGGCGGACGGGCGCACACTCTTTAGTGTTCTGACGTACTTAGGGCGGCGCATATTCCAATACAAGCGCACAGATGGTCAGGCCTTGTGCAGATCTGAACGCTTGTGCCTTGCAGGCCCAAGGGCGGTTGGCTATTCCGGCAGGGATGTTTTTGAGGGGAGACAGCCCATGACCAGCCAGCGCTTCGACAAATCGAAACTGCCGAGCCGCCACGTGACCGAAGGGCCCGCGCGCGCGCCGCACCGGTCGTACTACTACGCCATGGGCATGACGGAGGAGGAGATTCACCAGCCGCTGGTCGGTGTCGCCACCTGCTGGAACGAGGCCGCGCCCTGCAACATCGCTCTGAACCGTCAGGCGCAGGCCGTGAAGATGGGCGTGAAACGGGAATTCGGCACGCCGCGCGAATTCACCACGATCACCGTGACCGATGGCATCGCCATGGGGCATGAGGGCATGCGTTCGTCGCTCGCCTCACGCGAGGCGATTGCAGATACGGTTGAGCTGACCATGCGCGGCCACTGCTATGACGCGCTTGTGGGTCTTGCGGGTTGCGACAAATCCCTGCCGGGCATGATGATGGCGATGATCCGGCTGAACGTGCCGTCGGTCTTCCTCTATGGCGGGTCGATCCTGCCGGGACGGCTCAATGGCAAAGACGTGACCGTGCAGGACGTGTTTGAGGCCGTGGGCCAGCATCAGGCGGGCAACATGACCACCTGCGAGCTGGAAAAGCTCGAAGCGGTCGCCTGCCCATCTGCGGGGGCCTGCGGGGGCCAGTTCACCGCCAACACGATGGCCTGTGTCTCCGAAGCCATCGGCCTCGCCCTGCCGAACTCCGCAGGCGCGCCGGCACCCTACGAGAGCCGCGACGCCTATGCCGAAGCCTCAGGTGCTGCGGTGATGAACCTGATCGAAAAGAACATCCGCGCGCGCGACATCTGCACCCGCGAAGCCTTTGAGAATGCCGCGCGCATCGTGGCCTGCACAGGTGGGTCCACCAACGCAGGCCTGCACCTGCCCGCGATGGCGCATGAGGCAGGCATCGACTTCTTCCTCGATGACGTCTGCGAGATCTTCCGCGACACGCCTTACTTCGTCGATCTGAAACCGGGCGGACAGTATGTGGCCAAAGACCTTTACGAGGTTGGCGGCGTTCCGGTGGTGATGAAGGAGCTGCGCAAGGCGGGGCTGATCCACGAGGATTGCATGACCGCGACCGGCTATTCCATCGGCGAAGAGCTGGACAAGAACACGCTGGAAGCGGATGGCCGCGTGATCTACCCTGTGGAAACCCCGCTCAGCAAGACCGGTGGCGTTGTCGGTCTCAAAGGGAATCTTGCCCCCGAAGGCGCCATCGTGAAGATCGCCGGGATGGAGCCGCAGCACTTGCTCTTCACTGGCCCCGCCCGCGTTTTCGAATGTGAGCAGGACGCCTTTGATGCGGTGCAAAACCGCACGTACGAGGAGGGCGATGTCTTCGTGATCCGCAATGAAGGCCCCGCAGGGGGGCCCGGCATGCGCGAGATGTTGGCCACCACGGCGGCTCTGTCCGGTCAGGGCATGGGCAAGAAGGTGGCGCTGATCACCGATGGCCGCTTCTCGGGCGCCACGCGCGGGTTCTGTGTCGGCCACGTGGGTCCCGAGGCGGCGCATGGTGGCCCCATCGCCCTGCTGAAAGACGGCGACATGATCACGCTGAACGCCATTGAGGGCACCATTTCGGTCGATATCTCGGAGGACGAGATGGCCGAACGCAAAGCCGCCTGGACCGGCCCGCGCCCCACGATCTATGGCGCCGGCGCGCTGTGGAAATACGCCAAGCTGGTTGGCCCGACCTATCTGGGTGCTGTGACACATCCGGGCGCCAAGGACGAGGGCCACGAGTATATGGCGCTCTGACCTCTGATGGCCTCCCACGCGGAGGCCATTTTTTATCTCAGAAAGAGGCGGAAAATTCGCGCGGCACCGGATATGCTTGTGGTCATCTGCAACAGCGATCATCAACGGCATGACCGAACACATCAAAACCCTGAACGGACAACCCTGGTGCCGGATCGTGGTTGGACGATTCGGCCGTGGGTAAGCCTTGGTATCAGCCGATCGTGGAGGCTTTGAGCGCCCGCGCCTCCTGGCGGACCCGACGCGATCGGCTGCGCGTGCAAGATGGGGCAATCGACACAGACCCGATGCTCACGCCGCCGAACACCGACTGGGCCTGGCGGCCTTCGGTCTGGCAAAGCCCGATTTCGGTGCCCGTGCACGACGGCGTTGGCCGGAAAACCCGCCTTGATCCAGCGGTCAGCGCGTTCCATGACGCTGCTGGGGGCCGGGTCAGCCTGAGGCAGCAGCCCACTCCGGATGGCCCCGCAGCTTATGGGCTGGTCATCGACGTCACGGGATTTGACGGAAGCTTTGTCTCGGTTGTTCTGGACTTACCCGAGAGCGCCACCCAAGAGCTGAACAGCACACATCTTGTGTGCCTGACCGCCAACATTGGCCATCAGACGCCAGCCAGGATGTTTGTGCGGCTAAACATCCGCCATGGTCCGAACACAGCGCAGATGGTGCAGGAGGTGACTCTAGAAAAGACAAGTCTCGCCGTGGAGTTCGACTTGACCCATGCAGAGATCAACGAGCGGCGTATTGAAAACGCCTGGATTGATCTGATTTCCGACGTGCCCGACACAACCCAAATACGGCTTGGGGACGTATACGTTATGCGCCGCCGCCGCGCCGAACTCTAGACTGCAGATGCCCGGCCTGTCGCCGGGCAACGCATTCATACAGAGACCCTGTTACTCGACGGGAACCAGCGCGCTCAGGCCTTTCAGGATATCGATGGCATAGGCCAGTTGATAATCCTCTTCCCGCAGCGCCGCGGCTGCTTCGGCCTTGGCGCGATCCGCCTCGATCTGCTTGATCTCATCTTCCGACAGGCTGTCATTGTTCAGGCTGCCACGAAGATCAGCTTCAGACCGCAGGTTGCGCGGTGTATCCTCATCGTCTTCGGTATCAGGCGCGCGGCGGGGTTGTTCCACCACGATGTCAGGTGACACGCCCAGCGCCTGGATGGACCGCCCGGACGGCGTGTAATAGCGCGCAGTTGTCAAACGCATGGCCCCTTCGCCGCGCAACGGCATGACCGTCTGAACCGAGCCTTTGCCAAAGCTCTTGGTGCCCACCACGATGGCGCGACGGTGATCCTGCAAGGCCCCCGCCACAATCTCGGAGGCCGAGGCCGAGCCGCCGTTGATCAGCACAACGATGGGCTTGCCCCCCACCAGATCGCCCTCGGTGGCGTTGAAGCGCTCGCCGTCCTGAACCTCGCGACCTCGGGTGCTGACGATCTCACCTTCATCAAGGAAAGCGTCCGACACGCGGATCGCCTGATTGAGCAGACCGCCGGGGTTGTTGCGCAGATCGATCACCAGGCCATTGACCTTGTCGATGCCGCCTGCCTCCTCAATCTGTTCTTCCAGCCCTGATTTGAGGTTGGTGTAGGTTTGATCGTTGAAGGTGGTCACCCGCAAAACAACCGTGTCGCCTTCGGTGCGCGTGCGCACTGCCGTGAGCTTGATCGTGTCGCGGATGATCGAGACGTCGAACGGTTCGGCCTCACCCTCGCGCACGATGGTGATCAGAATTTCCGACCCAACCGGCCCGCGCATCATGTCGACCGCCTCGTCCAGCGTCAGCCCCAGCACTGAATCTCCATTCACATGGGTGATGAAATCTCCGGCTTCGACACCGGCCTCATCCGCCGGGGTGCCGTCGATGGGTGAGACGACCTTCACAAAGCCCTCTTCCTGCGTCACCTCGATGCCAAGTCCCCCGAACTCGCCGCGCGTCTGCACCCGCATCTGTGCCGCATCATCTGGGGAGAGGTAACTGGAGTGCGGATCAAGCGATGTGAGCATCCCGTCGATGGCCGCTTCGATCAGCTCCTTGCTGTCCACCTCCTCGACGTATTGGGCGCGAATACGCTCAAAGATATCTCCGAAGAGGTCCAGCTGTTCGTAGACATTGCTGCTTTTCGAACTTTCCTGAGCCAGCAGGGGGCCAACCACCTGAGTCGTGGCGATAAAGCCCGCGAGGGTGCCGCCCACTGCCGCCATGGCAAACTTCTTCATCGTTCTCTATCCATTCTTGTCGGTTTCGAACCAGAGGCCCGGGTCCTCAGGCGTATTCTTGTATCTGACCTCTATATAGAGCGTTTCTGACCGAAGCGCGCCAGTGTCATCACCATCTGTTGACAATTCCCGCCTATTTTCGGCCCCAGAGTCACCCATAAGCCCCAGCGGCGCCCCCCCATCGATGACCTCGCCCGCCGTTGCGTAAACCACATCGAGACCGGCCAGGATGAACAGCACCCCCGCCTGCGGTTCGAGAATCACCACCTGTCCGAGGTTCAGGAGCGGCCCTGCGTATCGGATTGTCGCCGGGGTTGGGCTGGTCACAATGGCCTGCGGGCGGGTCGCCAGAATAACGCCGGGTCGTGTGATCCCGGCAGCATCAGCAACCCCCGCGCGCCTGAGCACGACGCCCTGGACCGGCAGCGGCAAATCGCCTTTCACCCCCGCCAGCTCTGACGGCGGGGGAGGCGTCTGCTGTGTCACAACCTGCGAGAGCCCATCGGCAAAGCTCTCCAACGTCTCGGCCGAGGCCAGCAGGATCGCCTCGCGCACCGGGTCCTGGATGAAGCGCTTGGGCAGAGGTGTGCGCTCGGCGATAGCGTGGCTCAGCGCGGTGCGGGCCGCCTGCACTTCGGTCAGGCCGGAAGTGAGCTGAACCGCTGCGTCGCCCTGCAGGGCGCGCAACACTTGCAAATCCTCCAGATCACGCCGGAGCCCGCTGGCCCGCGCGTTCAGCGCCGGTGTCATCTCAGCCAGCAACATGCCCGAGCGGGCCGTACCCGTCGGCCCACCCGGGTGCAAAAGAGCAACGGGGCTGTCCTGCGCCCCGATCCGCTGCAGTGCGGCCAGCAGCGTGGCAATCTCGGCGTCGCGGGCCTGCAGTTGGGCGGACAGCTGCGCTTCGCGGATTGCGGCCTGCCGCAACCCGCTGCGCAAGGCGGACAGCCCGTCCTCAAACGCCTGTATGGTTTCGGTCAGCGCCCTGACCCTGTCGCGCGCCGTCTCCGCTTCGGCCAGCTGGGCCGAGGCCGCGCGCAGCATATCCATCGCGGCGCGAGCGCGGTCCGCCGGGCTCTGCTGTGCGAGGGCACCGGCGGGCACCAGCAGCAGCAGGATGAGCGCGATCCACCTCACGTCAGCAAACACCCCCCCGTCATCTCAGCGGGTGGCGCCAGCCCCATCAAATGTAGAACCGTCGGGGCCAAGTCTGCCAGACGACCGTCCTGCATCTTCGCGCCCTCCGGCGCGCCAACGACGACGACAGGCACCGGATTGAGCGTATGGGCCGTATGCGGCCCACCCGTATCGGGGTCGATCATCACATCGCAATTGCCGTGATCCGCCGTCACGATCATGGCCCCGCCAGCGGCCTCAAGCGCCTCAAGCGCCACGCTCAGCCCGTGATCGACAGCCTCGCAGGCTTTGATTGCGGCATCAAGATCGCCGGTATGACCCACCATATCCGGGTTCGCATAGTTCACGACAATCAGGTCATAGCCGTCACGGATGGCAGCAACCAGCGCGTCAGTCACCTCACCCGCTGACATTTCTGGTTGCAAGTCGTAGGTCGCAACATCAGGCGATTTCGGCATCTTGCGATCTTCGCCGTCAAAGGAGACCTCCTCGCCCCCGTTCAGAAAGAAGGTCACATGCGGGTATTTCTCGGTCTCAGCCAGGCGAAACTGGCGCAGGCCCTTCTGCGCCACCCAATCGCCCAGCGTGTTCACGATCTCCGGCTTGGGGTACATGACGGACATATACTCCGAATGCGCCTCGGAATACTGCGCCATGCCCATCAAAGCGGCCCAGTTGGGGCGGGCACCAGTGTCGAAGGCATCAAAGTCCGGCGCGCCGATGGCGGCCATGATCTCGCGCGCGCGGTCGGCCCGGAAGTTCAAGCAAAAGACCGCGTCGCCGTTTTTGGCGCCGTCATAGCCATCCAGCACGGTGGCTTGGATGAATTCATCGGTCTCACCCCGCGCATAGGCCTCTGCCACTGCTGCCTGGGCATCCGCGGCCGTAGCACCTTCAGCCCGGACAGTAGCAGCATAAGCTTTTGCAACCCGGTCCCAGCGGTTATCGCGGTCCATGGCGAAATATCGGCCCGTCACGGTGACGATGCGCACCCGCTCCGGCAGCGCGGCTTCAAGCGTTTCAAAATAGCCCCTAGCCGTCTTGGGGCCGACATCCCGCCCATCCGTCAACGCGTGGATCACAACCGGCACGTCCGCCGCATCCAGCGCCTTGGCCGCGGCGATCATGTGGTTGAGGTGCCCGTGCACGCCCCCATCCGAGACCACACCCAGCAAATGCGCCGTACCACCCGTGCCGTGCAGCCGCGTGATGAAAGCTTTGAGCCGCGTGTTCTCGGCAAAGCTGCCCTCTTCGATGGCCAGATCGATCTGGCCCAGATCCATCGCCACGACACGGCCCGCCCCGATATTGGTGTGCCCCACCTCCGAGTTGCCCATCTGTCCGCGCGGCAGGCCCACGTCAGGGCCAAAGGTGGTCAGCGTCGCGTTGGGGCAGGTCGCCATGATCCGGTCCATGGTGGGGGTCTGCGCCAGCAGCGGCGCGTTGCCCTCACGCCGGTCGCTGATCCCCCAGCCGTCAAGAATGCACAGGACAACGGGTTTCGGAGCGCTCATCTCTCACATCACCTCTGTTTTGCTTTGCCGCGTGTCTAGCCCAGCGCCCTGCCGAATTGAAGCATCGAATGGCACAGGCGGGCTTGCTCCCTGCCTGCGCTTTGGTCATAACGGCACGGCAGACCCAAAGGAATGTCGCCCATGCAGCAGCCGCCCGAAACCAAGATCGTCGAAAGCTACCGGATCGCCTGTGACGGCGGTGAGGGCGCCTTGGGCCATCCGCGTGTTTGGCTGCAGATCCCGAAGGACACCGGCTGGGTTGAATGCGGCTATTGCGACTGCAAATACATCCACAAGGATTTTGCCGAGAAGGTCTGATCCCACATCCCGGCGCCTTAGCTGACCGGAACCACGACATCGCCACAGGTAAGGTTGCCCTCGACAGAGCCATCCCTGTCCTTGAGGAACCGGCGGATGTTGTGGCCTGACCAGATTTCGAGCAAATCGCCGTCCGTTGTATAGCCTCTGCCCGTCGCCGTGCCGGTTTGCATGTCCTGATAGGTCATGGTCGCCACACCCGCCGTGCCGTTGTCACATTCAAAGGCCGCATGGCCCTGACCAGTGAATTCATTGATCTCCCATCCGCCGGAGCACATCGCGCCCGAGCGCGTCTGGCCGTCCAGCGTGCCTTTGTTCCAGCCGATGGCCCGACCGGTGAAATAGTCCCCCTCACGCCCGACACAGCCCACCATGGGCACACAGTTGCCGGGCGCGCCGATATCCTCGACACAGTCCATGTTCACCTTTGGAGAGGCACCCACCGGCGCCGCACAAAGGGCGATTGCAGCCAGGGTCACGATACGGGATAACATCGGCGAAGCTCCCTGCATGGAATATCGAGAGGCAGTCTACAATGGGTACCGCGTTCGGCAAAGGGCACCACCTGCATCTGATAGACGGATCGGCGTTTATCTTCCGAGCGTACCATGCGCTGCCACCGCTGACGCGCAAGTCCGACGGGCTGCCCATTGGTGCAGTCTCGGGGTTTTGCAACATGTTGCAGCGCTATGTGGAGACGAATACCGGAGACGACGCCCCCACCCATGTGGCGGTGATCTTCGACAAGGGCAGCCACACATTCCGCAACGAGATGTACGACCAGTACAAGGCCAATCGCGATGAGATGCCAGAGGATCTGCGCCCGCAGATTCCGCTCACCCGCCGCGCGACGGAGGCCTTCAATATCGCCTGCAAAGAGCTTGAGGGCTATGAGGCGGACGACATCATCGCCACGCTGGCCGTCCAAGCCCGCGCTGCTGGCGGGCGCTGCACCATCATCAGCTCCGACAAGGACCTGATGCAGCTGGTGGGCGACGGGGTTGAGATGCTGGATGCGATGAAGAACAAGCGCATCGACCGCGATGGGGTCTTCGAGAAGTTCGGCGTCTACCCCGACCGGGTGGTCGATGTGCAGGCCCTCGCGGGCGACAGCGTTGATAACGTGCCCGGCGCGCCGGGCATCGGTATTAAGACCGCCGCGCTGCTGATCAACGAATATGGCGACCTCGACGGGCTGTTGGAGCGGGCGGAAGAGATCAAACAGCCCAAGCGGCGGCAGACCCTGATTGACCATGCGGAGCAAATCCGCCTGTCGCGCCGGTTGGTTCTGCTGGACGAAAACACCCCGCTCGATTTCACACTGGACGATCTGGAAGTGCGCACGCCCGACCCTGATCAGTTGATGCCCTTTTTGGCGGAGATGGAATTCCGCACCCTGACCAAACGCATCGCCGAAAAGCTGGACGTCGAGCCGCCTGAAATCGACGACACCCCCGCCTCGGCCCCCGACGCGCCGGAGATCGAGGAGGTGCCCTTCGACCGCGCGGGCTATTCCAAGGTCGGCACCGCCGACGAACTGCAAACCTGGATCGACCAGATTTATGAGCGCGGTTATGTGGCCGTCGACACGGAGACAACGGGTCTGAACGAGATGACCGCCGATCTGGTGGGGGTTTCCATTTGCGTCGAGCCGGGGCAGGCCTGCTATGTGCCGCTCATTCACAAGAAAAGCAGCAGTGATGATCTCTTTGGTTCCGACGATCTGGCTGAGGGGCAGATGAGCGTCAAAGCCGCGTTGGAGATGCTGAAACCGGTGCTGGAGGATCCATCGATCCTCAAGATCGGTCAGAACATGAAGTACGATCTCAAGATCTTTGCCCGGCACGATGTCACGGTTGCGCCCATCGACGACACCATGCTGATGTCCTACGCGATGCACGGCGGGCTGCACAATCACGGTATGGACACGCTGTCGGAGCGCTATCTGAACCACACGCCGATCCCGATCAAGCCGCTGCTCGGCTCGGGCAAGTCGGCGATCACCTTCGACAAGGTGCCGCTGGAAGACGCCGTGCCCTATGCCGCTGAGGATGCCGACATCACCCTGCGCCTCTGGCAGCAGTTCAAACCCTCACTGCACCGCGCCCAAGTCACCCGTGTCTATGAAACGCTGGAGCGCCCGATGGTGCCCGTGCTGGCACAGATGGAGCGCACCGGTATCAAAGTCGACCGCGACACGCTCAGCCGCATGTCTAACGCCTTTAGCCAGAAGATGGCAGGGCTGGAGGCGGAAATCCACGAGCTGGCGGGGCGGTCCTTCAACGTGGGCTCTCCCAAGCAGCTGGGCGAGATCCTCTTTGACGAGATGTCCCTACCGGGTGGCAAGAAGGGCAAGACAGGCGCGTATGCCACCGGCGCTGATGTGCTCGAAGACCTCGCGACCGAGCACGAATTGCCTGCTCGGGTGCTCGACTGGCGGCAGATCAGCAAGCTGAAATCGACCTACACGGATGCCCTACAGGATCACATCAATGCTGAGACGGGCCGCGTGCACACGTCTTATTCCATTGCCGGGGCCTCGACCGGCCGCCTCGCCTCCACCGATCCAAACCTGCAAAACATCCCGATCCGCACTGAAGAGGGCCGCCGCATCCGCGAGGCGTTTGTCGCGGAAGACGGCAAGACGCTGGTGGCCCTCGACTATAGCCAGATCGAGCTGCGCATTCTTGCGCATATTGCCGGCATCGACGCGCTGAAAGACGCGTTCAAAAGGGGCGATGACATCCACGCCATGACCGCCTCCGAGATGTTCGACGTCCCCATGGAGGAGATGACGCCCGAGATTCGCCGCCGCGCCAAGGCGATCAACTTCGGCGTGATCTACGGCATCTCGGGCTTTGGCCTGGCTCGCAACCTGCGCATTCCGCGCGGCGAGGCGCAGGACTTCATCAACAGGTACTTCGAACGCTTCCCCGGCATCCGCACCTATATGGATGACACCAAGGCCTTCGCGAAAGAGCACGGGTTTGTGCAGACACTCTTTGGCCGCCGCATCCACACGCCCAACATCGGCGCCAAGGGCCCGCACGCTGGCTTTGCCGCGCGGGCGGCCATAAACGCGCCCATTCAAGGCACCGCGGCCGACGTGATCCGCCGTGCCATGGTGCGCATGCCCGCCGCCATCGAAAAGCTGCCCGCAAAGATGCTACTGCAGGTTCATGACGAACTGCTCTTCGAAGTGGATCAAGGCGCCGAAGACGACCTGATCAAAGCCGCGCGAGACATCATGGAAGCCGCCTGCGATCCGGTGGTGAAACTCGACGTGCAGCTCAGCGTAGATGCAGGGCAAGGCGCCAACTGGGCTGTCGCACACTAAGGCTGCGACCCTCCCACTCAGCGGGCCGCTGTTCCGCCCGACGGGCACCGCCGGGCAGCGCCCGCCCCTCGTCACGCCACTGGCGTGCTACTACCGAGTAGCGCACCTTTGGTACGATGGAGGGAAGGGCGCTTCCCCCGCATAAGATCGCAAGGCCGCAGTGCCTCCGCCCTTACCTCTGCGTTTGCGACTCCGGCCGCACCAACCGCGCCACAAGGCGGCGGGCGATGGGCGCCACGACGAGAACAGTCGGAAACGCCACAGCCCAGCTTGGCAGCCAGTTGCTCATCCACAACCCGACAAAACCATCGATCCAGCCGACAGTGCGGGCCGTCGCAATGCCGGATACAACGAAGGACATCAGGCCCGACAGAATAAGGCCAAACAGCACATGCTGATAACGGGCTGGGATCATGGGCGCTCTCTCTTGCAGACCTGCTTACCATAGAGACAAGCACGAGGATTGGAACCTGCGCAGACGCACAGCGGCGGCTATCTGCGCAGCTTTTCATAGGTCTCGCGGTGTGTCTCTGGCGGCGCGGACGGGTCGTAGGCAATACCGACCCACCCCCTGTAATCAATGTCCATCAGCCCGTTGCCCAAGGCCTCCAGATTGGCGGGCCCATCTGGCGCATCGGAAATCTGGACGTGACCAATCAGCTTTGCGTGCCTCTCCAGCACCTCGACGGGGTCGCCGTGCAAAATCTCAGCCTGCCGACTGTCAAACAGCAGCGCCACATTCGGGGCCGCCACCTCCTGCAGAATCTCCGCCGCCAGATCGTAACTGTCGAGGAACGAGCCAGGCAGATCTTCCCCACCAGCCGGGCTGATCATGACCAACAGCCCCTTCGGCGACTCTTCCGCTGCGATCTTCAGATTTGCCACAAGGGTCCGGCGCGCAGGATCGCCATCCGCAGCCCCTGCCAGAAGCTGGAGGATCGGCGCGCGCAAAGCCCCGCAATATCGGATCGCACGCCGCAGATCATAGCGAAAGCGCTCTGCCGCCTCGGGCACCGCCGCAAAGCCCCGTGCGCCGCCAGTATAGTTGGGCGGCGGCGCCGCAATCCGCACCATCGACAGACCGGCGCGCATCAGGGCGCGCTGCGTGTCCTTGGCCGGCATCTCGTAGGGGAACATGACCTCAGCACCATCAAATCCCGCCTCAGCCGCCGCATCGAACCTGTCCAGATAGGGCAGGTCCGGCCACAGAAGGCTGAGATTTGCGGCAAATTTCATCAGTGGGGATCCGGCAGCAGGCGTCAGTCAGCGGCACGTTAGGCCGCACCCGGACCGACCGCAAACCAGTTTCACATCAGGGCAGTTCAGCACTCGGAATTATCGGAAAGAAGGTGCCCTTCGACCACACTCCAAACCAGCCTTCGTGATGCACACCCAGATCCACCAGCCGGTAAAAGCTCTTGCGGTCAATCAGCGCCTCCAGCTCTGCCCGGACGCGCACATAGGGCGAGGGCTCGCCGCTCTCATCATCCCGCACCACGCGGATCGGCAGATCCGCGCTGGCCACGGCTGTGTCGTCAACATGGGTCGTGAAACTGAGAACCTGGCCCTCTCCCTCACCCGTCACCTCAAAATCCACAGCAACAAAGGGGGCGTCTTCTACGGTGATCCCCACTTTCTCAACCGGGGTCACGAGAAAATATTTCTCGCCCTCTTTCTTGAGAATCGATGAAAAGAGCTTCACCAGACCGGGCCGCCCGATGGGGGTCCCTTCATAGAACCACGTGCCATCCCGCGCGATGCGCATGTCAAGATCCCCGCAAAACGGCGGATTCCAGAGGTGAACGGGCGGCATTCCGCGTGTTTTCACAGCAGTTAACGAAGCGGTAAGACTTTCTGCCGACGGTGTCACGGTTTTTTGTCCACTCATTGCTTTTGCCATTTCCCTTGGGCGCGATAGGTTACACCATGCATATAAGTTATCGGAGCAGGTTGTCATGAGCGAAGCAGAAGACTTGGTCACCGAAATCGAAGCCCTGGGCGCAAAGCTGGCGCAGGCCAAGGCCTCGATCACCAAACGCTTTATCGGGCAGGAGCGAGTCGTGGAGCTAACGCTCGCAGCACTTCTCTGCGGCGGGCACGGTCTGCTGATCGGCCTGCCGGGTCTCGGCAAAACACGACTGGTCGAGACGCTCTCGACCGTGATGGGGCTGCACGGCAACCGCGTGCAGTTCACGCCCGACCTGATGCCCGCCGATATTCTGGGCTCCGAGGTGCTCGACACTGCTGCAGATGGCAGCCGCGCGTTTCGCTTTATCCAAGGGCCGATCTTTTGCCAGCTGCTGATGGCGGATGAGATCAACCGCGCCTCGCCCCGGACGCAATCGGCCCTGCTGCAGGCGATGCAGGAGAAAACAGTCACTGTTGCAGGCGAAAACCGCACCTTGGGTGTGCCGTTTCATGTGCTGGCGACACAAAACCCGATTGAGCAGGAAGGCACCTACCCGCTGCCCGAGGCCCAGCTTGACCGCTTCCTTGTGCAGATCGACGTGGCCTATCCGGATCGTGACACCGAACGTGATATCCTGCTCGCAACCACCGGCGACAGCGAAGAGGAGTCCACCGAAGTATTCACCGCCGCAGATCTGTTGGCCGCGCAGCAGCTGTTGCGCCGGATGCCAGTGGGTGAAAGCGTGGTGGAGACTATCCTCGATCTGGTCCGCGCCTTCCGGCCCGAAGAGGACAGCGCCTCGCAGCAAGTGCGCGATACGGTGGCCTGGGGCCCGGGGCCGCGTGCCGCGCAAGCGCTTATGCTGACCGTGCGTGCGCGCGCACTGCTGCATGGGCGGCTCGCGCCCTCTGCCGAAGATGTGCTCGATATGGCCCGCCCGGTGCTGAGCCACCGCATGGCGCTGAATTTTGCGGCAAGGGCACGCGGGGATAGCCTCGCTGATCTCATCGACAGCACCGCCGCCCAACTTGCCGGAGCAAAGGCCGCCGCGTGACAGCCTCTCCCCACCCCTACACGGCTGCGCCAAACACTCTGCGATCAGACGCGGAGACACAGGCGGCGCGCCTCCCGGATCTTCTGGCGCGCGCTGAGCATCTTGCCGGGGCCGTGCTGTTGGGGGATCACGGGCGCAGACGCGCAGGCATGGGCGACGATTTCTGGCAATACCGCCCGGCGCAAATGGGTGACAGCCGCCGGTTGATCGACCACCGCCGTTCGGCGCGTGGCGACACCGAATTCGTGCGCGAGCGGGAATGGCAGATTGCGCAATCGGTGATGCTCTGGATCGATCAGGGGGCGTCGATGCGCTTTGCCAGCGATGACGCGCTGCCGCTCAAAGCCGACCGCGCACGGCTGCTGGCCCTTGCCTGCGCGATCTTGCTGGTGCGTGGCGGCGAACGCGTGGGCCTCACAGGCACCACGCTGCCACCCCGGCGCGGCAACACGCAGATCTTGCGGCTGGCGGAAGCCTTTGCAACCGACGCTGAGGAAGACTACGCCCCGCCCGAGCACCGCGCGATGATTCCTTCGGCCCGTGCGCTCTTTGTCTCGGACTTCATGGGCGACGTGGATGAGGTGAAGCTCGCACTGACCAAAGCTGCCGACCGGGGGGTGCGCGGAGTGCTGCTGCATGTGCTGGATCCGTCCGAAGAATCCTTCCCCTTCCGGGGCCGCACGATTTTCGAAAGTGTGGGCGGTAGTCTCAGCCATGAGACACTGAAGGCCAATGATCTGAAAACCCGTTATCTGGAGCGCCTCGCAGCGCGCAAGGAAGAACTGCAAAGCCTTTGTGCGGTGACCAGCTGGCAATATGGGATGCATCACACCGATGCATCGGCGCAGTCGGCGCTGCTGTGGCTTTATCGCGCGCTTGACACTGGGGGCGCGCGGTGACGGTTTTCGGCGGCATCGGCTTCACCGCGCCCTGGCTGCTGCTGGCGCTGCTGACGCTGCCGATCCTGTGGATCATCCTGCGCGCCGTGCCGCCCGCGCCCATCCGGCGGCGCTTTCCGGGTGTGGCGCTGTTGCTTGGGCTCAAGGATGATGAAACCGTCTCTGACCGCACACCCTGGTGGCTTCTGTTGCTGCGGATGCTTGCGGCGGCGGCCATCATCATTGGCATCGCGGGGCCGGTTCTGAACCCCAATGACGATCAGGCACAGGGCAACGGGCCGCTGCTCATCGTGCTGGATGGCAGCTGGGCGGGGGCCACCCGCTGGGCCGAGCAGGAAGAGGCCATTGCAGCCCAACTCACCCGGGCCAGCCGCGCAGGCCGCACTGTCGCCTTTCTGAACCTGGCCCGCCCCGAAGCACCGGTTTTCGTGACCGCCCAGAGCTGGCGAAACCGGCTGGTGGGATTCCAGCCCGCCCCCTGGCAGCCCGATGCCGCGCGCGCAGCCCAAGCCCGCACTCTGGTTGAGGACGTCGAGCCGTTTGACACGCTGTGGTTCAGCGATGGGTTGGACTATCCCGGGCGCGAGGATCTGCTGGCCACATTTGAAGCGAAAGGCAGCGTGGATGTCTATCAAACGGCTGCAAATGTGCTGGCCATGACGCCTGCGGGCTTTGAAGATGGCGCGGTACAGCTGACCGCGATCCGCGCAGCCGCAGGGCCGGAGCGGGAGATTGCTGTCCAGGCGCAAGGCCGTGACCCCGCAGGCAACGCGAGCATTCTGGCCACCGCAACCGCCGTCTTTGCCGCTGGTGAGACCACGGCTGAAACGGCGCTTTCCCTGCCGTCCGAGCTGCGCGCGCGCATCACGCGCTTTGATCTGCAAGGCCAGCGCTCTGCGGGCAGCACCACGCTTGCAGATGACGGGCTGCGCCGCCGCGAAGTTGCGCTGATCGCCGGGCGTGAAAGCCGCGAGGGCCTCGAATTGCTGTCGCCACTGCACTACATCGAGCAGGCGCTGGCGCCCAATGCCGACCTGATCGGCGGCGCGCTGGATGAGATCCTGCCCGCCAACCCAGATGTGATCGTGCTCGCCGATGTGGCGACGCTCTCCCCTGCCGAGGAAGAGGGCCTCGGCGCCTGGATCGACGAGGGCGGCATGCTGGTGCGCTTCGCCGGGCCGCGCGTCGCCGCCAGCGATGTCAGCCGCGCCGACGAGGACCCGATGATGCCGGTCCGCCTGCGCTCCGGCGGGCGCACCGTCGGGGGCGCGATGAGCTGGGGAGAACCCAAGACGCTCGCCCCCTTCCGCGAAGGCTCACCCTTCTTCGGCCTTGCGATCCCCGAAGACGTTCAGGTGACCAGCCAGGTGATGGCGCAGCCCGACCCAACGCTCTCTGAACGGGTGATCGCCGAGCTCACCGACGGCACCCCGCTCGTCACCCGCAAGGCGCGCGAGCAGGGGCAGATTGTGCTCTTCCACGTGACGGCTACTGCGGATTGGTCGACCCTGCCCCTCTCCGGGCTGTTTGTGCAGATGCTGGAACGGCTGGCGATCTCCAGTTCCGCCTCGCGCCCGGATGCAGGCCAGCTTGAGGGCACCACATGGACGCCCGAGCAGGTGATGGACGGGTTTGGTACCTTGCGCGACGCGGGCAATCTGCCGGGCGTACCGGGCGCTGATCTGCTGAGCGCACCACCCGGGCCGGACATGCAGCCGGGTATCTACGCTTCGGGCGACCGGCGCCTCGCGCGCAACGTGATTGAAGCGGGCGATACGCTGACACCGGTCAGCTGGCCTGATCGTATCCCGGTCCGAGGCTTTGCCGTGCCTCCCGAGCAGCCCCTTGCAGGTTGGCTTTTGAGCCTCGCGATCCTGCTTCTGCTCGCCGATGTGGTGGCCTCGCTGGCGCTATCGGGTCGTCTCTTGGGCAAGGTGAACCGGGTTGCAGCCATCACGCTTGCGGCTCTGCTGCCATTGACTGTGCCGCAGGATATCCGTGCGCAGACGACGGAGGCTGACGGCTTTGCGCTGAATGCCACAGCGGAAGTTGTCTTGGCCTATGTGCAAACCGGCAACCGGCAGGTCGACGAAATGTCTAACGCCGGTCTGCGCGGTCTGTCCGATACTCTGTTTTTCCGCACGTCAGTTGAGCCCGCAGCCCCCGTTGGCGTTGATCTGGAGATGGACGAGCTGGCGTTCTTCCCGGTGCTCTACTGGCCGATCACCCCGGACCAGCCGCGCCCCTCTGCTGAGGCCTACGTGAAGCTGAACGCCTATCTGCGGTCAGGCGGGCTGCTCATCTTTGACACCCGTGATGCGGATGTCGCCCGCTTTGGCAATGCAAGCCCCAACGGGCGCAAGCTGCAGGACATTGCCGCCCCGCTGGATATCCCGCCGCTGGAGCCGCTACCCGCAGATCACGTGCTGACGCGCACGTTCTACCTGTTGCAGGACTTCCCCGGACGCCACAGCAGCCGCGATGTCTGGGTCGAGGCAGCGCCACCAGACGCGGAGCAGATCGAAGGCATGCCCTTCCGCAACCTGAACGACGGCGTCACGCCGGTGGTGATTGGCGGGAATGACTGGGCCGCGGCCTGGGCCATTGGCCTCAACGGCGCCCCGATGGTGCCGATCGGTCGCGGCTTCAGTGGAGAGCGGCAGCGCGAGCTGGCCTTCCGCTTTGGCGTGAACCTGATCATGCACGTGCTGACCGGCAACTATAAATCCGACCAAGTGCACGTGCCTGCGTTGCTCGACAGGTTGGGCCAATGACGGGCACGGTGATCTTTGACCCGCTGGTGCCATGGTCGCTGCTGATCATGGTCGCCACCATCGCAGCAATCAGCGTGATGCTGGCGGTGGTGCGCGGCCTGAACGGCTGGGCCCTGCGCGCGTTGGCGGCACTGGTGATCGTGGCCGCGCTCACCGGCCCCTCCTACCAGCAGGAAGACCGTGCCCCGCTGACCGATATCGTGGTGCTTCTGGAAGATGACAGCGCCAGCCAGCGGCTGTCGGACCGGCCTCAGCAGTCGACATCCGCAGGCGATGATCTGGCGGCCACCATCGCGGCCCGCGCGAATACCGAAGTGCGCCGTGTGACCGTCCCGGACGGAGACGGCGATGCAGGCACACAACTGATGACGGCCCTGTCCGCCGCGCTGGCGGAAGAGCCGCGCGCGCGCATCGCCGGGATCATCGCGATCAGCGACGGGCAGGTGCATGATGCGGACCTGCCGCTTGATCTGCCCGCGCCGATGCACCTTCTGATGACCGGCAAGGAGGACGACTGGGACCGTCGCCTGGAAATCCGCAACGCGCCCGCCTTCGCCATCATCGACGAACCCGTCACACTCACCCTGCGCATCGAAGACATGGGCGCCGCTCCTGAGGGCACCGGCCTCGCCCCGCTGGATATCTCCGTCGACGGTGCGGAACCGCAGAGCTTTCAGGTGCCCATCGGCGAGGATATCGAGCTGCCAATCACCCTGCCGCATGGCGGGCGCAATGTGATCCAGTTCACTGTTCCGGAAGCCGAGGGCGAGCTGACCGACCGCAACAACACCGCGCTGATCCAGATGAACGGCGTGCGGGACCGGCTGCGCGTGCTGCTGGTCTCGGGCGAGCCGCACCCCGGCGGGCGCACCTGGCGCAACCTCCTGAAATCAGACAGCTCTGTCGATCTTGTGCATTTCACCATCCTGCGCCCTCCTGAAAAACAGGACGGTGTACCGGTGAGCGAGCTGAGCCTGATCGCTTTCCCCACGCGTGAGCTGTTTCTGGAACGCATCGACGACTTCGACCTGATCATCTTTGATCGCTACAAGCGCCGTGGCATCCTGCCTGCGCTCTACCTCGACAATGTGGCCAACTACATTCGCGAGGGCGGCGCAGTGCTGGTGGCGGCAGGTCCGGATTTCGCCAGTGCCGACAGCATCTATCGCTCGCCGCTTGGCTCCACATTGCCCGCCGCACCAACGGCGCGGGTGCTGGAGGAACCCTACCTGCCCACTGTCACCGAGTTGGGTGCGCGCCATCCAGTCACCACCGGTCTGCCCGATGGCGGCGATTGGGGCCGCTGGCTGCGCCAAATCGACGTCTCGGGATCTGTCGGCCATGTTGTCATGTCGGGGATCGATGAGCGCCCACTCCTGATGCTCGACCGGGTGGGCGAGGGCCGGGTGGCACTGCTGGCGTCGGACCACGCCTGGCTGTGGAACCGAGGCTATGAAGGCGGCGGCCCGCAGTTGGAGCTGTTGCGGCGCCTTGCGCATTGGATGATGAAAGAGCCGGAACTGGAGGAAGAGGCGCTGACCGCCGAGGCCACGGGCCAGACCATGCGGATCAAACGGCGCAGCCTGTCGGACAGTGTGCCTCCTGTGACCATCACCGACCCCTTGGGCACGGTGACCGAGCTGACCCTGACAGAGACCAGCCCCGGCGTCTTTGAAGCCCCCTTCGAGGGCCCTGAAATTGGCCTGTACCGGCTGGCCAGTGGGGATCAAAACACGGTGATCGGCCTTGGCCCGGCAGCCCCCCGTGAGTTCGAACAGACCATTGCAACAGGAGAGGTGTTGGAGCCGGTCATCGCCGGGCTGCGGGGCGGCACGATCCGGCTTGAAGACGGTCTGCCGCGGCTGCGTGAGGTGCGCGCAGGCCGGCCTGCTGCAGGGCGGGGGTGGATCGGTCTGACACCCCGGGATGCGTTTGAGACACGGGACGTGCGGCAGACCAATCTTCTGCCCGGCTGGCTGGTGCTTTTGCTGTCGCTGGGTCTGCTGACTGCCGCGTGGCTGCGCGAAGGGCGCCGCTGACCCGGGAACTTGGAAATTCTGTGTGCCGCCACAGCCGGGTTAAGCAGTTGTTCACCTCATCTATAGAAAGTGCTGACATATTTCAGGATTGCCGGTGGTCGGATGAGTCTCGCCAACAAATTGGCTGAAGAACGCCGCGGCAGATTGGCCGCTGAACGCCTGCTTGAGCTCAAGCAGGCGGAGCTTTTTGCGGCGAACCGAAAGCTGGGCGAACACGCCAAACAACTGTCCCACGAAATTGTCGAAACCCGCGCCGAAGTGGCGACGGTTCGGGATGAAAACCTGCGCGTGCGGTCCGATTTGTCCGCTGCAAAAGAACAGATCGAGATTGTCGAGCGTCGGCTATGGCACTCGATCGAGACGATCAACGACGGCTTTGCCTTCTTCACGCCTGATCTCGAAATGATTATGGCCAACAAGGCCTATCTTGCGGTGTTTGACGGCCTCGAAGACGTCAAACCGGGCGTCAATTATGTTACCATCCTGCAGCTGCTGACCGAGGAAGGCATCGTCGACATCGGCGATGCAACACCCGCTGAATGGCGCCAGCAGATGATCGACCGCGTGCAGCAGCCGGTGCCCAAACCTGAAGTCATTCGCCTGTGGAACGGCGAATACATTAAGGTCATCGACCGCCGCGGGCCGGATGGCGATATTATTTCGCTGGGCCTGAACATCACGTCCAGCGTGAAGTACGAAGAAAAGCTGAAAGCCGCGCGGGAAAGCGCGGAGGCCGCGAACCGCGCGAAATCCGCCTTCCTGGCCAATATGAGCCACGAGATCCGCACGCCGATGAACGGCGTTGTTGGCATGGCGGACGTTCTGGCCGACACGCCCCTGACGGAGGAGCAGCGGCTTTACGTCGATACCATCAAGAATTCGGGTGAGGCGCTGCTCGTCATCATCAACGACGTGCTCGATTACTCCAAGATCGAAGCGGAGCGTCTGCAACTGCACCCGGAACCGTTCGATCTGGAGACCTGCATCCTTGAGATCATGATGCTGCTGCAGTCCTCCGCACGAGACAAGGGGCTGGACCTGACGCTGGATTACGATCTGTTCCTGCCGTCTGAAGTCGTTGGCGATCCCGGCCGCATGCGGCAGATCCTGACCAACCTGATGGGCAACGCGGTCAAGTTCACCTCCGAAGGCCATGTGCTGGTGAAGGTTCGCGGCACACCCAATGAGGCCACCGGCAATGTGACGCTCAGCATCACGGTCGAAGACACCGGCATCGGCATTCCGGACGATATGATCGACCATGTGTTTGGCGAGTTCAATCAGGTGGAGAGTGAACGCAACCGTCAGTTCGACGGCACGGGGCTGGGTCTGGCCATTTCGAAGCACCTTGTCAAAATGATGGATGGCCGGATCTGGCTCACGTCCGAAGAGGGCGTCGGCTCCTGTTTCGGGTTCGAGGTGACCTTCCCGGCGGCAGATGGCCTACGCAGCACCTACCCCGCGTTGCATGACCGCTTGCGGCACGTGATGCTCATTGATGATTTTGAGCCCAATCTGCAGATCTTCACGCGGCAACTGGAACAGTTGGGCTTGAAGGTCACCGCATGCAATGACGGCGCATCGGCGCTCGCCCTGCTGGACCGAAGTGTTGATCTGGCGCTGGTGGATCACATCATGCCAGGCATGAACGGTCTGGAGTTTGCAAAAACGGCGCGCGCTGCCGGGCATGAGATGGCAATGCATCTGCTCAGCTCAAACATCGGATATGCGCGCGCTGATGAGGCGAAGAGCTGTGTGGACGGTGTTTATCAACGCCCCTTCCCAAGACGCGATCTGGTTCAGTGGCTGGCAGCCTGGGAACCGAGAGATGAGGGTGCCGAACCGCCGCAAGCGGCAGAGGAAGACAGCGCGCCAAGCGTCTCGGTCGACCACAATGCAGTGGATGGTGCGGGCGCTGCAGAGCCGCGCAAGATGCGTGTTCTGGCCGCGGAGGACAACAAGACCAACCAGCTTGTCCTGCGCAAAATGTTGAAAAACATGGATGTGGATCTGAAATTCGCAAACAACGGGTTGGAGGCCGTTGAGGCTTATTCCGATTTTGAGCCTGACCTGATTTTCATGGATATCTCCATGCCGAAGATGGATGGAAAGCAGGCGACCCAGGAGATCCGCAAGATCGAGGAAGAGACGGGGCGGCACGTGCCGATCATTGCTCTGACCGCCCATGCGATGGAAGGTGACAACGTCGACATCCTCGCCGTGGGTCTCGACCACTACATGTCAAAGCCGGTGCGCAAGGCGGAAATGCACGGGCATATCATGGAGTATTGCCCCGCAGACGCCAGCTCGCCGGACCAGAATATGCAGGATCAGGCAGTCGGATAGTCGCGCAGGAACACCGGTGCATCCGGCTTGGACAGATCGGCGGAGTAAGCATAGCCGCCGACAGCAAAGGATTGCAGCTCCGCTGGATCAGTCACCCGGTTCTCTACGATATACCGCGCCATCGCACCGCGGGCCTTCTTGGCAAAGAAGCTGACGACGCGCGGACCTTTGCCATCCTGCTTGTCTTCAAGGAACGCCGGTGTGATCACCCGCAGTTTCAACGCCTTGGGCGCCACTGCGGCAAAGTACTCCTGACTGGCGCAATTGACCAAAACATTCGTGCCCACTGCCTCGGCCTGGGTGTTCAACGCCTTCGACAGATCCTCTCGCCAGTACCCATAAAGGTCACTGCCGCGACGAGTCTTGAGGCGGCTGCCCATCTCCAGCCGATACGGCTGGATCGCGTCCAACGGGCGTAACAGGCCGTATAGCCCGGACAAAATGCGCAGATGATCCTGCGCCCAGGTCAGATCATCCTCACTCAGAGTAGATGCCTCAAGCCCCTGATATGTGTCCCCGGCAAAGGCCAAGGCGGCCGGGCGAGTTGTTCCTCCAGCGGGTTCAGCCTCGAACGCGGCAAAGCGATCCCGGTTCAGACGCGCCAGATCGTCCGACAGGCTCATCAAATCCTTGAGTTTGCCCAAGGTCAGATTGCGCGCAGTCTTCACCAGCCGCACCGCATCTTCCTGAAAATCGGGCGCGGTCATGTCCACATCCCGCTCTGCCCAGTCCAGCCGCTTGGCTGGCGAAATCACCACCAACATGCCCGCATCCCCATCGGTTACCTGCTCTTGCAGAGGGACTTAGCTCGCCTCCCGCAGCACGTCCAGAAAGGCCGGTCCAAAACGTTCCGCGCGTCGCTCGCCCAACAACCGTTGCAGAGCCGACGCGTCGGCCCCACGCATCTGCGCGACCTTGGCCAGCAAGGACGCGGAGCAGCTCAGCGGTTTGTCCACCCCGTCCTCGCCGCGCGCCAGATCCGCTTGGACGGCCAGAAGCTGATCATAAACGGACCCCGCCGCATGCCCCGCCAGTTTGCGGCGGGATGGATGCATCTGCTCCGCCTCGCCAATTATCACCTCAAGAAAAGCCACGCCATAGCGTTCCAGTTTCTTGGCACCCACACCGCTGATCCCGGCCATCTCATCCAGCGACTGTGGCCGGTTCTGCGCCATCTCGATCAGCGTGCGGTCGTTGAAAATCACATAGGCCGGCACCTTGGCCTCTTCGGCAAAGGCCCGGCGCTTGGCCTTCAGAGCCGAGAGCAATGGCGCATCCTCTTCGGAGACCATCGCCTTCACCGCCGGGCGCCGCGAGGCCGCCGCAGCCCGGATAGTATCCCGCCGCAGGGCGATATCAGCCTCACCGCGCAGGATGGGCAGCGCCGCATCGGTCATACGCAGCGCCCCGTGCCGCTCGGGATCAGGGCGGATCAGATCATGCCCCATCATCTGCCGGAAAATCGCCTGCCACGCCCGGCGATCATACTCACTGCCCACAGCGAATGTGGGCAGTTGATCATGGCCGCGCTGGCGCACCTTGTCAGTCTCGTTCCCCAGCAGGATGTCAATCAGATGGCCTGCGCCAAACCATTCGTCGGTGCGCAAAATGGCGGAGAGCGCCTTGCGCACCGCCGTGGTCCCATCAAACACCTCAGCAGGACGATCACAAAGGTCGCAGTGCCCGCAGGTGATATCCGCCTCATCGAAGTACCCCAGCAACGTCTTGCGGCGGCATTCCAAGGCCTCAGCCAACCCCAGCAGCGCGTTGAGCCGTGCATGATCCGCAGCGCGCCGTTCGGGCGGCGCCAGCCCCTCGTCGATCTGCGACCGGCGCAGGCGGATGTCATCAGGACCAAAGAGCGTCAGCGTCTCAGCCGGTGCGCCATCCCGGCCTGCCCGTCCGATTTCCTGATAATAGGCCTCAATGGATTTGGGCAGGTCGGCATGCGCGACCCAGCGGATATCCGGCTTGTCGACCCCCATGCCAAAAGCCACGGTGGCCACGACAATCAGCCCATCTTCGCGCTGAAACCGGGTTTCGGCTATGCGGCGATCCTCCGCCTCCATCCCGCCGTGATAGTGCAACGCGGTGTGCCCGGCTTCGCGTAATGCGCCCGCCAACCCTTCGGTCTTGGCCCGTGTGCCGCAATAGACAATCCCCGACTGCCCCTTGCGCGCTGCTGCAAACTCCAGGATCTGCCGTCGCGGCCCATCCTTCGCTGCAAAGGCCAGATGAATATTGGGCCGGTCGAACCCGCGCAAAAATGCCCGGGGCGCCCGCCCATCAAACAGCTTCTCAACAATCTCAGCGCGGGTCTCTGCGTCAGCTGTGGCCGTGAAGGCGGCCAAGGGCACCCCAAGCTCGCGCCGCAAAGCACCGATGCGCAAATAGTCTGGCCGGAAGTCGTGCCCCCATTGGCTGACGCAATGCGCTTCATCCACGGCGATCATCGATATGTTTGCACGCCGTAGAACCCCCGCACCCGTCGCCAACCGCTCGGGCGCCATGTACAAAAGCTTCAGCCGGCCGGCGGCCAGAGCATCGAAAACAGCATCTGTCTCCTCCGGCGTGTTGCCCGAGGTCAGCGCCCCTGCTGCCACGCCCGCCTCCTGCAAGGCACGGACCTGATCCCGCATCAGCGCAATCAGCGGAGATATGACGACCGTCACACCCTCACGCAGCAGCGCGGGCAATTGAAAACATAATGATTTTCCGCCACCCGTCGGCATGATGGCCAGCACGTTTTCACCAGCTGTCACGGCCTCGACGATCTCACCCTGCCCAGGACGAAACCCGTCAAAACCAAAGACGTCTTTCAACACCGCAGCGGCGCCTGTCATCCGAAATCCCTATGGCGAACTGCTCTTTTTTGCAGAGTCACACACTAAGGAATCGTGAACAAGCCCCGACACTTCATTGTTCCAAAAATATGCAAATCCTATGGCCGCGTCAGACGAACAGAGCGTAGTTGTTCACCAGCACGATCCGCAGCACAGCCACACCCAACAGCACGGCCAAGGGCGCCAGATCGATCCCGCCCAATTGCGGCATGATACGGCGCACCGGCGCATAAATCGGCTCCAAAATGCGGTTCAGCATGTACCAGATCTGCGCCACCAGCTGCTGGCTTGTGTTGAGCACCTGGAAGTTGATCAGCCAGCTCATAATCACATGCGCGATGATAAAGAACCACAGCACGTCCAGCAGCAGCATGATGATTTGGAACAGCGATTGCATCGGCAGACCTCTTCTAGCATGGGGTCCAGTTAAGCAAGACCACCCGTTTTCGCAAGCCCGCGTGCCTCTCATGGTTGATCGAAGCCAAAGCGTGACTTGCCTGATCGGCGCGCGCCTGTTCTACCTCGACGGGCAACAAGGACAGGCAGGGCAATGAGCAGCGCACGCAAACGCATCTGGGGGTGGTATGCCTTCGACTGGGCGAGCCAACCCTACAACACGCTGCTGATCACCTTCATCTTTGCCCCTTATGTCAGTGAACTCATGCAGGATGGCGCCCGCGCCCAAGCCGCCTGGGCGTTCGGGATTGGTGCGGCGGGGTTTGTCATCGCAGCGCTTGCCCCGATCCTCGGCGCTATCGCCGACACCTCTGGCAACCGCATGCGCTTCATCTGGCTGTTCTCAGCGCTCTATGTCATCGGCAGCGCAGGTTTGTGGGTTGCGGCGCCTGACAGTTTCAACATCATCCTCGTCCTCTTTCTCTTCGCGCTTGGTCTTATCGGCATGGAGTTCGCAACGATCTTTGTAAACGCCATGCTGCCGGACCTCGGCCCGCGCGAGGAGCTTGGGCGCATCTCGGGCACCGGCTGGGCCATTGGCTATGTCGGCGGGTTGATCACACTGGTGATCATGCTCTTCTTCTTTGCCGAAAGTGCCGCGACAGGCAAAACCTTCATTGGGCTGGACCCGGTACTCGGTCTCGACGCCGAAGCGCGCGAGGGCACCCGCTTTGTCGGCCCGCTCACAGCGATTTGGTATGCACTCTTCATGATCCCCTTCTTCCTTTGGGTGCGCGAACCGAAGCCAATCAAGGTTGCCAAGGGCGCTGTTCGCGTAGCGCTCAAAGGCCTGTGGCGGACGCTACTGCGCCTGCCGGAGACACCCTCGCTCTTCTCCTATCTTGGCGCATCGATGTTCTACCGCGACGCGCTCAACGGCATGTATGCCTTTGGTGGCATCTATGCGCAGGGCGTTCTGGGCTGGACGGTGGTCGACGTGGGCGTCTTCGGCATCATCGCGATTATCACCGGCGCGCTCTTTGCCTGGCTTGGCGGGAAGGCGGACGTCCGCTTTGGCCCGGGTGCGGTTATCAAGGTCTCGATTGCTGTGCTGACCGCCGTGGCGATCACCATCGCCTTCGTCTCGCGTGACAGCCTCTTTGGTATCCCGCTGGCGGAGGGCAGTCGCGCACCCGACATCATCTTCTACATTCTCGGTGCGCTGATTGGCGCGGCAGGGGGCACACTGCAATCCGCCAGCCGGACGATGATGGTGCGCCAGGGGGACCCCGCACGCATGACCGAAGCCTTCGGCCTTTATGCGCTCTCGGGCAAAGCCACCAGCTTTCTCGCGCCGCTGCTCATCGGGATCGCAACGGCAGCAAGCGGGTCGCAGCAAATTGGCGTGACGCCCATAATCGGGCTGTTCATCCTAGGGTGGGTGCTGCTAGCGTGGGTCAAGCCGCATGGAGATTTCAGCAGATGACCCTCCGCCGTCTCATCCCCACCACTGCCCTTCTGATCACCCTCGCCGCCTGCTCGGATGGCACCCCGCCCTCTCAGGCTCAGGCCTCAAAGATCCTGCCGACCATAGGCACCTCCGGCCATGCCCAGAGCAATGAACCCGCAAAGCAGATTTTTGGTGCCAAACGCGTCGCCTCTATCGGCGCTTCGGCTCCCTTCGGCAGCTATTCCAAGGGTTGTGTGGCCGGAGCCGCGCAACTGGCCGAGACGGGCCCGACCTGGCAAGCCATGCGCCTGTCGCGCAATCGCAACTGGGCCCATCCCGCGACCGTCGACTACGTACAGGATCTCAGCCGCAAGGCCGCGCAGCAGCCGGGATGGAACGGGCTCTATGTCGGCGATCTGAGCCAGCCGCGCGGCGGACCAATGCTGACGGGTCACGCCAGCCACCAGATCGGGCTGGATGCCGACATCTGGCTGCGCCCGGCGGACAACCTGCAGCTCTCTGTAACGGAGCGCGAGAATATCTCCTCGATCTCACTGCGGCGCGATCGCGGGGCCTTCGTGAATGAGAACTGGACCCGCCAACACCACGAGGTCCTGAAAGCGGCCGCATCTGACCCGCGTGTCGCACGAATTTTCATCTTCCCCGGTGCCAAAGTGCAGATGTGCAAGGACGCGACCGGTGACCGCAGTTGGCTGCGCAAGATCCGCCCCTGGTACGGGCATCACTATCACTTTCACGTGCGGCTCGCCTGCCCCGCGGGCGCCCAAGGCTGCATCAATCAATCACCGCCGCCACCCGGTGATGGCTGTGCTGATGCGCAGGCCTGGGTGGACAGCATCCTGAATCCGCCGCCACCCGACCCCAACGCGCCGCCACCTAAACCAAGACGACAACTTCGACTTGCCGATCTGCCCCATCAATGCGCCCAAGTCTTGCAATAGCGCTCATCGCCCTGATCGGGCTGCCTCCGGTTCTCGTTTATCTCTTCCCACTGCCTGCACCGCTTGCGGTGCCTGTCAAAGACCAACCGGCGCAGCACCTGTCCACCTATCGCTGGCACCATGACGCGCACTGGTTTGGTGGCTTTTCAGGCATCGAACTGGCCACCGACGGTGTGGGGTTTCACGCGATCACGGACCGAGGGCATCTGGTCGAAGGCACCCTGCGCCGGAGCGGCGATCAGATCACTGGCGCAACCATTGCGAAGGACCGTCCGCTGACGGATGACAAGGGAACCGCAATGGACTTTCCCAATGCGGATTCGGAGGGGCTTGCCCGCGATTCTGAGGGGCGGTTGTTTGTCTCTTTCGAAGCGAACCACCGCATCATGAGCTATGATGACGGGGCAGTTGCGGCAGGGTGGCCCGGCTACACTCTGGCGTGGAGAGCCCTGCACTTTAACAGAGGTCTTGAAGCTTTGGCGGTCAACGCCGATGGCACAGTTTTCACGCTGCCCGAAGGCATCCTCCGGGGCGCGAGCGAAGCCTTGATCTACCGCCGCGTGGCGGATGGCGACTGGACTCAGCCCTTCACGCTACCCGTTGATCGCAACTTTTTTCCCGTCGGGGCGGACTTTGGGCCTGATGGACGGTTTTACCTGCTGGAACGGGAATTCCGCTGGTTCGGCTTCCGCAGCCGCGTTCGTGCGATGACCCTCGCCGAAGACGCTGTGGAGGATATCGAACTGCTGATGGAAACGCCGCATCGCACTTATGGCAATCTCGAAGGGCTGGCCGTTTGGGTTGATAGGGATGGTCAGACGCGGCTCACCATGATCTCGGACGACAACTTCCTGCCTGTCATGCGCACGGAGATTGTCGAATACGTCCTGGCCAACTGACTTGCACCGCCGCGCCTTTGCGCCTAAACCGCGCCCGTCGGGCCGATGCCTGACCAAGTGCCGCACCCTTGTCAAAACGGATAACTCATATGACCCGCGCTCACCTTCCCGGCATTCTTGCCATGGCCGCCATCGTTGTGGCCTCCAATATCCTTGTCCAGTTTCTCTTTGGTCAGTGGCTGACCTGGGGGGCGTTCACCTATCCGCTGGCCTTCCTTGTCACGGATGTGATGAACCGCGTCTACGGCGCAGGCCCGGCGCGCAAGGTTGTGTTTGTGGGCTTTTTGGTGGGCATCGGCTGCTCGCTGATCGGCACGCAAATCATGGGCGAGTTCGGCCCGCTGGTCACATTGCGCATTGCCATTGGCTCGGGTCTGGCCTTCCTGACAGCGCAACTGCTTGATGTCGCTGTCTTTTCGGCCCTGCGCGACGGGCGCTGGTGGCGCGCGCCCCTGGCCTCCACGCTCATCGGCAGCACGGTGGACACAGCGCTTTTCTTCACGATCGCCTTCTCCGCAAGCCTCACGTTCATCGAGCCTGCCAATGATGTCAGCTGGGCCGGTGATGTTCTGCCGATTCTTGGGCTTGGCCCCGCAGCCCCGCTCTGGGTCTCGCTTGCTGTGGCCGACTGGATGGTCAAGCTGTCGCTGGCACTCCTGGCGCTGGTTCCGTTCCGCATGATCACGACACGTCTGACAGCTGCGGCGTGAGCGTTTGCATATTTTTGGAACAATGAAGGTCTGATGTAGCAAGCGGGTCGGCGCCGCGAACGAAAAAACGCTTGGTGATTTCCAAAACCTGTGCAACGATTCTGACAACGTCAACAGATAGGTAAAGGAGGTGATCCAGTGTCAAGAAAGGTATTGGAGCGAGGTGTCGGAACAGCTTTGGAGGTCGCCTGCTGAGGCAGCCCTTGACGGGCAGACCCCCTGAGTGGACATCGGTCTAACCGATCCCCCTCCTGAAACCATTCGATTGGGCCGCACCACACCGTGCGGCCCTTTTCTGTCTCTACCAACGCCGGAGCATCACCATGATCCCCACTTTGGGCAGTCTGATCCTCTACACGCACAAGACCGATGCGATGATCGCCTTTTACGAGGCGCATTTCGGCTATCGCGCAGATCAAAGGCCCGGCGACCGGATCGTAGAACTGCGTCCGCCGGATGGGGGTCTGCCGCTGCTGTTGCACCCGGCCGCAAAGAGCATGCGCGCGGGACAGGCGGCGGTGAAGATCGTCTTTGCCTGTGATGATGTCGAAACCTTCTGCACACGGGCTGCCGAGCGCGGTCTGACCTTCGGCAAGATCCACAAGGCGGATGGATATGTCTTTGCCAATGCGAAAGACCCGTCCGGCAACTCGGTGAGCGTCTCGGGGCGTTTCAGCTGAGCCATGCTGCAGATCACCGATGATATCATCCTGCAGGACTGGGAACTGACCGAGAGTTTCATCCGCTCCTCCGGCCCCGGCGGGCAGAATGTGAACAAGGTGTCCACGGCAGTGGAGTTGCGATTTGAGGCTGCACGCTCACCCGCCCTGCCTGGTCCGGTCAAGACGCGGCTCAAACGGTTGGCCGGGCGGCGCTGGACCCTGGAGGGTGCGCTGATCATTCAGTGTGACGAAACACGCAGTCAGGCACGCAACCGCGAGATCGCCCGTGACCGTCTGGTCGAGTTGATCCGGAAAGCACTTGTCCGCCCCAAGCGGCGCATTCCGACCAAACCGACGCTCGGGTCCAAAAAACGGCGGCTAAAGGCCAAGAAAGCGCGCGGCGAGGTCAAGGCGCTGCGCGGTGCCGTCAAAGACAGCGACTAAAGCGTCATGCGAAAAACCTGAATCACATAACGCTGCCTGAAATCATAGATTTCAACGCGTTACGTGATATGCGACGTTTCAGGTATTTCGTCAGACGCTCTAATCGAACACAGCCGGACCTATCTGCAAGATTAGGTTCTCGGTTGATCCTGCACTACGATCCGATCAGATGACGGCGACTGTCCCACGGCGGTCCGCATGCCTGAACTCAATCAGATCCCAGCGGTTGCCCCATGGATCGGACCATACCACGACCCGGCCATAAGGCTCATCGCGCGGAAGAGCTTCAAACTGCACACCCTCGGATTGCATGCGGCGATAATCGGCATCGAAGTCTTCGGTTTCGAGAAACAGCCAGACCCGTCCGCCGCCCTGTGCGCCAACTGCGGCCTCCTGACTGTCGCCGACTGCCCGCGCCAAGAGGATCTCTGTCTCGCCACCCTTCGGCGCAATTCTGACCCAGCGCTTGCCGCCGCCAAGGTTCGTGTCTTCCCGGCATTCGAAGCCGATGCGCAGAAAAAACGCCAAGGCCTCGTCGTAGTCCGGGACCAGGAGGGAAAAGAGCGCGATGCGTAAGGGCATAGGTGTGGGTATCAGGAGCCGGTTCCGGCATCAATCACCGATCATAAACGGCGACGCATATCCCGACGATTTGACTGGCGCCTGTGGCGAACATCCTCAGAGCAGCCCGCTCGGCGTCAGGCCTGATCGATCCCGACATCAGGGAAGCCAGGCCCTGCCTCTCGCACTCCTTGCTGCGCGGGACGACACATGTGAGGTCAGCTATCCGGCGCGGAGGGATCGACGCAATTGCGCGATTGAGACCGGGACTGCGTGACACAATCAGGTGACCGAATGTGGAATAACTCAGTGCTCGGGGGCAATTCAGCGGGTCATCGATTAAATTTATAGTACCAGATATCAGGCCGTTATCTTCATTTGAGGGGCGTACCTCAAGAAAAGTGTCGACATGAGGTACGTCCCTCAAATAGCGTGAAAGGGTCCGGAACCGACTCGGCGGGGACCGATCGGACAGGATCGTTAGGGAGGTACAACATGACAAATTCGAAACTGACGGCCGTCAGTGCACTCAGCCTTGCCGTGGCAGGTCTGGGAGCATCCGCACAGGCCGAGGATCTGACCCTCTGTTGGGCAGCCTGGGACCCGGCGAATGCGCTGGTCGAGCTGAGCAAGGAATTCGAGGCCCAGTCGGGGCACAGCATGAACTTCGAGTTCATCCCATGGCCCAACTTTGCCGACCGGATGCTGAACGAGCTGAACTCGGGCGGCAACCTTTGTGACCTGCTGATCGGGGATAGCCAGTGGATCGGCGGCGGGGCTGAGAACGGCCATTACGTCAAGCTAAATGACTTCTTCGATGCCGAAGGCATCTCGATGGGCGACTTCGCGGATGCGACCGTCTATGCCTATTCCACCTGGCCGAAGGGCACCCCGAACTACTATGCGCTGCCCGCCATGGGCGATGCCAATGGCTGGTTCTACCGCAAGGACTGGTTCGAGCGGGAGGACATTCGGGCCGCCTTCAAGGATGCCACAGGCCGCGAGCTTGCCGAGCCGAAAACACAGAAAGAGCTGTTGGAGATCGCCCAGTTCTTCCAGGAGCGTGAGATTGACGGTCAAACCGTCTATGGCGCCGCGATCTTCACCGAACGGGGCTCGGAAGGCATCACCATGGGGGTGACCGGGGCGCTTTATCCCTGGGGTTTCAAATACGAGAACACGCCCGGCTCCTACGATATGGAAGGGGCGGTGAATTCACCCGAAGCGGTTGAGGCGCTGGAGTTCTACAAAGAGTTCTACGAGACCGCGACACCGCCGGGTTACACCAACTCCTACATGGGAGAATCGCTCGACGCGTTCAAATCAGGGCAAGTGGCGATGGCCATGAACTGGTTTGCGTTCTTCCCCGGCCTCTATGCAGACCCCAACACCGGCGGCGACAAGATCGACTTCTTTGTGAACCCACCGCAGAACCAGGCAGGCTCTACCTTGGGTGGTCAGGGCATTTCCGTTGTGGCCTATTCCGACAAGCAGGACGCAGCGCTTGAGTATATCAAGTGGTTCGCTGACCCCGAGGTCCAGCAGAAGTGGTGGGATCTGGGAGGCTATTCGGCGCACAACGCTGTGCTCGAAAGCCCGACCTTCAAGGACAGCGCACCCTTTGCTGGGGACTTCCTTGAAGCCATGGGCGCGGTTCAGGACTTCTGGCAGGAGCCAGCCTATGCAGAGCTGCTGCTCGCCATGCAGAAGCGCATCCATGACTATGTGGTTGCCGATCAAGGCACCGCCAAGGAAGCCCTCGACAAGCTGATCCAGGACTGGACCGAGACCTTCGAAGACGAAGGCAAGCTCTAAGACCCACCGGGTGGGGCGGCCTGAAAGCCCGCCCTACCTGCCTGTTCACACCGCAGAGTTGGCCCACTGGCCTGCCCTGCGACGGGAAAGTTGTGCCACGTGACCCAAGCCCCGATCACCCGCGCCGCTGAGGCCACACCGCCCACTGTGGCGCGCAAGATCCGCGGCCTCAGCGACCGGGCCATCGCCTGGATTTTCGTAGGCCCCACGATCTTCCTGCTGCTGGCCATCAACATCTTTCCGCTGATCTGGACGATCAACCTCAGCTTCACCAATTTTCGCGCCAATCGGCCCAATCGCGAGGTCGAATATGTCGGTCTGCGCAACTACGAACGCATCCTGACCGACACCGACATCTGGCTGAACATGCAAGCCACCGCTCATTTCCTCTTCTGGACGATCCTGCTACAGGTGCTGATCGGTTTTGCGCTGGCCTATCTGATCAACAAAAAGTTCAAGGGCAACGACCTCTGGACCACGATCATCGTGTTGCCGATGATGCTGTCCCCAGCGGTGGTCGGAAACTTCTGGAAATTCCTCTACCAGCCGCAAATCGGGCTTTTCAACTACATCATTGCCTTCTTCACCGGGCGTGACCCCTCCAGCTTCGAGATGCTGGGGCAGGTGACCCTCGCGCCCTGGTCGATCGTGATCGTCGACACCTGGATGTGGACGCCTTTCGTAATGCTGAT
Source organism: Roseobacter cerasinus (assembly GCF_009811755.1). Lineage (GTDB taxonomy): Bacteria > Pseudomonadota > Alphaproteobacteria > Rhodobacterales > Rhodobacteraceae > Roseobacter > Roseobacter cerasinus. The sequence continues at coordinate 283,978 of NZ_BLIV01000002.1, forward strand.
CTGCCTCGCCGGGCTGCGCTCGATCCCGGATTACATCTACGAGGCCGCCGAGATCGACCGCGCCTCCAAATGGCGGCAGTTCTGGACGATCACCGTGCCGATGGTGATGCCGTTCCTCATGCTCGCCGTGCTCTTCCGGGGCATCGAGAACTTCAAGATGTTCGATCTGGTGGTGCAGCTCACCGGCGGCGGCCCCGGCTCCACCACCGAACTTACGTCGATCAACCTCAAGCGCGAGGCCTTCGAGAAATGGCGCACAGGCTATGCATCGGCCTACGCGATCATCCTCTTCGTGACCGTCTTCGGCCTTGCGTCCATCTACGTGAAAGCCCTCAACAAGGTGAAGGAGCGGTGATGACCCTGTTTGAAATCCGCCTGCCCAAAGGCTCCCATCGGACCAGCTGGGCCGCCCCGCTGACCCCGCTGGCGCTGGCCTTTGCATCGTTGGCAGACCACGCCAACACCGACACGGCACCCGCCACAATCGAGGGTATGCAAATCGCTGATCCGCAGGCTGACCTGACAGAGACACCAACATGAGCGGCTTCTCCGTCACGGAACCGGGCGCACGGACCAAATGGGTCGCAGGGTCGCTTGTGATCCTCTATGCGCTCATCACCATGATGCCGCTCGTCTGGATCATGCTCACCGGCTTCAAATCGCCGGCGGATGCGATCAGCTACCCGCCGAAGGTGATCTTCGACCCGACACTCGAAGGCTATGTGAACCTCTTCACCACCCGCACCCGGCAGACCGATGAGTTCCTCGCCGCCAACCCGCCCGAGACATGGTACGAGGAAATCGTGCGCCAATACGATATGGTCATCGCGGGCCCCTCGAAATTCGGCGAGCGGTTCCTCAACTCGGTGATCATCGGCTTCGGCTCGACCTTCCTCAGCGTCTTTCTCGGCACGCTGGCGGCCTACGCCTTCAGCCGCTTCCGCATCCCGCTCGCCGATGACCTGCTCTTCTTCATCCTCTCCACCCGGATGATGCCGCCCATTGCGGTCGCCATCCCGATCTTCCTGATGTACCGCGAGTTGGGTCTGTCAGACACGCATCTGGGCATGATCCTGCTCTACACGGCGGTGAACATCTCTCTCGCGGTTTGGCTTCTGAAAAGCTTCATCGACGGGATCCCGACCGAATACGAGGAAGCCGCGCTGATCGACGGCTACACCCGCTTTCAGGCCTTCTACAAAGTCGTCCTGCCTCAGGCCGCGACCGGCATCGCCTCCACCGCGATCTTCTGCCTGATCTTCGCCTGGAACGAATATGCCTTTGCGGTGCTGCTGACCTCCGGCACCGCGCAGACCGCCCCACCCTTCATCCCCACGATCATCGGCGTAGGTGGCCTCGATTGGCCCGCTGTGGCCGCGGGGGCGACGATCTTCCTTCTGCCGGTGATGATCTTCACGGTCGCCCTGCGCAAGCACCTGCTGCGCGGCATAACGTTCGGAGCCGTACGGAAATGAGTAGTTTCATCTCGGGTCTCCTTCGTCTGCGCCGCGGCCCATGGGAAATGCTGGCGACCATAATCATCGCGCTTGGCGTCTTTATGCTGATGCAGCCCTTTGTGATGTGGGCCTTCACCTATTCCTTCATAACAACGCTGGTTGGCACCGTGATGTTCATCATTGTCAGCCACTTCCCGGAGTAGATTACATGCTTGAGCAAATCTGTCCGATCCTGCCGTCCTCCGACTTTGCTCGAACGGAGGGTTTCTATACGAGCATTGGCTTCAAGACCCAGTACAAGCAGCCTGATCAATACATGCTTATGAACCGTGATCAGGTCGAAATCCATTTCTTCTATTGTCCGGGTCAACGCCCTGAACACAGCGACCATGGCGCTTACCTGCGGCCGGTGCATGTCGATGTGTTCTCGGCGGAGGTGGCGTCCCTCAACCTGCCAGACAAAGGCGGTTTTCCACGTTTCTGGCCGGCGGAGGATAAACCCTGGGGCATGCGCGAAGCTGTGATCTGGGATCCGGACGGCAACATCCTCCGTATCGGGCAGGATATCTGATATGGCCCAGATCGTTATCAAAAACGTCCGCAAGGAATTCGGCGATTTCGTCGCGGTGAAGGAGTCGAGCTTCACCATTGAAGATGGCGAGTTCTTCATGCTGCTCGGCCCCTCGGGCTGCGGCAAGACGACGACCCTGCGCATGATCGCCGGGCTGGAGCTGCCCACCTCCGGCGAGATCTACCTCGACGGCGAAGAGATCAGCCAGCGCCCGCCCAGCCAGCGCGACATCGCCTTTGTCTTTCAGATGTTCGCGCTCTACCCGCATATGAATGTCTACAAGAACCTCAGCTACCCGCTGGTGAGCCAGGGGATGCCCCGCGCCGCCGTACGTGAAAAGGTCGAGGATGTGGCGCGCATCCTTGGCATTCGAGACATCCTGAAAAAGCCCGTCGGCGGCCTCTCCGGCGGCGACCGCCAGCGCGTCGCCCTGGGCCGCGCCATCGTGCGCGACCCCAAAGCCTTCATGATGGACGAACCCCTGGGCGCGCTGGATGCGGAGTTCCGCGAGCATATGGCCGAAGAGCTGCGCGCCCTGCACGACCGCATGGGCGCCACCACGGTCTACGTCACCCATGACCAGTTGGAGGCCATGCAGATGGGCGACAAGATCGTGGTCATGAACAACTCCGTGGTCGAGCAGTTCGGCACCCCGCAGGAGATCTATGACAAGCCTGCCACCATGTTCGTGGCCGACTTCATCGGTTCACCCTCCATGAACTTCCTGGCGTTCGAGGGCACAGTGGCTGAGGGTGCGCAACGCATTGAGATGCAAGGGCAATCGATGACCGTGCCCCGCCAGCATCAGGGCGCCTCGGGGCAGCTCATCTTCGGCGTCCGGCCCGAGCATGTGACCCTCTCGGATGCCGGTGCGTATCGCGGCGAAGTGCGCGCCACCGAGTATCTTGGCACCACGCAGATCATCACGCTGGACACGCCGAACGGCGAGCTCAAGGCCCGTGTTCCCGCGGGACAAATCGCAACGGTTGGCGAAAAAATCGGCCTCGGGTTCAAGGGCGAAGCCGTCACGCTCTTCGACGATACCTCTGGCCGCGCGCTGCGCTCTGAACTCAACGAGGGGATCGTGACCCATGGCTGAGGTGGTCCTGAAAGGCGTCTCGAAATCCTTCGGCGACACCGTGGGCGTCGCGGACATCGACATGACCATCCCCGACGGCGCCTTTGTCGTGCTGCTCGGGCCCACGGGCGCGGGCAAGACCACAACCCTGCGCCTCATCTCCGGGCTCGAGGCACTCGACTCGGGCAGCATTCACATCGGCGGGCGCGATGTGGGCAGTGAGACACCGGCGCAGCGCGACGTGGCGATGGTCTTCCAGCAGTATTCGCTCTACCCGCATCTTACCGTGCGAGAGAACCTCGAATTCCCGCTGAAATCCCCGATCCTGAACACACCGCGTCCCGAGATCGACCGCAAGGTGACCGAGGTCGCGCAGGTGCTCCAGATCAGCCACAAGCTCGACAACAAGGCCACGGCCCTCTCGGGGGGCGAGATGCAGCGGGTCTCCATCGGGCGCGCGTTGGTGCGCGAGCCGCAGGTCTACCTGATGGACGAACCGCTGAGTTCGCTCGACGCCAAGCTGCGCACCGATCTGCGGATCGAGCTCAAACGCATTCAGGCGAGCCTCGGTGCCACAATCCTCTACGTCACCCACGACCAGATCGAGGCGATGACCATGGCGACGCATGTGGGCGTGCTGAACGAAGGGCGGCTGGTGCAATTCGGCACGCCGCGCGAGATCTATGAGAACCCAAATTCCGTTTACGTCGCCTCGCGCCTTGGGCAGCCGCGCATCAACATCCTGCCGGCTGATCTTTTTGGCGCGGCTCCGAAGGGCGCGCATCACATCGGGTTGCGGCCTGAGCATGTCGCGCAGGGCGAAGGCCGGGCAGCACGGATCAACCGGCTGGAGCGGCTTGGCGATCACACCCGGCTGCACCTCAATCTTGATGGGCATGACATCATCACGCTCGCTGACCCGCACGCCGACTACGCCCCCGGCAGCACGCTGAACATCGCGCCGGAAGACCCGTTGTGCTTCGACGCGCAAGGCGACCGGATTTACTGACGAAGGAGACGACCATGGCCCAGTTCATCAACGACAAGGAAACGCTGGTCACCGATGCGATTGACGGTCTCCTCGCGGCGTCCGGCGGGCGGCTCCACCGGCTCGACGGCTACCCGCATATCAAGGTGGTCTGCCGCAGCGATTGGGACAAATCACGCGTCGCGCTGATCTCCGGGGGCGGGTCAGGGCACGAACCGGCACATGCGGGCTTCGTGGGTGAAGGCATGCTGACCGCTGCGGTCTGCGGAGAGGTCTTTGCCTCGCCTTCGGTCGACGCGGTGCTGGCGGGCATCCTCGCCGTGACGGGTGAAGCGGGCTGCCTGCTGATCGTGAAGAACTACACCGGCGACCGGTTGAACTTCGGCCTGGCGGCGGAACGTGCGCGTGCGTATGGTTTGAAGGTCTCCATGGTTGTGGTGGATGACGACATCGCCCTGCCCGACCTGCCGCAGGCCCGCGGCGTCGCAGGCACCCTCTTCGTGCATAAGGTCGCAGGCGCCCTGGCCGAGGACGGCGCTGATCTCGACGCCATCACGACAACGGCAGAACAGATCATCGGCCAGATGGCCTCCATTGGCAAATCCCTCGACACCTGCACCGTTCCGGGCTCCGCCAGGGAGGACCGTATCGCGCCTGGCAAGGCCGAGCTGGGCCTTGGCATCCACGGTGAAGCGGGGGTCGAGCAAGTCGATTTCTCCGGGGCAACCCGCGCGATGGAGATGGTACTCGACAAGCTGGCGCCGCATATGTCCGACGGCCCGCATGTGGCGCTGCTGAACAACCTCGGCAGCACTACACCGTTGGAGATGTCCGTGCTCACCCACGCGCTGGCGACCTCCGAGAAGGCAAAAGCGATCACCGCGATCATCGGCCCGGCGCCACTGATGACCTCGCTTGACATGCACGGGTTTTCCGTCTCGGTCCTGCCGCTGACGGAGGACACAAAAGCCGGTCTGGAGCGTCCTGTGCCCCTGTGCGACTGGCCCGGGCTCTCCTCGCTGGGCACAGTAGATGTCAAGCCCCTGCCCGACGGGCTCAGCCCGATCCAGCCGATCCCCTCAGACCATCCGGCCACGCGCAGCCTGATTGAAACCTGCTGCGACCTGCTGATCGCGGCGGAGACCGATCTGAACACGCTCGACGCCAAATCCGGCGATGGCGACACCGGCAGCACGCTCGCCACCGCTGCCCGCGCGCTGAAAGGCGCGATGGACAGGATGCCGCTCGCAGACCTCACGCAGCTGTTCCGTGCGGTGGGCAATGAGCTGAGCCAGACCATGGGCGGCTCCTCCGGCGTCATCCTGGCGATCTTCTTTGGTGCGACAGGCGATGCCTGCGCCAATGGCAAACCCACGCCCGAGGCCCTGCGCGCGGGGCTCAAGCGGATCAGCGAAGTGGGCGGCGCAGAGATTGGCGACCGCACCATGATCGACGCGCTGCACCCCGCGCTGGACGCGCTTTCGCAGGGCGTTGATGCTGCCGCGCATGCTGCCCGCACGGGTGCGAATGGAACTGCGCAGATGACGCGCGCAAAAGCGGGGCGCGCCTCTTACGTTCCTGAAGAAAACCTGATCGGCCATAATGATCCTGGCGCCGAGGCCGTCGCCCGGCTCTTTGAAGGGCTCGCCGCCGCACTCAAGGACTAGACCTCTCGCATGAAGACCAGCCGAGACACACCTCTAAACCCCACGGTGAACGACATCGCCCGCGTCGCGCAGGTGAGCCTTGCCACCGTGGACCGGGTGTTGAACGAACGCCCCGGCGTGCGGCAAGTCACGGTCGAGAAGGTCAACCGCGCCATCGCCGATCTGGGCTATGTGCGCGACACCGCCGCTGCCAATCTGGCGCGCGGCCGGATATACCGGTTCCTCTTCATCCTACCCGCAGCGAACAATGAGTTCATCGATCTGATCGAGACGCAGGTGGATGAGCTGGCGGCCGGGCTCAAGCGCGAGCGGACGCAGGTGTCCTGTGCCCGCGTCCCGGCCTTCGACCCGATGGCGCTGGCCGAGGCGATCAATGCGCTGGACCCCGCGCAGGTCGATGGGGTGGCGATCTTCGGGCCGGAAACGCCCTCGGTGCGGGACAGCATCTCGCGCCTGCGCGCCCATGGCGTCTCGGTCATCTCGCTGGTCTCGGACATCCCCAGCTCAGAGCGCACCGCCTATGTGGGCATCGACAATATCGCCGCCGGACGGACGGCGGCCCAGCTCATGGGCCGCTTTCTCGGGCCGGTCGAGGGGGACGTGCTTGTGGTCACCGGCTCGATGCTCGCGCGCGACCATCTGGAGCGCCGGCTGGGCTTCGACGAGGTGATGGCCCGCGACTTTCCGCATCTGACGGTGCTGGCCTCGCTGGAGGGCCGGGACGACCCGGAGCTGATCGAGCGGCTGATCCCGCAGGCGCTGGCGCCCGAGCGCAACATCGTCGGCATCTATTCCTCGGCCGCGGGCAACGCCGGGCTGATCCGGCATTTCGACGCGACAGCGCCTGCGCCGCATCCCGTGGTCATCGCCCATGAGCTGACGCCGCTGTCGCGTGACGCGCTGGGGCGCGGGCTCTTTGATGCGGTGATCAGCCAGGATTCCGGCCATCTGGTGCGCAGCGCCATCCGCATCATGCGCGCCAACAGCGACAACGCGCCGATCAATCTGGGGCAGGAGCGCATTCGCATTGATGTCTATCTGAAGGAAAATCTGCCGCCTGACCAGGGCGGCTCAACGGGAGGATAAGATGAAGACAATCAAGGGACCAGCGCTGTTTCTGGCGCAATTCGCGGGCGACGAGGCGCCGTTCAATTCCTGGGATGCGATCACCAAATGGGCCGCCGACTGCGGCTACAAGGGCGTGCAGGTGCCCAGCTGGGACGCACGGCTCTTCGATCTCGCGCAGGCGGCGGAGAGCAAGGATTATTGCGATGACTTCAAAGGGAAGGCCGCGCAGAACGGCGTGGAGGTGACCGAGCTTTCGACCCATTTGCAGGGCCAGCTGGTCGCCGTGCATCCGGCGTATGACACCGCCTTCGATGGGTTTGCCGATCCCTCGGTGCACGGCAATCCGGCCGCGCGGCAGGCCTGGGCGGTGGATCAGGTGATGAAAGCGATCAGCGCGTCCGCGAACCTCGGGCTCAAGAACCATGTGTCCTTCTCGGGCGCGCTTGCTTGGCCCTACGTCTATCCGTGGCCGCAGCGCCCGGCGGGGCTGGTCGAGACGGCCTTTGACGAGCTTGCCAAGCGCTGGCGCCCGATCCTCGATCATGCTGAGGAGAACGACGTGAACATCTGCTATGAGATTCATCCCGGCGAAGACCTGCACGATGGGGTGACCTTCGAGATGTTCCTGGAGCGGGTCGACAATCATGCGCGCTGCAACATGCTCTATGATCCGTCGCATTTCGTGCTGCAATGCCTCGACTATCTCGATCACATCGACATCTACGGCGGGCGGATCAAGATGTTCCATGTGAAGGATGCGGAGTTCAACCCTACGGGTCGGCAGGGGGTCTATGGCGGCTATCAGTCCTGGGTGGACCGGGCGGGGCGGTTCCGGTCCTTGGGGGACGGGCAGGTGGATTTCGGCGCCGTCTTCTCGAAACTCACCGCGCAGGATTTCGACGGCTGGGCCGTGGTCGAATGGGAATGCTGCCTGAAGCACCCCGAGGATGGCGCCCGCGAAGGTGCGCAATTCGTGAAGGACCACATCATCCGGGTGACCGAGCGCGCCTTTGATGATTTCGCCGATGGCGGCACCGATGAAGCGGCGAACCGCAAAATGCTGGGGATCGGCTGAGGCGGCGGGCCGGGGGATTTGCATATTTTTGGAACAATGAAGATGGGGCGGCGCCTCGGGAGGAGACGGGATGGCACGGATCAGACTTGGGATGGTGGGCGGCGGCAAGGACGCCTTTATCGGAGCGGTGCACCGGATCGCGGCGCGGCTGGATGATCGCTATGAGCTGGTGGCGGGCGCGCTGTCCTCGACGCCGGAGAAGGCGCGGGCCTCCGGCGAGGCGCTGGGGCTGCCGCGTATCTACGACGACTTCAAGCAGATGGCGATCCGCGAGGCGCGGCGGAAGGACGGCATCGAAGCTGTGGCCATCGTCACGCCCAATCACATGCATTTCGCCGCCGCGCGCGAGTTTCTGAAACGCGATATCCATGTGATCTGCGACAAGCCGCTGACGTCGACCCTGGCGGATGCGCGCAAGATGGTGAAGGCGGTGGAGGCGTCGAAGGCGCTCTTCGTGCTCACCCACAACTACACGGGCTACCCCATGGTCCGTCATGCGCGCGAGATGGTCGCGGGCGGCGAGATTGGCAAGATCCGCGTGGTGCAGGTGGAGTATCCGCAGGACTGGCTCACGGTGGAGCAGGACTTCAAACAGGCGGAATGGCGGACGGACCCCGCGCGCTCGGGCGCGGGCGGCTCGACCGGGGATATCGGCACCCACGCGCATAATCTCGCGCGGTTCATCACGGGGCTGGAGGTCGAGAGCCTCGCTGCCGATCTTGACGCCTTTGTGCCCGGGCGACAGGTTGATGACAACGGTCACGTGATGTTGCGCTTTCGCGGTGGGGCCAAGGGGATGCTCTGGTGCAGTCAGGTCGCACCCGGCAATGAGAACGCGCTGCGCATCCGGGTTTATGGCGAGACCGGCGGCCTCGAATGGGCGCAAGAAGACCCAAACTACCTTTGGCACACGCCCTTTGGCGAACCCAAGCGCCTGATTACCCGCAATGGTGCCAGCGCGGTAGAGGCCGCCGCGCGGGTCAGCCGCGTGCCACCCGGGCACCCCGAGGGCTATCTGGAAGGGTTTGCGAATATCTACAGCGATGCAGCGGAAGCCATCATCGCCCACCGCAACGGCAGGGCACCCGACGACGGCGTGACCTATCCGACGATCACAGACGGCTGGCGCGGCATGCAGTTTATCGACGCCTGCGTGCGGTCCTCGGCGCGCGATGCGGCCTGGGTGACGCTTGCAGATTAACCCATCGCATTGGCGAACACAGTGTCCACAAGCGGGAAACGGACACCCATAGCGCAAGCGTTATTCGGGTATCCTATTGACTTTATTTCTCTTTCCAAGCTGCCAAGTGTGACGGCTTTTTGCAGGTGCAGCATAGATAGAACTCGTCTCAAACCCGCGAGGCTTTCGTAAGGACTTGGCAAGGCCTCTGGGCCATCTTCCTGATTTTAAGGATTGCGAGGACCCATGTTAAACACAAGCTCCGCAGAGAAACTTGCGGCGATACTTGATCAATTTTCCATCCCGATGTTCGCAGCAGAGCGGGCATCACATAAAAGCGACTTTCAGATTGTTTGCATCAACCGCGCCCACGCGGAGGCCACGGGCGTCAAAGCCGAGGCCGCGCGGGGGGCGACCCTGCGCGACATGCTGCCACCACGACAGGCCGATGTCGTTCTGGGGCGCTATGCGGAATGCGCGCGCACGCAGAGCCCGCTGCGGTATCTCGAAACACTGACACTGCCCGATGGGGTGCAGCAGTGGGACACGACAATCCAACCGGTGCGCCTGGCCTCGGGAGGGGATCGTGTGATCGGCACCGCCATACAAATCATTGGCGATAGTTCATCCAAGGGCACGCAGATGACCTATGATAACATCCGCTATTTCTCGGCGATGGCGGACATGCAGTTGCAGAATCTGCTGTCCATGTTCGATGCGGCGCGCGACCAAGGTCTATTCAGTGATGACAGCGTCAGCCGTGTCAGCCGCCTGTGCAGTGTGTGCCGGTCGGTTCAACGCTCGGTCGAAGATATCCGGGAGACGGTGCGACAGGCGGCGCCTGCCGCATCGACCGCGCAAACGGATCTCGACACCATCGGTGGCAATACGCTGCGTGCGCTGAATGACACCGCCGCAGCCGAAAGCTGAGGTCAAAACCACCCCACGCCGTGATAAACCCTGTGTGTCTTTCCCCATAAGCGGTGCTTTCACACCGACAAAAGGCAAGCTATAGGGGGCGCATGACACACAGCGTTTACAAAAGAGATCTGCCTGACAAGCTGGACCTCGGCCCCATCGTCGCCATTGATTGCGAGACCATGGGGCTGAACCCGCACCGCGACCGGTTGTGTGTGGTGCAGCTGTCAGGCGGCGACGGGCAAGCGCATCTGGTGCAGATCGCCAAAGGCCAGACCGAGGCGCCCAACCTCTGCGCCCTGCTTGCCGATCCGAAGGTGCTGAAGCTCTTTCACTTCGGACGTTTCGACATCGCGGCCATGCACCACACGTTCGGGACACTGGCTGCGCCGGTCTATTGCACCAAGATCGCCAGCCGTCTTGTGCGCACCTACACCGACCGGCACGGGCTGGCCAAGCTGCTGCAGGAGATGCTGAACATCGACATCTCAAAACAGCAGCAATCCAGCGACTGGGGTGCGGACACACTGACGGAGGCGCAGGTCGAGTATGCTGCGTCCGACGTGCTATACTTGCACCGCTTGCGAGACGCGCTGAACATCATGCTGGAACGGGAGGGGCGGATGGGCCTCGCACAGGCCTGTTTTGACTTCCTGCCGATGCGCGCGCAACTCGACCTCGACGGCTGGCCCGACACGGACATCTTTGCCCATTCATGAGCACCCCGTTTCTTGATACCGCGCGGCGCGTGATCCGCACCGAAGCGGAGGCCCTAGGCACGCTTGCGGACACGCTTGACGGGCGCTTTCGTGGGGCCATCGACCTTCTGCTGAACGCCAAGGGCCGCGTGATCGTGACCGGTATTGGCAAATCCGGCCATATCGCCCGCAAGATCGCCGCGACCATGGCCAGCACCGGCACCCCTGCGCAATTCGTGCACCCGGCCGAGGCGAGCCACGGCGATCTGGGCATGATCACCAGCGCCGACGTCGTCCTTGCGATTTCGAACTCGGGCGAAGCGCCTGAGCTTGCAAATCTCGTGGCCTACGCGCGCCGCTTTGGCATTCCCCTGCTGGGGATCACCAGTGTCGAGACCTCCAGCCTCGGGCGGGAGTGTGACGTGGTGCTGCTTTTGCCACGTTTGGAGGAAGCCTGCGGGACAGGCGTGGTGCCCTCAACCTCCACAACCATGACGCTGGCGCTTGGTGACGCGCTGGCCATCGCGCTGATGGAGCACCGGGCCTTCACGCCCGAGAACTTCCGTGACTTTCACCCGGGCGGCAAGCTCGGCGCGCAGCTCAGCCGCGTGGCGGACCTGATGCATTCCGGTGATGCGCTGCCGCTGGTCACCCCTAAGACCCCGATGTCGGATGCCCTGATCGAGATCAGCCAAAAAAGCTTTGGGGTGGTGGGCGTGATCGACGCAGACCGCCACCTGATGGGGATCATCACCGACGGTGACCTGCGCCGTCACATGGAGGGTCTACTCTCGCTGACGGCCGCCGACGTCATGACCGCCTCACCCGTCACCATCGCTCCAAATGCTCTGGCGCAGAAAGCCGTCGCCATGATGCAGGAGCGGCAGATCACCAGCCTCTTTGTCCTTGATCCGGGTGCACCGCCCGAACCACTTGGCCTGATCCGCATTCACGACTGCTTGCGCGTCGGTCTGGGATAGCCCGGCATGAACGCGGACCGCTACTCCAGAACAGTGGCCTGGCTGAAGGTGGTTCTACCCCTCGCGGCCCTCGCGCTTCTGTCGACGCTGTTTCTGCTGTCCCGCGTGATTGACCCAACCGAAGCCATTCCCTTTGCCGACAACGAAGTTCAGGATCGCTTGCTGAATCAGCAAGTCTCCGGGCCTTACTATTCCGGCACCTCTGCAGATGGCGACAAGATCGCCTTTATTGCCGACAAGGTCACCAGCCCCAACGGGTTCGCCGGTGCCAGCCGGGCCGAGGACGTCTTTGTGAAGATCGACCTGGTCGGTGGCGGCACCGTCAACGTGACATCTGACCGGGCGTCTGTCAGCATCGCCGAAGATCTGGCAAACCTGACAGGCAATGTGGTGATCACCACGTCACAGGGATATGTGGTCACCAGCCAGGAGCTTATTGCGCGCGTCACCGTGCTGAACCTGCGATCGCCGGGCACCGTGTTCGCAGACACCCCCGCAGGTGATCTGGTTGCAGGCACTATGCAGCTTTCGAAGCAAGAGACGGACGGGCCGGCCCAATTGGTTTTCACAAACGGCGTGAAGCTGATATATGATCCCAAAAAGGTGGAAGATTGATCCGTGACGGTGTTGAGACTTATCCTGCTCCCTCTGGTGCTGCTGACCGCTGTCACCATGGCGGCTGCACAAGGAACGCAGGTCGCCTTTGGGGCGATCAAACAAGATACAGATCTGCCCGTTGAGGTGACCGCCAACAATCTGGCTGTAGATCAGGCCACGGGTGAGGCTGTCTTCACCGGTGATGTCATTGTCACTCAGGGCGAGATGCGCCTCTCGGCCAAGCGGCTGTTGGTGGTCTACCGCGAAGATACCCAAGGCATCGAACGCATGGAAGCAACCGGCGATGTGGTGTTGGTCTCAGGCCCTGATGCGGCGGAATCCGAACGGGCCGACTACAGCATCGACGAGGGTGTGATTGTCATGACCGGCGACGTGCTGCTGACCCAGGGCCCCTCGGCTCTGACCGCTGACAGGATGACCGTGCAACTGGAAAGTGGCACCGCCCAGATGAGCGGATCGGTCAAGACAATCCTGCAGACCGGCAACAACTGATGACCCAGGCAGAACTGACAGTTGCCGAAGGGTCGGGCGGCCTGCGCGTCGACCACCTGCGCAAATCGTACCGCAAGAAGACCGTGATCCGCGACTTTTCCATGTACCTCAATCGCGGGGAAGTGGTTGCGCTTCTGGGGCCAAATGGCTCCGGCAAAACGACGACCTTCTATGCTGTGGCCGGTCTGGTCACGCCCGAGGGCGGAACCGTGCTGATCGACGGGCAGGATGTGACCGCCCTGCCCATGTATCGCCGCGCCAGGCTTGGCATCGGCTATCTGCCGCAGGAGATGAGCATCTTTCGCGGCCTGTCGGTTCAGGACAACATCAGCGCCATTCTCGACATCGCGGAACCGGACCGGCACAAGCGGCGCGAGCGGCTCGAAGAGCTGCTCAGCGAGTTTTCCATCGAGCATCTGCGCCGCGCGCCTGCTCTGGCGCTTTCAGGGGGGGAGCGGCGCCGGGTCGAGATTGCCCGCTGCCTTGCGGCCAATCCGAAGTACCTGTTGCTGGATGAACCCTTTGCCGGGGTCGACCCAATCTCGGTCGGCGATATCCGCCACCTTGTCGCTGATCTTAAAAAACGTGGCATTGGTGTGCTGATCACCGACCACAATGTGCGCGAAACGCTCGAAATTGTGGACCGTGCCTACATCCTGCACGAGGGCCGCGTGCTGATGTCCGGCACGCCCGAGGATGTGGTCCAAAACGAGAACGTGCGCCGGGTCTACCTGGGCGACAACTTCAAGATCTCCTGAATGAAGGCACCGGCGTAAAAACACTTTTTACGAGAGTTGCAGCCGCTTTCATTTGACTCGCGCCTGTCTTTTCTGGCTCAATGATGACATGGCAAGTCCCTGTCCTGTCCGATCACCAGTCGGCCTCTCGATGAGAGCCGGAACCATCGCCATCAGGGCAAACGCCGGTTTCCGTGACCCTTGGACCCTTGATCCCCCCGTGATGATACACAGGTGGAAAGGGACGGGTTGTCCATATGAAGGAGAGACTATGCGGTACCAAATCAGCGGCAAACAGATCGACATCGGCGAAGCGCTGCAAACCCACGTGCAAGAAGAGCTGGGCGAAGCCGTAAAGAAATATGCCGAACGCCCGACCGAAGCGGTTGTGGTGTTTTCAAAGTCGGCACATGAGTTTGTCTGCGAAGCGACCGTGCACCTCTCCACCGGCCTGACAGCGCAGGCCAAGGCCCATCAGACAGAGATTTATGCCGCCTTTGACAGTTGTTGCGACAAGATGGAAAAACAGCTGCGCCGATACAAGCGTAGGTTGAAAGACCATCACAAAGATCGGTCCGAACCGGTTGAAATCTACGGCGCGTCCTCATATATCCTCGCATCAGACGCCGACTCAGGCGAGCAGGAACCCGAGACCCTGCAACCGATCATCGTCGCGGAGATGGAAACCAAGATCCCATCTTTGTCCGTCGGTGAAGCGGTCATGCAGATGGAACTGGCAGGCGCGCCCGTTCTGGTCTTTCGAAACGAAGGCAAAGAGGGCTTGAATGTCGTATACCGTCGCGATGACGGAAACATCGGCTGGATAGACCCGCAGTAGGATTTCTCCGAGGCGCTGCCGCCTCCTGAACAGTACGAGCAGAATGGATTTTGACACTCTCCTCAAGCCGGAGGCGGTGAAGGTTTTGACTTCCGCCTCCAGCAAAAAACGTCTTATGCAAGGTCTCAGCGACCTGGCGGAGCAGGCCTATGGCCTCAGATCCGGCGACGTTCTTGATGCCTTGCTTGCGCGAGAGGCCCTCGGGCCGACCGGTGTGGGCCATGGCGTGGCGTTGCCGCACGCCCGGCTCGATGGCCTTGACCATGTGGTCGGCGCCTTTGTGTTGTTGGACAAGCCGATTGACTTCAATTCCGTTGATCGCCAGCCGGTCGATATCGCCTTCGCGCTGTTTGCGCCCGAAGATGCGGGGGTTGAGCATCTCAAGGCCCTGGCTTTGGTGTCGCGGACGTTGCGTGACACAGGTCTCTGCGCCAAACTCCGCGCCAACCCGGATGCGGCCACGCTGCATACGATCCTGACATCGACGGAATCCGAACAAGCCGCCTGACCTGGCGCGATCACCCGACCAGGTAGGGCCGCTCGCGGCGCGCATCGTCCTCTTCCAGCGGCATAGGTTCCACCGGAAAGTCCCCAACCAGATAAGGGTGCATTCCTTCGTTCTTGAGCTTTTGCAGAAAGGCTCCAAATCCATCAAGGTCGGCCATGCGCGGCACTTCAGACAGGCCCCTTGGGCTGGTCGATCCGATATCATTCAGGATCGTCAGCAGAGGCTCCATCGGGGTGGCAACAAAATCGGCCAAGGTCCAAATGCGGATCCGCGCCTTGGTCCAGCTTGATCCAAGCACCTTCAGATGCTCACTTTCGATTTTCTGGAACCGGGCCGCCCTCTTGCGCAGCGTTCCGAAATCATCGGCCGACTGAAACAGCGGAATGGCCCAGGCGCCGGTGATCACCGATATCCGCGCGTTCGGATCCTTTGCCACCTGCCAGTTGATACTCTGGTTGTCCGCCGGGCCGAACTGGAAGCACTGGTGTTGCCCCCGGGTATTCCAGATCAGATTTTGTAAAAACGCATGCGGGTTGTAGTCGCGCAAGGTCGCACTGTCGCTTAAGGCCCCATCCGAACTCGTCTGGCCGGATGTGAAATGCGCCCGATCCGGCGCAAAGAGATGCCCGTGAACCCGCGCTTCGGTTGCGCGAGTCAGCCAAGCTTCGAAATTCTCGAACAGATCGCTGAACCCCTGAAACACTGAATAGGGCGCAGCCGTCATCTGTGTGTCGTCCGAATGCCAAAGATACCGGCTGCGCATATGCAGGGCCGGGTTGATCGGCGCCTGCGTCTCAACCGCCTTGGCAAGAGCACGATCGATCTGCCCAGGGTTCGGCTCCCGGGCTACCTGACCGGTTGGTCGGTGGATCGGGAAAGCCGCATACAGTTGATCCGAATGACGCCAGATCTTGCGCGCCACGAAACACTCCGACCGGCGCAGCAAAGGCAGGTGATCGTCATAGAAGACGTGCGGCCTTCCTCGACGATCAAACTTCGACAAGGTCAGCGATCGGCTTTCCAGCTGGATCGCATGTCGCCGGACCAGCGTCTGAAAATAGCTTTCATCTGGCACCCATACCCGGCGGAAATAACGATCATAGCGCGCGCGCGACGGATCCCGCAGAATGGCCGAGAGTGTGCGCCGGGTCAGACACCACCATTGCGATCCCATATGCGGCACGATGCCATTGGGGATCTTGCGTTTCACGCCCAAGCGCCGCTGCAAGGCAACATAGCGGTCAAACAGGGCGCGCCGCCGCTTCCACGGAAATGGAAACCGCAGGGTAAAACGCTCTTCCTGAAGCCCGCCGACCGTCCAGGGTACATCCGCTGTCGTCACGCTCTCGATGAAGTCAGTCTCGGGGCGTGCGGCCAGATAGGCGGCCAATTCGCTGACCGGGCGCAGCGGCAAGCACGCGCCGGAGGCAAGAAACACATGGTTCACCTCAGGATGGCGCGCAAGCATCTGCTCCGCCGCATATTGTGTGGCGGCCACAATGCCCCAGGTGCCCCATTCGCTGCGGTACCGTCTGGAAAAGGACAGGTTTGGCAGATCGGAGACAGCGCGCGCAAAGGCATCGCGCGTCTTACGGTCGACGCATCTGTCAACATGAACCACAATCGGGCAACCAAAGGCAGACCAGTGCCGTGCCGCCTGCTCTGCCCGGTCAAAAGCCGTGTGCACCAGCATGACAACACCAAAGGTCATGCCCAGTTTCCTTTGGACATGAGGCCCAAAAGCTCAAGCTGGCGCCAGTTGACGTATTTTTCCGACCATCTGCACCAGGGCTGGGCCTCACCCGCGCTGCCATCGGTGATTGCAGTGCTCTGATCAGCGCCGTCTGCCAGCGTCGTTGCCCCGGGAAGACCAGCATGCAGCAACACGCCCGAGGCCTTGTCGCCATCCCACGCCCCATAAGCCAGGTTGAGCCCCCGCGGCAGCAACATATGCGTCGAGCTTACATAGGCATACTTGCGGTGCCATTTGACCAGCGGGATCTTGTTCAGCGCAGGCGCCTGTTCGGGCTTGTCTGCAAACTGCGTCCGGGCTCGTGGGCCGCCCTGGATCCACAGGTTGTTGTAGAGCGGATTGTGAGAGACCGTGTAGTTGCCGCTGTCAAACCAGCAGGCGGTATCAATCGGGTTTTGCCCCCGGACATAACTTGCATCATCCCGCGGCGCCTTTGCATACATGTCGAGCAACATGGCTGAAAACGCACGGACGGAGCAGGACTCGAGCCAGTCCGTCAAGGCGCGCAACGGCCGGGTATCGCAGAAAGGATAGACGAGAAGCTCGTCCGCATCGACGGTCACACACCAATGGCCATGGCCATATCTGCCCTTGATGTAGTTCAGCCAATCGACGCCGCAGCGCGCCTTGCGATAGCTGCCCATCGTGCGCCACAACGAGACATCCGGCTGCGTCGCCAGATACTCCGCTGAACCATCAGTACTGCCATTGTCAACCAGCAGAAAGTGCGACACGCCCAGATCCCGGTAGTACTGCAGGAAATGGGGAAGCCGCAGATTATCGTTGCGCAGCACCGCAAACAACAAGATATCCTGAGCTTGCAGCTGGGCCGTCCGATCCACTGCGGGCCGCAGCTGAAATCCTTTGCCATATGCGCGGATTCGTAACCGTTTGCGTATCAGACGCATCCGGTAAGACCCTAAGATACCCAAGTTTCAGCCCTTCTTTACCGCCCCGACCCCAGGTTTGTTGGAGGATATCGGCCCCCAAGTTCCTGCGAAATTTGACCGCCGCATTTGGTTAACTGCGACTTATTGATATTTTATTGCTCAAAAACAGCTTTGTAACAATTTCTTTAAAAGATCGGGCGCGGTATGAGCGGATTCCAACTCTTACCAGCCGCCGCGCGACATCAAGCCAAGGCGCAACAATTGCTGCCAACCGCTCAATCTGAGCGACTCCGGCGTCCAAAGATCGGGGTTTCTGGCCATCGCGGCATAGTACTCATCATAGAGCGACGAGTTCGAAAAATGCTCCTTGCGCTGCTGCTCCTGACGCGCGCGCGCACCGGCATCGGGCAGAAATTTGGTGTGCAACAAGACGCCACTGACCTTTTCGACCCCACTTTCATCATAGATCCGGTTTAGCCGCGTAGGCAGCGCGCTGTGGGTCGAACTGACATAGGTGTAGCTGCGGTGCCACTTGATCAGCGGTGTCTTGTTGAGCGTGGGCGCGCGCCGTGGGTCTGCGCCGAAGAACCGCCGCGCACGTGGACCGCCCTGCAGCCAAAGCGCCTCCATCTTCGGTTGCCGCTGTGCCCAATAGCCATAGGCATCGAACCATTGCAGCACCTCGCAGGGGTCATCCCCTGCATAGTATTCCTGCGTATCGGCGGGTCCCTTGGGATAAAGATCCAGCATCAGCGCGCCCATCATGGGTTGCCCGGTTCGATCAAGCCAGGCGGTCAGTTCGGGCAGTTTTCGGCTGGTGTGATCCGGGTAGATCAGCAACTCGTCAGCATCGACCGTGACAGTCCAATGGCCGTGACCGTAGCGGCGCAGCAGCCAGGTCAACCAGTCCATGCCAAAGCGCGATGCCTTGTAGCTGTCGAAGGTCAGCCAGACGGAAACATCAGGCTGCGCTTCCAGAAAGGCGAGGCTTTCGTCCTCGCTGCCGTTGTCGACAATCAGAAAGTGGTTCACGCCGAGGTTTCGATAGTGTTCCAGAAAGTTGGGCAATCGAAGGGACTCGTTGCGCATCGTGGCAAACAGCAGGATGTCATTTTCTTTGATCTGAGCTGTTCTGTCCCGCAGGTTGGTCAGCGCCTTACGGCTTTGATGGGCGCGCAACAGCAAGCGTTTGCGTCGTATCCGCAATTTGTATCGCTGCAGAGGCGAAGGGCGCGCCATCGCGGAACCTTTCAAAACATGGTCGTATCGCGCTGTTATTGCTGGTTTGCAGACCGCAGCCAACCTGGAATTGTATCAGGCGCGTAAAAACGGCGCCAAGAACCCCTTGGCGCCGCTATAAAATTCGGAAATGAGGCGGGGTTATTCCGCCGCTTTACCCATGTTCACGACGTCGTGCAGATAGGCGGAGAGATCATCCCGCAGATCGTCCCGATCAAGGCCGAAGGCCACGGTAGCCTGCAGGAAGCCGGATTTGGAGCCGCAATCGAACCGCTGGCCGCGGAAGCGGTAGCCGTAAACATTGCTCTTTTTCTCGATGTCCTGAGCGATGGCATCTGTCAGTTGAATCTCACCACCAGCGCCGGACTTCATCTTGTGCAGGTTCGTCAACACTGACGGCGACAGAATGTAGCGACCGATCACGGCGAGGTTTGAGGGCGCTTCGCCCGCCTTGGGCTTTTCAACCATGCCCTTCACCTTGACCATGGCACCCATGTCTTCGGACACATCCAGCACGCCGTAGGACGACGCCTTGTCGGGGGCCACTTCCATCGCGGCCACCATATTGCCGCCCGTCTCTGCATAGGCTTCGACCATCTGCTCAAGGCAGGGCTTATCGGCGGCGATGACATCATCAGGCAGGATGACAGCGAAGGGCTCATCCGCGATCAGACGGCGCGCGCACCAGACAGCATGACCAAGGCCCAGCGCCTTATGCTGACGGATGTAGGCAATTGCGCCGCTGTCCATATTGGTGGTTTCCAGGACCTCCAACAGCTCCGTCTTGCCCTTCTTGCGCAATTCCTGCTCAAGCTGTGGTGCATGGTCAAAGTAGTCTTCAAGGGCACCCTTGCCGCGCGACGTCACGAAAATGAATTCTTTGATGCCAGCCGCACGCGCCTCGTCGATGGCGTATTGGATCAACGGCCGGTCGACCAACGTCATGATTTCTTTCGGGACAGATTTGGTGGCGGGTAGAAAGCGCGTTCCCATCCCGGCTACGGGAAAGATCGCCTTGGTCACTTTACGTTTCATACTGATGCCCTCACACATGAATTTCGAAATCGTACCCCGTCAGCGCCCAACTAACGCCCAATTGCGTCAAAAACACGACCTGCACGTCAATAAAAGCGATTTCTGCGACAAACTGTTCCCATAATACGAAAAACGGCGAAGTCCCGCCAGTGCCATCGCCGCGAAGGAAAATTCCAGCGCCTCCTGCAAGGTCGGGTGATTCACGCTGCTCTAGATTTCAGATATTTCTTTTTATTTCATGAATTTACTCTATCCCGCGATACACCGATTCTATGCCCTTGGCCCAACACAACCATACGGTGTATCGCGAGGTCCGTAGCACAACGCGACTCTCAAACGCCTCACGGCTGACAGCCGTCAGGCGTCGGCAACTCCCCGCTTGCAGATCAAAAAGCAGGCAACTGATGCTGATCTGCGATAGAATCAGGCGCTCTCATTGAGTGTCGCCTTCCGCAGGCCGGACCTTGCGGCGCCAAGGTGCCGCGCTTAGTCCAGCCCCATCCGCGCCATCATCTGTTCAAGCTTCGGCACATCTTGCGGGTTGTTCAGCTCCCAGAACTGGCGCTCCCGGGCATCGACTTCGACGCAGAGAACGGCCCGGCCGTTCTCCATGAAGCGCAGTTGTTCCAGGCCCTCCAGCTGCTCCAGCGGGCCAATCGGCCAGCCAGGGTAGGCGGCCAATGCCTGCGGGCGATAGGCATAGACGCCGACATGATGGAAAACCGGGGTCTCCTCGGTCTCAGCATAATATGCGGAGGTAAAGGGGATCACCTCCTTGGAGAAATACAGCGCCCGATGCGTGGAATCGAAGACAGCCGTGGTGCCACCGACGCGCCCAGCCTTGCGATCGTCGAGAAACCCGGTGAGCGTCGCACCGTCACAACGCAGCACGGGCGTGGCGATTTCCGCCTCCGGCGCTGCGCGCAGCCCGGCCACGAGATCTTCGATGAACCAATGCGGGGTCAGCGGCGCGTCACCCTGCAGATTGACCACCACGTCATAACCGCCGCCAAGCGTCTCATGCGCCTCGGCGCAGCGTTCGGTGCCATTCACACAGTCGGAGGATGTCATGACAACTTCGGCCCCAAACCCCTCAGCGGCCTGCTGGATCCGGCCATCATCTGTCGCCACGACGACACGATCGACACCGCTGACCTCTTGGGCCGCGCGCCAACTGCGCTCAATCAGACTACGCGTTTGCCCGGAAGCGCCAGTCAGCCCGACCAACGGTTTGCCTGGGTAGCGCGAGGAGGCGTAGCGCGCCGGGATGACGATCAGGACGGACATCAGCTGTCTTTCAGATCGACTGTGGGCGCATGAGCGATGAAGAACGGGTTAGCGTAGCCGTCCTTGCCATAGGTGAGCGGGCTGAGGTCATCAAACCGCACAACCGATCCCCCGGCCCCCGAAAGCACCGCGTGGCCCGCCGCCGTGTCCCATTCCATGGTGCGACCAAGGCGCGGATAAAGATCCGCTTCGCCCGTCGCGACCAGGCAGAACTTGAGCGATGAGCCTGCGCTTTTCATGTCCTTCACAGCATATTTGCCGATGTAGTCGTCCGTGGCCTGATCCCGATGAGATTTGGACGCGACGACCATCAGCGCGTCATTGTCCGCATTCGACACCGACATCCTGGTCGTCGGTCCGGGTGTGTCCGGGGCCAAATCACCGGTTTCCTCAACGGACTGACCTGCGGCGTCCGTATAGAACATCCGACCTTTGGCGGGCGCATAGACTACTCCGCGTGTCGGCACACCGCCCTCGACCAGCGCGATATTGACTGTGAAATCTCCCCGGCGGTGGATGAATTCCTTGGTCCCATCGAGCGGATCCACAATCAGGAACGTGTCGCCGGATGTGCCATGGGTCGCGGATTGCTCTTCGGTCACCAGCATGATGTCGGGAAAAGACGCACGCAGCCCGGCGGAAATCAACGCATCCGCCGCCTCATCCGCCTCGGTCACCGGGCTGTCGTCGGATTTGACCTTCACGTCGAAATCGTCCGCGTCATAGATCTGCATGATCTTTGTACCCGCTTCGATCGCCAACCGGCGCATGACCGCCACCAGTTTCTCATAATCCACAGCCATGCCGCTTATGTCCCGATGATTGATGTTGAAAACGAGGCCCCTTATGCTGAACCTCTAACGGAACAGCAAGAATTCCGTGCGAGGCTCCGCATCAACACAGGGCATAGCGGTCATGTTTCAGGCAACAAAACGCGACGCGAGCGGGCTGGTTTCAGCCCTGACGCTGTTTCAGCTGATCTATCACGCAACGGTGCGCTCGATCCGCAAGACCCATAACAACGCCTTTGCCGCCCTGCTGATCAATGTTCTGCAAACGGTGATTTTCGTGCTCGCCTTCTATCTGCTGTTCTCGTTGCTGGGCCTGCGGCGCGCCTCGCTGCGCGGGGATTTCCTGCTTTACATCATGTCGGGCATTTTCCTGTTCATGACCCACACCAAGACCCTGAATGCTGTCGTGAAATCCGAAGGGCCGGCCAGCCCGATGATGCAACACGCTCCGATGAACACGGTGATCGCCATCGCGTCCTCCGCTCTCGGGTCGCTCTACATTCAGGTGATGTCGCTCTGCCTGATCCTCGGGGCCTACCATGTGATCTTCCAGCCCGTGGTGATCGAAGACCCGGTGGGCGCCTTTGGCATGCTGATGGTCGCCTGGTTCACCGGCGTGGCGCTGGGTGTCGTTCTGCTCGCGGTCAAGCCGTGGTATCCGCAGGTGGTCAACATCTTTTCAACCATCTACCAAAGGGCGAATATGTTCGCCTCAGGCAAGATGTTTGTGGCCAACACCCTTCCAGGCTCGATGCTGGCCTTGTTTGACTGGAACCCGCTGTTCCACAGCATCGACCAGGCCCGCGGGTTCATCTTTATCAATTACAATCCGCATTACACCGACTGGCGCTATGCCGTCTGGGTTGGTGTGGTGCTGCTGATGATCGGGTTGATGGGAGAGTTCTACACCCGCCGACACGCCTCGCTCAGCTGGAGCGCGCGACGCTAATCCACGCCATACAGGTCAATTGGGCGCGCGGTGCCGCAGACGAATTCCTTAAATTTAGCGGAAAGCTTCGGATAGTTCGGCGGTTTTGGTTCACCCCTTGGAAACCGTCGATGCCTACGATCTGCCGACAGGTCTGTCGAAGGTTGGGGTCATGTTCGAAAAGATGCGCCGCGCGAAGTGGACGACGAAGGTCTTTAACGTCCACACCGCCTTCTTTCTGTCTGCGATTGTCACCTGGCCCGTATTCGCGGAACTTGAGCTTTTCGAGGCGTTCTACGAGTTTTCCCGCGCCCATGAAAACTGGGATCTGGATGAGCTGGTGCTTCTGGTTGGCAATCTTTCAATCGCGCTGATCGTCTCGTCGATCTACCGGTCCCGGCAGTTGCGCAAAGTCGTGAGGGAGCGTGCGCAGGAATACGAACGCGCCGAACGCAATGCGCGGCACGACCCGCTGACGGGCCTCATGAACCGGCGGGCCTTTGGGGAGGTCATGCAAAAGATCGAAGCGCAGGATACCCCCGAGGGCCGCTACATGGCGATGATTGATCTCGACCGGTTCAAACCCATCAACGACCTTCAAGGGCACGCCGCTGGAGATGCCATACTGCGCCGCGTTGCCGATCGGCTTGTGGAGCACACGGGCAGCACCGATCTTGTGGCCCGGCTCGGCGGGGATGAGTTTGTCGTGATCTTCGACACCAAGCGCCCCTCTGCCGCAGTCGAACGTCTGGCGCGCCGCTTGCTGCATGCGATGGAAAAACCATTTGAGTATGAGGGCGCGCAGCTCCACATCAGTTGCAGCATCGGGCTGGCGCATTGGGCAAGCGGCGTGAGCCAGTCGACGGCGCTTGCCCAGGCGGACCGCGCGCTCTACACGGCCAAAAACATCGGACGTGCGCGATTTGCATGGTATGATGCCGACCTTGACCGCGATGCAACCGAACGGGCCCAGATCGAGACTGACCTGCGCGAGGCCATTGTGACCGGGCAGGTGCAGCCATGGTTCCAGCCCATTGTCGAGATCAATGCACAACGCCTCACCGGGTTCGAGGTTCTGGCACGGTGGACCCACCCCGAACGTGGCGCGATCGCACCCGAGGTCTTCATCGAAATCGCAGAGGACAGCGGCCAGATCAGCGCGCTGAGCAACAGCCTCCTGCGCCGCGCCTGTTTGGCAGCGCGGGACTGGGATGCGAGCCTGTCGATGTCCTTCAACATCTCTCCACGGCAATTCCACCACCCTGCGCTGGTCAGTGACATCAAACTGATCATCGATGAGACGGGCTTTGATCCGACCCGCCTGACCATCGAGGTCACGGAGCGGTCTGTCATCCGCGACTTCGAGACTGCGCGTGAAAAACTGAACGCGCTGAAAGCGATGGGGATTTCTGTGGCGCTGGATGATTTCGGAACCGGCTACTCCAGCCTGGCCAGTCTGCGCCAGCTGCCCTTCGATCGGATCAAGATCGACAGAGGCTTTATCACCAATATCGAGCAACAGCCGCAAAACCAGAAAATTGTCTCGGGCATCATGTCACTCGCACGCGGTCTGGAACTCGATGTCACGGCCGAAGGGATCGAATCGCGCGAAGATCTGGATTTCGTCAAGCAGCTGGATTGCGCGTTGGGCCAGGGGTTTCTGTTCGACAAGGCCGTCTCTCCGGATGAAGTGGCGTGGCTGTTGCAAACCAAGTGGAGCAATCTGCGCGGCTCCAGAACCCCGGGCGATGGGGAGACACCGGACCGCAGCTTTAAGGCTGGCTGACATGCCACGCGTCAGCCGTCCACATCAGGTCACCACACGGAGGGTCAGGTTGATCCGCCCGCCCTTTGGCAACAGCGTGCTTGATCCAAAGCGGATCCGGTCCACACCATGATAGGCCAACCGCGCCGCGCCGCCCATCACCACGACATCTCCCGACTGTAACCAGATCGACTGAGTCTTGCCGCCGCGCGCCGGGCCTCCCATGCGAAACAGCCCGTCATCGCCCAGTGAAACCGACATAACCGGCCAGTCATAACACGCTTCATCCTTGTCCTGATGCAGCCCCAGTCGCGCACCTTCTCCGTAGAAATTTATAAGACAGCACTCCGGCTGGCGCTCCGAACCGGTGAGGTCCTCCCACATTGATAACAGCTGCTGGGGAATGGGCGGCCAGGGCATGCCGCGCGGTTGTTCTGTTGCATAGCGGTATCCTCGTCTGTCGGTGATCCACCCATAGGCACCCGCCGCTGTCATCTGCACGGACATGGGTTTCCCGCTTGGTGTCACGGGGGTCACGAATGGGGCACGGCGCACCACATCTCTTAGTGCGGCGACAAGATCCGCCTGCGCTGCACTGTCGAGGTATGATGTATGAATATCGAAGCCTGCGACCTTCAGATGCGTCACCGCGTTTCATCCTCCCCGGGAATACCGGGTATTTGTGATAAGAATCCCGACCGACTCCGCCCCTAGAGGTTGCAGCGTCCCGGACCCCTCCTTATATACGCTCCGAACCGCAGGAAGCGACCCGCTTCATGTGTCATCCGGATCGGGGCAGCGGCGCCATAAAGGGCCAATCGCTCCGTGTCATCGCCTTGAGTTAAAGAGGGATCAAAACATGGCCAAAGTCATTGGTATCGACCTGGGAACCACCAACAGCTGCATTTCCATCATGGACGGCAGCCAACCCCGCGTCATCGAAAACTCCGAAGGGGCCCGGACAACCCCGTCCATCGTTGCCTTCACGGATGACGAGCGCCTCGTGGGCCAGCCCGCGAAACGGCAAGCCGTCACCAACCCTGAAAACACCATCTTCGGCGTGAAGCGTCTGATCGGCCGTCGGTATGACGACGCGGATCTGGCCAAAGACAAGAAGAACATGCCGTTCAACGTCATCGACGGCGGCAACGGCGACGCCTGGGTTGAATCCCGCGGCGAGAAGTATTCGCCGTCACAGATTTCCGCCTTCATCCTCGGCAAGATGAAAGAGACCGCCGAGAGCTACCTCGGCGAAGATGTGACCCAAGCGGTCATCACCGTGCCTGCCTATTTCAACGATGCCCAGCGCCAGGCCACCAAGGATGCGGGCAAGATCGCGGGCCTCGAAGTGCTGCGTATCATCAACGAGCCGACAGCCGCCGCGCTGGCCTACGGCCTCGACAAAGAGAACACCCAGACCATCGCCGTCTATGACTTGGGCGGCGGCACCTTCGACGTGACCATCCTCGAAATCGACGATGGCCTGTTTGAGGTGAAATCCACCAACGGTGACACCTTCCTCGGTGGTGAAGACTTCGACATGCGCATCGTGAACTACCTCGCGGATGAGTTCAAAAAAGAGCATTCCGTTGATCTGACGCAAGATAAGATGGCCCTGCAGCGCCTGAAAGAAGCCGCTGAGAAAGCCAAGATCGAGCTGTCGTCTTCATCTCAGACCGAAATCAACCAGCCGTTTATCTCCATGGGCGCCAACGGTCAGCCGCTGCACATGGTCATGAAGCTGACCCGCTCCAAGCTGGAAAGCCTCGTGAGCGACCTGATCAAGAATTCTATCAAACCCTGCCAGGCCGCTCTGAAAGACGCAGGTCTGTCGGCGGGCGACATCGACGAGGTCGTGCTGGTCGGCGGGATGACCCGGATGCCGAAGGTGGTCGAGGAAGTGACCAAATTCTTCGGCAAAGAGCCGCACAAGGGTGTAAACCCGGATGAAGTGGTCGCGATGGGCGCCGCCATCCAGGCCGGTGTTCTGCAGGGTGATGTGAAGGACGTGGTCCTGCTCGACGTGACCCCGCTGTCGCTTGGCATCGAAACCCTGGGCGGTGTCTTCACCCGCCTGATCGACCGCAACACTACGATCCCGACCAAGAAGTCCCAGA
The DNA here is from genome assembly GCF_009811755.1 of Roseobacter cerasinus. GTDB lineage: Bacteria > Pseudomonadota > Alphaproteobacteria > Rhodobacterales > Rhodobacteraceae > Roseobacter > Roseobacter cerasinus. Next base: position 310,656 of record NZ_BLIV01000002.1, read on the forward strand.
TCTTCTCCACCGCCGAAGACAATCAGAACGCGGTGACCATCCGGGTCTTCCAGGGGGAGCGTGAGATGGCCTCCGACAACAAGATCCTCGGTGCCTTCAATCTTGAAAACATCCCGCCTGCCCCGCGCGGTCTGCCGCAGATCGAGGTGACCTTTGATATTGACGCCAACGGCATCGTCTCGGTCGGCGCCATGGACAAAGGCACTGGGAAAGAACAGAAAATCACCATCCAGGCTTCGGGTGGTCTGTCCGACGAGGACATCGACAAAATGGTCAAGGACGCCGAAGAGAACGCGGAGGCCGACAAGGCGCGCCGCGAGCTCATCGAGGCGAAGAACCAGGCCGAAAGCCTCATCCATTCGACTGAAAAGTCGATGGAAGAGCATGCCGACAAGGTCGACCCGACCACCATCGAGGCCATCGAACTGGCGATTGCAGCCCTCAAGGACGAGCTGGAAACCGACAATGCCGACAAGATCAAATCAGGCATCCAGAACGTGACCGAGGCGGCCATGAAACTGGGTGAAGCCATTTACAAGGCCGCGCAGGAAGAGGGTGAAGATGTGGCCGAAGCCACAGACGAGCCCCGAGCGGATGACGATGACATCGTTGATGCCGAGTTCGAAGATCTCGACGACAACAAGCGCGCGTAAGCGGCACGTAACCCGGAACCACTGAATAGGCCGACCCCCGGGTCGGCCTCTCACGTTCCAGCAAGGGGACTTTTGAATGGCAAAACGTGACTATTACGACGTGCTTGGTGTCGCCAAAGGCGCATCCGCAGATGAGATCAAGAAGGGTTATCGCCAGAAGGCGAAAGAGCTGCATCCCGACCGCAACAAAGACAACCCAGATGCCGAATCCCAGTTTAAAGAAGCCAATGAGGCCTATGAGGTCCTGAAGGACGCGGAAAAAAAGGCGGCTTACGACCGCTTTGGCCATGCGGCGTTCGAAGGTGGCATGGGCGGCGGTGGCGGACGCGCGGGCGGTGGCTTCGGCGGCGGCCAGGGCGATTTCGGATCGGCCTTCTCTGACGTCTTCGACGATCTTTTCGGCGACTTCATGGGTGGCGGACGCGGCGGCGGACGGCAACGCGCTGCACGGGGCTCGGACCTGCGCTACAACCTGCGTGTGACGCTGGAAGATGCCTACCGGGGGCTGCAGAAAACCATCAATGTGCCCACCTCCGTGGCCTGTGGCAGCTGTAGCGGTTCAGGGGCGGAAGGCGGCGCCGAACCCACGCAGTGTCCCACCTGTTCAGGCATGGGCAAGGTCCGCGCACAGCAAGGTTTTTTCACCGTCGAACGCACCTGCCCCACCTGCAACGGTTTGGGTCAGATCATCAAAAACCCCTGCAAGGTCTGCCAAGGTGCTGGTCGCGTCGAGAAAGACCGTGCTCTCAGCGTCAATATTCCTGCGGGTGTCGAAACCGGCACGCGCATTCGCCTCGCTGGCGAAGGCGAGGCGGGCATGCGTGGTGGCCCATCGGGTGATCTCTATATCTTTATCGATGTCGCAGAACACGAACTGTTCTCGCGCGAGGGGACCAACCTCTTCTGCCGCGTGCCCGTGTCCATGGCCAAGGCGGCGTTGGGTGGATCCATCGAAGTTCCCACCATTGATGGTGGGCGCGGACGAGTACAGATCCCCAGCGGCAGCCAATCAGGGCGCCAAATGCGGTTGCGCGGCAAGGGCATGCCCGCGCTGCGCGGTGCGGGGTCCGGCGATATGTTCATCGAACTTGCGGTGGAGACACCGGTCAATCTGACAGCACGGCAAAAAGAGCTCCTGGCAGAATTCGAAGAGCTTGCCGAGAACAACAATCCCGAAACATCGAGCTTCTTCTCTTCGGTCAAGAACTTCTGGGACTCCATGAAGGGGTGAGGCGGCGGCCTGAAAGCCCGCCGTACCTGTCAGTTGGCAGGTTGGGTGGGCTTTAGGCCACCCTTGGCACGGTATTTGCCGGGTTTGCGGGCTGCAGTTAACCAATCGGAAACCAAGACTGAGCACAGTCGGGCGCATGAGTCGTGATGCTGCCAATTTTGCCGAATCCTCGCTTCCTTTTCTGCTGGATGAAGCTGAGCCTGTGCCGCTGCCCAACGGCACCACCCCCTCCTACATTGCCGATCATCGCAAACGCCTGCGATCCCGCTTCATGCAAGGTGGGGCTGCGGCGATGCCCGACTACGAACTTCTTGAGCTGGTTCTGTTCCGCGCAATACCGCGCCGCGATGTAAAACCACTCGCACATACGCTGATGGATCGGTTTGGCGACTTCAACAGAGTCATCACCGCCTCAGCGGAACGGCTACGGGATATCACAGGCATGGGCGAGGCTGTCATCACCGAGCTCAAGATCGTCGAAGCCGCTGCGCATCGTATGGCACGCGCCCGCGTGATCCAACAAGATGTGGTCAGCAGCTGGGACGCGCTGCTCGACTATTGCCACACAACCATGGCGCACCGGGAGACGGAGCAGTTTCGCGTCCTCTACCTTGACCGCAAGAACATGGTGATCGCCGATGAAGAGCAGGCGAAGGGCACCGTGGATCATGTGCCGGTCTACCCCCGTGAAGTGGCCAAACGTGCGCTTGAGCTGAACGCAAGTGCCCTGATCCTCGTCCACAATCACCCTTCAGGCGATCCAACACCATCGCAGTCCGATATCTCCATGACCGATCAGATCAACAACGCCTGCCTCGCCCTGGGGCTCACATTGCACGATCATCTGATCATCGGGAAATCACGCGAACTGAGCTTTCGCAGTGAAGGTTATATTTGACCGTCATCGCACCCAGACCTCAACGCGACGGTTGATCAGACGCCCCCAGGCTGTGCCGTCGCAGGCCATGGGCATGGCCTCACCAAACGCTTCCACCTCTAATGTAAGCTGCTCCAGGTCTGCGGTCTCCGCGGCTGAGACAACGGCACGCCTCACCGTCTCCGCACGTTGCAAGGCGATGGACCGATTGGGCCCCGGCGGACCCTCCCCATCGCTGAAGCCGACAAACATCACCGTCCAACCGTCGTAGCGACCTTGCTCAAACGCTTGGGCCAGCTTGTGCACATTTGAGCGTGATTGCGCATCAAGACGTACCGACCCCGGTTCAAACCGGAACGAAATCGTCAGCCGCCGCAACGGCGACAGCACGTCAACCATGCGCTGCAACTCGGACAGTGGCACCCCTGTGCCCGCCGCCGCAATGGCATTCGCAAACCGGTTGCCCTGGTCATCCAATGGCACCTCTTCTTCCGCCTGGTCCACAAACCCAGCACGTCTAATCACAATTTGCGCGGAGGGCTCATCCATATAGGCCAGAAATTCCCGGGCAATCTTTGGCAAGCGTCGGGCAGGACGATACAGAAACATCGGGGCGGTCAACGGGTAGTCTTCTGTCTTGATGGTCCGGCGGGTCGCGCGCAACGCCCGCCCGCAGGCTCCGGTGAGCGTCAAGGCCTGCGCCGATCCGACCTCTGCAAAGCTGACCACCCCCAGAGCAAAGGCATCCTGCGCCACTTGCCGGGCGAGAGCCTGCGTCCGCGCGTGGCGGGTGATATCCGGCGACATGCGCAATCCCACCGGGCGGATGATCTTGTCTTCAACGGCCTGCCCCAAACCGGTGCGCGGCGCCGGTGCGTGCAGGCTGATAAGCGCATCAGGCCCGCCAAGATCGGCCCAGTTGGTGATTTGACCCGCATAGGCGCGCGCCAGATCGAGCAGGGAGATCTCGCGCACCGGGTTGCCTGGCGCCACGATCGGCACAATCCCATCCAATGCGATCACGCGACTACGCCGGGCGTCTGTCAAATTGCCCAGACCCGCCTCTTGCGCGCGCGCCTGTTCCTGATGGCGGATCTCACGCAAGGCCATGACCACATCTGCCTCATTGGCGAGCAGATCGGCAAAGCCCTCGTCGGTGTTTGTCACCCGAAACCGGAATACGGCGCGCAGCTTGCCGGTTTGGGCATCGCTCAGGTGGTAGTCAAAATGTGTCTCGTCCTGAACCTGCCGCGTGGCTACGTAGCTGTCGCGCAGGGCGAATCCCTGCACCAGGGCCGGCAGCAGAACCGCGCCCATGGTTGCGGAGCCGGACAGCTTCAGCTCAGCGACAAAGTCGTGCAGATTAGGACACCCAGGCCCGTCGCATAAGACGCCGGAACCCTCGACCGTCAACTCCCCATAGATGGTATCAAGGCGGTAGAATTCCCCGTCATAGCCCAGCAATATGCCAGACAGGGCAATGCTTCCGTCGCGCGACGTCAGCGTGACATCCTGCGCCAGAAGCGGTTGCCACAGCACAGAGAAAAGAAACGCAGCGCCAAGGGCCAGCCGTTTCAGTCGCATTGAAAGGGGCTTTGTTCAGGGTCCATCGCAGCCGATTGTCAGGCTTTGGAGCGAAACTTTCAACACATCAGCGGGGCACAAGGCCCGCAGATGGGCTTTAGGCCAGACGCCCGTGGCAATGCTTGAACTTCTTGCCGGATCCGCAGGGACATAGATCGTTTCGGCCGGGATTCCCCCATGTCGAGGGATCATCCTCAACAAAGCCGGGCGCTGCATCTCCGGTTGTCTCGGCCGAAGCCGCACCACCGGAGGCGGCCGCAGCCGCCGCGACCTGGGCTGCTTGCTGCGCGCGGATCTGTTCCAGCATCTCGCGCTGCTCTTCCTCAGACAGCGGGCGAATCTGCGCCAGTTTTTGCGTCACATCCGCGCGTAGACTGTCCAGCATGCCCTCGAAGAGCTGAAACGACTCGTTCTTGTATTCGTTCAGCGGGTCGCGTTGCGCGTAACCCCGGAACCCCACAACCGAGCGCAGATGCTCCAGCGTCAGAAGATGCTCGCGCCATTTCGCATCGATCACCTGCAAGAGCAGCTGTTTTTCGATGTTGCGCATGTTTTCAGAGCCGAACTGCTCCGCCTTTTCGGCCATGAACTGATCGGTCGCCTGCACCAGACGCTCTCGAATGGCGTCGTCATCGACGCCTTCTTCCTCGACCCAGTCCATGACGGCGAGGTCCAGCCCCAACTGCTCCTGCACCGATGTGTGCAACCCTTCGGCATCCCACTGATCGGCATAGGTGTTGGGCGGCAGATATTGGTCGATCATGTCGTCAATGACCTGATGCCGCATGTCGGTGGTGATCTCACTGAGATCCGCCGCTTCCATGATGTCGCGGCGTTGGGTGAAGACCACCTTGCGCTGCTCGTTCATTACATCGTCGAATTTCAGCAGCTGTTTGCGGATGTCGAAGTTGCGCCCTTCGACCTTGGCCTGCGCGCGTTCCAGCGATTTGTTAACCCAGGGGTGCACAATCGCCTCGCCCTCTTTCAGGCCCAGCGTGGTCAGCACCTTCTCCAACCGTTCGGAGCCGAAGATCCGCATCAGATCGTCTTCGAGGCTGAGGTAGAAGGACGAGCGCCCCGGGTCCCCCTGACGTCCCGAGCGACCCCGCAGCTGGTTGTCGATGCGACGGCTTTCGTGGCGCTCGGAAGCCAGAACATAGAGGCCACCGGCCTCCAGCACCTTGGCTTTTTCATCGGCATGCTGTGCCTCAACCCGGGCGCGGATGGCTTCGGGGTCGGCCTCAGGGTCTTCGGAGATGGCGGTCATCACCTGCATATCCACGTTGCCGCCAAGTTGAATGTCTGTGCCGCGACCGGCCATGTTGGTCGCGATGGTGACCGCGCCCAGCTTGCCCGCATCGGCCACGATCTGCGCTTCCTGCTCGTGCTGGCGCGCGTTCAGGACGTTATGTTTGATGCCCGCGTCGGTGAGCATTTTGCTGAGCACTTCGGATTTCTCAATCGACGTGGTGCCAACCAGCGCGGGCTGGCCCTTGGCGTGGCTCTTCTGAATCTGCTCCAGCATGGCCGCGTATTTCTCGCGCACGGTGCGATAGACCTGATCGTCCTCATCAACGCGCGCGATGGGTTTGTTGGTCGGCACCTCAACCACGCCGAGGCCGTAGATTTCCTGAAACTCTTCCGCTTCGGTCAGCGCTGTTCCGGTCATGCCCGCGAGTTTGTCGTAGAGGCGGAAGTAGTTCTGGAAGGTCACCGAGGCGAGCGTCACGTTCTCCGGCTTGATAGAGACATCTTCCTTGGCCTCGATCGCCTGATGCAACCCGTCCGACAAACGGCGGCCCGCCATCATGCGGCCGGTGAATTCATCGATCAGCACGACATCATCATCGCGGACGATGTAATCCTTATCGCGCTGGAAGAGCTTGTGCGCCCGCAGGCCCTGGTTGATGTGGTGCACGATGGTCGTGCTTTCCGGGTCATAGAGGGTCTGACCCTCTTCCAGCATCCCACGTTCGCGCAGCAGGTTTTCGAGGAACTCATTGCCCTCGTCGGTGAAGGTCACATTGCGAGTCTTCTCGTCGAGCTCGAAGTGCTCGTCCGACAGCTCGGGGATGACCGTGTCGATCACCTTGTACATGTCCGAGCGGTCCTGCGCCGGGCCGGAGATAATGAGCGGCGTGCGCGCCTCGTCGATCAGAATCGAGTCGACCTCATCCACAATCGCGAAGTTGTGATACTTCTGGAAAATCTGGCTCAGTTCAGATTTCATGTTGTCGCGCAGGTAGTCGAACCCAAGCTCATTGTTGGTGGCATAGGTGATGTCACTGGCGTAGGCATCACGCTTGGCATCCTCGGGCATATCCGCATGCGCCACGCCTGTGGTCAGACCCAAAGCGCCAAACACCTGCCCCATCCACGCGGCGTCCCGCTTGGCGAGGTATTCGTTCACCGTCACGATGTGCACGCCCTTGCCGGTCAGCGCATTAAGATAAGCCGCAAATGTCGCGGTCAGCGTCTTGCCTTCACCGGTCTTTTGTTCAGCAATATTACCCTGATGCAGGAAAATCGCACCGATCAGCTGGGTGTCGAAGGCGCGCAGGCCCAAGGCGCGCCGCGCCGCTTCGCGACAGTTGGCAAAAGCCTCCGGCAATAGGGCGTCCAGGCTTTCCCCGTCCAGCGCACGTTTGCGCAGCTCTTCGGTCTTGGCCTTGATATCCTCATCGCTCAGCGTCTCAAAATCCGGCTCAAGCGCGTTGATCTTGTCTACGAGGGGGCGGGTCGCTTTGATCTTGCGGTCGTTGGGTGTACCAAAGACCTTCTTTGCGAGTGTTCCGATGCCCAGCATGCGTTCTCCAGCCGAAGTTCAAGTATTGGTGCCGATCTGCTTGCTCGTCTGCGAGACAGCCCATAGATAAGGTGAAACGCAACACCCTGGCCGCGCCCATAGGGCGATGTAAGGGTCACGCCAAACCGTGTCAATGTCGCGCGCGGGCGCGACCCAGCCCAAGGACCAGCCCATGCAGACCCCCTTCAGACTTCTGGTGAGCGCCGCACTTGCAGCAGGCCTCGCCACCGCGTCCCTGGCGCAGGATGAAACCCCGACTGAAGAACCAAATGCTGAAACGGTTGTGGCGACAGTGAATGGCGTTGAGATCACCCTGGGCCATATGATTGCAGCCCGGTCCAGCCTGCCGGAACAGTATCAGCAGCTAGACGACAAGGTGCTGTTTGACGGCATTCTTGAGCAGTTGGTCCAGCAAAGCGCCCTGGCCCAGACGTTCGAGGGTGGCACGCCGCTGCGGATCACGAAGTCTCTGGAAAATGAAGAGCGGTCGCTGCTGGCGGGTGAGGTCGTGGAAGGGGTGCTGCAGGAGGCGATTACAGACGAAGCGCTGCAGGAACTTTATGATCGTCAGTTCGGCAACATTGATCCCGAAGAAGAGTACAACGCCTCACATATTCTCGTTGAAACCGAGGAACAGGCCAAGGCGGTCAAGCAAACCATTGATGATGGTGCAGATTTTGGCGCGACCGCGCGGGACAAGTCTATTGGGCCATCCGGGCCGAACGGCGGCGATCTGGGATGGTTCAGCTCCGGTATGATGGTCCCAAGCTTCGAAGCCGCAACCATTGCCTTGGGTGTTGGCGAAGTCTCTGACCCCGTTCAAACGCAGTTTGGCTGGCACATCATCAAGCTGAATGACAGCCGGCAGGCAGAAATCCCGACGCTGGAAGATGTGCGCGCCGACCTGACGCAAGAGCTGAGCCAGATCAAGGCGCAGGAGGCGATCAAGTCCACCACCGAAGCCGCAGATGTGCAAGTGCGGGCTGATCTCGGCATTGATCCGGCCATCCTGAAGCAGACCGATCTTCTGGACTGAGGGATATGGGGACGACAACGGCTGTCTCGCCGCTCGCGCCAGCGGCATTTCCCGATCTGCCCCGGGTGGACGGCGTGCGATTTTCGACCATCGCCGCTGGTGTGCGCTACCGGGGTCGCGATGACGTGATGCTGGCCCGGCTCGCCCCGGGCAGTGCAGTGGCGGGCGTTTTCACCACATCCGCCACACGCTCCGCCCCGGTTCTGGATTGTCAGGACAAGCTGGGCAAGCCCACGAGTGATGCAGCGGCGATCCTCGTCAACTCCGGGAACGCCAATGCCTTCACTGGCCGGAATGGCCGTGACGCGACCGCTGCCATCGTAAAGGCCACGGCTGCGGCCTGCGGCGTGCCGGAGGAGCGGGTATTCACCTCCGCGACCGGCGTGATCGGGGAGCCATTGCCGTTTGAAAAGATCACGGCCGCGCTGCAACAGCTGGCAGAGACGGCGGATCCGGGCGGCATCGACCGCGCAGCCCGCGCCATCATGACAACGGACACCTTCGCAAAGGGCGCCAGCGTGGTTGTCGACACCGAAAACGGCCCGGTGACCATTGCCGGGATCGCGAAAGGCTCCGGCATGATTGCGCCGGACATGGCGACCATGCTGGTCTATATCTTCACCGATGCAGTCATTCCGCAATCGGAACTGCAGGACCTCGTGTCGACCCACAATGCACAGACCTTCAACTGCATCACGGTCGATGGCGATACGTCTACTTCTGACACGCTTCTGGTCGCAGCAACGGGTGTCTCGGGCATTGACGTGAGCGGCGATGCGGCTTTTTCGGACGGGTTGCACGAAGTCATGCAAGAACTGGCGCATCTGGTTGTGCGCGATGGCGAAGGTGCAACCAAATTCGTTGAAATCGCCGTGACAGGCGCTGCGAACGATTCTGATGCGCGGACGCATGGGTTGTCGATCGCCAATTCACCGCTCGTCAAAACCGCCATTGCCGGAGAAGACCCGAACTGGGGCCGTGTGGTCATGGCCGTGGGAAAATCGGGTGCTGCGGCAGATCGCGACAGACTGTCGATTCGGTTTGGCGATGTGGTCGTGGCCGAGCATGGGTGGGTCAGTGATGATTACGACGAGGCCACCGCTGCGGCCTGTATGAAGAATCAGAATTTGACGATTGGTGTCGATCTGGGGATCGGCCCGGGCAAGGCGACGGTGTGGACCTGCGATCTGACCCATGGGTACATCGACATCAATGCCGATTACCGGTCCTGAAACATGAAAACGATACTCGTTTCTGCCGTTGCACTGATTGATATTGACGGGCGAGTGCTGCTGGCACAACGCCCGGAAGGGAAATCAATGGCCGGGCTGTGGGAGTTTCCCGGCGGGAAGGTGGAATCAGGAGAGACGCCCGAAGCGGCCCTGATCCGCGAATTGCGTGAAGAACTTGGAATCAACACCTGGGATTCCTGCCTCGCACCGTTGACATTTGCCAGCCACAGCTATGAGGATTTCCACCTTCTTATGCCACTCTTTGCCTGCCGAAAGTGGGAAGGCACGCCAATAGCGAAAGAAAATCAAATACTTAAGTGGGTTCAACCCTCAGCGCTCAAGACCTATCCGATGCCGGACGCAGATATTCCATTGATCCCGATCTTGCGCGACTGGCTATAAAATTTTGCAAAAAAATCGCTATTCGCGGTTTTTCGCCTATGGCCAATACACGTAAAAATTGTTTATGGTATTTTAATAAAATGGAGATAATTCTGTCATAGTCACGATCCTGGGGAGGAGAACGACATGTTACGCACGATCACTCTGGGGAGTGCTGTGTCAATTCAAGGCTGGTTTGTTCGGGCATTGCCTGACGGACGTATAGTCGTGAAGGTGGATGACACAAGCTACACAGGCGCGCCGGTTACTGCGGCAGCTTAAGCAGGCACTCAATCACATTAAAGGGCGCGGCAATTTCGGCCGCACCCTTTTTTTATCTAAAAATCTGATATTTAGCTCAGAGTACGCGTGACTTCTTCGCGCTCAAAGATTTCGATCACATCATCGGCGCGGATATCGTCATAGTTCTCAAACGCCATACCGCATTCCTGACCTGACTGAACTTCGGCCACTTCATCCTTGAAGCGCTTGAGCGTTTTGAGAGTGCCTTCGTGAATCACGACGTTGTCGCGCAGCAGGCGCACACCGGCAGAGCGGCGCGCCACCCCTTCGGTCACCAGACAGCCAGCCACCTTGCCAACGCCTGTGACCTTGAAGACCTCTTTGATGGTCGCGTAACCGATAAAGTTCTCGCGAATCTCTGCGCTCAACAGGCCGGAGGCCGCCGCTTTCACATCGTCCACAAGGTCGTAGATCACTGAGTAATAGCGGATCTCAACACTTTTCTGATTCGCCGTGTTCCGGGCGGAGGCGTTGGCACGGACATTAAAGCCCATGATCGGCGCACCGCTGGCTTCGGCCAGACCGACATCCGTTTCGGTGATCGCGCCCACTCCCGAGTGCAGCACGCGCACACGCACCTCATCGTTGCCGATCTTCTCCATCGCCTGAACGATGGCCTCGGCAGAGCCCTGCACGTCCGCTTTCACGAGAATCGGCAGCTCGCTGACATTCTCGTCCGCCTTGGCGTTGGCCATGAGCTGTTCGAGCGTGGTCGCAGCCCCCGCAGCGGCACGCTTGTCTTTCGCCGCCTGCTCGCGGTACTCGGCAATTTCCCGCGCTTGTGCTTCGGTCTCGGTCACGTTGAGAACATCGCCCGCTTCGGGCGTGCCGTTCAGACCCAGCACCTCAACTGGCACCGATGGCCCTGCTTTTTTGACGCGATCGCCCTTGTCGTTGATCAGCGCACGGACCTTGCCGTATTGCTCACCCACAACAAAGATATCGCCCTGCTGCAACGTACCGTTTTGCACAAGAACGGTCGCTACCGGGCCACGACCGACGTCAAGTTGCGCTTCGATTACGGCACCCACGGCAGCCCGATCCGGGTTCGCTTTAAGCTCCAGTATCTCCGCTTGCAACGCAATGGCTTCCAGCAGCTCGTCAAGGCCCTGACCGGAGATGGCAGAGACTTCGACGTCTTGCACATCACCTGACATCTTCTCAACGATCACCTCATGCTGAAGCAGATCAGTGCGCACCTTGTCCGGGTTCGCTTCGGGCTTGTCGATCTTGTTGATCGCCACGATCATCGGCACTTCGGCCGCCTTGGCGTGGTTGATCGCCTCGATGGTCTGCGGCATCACGGCGTCATCCGCAGCGACCACAAGCACAACGATATCCGTGACCTGCGCGCCCCGCGACCGCATCGACGTGAAGGCCGCGTGGCCCGGTGTATCGAGGAAGCTGAGCACCTGCCCGCCATCGGTTGTCACCTGATAGGCACCAATGTGCTGGGTGATGCCACCCGCTTCGCCCGCCACGACCTTCGCGTTGCGGATCGCGTCCAGCAGCGAGGTTTTGCCGTGGTCGACGTGACCCATGATGGTGATGACCGGCGGGCGCGACTTGAGGTCATCTTCGGAGTCTTCGACCTCCTTGATCACGTCCTCGACGTCTGCGTCGGAGACCCGCACCACTTTATGGCCGAATTCTTCGACAATCAGCTCGGCGGTGTCCTGATCAATGGTCTGGTTCTGCGTGACCATCATGCCATTCTGCATCAGCGCCTTCACAACGGCACCAACTTTTTCCGACATGCGGTTGGCCAGCTCCGAGACGACAATCGCCTCGGGCACCTGCACGTCGCGCATCACCTTCTCGCGCTCAACCGGGCCGCCCATTGCTTTTTGCCGGGCGCGCTCCTGCTTGCGCTTCATCGCCGCCATGGACCGTTGACGCCCACCGTCCCCACCGGCCAGCGCCTGGTTCAAGGTCAGCTTGCCCGAACGGCGATTGTCGTCACCACCCTTGCCGCCGCGGCGGTTGTTGTCGCGATCACGGTCCTGCTGCTTGCGCGGCGCAGCATCAGGCGCCTTTGTGTTCGGTTGGCGCGCAACGACGGGCTCTGCCGCCGGTGCAGCAGCGGCCTTGGCAGCGGCTTCGGCCTCCTGCTTGCGGCGCGCATCTTCCTCCGCCTTGGCTTTCAGGCTTTCCTCGCGCTCGCGCTCGGCTTGTTCCTTGGCTTCCTGCTCGGCCCGACGGCGTTCGCGCTCTTCCGCGCGCGCCTTCTCTTCCGCAGCCCGCGCCGCAGCTTCTTCGACCTCGCGGGCTTTGGCCGCCTGAACCGCCTTCAAGCGGCGTTCCATCTCCGCATCGGAGATCCCGGCAGGTCGCTTTGACGGATCCCCAACAGTCGCCCCGCCCGAGCCAGACTTCGATGCACCCGGTTTGGGCACCACAACGCGCTTGCGCTTGGTTTCGACCACGACGTTCTTGGTCCGTCCGTGGCTAAAGCTTTGCTTTACGTTGCCCGGACGTGCGCTTCCGCGCAGACCCAATGTTTTTTTGCCGTCAGTATCGCTCATGAAGCTCGTCTATCCTTTCGAGTGGCCGATGCCACCCTCGTTTTCGCGCACGCCTTTTAATCGGTTGGCTTCCTCTACAACACGTTGCGTGAGTCCACCAGAGGCGAGCGCCCCATGTATCACAGTTTGACGTCCGAATGCCAAACCCAATTCATCTGCCGTCAACCAGCCAATATAGTGGCCGAAGTGCGGCGTGCTCAGTTTCGATTTGCCACGCCCCGATCCATCCACCGCCTGGATCAGAACCTCGGCTTCTTCCATCTGCAGCCAGCTTTTGACCTTCTCATAGCCCGCGACCGCCTTGCCTGCCTTGCGCTGCAGCGAGATCAGATCGACCACGCGCCGCGCCAGCTGTGTCTCGACCTCGGCAATCAGCCCCTCCGGCGCCTGAACGGGTTTCTTCGCACCCCGAGCAAACAGCTTCTTGTCCACGGCCTTTTGCAGCGCCGCCCGATCCGCCGCCACGTAAAAGCCCCGCCCGGGCAGTTTGCCCAGAATATCAGGCACCACGCGATCATCCGGCCCGGCCACAAAGCGGATCAGCCCGTATTTCGGCTGCAACTCACCTGTGGCAATGCACTTGCGACCAGGACCGTCACCACGATCTTTTGGAGCGCCACCGCGACCCATCAGGCTCATCCGAGGCCTGAAATCAGGCCTCGGACTCCTCGGTTTCAGCGTCGTCTTCCAGCTCGGCTTCGGCCTCAGCTTCCAACTCCGCCGGATCGACCCACCCCAACATGATGCGGGCGGTCATGATCAGATCCTGCGCCTCTTCCAGCGACACATCGAAAGGCTCCAGGACCCCGTCGTCCTTCACCCGTTCGCCATCCACGGTTGTCCAGCCGCCTGCCAGTTCCCAATCGGCGCAGGTGGCGAAGTCTTCCAGCGTTTTCACGTCATCCTTGGCCAGGGCCTCAATCATTTGGGGTGTCAGCCCTTCGAATTCAACCAGGCTGTCTTCAACACCCAGGGCACGCGCACTCTCAAGCGCGGCCTTGTTCTGCGCTTCAAGCACGTCGCGGGCGCGGGCCTGAAGCTCGTTCGCCGTGTCTTCATCGACGCCGTCGATGACCAGCAACTCGTCCAGCTCCACATAAGCCACCTCTTCGAGGTTGGTGAAGCCTTCGGAGACCAGAAGCTGCGCAAAGAACTCGTCGAGGTCGAGGTTGTCGACAAAGAGCTTGGTGCGCAGCTCGAACTCGGCCTGACGGCGCGCGCTTTCCTGCTCTTCGGTCATGATGTCGATGTCGAGCGCGGTGAGCTGCGAGGCCAGACGCACGTTCTGACCGCGACGACCAATGGCTAGGCTCAGCTGCTCTTCGGGCACCACCACTTCGATCTTGCCCGCTTCTTCGTCCAGAACCACCTTGCTGACCTCGGCAGGTTGCAGCGCGTTCACGAGGAACGTCGGCTGGTCTTCGTTCCATGGGATGATGTCGATCTTCTCACCCTGCAGCTCATTCACCACGGCCTGCACGCGAGAGCCGCGCATACCAACGCAGGCGCCGACGGGGTCAATCGACCCATCGTAGGAAATCACCGCGATCTTCGCACGGGAACCGGGGTCACGCGCCACCGCCTTAATCTCGATAATGCCGTCGTAGATCTCCGGCACTTCCATTTTGAACAGTTCCGCCATGAATTCCGGCGCCGTACGGCTGAGGAAAATCTGCGGGCCGCGCTGCTCGCGGCGCACGTCCTTAATGTAGACGCGGATGCGATCGTTCGGGCGGTAGCTTTCGCGCCCGATCTTCTCGTTGCGGCGCAGGATTGCTTCGCCCGCGCCCACATCGACGATGACGTTGCCATATTCCTCGCGCTTGACGAGCCCGTTGATGATGGTGCCAGCGCGGTCCTTGAACTCTTCATACTGACGGTCGCGCTCAGCTTCGCGCACCTTCTGCAAAATCACCTGCTTGGCCGATTGCGCAGCGATGCGGCCCATCTCAACCGGGGGCACTTCCTCGACAAAGGTGTCACCCACCGCCGGGTTATCGAGATACTGCTTGGCCTGCTCGACAGTGAACTCGGCCTGATAGTTCTCCAGCTCTTCATCCTCGACCACGGTGCGCACGCGGGTAAATGTCGCCTTACCGGTTTTGCGATCAATGGACACGCGAATGTCCATCTCGGCGCCGTAGCGGGACTTGGCCGCGCGGGCGAGCGATTCTTCCATCGCCTCGACCACCAGACCGGGGTCGATCATCTTTTCGCGGGCCACAGCCTCGGCGGTTTGCAACAGCTCCAGCTGGTTTGCAGATGTGATTGCCATTTACAGGTCTCCCTCAGCAGACTGATCCGTCTGGATCTCGTCAAATTTTGTCTCATCGATGGCGCCCGACGCTTTGCGCTGGCGCAGCATCTCCTTGATCAGGTCATCGGTCAGAACGAGTTTCGCATCCGACAACCAATCAAACTTCAGACCAATCGTGCCTTCCGCCACATTGATCAGCACCTCGTCATCCTCAATGCCCGCCAACTCGCCCTTGAAGCGCCGGCGCCCGTCGATCATCTCGCCCGTCTCGATCTTGGCCTCGTAGCCTTCGAACATCTCGAAGTCCTTGAGCCGCGTCAGCGGGCGGTCGATGCCCGGACTAGACACCTCTAGCGTGTATTCATCGAGAATCGGGTCTTCGACATCAAGGATTGCACTGACCGCCTGGCTGATCTCGGCGCAGTCATCGACCTCGATGCCCCCCTCGGGCTTGTCGGCCATGATCTGCAGTGTCGTACTCTTGCCCGACATCAGCCGCACACGCACAAGTTCAAACCCCATATCCTCGATCACCGGGGTGATGATCTCGGCCATGCGGCGGTCGATGGCGGCTTTGGCAATCAGGTCGTTGGTCATCGGTCTTTCAGGCACAAAAAAACGGGCGCGCGGCCCGTGTCGTGTTTCGGTGGAGCGTTTGGTGTGGACCCGAACGCGCCGCTGTTGTGACGGATATACGTGCGGGGCGGTGAGTCTGCAACCCCTGATCGCGTCAGCCCATCCACCACCGCTCTGCCGCGCGTAGGTTGTCGAGCGGCGCGCGGGTTCCGATCATCGTTGGGATCTGCACGTCTCGCACCGCAACCGAGCTGAGCCGCCGTGTGTCGGGCAGCAGCGCCAATTGGTCCAATCCGGCCACAAGGCCTGGGTCCGCGAGGTCCGCCACATCAACAAACCCCTCGCGCAGCGCCTCGACTCGCACCTGATCAGACGGAATCGAGACCAGCTCCACGCTGTCGAACCAGCCCGCGTCATCGTCCTTGTAATGCGTCTCGACCCGCTGGCCGATGACCTGTCGCCCGGGCAGGAAACGGTGCAAGCGATAAAGCCCGGTGCCGATGCCCTCGGCCATCGCCTGCGCGATAGTGCCCGCCGGGTAGATCACCAATTGTGGCGCCGAGAGGCGATAGGGAAAATCTGCATCAGGTGCAGTCAGCGTGATCCGCACCCGGTTTGGGGCAATGGAGTCAATCGCCGCGACATCAGCCAAAAGCGTCTCGCGGTGCAGCGCGAGCGAGGCCACCACATCCTCCGCTGTGAACCCCGCGTCATTGTGGAACTGCACATCACGCCGCAGCTCCAGCTCCCAGATGCGGGCATCTGCGCTGCCGTGCCAAGCTGTGGCAAGCTCACCGCGCAGGGTGCCATCAGCGCTCACTTCGGTCAGCGTGTCAAAGATGAGACCAGACATAGCGACCTGCATGAACAGCCCTTGGGTCGCGCGCCCATCAAAACTGTCATCGCGCGCAGCACCCGACAGCGCCATACGTAATCGTCCACCCCGCTTTGGCTGAGGCCCGGCCGAAACACCCGTTGCGGCCAGCAACGCCGCCGCCGCACCCGAGGCAAAGAGCCCCCGTCGGTCGATATGCCGCCGCGCGCGGCTCATTTGCCCGCGATCCGATCCATGCTGCGCACCAGCTCCGCACTGATCCCCGGCTCGGACAGCGCGTGGCCAGCATTGCGCACCATCTTCAGCTCCGCATTGTCCCAGCGCTGCGCCAGCGCATAGGCGCTGTCGGGCGGGCAGATCATGTCATAGCGGCCCTGCACAATCACGCCCGGGATATGCGCAATGCGTCCCATATGCGCGAGGATCTGGCCATCAAACTCCAGAAATCCGCCGTTAGAAAAATAGTGATTCTCCAGCCGGGCAAAGGCCCGCGCATAGTCCCCCGGGCTTTCGCCAGTCGACCCGGACGAATGGATCGACGCCAGTGCATTCTCCCAGGATGACCAGGCGCGGGCATAGCGCGTCTCAATATTCATATCGCCGGAAAAGAGCCGGCGACGGTAGGCCTCGATCAGGTCGCCGCGCTCATCCTCGGGGATCAGCGCCGTGAACCGCGCCCAGACCTCGGGCCAGAACTTGCCCGCGCCACCGCCATAGAACCAGTCCAGCTCTCCCTTCGTCATCAGGAAGACACCACGCAGAACGATATGCCGCACATGATCGGGATGCGCCTGCGCATAGATCAGCGCCAGCGTGGCCCCCCAGCTGCCACCAAAGACGATCCAGTCGTCGATCTCCAGATCGCGGCGGATGAACTCGATATCATCCACCAAATGCCAGGTGGTGTTGTGCGTCACGCTTGCATGCGGGCGCGACCGGCCACAGCCACGCTGATCGAACAGGATCACGCGATAAATCTCAGGGTCGAAATACCGCCGCATCGCCGGGCTGCACCCGCCACCCGGGCCCCCGTGCAGCACGATCACGGGCACGCCACGCGGGTTGCCGCACTGCTCCACATAGATCTTGTGGCCCTGCCCCACGTCCAGCATCCGCTGATCGAACGGGTCGATCGGCGGATACAGGTATTGGACTGCGCGCTTTTGGTCCGAGAATTTATCCATTACGGGCCTATATAATACGAAATCGCACTTGAGCACATGGAGATCAGAATGCAAGCGCCACAGACCACTGTTGACCCCTCAGAGATCGCTAAATTTGAGGCGATGGCGGCGGAGTGGTGGGATGAAAACGGCAAGTTCAAACCGCTGCACATGCTGAACCCCTGCCGGTTGGACTATATCACCGCTCAAATCGCAGCGGAATATGACCGAGATCTGAAGGCCGACGCGCCGTTCAACGGGCTGCGTATCCTCGACATCGGCTGTGGCGGCGGGCTTTTGTCAGAGCCCATGGCGCGTCTGGGCGCCGAAGTGGTGGGCGCCGATGCCGCTGAGCGCAACATCCCCGTGGCGCAGATCCATGCGGAGCAGTCCGGGCTGACCATCGACTATCGCCACACGACGGCAGAGGACATGGCAGAAGCGGGCGAGCAATTCGACGTGGTACTGAACATGGAGGTGGTTGAGCACGTCGCCTCACCCATCGACTACCTGACCGCCTGCCGAAAGCTACTGAAACCCGGCGGGCTGCACATCTGCTCGACGCTGAACCGCAATCCGAAATCCTACATGATGGCGATCATCGGGGCGGAGCACGTGATGCGCTGGCTGCCCAAAGGAACGCATGAGTGGTCGAAGTTCATCACACCCGATGAGCTTTACGACCTGCTGCGGGATGCCGGGCTCGACCCGGTGGATCGCAAAGGGTTTGTCTTCAACCCGCTGTCATGGTCCTGGCGCCTGTCAGACCGGGATTTGAGCGTGAACTACGTGACGGCAAGTGTGAAACCCACCTGACCCGCAGGCCATTGCAAGCACCAAACCTCTGATCCGGTGCGCCCAGCCAGCATCGCTGGCCAGCGCCCGCCCCCCTTCGATGGGGGGAAGGGTGCTTCCCCCGCCGCCAGCACATCATGACAGACGGAGACTAAGCGTCCTCACCCAGCTGACGGCGCATCTCTCGCAGGATCGGCAGCGCCTCGCGCACCTGGGCATCGCCCAGTTTCTCGACCACCTGATTGATCAACGGTGTGATCGACCCCACCGCATGATCGCGCGCCTGCCGCCCCGCCGGGCTGATCGCCACCATCTTGCGCCGTGCATCATCCCAGTCGGGCCGGATATGCACATAGCCCGCCCACTCCAGCTTGCTCAACGTGTTGGTCATCGCGCCGCGCGTCACATGAAAGGTCTCGGCCAACTGCGCCGGGGTGCGCTCGTCCATCGTATGCGCCAGATGGTTCAGCACCGAAAAATGAGAGATTTCCATGCCCTTCGGCAGCACCTTGCTCAGCCGGGCGCGCACCATCTGGTCCGCCGCGAGCACCTCGCTAAAGAGGGCAATCGCCAATGCATTTCGGTCGTCGCTCATCAAGGCCCATCGAATGGTCGCGCATTTGCAAGGCTCGGCACACGGCCGCGCGCCTTCGCTACTTCTCCCATATCGATGTCCGTCATGTAAACGCCTGGGGCCTCATCTGCGTCCATTTGGACCTCGCCCCAGGGGGTGACGACCAGTGAATGCCCGTAGGTTCGGCGTGTCTTGTGCCGCTTGCTTGCATGTTCGCCGGTCTGCGCGGGCGCCAGCACGAAACACCCCGTCTCAATGGCTCGCGCGCGCAACAGCGTATGCCAATGTGTGGCACCGGTGACGGGCGAAAAAGCCGCCGGAACCGTCAAGATCTGCGCGCCTGCATTGGCCAAGGCTGCATACAACTTGGGAAAGCGGATATCGTAACAGATCGACAGACCGACCGGCGCGAACTCGGTCTGGGCGATCACCGCTTGCGCCCCAGGCCGGTAGCCTTCGGATTCGCGCCAGGTCTCTTCCGGCGTCACATCCACGTCGAACATGTGGATCTTATCATATCGCGCAACGATCTCGCCCTGCGGATCAATCATAAAAGACCGGTTGGCAAAGCGCCCGTCAGCGTCCTGCGTCTTCAGCGCCAAAGACCCGATCAACAGCCAGATGCCATGCGATTTCGCTTCGGCCCGCAGCGCCGCCAGCGTCATGTCATCCTCTTCAGGCTGCAGCACAGCATTCTGATGTGACCGGCTGGTCGAGATGCAGTTGCTGACCTCAGGTGTCAGGACAAACCGCGCACCCCGCGTTGCTGCCTCCCGAACGAACCTGAGTGTCACGGCCAGATTGGCCGTCGGCTCATCCGAGACATTCAGCTGCAGCAGCGCGGTGCGCATTACGCCGCAAGCAGTGCGTCAAGCTTGCCTGCACGTTCCAGCGCATAGAGATCATCGCACCCACCCACATGGGTTTCACCTACAAAGATCTGTGGCACCGTCCGCCCACCGTTTGCACGTTGGATCATCTCGGGCTTGCGGTTGGGGTTCGCCAGAACATCAACTTCAGAAAAGCTGACACCTTTCTGTGTCAGAAGCCGTTTCGCGGCGTGGCAGAAACCGCAGAGCGGGGAGATGTAGATTTCAACAGGTTGCATGATCGTTCCCTAAAACACAAAGCGTCGATGCGGAACTTAGGCATCCCGCACCGTTCGCGCCAGTGTTACGACGTATACCGGCCCTGATCCTGCCGCAAGACAAGCATC
The DNA here is from genome assembly GCF_009811755.1 of Roseobacter cerasinus. Taxonomy (GTDB): domain Bacteria; phylum Pseudomonadota; class Alphaproteobacteria; order Rhodobacterales; family Rhodobacteraceae; genus Roseobacter; species Roseobacter cerasinus. The sequence goes on from NZ_BLIV01000002.1 coordinate 330,700, forward strand.
TGCGGCAACGGCAAGGGTGGCCCCTGACGTCAAGACGTCATCAACAAGCAGAACCGGCCGCGCGACCAACCGATGACGGCGACGCGGATGCACCGAAATGGCGCCCTTGACGGAAGAAAACCGCACTTCGCGCGTCATGCCCTCCATCGGTGGTGTGCGCTTCGGACGCTGCAACAGATCAGGACAGATCGGCAGGCCCGTTTGCTTTGCCAAAGCCTGCGCCAAAAGGGCAGATTGGTTGTAGCGCCGCTTGACCATGCGCGTCCAATGCAGGGGAACGGGCGCGATGATCATGTTCTCTTTCGGAAAATCCGCGATCGCCTGCGCCATCCACTTGGCTGCGGGTGTCGCAATCTCCTGCCGGTCCCCGTGTTTGAGGCCCAGCACCAGCCGCCGACCATTGTCCTTGTAGATCAGCGCAGAACGCCCGCGATGCCAGGGGCGGGGCCTGCGCATGCAGTCATCACATTTCAGTGCATCACTACGATCATCCCCCGGAAGCGGCGCGCCGCAGCCGTCGCAGATGGCGCCGCCGATAAACTGCGTGTCCCGCCAGCAGGTGCCGCAGAGTCCAAAATCGCTGAGCACCTTGTCACCACAGCCCAGGCAGCGTGGCGGATAAATCGTCGATACTGCGGTTTGAAAACTGAACGCCACCGGCTTACTTTCCCTCTCATGACTGATCCGAACGTCCTCACCGACCTCACGGCGTTGCAGCGGCACCGCGCGCGGGCCACTGCCCACTTCCTGCAAGAATCTGCGGCGGACGAGATCGAGGATCGGCTTTCCATGGTTAACAGGTCGTTTAAATCACCCGCTATTGTGACCCCATTTGCCGATGTTTGGGCAAACCGGCTGAATGGAGCGGTCATCTGCGCCGACACGGACCATCTGGACCTGTCGGAAGGCGCCCACGATCTGGTGGTGCACGCAATGAGCCTGCATTGGTCCAATGATCCAGTGGGCCAGTTGATCCAGTGTCGGCGCGCCCTCAAACCCGACGGCCTGCTGATCGTCGCGACGCTGGGTGGGCAAACCTTGCAGGAGCTGCGCAGCTGTCTGTCGGAGGCAGAGATTGCCCTCTCGGGCGGGTTGTCACCGCGGGTTGCACCCATGGGCGAAATTCGGGATCTCGGCGCACTTTTGCAGCGGGCGGGGCTGGCCATGCCCGTGGCAGATAGCCTCACCCTACCGGTCGACTACCGCGATGCCTTCAGCCTGATGCGCGATCTGCGCGCCATGGGAGAGAGCAACGCGCTGGCCACGCGGCGGCGCAAACCCGACAACCGGCGGCTTTTTGAAGAGACATCAAACCTCTATGCCACCCATTTCGCCACGGGCGAAAGCCGGGTCCGTGCCACCTTCGAGATGGTTTTTCTCACCGGCTGGGCGCCGGATGCCTCACAGCCCAAACCGCTGCGCCCAGGGTCCGCCAACCAGCGTCTGGCGGACGCGTTGGCCGTGACAGAAACACCCCTGCCTGATTGACGCGCGCGCAAAAGCGTCTATCTCAGGCTCAATCTATGTTTGAAGGACGATCAAGATGCTGGACAGCCGCGCATCGGCGCCCGTGAAGGTCCGCCCCACGCATGCACAGGACGACCATCCGGAGATTGCGACCGCCAAGGTTGGCATCCTGCTGGCCAATCTGGGCACGCCGGACAATTATGACTACTGGTCCATGCGCCGCTACCTGAACGAGTTCCTGTCCGACCGCCGCGTGATCGACTACAGCCCGTGGATCTGGCAGCCGCTGTTGCAGCTGATCATCCTGTCGAAACGGCCCTTCTCCAGCGGAGCGGCGTACAAGTCGATCTGGAATGAGGAAGCGGGGGAAAGCCCGCTGATGACCATCACCAAGGCGCAGACAGAAAAGGTCAGGATCGAGATGGCCAAACGGCACGGCAGCCAGGTCCTGGTCGATTTCTGCATGCGCTACGGCAACCCGTCGACCCGGTCGAAAGTGGCGGAGATGACGGCTGCGGGATGCCGCAAGATATTGTTTTTCCCGCTTTATCCGCATTATGCAGGGGCCACGTCAGCCACCGCCAATGACGAGTTCTTTCGCGCGTTGACCTATGAAAAATGGCAGCCGGTGACCCGCACGGTTGACCCTTATTACGCGCGCGCCGACTACATCGACGCTTTGGCGCAATCAATCGAACGCGCCTATGCACATATGGAGAGAAAACCGGACATCCTGGTCTGCTCCTACCATGGCGTGCCGATCCGGTACTTGATGGAGGGGGATCCCTACCACTGCCAGTGCCAGAAAACGACGCGCCTATTGAAAGAGCGGCTGGGGTGGGAAGACACCGAGATCACCACAACCTTCCAATCCAGATTTGGCCCCGAGGAGTGGCTGCAGCCCTATACGGTGGAGGAGGTGGCGCGCCTCGCTGAAGCGGGCAAGAAAAACATTGCCGTCTGCGCGCCTGCATTCTCTGCCGATTGCATCGAAACGCTTGAAGAGATCAATGAAGAGATCAAGGAAAGTTTCGAGGAAGCTGGGGGTGAGACCTTCACATACATCCCTTGCCTGAACGACGATGACGCGCATATCACCGCATTGTCCAATGTGATCGACGACAATCTCTCGGGCTGGATCGAGCACCCTGCCTGACGTTTCTAAGTGACAGAAGCGCCAGATGCTTGGGCTGCGCACAAAAAAAGGCGGTGCTGAACAGCACCGCCTTTTTAAAATGAATAGCGCTTCGCTTAGGCGACAGCAGCAGCAACGATCAGCAGCAGCAGGATCGGCAGCAGGACGCCTGTGGACGAACCTTCTGCTTCTTCAACCACAACCGGTGCTTCCACAACCGGCTCGGCCAGCGAACCGGCGTAGGCTGTCGATGCGGCAGCTGTCAGAGCAGCAGCAAGAACGAGTTTCTTCATATCATAACCTCCAGAATCGGCGAACCACGCATGGCGAGAGAACGCACTAAGACTTACCTCGTGGCTTTCGGTAAAGCATCATAAGGTGATGTATGCAAACCCGATTCCCGCCTACCGAGACAGATCAAAGCCGATGTCGTCAAATTAGCAACACTTGCGTTCCAACCTTGGTCAGCTCGTAAAGCTCAGCGATATGCTCGTTGTAGAGCCCGATGCATCCATTGGAGGATTGGCGGCCAATCTTGCGCGTATCATGCGTGCCGTGAATGCGATAATACGTCCAGCTGAGGTAAAGCGCGTGTGTTCCCATGGGGTTATCCGGGCCGGGGCCAATGAACTCTGGCCACTCGGGATTGCGCTTCAACATCGATGGGGTCGGGCGCCAGCTTGGGCCTTCGACCTTGCGCACGATTTTGGTACGACCCCGCCGGGTCAGCTCCTCGGTCAGCGGAACGCTTGAGGGATAGAGCTTGTAGAAGCTTTCATCCTCAGCCCAGTAGTGCAGCGCGCGGCTGTCGATATCGACCAGCACAGCGCCGTTTTTCAGGTCAGAGAAGTAGGGCCGCCAATCCAGCGTGCGAAAGCTGGAGATATTGCGACGAACAGCTTCGCTGAGATCGCGTTCGCCTTGCGTGGTCTCAGCCGCGTTCACCGAAGACGTGTCTTGTGCGATGGCGGGCGCTGCGAACATGGCAGCACCACCAGCCAGAAAAGACCGGCGGCTTGGAAAGTTGAAACGTTTAACAGACATCGGATGCCTCCATAAGCGCGTGTTGGGAGCTTTGACGCGCAGTTTATTGCGTGAATGCCGCAGTCGCAAATCAAAGGGTTGTCATTGAACCAGATCACGCCGAAGTGCGTTTGAATTGCGACATGCTGCAAGATATGCGGTAAGACAACGCTTAAGGAGTGCAAGATGATCCGGATTTTATCGATTTTTGTTGCGCTGGGGCTCACCCTGGCGGCCTGTGGTACAACCGGCCCGGTCGTCACCGATGGCACAAATGCGGGTAAAGTCTATCGCATCGGGCGCGGCGACACCGGGAAAATCCAGTTCCGCATGTTGGATTCGGTTAACGCTCTGCGCAGTGCGTCCGGCCAGCCACCGCTTGAGTTGGAGGCCAAACTGAACGCCGCCGCCGCCACGCACGCCCGGGACATGTCGGTGCAGAATCGCCCATGGCACTTCGGGTCCGATGGGTCCTCCCCGATCGATCGGGTGCAGCGCGTGGGCTACACGGGCACATTGGTTGGAGAGAACATCTCTGAAACCTATGAGTCAGAGTTGGAGACGCTGGCGGCTTGGATGGAAAAGCCAGACACCCGCCGGGTGATCCTGTCGCCCGATGCGACACAGATGGGATTTTCCTGGTTTCAGGAGAACAACGGCAAGATCTGGTGGACGCTGGTGACCGGTAGCGGTGCAAGCTTCCCCGGCTCGGTCTGATCCTCAGGCATTGAGCGCGATGAGCGTGTCGTCGCGCACCATCGCGTAGATCTCTTCCATCTCGTCATTGGTCACGGCGATGCAGCCCCAGGTCCAATCCCCCTTGGCGCGTCGAAACGCGCTTTTCTGACCATGAATGAAGATGTCACCACCCGGCGATTTCCCCAGCGCCTTGGCAGCGGCCACGTCGTTCACATTGGGGTAGGAAATCCCCAAAGACAGGTGAAATTCGGAATTCGGGTTGCGCCGGTCAATCCGGTAGACCCCTTCCGGTGTTTTCCCGTCGCCCTCAATCTGCTTATGCCCGATGGGCGCAAACCCAAGCTGGATATCGTAGCTTTTAAGCAAAGACGCGTTGTGGAGAAGGTGCATGCGCCGCTGCCCCTTGTTCACAACCACATAGGTGACCTCCGGCCCATCGTATCGCCGGAATTTCGAACTGCCCGCACAACCACCCAGCGCCACCGCTGCGGTCGTCGTGAGAATTAAATCTCTTCGACGCATTTTGCTGCCCCGTATCTGTCTTTTTGACGTCTGCTCTTTTTCTAGACAGGTACCATGGATAATCAGTTAAACAACCTCACAAATTTGTCACTTATCCGCTTTTTCGCCAAGCCGTTTCTCAATGGCGATCAGCCGTGTCAGCACCTCGTCGCGGTAGGCATCGGTCACGGCACCGGCCTCTTCCTGATGCGCGTCCTGCATCGAATTCACGATCAGACCCACCAAAAGGTTCACCACCGCGAAGGTGGTGATCATGATGAAGGGCACGAAAAAGGCCCAGGCGTAGGGGTAGACCTCCATCACCGGGCGCACGATGCCCATCGACCAGCTTTCCAGCGTCATGATCTGGAACAGCGTATAGCCGCTTAAGGGAAGCGACCCGAACCAGTCCGGAAAGCTTGCCGCAAAAAGCTTCGTTGCGATCACGGCACCGATGTAGAAGATGATCGCCATCAGCAGGAAAACACTGGCCATGCCAGGCAGGGCGGTGACAAACCCCTCGACCACACGCCGCAAGCGCGGTGCCACCGATATCACACGCAAGACCCGCAGGATGCGCAGCGCCCGCAAGACCGACATGGTCTGCGACCCAGGGATCAACGCCGCCGTCACAATGGCAAAATCAAAGAGATTCCAGCCGCTTTTGAAGAACCGCCCACCCCGCGCAAAGATCTTGAGCAAAAGCTCTGCAATGAAAAAGCCAAGGCAAACCGTGTCGAGCGTCACGATCAGCGGTCCGGCTGTGGCCATAATCTCGGGCGACGTCTCAAGCCCCAGGATCACGGCGTTGAAGACAATCACCGCCATGACCATATTGGTCACCCAGGTCTGATCCAGCCAGACATCCAGTTTCTGCCGCAGTGTCATCTGCCTCTCCTCACGCGTTTTTGCGCATATGGGGCGATGTGAAGCGCGCCACAAGCTCCACATGCGCGGACCAACGGAATTGGTCGACGACTTGTATCCAGTCGAGGGTAAAGCCCGCGTTTACCAGCACCTTTGCATCCCGCGCAAATGTCACCGGATTGCAGGAGACATAGGCGATGCGCGGCACATCCGATTGGGTCAGTTCAGCCACCTGCGCCTCGGCGCCCGCGCGCGGCGGATCTAGTACAACGGCGTCCGACTTCCGCAGCTCATCCGGCAAAAGCGGCCTGCGAAAGAGATCGCGCGCTTCGGTTGTGACGTGTTTCAGCCCATCCGCCTTGCGCCAGCCCTGATCGAGCGCGGCGATCATATCCGGCGCGCCCTCGACCGCATGCACCTCTGACTTGCGAGCCAGCGGCAAGGCAAAGGTGCCGCATCCGGCAAAAAGATCGGTGATCCGAGAGGCGCCTTGCGCGATCTCCTGCACCGCGCGCCGCAAGGCGGCCTCGCCATGGGTCGTGGCCTGCAGGAATGCCCCCGGCGGCGGGGTAACGGCGATGCCATCGAAGCGGTGCACAGGCGGCGACTGCATGGCAATCAGCTCTCCGTCCCATGACAGGCGCGCCAGATCCAACTGGGCGCAGGCATTGGCCAGCTGTTGGCGCAACGGCCCGTCCAGAGGTTTGCCATGGCTGACCGCCACGTCCAGCCCCGTGTCGCTCGCAGTGACCATGACCGACAGCGCGGTCTTTCGACTGGCCCCAATCATCGCAAAGGTCTCAGCGATCTCGGGCCCGCGGCGCAGAGCAGAGTCGATCAATATGCACTCGGGAATGGCGACAACTGTATCGGATGCCCGCCCGTGAAACCCGGCCAAGGCACCCTTCTTCGTCCGCCGCGCCGCAAACCCGGCCCGCCGCCGTGACGCGGGCGGAGACGTCTGGATCGGGCAGAAGATGGTCTCCAGCCCCTGCGCTGCCAGCGCGCGGCGCACCACATCGACCTTCCACTCCACCACAAAGGCATCATCAGCGTGTTGCAGCTGGCAGCCGCCGCAGGCTTTGAAATGGCGGCAAGGGGCTGTGACGCGCCGGTCGGAGGGCTGGTGCACCTTCACATCCCTGAGGCGGCTGCCCTCAAGCGTGCCGGTGATCACCTCACCGGGCAGGGTCAGCGGGGCAAACACCGGGCCATCACCTACGCCGTCGCCCTGCACACCAAGATATCTGATCGTGTAGTCCGTCATGGCCTAGCCATTACGGCAGGGCAGCGCGCAGAAAAAGCCCCTATTCCGCCGCCTGCGTGCGGATGAACCCGCCGGATTGCCGCTCCCAATAGCGGGCATAAAGCCCGCCCTTTGCCAAAAGCGCCTCATGACTGCCGTCTTCGACGATCTGGCCATCGTCCATCACGACGATGCGGTCCATCTCGGTTAGCGTCGAGAGCCGGTGCGCGATGGCCAGAACGGTTTTGCCCTGCATCACCCGCTCCAACGCGGATTGAATGGCGGCCTCGACCTCACTGTCGAGCGCACTTGTCGCTTCGTCCAACACAAGGATCGGCGCGTCTTTCAGGATCGCACGGGCCAGCGCGATGCGCTGCCGCTGCCCGCCAGAGAGTTTCACGCCGCGCTCGCCGAGATGGGCGTCATAGCCGGTCCGTCCCTCATGATCGACCAGCCCTTCGATGAACTCATGCGCCTCGGCCTTGCGCGCGGCGGCGATGACCTCAGCCTCGCTGGCGTCTGGCTTGCCGTAAAGGATGTTATCGCGGGCCGAGCGGTTGAACATCGCCGTTTCCTGCGTGACCATCCCGATATTATGGCGCAGGCTGTCCTGCCGGACGGTGGCGATGTCCTGACCGTCGATTTCAATCACACCCTCTTCGGCGTCATAGAGGCGGAGCAGCAGAGCAACGAGCGTCGACTTGCCCACGCCGGAGGCGCCCACGATACCCAGCTTTTCGCCCGGATGCACGGTGAGATCGATGCCCCGAACGCCGCCAGTGTCGCGTCCATAGGCAAACCCCACACTCTTCAAGTCGATCTGCCCAGTGGGCACCTGCAACGCCTGCGCGCCCGGCGCATCCTCAACCCGCTTGCGCGGGGTCAGCGTGCGGATGCCGTCTTCGATCTCACCAATGTTGGCGTAAACCACCATCAGCGTGAAACTGACCCAGCCGGTCATCTGCGCAATGCGGATCGCGACAGCCCCCGCTGCCACGATATTGCCCTGGGTGGCCTGCCCGGATTGCCACAGCAGGATCGTCCCGCCCAAAAGCAACACCGGCAGAATGCCCGCCATGGACATCAGCGCAAAGCGAAACCCGGCCGCGAGATAGCCATAGTCCAGCGACCGCTGCCGAAAGCTGCGCATGGCGCCCAGGGCTGCCTGATCCTCGTGATCCGCATGGGCGAAAAGCTTGACGGTCTTGATATTGGTGATCGTGTCGACCACCTGACCGGTCACCATGGCCCGCGCCCCCGCGCGCTTGGCCGAGCGCTTGCGGATCCGTGGCAGGAACCAGCTGATCATGGCAAAATATCCGATCAACCAAACTGCAAAACACAGGGCAATGCGCAGATCAATCGTGAGCAACAGCAACACCGACCCAATCAGCGAGGCCAGCGCAAAGGCGACAACGTTGATGAGTTCCGAGACCACATCCGTCACGGCTCGCGCGGCCTGCATCTGTTTCTGCGCGATGCGGCCTGCGAAATCATCATCGAAGAATCCGACCCGTTGGCCGAGCGTCCAGCGATGCAACCGCGACAGCACCAAAGGATTGAGATTCGGTTGAACGATGATCGCATTGGCTGCCGCAGAAAAGCCAAAGAACACAGGCCGTGTCAGAAGAAAGAAAGCAATCGCCCCCAGGATCAGCCCCATATTTGCGGGGGCGAAGAACGCCTCCGGCCCCGAGCTGGCGGTCGCATCGATCACCAGGCCCAAGATCAGCGCGGTGCCAGCCTCCATCGCGCCGGCCGCCGCCGACAGGAAGGCGGCCAGCCACAAGGCGGGCCAGGCGCCGGAGAGGCACCAGCGCATGAAGGCCCCCAGCGTTTGCGGCGGCGGGCCGTCCGCTGGGCGGAAGGCGTTGATCCAGTTTCCGATGTTCAAGAGGCCTCCTCGATATCTGCGGCCAGAAATCCGCCCGACTGCCGGGCCCAGAAATCTGCATATAGTCCGCCTCGCGCCAAAAGCGCGTCATGGGTGCCATCTTCGACAATCCGCCCCTGATCAAGCACCAGAATGCGGTCCATCTGGGCAATGGTCGACAGGCGGTGGGCAATCGCGATCACTGTCTTGCCCTCCATCATGCCGTATAGCGTGTCCTGAATGGCAGCCTCCACCTCACTGTCCAAGGCGCTGGTCGCTTCGTCGAGCAGCAGGATCGGCGCGTCCTTCAGGATCACCCGCGCCAGCGTGATCCGCTGCCGTTGCCCGCCCGACAGTTTCACCCCACGCTCGCCCACTTGCGCCTCATATCCCTGACGGCCTTCGGGGTCTTGCAGATCGAGGATGAACTCATGCGCCTGCGCCTGCCGCGCGGCGGAAAACACATCCTCCTCGGTCGCATCAGCCCGACCATAGAGGATATTGTCCCGCACGGAGCGATGCAAGAGCGAGCTGTCCTGCTGCACCATGCCGATGGCCAGACGAAGACTGTCCTGCTGCACTTCTGTGATATCCTGACCGTCGATCAGGATCTGCCCCCGTTCCGGATCGTAAAATCGCAACAGCAGCTTCACGAGCGTGGATTTGCCCGCGCCGGACCGGCCCACCAGACCGATCTTCTCACCCCGGCGGATCGTCAGATCAATCCCGTCCAGACCGCCGGAGCCACGCCCGTAGTGATGCGACAGACCTTTAATCTGGATGGTCCCATCGGTGAGCTGCAGCGGCTTAGCGCCAGTTTGGTCAATCAGGGTGATGGGCTGGGCAATCGTCTCCATACCTTCGGAGACAACACCAAGCTCCTGAAAGAAAGTGGTCAGAGCCCACATGATCCAGCCTGTCATCGCATTCAGCCGCAGGGTCAGCGCCGTGGCCGCCGCCACCACGCCCACGCTTGCCTGGCCTTGCATCCACAGCACAATCGCCCAACCGACAACACCAATGATCAGCACACCATTGAGCGCCACAAGCAGCACATCCATGATGGTGAAGATGCGCATCTCCGCCTGGAAGGTGCGCCGCGTGTCTTCGATAGCCTCCTTGGCATAGTCGAGCTCCTTCTCATGATGCGCAAACATCTTGACGGAGTGAATGTTGGTGTAAGCATCGACCACGCGGCCCGTGACCACAGACCGCGCGTTGGAGGCCGCTTTGGATGCCGGACCAATGCGCGTGATTGTCCAGCGCAACAGCAGCCCGTAGAGGACAAACCACCCCAATAGCGGGATCAAAAGCCGCGGGTCTGAGGTCGACAGCAGGATCGCAGCCCCGATCAGATAGGCCAGCGAAAAGGAGATCGCATCGAAAACCTGAAACACCACCTCGCCCGCTGCCGGTGGTGTCTGCATGATCCGGTTGGCCACCCGGCCCGCAAAATCATTCTCGAACCAGCCAACCGACTGACGCAGCACCTGCCGGTGCGCCCGCCACCGGATCATCGTGGCGAAATTCGGCAGGATGGCATTGTTCAGCAGCGCAACGTCAATGGCCTGCAGCAAAGGCCTGGCGGTCAGGATGAACAGCGCCACGAGGATCAACTCGGTGCCATAGCGGTCCCAGACGGTGGCGGGCTCTCCATCGAGCAGGTCAACAACCCGGCCCATATAGAAGATCAGCCAGATCTCGATCGCGGCCACAACCACCGACATGATCCCGGCGAGCACAAAGACCCGTTTGAAGGGCTTTGAGTATTGCAGAAAGAACGGCCAGAGCCGCTGAGGCGGAGTGTTGGTCTCGGTATAGTCGCAATAGGGATCAACAAGACGTTCGAAAAAACGGAACATGGGATGGGCCTTCGGTAGAATATACAACATGATCAGGCACTGGTGATCAGGCCTGACGGTATCGGGTTATGACAGGGTCAGGTGAACCAGATCCCGCGATACATGTCGTATTCCTCCGTCTTGGTGCTTTGCTACTTACAAGAGAAGTCTGCCTTTGTCGACCACCTCAATCAGGTGTCATCAACTCTTCACGTGTGAGCGTGAAATCAGAGGCGATCCAGCGCTCTTCGAGGGCCGCCAGACGGGCACCCAGTGCCTTACCACTCAAGCCGGGCATGAAGTCCTTGGCGCGGATGGGGAATTGCGCCTGCGCCGCTGTTTTCAAGGGGCCCAAGGCACTTGGGTCCGGCAGATGATTAGCAAGGGCAGAGCGCAAGACCAAGGTTTGCGCCGCCAGATCATAGCCGGACCTGTAGGCAATCTCGGACACCGGCGGGCCCTCGCTCATGGCCTCTCGCAGCACCGTGAGATGCTGGGCGTCCTTACTGCTGAGGCGCAGCCGCTCCGCCACATCCAACCCGCCCAGCGCGGCCAGCCGCATCCGCCAGTCCTGTGTCATCGCCAGATGCGCCTCGATATGCAGCGCCGGGCCAAGGAGCGTGATGTCACTGCCGGGCAGAAGCCGCTGCAAGACGCCCGTTCGCTGCATCGTCGCCAAAGCCGGAGCGGGGTCGGGTGCGGCAAGAAGACGGCGCATTTCCTGACCCACGCGCTCGGCTGAGAGCGTCTCCAACCCTTCCGCGTGCGCAGCGATGGCGTCCAACGCATCTTCGTCGAACCCTCTGGACGAGTCCGCATACCAGGCGTGAAAGCGAAAGAACCGCAAGATCCGCAGATAGTCCTCGCGGATGCGATCCCGTGCCGTCCCGACAAACCGAATGCGCCGAGACAGGCAATCCTCCAACCCGCCAAGCGGGTCGAGGATACGACCTTCCGGCGTCGCGTAAAGCGCGTTCAGCGTGAAATCCCTGCGGCGTGCATCCTCGGCCATGTCGGTGGAGAACGCGACCACGGCGCGACGGCCATCGGTGGCGACATCTTTCCGGAACGTCGTCACCTCGTAGCCTGTGCCACCCGCCACCACCGTCACTGTCCCGTGCGCGATGCCGGTGGGTACCACCTTCAGCCCGGCAGCTTCCGCCAGGCGGGTCACCTCGGCGGGTGAAAGCGGTGTCGCCATATCGACATCGGACCCCGGGATGCCCAGGATCGCATCGCGGACGCAGCCGCCAACCAGATAGACATCATCCCCCGCCGCACGCAGGGCGTCGCAGACCGCGCGCAGGTTTGCGTCCGATAGCCACTCGGTCTCGGGTGGGATCATGTGTTCAGCTGATCGGTCCATGCCCGCAACATACGCGCAGTCGCACCCCAGATGTAATAGGGACCATAGGGCACGGCAAAATAGTCGCGCCGCTGGCCACGCCACCAGCGCGACTGGACCACGAAGTTCTGCGCGGACAGCACATGGGTGAGCGGGACCGAGAACACCTCATCCACTTCACCCGGCTCCGGCCTGATATCAAACGGCTGTTTCACATAAGCGATGACCGGCGTAACAAGAAAGCCTGTGACAGTCTCATGTGCTGGCAACGTGCCCAGAACATCCACATGCGCTTCGGGCAGGCCGATTTCCTCGTGCGCCTCGCGCAGCGCTGCGGCGATCACATCGGCATCGCCCTTGTCCTGCTTGCCCCCGGGAAAGGCGATCTGGCCCGGGTGGTGCTTGAGCGCGGAGGACCGTTTCGTCAGCAACAGGTGATAGCCATTGCCTTGCCGGAGGATCGGCGCAAGCACCCCCGCCGGGCGCAGCTTACGGCCTTCGGGTAGAACCGTGCCGGGGTTCAGGTCATAGTCCGACGAGGGCCGACCCGGGCGCGCAAGTGCTGCCCGGATCGCATCCATATCAGGCGCCATGATCACCCTGTTCAGCCTCGAAGCCGACGGTGGCCGGGTCAAGGTCGTAATGCGCGCCGCAGAACTGGCAATCAGCGGTCACGCGCCCCTCATCCGTGGTCATCTTTTCGATGTCACGCGCAGAATAAATCGACAGGCTTTGGCGCACACGGTCTTCCGAGCAGGTACAGCCGAACCGCACGGTCTGCGTGTCGAAGACCCGGGGCTGCTCTTCATGGAACAACCGCAAGAGCAGATCGTTTGGCGCCAGTGACGGGCCGATCAGCTCCAAATCCTCGACGGTATCGAGCAGGATGTTTACCCGGTTCCAGTTCTCCGCCTCGTCGTCCTTGAGCAGATCAGAGGCCGACAGCGTCTCGCCATTGCCGTCCGCCTCAGCCACAAAGGGCGACGCCTTTGGCATATGCTGAAGCATCACCCCGCCAGCACGCCAATGCTCAACAACGCTCGGTTCCGTCGACTGGCCGAAGCTCAGCGAAAACCGCGTGGGCAGCTGTTCAGACTGGGCGAAATAGGTTTCAGCACAGGCGGCCAGCGAACCACCCTCCAACGGTGTGATCCCCTGATAGGGCGTCATGCCCTTGCCCTGGTCGATCATGATCGCGAAATACCCTTCGCCCACCTGATCGAAAGGTGCCGCATCGGTCAACCGATCTGCATCATAGCTGGCATAGGCGCGGATGCGCGCGGGCTCACCCTCGGCCTCGGGGCCGTAGTAATCCGTCGCAATCATGCGCACAGCACCTTTGGACTGGACCTGCAATTGCAGCTTCCAGCGCAGCTTGATGGTCTGCCCGATCAGCGCGGTCAGCAGGGCCATCTCAGCCACCAGCGCCTCGACCTGCGGAGGATAGTCATGTTGCTGCAGGATACCGTTCAATGCGCCATCCAGCCGCGCAACACGGCCGCGCATATCGCTCGCATCCAGCTGAAAAGGCAGGACCGTATCGTCCCACGCGATCTGGTGTCCAGGTTTCATTGGGGTTTCCTTATCGCCATCGGGTTGGCATACCGGGTCCATATAACCGTCCTGCCTGCGTTGAAAAGAGGGCAAGCCAGAATGATCAGACGCATCGGCCATGCACCTCGTGCAGATCAACGCTATGTGCTGCGGCCCGGCGCCTATGCGATTTTGCCCCTGAAACGGCGTGTTCTGCTAACAGCGCAGATCGCGGAGAAGGTTGATATTCAACTGCCCGGCGGCGGGATCGACCCCGGTGAAAGCGCCATTCATGCCCTGCACCGCGAGGTCATGGAGGAAACCGGCTGGCGCATTGCTGCGCCGCGCAAGCTGGGCAGCTTCCGGCGATTTGTCTTCATGCCGGAATATGACATCTGGGCTGAGAAGCTGTGTCATGTGTATCGTGCGCGCCCGGTCCGGCAGGTGGCAGTGCCGTCCGAGCCGGATCACGAGACGCTTGTTCTCTCGCCCGCTGACGCACTGGAGTGTCTCGGCAATGATGGCGACCGGCTGTTTCTGGCCCGCTATTTTTCCTGATTGGTGCCGGTGAATTCGAACAAAAGCCCGGAGACATCATCGGGAAACTCGGTCAGCCCTGATATCTCCGTCATCCTGTGGATGAGCGCTTCGAAAAATGCCTCTCCCGTTACCTGTTCAAGATCGGGCAACAGTTGCTCAAGCCCGTCTTCCCCCAAAAACTCACCCTCGCTGGCCGGGCATTCCGTCACCCCATCCGACAGGATCAGCAACCGGTCGCCAGGCGACAGCTGCATCTCGAACTGTGAAAATGTAACGCCGGCCATCAGGCCCACCGGAAAGCCCCCCGTCCCGTCCTGCTCCAACGTGCCATCGGCCCGTTGAATCACCGGGTGCGGATGCCCGGCCTGCCCGATCACAACCCGCCCGGTCGCGAGATCGATATCGGCGAGGATCATGGTGAAGTAATGCTCGGTCTCCATCTCATCGAGCACCATCTCATTCAGCGTCCTGATCGCCTCAGCCGGCGGGCGGGAGCGATATCCCGTCTCCGTCTTTTCGAGCGCGATGTTCTGATCCAGCGCGGTGGCGGACAAATACCCAGCCAGGCGCGCGGTCATCAGCGCCGAGCTGATGCCATGGCCAGATACATCAATGGAAAACAGCCCAAGGTGCCCCTCTGCGGCAGGAAAGAAGCCCACCAGATCGCCCCCGACATGACCGCTGGAGCGCAGCATGAGCGCCAGATCACCGCCATCGAACGCCTTTGCACGCTCCCGTACAAGAGATTGCTGCAGTTGTTTGGCTTCGATCAGGTCACTGTCTAGGGAGTCGTAGAGGCGTTGCAACTCGTCGAGAGTCTCTGTGATGACCTGGTTCTTCAGCGTCAGCTCCCGCTGCATTTCAAGAATGCGCTGCCCGGCCGTCAAGCGCGCGCGCAGCTCGTGCCCATCAACCGGTTTGGTCAGAAAGTCATCCGCACCGGCGTCCAGCCCTTCAGCCACGTCATTCTTTTCACTCTTTGAGGTCAGAAGGATGAAATAGCTGTAGCTGTCCGCCGACAGACCACGAAAGGCCTTGCAGAATTCAATGCCGGACATGCCAGGCATCATCCAGTCACTGAGGATCAACTCAGGCAGGCGCTGTTCGCAAAGCTCCAGCGCGGCCTCACCCGACTCTGCCTCCATCACCTCATATCCCCAGCGTTTGAGAGAGCTGGACAGGATCTTGCGCTGGAGGCGGCTGTCATCCACAACGAGCACGAATTTTGCCCGCTCTGATGGTTCAGAAAGGCTCGATTCAGCAGGCGCGGACGAAAATGTACTCATGTAAAGCCCAGTGTCTTCTCACGCAGCCCTACTCTTGAATGCTTAAAGTGAGGTGAACCCTAAAATTTGTGTGAAAAAGCCAATGGTGCACACGAAGCGTTAGGTTCTGTCTGGAATACTTATTACGGTGCACGAGCAGGGTTTGTAGCATGATAGATTGGGATAGAGTCGCGACACTGAAGGAAGAAGTGGGCGCAGAAGACTTTGAGGAGGTGGTGGAGCTCTTTCTTGAAGAGGTCGATGCAGCCATTGACACACTGGCCACCCAGCCAAATCCGCAGGATCTGGAGGAGCAGTTGCATTTCCTGAAGGGAAGCGCACTCAGTCTCGGGTTTCGGTCATTCTCAGATCTGTGCCAGACCGGCGAGACCGCAGCGGCACAATCGGCAGACGCGGCCATTGACGTCGATGAAATCATGACATGCTACAAACAATCCCGCGATGCCTTCCTGACCCAACTCCAGGCCAAAATCGCAAGCTGAAGCCCCGGAATCCGTGCTGGCCGGGCGCAGACCGCTCTACTCCAGCCGGTACAAATGCGCGATACTATCTGGCCCCAGCTTATCCAGCGCGTGCGCCTGCAACCGTTGCATACCTTTGAGCCAACGCCCATGATCCGCGGCGCGGCGCCGTGCGTGACCTGCCACGTCAGGGTGTGGCAGAATAAGGAACGCACCCATCTCTGCCCCTGCAATGATACTCTCGGCGACTTCATCTGCTGTCAAAAGCATGTCTGAGCCTCGCGACAGATCACGCTCCAACCCGATCAGCGGTGTGGCTACATATTGCGGGCACACCACCGAAACGCCGATCCCGGCTGCTCCATGGGTGATGGCCAGTGACTCCGCAAAGCTGACTGCGGCGTGTTTTGACGCCGAATAGGCTGCATCGCCGATCTGGTTCAGCAGACCAGCCGCCGAGGCGACGTTCACAAAATATCCCGCCCCCCGCGCCAGCATCCCGGGCAGCAATGCCCGCGCCGCATAAACATGCGCCATAACATGCAGTTGCCAGTTCAGCATCCACACCGCATCCGGCGCAGAGGCCGCATGATCCGGCTGCCCCTGAAACACACCGGCGTTAGACACAAACACATCTATCGGGCCATATGCTGCCTCGACCTGCCGGATGCACGACTGAATGGCCGCTTCCCGGGTCACATCGCAAACCACGCCCAAGCACCCGATCTGCTCTGCCGCCTGATCGACTGCTTGCGCCGACCGGTCAGCAATCGCGACGCGCGCACCTTTGGCCTGCACAGCTTGGGCGAGCGCCGCACCGATCCCGCTTGCGCCGCCGGTGATCACAACTGTCTTGTTAGAAAAATCCATGCGCCGTCTCAGATCACAAACTGAGCGAGCGTTTCGTCATTGGTGATATCGGTATAGGTGAACCCCGCCGCATCAAGCTTGCTCAGAAAGCGGACAAAGTTCTCCGGCTGCGTCGTCTCGATCCCGATAAGCACAGAACCGAAGTTCCGAGCCGATTTCTTGAGGTATTCGAACCGCGCGATGTCATCTTCGGGGCCAAGGATGCCCAGGAACTCCTTCAACGCGCCCGGGCGCTGCGGCATGCGCAGAATAAAGTATTTCTTCACTCCCGAATAGCGCTGGGCCCGTTCCTTGACCTCGGGCAGCCGCTCAAAATCAAAGTTCCCGCCGGAGGCGACACAGACCACCGTCTTACCTTCGATCTGATCACGAAGGTCCGACAAGACTTCGATCGCCAGGGCACCCGCCGGTTCCAGAACGATGCCTTCGACGTTCAACATCTCGATAATGGTGGTGCAAATCCGGTCTTCGGCGATATGCACCGCATCCGCCCGGTCCACATCGCTGAGCCGTGCAAAGGTCCGGGCCCCGATCTTGGCCACGGCCGCACCGTCGACAAAACTATCAATCGGCGAGACATCCACCGGCGCCTGCGCTTCGAGCGCAATCCCGAGGCTTTGCGCCCCGCTTGGTTCAACAAATGTGTAGCTCACCGATCTGCCAAAGTAACTTCGCACACCGGAAGAAAGGCCCCCGCCACCCACTGGCAAAACCACGCGGTCGGGCAACCGCCCCAGCTGCGTCTCGATCTCCACCGCGACGGAGGCCTGACCCTCGATCACATCCTCATCGTCAAAAGGCGACAGGAAATGCGCGCCTTTCTGGGCGCAAAAGGTCTGCGCTGCGGCCAGTGTTTCGTCGAAGTAGTCGCCCACAAGACGCACTTCGACATGGGTACCGCCAAACATCTGCGTTTTCTGGATCTTTTGCTGGGGGGTCGTGACCGGCATGAACACAACACCGCGCACCCCGAAATGCCGACACATAAAGGCGACGCCCTGCGCGTGGTTGCCCGCACTGGCACAGACAAAAAGGTCATGCGCGGGGATCACTTTCCGCATGGCGTTGAACGCCCCGCGCAGCTTGTAAGACCGCACCGGGCTGAGGTCTTCACGCTTGAGCCAGATGTCCGCGCCAAACCGATCCGACAGGTGATCGTTGCGCAGCAAAGGCGTCGGTGGGAAGACCGCGCGCATCGCGCGTTCCGCCGCTTGCGCACCTGTCACAAATGCTGATGCCGTCATGTTGCCTGCCCTTCCGGCTCGGAATGTCCGATCAGTAGGTGCAGGGGCGCCGTCGGTCAACGCGCATCCACCTTGCCGCCCCTGCCAAAACCCGCTATCGCAACCCGGATTTCGAGACAAAGGAACCGGTTATGTCTGCGCCCAAGAAAGTCGTGCTCGCCTACTCTGGCGGCTTGGATACCTCCATCATTCTGAAGTGGCTGCAAACCGAATACAGCTGTGAAGTGGTGACCTTCACGGCGGACCTCGGCCAAGGGGAAGAGCTGGAGCCTGCGCGCAGGAAAGCCGAGATGATGGGCGCCACCGACATCTACATCGAAGACCTGCGCGAAGAGTTCGTGCGCGACTTCGTCTTCCCGATGTTCCGGGCCAATGCGGTCTACGAAGGGCTCTACCTGCTGGGCACGTCGATTGCGCGGCCGCTGATCTCCAAACGTCTCGTGGAGATCGCCGAAGAAACCGGCGCCGATGCCGTGGCCCATGGCGCCACTGGCAAGGGCAACGATCAGGTCCGGTTTGAGCTCGCTGCCTATGCGCTGAACCCCGAGATCAAGGTGATCGCCCCCTGGCGCGAGTGGGATCTGTCGAGCCGCACCAAGCTCATCGACTTTGCCGAGAAGAACCAGATCCCCATCGCCAAGGACAAGCGCGGCGAGGCGCCGTTCAGCGTGGATGCGAACCTGCTGCACACCTCCTCCGAAGGCAAAGTGCTGGAAGACCCCGCCGTGGACGCGCCCGATTACGTCTACCAGCGTACGGTCCACCCCGAGGACGCGCCCGATACGCCGGAGTATGTTGAGATCGGGTTTGAACGCGGCGACGCGGTCAGCATCAACGGCGAGGCGATGTCGCCCGCGACGATCCTGACCAGGCTGAACGAACTCGGCGGCAAGCACGGCTGCGGGCGGCTGGATCTGGTCGAAGGCCGTTTCGTTGGCATGAAGTCACGCGGAATCTACGAAACCCCCGGCGGCACGCTGCTTCTCGAAGCCCACCGCGCCATCGAATCCATCACGCTCGACCGCGGTGCCATGCACCTCAAGGACGAGCTGATGCCGCGCTACGCCGAACTGATCTACAACGGCTTCTGGTTCTCGCCCGAGCGCACCATGCTGCAAGCCGCCATCGACGCGAGCCAGACCCATGTGACCGGCACCGTGCGCCTGAAACTCTACAAAGGCCACGTGCGCACGGTGGGCCGCTGGTCCGATGACAGCCTCTATTCCGAAGCGCATGTGACCTTCGAAGACGACGCAGGCGCCTACGACCAAAAAGACGCGGCAGGTTTCATTCAGCTAAACGCCCTGCGCCTGAAACTGTTGGCGGCGCGGGACCGGCGCTTGAAGATTTAGAAATGGGCGGCGTAAAACCGCCCAAAACTTTGCTATGCAACTGCGCTCTCATGCACGGGAGCGGTGTAAGCTGACTTAGTAAGACGAATGTCATGCTCGGCATCGAACTTACGAACGTAGCTTTCGGAAGATACCGCAATGGGTTCGTGGTTAGACGCCTTAAGCGTCCAGCGCCAGTAACCGGAGCGATCTTTATAGATAACGAAATACATTGTGCGTCTCCTTAAAGATGTGCCGCACCAACGTTATTGTCGGGACTAGCGAGGACGCCGCAGTATACTTGACGAGAAAGCCCAATTCCGCGAATAATTGCGGTGTCTGATCAGGACGGGCTGCCGCCTACGGCAGTCATGGGGCGCGACTGGAATCGCGCCCCTTATGATTCCCGAAACAACCCGTTGAGTCGAATCTTTTCTCTAAATCTGTCCAAATTTCACTCAGCTCGATCAAGATCTTGTGGTTATCCATAGGTATTCAATGATGACTCATCCCAGCGCTTGCTTAGCGAGTCTCTCGTAGTAGGGCAGCGCTGCCTCAAGCACCTTGCCCACCGCCCCTTCCAACGCTGGCAAATCCCCCTCTACCCCCGCAAACTTGGTGCTCCAATGCACAGCCCCATACCAATGCGCCGCCCAGATGCCGTCTTCGGCGCGCGGACCAGCACGCCAGCCCAGCATAGCCGGATCGAAAGGCAAATCGATCGCCTCGCACAACAGCCGCAACATGCGCTCGGGGTTGGCGCGGATATCGGTGCTGTCGATGACAACTCCGCCCAGCGCCTCATACAGATGGACTCGCTGGGCAAACCCAATGTCCTCCAGCGTGGGGCGTTCCCGCCTGGCCGCATAACTGGCGATGACTCGAGCCGGATGGCGGATCAAATGCACGTTCACACACTCCCGCGCCCAATCGAGCGGAAAGCCATCGAGCATGTGATGCGGCATGTGTTTCATGTAAAGATGTGGCGTTTCCGGATCAGCCGCACAGGCCGCCGCAACTCGCGCTGGGTCCGTTTCATGCGCCTCCAGGATTTCAGACCGCATCGGGTGGTCAGCGCCTGACGCCGCGAGATAGGCCGCATAGAACGGCTCATCCATCACGGAGAAATCCCCGCGCGTGCCGAAACTGTACATCATAGCGGTCGACAGATTCCGCGGGCCGGACCACATGGCGATCTTCATCTCGTCAGACCCCGCTCGGAAATTGTTTCAGATGGCATGAAACCGCCCCTTCCATGTTTCAGTTGAAGCTAAAAAACGCCGGTCTCAAAGCCAAGGCCGTAAACTCACCTCACCAGCCCGTGACATCGCAGGCTCGTGAGTTGTTGAAAGCCCGGAGTCGCGACAAACTTAAGGGCAAAGGAGACATGCTATGTTCAAACGGGAAACACTCAAGCCCATCGTGCTGGCGGGTATGATCGTTGTCGGCTTTATGGCGCAGAGCAAGACCGCGCACGCGGAGAACCTGCAAACGCTGACTGTTGCAGGCGGCTGTTTCTGGTGCGTGGAAGCGGATTTCGAGAAGGTGCGCGGGGTGAAAGAGGCCGTTTCCGGCTTCACCGGCGGTACCGTCGCGAACCCAACCTACAAGCAGGTGACCTCCGGTGGCACCGGGCACTACGAGGCGGTACAGATCACCTTTGACGCGGAGATGGTTAGCCGCCATGCGCTGCTTGATCTGTTCTTCCGTTCGGTCGACCCGACGGATGCGGGCGGGCAGTTCTGTGATAGGGGTGAAAGCTATCGCACCGCGATTTTCACCGACACGGCAGCCGAGAAACGAACGGCTGAGGCTGCGAAAGCCAAGGCTGCGTCAGATCTGGGTCAGACCGTTGTGACCCCGATCCTCGGCGCGTCAGAGTTCTACCCGGCGGATGAATACCACCAGGACTATTACAAAGGGCGCCAGCTGGTGATCACACGCTTTGGCCCCAAACGTCAGGCTTCGGCCTATAAGGCGTATCGAGAGGCCTGCGGGCGCGACGCGCGGGTCAAGGAGCTGTGGGGCAGCGCCGCGCCGTTTGTAAACAGCTGATTAGCCAACCTCGCAGGCGGCCAACACGGCCATGTTCAGAATGTCGTTCGCCGTCGACACCGTCGAGCAAATCTGGATCGACCGATCCACGCCTGCGAGGATTGGCCCGATCACCGTCGCGCCCGCCATCTCCTGCATCAGCTTGACGGAAATGCTGGCCGAGTGCCGCGCAGGCACGATCAGGATATTCGCAGGCCCGGTCAGCCGAGAGAACGGATAGGCCTCCTGCGCGAGGCTGTTCAGCGCCACATCCACGGTCATCTCGCCTTCGTACTCAAAGCTGACCCCACGGCGGTCGAGCACATCCGCCGCCTTGGCCATCTTGTCCGCCCGCTCCGACACGGGGTAGCCGAAGGTCGAAAAGCTGACGAAGGCCACACGCGGCTCCAGCCCCATGTTCTGCGCCACGGTTGCTGCGCGTTCCGCGATGTTGGCGAGGTCTTCCTCATCCGGCCATTCGTTTACGATGGTGTCGGCGATGAAGACGATCCGGCCTTTATGCAGCACTGCCGTGATGCCAGCCACGCCGTGGTCTTTATCCGCGTCAAACACATGGTTGATCCGGTCAAGGATATGCGCCGATTTCCGCGTCGCGCCCGTGACCAAGCCATCGCCATGCCCGTGCTGCAGCATCAGGGCTGAGAACACGTGCCTGTCCCGCGCAGCCAGCCGGTGAATGTCCTGCCGGTCAAACCCGCGCCGGTGCAGACGGTCGTAAAGGAACTGCTTGTAGGTCTCCAAATGCTGGGTGTTGGCGGCGTTCACGATCTCGATCTGGCGATGCGCGTCTTCGAGCCCTGCAGCCTCCAGCTTGGCCTTCACATCGTCTTCTCGACCTACGACCAGCGCTTTGCCGAAGCCCGCGCGCTGATACATTACGGCGGCGCGCAGCACCCGCGGATCATCCCCTTCCGCAAATATCATGCGCGCCTGATTGGCGCGCGCGCGGGCGTTGATGCCGCGCAGAATGCTCGCCGTCGGGTCCATGCGCGATTTCAGCGAGAGCTCATACGCTTCCATGTCGATGATCGGGCGACGGGCGGCCCCTGTATTCATGCCCGCCTGCGCGACGGCGGGCGGAACGCGGTGGATCAGCCGCGGATCGAACGGCGTCGGGATGATGTAATCCCGACCAAAGCTGAGGTTCTTCCCATAGGCCAGCGCCACCTCATCGGGCACGTCCTCGCGCGCGAGGTTGGCCAGTGCATGGGCGCAAGCAATCTTCATCTCGTCATTGATCGCCCGCGCGTTGATATCCAGCGCCCCCCGGAAGAGATAGGGAAAACCCAGCACGTTGTTGACCTGGTTGGGGTAGTCGCTGCGCCCGGTCGCCACAATCGCGTCAGGCCGGACTTCATGCGCGTCTTCGGGCGTGATCTCCGGGTCCGGGTTCGCCATGGCAAAGATCACCGGATCATCGGCCATGCTGACCACCATCTCCTGCGTCACGGCGCCTTTGACTGACACGCCAAGGAACACATCCGCGCCCTTCATCGCCTCTTCGAGCGTGCGCAGCTCGGTTGAGACCGCGTGAGCCGATTTCCACTGGTTCATGCCCTCGGTGCGGCCCTGATAGATCACACCCTTGGTGTCGCACATGATGCAGTTCTGGTGCTTTGCCCCCATCGCCTTTAACAGTTCCAGACAGGCGATGCCCGCAGCCCCCGCACCGTTCAGCACGATGCGCACATCTTCGATTTTCTTGTTCGAGAGCTTGAGCGCGTTAAGCAGCCCAGCAGCACAGATCACCGCCGTGCCATGCTGGTCATCGTGGAAGACGGGAATGTCCATCTCCTCTTTCAGGCGCTGTTCGATGATGAAGCACTCAGGCGCCTTGATGTCTTCGAGGTTGATGCCGCCAAATGTCGGCCCCATCAGCTTGACCGCATCCACAAACGCATCCGTATCTTCTGTGTCGAGCTCGATATCGATGCTGTTCACATCCGCGAACCGTTTGAAGAGCACCGCCTTGCCCTCCATCACCGGCTTCGAGGCCAACGCGCCAAGATTGCCCAGCCCCAGCACTGCCGTGCCGTTGGAGATCACCGCGACCAGATTGCCCTTGTTGGTGTAGTCATAGGCCGTTTCCGGATCTTCCGCGATTGCCTCGCAGGGCACGGCGACACCGGGCGAATAGGCCAGGCTCAGATCGCGTTGTGTCGTCATGGGTACCGTGGCCGTGACCTCGAACTTGCCGGGGGTCGGTTCCAGGTGGAAGGCCAGCGCCTCTTCGGGCGTCACGCGGGTTTTTGACATCGGTTCTGGCCTCTTCTGACGGTCTGAGCGGATAACCTCTAGCCCAGCGGTGACCGGGCCTCAAGCGGTCCGCATTTGAGGCTTTTACCCGGTGGCACGCATTTGTAAGGTTTGGCGAAACCCCCGGGAGGCCCTATGACCGTCACGCCCATGATGGCGCAATACCTCGACTTGAAAGCCAACTATGCGGACGCGCTGCTGTTCTACCGCATGGGCGATTTCTACGAGATGTTCTTTGATGATGCGGTTGCGGCAGCCGAAGCACTGGATATCGCGCTGACCAAACGCGGCAAGCACGAGGGGGCTGACATCCCCATGTGCGGCGTGCCGGTGCATGCGGCGGAGGGCTACCTTCTGACGCTAATCCGCAAAGGCTTCCGCGTCGCAGTCTGCGAGCAGATGGAAAGCCCAGCGGAGGCGAAAAAACGCGGCTCGAAATCCGTCGTGAAGCGCGACGTCGTGCGGCTGGTCACACCCGGCACTCTGACCGAAGACAGCCTGCTAGAGGCGCGGCGGCATAACTACCTCGCCGCCTTCGCCGAAGTACGGGACGCCCAAGCGCTCGCCTGGGTCGACATCTCCACCGGCGCGTTTCACGTGATGCCGCTAAGCGACCTGCGGCTCGGGCCGGAGCTGGCCCGGTTAGCGCCCTCGGAACTGATCGTGTCAGAGAGCAGGGAACCCGATCTGCGTGAAACGACGCAAGATTTTGGCATCGCCCTCACCGGACTGGCGCGGTCTGCCTTCGACAGCAGCGGGGGCGAGGCCCGGCTCTGCACCCTGTTTGGTGTCGAAACGCTCGACGCCTATGGCCATTTCTCGCGCGCCGAAGTCTCCGCCATGGGGGCGATCCTCCAGTATCTGGAGATCACACAGAAAGGCAAACTGCCCCTCCTGCAACCACCGCAAAAAGAGGCCGAAGCGCGCACGGTTCAGATCGACGCCGCAACGCGCCGGAACCTCGAACTCACACAAGCGCTCTCCGGTGGCCGCGCAGGGTCGCTGCTGTCGGTGATTGACCGGACGGTCACGGCGGGTGGCGCCCGACTGCTGGAACGGCGCCTCTCCAGCCCCTCCCGCGTGCTGGATCAGGTGCAGAACCGCCTCGCAGGCGTCGCCTGGTGCGTTGAGCAAACTGCCCAGCGCGACGACATGCGAGACAGCCTACGCAAGGTGCCCGACCTTGACCGCGCGATGTCGCGCCTCTCGATGGAGCGCGGTGGCCCCCGCGACCTTGCCGCCATTCGCAACGGGCTGACCCAGGCCGGGCTGATCCACGAGGCGCTCAATGTCGTCAGCCCGCCAGACTTGATCGCAGACGCTTTGGGCAACATGATCGGCCACAATATCCTGATCGACCATCTGGATGCCGCTCTGGTGGCCGAACCACCGCTGCTCGCCCGCGATGGTGGGTTCATTGCCCCCAACCATGACGAAGAGCTGGACGAAGCCCGCCAGCTGCGCGACGAAGGCCGCGCCGTGATCGCCCGCATGCAGGCGGAATATGTCTCTAACACAGGCATTTCGTCTCTAAAGATCAAGCACAACAACGTGCTCGGCTACTTCATCGAGACCCCCGCCACCCATGCGGAAAAGATGCTGTCCGCCCCGCTGTCCGAGACCTTCATCCACCGTCAGACCACCGCCAATCAGGTGCGCTTCACCACGGTGGAGTTGTCGGAGATGGAGACCAAGATCCTCAATGCCGGGTCTCGCGCGTTGGAGATCGAGAAACGTATCTTCGAAGAATTGTGCAACGCCGTGCTCAGCACCGCCGCCGAAATTGCCCAAACCGCAAAGGCACTGGCAGAACTTGATCTTGCCAACGCCCTTGCGAAACTTGCGATCACTGAAAACTGGGTCATGCCCAAAGTGGACAGCAGCCGCGCCTTTCAAATCACGAACGGCCGCCACCCGGTCGTTGAACACGCGCTGAAATCCGGCGCGGGTGAACCCTTCATCGCCAATGATTGTAACCTCAGCGCCGACAACACCACAGCCAATATCTGGCTCCTGACCGGCCCCAACATGGCAGGCAAATCCACCTTCCTGCGCCAGAACGCCATCATTGCACTGCTGGCACAAATGGGCAGCTTTGTGCCTGCGGACGCCGCGCACATCGGCCTCATCAGCCAGCTCTTCAGCCGCGTCGGCGCCTCCGACGATCTGGCACGGGGTCGCTCGACCTTTATGGTCGAAATGGTAGAAACCGCCGCCATCCTGAACCAGGCAGACGACCGCGCTCTCGTCATCCTCGACGAAATCGGGCGCGGCACCGCCACCTACGACGGACTCTCCATCGCCTGGGCGACGCTGGAACATCTGCACGATATGAACAAAAGCCGCGCGCTCTTTGCCACCCACTACCATGAGATGACCGCCCTCGCGGGCAAATTGCCCGGTGTCGAGAACGCAACCGTCACGGTGAAAGAATGGGAAGGCGACGTCATCTTCCTGCACGAAGTGCGCAAAGGCGCCGCCGATCGCTCTTACGGCGTTCAAGTCGCGCAACTCGCCGGCCTGCCCCCGCAGGTCATCGCCCGGGCACGCGTCGTCCTGGACGCGCTGGAGAAAGGCGAACGCGAAGGCGGCGCCACGCAGAAAACCCTGATCGACGACCTGCCGCTCTTCTCAGCGACCCCCGTTGCGCCACCGCCAAAGCAAAAAACATCCGAAGTAGAGACGCTCCTCGCCGACATCCTCCCGGACGAGCTCACCCCCCGGCAAGCGCTCGACGCCCTCTACAAACTGAAAGACGCGGCCAAATCCTGACCGCGCCTTCATTGTTCTGGAAAATATGCCCCCCGGAGGGTCGCGCTCAAAAAGCGCTCAACCAGCGGGTGTCGACGACACCCCAACCTGCGCCGGGCGCAGCAGCCGGTCATGCAGCATGAAGCCTTCCGCCGCGACCTGAATGATATCACCCGCCTTGGTTCCGGGCACCGGAGCCTCAAACATCGCCTGATGGTGCTGCGGGTCAAACCTATCACCAACCTCGGGCGCAATCATCTCGATCCCGTGCTTCTTGAAGACGCTCAGCAGCTCCCGCATGGTCAGCTCGATCCCCTCGATCAGGGCGGAGTTGGCTTCCTTCTGCTCATCGGTGATGGTCTCAAGTGCCCGCTTCATATTGTCATAGACCGGCAACATATCACGAGAAAGCTTGGAGCCGCCGTAATTCTCGGCCTCGCGCCGATCCCGGTCCGAGCGTTTGCGTGCATTTTCAGCATCTGCCAAAGCGCGCATGAAACGGTCCTTCAGCTGATCCCGCTCCGCACGCAGCTGGTCAATCTCCAACGCGTCGTCATCAATCTCTTCCATCTCATCGGCAAAAGCCTCTGCTTCCACCGCATCAATATCGTCCAGAAACTCTTCGTTCTTGGGCTCTGCCATAACTCACCTCTAGCTCCGGTCAGAGATCAATTTCCCGACCAGCTGCGCCGTATAGTTCACGATCGGCACAATGCGTCCATAGTTCAGTCGTGTGGGACCAATGACGCCAACAGCGCCAATGATCTTACGATCAGCGTTCATATATGGGGAAACCACCAGAGAGGAACCCGAAAGTGAAAAAAGTTTGTTCTCAGAACCGATAAAAATGCGCACACCGTCGCCGTCCTCGGCCAACTCCAGGAATTCGGCGATATCGCGCTTGCGTTCAAGGTCATCAAAGAGGTGGCGGATGCGCTCCAGATCCTCCGCTTCCCCGTCTTCGCTCAGCAGATTCGATCGCCCCCGCACAATCAGTCGCTCGATCTGGTCGCCCTCGCCCTCCCAGACAGCCAAACCACTTTCCACAAGGTCCCGGGCCAGCGAATCGATCTCCTGACGGCGGCGGCCAATTTCGGTCTGTATGGTGGCGTGCAGCTCGCTGAGCGTTTTGCCTTCGATCAGCGCATTCAGGAAATTCGCAGCCTCGCGCATCGAACTGGGTGTTTGCCCGGGCGGCGGCGTGAACAGACGGTTTTCCACCTGCCCATCCGCAAAGACCAGCACCACCAGCGCTCGCTCCGGCGAGAGCGACACAAATTCGATGTGCTTGATCGGCGCTTCATGCTTCGGCGTCAGAACCAGCGAGGCGCCCTGCGTCACACCCGACAGGGCAGAGCCCACACGATCGAGCAACCCGCTTACGTCCTCGGAGTTTGACGTGGTGGAGGCGTCTATCCGGCCCCGGTCCGCATCATCCGGGTCGCCAATCTCCAGCAAACCATCCACAAACATCCGCAGGCCAAGCTGCGTCGGGATACGCCCCGCGCTGACATGCGGGCTGTCGAGCAGGCCCAGATACTCAAGATCCTGCATCACATTCCGGATGGTCGCGGCGCTGACCTTCTCGCTGAAATCCCGCGTCAGCGTGCGCGACCCAACGGGGCTGCCGTCCGACAGATACCCTTCGACGACGCGGCGAAACACCTCGCGTGAGCGCTCATTCATCTCTCCAAGGATCGTTGACGCGTCGTTCATGCCTTTTGCCCCCGCTGAACCCGCATAAAAGCATGAAATCAGCGGAATTCAATCGGGGTTGCATCTGCATACCCGGGAACGATATCGGGAGGAACACCAGAAAAGGATATCTCATGCGCCCTTCAGGTCGAGCCTTGGACGAAATGCGTGCCATCTCTATCGAGACAGGCTTCACGAAACATGCCGAAGGATCGGCGCTGATCAAGATGGGCGACACGCATGTGCTGTGCACGGCAACCATCGAAGACCGCGTGCCGCCTTTCATCAAAGGTTCTGGCCTTGGCTGGGTCACGGCGGAATACGGCATGCTGCCGCGCGCGACGAACACCCGCATGCGGCGCGAGGCGACCGCCGGCAAGCAAGGTGGGCGCACCGTTGAGATCCAACGGCTGATCGGGCGGTCCTTGCGTGCGGGCGTGGACCGGGTCGCACTGGGGGAACGTCAGATCACCGTGGATTGCGACGTGATTCAGGCGGATGGCGGCACGCGTTGTGCGTCGATCACCGGCGGGTGGGTTGCTCTGCGGCTCGCGGTGAACAAGCTGATGAAAGCCGGTGACGTGATCAGCGACCCGATGGTCGACCCCGTCGCGGCGATCAGCTGTGGCATCTACGCGGGCCAGCCGGTTCTGGATCTGGACTACCCCGAGGATTCCGAAGCAGGCGTCGACGGCAATTTCATCATGACCGCAAGCGGCCAATTGATCGAAGTGCAGATGAGCGCCGAAGGCTCCACCTACTCCCGCGATCAGATGAACGCGCTGATGGATCTGGCCGAAAAGGGCGTGGCCGAACTTGCCGCAGCACAGCGCGCCGCCACCGCATGAGCCGCCGTTTCGACGATAAGCGCATTCTCGTCGCGACCCACAACGCGGGCAAGCTTGACGAGATGCGGCAGCTTTTTGCGCCTTACGGGGTCGAGGTGGTTGGTGCGGCAGAAATGAACCTGGCCGAACCGGAGGAGACCGAGACAACATTCGTCGGCAACGCCCGCATCAAGGCGCGCGCGGCGGTGGAGGTCACCGGCTTGCCCGCGCTGGCGGATGATTCCGGTATCGAGGTGGAAGCGCTGGACAATGCGCCCGGCGTCTACACGGCGGATTGGGCCGAGACGCCGAACGGGCGCGACTTTTTCATGGCCATGACCAAAACACACAGGCTGCTGGAGGAAAAATCCGCCCCGCACCCGCGCAAGGCCCGCTTCTGCGCGACCTTCGTCTTGGCCTGGCCGGACGGACACGAGGAAATCTTTGCAGGGCGCGCGACAGGCACTTTGGTCTGGCCGATGCGCGGCGCGACGGGCCATGGTTATGACCCGATGTTCCAGCCGGACGGCCATGACCGCACCTATGCCGAAATGGACCCGGCTGAGAAGAACAGGATCAGCCACCGCGCCGACGCCTTTGCCCAGTTGATCGCGGGTTGCTTTGGCTGAGGATTGGGAAGCCGGGGGCTTTGGCCTCTACCTGCATTGGCCATATTGTGAGGCCAAGTGCCCCTATTGCGACTTCAACAGCCACGTCAGCCGCCAGATCGATCAGAGCGCTTGGTGCACAGCCTACCTTACTGAGCTCGATCGCGCGGCCGCAGAAACCCGAGGCCGTATCCTGCACTCGGTGTTTTTCGGCGGCGGCACCCCGAGCCTGATGGACCCGGACACCGTGGCGCAAGTGATAGCGCGTATCCGGCATCATTGGCCCTGTGCCAATGATCTCGAAGTCACGCTGGAAGCAAACCCCAGCTCTGTCGAAGCTGGTCGCTTTCGCGCCTTTCGCGACGCCGGTGTCAATCGCATCTCCATGGGCATTCAGGCCTTGAATGACGCGGATCTGCGGCAGTTGGGTCGCCTGCACACGGCGCAAGAGGCCATGGCCGCCTTTGACATTGCGCGCAGTTGCTTTGACCGCGTGAGCTTTGACCTAATCTATGCCCGGCAAGGCCAGTCTTTGGCCGATTGGCGGACGGAACTGCAGCTCGCCCTGTCCATGGCCGTCGATCACCTGTCGCTCTACCAGCTGACCATCGAACAAGGCACCGCCTTTGGTGACCGCTACAACGCGGGCAAGCTGCGCGGCCTGCCTGACGATGACCTCAGCGCGGATCTCTATGCCCTGACGCAGGATATCTGCGGAGCCCACGGCATGCCTGCCTATGAGGTGTCGAACCACGCGCGGGATGGTGCCCAGTCACGGCACAATCTGATTTACTGGCGCTATGGCGACTACGTCGGGATCGGCCCCGGTGCGCACGGGCGGCTGACGTTGAACGGGCAGAGATGGGCGACCGAATGCTTATCGAATCCCGACCGCTGGAAAGCAGGCGTGCCAGACCGCATGGCAGAGAAGCCGAGGCAGCTGTTGTCGCTTGAAGATCAGGGGCAAGAGATGCTGCTGATGGGCCTGCGGCTCAAGGAGGGGATCGACATGCACCGTTACGAACAGCTGTCCGGCCGCGCACTGTCGCCCGCAACCCTCGATCACTTGAGCAGCATAGGCATGATCAAAACAGACAAAAACATATTATCTGTTTTAAATCAAGGGGTTATGGTGCTAAATCAGGTAATCTCTGCCCTAGCCGCTTCCTAGAATGCGGCACAGCTCATCCAGGTCGTCCAGCGATTTGTAATGCAGCGTCATCTGGCCACCGTCATCCCCGGGCTTGTGCGTCAGCACAACCTTCATCCCCAAGGCAGCGGAAAGATCGCCCTCCAACGCCTTGGTGTCGGCATCCTTCGTCTCTTCCGATGACACGGGTTTTGGCCGCGCTGGGTCCCCCCCGGCGGCTTGTTTCTTGACCAGCACCTCGGTCGCGCGAACCGAAAGACCTTTGTCGACAATCATGCCCGCAAGCGACAACGGATCATCTGCGGTGATCAGCGCCCGCGCGTGACCTGAACTCAGATCCCCCCGCCGCAGCATCTCCAGAACACCCTCCGGCAGATTGAGCAACCGCAGAAGGTTTGCGATGTGGCTGCGGCTCTTGCCCAGGGCCTCCGCCATTTTCTCCTGCGTGTGACCAAACCGGTCCATCAACTGCCGGTATCCAACAGCTTCCTCAACCGGGTTCAGATCAGCCCGCTGGATATTTTCGATGATCGCAACTTCCAGAACCTCCACATCGGTGAAGTCCCGCACGACAACCGGTAGCTCATGCTGTTTGGCCATCTGAGCAGCCCGCCAGCGCCGCTCTCCGGCGACAATTTCATATTGCGCCTCGCCGACAGCCCGCACGATCAGCGGCTGAATAACCCCCTTTTCGCGGATGGAGGCCGCAAGATCATCAAGGTCGCCTTCGGCAAACCGTTTGCGGGGTTGATCGGGGTTGGGCGAAATCTGTTCAATCGGAACCATCTGATCGGCACCGGCAGGGCCAGCACCGGCCGCCCGTTCCGTCTCAGCCACATCGGACATCAGGGCAGACAGACCCCGCCCCAGGCCCCGCTTACGATCCACGCCACTTGCCATCTTAGCCCCCTCTTACGCCGCTGTTTGCATATTCTTGTTGAGCACTTCCTGCGCCAATGCGCGATAAGCCTCCGCCCCTTTCGAAGTCGCGTCGTAGGTCAACACCGGCATCGCAAAGGACGGCGCCTCACTGACCCGCACATTGCGCGGAATCCGCGTCGCAAACACCAGCTCTCCCAGATTGTCCCGCGCATCCTGTTCGACCTGAAGGGACAAGTTGTTGCGTTTGTCGAACATGGTCAACACAATACCTTCGATCCTCAGGTCCTGATTGCCGCTCTGCCGAACCTCGCGCACCGTCAGCATCAGTTGCGACAACCCCTCCAAGGCGAAGAACTCACTCTGCAGCGGCACGAGGACGGAATTGGCCGCAATCATCGCATTGACGGTCAACAAGTTAAGGGATGGCGGGCAGTCAATCAGCACATAATCCAACCCCAGATCTGCCACAGCCGGCTGCCTAAGGGCTTCATGCAGCAGAAAGCTGCGTTTTTCGTTGGAAATCAACTCAATATCTGCCGAGCTCAGATCAACCGTCGCAGGAATAATCGTCAGTCCCGGCGTCAGCGTCGGCAGAATGAGAGATTGCAGGTCTACATCCCCGAGCAACAGATCATAGGTGGTGTATTCCCGATCATCCAACTCGATCCCCAGCCCCGTCGATGCGTTGCCCTGAGGGTCCAGATCGACCACCAACACCTTCTTTCCCGTTTCAGCCAGCGCTGCAGCAAGATTGATCGTGGTTGTGGTCTTGCCAACCCCACCCTTCTGATTGGCAACGGCAATGATCTTGGGATCTGCCGGACGCATGACATCAGACACGTTGAATATCCCTCACTTCCAGAATGGCACCCTTTTCGTGTGTTTTACTTGTATGTGCCACCAGGTCAAAAGACCATGATTCCCGTGCCGTCTGCACCTCTTTTGGCCAGGTCTCGCCTTTGTAGAACAGGGCTGTGCCATCCTGGCTTAAATGCCGCTCCGCAAAGGACAAAAGACGCGACAGATCCGCCAAAGCCCGCGCAGACAAGACATCTGCCTGCTGGGGTTCCAACTCTTCGATGCGCGCGGTGGAGACAACCGCATTCAGATCAAGCTCGCGAATCACCGTTCTCAGGAAGACAGATTTGCGCGCATCGCTTTCGATGAGCGTCACCTGAGTTTCAGGGTGGTCTTCTTTGGCCAGAATGGCAACAACCAGACCGGGAAGGCCGCCACCGCTGCCCATATCCACCCAATGGTTAACATGGGGGCTGAGCCGATAGACTTGTGTTGAGTCCGATATATGGCGGTTCCAAAGGTCAAGGATACTAGATTTCGACACCAGATTTATCTTCGGGGACCACTTTTGTATCAAATCATGATAAGTCGTTAATCGATCAAGTGTTTCACGTGAAACATTGAGGTCTATCACGCCGACCTCTTCTGCGTCTGTCGTAGCTTCCCGAGAACCAATGTCAGCGCGGCCGGCGTCATGCCATCGATACGGCCCATCTGTGCAATGGTCGCAGGCCGTGTAGAGATCAGTTTCTCTTTCAATTCACTCGATAGGCCGTCGAGATCCGAATATTCGAAGTCTGCTGGCACCTCTAAGGCTTCGTCGCGGCGTAAAAGCTCCAGATCTTTCTGCTGGCGCTTGATATAGTTCGCATAGAGCGCCTCACGCTCCATCTGCCCCCGGATTTCATCATCGATTTGCTCAAAATCCGGATCCAGCGTCAAGATATCCGGAAAAGTAACATCTGGAAACGCGAGCAGCTGCATCGCTGTACGCTTTGACCCGTCTTGATTAATACGAATCCCAGCAGAAGCAGCCTGCGACGGCGTAAAAACCTGATCGTTCAAAGCTCTACGCGCGTTTTCGAGGCGGTCAGCTTTGTTTTGATAGATCTTCGCGCGATGAGATCCGACGCATCCCAATTCAATCCCAAGCGGAGTCAACCGCTGATCGGCGTTGTCGGCCCGCAGTGACAGCCTGAACTCCGCGCGAGACGTGAACATGCGGTATGGCTCTGTGATCCCTCGCGTCGTGAGATCGTCAATCATCACTCCAATATAGCTTTCGGACCGGGAAAACAGCGCGGGCGAGCGATTTTGCACGCTCAGCGCGGCATTTAGGCCAGCCACAAGACCTTGGGCCGCCGCTTCTTCATATCCGGTGGTCCCATTGATCTGGCCCGCCAGATACAACCCTTGCACATCACGAAGCGCAAGAGTGTTGTCCAGCGACCTTGGATCAACATAGTCGTACTCAATCGCATATCCCGGCTGCAGGACAACCGCTTCTTCCAACCCAAATATGGATCTCACATAGTCTTCTTGCACCGATTCAGGCAGCGACGTCGAAATGCCGTTCGGATAGATCGTGTTCGTCCCCAACCCTTCGGGCTCAAGAAATATCTGATGAGAGGTTTTGTCTGCAAAACGAACAATCTTATCTTCAATCGATGGACAGTAGCGTGGGCCTATCCCGTCGATATGACCACCATACATCGCTGATTTATCGAGATTTTTCCGAATGATCTCGTGCGTTTGGTCGTTGGTGTGCGTAATCCCGCAGGAGACTTGCCGCGCAGAAACACTCCTGGACAGGAAGGAAAACAAGACCGGATCATCGTCCCCCGGCTGCGCTTCCAAATCATTCCAACGAATGGTTTTCCCATCCAAGCGCGGTGGCGTTCCAGTTTTTAGCCGGCCCAACCGCAAGCCAAAGGAGTCGATTCTTTCCGCCAGGCGAACAGAAGCTTTCTCTCCCATGCGCCCGCCTGATCGAGACACGTCACCAATATGGATGACACCCCGAAGGAAAGTTCCGGTCGTCAAAATCAGCCGTTCCGCTGAAATCTCTGTGCCGTTGTGAAGAGCAACGCCCTCAACCCGATCTCCGGCCATCCGGAAATCGACAACCTCACCCATGACAATGGTCAAATTCTCGCAACTTGTCATTTCTGCGAGCATTTCCGACTGGTAGATTTTCCGATCTGACTGCGCGCGCGGACCCTGAACGGCTGGTCCCTTGCGGCGATTAAGCAATCGGAACTGAATACCAGCCTTATCCGCAACACGACCCATGACACCATCCAAGGCATCGATCTCACGAACAAGATGCCCCTTTCCCAAACCGCCAATCGCCGGATTGCAGGACATCGCCCCGATTCCATTCTCGTTCAAGGTAATCAAACCAGTCCGGGCGCCCATGCGTGCAGCCGCATGCGCGGCCTCGCACCCAGCATGCCCACCCCCAATCACCAATACATCAAAATGTTTCACGTGAAACACTCCGCTATTTACCCAAGCAAAAGCTCGAGAAGATTTCATCCAGCAAGGATTCTACGTCTATGCGCCCGACCACAGTTTCCAACGCTCGAATCGCACTTCGTAGCTCCTCCGCCGCTATATCATAGCTTGCAGGACCTTGCTTAATGACCAGCCGGGCCTGACCCAGGATGTCAGATGCCGTCTGCATCGCAACTCGATGCCGTTCCCGCGTCGCCAGGCCAATCCCACTTGCTCGTTTTTGCAAAATACCGTGCACCCGATTAACTAGTGTTGATACACCATATCCTGTCTTCCCAGATATACCGCCTACCACATCTTCTTCCAAATCTGACTTTGGACGCAGGGTAATATCTGTAGGTCCCGGATTAATCAGCAGTTTCTCATCTGGCCGAGACAGGAAAACACGCAGGTCCGCAGCTGCAGCCCTGTCTAGCCCGCGGGTGATGCCAATGCTCTCTATTTCATCCGCGCTCTCACGCAGACCAGCGGTATCAAGAAATGTGACGGGCAGACCTTTCAGATCCATGCTCACCTCGATCACATCGCGCGTGGTGCCCGCAATCTCAGATGTGATCGCCGCTTCCCGCCCGGCCAATCGATTCAGCAACGTCGACTTGCCGACGTTCGGTGGGCCAACTATGGCAACCTCAAACCCAGACCGGATACGTTCGGCCACAAAGGTCCCCGCGATTTCCTGCGTCAACTCGTCCTGCACAGCGCTCAGCAGGTCAAGCACTTCCCCGCTGACATCTTCCGGCACCTCCTCATCAGCGAAGTCAATTGTCGCCTCAATCAACGCAGCACAACGGATCAAGCGGCTGCGCCAGCCTTCAACGCGCGCACCGAAGTCACCGGAAAATACCCGCAAGGCCTGTTTGCGCTGCGCCTCAGTCTCCGCATCAATCAGATCCGCGAGACCTTCGACCTGCGATAGATCCAGCTTACCGTTTTCCAAAGCCCGCCGGGTAAATTCGCCCGGCTCAGCCAGGCGAGCGCCGTCTTGCTTCCCCAAAGAGCTCAGCATTGCCTGCACGATGGACACGCTGCCGTGCAGATGAAACTCCACCACATCTTCGCCGGTAAAACTGCGCGGTGCGGCAAAACACAAGACCAGCGCCCGGTCGAGTATCTCACCATCAGCATCACGCAGAATCCGGGTTGCAGCCTCTCTGACCGGGGGCAGAGACCCGATCAGGCTAAGCGCAATGGTAAAGGCATCCGGTCCGGACAGCCGGACAACCGACACCCCGGCCCGCCCTTGGGCAGTGGCAAGCGCAAAGACTGTATCCATATCTTAACTCACTGTATTTAAACAATAAGTCAGGTATTCATCGAATCGAAGAAGTCCGAATTTGTCTTGGTCTGTTTCAACTTGGAAATCAGGAATTCGATGGCGTCGGTGGTGCCCATCGGATTCAGAATCCGGCGCAGTACAAAGGTTTTCTGAAGATCGACCTTGTCGACCAACAGGTCTTCCTTGCGGGTACCGGATTTGAGAATGTCCATGGCCGGGAACACACGCTTGTCAGCCACCTTGCGGTCCAGCACAATTTCGGAGTTACCGGTGCCTTTGAATTCTTCAAAGATCACCTCATCCATCCGGCTGCCCGTATCGATCAGCGCCGTCGCGATGATGGTCAGCGAGCCACCCTCCTCGATGTTCCGCGCCGCACCGAAGAACCGCTTGGGCCGCTGCAAGGCATTCGCATCCACACCGCCCGTGAGAACCTTACCCGAGGACGGCACCACAGTGTTGAAGGCACGGCCCAGGCGCGTGATCGAGTCCAGCAGGATCACCACATCCCGCTTGTGTTCCACCAGCCGTTTGGCTTTTTCGATCACCATGTCCGACACCGCAACGTGCCGCGTGGCCGGTTCATCAAAGGTTGACGAGACAACCTCTCCTTTGACTGAGCGTTGCATATCAGTGACTTCTTCGGGCCGCTCATCGATCAGCAAGACGATCAGATAGCATTCCGGATGGTTCCGTTCGATCGAATTGGCAATGTTCTGCAACAGCACGGTCTTGCCCGTCCGCGGGGGCGCCACGATCAGCGACCGCTGTCCTTTACCAATGGGCGAGACCAAATCGATGATCCGGGCTGAACGGTCTTTCACCGTCGGGTCGTCGGTTTCCATGGTTAGACGTTCATCTGGATAAAGCGGCGTCAGGTTCTCAAAGGCCACCTTATGGCGGGCCTTTTCAGGCTCTTCGAAGTTGATCTGGGTTACGTCGAGCAGGCCGAAGTACCGCTCATTATCATCCGGCGCACGGATCACACCTTCAATCGTATCGCCTGTGCGCAGCGAAAACTTGCGGATCATCTCGGGCGAGACATAGATATCATCCGGCCCCGGCAGATAATTCGCCTCAGGGGAGCGCAGAAACCCGAACCCGTCCTGCAGGACCTCCAACACACCGTCGCCAGAGATTTCCCAGCCTTCATCCGCGCGTTCACGCAGGATTTGGAACATCATCTCGCCTTTGCGCATGGTCGATGCGTTTTCGATCTCCAGATCCTCCGCCATCGACAGAAGGCTTTTCGGACTCTTGCGCTTCAGATCAGCGAGGTTCAGCGTTTCCACTTGCTCGGGCGCTGTGGGTGTGTCGCTCATGTCAGATGTCATGGAAAATACCTCAATCCAGCCTCGGCGATCTGCGGGCTGAATGTTGAATGAAAATGTCAGGTCTGCGCCATCCCCGGACGGGGTGGTGCTTTGCACATAAGAGCACGAACACTGAGAGTCAATTCTTTCAGAAACGAACGACCACTGACAAAACGATCAGCACCATCAGCAAGGTGGGCACCTCGTTCATCATCCGGTATTGCCGACCGGTGAATTGGTTGGCGCCGTTCATGAAATCCTTTCGCCGCAATCCAAGCCAGTGATGAAACCACGTCATCCCCAGCACCCCTGCCGCTTTGGTCCAGGGCCAGATCTCAGCCCAGCTGACGATGCCCGGTGTAAACACGAGGCACAGGCCAAACACCCATGTGGCAATCATGGCCGGGTTCATGATCACCCGCAGCAGCTTCAACTCCATGGTCTGGAACAAAACGTGGGTCTCACCGCTCTGTCCAACTGTCTCGGTGTGATAGACAAACAGACGTGGCAGATAGAACAGCCCGGCCATCCAAGCGATCACAGACATGATGTGAAACGCTTTGATCCATGGATACATCAGGGCAAGTAGGTCTGACATGTGAATCTCCGGGCTGCTCACCTCTCTTATTCATTAATAAGAAAAGAGAAAAGAATGATGATTTGGTAGGGCAGCCAGCTTCTGTGGATTACGATGTTGTCCCTGTGGTTCTCCGACT
The DNA here is from genome assembly GCF_009811755.1 of Roseobacter cerasinus. Classification (GTDB taxonomy): domain Bacteria; phylum Pseudomonadota; class Alphaproteobacteria; order Rhodobacterales; family Rhodobacteraceae; genus Roseobacter; species Roseobacter cerasinus. The sequence continues at coordinate 368,806 of NZ_BLIV01000002.1, forward strand.
TGGGACAACTACACCCCGGTTTCTACCGAGTCTGGGTATCATCAGATATATTACATAAAATCAGTATCTTATGAGATCGGAAATTTCCGTCAGGCTTGGACAACCATGTGCGTAATTTGCCTGATCCTGGCTTATCCCCATCACCGGGTTTGTCCTTCTCCGCAGCCTCATATCTTTTGAATTGGCTGATCTTGTCCACTGGGTTTCTTTTCCTTGCAGGATGTGGGGATTTTCCTCAGAAGAACATATTGAGAAAACGTTAACGCTACACACAGGCTTACCCACATGGCTCACCCCCTGATCCTGGCGTCCTCCTCGACCATTCGAGCGCAGCTGTTGCGGCAGGCTGCTGTGACGTTCGTGGTTGAGCCTGCGCGTGTCGATGAAGATATGGTCCGCGATGCGCTGTTGGCGGAGCAAGCGCCGCCGCGCGATATTGCAGATGCGCTGGCCGAATTGAAGGCACGCAAAGTCAGTGAAAAGCACCCTGACGCGCTGGTTTTGGGCTGCGATCAGGTTCTTGATCACCGTGGAGCGCTCTTTTCCAAGCCTCAAACGCCTGGTGAGGCCACCGAGCAGTTGCACGCCCTGCGCAATGATCGGCATATGCTCCTGTCCGCCGCGGTCATCTGCGAGGCAGGCCGCCCGGTGTGGCGTCATGTCGGGCAGGTCCGGCTACAGATGCGGGACGCGTCAGACGAGTATCTTTCCGGGTATGTAACCCGGAATTGGGACAGCATCCAGCATGCTGTTGGCGCCTATAAGCTGGAAGAAGAAGGTGTGCGGCTCTTTTCTGGGATCGAGGGTGACTACTTCAATGTTCTGGGCCTGCCTCTGGTGCATGTCCTGTCCTACCTGACACTACGTGGAGTGATTGAAAGATGAGTGATATGTCCTCTCCGCCGTCTAAGATCCCCTTGGCGGGCGTGATCGGCGCGCCAATTGCCCACTCAAAATCGCCGCGCGTGCATCGGCATTGGTTGACACGCTACGGTGTGCAGGGGTTTTACATTCCAATGGATGTGAGCGCGCCTAATCTACGCGAGGTACTTCAGACTTTGCCAAAAGCCGGGTTTGTCGGAGTGAACATCACGATCCCGCATAAGGAGGCTGTGCTCGACATCGCGGATCTGATCACAGATCGCGCCACGCTCATCGGCGCTGCCAACACGTTGATTTTTCGACAAGATGGCAAGATTCACGCTGACAATACGGATGGGTATGGATTTCTCGAAAACCTGAAGGCGGGCGCGCCTAACTGGGTGCCAAAGAACGGGCCCGCTGCGGTTTTGGGTGCGGGCGGCGCGGCGCGGGCGGTTCTCGCGTCTTTGTTGGAGGCGGGTGTGCCGGAGATCATGATCTCGAATCGCACCCGGGTCCGCGCCGAGAAACTGCAGGAGGATTTTGGTAATCGCATCACGGTTGTCGATTGGGTCCAAGCTGGCAACATGATGGAACAGGCCAGCCTGGTGGTGAACACATCTTCACTTGGCATGGTCGGAAAACCAGATATGCGGGTGCCGTTGGACGGGCTGAAAAAAGGAACGGTGGTGACCGACCTCGTCTATACTCCGTTGAAAACCCGCCTGCTTGAGGTCGCTGAAGAGCGTGGGTGCATCACCGTCGATGGGCTTGGCATGTTGCTGCATCAGGCGGTACCGGGGTTTGAGCGATGGTTTGGCCCCCGCCCCGTCGTTGATGATGCTACCCGTGCGGCGGTGCTTGGCTGATGTTTCGGATTGGGCTGACCGGCTCCATTGGCATGGGCAAGAGCACGACGGCCCAAATGTTCGTGGACGAGGGTTGCGCTCTTTGGGATGCTGATGCGGCTGTGCACCGGCTATATGCCGAGGGCGGTGCGGCGGTGGTGCCCCTGGCCCAGTTGTTCCCGGAGGTCGTGCAGGAGGGGGTGATCGCACGTGACGCGCTGCGGGCGGTCATCGCACGCGATCCTGGGGCCCTCGGAGCCATTGAAAAAATTGTACATCCGTTGGTCGCCAAGGACCGTGCCGATTTTATGGCCGTCACAGACGCTGACATCGTCGTTCTCGACATTCCGCTACTGTTCGAAACCGGAGGTGAGGCGCAGGTTGATGCGGTGGTTTGCGTCTCTGTAGAGCCAGAGGTTCAAAAAGCCCGGGTTCTTGCGCGCGGCACAATGCAAGAGGCGGACTTTGACCGAATTCTCGCAAAGCAGATACCCAACGCCGAGAAATGTGCCAGATCGGATTATGTCATTCAGACCGATACGCTTGAACATGCCCGCGCGCAGGTTCAGGATATTGTCCGTCAGATCAGGGAAACAAAGACCCATGCGTGAGATTGTCCTCGACACCGAAACCACGGGCTTTGATCCGGAAACCGGTGACCGGATTGTAGAAATCGGCGCGGTTGAGCTGATGGGTCACATGGCGACGGGCAAGACCTATCATCAGTACATCAACCCCGAACGGGCAATGCCGGAAGAGGCCTTCCAGGTGCACGGTCTGGGGGATGAGTTCCTACGCGACAAGCCCAAGTTTGCTGAGGTTGGCCAGGCGTTTCTCGACTTCATCGGCGACGCCAAGCTGGTGATCCACAATGCAGCCTTTGACATCAAGTTCCTGAATGCTGAGCTGGGCTGGATGGGTCTGCCAAAGATCCCATGGGAGCAGGCCATCGACACGTTGGAGATCGCGCGCAAGCGGTTCCCCGGTTCCCCGGCATCGCTTGATGCGCTGTGTCGGCGGTTCGCGATCGACAATTCCTCGCGCACACTGCACGGCGCGCTTCTCGACAGTGAGATTCTGGCGGAGGTTTATCTGGAACTGATTGGCGGTCGCCAGCCCGACTTTGGTTTGCAGAGCATGTCGGGCGCAGGCGGCACGGAAGCTGGCGAGGCCTGGACACCCCCGCCGAGGCCGTCGCCTCTCGAACCACGATTGTCGGAAAAAGAAGCTGCCGCCCATGCCGAGTTTGTCTCAAAGCTGGGCGACAGCGCATTATGGTTGAAAAGCTGACGATCAGGCGTCGGCTTTTGGGGTCTCTTCAGACTGGCGGCGCGCCAGCTCGTTGCGGTAAAGCGCGAGGAAGTCGATGTTTTCCAGGTTCAGCGGCGGGAAGCCACCGTCGCGGGTCACATCGCTGACGACACGGCGCAGGAACGGGAAGATCATGCGCGGGCATTCGATCAGCAGGAAGGGGTGCAGCTGGTCTTCAGCGACATTTTCGATCTGGAAGATACCGGCATAGTCTATCTCAAGCACAAACAGTGTTGCGTCGCCGTCTTTGGCCTTGGAGGTCACGTTCAGCTTGATTGCGCTTTCATATTGCCCTTCGGTCGTACGTTTTTTTGCGTCAAGATTGACCTGGACCTGAATGTCAGGCTGCACATCAGCAGGGGCGCCTTTTTGCGCCATGATGTTTTCAAAAGACATGTCACGAACGAATTGTCCAAGCACACGCATTTGCGGCGCTGGGATTTGTGCTTCGGCTTCAGCCATTGAGATCTCTCCTAGAGAAAAAATAAATCCGGGCGAGCCTTAGCAGCTTGCAGCCCATGGCTCAATGGTCGGACCACTTCGACGGGCCGGGCCGGGCCGTCGGCTCTCTCGGCACCTCGGTAAACTCTCCATCAATGACATCGCCCTGCTGGTGCGGTCGCTGCGGACGCGGTCTGGCCTCGAAGCTCTGCACGTTGATCCGGCTGCGCAGCGCCTTGAAGACGGCCACACGCACCGCCGGAACCAGCAGTAGAAAGCCAACCGCATCCGTAAAAAACCCAGGCGTGAGCAACAAAGCACCGGAAAACAGGATCATCGCCCCGTGCACCAGCGGTTCTGTCGGGTCGCGCAGATCCGAGAAGGAGCTTTTCAGCTGGCTCATCGCCAGAAGCCCCTGATTGCGCACAAGCCAAGTGCCCGCGATGGCCGTCAGCACGACAGTGACCAGGGTCCAGCCAAGACCAATGGCCCCGCCAATTTGGATGAACAGGGTGATTTCGATCAGTGGGACCGCAAGAAAAGCGATAAATAGCCACATATTGATGTGTCCTTTCCTGGAGCGAGAGTGGACTTGCCACGGCCCGCCACCTACATAAGAGGGAAATCCGCCCGTTTCCATGATTTACCCCACATGAGGTACATATGAACTCCCCCTTGATACAGCTGTTGGTGCTGGCTGGCATCGCTGTTTTTCTGATCCTGCGATTGAAGAACGTGTTGGGGACACGGGACGGGTTCGAACAACCACCCCTGCCCAAACCCCAGGCACGATCTCGTACGGGTCCGGAGTTCGAGGTGATCGATGGCGGGCCGGATCTCGACATCACCGATCATGTCGAAGAAGACAGCCCGGCGGCCAAGGCTCTGGCAGAGATGAAACGGGTTGAGCCCTCCTTTAGCGTGACAGAGTTTCTGGGGGGTGCGCGCAGCGCGTATGAGATGATCGTCATGGGATACGAAAAGGGTGAACTCTCCGATATCCAACCGTTCCTGGCGGAGGATATTTATGAATCCTTCGTTGACGGTATCGCTGCCCGCGAAGACCAGGGGCTAACGGTCGAATCCAACTTCATTGGCGTGCGAGAGCTTAAGCTTGTCGACGCGACCTTTGATGATGACACGCAGGAAGCAGAGCTGACGATCCGCTTTGTGGCCGAGCTCACCTCGGTGGTGCGCAACGCTGAAGGTGAAGTGATTGACGGAGATCCCAAAGAGATCAAACGTCAGAAAGACACCTGGTCGTTTGCGCGCGTCATGGGGGCGGATGATCCGAATTGGTTGCTGGTGTCCACAGACGCATGACTTCGGTCGTGTCTGCTGCTGTGTTCGCTGGCCTGCTTGGCATGGCGGGTGAGGCAGCGGCCGAAGCGACTGTCACGGTGCTGGACTTCAACGATCTCGACGGTTGGGCGGAGGATGATCATCAGGCCGCCTTTGATGCCTTCCGCGCGACCTGCCCTGATATGGATGATCTCGACTGGCAGTCGCTTTGCGGTTACGCGACCACCGATCCTGATCCGAGGATGTTTTTCGAGCTTCTGTTTCGGCCCGTCCTGATTGAGGATGGCGCGCCGGGGCTGTTCACCGGGTATTTTGAGCCTGAACTGAATGGGTCGCGCCAACGCACCGACAGGTTCCGCTATCCGCTCTATGCGATGCCGCGTGAGGCACGAAAAACCGACCTCTGGTATTCCCGTCGGCAGATCATCAATGGGCGCCTGCTCGAAGGGCGCGGTCTTGAAATCGCCTGGGTCGATGACCCGGTAGAGCTGTTTTTTCTACAAATTCAAGGATCTGGGCGGGTGCATCTGCCGGGCGGAGACAAGCTGCGCGTGGGTTATGCTGGTGCCAATGGCCACAGCTATCGTTCTATCGGGAAGGAGCTTGTGCGGCGCGGCATCTACGCCGCGCATCAGGTCAGCGCCGAGGTGATCAAGAACTGGGTGCGGCGCAATCCTGTCGCAGGGCGCGAGTTGTTGTTTCACAATCCCTCCTACGTGTTCTTCCGCGAAGTGAGTGAGGTGCCCGCGCACAAAGGGCCGCTGGGTGCGATGAACCGGTCTGTCACGCCGATGCGCAGCATCGCGGTCGACCCTGATTTCGTCCCTCTGGGTGCTCCGGTTTGGGTTGAGAAGGACGGCGCGCAGCCGCTGCGCCGCCTGATGATCGCGCAGGACACCGGCTCGGCCATCAAGGGCGCGCAGCGGGCGGATGTGTTCTTTGGCACGGGCGATGTTGCCGGGCGCGCGGCGGGCAAGCTGAAGGACCCCGGGCGCATGGTCGTCCTGTTGCCAATCCAGCGCGCCTTTGCCATGGCCCCGGACGGCACCCCGTGACACGCCGTAAACTGTCGCCTGAGGAAGAGGCCCTCTGGCGCAAGGTCACTGAAAACACCGAAGCCCTGCGCGCGCGGGAGACCTTTGACCCTGATGCGGTCGCTCCGCCGCCCAAACCATCGGCTGCACGACCAAAGCCAGACTTAAACAAGCTCAACCAGACATTCCCGCCCAAGCCCGAACGACGCAAAACCTCCTTTGATCTTATGCCGTCCCTGCCCGACCGGCTACAGGCAGCACCTGTGCAGATGGACCGCAAGGCTTTTGCAAAGATGACACGAGGCAAGCTCAAACCCGAAGGACGGATTGACCTGCATGGCATGACGCTGGACCGTGCGCATGGGGTCCTCGCCACCTTCATCCTGTCTGCACATAAGTCGGGGAAACGGCTGGTGCTGGTCATCACCGGCAAGGGCAAAAACCGCGATGAAGGCGGGCCGATCCCCGTCCGCCACGGCGTTTTGCGCCATCAAGTGCCGCAATGGCTGGCCGCGCCGCCGCTGTCGTCTGTGGTCATGCAGGTGAGCCAGGCTCATGTCAGCCACGGCGGTGGTGGGGCCTATTATGTCTATCTCAGGCGCCGCCGTTAGGCAGGTCGCGCCGGTACCGCAGGATGCCCAGTGTGGCGAGCGCCGCACCCACCAGGTAAAACCCGGCGTAGGGGATCATCTGCTGCGGAAAGGCGATGCCATAGTCGATCAATGCCCCGCTGATCCCCGGCCCTATGGCAGAGCCAAAGACCGCAAGGGCCCCGGCTGCCGCTTTGATCGCCCCGAGGTTTCGGGTGCCGTAAAACACAGGCCAAAACGCGGTGATGGCCGTGCCATGCATGCCCTGTCCGATCCCAAAGATCACAAGGCCGATGCCAGCGGCCACGAGGGTATCGGCAAGCCCGAGCGCCGCAAAGGCCAGTGCGAAAGGCAGCAGCTGGAGAGGCAGAACGCGTGTGACGCCGAAGCGGTCTACCGCCCAGCCTGTCAGGAAGGTAGCGGCGATCATCGAGACGGTCAGGAGCGGCATCAACGACACGAAAGCGACCAGGCTCCAGCCCTTCACCTCGGTCAGATGAACCAGCTGAAAGAAAAGCGCGGTCCCCCAGGCCGGTGGGCCGACCATCAGGGGGAGGAGCAGGTAAAAGAGCGGATGCCGCAGAACCTCGAGCCGCGTCCAGTGCCGCTCGGCCATCCCAAGGCTTGTGCTGCTTTCCGCAAGTGACTGTGGGGTGCGTTCTCGCCGCAGCAGGCTCTGGATCGCGGGGATGGTCAGCACGACCAACCCCGCCGCCACAACCCATAGGGTGCGCCACTCCGTAATGGCGAGAAGGGCGACAAAGAAGATCGGCAGCACCGCCTGCCCGACGGCAAAGCCCATAGAGGCAATCGAGATCGCGCGTCCCCGCGCGGCGACAAACCAGCGGGACATGGCGATATAGGCAAGCTCGGACATGATCCCCTGCCCGAGCAATCGCAGCGCATAGATGGTGACGATCAGGGCGATCCAACCCTTGGCGGCAGTCATGGCGAGGCAGGCAAGTGCCAATAGTACCATCACAACGAGTGAGAGATTGCGGACGCGGAATCTATCCGTCAGCACGCCCGCCCAGATCATCGTCACCGCAGAGAGCGTCGTGCCGATCGTATAGAGCCCGCCCCATTGCCCGTCGGTCAGGCCAAAGTCGCGCATGATGTCACCGGCAAAGAGCGCGATGAAAAACGTCTGACCGTAGGAGGAGGTGAACGACAACAGGAACCCTGCCAGCAGGAAGAGCCGGTTGTCGATCAGGAAGCGGATGTAGCCCATGCGCCTGATCTTGCAGGCGGACGAGCGGAAGGGAAGCGTTAAAGCACGTAGCGGCTGAGATCGGTGGATTTGGTCAGCTCACCGAGGTTTTTCTCAACAAAGTCTGCGTTCACGGTCACCGTCTCGCCCGCCTGATCCGGGGCGTTGAAGGACAGCTCTTCAAAGACGCGTTCCATGACCGTATAGAGCCTGCGCGCGCCAATGTTCTCGACCGACTGGTTCACGTCCGCGGCGATCTTGGCCAGCGCCGCGATGCCCTCCGGCTCGAAGGTCACGGTGACCTCCTCGGTGCCCATGAGCGCAGTGTATTGCAGGGTCAATGCGTTGTCGGTCTCTGTCAGGATGCGCACAAAATCCTCTTCGGTGAGCGCGCGCAGCTCCACGCGGATGGGCAGACGGCCTTGCAGTTCAGGCAGCAAGTCAGAGGGTTTGGCGATGTGGAAGGCGCCCGAGGCGATGAAGAGCACGTGGTCGGTCTTCACCGGCCCGTGCTTGGTGCTGACCGTGGTGCCTTCGATCAGTGGCAGCAGGTCGCGCTGCACGCCCTCGCGGCTCACATCCCCGCCGCGCGCGTCGGAGCGGGCGCAGACCTTGTCGATCTCATCGAGGAATACGATCCCGTTTTGCTCCACAGCTTCGATGGCCGCCTTGGTCACCGTCTCATCATCGAGCAGCTTGTCGGCCTCTTCGCCAATCAGCATGTCATAGCTCTCTGCGACCGAGAGGCGCTTGCGCGTCTTCCGCCCGCCCATGGCCTTGCCGAAGATATCCCCGAGGTTGAGCATGTTCATGCCCCCCGGCTGGCCGGGAATGTCCATCATCGGGAAGGGGTTCGAGGTGTCGGCGACCTCCAGGTCGATCATCTGATCGTCCAGATCGCCCGCTTTCAGTTTCTTGCGGAACATCTCTCGTGTGCCGTCGCGCGCGTCTTCGCCAGCGATGGCGTCGATCACCCGCTCTTCCGCCGCTTTATGCGCGCCCGCCTTCACATCGTCGCGCATGTGCTCGCGCGTCATGATGATGGCGCTGTCCACCAGATCGCGTATGATCTGCTCCACATCGCGGCCCACATAGCCGACTTCGGTGAACTTCGTTGCTTCCACTTTCAGGAAGGGCGCGCGGGCGAGCTTGGCCAGACGGCGACTGATCTCGGTCTTGCCGACGCCGGTGGGCCCGATCATCAGGATGTTCTTGGGGTAAACCTCGTCGCGCAGATCATCCCCAAGCTGCTTGCGCCGCCAGCGGTTGCGCAGCGCCACGGCGACGGCGCGCTTGGCGTCCTTCTGCCCGATGATGAAACGGTCGAGCTCGGAGACGATCTCGCGGGGGGTCAGGTCGGTCATGGGTTAGGCCTTTGTTACATGAGAGGGCGGCAGCCGGTGCAGCGGGACAAACCCCGGCAGCAGCGCCAGCAGGCGCGTGCGGATTTTCTCCCACCGCGCGCCGAGGAAAAGCAGCACGACACCGAGGAAGAACACGGTGAACACCGCGCCATCCCCTTCGAAGATCGTGGCGGTCAGGATCACGGTGTAGCCGATGGCGGCGATCAGGAACGAGCGTCGGTCGATGATGATGGCAACCAGCGCAAAGAGGGTCAGCACGGCAACCAGCGCAGTGTTGGACCAGCTTTCCTCGCGGTCGAGCAGCGTGAGCGCGATGGTGTTCACGAGCGCCGGGGCCGCGACCACATGCAGCCAGAAGCCATTGGCCGCGCGGCGGGTGACCCGGTGCGGGTCGGACATATCGAACGTCATGGCCACGCCAAAGACCACGAGGCCAAGCGCCAGTGTGATCCAGGCGAAGGGGCCACCCGCCGAGAGCAGGAAGAGGTCTTCAATCGACTGTGGCGAGCCGCTGCTGTTCCCTGCGATTATAATGGCCACGCCAAAGGCCCCCAACGCGATCAGCGCTAGGGCAAAAGGCACGCGGAAGCGAAACCAGAAGATGAACAGCGCCAGCGTGGCAAGGGCAAAGGGCATCGGCAAGCTGCTGTTGTCGCCCTGCGCTACCATAAACAGTTCGGAAAAGGCCCCTGCCAGCCCGTAGGCGGCATTTGCCGCGAAGAGCACGGCGAGCGCAATGGCTGGCGCAACCATGCGGCGGCGGCGGATGAAGTATTCCGACAGTGTCCAGAGCGCGACCGCCCCGGCGACACTTGAGTACATCAGCGTATCGCGGATTTGGAGCGGGTCCTGCGCGATCCAGAAGGTCACGATGCCGATCCAGCCCATGGCCAGAATGCTGAGGCCCACGACGATGAAAATCTCGTTGAACCCTTTGAAAAGCTCAAAAGGTTCATCACCAGGTGCAAGGTTCTCGCGCGCACCGCTGCGGCTGTGCGCGAGGCTGACGAGCGCCGCCGCTTGAGCCTCCGTCACGATACCGGCGCTGACGGAAGCGCGGAGATCGTCACGGTCGATCATGCAGAGATGCTCTCCACCGTGAGATTGCCGTTGGTGTAAACGCAGATGTCGGCCGCAATGGCCATGGCGTCGCGCGCCACCTGCTCGGCGGAGCGGTCCCCGTCCATCATCCCGCGTGCTGCGGCCAACGCGTAGTTCCCGCCCGACCCGATAGCGGCCACATTGTGCTCGGGCTCCAGCACGTCACCTGCGCCGGTGATGACCAGAAGGTCGTTCCCGTCGGTCACGATCAGCATCGCTTCGAGCTTTTGCAGGTATTTGTCGGTGCGCCAGTCCTTGGCCAGCTCGACACTGGCGCGGGCCAACTGCCCGGGCGTTGCCTCCAGCTTGGCCTCCAGCCGTTCAAGCAGCGTGAAGGCATCGGCGGTGGACCCGGCAAAGCCTGCCACCACGTCAAACCCACCGGGGCTGAGCCTGCGCACCTTGCGCGCCGTGCCCTTGATGACCGTCTGGCCCAACGACACCTGCCCGTCACCGGCGATCACAACTTCACCAGCCTTTTTCACACCGATGATCGTGGTCCCGTGCCATCCGGGAAACTCGTCCTGCGCCATGTGGGCCTCCTTTGTCGTGCTGCTCTATATGGCGCGCAGGCTCGGGGGCTACAAGGTCCGGTGTCTGCCGCGCACAAACAACAAAGGGCGCCCGGATGAGGCGCCCTCTCTGTCTGTTCGATGGATTTGATCAGATCGCGTCTTCGATCCAGCTTTGCAGGGCCGCCTTGGGCCGTGCGCCCGCCATGTTGGAGACAACCTGCCCGTCTTTGAAGATGAAGAGCGCCGGAATGCCCCGCACACCCATTTGTGCGGGCGAGTTCGGGTTCTCATCGACGTTCACTTTCACGATCTTTACCTTGCCGTTCATCTCGTCCGACAGCTCTTCGAGCGAGGGGCCGATCTGCTTGCAGGGGCCACACCACTCTGCCCAGAAATCAACAACAACGGGGATGTCGGAATTCTTCACTTCGGCGTCGAATGTCGCGTCGGTTACAGCAAGGGTGGCCATGGTGATCTCCTGACAGGCTATGCTTGGACGGTGAACCTAGGGAGCGGGTGCAGCGGCGTCAAGATCTTGCGCGCGTTCAAGTGCAGTTGTCACGATATCGTGCGGCAGCGGCATAAGCGCACGGGCATGTGTCCAGAGGATCGCCGTTTCGATCCGGTGCCGCGGATAAATCTCCGCCAGCATATGGGCATAGGCACCCATCTGGCGCAGCAGGCCTTCGGGGCAGTCCTCCGGGCGCGAAGGGACTGCGCGGTTGGTCTTGAAATCCACGGCCAGCACGCTGTCGGGGCGGATGATCAGCCAGTCGATTGTGCCCGAGAGACGCGCCTCGCGCCACGGGGCGGACAGGCTGACCTCGGCCAAGGCCTCCTCGTTGAACAACCGCGCCAGTGCGGGTGTTTTCACAACTTCGGTGGCCTCGGCAAAAGCTTCCGCCTGATCGGGTGTCTGAAAACGGTGCCAATCCGACGGATCGGTGCCGCTCAGTACTTCAAGATAGTGATGCACAGCGCTGCCATAGGCTTTGGCTGTCTCTTCATCCCGGCCACTGTCGCCGGGCAACGCCTTTGCGCCGCCAAGCTCCGTTGGCGCGATAACAAGGGTCGGGTCTGGAGGCGGTGGCGCCTTGCGGTTGAACAACGGGTCAAGCGCTGCTGTGGGCGGTTTGGTCGAGGGTTGCGCAAGCAGGGGAAGATCCTCCCAATCTCCATGTGCGTGGCGCCGGATGTCGAGCCCCTGAAACCTCAGCTGCTGCGGCCCCAGGGTTTCCACCGCCTGCTCTACAATCTGATAAAAGCTCTCGCCGGTTTTCGACAGATCTCCCGCCGCCGCCACGATCAGCCATTTCTCTGCCCGCGTCAGCGCCACATAGAGCAGGCGCATCCGCTCCTCGAATTGCGCGGTTTTCATCTCGTCGATGCGGTCGGACATGGCGGGGGGCATCTCTGCGCTGCGTGTCTTCCACAGGGGCTGACCCTCGACTTGCACAATCTCATCGCGGATCTGGATGTCGCGCTTGCCCATGTCCGGCAAGATCACGATGGGCGCCTCCAGCCCCTTGGCGCCGTGGATCGTCATGACGCGGATCTGGTCCGACGCGCTGTCGATCTGCCGTTTGATCTCCAGATCATCTGTCTCCATCCAGACCAGGAAGCCGGTGAGGCTTGGCACTGCGGTGCGTTCATAGGCCAGCGCCTGGGAGAGCAGGGCGTTGATGCCGTCTTCCGCCTCGCGCCCCAGCCGCGCGAGCAGCCGTTTGCGCCCACCATGCCGGGTCAGAACCCGTTCGATCAGGTCGTAGGGGCGCAGGAAATCCACATTGGCGCGCAGATCGTTCAGTACCGCCAGTGTGTCGCCATAAACCTCGGGCTGGCCGCGCAACGCTTGCCACAGATGGTCTTCAGCGCGGCCATGCGCCAGATCAAACAGCTGCTTTTCGCTCCAACCGAAAAGCGGCGAGCGCAGAGCCGTGGCTAATGACAGGCTGTCTTCGGCCACCGCGAGGAAAGACAGCAAGGCCGCCAGATCGCGCACCGCCAATTCACCGCCCACCTTCAACCGGTCCGCCCCGGCGATGGGCAGGTCATGCGCTTTGCAGGCGCGGATGATCTCGGCAAAGAGGTCCGAGCGGCGCTGCACAAGGATCAGGAAATCGCCCGCTTGCACCGGGCGCTTTGCGGGGCCATCCGGGCCATCGACCGGAATGGTCGCGCCGGTGTCGATCATCTGGCGGATCTGGCTGGCGATCTGCTGGGCCAGGAGAACCATGTGGTGCTGCGGGCTCTTGCGGTCGAGCGGGTCGTACCACGGGCGTTCTTCCGCCTCGGGCCGCTTGTCGAGCACGGGCCAGAGGTCCACCCGGCCGGGCAGCGCGGATTTGAAGGCGATGTGGCGGTTCTCCGCATCGAACCCGGCGTCTGACTGTGTCTCGAACGCTGCATCGACCACATCCAGCACGGCGGGCGACGACCGGAAGGAATAGGCCAGCGAGAGGCTTTGGAACCGCTGTTCCACCGCCTCGATCTTGGTTTTGAACTCCGCATGCATCCGGTCGAACTCGCGCGGATCCGCGCCCTGAAAGGAATAGATCGACTGTTTTTTGTCCCCGACCACAAAGAGCGTGCGCGCCACGTCTTCGCGCGCGCCCTGCCCGCTGGAAAATTCCGCCGCCAGCTTGCGGATCACATCCCATTGCGTTGGGCTTGTGTCTTGCGCCTCGTCGACAAGGATGTGGTCGATGCCGCCGTCGATGCGGAAGAGCACCCAGGCTGCCACCGCCGGGTCGGTCAGCAGGTCGCGGGCCTTCAGGATCAGATCATCGAAATCCAGCCAGCCGCGCAGGAGCTTTTGCTCCTCGTAAAGCGCCACAAACCGGCGGGCAAAGCGGTGCAGGGCGAGGCTCTTGCGCGCGGCGGCAAGCCCAAGCCGCGCCGCGCGGGCGTCTTCCACCCGGCGCATGAAGTCATCAAGGGCGGGCACATAGGCGCCGAGTACCGCCTGTGTCGCCTTGGTTGGGAAACTGCCGATCTTGGCAGAGAACGGGGATTTTGTAGAGGGGCCGGTGAGGAACACAGCCTCCAACCCCGGCAACGCGCCATAGCCGAGCGGCCCCAAGGCCATCAGTTTCTCAGCCGCCTTGGCGTCATTGCCGCCCTTGTCGCGCAGTGCAGGCAGGATGGCCGTGATCAGATCCGTCTCATCGCCTTGGAACACCGCGCGCTCAATGTTGGCCTCGGACAGATCGGCAGGCTGGTCGAACAGCGCCAGCAGATCCGCCAGCGTCACGTCCTGCGCAAACCGGGTGCGATGCTGGATTATTGTACGCATCAGGTCGCCGACATCCTGCCCGGTGGCAAAACGCGCGATGTCGGCAATCAGGCCTGCATCTGCGCCTTCGGCCATTTGGTCGACAATCTCAGCGCGCAAGAGATCTGCGGCGCGGTCTTCGATTTCGGTGAACTGCGGGCTGACCCGCGCTTCGAGCGGAAAGCGGCGCAAGAGCGCGGCGCAGAACGAGTGGATCGTCTGGATCTTCAGCCCACCGGGCGTCTCAATGGCGCGGGCGAAGAGCGTGCGCGCCTCGCGCAATCGCGTATTTTCGATGTCGCCTTCGATGCCCAACTCGTGCAGCGAGGCGCGCAGCTCTGCCTCCGGCAGCATGGCCCAGGCGCCAAGGCGGCGGAACAGCCGGTTCTGCATCTCTGACGCCGCGGCCTTGGTGTAGGTCAGGCAGAGGATGTGATGCGGCTGCACCCCGTCGAGCAGCAGGCGCGCCACCCGGTCGGTCAGCACGCGGGTCTTGCCCGATCCGGCGTTGGCCGCGAGCCAGGTGGAGGCATCGGGCCGCGCGGCGCGGACCTGCGCTTCGGTTGCGTCGTCGCGCGGGGTCATGACAGATCCTCCGGTACCGGGTGGTCCGCCGCATCCCATTCGCCAAAACGTGCCAGCTGGTCATAGTCGCTGGCGATCTTGTCTTCTTCCATCATGCGCCGCGCGGTAAAGCCCTGCCCGGGCGCGAGATAGGCCAAGATCAGCGCGCGCAGATTGTCCAGCACCTCAACCGGCGGCTCCTTGTGCAACGGCGCTGCGACCTCTTCCGGGTCTGCGCCGAGGCCGATGAACACCGCCTGCCTGACCGCGCTGGGACCGACCGCGTCGAAGGCACCCTCCTCAATCATCGCTGCTTCGATCAGCAGTTGCTTGTCAAAGCGGGTCTGCTGTTTCAGCGTCGGTGGCTTGCCGGTCTTGTAGTCGTAAAGGATCGCGCTGCCGTCTTCTGTAACGTCGATACGATCTGCCCGTGCACTGAGGGTGAAACCCAGCTCAGGCCAAACCAGTTTGCCCTTGGCCTCACCTTCAAAGGCAATCGGCGTTGCCATACGTCTCCGTATGGTTTCACGTTCCACAAACCATGGGGCGATCTTTTCGATCCGCGCCAGCCAGAGCGCCCGAGCGGTGGGCCAAGGCACCTCCTCAGTCATGACCGTGTGTGCGATGTGCATCAAATGATTTGTCGTGAGACTGCTCAGATCGACCACCGTATCGCGAATGAAGCGCTCCAGAATGTCATGGGCCAGCGTGCCCCGCATCAGCGCGTCGGGGCTTTGTACCAAAGGCCCGAACGGAGACAGCTTCAGCACGTGCCGCGCGTAGATGGCATAGGGATCGCGGATCAGCCGCTTGATGTCCGTGACCGAAAGCGCACGGGGTCGAGCAGCCACGGGCGGCATCGGCGACGGGCGCGGGGCGGCGGGCGTCGCTTCGACCTGCTCGAAAGCTGCGGCCCTTGCCAACCACGCGCGCCCCCGGGCCAGCATGGCATTCAGCGCATCCGGGCCGCCCTGCGCGGGCAGCCCGTCCAGCAGGTTGCGCAACCGGTTCAGCCAGCGCGAGACCACCGTTTCCGCGTCATCGGAGCGGATTGAACGGGTCAGCCAAACGTCCCTGGCCCCGATGGCCTGTTGGTAGTCATGGGCCGAGAGACCAATGCGCCGTTCGGGTAACAAAAGCCCGGCTTGATGCCGCAGGGCGCGGTTCAGCCAGGGGTCGGGCTTTGGCGCCTCAGGCCAGCTGCCCTCGTTCAGACCGGCAAGGATGACCAGATCAGCGCCCTGCACCCGCGCCTCCAGCGTGCCCCAGATCATGATGCTTGGGTGGGGCGCGTCGCGGTCACGCACCTCTTCACCGGACAACAGCGCACCGACAAGATCAGCGTAGTCGCGGGCTGACATGGCAGGCCCGAAAGCGGCCTGATCCTTGAGCCCTTGCATGACAGCCAGCGCCTTCTGCCCCGCCTTTTTCTTCCAAAGTTCACCGGGGGCCGTGCCACCCGGCCCCGCCGCGATGCTTTCGGCCAAGATGATATGCAGCTCTACCCAGTCCTGCAGCGGCTGGTTTGCTCGCTCGTTCCCGGCAAATGTCTGCCCGACCCATGCAGCCCAGTCCAGAAGTGCTGCTTGCCCCGCATCATCAGCAACAGAGCTTTGCAGCAGCTCCACCAGCCCTCGCGCATCGGGATACGGCAGCCCGCGGGCCCGGATGCGCAATTCCAGCCGTTGGGTGTTCAGAACATGTGGGCCCCGGTCCGTCTCGCTGTGGGTCAACGGGTGTTTGAGCAAGGTCAGGAGGGCTTCAGCATCCAGACGCCGGGTGAAGAGATGCGCGACATGCCTTAGAAACCGCCCTGGCGGCGAGAGATGCAGGGGCGTTCCGGCGGAATCGTCCGGCAGGATATCCCATTGGTCCAGCGCGGCCGTGACCTGCCGGGTCAGTGTTCGATCGGGGGTAATCAGGGCGGCAGTCTCGCCCGTTTCCGCCGCCTGGCGCAGGCGCAACGCAATCGCGAGCGCCTCGTCTCTCGGACTGGGCGCATCCAGCAAGGTGACACCTGCTGTGGCGTCGGCGAGGCCGCTCAGCCGTGGCCCTTCGATCAGCCAGGCGTCTGTCACCGGGGCCGGGCGCAGCGACAAAGACACCAGCGCGTTGCGTTCAGGCGATGGCGCGCGCGTGTCGTGCCAGTTGCGCACGTCCGTTGGCCGCAGCCCGAGGGCCGTGATGACCTTGTGAAACCGGTACTGCGGATGATCCTCCGAGGTCAGCGCTTCATCCAGCTGATCCCAGACGCCAATCGGCATGTCGAAATCGAAGCCGGGCAGGATCAGCCCTCCCTGCGGCAGCGTCGCGACCGCCTGCATCAGCAGCATCGTGGTTCCGCGTGATCCGGTGGAGCCCGCAATCAGGATCGGATCTGCAGGGGGGGCGTCGGCCCATCTCTGCGCCAGCGCGATGACCATGCTTCGCTGCCGCGCTTCCTGGTCGGGCGGGGTGTCGCTCTGATCGAGATAGCCCTGTGCAATGCGGATGAATTGCAAGGCGCGCTGCCAGTGTCCCGACTGGTCGGTCACGTCCAGATTGGCGATGGTCTGCGCGCTCACGCCTTCGCCTTGCATCTCGTCCAGCAGCGCGGCCAGACTGTCGGTCAATGCATAAAGAGAGGATTGTGGGGCAAGCTCCACTTGTTGTTCCAGCAGTCGGGCGACCAGTGCAATCAGATCCAGCCGTCGCCGCAGCGCCGGGATGGCCGGAGGCCCTGCCACTGTCGGGTCCAGTTTGTCCAACTCGGTCAGCAGGCGAATGCGCGGCATGAAACCGGCATCTCCTTGCTCGAACAGCTGCCGCAGTCGCCGCTGCATCCGGCGCGTGTTCACGATCAGATGGACCCGCGCCATGGCCTCGGGTGAGCGGTCTGCCATGCGGGCGATCAGGCCTGCCGTCAACGCTTTGGGAAAGTCAACGCCGGGCGCGAGGCCAAAGACCCGGGGTTCTTCGCTTTGCTCAAACATCGCGGCGGGCCAACAGCGCTTCGGCCTTGGCGATACCGGCCGGTTGGCCGACGTCACACCATTTGCCGGGGTATGGAACGCCAAAGAGCCGCCTGTCCTGCCCCATCAGATCCCAGATGCGGTTGAGCGAGAACGCGGCTTCGTCGATGTCCTGCAGCCGGTTGGTCTTGATGATCTGGGTGCCGCCATAGACATGGCCCGCACCACGGCGCAGCGTGCCCGCCTCACCCAAGGCGAAGTCACCTGCGCCATCGTAGCAATGGGTTTGCGCGACCGGCACGCAGATCAGCAGCGCGTCCATCCGCGTTGGATCCCAGGCGGCGCGCA
The DNA here is from genome assembly GCF_009811755.1 of Roseobacter cerasinus. Taxonomy (GTDB): domain Bacteria; phylum Pseudomonadota; class Alphaproteobacteria; order Rhodobacterales; family Rhodobacteraceae; genus Roseobacter; species Roseobacter cerasinus. The sequence continues at coordinate 386,520 of NZ_BLIV01000002.1, forward strand.
GCACGTCCAGCGGATTGGGACCGCGCCAGATCACATCGGGGTTCATGGTGAAAACCGGACCATCGCCCAAGAGCGGCAAAGCGTTGCGCAGCCCGCCGCCCGTGTCGAGAATATCCGGCATCTCCAGCAGGGTGGTCACACCCCTGGCCCGCAGATGCGCCTCCAGCGCCGCAGGTTTATAGTGCAGATTGGCGACAACCCTGTCCGGGGCGATCCCTGTGATCCGCTCCAGCGCGTGATCGATCAAAGGGCGGCCCGCCACCTCGATCATCGGTTTTGGCCGGTCGTCGGTCAGCGGTCGCATGCGGGTCCCGAACCCAGCCGCAAACAGCATCAGCGATTGGGGCAGGTCGCGCATTGCTCTCTCAGTTCTGTCAAAATATCAGCTGCCGGGCGGGGCAGCGTCTGTGCGATCTCCACTGCTAGTTCATGCAGGGCTGGATGGTTGAGATTGCGCTCAATATGCCGCCAGACGCGCGGGATCATGTCGATGTAATGCGCCTTTCCGTCCCGCAGGCACAGGCGCGCGAATATGCCGATGATGCGTAGGTTTCGCTGGGTGCCCAACACGGCGTATGCGGTTCTGAAGGTCTCCGCATCCTGTCCAGTCTGCTCCAGATAGCGGTGGATCATGGTCGCTTCCATGTCAGATGATACATCCCGCCGCGCGTCCTGTAGCAGCGAGACAAGGTCATAGGCCCGGTGGCCTTGCAGCGCATCCTGGAAATCCAGCAGACCCACGCACGCCGGGCCATCGCGATCCGGCAGCCAGAGCAGGTTTTCGGAGTGATAATCCCTCTGGATCAGAACACGCGGTTGCGCATCCAGCGGCTCCAACAGGGCGCGCAAAATGCCCCGAACACGGGCCTTTGCCGCCATGTCCACAGCACCCGTCGCGCCGAACTGATACCAGTCGAAGGCCGGGGCGATCCATTCGGCGGCTTGCGTGGCGTCGAAGATTGGCAAGGGGGGTGGAGTGGTCTTGTGCAGGTGGGTCAGAACATCGACCGCCGCGGCGTAAAGCTGCGGCTCAAGCACCGGGTCTGTTTCCATCAGCCGGGCAAAGAGGTCATCCCCGAGGTCCTCCAACAGCAGGAATCCGCGCGTGTCGTCCTGCGCCATGATCTGCGGTGCGCTCAGACCCAGCCCAAGCAAATGTCGTGCGATCCGCGCAAAGGGGCGCACGTCCTCTCCGGTTTCAGGGGGTGCATCCATGAGAATGGCACGCGCGCCTGCTTTGCCCGTCAACCGGTCGTAGCGCCTCTTTGACGCATCCCCGGCCAAAGGCGAGTATCTCGCCGCGCCCCAACCAGCCTGTGTCAGGAAACTGTCCAGCATGGCCGCGCGCGTCTTCATGCGAGGATCGCTCCGAGCCTGTCGCGCCAGACCGCTGTAGAGGTCAACCGCAGCACGCGCGCCTGATCGTGTTGCCCGGCGTCGAGGTGAATGGAGAGCGCATCCTGGGGTCGCAGCGGGCCAAGCCGGTCCGGCCACTCAACGAGGCAGATGGCGGTCTCGAATGCCTCTGCCAGCCCCAGTTCCTCCACCTCCGTATCATCGGTCAGCCGGTAAAGGTCTGCATGCCACAACGGCCCCTGACGGGTGTCGTAGGTCTGCACGATGGTGAAGGTCGGCGAGGGCACGTCTTCAGGGACAACCAGGATCGACTGGATCAGATGCCGGGCGAGATGAGTCTTCCCTGCACCCACATCACCGGTCAAAAGTACGGTGTCGCCGGGTCGCAACAGCGGGCCAAGCCGGGCCGCAAAAGCCGCAGTTGCATCACTGCTGTGCATGTCGAAATTAAGACTGTCGGCGCCCATGTCCCATGCTTACCGCCTGCACAGGGCGCTGCAAGGGGGGAATGGCTTGTGGTCAGGCGGTGCGGCGGACGCGATCCTGCGGTTTCTGATCTGCTGTCTGACGATCCAGCTGTACGACAAAGCGCACAACCGTTGCACCGGAGGCGATGCGGGAGACGGTGCAGGTCAGGCGCGTGCCCGCGTTCAGCGTGGCGGGCATGTCCCAGGTTGTCCGCTCCCCAAAGCCACGGACAAAGTCAGTCAGTGCGGCCCAGCGTGCACCCGGTTTGCACTGTTTTTTCCATTCATCGACCGAGTCCCCGATTGTCACATCGGCAAAGCTGTTGTCCGGATCCAGACCCCAAAGCTCCCGATAGGCCAGGTTGCAGAAGGTCAGCACACCGGTTGATGAAAACACGACCAAGGCTTCGTTGAACGTATCCATCAGCGATTGGCCAAGCTCCAGTTCCGCGCGGAAATTCCGCGTCAGCGACACTTCGGCGCTGATGTCCTCGATCAGAAAGGCAACGGCGCCGTCCGGATGCGGACGCCCGCGTACCCGATACGTCTGGCCGGTCTCCAGTGTCCAGGTTTCCTGATACCGGCCATCGGTGGCCGCCGCGATGACCTCGGAGATTTCCTGGCGCCAGGAGTGATAGTTCTTGGGCTCCGGCATCCGGCGGTTTTCCCGCATGCGGTCAAAGAATGACAGCAAGGTCGGCCGCCCGCTGAGAAAGTCGGCTGGCAGATCCGTCAGGTCGATAAGTGCCGGGTTGAACAGCGCCAATTGTCCGTTCCTGTCAAAAATCGCCAATCCGATGGACAGATGCGCGAAGGTCTTGGCCAGGGTCTGCACAAAGTTGCGCTGGGCGGCTTCTGATTTCACAACGGCATTCACATCAACGGCATGAAAGATCGTGATATCACCGACCGTCACCGCGTTGACATCATACCAGTCCTTTTTGCCGCCAATCGCGGATTTGGTTGATACCCGCTGGCGGCCGGTCTTTTCATTAAGCGTGTCCGAGACCTCAAACACCGGTTTGGTTGGTTGCGGCGCGGTGTTGTGTAACCGAACGTAAAGATCTTCATAAGCCGCGTTGTGCCAGGTGACCTGGCCGGCGGAGTCCACCTGCCAGACCGCGTGTGGTGTGGTGTCGCTGGCGCGTCTCAGATCCGCCAGCTCTCGGTGCAGCGCACGCAGCTTTTGCGACTGGGCCGCATCGACCATCCGGTCGTCGTCAATGTGGATTTTTGTGAACTGCCCGCGGCTGGTCAGGGTCAGTGTTGCGGTGTCCTCCGCATGCCGCGCCGGTATGATCAGATCGCCTGTCTGGTTCGGCAGAGGGCGTTCCGGCAGGCTGGGAAATCTGTTGAGAAGCCGCGCACGCCATGTGCTCCAGTCATCCTGCCCTGGGACAAGCCGGTAGAGCTGCTGGGCCGTGTCCGATGCGTGATGCAGGTTTTCCTGTTCAAACAGGAAAGAGATATTGTCTGCGCGACCCGGGGCACCGGACATCGGAAGGCGCCGAGGCCTGATTGACGATGCGCGCGCAATCCAGACGAGCGCTGCGACCGTGCTCAGCCCGGTTGCAACAATAATGGCCGCGATGTCCCAAAAAGGCATACGACAAATGATCCTCAGACTCTGATGAAACGCGTCTTTACTATCTGCGTACGTAGGTTAATAGCGAGTTAACCCGTCGGTCCATCAGGCGGTTATCGGCTTGTTTTCCGTTTGATTGACCATCAGACCGCTTGTTCTTGCGTCAATTTTCTCCCTGCTCCACACGACCTGGACAACAGCGCCGAAATAGGTCGCGGCGGTGGCCTGTGGCTCGGCCGGGTCCCGACCGTTGGCAAACCGCAACTCTGCACCTGACCGCTCAAGCAGGGTTTTGGCGATAAAAAGGCCCAGCCCCATGCCTTCGTACCCGGGTCTGAGCCCGCGCCCCGGCGGCATGGCGCGCCGGTTCATGAAGGGATCCCCTATGCGTCCAAGAAGATGTGGCGGGAAGCCCCGGCCATCATCCATGATCCGCAGGGAGACCTCGGTCTCGGTCCAGTTGGCCTCGATCCAGACGTCGTGCTCGGCAAAATCGACCGCATTCTGGATCAGGTTTCGCAGGCCATGGATGATCTCCGGTTTGCGCTGGATGGCGGGTTGCCGCTGGGGATCCTCCAGATGATGGAAATGCACGGTCTTGCCTCGGCCCATATGCGGCTCGGCGGCTTCTTCCACCACCGCCATCAGCGGGGCCTGCCGCATGTGCAGGTCGTCTTTGCCCGCGCGGCCCATATCCCGCAGGATATCGCGGCAGCGATCTGCCTGCTCGCGGATCAGGGCCGCATCCTCGCGCAGTTCGGGGCGGTCAGCCAGCTCCTCGATCAGCTCTCCGCTGGCCAGCTTGATCGTGGCCAGTGGTGTGCCCAGCTCATGCGCGGCGGCTGCGACAACGCCGCCCAGATCCGTCAGCTTTTGTTCACGGGCCAGCGCCATCTGCGTCGCTGCCAAAGCGTCGGACATGGAGTGGATCTCGGAGGTTACCCGGACCGAATAGGCGCTGATAAAGACAATCGCGATGATCAGTGCAATCCAGTTGCCAAAGACGAAGAGCGGGGGAAATTCCAGGATCAGGCCGGTCTCCGTCTGCAGTGGCAGATGGATTTGCGACAGGATCGACACCATCAGAATAGCGGTGCTGCCCAGCAGGACCGTTGATCGCAGGGTAAGAACCGCCGCTGAAATCGTGACCGGCCCCAGCATCAGCAGCGCAAAGGGGTTGTGCAGACCACCTGTCAGAAAGAGCAGCACGCTCAGCTGCAACAGGTCAAAGAGAACCATGAGCATGTTCTCCCCTTCGCTCAGCCGTTTGTTTTCGGGGAAGATGAAGATGGCCACCAGATTGGCGATCACCGAGGCTCCGATCACCATATAGCACAGGCCCAGCTCCAGCTTGAGGCCGTACCAATGCTGCCCAACGATGATCGCGGTGAGCTGGCCGGCAATGGCGAACCACCTGAGCAGGATCATTGTGCGCAGCCGGATCCAGTTGGCGCGCGTGTCACCGCCAAGAGGTCTGACGTTGCTTTCCGGCATCGGTCTCACCACATATTGAGTTGCACAGATGTCGCAGGACGGTAGGACTGCGAGGTGATAAGACCACCCTATATCATGACAGGAGACGCGACACCCATGCGCTATATCGCAACCCTCGCCGCCATCGCAATTGCGGGTCTTCTTGGTGGGATCTGGTTTGCAACTCAACCATCTGGTGGTGAAGACGCCTTTGCCCAATGCAGCGCAAGCCAGGTCGCCGGCGGTACTGCCAGTATTGGCGGCCCGTTCGAGCTGGTGAACGCTGCAGGTGAGACGGTCACGGACAAAGACGTCATCACCGAGCCCGCGTTGATCTACTTTGGTTATACTTTCTGCCCTGACGTCTGCCCAATTGACACGGCGCGCAACGCGGTCGCCGTGGATGTTCTGGCCGAGCGCAACATCTCGGTCACACCAATGTTCATTTCCATCGACCCCAAGCGGGATACACCGGATGTGGTGGGTGACTTTGCAGCCAACCTGCATGAGCGGATGATTGGCCTCACGGGCTCGCCAGAACAGGTCAAGGCGGCGAGCGAGGCCTATCGGACCTACTACAAGGCGCATGACAGCGGGGACGACTATTATCTCGTCGACCATTCAACATTCAGCTATCTGGTTCTGCCGGAGCAGGGGTTCGTAGAATTCTTCCGTCGTGAGGCCACAGCCGAGGATATCGCTGAGGCGGTGGCCTGTTTTGTGGAGAACAGCCCGGCTTCCTGAGACGATCATCGCAGCGCCAAAGTTCACCTGATCAGGGCAACCGCAACGGGTGAGGCTGCCATATCTCCAGGATCAGTTGGTGCGGCACACAGGCGCAAACTGTCGCAGTGTTTGACGGGTGTACCTCTCTGCCACATATAGGTGGTGCAACGAATATGCTGCAAGAAAGGCGCCCCATGCAAACTGCTGCGCACCTGAACCCGGATGAAGACAACAGCCTGTTGCTGGTTGACGATGATGAACCGTTTCTGCGCAGGCTCGCCAAGGCCATGGAAAAGCGCGGGTTTTCAGTTGAGACAGCGGATTCCGTTGCCGCAGGAACGGCCATCGCGACGGCTCGCCCGCCTGCCTATGCCGTTGTGGATTTGCGGTTGGAAGATGGAAACGGTCTCGATGTTGTTGAGGTGCTTCGGGAAAAGCGTGACGATGTGCGGGTTGTCGTGCTGACTGGCTATGGCGCAATTGCCACGGCGGTGGCCGCGGTGAAGATTGGCGCAACCGACTACCTGTCGAAGCCAGCTGACGCGGCGGATATCGTGAACGCGCTTCTCGCGCGAGGTGATGACCTTCCACCTCCGCCTGAAAATCCAATGAGTGCCGACCGGGTGCGTTGGGAACACATTCAGCGCGTGTTCGAACTCTGCGACCGGAATGTCAGCGAAACGGCGCGACGCCTGAACATGCACCGCCGCACGCTTCAGCGCATTCTGGCAAAACGGTCACCAAGGTGATCTGTTGGGAGGGGTCGGCCTGAAAGCCCACCCTACCTGCCAGCACAGACGGCGCACCCAGCAGGTGCGGTGGGCTTTCAGGCCACCGCATAGCTCTCAAATATCGTAGCGCTTGCTGATCTTGTCCACGACCTGCCCGCTATCCAGCACGACACCCTCATCGAAATGCCAGTCCCGAAAACCCCGGCTCTGGTAGTAGGTCAACCCACCTTCATTGTCGGCGCGTATGGTCGCGTTGATCCAGACATATCCAAGTTGGCGTGCTGCATCGGAGGTTTTCTTGAACAGCGCGGAACCGATACCAAGACCAGTTTGACCCACCCGAACAAAGGTGGCGATATCGGCGGCGTCAGGGGGTAGATCGGCATGTGGCGCGATCCATTGAAAGCCGAGCACGACCTCGCGTGCGTCAACAGCCACATGCCAGGCCGAGCGGTCAGATGCGCTGGCCATCCTGTCAGTCAGGTCATCAGCCGTGACGGGGCGGGTCAGCGCTGTGGTTCCTCCGATCCCGATGATTTCGTTCAACAGCTGCGCCATCGAACCCGCATCGAGCACCATGGCTTTGCGCACCTCAATCATACGATCTCTTTCAACAAGGCCGCGTGCCGGTCCGTGAAGGCGCTGCGGGTCTCGACCGGTGGCCGCAGCACAATCTTTAGAGCCTCGATCTTCGTGAGATCGGGTTTGCCGAAAAAGCGGTTCGCCTCAGTTTCCGAAAACCCGGCGATCTGTGTTGCCTCCATCCAGGCGCTGATGCGGTCGGCTTTCTTGATCTGGCGTTTGATCTTGTCCGGGATTGCGGCGGGCAGGCCAAAGCGCAGGTGAATTGCAGCAGCAAGCCGTTGATCGAGCGCGCCATATCCCGGGCCGACCGCCTCTTTCACGGGTGAGATCATGTCGCCGATCACGTACTCTGGCGCGTCGTGCAGCAAGGCAGCCAGGCGCCATCGCGCCGGTGCCGCCGGGACAAGTCGCGCAAACAGGGTTTCGACCAAAAGGGAGTGCTCTGCCACCGAATAGGCGTGATCACCATGTGTCTGCCCGTTCCAACGCGCCACAAAGGCCAGACCGTGGGCAATATCTTCAATCTCGATATCCATCGGCGTTGGATCGAGAAGATCCAGCCGCCGTCCGGACAGCATCCTCTGCCAGGCGCGTTTCGGTTTGGCCATGGGGTCCACTCAGTTCGATGTGCCAGCCCGAAGCGTGTCCGGGCCTCCCTCTTTTGGACCGATCCTGCAGAAATGAAAAGCGGCTTGCCAGCGCAGTGTTGCCAGGCTTTACAGACTGTTCAGCTTGTCGCAGCCTGCCGGATTGTATCAGCCAGGCGAGAGTGCTATCTGCGGGCGAAATTCACCGATAGGACATATACGATGACTTCGGACTATATTGTAAAAGATATCTCACTGGCGGCATTCGGGCGCAAGGAACTGGACATTGCGGAAACCGAAATGCCGGGCCTGATGGCGCTGCGCGAGGAATATGGCGACAGCAAGCCGTTGAAAGGCGCGCGGATCGTGGGCTCGCTGCATATGACCATCCAAACGGCCGTGCTGATCGAAACGCTTGTGGCCCTCGGCGCTGACGTGCGCTGGGCGTCCTGCAATATCTTTTCGACGCAAGACCACGCCGCTGCTGCAATTGCCGAAGGCGGCACGCCGGTCTTTGCCATCAAGGGCCAGTCGTTGGAGGAGCATTGGGACTATCTCGACAAATCCTTCATGTTCGAGGACGGCCCAAACATGATCCTCGACGATGGCGGGGACGCGACGCTCTATGTGCTGCTCGGCGCGCGCGCCGAAGCGGGAGAGGACATCATCCCGGTGCCGACGTCGGAAGAAGAAACCGTGATCAAGGCACAGATTCAGAAGCGCATGGCCGCCTCGCCCGGCTGGTTCACCAAGACCCGTGACCAGATCATTGGTGTCTCGGAAGAGACCACCACCGGCGTACATCGTCTTTATGATCTGGTGAAGCAGGGTCAGCTGCCTTTCCCGGCGATCAACGTGAACGACTCCGTCACCAAGTCGAAGTTCGATAACAAATACGGCTGCAAGGAGTCGTTGGTCGACGGCATCCGCCGCGCCACGGATACGATGATGGCAGGTAAAGTCGCTGTCGTTATGGGCTACGGCGATGTGGGCAAAGGCTCCGCCGCCTCGCTGCGCGGCGCGGGCGCGCGCGTGAAGGTTACCGAGATTGACCCGATCTGCGCACTGCAAGCAGCGATGGACGGCTTTGAGGTGGTTCTGCTCGAAGATGTGGTTGGCACAGCTGACATCTTCATCACCACAACCGGCAACAAGGACGTGATCCGCATCGAGCATATGCGCGAGATGAAGGACATGGCCATCGTCGGCAACATCGGCCACTTCGACAATGAGATCCAGGTCGCTGCGCTCAAAAACCACAAGTGGACAAATATCAAAGAGCAAGTGGACATGATCGAGATGCCAAGTGGCAATCGCCTGATCCTACTCTCCGAAGGCCGTCTGCTGAACCTCGGTAACGCGACTGGCCACCCGTCTTTCGTGATGTCTGCATCCTTCACCAACCAGGTGCTGGCGCAGATCGAGCTCTGGACGAAGGGCGACGAATATAAAAACGACGTCTACATCCTGCCCAAGCACCTGGATGAGAAAGTCGCACGCCTGCACCTCGCGCGTATCGGCGTGAAACTCAGCACATTGGATGCGGATCAGGCGGCTTACATCGGTGTCGCACCCGAGGGTCCGTTCAAGCCGGAACACTATCGCTACTGACACCAAACCTTTGCTAACGCGCAACGCGACGCGTCCGTTCCGGCGGGCGCGTCGTTTTTCGTATCAGACAGCAAATTTTTGAAATTACAGGTTTTTCTGTCTATTTTGGGGAACAGATTAGCCGCAGTTGATGTTGCCTCCCTGTACGCAATTTATGGAGGCTAAGATGACACACCTGAAAGCAACCGTTGCAATTCTCGCTCTGACAGCGGGTACCGCATTTGCCGGCACCAGCGCGTCCACCGACGCGGAAATCAAAGCGGACACGTCGATGGAAACCGCCGCAGACGAGACCAAAGAGTTCGTCAATAACGCCGCACAGGCCACTGAAAATGCCGCTGAAGCGACAGCTGACGCTGCATCGGATGCCGCCACTGCCGTGGAAGAGACCGCTGAGGATGCGGCATCAGCCACAGCCGACGCCGTAAAAGATGCGGCGGAGTATTCCGAAGACACCTTGCAGGCGGACAACTCGATTGATGCCGAGATGTCCACAATGGTGGTTGGCGATCTGATCGGCAAAAACGTGGCCGAAGCCAACGGTGAGGTCGTGGGTGAGATCGACTACATCATCCGTGACGGCGACAAACTGGCCGCTGTGATCGGCATTGGCGGGTTCCTGGGCCTGGGTGAATACACCGTGGCCATTCCGTTGAACGAGTTCGACATGACAGCTGAAGAAGACACGCTGAAGCTGGCCAATTGGACAGAGACCGAGCTGGAAGCGCAGCCCGAATTTGACGAAACAAACGTTGAAGGTCTGCCGGACGATATGCCGATCGATCAGATTTCCTAAGTCGGATAGTCTGACAACCGAAAGGGGTCCCTGCTCGGGCCCCTTTTTGCTGTTCCGGTACAGGTGCAAGCAACTTGCGGATATTTTTGGGTGGCAAGAGTATGTGGCGGGGAAGTCGTCGTGCAAAAACTCCTTTTGTGAATGGGCATATGTGACTAGTCTGCCCCGCAACGGTCGGACAAGCCGACCGATTTTGCCAAGAGGGAGTGAATTTATGGGCAAACGAGACGATTTGATCGCGCAATACGCTGATGATCTGAAGAACAAATGTGGCATGTCACCGGACATGGATCTGCTGACCAAGGTCACAATCGGCTGCGGCCCCTCAATCTATGATGCGGATGCGGCGACGGTTGCCTCCAGCCAGGCGGGAGAGATCGAGACCGTCAAGAACAACTTCCTGATCAAGAAGCTGGGTCTGTCTGACGGGCCGGAACTTGATGCGGCGATCACGTCGGTCATCGAAACCTACGGAAAATCCGAGCGCAACAAATATCGCGCAGTGGTCTACTACATGTTGACCAAGCATTTCGGCAAGGAAGCCGTCTATAGCTGAGCCGCAGCACCTCGGACCACCCAGGCGCCTCCTTTCTTAAGGGGGCGTTTCGTTTTTAGGCGGCTTTTAAATCATTGAAAAATTGCGGTTCTTGCTGCGGTGCGGTAAGTCTAAGGTATCCGGCCAGCATGGCCAGGACCAGATTCAGACACGTGCGGTGGGAATAAACGCGCGTTGGGTGAGGAAGGGTTCTGGCATCTGGTCAGGACCCTTCATTTCTTTGATCACCACCGTCCCGCCGTCTTGGCGTGATCCAGATCAGCTTCAGAACAGCGTCAGCACCGTCCCGATCACGGCACAGCCGAAGGTGGCATAACCGCCATCAATCAGGATCAGCTGTTTGGACCGGCCGCCAAAGCTGTAGAATGTTGCGATCCAGGGGCTGACCAGAAACAGCCCGATGCCAAGGCCGGAGAGAAGGCCCTTGCCCAGCGTGTCGATCCCGCTCAACTCAAAGGTATGGCGCATCATGCCCGCCACGAGGATGCCGCCGATCAGGCTGGTGATGTAGGGCACAGGATCAGAGCGGTTTGCGGGCTTTCTGGTCTCATCCACCGCCACGCCGGAGGCGGCCATCCACTTCTCGGCCAGAACGGTGTACCAGACCGCGCCGAACATGAATCCGGCCACCCCGGCCACCAAGACGCTGACGTATTCCATAGCTTCCTCCCATTTGCCTTGCTTTTGAACCTGTCATCAAACTGCGCAATCGGCTAGGTTGAAACGCCAGCCATCTCGCAGATGATCCGCCACTCCTCGGCTGTCACCGGTTGCACCGACAGGCGGGAATTGCGCACCAGTACCATCTCGACCAACCGGGGCTCGGCCTTGATATCGTCGAGTGTGATCGGCGTTTTCACCGGCTTCACCGCCTTGATGTCCACGCAGTCCCAGCGCTCATCATCCGTGGTGCTGTCCGGATGCGCCTCGCCAATCACTTCGACAATACCCACAATCGCGCGCTCTTTCTGGGAGTGATAGAAAAACCCCAGATCGCCCAGTTTCATCTCGCGCATGAAATTGCGGGCCTGATAGTTCCGCACCCCGTCCCATTCTTCGCCCGAATCACCTTTGGCGACCTGCTGATCCCAGCTCCAGGTGGTGGTTTCCGATTTGAAGAGCCAATACTGCATCAGCCGATCACCCGGTTCCACGGAATGAGGTCGACGGAAGCAAAGAGCCCGGCCTTGCCATAAGGGTCAGCAGCGGCCCAAAGCCGCGCCTCGTCCATGTCCTTTACATCCAGAATGATCAGCGAGCCGACCATGTCGCCTGCCGCGTCAAGCAGCGGGCCCGCCTGCTGCACGGCGGTGCTGTCTTTCAGGTAAGCCACATGCGCGGGGCGGTTCTCCTGCCGGACAGGCAGCGCCCCGGGTTTGTCATGTGCGATCAGGGCAACAAGCATCTATTCTTCCTTCAGACTGCGCGACAGCAGGTCTTGCATCGCCTGTGTCACATCCAAGCGGTTTTCGACCAACCCCGCAACTGCCGATGTGATGGGCATGTCCAGATCGTCGCGCGCGGCAATATCTCGCACGGCCCGCGCGGTGGCAGCACCTTCCACGGTGACGCTCGGGTCAAAGGTTGTGCCCTGCCCAAGCGCGCGGCCAAAGCGATAGTTGCGCGATTGCTCGGACGTGCAGGTCAGGACCAGATCACCAAAGCCGGACAAGCCAGAGAGCGTTGCGGCCTGCGCTCCGCGCCGGAGCGCCAGCCGCTGCATCTCGGCAAACCCGCGGGTCAGGACGGTCGCGCGGGCGCTTTCTCCAAGACCGGCGCCGATAGTCGCACCACAGGCAATAGCGATGACGTTTTTCAGCGCACCGCCCAAGGTCGCGCCGATCACATCCGTTGTGCGGTAGAGCCGCAGGGCGGGTGTCGACAGAGCCTTTTGCAACGCCTGTCCCCGCCCGTCGTCGGTGCAGGCCAGAGTCAGGCCGGTGGGCAGGCCTACCGCGATATCACGGGCAAAGCTTGGCCCGGTGAGCAAGGCGAAGCCCGTGTCCGGCAGATGCCGCGCGATGATCTCGGCAGGGCCATCACCGCTGCGCAGGTCCACCCCTTTACAACATGCCACGAGGGTTTTTTCCTGTAGGGCTGCTGCGTTCTCGGCAATAAAATTGTCGAGCTGCTGCATCGGAACTGCCAGAAGCAGCGTATCGCAGCCCGCCAGCTCTTGGAGGTTCGCAGTGACCATCAACTGTTCCGGGAAGGCCTGCTCGGGCAGATAGGCTGTGTTTTGGCGATGGGTTGCCATGTCGCGGGCCCGGGTCTCCGATCTGGCCCAGAGTTGTACCGGCGCCTTTCGGGCCAGCGCGATGGCCAACGCGGTCCCGAAGGCCCCGGCGCCCAGAACGCCGACGCTCACGCCTTGGCGCCTTTCTTGCCGCTGCCCAGCATGGCGGGCTGAGCGGTATCAAGGGGCCAACGCGGTCGGGCGGCGAGGTCGAACCCGTCTGGCGCGCGTGTCTCCATCTGTTCCATGGCGGCAAAGGCGATCATTGCCGCGTTGTCCGTGCAGAGCGCCAGTGGCGGTGCAACGAACTGCGCGCCAGCAACGGCGGCAACCGCTTCCAGTTTCGTCCGGATTGCGCCATTCGCCGCGACACCCCCCGCAACACAGAGCGTTGGTTGCGCGAGTGCGAGATCCAAGTAGTCCCGCAATGCCCGGCGGGTTTTCTCGGCCAAGACATCGACCACAGCCGCCTGAAAGCCCGCGCAAAGATCGGCGCGTACCTGTTCGGGCAATCCACCGTACTGCGCCACCGCTGTGTCACGCGCACGCAGCAGCGCCGTTTTCAACCCGGAAAAAGACATGTCGCACCCGGGCCGGTCCAGCAGGGGCCTTGGCAACGCAAAGGTGTCTGCTGATCCCGACTTTGCCGTTCTCTCAACAGCGGGCCCGCCGGGTTGTGTCAGGCCCAGCAACCGCGCGACCTTGTCAAACGCCTCGCCCGGCGCGTCATCGATCGTCCCGCCAAGCCGCGAGAACGCGTCAGGCCCCTTTACCAGAAGGAACTGGCAATGCCCGCCTGAGACCAGCAGCATCAGATACGGGTAGGCCACATCATCTGTCAGGCGCGGGGTCAGCGCATGACCGGCAAGGTGGTTGACACCGTAAAGCGGCAGGCCCGTGGCCGCCGCCAAACCCTTGGCACACATCACGCCGGAGACCACGCCGCCGATCAGGCCCGGCCCCGCCGTCACGGCGATGGCATCAAGGTCCGGGATCGCACAGCGCGCCTGGCTCAACGCCTCTTCCACGCAATAGTCCAACACCTCGGCATGGGCACGGGCCGCGATCTCGGGCACAACGCCGCCGAAGGCTGCGTGCAGGTTGGTCTGGCTGCGCACAACGGACGATAAAATCTCCGTTCGGCCATCCATCCCGCGCCGCAGGACGGCGGCTGCGGTATCGTCGCAGCTGCTCTCCAATCCCAAAACCGTCAGAGCGCGCGTCACCCAAGTCTCCGTTGCCTAGCCTTCTGGCGGCAGGTAACACCTGTCTAGATCCGAAACAATGCCGGGGGGTCCGATGGACCCAGCTAAGATACCGTTGCTTCTGACCCGCCCGGCGGCGGCCAACGCCCGATTTGCTGACCAGCTGACGGAGCCGTTGCGTCGCAGATGCACCCTTGTCGAAAGCCCGTTACTGGAAATTGTCCAGGTTGATGTCGACTATAAGGTTGGCCCGGAAGATGCGGTTATCTTCACCTCGTCGGCTGCCATTCCGCTGGTGCCGCCAGGTCAGGATCGGCGCGCTTTCTGCGTGGGCGAGGCCACAACCGCGACGGCTCATCAGGCAGGTTGGCATGCTATCTTCTGTGGTGAGACATCCGAAGCGCTGGTCGCCTTTCTGGGGGCCTATCCTTTGCGTGCGCGCATGTGGCACCTGGCTGGTCGGCATACGCGCGGTCATATCGCTGAGCGGTTGATCAGCACGGGCCTCGATGTGACGCGGGTGACGGTCTACGATCAAGAGCTTGTTTCACTGAACGACGCGGCCCGCACCCTGCTGCGCGGCAATGATCCGGTGCTTGTGCCATTGTTTTCACCGCGAACAGCCAGTCATTTTGCTCAAAACCTGGTCAAACCGCAGGCGTTGCATATTCTTGCATTGAGCCCCGCCGTGGCGGAGCCCTTGAAAAGATTGGACGCTCAAACGTTAGAGATAGCAGAAAACCCGACTGCCGAGGCGATGATCCGCAGTCTGGAAAAGCTGGTGGCGCAGGTCAGCTTGGGTTGAGCGGCCCGGTGCGCCCGAGTAAGGTTCATGGGTGCGCCGCTGGGGGAAGATTCGAAAAGGTGGATGTTTGTGGCCAAAGATAAGAAATCAACAAAGAGCGCACCGCCGCCGGTGGCAGAAGAAGAGATCAAGGTTGAGCCTGTAGACGCATCGCCCTCGGAAAAGGCCACCAGAGAGCATAGCGATGCGTTGGCTGAGCCAATTGACATCACACCAGCCGAACCTGAGGTGACCTTGACCGCTGATCAAGCAGCTGTCGAAGGTGACGACCAGACACAGGATGACCAGATTGCTGACGCATCCAACGCCGAGCAGAGCGCGGATGTTACCGACACTGACGTTATTACGGATCCGGTACGGGATACCGATGCCGCAGACACGGTCTCCGCCGATGAGGTGCAAAAGGCCGAGCAGGTCACCAATGAAAGCTCGGAAACTGCGGAAGAGACGGTATCCGAGGACGCCACTGAACCCAAGCCGGCCCCGCCTCCCGCTCCGCAGCGCAGCGGTGGGTTCTGGCCAGCGCTTTTTGGTGGGATTGTGGCTGCACTTCTCGGTTTCATCGCTGGTCGCGGCGACATGCTGGACGCGTATTTCCCGCGGGCAGACTTGCCCGAGCCGGTCGACCTGAGCCCGCTCACGGCCGAAATTGGGACACTATCCAGCCGCCTGGGCGCGCTTGAGACCGCTGAAGCGCCTGAATTGCCGGACCTCTCGCCCGAGCTTGGCGATTTGTCCCAGTCGTTGGCCTCACTTGAAACCACGCTCGAAAGCCTCGCGGCACGGCTGGAGGTGGTCGAAGCCCGCCCAACGGCTACGGCGCCCGAGCCAGTTGTTGACAACAGTGAAGAGATCGCCGCCCTGCAATCGACCGTGTCCGACCTTGAGGCGCGTCTGGCAGAAGAAGACAGTCGGGCCAGTGCTGAAGCGCAGCGCCTACTGGCGCGTGCGGCTCTGATCCGTGTGGTCACGGCTGTGGAAAATGGCGAGGCTTTTGAGCCTGCTTTGGGCGCGTTGGAAGATGTCACACCGGTTGAGGTACCGGAGGCGTTGCGAAATGCAGCAGTCGAAGGTGTTCCGAGCGTGGCGGCATTGCGGGAGAGCTTTCCCGAAGCCGCCCGCGCGGCCCTCGCCGCTGCGCGTGCGGAGGTGCCTGAATCAGAAGTCTCCGGCATCGGTGGGTTCCTGCGACGGCAGCTGAGTGCGCGTTCTGTGACGCCGCGGGAGGGCAATGACCCCGATGCGATCCTGTCACGGGTCGAAGCGGCCCTCCGGGCCAGCGATCTGGATACGGCTCTGGCAGAAGCCGAGGCGCTGCCGGCTCCGGCGCAGGCGGCGATGCAGGGCTGGCTGGACAGCGCCCAAACCCGGCAAACTGCCGCTGCGGCGGCACAGTCCCTGTCGGACAGTTTGACGGTCAATTGAGAAAGTCGGTTTTATGCTTTGGTCCTTAATCAAGATTATCCTCTTCATCGGGGCCGTCGCTCTGCTGGCTCTGGGAGCTGCTTACTTGCTGGAAAGCGAGGGCGGCGTTCAGGTGACCGTCATGGGCAGCGAATATACCTTTGGGCCCTTGCAGTCGACCATTGCCATTGTTGCGCTGGTCGTTGCGGTTTGGATCCTGCTGAAGCTGCTGTCGCTTCTGCTCGCGACGTGGCATTTCCTCAATGGCGATGAAACGGCGCTTTCGCGCTATTTCGACAGAAGCCGCGAGCGAAAGGGCTATGATGCGTTGTCGGATGGGATGATGGCGTTGGCCAGCGGTGAGGGCCGTGTCGCCATGGCCAAGGCCGCCAAGGCAGATCGCTATCTGAACAAGCCGGAGCTGACGAACCTGTTGACCGCGCAGGCGGCTGAAATGGCGGGGGACCGGCGCAAGGCCGAAGAGACCTACAAAAAGCTGGTGACCAATGACGCCACTCGGTTTGTGGGGGTGCGCGGCATTCTCAAGCAGAAGCTGGCCGATGGTGATACGGAAACTGCGCTCAAGCTGGCGGAGAAGGCATTTTCCATCAAGCCCAAGCATGAGGAAACACAGGACGTGCTGCTGCGGCTTCAGGCCCAGAAAGAGGATTGGTCGGGCGCGCGTCAGACGCTGAGCGCCAAGTTGAAATACGGCAGTCTGCCCCGCGATGTGCACAAGCGGCGTGATGCCGTTTTGGCCTTGTCGGAAGCCAAGGAGCTGCTGCAGGACGACGCCTCCATAGAGATGCAGGAGAAAGCCGTGGAGGCCAACAAGCTGTCGCCGGATCTGATCCCCGCAGCGGTGATGGCCGCGCAAAGCTATATCGAAAAGGGCAAGCCGCGCTATGCAACGCGGCTCCTCAAGAAGGCGTGGGAAACCATGCCGCACCCTGATCTTGCCTCGACCTTCGCGGCGATCCAGCCCGATGAGACGCCGGATCAGCGGATCAAACGTTTTGCCTTGCTGACCCGAATCAACGCGCAGAATCCGGAAACACGCATGCTGTTGGCCGAGCTTCACATCGCCAATGAAGACTTCCCCGAGGCGCGCCGCGCGCTGGGAGATCTGGTGGAAACGGACCCGACGGCGCGGTCTGTCACGCTGATGGCGGCGATTGAGCGGGGTGAGGGCGCGGATGATGCCGTTGTTCGTGGATGGCTGGCGCGGGCGCTGTCGGTGTCGCGTGGCCCGCAGTGGATTTGCGAGAACTGCCAACACATTCATGCGGAATGGGCGCCCATCTGCGAAAACTGCGACAGCTTCGATACGCTTGCGTGGAAAACACCACCCATGTCCGAGGTGGCCATGCCCGGCGGTGTTCAGATGTTGCCGCTGATCGTCGGTGCCGTGGAAGATCAAACAAGCGCGTCAGATGAGGTCGCTTCGTCTGAGGCGGATGAGATCGAAGACGCTGAACTTCTCGTGGCGGAGGAGGTTTCGCAAGATGAGGCTCCAGCGCCAGAAGAAAAACGCGCCTAAGACGCTTGACCTTCCAGTTACTGGAGGCCTTATGTGACCCGTGAACCATCGCGGGGGCACCTGATATGCGCGACGCGCAAACGATCACACTGACTGTTGGGAACATGTCCTGCGCGTCTTGTGTGGGCCGGGTGGACCGTGCCTTGGCCGCCGTGCCGGGTGTGCGTGGTGTGGTGGTGAACCTCGCCACCGAGGAGGCGACGATTGAGGTAGACGACACAGGCCCCACCGCCGAGGCGCTGGCGCAGACGGCCACCGATGCCGGCTATCCCGCTCAAATCCTGCAAACCCGCTCGCCTGACGCAGCCCATGATCGCAAAACCGAAGAAGCGCAGGCTCTCGCTCGGCGTACCTGGCTTGCGGGCCTTCTTGCAATGCCCGTCTTCGTGCTGGAAATGGGCAGCCACATGGTGCCCGCCTTCCACCATTTTGTGATGCAAACCATCGGGATGCAGCAAAGCTGGTGGATTCAGGCGCTGCTGACAACACTGATCCTCGCGGGGCCCGGGCGGGCGTTTTACACCAAAGGCATCGCCGCGCTGATGCACCGCGCGCCGGATATGAACAGCCTGGTGGCCGTGGGGACATTTGCCGCCTATGGCTATTCACTTTGTGTTTTGCTGGCGCCTGGGCTGCTGCCAGCCGCCGCGCAAGCGGTGTATTTTGAGGCGGCTGCGGTGATTGTCTTCTTTATCCTGCTGGGTCGCTCGCTGGAGGCGCGCGCCAAGGGGCGTACCGGCGCGGCGATCCGCGCATTACTCAAGCTGCAACCCAAGACGGCGCAGGTATTGCGTGACGGCAACGCGCAGACCGTGGCTGTTGAGCAAATTGTGCCCGGTGACATCGTGCTCCTGCGCCCAGGCGAACGTGTGCCCGTCGACGCTGTGGTCACAGAAGGCAGCAGCCACCTAGATGAAAGCATGATCACCGGGGAGCCCATCCCGGTGGAGAAACACGCTGGCGACCCGGTGACGGGGGGTACGATCAACGGCCCCGGCAGCCTGACACTGCGCGCCACCCATGTGGGAACTGAGACGGTGCTCGCGGGGATCATTCGTATGGTGCAGGACGCCCAGGGTGCCAAGCTGCCCATCCAGGCGCTGGTCGACCGGGTGACGCTTTGGTTTGTGCCCGCTGTTCTGGGCCTCGCCGCGTTGACGGTGATGATCTGGCTCGCTGTCGGGCCCGCGCCGGTTGTCTCTTATGCGCTGGTTGCGGGGGTCGCGGTCCTGATCATCGCGTGCCCTTGCGCCATGGGTCTCGCCACGCCGACCTCGATCATGGTCGCGACAGGCCGCGCGGCTGAGCTGGGCGTGCTGTTCCGCAAGGGTGATGCGCTGCAGGCGCTTGCTGATGTGGATGTGATCGCCTTCGACAAGACCGGTACGCTGACCAAAGGCGCGCCGGTCCTGACCAGCTTCGAGATGTTGGGTGGTCCTGAGCGCGACACGGCGCTTGCTCTCGTCGCTGCCGTCGAGGCCCGGGTGGAGCATCCGGTCGCCAACGCGATTGTCGATGCGGCCAAGGCAGACGGTCTTACCCTGCCGGACGCGCAGGAGGTCACAGCGCTCAGCGGTCTGGGTGCGCGCGGGCAGGTTGGAGGCCAGCGGGTTCTCGTGGGCTCGGAAGGTTTGATGGCGCAGCATGATATCCCTCTGGGTGACGCGCTTGCCAAAGCCGACACCCGCGCTGCGGCTGGCGAGACGGTGTTTTTTGCCGCCATCGATGGGCAGCTCGCAGCGCTGATTTGCGTCGCGGATCAAATCAAGTCAAACGCTGCTGAGGTAGTCGCTGACCTGCATGCCCAAGGAGTGCGTGTCGCCATGATCACCGGTGACAAACAGGAAACCGCCGAGGCCGTGGCCCGTGAGCTTGGCATCGACGACGTCATTGCCCGGGTCCTGCCAGAGGGCAAAACCGCCGCGTTAGAGACGATTCGAGCCAGTGGTGCCAGGGTGGCCTTTGTCGGGGATGGCATCAATGACGCCCCTGCCCTGGCGACCGCTGATGTCGGCATTGCCATCGGTAGCGGCACCGACATCGCCATTGGAGCCGCTGACGTGGTGCTGATGTCAGGTGATCTGCGCGGAGTTCAGACGGCAATGCATGCGTCGCGCGCGGCCATGCGCAACATCCGCCAGAACCTGTTCTGGGCCTTTGCCTATAACACCGCGCTCATCCCTGTCGCGGCGGGTGCGCTCTATGCGAGTTTCGGGTTGCTCCTGTCGCCGCAACTTGCGGCCGGGGCCATGGCGCTTTCCAGTCTCTTTGTGCTCAGCAATGCGCTGCGGCTGCGGGGGCTCAAGAGGGGAACCGCATGAACATTTCCGACGTTGCCAACAGCACGGGGTTGCCCGTCAAAACCATCCGATATTACGAGGACATCGGCCTGATCACACCTGCGCGCAGCGCCAACGGGTATCGCGACTTTTCTGACACAGATCTGCATAAGCTGGCCTTTATCGGGCGGGCCCGCTCTCTGGGATTTGGCATCGAGGCCTGTCGCGACCTGCTGCGTCTCTATAACGACCAGACCCGCGCGAGTGCGGATGTGAAACGCCTCGCGCAATCACATCTGTCCGAGATCGACCGCAAGATCACCGAGCTTGGCGAGATGCGCGATACGCTCTCGCATCTGATCGACGCCTGCGCGGGCAATGACCGGCCCGATTGCCCCATTCTGGCGGACCTCGCAGCAGACCATGGCAGCGCTTGACCCTTGACGCCGCGTGCAGACCGGTCACGGTGGGCGCATGAGCGAGATTTTCCAACATCAGATCAAGGTGCTCTTTCAGCATTGCGACCCCGCTGGCATCGTCTTCTACCCGCGGTATTTCGAGATGGTGAACCAGACCGTTGAGGAATGGCATGACGCAGGCCTCGGCCATTCCTTTGCGCAGATGCATATGGAGTCGGGCTATGGGGTGCCCACCGTCTCCATCGGTGCGGAGTTCACGGCGCCCAGCAAGATGGGTGATGTGCTGACCTGGTCCCTGTCGGTCCTGCGGCTGGGCCGGACTTCGGCGCACTTGCGGATCACGGCTAGATGCGGCGGCGACCTACGCATGACAGCCACACCGGTGCTGGTCTATGTGCATATGGAAAGCGGGCGCCCGGTGCCGTGGTCAGACCCGCTGCGCGCCGAGATGAAGCGGTATCTGAGCGGTGACGCCCTGCCCGGCTGACGGTCAGTCAGCCCGCGCCACATGGCCCTAGCGGACCTGCGCCGCCAGTTCCTCCAGCCTCTCATGCACCATATCCGCGCCGATGATCGCCCGGCGCACCAGTCGGTCGAACTGCCTGGCAAAGCCGCGGATCTGGTCGGGGCTGCTGATCACCAGATAGGCGTCACCGATATAGAGCGCCACGCGCTGCTTGCCGAAGACCGTAAAGGGTGCTGAAAACGTCTGTGTTCCGTCGTAGAGATGCAGCCGCAGCGCCGGGTAATTCTGGCGGCAGACCCCCGCCATATAAGTCAGCTGGTCGCGGCATTGTTCCGGATCGGCGCCGCGCCACAGCCCCGTCCTGGCCGAGAGATCCTGCACCGTCTGCACCGGCATCGCGATCTCGACGTCCATATCGTCGAGCGAGACTTGCTCCAGCACATTCTCCACTCCGCCGCCGCGCGCATCCGGCACGGTTTCGGCTGAAAAGCTGACGATATCCGGCAAGGTCGAGGGCACATAGCGCAGCTTGAACCCCGACGCCGCACTGCGCCACTGATCAAGCGGGGTGGATCCATCTACCTGCACCTCTTGCTCGATCTGTACGCTTTCGGCGACCTCCTGCCGCCCCTCCGGTGCGTTTTCGAGGCAGAGCAGCCAGTCGACCGAAACGCCGCTCACCTGCGCGATCCGCCGAAGCGTTTCGGCGCGGGGCAGCCGGTCACTGTCTGGGCTCAGGAATTGGCTGAGCGCCGAGCGGTCCATGCGCACGTCGCGCAGAAACTGCCCCTTGCCCGCGGGGTGCGAAGCGAGCACCTGCGCCAGTCGGTCCTTGAATCCCGTTGAAAGATCGCGCCTATCCATGGCGTGAAATTACAACATATGAGTGAAATCACAATGTGATCATGCAATCGCAACAAAAGTAATACCTGAAACGCAGATTCACGCTCTTGTCGCATCTCCTAGTTTAGCCAGACTAGACGGATGCGATTTCAGTCGCAAAACCTATTGAAAGGACGGGATAAATTGGTGATCCGAGAAGTGGTCAACACGCCAGAGATTGAATGGCCAACCCTTCTGATCTGTGGCCTGTGTTATGCCGGTTTTGCGTTCTCGACGACGTCTATCAATGTGATTGGCCTCTGGGCTGCATGCCTCATCCTCACTCTCTCGCTCACGCTTTATTCCTCCTTCAGCCACGAGGTGCTGCATGGTCATCCTTTTCGCGATACGCGGCTGAACACCGCGCTGGTATTTCCGGCCTTTGGCCTGCTGATCCCGTATCATCGCTTCCGCGACACGCATCTGGCCCACCACCACGATCCGGCGCTGACCGACCCGTATGACGACCCTGAAAGCAACTTTATCGACCCGGCCGTCTGGGTGCGGTGGAGCACAGGTCGGCGGATCCTTTATACGTGGAACAATACGCTTTTGGGGCGGATGGTGGTGGGCCCGATCATTGGGCTGGCCGCCTTCTACAAGGCCGATTGGCGCGCCATGAGAGACGGAAATAACAGTGTTAGAGACGCATATGTCTTCCATTTCCTCGGCCTCGTTACCGTGGCTTTGTGGTGTATGGTCGTGGCCGACATGCCCGTCTGGCTCTATCTGTTATGCGCTTACGCGAGCCACGCGATCCTGAAAATCCGGACTTTCCTGGAACATCGCGCGCATGAGCGCGCCCGCTGTCGCAGCGTGATCATTGAAGATCGTGGCCCGCTGGCCTTCCTGTTTCTGCAGAACAACCTGCATGCTGTGCATCACGCGCATCCAGCGATGCCGTGGTACCAACTCAAGGCGTCTTATACGGCCCGCCGTGCTACGTTCTTGCAGCGCAATGGCGGCTATGCCTATCGCTCTTATGCCCAGATTGCGCGCCTGTTCCTGTTCAAAACGAAGGATCCGGTGCCGCATGCGCTTTGGGATAGGCCTGCGTTTCACGCTGACCGGACAGAAGGTGCTGCGCCGGGGCGCTGACATTTTCCTTGCAGTGGCGCAGTACTTCCCGCTTTGATGTCGCGAGATCAGACCAAGGGGGCGCTGATGACGAACGACGCTGCACCAGTCCTGTCGGACCGTGCCGAGGGGATCGCCACGATCACCCTCAACCGGCCAAAATCGCTGAATGCGCTGTCTGAAGATATGCTGGCGGCGCTTCAGGCGACACTCGACGAGATCGCCAAGGATCGCGAGACGCGGGCGGTGATTTTGCGCGGCGCGGGTGATCATTTCTGTGCAGGTCATAACCTCAAGGAAATGACGGCGCGGCGGGCGGATGAGGATGGCGGCAAGGCCTATTTCAACGCGCTCTTTGCGACCTGTTCCAAGATGATGCTGTCGATCGTGAACCTGCCTCAGCCAGTGATTGCTGAGGTGCAGGGCATCGCCACGGCAGCAGGCTGTCAGTTGGTCGCCACCTGCGATCTGGCCGTGGCCGCTGATACTGCGCGTTTTGCAACTTCGGGCGTCAACATTGGGTTATTCTGCTCCACACCCATGGTCGCCTTGTCGCGCAACCTGCCCCGCAAGCAGGCGATGGAGATGCTGTTGCTTGGGGAATTCCAGAGCGCGCAAAGGGCTGCTGAGATGGGGCTAATCAATCAGGTGGTCTCGCAAGCGGAGTTGGCTGCTGCGGCCCGCGCTATGGCAGCCAAGATTGTCTCCAAAGCGCCGGTTGCCGTGAAGATCGGCAAGCAGGCGTTTTATGAACAGGCCGATATGGCGCTGACCGAGGCCTATGCTTATGCGGGCGCGGCGATGGCCGAGAATATGCTGGCCCACGACACGGAACGCGGGATCGAAGCCTTCATCGCAAAGAAACCCATGCCGGAGTGGTTGGACGACTAACCGCTTGCTGGCGTCAGGGGGAAAGCCGCCTCACCCCATCGAGGGGGATCGTCGGCTGCCCGGCTATGCCGGGCGGCGTGTGTGGGCTCAGAAGTCCAGGTTTTCCACGCTCAGCGCATTTTGCTGGATGAATTCCCGACGGGGTTCCACCACATCACCCATCAGTTTGGTGAAAATATCATCGGCCTCAGCCATATCATCCACCTTCACTTGCAGCAGCGTGCGGGCGTCCGGGTCGAGCGTCGTCTCCCAGAGCTGGTCGGGGTTCATCTCGCCCAGACCCTTGTAGCGCTGCAGCGACAGCCCTTTCTCGCCCTCCTGCAGGATTGCATCCAAGAGGTCCAGTGGGCCAAGAATAGACTGCACCCGGTCTTTGCGCACCAACGTGGCAGGCAGGTTGTAGGTGTCCTGCAACTCCTTCGTGAAGCTGCCAGTGCGCTTCGCCTCGCCGCCCCGCAGGATGCGACCGTCCAGCGTGCGCACTTCCTCTACGCCGCGCAGGATGCGCGCCAGCCTGATGCCGTGATCCTGTGTGATCCGCCCCTGCCAGCCGCGTTCATACTCCTCGGCGATCAGGTTCAGCCGGGCTGCGACCTTATCGGCCGTCCCTTGCAGGTCGGCATCCACGACACCGGGTGCAAAGGCGCCTGCAATGGCCGCCTGTTCCAGGATATGACGCGGGTAGTGCGTCGGGAAAGCGTCGAGCACGCGGCGCATCTGCCGCGCAAGTTCTACCACGCGCATCAGGTCAGCGCCTGCGATCTCATCGCCGTTGCCCTGCCGCAGCATCGCACCCTCGACACCCTGATTGATCAGATATTCCTCCATGGCGGCCTCGTCCTTGAGGTAGACCTCGGACTTACCGCGCGAGACCTTATAGAGCGGCGGCTGCGCAATGTAGAGGTGCCCGTGTTCGATCAGCTCCGGCATCTGCCGGTAGAAGAACGTGAGCAACAGCGTGCGGATATGCGCACCGTCCACATCCGCATCGGTCATGATGACGATCTTGTGGTAGCGCAGTTTTTCAATGTTGAACTCATCCCGTCCGATGCCGGTGCCAAGCGCCATGACCAGGTTCCCGATCTCCTGACTGCTGAGCATGCGGTCGAACCGCGCCCGCTCCACATTCAGGATCTTACCTTTCAGTGGCAGGATGGCTTGGGTCTGACGGTCCCGACCGGTCTGGGCAGACCCCCCGGCGCTATCCCCTTCCACAAGGAAGACTTCTGTCTTCGAGGGGTCTTTCTCGGAGCAATCCTTGAGCTTGCCCGCGAGGAAGTTCACATCCATCGCCGTCTTGCGCCGTGTGAGTTCACGGGCCTTGCGCGCCGCTTCCCGCGCTTGCGCCGCTTCGATGATCTTGCTGACGACAATTCGCGCCTCGTTCGGATTTTCCTCAAACCACTCCGACAGCTTCTCGTTCATCAACCCTTCAACGGCTGGGCGCACCTCTGAGCTGACCAGCTTGTCCTTGGTCTGGCTGGAAAACTTCGGGTCCGGCACCTTGACCGACAACACACAGGTCAGCCCCTCGCGCGCATCGTCTCCGGTGAAGCTCACCTTCTCCTTCTTCGCAATCCCGCTCGACTGCGCGTAATTGTTGATCGTCCGCGTGAGCGCCCCGCGAAAGCCCGCCAGATGGGTGCCGCCATCGCGTTGCGGGATGTTGTTGGTGAAGGGCAGCACGTTCTCGTGGTAGCTGTCGTTCCACCACATGGCGATTTCCACGCCAATCTCGTCCCGCTCGCCGGTGATGAAAATTGGCTCCGGCATGACGGAAGACTTGGAGCGGTCCAGATACTTCACGAACTCTTTCACGCCGCCTTCGTAGTAAAGCTCCGAACGCAGGCTTTCTGCGGGCCGCTCGTCCACCAGAATGATCCGCACACCGGAGTTCAGAAACGCCAGCTCGCGCAGTCGCTTCTCCAGCACCTCGAAGGAATACTCGATGTTTGAAAACGTGTCGGTCGAGGCCATGAAGCGCACCTCGGTGCCGGTGCGGTCCGTCTCGCCGACCACCTCCAGATGCTTGACGGTGAAGCCGCCTTCGAACCGCGCCACATGCTCGCGACCTTCGCGCCAGATCCGCAGCTCCAGCCAGTCGCTGAGCGCGTTCACCACCGACACACCCACCCCGTGCAGCCCGCCCGAGACCTTGTAGGAGTTGCTGTCGAATTTCCCGCCTGCATGCAGTTGGGTCATGATCACCTCGGCGGCGGACACGCCCTCTTCCTCGTGAATCCCGACCGGAATCCCGCGCCCGTTGTCAGAGACGGACACAGAGGAATCCTCGTGAATGGTAACGGTAACAGCATCCGCATGCCCGGCCAGCGCCTCGTCGATGCCGTTGTCCACAACCTCATAGACCATGTGGTGAAGGCCTGAGCCATCATCAGTGTCGCCGATGTACATGCCGGGCCGCTTGCGGACGGCCTCTAACCCTTTGAGAACCTTGATCGAATCGGCGCCGTATTCTGCTGGCGTTTGCGCGTTGTCGGACATGCCGCTAACCCTTTTTATTTTTCTAGTTTTATAAGGTTTCCAAGGCGGAATGTCACGCGATGGGCACAATATTTTGTGTCAGGTGAAGGGGATAACCACACCGACCAGAATCAGCAAACCGCCCGAGATCACGTTGATCCGCGCAAGGGTGTGCGGTGCCGTGATCACTGCTCTGACGTGGCCCACGCAGAGCGCCAACAACAGGTTCCCAATCAGTGGAATCGCCACCGAGGCGGCAATGATCGCGGTGATATCCGGAGCGGTCACCGCGCGCAGATCAAAGAACCCCGGCAGCACGCCGATATAGAAGAGCACGGCCTTCGGATTCCCGAGGATCGCCACAAGCCCCGCCAGAAATCCGGGCCAGACCCCCGGACGGGTCAGGCGGCTGTCGGTGCTGATCTGTCGATGCGCATGTCGGATCAGCAAAAGCCCCATGCCGATGAACACTCCGCAGGCGACCCAGCGCAGCACCGCCATGAAGACATCAAAGATCGACAGCACCCAGGAGATGCCGAGCACCGCCACCAGCGGCCAGAGGATATCTCCTGCAGCCACACCAACAGCCAGCGGCCAGGCGGCACCAAATCCGCCAGACAGCGCGCGCGCCATCAGCGCCAGCCACACCGGCCCCGGCGTCAGGAACAGGATCACCAGCGCGCCCATGTAAAGGACCAGATCCCCCAACGCGATGGTCACGCGGGCACCAGTTCCGACAGCCCGTCGCTGTCGCGCACTTCCACATATTGCGCGCGGTCACCCATGGCGGCAAAGAGCTCCTGCTCCGTGCCTGTCATCCAGGCTTGCGCCCCAAGGGCTGCAATCTCGTCATAGAGCGCCGCGCGCCGGTCCGGATCCAGATGGGCTGCCACTTCGTCCAGCAACAGGATCGGCGGCGCTCCGAAACCCCGCGCCAGGGCTCGCGCATTGGCGAGGATCAGAGAGACCAGCAACGCCTTCTGCTCGCCCGTCGAGCAATCCTTCGCCGGCACGCCCTTCGCCGCATAGACACCAGAGATATCCGCCCGATGCGGGCCGATCAGGCTACGGCCCGCCGCCACATCTCGTGGACGGCTCTCAGCCAGAGCCACGCGCACATCCTCCACCGTCTGCGGCAAATGCCCCTCCGCATGGGTCAGCGTCAGCTCTGCCGCCGGAAAGGCCGTCTGTGCGTCCTCTTGCGCCTCAGCCAGCTGCTCCAGAGCCGCGCGCCGGTTTTTATCTATCACCACACCGCTCTCCGCCATCTGCGTCTCCAGCGCCGCATACCAACCGGGGTCGCGCACCATATCCTTGAGCAACCTGTTGCGCTCGCGCATGGCGCGCTCATAGGCCAGCGTCGCCTCCGCATGGCCAGGCTCAAAGCTCAGCGTCATCCGGTCGAGAAACCGCCGCCGCCCCTCTGCCCCTTCGATCCACAGCCGGTCCATCGCCGGGATCAGCCACAGAACCCGCGCGATCCGCCCCAGCGCCACTTGAGGCGCGGCTTTCTCGTCAATGCGCACCTGACGCGCCGCGCCACCTTCCGACCAGATCTCGATCTCATGCACCTGCTGCGGCGCTTGCAAAACGCCTGAGAGCTTCCATCCCAAAGCCTCCGGTCGCCGTGTCATATCCTCCGCACTGGACCGCCGCAAACCGCGCCCCGGTGAGAACAGCGACACCGCCTCCAGCACATTGGTCTTGCCCGCTCCATTGGCCCCATAAAGCGCGACAGGCCGCCCATCGAGCGCCAGCCGACCAATCTTGTGCGATCGGAAATGCGACAGGACCAGCGACGTCAGATAGAGCGCCATCACCCTGCCTTCATTGTTCCAGAAATATGCCCGCCGGAGGCAAGGAGTTTAAACGCGCATCGGCATGACCACATAGACCGCCGATTGATCATTGCCTTCGCGCATCAGGGTTGGATCGCCCGAGGAATTGAACAGAAAAACCGCATTCTCGCGGTCCACCTGGCTGGCAATCTCCAGCAAGTATTTGGCGTTGAACCCGATCTCCAACCGCTCGTCGCCATAGGCCACGGCCAGCTCTTCCTCGGCAGCCCCGCTGTCTGGCGCATTCACCGACAACACCAGCCGATCCTCATCCAACTGCAGCTTCACCGCGCGCGAGCGTTCCGAACTCACCGTCGCCACCCGGTCGACCGCTTGGGCGAAGTCCGAGGCGTCTACCTCAAGCTTGCGTGCGTTATTCTGCGGGATCACGCGGGTGTAGTCGGGGAAGGTGCCGTCGATGACCTTCGACGTGAGCGTGATATCGGGCGTGGCAAAGCGCACCTTGGTCTCGCTCACCGACACGGCAATTTTCATCTCGTCATCTTCCAGCAGCTTGCGCAACTCTCCTACGGTCTTGCGCGGCACAATCACACCGGGCATCTCCGACGCGCCCTCGGGCAAATCCGCGTCGATGCGGGCCAGCCGGTGCCCGTCGGTTGCGACACAGCGCAGGGTCTGCCCGCCATCCGCATCGGCGATATGCATGTAAACCCCGTTCAGATAGTACCGCGTCTCCTCTGTCGAAATCGCAAACTTCGACTTGTCGAACAGCCGTCGCAGCACGGGCGCCGGAGCCGAGAAGTTCGAAGCATACTCTGAGGACGCCATGACCGGAAAGTCTTCCTTCGGCAAAGTCGCCAGAGAGAAATTCGACCGCCCCGCTTCAACCGTCAGCCGCCCTGTCGCGCCATCGGCGGTCAGCGTGACCAACGCGCCATCAGGCAATTTGCGCACGATCTCGTGCAGGGTGGTGGCGGCGACCGTTGTGGCACCAGCACGTTCAACCTGCGCCGGCGCCTTATCGACCACCTCGATGTCAAGATCGGTGGCGCGGAAGGTGACATCGCTGCCTTCGGCTTCGATCAGCACATTGGCAAGGATCGGGATTGTATTGCGCCGCTCAACCACGGACTGGGCTTGCGACACGGCCTTGAGCAGGGACGCGCGTTCGATGCTGATTTTCATAGGCTTGATCCTCCCACCAGTCCGGAGGATCAAGGTACCCTTATCCACCGACTTCACAAGTGTTTTATTGGTTTGTGTGGTGGAAAGCCCAGGGCGTCAAGACCCGTCGCTGCATTGCCGCACGACGGGTCCTAAGGTGTGACTATTCTTCCAGCGCGCGGCGCAGAAGTTCCAGATCTTCAGCAATCTGGCCGTCCTGGGTTTTCAACTCTTCGATGCGCTTGACGCCGTGCATGACGGTGGTGTGGTCCCGCCCGCCAAAGCGCCGCCCGATCTCGGGCAAAGACCGCGACGTCATCTTTTTGCAGAGATACATCGCCACCTGGCGCGGGCGCGCATAGCTGCGCAGACGTTTGGGGCCAATCATGTCCGACAGGCGGATGTTGTAGTGGTCCGACACCTTGCGCTGGATCTCTTCGACGGTGATCTTGCGCTCTGACGCGCGCAGCACGTCCGACAGACAATCCTGCGTCAGCTCCATGTTGATCTCGCGGCCGACAAGCGACGCAAAGGCAAAGAGCCGCGTTAGCGCCCCTTCCAACACCCGCACATTGGTCGAGATCCGATGTGCAAGAAACTCCAGCACACCTGCCTCGACTTCAAGGTCCGGGTAGTTCAAGCGTTGCTGCTCCACCTTGCTTTGCAGGATGCCGAGGCGCAGCTCATAGTCGGTTGGGTGCAGATCCACCACCAAGCCGCACTGCAGGCGCGATTTCACGCGGTCTTCGAGATCCTTGATCTCGCTGGGTGAGCGGTCCGCCGAAATGATGATCTGCTTGTTCTGATCCACTAGCGCATTGAACGTGTGAAAGAACTCCTCCTGCGTGGAATCCTTACCTGCGATGAATTGCACGTCATCCACCATCAGCACATCGACCGAGCGGAAGATCTCCTTGAAGTCCATCATCTTGCGGTCGCGCAGGGCCTGGACAAAGCGGTACATGAATTGTTCGGCAGAGAGGTAGAGCACGTTCATCTCGGGGCGGCGGGCGCGCAATTCATGGGCAATCGCGTGCATCAGGTGGGTTTTACCCAGACCAACGCCGCCGTAGAGGAAGAGAGGGTTGAAGGTCACGGGGCCACCTTCAGCAACACGGCGAGCCGCAGCATGAGCCAGCTCGTTGGGCTTGCCGACGACAAACGTGTCGAAGGTGAACCGCTTGTCGAGCGGCGCAGTTGTCAGCGCCGTGTTTGCCGCAGGCTTCACAGCGCGCATCGCTGCGGAGCTTTGCACAGGCTGCGGCGCCTGGGGCATGTCGGCCCCTGCACCAACCGGGGTTGGCACCGCAAACTGCAAACGGCGCAGGCTTGGATCTTCGGTTTTGAGTTCATGCAGGATCAGTTCCGCGAAATTCTGGCTCACATAGTTGCCCAGAAAGTTCGTTGGCACGTCGAACGTCGCAATCCCGTCATCCGCTGCCCGAAACTCTATTGGTTCGATCCAGTTTGTGTAGTTGTTTTGCCCTACCGTCTTTAGCAGTCGCTGCCTCAACTGCCCCCACTTCTCTTTAGTCATATTTGACCTGTTTTCCTCATCGCGTTGCCATTTTGGCAGCAGATCCCGTTCTGGGTCATCTGTGCCGCCTCTACCTTCTTGTTTGCGAACACACCTTTCCTGCCCCGGCTCTTACAAAAACCTGGTTAACGTCCAATGGACATTTACAGAATAGGCGGTGTCCAATGGACTGACGTGCCCTGTGTCGGGCACGCGGTCCAATCAGACGATACCGTCCGCATTTTATTTGACAGGGCAAATCGCTGTTGCGCAGCATTTGCAGACTGAAGGCGTCTCCTTTGTGGTGACACCCAGCCCCTGAGTTACAACATCCACAGCAGTGTGAACGCGCTGATCAGGGCCTGTCCCCCCATGGCGATATGAATCGCACAACATAGGTAGCAACTTCGTCTGCGACCCGGCAACTGATCTTCATTCTTGACTCTGTATTTTCAAAAAAGAATCTCTGAGCGGGCGGAAAGAGTCTCATAAATGCAAAAAAGCGCCGATGAACGACGCCTTTTACCGCTATTTTCGGGGAGACCCCGATACATCTTGGGGTTGTTTTCAGCCTAGAGCTTTCACCCGTGATGACAGGCGCGAAATTTTCCGCGAAGCGGTGTTTTTATGAAACACCCCCTTGGTCACACCGCGCATGAGCTCGGGTTGCGCGGCACGCAGCGCGGCGGTTGCGGCGTCCTTGTCACCGGATGCAATGGCTTCTTCGACCTTGCGCAGAAAGGTCCGAATGCGCGAACGACGGGCTTTGTTGATCTGGAAACGCGCTTCGTTCTGACGGGCGCGTTTTTTGGCTTGGGGCGAGTTGGCCATGTGTAAGTCACCTTCTTGGGCGGTTGTGTGTCTGTCATACACAATGCCGCCACACCGGTTCGAGACCCCGGGAGGTGATTCTAGCCAAAGCGGGCTGCACGCGCATATCTCGGCGGGTACATAGAGAACCCGGCGAAAATTGCAAATCAGAATTTGCGTCCAGAGACAGCGGCACGGCCTGAACCGGCTACACCACCGGCCGCCGGCCTTGTCCGTTACCCGGTGATGAGCTGCTCCAGTGGCCTCCAGCAGGCGTGCGGAACGCGCTGTTCTGCATCGTATTCAAAGTAGCATCCCCCACCACCAGGCCCTTGATCATATGCGCGGCTGATCGCCAGCCCGGACAGGTGACAGTAAAGCAGCGTGCCAACCGCGCCATGGCCAACGAACAGCAGATCGCCCGCAGCATGCTCCGCCTGACACTGCTCAACCTCGGCGACGATCCGCGTTTGCGCAGCGGCAGCTGTTTCCCACCCCCGGACGCTTTGCTCTGGATTGGCAAAGAAGGCGTCTGCCACCTCTTCAAACTCCGCGGGCGGCAGGAACCCTGTGGCGCTGCGGTCATTCTCATGCATGCGCGCGCGGACCTCGACCTCGCATCCCAGCGCGACGGCCAGGGGTCGCGCTGTCTCCAGCGCCTTGGTCTCGGCGCTGCTGATCACCTTCGTTGTGCCTGCCAGCGCGCCGGATTTGGCAAGGGCTGCGACTCGGCTTTGCCCCAGCTTGCTCAGCGACCAGTTCTGGATCGGGATTTCCGGATCAATCTGAACCTGAGGATGGCTGAGATAGCGCACAAGTCTGCTCATGTGCTTTGACCTTTAAACTCGGAGATCTAACAGGCTGAACGGCGCGTGCAAGCGTCACTTGTCGCGGAACTGCGCCTCGCGTTTTTCCAGAAAGGCCCCCATGCCCTCGGCCTGGTCCTCAGTCGCAAAGAGCGCATGGAACATCCGGCGCTCAAACAGCAGACCTTCCCGCAGGGGCACCTCATAGGCGCGGTTCACCGCCTCCTTCACAACCATCACAGTGATCATGGATTTCTCCACGATCTTCTGCGCGGCACTCTGCGCCTCATCCAGAAGCTTCTTGCAAGGCACCACACGGCTGACAAGGCCAGAACGTTCCGCCTCTTCCGCGTCCATGAAGCGACCAGTGAGGTGCATATCCATCGCCTTAGACTTGCCGACAACCCGGGTAAGCCGCTGCGTCCCCCCGATTCCCGCCACCACGCCGAGGTTGATCTCGGGCTGGCCGAACTTCGCGGTGTCCGAACAGATGATGAAGTCGCACATCATAGCCAGTTCGCACCCGCCACCCAGCGCATAGCCCGAAACGGCTGCGATGATCGGCTTGCGCACGGCCATTATCGCTTCACTCTCTGGCGTGAAAAGATCGCCCGAGAACGCCTCGACAAAGCTCTTGTCTTTCATCATCGCGATGTCGGCCCCGGCGGCAAAGGCCTTCTCCGAGCCGGTGAGGATGATGCAGCGCACCTTGTCATTGGCCTGCGCATCGGTGAGCGCATCAGCCAACTCTTTCATCAAGTCGTCGTTCAGGG
This sequence comes from Roseobacter cerasinus, assembly GCF_009811755.1. Lineage (GTDB taxonomy): Bacteria > Pseudomonadota > Alphaproteobacteria > Rhodobacterales > Rhodobacteraceae > Roseobacter > Roseobacter cerasinus. Next base: position 419,546 of record NZ_BLIV01000002.1, read on the forward strand.
CGTTCAGGGCGTCGGGCCGGTTCAGCGTGATCTGGGCCACATGGTTCTCTATCTCAACGATGATCGTCTCGTAGGCCATCCGCAAAGCTCTCGATTTGTGTCACGAACCCCGACTCAATACCAAGCCTTGATGAGGTTCAAGCTATCTTTGGCATTGCGCACAGAAGAAAGATGAGCGTCCCGATTGTACGATTCGCCCAATGACACCGGGGCAGTCCGGGGTTTTACAGGGGGCGCCTTCCCGGCCGTAAACATCAAAGCTGTGCTGGAAATATCCAAGCTCGCCATCAGCTTGACGGAAATCGCGCAGCGATGAGCCCCCCGCCTTGATCGCGTCCGTCAGCACCTCGCGGATGATCGGCACAAGCGTCGCGACCCGTGTTGCAGAAATCCGTCCCGCTTTGCGCGTTGGCCTGATTTTTGCACGATAGAGCGCCTCGCAGACGTAGATATTGCCCAACCCGGCAACAATTCTCTGGTCGAGCAGCGCCGACTTTATCGGCGTCATCTTGCCCTTGAAGGCGGCAATCAAGTGGTCTTCATGAAAATCGTTGCCCAGAGGCTCCGGCCCCAGCACGGCGAGCAGCTTGTGCTTTGCCGCTGTCGCCGTCTGCATGAGATCCATCGCCCCGAACCGCCGTGGATCGTTGAAGGTGATGCGCGTGCCGTTCTGCATGTGAAAGACCACATGGTCGTGCTTTTCGGGGGCAGGGTGGGTGTGCACGAATTGCCCAAGCGGATCGCCCGAGACCATCATCCGCCCCGACATGCCCAAATGGATCAGCAGCGTCTCGCCCGAACTCAGATCCGCCAGAATATACTTCGACCGCCGCCGCAACCGTTCGATGCGCTGCCCTGTCAGCCGCGCGGCCATGTCTCGCGGAAACGGCCATCGCAGATCAGGTCGGTTCACATCCGCCTGCGCAATCACAACGCCGGTCATCGCAGGCTCCAGCCCGCGACGTACCGTTTCGACCTCCGGCAATTCTGGCACCGCTCTCCCCGCGACAATCGGGCCGCATTGTGCATCCGCCCGTGAAGCCTATAACAAAAGGCGAAGCGGCAAGGACCACAAGACCCCATGAGCAACGAGACAGACAAAACGACGCACTTCGGTTATGAGACCGTGCCCGAAGCCGAGAAAGCCGGACGGGTACAAGGTGTCTTTTCCTCTGTGGCCAGCCGATACGACATCATGAACGACGTGATGTCCGGCGGCATCCATCGTCTGTGGAAAGACGCAATGATGGACTGGCTCGCGCCGCGCCCGGGGCAAAAGCTGCTCGACGTGGCAGGTGGCACCGGCGACATCTCCTTTCGGTTCCTAAAACGCGCAGGCTCTGGCCACGCCACGGTGCTGGACTTGACCGAGCCCATGCTGGTCGAAGGTCGCAAACGCGCCGAGGCGGCACAAATGCAAGACAGCCTGGACTGGGTGGTGGGTGACGCCATGGCGCTGCCGTTTGACGACAATACCTTTGATGTCTACACCATCTCCTTCGGCATCCGGAACGTGACCCGCCCAGAAGACGCGCTGGCCGAGGCCTACCGGGTGCTCAAGCCCGGCGGTCGCCTGATAGTGCTTGAGTTCAGCCAGTTGCCAAACCCCGGGCTGCAAAAAGCCTATGACCTCTACAGCTTTAACGTGATCCCCCGCATGGGGCAGGTGATCGCGAATGACCGCGATAGCTACCAGTATCTTGTCGAATCGATCCGCAACTTCCCCGATCAGGAGACCTTTCTGAACATGATCCGGGCCACTGGTTTTGGCAACGCGAAGTACCGCAACCTGACCATGGGCATCGCCTGCTTGCACTCGGGATGGAAACTGTGATGCCACCCGCCCGGCTTCTTCTGGCCATAGATATCCTGGGGGTCCGGGGGCAAAGCCCCCGGTTGGTCGGATTGCGTCAGCAATTCGAACCCAAAGGATAACCCATGCGCGGTCCTCACAATATCTGGCGGCTGATCCGCACAGGCGCCACGCTGGAACGCACCGGCGCCATGAACGTGGTGCTCGACGCCTTCGAGGCGCCGCCCACGCTCCGCTTCGTCGCCCGGGCGCTCGGTTTGCCTTTCAAATGGCTGGGCTATGCGGGTGATCCGACCATGCCGCCCGCCACCCGCGCACTCACTGCGCTGGGTCCCGCCTACATCAAATTCGGCCAGATCCTCTCGACCCGCCCAGATGTGGTGGGCGATGAGCTGGCGATTCAACTGCGCGTGCTGCAGGACAAACTGCCACCTTTTTCTGTCGAGGAAGCCAAGGCAGAGGTGCAGCGGGAGCTAGGCCTGCCGGTGGATCAGATATTCTCGGAATTCAGCGAACCCGTTGCCGCCGCCTCCATCGCACAGGTCCACAAGGCCAGGCTGGTCTCAAACGGCGAGGCGGTTGCCGTCAAAGTGCTGCGCCCCGGCATCGAGAAGGCCTTCCGGAAGGACGTGGATGCCTTCTACCTCGCAGCCCGCATGGTCGAGATCTTCTCGCCCGGCTCGCGCCGCCTACGCCCGATGGAGGTGATCGAACACTTCGACGGCGTGGTGCGCGGCGAGCTTGATCTGCGCCTTGAATCCTCCGCCGCGTCAGAGTTTGCTGCGAACACCAAGAATGACGAGGGCTTCCAGCTGCCGCAGATGAAGTGGGAGTATTCCGCCCGCCGCGTCATGACGCTCGGCTGGGCCGATGGTGTGCCTATGGGCGACAACGCCGCCATTGATGCTGCCGGACACAACCGCGTTGACCTTGGCGACCGGGTGCTGAACCTCTTCCTCAACCACGCGCTGCGCGATGGGTACTTCCACGCGGACATGCATCAGGGCAACCTCAAGGTCGCACCCAACGGCGACATTATTGCCTATGACTTCGGCATCATGGGACATATCGACGAATATACCCGCCGCGTCTATGCTGAGATCCTCTTTGGCTTCATCCGCAAGGACTACAAACGCGTGGCCGAGGTGCATTTTGAGGCGGGTTACGTGCCCGCCGACAAGGATGTGGATGAATTTGCCCGGGCATTGCGCGCCGTCGGAGAACCGATCTTTGGTATGGATGCCAATCACATCTCCATGGGCCGATTGCTGAATTATCTCTTTGAAGTGACCGAGCGCTTTGGCATGGAAACCCGGACCGAACTCATCTTACTGCAACGCACCATGGTGGTGGTCGAAGGGGTCGCGCGCTCGCTGAATCCGCAGATCAACATCTGGCAGGTGGCGGCACCCCTGGTCACCGACTATATCTCCAAATCCATTGGTCCCAAAGCCGTGCTCACCGATCTGGCCAAGACAGCCCGTGTTGTCACCCGCTTTGGCCCGCGCCTGCCGGGCATGGTCGAGGCCGCACTCATCCGCCAGAGCAATGCCGAAGATCCGCCCCGCACGCACGGATTTCTGGAGCGGGTTTTCCTCGCGGTTGTCTTCGGTGTGTCCGTTGGTCTGGGCGGGGCTGCGACACTCATTTTGATCGACATGACGCTGTTCTGACCGACACATGTCTTCGAGGAGGCGGGCGGCCTAAAGCCCGCCCGAACCTGCCCGCCAGTTCCGCTGTTCTTTTTGCTGAGGCAGCGGTTTGTTCGTCGGAGGGCTCACATGCGTTCGATGGCGAGGGCGATGCCTTGACCGCCGCCGATGCACATTGTGATCAGGGCCTTGGACCCCTGGATGCGCTCCAGCTCATAGAGGGCTTTTACCGTGATAATCGCCCCCGTCGCCCCCACCGGGTGACCGAGTGCTATGGCTCCGCCGTTGGGGTTCACTTTCATCGGGTCAAGGCCAAGGTTTTTGCTGACAGCCAGCGCCTGCGCGGCAAAGGCCTCATTGCTTTCGATCACGTCGAAGTCGTCTGCGTTGAGGCCGGTCTTTTCCAGCAGGTTTTGAACGGCTGGCACCGGGCCGATGCCCATGACCTCGGGACGCACTCCGGCATGGGCATATCCCAACACCCGTGCCCTTGGTTTCAGCCCTGCGGCCTCAGCGGCCTCTGCTGTTGCCAGAACCACTGCGCCTGCGCCATCATTGATGCCGCTTGCGTTGCCAGCCGTGACCGTACCGTCTTTCTGAAACACGGCACGCAGCCCGGCGAGCGCATCTGCTGTTGTCGCCTTGGGATGTTCGTCGACCTCGAAGGGCACCGTGTCCCGCTTCAACCGCACCTCAACCGGAGCGATTTGGCTGGCGAAATGGCCGGCCTCAATCGCAGCGGCGGCGCGGTTTTGGCTTTCTAGAGCGAACGCATCCTGAGCGTCCCGGCTGATGTCGTGTTCAGCCGCCACGTTTTCAGCCGTCACCCCCATGTGGCCCGTGCCAAAGGGGCAGTTCAGCGCACCCAACATCATGTCGAGCGTGCGGATGTCTCCCATCTTTGCGCCCCAGCGTTGGTCCGGCACGATGAAGGGGGATCGCGACATATTCTCGGCGCCCCCGGCGAGGCCAAAGGCGGCATCCCCCAGCATGAGTGATTGAATAACAGAGACAATCGCCTGCACGCCTGACCCGCAGAGCCGGTTGACGTTCATCGCGGGCACCGTCTCCGGCACGCCCGCCTGCATCGCGACCACGCGGCTGAGATACATATCGCGCGGTTCGGTGTTGATGACATGCCCGAAAGCCACATGGCCGATCTGGCCGGCGCTTACGCCGGAGCGCTCCAGCGCGGCTTTGGCGGCGACTGTACCCAGATCAATCGGCGTGGTCCCGGCAAGCGCCCCGCCGAACGTTCCGATAGCCGTCCGGGCCCCGCCCAGAATCACGATGTCTTTGGTCATGGCGCTCTCCCTCTTTGCCTGTCTTATCCTGCCCGGTGACGTGGCTGTCAGCAACGACGTCTCGTCATGCGGCAGTTTCATTTGACAAGCCTCCGGCATATCGGCGATGTCTCCGGCATGACGGATGCGAGCAACAGCATACTCACCCAACTCCCTGCCCGCCTGAAAGAGGCGCGGCGGGCGCAAGGGCTGTCGCTTGACGCGGTGGCCAAGCTTTCGGGTGTGTCCCGCTCCATGGTCAGCCAGATCGAACGCGGCGAGTCGAGCCCGACCATCGCGACGCTGTGGAACCTGACCCGTGCTCTACAGGTGGATTTCGCAGGGCTGCTCGATGGGGCGTCCGAGGCCATGCGGATCGAAGTGCTGCGGGCCAGCGATGTTCCGACCATCGACAATTTAGGCACCGGGTGTCGCATCCGCATCCTGTCGCCCCCCGAAGAGGCCGGGCGGCACGAGGTTTACGAATTGGTCATCGCCGAGGGCGGGCAGCTCGACAGCCAGCCGCACGCGCGCGGTGCGCGGGAGCACTTGACGGTGATTGAAGGGGCGCTTGAGGTCATGAGCGGTGACCAACGGCAAGCGCTACAGGCAGGGGACACGGCGCGCTATGCGGCGGATGTGCCGCATCGGATCGCGGCCCAAGGCGACGTGCGGGCGTTCCTTGTTGTGCAAGACGCCTGATCCCATAAATCCGAGATCACGGAAATTTTCCGCCATCTTGAATTTCCGCTATTTCGGAATTGAGGGCGATATGGTAGAAGCTTGCCTGTAAAAAGGAGCCCTGCCATGACACAAGCCTATCTGGACCACATCGCCGACACGCTGCAACAGATCGAAGCTGATGGCATGATGAAACGCGAGCGGGTGATCACCTCGCCTCAGGGCGGGCAGATCTCGGTTGGCCCGCGTGAGGTGATCAACCTGTGCGCCAACAACTACCTCGGGCTTGCCGATCATCCCGACCTGATCGCCGCCGCCAAAGGTGCGATGGACCCGCGCGGCTTTGGCATGGCCTCGGTGCGGTTCATCTGCGGCACGCAGGATCTGCACCGGGAGCTGGAGCAGAAGCTGGCGGCGTTTCTAGGCATGGAGGACTCGATCCTCTTCGCCGCCTGTTTCGATGCCAATGGCGGGCTCTTTGAGCCGCTCCTGGGGCCGGAGGATGCGGTGGTGTCGGACGCGCTGAACCATGCGTCGATCATCGACGGCATAAGGCTCTGCAAGGCGAAGCGGTACCGCTATGCGAATTCGGACATGGCGGACCTGGAGGGGCAGTTGCAGCTGGCGCGGGAAGAGGGGGCGCGCTTCATCCTGATCGCGACAGACGGTGTCTTCAGCATGGACGGCTATCTGGCGAAGCTGCCGGAGATCAAGGCGCTGGCGGCGACATACGACGCCATGGTGATGGTGGATGATTGCCATGCGACGGGCTTCATGGGGCCGAAGGGGGCGGGCACCCCGGCGCATGCGGGTGTTGAGGTGGATATTCTGACGGGAACGCTCGGCAAGGCGCTGGGCGGGGCCATCGGCGGCTATATCGCGGGGCCGCAGGTGGTGATCGATCTGTTGCGCCAGCGGGCGCGGCCTTATCTCTTTTCCAACTCCCTGCCGCCTAGCATTGTGGCGGCGGGGATCAAGGCGCTGGAGCTGGTGGAGCAGGGCGACGATCTGCGCGCGCGGCTGTTCGAGAACACCATCTATTGGCGGGCGGGGCTGGAGGCGCTGGGGTTTGACCTGCAGCCGGGGGAGCATCCGATTGTGCCGGTCATGCTGGGGGAGGCGCAGCTGGCGCAGGACATGGCGGCGCGGCTTTTTGAAGAGGGGGTCTATGTGTCGGGGTTCTTCTTCCCGGTGGTGCCGCGCGGGCAGGCGCGCATTCGCACGCAGATGAATGCGGCGCTGACGCGCAAGGAGCTGGACCGGGCGCTCAGCGCCTTTGCTGTGGCCGGTCGGGCCTGTGGCGTGATTGGTGGGTGATCCGCCCGGCGGTGCCGTTGGAGTGCATATATGATGAACAATGAAATGAAAGCCTTGGCGAAGCTGGAGCCCCGGGAGGGGTTGTGGATGGTGGATGCGCCGGTGCCGGAGGTGGGGCCGGATGACGTGCTGATCCGGGTGAAGAAGACCGGGATTTGCGGCACGGATATTCACATCTGGAATTGGGATGACTGGGCGGCGCAGACGGTGCCTTTGGGGTTGATCACGGGCCATGAGTTTGTCGGCGAGATTGTCGAGGTGGGAGCGCATGTCGAGGATCTGGCCGTTGGGCAGCGCTGTTCGGGCGAGGGGCATCTCATTGGCAAGACCTCGCGGCAGAGCCGGGCGGGCAAGTTTCATCTGGATCCGGCGACGCGGGGCATCGGGGTGAACGAGCAGGGGGCCTTTGCGCAGTATCTGAAGCTGCCGGCGTTCAATGTGGTGCCGCTGCCGGATGAGATTTCCGATGATATTGGCGCGATCCTCGATCCCTTGGGCAATGCGGTGCATACAGCCTTGAGCTTTGATCTGGTGGGCGAGGATGTGCTGATCACCGGCGCTGGCCCTATCGGGATCATGGCGGCAGCGGTCGCGCGGCATGTGGGGGCGCGGCATGTGGTGATCACCGATGTGAACCCTGACAGGCTGGCGTTGGCCGGTCAGGTGACCGATGTGATCCCCGTGAATGTGGCTGAGGCTGAACTGGCTGAGACCGTATCCAGCCTGAAGATGACACAAGGCTTCGACGTCGGTCTTGAGATGTCGGGCAATCAAGCCGCGCTGGACCAGATGGTCAAAGCGATGACCATGGGCGGGCGCATCGCGATGCTTGGTATTCCGCCGGGCAAGAGCCCGGTGGATTGGTCCCGCATTGTCTTCAAGGCGATCACGATCAAGGGCGTCTACGGGCGGGAGATTTTCGAGACCTGGTATAAGATGATCGCCATGCTGCAGAACGGTCTGGATGTCAGCCGTGTGATCACGCACCGCTTCCCGGTGGACCAGTTTGAGGCCGGGTTTGCTGCGATGACATCAGGTGAGTCCGGTAAGGTGGTGCTCGATTGGACGGGTGCCTAGCGCGCTGTGTCAGAGCGGCCCATTCTAAGCATTGCTAATTCTACTCCGCGCGTGGCATGGGCTGCCGTCCAGTCTCGGACAACAGCCAGGCGTCCTGGCCCTCGAAGACAGCCGCGTGCAGTGGGCGGAAATACCCCGCGCCGCCGTCCAGGTTCACACGATTTCCCGCATGCTCGGGCCATTCCAGCGCGGTGTGCCCATGCACCACCAGCCGCCCGTGATCGGTCTGATCGTCGATGAACCCTTGGCGGATCCAGATCAGATCTTCCTCGACCTGGTCTTCAAGCGCCACGCCGGGGCGAATGCCCGCGTGAACAAACACCAACGCGTCCATGACATGCATCAGTGGCAGTTGGTTCAGAAAATCGCGATGTGCCTGTGGCACGACTGCCCGGGCGGCGTCCAGAACAGGCTCCAACGGGTCCGTTTCGTCAGCGGTGACGCCATAAGACGCCATGGTCTTGTCTCCGCCCAGCCTTGGGTTGAACCAATGCAGCTCAAAGCTTGTGGCGCTGTCGTAGACGGTCATGTCGTCCAGAAACCGGCTCAGATAGCGGTCGTGATTGCCTTTTAGCGTGATCCAGTTGCGCCCCTGCTGCTGCGCGTCGACCAGAAACTGAATCACACCACAGCTATCCGGCCCGCGATCCACGTAGTCGCCCAGCAGAACGACCTGCGCATCCGGCCCGCCATCTGCTTCGATAAGGGACAGCACACGATGTAACTCGTCCAGCTGCCCATGCACATCGCCAATGGCGTAGATCGGATCGCTCATCACACCCTCCAGCAAACGGTGCGCCCAGAAAGGCGACACCGGTCCGCTGATACAGGGATGTCAGGCGACATCAAATGCCAAAGGCTTGATCTGGGTGAAAAAGCCCGTCTCAGCCAGCTTGGCGCGCGCTTCTGCTGGCACCGGCTCATCCACATAAAGGAGCGCAATCGCCTCACCGCCGGCTTCGGCTCGGCCCAGCGTGAAGTTCGCGATGTTCACACCGTTGTCGCCCATGGTTTGCCCAAGTGTGCCGATGATGCCCGGCACGTCCTCATTGGTGGTGTAGAGCATATGCGCACCGATCTCGGCATCGATGTTGATGCCCTTGATCTGGATGAAGCGCGGCTTGCCGTCAGAGAAGACCGTGCCCGCCACCGACCGCTCGCGCTTGGCGGTGACCACGGTGACCTTGATGTAGCCGTCAAAGGCGCCCGACTTGTCCTGATTAGTAGTGGAGATCTGGATGCCACGCTCCTTGGCGATCACCGGGGCGGAGACCATATTCACATCCGGGTTGGCTTTTTTCATGATGCCCGCGACAACGCCGCAGTTCAGCGCCTCAAGGTTCATGCCTGCGACCACCCCGTCGTAGAGAATGTTGATCGCCTGAATGGGCTCATCCGTCATCTGGCCGATAAAGCTTCCCAGATGGCCTGCGAGCTTGACCCAGGGGCCCATGACCTTGGCCTCTTCTGCCGTGACCGATGGCATGTTGAGCGCATTCTCGACGGCCCCGGTGAGCAGGTAGTTCGACATCTGCTCGGCCACCTGCAGGGCGACATTCTCCTGCGCTTCGGTTGTCGCCGCGCCCAGGTGCGGGGTGCAGACTACGTTGGGTAGGTGGAAGAGCGGGTTGTCGGTGGCCGGTTCCGTCTTGAAGACGTCGAAGGCAGCGCCCGCCACATGGCCTGATTTCAGCGCCTCGGCCAACGCCTCCTCGTCCACCAGACCGCCACGCGCGCAGTTGATGATGCGGACACCCTTCTTGGTCTTGGCGATGTTCTCCCGGCTGAGGATGTTCGCAGTCTGATCGGTAAAAGGCACGTGTAGAGTGATGAAATCCGCGCGGCCAAGCAGTGTGTCGAGGTCGACCTTCTCCACGCCCATCTTCTCGGCCTTTTCCTCACCGAGGAAGGGGTCATAGGCGAGCACCTTCATTTTGAGCGCGCGGGCACGGTCGCAGACGATGCCGCCGATGTTGCCCGCGCCGATCACGCCCAGCGTCTTGCCGGTGAGCTCCACGCCCATGAACTTGGATTTCTCCCACTTGCCGTCATGGGTCGAGGCGCTGGCCTCGGGGATCTGTCGCGCCACGGCGAACATCATCGCGATCGCGTGCTCGGCAGTGGTGATCATATTGCCAAAGGGCGTGTTCATCACGATCACGCCCTTTTTCGAGGCGGCGTCCTTGTCGATATTGTCGGTGCCGATCCCGGCGCGGCCGATGACTTTCAGAGTGTCGGCTGCGGCGAGGATCTTCTCCGTCACCTTGGTGGCGGAGCGGATGGCGAGGCCATCGTAATCGCCTATGATCGCGGCAAGTTTCTCCTTGTCTTTGCCCACATCGGGCTGGAAGTCGACGTCAATGCCGCGGTCGCGGAAGATCTGCACGGCGGCATCGGAGAGCTTGTCGGAGATGAGAACTTTAGGGGCCATATCGTTGGTCCTTGTGAGTGAGGGAGGAAGCGGTGGCCCAAGGCCCACCGTACCTGCCGGCAGGTAGGGTGGGCTTTCAGGCCACCCGTTGTTCAGGCGTTGAGTTCGGTCTCGAAGGCCCAGGCGAGCCAAGGCAGCATCGCCTTGATATCCGAGGTCTCGACAGTGGCGCCGCACCAAATGCGTAGCCCCGGGGGGGCGTCGCGATATGCGCCGACATCGAGCGCCACGCCTTCATCGGCCAGCCGTTTCGCGACAGCCTTGGCGAAGGCGGCACCGTCGGTGATGCGCGTATCGGTGAACTTCAGACAGACTGAGGTGTTCGAGCGGGTCGCCGGGTCGCTGGCGAGAAAGTCGATCCAGTCATGCGCGTCGACGAACTCCGCGATGGCGGTGGTGTTTGCATCGGCCCGCGCCATAAGCCCTTGCAGTCCACCCACCGAGTCGGCCCAGTCGAGCGCCACCAGATAGTCTTCGACGCAGAGCATCGAGGGGGTGTTGATCGTCTCGCCCCGGAAGATGCCCTCGATCAGCTTGCCGCCTTTGGTTAGCCGGAAGATCTTGGGCAGCGGCCAGGGCGGGGTGTAGCTTTCCAGCCGCCCCACGGCGCGCGGGCTCAGGATCAGCATGCCATGCGCCGCCTCACCGCCCAGCACTTTCTGCCAGCTATAGGTGGTCACATCGAGCTTGTCCCAGGGCAGGTCAACCGCAAAAGCCGCGGAGGTGGCATCGCAGAGCGTGAGGCCCGCGCGATCCGCCGGGATCACATCGCCAGAGCGCATGCGCACGCCGGAGGTGGTGCCATTCCACGTAAAGCAGACATCGTTGTCGTAGTTGAGCGCGGCCATATCAACGATCTTGCCGTAGTCCGCTGTGTGGACCGTGTGCTCGATCTTGAGCTGCTTGGCCACATCGGTGACCCAGCCCGCACCGAAGCTTTCCCAGGCAACCATCTCGGCGGGGCGCTCCCCCAGCATCGACCACATCGCCATCTCGAAGGCGCCGGTGTCGGAGGCGGGCACGATCCCGATGCGATAGTCTGCTGGAATACCAAGGATCTCGCGCGTACGCTCAATCGCAGCCAGCAGCTTGGCCTTGCCCTCGGCCGCGCGATGTGACCGGCCCAGCGGGGCATCCGCCAGTTTGGACAATTCAAATGTAGGGGGTTTGGCACAGGGGCCAGAAGAAAAACGCGGGTTCGCCGGCCGCGTTGCCGGTTGTTGAGTAGCCATCAATGCTATCCTTCCAGATATGCGCCCTTCGTTGGGGAAGGGTGTCCCACGGGCGGGTCTATGGGGCTGCGGCCTCTGGTGCAACGGAAAAAACGGGGCTAGAACGGCGCCGCATCGCGTTTTTGCGACATCCTTTGCGCCAATCGGAAACTTTCCTCATGTATATCGCCACGCTTCTCACTGCGCCTGCGGCGCGCACGCTTGATCCCGCGCTTGTGGAGGCGCTGCGCAATGCCTGGGGCGGCGGGGCGGTGCAATGGCTCTCGCCAGATGAGGCGGTGGAGTTTGAGATGCCGGAGGTGCCGGGGAACCGATGGGATGTCTGGGCGGAGCTGCAGGCGCAGGGTGTTGATCTGGTGGTGCAGCCCGCCGAAGGGCGCAGGAAAAAGATGCTGCTCGCGGATATGGACAGCACGATGATCAAGCAGGAATGCATCGACGAGCTGGCCGATGAAGCCGGTGTTGGCGACCGGGTCAAGGATATCACGGCGCGGGCAATGAACGGTGAGCTGGACTTCGAAGGTGCGCTGCGCGCGCGCGTTGGTCTGCTCAAAGACCTGCCTGTGTCGACCATCGCCAAAGTCTTGGACGAGCGCATCGCCTTCATGCCTGGCGGCAAGGTACTGTTGGCCACCATGAAGGCACAGGGAGCTCATGCAGCCCTTGTGTCTGGCGGGTTCACCGATTTCACTTCAGCCGTGGCGGCGGAACTTGGATTTGATGAAAACCGCGCCAATACGCTTTTGTCAGAGAACGGGCGCCTGACCGGTGAGGTGGGCCTGCCTATCCTGGGCAAGCAAGCGAAGGTGGATGCGTTGGTCGAGATCACCGGGCGGCTTGGCATTGATGAGGCGGATGTCATCGCAGTTGGTGACGGTGCGAATGATCTGGGAATGCTGCACCGCGCAGGTACGGGCGTGGCGCTACATGCAAAACCGACGGTGGCCGCGCAATGCGACGTGCGCATCAATCACGGCGACCTGACGGCACTGCTGTATGTGCAGGGCTACGCCGCGTCCGAGTTCGTGACCAACTGATCAGATCCAACCCGCTGCGGGCCTGATCCAACCGGTCTGCACCTTGCGCCGGTTCAGGATCGGCGCGTTCATGCGTTTCAAGGTTGCAGGGTGATCCGGCTCTAACACACCAAGTTTCACCAAAATGGCGGCCATGACACATTCGGAGGCACGCGTCGTGCCATCGGTGATCTTCAAGGCAACGCCGAGCTTTTGCTCGGGCAGGATCGCCGTAAAAAAGCCTTCTGCTCCGGTCTTGATGGCCACTTTTCCATCCATGGCGCGCATCAACTCGGTGCAGGCCCGCCCCTCACCAGCGACCAGATCGGGGTGCAGGCGCATCGCCTCATGCAGGCGGGCCTCTGGGCTGCCTGCGGGCGCCGCGGCGAAATGGGCCATGGCGCGGGCCATGCCGCGCAGGCTGCAGGCGAAGTTGGGCGCAGAGCAGCCATCGATCCCGAACCCGGGGGAGGTTTCGTCCGTCACCCTTTCAAAGGCCTCTAGAGCAGCTTCTTGGACCGGGTGATCAGGGTCAATGTACTCGGGCCCTGCGCCCAGATGACTGGTGAGCGTGAGAAAGCCGGTGTGCTTGCCGGAGCAATTGTTGTGCATCTGACAGGGGCTGCCGTGCCCCCGGATCAACGCTTCACGCGCCTCGCGGTTGTCGGGCATCTGTGGTCCGCAGCGCAGCGCATCGTCGTCCAGTTCAAGCGTTCTCAGCCAATCCGTCACCCGGTCGGTATGGATCGCGGCACCGTTGTGTGAGGCACAGGCCAGCGCCAGATGCTCAGGCGTCAGCCCCGCAGCATCCGCAGCACCCGAGGTGATCAGCGGCAGCGCCTGGATCATCTTGGCCGAACTGCGCGGCAGCACCACGGCACCGGGGTCACCCCAGGCATGCACAATTGCACCTGACCCATCGCAGACGACCGCATGCCCCCTATGTGCGCTTTCCAGAAAATCGCCGCGCCAGATCTCGACCAACGGCACTGCTTGCGTCATCTCTAACCCTCAAGAAAGTGGCAAAAACCTGCACATGGCCCGTTCCGGTCTCGCGGATTTTGCGCTACTGTGACACTTGTCGAGAAGAATAACGGGTCTTGCAAGAGAGTGCGCCGAAAAAGGCACGCCAGGCAGATCCCGAGATTGAGGTTAAGTACGGCTGGAGGCTGTAGACATGCGAATTTTCAATGGGTTTGCCGGTTTGGTTTCGGCACTGGTATTTGCCGCCGCAGGCGCACAGGCACAGGATCAAAGCAGCAGCAATCTGGTTGCGGAAAAGACCGACTGGGGCGTCTATGAAGACACCGACCCCAAGGAGTGCTGGGGTGTGTCTGTGCCCAAAGAGGTGGTGAACACGCGCGATGGCCGTGTTGTGGCAGCCAATCGAGGGCAGATCCTGCTGATGGTCTTTTTTCGACCCGGCGCCGGGGCCAATGCACAGGTCACCTTCACGGGCGGGTATCCCTTTGCCAGCGATTCCAATGTGACCATCGATATCGGTGGATCTAAGTTTTCGCTCTTTACCGATGGCGAGTGGGCCTGGCCTGAAAATACCGAGGAAGACGCCAAGATCGTGGCGGCGATGAAGCGCGGGGCCAATGCGGTTGTGACCGGAGTGTCGAGCCGAGGCACAACCACACAGGACACGTTCTCGCTGCTGGGGTTCACCGCTGCGGTGGAAGAGGCCGAGAAGCGCTGCGCCAGCTGATCCGCTAACTCTTGTGGCGTTTTCCTTTTGATCCGGGCGCAAACCTCTATATAGAGGCGCATCTTGGTCATGTCAGGAAAGCCCATGTCTGCCACCGCGCCGATCACTCAGGATGTTCACACCATTCCGCGCAAGCTGCCGGAGGGGCCCGTCAACCTTGTGGGGTTGACCCGCGACGCCATGCGCGCCGCGCTGATCGAGGCGGGTGTGCCTGAGAAACAGTCGAAGATGCGCGTGGGTCAGATCTGGCAGTGGATCTACCAATGGGGTGTGCGCGACTTCGATGCGATGACCAACCTCGCCAAAACCTTCCGGGCGGACCTGAAAGAGCGGTTTGTCATCGAGATCCCCGAGGTCGTCTCGAAGCAGGTGAGCGAGGACGGAACGCGCAAGTATCTCGTGCGCATTGCAGGCGGGCATGAGGTCGAGGTTGTCTACATCCCCGAAGAGGGGCGCGGCACGCTTTGTGTGTCGTCGCAGGTGGGCTGCACGCTGACTTGTTCATTCTGCCACACTGGCACGCAGAAGCTGGTGCGCAACCTCACGGCGGCGGAGATCATTGGGCAGGTGATGATGGCCCGCGACGATCTGGGGGAATGGCCCGAGATCGGCGCACCGAAGGATGAGACGCGGCTTTTGTCGAACATCGTTCTGATGGGCATGGGCGAGCCGCTTTATAATTTCGAGAACGTGCGCGATGCGATGAAGATCGCGATGGACGCCGAAGGTATCCAGCTCAGCCGCCGCCGCATCACGCTCTCGACCTCCGGCGTGGTGCCGGAAATTGCGCGTACGGCGCAGGAAATCGGCTGTCAGCTCGCAATCAGCTTTCATGCGACCACGGACGAGACCCGCGACAAGCTGGTGCCGATCAACAAGCGCTGGAATATTGCGGAACTGCTGGACGTCCTGCGCAGCTATCCAAAGGTCTCGAACTCCGAGCGCATTACCTTTGAATATGTGATGCTCGATGGTGTGAATGACACGGATGAGGACGCGCGGCGGCTAATCAAGTTGATCGACGGCATCCCGGCCAAAATCAACCTGATCCCCTTCAACGAATGGCCCGGCGCACCATACAAGCGGTCGTCGAACAACCGTATCCGGGCCTTTGCGGATATCATCTACAAAGCCGGATATGCCTCGCCCATTCGCACGCCGCGCGGGGAGGACATCATGGCCGCCTGCGGGCAGCTGAAATCCGCGACCGAGCGGGCGCGCAAATCGCGCCGTCAGATCGAAGCAGACGCGGGGATCGCAGGCTCCTGATGCGCCGCCGGGATGCGCTGATTGTCGGCGGAGCCATTGCTGTGGCGGTGGCTATTCCCCAACTGCTGCAACGACGAGTGCCGAACTTCGAATTTACCGAAATGGCCAATCTGCCGGGCTTTCGCCGCTTGCAACGTGGCGCGCTTTCCGGTGGGCCAGACATTTTCGCAGGTTTGGAGACCGAAGCAGAGGCTGCGGCATCAGCCCGCCTGCCGCGCGATCTGTGTCGCGCAATTTTTCCGGCGCCCGCCCCGTCCGGACATGTCCCGGTTGCGGTGTTCAGTGACTATTACTGCCCGTATTGCGCTATTCTCGATCAACGTTTGGCGGCCTTACAGCGGTCTGGAGCCGAGATATCGCTGATCTTTCACGAGCTGCCGCTGCTGGGTCCGCGCTCCGTCTGGGCGGCGCAGGTGGCGCTTGCGGCGGCACAGCAGGCGGATCACACGGCCGTTCATCTGGAGATGATGCAACATGTCTTACGCCCCGGACGCGCAGGTTTGCGAGATCTGGCAGAGCGGCATGACCTCGATCTGGAGCGTCTGGCGAAAGGTGCCAACAGCGCGCAGGTCGTTGCTCAAGTGGAAGATGCGATGGCGCTGGGCCGCGCACTTGGCCTGCTTGGGACGCCCAGCCTGGCCGTTGGCCGGACACTTGTGGTTGGTGCCTTGTCCGAGGCTGAACTGAACCAGCTCATTGGCCTTGAGCGACAGCGCCAACCGCCGAGCTGCCTTTAGATTCGTGACGGTTGGCATGATGTTAGATCGGTTAGTGGCGTCGGTTATGCGCCATGCCTTCCGCCATGCCCTGCATGAACGCGGCTGCGATGGGAGGCATGTCCTGCTCGCGCGGCGCGGGCCGAGTGTGTACGTCCCGTTTGGCTGGCTTGTGTCGCGACGGGCGTGCAATCACCATCAGCAACAGCCCAAGCCCCAGAAAACCCGCACCCATGATCGCGCAGGCTGTGATTGGGTCGGTCTGGGTGAGCAGGAACAGCAGGGCTGCGGCGCTCAGGAACCCGACGCCTGCCAGTCCCATCAGTGCACCGACGCCGCCCAGAGCGAACCTCTGAGCCGCGTCGCGCGCGGCGTGTTGTAGACGCGCCAGCATATCAGGACCGGCGCGTGGCCATCATGCCGACCAGAAAGCCAAGCCCGGCGGCAAGTCCGACGGCCAATGCAGGCTGCTGGCGCACGGTGTCCTCTGCTGTCCGATAGGCGGCTTCTGCATCGCTGCGCAGCTTCTCTCCGGTCTCCACGGCTTTGACCTGCGCGTGGTTGGCGGCATCTGTCGCGGAACTCTTGAACGCGGCGGCTGCGGTTGCAGCCTGCGTCTTGGCGTCTTGCGATTTGTTCTGCGCCAGCTCTGTCATCATCGATGTGAGCGCCGCAATGTCGCCTTTGATCGTGTCGATCTGTGCTGCCACGTCCGATGTCTCAACTTTTCCGTTTGTGCGTGTCTGTGCCATGTCGATCTCCTGAATAAAAACGGGGTCCGAATGACCCCTGTTACCTCTGTTCATGAAGTCAACGCGGGACAGACGCCCATGGTTCCGCCCGTTTTTGGAAGACGCCCCCGGCGAACAGGTGATCAGGATGGGCCAGACCTCTCGCGCTACCCGATGGGAAGTTTGCCGCGTCGCTCCGGATAGGCAATCTTGATCATTACGTCCGCCAACCCATCATAGGCCCGCCCCCAAGCGGCGCAGGCCTGGTCGGCCTGGGGGCGTTCAAGCAGGATGGTCAGCATGTGCATGAGGGCAGCACGGACCTGTGCGTAATGCTGTTCCTCCACCCCATAGGCCAGGTGCCGCAAGGCCAGATCCTTGACCACAGGTTCCAGTGCTTCGGAGTTCTGGAGCTGCGAGACGACCAGGCCCAGCGTGCTCATCAGCTTCATGGCCTGTGCGCTCATATCGGTCAGGAACATGTTACGCGTGTCTGGCGCATGCTCGAACAACGTGTCGTAGAACACGTCGCCTGCGTGCTGCAGATCAGAAGACAGCTGCATGTATGAGGCACGGATTGCGTCGATATCGTCTTGGCTCAGGTTCATGAATACCTACCCCGTGGCCGCCAGCGTCCGCATGTCAGGCGATGGGCCCGTGGCGCGAAGACCCGTCGATCGCCGCTGCAAACCATAGAATTGCGGGTGTGCTGCAACAACCTGCATTGATGCAAAAGCCATATGCAGGAATGCATGACCCTCTGCGGCAGAGGGGTTGGTGAAGCCGTGTGCGAGGGGTCCTGCGCCGCTGCATGACCTGTGTGCAGCCCTGCGGGTTCTCAGGTGGCGCGTTGCCGGATAGCTGATTGAGACAGAGGCAGACGCCCTATTTCGGGTGCTCGCCCCGTGATCTTAAACGGTATTGCGCGAAGGAGTATCAGCGTGCCAGCCCCAGTCTCTTTTCATGGAACTCAGAACAACGACTATTACAACATTCACAACCTGCCGCCCTGGTTTGTCGGCCCCTGGAACGGGTGGATCTATGGCCACGGTGGGAATGATTTCTTCTACTATCACTTTGACCCGATGGAGGAGAGCCGCTTTGGCAACATCCATCACTATCACGGCGGGTCCGGGTCGGATCAGATCAGCTATACCTGGACCGAGCAGGACGTCAGCGTTGACCTCGAAAGCGGCATCGGTGCCATCCACGGGTTGAGCGTCACGATTTACAGTCAGGAAACAGGTCAGCCGCATGTGGTGAATTATTCGGCTCAGGAGCGTTATTACTACATGGAGAATGTGGTTGGTGGCCTGGGCGATGACACGCTTCTGGGCAATGACGACGCCAATTACATCTTTGGATTCGACGGTCATGATGAGATCGAAGGCCGGGATGGGGACGATACGCTCAACGGCGGCGTTGGCAACGATACGGTGCGTGGCGGCGATGGTGATGACACCGTCGACGGCGCGGCGGGCGACGACTCTCTGGTGGGCGGTCAAGACGATGACCTCGTTCGCGGTGGCAGCGGGGAAGACACGCTCTTTGGCAACGCCGACAACGATACGCTGATCGGGGGCGGCGAAGACGACAAGATGTATGGCGGCAGTGGAAACGACAGCCTCGAAGGTGGTTCAGGCGACGATCTGCTACGCGGCAACAGCGGCAACGACATGATGGAAGGCGGCTCCGGTGACGACAGGATCGAGGGTGGCACTGGTGTCGATACGGCCGTCTATGACACGGCGGGCAGCATCATCGTGCAGCTTCATGTCGGGGCCAGCAGCGGCGCACTTGGCAACGACACGCTGACCGACATCGAAAACGTCATGGTGGTTGGTTCGGGTGACGCCACGGTTGTCGGAGACAGCGGTGGGAACCTGCTTTTCATGGGCAGTGGTGACGACGATGTGCACGGCCTTGAAGGCGCGGATTCGATCTATGGCAACGGAGGGGATGACACCCTGCGCGGCTATAGCGAGGACGACTATATCCACGGCGGTCATGGCGATGATATTGGCCGGGGCGACTCCGGCGACGATACGATCCTCGGCAACGATGGAGAGGACTCGCTCTACGGTGACAGCGGTGATGATTTCATTCAGGGCGGTGATGACAACGACTACATGGAGGGTGGCTCTGGCTGGGATACGCTGGAGGGTGGTAACGGCAATGACGGGATCGTCGGCGGCCAGGGTGCTGACGAGATCAACGGCGGCGAGGGTGACGACACGATCTTTGCCGGTGACTATGACGACGATATCTCAGGTGGCAACGGCAATGACTACATCGATGCAGGCAACGGTGCGGATGTGGCCAATGGCGGCAGTGGCCATGACAATATACTGGGCCGCGAGGGCGATGATAATCTCCGGGGCAGCTACGGCAACGACACGCTGAATGGTGGTGAAGGTGACGACACGCTGCTTGGCGGTCGCGGGAACGATGTCATGATCGGCGGCGAGGGCGTCAACGAGATGCGTGGCGGAAAAGGCCAGGACACCTTTGCCTGGGAGGCGGGTCCCACTGGCTTTGCCGATATCTTCGACTTCAGCCTGTCAAACGACCGGCTCGCCTTCGAAGATGGGTTCTTTGCGCAAGACCTCGGCCCGACAACCAGCTTGTCCGACATGGTTGTGGCCTGGGGGATCGGCACGGACACCTTCCTCGGCGCGCATACCGCTGACGAAGGGTTCCAGTGGATCGCACGCCTGCGCAACGTGGACGCGGACGACTTCATGGTGAAGGTCTACAATGAGACCATCCTTGAATTCGACGATGGGGAAGATGGCCCTCTGCCATGGTCGGATGGTTTGCCTGAGGGTGACGGCGGCATGGCAGCCATCGACTTGAGCGACAGCTTCCTGTTCTGACGTCCCTCCCGGAACATGGTTTGTTCAAGTCCCCAGGCAAACCGGTTGTTCCGGGACCGGTTGGACAGCAACGCCCCTGCATTCCAACCAAAAGCGCCGCGCCCTTCCCCGCGCGGCGCTTGCTTTTTTGCCTTTCGATCAGGATTGGAAGGTTTTGACCTCTCCATCGAGCCACTTCCTGAAGGTCTTGATCTTTGGCGAATTGCGGCGACTTTCGGGATAAGCCAGCCAGTATCCGCTGCCATCATCGCAGGTCAACTCAAACGGTTGGATCAGTAGACCCAGCTCAATTTCATCCTGAAAAAAATCCGGGGTCAGCATTGCGACACCATGACCAGCCACTGCCGCATTGGCCTCGATCACCTGCGGGCCAAAGTTGTGTGTGCTGCCTTCGCTGAATTTTGTCTGTTTGATCCCCGCAGCCTCGAACCACAATTGCCACCACGGGTCGGCGTCCGCGAGAATTGGAAGCTTGCACAGATCTTCCGGTTTTGAGATGCCGCCCACCGATTGGGCCAAGGCCGGGCTCAGCATCGGAGTGAAGGCGGTGCTCATGATCTTATGCGCGGTCAACCCGGGCCAGTCACCTTTCCCGCCGCGAATGCCGATGTCGAATCCACTGGCGTTGAAATCCACCAGCGTTTCGCTCACCTCGATGCGAACGGCGATATCGGGATTGGCCAGTTGGAACCGCCCCAACCGGCGCGCGAGAAAATTCGTCGCAAATGTCGGGATCACGCTGACGGCCAAAGTGCCTTGTGTTGTGCCCTTTGCCTCGGCATAGGCGTCCGCGATCATGTCGAGTGATGCGGTCATCCTGTCCGAGAACCGCGCGCCCACTTCCGTCACCTGAACCCCGCGCGGTTGCCGGTGGAACAGGGAGGCGCCGACGCGATCTTCCAGCACTTTGATCTGATAGCTGACTGCTGCCTGCGTCATGCCAAGCTCCGACGCGGCGGCGGTGAAGTTTCCATAGCGCGCGGCCGCTTCAAAGACGCGAACAGCGGCCAATGGAGGGAGAGGAGATCGAGGCATCCATAAAACTCACTTATGTCTACGATCCCGGCTCTTGTTGGACGCAAGGCAGCGCCAGGCGCATATTCTTACAAGGAATCACAACCACCCAGGATCGAGGGTCATTCGATGAGTATATACCATAGTACGCTGAAAATGTTAAGTTTTCAAAATGCGATACGATCTCTTTGTAGTGGGTTTTCTAGGCGTGAAGGCAAAAAAACCCGCAGCCACCCCATACCTGATCATATCCGTCGAGACATTGGCTTGACTGATTGCTCTTCCCATCCTCCGAAGCGACCTTTTGGCCATCACTGGCTTTGATACCTCCGGTTTCTGCAAGCTTTTCGGGGTGTGCTCGAGCACAGTTTTCGCAGCAAAACCGTATCAAACACCGGCAGCATCACCGTTCGGGCGAAGCCTTCAGCCCTTTTTGTGCCCGTTTTGCCCGCGCCGAAGATCTTGCGTTGTCCAATGAGAATTGTGCCGCAATGCCCAGAAGACGTGGGATCGAGTTGCCATCTCAATGTGCGTATCAGCCCATAGCGATACCCCGGACCCGCATTTGCGCACAGATTTTGGTTGACGCGCTTATCTGAGCGGCAAGTCGGGCGGCCCCTCGGAGGTCAATGTATTCAGCCTCTGATATCTCGGCCAGCGTGGCTTGGCGCGGCTGTCTCAGGAGACATTGGGCAGGCGCGTCGCTGCATAAGTCAGTGACAGACACCCGGCGTTGGCGCTTGATGGATGACCGCGAAATCAATCTATACTATTGAATAAATTGGAAAATACATTCCCGCCTGGGTGAGCGGGAGTTCAACTTATAACTCACGTCAAACACGTCGCCCTTCGGATGAAAAGCTCGTTTCATCTGTCTTCAAGACCGGGGTATAATCTTTGCTCAACAGGCAGCGGGTAGGTGACCTAGATGCCGGTTACGGCGCGCTCACCCAATATCTTGTCCCCGTGGTCCTGCAGGTAGATGCGCAGCCAGGGCGTAAACTTTTCCGGGGTCTGGTCGATCTTCTTGCGCAGCTGATCCAGCGACATCCACGCGGTGGCCATGACCTCATCCGGGTTGGGCGAGACCTTCAGATCCATTGGCGCCTCAGCGACAAAGACATCCACGACCTCATGTTCGATCAAGCCGCCGCCCACCTCCGCGCGGTATTCAAGATGCCGCCGATACTCCAGATCAAGGCCGGTCACGCCAATCTCTTCCCGCAACCGCCGCGTGGCGCAGGCGATGGGCGTCTCATCCCATTCGGGATGCGTACAGCATGTGTTCGCCCAGAGGCCGGGGGTGTGATACTTGCACATTGCGCGCTGCTGCATCAGCACCGCGTCGCCCCGCACCACAAAGACCGAGACCGCCTTGTGGCGCAGGCCTTTCACATGCGCTTCGAGCTTTTCCACAGGTGTCAGCGTGCCGTCGACCCAGGCCGGGATCATGATCGTCATACGCGTGTGGGTGCCACAAGACCGCTCAGATGCGCAAGATTCTTCAGGCCGATTTTCAGGTGGGCCATGGGGCGCGCGCGGACGAGTTTTTTGTTCATATAGGCCTCGAATGTGAGCCGCTGCACGTCGATGTCATGGCAGAGGGAGACAAACCGCTCCCGCCGCTCGTCACTGCGGTAATAGGCGTTCTGCATCGACCCAAGCACGCGAAACACCATCTTGTGCTCCTTCATGAAAAGGCTGCGCGCCAGCCGCAGATCTTTCACCCGGCCCGAGGCCAGCGTTGCGGCACAGGCTGTTGCCGCCACCCGACCGCCGACCATCGCATAGTAGATGCCTTCCCCGGACGAGGGTGCCACGACACCAGCGGCGTCTCCGGCCAGGATCACGTCTTTACCATTGTCCCATCGGTCCAAAGGCTTGAGCGGGATCGGAGCACCTTCCTTGCGCAGGGTCTCGCAGTCGCTCAGACCAGCCGCGTCCCGCAGGGCTGCTGTCGCCTGTTTGAGGTCGACCGATGACACTTCGGTGCCCATGCCCACGCTTGCGCTGTCGCCATGTGGGAAAATCCAGCCATAGAAGTCGGGCGAGATGTCCCCATCATAGATCACATCACAGCGCACCGGGTCATAGACCTCGGATTTGCCCGGTGCCTTGATGATCTCGTGATAGGCCAGAACGTAGGGAATCTTATCGCCACCCGGCACCTCCGCTCGGCCGACCTTTGAGCGCGCGCCGTCTGCGCCGATGACCAGCCTGGTCTGCGCCCGGCGCTCTTCACCCGTGGCCTTTTCGCGGTAGACCACAAAGGTCGCGCCCTCTTCGCGTTCGATCCGAAGAAAGGTGCCGGTCAGCGCTGTGGCACCGGCTGCGGCAGCGCGGGCGCGCAGGAAGGGGTCAAAGTCCTTGCGGTCGACCATGCCGACAAAACCGTTCTCGATGGGGATGTCTACATGCCGCCCCGTGGGCGAGATCATGCGCGCGGTGTTGACCTTGGCCACGAGCTGTTCATCGCGAATGTCAAAATCCTGCATCAGCCGGGGTGGAATGGCTCCGCCGCAGGGCTTGATCCGCCCGTCTCTGTCGAGCAGCGCGACCTTGTGCCCTGAGTTGACCAGATCCAGCGCGGCTGTTGCCCCCGAGGGGCCGCCGCCGACGACAAATACATCATACATAGGTCATTCTCCCGGGACCAATGTTCGGTGTGGCACGCCAGGCCGGTCCATGACCCGCAATGCCATGAGCGCGGAGGCTACGAAAAGCCCCGCCTCGATCAAAAATACTGTGCCAAAGGCGGTCGCATCCTGCCCGACGCCCGCGCGCATCACGTCGACGAGTGCCGCGCCTGTCAGGCCACCAAAGCCCGCAGCCATCGCCTGTGCCGCGCCCCAGAGCCCCATGCGCGTGCCCTCGCGCGCCTGCCGACCTTGCCCGGCCAGCGCCATCATCGAGCCGATGGCCGCCACCGCAAAGACGCCGTTGAAAACACCCAGCCCGACGACGGCGGGTACCAGCAACCCGCCCATCCCGGTCTGGCCCAGCAGCGTCAGCGCGGCGAGCATGGCGGCTGACCCCAGGCATCCGCCCATCACCCAGGCGCGCAGGCTGCCCAGTTTGAAACCGGTGCACATGATCCCGACCACCACCATGCCAATGAAGACGCCCCCGTTCTGCGCAGCCGACAGTGAGGTGGATTGCCCGGGTGTGAAGTTGAAGACCAGCCCGGCGTAGGGTTCAAGGATCAACTCCTGCATGAAATAGGCGGTCATTGAGAGGAATACGAAGAAGGTGAAATTGCGCGCCTTGCGTTCCGCCCAAATCTCGGCCAGCCCTTCGCGGAAGGGCATCGGCGTGGCCTCCGGGGCGGCCTGCACGCGCGCCTCGATACCCCAAACCGCGAAGCAGGTCAGCAGGAACGCGCCGCCAGTCACGCAGGCGACGATGCGCAGCAACAGGCCGGTGGAATAGGGATCAAGCTGCGCGCCAACGACGCCCGCCGTGATCGCGATGCCTGCAATCATCATCAGCCAGGTGATGGTCGCCGCTGCGGCCCGGCGCGCGGGCGCTGTGGCGGTTGCCAGCAGGGCCAGCAGAGAGGTGCCCGATGCACCTACACCCAGACCAATCAGCGCATAGGCGGCCACTGAAATGGCCAACCCCGCGCCAAACCGGGTCTCCAGAACGACAACCCCATATGCCGCCAGCATCGCCCCCGCGGCCAGCGCCGCCATGCCCAGAATGATCCAGCGTGTCCGGTTGCCGCCGGTGTCCGACAGAAACCCCCAGTTCGGGCGGGTGATCTGAATGCCATAGTGCAGCGCCACGAGCAGCCCAGGCAGTACGGCCGGCAGGGCCAGCTCCACCACCATCAGCCGGTTGAGCGTCGAGGTCGTCAGCACCACAATCGCGCCCAGGCACATCTGCACGAGGCCAAGGCGGAAAATGGCGAGCCAACTCAGCGTCATGTGAGCCCCCGCACCGCGAAGGCCGTGATCATCATACCGGTGACATAGAGCAAGACGCCGGTGCCGTTGTACCAGGGCGCCTTGGCCTTCGGATCTTTGAACATCACGGTCATGGCCCAGAACTGTGCGCCAAGGACCGCGGCGACGCCAAACGCATGCACCGGCTTCTCCCAGAGAAACAACAGCGCCAACACAACCACCTGCGGCAGTGCCATCACAGTGCAAGCGACCTTGGCTGCGCGCGCGGGGCCAAGGGTTACGGGCAGGGAGTTCACTCCGGTCTGCCGGTCGCCCTCCAGCGCCTTGAAATCGTTCAATGTCATGATCCCATGCGCGCCAATGCCATAGAGCAGCGCGACGGTGATCACATAGACCGACGGCGCGCCTGCGCTGAGGATGGCAGCGCCGGTGAACCAGGGCAGCGTCTCATAGCTGAGCCCCACGAGGCCCGGCCCCCAGACGCCGGAGCGTTTCATCCGCACCGGTTCGGCGGAATAGGCCCAAGCCGCCAACACGCCCAGAACGGTTGCGCCAAAGCCCCAGGGCCCGAACTGCCAACCGACAATCAGTGATAGGACCGACATGGCCAGTGCGATCCACAACCCCCAACGGCCCGGAATACGACCCGAAGGGATCGGGCGGTCCGGCTCATTGATCGCGTCCACGTGGCGGTCGCACCAGTCGTTCGCCGCCTGGCTCATGCCGCAAACGATCGGCCCGGCCAGAATCACGCCGAGGATCACCAGCCACCACTGACCCGCAGGCCAGACGCCCGAAGACACCACGCCGCAGAGATAGGCCCACATCGGCGGGAACCACGTGATCGGCTTGATCAGACGAAGCGTGGCGGCGGGGTCAGGAAAACGGCGCGACTGTATGACCTGAGTGACAGACATGTGTCAACTATGACTGACAGGTCGAGTCGGTGCAAGAGGACAGACCGTCTCAGCCGTTCCTGCTGAGCAACCCGTATTTGCGCAGTTTCACGTAGAGGCTTTGACGCGAGAGGCCGAGTATTTCTGCCGCCGCCACGCGGTTGTTGCCGGTCAATTCCACGGCCGTCTCGATACACATTTTTTCGACCACATCCGTTGTCTCTGCCACGATGTCCTTGAGCGATGCGGAGCCCACAAGATCCATCACGTTGCGCGATGGCTCTGCTTGCATCTGCGGCGCTGCGCCGCCATGCGGACGCGTGGCTTCCATATGGCTGACATCCCGAAAAATGCAGCCGATCAGCTGCGTGTGCTGATCGTCCAACTGGGTGGCCGATATCTCGACCGACAGGCGGGCGCCCAGGTCGTTGGTCATCTTGGTTGCGTAGGTGCGCATCTGGCCGGATCGCTGCGGCGGGTCTGTCAGCATGCCAAGGTCGATCTGGCCCCGGCCCAGAAAATCCGACAGGCTTCGCCCGACCACATCAGTCAAATGGGCCGCGCCAACGAGGTCGAGAAAGCTCTCATTCACCGAGGTGATGACACCTTTGCCGGTCATGAAGAGCATCGCATCGCTGCTTGTGCGGAACAGCGCCAGTGTCTGATTGGCGGCTGTGTCAGCGGAGGTCGCGGCAACCTCCTCCGCCGTGATCCGGCACAGCAGGATCCGTTGCCCGCCAGCCCGGAAAATCACCGGATGTACCAGGATAGAGCGCCCGGTCTTGCGCGATTTGAGGGTGACCTTGCCACCTTCTTCCGCCAGCGTCGCGTTCATCAGGCTTTCGGTCAGCTCAACCGTTGAGCGATCTGCGAAATGATGCGCAAAGGCGCTGCCCTTCAGCGCATCGATCTTCACCCCCAGCAGGGCTGAGGCCGCTTCATTGGCGTCATCCACACGCCCGGACTGTACGGCGACAAAAATGATGGCTTCAGCGGTGCTGCTCAGCAAAACCCGGAACCGCGCATCGAACTCGCGCCGCGCTTCATAGCCCTGCTCCAGCGCGATCTGGGCCTGCACCAGCTGTTGCTGAGTCTCGGCGATCGGGCGCAGGTCACGCCCCAGCAGCAGGGCGGCGTTCTCCTGCCCGAACCTGTGGAATGTATAGCGCACCGGATACTGCCAGACGGCATTGTCGCTGTGATTGAGCTCCAGCGGCTTGCCGGGCACATCCCCCTGCAGATAGGCCGCATGGGCTGCCTCGAATTTGGGCGCGGTCTCGCGGGTCAGGAACTGAACAACGGGGCGGCCTTCCCAATGTTTGAGGTTGCCAAAGGATTCTGAATGTTTGTTCAGCACCACCGACAGGATTGTACCCTCGGCAGACACCACAAGCGCAATGTCCGAAGCCGCTCCGATAATGCTGCTCAGAAACTCCGGCTCAATCAGCGGAACAGCGCCGCTGCTCCAGAATGTACTGCCACCGGTTGTCATCTAGGTGTCGGCACTTTGCCGGAATTGGAGCAGAAGGCTATGGCTTCCTTTACACTTTTGGTCACCACGTCTACGCCCGTTCTTTCCTGCAAGTCCGCTATGTCACCATCCGCCAAAACAGCACCACCCAGCGCAATTACGGGGTCTGAGATCGGCGCCATTCGAAGGGTTTGCACTGTCTCGGCGACAGTTTCAAGACTTTCGAGCCTCGCGCAAGAGATCAGTACAAGATCGGGGATATCTTCCAACAGTCGTGCGCTGAGTGCACCAAAGGTTTCGTCGAAGGATACAGAGACCTCACAGCCCATCCGCCGCATCTGCGCCGCAGCCACGCTGACGCCCAGAAAATGCTGCTCATTATGCGGCAGGATCGCCAGCACCCGCAACCGGCTGTCGTCCGGCGTCAGATCAAGCCGGATCCGCCCGGTGGCCTCGCTCAACAAAGCCTGCAGCCGCAGCGCCCCCACCGTCACATCCGCAAAGCTTATGTCATCATCAACCCAGGCCTCACCCAGACGGCAGGACGCCTGCGGAATGTAGAGGTCAATGATCTCATCCAGGCCAAGGCGGTGGCCGCGCAACTCATCCAGCATCAATTCGGCGTCAAACGCTCCGCGCACGAGGATGGCTCGAAACAGGTGGTCCAGGACAAACAGCCGCGCGCCGTCCTTGTTTCCGGCCTGGCGGTCCCGCAGAACGGAGATGACTTGTGAGGCAAGCGCACCAACCTCCTCCGGCCGATTTTGCGGAGATCCACGTGTCTGGAAATGATCATCGTGCGACATGGTATCACCCTTGCGACCTCCGTCTGTCGCGAAATCGAGCTCCGCAGGGAGTCGCTGAATGGCGTAAGCCTCGACCTTGTTATGTGTAATGTCAAATCAAATTGACATTCATTCCATAATGGGCTGGCAGCTGTTTCGGTCTGATCGGTCGAATTTACAGGTTTTTCCACAGCTTCCGACAGATCTGAAGATTTCCGATAAATACAAATGTCAACTCAGGTAGTCACCAGTGTAAGTTTGAGTTGACACTTTTCTTTCAAAGCAGCTACCGTTGATGACAGACGTCGGGAGAGGTCATTCACGAGATGCGCAATCAAAGGGCACAAGGAAACGCGCCGGCCGGGCTCTATACGGCAGAGCAACGCGCCCGCCGTGATGCCACTGTCTGGACCCTGGTGCAGGGCATCCTGGCGCCGCTGCAATTTGCGGTGTTCCTGGTCTCTTTCGTGCTGGTTCTACGCTACCTTGCGACGGGTCTTGGCTATGAGATCGCGACCGCCTCGATCCTGCTGAAAACCGGGTTGCTCTACCTGATCATGGTCACCGGTGCGATCTGGGAAAAAATCGTTTTTGGTCAATACCTTTTCGCGCCCACCTTCTTCTGGGAAGACGTGTTTTCCTTCGCTGTGATCGCACTGCACACCGCCTATCTCTGGGCATTGTTTTCAGCCGCTCTTGAGCCCGCGCCTTTGATGCTGCTCGCGCTGGCGGCCTATGCCGCCTACGTCATCAATGCTGCACAGTTTCTCCTCAAGTTGCGCGCCGCCCGATTGCAGGTCGAGCTGGGGCAGACGCCAGCGCAGGAGGCGACCGCATGACCGAAGCGCCGCGCCTTCCTCTGTCCGGCGGCTGCCGCAATGAACCGATTCTGAAACAGCGCGGTCAACGCGAGGTGTTTTGCGGTCTGACGGGCATCATCTGGCTGCACCGCAAGATGCAGGATGCGTTTTTCCTCGTGATCGGCAGCCGCACCTGCGCGCATCTGCTGCAATCCGCCGCCGGTGTGATGATTTTCGCCGAACCGCGCTTCGGCACGGCGATTCTCGAAGAATCAGACCTCGCAGGCATGGCCGATGCGCAGGCCGAACTCGACAAGGTGGTCGATCAGCTGCTCGCCCGGCGGACGGACATCAAGCAGCTCTTCCTCGTCGGCTCCTGCCCCTCCGAGGTGATCAAGCTCGATCTCGCCCGCGCCGCGGAACGCATGACCGAAAGATACGCCCCCTCCGTGCGGGTGCTGAACTTCTCTGGCTCCGGCATCGAGACCACCTTCACCCAAGGCGAAGACGCCTGCCTCGCCGCTATGGTGCCGGTGCTGCCAAAGACGGCGGAGCGCCAGCTCCTGCTCGTCGGCGCCCTGCCGGATGTGGTCGAGGAACAGGCCGTCTCTCTGCTCTCCGACATGGGCATCGGCCCCATCAAGGTCCTGCCCGCGCCGCGTGCTGATGCAGACCTTGGCCTCGGTGAAAACACGGTCTTTGCCCTCACCCAGCCTTTTCTCGGAGACACCCATGCCGCACTCGACCGCCGCGGCGCCCGGCACCTGCCCGCCCCCTTCCCCTTCGGCGAGGAAGGCACCACAGCCTGGCTGCGCGTGATCGCCGAGGAATTCGGCGTCGACGCCGAGACCTTCGACAAAGTCACCGCAGCCCCTCGCGCCCGCGCCCGCAAAGCCATCGCGCAGGCCTCGGAAACCCTGCGCGGCAAATCCATCTTCTTCTTCCCCGACAGCCAGCTCGAAATCCCGCTGGCCCGCTTCCTGACCCGTGAATGCGGGATGGATGCTATCGAGATCAGCGCCCCCTTCATCCACAAAGGCATCGTCGGCCCTGACCTCGACCTGCTCGCCCAGGGCCCCACCTTCTCCGAAGGCCAGGACGTCGATCTGCAACTCGACCGCTGCCGCCAAGCCCGCCCAGACCTCACGGTCTGCGGCCTCGGCCTCGCCAATCCGCTCGAAGCAGAGGGTCTCGCCACCAAATGGGCCATCGAACTGGTCTTCACGCCCGTGCATTTCTACGAACAGGCCGGCGATCTCGCCGGGCTCTTCTCCCGCCCGCTGCGCCGCGCGGACCTCCTGCATCTGGAGGCCACCACATGACCCTTCATTGTTCTAAAAATATGCAAATCGGACGTGGCCCATGAAGCTCACCGTCTGGACATATGAGGGCCCGCCCCATGTGGGCGCCATGCGCGTCGCCACCGGCATGACCGGCCTGCATTATGTGCTGCACGCGCCGCAAGGCGACACCTACGCCGATCTTCTCTTCACGATGATCGAGCGGCGCAACCATCGCCCGCCGGTCACCTATACGACCTTCCAGGCCCGCGATTTGGGCTCGGACACGGCCGATCTCTTCAAAACCTCACTACGGGACGCCTACAATCGCTTCCAACCCGAAGCGCTCATCGTCGGGGCCTCCTGCACCGCCGAGCTTATCCAGGACGATCCGGGCGGCATGTCCGAGACCATGGATATTCCCGTGCCCGTGATCCCGCTGGAGCTGCCGAGCTATCAGCGTAAGGAGAACTTCGGCGCGGATGAGACCTTCTTCCAGATCGTGCGCGCGCTGGCCAAGCCGATGGAGCGTACGGCCCAGATCACCTGCAACCTGATCGGGCCGACCGCGCTTGGGTTTCGCCACCGCGATGACATCACGGAAGTGACCTCGCTGCTCAGCGACATGGGGGTGAGCGTGAATGTGGTGGCCCCGATGACCGCAAGTCCTTCCGACATCGCGCGCATGGGCGCGGCTCATTTCAACGTGCTGATGTACCCCGAAACGGCGGAGAGTGCCGCCCGCTGGATGCAGCGCGAGCTGGGCCAGCCTTACACGAAAACCGTGCCCATCGGTGTCGGCGCCACCCGCGATTTCGTGGCCGAAGTGACGCAGATCACCGGGCGCGATCCCTATCTGGACGACAGCCGGTTGCGTCTGCCCTGGTACTCCAAGTCCGTCGACAGCACCTATCTCACCGGCAAACGCGTCTTCCTTTTCGGCGATGGCACCCATGTGGCCGCCGCGGCCCGCATCGCGCGGGACGAGATGGGCTTCGAGGTTGTGGGCCTGGGCTGCTACAACCGCGAAATGGCGCGGCCCCTCCGGACGCTGGCCAAGGACTATGGCCTCGAGGCGCTGATCACCGACGACTATCTCGAAGTCGAGCGGGTGATCGAGACGCTCCAGCCCGAGATGATCCTCGGCACGCAGATGGAACGGCACATCGGCAAGCGCCTTGGCATCCCCTGCGCGGTGATTTCCGCCCCGGTGCATGTGCAGGATTTCCCGGCGCGGTATTCGCCGCAGATGGGCATCGAAGGCGCAAATGTGATTTTCGATACCTGGGTGCACCCGCTGGTCATGGGGCTGGAAGAGCACCTGCTGCACATGTTCCGGGACGATTTCGAGTTCCACGATGCGGCGGGCCCCTCGCACCACGGTGGCCGTGCGGTGAGGCCGGACGTGGCAGGGGGGCCAGCCCCTGCGGCTGCGCCGCCCCCCCGGGATATTTCTGGCCAGAAGAAGCCGGGCGCGGAGGTGATCTGGCTGGCGGATGCGGAACGGGAGCTGAAGAAAATCCCGTTCTTTGTGCGCGGCAAGGCGCGGCGCAATACGGAGGTCTTTGCGACGGAACGCGGGGTGTCCGAGATCAGCGTCGATACGCTTTACGAGGCGAAGGCCCATTATGCGCGATGAGCGGGGCATAAACGGGCGCCTGCCCGGCTACCGCGTTGTGATCCTGACGCTGGACAGCCATGCGGCGGGCCCGGCGATGCGCGCCATGGAGCGGCTGGGCCGGGACTATCCGGGCCTGTCTCTTTCCGTGCATGCGGCGGCGGAGTGGGGCGAGACCCCGGGCGCTTTTGAAGCGGCCAGGGAGGCCGTGGAGACCGGCGACATCATCATCGCCAACCTGCTGTTCCTCGAAGAACATATCTCGCGCATCTTGCCCAGCCTGCAGGCCCGGCGCGACCAGTGTGACGCCATGGTTGGGGTGATTGCCGACGCGGCCATCGTGAAGCTGACGCGCATGGGTGCGCTGGACATGATGGCGCCGCAGTCGGGCACCATGAAGTTGATGAAGCGGCTGCGGGGGTCGTCGAAACCGTCGAGTTCATCGGGCGCGCAGAAGATGGCGTTGCTGCGCCGTTTGCCCAAGATCCTGAAATATATCCCGGGCAAGAGCCAGGATTTGCGCGCCTGGTTTCTGACCATGCAGTATTGGCTTGGTGGTTCGGACGACAATGTCGAGGCGATGGTGCGGTTTCTGGTGAACCGCTACGCCACCAACACCGGTTGGGTTGCGGCACCGGACGCGGCTGCGCCGATCGAATACCCTGACACGGGCCTTTATCACCCCGATCTGCCCGGGCGGATCACAACGGACGCGACACGCGCGCCCGGCCCCGTGAAGCCCAAGATGACCGTGGGTCTTTTGATGATGCGTTCCTACGTGCTGTCGTCGGATACGGCGCATTATGACGCCGTCATTCGGGCCTTTGAGGCGCGAGGCATCAAGGTTTTGGCGGGTTTTGCTGGCGGGCTTGATGGGCGCCCGGCCATCGATGGCTACTTTCGTGACGGGACGGAGGTGAAGATCGACGCGCTGGTGTCGCTGACCGGGTTTTCGCTGGTTGGGGGCCCTGCGTACAACGACAATGATGCGGCGGTTGAGGTTCTGCAGCAGCTTGACGTGCCCTATATCGCGGCGCATCCGTTGGAGTTCCAGACGCTGGATCAATGGTCGGCTTCGGCGCAGGGTCTGGGACCGATTGAGACCACCATGCTGATCGCCTTGCCGGAGCTGGACGGGGCGACGACCCCCACGGTCTTTGCAGGCCGGCATGGCGATGGTGGGTGTCGCGGCTGCGCGCGAGGCTGCGTGAGCGGGGAACAGGGCAAGTCCATGGCGCCCTGCCCGGAGCGGATCGAGGCGCTTGTTGCGCGGACCGAGCGGCAGGCGCGGCTGCGCCAGTCGGAGGCGTTTGAGCGGACCGTGGGCATTGTGCTCTTTGGGTTCCCACCCAATGCCGGGGCAGCGGGAACAGCGGCCTATTTGAGCGTTTTTGAAAGCCTTTTCAATGCGTTGAGCCGGATGAAGGCCGATGGCTATGACGTCGCGGTGCCTGAGACGGTTGAGGACCTGCGGGCGGCTGTCTTGCAGGGGACAGCGCAGCAATACGGTCAGGAAGCGAATGTTGCCGCTCATGTGAACGCGGATGAGATTGTGGCCAGCACGCCTTGGCTGAGCGAGATCGAAACGCAGTGGGGGCCGGCGCCGGGCCGCGTGCAGTCCGATGGGCGCGGTGTGTTTGTGCTGGGCGCGCAGTTCGGCAAGGTCTTTGTCGGGCTGCAACCGAGCTTCGGCTATGAAGGCGACCCGATGCGTTTGCTCTTTGAGCGCGGCTTTGCGCCAACGCATGCGTTCACGGCCTTCTATCTGTGGCTCAAAAATACGCTGAAGGCGGATGTGCTTTTGCATTTCGGGATGCATGGGGCGTTGGAGTTCATGCCGGGCAAGCAGGCCGGACCCTGCGCCACAGATTGGCCCGACCGGCTGATCGGCGATATGCCGAATGTCTATCTTTATGCCGCCAACAACCCGTCCGAGGCGACACTGGCCAAACGGCGCAGCAATGCGGTGACGGTCAGCCATCTGACGCCACCGCTCGCGACCGCTGGGCTTTATAAGGGGTTGGCAGAGCTGAAGGACAGCCTGACGCGCTGGCGGGGGAGTGACCCTGCGGCCCCCGAGCGCGCCGAGTTGGAAGTGCTGATTGCGGAGCAAGCCGCGGCGGTCGATATGGGCGGTATTCCGGCGGAGAGCTTGTGGATCAAGCTGCTGGAGACCGAGGACGCGCTGATCCCCGAGGGTCTGCACGTGGTGGGTCAGCCGCTGAGTGATGCGGAGCGCGCGGAGTACCTGCGTATTTTGCCGGATCTGGATGACGAAACACGGGCGCGCGTGGATCACCTGTTGCAGCAGGAGACCGAGCTTGATGCGCTGATGGCCGCGCTTGCGGGGCGTTTCACGGCACCGGTGGCGGGAGGAGATCTGATCCGGTCACCAGAAATCCTGCCGACGGGGCGCAACATCCATGCTTTTGATCCGTTTCGGATGCCTACCGCCTTTGCCTGTCAGGATGGCGCAAAACAGGCACAGCTTCTGTTGGACACCCATGCGACTTTGCCGCGCACGGTCGCGCTGGTGCTCTGGGGCAGCGACAACATCAAATCCGATGGCGGGCCCATAGCGCAGGCGCTGGCGCTGATGGGCTGCACCCCGCGTTTTGACAGTTTCGGGCGTATTTCGGGCGCCGATCTGGTCTCGCTGGAGGAGTTGGGCCGCCCGCGCATTGATGTGATCATGACGCTCTCGGGCATCTTCCGAGATCTGTTGCCGTTGCAAACGCGGATGCTGGCCGAAGCCGCGCTGAAATGCGCCACCGCTGACGAGCCGCTGGCGCAGAACTACATCCGCGCCCATGCGCTGGCCTATGCCGAGAAAACCGGCTGCGCGATGGAAGAGGCAGCGCTGCGCGTCTTCTCCAATGCCGCAGGGGCTTATGGCTCGAACGTGAACGGGCTGGTGGACAGTTCTGCCTTTGGCGATGAAGACGAGTTGGCCGACGCCTATGAGGCGCGCAAGAGCTTTGCCTATGGCACCGATGGGAAAGCAGCGGCGAATGCGGCGCTGTTGCAAGCGACGCTGGCAGAAGTGGATGTGGCCTATCAGAACCTCGAATCCGTCGAGTTGGGCGTCACCACGGTAGATCATTACTTCGACACGCTGGGTGGCATTGCCCGTGCGGTGAAACGCGCGAAAGGGTCCGAGGCCGCTGTCTATATCGGGGATCAGACCCGAGGGGCGGGCAAGGTGCGCACGCTGAAGGATCAGGTGGCGCTGGAGACGCGCGCGCGCAGTCTGAACCCGAAATTCTTTGAGGGGCTGTTGAAGCACGGCCCCGAAGGTGTGCGCCAGATTGAGGCGCATGTGACCAATACGCTGGGCTGGTCGGCCACCACCGGACAGGTGGATGATTGGGTCTATCAGCGGATTTCCGAGACCTTCGTGTTGGACCCGGAGATGCGCCAGCGTCTGGCCGATTTGAACCCCACTGCCTCCAGCCGCATGGCGAACCGGCTGTTGGAGGCCAACGACCGCAACTACTGGTCCCCCGATGCTGACACGCTGGCTGCCTTGCAGGATGCCGCCGATGCGCTTGAGGATCAGCTCGAAGGGATTGCAGCGCAATGAGCAAAGCGATGCGTCCAGTGCTGCTGTGCCTCCGGCGGGCATATTTTTGGAACAATGAAGGCGCGCGCGCCCTCTTTGAAAGGACACTGACATGAGTCCCTTAGACAGAACACCGCCCTCTCTGAAGGGTCTGGACGGCGAAGGCTCCGTTCAGGTGCATCAGGACGACACAGCCAAGATCGAAGGGGCCAAGGTCTTTTCCGTCTATGGCAAAGGCGGGATTGGCAAATCGACCACCTCGTCGAACCTCTCGGCGGCGTTTTCGATGCTGGGCAAGCGGGTGTTGCAGATCGGCTGTGACCCCAAGCATGACAGTACCTTTACGCTGACGGGCACGCTGGTCCCGACGGTGATCGACATTCTGAAAGAGGTGGACTTCCACCCGGAAGAACTGCGGGCGGAGGATTTCGTGTTTGACGGCTTCAATGGCGTCAAATGCGTGGAAGCCGGGGGTCCGCCTGCAGGGACCGGATGTGGTGGCTATGTCGTCGGGCAGACGGTGAAACTGCTCAAGCAGCACCATTTGCTCGACGATACGGATGTAGTGATCTTTGACGTCTTGGGCGATGTGGTCTGCGGTGGCTTTGCAGCGCCCCTACAACATGCCGATCGCGCGCTGATCGTGACGGCGAATGACTTCGACAGCATCTATGCGATGAACCGGATCATTGCGGCGGTGCAGGCCAAGTCGAACAATTACAAGGTGCGGCTGGCGGGCTGTGTCGCCAACCGCAGCCGCGAGACGGATGAGGTGGATCGCTACTGCAAGACTGTGGGCTTCGACCGGATTGCGCATATGCCGGATCTCGACGCGATCCGCCGGAGCCGTTTGAAGAAGAAGACCCTCTTTGAGATGCCGGATGATGAGGAAATTGTGCAGGTGCGCAAGGAATACATTCGCCTGGCCGAGACGCTGTGGAACGGGACGGAACCGCTGGCCCCCGCGCCGTTGCCCGACCGTGAGATCTTTGAGCTTTTGGGTTTTGATTGATGCCGGAACTGGCCTCTTCCACCGCCCCGCAGGGCTATGACGCGACAAGGGCGCGTGTCGAAACCTATTTCGATAAAACTGCGACCCGCACGTGGGAGCGGCTGACCTCGGATGCGCCGGTGTCCAAGATCCGCGAGACGGTGCGGCAGGGGCGGGACCGGATGCGCGCGCTGTTGCTCAGCCGTCTGCCTGCGGATCTCAGCGGTCAGCGCGTTTTGGATGCGGGTTGCGGAACAGGTCAGATGAGCGCCGAGCTTGCCGCGCGCGGGGCGGAGGTTTTGGGCGTGGATGTCTCGCCGCAGCTCATCGACATTGCCCATGTGCGCCTGCCCGAACAGTACCGCAAGCAGGTGCGGTTTGCCTCTGGCGACATGCTCAGCGCGGATCATGGGCCGTTTGATCATGTGATCGCGATGGACAGCCTGATCTATTACACGGCGGCTGATATCGGTCGTGCGCTGAACGCATTGGAACAGCGCACGCGGGGCACGATTGTCTTCACCGTGGCGCCGCGCACACGCCTGCTGATGGCGATGTGGTACGCGGGCAAGCTCTTCCCGCGCTCTGACCGCAGCCCCGTGATGGTGCCGCATGCGCATCAACCGCTGGCACAGGCCGCGCGGGCTGAGGGCGTCAGCGGCCTGATCCGCCCGGTGGAGCGTGTGACCTCCGGGTTCTACATCTCTCAGGCGATGGAGGTGCGGCCGTGACCTCTCGCCTGCAGAGTCTCTCGATCCGGGCCATGCCCTTCGCTGATGCGGCGAGCCCCGATCTGCCGATGGGCCAGCTGTTGCGGCTGTCGCTGTTTCAGGTGTCGGTGGGTATGGCGGCTGTGTTGCTCTTGGGCACGCTGAACCGGGTGATGATCGTCGAGCTGGGCGTGCCCGCGATGATCGTCGCTGTGATGATTGCGCTGCCGGTGCTGATCGCACCCTTCCGGGCGCTCCTGGGCTTCCGCTCGGACACGCATAAGTCGGCCATTGGCTGGAAGCGGGTGCCCTATATCTGGTTCGGCTCGCTCTGGCAGTTTGGCGGGCTGGCGGTGATGCCCTTTGCGCTGCTGGTGCTGGGCGGAGACGTGGTGCATGACATTCCCTTCGCGGGCGAGGTCCTTGCCGCGCTGGCCTTCCTGATGACCGGTTTGGGCATGCATATGACCCAGACGGCGGGGCTGGCGCTGGCCTCGGATCGTGCGACGGATGAGACGCGGCCTCGGGTCGTGGCTCTGCTCTACGTGATGTTCCTCGTTGGCATGGGGATTTCAGCGGTGATCATGGGCGTGCTGCTCACTGATTTCACCGCGCTGAAGCTGATCCGCGTGGTGCAGGGGGCTGCCGTGGTCGGCATCCTGCTGAACCTGATCGCGCTTTGGAAACAGGAATCCGTGCGCCCGATGAGCCGCGAGGAGCGCGCGCAGCCGCGCCCGGCCTTCTCTGACGCGTGGCGCGATTTCATGGACGGTGGCCGCGCTGGTCGCCTGCTGGTCTGCGTCTTTGTCGGCACCATGGCCTTCAACATGCAGGACGTGCTGCTGGAGCCCTACGGCGGTGAAATTCTCGGCCTCTCGGTCGCGGCGACGACACTGCTGACCGCGCTCTGGGCCGCAGGGGCGCTGGCAGGCCTTGCGCTGGCTGGCGCGCGGCTCGCCAAGGGCTCCAACCCCTATCGTCTGGCGGGCGCTGGCATTGTCGCTGGTATCTGGGCTTTCTCGCTGGTGATTTTTGCCGCGCCCATGCAGTCAAATGTCCTCTTCTACGCAGGGGCGGCCATCATCGGCTTTGGTGGCGGGCTCTTCGCTGTTGCCACACTGACCGCCGCGATGACCATGCCTGCCACCGGTACCGCTGGCCGGGGTCTGGCGCTGGGTGCCTGGGGCGCGGCGCAGGCTACGGCCGCAGGGCTCTCCATCGCCATCGGTGGCGGCCTGCGCGACTGGGTCGGCCATGCCGCCGTGTCTGGCCAGCTGGGCGAGGCGCTGCAAAGCCCTGCCACCGGATACTCCTTTGTTTACCACACCGAGATTGGCTTGCTTTTCGTCACTCTCGTGATCCTGGGACCGCTCGTGCGCCAAAGCGGTTCCCTCACCCCGCAGGATGTTGGCAAACGCCCCATGGGCCTTGCCGATTTCCCAACATGACCCCGACTGAGAGGGAAACGACATGACAGAAACATTCTTTGGCGAAGTCGATCTGGCGAGTGTCGCCTTATGGCTATTTTACATTTTCTTCGCAGCGCTGGTGATCTGGATCCAGCGCGAGAACATGCGCGAGGGCTATCCGTTGGAGGACGATGAGGGCAACCCCTCGTCCAACTCCGGCATGTGGCCGCTGCCCGAAGACAAGACGTTCAAGCTGCCCCATGGCCGCGGCGATGTGACTGTGCCGAGCGGTCAGACACCGGAGCGCGCCGACATTCCGATGAAGCGCGTGGGCCCCGGCAACGGGTATCCGCTGGAGCCCACGGGCGACCCGATGCTCGATGGTGTTGGCCCGGCCTCCTGGGCCCCGCGCCGCGATGTGCCGGAGCTGGACGGCCACGGGCATCCGAAGATCGTGCCGATGTCCGCCGCTGAGGGCTTCAGCGTTGCCGCAGGCCGTGACCCGCGTGGTCTGCCCGTGGTGGCGGGAGACGGCGAGATCGTGGGCAAGATCGTCGACATGTGGATCGACGAGCCGGAACAGCTGGTCCGCTATCTGGAACTGGAGCTGGATGCCAAATGGGGCTCGGGCAACCGCCTCTTGCCGATGACCTTCGCGCGCATCCGCTCCGACCGGGTGAGCGTGCACGCGCTTTACGGCAAGCACTTCGGCACCGTGCCCACCATCGCCAGCCCGCGTCAGGTGACGCTGCTCGAAGAGGATAAAATCTCGGGCTACTACGGTGGCGGCAAGCTCTATGCAGGCACCCGCGCCGAACCGAAGATCTGACCCCCGCACGGGGCGGTCCGCTGCCCTGAGCCTTATCCGCAACCGAAATGGAGATACTCGCCATGTCCCATGATGATTTTGAGATCGAGCCCGTTGAGGGGCTTCCCGAAAAGCCGC
Organism: Roseobacter cerasinus; assembly: GCF_009811755.1. GTDB lineage: Bacteria > Pseudomonadota > Alphaproteobacteria > Rhodobacterales > Rhodobacteraceae > Roseobacter > Roseobacter cerasinus. Next base: position 458,738 of record NZ_BLIV01000002.1, read on the forward strand.
CTGAGGGTGAGCAGATCCTCTGGCAGGGCCGTCCCGACTGGTGGCGCCTGAGCATCGAGGCGCTGAGCCTGAAGTGGGTTGCCGGGTATTTTCTGCTGCTGGCCGCATGGCAGTTCATCTCGGTTGTAGACCTGATGCCGTTGGGCCGCGCCATTGGCGCTGCGGTGCCGTTCTTGTTGCTGGGGCTGGTGGTCTGCGGGCTGCTGATCGCAGTGGCCTATGTGCAGGCGCGGGCCACCATGTACACGGTGACCGATGCGCGGGTTGTGATGCGGATCGGGGCCGCGCTGACCGTCACGCTCAACCTGCCCTATACGCAGGTGGGCAATGCCATGCTCGACCTGCGCAAGGGCGGCACCGGTACCATCGCGCTGGAGACGCTGGGCGAGACGCGTCTGAGCTATCTGGTCTGCTGGCCGCACATCCGGCCCTGGCATATGCGTCAGGCCCAGCCCGCGTTGCGTTGCATTCCCGAGGCGGAACGGGTGGCACATCTGTTGGCTGAGGCTGCGCAAGCGCGCGTGTCCGTGCCCAAGGTGACCCGTGACTTGCCCGCCCGCGCCGTGGCAGCGGAGTAGGCCCATGAGCACCCAGACCCACCCCCGCATTCACGCCAAACCCGAAGAGATGATCCCGCGTATAATGGTGCGGGCGATGTTCGGATTGGTTGGTCTCGTGTTGATCCTCGTGACGCTCGCGACGCTCACCGACCGGCCCGTGCAGCACACGCCCCCCGTCGCTCCGGTGATCGCGGAACGGGCGATCATCCTGACCGGTGATGCCTCGGGCGCTGCGCGTGTCTTTGACACCAATGGTGTGCTGATCGCTGATTTCCCGTCTGACAAGGGCGGCTTTGTCGCCGGTGTCGAACGTGTCCTGGCCCGCACCCGCGGGCTGCAGGGCGTCGACCCGATGACACCCGTTCTTTTGCAATTGCGCGAGGGCAACCGCCTCTCGCTGCATGACCCCGCCACCGGATGGTCTGCCGAGCTTATGGGCTTTGGCGCATCCAATTCCCGCATCTTCGCCAGATTGCTGGACCAACCCAGATCTTAGGAGGAAGCCTTCTCATGGGACTACTGACGAAAGACTTTGAACGTGCCCCCTGCACGGTCGAGATCAGCCACAAGTTCGAAAGCCTGCACGCGCATGTGCGCTTCAACAACGGCGCCGTGATCTACCCCGGCGACGAGGTGAAGGTGCACGGGCCCGAGATCATGGCCCCCTTCGGCGAGATCGTGACCGAGGACCGCGAGGCCACGATCATCCGCGCCAGCAAGCTCGAACAGCTGTGGACCCGCCTGACGGGTGATTTCGAGGTCATGGAGCTCTGTGAATTTTCCTTCTCCGAGGAGGTCACGCTATGAACGCCCCACTGAAACACACCGCCGATGCCACCACTGTGGAGGAAGGCCTCGCTATCCAGGAAGAGCAGGCGAAGTTCGACAGCAAGGCCGCCACCGAGGTCGCCATGCGTAACACGCTGCTGACCCCGCGCTTCTACACCACCGATTTCGATGAGTTGGACGCCATCGACGTCTCGGGCGTGCGCGAGGATTGGGACCAGCTGATCGACCAGATGGTCTCCGACCCCAACAAGGGCCACTTCAAGAAGAACGAAGACTGGGACTATGTGGATTGGGACAACATGGAGCCGCAGCTGAAGAAGGAGTTCATCGACTTCCTGATCAGCTCTTGCACGGCGGAGTTCTCGGGCTGCGTGCTCTACAAAGAGATGAAACGGCGCGGCGCCAACAAGGACATCACCCAGCTTTTCCAGCTCATGGCGCGGGACGAGGCGCGGCACGCCGGCTTCATCAACGATGCGTTGCGCGAGGCGGGCGTGGCGGTGAACCTCGGGTTCCTGACGCAGAAGAAGAAGTATACCTACTTCCGGCCCAAGTTCATCTACTACGCCACCTATCTCTCCGAGAAGATCGGCTATGCGCGCTACATCACGATCTTCCGGCATCTGGAGGCGCATCCCGAGCATCGCTTCCACCCGATCTTCAAGTGGTTCGAGGAGTGGTGCAACGACGAGTTCAGCCATGGTGAGGCTTTTGCCCTGCTGATGAAGACCGACCCCAAGCTGACCAGTGGCTTCAATGTCTATTGGATCAAGTTCTTCCTCACCGCCGTTTATGCGACGATGTATGTGCGTGACCACCAGCGCCCGGCGTTCCACGAGGCACTTGGCGTTGATCCCGACTGGTACGCGCATGAGGTTTTCACCAAAACCTCAAAGCTTTCCGAGCAGATCTTCCCCATCACGCTGGATATTGACCATCCGCGGTGGCAGCCGACGCTGGAGAAGCTGCAGAAAGCAAATGCGGATCTGGCGGAGGCGACGGAGAAGGGCCAGTTTTTTGCCAAGATCGGTGCCCAGGCGCGGGCGGCATTGGCCTTTGTCTCGCTGATCACGATCCCGGCGAAGTCACATAAGGTGCCGGCCTCGACCCGGTTGGAGCCGGTCTATTGAGCCAAGCCCCGGGCATAACCTCTGGCGTATCCGCAAGGGGGCGCGGGCGCTTGGGCCATCGAGGCCCTGCGCGCCCGTGGCTGTCGATTGCAAGCAATCGAAGCCCTGGCGCCCGGTCTCACCGGGTGGGCAGACAGGAGCGTCGCTGGTGAGTGTCTGGACCCCCGCTCTTTTTGCGCTCTTCCTCTGGTGGTTTTCCACCGGGGCGATCCTTTGGGTGGTGAAGTCTGCAGACCGGAGCGGTTTGACGGCGCGCAAGAGGGCGGTGATCTGGGGTCTGCCGTTTCTTGGGTTTGGGTGTCTGGGGTTTTGGTTGTCGCTGCAGGATAGCTCTGTGTTTGGAGCCTATCTGGGGTTTGTCGCAGCGCTTGCGATTTGGGGGTGGATCGAACTGGCCTTCCTCACAGGGATCATTACCGGGCCCAACCACCATGAGTTGCCCAAGGGCATTGCGGAGTGGGAGCGGTTCATTCGAGCCTGGGGCACGTTGGCCTATCACGAGATGCTGCTGGTTGCGACGCTGATTGCCATGGTGCTGATCGATTGGAATCTGGGGGCTGAAAACAAATTCGCGACCTGGACTTTTGCGGTGCTCTTCTTTGCCCGGCTCTCCGCCAAGCTGAACCTGTTTTTCGGTGTGCCCAAGATCAATATCGATTTCTTACCGCAGGCGCTCGCACATCTGCCCAGCCACTTTCGTCACCGTGTGATGAACTGGTTTTTCCCGGTGTCGATCACGGCGCTGACCTTTGCCGCTGCCTGCTGGCTCGAACGGCTCTATGCGGCGGAAACGGCTGGGGCTGTGACAGGCTTCGCCTTGCTGACAGCGATCACGGTTCTGGCGCTCTTTGAGCACTGGATGATGGTGCTGCCCATTCCGGACGAACGGCTCTGGCGTTGGATGATACCGACAGACACACCGAAGCCACACCAAACCAAAAACGACGTACTACCGACAGCTAAAATCAAGGGGGGACATCATGGACTTTGATGCACTGTTCCAGGCGCAGCTCGACGAGCTCAAGAACGATGGCAACTACCGCATCTTTGCGGAACTGGAGCGCAAGGCGGGGTCGTTTCCGACCGCGAAGTGCCACGATGAGGACAGTCCCGAGGAAGTGACCGTCTGGTGTTCAAACGACTACCTGGGCATGGGGCAGCATCCGTCCGTGATCAACGCCATGAAAGAGGCGATCGACAATTGCGGCGCAGGCGCGGGCGGCACGCGTAACATCTCGGGCACGAACCACAACCACAAGCTGCTCGAAGCAGAACTGGCCGACCTGCACCGCAAGGAACAAGCGCTGCTCTTCACTTCGGGCTATGTGTCGAACTGGGCGGCACTTAGCACGCTGGGCGCGCGCATCCCCGACTGTGTGATCCTGTCGGATGAGCTGAACCATGCCTCGATGATCGAAGGCATCCGGCATTCCCGTGCGAACAAGGTGCTTTGGCGCCACAACGACCCCGAAGACCTCGACCGCAAACTGGCCGCCCTGCCCGCCAATGCACCCAAGATCGTCGCGTTTGAGAGCGTCTATTCCATGGACGGCGACATCTGCCCGATGCAGGAGATCGTTGAGGTCGCCGAGAAACATGGTGCCATGACCTACCTTGATGAGGTGCATGCGGTGGGTCTTTATGGTCCGCGCGGCGGTGGCATTTCCGAGCAGGAGGGGCTGCAGGACCGCATTACGCTGATCGAAGGCACCCTAGGCAAAGCTTATGGGGTTGTGGGCGGCTATATCACCGGGTCTGAGGCGCTTTGTGATTTCATCCGGTCCTTTGCATCTGGCTTTATCTTCACGACCGCCCTGCCGCCTGCGGTTGCGGCGGCGGCGCAAACCTCGATCCGGCACCTCAAGCAATCCGATCAGGAGCGGATCTTGCAACGCGAACGTGTCGCCTATCTGCGCAAACGGCTCGACCAGGAAGGCATCCCGCATCTGGAGAACCCCAGCCATATTATCCCCGTGATGATCAAGGACCCGGTCAAATGCCGGATGATCGCGGACTACCTGATGCAGCAATACGGGATCTATGTGCAGCCGATCAACTATCCAACGGTCCCCAAGGGCACGGAGCGGCTGCGGTTCACGCCGTCGCCGTTGCACAGCGCGGATGATATCGAGAAGTTGGTGCTGGCGTTGAAAGAGCTTTGGAAACAATGCGCAATATCTCACGCAGTGGCCTGACCACGCGACATTGTGACTGTTGACTCTGGCTGTGATCTTCTACGTTGTGCACCCAGCAACCAAGGAGATTACGATGACACGTACCTTTGCAGCCATCATCGCGCTCAGCGTCGCGGCGCCCGCATTTGCAGACGGCCACTCCGCTGGCGATGCCGCAGCAGGTGAGAAGGCTTTCAGCAAGTGTAAATCCTGCCACATGATCGTGGCCGACGATGGCACGGAAATCGTCAAAGGCGGCAAAACAGGCCCCAACCTCTACGGTGTGATCGGCCGCCAGGCCGGGACGGCAGACTTCCGCTATGGCGATGATCTGGTTGCCGCTGGCGAGGCAGGTCTGGTCTGGGACGAAGCGACCCTGGCGGAGTACACTGCGGACCCGCGCGCTTTCCTGCGGACCTATCTGGACGATTCCAAAGCCAAATCCCGCATGGCTTTCAAACTGAAGAAGGGTGGCGAGGATGTGGCGGCCTATCTGGCGTCTGTCGGCCCGCAAAGCTGATCAACACATCTTTTGAGAAAGGCCACCGGTTCGTTTGGAGCGGTGGTCTTTCTTATTTGTCCTGCGTGTGCAAGAAGCGACTGATCTCGGTGGCCATCCGGTCCGGCGCCTCTTCATGAACCAGATGTCCATAGCCTTCCAGTTCGACGACCTCGGCATTTTTCAGGCGCGGCGCCGCAGCCCGTGCCACCCGGGGCGGAACTGTCCGGTCTTCGGTGCCGATGACAAAGAGCGTTCGCGTCGCTATCTCGGGCAATGATTTCAGCAGGCCGTCCAGCGACCATTGCGACATCATCAACAGGGTGCCGTCCACATGATCGCGGTTTGCCACGAGGCGCTGGTAAAGGCGCAGCCCCTCTTTGTCTAACTCCGAACCGGTGCCCCGGATCAGGGATTGTACGCGTGCCGGGGTTGAAGAGGTGGCCGAAAACAGGCTGGCGGTAAAGGGAACAGCTGCAAGCATCTTGGCAATGGCTGGGAAGAGCACGCCCGCAAGCCCGTCAAATGTGTCCAGCGCGGGGTTGATCCCTATCACGTCCGGTGCTTGCCCCTGCGGGTCCGTCAGCGTTTGCGACAGGCGCAGCGCCAGGGCGCTGCCCGCCGAATGCCCAATGATCGCCGTGGGTGCCCAGCCTTCCTGTTGGCAGAGCGCGGTGATGTCCTGCACCATTGGCTCCAGCCCACAGCGGTGCCGCGCGCCAAGCTGCGTGAACCCCTGGCCGGGCAGGTCCAGCGCGACAATGCGGAACTGCGGGCACAGCGCGGTGATCAGGCCTCGAAAGGAATGTGTGCTGCCGCCTGCACCGTGCAACATCAACACCAGCGGCCCTTCGCCAACCTCCTGCACATGCCATCGGTGCGGGGCGCACAAGATCTGGCGCGAGGCGGAGACATGTGGCCAATCGGAGGGCGGGGGCCAGCGCACGGGTTCAGCTGTCGAGCGCGGCGCTGACCGCCGTTGTCAGCCTCTGCGCATCCGCGCGTGGCAGCGCAAGGTAGGTCCCGCCCATGCATGCCGCGAGGTCGCGCAGCCCGGTGTGAGGCCGAGTGCCAGTGTCGATCAGCAAGCTGTGCAACCCTTGCGTCTGAATAAGCCGTGCCACTTGTTTTGCATCCTGCCCGGCGCGGCTGCGATCACCCTCACCATCCAGTGCGATGTTGGCGCGCCCGTCGGTCAGGACAATCAGCGAAGGCGTCAGCCCCTTGGCGCGGTTTTGCAGCGCCAGCAGGCTGGCCGCCTGCAGCCCGGCAGCGAGCGGCGTGCCGCCGCCTCCCGGCAATGTTGCAAGGCGTCTTTTCGTCTGAACCAAAGACCGCGTCGGCGGCAGCAGAATATCCGCGCCCGTCCCGCGAAAGGCGATCAGCGCCACGTGATCCCGGGCGGCATAGGCTTGCGCGAGCAGCAGTTCCACCGCGCCCTTCGCCTCGTTCAGCCGCGCAAGTGCGGCGGAGCCGGAGGCATCCACCGCAAAAACCAACAGCCGGTCTGAATGGTCCTGATAGCGTTTGACGCGAATGTCTGACGGGCGGATCAACAGCCGGTCAGCCATCTGCTGTTGCTGACGGCGCAGGGGTTGCCAGGGGGCCGCCGCGCGCAGGGTCGCCACCAGATCAATCCGGGCGCGCCCGTCCAGCCGCCCGGGGCGTGGCGACAGCGGACGGCCGCGCCGGTTGCCGACCCGTTTCTGCCCTGCCCCGGTTCCCGCGCGGCTCGCCCCGGCGCCAGACTGGCCAAGGCCAGCCAAGACATCGGCGGGCAGCAGGGCCTTGACCGCGTCAACGATCATGTCGCCTTCGGGAAGGCTCAGGCCGTCGCCAGTCGCGTCCTGTTGCTCCTCCTGCGGGGGAGGCTCCGGCGTGTCCGCTGGCGGTTCGGTTTCGTCGGGGACTTTCGTGGCGCGGTGCGGGTAGACAAGGCGCGCTGCGACTTCGAGGTCCATGCGGTCGACTGCAGTGCGACCGTTCACTGCCGCGTGCACCCGGGCCGCTCGCAGGGCCAGAAGCGGCGCGCGCAAGCTGGCAATGCCGAACTGCGCCGCGATCACGGTCAGGGTTTGCGCATCCTCCAGCGTGGCGCTGACCTGGCCGGGATCGCATGTGTCTGCTCCGGCGTTGTCGGCGGACCAACCCTCAGGCCGTCGTCCCTCGGGCGAGATGTAAAACGGAAGGCGATCTGCGAGTGCGGCTGGCACACATTCATCCGGCTCTGCGCCTTCATCCAGTGCGATCAGGCAGTGACCAAACTCCCGGTCAAGCTGATGTGCAAGCTTCGCAGCCAGCTCGGTCTCGCAGCGTTCCGCCATTGTGAGCAGTGCCATGCAGGGCGCATCAAAGAGACCAGGGCGCTGTGCCAGCCGCCCGGTCGAGAGGGTTGCTGTCAAATCCAGCCCACCCAAAAGCTGGTCGTCTGAAATGCCTGGGTGGATCTTGCGCAGGGGCAGCGGAGCCATACCCGCCAGGACAGCATCGCGGTCCGGCCCGGCGCGCATCCGGATCACCGCGCCACCAAGATAGTCCGGAGCCGCGCGCAATAGACTGAGACAGGTGGCCGTCAGCGCCCAGCTGTCCGCATCTCGGCTCACACCAGGATCTCCTCCACCACGCGCCCGACCCGTGTGGCGGAGCCAGCCTCGTCCAGCGGGTCGCGCCGCAGCCTGTGCGACAGGGCAGAGGGCGCGATGGCCTTGAGGTGGTCGCGGTGCACCTTGCGCTTGCCCTCATAGGCCGCCAGGGCGCGCGCGGCGCGCAGCAAGGTCAGCTCCCCGCGCAGCCCGTCGGAGCCCAGGGCGATGCACAGCGTCGCGCAGTCCTCCAGAATGCTGTCGGGCGTTGCGATTTTCGGCAGCCGTTTACGAGCTTTCAGAATGGCCTCGCGCACGGTGGCATCTTCCGCGCCGTAGTGCGCCATAAAGGTGGCGTGATCGTTTTCAAATGCATCGCGGCGCTTGATGACCTCGACCCGCTTGGCCACCTCGCCAGGTGATCTGACATCCACAGACAAACCAAAGCGGTCCAGCAGCTGCGGGCGCAGCTCCCCCTCCTCCGGGTTGCCGGAGCCGACCAGCACAAAGCGGGCCGCGTGGCGGATCGAGAGGCCCTCGCGCTCCACCACATTCTCGCCCGATTGCGCCACGTCGAGCAGCAGATCGACGATGTGATCCTCCAGCAGGTTGACCTCATCGATATAGAGATAGCCGCGATTAGCCCGCGCCAGCAGCCCGGGTTCAAAGGCCTTTTCGCCGCGTGTGAGCGCGCGTTCGATGTCCAGCGCGCCGACCACCCGGTCTTCGGTCGCGCCCAGTGGCAGATCGATCACCGGGGTGGGGCGGGAGATGATCTTTTTCGACCCCAGTTCGGCCCAGTCGGGGCAATCGGCGGTTTTTGCGGCGTTGACAGGGCAGCTTTCCACCGCCCGGATCGGGGGGAGCAGGGCGGCAAGTGCCCGCACCGCCGTCGATTTGCCTGTGCCCCGGTCACCAAAGACCAAAACGCCGCCGATGCCCGGGTCGATGGCCGTCAGGACCATCGCGCATTTCATGTCATCCTGTCCGACGATGGCGGAGAAGGGGAACGGTGCGGTCATGCTGCGGTCTCCAGAGCGCACAACGGGCTTGCGCCGTTCCAGGACCCACGGTCGCCCAGAATATCGAAGCGGGCATAAAGCTCTTCCGAGAACCATTTGCCGTCGCGCACGGCGCGGATGGCCGCGGCATGAGGGCCGTTTGTGCGGGCGAAGGCCGCCATCGTCTCCGGGTCGGGCCAGATGGAAAAGGTGATCTGATGCAGCAAGGGCACTTCTCCGATCCCGATTTTGAAGGCAACGTTCGGGTCGTCACCGACCATGCGGCTGATATCCGGTACCCGGCGCCAGAATTTCAGCGCGGCGGCGGGTTTTATGGTGGCACGGGTCAGGGCAGCCACCGGTTTGCCGGGGGCGGCTGCGCCGGGCTGAAACGGGGCCTGCCCCGACCAGGCGCCGCGCACGGATGTCGTGCGCAGGAACAGCGTCCAGCACTCGCTGGCTTGGGACCGGTAGCGTCTGAAAACATCGGTCGTGGCGAGGCGATGAACGGCAGTGTCCTGATCTGGCCAGCAGGCGAGAATCGCATAGACCCCGGTGTTGGGGATCGGTGTGAAGCCCTCCCCCGTCCCTGATCCGCAGAGCTTCCAGAACCCGATATCCGGCACGCGCGACATCGCACGCCGCGCCAGACCCATCATGGCAAAGGCCCATATGCGGGACGACGGTTGAGAGAACCGAAAGAAGCTTAAAGATACGACGGGTGTGTCGGTCATTGCGCGCTGTATTCCGCCAAGTGTCAACTAAGTCTGACACGCTGTATTCAAAATTGGAAGATCACAATTGTAAAGTAAAGTGGACACATCTACTGTACCAGTAGAATGACACGCGTAGACCCCAACGAATCCGCCCACGCGGCCCAAGGCGGGCGCAACAGGGCCATCGTGATCGGTGCCGGCCTGGGCGGGCTGGCAGCGGCCATGCGGCTGGGGGCCAAGGGCTACCGCGTCACGGTGATCGACCGGCTCGACGTGCCAGGCGGGCGTGGCTCTGCGATTTGGCAGGATGGTCACCGCTTTGATCTCGGCCCGACAATTGTGACCGTTCCGCAGCTCTACCGCGAACTTTTTGCGGTTTGCGGGCGCGATTTTGACGACGCGGTTACCCTGAAATCGCTGGACCCGTTTTACGAGATTCGCTGGCCGGACGGCACCAGGTTCACCGCGCAGCAAGACACAGGCCGCCTGCGAGCCGAAGTGGCGCGGCTTGCGCCCGGCGACCTGGCCGGGTTCGACAAGTTTCTGGAAGACAGTGCTGCCCGCTATTGGTTCGGGTTCGAAGACCTGGGCCGCCGCTCGATGCATCAGCTTTGGGAGCTGATCAAAGTGCTGCCCACCTTCGCCAGTCTGCGGGCGGATCGGTCGGTCTATGCGCACGCGGCCCGGCGGGTGAAGGACGAAAAGCTGCGCATGGCGCTGAGCTTTCATCCGCTTTTTATCGGCGGTGATCCGTTGCACGTGACGTCAATGTACATCCTTGTGGCCTACCTCGAAAAGGAATTTGGGGTGCACTATGCCATGGGCGGCTTGGCGCATATGGCGCGTGCCATGGCGGATGTGATTGAGGATCAGGGCGGCACGCTGCTGATGGAGACGGAGGTCGATGAGATCGTTGTCCGCGACGGATCTGTCACCGGTGTTCGGCTGGCCACGGGTTTGGAGATGGGGGCCGATATCGTCGTCTCCAATGCCGATTCGGGCCATACCTACACCAACCTGCTGAGAAACCACAGGAAACGGCGCTGGACCAAGAAGCGACTGACGCGCACGCGATATTCCATGAGCCTCTTCGTTTGGTACTTCGGCACGAAGGGCACCGCGCAGGGGTGGCCGGATGTGGGGCACCATACGATCCTGAATGGTCCCCGATACGCTGGTCTGCTGCGCGACATCTTCATCAAGGGCAAGCTCTGCGACGACATGAGCCTCTATGTGCATCGTCCCTCGGTGACCGACCCGTCGGTGGCGCCTGAGGGCGACGACAGCTTCTATGTGCTCAGCCCGGTGCCGCATCTGGGCCACGACAACGGCGTCGACTGGTCCGAGGAAGAACCACGCTACAAGGCGAAGATGTTGAAGATGCTGGAGGAGCAGCTGCTGCCCGGATTGGGTGAGAAGATCAGCACTGAAGTGGTGTTCACGCCCGAGACCTTCCGCGACCGCTACCTCAGCCCGCTGGGCGCCGGGTTCTCCATCGAGCCGCGCATTCTGCAAAGCGCGTGGTTCCGCCCGCATAACATCTCAGAAGAGGCCAAGGGGCTGTATCTCGTCGGGGCGGGCACCCATCCGGGTGCGGGTGTGCCGGGTGTGATCTCAACCGCCGAAGTCCTCAGCACGCTGGTGCCGGATGCGCAGGTGGCGCGATGATCGCGCCCTCAGATCTGGAGCACTGCCGCGAGGCGATCCGGCATGGGTCGCTGTCGTTCCATGCCGCCTCCAAGGTCCTGCCTGCGCGGGTGCGTGACCCGTCACTGGCGCTCTATGCGTTTTGCCGTCTGGCCGATGATGAGGTGGACCTGAAGGCTGAGAAGATCGAGGCCGTGTTGCGGTTGCGAGACCGGCTTGACGATGTCTATGCGGGCAAGCCCAGAGACGCAGCGCCCGACCGGGCCTTTGCCGCCCTTGTCGAAGATTTCGAGATGCCGCGCGCGCTGCCGGATGCGCTGTTGGAAGGCTTGGCCTGGGATGCGGATGGGCGGCGGTATGCAACCCTGTCGGACGTTCGGGGCTACTCCGCCCGCGTGGCCTCCGCCGTGGGGGCTATGATGTGCGTGCTGATGGGGGTGCGCGATGCCGACGCACTGGCACGTGCGTGCGATCTTGGCGTCGCCATGCAGTTGACCAACATCGCGCGGGATGTTGGCGAAGACGCGCTGGAGAAGCGCATCTACCTGCCCACCGATTGGCTGCAGGAGGCCGGGATCGAACCGGAGCAGTTTCTGGCGGATCCGAAGCCCACCAAGGCCGTGCGCATGATGGTCAAACGTCTGGTGATGGAAGCGAACCGCCTCTACATGCGGTCGGAGGCCGGGATCAGCGCGTTGCCGCGTCGGTGCCGCCCGGGCATCTATGCGGCGCGGTTCATCTATGCGGGGATCGGCGGGCAACTGACGGCCATGGGGTACGATTCGATCTCGGCACGCGCGCGGACGAGCAAGCTGCAAAAGCTGGGCTGGCTTGGGCAATCGATGATGCTGGCCGCCACAAGCACGGTTATGCCGCAGTCTCCGGTGCTCTATGCGCAGCCTTTGGAGGAAGTGGCCTTCCTTGTCACGGCGACGGCGCGCGGGCAGGCCAAAGTGTCGCGCAGCGATACGCTGATCTCGGTGCTGACGGCCTTGGAGCAACGGCGTCATGAACAGCGCGCGCGCTTGACCACGCCACGGCGGGGTCTAACCTAGCAGTATGTTTTGGCTTTTGTTCTGCATCTTCTTTGCAGCCTGTCTCGGCGCGGGCGTGACCGGTGGGCTCTTCGCCCCGGGGCCGTGGTATCGCGCCTTGACCAAGCCCTGGTTCACGCCGCCCGACTGGGTGTTCCCGGTGACCTGGATGGTGCTTTACATCTGCATCGCCGTGGCCGGCGCCCGCATTGCCATGCTGCAGGGCAACGGCGTCGCGATGGCGTTCTGGGCCTTGCAGATTGCGCTGAACGGGCTGTGGACCCCGGTCTTCTTTGGGCTGAAAAACATCCGTTTGGGGATGGCCGTGGTCTCCGTGCTCTGGCTGTCGGTGCTCAGCGGCCTGCTGGCGATGTGGCAGATTGATGTGATCTCCGGTCTGCTCTTTGTGCCTTACCTGATCTGGGTGAGCATCGCGGCAGCGCTGAATGCGGGCGTCTGGCGGCTGAACCCCGACGTGGCGCGGAACCCGCCGCCCGCGCCCTCCTGATCGTCAGCCGAAACTCCAGCTGCGGCGGCGGGGCACGCGCACGGCCAGCATCGGTTTCAGGAAGGGGCTGCGAAAGCGCCGGAGATCCAGGGCCTCATGCACGCCGGTGACCTTTGCGCCGTCCAGCTGCGTCTCAACGGCAGCGCGGGTGTAGAAAGGGGCATCGAGCATGGCCAGCGTCTGGCGCGGCTTGAACCCGGCATCGGCCCGCGTTTCGCGCTTGACCGCCCAGAGGCTGCGGCCCAGCCGCGCCTTCGGGGGCAGGGCGGTGGCCTGGGCCTCACCGGTCGCACCAAAGCGGACAGCAGTGGCCAGCTCAGAGCCATCGCGCCGTGTCGCATCGTAAAAGCAGGTCGCGCCAGAGCCTGTGGGGAAGCGTCCCCAGGTCCAATAGCTGAAATCCTCTTCCAGCGCGCGCGTGCCGAAGTTGGCGTCGAAATAGCCTTCGCCCTGCCACTGCCAGCCGGGGCGGTCGATATCGACCTCAATGCGCGCGCGGGGGGCAAAGGGGCGCCAGATATGGGCGCTGTCTTCTGTCAACGGCAATTCAACCTGGGTCAGCGCCGAAGGGATCACGCGGATTTGCCCGCGTATGCGATTGATCAGCGGCGGGCTTGAGATCTCGTTGATGTCGATCACCAGCTGATCCCTGTCCCAGCGCATCATTGAGGGGCCGACCTCGAATCGCGATGCCGTCTGCCGCAGGGCCGAGGCGCCCCGATCCGTCATGGTAAAGCGCCCGCCGGGTCCGTAGGTCGCGACGTTGATGCAGACGTGGTTCTGCGGGTTGCGACGGCCCGACCAGCGGTACCAGGGCGAGAAAACCGAGCCTATGAAGCCGATCACCGACACCGCGCGGGTGCCGCACGCGCTCAGGCCGTCGACATACCACCACGCATAGCCGTTTGGGCCGACATGGATGTCGAAGTTTGGCCGCTCAAGATCGCCTCGGCCGCGTGCCGGGCGGAGAGGGTCGCCATCGGCACGCCCGCCCCCGGATGCGTCCCGCCGCCCGCCAGCCATAGTCCCTTTACCGCTGTCTGCGCCGTTGGGCGCTTCAGCGCGGCGGTCAGCCCGTGCGGGGTTTGCCCGTAGAGCGCGCCGAGCGTCTGCGGAAACATCTCGGCGAAGCGTTGTGGTGTCGTGATCGTCGCCGTTGTGGGTGTCGGGGACATAGTCACGCCCATGTCCGCCATCCTCTGCATGATCTGATGATGCCATATGTCCAAATCCCTTGGAGGGGTAAAAGTTGAAGTTGCCGGGGCGTTTGAGATGATCTCGAACCGCTCGACGGCCGGAGGCGCGCGCCCCTGGCCGCGATCTTCGGCACAGAGGTAGAGGGTTGGGTCTTTGGGGATGCGTCCGGCGGCCAGATCGTCGAATTCCGACTGCAGATCATCCCCGAAAAAGACGTTGTGATGCGCCAGTGGCACGCCCGAGGGCGTCGCCGCAAAGCTGTGCACCCGGGCCGAGAAAGAGCGGGGCAGGCGCGTGGTTTGCGGCGCGATACCGCTGACGTCGGCACCAAGGCTGCCGGCGGCCAGCGCACGTGGATCGCCCGCATAGACGATGGTCTCGGCCTGCAGGTAAGCGCCGTCTTCGGTCATCACGCCGGTCGCCCGGCCCTGTCTGACCGTGATGTCCGCGACATGGGTTTGCGTCAGCACGTCCACGCCGCGCGCCAGCGCCAGTTTGGTCAGCGCATCGGTCAGCCGGTGCATGCCGCCGTCGACAACCCAAACCCCCGCTGCTTCTGCCTGCCAGATCAGGGACAGCAGCGCCGGGCTGAGATGGGGTGCGCCGCCCACATAGGTGGCATAGCGCCCAAAAAGCTGTGCGAGGCGGCGGTCGCTGAACTGGCGTTTGAGCATTTGCGCCAATGTCGACAGCGGGGCCATGGCCGGAATGAGGTCAGGCTGGCGCAGAACATGCGGCACAAGCTGCCCCATGCGCGGACGCGGCGCCTGCATCACCGGTGCGTCAAACGCCTGAAACAGCCGGGTCGTGCGCTGGTGGAAGCGTCGGAATTGATCCGCCGCCGTAGGGCCTGCGAAGTCGGCAATCGCCGCCGCACTTTTGTCAGCATCCGCGTAGAGATCCAAGCAGCTGCCATCGGACCAGAAATGCCGGGCCAGCACCTCCTGCCGGATCAGCGTCACGTGATCATCCAGCCGTTCGCCCGCCGTGGCAAAGAGGTCGTCAAACACATGTCGCAGTGTCAGCACCGTGGGGCCTGCATCCACCGGCCCGGCCTGGCTAGGCACGGTTCGGATCTTGCCGCCGGTATGGGTGTGTCGCTCCACCAGGGTCACGCGCAGGCCGCCAACCGCCAGCCGCAGCGCCGTTGCAAGCCCTGCGATGCCCGCGCCAATGACAATCGCCTTGGGTTGGGTGCGCTGCGGAAGGAGGGATTTCGCTGCCATATGCAATTGTTGACTCGTCGCCGCAAACTGTCCAGTATGATTTACACTTTTGTGTCCCATTTGAGTGACACTTTGCCGAAGAAAGGGCGCCGTATGAGTATGAGCACGCGCATCGAGGGGGCGATTTCTTCAGCAGTCGCAGTTGGACAGGGCCGAGGTGCGGTACCGGCCCGCCTGGCCTCTGCGCTGGACTATGCGACCGCGCCGGGCGGGGCAAGGATCCGGCCAACGATTCTCATGTCGGTGGCGCTGGCCTGCGGCGATGATCACCCCGCCCTGTCGGACGCAGCCGCTTCGGCGTTGGAGATGATCCACTGCGCCAGCCTCGTGCACGATGATCTGCCCTGTTTTGACGACGCAGCGACCCGCCGGGGCAAGCCTTCGGTTCACAAGGCCTACTCGGAACCGCTGGCCGTGCTGACGGGAGACAGCCTGATCGTATTGGCCTTCGAAACACTGGCGCGGCAGTCGCATTATGCGCCGGATCGGGTGGCGCAGCTGATCATGACGCTGGCGCAACGCACGGGAATGCCGGGCGGCATCTGCGCCGGGCAGGGCTGGGAGAGTGAGGCCGAAGTGGATCTCTCCGCCTACCATCAGGCGAAAACAGGTGCTTTGTTCATCGCTGCGACCCAGATGGGGGCCACTGCGGCGGGGCAGGATGCCGAGCCGTGGTTCGAACTTGGCGCCCGGATTGGCGAAGCGTTTCAGGTGGCCGACGATCTGCGCGATGCGCTTTACGACGCGGAGACGCTGGGCAAGCCGGTTGGGCAGGATGATCTGCACGGGCGGCCCAACGCTGTGTCGCTATTAGGGGTGCAGGGCGCAATCTCCCGGCTGAAAGACATACTCAGCGGCGCGATTTCCTCTATCCCGTCCTGCCCCGGCGAGGCGCAGCTGGCCGAGATGGTGCGCACCTATGCCGAACGTCTGACCCCGGTTGCACCCAATGCTGCGGTGCGGCCCAGCAATGTCTGACACCGTTGGTGATCTGCCGGGATGGCGCGGTGGTTGGCTCAACCGGCTGGTCGCGCGGCCTGGATTTCAGAGCTGGGCGAGCGGTTTTCCCCTGACGCGCGCGCAGGCCCGGCGGGACGGGGCCGAGATCTTTGATTTGGTGCAGGGGTTTGTTCAAAGCCAGGTGCTGATGGCGCTGGTCGAGCTGGATATCTTCCGGCGGCTGCGTGCAGGTCCAATGACTGCTGAGGCGCTGGGTGCCGCGACTGCTATACCCGCCGTGCGCATGCAGGTGTTGCTGCAGGCGGGGGCCGCGCTGCGGTTGCTGAAACGCGGACGGGGCGGGCGCTATCGTCTGGCGCGCAAGGGCGCTGCGCTGATGGGGGTTCCCGGTCTGGAGGCCATGATCCGCCACCATAAGGCGTTCTATGCTGATCTGGCTGATCCCGTTGCGCTGCTGCGTGATCCGCAGGACACCGCGCTTGCGGGGTTCTGGCCTTATGTCTACGGGGCCGCCGGTGCGGTCGATCCGACCACTGCCGAGACCTACTCCGATCTGATGGCGCAAAGCCAGCGTCTGGTGTCCGAGGATACGCTGCGCATGGTTTCCCTGAAAGGGGTCACCCGCCTGCTTGATGTGGGCGGTGGCACCGGCGCTTTTCTGGAAGCGGCGGGTGCTGCGACGCCGGGGCTTGAATTGATGCTCTTTGATCTGCCGCAGGTCGCCCCACAGGCGCTGGACCGTTTTGCCAGGGCAGGGCTGACCGCGCGGGCAACCATCCACCCCGGCTCGTTCCGCGATCAGCCTTTGCCGATGGGCGCGGATGCGATCTCGCTGATCCGGGTGCTCTATGATCATTCCGACGATATCGTGCGCGATCTTCTTGCGCAGGCCTATGCCACGCTGCCGCCTGGCGGCCACCTGATCATCTCAGAGCCGATGAGTGGCGGGGCTGTGCCGGACCGGGCCGGAGACGTCTACTTTGCCTTCTATACGTTGGCCATGCAGACCGGCAAAGCGCGGTCGGCGGCCGAGATTTCCGAGCTGTGTCAGGATGCGGGCTTTGCCGATCTGCGCTGCCCCCGCCCGCGCCGACCGTATGTAACGCAGGTCGTCACGGCACGAAAGCCCGTGTGACCCCGATTAAAGTGTCTAAGTTAGTTGACACACATTAATGTAAGTTTAAACTGACAACACAACACATGCTGTGCAGTGAGTCTTTGGCGCTAGATCAAAGCGGCTGTGCACGCCGAGGAGAGTGAATTGGACACCACAGCCGTTCTTCTAGAAGGTCCGCGTGATCTGAAGGTCGACACCCTGGCGCTGAAAGCGCCGGAGGCTGAGGATCTGGTGGTCGATATCACTCATTCCGGCATCTCCACCGGCACGGAAAAGCTCTTCTGGTCAGGCGAGATGCCACCTTTTCCCGGCATGGGGTACCCGCTTGTTCCGGGCTATGAGGCGGTTGGCGAAGTGGTTGAGGCGACGCCTTCCACCGGCTACAGGCCCGGTGATCATGTCTTTGTGCCGGGTGCCAATTGCTATGAGGGGGCCTTTGGTCTCTTTGGTGGTGCGACGGCACGGTTGGTCACATCACCCGACCGTGTGACGCGAATCGACCCGGGCCTTGGTGCGCAAGGGGCTTTGCTCGCGCTGGCAGCCACGGCGCGGCACACGATGGCCGGTTTGAACAAATCCGTGCCCGATCTGATTGTGGGCCACGGCGTTCTGGGCCGTTTGCTGGCGCGGTTGACGATTGCCGCAGGCGCACCGGCGCCGACGGTCTGGGAGATTGATCCCGCACGCCGCGGTGGGGCCGAGGGTTATCCTGTGATCGCACCCGACGACGACCCGCGCCGCGACTATACTTCCGCCTATGACGCCTCGGGCAGCATGGATGTGCTGAACGATCTTGTGGGCCGGATCGCCAAGGGGGGCGAGATCGTTCTGGCCGGGTTCTACACCGAGCCTGTGCAGTTTGATTTCCCGGCGGCTTTCATGAAGGAGGCACGGTTCCGCGTTGCAGCGGAATGGACCCATGATGATCTGGCAGCCACCCGCGCTCTCGTCGAAAGCGGAACGCTCAGCCTGGGTGGGTTGATCACCCATGCCGTTCCGGCCGCGCAGGCCCCCGATGCCTATACGCGCGCATTCACGGACGCGGCGTGTCTGAAGATGATCCTCAACTGGAGGGATGCGGCGTGAAAGACGGTATTGAAGAGAAGCGCCCGGCTGAGAGTGACGCGCCGAACCTAAAAGAGTTCGACCAGCGCCTGCGCGCTGAGGCCGCTGAGCCGACGCTGGAGGTGCCGCAGTCTGAACCGACGTCCAAGACACAGATCATTGCGATCTATGGCAAGGGCGGGATCGGCAAGTCTTTCACCCTCGCCAACCTCAGCCACATGATGGCGGAACAGGGCAAGCGGGTGCTGTTGATCGGCTGCGATCCCAAGTCTGATACGACGTCGCTTCTGTTCGGCGGCAAGGCCTGCCCGACGATCATCGACACCTCGACCCGCAAGAAACTGGCGGGAGAAGAGGTCAAGATCGGCGATGTCTGCTTCAAGCGCGGCGGTGTTTTTGCCATGGAGCTGGGTGGCCCCGAAGTGGGTCGTGGCTGTGGCGGGCGTGGCATCATCCATGGGTTCGAATTGCTTGAGAAGCTTGGGTTCCATGACTGGGACTTTGACTATGTGCTGCTCGACTTTCTGGGCGACGTCGTCTGCGGCGGCTTCGGCCTGCCGATTGCGCGGGACATGGCGCAGAAGGTGATCCTGGTCGCGTCGAACGATCTGCAGTCGCTTTACGTGGCCAACAACGTTTGCTCGGCGGTGGAGTATTTCCGCAAGCTCGGTGGCAACGTGGGTGTGGCCGGTCTGGTGATCAACAAAGACGATGGCACTGGCGAGGCGGCGGCCTTTGCGGACGCGGTGGATATTCCGATCCTCGCGGCGATCCCGCAGGATGATGACTTGCGCAAGAAATCGGCCAACTATCAGATCGTCGGAACGAAAGAGAGCCAGTGGGGCGGCCTCTTTGCTGAACTAGGCTTGAACGTGGCCGAGGCCCCGCCGATGCGCCCCGCGCCGTTGGATCAGGACGGCTTGCTGGGGCTGTTCGATGCCTCCGAGACCGGCGGCGACGTGGTGCTGGAACCTGCGAGTGATGCGGATATGCGCGGCAAGAATTCCGCGCCTAGGCCCTCGTTGGAGGTGGTCTATGACAACGCGTGACCGGGTTCGGGCAAGTCAGGACACCATGGCGCGGGCGATCTGGCACAGCCAGCAGTCGACGACACTTTTTGAATCGAGCCAAGAGACAATTTCCCAGTCCATTCGCCTGATGGAGATGATGCGCGGTCTGCTACCTAACGTTGGCTGGTCCCTCGAATGAAACAGGAAGTCACATATGATGACGCCGCCGAGGTGGAGGTGATCAAGGGTCACCTCCATGGCGATGTTACACGTGTGGCTGGAGAGGTGCCTGCGGACGGGGCGGGGTGCCATTCGGGTGCTGACATGGCAGAGGCGGCGGCTCTGGCGGGCAAGTCGGAGGTGCTGGAGAAATTCCGCGCGGATTATCCGATGGGTCCGCATGACAAGCCGCAGAGCATGTGCCCGGCCTTTGGGTCCTTGCGCGTGGGCCTGCGGATGAAGCGCGTGGCGACGGTGCTGTCGGGCTCGGCCTGCTGTGTCTATGGGCTGACCTTCGTCAGCCATTTCTACGGCGCGCGGCGGTCGGTGGGCTATGTGCCGTTCAACTCAGAGACGCTGGTGACCGGCAAGCTTTTCGAGGACATTCGCGAGTCTGTGCACGAGTTGGCGGACCCGGATCGCTATGACGCGATTGTGGTGACGAACCTCTGTGTGCCGACGGCCTCTGGTGTACCGCTGCAGCTTCTGCCGCGCGAGATCAATGGCGTGCGGATTGTGGGCATCGATGTGCCGGGGTTCGGCGTGCCGACCCATGCGGAAGCCAAGGACGTATTGGCCGGGGCCATGCTGACCTATGCGCGCGAAGAGGCTGAGGCCGGGCCGGTGGCGGCCCCTGTGGGCGGGCGGTCCTCACGGCCTACGGTGGCTTTGTTGGGCGAGATGTTTCCGGCGGATCCGATGATGATTGGCCAGATGCTGGCGCCCATGGGTCTGGCCGCGGGGCCGGTTCTGCCGTGCCGCGAGTGGCGCGAGCTTTATGCGGCCCTCGACTGTTCTGTCGTGGCGGCGATCCATCCTTTCTATACCGATACGGTGCGCGCCTTCCGCGCGGCCGGGCGGCCTGTGGTCGGCTCGGCACCTGTGGGGCATGACGGGACTGCCGCTTGGCTGCGGGCCATTGGCGAGACCTATGGGGTTGCGGCGGATCAGATCGCGGCGGCGCAGAGTGCGGTGTTGCCTGCGATCAAGGGTGCCTTGGCGGCGACGCCGATCAAGGGGACGATCACACTGTCGGGCTATGAGGGCTCGGAGCTTCTGGTGGCGCGGTTGTTGATCGAAAGCGGGGCGGAGGTGCCTTATGTGGGCACGGCTTGCGCGAAGTCCGAGTGGTCTGCTGAGGATGCGGCCTGGCTGGAGGCCAAGGGCGTGACGGTCAAGTACCGTGCGTCGTTGGAAGATGATTGTGCCGCGATGGAGGCGGTGACGCCCGATCTGGCGATTGGGACGACGCCCGTGGTGCAGAAGGCCAAGCAGCTTGGGATCCCCGCGCTTTACTTCACCAATCTGATTTCGGCGCGTCCGCTGATGGGTGTGGCGGGCGCGGGCTCGCTCGCTGAGGTGATCAATGCGGCGATTGCCAACAAGGACCGGATGGACCGGATGACGGCCTTCTTTGAGGATGTTGGCGCGGGTGATACAGCCGGTGTTTGGGAGGGCAGCCCGAACCTGCGGCCAGACTTCCGGGCGCAGCATCAGAAGAAGCTGGACAAGCAGAAGAGGGCGGCTGAGGCCGCGCGCATGATCTGATGGTGGTTTGGGTTTCATATCACCAAAAGGGGGCTCGGCCCCCGCGCTGCGCGCTCCCCCGGGATATTTCTGGCCAGAAGAAGCAGAGGGGGCTCTGCTGATGCTGGTGACCGATCATGACCGGGCAGGCGGCTATTGGGGGGCGGTTTATGCCTTCTGTGCCGTGAAGGGATTGCAGGTTGTGATCGACGGGCCGGTGGGCTGCGAGAACCTGCCGGTGACCTCCGTGCTGCATTACACCGATGCGCTGCCGCCGCATGAGTTGCCGATTGTTGTCACGGGTTTGGGTGAGGGCGAGATGGGTGCCGGGACCGAGGAGTCCATGAAGCGGGCCTGGGACACGTTGGACCCGGCGCTGCCTGCGGTGGTCGTGACGGGCTCGATTGCCGAGATGATTGGGGGCGGGGTCACGCCTCAAGGAACCAACATTCAGCGGTTTTTGCCGCGCACCATTGATGAGGATCAGTGGGAAGCTGCGGACCGGGCGATGACCTGGATCTTCACCGAGTTCGGGATGACCAAGGGGCGCATGCCGCCTGAGAAGAAGCGGGATGAGGGGGCCAAGCCCCGGGTGAACATTCTGGGGCCGATGTACGGCACCTTCAACATGCCCTCGGATCTGGCGGAGATCCGGCGGTTGGTCGAAGGGATCGGCTGCGAGGTCAACATGGTGATGCCGCTGGGCGCCCATGTGGCTGAAATGAGAGATTTGGTGAATGCGGATGTGAACATCTGCATGTACCGCGAGTTCGGGCGTGGATTATGCGAGCTTCTTGCCAAGCCGTATCTCCAGGCTCCGATAGGGGTCGAGAGCACGACCAAGTTCCTGCGCGCACTGGGGAATTTGGTTGGCCTCGACCCCGAACCTTTTATCGCGCGAGAGAAGCATTCCACGATCAAGCCGGTCTGGGATCTCTGGCGTTCTGTTACGCAGGATTTCTTTGCCACGGCGAGTTTTGCCATCGTGGCGAATGAGACCTATGCGCGGGGGATCCGGCTGTTCCTGGAAGATGACATGGGGCTGCCTTGTGCCTTTGCCGTGGCGCGGGTGGCGGGGCAGAAGACCAACAACGAAGAGGTGCGCGCTTTGATGGGGCAGAAGCGGCCCCTGATCGTGATGGGCTCGATCAACGAAAAGATGTATCTCGCGGAGCTCAAGGGCGGGCATGGGCCAAGCCCGGCGTTCATTCCGGCGAGCTTTCCGGGGGCGGCGATCCGGCGGCACACAGGCACGCCCTTTATGGGCTACGCGGGCGCGACCTATCTCATTCAGGAGATCTGCAACGGGCTCTTTAATGCGCTGTTCCACATCCTGCCCTTAGGCTCGGAGATGGATGCGACAGATGCGACGCTGACGCCGCTGCGGCGCGATTTCCCCTGGGATGCGGATGCGCAGGCTGCGCTCGACAAGATCGTCGAGACCCATCCCATTCTGACACGAATTTCAGCCGCGAAGACCTTGCGCGACGCGGCGGAGAAAGCGGCATTGGCCGCAGGCGCGGACCGCGTGGTGCTCGACACCGTGCGCGCGCTCGACACCGGCATCGCCAGCCCTGATTTGGAGGATCAGACATGACGGACATGACATCTGACATCGTGGAAGCCGCCGTAGAGGCGCCGCATCAGGCGCCCAGCAGGAAGGCGGTGCGCACCGAGTTCATGGTCTATTTCGCGATCATCTTCCTGGCGACGCTGCCGCTGGCGACGCTGACCTGGGCGCTCTCGGCGATCCGGACGCGCAGTTTCACCGAAAAGGGGCCCATGTCCCGCGCCTGGACCCAGGCCCGTATCATCACGCCGATGATCTTTTCCGCGTGACACCGTTTTCGCAACATGGAGGCACCGTGCCCGGTTGCGACCTGAATTCTCGGCTTGTGTGCGCCTGTCGAGGTCAAGAGCTGTACGCCTTTTGCGAGGTGGACAGAGCCCCGAGGGGGGAAACCCCCAAAGGACCCCGCCGCGGGGAGCGCGGCGTCAGCATAACGTTCCGGAGGAATCTTTATGGCTGATAACCACCTGTCTTTTACAGGTCTAACTGACGAGCAGGCGCAAGAATTGCATGCTGTCTATATGAGCGGGCTCTGGCTGTTTTCAGCAGTTGCCGTGGTCGCTCATCTGGCAACATTCATCTGGCGTCCGTGGTTCTAGAGGAGTCGGATATGGCAAAGTTCTACAAGATCTGGCTCATCTTCGACCCGCGTCGTGTGTTTGTGGCACAGGGCGTGTTCCTCTTCCTGCTGGCAGCGATGATTCACCTCGTCCTGCTGAGCACGGATCACTTCAACTGGTTCGAACTGGCGGCGCAATCCGCCCAGTAAGGGATCTGGCCGGGCAAGGGCCAACCCGCACCGGTGCCGGAGTGACACCCAAGAATAGCTGCGGGCGGCCAAATGTGCGCCATCCGCCCGCAGCAAACCCAAGGATTTAACGACGGCCTCCGCCTTGGAGGCAGGCAGGGCCAAGGGGCCCCGCCCGCCCGGGACTGGCGCGCCGCACATACGCGGAGAATAGAAGATGGCATTGCTCAGCTTCGAAAGAAAATATCGCGTCCGCGGAGGGACGCTGATCGGGGGCGATCTGTTCGACTTCTGGGTGGGGCCATTCTATGTGGGCTTCTTCGGAGTGACGACGGCCTTCTTCGCCCTTCTGGGGACGATCCTGATTTTCTGGGGTGCAAGCCAGCAGGGCACGTTTAACCCCTGGCTGATCAATATCGCGCCGCCGGACCTGAGCTATGGGCTTGGGCTTGCGCCGCTGCTTGAAGGCGGATTGTGGCAGATCATCACGATCTGCGCGACGGGCGCTTTCGTTTCCTGGGCGCTGCGCGAGGTGGAGATCTGCCGCAAGCTTGGCATGGGCTATCACGTGCCCTTCGGATTCATGGCGGCCGTGATCGCCTATATGACGCTGGTGATCTTCCGCCCGCTGCTGATGGGCGCCTGGGGGCATGGGTTCCCTTACGGGATCTTCAGCCACCTCGATTGGGTCAGCAACACCGGCTACGCCTATCTGCACTTCCATTACAACCCGGCGCATATGCTGGCGGTGACGCTGTTCTTCACCACCACGCTGGCGCTGGCGCTGCATGGCGGGTTGATCCTCTCGGCCTGTAACCCCGAGAAGGGCGAAGAGGCCAAGACACCTGATCATGAAGACACCTTCTTCCGCGATTTCATCGGCTATTCGGTCGGCACGCTGGGAATTCACCGGGTGGGCTATCTGCTGGCGATCAACGCGGGTCTCTGGTCCGCCGTCTGTATCATCATCTCTGGTCCGGTCTGGACCGCCGGTTGGCCCGAATGGTGGAACTGGTGGCTTGATCTGCCGATCTGGGGTGAGCCCATCGCCGTGGGAGGGATGTGATCATGTGGCTTCCTGAATATCAGAACATCTTCACGCAGGTGCAAGTCCAGGGCAAACCCGAATGGGGCATGGACGACCAAGGCAACAACATGATGGAAGAACGCGCGGGCAAGCCGTTCTTCAGCACCCTCGTCGGCCTCTTCGGCAATGCGCAGGTCGGCCCCTACTATGTGGGCTGGACGACGCTGGTGGCCTTTGCCACGGGCATCGCCTGGTTCGTGATCGTGGGCTTCAACATGCTGGCGCAGGTCGGCTATTCGATCCCGCAGTTCATCCGGCAGCTGTTCTGGCTGGCCCTTGAGCCGCCCTCGCCGGAATACGGGCTGTCGATGCCGCCGCTGGACGAAGGGGGCTGGTACATCATCGCCAGCTTCTTCCTGCTGGTCTCGGTCATGTGCTGGCTCTTGCGGGCCTATCTGCTGGCGCAGCAGCACAAGATGGGCAAGCACATCTTCTGGGGCTTTGCTGCCGCCGTTTGGCTGTTCCTCGTGTTGGGTCTCTTCCGCCCGGTCCTGATGGGCTCGTGGTCGGAGGCGGTGCCTTACGGTATCTTCCCACACCTCGATTGGACCACCGCGTTCTCGATCCGCTACGGCAACCTCTACTACAACCCGTTCCACTGCCTGAGCATCGTGTTCCTCTATGGCTCTGTGCTGCTCTTCTGCATGCACGGCGGCACCATCCTGGCGGTCACCCGCTATGGTGGCGACCGGGAGCTGGAGCAGATCTATGATCGCGGGACAGCCACGGAACGCGCCGCTCTCTTCTGGCGCTGGACCATGGGGTTCAACGCCACGATGGAGGGCATTCACCGCTGGGCCTGGTGGTTCGCGGTGCTGACACCCATCACTGGCGGCATCGGCATCCTGCTCACCGGTACAGTCGTGGACAACTGGTTCATCTGGGCGCAGGAGCACAACTTCGCGCCGATGTATGACGGCTCCTACGGATATGCCGACTACGGCTCCTACGAAGCCTTTATCGGACAGGAGGACTGATCATGCTGCCCAAGTGGTTTGACAAATGGAATCAGGACAACCCGACCAATGTCTTTGGTCCGGCGATCCTGATCGGGGCGGTGGGTGGCGCTGTCTTTGCCGCGATCATGATCATCAGCTTTGGCAACCCGGCGCAGACGGCCTCGCTCCAGACGGGGCCGCGCGGCACGGGCATGTCGGTGCCGGAGTTCAACGTGGTGCGCACGGCGCCTGACCCGACGATCGAGGCCTACTATACCGAAGAGCCCTACGTGCCCGAAGGCGGTGAGGATCTGGCCAAGGACATCTATGAGAATGTCCAAGTGCTGGGCGATCTGACTGAGGACAACTTCAACCGCGTGATGACGGCCATGACCCAGTGGGTCAGTCCGGAGCAAGGCTGTGCCTACTGCCACGGCGACGTGGATCTGGAGGAATACGGCAGTGATGACCTTTACACCAAGGTCGTCGCGCGCCGCATGATCCAGATGACCCAGAACATCAATGAGAACTGGGAAGGCCACGTGAACGCGGTCGAGGAGATCGGTGTGAACTGCTACACCTGTCACCGGGGCGAAAACGTGCCTTCGGAAATCTGGTTCAACATCACCCCGGTGAATGAGGCCGCAGGCGGATGGGCGAGCGTGCAGAACCGC
This sequence comes from Roseobacter cerasinus, assembly GCF_009811755.1. Lineage (GTDB taxonomy): Bacteria > Pseudomonadota > Alphaproteobacteria > Rhodobacterales > Rhodobacteraceae > Roseobacter > Roseobacter cerasinus. The sequence continues at coordinate 484,716 of NZ_BLIV01000002.1, forward strand.
GCAACCTCGATCAGCCAGTCGACCTCTCTGCCGTCCAACGCTTTGGAGGTGTATCTCACCGACTATGAAGCAGTGAATGTGCATGATCTGGAAAGCCGTGTGGAGGGCATTCCGAACGATGAGGAGGTCGCCTCGATCCAGAAGACCGAGATGACCTATTCGCTGATGAACTACTTCGCCAACAGCCTCGGGGTGAACTGTGTCTTCTGCCACAACTCGCGCGCTTTCTACGACCCCGAACAGCACACGCCGCAATGGGCGACAGCGCTGCTGGGCCGGCAGATGGTGATCGAGATGAACCAGGAGTATCTGATCCCGCTGGAGACGGAGTACCCGCCCGAGCGCCTTGGCCCGATCTATGCCGATGCGCCGAAAGCGGCCTGCAAGACCTGTCACAAGGGTTATCAGCGCCCGTTGCAGGGGATGAACGTAATCGCCGACTGGCCCGAGCTCGCGACGACCGAGGCGCCGGTTTACGAATAGGCGCGGGCGGCCCTCGCGCCGCCCCGCCTCGCCTGGCACGGACCCTTGGCTTCCTGGGTTCGGGCACGGGGTCTCAACACCCCGGTTCCCTTCCTGTTGGCTACAGGACCCTGGCGTCGCACTCGGGTCATCCCGGTTGCGGCGCCTTTTCTTTTCCAGGGGCGGCGCCCCGGCTTTGGCAAGAGCTGGCCGCCCCGTGACAAACGGAGACGTGCGCCATGACCAAACCCGACACACCGACACTCGACCAGGTGGCAGGCCCAGCAGACCTGCGGCACATGTCCGACCGTGATCTCGGTCGGGTCGCGACTGAGCTGCGCAGCGAGGTAGTGGCCGCCGTCAGCCAGACTGGCGGGCATCTTGGGTCGTCGCTTGGTGTGGTCGAGCTGACAGTCGCCATCCATGCGGTCTTCGACACGCCACGCGATAAGCTGATCTGGGATGTGGGGCACCAGTGCTATCCGCATAAGATCCTGACCGGACGGCGCGACCGGATGCATACCCTGCGGCAGGGCGGGGGGCTCAGCGGTTTCACCAAGCGGTCGGAATCTGAGTTTGACCCTTTTGGGGCTGCGCACTCCAGCACGTCGATCTCGGCGGCGCTTGGTTTCACGGTGGGGCGCGACATGGGCCAGCCCACGGGCGATGCGATTGCGGTGATCGGGGATGGCTCGATCAGCGCGGGCATGGCCTATGAGGCGATGAACAATGCCGGAAGTGAAGGGCGGCGGCTCTTCGTGATCCTGAACGACAATGAAATGTCTATTGCCCCGCCGGTGGGGGCGATGTCCTCCTATCTCTCCGGGCTGTCCGACCTGACGCGGAAGGGGCCGTTCGGAGGGCTGATGGCGATGGCCGAGGGGATGGAGCAACTGGCGCCCAAGCCGGTGCGTGAAGGCGCGCGGCGCGCGCGCGAGATGGTGACCGGGCTGGAAAGCAAGGGTACCTTCTTCGAGGAGCTGGGCTTTGACTATATCGGGCCGATTGATGGGCACGACATGGGCCAGCTGCTGAGCGTGCTGCGCGCGGCTAAGACGCGGGCGACGGGGCCGGTGCTGATCCACTGCTGCACGGTGAAGGGCAAGGGCTATGCGCCCGCCGAAGGCTCCGCCGACAAGTACCACGGGGTGGCCAAGTTTGACGTGGACACCGGGGTTCAGGCCAAAGCGAAGGCGAACGCGCCGTCCTACACCGGCGTCTTCGGTGATGCCCTGACCGAGGCGGCGTCGCGCGATCCGAGCATTGTCGCCGTGACAGCCGCGATGCCGAGCGGAACGGGTGTGGACCGGATGGCCAAGCGCTTCCCGGCGCGCGTGTTCGACGTGGGCATCGCAGAGCAGCATGGGGTCACCTTTGCCGCCGGGATGGCGGCGAGCGGGCTCAAGCCTTTCTGCGCGATCTACTCGACCTTCCTGCAGCGCGGCTATGACCAGGTGGTGCATGACGTGGCCTTGCAAGGCCTGCCAGTGCGCTTCGCCATCGACCGCGCGGGGCTGGTGGGCGCCGACGGGGCGACGCACGCCGGTGCCTTCGACATTGGCTATCTTGGCGCGCTGCCGGGCATGGTGGTAATGGCTGCCGCTGATGAAGCTGAGCTGGTGCATATGGTGGAAACTGCCGCCGCGCATGACAGCGGGCCAATTGCCTTCCGCTATCCGCGCGGCAACGGCACCGGTGTGACGCTGCCCGAGCGTGGTGAGGTGCTGGAGATTGGCAAAGGCCGGATGATCCGCGAGGGCACAGGCGATGTGGCGCTTTTGTCGCTGGGCACGCATCTGAGCGAATGCGAGGCGGCGGCGACGATGCTGGAAGCTGAAGGGATCAGCGCCACAATTGCGGATGCGCGCTTTGCCAAGCCGCTGGATCTGGACCTGATCGGGCAGTTGGCGCTGACCCACACCGCCCTGTTCACTGTGGAGCAGGGCGCGCAGGGCGGCTTTGGTGCCATGGTTCTGCAGGCGATGGCGGGCGAAGGGATGCTCGATCACGGATGCCGGGTGCGCACGCTCTGCCTGCCGGACCGGTTCATCGATCAGGCGGCCCTTGCCGAGATGTATCGTGATGCAGGCGTCGACGCCGAAGGTATTGTACAGACCGTATTGGCCGCCCTGCAGCAGGACCGCAAGGTAGTGACGCTGCACAGCTAGGCGCGCTAAAGGCTTCGAATGAAGCTTCGCAAGTGGTCTGCCACCTGATCCGGTGCGTCCCAGTGGGGGGCGTGCCCGCAGCCCTCAAGTATCGTCACGGGCATCTCCGCCAGGGCGTTCCGTGCCTCCGTCAGGGGGGTCAACAGGTCGTTCTCGCCCAGTAGGGCCTGCAGCGGGACCTCGGGGCGGGATTGGAACAGCGTCGGGTCCGCGCTGGCAACGGCGGCTATTTGATGGGCCATGGCGTCTGCTGATTGGGCGTAAGGATAGGCCAGCGATTGTGCGATAGCCGCATCGATAGCGCCGGGCATTTGATAGGTAGCAGGCGTGAAGATCCACGGCAGAAAGAGGCGCAGCCAGCTGTCCGGAGACGCGTCGGAGCGGCGAACGGCGAGCAGCGCCTGAAACAGGGCCGCATTGCGCGCCGGGTGCAGCGGAGCGGAGGCCATCATGATGCAACCGGCCAATCGCTCCGGGGCGAGTGACGCCATCGCCCATGCGATGTAGCCACCGAGCGAGTGGCCGAGCACATGAGCAGTCTCGTGACCGAGGTGATCCAGCAACGCCAGCGCGTCCTCCGCCCAGATTTGTGGGGAAGCGGGCGCGTCCCAGGGGGTTGTGCGCCCGGTGGTGCGATTATCCGGGCAGATCAGGGTGAAATCGCCGCTCAGATGTGGGATGAGGGGCGCCCAACTGGCGCTGTCCGACATCATGCCTGCGATCAGGATCAGGGGTGGGCCGCTGCCCGTGATCTCGTAGTGCAGGGTGGCCCCCGGGCGTGCGAGTTCAGGCATTGAGATCTTTCCAGCAAGGCAAGAGATCACCGGGTGCGGGCATCGCCTCATAGACTGCGCGGGCAATCGCGCGGCTGAGGCAGAGCGACGCGGCATGGCCAATCAGACTTATGTCTTGCGTAGGTGTGGTTTGGGCCGATTTGCCGGTGGAGAGGGCAAAGACCAGATCTCCGTCACCGGGCGTATGGGCGGGAACGCAGGCCCGGGCGATGCCGTCATGCGCGGCCACGGCCACGCGGTGGCATTGCGGTTTGGTCAGGTGTGCGTTCGTGGCGACCACAGCGATGGTTGTATTGGCGCGGTCGAAGAAGGCGGCGTGTTTGCGGCTGGTGAGGTCGCGCCCCAGGCCGCTCGCCGGGTCCGGGCCGAGGCCGCCAAACTCGCCATCGATCTCGAAGGGGGCTGCGTAGAAATACCGGTCTCCCGGGGTGGTCACGGCCCCGAGCGGATTGGCTGCGGCCAGCGCGCCGACGGTAGTGCCGTCTGGCAGGCGCAGCGAAGCCGAGCCGAGGCCGCCTTTCAGCATTGCGGTGAGCGCGCCAGTGCCCGCGCCTGCAGTGCCGAACACGAAGTCCTCAGAAGCGGTCTCAAACGCGGTGCGGCCAAGCGCAGGGTAGGGGTTTTGGTGCCACTCTTTGTCGCCGCCGTTCAGCAGATCGAACAGGATGGCGGCTGGCACGATGGGCACGCGGGCCCTGCCCACGGGGTAGCCGCGCCCCGTAGCGCGCAGGGCGTCCACTACGCCAGAGGCGGCCTCCAGCCCGAAGGCGGATCCGCCTGACAGCACCAGTGCGTCGATCTCGCTGACGGATTTGTCGGGCGCGAGCAGATCGGTCTCGCGGGTGCCAGGCGCACCGCCCATGACATGAGCTGAGGCGGTGAAGGGCTGATCAGCGGTGACGACCGTGCAGCCGGATTTCAGGCTGTGATCTTCGGCATTGCCCACGCGCAGGCCGGGCACATCGGTGATGAGATTGCGGGGGCCGGGGATCATGTGCAGTTGTTTAAAGGCACGCCCTGCGGGCGCATTCCATGTTTGATTTGAGTATTTTTGGAAGGGTGAAACATCATCAGATGCGTGGTTTGGGGGCTGCGGTGGTGGCGTCACCGGTGTTGGGTTCGCCTTTGGGCTCGATCAACAGCACTTTGCATTCCTGATCGGCGCGGGGGCGGTGGGTGACGCCCTTTGGCACCACAAAAAGCTCACCGGTTTGGACCGGGTGGGAGGTGTCTTCGAGGTCCATGATCATCTCGCCGTCGAGCACCAGAAAGAAATCATCGGTGTCCTCATGCAGATGGAAGGGGAATTCATCCTGAAAGCGGACAACCATCACTTCGTTGTCGTTGTAGTCGGCCACCACATGTGGATCCCAGTGGCTGGTGAACTGGTCGAGCTTTTCGGCCAGGTTGATGGGTTTCATATGCACCGCCCTCCGTCGACTTCCATGGCTACGCCGGTGATCATGGAAGCCTCATCCGAGCACAGAAAGCAAGCCGCGTTGCCAAGATCCTGCGGGGTCGAGAAACGGCCCAGCGGGATGGTGGCGAGGAATTTGGCGCGCATTTCGGGGGTGTCTTCGCCCATGAAGGATTTGAGCAGCGGGGTTTCGCCCGCCACAGGGTTCAGGGCATTGACCCGCACGCCGCTTGGCGCAAGCTCCACGGCCATCGCCTTGGTTGCCGTGATCATCCAGCCCTTGGAGGCGTTGTACCAATTGAGACGTGGACGTGGCGAGACACCGGCGGTGGAGGCGATATTGAGGATCGCGCCGACCTTCCGGGTTTTCATGTTGGGCACAAAGGCGCGGGCGGTCAGATAGACGGATTTGGCGTTGACTGCGAGCACGCGGTCAAAGTCTTGTTCGCTGACCTCCTCCAGAGGGGTGGGCAGATGTGTAACGCCTGCATTGTTCACCAGGATATCCACGTGCCCCCAGGCGTCCAGCGCCGCGCGGGCCATGGCGTTGACCGAGGGGCCATCCGCGACATCGACCTCCTGCGCCATCGCGTGATCGCCCATCTGATCTGAAAGCTCCTGGGCGGCGCTCTTGTTGATATCCGCGATCATCACCCGGGCCCCTTCGGAGGTGAACTTGCGCACGATCCCCGCACCAAAGCCGGAGGCCCCGCCGGTGACGATGGCTGTCTTTCCTGTCAGTCGCATGGTGTTCTCCCTGTCTTATGTCCTGAGCATACCGCAAATTGCGCGGCAGCGTGGGCTTTGTGAGAGGGACAGGCGGATTATGCGCTCTCAAAGATCGCAGGTCAGGACCCAACGGTTGTGGCCATCGCTGTCGGGAGTAGCAAGCGCATAGCGATGCGGCAGGAAGCCCTGCTGGATCCAGAAGTGCATGGCGCGGGGATTGGCCTCCAGCACTGACAATTTGAGGGAGGCGACGGCTTGGGCGGTGGCATGCTCTTTGATCAGGCCAACCGTGGCAGTCCCGATCCCGCGCCCTCGAAAGGCGGGGTCGAGCAACACCAGACCGATCCACCAGTCGTTGGGGAATTCATAGCCGCGGGCAATGCAGACAATGCCCGCCATGGCGGGCCCCTCCATGACCGCAAAGTGCAGCAAATCATCCGTTGTCAGCCCTGGAGGAGCGGCGGTGAAGAAGCTGTCGACAAAGTCGTGTGTGGGCGCATGGCCAATCTCCAACGTCACGTAGTCGGTGGCTCGTAGGGTCAGGTTGAACACATCGCTTGCGTGTTCGGTTTGCGTGATGGGAGAGAGCTTCAGACCGGGCATGTGGCTGCCCTCCGTCGGCAGACGCCGTCGGGTGCAGTCGGGTGGGGGTCAGATCCGGTCTCCATCAAGGGGCTGCATCCTCAGATCGGGCAGCTTTGGCACCGCCGCAATAAGCTTTTTGGTGTAAGGATGTTGAGGCTTCGTAAAGACGGCATCAGTTTGTCCTTGCTCAACAATTTCACCGGCCTGCATGACAAGCACGCGGTCGGTCACGGACCGTACCACGCCGAGGTCATGAGAGATGAAGAGATAAGTCAGCCCATGGGTGCGGCAGAGGTCTGCGATCAGGTCGAGGATCTGCGCGCGCACCGAGACGTCGAGAGCCGAGACAGCTTCGTCAAAAATGATCAGATCGGGTTTGATGATCAGCGCGCGGGCAATGGCGAGGCGCTGACGTTGGCCGCCGGAGAATTCATGGATGTAGCGGCTGGCATCCTCAGGTTTGAGGCCAACAGCTGTCAGCGCGTCGGCCATGACGTCGCGCCGGATCGGACCGCGCGGTGGGCTATCCAGCAGATGAAACGGCTCGGTGATCAGGCGTGCGACGCGGTGACGGGGGTTGAAGCTGCCGAACGGATCCTGGAAGACCACTTGCATACGGCGGCGGATCTTGAGGTTCGCTTTGCCTTGGGTGGTGACAGGGGTCCCATCGAGCAGGATCTGCCCTCGGCTGGGCGCCTCAAGCCCGAGGAGCGCGCGCGTGAGCGTGGACTTGCCGCAGCCGCTTTCGCCCACAAGGCCCAGCCGCTCCCCATGCATCAGCGTGAAGCTCACGTCTTTCACCGCGTCGAACTGGCCCGGGCGTGCGAAGGGGCGTGGGCGGGGCAGGCGATAGCTGCACTGCAGGTGCTGTACGTCGAGCAAGGCTGTGGGGGGTGGCGGCTTTGGCAGCTTGACCTGATGGGTCGAGGCTTTAAAGAGCATCCGCGTATATGGGTGCTGCCTGGTTTGCAGCATGTGGTGGGTTCGCCCAGTTTCGACGATCTCACCATCGCGCATGATGGCGATCCGGTCAGCGGTGTCAGCGACGACAGCCAGGTCATGGGTGATCAGGATCAGCCCCATGCCAAAATCCCGCACCAGCTCTTTCAGCAAGGTGAGGATCTGTGCCTGCGTCGTTACATCAAGCGCGGTTGTCGGCTCATCTGCGATCAGCAGCTTGGGGCGCAGAGCGATGGCCATGGCGATCACTACGCGCTGACGCTGACCGCCCGAAAGTTCGTGCGGATAGCGGTTTGGCGGGACACGATCAGGTGGCAGGCCGACGCGGGTGAGAATGTCGCGCATCTGGGTGTCTGCGTCGGCTGAGGGGGCGTGCAGACGGATGGTTTCGGCCACTTGCCGTCCAATGCTGTGCACCGGGTTAAGCGCGGTCATCGGCTCCTGAAAGATCATGCCGATATCGTTGCCGCGCAGGGCGCAGAGATCCCGTTCGGGCAGGGTGGTCAGCTCTGCCCCATCAAGGCGGATGCTGCCGCTGGTCCGCGCTGCGCGCGGGAGCAGCTGCATGATGGCCAGCGCGGTCATGGATTTTCCGGAGCCGCTTTCGCCGGTGATCGCGAGGATCTCACCCGGGTTGACGCGCAGGCTGACGCTCTTGAGGATGTCCGCCTCGCCGATCCACAGGGACAGATTGTCGATGTGCAGCAGGCTCATGTCCGGGCCTTTTGCAATCGAGGGTCGAGTGCATCCCGCAGCCCGTCACCGAGCAGGTTCAGCCCCATCACAATGCCGATGATCGCGACCCCTGGGACGATAGCGATATGTGGGGCGAGGGTCACCAGCGTCTGCGCATCTGCCAGCATGCGACCCAGTGACGGTGTGGGGGGCTGTACGCCGAGGCCTACGAAGCTGAGTGCTGCTTCAACCTGAATGCCGAGTGCAAACTGGATGGTGCCTTGCACGATCAGCAGGTTCAGGACGTTGGGCAGGATGTGCTCAATGGAGATATGGGCGTGCGACTTTCCGGCGACGCGGGCGGCGAGGATGAACTCCCGCTCCCACAGCGGGAGTGCGCCGCCGCGGGTGACGCGGGCAAAGACGGGGATGTTGAAGATGCCAAAGGCGACGATGGCGTTTGTGGCCGAGGGGCCGAAGACCGCGGTGATCAGGATCGCCATGACCAGGAGCGGGAAGGCAAAGACAATATCATTGCCGCGCATGATTGTCTCGTCGAGCCAGTTGCCTTTGTGCATCGCCGCTGCCAGCCCGAGGGGGACGCCGAGGCTCAGGCCGATGGCCAAGGCCAGCAGGGCAACCCCAAGCGAGGTGCGCGCGCCCACCATCACCATGCTGAGGATATCGCGGCCCAGATGGTCGGTGCCCAGCAGATGTGCGGCGCCGGGCGGTTGCAATTTGTTGGGAATGTTGAGGCTGGTGTGGTCATAGGGTGTCCAGACTAGCGATAGAAGCGCCAGGCCGATGAGCAACGTGGAGAGCGCGGCTCCGATGATCAGAGTGCGGGTCATTTGGGCGACCTCAGGCGCGGGTCGACGACGGCGTAGGCAAGATCGACCAGGAAGTTGATCAGGATCACCGCGAAGACCACCAGCATCACCACGCTTTCCACCACGATCAGGTCGCGGGCGGAGATCGACTGGAAGATCAGCCGTCCAAGACCCGGCAGGTAGAAGACCTGTTCGATGATGATGGTGCCCGCAAAGAGGAACGAGAACTGCAGCCCGATGATGGTCAGCACCGGGATCATCGCGTTGCGCAGCCCGTGGCGCCACAGGGTCTGGCGGGCGGAGAGGCCCTTGGCGCGGGCGGTGCGCATGAAGTCTTCACCCAGTACGTCGAGCAGGGCGGAACGCATCACACGGGTGAGAATCGCGGCCTGCGGCAGAGCGAGTGCGATGGCGGGCAGCGTGAGCGAGGTGAGACCGGCCAGCAGCCCCTTGTCCCAGCCCGCGAAGCCACCTGCGGGGAACCAGCGCAGCTGGATTGCAAACACCAGCACGAGCATCATCGCAAACCAGAAGTTGGGTAGTGCGACGCCGAATTGTGTGGCGCCCATGACGCCCAGATCGCCCGGCCGGCCCCGCCGGGAGGCCGCGAAGATGCCTGCGGGAAAGGCAATTAGAATAGAGAGGATCAGCGCATAGAGCGCGAGCGGCAGGGAGACGGCGATGCGGTCGGCCACCATCTCGGCCACGGGCGTGCGGTAGGTGTAGGAGGTGCCGAAATCGCCCGTCAGCATCCCGCCGACCCAGGTCAGATAGCGCTGCACCTTGGGTACATCGAGACCCAATTCAGCACGCAGGGCGGCCAGGGTTTCGGGCTGCGCGTTGATCCCCAGCATGAAGGAGGCCGGATCCCCCGGGGCCACCTCGATCAGTGCGAAGATGATCAGTGACGCCACTGCGAGGCTGAGGACAAGCGAGGCCAGACGTTTGAGCATATAACGCAGCATTGTGGCTGAGGTTAATGGATTTGCGGGTGATGTGTACCTCTATCGTTTGTCGTGTCGGCGGTGACGTTGGGGTTTGCATATTTTGGGGAACAATGAAGCGGACCTCCCCCGCGCTTGTTGTTGACCGGGCTCGGTATAGGTTGGGGGCTTATGGAGCAGCCTCTTTTCATCGGAGCGGAGATCTTCCGCCATTCCAGCTATGGCCGCTGGCACCCGCTGCGGGTGCCGCGTGTGAGCACCGTGATGGACCTCAGCCGTGCGTTGGGGTGGTTGCCGAAAGAGCAGTTCATCACCGCGCCGCGCGCCAAGCCAAAGGCACTGGAGGTCTGGCACACGCCGGACTATGTGGCCGCCCTGCAGCGGGTTGAGGCGACGCAGCACAGGACGGATGAAGACCTGCGGCGGCATGATATCGGGTCGGTCACGAACCCGGTCTACCCGGAGATTTACCGGCGACCTGCCACGGCCGCGGGTGGCTCGCTTCTGGCAGGTGAGCTGTTGCGCGAGGGAGGTGTCATCTACAACCCGCCCGGCGGGACGCACCACGGGATGCCGGACCGGGCCAACGGGTTTTGCTACCTGAATGACCCGGTTCTGGCGATGCTGAGCCTGCGCCGCAATGGCGTGCGGCGGATCGCTTATGTGGACATCGATGCGCATCATTGTGACGGGGTGGCCGTGGGGTTCCACGGCGATCCCGACTGCCTGATGATTTCGGTGCATGAGGAGCGGCTCTGGCCGCGTACGGGGGTGCTGGAGGATGACGCAGGCGGCTCGGCGCTGAACCTGCCTGTGCCACGAGGGCTGAACGACAGCGAGATGGCCTTCATCTGCGAGGCGTTGATTGTGCCGCAGGTCGCGGCGTTCCGACCGGATGCGGTGGTGCTGCTCTGCGGAGCGGACGGGGTCGAGGAAGACCCGCTGGCGCATCTGTCCTTGAGCAACAACGCGCATTGGGCGGTTGTCGAGGCCTTGATGAGTATGGCGCCTCGGCTTCTGGTGCTGGGCGGCGGCGGCTACAACCCGTGGTCTGTCGGGCGGCTCTGGACCGGTGTCTGGGCCACGCTGAACGGCCATGTCATCCCGGAGTGGCTTCCTGCGGAGGCTGAGGCGGTTCTTCGCGCCCTGCGGTGGGAGAACACGCGCAGAGGCAGGAACCCGCCGGACCATTGGTTCACCACCTTGCGGGATGCACAGCGCGTTGGCCCGGTACGCGATGCAATCAAGGATCGCGTGCATCTGCTCACGCATGGATCTGTTGGCCGGTTTGGCCAATCACAGCGGAGTATGGGGTAGCGTGGAAAAACTGGAGTCCGACGCGTCGATCTTGCCTTCACCGCGCCGGTGGCAGTGCCGATCCAGACAAGGGAACAGGGCGTGCAACTGGCGTTGTGGTCAACCCGCCGCGACGGCGCCCGGTCGCCTCAGACCGGCATATTGTCGAACATGTCTTCGATGGCTTCGTCGCGCAGGTCGTTGTTCATCCGCTCCAGGCGGCGCGGCACGATCTGTCCGGAGGCTTTGAGCGTTGCGATCACGCGGTCGAACTGGGGTTGCAGCGCGATGCGCTCTTTCGCCGAGGCGTTCTCGATCAGGTGCTCCAGGTGGGACGCGCGCTGTTGTAGCTCGGTCAAGGCAGTCTCCTTTCGTCCAAAGAGGGGTGTCTTGCAGGATGCAGCAGCTTCGGATCTTCTCTCATCCGAATGTCTATATTGTACCCGGAAAAGTAGAATAGCAGCAAGCAAATGCGTAATAATTAGGCGCGGCTTTTGGTCCTGATTGCAGCTTAAGCAGCTCGATTTTTTGACCTAGATCAATTGCTGCGAAGTCCAGACGCTATCGTATGGAAATTGCTGTTTTGCGGCGGAGTGCAGTGAGCCTCCGGGTCTCAATTCCCGAAGGCTCACTGCAAGGTGATTCGCATGATTGGTGGAGCTGGCGGCCTACGCTCTATTCGGCCCAGCTCACGCCGGTCAGGTCGGTCGCCTGGGTCGGGGCGTTGGTCCAGAGACCCTGCAGCCCGGCTTTCGCGACGGACAATTGCGCCAACTGAAAGAGATAGCTGTTCACGTAGTCATCGGCGATCATCCGCTGCGCCTCGCCCATCATTCGGGTCCGCGCGTCCGGGTCGGTGGTGCTGTTGAGTGAGGTGATCAGCGCCTGGAACTCCGGATTGTCATATTGGAAATAATAGTCTGGGTTGGCGTAAATGCCGATGTCCATCGGTTCCGTGTGGCTGATGATGGTCAGGCCGAAATCCTTACCGCGAAAGACGCTTTCCAACCACTGCGCCCATTCGACATTGATGATCTTGGCGGTGATGCCGACCTCTGCCAGCTGAGCTGCGATGATCTCGCCGCCGCGCCGGGCGTAGGCGGGCGGCGGCAGATGCAGGGTGGTCTCGAACCCGTCGGGCAGGCCAGCCTCGGCCAGCAGCGCGCGGGCCTTCTCCGGGTCGTAAGCCGATTGGCTGGTCAGGTCCTTGTAGGCGGGGTTGTGCGGCGCGAAATGCGTCCCGATGGGGGTGCCATAGCCGAACATCGCCCCGTCTATGATCGCCTGCCGGTCGATGGCATGGGCCATGGCCTGCCGCACCCGCGGGTTGTCGAAAGGCGGCATCTTGTTGTTGGTGCTCAGGATCGTCTCGCCTTCGGTGGACCCCACGAGCACCTGGAAGCGCGGGTCCGCCTCGAACTGCGGAAGGTTCTCGGGAGCGGGGAAGGCATAGAAGTAGTCCACGTCCTCGGCCATCACCGCCGCGAAGGCTGCGGTGGGGTCGGAAATGAACTTGAACGTCGCCGCTTCTAGGGCTGCGGGCGTGCCCCAGTAGTCCTCGTTGCGGGCCAGCTCGATGCGGTCGGACTGCACCCAGTCCACGAATTTGAACGCACCGGTGCCGATGGGCTTTTGCTTGATGCCGTCTATGCTTTCAGGAGCGACGATCACCGCGTCCCCCCAGGCGAGGTTGAAGAGCATGTTGCCGTTGGGCTCCGACAGGGTCAGCTGCACGGTCAGCGGGTCGATTACCTCCACTGAAGAGATCGCGGTATAGAGTGCCTTCTGCGCGTTGGCGCTGTCTTCGGCGAGGATCCGGTCGAGGGTGAACTTCACATCTTCGGCGTCCATCACCGTGCCGTCATGGAAGGTCACGCCGGAGCGGAGCGTGAAGGTGTAGGTTAGGCCATCGTCGCTGATCTCCCAGCTCTCCGCGAGACCGGGCACGACGGAGCCATCGGCCATGAAGCGGGTGAGCCCTTCGAAGACGTTGGAGTAGAGCACTGTGTCGATTGCCCCTGCAGCGGCCGACGTCGGGTCCAGATGCGGCGGTTCGAGTTGTACGGCGACGGTGATGTCGGTTTGGGCGTGTGCGCCTAGGCCGATCAGACAGGCGGCGGTGGTCATCATCAGGCGGTGGAACATGGTGGTCTCCCCATGGATGCGGTTGTGCCCACAGCTTTCCCGCAAACGCCGTGTCGCGCAAGGGACAGGTGGCACGGGCGCGCGGGGCCTGCTATGTCGCGCGCCAAGGATCCATGGAAAGGCTCGTGCCATGAGTGCCACCGCCCGCAAGACCGCCCCGCTGCCCGATGATATCCGGGCCATGAAGGGCGGCACACCGATTGTCAGTCTGACCGCCTATACGACGCCCATGGCCCAGATGATGGACGCGCAGTGCGACTTTGTGCTGGTAGGGGACAGCGTGGGCATGGTGCTGCATGGGCTGCCGTCGACGCTGGGTGTCACCATGGAGATGATGGTGATGCACGGGCAGGCGGTGGCGCGGGGGGTGCGCTCTGCGATGATGGTGATCGACATGCCGTTTGGGAGCTATGAAGAGGGACCCGCCCAAGCGTTTCGAAATGCCGCGCATCTGATGCGCGAGACAGGCGCGGGAGCGGTCAAGCTGGAGGGCGGTGTGGCCATGGCGGAGACAATTGCCTTTCTGGTGGCCCGCGGCATTCCGGTGATGGCGCATGTGGGGCTGACGCCGCAGTCGGTGAACACGCTGGGCGGCTACACCGTGCAGGGACGCGGGGCGGCGGGTGCTGCGCTGATGGCCGATGCGCAGGCCGTGGCCCAAGCTGGCGCTTTCGCGGTGGTGCTGGAGAAGGTGCCGCAGGGGCTGGCCGATGAGATCACCGGTGCGGTGCCGATCCCGACAATCGGCATAGGGGCGTCGGCGGGGTGCGATGGCCAGATCCTCGTCGTGGACGATATGCTGGGTCTATTCACCGCCTTCAAAGCGAAGTTCGTAAAGCGCTATGCCGAGCTTGGGATCACCGGCGAGGCGGCGATTGCGGCCTATGCCGAGGACGTACGCGCACGCCGTTTTCCAGGGCCGGAGCATGTGTTTGCGGATGCGGCCCCGTGACCGCGCCGATCATACGCACACGGACTGAGCTGCGCGCGATGACGCGAAGCTGGCGACAGGCGGGGGAGACCATCGGTGTGGTCCCGACCATGGGCGCGTTGCATGATGGGCACTTGAGCCTGGTGGGGCGGGCCGAGGAGATGTCGCAGCGCGTGATTGTGACGATCTTCGTGAACCCCAAGCAGTTCAACAACGCGCAAGATCTCGCGAACTATCCGCGTACGGAGCATGAGGATGCGCGCAAGCTTGAGAGGTTTGCGGTCGATGCGATCTATGTGCCCGATGGGTCGCAGATGTACCCGGATGGCTTTGCCACGAACGTGAGTGTGGCCGGGCTGACGGATGTGCTCTGCGGCGCGCATAGGCCCGGGCACTTCGACGGGGTTGCGACCGTGGTGGCGAAGTTGTTTTTGCAGACCTCGGCGGATTTCGCGTTTTTTGGCGAGAAAGATTTCCAGCAGCTGCAGGTGGTCCGCCGGATGGCGCGCGACCTTGATATCCCGGTGCAAGTGGTCGGCTGCCCCACGATCCGTGAGATCGACGGTCTGGCGATGTCCTCGCGCAATCTCCTGCTGTCTGATCAGGCGCGCAGCCGGGCCGCTGCGCTGCATGAGGTGATGGAACAGATGGCGGAGGCGCTGGGGCGAGGCGCGGTCATCTCAGACCTGAGGCCGGAGGCAGAGGCGCGTCTGGCAGCCTCCGGCTTTGGCAAAATCGACTATCTGGAGATGCGCACGCTGGACGGGTTGGCCTTGATCGATTGCGCAACCGAACCCGCGCGGCTTTTCGCGGCGGCCTACATGGCCGGCGTGCGGCTAATCGACAACATCGAGGTGCCGGTGCCCGGGTCATGAAAGGGCCACCGGCTGTCTTGCCAAGGCATTGCGACGCGTCGACGCGATCCTTCGCGCCGTGCGGCCAAGGCGTGCCACCAGTTTTGACAAAAGAAGGAGCCGTGTCGTGATCACTGCCCCAAAGCTTGCGGCTCTTGCGGTCGTATTGAAAGACGACAAGTTGCTGTTGGTCAAACGGCGCAACGAACCCGATGCCGGATTGTGGGGGTTTCCCGGCGGGCATGTGGATCTGGGTGAGACGGCCATGGAAGCGGCAGCGCGTGAATTGCGGGAAGAGACCGGAGTTGTCGGACGGCCCCTGCGCTATCTCACCAACATCGATGTCATTGTTCGGGATGCGGCAGACAGGATCCAGTTCCATTTCCTGCTGGCTGCTGTCTTATGCGAGCACATTTCAGGAGAACCAACGGCGGATGACGACGTCAGCGACGCCGGGTGGCATGATGTAGAAAGTATCTTGAGCGGCCAGCTGCGTTGCAGTCTGCATGTCGACGATGTCGCCCGGGTTGCACTGGGCGGCTGATCGCGGTCCTTCGTGCTGTGTCGTGTGGCTTGGGCGCATGACATGACGACTGGCTGAGCCACCCACATCTCAGACTGATGTCTACGATAGGCGCCCGATCGCCGTTCCATGCCGTGGTGCCCCCCTAGCTGTCGCGGTAGTGGTCTTCCGCTTCGGTCACATCGATGCCGAGAGCTTCAAGGCCGGCTTCCAGATGGTCGGGCAGCTCGGGCATGCCCGAAAGATAGTTTTCCGTCGGTGCCGTGGCCTCAGCCGTTGCCGTCGCCAAAGCTTCGGCCCAGTCCTCCGGTTCGAAGCTCTCACGCCCGACCCACATGAGGGCGACGAGGTTGGCAGCCTCCTCTTCGTTGAAGCCGGAGATATAGTCCCGCAGGTGGTTGCTGTCCGGCCCATATTCGCGGGCCAGGAAGATCACGCGGACGACCTTGTTTGTGCTGATGTTAGGCACTTTGAAACCTCCCCGTTTTGCGATGTCTGAATGAGGTACAGTCAATCCCGGACGGGCGGTATTGGCAAGCGAGATCGGCAGGCAAAAGCCGATTTAGGCAGGTCTTCGGCTGCGACTTTGTGTCAGCCCTTCGGCAGCAGGAGCGTTTCCAGCGCACGGCCCATGACCTTGGCGCTGTCGACCATATCCTGGATACCCACGTATTCGTCGGGCTTGTGGGCAAGCTCCAGGATGCCTGGCCCATAGGCAATGCAGTTCTTCAGCTTGCCGATGCGATCGATGTGTTTTTGATCGTAGGTTCCGGGGGAGGCCACGTAGTCTGGCGGTTTGCCAATCACGTCCTCGATGGCCTGCGCGACGGTCTGCACCACGGGTGCGTCCCGGTCGGTCATGGAGGGCAGGACGGAGTTCAGCTCTGTCAGCTCATAGTCGAAATCGGGCCGGGTGGCCTTTAACCCTTCCAGTAGGGCTGTGACCTCCTCGCGGACCTGGTCCAGCGGTTCCTCAACCAAAAAACGCCGGTCGATCACGATGCGGCAGCTGTCGGGCACGCAATGCGCCGGCAACCCGGTGAAATCGGGGTCCTGCTCCTGCTGGCCGCCGTGGATGGAATTGATGTTCATGGTCGATTGCCGCGCCCCCTCAGGCACCACCGGCATATCGGTGTGGCGCGCCGCCATGGCCGGGAAGAGCTTGTCTTCGAAAGCGTTCAGCACCGCCCCCATGTGGCGCACTGCGCAATCCCCCAGAAATGGCATGGAGCCATGGGCAATCTCGCCCTTTGTTTCGATCTCAGCCCACCAGCCGCCGCGATGCCCAAGGCAGATCCGATCCTTGTTCAGCGGTTCCGGGATGATCACGTGCTGCACGCGCTTGGGATCGAAATAGCCCTGTTCGGCCAGATGCGCGACGCCGCCGTAGCCGCCGGATTCCTCGTCGGCGGTGCCGGAGATCTCGATGGCGCCCGCGTATCCGGGGTGGGTTTCGATGAAGGCTTCGGCCGCGATGATCGAGGCGGCGAGGCCTCCTTTCATGTCGCAGGCCCCGCGCCCGTAGATCTTGCCGTCCTTGATCTCGCCGCTGAAAGCATCGACCGTCCAGCCGCGCCCGACCTCAACCACGTCCGTGTGGCTGTTGAAATGCACGCACTCGCCAGTGTGCGCCCCCTCGTGCCGGGCGATGATGTTCCAGCGGGGGAAGGTCGCACTGTCGCCCGGGCTATCGGTGGCGCGGAGGAGATGTGTGGCGAATCCATGCGCCGAGAGGCGCTTGTCGAGGTATTCGCAGATCTGGCGATAGCAGGCGCCCGGGGGGTTGAGGGTCGGAATGCGGATCAGGTCCTGGGTCAGGGCGATCAGCTCATCGCGTTTGGCATCGATCGCATCGGGCAGGGAGGGGGGGTGCAACATGGCTGAAACTCTGCGCTGCAGCTCAGGGCTTGGCAAGAGGCGGATGTCGCGCCGATGAGTATTTTTGGAAGGGTGAAGGGGGAGGGTCAGCCCGCGTCGCCCAGGCCGTTCATGGCGGCGAGGAAGGCGGCGATTTCGTCCGGGCTGTTGTAATGGCAGAGCGAGACCCGCACAGCGGCACCAAGACCGAGAGGGGCGAGGATATTACCGGAGTAGTGATCGGCCTTGCGGATATGGGTGCGGATGCCCTGGCTGTTCAGTTTGTTGACAATTTCGGCAGCGGGTCTGGTGTTGGTCGCAAAGGTGACGAGACCTTCACGCCCGGGGTTGTCGATGCCGCCCAGGATGGTCACACCGGGCAGCTCGGCCAGCCCCGGCAGGTTGCCGGTGCCGTGCAGCATCGTCTGGGTCAGCGCCTTCTCATGCGCGCGGATGGCGTCACTTGCCGCCTCGATGCGCAGGCGGGGATCGGCGCTGGATGTGTGCTGTGACCCAAGCCAATTGAGGTAGGCCACCACATCGGAGAATGTGGCATAGGCGCCGGTGTCGCGGGTTCCCATCTCCCAGTTTGTCTCTGGCCCGTTCGTCAGCTGTTCGAGTGGCAGGTCGCTCAGGCGGTCAGAGACCCAGGCCACGCCGTAGCCATGGCGCGAGAAGGCCTTGTAGGGCGAGATCACGTAGCCATCAATGTCATAGGCGGCAATGTCGATGGCGCCGTGGCTTGCGTGTTGGATCCCGTCGACGATGATGAACGCCTCTGGGGCCTTGGCTCGGATTGCCGCCGATATGCTCGCCACATCATTGGCGATGCCGGTCACCGGGGACGTATGCAGGATGGTGGCCACGCGTACGTCTGCGGTCACACGGGCCGCATAAGCCTCGGCTGTCACGGCGCCGGTCGCATTGTCATGTGGGACGGAGATATAGAGTTTGCCCGATTGTTGCGCCCAATGGGTGGCAGCGGAGCGCGAAGCCGGGTGTTCGACGGTGGAGCCGATCACCGTGCCTTGCGGTGTCCCCATCACCGCCGTGCGAAGGAGGCGGAAGGTCAGTTCGGTGCCGCTCTCACCGACAAAGGCCTGCCCGCCGCCCGGATTGAACAGTGTGGCCATATCCTGTTTGGCGGTGGCAATGATCTCCATCAGCGCATGGGCTGCGGGATTGTCGCGGCCCTGATTGTCGGGCAGGGCGGCAAAGCGCGCAGAGGTTTCAACAACACTGTTGAGCGTCAGTGCGCCGCCTGCATTTTCGAAGAAGATGCGCGGGCCCTGGAAGGGACAACTGTCAACATGCGCGAAGCGGCTGCGGATCTCGGACATCAGGATGGGGGTGAAGGCGGGCATGGCGCTCCTTGAGGGCAGTGTCTTTGGAACCCATTCAGGCGCTGGCGTGTTGGGAGTCAAGCGCGCGCGGCGACAGGAGCACCCGACAAACAACATGCGACATGATTTGGAACAGGACGAAGAGAAGCAGGAAGAAGCCTCGGTGCAGGAGGCAATCGGGCTGGCGCCAAAACTGATCTACGAAGTCATTCGCCGCGAAGGCGAGGAGGAGATGGCGCGCCCAAAGCGGTCGTTGATCTGGTCCGGCATTGCGGCGGGTGTCATGATCAGCCTGTCGGTGCTGGGCGAGGCGATCTTTCGAACTTATTTGCCGGATGTGCCGCATAGCTATCTGATCGAAAATCTGGGCTACTCGCTTGGATTTCTGGCTGTGATCCTTGGTCGAATGCAGCTTTTTACCGAGAACACGATCACAACGGTATTGCCGGTGATGGTGCAACGCACATGGTCCAGTTTCGGGTGTATGCTGCGGCTCTGGGGGATCGTGCTGGCGGCCAATGTGGTCGGCGCCTTTGCGGTCGCCGCGCTCTTCGTGTTCACGCCCGCCTTGCCACCGGACATCATGCCAGCGGTCATTGACCTGTCCCATCACGCGACGGGCATGGGGGCACAGGCCTCGTTCTGGCGCGGCATTCCGGCAGGCGTCATCGTGGCATTGATCGTCTGGATGATGCCGCAGGCAGAAAGCTCGAAATTCCTGCTCATCATGGCGTTCACCTGGCTCATTGCTGCAGGTGATTTCACCCATATCGTCGCAGGATCGGTTGAAATGGCAGTGCTTGTCTGGATGGGCGATCTGGGTGCTGCACAGGCGGTCGGCGGATTTTTCCTGCCGGTTCTGGCTGGCAACATCATCGGCGGCACGGCGATCTTTACCCTCATGGCCTGGGGTCAGGTGCGGGACGAGCTGTCGGCGGACTAGGTTTTTTCGGAACCTCGGAGACACAAAGACGTTGAGCCATCAAGGAAACTCAGGAGAAAAATCATGGAATATGCAGGAATTGGCGGCTTTATCATTCTGGTCCTGAACATCTGGGCCATCGTTTCGATCATCGGATCAGGCGCTTCCACGGGTTCAAAAGTGCTTTGGACACTGCTCGTGCTCGTGCTACCTGTGGTTGGGTTCATCGTCTGGTTGATCGCCGGACCCCGTGCTGCGAGGGCCGCCATCTAAAATGCCCCAAGGGCAACCACTCAGATTTTCTGTCAATCGCGCGACCGTCTTTGGCGTCGGAAAACAGGTTGGCACCAACAACCTCAGCCTCATCGCGGCTGGGGTTGCTTTCTATTCCATGCTGTCGGTTTTTCCGGCCCTTGCAGCGCTGATCGCGGTGCTGAGCCTCGTCGCCAACCCGGCTGTTGTCATTGTCCAAATGCAAGAGTTTCGCTCGCTGATGCCGGAAGAGGTGTATGACATTCTCAACGGTCAGGTTGTCGCGCTTGTCAGCGCCAGCTCCGGCACGCTGGGTTGGGCGGGTGCGATTTCACTTGGATTGGCGCTCTGGTCGGCGCGGGCGGGCGTTGGCGCGATGATGCACGGGCTGAATGTTGTTTATGGCCGCGAGGGACGGTCAAGCTTCAAGCACTACCTGCGTGCGTTGCTGCTGACGGCGTGTTTGCTGGGCGTGGGCCTCGTGTCGGTCTTGACCATTGTGGTCACGCCCATCGTCCTGTCATTTTTTCCTCTTGGGGTGCTGGCCTCCTTTGCTCTTGAGTTGTTGCGCTGGGTCATCGCAATTGCCGTGATCTTTGGCGGGATTGGGCTGCTTTATCGGTTTGGGCCCAATCGAAAGGGTATCCAGATCGGGTGGCTGACGCCGGGTGCCGTCGTGTCCGGAACGAGCTGGGCCGCCATGTCCATTGCCTTTTCCTATTACGTCAAGCATTTCGGCAACTACAATGAGGTCTATGGCTCAATCGGAGCAGTGATCGCCATGCTGGTCTGGTTGTGGCTGAGCAGTTTTCTGGTGTTGATCGGGGCCGCTCTGAACGCGGAGATCGAGAAGCGCCAACCGGACCGCGCGCCAGAGATGCAGGGACCGCCCGCGCCTCAGGCTGCACCCCCGCAGGCGGCCGAGTAGCTGCGGCATTCCGTCATCGGGGCCATTTTTTGCGGAACGTATCGCCGATACCTTGTGTTTCTCCTGCAACGAAACACGAAAGGAGATACAGATGACAAGCGCCTTGAATGTCGTACCAGAGACAACCGAGATCAGCACCGGGGTGAAGGACGCCCCCGCGATGGCAACCGGGCTGGAGAGCGCGCTGGCAGACACCTACCGCCTCCTTTTCAAGACACATGCCACCCACTGGAATGTGGAAGGGCCGCTGTTTTTCTCGGTGCACAACCTGACAGAAGAGCAATATGAAAACCTCTTTGAGGCGGCAGACGTTCTGGCTGAGCGTATTCGTGCTTTGGGTCAACTGGCACCGGCAACGCTGTCCTCGATTGTCGCGAATTCGGTGGTTCAGGATGAGGAAACACCTGCCTCCGCTGGCGAAATGTGCGAAGATCTCGCGGCCGATCATGAGCGTGTGGCGCACCGCCTGCATGCGCTGATCAAAATTGCTGGTGAGCACGGCGACCCGGTGACAGAAGATCTCGCAACCGAGCGTGCAGCCTTCCACGAGAAAGCAGCGTGGATGCTGCGCTCCATCGCCAAGAGTTAACCCCGCCACCCCAGGCACAGCAGAAGCCTCGCCACAGTATGGCGGGGCTTCCACTATTCAAGCGGCGTCCAGCACCGCCGAAGTTGTTCACACTGCCTTGGCAGCTGTTTTCCAACCACTGTCGCCCATTTTGCCAATCGGGCGACAAGACAGCAGAACACTTGCGCCAATCACCAAAGCGGCCATTTGGCCCAGGCCGACGGCGGGCCAGATCATGCCGATCTGGGCGTCGAAGTATTTTTGCGGCCCAAAGGACGCCATCGCCATCAGCGCCGCAACGACGCTCAGGACGCGCCCGGTGATCGTGCCCAGCGGGGTTACGATGATCGCGGCCAGAGCAATGGATATCGAGGCCCCGATAAACGGCGCGATCCCAAACAGCGGTGTCGCAACGGGCGGATGGGGCTCTATGCCCGCATAGAGCGCCGACAACATGGTCAGCTGCAAAAGTATCAAAATCGTAAGGGCAGCATTTGCACGTCTTTCCAGTTGAGTCATATTGTCTCTCCTAGGCGTAATATGTGTTACGGTTTGCCTTATCCGTAATATGTGTTACGGATTCTGTCAACCGAGGAGAGAAATTAATTGCGTCAGGAAAAGAGGTCTCTGCGTCAGGAGCAGATCGAAACCGCCGCCTATGAAATCCTGGAGACCAGGGGATATGGCGGCACGTCGATGCAAAGCATTGCGAAGACGGCGCGTGCCTCGAATGAAACACTCTACAGATGGTATGGCGATAAGCAGGGGCTGTTTCTGGCCCTTGTCGCGCGCAACGCTGCTGATGTGAAAGACAGTCTCGAAACGGAGTTGCAGACCGATCACGACGGGCTCTCCATTCTCCATGTGATCGGCCCCAAACTTCTTAGACTGCTGACGGGGGATCGCGCCGTCGCGCTGAACAGAGCCGCAGCCGCGGACAGCACCGGAGAGCTTGGCGGTGCATTGTCGAAAGCGGGCCGCGAGAGTGTTGTCCCGCTGTTGGAGCAGGTGCTTTTGCGGGCCAGAGAGGCTGGCCAGCTTGGTTTTGATGATACCAGCGAGGCGGTTGCGCTCTACCTCGATCTGTTGATTGGGGATCAGCAGATCAGGCGCGTCATCGGGCGCCTGCCTGCCCCATCGGTGACGGTTTGTGAGGATCGGTCAAAGCGCGCGGTGCGCCACCTGCGCGTGCTTCTTCAGAGCTGACGTGATCTTTCAGTGAGGCCGCGCACGCCTCGCCGGGGAGGGCGTGGACCCTGAAAGCAGTGGGCGCCTACTCGGGTCAGGCTTTCAGTGTCTCAGTCGATGAGAAGAACATCGCCTGGCTGACCGCCGAGATGACCTGGTCTTCGGTGTAGGGCTTTGAGATCAGGAAGGCCGGTTCGTGCTTTTCACCTGTCAGCAGACGTTCCGGGAAGGCGGTGATGAAGATCACCGGACGCTCGCCCAGATTGGCCATCAGGTCGTTCACCGCGTCGATGCCCGATGAATTGTCAGCCAGTTGAATGTCCGCGAGGATGAGATCCGGCACATCAGCGGCACCAAGCTTGACCGCCTCGTCCCGGGTGCGCGCAACACCCGTAACCCGGTGCCCCATGTCCGAGACGATGCTCTCGATGTCCATGGCAATGATTGCCTCATCCTCGATGATCATGACCGAGCCGGACACCGCATCCGCCATCTCGCGCCGCGCGATCTGAACCAGCGCTTCGGCTTCGGACTGGTCAATGCCGATGATCGTGGCGATATCGGAAAAGCCAAAGCCTTCGACACTGTGCAGCAGCAGTGCCTCGCGGCTGTTGGCCGTCAGCTGAGCGAGATGCCTCTGGGCACGGGCGCGCAGACCGGTCTCGTCATCGTCAACAGGCGCACCGGCGCTTGACCAGATACCGTAGAGCACGCGGAACACGCCAGTTTTCACCGAAGTACCGTCGAGCACCGAACGATCCACCAGTATGGCCTCCAGCGCGGCGGCGGCAAACCGGTCACCGCTGCTTTGGCTGCCTGTCATCGCGCGCGCGAACCGGCGCAGATAGGGCAGGATGTTGCCAAGTTCATCGCTGATGTCCGGGGAGACTGGGGCATCCGACATATGAAATTTCCCTTTTTTCACTTTTTCTTGGAACCAAACGCGTATTTGTGTGTTTGGTTCCGACGCTCGTGCAAATATTTTAATGCTCTTGGGATTGGTGCGCAGTATGACGCAAGCAGATACAAACGGGAAACGCGAAAGCGTGATCGACGAAAATTTGAAGCGTGTCTTCGAGGAAACGCTCGATGAGGGCGTGCCTGACCGCTTCAAGGATCTGCTTGACGCCCTGAAACAGCAGGACCAGGGCAAAGGGGCAACAAAATGAGCGCACCCGATCCCCGCGATGCGCTTGTGGAACATCTGCCGGCGATGCGCGCCTTTGCGATCAGCCTGACCAGAAATGCGGCCACGGCCGATGACATGGTGCAGGATACGCTGGTCAAGGCCTGGACCAATATCGACAAATTTCAGGCTGGCACCAACATGCGCGCCTGGCTTTTCACCATTCTGCGCAACACGTATTATTCCTCGCGGCGCAAGGCGAAACGCGAAGTGGCGGATGTTGACGGCACCCATACCGAAGGGTTGGCAGAGAAGCCCGCGCATGATGGCCGGTTACAGATGACCGATTTTCGCGAAGCCTTTGCCCAGCTCAGCGATGAGCAGCGGGAGGCGTTGCTTCTTGTAGGCGCATCCGGTTTTTCCTATGAGGAAGCCGCCGACATGTGCGGCGTTGCCGTGGGCACGATCAAAAGCCGCACAAACCGGGGTCGCCAGCGTCTGGCCGAGCTGATGCATCTGAACGAGGACGAATCGCTTGAGCTGACGGATGATGCGACCATGTCCGTTCTGACCGCCGCAAAGGTGGCGTCCTTCTAACCATGACAGGCGGTTTCCTGGACGGCGACATCTTTCGGGGTCTTGCGTTCCGCATTCTGGTATTTCTGTCGCTTGCGCTGCTGCCCTTCGGTCTTATCGCCGTCGTGCAGACCCGCGAGATCGCCCGTCAGGCCGAGGCAAATGCGGAGCTGTCACTGCTGGGTCTGACGGAGCTTGCCTCGGGCGCGGAGCGCAGCTTCATCCAGGAAGCCTTTGGCGCGGGCGAGGCCCTCAGCTCCATCGTGCGGCTCTTTGGTCAGCAGCAGGAGGCTTGTGTCTCTTTCCTGCGTACATATCGGGACAGCTCCGAGATCTATTCGGTGGTGGGCTTCATTCCGACCGACGGCATCATGACCTGCTCCTCCGAGGGTGGGTCCTATGACTTCAGCGCCTATACGGATTTTGAAGCGGTTCTGGCCACGCAGGAGCGCGCCGTGATCCTGAGCCGCACCGGCCCGATCAGCCGTGACCCGGTTCTGGCGATGCTGCAGCCTGTGACGGTGCGGGGCGAATTTGTCGGGTTCATGCTGCTCTCGGTGCCGGTCACCTCCATTGGTGACCGCCCGGACCCACCGAGCGACATGATTCCAAGCGATCTCGTCACCTTCAACGCGCTTGGCGATGTGCTGACCTCGGACCGTCCTCGGCTGATTACCCAGGCTGATCTGCCGTTGAACCGCAGCCTGAAAACACTGATCGGCGAGCGCACGGCGGTGTTTCAAGAGGTGAACACGAAGGGGGAAGAGCGGGTCTATGCGCTGGTCCCCATTGTGCCGGATGTGGTCTATTCGATGAGCATATGGCGGCGGGAAGACGTGCTGGCCAGTGCCGGATCCACCGGCAATCTGAGCATCTTCCTGCCGATCCTGATGTGGCTTGCGAGCCTCGTGGTGGCGTTTTGGGCGATCAATCGTCTGGCGATCCGCTACATCCGCAAGCTGGGTCGGCAGATGCGTCTTTTTGCCTACAACCGGTCGATGCCCCGCACAGCCATGGGCCCTGAAGTCACGCGCGAGTTTGTAGAGATCCAGACCGCTTTCATGAGCATGGCAGACTCGATCATCCGTGACGAGGCGTCACTGGAGGACTCCCTGCGGGAAAAGAATATCCTGCTGAAAGAGGTGCATCACCGTGTGAAGAACAATCTGCAACTCATTTCCTCGATCATGAACATGCAGATACGGCGCGCTCCGACGGAAGAATCTCAGCGGGTTCTGCGACGCCTGCAAGAGCGTATCCTGAGCCTCGCAACGGTGCACAAGAACCTCTATCAGAACGACGGTTTGGAGCGGGTAAACGCAGGTGAGCTGGTCGAGGAGATCGTTGGTCAGCTACTGGTTGTGGGCCTGCCTCCGGGATCATCGGTGAAGGTAACGCAGAGCTATGATCCTGTTCAGCTCGACACCGACGATGCAGCGCCGCTGACGCTTTTGGTGTCAGAGGCGGTGACCAATGCGATGAAATATATTGGCGATGCGACTGCGACCAACCCCGCGACACTGGATATTTTGCTCAAGCAACGGGATGCGGAAACCGCCGTCTTCACGATCAGCAACACAGTGGGTGACGCGCCAGCCGCAGAGGGCACCGGGCTGGGCACACAGCTGATCAACGCATTCTCGACACAGCTGAATGCTGAGGTTGTGACAGAGGAAAAAGGCGGCATGCATCAGCTCACGCTCACCTTCCCGGTGCCGCATCGGGTGAAGCTGGTGCAAGACTATTAAACTTTTCCAGACAGACTGTGGAACAAAGCTTGATCAAATCGCGTTTTTGACACGAACACAGAAGAAAGGACCCCGACATGTCGCCCGACTTGTTCATTTTCGGGCTCTCCATTCTGACCGTGGTTGCGCTGATTGTCCTAGTTTTGACAAGTGAGGGCAAAGGCAAAGGTGGCGATGACAAGGACTAAAGACGCCTTCATCGTCTGACCATTGTTGGTCACTTGGGCATATGCGCACTGTCGCATCTGACCCCAAAAGGACTGTCCGAGGCGGGCAGATGGAAGCCGAAGAAACAACCAAAGCCCCGACCGCGACAAACGGTCGGGGCTTTCATGTGTCAGAAACTCGGTGGCGTGCACGCGCTGATAATTTCGCAGTCCTGCGCCCCGACATTGCGAAAGCGGTGCGGCAGGCGGCTGTTGAACAGGTAGCCGTCGCCCGGCCCCAGCACGCGCACCTCTTCATCCACGGTGATCTCTATTTCGCCCCGGATGACCACACCCGCCTCTTCCGCCTCGTGGCTCAGCAGGCCCGGCCCGGTGTCCGCGCCGGGTGCGTAGCGTTCATGCAGCAGCTGCAGCGCATGGTCTTGAGCGTTCCCCAACTGCCGCAGCGACAGCAGTTGAGCCTGTGAGCTGCCGGCATCAGGCGGGGCGATTTCCGTGAATTCCTCGGCAGTGTAGAAATACCGGCTTTGCGCCTCGTCTTCGAGGGTGGCGAAGAATTCCGCCATGGAAACCTGGATGGCATCAAGCAGACTTTTGAGCGAGGCGACCGAAGGGCTGGTCTTGTTCTGCTCGATCAGCGAGATGGTGCCATTTGTCAGGCCAGCGCGGGTGGCCAGCTCGCGCTGGGACAGCCCGCGTTTCTTGCGGATCGCGCGCAGCCTGTGTCCGATATCCACCTGTCCTGCCCTCGTCATTGGTTTTGCTTGGTTTTTTAAACAGCAACGACTGCGGTGGCTCAATCCTTTTCTCTGCAGGTGGTCAGCGCCATCGCGCCGCGCGGAAAATCGCGATTGACAAGGAAATTAAACGGCGTATCGATATTTTAAACACATCAGATGTCCCCTTGCCCTGAAGGAGCAGAGAAATGGCCACCACCGTCAAGTCGCCTCCCGCAAAGCCCGGCACACGCAAGCCGCGCAAGAGCCGCGCCAAGGCGGCACCCAAGATCGAAGTTGTTGCCTCCACGCCCGCGGAGCAGAGCAATGCCGCCCTGCTGGCCCGGCGCGAGGCTGCCGTGCCGCGCGGGGTTGCCTCCGCCGCACCTGTCTTTGCCGACCGGGCCGAAAACGCCGAGCTGTGGGATGTGGAAGGCAACCGCTACATCGACTTTGCGGGGGGCATCGCGGTGCTGAACACCGGCCACCGGCATCCGGATGTGGTTGCGGCTGCGAAGGCGCAGGAGGACCGCTTTACCCATACGTCGTTTCAGGTGGTCCCTTATGAGCCCTATGTGGCCCTGGCCGAAAAGCTGAACACATTGACGCCGGGAGATTTTGCCAAGAAATCGCTGCTCGTCACCACTGGCGCGGAAGCTGTGGAGAACGCGATCAAGATCGCGCGCGCGGCGACCGGACGACCTGGAGTGATCGCCTTCACCGGTGGTTATCACGGGCGCACGCTGCTGACGCTGGGCATGACCGGCAAGATCAGCCCCTACAAAAAAGACGTCGGCCCCTTCCCGTCCGATATCTTCCGCGCGCCCTTCCCGAGCGTGCGCGACGGCATCACCGTGCAGGACGCGCTGACGGGGTTGCAGAACCTGTTCCTGACCGATGCGCAGCCGGACCGTGTTGCGGCGATTATCATTGAGCCTGTGCTGGGCGAGGGCGGTTATGTGCCCGTGCCCTTCGAGATGATGCAGGCGTTGCGTGCGATTTGCGACGAGCATGGCATTCTGCTGATCGCTGATGAAATCCAGGCGGGCTTTGCCCGCACCGGCACCTGGTTTGCCGTGGAGCATTCCGGCGTGGTGCCCGACATGATCACCGTGGCGAAATCCATGGCGGGGGGCTACCCGATCGCGGGTGTGATTGGGCGTGCGGATGTGATGGACGCGATGGAGCCGGGCGGTCTGGGCGGCACCTATGGCGGCAACCCGGTGGCTTGTGCGGCGGCGCTCGCCGCAATTGACGCAATTGAGCAGGAGGGGCTGCTGGCCCGCTCCACCGCTCTGGGCGAGACCTTCCGGGCCCGCTTTGCCGAGATCGGTGCGCGGGTGGCCCCTTATCGGATGTGGGACATCCGTGGCCTCGGTGCCATGCTGGCAGTGGAGTTCGTGAGCGACTTCGAGACGGCCAAGCCCGATGCCGCATTGGTGAAATCCATCTGCGCGCATGCGCTGAAGCGCGGGCTGATCCTGCTGGGCTGCGGCATGCACGGCAACGCGCTGCGCATCATGGTGCCGCTGACCGCCTCGGATGAGATCATCGAGGAAGGGTTGGCGATCTTCGAGGCCGCTCTTGCCGATGCGGTCGCAGACCACGCGGCCTGATCCTGCGCCAGGATTTCAAAGGGCGCCCGTCGTGGCGCCCTTTTTCATGTCAGCCGGGCGGCGGGGCGAAGCTGGCTGCATCCGCCCGCGCCCAGCGTTTGCGATAGTCGGCCCCCACATCCGCCTGATTGTCGAAAAGGAAGCCCATGGGAAGGTAGGGGTAGGCGTCGCTGCCCTCGGCCATCTCCTTATCCCCAAGCCGCACCATCAGGTGTTGGGGCATGAAATCGCCAGGGTGCTTGAGCCCCGCCGCCCCGGTCATTTCACCCAAAGCCTTCAGCGTATTCCCGTGAAAGCGCGCCACCCGTTCGGATTTGGAGCCCACGTCCAGCGCACGTTGGCGCACGGGGTCCTGCGTGGCGACGCCAACGGGGCAGTGGTTGGTGTGGCAGGCCTGCGCCTGAATGCAGCCGATGGCAAACATGAACCCGCGGGCGGAGTTGCACCAGTCGGCCCCCAAAGCCAGCGCACGGGCGATGTCAAAGGCCGAGATGATCTTGCCCGCCGCCCCGACGCGCACCTGATTGCGCAGCCCCGCGCCGCGAAGCGTGTTGTGCACGAAGGTCAGCCCTTCGGTCAGCGGCATGCCGATGTGGTTTGAGAACTCGACCGGTGCCGCACCGGTGCCGCCTTCGGTCCCGTCGACGACGATGAAGTCAGGGGTGATCCCGGTTTCCAGCATGGCCTTGACCATGCACATGAACTCGCGCCGGTGGCCAATGCAGAGTTTGAAACCCACGGGCTTACCGCCCGACAGGTCTCGCAACCGGCCGATGAACTGCATCATTTCGAGCGGCGTTGAGAACGCCGAATGCGCGGCGGGTGACACACAATCGACCCCCATGGGAATGCCGCGCGCCTCGGCGATCTCGGCGCTGATCTTGGAGGCGGGTAGCATACCGCCGTGGCCGGGCTTGGCGCCTTGCGAGAGTTTCAGCTCGATCATCTTGATCTGTGGTAGGCTGGCGGTGTCGCGGAATTTCTCCGGGTCAAAGCTGCCGTCTTCCGCGCGGCAGCCGAAATAGCCAGAGGCAACCTGGTAGATCAGATCGCCACCCCCCGCTTTGTGATAGCGGCTGACCGAACCTTCACCGGTGTCGTGGGCAAAGCGCCCGAGCTTGGCGCCGGTGTTCAGCGCCTGGATCGCATTGGCGGAGAGCGAGCCAAAGCTCATGGCCGAGATGTTGTAGAGTGAGGCGTCATAGGGCCGTGTGCAGGCGTCGCCGCCGATGCGCACGCGAAAGTCACAGTCTTCGATCTCGACCGGGACGACGGAATGGGTGACCCAGGAATAGCCCGCGTCATAGACCCGTTCGCGCGTGCCGAAGGGTCGCTTGTCTTCCTGCCCTTTGGCGCGCTGGTAGACGAGGCTGCGCGTGTCGCGGGAGAAAGGTTCCTCATCCTGATCGGATTCGATCAGATACTGGCGGATTTCGGGCCGTATGCCTTCGAAGAGAAACCGCATGTGGCCCAGCACCGGGTAGTTGCGCAGGATCGAGTGATGCGGTTGGCGCACATCATGCAGCCCCAGCAGGGACAACAGGAAGAATCCTGCGGCGGGGATCAGAAACCAGCTGGTCCAGATCAGCGCGGCGATCAGGCAAAGCAGGGTGGCTACCACAACCCCGGCAAAGGTGGTGTAGCGCATCATCGAGGAAAGGTCGGGCATGCTGGTGGTCCTGCGTTGCGTGCAGCGGAAATGGGCCTGCACCGGGGTGCGGGCGTTACGATAAATTAAACATATGAAAATGATGAGTCATTGTGCAGATTTGCGCAAGGATTTCCGTATCACCCTTTTGCGACGGCAGGTTTTGCCAACGCGCTTGATCAGTGGCGCAAAGCTTCGTACGCTTCGAAGCAGTCGGTTGCGCATATGATAAAAAGCCGAATCTCGCGACACGACGGGGTGGCGCAGACCGCAGAAAGAAACGGGGGACCTGTTGCCAACGTGCTTGCCCATGGATGCGCCTGCGCGCTTTCCCAGCCAGCGACCCGCAGGGCGGGGCTATGGGTATGTTTAGAATAATAGGCAATACGGTCACTCTAGTGCCCTTTCCTTCGGCAGAACTGCAATTCACCAACGCTCCTTTTACCCCATATCTGTATCCGTGGTTCCAACCTGCGTCTGATGGGCGTAAGGCAACGCGGTGCGAAGCTGTTTGCGGGCCAAACCGGTCCCCTTCGCCGCGACGGAGTGTTTTACTATGACCCCATTCGCCATTGCCGGCGTGCAGATGTATGTGAACGCGTTGCATTCCAACGTGGAAGGGATGATCCACCGGTTGGACGTGCTGATGGCGCGCTTTCCCTGGACGCAGATGGTGCTGTTTTCGGAGCTGGCGCCCTACGGTCCCTTGGACAAGTTCGCGCAGCCGCCGCAAAACGACGCGCTGGAGACCTTTTGCGAGGCCGCGCGCAAGCATCGCATCTGGCTTATTCCGGGGTCGATGTTCCTGCGTGATCCGGAGACGGGGCTGGTGTTCAACACCGCTGTTGTGATCAATCCAGAGGGCGAGGTCATCAAACGCTATGCCAAGATGTTTCCGTTCCGGCCTTATGAAACGGGCATTGCGGCAGGCACCGAGTTCTGCGTGTTCGATGTGCCGGAGGTGGGGCGCTTTGGCCTGTCCATCTGCTATGACATCTGGTTCCCCGAAACCACGCGACAGCTGACCGCGCAGGGCGTCGAAGTGCTGTTGCACCCGGTCCTGACGGGCACCACCGACCGCGATGCGGAGCTTGCAATTGCCCGCTCCACGGCGGCGCAGTTCCAGTGTTATGTCTTCGATGTGAATGGCCTGGGCGCGGGCGGTGTTGGGCGCAGCCTTGTGGTGGACCCCTCGGCGCATGTGCTGCACCAATCCGCCGGGCAGGAAGACATGTTCCCCATCGAGATCGACCTCAACATGGTCCGCCGCCAGCGCGAGACCGGTATGAAGGGTCTGGGTCAGGTGCTCAAGAGCTTCCGCGACCGCTCCGTCGATTTCTCCGTCTATGACCGCGACAGCGGAACCGATGCCTACCTCAAGACGTTAGGCCCTCTGGAGATCCCCCAACAGGGGACGCGTGCGGGCCTCCATGTGGATGTGCCAGCCGACAGGGTGCCAGAGACGCCGGCCTTCAAGGGGCTGGCGATCGACAGTGTCGCGGGCAAAGTGACCGCACCCCAAATCACGCAAGCGGCCCAAACAGAGGCTGTAAATCAACCCTCGGACCACCCGGTTCCGGGGGACAAGAGACAATCCAGCGGGTAGATCGCCGCATCATATCGGGCTTCGGCCCTTGCATGATTGGTGGTGTCCCGGACAGCGGAGGACAACTGATGCATGCGATAAACGACTATTCGTCGGCGATACAGCTGCGGTCGGACAGGTGGAGCGCGCTGCGGGAGGCAACCGCCGCGCTCACCCGTGATCCAAAGCCGAAACAGGCTGCTGCGCTGCAGACCAAAGTGGAGGAGCTGTTCAAGTCCCTCGCGGTGATCGAGCCCTACTGGGCGTTTCCCGGCATGGCGGCTTTTGACCACATCCGGCGGCAGTTCGAGCACAACGCGCTGGATGATCTGGCCTTTGCCGTGGGTCGTGTGACCCGCGCGCTGACCACCGGCGCCTACCGAAGGCGGCATATCCCGCTGGAGCGGGACAGCATCGACATGGACGAACATGACGATGAGGCGATGCTGCCGCCTGAGGCGCGCGCCCTGGCCAAGCCCTATTTCGAAGTGCTCATCGTTGACAATGTGAACGAGCATCAGGAGCGTTGGCTGCGCAGCAATGTCACACGTATGCGCCGCCCCGAAGACCCGTTCCTTTATGAAGCGCTGGTGGTGCCCAGCCTTGAGGACGCGCTCGTCGCGGTGCTTTTCAATCACAACATTCAGGCCATTGTCGTGCGCCCGGGGCTGGTGCTGAAATCCAAGATGGATCAGGAGATCGTCGCGCGGTTCATCACGCGTGCAGGCGGGCAGGACGAGATCGACAACATGCTGCCCGAAAACTACGGGCCAGAGCTTTGCCGTCTGGTCGCCAAGGTGCGGCCGGAGCTGGACGCCTATCTCGTGACCGAACGCTCGGTTGAGGAGATTGCCGGGCTTGATCTGGGGATCTGCCGCCGGGTCTTTTACAATCAGGAAGACTTCATGGAGTTGCACCTGAACATCCTGCGGGGCGTGCAGGCGCGCAACAAGACACCGTTCTTCACGGCGCTCACCGAATATTCCAAGCAGCCGACCGGTGTGTTCCACGCGATGCCGATCAGCCGGGGCAAGTCGATCAGCCGCAGCCACTGGATTCAGGACATGGGCGCGTTTTACGGGCCCAACATCTTTCTGGCGGAGACCTCGGCCACATCCGGCGGGCTTGATAGCCTGCTGGAGCCGAGCGGCCCGATCAAGGAGGCGCAGGAGTTGGCGGCTCGTGCCTTCGGGTCCAAACAGACGTTTTTTGCCACGAACGGCACCTCGACCTGCAACAAGATTGTGGTGCAGGCGCTCGTGCGCCCCGGGGACATCGTGTTGGTCGACCGCGACTGCCATAAGTCGCACCACTACGGCATGGTGCTGGCGGGCGCGCAGGTCTGCTATCTCGACAGCTATCCGCTGAATGAATACTCGATGTATGGCGCGGTGCCACTGCGCGAGATCAAGCACCAGCTTTTGAAGCTGAAGGCCGAAGGTAAGCTCGATCGGGTGCGGATGCTTCTGCTTACCAACTGCACCTTTGACGGGCTGGTCTACAATGTCGAGCGAGTCATGGAAGAGTGTCTGGCCATCAAGCCTGATCTGATCTTCCTCTGGGATGAGGCGTGGTTTGCTTTTGCGCGGTTCAACCCGACGTATCGCCAGCGCACGGCCATGGCGGCGGCAAGCAGCCTGCGCGAGAGGTTCCGGTCGGACACGCATGAGCGGCTCTATGATGCGCAACAATCCATGCTGGAGGGCTGCGACGACGAGAAGCTGCTGGATGCCCGGCTGATCGCGCCGCCTAACGCGCGGGTCCGGGCCTATGCCACGCAATCGACGCACAAGACGCTGACCTCGCTGCGGCAAGGCTCGATGATCCACGTCTATGATCAGGACTTTAAGGGCGAGGTCGAACAGGCGTTTCACGAAGCCTACATGACCCACACCTCCACTTCGCCGAACTACCAGATCATCGCAAGCCTCGATGTGGGCCGCAGGCAGGTGGAGCTGGAAGGCTTCGAATTTGTGCAGCGCCAGATCGAGGCGGCGATGTCGATGCGTCGGGCGATCATGACGCATCCGCTGTTATCGAAGTATTTCAAGGTGTTGACCGCTGGCGATATGATCCCGGATTTCCACCGGCAGTCTGGTATCACCAGCTATTATGATGCCGAACAGGGCTGGACCGATATGTGGGACAGCTGGGAACAGGATGATTTTGTGCTGGATGCCACGCGGGTCACGCTGGCCGTCGGTGGCACCGGTTGGGATGGCGATACGTTCAAGACCGATATCCTGATGGATAAATACGGCATACAAATCAACAAGACCTCGCGCAATACGGTCCTGTTCATGACCAATATCGGCACCACGCGGTCGTCGGTCGCCTATCTGATTGAGGTGCTGGTCGAGATCGCGAAATCGCTGGACGAACGGTTGGACGATGCCAGCCGGATGGAGCGGCTGTCGTTCGAAAGACGGGTGCAGAACCTGATGGAGGATCTGCCGCCGCTGCCGGATTTCAGCCGCTTTCATGACGCCTTCCGCCAGTGTGACGTGACCGGCGAAGGTGATATCCGCTCCGCCTTCTTCCTCGCTTACGACGAGGAGAAATGCGACTATCTGGACATCAATGGCTCGCTGGGCGCCGCGCTGAATGCGGGCGAAGAAGTGGTCTCGGCCAGTTTCATCATCCCCTATCCGCCGGGTTTTCCGATCCTCGTGCCCGGGCAGGTGGTGAGCAAGGAAATCCTCGCTTTCATGCTGGCGCTGGATGTGAGCGAAATCCACGGCTACCGGCCCGATCTGGGGCTGCGGGTCTTTACCCAAGAGGCGTTGCAAACGCTCGTCGATGCCAGACCGGTGATGCAAAAACTGGCCCAGGTGGCTGAATAACCCCAACAGGAAGGACATTAAGACATGGCTGCTACGGTTCTGAAGAACATCTCGGAGATCCGCCGCTATTTCCACCGCAACGAAGACCCGATCTATTTCATTTCGGCCACGAACTTTAACCTGTTGGGCCTCGACGAATGGGTGAAGAATTTCAAATACATATGTTACATCGACTGCTACGGCGGCAAGCACCCGAATGTGTTCTGCCCGTCCGAGCAGCCGCATGCAGAGTTTCAGTCCATCGAGGACATCAACAACTATCTGCTGCAGCACAAAGAGGTCATCGACTTCATCAAGCGGCGCGGGGGTAAGCCGAAGTTTGTCTTCCTGATGTTCGATGCGGAGACGGAGCGGTTGAGCAAAGAGTTGGGTGCGGAGGTCTGGTTCCCCAAAGCCAAGCTGCGCACCAAGATGGACAACAAGATCGAGACGGTGCGCATCGGCAACAAGGCGGGGGTTCCTTCCGTGCCGAATGTGCTGGCCGAGGTGAAATCCTACGAGGATCTGAAGAAGACCTGCGAGAAGGCCAAGATCGGGCATGATCTGGTGCTGCAATCGGCCTTTGGCGACAGCGGCCATACGACCTTCTTCATCAAATCCGAGGCTGATTTCCGGCGGCATGAGCATGAGATCGTCGGCGAGGGCGAGATCAAGATCATGAAGCGGATCGATTGCCGCGGATCGGCGATCGAGGCCTGTGCGACGAAGGAAGGCACCATCGTTGGCCCGCTGATGACGGAACTGGTGGGCTTCAAGGAGCTGACGCCCTATCGCGGCGGCTGGTGCGGCAATGAGATCCTGTCGACAGCCTTCCCGCCGAAAGTCCGACAACAGGCGCGCGATCTGACCTTTAAATTCGGCGAGCAGCTGCGCAAGGAGGGGTATCGCGGGTATTTCGAGCTCGATTTCCTGATCGACAAGAAGACGGGCGAGCTGTGGTTGGGTGAGCTGAACCCGCGCATTACCGGCGCCTCGTCGATGACCAACCACGCGGCCTTTGCCCATGCGGACGCGCCGCTGTTCCTCTTCCACCTGCTGGAGTTCTCCAAGCGGAAGTTCAACCTCGATGTGGATGAGCTGAACGCTCGCTGGGCCGACAGCGCGAACATCGACAGTTGGTCCCAGATGGTGATCAAACACACGGACGACAGTGTCGATATCTGCACTTCGGCCCCCGAGACGGGCATCTATCGCATGCTGGAGGACGGTCGCGTGGTTTATGATCGGTTCGACTATCACCGCCGCGCTGTTGAATCCGAAAACGAGGCGTTTTTCCTACGTATCCTCGGCCCCGGCGATTACCGCTATGAGGGGGCAGATATCGGCATTCTGGTCACGCGTGGACGGTCGATGACCAAGAATTTCCGCTTGAACGAACGCGCGAAAAAATGGATCCACGGGATCAAGCAAGCCGTGACGGCCAAGCCGCTGCCCACGGCCACGGCGCTGGCCGATCCGGCGTTCAAGATCCTCTGAGGCGAAAGGACCCGCGCACGCAATGCTTTGGCGCGCTGTCAGTGAAGACGCGCCCGGGCCGAAATGGTCCGGGCTGTTTGCCGAATATTGGCCCGACTACAAGCAGTGGTGGCTGAAAGAGGGCGAGACCACCCGTCCCACCTACGCGCAATCGCGCGCGGCCTTGCAGCAGCACATGCCCGAGATTGTGCCGCTTTACGATGAGCTTTGCGAGCTGGTCGGTGGTGGCGATCTGGCCGCACGGTTTCTTTCTTTCTACTGCCCGCCGCCCTATCTGGCAGGTTGCAGTCAGGCGATCTGGACCGGGAAAGAGCCGGTCATGGTGCGCAATTACGACTATAATCCCAACGCCTTCGACAGCCTGGTGCTGCATACCAAGTGGCAGGGGCGGCGGGTCATGGGCACGTCCGATGGGCTTTGGGGTCTGGTCGACGGAGTGAATGACGCGGGCCTTGCGATTTCGCTCACCTTCGGCGGGCGCCGCGTGGTGGGGGGTGGCTTTGGCGTGCCTCTGATCCTGCGCTATGTGCTGCAAACCTGTGAAACGGCGGAGGAAGCGGGTGCCGCGCTGGCCCGCATTCCCACACATATGAGCTACAACGTCACCGTGCTGGACCGCAAACGCCAGTATCTGACAGCGATGATGGCGCCGGATCGCCAGACGCTGATCACCCACGCCGCCGTGGCGACCAACCATCAGGAAAACGTCGAATGGGTCAGCCACGCACGCTTCACGGCCACGGTGGAGCGAGAGCGGTTCCTCCTGCACCGGCTGACGCTGCATCGCGACCCTGAGGAGAAATTCATCGGTGCGTTTCTGAAGCCTCCGCTCTATTCGACCGCCTTCAACGTGGGCTTTGGCACGCTTTACACGGCGGTTTACCGCCCCAAGCGGCGGCAGATGGAGCTGCGCTGGCCGGGCACCGTCTGGTCGCTGTCTTTAAAGGACTTCGAAGAAGGCGGGCGGCATATCAGGTTGCCGGGCGCTGCTTGATTTTATCGCATGGTCAAATTTTTTGCAGATAGGGCGGGTAGTTCGCCACTAAGTTGTGCAAAGGGCTTGCCAAACTGGGCGCAGTCCCGAAGATTGCGGGCAGAAAAAAACAAACCGGGGAAATGACCATGAGAAAAACCACAGCCGTATTGTCCGCTGCGATCCTGCTGTCCAGCACCGCGCTGGCCTCAGCGGAGACCCTGCGCTGGGCCCGTGCGGGCGATGCCCTGACACTGGACCCGCATTCCCAGAATGAAGGTCCCACGCACACCATTCGCCACCAGATCTACGAACCACTGATCATTCGCGATGTGACCGGGGCGTTTGAGCCTGCGCTGGCCACCGACTGGGCGCCGTCTGAAGCAGATCCGAACGTTTGGGTCTTCAATTTGCGCCAGGGCGTGACCTTCCACGATGGCGCGGCCTTCACCGCCGAAGACGTCGTGTTCAGCTTTGAACGAGCCAAGCAGCCGAATTCCGACATGAAAGAGCTGATTGGTTCAATCACCGAAGTGCGCGCGGTCGACGATCACACCGTCGAGATGGTTACCGACGGGCCAAACCCGATCCTGCCCAGCAACCTCACCAATCTGTTCATCATGGACAAGGATTGGACCGAGGCCAACAACACCGTGAAGGTGCAGGACTTTGAAGGTGGCGAGCTGACATTTGCCACTACAAGCACCAATGGCACCGGTCCTTATGTGCTGCAAAGCCGCGAGCAGGACGTGCGCACGGTGATGACGCTCAACGAGAACTACTGGGGCATCGACCAGTTTCCGCTGGATGTGACCGAGATCATCTACACGCCGATCCAGAACGCCGCGACTCGCGTGGCTGCGCTGTTGTCCGGCGAGATCGACTTCTTACAGGACATGCCGGTGCAGGACCTTGAGCGCGTGGCCAGTGCGCCCGGGCTTGTCGTGAAGAAGGCGCCGCAGAACCGTGTGATCTTCTTCGGCATGAACCAGGGGCCTGACGATATCGAAGCGGACAACGTGGACGGCGCGAACCCCTTGGCAGACGTGCGTGTGCGCCAGGCGATGTCCATGGCGATCAACCGCGATGCGATCCAGCAGGTGGTGATGCGCGGCCAATCCGAGCCTGCGGGCATGATCGCGCCGCCCTTCGTGAATGGCTGGACCGAGGCAATGGACGCCTCCTCAACCACGGATCTGGATGCCGCCAAAGGGCTGATGGCGGATGCGGGATACGGCGATGGCTTCTCGATCCGGCTGGATTGCCCGAACGACCGCTACATCAATGACGAGGCGATCTGTCAGGCGGCAGTTGGCATGCTGGCGCAGATCGGCGTGACCGTGAACCTCGATGCCAAGCCCAAGGCGCAGCATTTCCCGCTGATCACCGACGGGAAGACCGATTTCTACATGCTGGGCTGGGGCGTGCCGACTTACGATTCCGAGTACATCTTCAACTTCCTTGTGCACGGGCGCGAGAGCGATATTGGCACCTGGAACGGCACAGGGTTCGACAGCGATGATCTTGACGCCAAGATCAAGTCGCTGGCGTCCAACACCGATCTGGCGGCGCGCGACCAGACCATTGCGGACATCTGGCAAGTGGTGCAGGACGAGCAGCTCTACATCCCGGTGCACCACCAGGTGCTGAACTGGAGCATGGTTGAGAAGGTCCAGATCGAGGTCGACCCCGAGGATCAGCCCAAGGTCAAATACTTCGAGATCAACTGAGCCTGATGGCTTTGTAATCGATATCGGCGTGGCCCCATACCGGGGGCCGCGCTGCACGCACGTTCCCGCATCTTTGCTGAAAGGGTTCTTTCGATGTTTCGATCTATTTCACT
Source organism: Roseobacter cerasinus (assembly GCF_009811755.1). Lineage (GTDB taxonomy): Bacteria > Pseudomonadota > Alphaproteobacteria > Rhodobacterales > Rhodobacteraceae > Roseobacter > Roseobacter cerasinus. The sequence continues at coordinate 523,404 of NZ_BLIV01000002.1, forward strand.
TGCTGTTGCCGTTACGGTGTCTGCCTCTGCTCTTGTGGCGGAGGAGTTCCGATGGGCCGAAACCACCGACCCGCAGACGATGGACCCGCATGCGGTGAATTCGGCGGCTGTTTTAGGCTTTCTGAACAACGTCTACGAAGGGCTCGTCCGACGCGGCAAGGACATGACTATCGAACCAGCACTGGCAACCCGCTGGGAGCCCATTGGTGACGGTGAAGGTTGGCGGTTCACCCTGCGCGAGGGTGTGACCTTCCATGATGGCAGCGCCTTCACGGCGGAGGACGTGCTGTTTTCCTACGAGCGCGCATCGAGCGAGGCGGCGGATACGCGCAGCTGGTTTGCGCCGGTGTCTGAGGTCAAGGTGGTCGACGATTACACCATCGACATCATGACCAGCGCGCCCAACCCGATCTTCCCCGACAGCATCGCCAACTGGATGATGATGGATTCCGGCTGGGCAGAGGCCAGCAGCGCCGAGCGGCCTGACAAGGACAACGGCAACTTCGCCACGCTCAACGCCAATGGCACCGGCGCGTTTCAACTGACCACGCGCGAGCCCGGCCTGCGCACGGTGTTGGAACCCTTCGATGGCTGGTGGGATGAGGCAGAGCACAACATTACAAGGGCGGAACTGACCCCGATCCAGAACCCTGCGACCGCCGTGGCGGCTCTGCTGTCTGGCGATGTGGATTTTATCAATCCGGTGCCCATTCAGGATACGGCGCGACTGGCCGCAAACGATCAGGTCAAGGTTATTCAAGGCATCGAGGCGCGGGTGATCATGCTGGGCTTTCCGCATGAGGCCGAGGCGCTGAAATACTCCGGAGAGACGACCAACACAAATCCCTTCGCCGATGTGCGCGTGCGCCAGGCGGTGGCCCATGCGATCAACGTGCCCGCGATCTTGCAGACCATCATGCGGGGCAATGCCGAAGAGGTGAGCCAGCTGGTCAGCCCGGCGATGCGCGGTTTCAGCGGTGATCTGGCTGCGCGGCCTGCGTTTGATCCCGACAAGGCGCGCGCGCTGCTGGCCGAGGCAGGCTATCCCGACGGCTTCTCCTTTGGTCTGAAATGCCCGAATGACCGGTATCTGAATGACGAAGCTGTCTGTCAGGCGGTCACCGGCATGCTGGCGCAGGTTGGAGTGCGTGCGACGCTCGACGCCATGCCGGTGCAGAACTACTGGCCCGAGCTGCGCGCCGACAACTATGATATGTATCTGCTGGGTTGGTCGCCGGGCACGTTCGACGCAGAGCACCCCGTGCGTTTCCTCGCCAGCACGCCCAATGAAGAGAAGAAGCTTGGGTCCTGGAACTTCGGCGGGTTCTCAAATGCGCGGGTGGACGAGTTGCTGCCAATGATCCAGTCGGAGATTGACGACAGCAAAAGGCAGATGATGCTGGATGAGACCGCAAAGATCCTGCAGGACGAGGTGGCCTATGTGCCGCTTTACGTGCAACCACTTGTCTGGGGCACGCAGGCCAATATTGAGCTGACGCAGCGGCCGGATAACTTCTTCATCCTGCGCTGGGTGACTGTGAACTAAGGGTTCCTCCCGGACCGTGATGCTGGCGGTGCTGTTTGGACAACGAAAGGAGACCAAAGTGCTACGATCTTGCAGATTTACCCTCTTGGCCTGCCTTGTCGGTCTGGCCGCCTGCACGACCTTGTCGTCGGCTGACCGGGTTGTGCGCGACGTTGATTACGTCGGTCTCTACAACGATATCAACGGCACATTGTCAGATGGCACAGCCTTCACGGGAAAGGCGTGGTTCAAGCGTTCTGCAAGGGTCGGTGACTTCTGCCTGCAGATGTCAGATGCGGTGTGCTCGGGGCGGTACGCGGCAAGTCCTGCCCGGCGCGTCTCAGGCGATTTTGTCTGTTCCAATGGGGTGACCGGCAGCTACGAAACAGACCGCACCAGGAGAGGCAGTTTTGTGGTGCCCGTTGAAGCGACGGGTAGCCTGTCCGACGGGCGCACCGCACGCGCCACATTCTCTGAGGTAAAAGAGGGGCGAGGCACCGCTCAGTGTTTTGTCCCGCCCGCCTAAGCACATATGAACCGGGTTGTAGCCCTTGAGGCTGCAACCTCCTTGACCCTCTTTCACAGGCACTGTCTGCTCACATCATGCTCGCTTTCATCATCCGCCGCGTCCTGCAGTCGATCCTTGTGCTTCTTGTGGTCGGGGCTGTGGCCTTCTCCATGTTCCGCTTCGTGGGTGACCCCATCGACAACATGCTGGGTCAGGAACGTACGCAGGCGGATATCGAGCGGCTGCGCGCGGATCTTGGCCTCGATCAGCCGTTTCCGGTGCAATATTACAAGTTCCTCGAAGGCGCGGTGCAGGGCAACTTCGGGGTGAGCTACCGGCAAGGCCGACCCGTGTCTGACATCCTGCTGGAGCGTGCGCCAGCGACGCTGGAGCTGGCCGCCGTGTCGGGCTTTCTGGCGATCAGCATCGGCATTGCGCTCGGGGTCTTCACCGCAATCCGGCGCAATGGGTTTGCGGCGAATGCAATCATGTCCGTGTCGTTGATTGGGGTGTCGCTGCCCACCTTTCTCATAGGCATCCTTTTGATTTATTTGTTCTCCGTGGAGCTGGGCTGGCTGCCCAGTTTCGGGCGGGGTGAGACGGTGAAGGTCGGTGGCTGGTCCACCGGGTTTCTTACGGAAAGCGGGTTGAAAGCGCTGATCCTGCCGTCGATCACGCTGGGGCTTTACCAGATGACGCTGATCATGCGGCTGGTGCGCTCGGAAATGCTGGAGGTCCTGCGGCAGGACTACATCCGCTTTGCCCGCGCCCGAGGCCTGCGGGACCGTGCGGTGAACTTCCGTCACGCGCTGAAAAACACGCTGGTGCCAGTGATCACGGTCACGGGGCTGCAGCTCGGCTCGATCATCGCCTTCGCGATCATCACGGAGACGGTGTTTCAGTGGCCGGGCGTGGGGCTGCTCTTCATCAACGCGATCCAGTTTGTGGATATCCCGGTCATGGCGGCGTATCTGATGCTGATCTCGGTTATGTTCGTGGGCATCAATCTGATCGTGGACCTTCTCTATTTTGCAATTGATCCGCGTCTGCGCGCGGACAGAACGGCGGCGCACTGATGGCAGAGATCACACCTGACCCCGTGGTGGAACGGTCACGCCTGCGGCTCGCGCTGGACAGCGATTTCGCCTATCAGTTCCGCAAATCACCCGTGGCGATAGTGTCAGCCGCAGTTGTCCTGGTGATGGTCCTGAGCGCGCTTTTGGCGCCGCTGATCGCGCCCTACAATCCGTTTGATCCGGCCTCGCTGAACCTGATGAACGGATTCTCCAAACCGATGGAGCCCAACGCGTTTACGGGCGAGACCTTTTGGCTCGGCACCGATGATCAGGGGCGGGATGTGTTCTCAACCATCCTCTATGGCATGCGGATTTCGCTATTTGTCGGCGCAGCAGCGGTACTGTTTGCTATGGTGCTGGGCGTCACGCTGGGGCTGATCGCGGGGTATCTGGGCGGCTGGACCGAGACGATCATCATGCGGGTTGCGGATGTGCAGCTGACTTTCCCCGCGATCCTTGTGGCCATGCTGATCTTTGGTGTGGCCAAGGGCATCACGCCGGTTGAGTACCGCGATCAGATGGCGATCTGGGTGCTGATCATCGCGATTGGTCTCAGCGATTGGGTGCAGTTTGCCCGTGTGGTGCGGGGTGCGACCCTGGTGGAGAAGAACAAGGAATACGTGCAGGCCGCCCGGCTGATCGGGCGCGGGTCTGGTGCGATCATGCTGCGGCACATCCTGCCGAATGTGTTGTCGCCTGTGCTGGTGATCGCCACGATCTCGCTGGCGCTGGCGATCATCGCCGAAGCGACGCTCAGCTTCCTCGGCGTCGGCGCGCCACCCACGCAGCCGTCGCTGGGCACGCTGATACGCATCGGTCAGGGGTTCCTGTTTTCGGGTGAATGGTGGATCCTGCTCTTCCCCGCCGTGACGCTGCTGGCGCTGGCCCTCAGCGTCAACCTGCTGGGCGATTGGCTGCGCGATGCGCTGAACCCGAGGTTGCGGTGATGTTCCTCAAACAACCGATGGGCCCAGTGGAAACCAGTGGGCAGCCCCGTGCCCGCAGTCGGACGCTGCCCTCAGCGCGCGGGTCAGCTCTGGTCATCACCTTTTCAAAGGGCGATATCAAAGCATTCTCAGAGGCATATCCAAGATGACAGGCGCCATCCTCTCCATCCGCAACCTCACAGTCGAAATCCCAACGCGATACGGCATTCTGCGGCCTGTGAACGGAGTTTCCTACGATATCGCCGCCGGGGAAATCCTCGGTGTCGTGGGCGAGTCCGGGGCGGGCAAGTCGATGGCGGGCAATGCGGTCATCGGGCTGTTGACCCCGCCAGCGCATATCGCCTCGGGCGAGATCCACGTGGGTGGCACGCGGGTGGATCAACTCAAGGGCGACGCCATGCGGCGGCTGCGCGGCAAGGAGATCGGTATGGTCTTTCAGGACCCGCTGACCTCGCTCAACCCTCTGCTCAGAATCGGGGATCAGCTGACCGAAACGATGCTCGCGCATCTCGATATCAGCCGAGCAGAAGCGGACCGTCGCGCGGTGGCCGCTCTCGAAGAGGTCGGCATTCCGGGAGCCGCCGAGCGTGTGGGCAGCTACCCACATGAATTTTCCGGCGGCATGCGTCAGCGGGTGGTGATTGCGCTCGCGCTCTGTGCGGAACCAAGCCTTGTCATCGCCGATGAACCAACGACCGCGCTGGATGTCTCGGTGCAGGCGCAGATCATTGCACTTTTGAAACGGCTGTGTCGCGAGCGGGGTACGGCGGTGATGCTGATCACCCACGACATGGGCGTGATCGCGGAGGCGGCAGACCGCGTGGCGGTGATGTATGCGGGCAAACTGGCGGAACTTGGCCCCGTGCGTGACGTGATCACGCAGCCGCGCCACCCCTACACATACGGCTTGATGGGATCGACGCCCTTGGCGTCGCGTGGCAAGGACCGGCTGCATCAGATTCCGGGCGCCATGCCGCGTCTTGATGCGCTGCCCGAGGGCTGTGCGTTTCACCCCCGTTGTCCCAAGGCGCAGGATGCGTGTCGCAGAACGCCGGAGCCGAAGATGGATGGGCGCGCGGCCTGTTTCTTTCCGATGGTTGGGGAGGCCGTGGCCTGATGGCGCTGGTGGATGTGCGCAACCTGACACGTATTTTTGACGTGTCGAAGCCCTGGCTGAACCGTGTGGTGGAGCGGCGCGGGAAGTCCTATCTGACCGCTGTGTCCGACGTGAGCTTCGAGATTGCGGAGCGTTCTGTTTATGCGCTGGTGGGCGAGAGCGGGTCGGGCAAATCGACCATCGGCAAGATGCTGGTGGGGCTGCTTGGCCCCTCTGAGGGCGCGGTGGAGATCCGCGGCACCGATCTTGCGCGTGAGACGGATGCCGCCAAGGTCGATGCGGTGCGGCGCGATATCCAGATGATCTTTCAGGACCCCTTTGCCTCGCTCAACCCGCGCTGGCGGGTCCGTGATATCATCGTGGAGCCAGTGGCTGCGCGCGGTGGCGACACGACCGGCATGGCCGAGCGCCTGCTGGAGCAGGTGGGGCTGTCGGCCAAGGATGCTGGCAAGTTCCCGCATGAATTTTCCGGCGGCCAGCGGCAGCGTATCTGCATTGCCCGCGCGCTGGCCTCCGAGCCCAAGCTGATTGTCTGTGACGAGCCGACAAGCGCCCTCGATGTCTCGGTGCAGGCGCAGGTTCTGAACCTGATGAGCGACCTGAAGGATGAGTTCGGGCTGACCTATCTCTTCATCAGCCACGATCTCACGGTTGTGCAGCATATGGCCGACCGGATTGGCGTGCTCTACCTCGGGCGGCTGGTGGAGGAGGCGGCGCCGGACGCGCTCTTTGACGATCCCAAGCATCCCTATAGCCAGATGTTGCTCGCTGCCGCGCCGCAGCTCGACAATTTCGGGCGCGAGGTGCCGCCGCCCACGGGTGAGATCCCCGATCCGATCAACCCGCCCAAGGGCTGCGCGTTTCACCCGCGCTGTCCTTTGGCGGAAGATGTCTGCAGCCAGACCCGCCCGGAGATGCGCGAGATCCGGGGCGCGCGCGTGGCCTGCCATATGGCGGAGTAAGTGACTTAACCGTAAAAGTCGGGTGCTTTGCGCAGCTCTGGCCATTGCTTTGGGCAGTGTCCGTAAATCACCATCGCCTGCCTGTCCTGTGCGATTTGCATGAGCCGGTGGGCGCTTGCCTTCGCGGCCTCGACGTCCCACGCCCCGGCACAGCCCTCGTCTATCTCTTCTGGGCGGCTGATTGCGTCTGAGGTCAACACGACCGCGCCGGTGTCCGGGAGCGTGACGCAGAACGCCAGTTGCCCCGGTGTGTGACCCGGCACGAGATAGACGTCGAAACCTGGCCCGAGTTCCGTATCGCCTTCGATCAGGATTTCGTCCTGATCCGGCCATGTCATGGCCTCTTTGCCTGGCCAATAGATCGGGCGCAGCAGGGCGCGTTCAGCGGCTGCAATTAGGAGTGTTGCGTCGGGAAAACCGTGCAGGAAACCTACATGATCGATGTGTGTGTGGCTTTGGATCATCAAAGTGATGTCTGCTGCGGTCAGACCAAGCAGCGCAAGCTGCGCAGGTGCGAGATTCTTGGGCGAAAGCGAAAGCACGCGGCCAAAAGGGTCTAACCCGTCCTCGGCGCTAGCCGCCGCAGCATTGCTGGCGTATTTGGCGGGAAAGCCCGTGTCTATCAGGATGTTTTCACCCGCATCCGTCTGGATGAGATAGCCGCAAATGCCTATGATCCGGCTGGTCTCATGTACTTGAAACAGCCCATAGTCGAGCACCGCCAACCGGCGGGGATGCCCGTTCAACAGGGCGGGCATGCTATCTCAGCCCGGCACGGGCAACAAAGCGCGCCAGATCGAGCATGATCTGCCCACGGGCGGCTGCAATTGCCTGCGGACCACCTTCAGGGTCAAAGGGGACCGCCAGATCGAATAGCCCCGACCGCTCGCGCCTGCCATCCGGCACGGCCACAAAATACTGACCCGTCGCGCGAAAGCGCCCGTCTGCCTCGGCCACCAGGCTTTCGAAGCGCAGATCAAGCCGCGCGTCGGGAAAGCTCTCGAACGGCCAGGGCGCGGAGGCCACACGCGCCCCGCTCAGGCCCGCCAGATGGCGCGCCAGTTCCAGCGCCACGGCGCGTTCGGGCGTATCGGCCCAGAGGGTGCCGCCATCACTGCTGAGCCGCCCGTCTGCATCCAGCCGCGAGATTTCGTCAGAGGCCGCATAGGCCGGCAGCGACACCTCGCGGATTTCCACGGCACGAAAGGCGATGCGCTGCTGTTCGGCGACCGATGGCTGCGGCACCACATAGCGATCAGGGGCGGCGGTGCAGGCCGCCAGAGTGAGCAGCGCAAGGGCGCCAATGGTCGAAAAGTTGGAAAACATGGATCAACGTCCCCTGATCAATGCGCTGGGATTGCGCTCCAGCAGCCGGGCGAGCGAGGTGAGCGCGTCAGCGGCCTGCGAGATGTCACGCAGGGCGGCTTGCGCGTCACGGCTGATCACGTCGCCCTTGTTGTAGCCTTCGATGGTGCGGCTGGCCTGATCGAAAACTGCGGTGATGCGGTCGACCAGCGCGGGCAGATCGCGGCTCGACAAGGCCACCGCATCCGCCGCCTCGCGGGTGGAGGCCAGCGTGGCGTTCACGTTGCGCACGGCCCCGCCTTCGCGCAGTTCGGCCAACGTTGCGTTCAATTCGTCAAGGGCCGCCCCCAGCGCGGCGGGCAACTCCTGCGCGGCCGTGGTGGCAAGAATTTTGTCGGCGGAGACAAGCAGCTCGGTCAACTGCACGGTCAGCTCTTCCAGCGGCATCGCCTCGGCCTTGGCGGCCACTCCGCTGAGGTTGTCGATCAGCTCCGGTATCCCGGCGACCGAGGCATTGACCGCCGCTGCCGCATCTGTCGCTTCGGCAATGGCAGCGACGACACGGTCTACCGCGCGGCCATCCTCGATCTGCTGCAGAATGCTGTCGACCCGCGCCAGGGCCGCGTTCAGCGACACTGGAATGTTACGCACATCCTCCGATGTGAGCAGCCCGCGCAGATCGCCCAGAAGGGCGCGCACTTCCAGCGGCGTTTCCCGCAGCTCCTGGCTTGAGACAAAGGCCTCAGCGCTTTGCATAAAGCCGATGGCGCTGTTCAGCAGCTCTTCGATGGGCAGGCTGTTGATCCGCGTGAAAACGCCCTCGACCGTCGCCGTGGCGTCGGAGATTTCGCTGTCGGTTGTGGGCAGCCGGGCGATCTGATCGGCGGAGAGGGTCAACTCGGCCGGGGGGGCGTCTTCCACTTCGATCAACTCGATCTTCAGCCCACCCGTGAGCAGGCTGGCCGAGGCCAGCCGCGCGCGCATGCCGTCCGCCACCTGCGCCCGCAGGAACTCCAGCGCGCGCTCGGGGCTTACCTCATCCTGAAGCCCGAGACGTCCGGGCTGAATGCCGATCACCACATCTAGGCGCACGCGATTATCACCGAAAGCATCGGAATCGACGATCCCCGACAGGCTTTGAACCGAGCCGATGCGCAGCCCGCTCCATTCCACAGGGGCACCCACCGCGAGGCCCGAGATGTTCTCGTCAAAGATCACCTGCAGTTCCAGTTGCTCCGTTTCAGAGGCGTTGAAGACGCTGTTCCGGGCGCTGGCTTCATCGCCATAGACCTCGAAGACCGCGCCATCGCTGACCCGTCCGCGTCCGGAGACGAAGGTGTCGAAAGTCAGGCCGCCGCTGATCACGGTTGCCAGTGATGAAAAATCAACCTCGGCGCCGGAGGGGCCGAGCGAGACGCTGAAGCCCGATGTGTCCCAGAAGCGGGTAGAACTGCTGATCAGGCGGCCATGCGGTTCATAGATGATGGCTTCGGCAATCACAAAAGCCCCGTTGCGCGAAATGCGCGCCGGACCGACCCGGCCGACCTCGATGCCGCGAAAGAGGATCGGTGCGTTGTCGGTCAGATAGCCATCGGGGCGGGTGCGCAGGGCGATCTGCAGCCCTTCTTTTCCGGGCTGGAACAGCGGCGGATCCTCCAGCCCTCTGAAGCTGCTGCGTTCCTGTCCGACCTCGCTGTCCCAAGAGCCTTCGATAAAGATCCCGCTCAGAACCGTATCGAGACCCGAGACCCCCTGGATAGAGAGCTCAGGCTGCACCACCCAAAAGGACGCACCGGCATCGACGAAGGGGGCGATCTCTTTCTCCAGCCGCACCTGGGCCACCACACCGTCCAGCCCTTCGGCGAATGTTACATTCTCGACGAGGCCCACCGTCACATCGCGAAAGCGCAGCTCCGTCTGACCCGCTGCGATGCCCGCACCGCTTTCGAACTGGATCGAGATCAGCGGCCCACGGTCGTTGTAGGACTGCCATGCCACAATGAGTGAGATCACCAGCGCGATGAAAGGGATCACCCAGACGATGGAGGCCCGGCCAAACATGCTCGCACGTGCGGGGTCAATCGGCACGGGGGCGGGGGTGTCGGTCATTCTGGCTCTTGTCCTCTGCCCTGTTGCGCATCCCAGATCATGCGGCTGTCAAATGCCTGTGCCGAGAGCATAGTGAAAATCACCGAGAGCGCAAAAAATAGACTGGCGAGGCCTGGGTTGATGGCCACCAGCACCTTGAGTTGCACCAGTGAAGACAGGATCGCAACCACGAATATGTCGATCATGGACCAGCGCCCGATGTACTCCACCACCTCATAGAGCATCTGGCGCTGGGTCTTGGACACAGCGGAGGGTCGCCGGACCGAGATCGCCAGAAAGGCGATGGCCATGAATTTGCCAATGGGAATGGCCACGCTTGCCAGTAGGATGATCAGCGCAACGCCGATACTGCCGTAGTGAATAAGCTCAATGGCGCCGCCGACGATGGTGTCTTCCTGCACAAAGAACAGCGTGCGGGTTTGCAGCATCGGATAGATATTGGCGGGGATGTAGCAGATCAGACCCATGATCCACCAGGCCCAGACCCGCTGCAGGCTCTTGGTGTCGCGCTGGACAAGCTGGTGGCCGCATCGTCCACAGGTTTTGACCTCCGCAGGCCAGACCTGAAGGCAGCGCGTGCAGGCGACAACCCCGAGGTCACGCGCGTTTATGACCGTTTCGGTTTGCTCAGCGCGTTCCATACTGACCACCTGCACAACACATTGTCCTGCACCACAACAAGCACCACCAGCATGGAAAACAGCCAGAAGGCGGGGCCAAAGCTAACGTCAGCCAGATCACTGACCTTGACCAGCGCCACGGCGCAGCCGATCACGAAGATCTCTGCCATGGACCACGGGCGCAGGGTTTCGGCAAGGCGAAACGCCTGCGCTGCGTGCCGGGCGGGCGGACGGTCCAGCACCAGCGGCACCAGCACGTAGAGCGACAACAACACCCGGGTCAGTGGCACAAAGATGATCAGCGCCGCCGTCGCCAGCGACAGCACCACCAGCGGCCCGTCGCTGAAGGCCAGCGCTGCATCAAGGACCGAGACAGAGTTGCGTGCGCCGGTGACGGAGATCGACAGAAAAGGGAAGATCGCGGCGGCCGTGATTAAAATGACAATCGCAACGGAGAGCGCGATGATCTGCAGCCCGGCCTTGCGCCGGGGCATGATCAGCACCGTGTCACAGCGGTGGCAGACCGCACGCTCCCCATGACCCGGGCGCGACAGCGTATAGGCCGCATCGCAATGCGGGCAGACGATCAGATCGTCACGCGGCTTTGGGGCATCGGGCGCGGTCATGGCGCAAGGTTACACAGCTTTTGCCGAAAGCAACATGCCCCAGGCCTTAGTCCGCCCACGGCCCGTGCTGATCCGTGCTGTCATCGTCCAGCCGGGCGAACCCGTGCAGTCCGAAATAGTCGCGCTGGCCCTGAATCATATTTGCCGTGCCGCGCGCGGTGCGCATGGCATCGAAATAGGCCAGCCCCGAGGCCAGAGCGGGTGCTGCGATCCCGTGCAGGGCAGCTTGGGCCACCACTTGCCTGAGGGCTGTGTGACCTGCTTTGAGGTGATCAGCGAAGTACGGCGCAAACATGAGATTGCGCGCGGGGTCATCGGTCAGGGCGTCAGCCATATCGTTGAGCATCTCAGACCGGATGATGCAACCTTCGCGCCAGACCCGCGCAATCTCGGGCAGCGGCAGCGCCCATCCGAACGCCTCTGACGCGGCGGCGATCATGGTGAACCCCTGCGCATAACAGAGGATCTTGCCGCAGATCAGCGCCTGTTCCAAAGTGTCCTCGTCAAGTGTGCCGGGTGGCATGGGTGTTGGCGCGGCACCAAACACCGCCTCGCCTTGCGCGCGGGTCTCGCGCCGTGACGACAGGTTGCGCGCCACAACAGCGGCTTCAATCGCGGGGACGGGGGCCGCGAGGTGTTGGGCTTCTATCACTGTCCAGCGTCCGGTACCTTTCTGGCCTGCCGCGTCGACGATCACATCAAGGAGAGGGCCGCCCGTTGCCGGGTCAGTTGTGCCTGCGACCATGCCCGAAATCTCGATCAGGTAGGATTTCAGCGCCCCGTCGTTCCAGCGGTCAAACACGGTGCCAACCGCAGGCGCGTCATAGCCCATGCCGTCGCGCAGCACGCCATAGACTTCGGCGATCATCTGCATATCTGCATATTCGATGCCGTTGTGCACGGCCTTGACGAAATGTCCCGCGCCCTCCTCGCCCATCCATGTGGCACAGGGCGTGCCCTCGTATTTGGCGCTGATCGCTTCAAGGATATGCGCCACACGATCCCAATGGGCGCGATCCCCGCCGCCCATGATCGAGGGCCCATGTCGCGCACCCTCTTCGCCGCCCGAGACGCCAATGCCGAGGAACGGGCCCGTGGCCTCCCGCATGCGGCGGTTGGTGTCGTGGAAGTTTGCGTTGCCCGCATCGATGATCAGATCATCCGGCCCTAGCAGCGGGCGCAGCGCGGCAATCTGCGCGTCCACGATCTCGCCCGCAGGCACCATCAAGATGATGGCGCGGGGCTTCGCCAGTGCGGCGACGAAATCCTCCAGCGTTTCGGTGGGCGTGACGCGGCTGGCAAGCTCACCCGCCTCGCTGTGAAAGTCCCGCGTCACCTCTGCTGTGCGGTTATAGACCGCAATGCCAAAGCCCTTCTCCGCGATGTTCAGCGCCAGCGCGGACCCCATGGTGCCAAGGCCGATGAGGCCGATGTCGCTGCTCATGGAAATTGCACCCCGCGCCGGTTCAAGGTGATGCGGTAGAGGCTGGTTGTGGCGGTGATGTAAAGCTCGTGCTTGGCGCGCCCGCCAAAGCAGATGTTCGAGACCAGCTCGGGCACCAGGATCTTGCCCAGCAGCCGCCCGTCCGGCGCGATGCAATGCACGCCATCGGCGGCGGAGGACCAGAGGTTGCCATCACTATCCAGACGGAAGCCGTCCGCAATGCCCGTGTCTATCTTGTGAAAGAGCCGCCCGTTCTCAACGCCATCTTTGGTAACATCATAGACACGGATGTGCTGCGCATCCTCGCTGAACATGCGGCCCGTGTCTGCCACGTAGAGCAGGCTTTCATCCGGCGAGAAGGCCAGCCCGTTGGGGCAGTTCATATCGTCAACCATCACGTCGAGCGCGCCCGTCTCGGGATCCGCCCGGTAGACAACGCAGGCGTTCTCCTGCGGGCTGGCGAAGCCTTCGTAGTTGGTCATGATCCCGTAGTGCGGATCGCTGAACCAGATCGACCCGTCGGATTTCACCACAACGTCGTTGGGCGAATTCAAGGGCTTGCCATCAAAGCTGTCAGCGATCACCGTAATACTGCCGTCATGCTCCGTCCGCGTGACCCGGCGCGTGCCGTGCTCGCAAGAGATCAGCCGCCCCTGCCGGTCGCGCGTGTGCCCGTTGGCGTAGTTCGACGGCGCGCGGTAGGTGGTGATGCCTACCTCGGGCGTCCAGCGCAGGATGCGGTTGTTGGGGATGTCGGAGAAGAGCAGGCAGCCCGCATCGCCGAACCACACCGGCCCCTCGACCCAGTCAAAACCTGTGGCCAGCTGTTTGACCGGCGCGTTACCCAGCACGTATTGGCCAAAGACCGGGTCGTGCACCTCAAAGAATGACATGTGATTGTCCTCCCATTTCTTGTTGTTGCTGTGGCGCCCTCAAGCAAAGGCGATCTGTGCCTTCATCGCCTGCGTTCGGTCGCTCGCCAGTTCAAAGGCCGCCACCGCATCTGCCAGATCGAGGGTCTGGGTGATCAGCGGTTTCACGTTGATCAGGCCCTTTTGCATCAGCTCAACGCCGGTGAAGAACTCCTCGTGAAAGCGGAACGAGCCACAGAGCCGCAGCTCCTTCGCCGTCAGTGCCTGCAGCGGAACTGTCATGTCGCCCCCGAGGCCAAGTTGCACGATCACGCCGCGCGGACGCAGCGCCGCGATACCGCTGGCCAGCGCCGGGGCCGCACCGGTGCATTCAAAGAGCACATCGAAAGTGCCCTTGTCGGCCTCATAGGCTTTCAACGTGTCGGCATCGCTGCCCACGTTGATGGCCTGATCGGCCCCGTTCTGCCTGGCCATATCAAGGGTGAAATCCGTCAGGTCGGTTGCGACAATCTCGGCCGCTCCGGCGCGCCGGGCGGCGAGGATGCACAACAACCCAATCGGCCCGCACCCGGTGACGAGCACGCGCTTGCCCAGCAGCTCGCCCGCCTGCCGGGCCCCGTGTAGGCACACGGCCAGCGGTTCAGCCATGGCGGCCTCGCCTGGGGTCAGCCCGTCGGCTGGTGCGCATTGCCGCTGATCGGCCACGAGCATCTGGCGGAACGCCCCCTGAATATGCGGAAACGGCATGGCGGAGCCGTAAAAGCGCATGTTCAGGCAATGATTGTGTTTGCCCTCGTCGCAATAGCGGCAGGTCCCGCAGGGGCGCGATGGCGACACGGCCACGAGCTGCCCGACCTCCAGCCCCTGAACCTCCGCGCCAAGGGCGGTGATGTGGCCCGACACCTCATGTCCGAGGATCATCGGTTCTTTGATGCGGATCGTGCCCATCCCACCGTGTTGATAGTAGTGTAGGTCCGATCCGCAGATCCCGCCTGCGGCAATGGCCACCTGAACTTCGCCCGGGCCGGGCGTTTCTTCGGGCGTTTCTTCGATCCGCAGATCGCGGGGCGCGTGGATCACCAGTGATTTCATGAGGTCCTCTCCCGGGCCTTTGGATGCGCGGCCCTTAGCTTGCTTGACTTCGTGAGTTACCGGTAACATAACCGTCTTCGAAATTGACGTCGAGCGCAAAGAGGAACCCCGATGAGCCTAAATCTGTTTGACCTGAACGGGCGTCGCGCCCTGATCACCGGCTCTTCTCAAGGCATTGGTTTTGCCTTGGCAAAGGGGCTGCAGGATGCGGGCGCCGAGGTCGTGCTGAACGGCCGCGATACCGCCAAGCTGGAGGCGGCGGCGGCCAAACTTGGTGGCGCTGTAAAGATGCTGCCCTTCGATGCGACCGATCACGACGCCGTGCGCGCTGCCGTTGACGGGTTTGAGACGGATACCGGATCCATCGATATTCTGGTCAACAACGCGGGCATGCAGCACCGCACCCCGCTCGAAGACTTTCCCGCCGACGCGTTTGAGCGGCTGATGCAGACCAATATCGCCAGTGTGTTCCACGTTGGCCAAGCCTGTGCGCGGCATATGATCGGGCGCGGGCGTGGCAAGATCATCAACATCGCATCGGTGCAGACCGCCCTCGCCCGGCCCGGCATTGCGCCCTACACGATGACGAAGGGCGCTGTGGCAAACCTGACCAAAGGCATGGCCACCGACTGGGCCAAGCACGGGCTGCAGTGCAACGGGCTGGCGCCGGGCTATTTCGACACGCCGTTGAACGCGGCTTTGGTGGCTGACCCGGAATTCTCCGCCTGGCTGGAGAAGCGCACCCCCGCAGGACGTTGGGGCAAGGTCGAAGAACTGGTCGGCACCTGTATTTTCCTGGCCTCCGATGCGTCTTCTTTTGTGAATGGCACAACCGTCTTTGTAGACGGCGGCATCACAGCTTCGCTTTAAGACCTCCACGCGCCCGGGCAGATGGTGTCTACGCATCATTGCAGGATGCTTTGCGGCGCGGGATCTCTCTGATACACCGATCTCTGATGGGCCATCGGCACAATGTCGGTGGTCTTGAGACTTTGATAAAACCCTTTTGATAGAGACATTGCGACGGCCAGTGGCAAGACCCTGCGATAATGCATGACCTAAAGGCGACAGCGCCGCCTTGGTGCGCGCAAGCCTTCGGTGTATAGCGCTCCCGGCTGAACACAGGACAAGACGGACACCCGCATGCAGACATCTTACGCAAAGATTGGGGCCAAGGAACTGCGGACCGTGCGGCGGCGGAGCCGAGGGCTCTACTGGGCTGTGGCGCTGTTCAGCCTCTTTGCCAATTTGTTGATGCTGACCGGGCCGCTTTACATGCTGCAGGTCTATGACCGTGTGCTGGGCTCTGGCTCTCAGGAGACGTTGCTTGCGCTTTCCATGATCGTGATTTTCATGTATGCAATCATGGGGTTGCTGGATTACACCCGTGGCCGGGTCATGGCACGGGTCGGCGCGCGGTTCCAGTCTGATCTTGACCGGCGGGTCTTTGACGCGGTGATCCGTAAGTCCGTTGTGGCTCCGGATCTGAAAACGCAAACCGGCTTGGCAGATTTGGAATCGGTGCAACGGCTGATGACTTCTCCGGTTCTGATGGCCGCGTTTGACCTGCCGTGGACCCCGGTGTTTTTCGCAGGCATTTTCCTGTTCCATCCGATTCTCGGGTATTTCGCGGTGGGCGGGGCCGTTGTCTTGATCCTGATTGCGTTGGCCAACCAGCTGCTCTCACGTGAGCCGCAGGCGGGGGCGACACACGCAGGTCATGTCGCGTCGCAAATGTCCGATCAGATCCGCAACGAATCCGAGATGGTGCAATCCATGGGGATGCGCGACGCCGCATTTTCCCGGTGGCAAACCGCACGGGGCGAATCGCTTGGGCGCACCGTGCAGGCGACGGATGTGACTGGCTTATTTACATCTTTGACCAAGTCACTGCGACTGCTGTTGCAATCGGCGATGCTGGGGATCGGGGCGTATCTGGTGTTGCAAAACCAGATGACAGCAGGCGCGATGATCGCAGGCTCGATCCTGCTGGGCCGCGCACTGGCACCGGTTGAGCTGGCCCTGAACCAATGGCCGGTTGTGCAGCGCGCTTTCAAAGGTTGGGACAGCTTGAGCGAACTTCTGGGTGCTGTTCCGGAGGAACGAGACAAGACGCCGCTGCCCGCGCCCAAAGCCAAGCTTGCAGTGAAGCTGCTGAGTGTCGTGCCTCCGGGGGACAAACAAGCCAGTCTGAAATCGCTGTCGTTCGAGGTGAAGCCGGGGCAGGCGGTTGGTGTGATTGGCCCATCCGGTGCGGGCAAATCCACGCTGGCGCGCGCGTTGACAGGGGCCTGGGCACCCACCGCCGGGTCCATCCGGCTGGATGGGGCAACGCTCGATCAATACGCGCCGCATGTGCTGGGCCAGCACATTGGATATCTGCCCCAGCGCGTGCAGCTCTTCGACGGGACGATCACAGAAAACATCGCGCGGCTGGAAAACAGCCCTGACCCTGAACAAGTCGTCATTGCGGCCAAGAAGGCGGCGGCGCATCAGATGATCCTCGATTTGCCAAACGGTTATGACACAGTGATTTCGTCAGGCCAGTCTCGCCTCTCGGGCGGGCAGATGCAGCGTATCGGCCTGGCGCGCGCGCTCTATCGCAACCCGGTGATTGTTGTGCTGGACGAGCCGAACTCGAACCTCGACAATGAGGGCAGCCAGGCGCTGAACATGGCGATCCGGTCCCTGAAGAAAGCGGGCAGTTCGGTGCTGATCATGGCGCATCGGCCCGCAGCGATCCAGGAATGTGACCTGCTGCTGGTGCTCGACAATGGCATGCGGGCCGCCTTTGGCCCCAAAGAGGAGGTGCTGGCCAGCATGGTCAAGAACCATCAACAGATCAAACAGGCGCCTGCCGCCGCCGGAGGTGTGTCATGAGTGGCGAACAGGGCTGGTCGGCGCGCAAACAGCTCATCTTGGGCTTTCTTGGTCTGATCGTGCTTGTCGGTGGTTTCGGAACCTGGGCGGCGCTGAGCCAGATTTCGGGCGCTGTGGTGTCCTCGGGTCGTTTCGAGGTGGATCGCAACCGCCAGATTGTCCAGCATGAAACGGGCGGCACCGTGGCCGAAATCCTTGTTGATGAAGGGGATGATGTCGCAGCGGGCGATCTGCTGTTGAAGCTTGATGGCGCGCAGCTGACGTCGCAATTGGCGATTGTGGAGGACCAGCTCTACGAGCTGATGGCGCGCCGCGGACGTCTGGAAGCCGAACGCGACGAGAGCGACACCATCGATTTCGAAGAAGAGGTTTTGGCCGCCGGTCAGGTGGATCAGGACGTGCAGGAGCTGATCGAGGGGCAGCAGAACCTCTTTAACGCGCGCCGTGCATCTGTCGCGCAAGAGATTGAGCAGCTGTCCAAACGGTCCGGCCAGATCCGCAGTCAGATCGTGGGCATTGATGCGCAGGAGGTTTCCCTGTCGCAGCAGCTTGCGTTGATCGAGGAGGAACTGGCCAACCAGAAATCTCTGCTGGAGCGGCAATTGACGCAGGCGGGCACGGTTCTCAGCCTGCAACGGGAATCCGCGCGGCTGAACGGCCAATTGGGCGAACTTGCGGCGTCCAAAGCGCAGGCTGAAGGGCGCATCACCGAGATCGATATCGAACGGCTCAAGCTCTCCACTGGCACCCGCGAGGAAGCGATCACCCGCCTGCGCGACCTGCGCGCGCGCGAGTTGGAGTTGATGGAGCAGCGTAATGCCCTGCGGGAGGAAATTGACCGCCTGAACATCCGTGCGCCTGTCTCGGGTATTATTTATGGTATGCAGGTGCGCACCCCACGTTCGGTCATTCGCGCGGCGGAGCCTGTTATGTTTCTCGTCCCGCAGGACCGCCCGCTTGTCATCGCGGCGCGGGTGGATCTGATCCACATCGACCAGTTGGTCGCGGGGCAGGATGTGACGCTGCGCTTGTCCGCGCTTGATCAGCGCACAACGCCTGAGCTTTACGGCAGCGTGGTGCAGATCTCAGCCGACGCCTTCGAGGATGAAGCGACAGGGCAGAGCTATTATCGCACCGAGATTGTTCTGAACGACGGCGAGGTCGATAAGCTGGCCGAAGGCACGGTTCTGATCCCCGGCATGCCGGTGGAAGCCTATATCAAGACCGGCGACCGCAGCCCGCTGGCCTATCTGGTCAAGCCCATGGCGGACTACTTTGCCCGGGCGTTCCGCGAAAGCTGAGAGGCGGGCCTAGTCGCGCCCCGGAATCTTGACACGGGGCGGCAGATCGGCCCAGCCATCGATCAACGTCATCGCTTCGGACGCGCTGTCGACAAAGCGGAAAAGCGACAGATCTTCATCCGAAATGGTGCCCGCGTTGGCCAGCGCCTCCCAGTTCAGGATGCGCTCCCAGAAGTCGCGGCCAAAGAGCATGACAGGCACCGGCTGCATGCGCCCCGTCTGGATCAGCGTCAGCGTCTCAAAGAGTTCGTCCAGCGTGCCAAAGCCGCCGGGAAAGACGCAGATCGCTTTGGCCCGCATCAGAAAATGCATCTTGCGGATCGCGAAGTAGTGGAAGTTGAAGCAAAGCTCTGGCGTGACATATTCGTTGGGCGCCTGCTCATGCGGCAATACGATGTTCAGCCCGATGGAGTGCCCGCCTGCGTCGCGCGCGCCCCGGTTGCCCGCCTCCATCACGCCCGGCCCGCCGCCGGTGACCACCACGTTTTCGCGCCCGTTGCTCTCCAGACTCTTGAGAGTCATCAACCGCGAGAACTCCCGCGCTTCATCATAGAAATGAGACAGCTCTGACAGGGTTTTGGTGCGCGCTGTGTGTTTCTCCGTCGGGCTGGGGATGCGCGCCCCACCAAAAAGTACAATCGTGCTGGTGATGTTATGCGCATCCAGCATCATCTCGGGCTTCAACAGCTCCAGCTGCAAGCGCACGGGCCGCAGCTCCTCCCGGCAGAGGAAATCCTCATCCGCAAAGGCCAACCGGTAGGCGGGCGCACGGGTCTGCGGTGTATCGGGCACCTCACGGGTGGCATCGCGGTCTGTATGCGCATCACGCAAGGGGTGGCGGGGTCTGTTCATCTCGGTTTCTCCGATGCCTCGTCTCTAGTGCAGGGGGACATGTTGTGCGCCAAGATGCAATGGTCTGGCGGCAGATGGATTGCGCGTGTGACACCGGACTTGTATAGGCGCTGCAGATTAACTTTTCCTTTGGGGGACGCTCATGTCGAACGCGCAGCTGGAAACCGCTATCGAAGCCGCATGGGAGGCGCGCGACACGATCACGCCCGTAACCAACGGGGAAACCCGCGAGGCCATCGAAGACACGCTTGCCGCGCTCGACGGGGGCGGACTGCGTGTGGCTGAGCCGCAGGAGGATGGCAATTGGCAGGTGAACCAATGGGCCAAGAAAGCGGTTCTGCTGGGTTTCCGCATCAAGGATATGGAGCATCAGGTTGGCGGCCCGCAAGGCGGTGGCTGGTGGGACAAGGTCGACAGCAAGTTCGCAGGCTGGGGCGACAACCAGTGGAAAGCCGCTGGTTTTCGCGCGGTGCCGAACTGTGTGGTGCGCAAATCGGCCTATATCGCGCCCGGCGTGGTGCTGATGCCGTCTTTCGTGAACTTGGGCGCTTATGTGGATGAAGGCACGATGGTCGACACCTGGGCGACTGTGGGCTCCTGCGCGCAGATCGGCAAGAACGTACACCTCTCGGGCGGCGTCGGCATTGGCGGCGTGCTGGAACCGATGCAGGCTGGCCCCACGATCATCGAAGACAATTGCTTTATCGGTGCGCGCTCGGAAGTGGTCGAAGGCTGCATCGTGCGCGAAGGCTCGGTGCTTGGCATGGGCGTGTTCATCGGAAAATCCACCAAGATCGTCGACCGTGAGACCGGTGAGGTCACCTACGGCGAAGTGCCCGCAGGCTCCGTGGTGGTTGCAGGGTCGATGCCGTCGAAAAACGGCATCAACCTCTACTGTGCTGTGATCGTCAAGAAGGTGGACGCGCAAACCCGCTCCAAAACCTCGATCAACGAGTTGCTGCGCGACTAGGCGCGGGGGCGGTTTCGGCAAAAACCGACGCGCTGATGCAATCCGGTAACCCTCTTGTCGTATGGTGTCGCCATGCGAAGTGCGCCGGTGCCCATATCGTTCCAAACCCTACAGGTCGTCGCCGATCTGCGCGCCGTTGTCGTGGCTGGGGCCGACGGCTTGGCTGCGCATTTGGCAGCTGAGAAAGAGCCCCTGCTGCGCCGGGTGATCGACGACCAAGGCTGCCTATTGTCCGCCGAGGATGCCGAGGCGCTGCGTGAGGATCTGCTTTTGGTGGCGGCTCGGCCAGATCAAGGGCTGGCGGATTTCCTGGCCGCCACGGCGCTGTTGCTGGCCGATCGGTTGCAAGGGGGTGCCGGGGCCGATGATCTCTATTGGAACTGGGACGCCTTTGCCGGGCACTACCGCAAAGGCCCCGCGCCTGTCCGCGCGGCGGTGCTGCATGGGTTTCGCCTGGCGCATGCGACCCGCCGGGTCAATCTGGAGCATCCGCCCGAGGGGCGCGGCCTCTACACATACGACGCCGCCGATCTGCAGCGGTTTCTGACGCTTGTCGCACGCAGCCTGTCGCCCGTGCAGCGCGATCATGTTTGCCGATCCGCTCCGGCGGACACGCGCGCGGTGCATCGCACGGCGCTGGATAATTGCCTGGATGGCAGCTGCCGTCTGTCTGACTACGGCACCTGGTTTCCGCGTGAAGTGGTCGAGATGGTCTCGCTGCAGCCGGAGCATGTGGGCTTTGCGCCCGCGACGGCGCTGCTGCTGCTCGACTGTATCGCCACCCGCGATGCCGAGGGTCGCATGGCGTTTCGTTGGGCAGAACTGGCGCCACACTACGTGCAAATGACGTCCAAGGCGCGCGGGGCGATCCTGGCCGGGGTGCGGCACCTTTACGAGACGTCGCCCGATTGGGCGCCCTATGCGGGCTGGGCGCCGGACCGACTGGTTGAAAAAGCCGTTGTAGTGCCCTTCGCCAAGGCCTAACACCAAGCTATGGCAAAAGACAAAAGCAAATCCAGACAGCAGGTCTATACGCTGGTTGTGCAGATCGGGCGCAAAGAGGGTGACGGGCTGC
This sequence comes from Roseobacter cerasinus, assembly GCF_009811755.1. Classification (GTDB taxonomy): domain Bacteria; phylum Pseudomonadota; class Alphaproteobacteria; order Rhodobacterales; family Rhodobacteraceae; genus Roseobacter; species Roseobacter cerasinus. Next base: position 544,685 of record NZ_BLIV01000002.1, read on the forward strand.
CCAAGGACGCCAGCGGCGCGGGCCTCGTGGTCTTTGCTTCCGGTGTGGATGAGGCCGAGGCGGTGCGCGAAACGGTGGCGGTGCTGAAACAGGCGGAGACGGCACCGCTCGACGTGACGGGCTATGGCACCTTGGAGGAGCGTCTCGCCGAAGGGCATGAGATCGACGCGGAGGAGCGTGGCTTGATGCAGCGGGCGCTCGATGAAAACGCCGTGATCATCGCACAGATGCAGCCGTTTTATGGCGACGCGCCGGAGGTCGAGGCGGACTGAGCCTCGAATTTCTTGGCCCCACCCCTTGGCATTGCGGGCGTTTCGCCACAAACCTGTGCGGCAAATGGCTCTTGATCAGGAAGGAAGCCCAATGTCCGGCACCGACCCCGTCGCTTTGACGGCAGATCTGGTGCGCTGCCCTTCGGTGACGCCGGCGGATGAGGGCGCGCTTGATGTGTTGCACACCCTGTTGACAGCAGCAGGCTTCGACTGCACCCGTGTGGATCGTGGCGGCATCTGCAACCTCTATGCGCGCTGGGGGGCGAAGGGTCATGCGCGGACCTTCGGCTTCAACGGGCATACGGATGTGGTGCCGGTCGGTGATGAGGCGGCCTGGACCGTGCCGCCGTTTGGCGCTGAAATCAAAGACGGTGTCCTCTACGGGCGTGGTGCAACGGATATGAAATCTGGCGTCGCGGCCTTTGCCGCAGCAGCGGTTGATTTTGTCCGTGACACCCCGCCCGACGGCGCCATTGTGCTGGCGATCACCGGAGACGAGGAAGGCGACGCGGTGGATGGCACCACAGCCCTGCTGGATCATATGGCGAACACGGGAGAGCAGCTGGACGTCTGCCTTGTGGGTGAGCCCACCTGCCCCGACCGCATGGGCGAGATGATCAAGATTGGGCGGCGTGGCTCCATGTCGGCCTGGATTAAGGTGATCGGCAAACAGGGGCACGCGGCCTATCCGCATCGTGCGCTCAACCCCTTGCCTGCGATGATGCGCCTGATGGACCGGCTGGCCCGTCATGAGCTGGATCAGGGCACCGCGCATTTCGACTCGTCGACGCTTGCCGTTGTCACGGTCGATACCGGCAATGCCGCGACCAATGTGATCCCGGCGGAGTGCTCGAGTGCTGTGAACATCCGCTTTAACGACACGCACAGCGGCGCGTCGCTGTGCACCTGGATCAAGGAGGAACTTGCGCGGATTGAAGCTGAATTCGGGGTGCAGACTGACGTGCGGATCAAGATCTCCGGTGAGAGTTTTGTTACCCCGCCCGGTGCCCTGTCTGATCTTGTGGCCAGCGCCGTCAAGGCGGAAACGGGCCTGACGCCGGAACTCTCCACCACCGGCGGCACCTCTGACGCGCGCTTCATCAAGAGCCATTGCCCGGTGGTGGAATTTGGTCTTGTGGGACGCTCCATGCATCAGGTCGATGAGCATGTGGAGGTTGCGCACATCCGACAGCTCAAGGCGATCTATACGCGAATTCTGCAAAGCTATTTCGCGCAATGACCCGGATTACCCAAACCGCTGATCTGCAGGCGTGCCATGCGTTGCGGCGTGCCGTCTTCATGGAGGAACAGGGGATCAGCGAGGCCGATGAGTTCGACGATCTGGACCAGGGCGCGCTGCATTTCCTGGCCGTGCAGGATGGCCATGCGGTGGGTACGGCGCGCCTGCTGATCTCCGGCGATACCGCGAGGGTTGGGCGCATTTGCGTGCTGAAAGACCAGCGCGGCACCGGGCTCGGGGCGCAGCTGATCGGGGCCGCGCTTGAGGTGGCGCGGGCGCAGCCGGGCGTGCAACAGGCCCGCCTTGGGGCGCAGGTCTCCGCGATTGCGTTCTATGAAAAGCTGGGTTTTGTGACCTGTGGCCCGGTCTATGATGACGCGGGCATTCCGCACCGTGAAATGAGCTGCGCGCTGTGATGTCGGGCTGATCCCCGCGCCTACGTGATTTGCGCATGACGGCACCCGACGCGCGTGTTACCTGAGGGGCATGACCCGCATCCCCACGAAATCGGACATCCTCGACTGGATCAGCGAGAACCCCACGCTGACGGCCAAGCGGGACATCGCCAAAGCCTTTGGCATCAAAGGCGCCGCCCGGATTGACCTCAAGCGCGTGCTCAAAGAGCTGGAAGCTGAGGGGCATCTGGAAAAGCGCAAGCGCAGCTATCAGGACCCGGACCGCCTGCCGCCGGTGAGCGTGCTGCAGGTCACGGGGCCGGATGCCGAGGGCGATCTCTTCGCCAAGCCGATGGAATGGCATGGCGAGGGGGTGGAGCCGGTGGTCCTGGTGATCCCGCGCGCCTCTGATCCGGCGCTCGGGGCGGGGGACCGTATTCTGGCGCGGCTGACCCTGATCAAGGGAGAGACGCATCACTACGAGGCGCGTTTGATCAGGCGCATCGGCACCAACCCGCGCCGCGTGCTGGGGGTGTTTCGCAAGACGGCGGAAGGCGGTCGCATTCTACCGATCGACAAAGGCTCGGACACCGAATGGGCGGTGTTCGGTGACGCGACCCATGGCGCCAAGGACGGCGAGTTGGTCGAAGCTGAGCAGGCTGGCCCCAAGGTGCGCATGGGGCTGCCGCGTGCCCGGATCGTGCAGCGGCTAGGCGATCCGTCAGCGGCCAAGGCGGTCTCGCTCATTGCAATCCATCAGCATGGCATCCCCGACGCCTTTCCCGACAAGGTGATCGCTGAGGCGGACCGCGCCAAGCCGATTGGCTTGAAGGGTCGGGAAGACCTGCGCGATCTGCCCTTGATCACCATCGACCCTTCAGATGCACGGGACCATGATGACGCCTGTTATGCCCATGCGGATGACGACCCGACCAATGAGGGCGGGCACATTGTCTGGGTCGCTATTGCCGATGTCGCGGCCTACGTCACGCCCGGCTCCGCACTGGACACGGAGGCACGGACGCGCGGCAACTCCACCTATTTCCCCGACCGCGTGGTGCCGATGCTGCCCGACCGGCTCTCGGGTGATCTCTGTTCGCTGCACGAAGGTGTGCCGCGTGCATGTATCGCCGTGCGCATGGTGCTGGATGCGTCAGGCAACAAGCTGTCGCACAGTTTCCACCGGGGCCTCATGCGCTCGCCCGCCGCGCTGAACTACGAAGAGGTGCAGGCCGCCATCGACGGGCATCCAAACGACCGCTGCGGCCCTTTGTTGGAGCCGGTTCTGAAACCGCTCTATGCCGCCTATGCGGCGCTGGCGGATGCACGTGCCCGGCGGCAACCACTGGATCTGGACCTGCCCGAGCGGCGGATCGAGCTGGATGACGATGGCACCGTGACCTCGGTCAACTATAAGGACCGGTTGGATGCGCACCGTCTGATCGAAGAGTTCATGGTACTGGCCAATGTCGCCGCCGCCGAGACGCTGATCGCCACGAAAGTGCCGCTCCTCTTCCGGGTGCATGAGGAGCCGAGCCCGGAAAAGCTCGACAGCCTGCGCGAGACAGCCAAGGCCAGCGGCTTTGCGCTGGCCAAGGGGCAGGTGCTCAAGACCGCGCATCTCAACCGGCTGCTGAACGATGCGGCAGGCTCTGACGAGGCGGAGCTGATCAATATGTCGACCCTGCGCGCGATGACGCAGGCCTATTACAGCCCGCAGAACCTCGGGCACTTTGGGTTGGCCCTGCCGCGCTATGCGCATTTCACCTCGCCCATTCGCCGTTATTCCGACCTGATCGTGCATCGCGGGCTGATCACGGCGCATGGCTGGGGTAAGGACGGGCTGCAAACCACCGAGCACGAGGAGCTGGAGGCCATTGGCACCCATATCTCCGAGACGGAGCGCCGCTCCATGCTGGCGGAGCGGGACACGACCGACCGCTACATGGCGTCTTATTTGAGCGAGCGGGTTGGCAATGAGTTCGAAGGGCGGATCAGCGGCATCGCGCGCTTTGGTGTGTTCGTGAAGCTGGATGACAGCGGGGCTGATGGGCTGGTGCCCATGCGCTCCATAGGGCGCGAATACTTCCACTATGACGGTGAGGCGAACACGTTGATGGGGTCGGACACGGGCCGGATCATCAGCCTGGGCCAGCGCGCCACCGTGCGCCTGGCCGAAGCCAGCCCGGTGACCGGAGGCATTGCGCTGGAGTTGCTGGCGCTGGAGGGCAACGCGCTGCCACAGGGCAACAGGTCCCCAGCCGGGCGCGTGCCGCGCAGACGCACCGTGAAAGCCAAACGCAAGGGCAGCAAGGTCAGCCGCAAGCTGCGACGCAGCCGGCGCTAAGCGGCTCTCCGGTCGCCCAGCATTTGCTCCACACGGTCGATGTAGCCCATCAGCACCGCGTTTTCGCGAATGCGGCTGGACAGCGCCGTTTCTCCCGGGCTGGAGATCGCGGCACTGAGCATAGGGCCGACACTCGCGTCCGCCGCTGAGGGCGTCTCACCAAAAAGGAACCGGTTCTGCCACAGACGGGTGACGATCGCTTCCAGATCAGGCTCCAGCCGCGCCAGCCGTTCGGCGGGTGTGAAGCGGCCCAAGCCCTGCACTTGCATCGCAGACAGGATCTTGCGGCGGACCCGGTTGGCGACAAGCCTGCGCAAGGGGCGCGGGACCGAGGCAAAGTAGGTCTCGCGAATAGCGGGCCAGGCCAGATCGTCCTCCCAGCGGTCCAGAACGATATGGAAATAGAGATGCTCTTCGGCCATGCGGATGAAGGCGCGCGAGGTCGATTTGTCCATTTCGGTTAAGCCATGGTCGAATGCCGCGCCCTGGGCTTCAAGGTAGCTGCGGATCATGTCGCTGTCGGCAATCAGCTGATCCTCGGCCCGGATCACCGGCAGTTTCTGATGCGGCATCATGCGCGGGTCCAGCGTGTCTTCGCGGGTCCAGCGCAGGCCGGAGAGGTTGAGAAGATGTGCGGCCTTGATGCAGAAGGGGCTGCCGGAAAACTGGCCGAAGGCGGGAGGGTAGGTGAGCAATGTGATCATGAGGGCCTCCTTTTTTCTGATGGGCAAGAGTTATACGGGGATGCTGTCAATTTCTGTCACCACTTCTGCTAGAGTGATCTTATGAGCCGCACCCACCGCCTCTTTCAGATGATGCAAACGCTGCGCCGCTTGCCGCCGCCCGTGACGGCCAGTCAGTTGGCCGACGAGATGCAGATGTCGCCGCGCACGATTTACCGGGACATCGACGCGCTGCGCAGCATGGGTGCTGTGATCGATGGCGAGGCAGGTTTTGGCTACACGCTGATTGAGGATGCGGCGCTGCCGCCGCTTGGGTTTGAGGATGACGAGCTTGAGGCGCTGGTGCTGGGGCTACGCGATGTGGCGGTGATCGGCGATCCGGCGCTGGCCAAGGCGGCGCGGTCGGCGCTGGCCAAGATCAAGGCGCGGGTGCCGCCCCGGCAGGCGCATCGGTTGCAACATGCGGTGCTGGACGCGCATCGCTTTGTCAGCATGCCGGCCATCGAAATTGATGTGGCGGCCCTGCGCGCGGCGACCTGGGATGAGGTCAGCATTGCGTTTGACTATTGCGACCGCAATGGGGCCGAAACGGCGCGCGAGGTTGACCCGCTTGGGCTTGTTTACCTCGACAAGACCAATGTGTTGATGGCCTGGTGCCATCTGCGCGAGGATTTCAGGACCTTTCGGTTGGACCGGATGCGCAATTTTCAGCGCACTGATCACAGTTTCCGTCCGCGCAGGGTGCCGATGCTGCGGGAGCATCTGGAGCGGATCCGCCGCGAGATTGCGCGCACGGCAAAGGACCGCATAACCGCTGATTGAATCCTTTTGAAATGGCCCGTTTTGCGTTATGCTCGAAGGCAATAAAAAGAGCAGCGGTTAGGGCATATCATGCGAAAGAATGCGTTTTGGGCGGTTGCTTTTGCGACCGGACTTTTGGGAACAGGCGTTGGTGCAGTGGGGGCGACGTCGTCCTTGAGGCCGGTCTTGCGGCCAGCGGAGCCTGTGGTTGAGAGGATCTCCGTCGTGGCATCAGCCTTGCGCCCCAAGTTGCGACCGGAGGTGCTGTCGACGACACCCACGCCTGTGACACAGGTGGCGTCGCATGCGGGGTTCAACCGTTGGATCGACGGCTTTCAGCGCCGTGCACAGGCGCAGGGCATCCGGGCGTCGACCTTGCGGGCGGCGTTCAGCGGGGTGCGCTATGATGCGGATGTGATCCGCCGCGACCGCAATCAGTCGGAGTTCACCAAGACGATCTGGGAGTATCTCGACAGCGCGGCCTCTGACACGCGAATTCGCAATGGCAAGGCGGCGCTGCGCAAGCACAATCGCACGCTTGATGCCATCGAGGCGCGCTATGGCGTCGAGAAAGAAGTAGTTGTCGCCGTCTGGGGGCTGGAAAGCGCCTATGGGGAGTATCGCGGCTCCAACGATATTGTTCAGTCGCTGGCGACGCTCGCCTATGACGGGCGGCGTGGGGCATTCTTTGAAGAGCAGCTGATTGCGGCGCTGAGAATTCTGCAGAACGGTGACACCAGCCCGCGCAACATGACTGGCAGTTGGGCGGGCGCCATGGGGCACACGCAATTTATCCCAACGTCGTATCTGGCCTATGCGGTGGATTTCACTGGAGACGGTAGGCGAGATATTTGGGCGGATGATCCGTCAGATGCGTTGGCGTCGACGGCAGCTTATTTGAAGCGATTTGGCTGGGTGAAGGGCCAGCCCTGGGGCGTTGAGGTGCAGTTGCCGCGCGGGTTCGACTATGCGCAGGCCAGCCGCAAGGTGACCCGTAGCCCGGCGCAATGGGCGCAGATGGGGGTTGTGGATATGCGCGGGCGTGCGGTGCCGAACCATGGCAATGCGTCGATCCTGCTGCCTGCCGGCGGGCAGGGCGCGGCATTCATGATCTTCAAGAACTTCGCTGTAATTGAGCGCTATAACACGGCAGACGCCTATGTGATTGGCGTGGGCCATCTGAGTGATCGGATCAAGGGCGGCCCTGCAATCAAGGCGAGCTGGCCGCGCGGCGACCGGGCGCTGACATTTGCGGAGCGCAAGGAGATGCAGCAGCGTCTGACGCGGGCGGGGTTCAGCACGCAAGGGGTCGATGGGCGGATTGGGCCCAAGACCATTGCGGCGGTGCGCGCTTATCAGCGCAGCCAGGGGCTGGCGCCGGATGGCTATGCCTCGCTGAGTTTGCTCAAGCGGTTGCGTTAGGAGGTTTTTGTTGTCCGGTCTCGGAGAGACCGGACGGCCTCCGGCGGGCATATTTCTTGAACAATGAAGGTCAGCCCGGTGACATGCCGCGCAGCCTTTCAGAGCGGCGGCGGAGCAGTTCGACCACGGTGAGCAGGGCGACGGAGATGATCACCAGGATCGTGGCTACGGCGAGAATCGTCGGGCTGATCTGTTCGCGCAGTCCGGTGAACATTTGCCAGGGCAGGGTTTTTTGACCAGCGGAGCCGACGAAGAGCACGACGACCACTTCGTCAAAGCTGGTGATGAAGGCGAAGAGGCCGCCTGAGATCACGCCTGGCAGGATCAGCGGCATCTGCACGCGGAAGAAGGTGGTGACGGGGCCCGCGCCCATATTGGCGGCGGCGCGGGTGAGGGAGTTGTCGAAGCCCACGAGCGTCGCCGTGACGGTGATGATCACGAAAGGAATGCCGAGGGCGGCGTGGGCGAGCACGACGCCGGTGTAGGTGCCTTGCAGGCCAATGCGGCTGTAGAAGAAGTACATGCCTGCGGCGGAGATGATCAGCGGCACGATCATTGGCGAGATCAGGATCGCCATGATGGCCCGGCGGAAGGGGACGTGTGCTTGGCTGAGGCCGATGGCTGCCAATGTGCCGAAAGCGACGGAGAGAAAGGTGGCGGCGGGGGCGATTTTGACCGAGTTGGCCAGCGCGCCTTGCCAGTCGGAGTTGGTGAAGAAGTCTTCGTAATGTTTGAGTGAATAGCCCGCGGGGTCAAAGCGCAGCATCTCGGGCGTGAAGGTAAAGAAGTCCTGCGCGTTGAAGCTGAGCGGCATGACCACCAGGATCGGGGTGATCAGAAAGACGAGGATCGCACCGCAAATGACGCGGAAGCTGTGGTGCCAGAGCACTTGACCCGGCGTGAGATAGAGCGGCACGTAGGCCCTGTAACGCCCCTCAAATAGCCAGAAGATAAACCAGCCGAAGACCCAGCCGAAGACGGCACCGATCAGGGCAGCGGCGAGTCCGCCGAGGACAAGACCACCCACGGCCAGAAGGGCCGTGAGGCCCCAACGGCTGGAGCGCTCGGCCTCGATCAGCTGCGTGATGGCGAAGGCACAGCCGCTCATCAGCAGTGCACCCGCAACAATACCCAAGAGCGAGCTGCCCTGCGCCGCGCCAATAAGAAGGCCGGCAAGGGCCCCTGCAAGTGCCACAACAGGTACGTAAAAAGAGACAGGCGTGCGGGACACGGGCGTCAGTGTGGACATGGTTCAGCCCCCTAGCTTCACGTTGTCGATGCCGACGATCTTGTCGTAGGCCCAGTAAAGGCCCAGCACCAGCGCGAGCAAGATGGCACCAAGGGCCGCAGCGAGACCCCAGTTTAGCGAGCTGGAGATATGATAGGCGATCCGATTGGAGATAAACGTGCCTGTGGTGCCACCCACCAGTTCGGGGGTGATATAGTAACCAATTGCCAGGATGAAGACGAGGATTGAGCCGGCGCCGATGCCCGGCACGGATTGGGGGAAATAGACCCGCCAGAAGGCTGTCCAATTCGTGGCACCAAGCGATTTGGCGGCGCGCAGATAGCTCGGCGGGATCGTCTTCATCACCGAATAGAGCGGCAGGATCATGAAGGGCAGCAGGATATGTGTCATGGCGATGATCGTGCCCGTCTGGTTGTTGATCAGCGCGAGGCGGCTGTCGTCTGCGACGAGCCCCAGCCAGACCAGCGTGTCGTTCACCACGCCCTGTTGCTGCAACATAACTTTCCAGGCCGAGGTGCGCACCAACAACGACGTCCAGAAGGGCAGCAGCACCAGGATCATCAGCAAGTTGGCGGTGCGCGCGGGCAGGTTCGCGAGCAGCCACGCCACCGGATAGCCCAGCAGGATGCAGCTGCCGGTGATCACCAGCGACATAATGAGCGTGCGCACGAAAAGCTTGATGTAAATCTGCTCATTCTCTGGTCGCATTTCGGCACCGTCCGGCGATTTCTTCATATCCACGGCGTTGAGGAAATAGCCGGAGGTGAAATCGGGGCTGTAGGTCTGAATGGTTTGCCAGACTTCAATGTCGTGCCAGTCCTTGTCGATCTTCTCAAAAGCGGCGGGGTAGTCGACCGTTTCGAAAGTGCTTGCAGCGGCCATGGCTTCCAGCAGTTCGGCGGAGCCCGGCCCGGCATACCCGGACAGATCCGGCTCCGCGATCAGATCGTCATAGAGCGCCGAATAGACCAGCGCCCAGGGGTCTTCTTTGGCGAGATTGTCGTCGTCCTCGTTCTGCACGAAATCGGCAAAGATCTCGAACGTGGCCGCAGTTTGGGGCAGGACACCCGCAATCTCTTCGCGCAGTTCAAACTGGGGTTGTGGCACATCGGATTTTCCGTCCCACTTGGTTTGCGCGGCCAGCCACGCATCGCTGCCCATCAGCGCGTTCCAGGTCTCGGCATCTTTCCAGAAGTCGTTCAGGTCTTCGAACTGGTCCTGATAGACCTCGCCCATGTCCTCGACCCGGCGGCCCGACTTGCGGAAGAGTGAGGAGACCCCTGTCAACTCGTAGTTCAGGCGGGAGCCGAGGCGGGTGTGCAGCTTGCGCTCCTGCGCGATGAAGATGTCCGTGTAGAGCGCCTTGAAGACCTCCGGCGCCGGGATCTCGCCGCTGTCACCGTCCCACTCGGCCAACTGTTCGGTCGTGCGCGGCAGCGTGTCAGAGACGATCTGGTTTTCGACCGAGCGGAACAGCATATCCGCAATCGGCGCGATGAAGGTGACAAGGATGAAAATCAGCAGGGGGGCGATCAGAGCCAGCGCCCGCAACTTCTGCCGCCGTAGGGCCCGGTTCAGGCTGGTTTTCAAGGGGGTGCCATCGGCCGCCATCATCGGGCCGGTCGGATCGCTCGCCCGGGTCATCTATGCGCCTTCCACCACGATGATTGTGCTCGTGGCGGTGCGATGCCGGATCTTCATGACCTCCTGATACTCGGGGTCGTTGTAGGCGTCGAGCGCGGCCTGATAGCTGGGGAATTCGATGACGACATGCCGGTTCTCGGCCCGCCCTTCCATCACCTGCGCGTCACCGCCCCGGATGATAAACCGACCGCCGAGGCCCTGCAGAATTGGCGTGTCGCGTTCGACGTATTCCTTGTAGGCCTCAGGGTCGTTCACGGTGATATGGCCGATGATATAGCCTTTGGGCATGGTCGCATCCTTCCTCTGGCGGAAGGGGCCGATATGGCCCCGTCCGGTGTCATGCGTGCCGGGTGGCGCTTATTGCGTCAGCCAGGCCTGGAACTTGGAGTCCAGATCGTCGCGATAGTCCGCCCACCAGGTGTAGTTGTTCACGAAGGTGTTCTCGGCGTTGCTCGGCTCGGTCGGCATATGCGGCGCCATGTCGATGCCCAGTTCGGCGTGGGTGCTCACCAGCGGGGCCGAAGAGGCGCGCGCCGGGCCGTAGGAGATGAACTTGGCCTGATCCGCCAGACGCTGTGTGTCGGTGGCGAAATAGAGGTAATCCATCACCCGTGCGAGCCGGTCCTCCGGCAGGTCTGCCGGAACCACCCAGCCGTCAAGGTCGAACATCTGCCAGTCCCAGGCCATGCCGATGGGTTGGCCCTGCTCCTCGATGGCCGAGAAGAGGCGACCGTTATAGGTCGAGCTCATGAAGACCTCGCCATCGGCCAGCAGTTGGATCGCTTCGGCAGCGGAGGACCAGAAGATCGTCTGATCCTTGATGGTGTCGAGCTTGGCAAAGGCGCGGTCCTGGCCTTCTTCGGTTTCCAGCACGTCATAGACGTCTTCATAGGCCACGCCGTCGCAGAGCAGCGCCCATTCCATATTGGCAATCGGCTGCTTGTTCAGACCGCGCTTGCCCGGATAGGTCTCCAGATCGAAGACGTCACAGGCACCTTTCGGCGGCTCCACACCTTCGGCCACCTGATCGGTGCGGTAGCCGAAAGTGGTCGAGAAGACGATCTGCGGGATGAAGCAATCGGAGACGATCATGTCGCCGAAGTCATCGGAGGCAGAGGTGCCATCGGGGGCTGCGGCCAGCACCTCGTCATGGTCGATCTCCATGGCCAGACCTTCGTCACAGACGCGGATCGCGTCCGCGGCCTCGAGGTCCACCAGATCCCAGGTGATGTTCCCGGCTTCAGCCTGTGCGCGCATCTTCGCCACGCCTTCGGGTGAGCTTTCATCGTTGATGATGGTGATGCCCGACTTCTCCATATACGGATCGTGATAGGCTTTCTGTTGCGAGTTGGAGTAGGCCCCGCCCCAGCTGACGATTGTCATCTCCGATGCCATGTGGCCATCGGCGAAGGCCATGCCGCTGGCGACGGTCAGCGCGGTGGAGGCCAAAAGCGTTTTGGTCAGTTTCATCATAGTCTCCCAGTTATCTGCCCGCTGATCGTGTGAGGCAGGTGGCAGCGGGCTTGGCCACCGTCTCTGTCAGGTCGTGCCAGAATGCACTCAGGCATCCAGTGCACGACAGTCTTGTGGCAGCCAGCCTATCTCAAGCTGTTCGCCGGGTTTCAAGCGCGTCTGGTCAGGCGCGTTGCGGCACTTCATGACAAAGTCTTCCCGGCCCGCGACGCGCAGCCGGGTGCGGAAGATGTCGCCCATATAGATGAACTCAAGTACCTCGGCTTTGAGCGTGTGCGCGTCCGGGCTGAGCCGGTCTTTCTTGTACTCGACCCGCTCCGGGCGGATCGAAACACGGGTGCGCTCGCCGGGTTGCGCGACGTTCACCGGCTTTGCGTCGATGAGCTCGCCATCATCCAGTTGGATCAGCGCGGTCTCGCCCTTGATCTCCTTGACGACACCTTCCAGCGTGTTGTTTTCGCCGATGAACTGCGCAACGAAGCTGTTTTCCGGCGCTTCATAGAGCTGATCCGGCGGGGCCAGCTGCTGGATGCGGCCATCGTCAAAGACCGCCACACGGTCCGACATGGTCAGCGCTTCGGTCTGGTCGTGGGTCACATAAACAACGGTGATGCCCAGATCATGCGCCAGCCGCGTGATCTCGAACTGCAATGTCTCACGCAGCTGCTTGTCGAGCGCGCCCAACGGTTCGTCCATCAGCACCAGCTCCGGCTCGAACACCAGCGCGCGGGCCAAGGCGATGCGCTGCTGCTGACCGCCCGACAGCTGCGAGGGCCTGCGCCCGGCAAAGGCGCCCATCTGCACCATGTCGAGTGCGCGTGTGATCTTGGCCTCGCGATCGGATTTGCCAATCTTGCGCACTTCGAGCGGGAAGGAGAGGTTCTCCGCCACCGTCATATGCGGGAAGAGGGCGTAGTTCTGGAACACCATGCCAATGCCGCGCTTGTGTGGTGGAATGTTGTTGATCGACTGCCCATCGAGGCGAATGTCGCCATGGGTGGCCGTCTCGAACCCGGCCAGCATCATCAGACAGGTTGTCTTGCCGGAGCCAGAGGGCCCCAGCATGGTCAGGAATTCACCTTTCGGCATCGAAAGATTGAGGTCTTTTACGACAAGCGTTTCGCCGTCATAGCTTTTTTGCACGCGCTCGAATGCAACGAACGCGTCTTCGGTTTTCATGTCGGCCAAACGTGGCTCCCCGTTTCTCCCCGGCGGTTTTCCGCGCTGATTGGCGCAATGTTAACACGAGAAAAGCGGCGTCGCGCAAGCGCTTACCTCAACTTGAGCCCGTCTTGGGTGCATTGAAGTCCGTTTCGCTGTTTTCAGCGCCAATTCCGGTCGGATGTGCTGTGCAGCGGGGCGTTTCTGGCACGATGATCGGCGATCGCCCCGCGCCGCATCAGGACGCAGGTTGCAGCAGCCCCTGGTTTTTAAGCTCGGCATGGGTTTCATTCAAGGCCCGGCGCGCGCGGGTGATCAGCACGTCGATCTCCTCCGGCGTGATGATCAGCGGAGGCGAGACAATCATGCGGTCACCCACATGCCGCATCACGAGGTTATTCGCAAAACAACGTTCTCGGCAGATGTAGCCAACCGTTCCCTTGTCGGTTGCAAACTTGGCCCGGCTTTCCTTGTGCGGGGTCAGTGGCAGCGAGGCCATCATGCCCTCAATCGCCAGATCGCCGACCAGTGGATGGCCGGTCAGGCTTTCCAGCGCTGTCTTGAGGGCAGGGGCCGCGACCGTTCTTACGTGATCGAGCACATTTTCTTCCTGCAGGATGCGTAGGTTTTCCATTGCAACAGCGGCGGCGACCGGGTGGCCGGAGTAGGTGTATCCGTGGTTGAACTCCGCCGCGCCGATCACCTCGGCCACCTCATCGCAGACAATCGATCCGCCGATGGGCTGGTAGCCGGAGCTTAACCCCTTGGCGATGGTCATGATATGCGGGCGCAGACCCATGGTCTGGCTGCCAAACCAATTGCCCGTTCGGCCAAAACCGCAGATGACCTCATCTGCAATCAGCAGGATGTTGTACTTGTCGCAGATGCGCTGGATCTCGGGCCAATAGCTGTCGGGCGGGACGATCACGCCGCCTGCACCCTGCACCGGCTCTGCGATGAACGCCGCGACTTTCTCCTCGCCCAGCTCAAGGATCTTCTCCTCAAGCTCGCGCGCACGGGCGATGCCGAACTCTTCGGGTGTCATCTCGCCGCCTTCACCCCACCAGTCCGGCTGGTTGATGTGGTGAATGCCGGGGATCGGCATGCCGCCCTGCGCGTGCATATAGCTCATCCCGCCCAGCGAGCCTGACCCGACGGAGGAGCCGTGATAGGCGTTCTTGCGGCTGATGATATGGGTCTTTTCGGGGTGCCCCTTTTCGGCCCAGTAGGTGCGGACCATGCGGATGTTGGTGTCATTCGCCTCCGACCCGGAACTTGCGAAAAACACATGGTTCAGCCCCTCGGGCGCCAGTTTGGTGATCTCTTGTGCCAGGGCGATGGCGGGCACATGCGTCGTCATGAAAAACGTGTTGTAGTACGGCAGCTCCATCATCTGGCGTGCGGCGACATCAGCCATTTCGGTGCGGCCATAGCCGATGTTTACACACCACAGCCCCGCCATCCCGTCGAGGATTTCGTTGCCCTCGCTGTCGGTCAGATAGACCCCTTCAGCCCGCGTGATCACCCGCGCGCCGCGCTCGGCAAGCTCGTTATTTGTTGTGAACGGGTGCATGTGATGCGCTGCATCCAGCGCCTGCAACTCAGCCGTCGGCATGTGATTTGTAATCGCGGGCATCAGGCACCTGTGGGTTTGGGGAAACACGGCATCAGCCGCCAGCAGCAGAATATGATCAAATTATCCGATGTCAATCGAATCGCTGATCAACGGCTGCATCTTCCAGTGAGGCCCGGATTTGCAGCATACCCTGATGCACGTCTTCCGCCATGGCCTGCGCTGCAGCTTCTCCGTCGCGTGCGGCCAGCGCCCGCAGCAGGTCGGCGTGTTTATCTGGTAGATTCAGGGTGCCGTAGCGTCCACAGACCACCCGGAGCGACGGGGCAAAGCGCAGCCACAACCGGTCAACCGTCGCGGTCAGGATCGGCGCTTGCGCAATTTCATAAAGCGTGGCGTGAAAGCGATAGTTGTGCGTGAGGTAACCCGGAATGTCACCCTGTTCGATGGCCGCGTTCAGCGCGTCATCGCGCAACCTTAGTGTCGAGAGCCCATCCACATCGATATGCCAGACCGCGCGTCTTGCCAGCTCTGGCTCTAGAGATTGCCGCATGAAATCAAGCTGTTCTATGCAGTCGTCCTTCAATTCGGGAACGATTACCCGCCGGTTGCCCAACATGCTGAGCGCACCATCGGAAATCAACCGGCGCAGCGCCTCGCGTACCGGGGTCATGCCAGCGCCTAGGTCGTTAACAAGCCCCTGGATCGTGACCGCCTGCCCGGGGGCAAGATCGCCGAACAGGATGCGGGCGCGTAGCTGTTCATAAACCTTCTGATGTGCCGGGCTCTTTGCGCCGGTGGTGGCTGCAGGGGGTGCCGGTTTTGTAGGCAGATCCATATCCGGTCCTTTGAGGTGGTCACACGCACTGCGCTGATCTCTTGCACAGCAGGTGATGGCATGAAAGCATAAGGCATCTTGCCGCCAGCGGCAAAACTTGATCAAAATTGAGGAAATCGGGGCAAACCCGGTCATCATCAACGGGAGTATCACAATGAAAAAGCTCATGTTGAGCTGCGCCGCGCTGGCGTTTGGTGCGTCGGCTGCGCTTGCCGACGAGGTGCGTGTCTACAACTGGTCGGACTACATCGACGAGGCGCTGCTGGAGAAGTTCGAAGCCGAGACCGGAATTGACCTGGTCTATGACGTCTTTGACAGCAATGAGGTGCTGGAAACCAAGCTGCTCGCGGGCGGGTCCGGCTATGACGTTGTGGTGCCGACAGGAACCTTCCTGGCCCGCCAGATCCAGGCCGGTGTGTTCCAGCCGCTTGACAGATCGAAGCTGCCCAATATCGGCAACATGTGGGACGTGATTGAGGCGCGCACGGCGCAGTACGATCCAGAAAACGCTTATTCCATCAACTATATGTGGGGCACCACGGGCATCGGCGTGAACGTCGGCAAGGTGCAGGAAATCCTGGGTGCTGACGCTCCCATTGCTTCACTGGGGCTGATCTTTGACCCAGGCAACATGGAAAAGCTGGCCGCCTGTGGCGTGCATTTCCTGGACGCACCTACCGAGATGATCCCCGCCGCGCTGACCTATCTGGGCGAAGACCCGGACGCCAAGGATGCCGAGGCGCTGGAGAAGGCCGAAGCGGCTCTGAGCGCCGTGCGTCCGCATATCCAGAAGTTCCACAGCTCCGAATACATCAATGCGCTGGCCAACGGTGACATCTGTGTGGCCTTCGGCTGGTCGGGTGACATCCTGCAGGCGCGCGACCGCGCGGCGGAGGCAGAGAATGGCGTTGAGATTGCCTACAACGCGCCCAACGAAGGCGCGCTGATGTGGTTTGACCAGATGGCCATTCCTGCCGACGCCCCGAACCCCGAGGCGGCGCATATATTTTTGAACTTCATCATGGACGCGCAGAACATGGCGGATGCGTCGAACTACGTCTACTACGCCAACGGCAATGAGGCCTCGAAGGAGTTCCTGGTTGAAGATGTGATCGGCGACACGGCGATCTACCCCGACGAGGCGGCGCTGGAAAACCTCTATACCGTGACCACCTGGGGCCCGCGCGACCAGCGCACCCTGACCCGGACGTGGACGCGGATCAAATCGGGCACCTGACCCATTTAACCGGGTGCGGCGCAGCTGCGCCCGGGCCTTTGCGGGAAGACGCCATTGGCTGAAACGATTTTTGCCCCCTGGGACGACCCCACCGAAAAACCGCTGATCCGGTTTCGAAACGTCACCAAGCGCTTCGGCGCATTCACTGCGATCGACGATCTGACGCTTGATATCTTTGAGCGGGAATTCTTTGCGCTGCTGGGCCCTTCGGGCTGCGGCAAGACCACCATGATGCGGATGCTTGCGGGGTTTGAGACGCCGAGTGAAGGCACCATCGAACTGGCCGGGCAGGATATTGCCGCCGTGCCGCCGAACAAGCGAGCGGTGAATATGATGTTCCAATCCTACGCGCTGTTTCCGCATCTCAGCGTCTATGACAACATCGCCTTTGGCCTGCGCCGCGACAGCCTGCCAAGGGCCGACATCGACGCACGTGTCGGAGAGATGCTGAAGCTGACGCGGCTGGAGAAATTCGCGCGTCGCAAGCCGCATCAAATCTCGGGCGGGCAACGCCAGCGGGTCGCCCTGGCGCGCAGCCTTGCCAAGGCGCCCAAGCTTTTGCTGCTCGACGAACCCCTGGGCGCGCTGGATGCCAAGCTGCGGCAGGCGACGCAGTTTGAGTTGATGGACATTCAGGAGAAGACCGGCACCACCTTCGTGATTGTGACCCACGATCAGGAAGAGGCCATGACCGTGGCGAGCCGCGTCGCCGTGATGGATGAAGGCCGTGTCATGCAAGTGGCCACGCCCGAGCGGATCTATGAAGCCCCCGAGAGCGTCTATGTCGCTGATTTCATTGGCGATGTGAATATTGTGCCCGGCACGGCCCGGGCGGTGGGCGACGGGCTGTTCCAGCTCAACTGGGCCGAGGACACGGTGCCCTTCATCGCGGCCTCTGAGGGTGCGTTTTCGGAGGGGCAGGCGTGCCATCTGGCCATTCGCCCCGAGAAAATCGCCATCAGCGCCGAGCGTCCGCCAGAGGCTGAGAATGCAGTGCACGGCAAGGTGCTGGACATCGCCTATCTGGGCAATCTCAGCACCTACCATGTGGAGCTTCCGGGCGGTCAGGTGATCAAGGCGCAGACGGCCAACACGCGCCGTATCTCACGCCGCAGCTTCACCTGGGAGGATCCGGTGTGGGTTTCCTGGACCAAAACCGCCGGCGTCTTGCTCGATCAATGAGCGCGCGGCTGCATATCGGGGTGGACGCCTGATGCAGCGGTTTGTGCTGATTGCCGTGCCCTATACCTGGCTGCTGGCGCTGTTTCTGATCCCCTTCGTGATCGTCTTCAAGATCTCCCTCTCCGACATCGCCCTGTCGATCCCGCCCTACACACCCACGCTGGAAGATGGCTTCGGCCCCTTCTTTTCCGCGCTGGATTTCGAGAATTTCGTCTTTCTGACCACGGATGATCTCTACTGGAAAGCCTATGTCAGTTCGCTGCGCATTGCAGTGACCTCGACGGCGATCACGCTTTTGGTGGGCTACCCCATCGCCTACGCCATGGCCCGCGCGCCGGAAGAATGGCGCGCCACACTGATGATGCTGGTGATCCTGCCGTTCTGGACGTCCTTCCTGATCCGCGTCTATGCGTGGATGGGCATCCTCAGCCAGGAGGGTGTGCTCAATCAGGTGCTGCTTTGGCTTGGCGTGATCGACGCGCCGCTGACCATCCTGAACACAACCACGGCGGTCTATATCGGGATCGTCTATACCTATCTGCCCTTCATGGTGCTGCCGATCTACGCCGCACTTGACCGGCTCGACGGGGCATTGATTGAGGCGGCGGAAGACTTGGGCTGTTCGCGGGTGCAGGCCTTCTGGCTGGTGACCATTCCGCTCTCGAAAAACGGGATCATTGCGGGCAGTTTTCTGGTCTTCATTCCGGCCCTTGGTGAGTTTGTCATTCCCTCGCTGCTGGGCGGCTCTGGCACGTTGATGATCGGCAAGGTGTTGTGGGAGGAATTCTTCAACAACCGCGATTGGCCGGTGGCCAGCGCGGTCGCCGTGATCCTGCTGCTGATCCTGATCATCCCGATCATCCTGTTTCAACGCAATCAGCAAAGGCAGGAGGAGGCATGAACAGGCTCAGCTGGTTCAATGTCACCGCGCTGACCTTCGGGTTTGCGTTTCTCTATCTGCCCATGGTCATTCTGGTGATTTACTCTTTCAATGCGAGCAAGCTGGTCACTGTCTGGGCGGGGTTCTCGACCCGCTGGTACGGTGAGCTGTTGCGGAACGATGCGTTTCTCGATGCGGCCTGGGTCACGATCAAAGTGGCTGTCGTGTCCTCGACCTTCGCGACTGTGCTGGGCACCATGGCGGCCTATGTGCTGGTGCGGGGCGGGCGGTTTCTGGGACGCACGCTGTTCTCGGGCATGATCTATGCGCCGTTGGTGATGCCTGAGGTGATCACTGGTCTGTCTTTGCTGCTGCTCTTCATCGGTATTGGTCTCGATCGGGGCGTGATGACCATTGTTCTGGCGCATACGACCTTTTCAATGTGTTACGTGTCGGTGGTGGTATCCTCCCGGCTGGTGACCTTTGATCGCTCGCTGGAGGAGGCGGCGCTTGACCTGGGTTGCTCCAGTTTCGATGCTTTCCGGCTGGTCACCCTGCCAATCATCGCGCCTGCCGTGATTTCGGGCTGGTTGCTGGCCTTCACCCTCAGTCTCGATGATCTGGTAATTGCCTCTTTCACCGCCGGGCCGTCGGCGACGACCTTGCCCATCAAGATCTTCTCTGCCGTGCGACTCGGGGTGTCACCTGAGATCAATGCGCTGTCCACCATCATGATCGGGATCGTGACCATCGGCGTGATCACCGCAGCCCTCGTTACCAAACGCAACAGCCTGCGCCAGCAGCAAGAGGAACAGGCCGCGGCGCGGGTGGCATGAAACGGATCTTTGCAGACTACGCCTATGGTGAAGGGCCGCGCAGGGGCTGCTGGTGGGACGAAACATGCGATGCGGTGGAGCGGCCTGCCCTGACAGGTGCGCGCCAGGCCGACGTGGCCGTCATCGGTGCCGGGTTTACCGGCATGTCAGCCGCCTATCATCTTGCAAGAGCGGGGTTCAGCACAGTTGTGCTTGATACGCATTTCCCGGGCTGGGGCGCCTCGGGGCGCAATGGCGGGTTTTGCTGTTTGGGAGGTGGTCTGCTGGAGGATGCAGCCTTCGATGCCCGGTTTGGGCGTGCGGCGCGGCTGGGTTTTCGGGCCACTGAGAAGGCCGCCGTCGACCTCGTATCGGATCTGATCGAGAGGTTTGGCCTGGATGTTGGCAGGCACTCCGCTGGAGAGACGGAGCTTGCGCATCGCCCCAAGGATATGGTGGCTCTTCGGAAGAAGGCTGAAGCGGTTGAATGCAACTATGGTGTTGTTCCCGAGCTGATCGAACAGGAAGATCTGGCGCGACACGGGCTGGTAGGGCCGTTTCACGGTGCGCTGACGATCCCTATTGGGTTTGGCCTCAATCCGCGCCGGTTTCTCGATGGCGTCGCATCCGCAGCAGAGATGGCAGGTGCCGAGATTTGTCACAACAGTCCGGTTCTGGCGCGTCGGCTGAGCAATGGGCAGCATCAGCTGGAAACGCCCCTTGGCGTCGTCTCTGCGCCGCATGTGATCATTGCGACGAACGGCTACTCGTCAGAGGACCTGCCGAGCTGGTTGGGTGGGCGATATATGCCCGGCCAGTCAAATGTGCTCGTGACCCGGCCTTTGACAGATCACGAAATCGCGGCGCAGGGCTGGTCGAGCGATCAGATGTGCTATGACACCCGCCATTTGCTCCACTACTTCCGTCTTATGCCCGACCACCGTTTCCTGTTTGGCATGCGGGGCGGTCTGATGACCGGAGCAGCGGCAGAGCGCCGGTCTTGTGGGCGGTTGATGCGCGATTTCGAGAGGCTCTTTCCGGCCTGGGCACAGGTGGAGGTCACGCACATGTGGTCGGGGATGGTCTGCCTGACGCGAAAGGGTCTGCCCTATGTGGGTTCGCCTGTTCCAGGATCTGGGCTGTGGCTGAGTCTTGGGTATCATGGCAATGGTGTCGCCATGGCGACACTCGCCGGTCGATATCTGGCGGATCTGATCGAAGGCCGAACCGCCGATCCCCGACCGGCGGCGATGGGTGAGCCGCTTGCCCGGTTCCCGTTTGGCCGGGCGCGGCGGATCGTCATGCCAACTGCTTATGCCGGGCTTATGCTTGCTGATCTGGGTTAGGCTCGACAGCCGGTTGGCGCAAGGCGCTGATATCATCGTTGGTCACGAAAGCCCCGCCTTCGAGCACAAAGATGGTGTTTGTGCCGTCGCGGCGGGCCTCTGTGATCTTGCTATAGGTTTCTGCGGAACTTAGGCCAAGAGACTCGCCCGCAGCTCTGTGATCGACCCGGAAGGTATAGAGGCCATCAGGCAATATGCTGCCGTCGTCCGCGCGTGCATTCCAGGTCACCGCAGTGTCCGTGATCCCGATCTGTTGGCGACCAACCTCTTTTCCGTCCGCATTGTACGCGATCAGCACAGCTTCGTCGGCACCCGCCATTGTCCCGGTTGTAACGGTCAAGGGGGATCCGTCAAAGGGAACTGCGGCGCTCGTGCGGACCTCCATCCCGATCCAGCTTGCGACCTGGCCAAAGCTGCCTGCACCCATTTGCGCCGAGAGTGCCGTCAGCAGGTCATTTGACAGCACCTGTTGTTCAACCATCGAAAACTGGGCAAGCTGGGCCGCATACTCGGACGAATCGATGGGTTCAAGCGGATCCTGATAACGGGCTTGCGTGGTCAGCATTTGCAAGAATGTCTCAAAGTCCGAGGACAGCACAGCCGACGATTGTGCGTTGGCGGCTGCCGTGCGTGCCGCTGTCTGCGTGGTTTGGGAAGAGGTCACTTCCATGGAGTTCTCCTTACACTCTTAGATCGACGCCGGTGGTCGCAACAAGGCTTATGGGCATGTCGGGGTCGCCTTGATCCGCGTCTCCGTCCACACCCTGAGCGGCGGTGACAGCAGTCTGACCATCGTGGCCGTCTTGTGATCCTGCATTTTGCTCGGCCTGCTCTTCGTTAAATGCGAAGTTGATAGTGTCATATCCCAGAGCCTGGAATTCCCGAGCGAGTTGATCGATATGCCGCCGCATCAGATCCAGTGTCTCTGGCCTTTCGGCCAAGACATGGACGGTGATTCCCGCTTCTCCAGCGGAGATGTTGAGGCGGACCCGGCCCAGCTCTTCAGGGTTGAGTGAGACTTCGACCGGTCGTCCGGGGTTCTGCTGAAGGACTTCGGCGAGTTGCCGCCCGATCATGCCAGGCACTTCAGGACGTGAGAGTGTCTGGGCCAATGTTGCTGGTGCTGCTGCGCGCGGATCCCACGACGAAGGCGCATCCAGATCCCCCACAGGGACCAGTTGCAGGTCAAGCGATGCGCTTTCTGGCTGAGCTGTCAATTGCGCAACGCCTTGCGGGGGAAGGGTCGGGGCCGGTGCATTTGCCGTCTGCTTGGGTTGCGTTGCAGAGGCCGCGTCGGTCTGCGGTGCCGCGCGAATGTCATCCAGCTTGCGTCGCAAGCCGCGTGGCAATTCCTCGACGGCATCCGGAGGAGGCATCACAGGCGTTTTGGGTGTGGTCGCAAGAGGTTTCTCCGCCGTATGTGCCAACTGTAGCTGAGATAGCTCTGCTGCTGCGCGGCTCGCGTCCGCTCCGGATTGTGCTTTGCCAGCCGAGTGCACCATGTCATCCAGGATCTGGCTCGGTGCGGCTTTTGTGGAATCAACGGGAGTCGAACCAGTTCTGGCGAGCGTATCGCCTTGTGCGTCCCGTGCCGCTGATCGACCGGGCATACCGTCGTCTGAGTTCGCCACCTGCGACTCTCCGGAGCGCAGGCGCTGCGCGAATGCCAGTTCACTGGTGTCTGACCTTCGCGCTGTTCGGACAGTTGCAGGATCGTCGACTGCCGCGTCACCCTCCAGCGGCACCTTGGCCCCTTCAGTGCTTGGGACTGTTTTTTCCGGCGCTTTGGCGACCAGCGGCGGGTTGTCATCCGTGGCTTCAGCCTCCGCACCAACGGTGTCAACCGCGC
Organism: Roseobacter cerasinus; assembly: GCF_009811755.1. Taxonomy (GTDB): domain Bacteria; phylum Pseudomonadota; class Alphaproteobacteria; order Rhodobacterales; family Rhodobacteraceae; genus Roseobacter; species Roseobacter cerasinus. The sequence continues at coordinate 567,092 of NZ_BLIV01000002.1, forward strand.
CTTCGGACGTGTCACCACGCACCTTGCGTGTCTCGCCTGAGGTGTCTTCCCCGGCTGTTGCGCGCTGCGCGTCCTTGGCCGTAGGCGTTGCCTCCGCCTCGCCATCGGCCGCATAGGCTGCTTCAAAATCGGCGTCTGTTGCGGCGTCATCCTTGCCGCCTTTTGCGGTGGCAGAGGACATCTTGTCCGCGCGTCCTGCATCTGTCGATGCACGTGTCATTGGAATTTCAAGCACTGGCGTCTCCGGGAGTTCTTCCACGTTCAACGCGCTTATGACGACTGTTGGTTACCGCATCTTTACCGATTGGCGCCATAGTCCGGAAAAATAGTTGCAATTGGAGAGACTTGCCATGACAGCACCTTCGCCGGTTGGCGCGCATGCAGGCGCACAGCCTTTACGGGATCAAGCCTTGAGGGATGTGGCGCAACAGCTTGAGGCCAGTTTTCTGGCCGAAATGCTGAAATCCGCAGGCCTGGGCAAAACGCGTGATCATTTCGGCGGTGGCGCTGGTGAGGATCAGTTCAGCTCGTTCATGGTTCAGGAGCAGGCCCTGCAAATGGTCAAGGCCGGTGGCATCGGTTTGAGCGAAGCACTTTTTCACGCATTAAAGGAGAGACAGAATGAGCAATGAACAGTTTGAAGACGTGATCGACGCACTTGATGACCTGCTGGAGGCTGAGCGTGCGGCTCTGCTTGTCGGGGATCTCGATGAGATCGGGCGACTGCTGGAGCGCAAGGAGGGCTTGATCGATGAGCTTGCAGCGCTGGACGCGGCAGACGCCGAACCGCTGGAAGCCCTGAACGCCAAGGTGAAACGGAACCAGGCGCTGCTGGATCAGGCGCTTGAGGGTATCCGTGCCGTCTCAAAACGACTGGCTGAGCTGCGCCGCGTGCGCAACTCGTTGGAGACCTATGACGAGAAGGGCGAGCGCCACCAGATCGACGTCTCCCCGGACAGCTCTTTGGAGAAGCGCGCATAGCGTCGCATTTGAATAAAACTGCATGGACAGCGTTGGAGGGATTTAAGCACTCATTAGCCTTTGCCGGGGCATGGTCGCGCTGCATCCGAGGTCGGATGGCGCATCGCCGATGAACGGCGATTGCATTGGTCAGAACGACAGTTTCGTGTCCCGCGTGAAGACGTTGGGGCCTAATCCACGCAAAGCGTGAATGATCAAAGGAACATGCTTCATGTCGAGCATTCTTACCAACAACAGCGCAATGGTTGCGCTGCAGACCCTAAAATCCATCAACATGAACCTGGGCAAGGTTCAAAGCGAGATCTCGACCGGCCTGACCGTCGAGAGCGCCAAGGACAACGCTGCGACTTGGGCGATTTCCAAAGTCATGCGCTCTGACGTTGCGGGCTTTGAAGCTATCGCTGACTCGCTGGCCCTCGGGTCTTCGACTGTGGGTGTTGCGCTGAACGCAGCCGAAAGCATCACGGACCTTCTGACTGAAATCAAAGGCAAGATCGTGAACTCGCAAGAGGAAAACGTTGATCGCGCCAAAATCCAGACAGACATCGAAGCGCTGACAAGCCAGATTCAGTCGATTTCCGCCGCGGCGCAGTTCAACGGACTTAACCTGTTGTCGAACACCGAAAATGGTGCAGATGCGGCAGGGACAGGCACCAGCAACATCCTGTCTTCCCTTGACCGCTCCTCGACTGGCGTTGCGGCCAGCAACATTTCGGTGTCTAAGCAGGATCTCGGTACAGGCGCTCAGACAATGGGTACAACTGCCGTCACTACTCTTGCTGACTTTATCGATGGTACAGGTGCGGCTATCACTGGCGCCAGCACCGCCGCTGCCCGGACGTTCTCCATTGATGGAGATGGGATCGAAACCAGCGCCGCTGGTATCGGGTATCGGATCACTCTGTCCGCTCCTCAAAACGACGTAGTCCTTGCGGAAGGTCGGGGTACCAATGTGGTCGCAGCCGGCGTTGTCACGACCGGTGTCTACGAGTATGTGGCACGGGACGGCGATACTTCGGCGGACATTGCCAACGCGCTCAATGCCCAGATTTCCGCCGCTGGTATCGAAGGCTTCTCGGTAGCAATCGCGACCAACACAACTGACGCTGCCGCGACCGACATGACCTTCAACTTCGATGCGGCCGCAGACGGCTTTACGGTTGCTGTAGCTGCCTTCACCAATGCAGGTTCCACGATTGGTGGCGGTTTGGCGGATCTGGCTGATATCGATGTGTCAACAGACGAAGGTTCTGAAGATGCGTTGAGCAAAATCGAAAGCCTGATCCAGACGTCGATTGACGCTGCAGCTGCGTTCGGTTCGGCTGGTCGCCGGATTGAAACCCAGAACTCGTTTGTGGGCAATCTGATCGACAATCTGACATCCGGTATTGGTTCGCTTGTGGACGCAGATATGGAAGCGGCCTCGGCCAAGCTTCAGGCTCTGCAGACACAGCAGCAGCTGGGTGTTCAGGCGCTGTCGATTGCCAACCAGGCACCGCAGACCATCTTGTCGCTCTTCCGTTAAGCGATATCTCGGGGGCGCGGTTGACCGCGCCCCCGAACCCATTGTCCAGTATTCGATAAAGGTTGCATCGTGAACGCATACGCACAGGCCCAAAGCGCATATGCGCCCGCGGCGGCCCCGACCAGAACGGCACGCAGCGCAGAGTACGAAGTTATCGCCCGCATCTCGCACCGGCTTAAAAAAGCCATAAAGGAGGATAATTTCAACGCCCTCGCCGAAGCGCTCTACGAAAACAACAAGCTTTGGACGACGCTGGCCATTAACGTGGCAGACGAAAACAACCTCCTCCCTGAAGACTTGCGCGCTCGCATACTATATCTTGCAGATTTTACGCGCATTCATACACAGAAGGTTCTCCGCAAAGAAGAATCTGCGATCCCGCTTCTGGAAATCAACGCTCTGATTTTGGGTGGCTTGAAACAACAAGGAGAGACAAAATGAGTGGTCTTGTCCTAAAGCTCAGCCCCAAAGAACGTGTGTTGATCAACGGTGTGGTGATCGAAAATGGAGATCGCCGCAGCAGGCTCGCGATCATGACGCCAGGCGCGCATATTTTGCGGTTGCGGGATGCGATTCACCCTGAGGACGCAAAGACGCCGGTAAAACGCGCGTGCTTCGCCATGCAACTGGTGCTGTCAGGTGACAAGAGCCCTGAAGAGGCGCATTTGCCGCTACTCCGTCAGATCGAAGAGCTAAGTCAGGTCTTCACAGATGCCGACAGCCGAAATGTGCTTGCCGAAGCAACAAATGGCCTCGTCGAAAAGCAGCACTATCGTGCATTGAAAGCGTTGCGCGCGTTGCTGCCTCGCGAAGAGCGGCTCTTAGCAGCAAGGATGAGCTGATGTTTACGCCAGTTATCCCATCCTCCGGCCTGAGCGGGTGGAGGTTCCTTCAGCGAACTTACGACAGCCAGCTAGAGAATTTTTCGAGCTCTGCGCAGGTGGCGCGGTCCACTGATTATTTTATGCAGAATATCGACAAGGTCAAAACTGCCGAGGATTTGACATCGGATCGGCGACTATTGGAAGTCGCTCTCGGCGCTTTTGGCATACAGGATGACATCGACAACCGGTTTTTCATCAAGAAGATCCTGGAGGAAGGAACCACCGCGCAGGATTCACTTGCCAATCGGTTTTCGGACAATCGTTACAAGGAATTCTCCGAAGCTTTTGGGTTGGGACCAGGTGAGACGCCACAGGTTGGTACAGAGGGTTTCGCAGCTGAAATAGTTGCCAGATTTCAAGCCAGCAGTTTCGAAGTGTCTGCCGGGCAGCAGGACGATACTATGCGCGTTGCTCTTTACGCGCAGAGGGTTCTGGTTGAACTTGCGAGCCCCCCCAGCAAATCGCCAGAGCGTCTGGCTGCTGAAGCCGTTGCCGAAGCGGTGTCAGATTTCGCAACCTCTGTTTCTGAAGACATCGAATACTTCGAGAATCGAATTGCGGATGTGGAAACCCCTGAGGATCTGCGCGATGATCCAAGATTGCTTAAGATTGCATTGGGTGCTTTTGGACTGACTGAGGATTACGATGCCATTGTTGGGTTCGAACCGTCTGCCGAGGTTCCCGAGAGTCCCGAATGGATAAAAATCAAAGAAGTGCTCGAAGAGGGAAGTATTTCGATCGTTGCGCGTGCGAATGAGTTGGACAATCCCGCTTATGCAGATTTGTCCCGGGCTTTCGGATTTGGCATCGCTGAAACGTTCCAGCCCAATAAACGCGGCTTTGGGGAGCGGATCACCGATCTCTACATTGAGCAGAACTTCCCGATGCCGGACGATATTGCTTTCGACGGTGTGGTGACGGTCACAGATGGCGTCTTTGAACTTGAGCCATTTCGGTCGGACGACATCTCCAATGACGCGAAGTGGTTCACGTTGATGGGCGAGCCTCCTCTGCGTGCTCTCTTCGAGGGCGCACTCAACTTGCCGTCTGAATTTGGTCAGGTTGACATCGATCAACAGCTGTCCGTGTTTAAAGAGCGCGCGCAAACCATTTTTGGCAGCGATCAGGTGAACCAGTTTTCGGATCCGGAAAAGCTTGATGAATTGATCACCCGGTATGTGGTTCGGTCTCAGATTTCATCCTTCAACGCTGGGTCATCTTCAGCATCAATCGCGTTGACGTTGCTTCAATCCTAGATCAAGTCATGCTGCGGGGTTTGGTCGGAAGGATCGTCCGCCCCGGATGGGCAAGTTGCCGCTTCCAGCACGTCGCAAGATCAATTCCAGCTGGGTAAAACTGTTTTCTACATTTTGTCGTTCGACCTGGGCTAGGAAACCGTCGAGCTCCGGCCATATCTGTATGGCTGTATCAAGCTCCGGATCGCTGCCAGTAGAGTACAGTCCAGCACGTATCATCATTGCATTTCGATCATAGGCGGCCAGCAGATGCCGCGCCTGGCCGATAAGTGCGTTCTGTGGTTCGGTGGCGGCTGCGGGCAAACTCCTCGATATGGATCGCAACATATCTATGGCCGGATACCGGCCGCGCTCGGCTATGTCTCGGCTGAGCACAATGTGGCCATCCAGCACCCCGCGTAGAATGTCGGATATCGGCTCTTCCATATCGGAACCAGCGACCAGAACACTGAAAACGCCGGTAATGTCGCCCTGTTGCTTCTGACCGGGACCTGCGCGTTCGCACAACGACATGATCATGTGCGCTGTTGAAGGCGGGAAACCGCGCAGCACGGGTGCCTCGCCCGCCGCGATGGCAACCTCGCGATGTGCTTCGGCAAATCTTGTAATAGAGTCCGCAAGAAAAAGGACTGAGCGGCCCTGATCGCGGAAATGCTCCGCGACCGACATGGCGGCCCAAGCGCATCTTCGTCGTATAAGCGGCGATTGATCGGATGTCGCACAGACAACAATGGCGCGTTTGAGCCCCTCAGTGCCCAGAACATCCTCGATGAAGTGACGCAGCTCACGCCCGCGTTCGCCGATCAGGGCGATCACGACGAGATCTGAGGTCATGTTCTGGGCCAGATGACCCAAAAGGCTGGACTTGCCAACGCCGGATCCGGCGAACAGCCCGACCCTTTGCCCGCGGACAATTGGCAGCATGGTATTCAGCCCGGCCATGCCCGTATTCAAGCGTTCCCCTAAGGCCCTGCGTGCACCAGGGTCGGGCGGTGCGCGGCGCAATGGCCGTGCGGCGGCCCCGCGCAAAAGCGGTTTGCCGTCAAGGGGATTTCCAAATGGATCGATGATCCGACCGATCCAGGCATTGGACGGAGCGATGCCACGCGGCTGAAGAAGGGCTGCGCGATCCTGCAAGGCGACACCGTCAGGAGCCTCGTCGGGCAACATGACCAGCACCTCACCGTCCAGCTGCAGCACCTCACCCGATAGCGGCTCTCCAGCCCTGTAGACCACGATAAGATCACCGATGCGGGCCTTGTTTGCCAGGCCGGAGACGTGAATGACCCCCCCCTCGACCCGCGCAACACGCCCAATGGCCCGCACGGGATTGAGCTCGGTGATTTGGGCGGCGAGCCCGTCGAAGGAAATTGTCTCTGTCATCGGAAACCTTTGGCCTTTGCACACTCTTTCTAAAGGAATCAGAGTTAAGCCTTGATGAAACCGTTCGAGGGAGAAGCCCGGATGTTCAAAAATTTGGAAGTCTTCAAGATTTCATATGCGATGGCTGTACACGCGGGGCAGAAGCAGGCCGTTGCAGCGCAGAATGTAGCCAATTCCGATACGCCGGAATATCAAGCGCGCAGTCTTGCACCATTTTCTGAAACATATCAGATTCATACCTCCATGGGAGATAACGCGGGCCAGCGCGCCACGCGCGAACGCCATTTGAATGGTGTGATCGCGGGTCATATGGCGGATCCGGTCATTGATGACGAGGCGGTTGCGTCTCCGAACGGGAATACGGTCTCTCTTGAGGGCGAAATGCTCAAATCACTGGACGCCAAGCGCCAGCACGACCGGGCACTTGCAATTTATAACTCATCTCTTGGGATTCTGCGGGCCACATTGAGCCGTCAGTAAGAGGGAACGTATCATGAACGAATTTGCAAAAGCTTTGAATGTGACGTCGAGCGGTCTGAAGGCGCAGGCAACTCGGCTACGTCATCTGGCGGAGAATATCTCAAATGCAGATACCCCGGGCTACAGGCGCAAGCTGATCCCGTTTGAAACTGCGTTTAATGCCGGCAACGGCGTGTCGATGGTCGAGGTTGGCCGTGTGCAATTGGATCAGTCGACCTTGGAGCGGATCTATGACCCGACGCATCCGATGGCGGATGAAAGTGGCTATTTTGATAGCTCGAACGTTGACCTGATGATCGAACTTGCCGACGCCCGTGAGGCGCAGCGCAGTTACGAAGCCAACCTGAAAGTCTTTGAGCAGACCCGCAAGATGTCCAGCAGCTTGATGGACATCTTGCGCAAGTAAACCAAAACGCGCGGCCGAAGTGCCGTGCTAACTGAAGGAGATCCAGAATGGATATGAAAGCTGTTTCAGCAATTCAGAAGTTCACGGATGCGCGCTCAGCTTCCGCCATACAAAACTATGTGCAGGCGCGGCCTGCAACCGAACCCAAGCCGGACGAGACGCCGACTGTCACCGAGGTCGTTAAGGATGTCGCAATCGATTTTGCGCAAACCCTGGCCGAGAGCGAAGAGACGGCGAAGGCATCCATGATCGGAGATGCGGATCCTCACGCGCTTGTTCAGGCTCTGGCACAGACCGAGCTGGCTGTTGAGGCTGCGGTAACCGTCCGAAACAAGGTTGTCGAGGCTTACCAGGAAATCCTTCGGATGCCGGTCTGATATGCTGGATGAGGTCCTCTTCTTTGACACACTGCGGCAGGGGCTGTGGATTGCGGTGATCATCTCGATCCCCATTCTCACCGCAGCGCTGGTGACTGGTGTCTCGATTGGTTTGGTGCAGGCGCTGACATCCATTCAGGAGATGACCCTGACCTTCGTTCCAAAACTGGCCGCGATCGTGATCGTCTTTTGGCTTTCCATGGGGTTCATGACGCAAACTCTCGTGGCTTTTTTCCATAACCGCATTGTTCCCTTGATCATCGGAGGTTGAGATGGAAAACCCTGGCTATACAACGCTGACACGGCAATCTGGGCTGATGCGCGAAATGCGGGTCATCGCAAATAATATCGCGAATACGGCGACAACCGGGTATCGGCAGGAAGGCCTTGTATTCTCGGAATACGTGATGGCGATCGATGGGGCCTCCAGCCTTTCGATGGGTCAAGGTAACGTTCGTGACACTTCCTTTGATCAGGGCACACTGACCCAGACAGGCGGAACCTTCGACTTCGCCATTGAAGGCGATGGTTTCTTTCTGATCGAAACACCGGCGGGCGAACGGCTGACACGATCAGGTGCGTTTTCGCCAAGCGGTGAGGGTGATCTGGTCACCATGGATGGCTATCGCGTGCTGGATGCCGGAGGTGCCCCGGTTTTCGTTCCGCCAGGGGTCGGTGATATTGCGGTGTCCGCTGACGGTACGATGTCGGCTGAGGGCAATCCGATCGGTCAGATTGGCGTTGTCCAGCCAATCAATCCACGCGAGATGATCCGCGAAGACGGGGTCATGTTCCGTGCGGATGACGGGTATGAGCCAGCAGAGGGCGCCCGCATCCTTCAGCGATTTGTCGAAAATTCGAACGTCAATCCGATCCTGCAGATATCCCGGATGATCGAAGTCCAGCGCGCCTATGAGTTGGGCGCCAGTTTTCTCGATGCCGAGGACGAACGGATACGTCAGGCTATGCGGTCCCTTTCCCAGTAAATCGAATAACCGAGGAGTTTCAGAATGCGTGCCTTGAAAATTGCCGCAACCGGCATGAGCGCCCAGCAGATGCGGGTCGAGACGATTTCGAACAACCTGTCGAACATGAGTACAACTGGATACAACGCGCGCCGCGCCGAGTTTGCCGACCTCCACTATCAACAGTTTGCGCGCCCCGGCACGATCAACGCAACCGATGGAACCCTGATGCCAACTGGCGTGCAGTTGGGTTTGGGTGTGCGGCCCGCAGCGGTGGCTGTTCAGCTACAGCAGGGCTCGCTGAGCCAGACCGGCGGAGATCTTGATCTCGCAATCGAAGGCAACGGATATCTTGAGGTCACACTTCCCTCCGGTTTGAGCGCCTATACCCGCGATGGTGGCCTGAAACGGACGGGCGAAGGCTTGATTGTGAACTCCGACGGGTTCCCCGTTGAACCTCAGATCGTGATCCCGGACGATGCGCGCCAGATCTCAATCAATGCTTCAGGCGAGGTCTATGCCTATTTCGCGGATGCACCGGATGCACAATTGCTCGGCCAGTTCAATATGGTCGGCTTCACCAATGCCAAGGGTTTGGAAGCTCTTGGTGGCAACCTCTTTTCCGAGACCGAAGCCTCTGGTCCACCACTCATCTCCACGCCTGGTGAAGACGGGCTTGGGACCGTTCGGCAAGGTTATCTCGAAGACAGCTCAGTAGATGCTGTTCGAGAGATTACGGAGCTGATCGAGGCACAAAGGGGCTACGAAATGAATGCCAAGGTCATCTCTGCTGCCGACCAGATGATGGGCGCAACGACGCAGATTCGATGACCCGGCTATGCTGCGCAATTTTGGTCTTGATGGTTGCGAATGTGGCCTGGTCGGATGTGGTTGTTCCGACACGCACAATCCGTGCGAATGCCATTATCAGCGATATCGATGTTGGGACAAAGGCAGGCCAAATCCCAAATGGGTTTGATCATATTGGCGATGTCATAGGACAGGAAGCGCGTACGACGCTTTATGCCGGCAGGCCGATTTTGGTGGATGACATCGGGCCGCCTGCGGTTGTCACGCGCAATCAGCTTGTTGCGCTCAGGTTTGAGACCTCTGGTCTGATCATCACAACCGAGGGTCGGTCTCTGGAGCGTGGCGGTGTTGGAGATCGCGTGAGGGTAATGAACCTGACGTCGCGGGCGACTTTGTTTGGGCTGATCCAGCCGGACGGGTCTGTGAGAGTAAGAAAGTAGGGATTGTTATGTTGGTAAGAAATAGCACCGCAATATTGAGCATCTTGGTCATAGCAGCCTGCGGACGTATGGATCACCTTGGCAAACCTCCGTCGTTTTCTTCTCCGAGGGCGACGGCTGAGCACAACGCAATGGCGTCCCCGGGATTGCCGCTGCGGACCGAGGCAGTCAGCCCAACACGCAGGGCCTCTTTGTGGTCCGGTGCGCGGCAGTCACTTCTGGGTGACCGTCGGGCCGTTCAGCAGGGTGACATTCTGACCGTCGTCATTGAAATCGACGAAGAAGCCGAGATCTCCAACGCAACAGATCGGTCCCGCTCGGGTACAGAAAGTCTTGGCATCCCTAGTCTATTTGGTCTGCCGCAACGCCTTGACCGCCGCTTGCCGGAAGGGGCGTCTTCTGCTGACGCGGTGTCCATCAACTCCAGCAGTAGCTCCTCCGGCGATGGTTCCGTTCGTCGGAATGAGAAACTGACCCTGCGTGTCGCCGCGACCGTTGTTGATGTTTTGCCAAATGGGGTTTTGTCCATTTCCGGAAGCCAGGAACTCCGCGTGAATTTTGAGATGCGAGAGCTTCTGGTCAGCGGATACGTCCGCCCTGAAGACATCTCACGTCAAAACGAGATCACCTACGACAAAATTGCCACCGCTCGGGTCTCATATGGTGGACGGGGGCAAATCACTGACGTGCAACAACCCCGCATAGGTCAACAGGTCTTGGATACTGTTCTGCCGTTCTAGAGGGATCGACACAATGAAAAAACTGCTCCCTATTATCATGCTACTTGTCGGGTCCGGCGCCGGCGTCGGCGCTGGCATCTTTTTGAGGCCAGCGCCCGTTGAGGAAGCGATTGCGGACGCCGCAACCGACGCTGATGAGTATGAAGCGGCAGAGACAGTATCCAGTGGCGATGCCAATGAAAAGGAGGGCCCTGCGGATGGTATGGAGTACGTCAGGCTACCCAATCAGTTTGTGGTTCCGTTGGTCGAAGATGAGAGGATTTCGGCGCTTGTTGTGATGTCGCTTAGCATGGAGGTGGCCCTGGGCAGCACCGAGAATATTCTCGAAATGGAACCCAAGCTGCGCGACGGGTTTTTGCGGGTCCTGTTCGATCATGCAAGTATCGGTGGGTTCGACGGAGCGTTCATCAACAACGAGAACCTCGATGTTGTTCGACGTAAGTTACGAGATGTCGGTAAGGGCGTTATGGGGTCCGATATCGTAAACGACGTTCTAATCTTCGAGATTGCCCGTCAGGACTACTAGCCCCATGATCCATTGATTTCCTTCGTGCTGCGTGGTTCGCCTTTCTCAAGACGAGCTGTGAATATACATGCTTCGGTTCATGGTCAACGCCTTGGTTGCCAACATGATTCTGTTTCGTGTAATTCCGATGTGCCCATCGGCAGCGCACCGCCCATTCGGCCATCTCGCGTCTTTGAGACGGCCTCACCACTTTTTTCCAAGCGTTTCCTTCAGCAAATCGTTCTGCATGCTCTTCTCGGCATACATCTTCTTGAGCCGCTTGTTCTCTTCGTCCAGCTCTTTCATGCGCGCCATTGGACTGGCGTCCATACCAACATACTTGGAACGCCACTTGTAGAAGCTCGCGCCGCTCATCCCATGTTCGCGACACAGATCAGAAACCGGCACGCCGTTCTCTGCCTGCTTCAAGATCGCCATGATCTGCGCGTCGCTGTATTTTGATTTCTTCATCAGAAACTCCTCTTTCATCTTCGAGAAAATTCTACTTTCAGACACCACCAAATCTCGGGGGCATTACCGCCTGCCTGTCCGCCCTTCTCCCCGTCACGCTAGCCTCGCGGTAAATACAGCAGGTGCAGTCGCGACGTTTCTTGTGGAGATCTTTAACGAACGCCAAGGCAGCGAATAGTTGAGTAATACCAAAGTTGGTATACTCTGTTCTTAGGAGGCTCATCATGGCAAAAAACACATCCATGTCGATTGGCGACCGCTTTACAGGGTTCATCGATACACAGGTTCAATCAGGCCGCTACGGTTCGGCCAGTGACGTTGTGCGGGCGGGCTTACGCCTGCTGGAAGAGCATGAAGCCAAGGTGAAGTCGTTGCAGGATGCTTTGATCGCGGGTAAGCAATCCGGTGAGCCGCAGCTCTTTGATCGTGACGGCTTCCTGAAACGCATGCACGAGAAGCACATCAGCTAGCATGGCGTCATATAGACTATCACCGCTTGCTGAGAGCGACCTTGAACAAATCTGGCTCTACATCTGGACGAATGGTCATTGGATCAGGCGAACCGCTACTATGACCAGATCATGGATACGATTGAAGAACTGGCTTCTGGTCAGAAGCAGGGGCGGGACGTCGATATTCGCGATAGGTATTTAAAGTACCCTGTGGGGCGTCACTTCGTTTTCTTCAGGCGCTCTGATGGCATGACGGATGTTATCCGCGTGTTGCACCAGAGCATGGATTCTGGGCTGCACTTATTACGCAAAGAGGCCGCCTCGCGGCGACCTCTCGTGATCCTTTGCGTTATCCGCCCCAAAAGCCAGTGCAGTCATCCTAGGTTCAGGACTCATAGCCAGTAGATAACGATTGCCGCTAGGGCGATGGCCGACAGAAAGACCTTTGGGCATCTGTCATATCGGATTGCCATACACGGCCAATCCTTGAGCCTGCCGAACATGATCTCGATCCGGTTGCGCCGTTTGTATCGGCGCTTGTCCATTGCCCGGCAGTGCATTGCGCAGCAATGTCACGAGAGGGGTACTTGACGGTTTTCTTCCGCTGTTTTCGACCGGGGATGCATGGGCGTATCAACGCCGCCCGTAGTGACGTTGGTTTCAATACCTGTATTGCGCAGCCTATCGAGTGCGTCTTTGAATAGCTTGTAGCCGCGTCGGCTGGTGTTGCGGTTGGTAGCTTTTAGCAGATCATGGGCTGAAAAGCGCATTGTCCGGAGCACCTGCCGCCCCTCATTGAGCGCGGCCATGCACTGGCTGATACAATAGATAAAGATATCACGATCAAAGACAGTCGCGCGGCCAATTCTAGACGGTTTCAGCTCAAGCCAGTTTCCGTTCACGCTCATAGCGTCTGGTTGTCATGTCGGGCTTAGTCGAGAGCGTGAAAAGCGGATACTCCATCGAAGCCATATCTAACTTCGGGGCCGCATCGAAGATATAGCAGACGAAGAAACCCCGTCGCGGGTGTTGCACGGGGCTGACGCGGCCCCACTGGGGCCACGCTCCCCTTCAACTGTGCGGACCATCGGCAGCAGGCGCGTCACGCCAGCGCAACCCATTGCGATTGATGAAGATAATCCCGCTCAACACACGCCCCCTCTCGGCAGATCTGCTTTGCAGATCGCCTGCCGGTCAAGGGTCATCAACGCGTGACTTGCCATGGGCCTTGGGGAAGAAGGGGGCAAGACGCGCCATCTGCGCATCGGTCAGCCAGAAAAGATCAAACATGTTCACCGCTCATTTCGAGCCGTGAAGCATGTCGATCAACCAAAATCAATCGGTCATGACCCTAGCCGCGATCTAGTGGCTGCCACGCCCTGAGACTGGGAGATTGACGTCATTTCGTTCACCTAGTCGCCTCGGCCTCCGAAATCGCAGTAAGGTTGGCCTGCTTCGAGAGCGAAGCCAACCGAGTGCATGTGTTTACACCTATCGAGAAACCTTTGATCCACTGGTGCGTTGAACTGCCACACTAATGACCTTGTCTAGATCCGATTTGATCGAGGCTGACCGTTGATGTGATGAAACGGCGTCAGCGATTTCTCCGCTTACGAGCACTTTTCCATACGCCCGCCGAACCTGGCTGAGATGCTGTTCTTTCTCCGCCAGAATGAGGGCAAGCTTCATGTTCAATGCTGTTTTGGATTTTCCAAGCCAAGCTTGCCAGATCACATCTGCACCGATGGCCTGCATGGTTTTATCCGAAGCCCTGTCCGCCTCTTTCGCTTGTTGTCCTAGTTTTGCAAGGTCAGAGCGGATTGCACTTTCCTTCTGGACGAGTTTTTGTAGGCGCTGCCGACGGGTACGATACTTGATATCTGCAAGAATCTGCAATTTCCGTGCGTCTTGCGGTGTCATCAAATGCGTCCTTTGGCTCTTTGGCGCATGGCTTCTGCAAAGCGGATCGCCGCAGCTACGGCCTTGTAGTGTTCAGGTGAAATCTCATCGCCCAGATTCGTTGTGGCGTGCAGCGCGCGAGCTGTTGGTGGATCGCTGTGTATTGGTACATCGTTCTCAGTCGCGATTTCCCGAATGCGAAGCGCGATTTCATCGACGCCCTTGGCCACACAAACGGGCGCCTGACCTGGCTTGCGATCCCACTTCAAGGCAACCGAGTAGTGCGTTGGGTTAACAATGATTACATCAGCAGTCGGGACATCAGCCATCATTTGTGCGCCCGCAATTTCTTGGGCCCGCTGACGTCTTTCGTTCTTCATGTGCGGATCACCCTCGTTGTTCTTCGTCTCGTCCGTGATCTCCTTGCGGGACATCATGTTTTTGCGAAGGTGTTCGAAGTGTTGCCAGACAGCATCAATTGCCCCGATCACGCCGGACACAATAACCACAACCAAAAGAAACGACAGGCAGATCTCGGCCAATAGGGATACCACAATGCGCGGATTGGTCTGCAAGACCGCTACCATATCGTCCATGCGGACATTTATGAAGATGGCCAGGCACGCGGAGTAAATTAGAAGTTTTGCGAAGCTGACCGCGAATTGGAATAACCCACGGCGCCCGAATTTGTTTTTTGCATTCGATAAAATGGAAATGTTGGATAGTTTTGGTTTGATTTTGGTGGGCGCGAAAACGATACTCTTCATGGCGAAGAGGCAGAGAAGAACGGCAAGTGCCGGAAGCCCGAATATCGGTGACATGGACCATAGTATGTCGCGCAAGATACCCTCGGCGGGAGCTGCTGCTGCGCCACCAAAGAAGATGGCGGCAAGTTGCTCTGGCTGATCGATCAGAACCATCATCGTGGTCCCGAGATGGATTAGCCCACCGCTACCGGCCGCGATGAAGGCCAGCAGAAGGCCTGCGTAGGCGCAGGCCGTCAGCATTTCTGTAGATCGGGCGATCTCGCCCTTTTTCCGTGCGTCGATCAGTTTTTGAGGCGTGGCCTCATAGCTCTTGTCGCTACTGTCGGCCTGATCGCTCATTGGGGTCGTCCGAAAGGATTGGCGAGGAAACTGTCCAGAGCATGTGACCAAACCGACAAGATCAAAGGAGCGGACATAAGAAGAAGGAAAAGCCCTCCGGCAGTGATAACCGGCGCGCCCACAAAGGCGACCATCAGCTGCGGCATCGCTTTGTTGATTGCGCCCAGGGCCACATTATAGAGAACCGAAAGAACAATGAACGGTGCAGCCAGTGTGAAGGCGAGGGTAAAGGCGCGTGCGACCTGTGAAACGCCCCAGTCGGACAATACGGATGCATTTGTGAACCGACCTATCGGCAAGACGTCATAGGAGAGGATGATCAACTCCGCTGCTTTGACGTGCAATCCCAACATTACGGCCAGGGCGATGCCCCCAACGATCAAAACATAGCCCATGGCCGGCATGGGGTCGACGCCCGCGCCGCCTAGCACCTGAGATAGTGAGGTCGCATGCGCTGCAATTGTCCCTGCGGTCTGTAGGGCTAAAAGAAACAGGCGAATGCCAATGCCTATGGCGAGACCGGAGAGGATTTCGGTCATGGTCAGAAAGGCGACATCACCGAAGCTCGGTGGCAGCGGCACCGTAGAGATGATTGGGGCGACAATCAGCGTAAAGGCCATGGCGACAATGAGCTTTATCCGCGCTGGCACTGATTGTTCACCAAAGCCCGGCAGCATGGCTGTGATCGCGGACACGCGCAGAAAAATGACGAACCCATGCCAGAGCGCATCATTGACCAATGGTACCAGCTGTCCGAGTCCATTCATGCCGCGACAACACCCACCAGTGACGGTCGTGCATCAAGGCCAATCTCTTCAAATGACAGAACGGGGTTGTTGATCCCTTTGGCGCGCATCACTGTTCGCAGGAATCTGCGGCGCCGCGTATTGGTGACGATTGCTGCGTTTATGCCGTTCTCGCTGGCGGCCTGAAGTTTCTCAGACATGTTGTCGGCCAGCTGATTGAACAATTCGGGTGGCAAAGCAATGTCCAAGCCTCGGTCTGCATCGACTTGATACGTATTGAATGTCTCTTCCCATTCCGGCGCGAGTTGGACCAACGGCAAGGTTCCATCCTCCCGCTTCATATCGGCGATCAGTTGGAATCCAAGCCTCTGACGTACATGCTCGCAGATCGCTTCAGGTTGCGCATTTTGCCCACGCGCTTCGGCTGTCGCTTCGAGAATGAGTGGCAGGTTTCGAATGGAAACCTGCTCGTCAAGCAGCAGCCTCAGAACGGCGTGCAATACATCAATCGGGACTTTGTCCGGTATCATCTCATCGAGCAGTTTGCGATTTGCATCCGCGCGCCCCGGATCTGATACGTTGGTCATCTCCTGCAGCAAACGTCTTAGCGATTTCAAAGAGAGCAATCGGCTGAAGTTTCGTTTGACGGTTTCGAGAAGGTGCGTCGCCAGTATTTCCGCTGGTGTCACAAGTGTCAGCCCGTCGAGCGACGCTTGCTCTTGGTCGCGCGCATTGATCCATCGGGCGGGCGCGCCATAGACAGGTTCGGTCGTGTCGTGACCGTCGGGAAGGCTGCCTGCGTCCTCTGGGACAAGAGCCAGTATCTGATCTGGATTGAGAAACGCGCGCGCTTGTTCGACGCCCTGGATGCGCAAGACATACGTCCCGGCTGGCAGGGCCGCGTTGTCGGTCAACCGGATTTCTGGCAAAATCAAGCCATAAACAGATGCCACATGTGTTCGCATGTTGGAGATGCGCGCGTCGAGCCCGGTTCCCGGATCCAGCACCATATTGACGAGATTGGCGGCGAATTCCACATGGATGTCGTCGAGTTCCAGAATGTCGCCAAGCGGCTTTTCCTTTGGCAATTCGGTGTCATTTGGCTCATGCGCGTCGTCAGCAGCCGTGGTCTTCGTTTTTCGGTACAGCCAATAGGAGAGCCCGCCTAAGGCACCGCCCCCAGCAATGAATGGCGCAAATGGCAGGCCTGGAAACAAGGCAAAGAGCACCATCAACCCGGCGACGGTTGCAATGGCTGCCGGATGCTTGGTTAGCTGGCTGAAGACCGCCAGATCGGTTGCGCCCTGTGCTCCCCCGCGCGCCAACAAAAGCGCTGATGCAATCGAAATTACAACCGCCGGTATTTGCGACACCAGGCCGTCACCAACCGTCAGGATTGCGTAAGTTTCAAAGGCTTGACCAAGCGGCATGTCATGCACTGCGATCCCCATGATCAACCCAGCAACCAGATTGAGGAGTGTAATCAAGAGGCCAGCGACGGCATCGCCTTTCACAAATTTGGAGGCACCGTCCAGTGACCCGAAAAACGTTGTTTCCTGTTGCTCCCTTTCGCGGCGCTCACGGGCTTCTGTGTGTGTGATCGCACCAGCGGACATGTCGCTGTCGATTGCGAGCTGTTTCCCCGGCATCCCGTCAAGAGCAAACCGAGCGCCAACCTCAGCCATCCTCGTGGCGCCTTTTGTGATCACCATGAAGTTGACAATCAAAAGAACACAGAAGACGACGAGCCCCAAGAAGACACTACCACCCATGACGAATTGAGCGAAGCCCTCAATGACATCGCCAGCCGCGTCTGTTCCGGTATGTCCCTGTCCGATGATCAGCTTGGTTGATGAAACATTCAACGATAGCCGGAGCATGAGGGATGCAAGGAGAATCGTCGGAAACGCCGAGAAATCAAGTGGTCGCTCGATAAAAAGGGTGACGGTGAAGATCAGAATGGCCAACGCAAATGATGCGGCAAGGCCTACGTCCAGAACCCAGGCAGGCATCGGCAGGATCATCATGACGATGACCGCCATAAGCGCGATGGCCAGCATGATTGTGGGATTGAAGAGGGCTTTGACCGTCAGGTTCTGCATAATCAAATGCCTCCGGTTTGCCGAAGTAGTCCGCCGCGCGAGGTTTCGTGTCCAAGGGGCACAAGCGAACCGAGACGAGGTTGCGTAGCGGATCGGCGAAGAAGGGGAAACTGATTGCTTTGTTTCTGCACAACCTTTGCGGCTGGTCTAGCGCTGGTGGTTTCAACGTCCAGCTGCGTATGAATTTCGGAGAACCGTCGCTTGTAACGTACCGCATGCTTGGGCGTGCGAGAGTGATAGGCCCCCACCGCGCGCATCCAATTTCCCTTTTCATCGAAAAGTCTATTCAGAAACTTGGCTGCATAGCGCGCATTTGTGACCGGGTCGAACATTTGTTCCAGAGTGGAGAATTCGCCGCCGTGCCAACGGTAGTTCAGCTGGAAGCAGCCGATATCCACGTTCTGACTTGCTCCGCTCAGTCGCCTGCGTGCCTCATTGATCGCCGCGGACTTTGATGCGAGCCAAAGACCTTTTCCAGCCGCATTTATTGCCCAGGGCCAAGGTTCAAGCCGACCATTTTTCTCTCGTCCGGTTTCTGTTCTTGAAATCGCCTTCAAGATCGAAAGAGGGACGCCGGTTTCGCTTGCAACTTGTTCAGCTGCGAGATCGCAGATATTTACATGTTCGGCGCGGGCTTGGGCTATGACTGGTTTCGAAAGAATTACGGTTACAAGAACAATGGGCCAGACAGTGTGCCGAAGCACCGAAGATGAAAATATCACGGGCATTCTACCCCTCCTGATGGCCTCATTCGACGATGTGCCAAAAGTATTTATTCGAAGTTTATTTTAAGTAACTAGGCTCACTTTTCAGATTCTAAGCTCGGCTTTAGCGGGGTACAGCCACACTCTGGAGAAGAGTTTCCAATGTTTCTCGGGCGTTACCGCTGTTTTCGACTTCTGCGATGGCGGCTTCCAACATACCGTCGGCGGCATTGAGCGGTGCGATGGTCTCGCGCGCGAGCGACTGAATTTCACCGAGGACCGGTGTTTCGGAGGGGAGCAGCTCGATCCACTCTTCCGCAAGCCATGCAGATCGAATTGCCTCAGTTTCTGCATCGATGGAGCGAAATACTTCGAATGCTTCTCTGTTTTCACCTAGTTGCAGCAACGCCTCTGCACGCAGATCTTCAACGGGTTCATCGCGTACAAGTGCGAGGGTTGTTATTGCGGCCTGCGGTTGATCTAGCGCCAGATAGATCTCGGCTTGAGTGAGCTTGTGTCTATCGCCTTGCTTCCCAACAGGGACCGAGGACATCAGTTCGTTTGCGTCGTTTGGAAACCCCAGCTCCAGCAGGCGTTTTGATACACCTTCGATTGCGGCGGGTGTTAGACTGGACGGGGACGAGGGAAGATGATCGAAAAAACCGTCTAAGAACGAGATGTCGTCTGCAAGTCTCGATAGCGCCACGAAGATGTGGGATTGCATGTCAGCCAGAAGGTCATCGTCACCGTGAGAGATTTCACTTTGCGACGCCTGAAACGCCTTTTCAAACTGACCCGAATATGCCGATGCAATTACATGCGCGCGGAGAAGCTCTTTTGCCAGCGGGCCTTTGCGATTTTCGAAGGCGTAGGTTTCAACCAATAAAGCCAAATCTGCCGGGACCGTTTCCCCCTCCGACACCAAAGTATCAATAAGGGCAATTGTGGCTTGAGGAGTCTCCGCTGTATTTGTCTCTATCACATTCAATAGGATACTTTCTGCGGTTTCAGAGTTTCCCGATTTATTTTCGATTTTGGCTTCGGCGAGCTGCGCGCCTGCTGTCTCTCCGGATTGATCCCATTCAATATTTCTTAGAGCAATCGCTGCGGAGTCGAGGCTTCCATGGTCTGCAAGTCGTTTGCTCAGAATTGGCGCGATAAAACGCTTCAAATGCGAAGGTAAGCTTGCCAGAGCGCGCAGTGTTGCTTGCTCGTTCAGAACCTGATCCGCAGGGAAGGTTTGAGCAGCCATCGCAGCCCAGAGAGCCAGCGGCGAGGCGCAATCGGAAAACCGATGAACGAAACGAGGGTTGCGCGCGTAGCCATGCTCCATGATGTCAGCCAAATCGACAAGTTCGGGGTGAGTTGATGTAAGGGCTTCCGAGAGACTAAGGGTTTGTTTGGCTTCGGCGCCGAAACCAAAGTAGATATAGAGCCGGGCCAGTTTGATGGCGACTTCCGCATTCAATCGGTCAGTTTCCGAATAAAGCTGGCGTCGAAGGGTGCCGATTTGACTATGGAGATCCAAATCACCGCCCCAATTTGGCACTGCAACGCGATCCGGTTCTGGGCAAACGGCGCCCGAGGTCATCAGACCGCTGTTCGCCGTCGTATTTGTTGGACTATCTCGGCTCGTTGTTACGCGGATGTTGCCGTAGTCGGCAGGCGCGACGTTCACTTCTGTCTCGGAGGAGTCAAAAATCTCCAACGTAGGAGCAGGTGTTGCGTCTTCGAGGAGAGCATCCAGATTGGGTGTTGCGGGTTCCAGAATGCCTCGCGATGCAGCATTTCCGACGCCGCGCAGGAGTTGATCCCGAGTTGCGTCGACCAAGGCAGTTTGCGCCTCCGATAGGGTAGCGCGAGGCTCGCGCGAGACTGTTTCTGTTTCGAGCGCGCCTTGATCCTCTGCCCGCGCGTTCGTTTCCGATCCGGGAAAATCAGACCAGAGCAAATCACCAAAGTTAAAACGCGAGGCTGGGCGCGCTGAGATGAAGCGATTGGGTCGATCTGCAGCCTGTGGTGGCAAAGGTGGGCCGTCGATGATATCGACAACAAGGAAGTTTCCTCTCTCAACGAACGTCCTTGCTTCGCATGCACACGCCAGTTCGAGTTCCAGTCGCGAAGGGTAGCTTCGCACTGCCACCAGCTGATCGCGAGGAATGATGTTAAAGACCCGGCTTGTGTCGAACCCGGTATCATGTTCGACAATTTCTATTGTCTTCAGGCCTGGTTCTTCCTGAAGCTGCCAGGTGCTGTCCTGGGGCAACCGCAAGACAAGGCGGGTAAAACCGTTGTGATCGCCGGACCGGACAACAATTGGTTCAGCCGCAACTGTCCCGCCAATAGACAAGCCAAGTATGCTTGCGAACGCCGCTATGCGAATCATGCGGCACCTTGTTTGACGGACTTCAGCGCATCTTCCAGCTCGGAGAAACTGGGGCGGCAATGAGAGGGCGTATTCTGCCGCCCGACTTCGATACAAATGTTGGTGGCATGGGCATGAAGATTGGCCACCAGAACTTCGCGAATAAGCTGATAAAAATGGCCGTCTTCTTCCGTGATGGTCTTTACTTTGGCAGCGAACGGACCAACAAAGCAATATGCCAAGAACACACCAAGGAAGGTACCGACCAGAGCGCCACCGATCAGTTTGCCAAGGACTTCGGGCGGCTGATCGATTGAACCCATAGTTTTGATGATGCCCAAAACGGCGGCAACAATTCCAAGTGCCGGCAAACCATCTGCCACCGTCTGCAGGGCGTGACTTGAATGCAACGCGTGGTGCATATTCGCTTCCATGCGTTTTTCCAGAACTTCCTCCACCTGATGTGGATCGTCGTAGTTCATCGATGCCGACCGCATGGTGTCGCAGATCAGTGCAATGGCTTCTCGGTCCTGAAGAATCTTTGGATATTTGGAAAAGATGTTTGAGTCGTCCGGTGCCTCAATATGCTCTTCAATCGCCACCGGATTTTGGCGCGCTAATCGGATAAGTTCAAACAAGAGGCAAAGAAGATCTTTGTAGTCATCATGCGCCCATTTAGGACCTTTGAAGACTTTACCCATGTCCCGCGCCGTCTGCTTAATCGCCGATGAATCATTACTGATCAGGAAAGCGCCGACGGCAGCGCCGCCAATCATCGTCATCTCAAACGGCAAGGCTTTGAAAATGATTCCCATCTTGCCTCCAGCGGCAAGATAGCCGCCGAAAACCATGATAAAAACAACCACGATTCCAATGATTCCGATCATCTTCAACCCTCAGTAGCTGGCCGCTGTACTGTCGCAAAAGGAAGTTAAGAAAGCCTCTGCGCCGCTAGCCTTTAGGCACATCAGCGTTTCTACCAGCCATTATGACGCTAATCGAATAGGCCACCTGTGGAGAGAGGCCGGCCATGACTCCAGCCGCCGCCTCTGGCCGCATGCGACCAAGAAAACCGGCCGCGAAAACGGGCTCCATTTGCTCAAACAAAGCCGCGGCGTCTTTGGGCTTCATATTTTCGTAGACTGATGTCAGTCGGGCCAGATCATCTTCGGCTGCCGTGTTCGCAAGCGCCAGCAAATCACGCAGCGAATCTTCTGCACCCTGAAGTGCCGCAAGCCGCCTTTCGATCTCCTCATCTGCAACCGAGAGTGCCTTCATTCGCATCTCAATCTGCTCTTCCCGTTCCGCAAGCCGCTGCTCCCGTGCCTGGAAAGACTGCAGCATCTTTGACATCCGTTCCCTATCGTCAGATGGGGCCTCGGTATCTGGCATGTCCGCCTTGTTTGCCGCGACCTCCACTACCGCGGAGGGATTTTCGGTGGCCACAGCCTGCCCCGCACCTATGCCAATACGAATGACCGCCGAACCGACGAGGAGGCCAGCGATCAACAAGATGGAGCCGCGTCCAGTGCCGCGAGAGAGGAATGTCACGTACTTCACTGGTGTGCCTCCGCACCACGATGCCGCACAAACATGGGTTCATTGGCAGGCTGCGCCGGCGCAACTGGTCGCGGTTGGGTAGCCGGTTCCTGATGCCTTGGGACATCAGGGACGTCGTGCAGAGATGCCATCTGCAGTTCAAGCTTGCGCGACATGTCTTCTGCGCGTTTTGTCAGATCAGTCAGGGTATCTGCGGAGTTCGCCGCTGTAGATTGCGCTGCCGACAGTGTCTTGGTTAGGTCATCGACTTGAGCGGACAAAACTGCCACCGCTCCACCCACACCTTTTTCAAGATCGTTGAAACGATTCAGTCTGCGCCCAAGAACCAGGCAGTAAATCCCCGCCCCAAGCGCGCCAGCGGCCAACAAAACATCTGCAATCAGTTCCATATCACCCTCCTTAGTTCAGTACGAATTCCATGATGAGTAGATCTTTGACTTGCTCGGGTCCGGTGACCACCTGGACCCGTCGCAACATCTGCGCTCGCAAACGTGTCAGAGCGGCCGGGCTGGTGAGATCATTCATCTCAACCGCGCGGAGATAACTGTTCAGAACATCGATGATCCGGGGCAACATCGCCTCGACGTCCGAAGCATATCCGGCAGCCACCTCCAGCTCAGCGCGAAAGCGCAAATGATCCTGCGCGCTGCTTTGCGGCAACGAGACCGTGATCGGCTCGATTGCGACAAATTCTATGACGGGAGATTTGTCCTCTGCCTTCGTTTCTTCGGCGGCGGGTTTTTTTGATTCGCCACCAAGCAGCAACCCGCTCCATGTCGCATAAAAACCACCTCCACCACCGACAAGAAGAAGCACAATGCCAAGAATTAAAGGCATTTTCGACGATTTTGGTTCAACTTCGTCTTCAATGATAGCTGCGTCTGTCATGAGCTTCCCGTTCTTGGTTACGAAAATTGTTATAGACGCGATTGCACTAACCGATTGTTAAGCCAGATCGTTCATTGCTGTTGGCATCGCTGAATAGAACGTTCAGCTCCACGGAGGCGGTTGTGCAGCAGTTATTGAATGCGTGGACGGGGCTTGATTTGCGTCGTCAGATTATTGTGATCGTCGCGACAGTCGCCATGTTTGTCGGCATCCTGGCGATGTCACGCATGGCCTCCGCGCCATCCATGACACTTCTTTATGCGGGCCTTGAAAATGGCGCGGCAGGTGAGGTTGTTCGAGCTCTGGAACAGCGTGGAGCGGCCTTTGAAGTGCGCGGTGGGTCGATTTTTGTCGCGGCTGAAGATCGCGATCAACTGCGCATGACCTTGGCCAGTGAAGGCTTGCCAGCGAATTCGAATCGCGGCTACGAGCTACTTGATAACCTCTCTGGCTTCGGCACCACATCGCAGATGTTCGATGCGGCATATTGGCGTGCGAAAGAAGGAGAGCTGGCTCGGACCATTGTTTCCAGTCCGCATGTCGCGATGGCGAGAGTTCATATCGCCAGCACGGGGTCCAATCCCTTTCAACGGGGTGTCACGCCAAAGGCATCCGTATCTGTGACCCCGACCGGAGGGGCGGTGACCCCACAGCAAGCCAAGGCGATCCGATTCCTTGTGTCTTCCGCCGTAGCCGGGCTTGCTTCAGAAGATGTCGCTGTCATTGATGCAAACGGTGCCCTGATCAATTCTGTGGACGAAGTGGCGCCGGCTGGATCAGATGATAAGGCCCAGGTCTTGCGGGACCGGGTTCAGCGTCTGCTTGAGGCGCGGGTTGGCTTTGGGAATGCCGTTGTCGAAGTCAGCGTCGACACGGTCACTGAAAGTGAAGCCATCAGAGAGCGAATCTTTGATCCTCAGGGACGGGTCGCGATCAGCACGGATACGGAAGAGCGTAACAACACGTCTACTGAAGCTGGTGGTGGCGATGTGACCGTGGCGTCGAATTTGCCGGATGAAGAAGGCGGAAACGGTGAAAACTCGTCTTCCCAAAACTCTGAATCCCGGGAACGGGTAAACTATGAAGTCTCTGAAACTGAAAGGGAGATTGTGCGGGTTCCGGGGGCCATCAAGCGGCTGACCGTCGCTGTCTTGGTCAACGATGTGACTGTGGAAGGCGAAAACGGCGTTCAGGAGCTCGTTTCGCGAGATGAGCTTGAGCTCGAAGCGCTTCGGGATCTGGTTGCCTCGGCCGTTGGTTTCGATGAATCCCGCGGTGACATTATCACAATCAAATCCATGGCGTTGCAAAGTGTATCGCCACAGGGCACCGCCGCTGGTACGTCCTTTCTTGATGGGCTTCACCTCGACTTGATGTCGGCGATCCAAATGGCTGTATTGGCGCTTGTGACCATCATTCTAGGTTTGTTTGTGGTGCGTCCACTGCTGACCAAGCCGGCGCTTACGGACGGGCAAGATGAGCTGGCCCTTCTGCCAGACGGAACTGCGGATGAAGATATCGCTGCCGGTGCAGATGATATGACAGCAGACGACTTTGATTTGCCAGAGCTACCAATGATCTCGGGTTTCGCATCGGATGACCCCGGCGCTCTCCCAGAACTGCCGATGGCTGGCGGGCTGTCTGATGATCCTGTCGAGCGTCTTAGAGCCATGATTGGAGAGCGGCAAGAAGAGACCGTCGAAATCCTCCGGAGTTGGCTCGAGGACAAGGAGGAAAATGCCTGATGTCGCTGTCGCACAGGTATAAGAACTTCAACCAGCCCAGCGAACCGGAACCGGTAGAAAGCCCGGTCAACGTTGCTTTGACAGAGGACCAGCAACTCGAAGCCTTCGAGAAGGGCTATCAGGCTGGATGGGATGACGCGGTCAAGGCGCAGTCGGATTCCGTGTCGAAGGTCAGCGCGGAGTTCGGTCAAAATCTGCAGGATATGTCCTTTAGCTATCATGAAGCACTGTCCAAACTCACATTGTCGGTCCAACCGATCCTTACCGACATCATAGACAAGATTCTGCCAGAGGTAGCGCGAGGCGCCTTGGCTCCACAGATCGTCGAACAGTTGATGGATCCGCTAAAGGACGCCGCATCTCAACCTGTCGAAATTGTTGTGGCGCAATCCAATCTGGAGGCTGTCCAGTCGCTGGCCGAAGATCGGCTTAAAGCGCCTTTCGAGATCGTAGTCGAACCGTCCCTTGCTGATGGTCAAGCCTTTGTCCGGATCGGCAATGAGGAACGCAATATAGATCTGCAGGCTGTCCTGTCTGGTGTCCGCGACGCCATGACAGCCTTTTTCCACGAAACAGAGCAGGAGACCCTCCATGGATGATCTGTCCGCAGACCGGAGCCCGGCGGCCGAAACCAGCAATCCGTTCACATCGGTACCGATCGAGGTGAGCGTCTGTGTTGGCAAGGCGCGACCATTGATCCGGGATCTGGTTGCCTTGGGCGAAAATGCGGTCCTACCGCTTGATCGGTCTGTAGACGATCCGGTCGAGCTTTACGTTGGCGACCGACTGATCGCGCGGGGCATGTTGGAAGAAAAAGACGGCGATGATGCCAGCGGGCAGCTTGTGGTCCGGCTGACTGAAATCGTTGATCTGCAGTCTGGCCACTGAAGGTTCATGCGAACGTCGCATCTACTGGCGGGCTTTCTCGCGCTTTTGTTTGTGGTGTCACCCGATCTGGTGGTGGCACAGGATTTCTCGTTTTCCCTGGCGGATGACGGATCCATAAGCGCCCGGACGATTCAGCTATTTGCCCTCATCACGGTGCTGAGCCTGGCGCCGGGTCTGGCAATCATGGTGACGTGCTTTCCGTTCCTGGTGACCGTTTTGTCGATCCTGCGGCAGGCGATCGGCCTGCAGCAATCCCCGCCAAACATGCTCATTGTCAGCCTGGCGCTGTTCCTGACCTACTTCATTATGGAGCCTGTCTTTACCGAAGCTTGGTCAAATGGAATCATGCCCCTCAACGACAATCTCATTGATGTTGAAACGGCTTTTGTTCGGACGCTTGAGCCATTCAGGGTGTTCATGGCAAGTCGGCTGGATCCGGATACGTTCTTCGCAATGGCGGAGCTTCGGGCCGACACAATTGATGCAACCCCAACGCCCGACGCCCCTTTGTCTGTACTTGTTCCAAGCTTCTTGTTGTCAGAGATATCGCGCGCGTTTCAGATTGGGTTTCTGATTTTCCTGCCATTCCTGATCATTGATCTCGTGGTTGCAGCCATTCTGATGTCGATGGGGATGATGATGGTCCCGCCGGTCATTGTTTCTCTCCCCTTCAAACTGGCCTTTTTTGTCATCGCCGACGGATGGAGCCTGATCGCGGGCAGTCTGGTCAGAAGCTATTTCTGAGTTGAAAGACCAACTCCAACCCTGCATCTGAGGTGGCCGAGCGAGGCGCATGCAAGCGCTGCTGCGCATCGCAAAAGCGACCGTTCTTCCAAAGTGCTGGACGCCAATTCTATTTTGCGGCTTGGCCTTCCTCACAAATGCACAGAGATGCACATTGTGGCGGAGATTTCTGCCCTATGTCCTGTTGCTCCAAACGGTTCCCAAACCACGGTGCGGGGATCATTTGACTTCCAGATCCCCCTGAGAAATGCGCAAAAACCTCAAAATTAGTGGATTTAATGTCCCGTATCTGGTTCTCCAGCCGATCTTGTGTGCGCCCTGTCGAATAATTAGCAACAAAAAAGGCGAGAGCGACGACTATCGCCCCCCAGGTTATGGCCATTTCAGGTTTCTCTGATTGCCGATCCTTATCCGCCGACTGGCGCACATCTGTCGTTTGGCGCCTTTGATTCTGCGCCGACGAGGGGATGACTCTCTCTGCGCAGCAAGCGCTGAACACCGCTGTTCCTGATAGGGTGTTTCAGCGTGGATCTGGCGCAGCCAAGCGGACTGCTGTCTGCCCCTTCCAGAGGCGTTTGGACGGCATCACCAGCATCGTGTCGGGCGTTTGCGTAAGGATGGCGCGATCCCCGTCATGACCGATCAACGTCCCCGCTTCCGCGAAGATCTCACCACCTGTAAAGGGTTTGGCAAACTGAAAGCCATCGCTCTCGATGGTCACGGCTTCGGTAACTGTAAAAAACATCTGCGGAACGGGCTCGGGGTAGGCGTCCAAGCGGTCCGGTGGCAAGGTCCCGGTCGCCACCAGACATCGCAGGGTCGCTTCGATCGCGAGCGGCGCGGCTTTGGCTTCCCAGTGCTGGCCGCATTCGATCAACAAGGCCGTCTTTGTCGCTGCCGGATCATCGAACGCCCCGTAGTCCCGCATCCTGCGTCCAGCAGCATGGCCTGCATCACCGACGACGCGCTTCGGCACCCCGATCTTGGTGGCTAGGTCTTTCGCCCTCGGGTGGCGGCCCGACATCATCAGTGGTGGGGCGACGTGCTGCATGCTGTGAATGTCAAAGAGCACGTCGATATCATCGAGCAGCGGGCGTATCTCCCGCGCACGTCGCAACTCTCGGCTTGTACGCGTGCCGTCCAGAACAGCGGCATCCCAGACTCGGTTCATGTCTTCATCCAACCAGCGCGTGGCGTTCGGATCATGGGGGTCGAAAGCGCGATAGGCCTCCACATTCATGAAGGCCAGGGTCAACGTGCCTGCTGACGGTCGAATGTTCTGCTGAAAGAGCCAATTGAGCGCGATGGCACCGCAGGGCTCATTGCCATGCACCAGCGCACTGACCATCACGTTTGGCCCCGGAGCCTCCGCCTCAAACCGCCAGACAAATGGAATGCCCGTGTTGCCCGCCGCATAAGGTTCGATATCTGGAAGCGTGATCTCGATGGGGTAGTCATTTGGGATGTTGATCCGGCTCATCTCATGGTGTTCCTTCAACACTGTGCTGATCTGAAAAAGGCAATCGCATGACACTGCCCCGGGTTGCGCTGCTTGGCGCCGTTCTTGAATCGAACCGCTATGCAAAACCGGCGGAGGCGGAGGATTTCACCTCGCTCACCTGGCTCACCGGCCCTGCGCTGATGGTGGAAGCGCGGCAAACCGCCCCAAAACTCGCCACCGAATTTGCGGCCTTCGTGCGCGCGATGGATGCGACCGGCCCCTGGGAGCCCGTGCCCTGCATTCTTGCTGCAAGCCATCCCGCCGGCCCTGTCCGACAAAGCGTGTTTGACCAGATCGTGGCGGAGGCGGAGGCCGCCCTGAGCGTGGCCGGCCCTGTTGATGCTGTCTATATTTGCAACCACGGGGCGATGGTTGCCGAGCACGACCCTGACCTGGATGGGGCGTTGATGGCGCGGGTTCGGGAGGTGGTCGGGCCGGATATCCTGATCGTCGGCTACCGCACCAACCCGCATGTGGATCAGATTGAACGCGGCGAGGAAGCGGCCTTTTCGCTCCGCCGATGTCTTGCCAGTGATCAGCGGCCCCAGATCGCGCATGTGAAATTGCCGCTGGTTCCGGCGTCGGTCGCGCTTTTGAGTGGTGAGGCCCCTTACGGCACGTTGATTGACGTCGGGCAGCGCAGGCAGGCCGAGCTGCGGAGCAAGATCCTGAATGTCTCGATCTTTGGAAATTTCCTGTTTTCCGACGTGCCAGACAACGGTCTCAGCATTGTCGTGACCGCGCGGGACGACAAGGCCATCGCGACCGGGCTTGCTGATGAACTGGCGCAGCTGGCATGGGCAGCGCGGCATCAGTTCGTGCGCAGCCTGACCACGGTGGAAGAGGCGGTAGCGCGCGCCATGGCATCCCCCGCGCCGGTGATCTTCTCCGACGCAGGCGACAATCCCGGTGGTGGTGGGTCTGGGCGCACGACGGAGCTTCTTGCGGCCGTTCATGCGGCCGGAGTGACCGACTGCCTGTTTGGCTCGATCTGCGATCCGGAGCTCGCTTCGGAGGCGCATGAGATGGGCGTGGGCGGGCATTTCCGGGCTGTGTTCAATCGATCCTCTGACCTGGATGTCCCTTGGGAGCAATGGGACAAGCCTTTCGAGGCGGAGGCCGAAGTTGTCGCGCTGCACGATGGCAATGTTGTGGGAGAGCGCGGGATGACAGCGGGGCGACGGCTCACCCTCGGGCCGTCGGCGGCTTTGCGGATCGACGGCATCACTGTTGTGGTCATCACCGACCGGACCCAGACCGCTGATCCGGTGTTCTTTCACATGATGGGTCTCGATCCGGGACGAGCGCGAACAGTTGTTGTCAAGTCCCGTGGCCATTTCCGCGCTGGCTTTGCGGCCTGGTTCTCCCCGGAGCAGGTCTTTGAGGTGGACACCGCCGGGTTGACCAGCCCGGTCCATGACCGCTGGCCGCTGACGCATGTGCCGCGCCCGAACTATCCGATGGATCCCGACACAGTCTGGCCCTGAGCCCCAGCCCATCATATCGGCTCTGAATAGCTGTCTGGCGGTGTTGTCAGCTTGACATAGCGCATGAATTGGCGCGCCAGCTGCGTCACCGGGCGGCCCGCAGGTACAACAAAGCCGGTGTTGTAGTAGATCGCTGCGTCAAATGGGCGGATCTCGATACCCTCCATGCCTGTTGTAAGCAGCGGAAAGGGGTTGATCAGCGTCAGCCCCAGCCCTTCGCGGACAAGCTCAAGCGCGGCCATATTCGTCGCGGTTTCGGCCACCTGAACGGGGCGCACACCCGCGCGGGCGAAAATCTGCTCGGTGATGGATCGCGTGCCCAGACGGCGCAGGAATTCGACCAGCTCGACACCTTCGAGGTCGGTGGGCGTGATGATGCGCTTGGCCGCCAGCGGGTGACCTTTGGGCATGGCGCAGACCACCTTGCTGCGACGCCAGGGGATCAGGTTCACACCTGAGCGCTGGATCATCGCGCTGGTCAGCCCAAGATCGTATCGCAGGTCCAGAATGCCGGCGACCAGCACATCGGTGGCCTGGATGTCCAGCTGCAGACGTTTTCCGGGATTGGCCTTCAGAAAGCTGGCGACACGCCCAATGACAAAGTGATGCGCCAGCGTCGGCGGGACGATCAGGCGCAGCGGTTCATCCTGTTGCGCCGCCCAATCCGCGCCTTCGATCTGCGCTAGCGTCTCAAAAATCGGGTCCAGCTTGTCATTCAGGCGCAGCGCTTCGACTGTTGGCTCGATCCGGCCGGAGGTTCTGACAAAGAGGGCATGCCCCACCCGGGCTTCCAGCTGGGTCAGGGCGCGGCTCACAGCCGATTGCGAGATGCCCAGACGCCGCGCAGCGCCGGTTGTGGTGCCAGTGGTGACAACGGCGCGCAGCGATTCCAGCTCGCGCAATCTGTGCCGATGCTCTGTCATATGCGTGATTTTTCCCGTCCGAACACGTCCGATCCACCTTCAGAGCTGACTTGAGCTATGCAAAATCGCATAGCCTAGAGTGTTGGCAATGACTTTATTGGTAGATAGCATTTGAACTTGGGGCAAGACCGGGCGCCAGATTCGGCTGTGCCATTCTCAAAATTGACAGGGAGTCATTTGATGAAAAAGATGAGAGCTGCGACAGCTGTCGCCGCCGGCCTTTTGGCGTTGAGCGCCGGTGCCGTATCCGCCGAAAAACTGACCATCGGCCTTGCATCCGAGCCGACGGCCATGGATCCGCATTTCCACAATCTTGGGCCCAACAATGCGCTGACTTTGCATATCTTTGATCGCCTGGTCGATCAGGATGAACGGCAGCGTCTGATGCCCGGCCTTGCAGTGTCGTGGGAGGCGGTTGATGATCTGACTTGGGAATTCAAGCTGCGTGAGGGCGTCAAGTTCCACGATGGCAGCGATTTCACCGCTGATGATGTGGTCTGCACCATTGAGCGTGCGCCGAATGTGCCGAACTCTCCGTCGAGCTTTGGCACCTACCTGAAGGGCAAAACCGTCGAGAAAATCGACGATTACACGGTGCACTTCAAAACCGCCGAGCCCTATCCGTTGATGGCCAATGACATCTCGACCATCCGCATCATCTCGGACGAAACCGGGTGCGGTGCGACCACCGAAGAGTTCAATTCCGGAACCGCAGCCATCGGAACCGGCCCGTTCAAATTCGTCAGCTACACGCCGGGTGAGAGCATCGTGGTGGAGCGCAACGCGGACTATTGGGGTGAGGCTCCGGTCTGGTCCGAGGTCGAATTCCGACCCATCTCTTCCGGGCCGAGCCGTGTTGCCGCGCTGCTCGCCGGTGATGTGGATATGATCGCGGCTGTGCCGACCACGGACATTGCGACGCTGGAAGGCAAAGACGAGGTCCAACTGAGCCAGGGCGTGTCGAACCGCGTCATCTATCTGCACATGGACCAGTTCCGCGAGAACTCGCCGTTTGTGAAGGCGATGGACGGCGGGGACATCAAGAACCCGCTGATGGATGTGCGCGTGCGCAAGGCGATCAGCATGGCGATCAACCGTGATGCCATTGTCGAGCGTGTGATGGAGGGGGTTGCCCTGCCCGCCGGACAACTCTTGCCGGAAGGCTTCTTTGGCGTTTCCGACAATCTGGACGTGGTGGCCTATGACCCAGAAGGCGCCAAGGCGCTTCTGGCCGAAGCGGGCTATGCTGAAGGGTTCCAGATGACCATTCACGGGCCGAACGACCGCTATATCAACGATGCGCGGATTGCGGAGGCAGTTGCGCAGATGCTCACACGCGTTGGCATCAAGACCGCCGTCGAGACGATGCCACGCTCCGTCTATTTCGGTCGCGCATCTCGTGGTGCGGACGGGGACCTGCCCGAGTTCAGCTTTATCCTCGTGGGCTGGGGTGCGGGATCGGGGGAGGCCTCCTCTCCGCTGAAATCGCTGATCCACACCTTTGACAGTGACAAAGGGTTCGGCTCGTCCAACCGTGGCCGCCACTCCGACCCGGAGACCGATGCGCTGATCGAAGAGGCGCTGCGCACTGTGGATGATGCCAAACGTCAGGATCTTCTGGCTGCGGCAACCGAGCGCGCGATCGACAACGCAGCGATCATTCCGACGCATTTCCAGGTCAACACCTGGGCGGCCAAAGCTGGCCTGAAATACGTTGCCCGCACGGATGAGTACACGCTCGCCACCGGTGTGGTGAAAGAGTAACCGCCGAACATCCGGGCCGCGCGCAGCTGCGGCCCGGTTTTTCTGCTCCAAGCGGCGCACCCTCATGACGGTTTTCATCATCCGCCGATTGCTTCAGGCGCTGCTCGTGGTTGTCCTGATGTCCGTGATCGTCTTCTTTGGCGTCAACATCGTCGGCGACCCGGTCTACATGCTGGTCAGCCCCGATGCGGATCAAGACGATATCGCGGCGGCCATTGCGCGCCTGGGGCTGGATCGGCCGATTTGGGAGCAATATCTGTTGTTCCTCAAGGGCGCGCTGCAAGGCGATCTGGGCAACAGTTTCATCTTTGGTGAGCCTGCGTTGCAACTGATCATGCATCACATGCCCGCCACGATGGAACTGGCGTTTACCGCGCTGATGCTGGCCATTGTCATCGGTATTCCGCTTGGGCTTTATGCCGGGCTCTATTCCGAAAGCCCGCTGTCCAAGGGGATCATGGCTGGGTCTATCCTTGGGTTCTCGCTGCCCACGTTCTGGGTCGGGCTTATGCTGATCATGCTTTTCGCGGTTGAGCTGGGTTGGGTGCCTGCGACGGGTCGGGGCGATACAGCCACCTTTCTCGGCATACAGAGCAGCCTGTTCACTCCCGATGGCCTCAGTCACATCTTTCTGCCCGCGCTGAACCTCGCCCTGCTCAAGATTTCACTGGCGATCCGGCTGACCCGGGCCGGGGTGCGTGAAGCTTTGGGGCAGGACTATGTGAAATACGCCCGCGCCAAAGGGTTGACGACCCGGCGCATCATCTTTGTGCATGTGATGAAAAACATCATGATCCCGGTGGTGACGGTCATGGGGCTGGAGTTCGGCTCGCTCATCGGGTTTTCCGTGGTGACCGAGACGATTTTTGCCTGGCCTGGCATGGGTAAGCTGCTGATTGACGCGATCCTGCAACTCGACCGGCCTGTTGTGGTCGCCTACCTGATGATCATCGTGCTCTTCTTTATCGTGATCAATCTGATCGTGGATATTCTCTATTCGCTTCTCGATCCCCGTGTCCGGCTGCAGGATCAGGGCGCATGACCAACACTGCCACGCCTGTTGAGCTCAAGGTCGAGACGCCGTTCCAGCGGTTTCGCGCGGAGTTCTTTGAAAGCAAGATCGCCACGGCAGCGCTTGGCATTTTCTGCATCATCGTCCTGCTGGCCGTTCTGGCGCCGTGGATCACGCCACAGAACCCTTATGATCTGGCGCAGGTGGATGTTCTAGACGGGCGCTTGCCGCCCGGGTCCGAGGCCTTTCCGGGTTATATCATGTGGCTGGGGTCTGATGGGGCCGGGCGCGATCTCTACTCTGCCATTCTGTATGGCTTGCGCATCTCGCTGACGGTGGGCCTCGCTTCGGGTGTCATCGCGCTGCTGATCGGCATGGTGATTGGTCTTGTTGCGGCCTATGCGGGCGGTCGGGTCGAGGCCTTGATCATGCGGATCGTCGATTTGCAGCTGTCGTTTCCGGCGTCTCTCGTTGCGCTGATGCTGGTGGCGGCGTTGGGCAAGGGGGTCGACAAGATCATCCTCGCGCTGGTGGTGGCGCAATGGGCCTATTATGCGCGCACCGTGCGCGCGACGGCGCTGGTGGAGCGGAACAAGGAATACGTCGAGGCGGCGCAGTGCCTTGGTATCTCGCGCTTTCGGATCGTGTTCCGGCACATCCTGCCGAATTGCATGGCGCCGCTGATCGTGGTGGGCACCGTGCAGACCGCCAGCGCCATTTCGCTGGAGGCCACGTTGTCTTTCCTCGGCGTGGGGCTGCCGCAAACCGAGCCCTCCCTCGGCGTGCTCATCGCCAACGGGTTCGAATACATGCTGTCGGGGCGCTATTGGATCTCGGTCTTCCCCGGCCTCGCGCTGTTGCTGACCGTGGTGTCGATCAATCTAGTCGGCGACCACCTGCGCGACGTCCTGAACCCGAGGCTCAAGAAATGACCGCTGTTCTCGATGTCAGCGGGCTCAAGACCCATTTCTTCACCCATGCAGGCGTGGTGAAGGCGGTGGATGGTGTGGATTTCGCCGTCTCCAAGGGGGAGATCATGGGGCTGGTGGGCGAGTCCGGCTCCGGCAAATCCATCACCGGGTTTTCGATCCTCGGTTTGATCGATCCGCCGGGCCGCATCGTTGAGGGTGCCATCCGTTTTAATGGTGAAGACATCGCCAATGCGCCCGAAGAACGTTTGCAGCGCCTGCGCGGCAACCGCATCTCGATGATCTTCCAGGATCCGATGATGACCCTGAACCCTGTGCTCAGGATCGATACGCAGATGATCGAGGCGATCCTCGCGCATGAGAAAATCGACCGCAAGAGCGCCTGGGAACGCAGCCGCGATGCGCTCGGGCTGGTGGGTATCCCGTCGCCGGAGGAGCGGTTGCGCGCCTATCCGCACCAGCTGTCAGGTGGCATGCGCCAGCGCGTGGCGATTGCGACGGCCTTCCTCAACAAGCCCGACCTGATCATCGCAGATGAACCGACCACCGCGCTCGACGTGACCATTCAGGCCCAGATCATCCACGAGGCGCAGAAGCTGACCCGTCAGACCGGCACCGCGATGATCTGGATCACCCATGATCTGGCCGTGGTCGCCGGGCTCGCCGACAAGATATCGGTGATGTATGCGGGCCGGATTGTGGAGCAGGGCGGCACCGATGATGTCATAGACCATCCGCTGCACCCCTACACCGTTGGTCTGCTCGGGTCGGTGCCGACAGCCAACCAGCGCGGCGCGCGGCTCTTTCAGATTGAGGGGATGACACCGAATATGCTGGCTCTGCCCCAAGGCTGCGCTTTTGGCCCGCGCTGCCGGGCGCGGACGGCGGCCTGTGCCACCCAGCCTGCGATCAGCGATGTCGCCCGGCGTCGGCTGAGATGCTTCAACCCTCAAGCTCTGGCCGAGGTGCAGGAATGACGGCGCCGCTTGTGGAAATCCGTGATGTTTCCAAGCTCTTTACCAAGCGTCTTGATGTGGCGGGAAAGATCGCCCGGCGGCTTGGCGCAAATGTTCGCGAGGAGACGGTGCATGCGGTGGATCGGGTCAGCCTGTCCATCGGGCAGGGTGAGGTTGTAGGCCTGGTCGGCGAGTCGGGCTGTGGCAAATCCACTCTGGGCCGGGTGGTAGCGGGCATTCATGCGGCCAGCGATGGCCAGATGTTCTATCACGGCAAGGAGGTGGCGCAGCTGCGTGGTGCGGAGAAACGGGCCGCGACACTTGCGATCCAGATGATCTTTCAGGATCCCTTCGCCAGCCTCAATCCGCGCATGCGTGTCGAAGACATCATCGGCGAAGCGCCTCTGATGCACGGGATGGTCCGCAAATCGGACCTGCCGGATTACGTGGATGAGGTGATGCGCAAGGTAGGGTTGGACCCGTCGCTGAAACGCCGCTATGCGCATCAGTTCTCGGGCGGGCAGCGGCAGCGCATCGGGATCGCCCGCGCACTGGCGGTGAAGCCCAAATTCATCGTCTGTGATGAGGCCATCGCCGCCCTTGATGTGTCGATCCAGGCGCAGGTGATCAACCTCTTCATGGATCTGCGCGAAGAGCTTGGGCTGACCTATCTCTTCATCAGTCATGACCTAAGTGTGGTCGAACATATCGCGGATCGTGTGGCCATTATGTATCTGGGGCGTCTGGTCGAGATTGGCACCACCGAAGAGGTGTTCGAGAACCCGCGCCACCCCTACACCCGCGCGCTGCTGGCCGAAGCGCCGCGTCTTGATCGGCGCGGGCAGGACTTCACGCCGATTGAGGGGGAAATCCCCTCGCCGCTCGACCCGCCGCCCGGCTGCACCTTTCATCCACGTTGTGCGCTGGCCACGGCGGCGTGCCGGACCACCGCGCCGGAGCTGACGGTGGGCAAGCACGGTCGGCAGACCGCCTGCCTGCTGGAACATGACGGCGCGATGTGACGCTGCCCAAAGATTGCCATGGAGAGGATTATGAAAAACGCCGACCCGATCTGGGACCACGTGGATCGCCACCGCGACGGGTTTATCGCCCTGTCGGATGCCGTGTTCGACACGCCGGAAACCCTGTTTGCCGAGCATAAATCCGTTGCCGAACACACCCGCATGCTGGAGGCGCAGGGCTTTCGGATCACGGA
This sequence comes from Roseobacter cerasinus, assembly GCF_009811755.1. GTDB lineage: Bacteria > Pseudomonadota > Alphaproteobacteria > Rhodobacterales > Rhodobacteraceae > Roseobacter > Roseobacter cerasinus. The sequence continues at coordinate 603,302 of NZ_BLIV01000002.1, forward strand.
GAATGCCGCAGGGCTGCCCACCGCCGTGGTGGGCGAGGCAGGTGATGAGGGGCCCGTGATTGCCATCCTCGGCGAGTTCGACGCGTTGCCGTACCTCAGCCAGGCGGCGGGTGTCGCGGCGCATCAACCGCTTGAAGAGGGAGGCAACGGGCACGGCTGCGGGCACAACCTTCTGGGCGCTGCGGCCCTGCTTGCGGCCACGGCGGTGAAGGACTGGCTGGCGGAAAGCGGTATCAAGGCCCGCGTCCGCTACTACGGATGTCCGGCCGAGGAGGGCGGCGCGGCCAAGACATACATGGTGCGCGATGGTCTCTTTGATGATGTCGATGCTGCGATCTCCTGGCATCCGGCGACATTTACAGCCGTCAACGCAGCGATGTCTCTGGCCAACACCCGGATTGACTTCACCTTTCATGGCAAGGCCGCGCATGCCGCCGGAGCGCCTGAGCTTGGCCGGTCGGCGCTGGACGCGGTTGAGTTGATGAACATCGGCGTCAACTACATGCGCGAACACATGCCCGATAGCGCCCGCGTGCACTACGCCTATCTCGATGCCGGGGGTGTCGCGCCCAACGTCGTGCAGGCCAAAGCGACTGTGCGGCAGCTGGTGCGCGCAAGTACCTTGCCCGAACTGCGCGATCTGATGCAGCGGGTGCGCAAGATCGCTGAGGGGGCAGCGCTCATGACCGAAACGCAGGTCACAAGTCAGGTATTCTCTGGCGTGTCCAATCTGCTGGGCAATCGCCCGCTGGAAGAAACCCTGCAGGCGGAGCTGGACAGGCTTGGCCCGGTGCCTTTTGACGAGGCGGACAGAGAGTTCGCCCGCGACATTCAGAAAACTCTGACCGATGCGGATATTGCAGCGACCTTCAAACGGATCGGGACCAAACCTGACAAGGGTCTGGCCCTGTGCGATTTTGTGGCACCGCTCGACCGCAACCATGAGGGCGGCGAGGGGTCAACCGACGTCGGAGACGTGAGCTGGGCCGTGCCAACGGTGCAGGCGCGTGTCGCAACCTGCGCCATTGGCACGCCGTTTCACACCTGGCAGACGGTGGCCCAGGGCAAGGCTTCCGCAGCGCACAAGGGGATGGTCTATGCGGCCAAGGCGATGGCGGCCACAGCCTGCCGGTTGATAGAGGACCCGTCGCTTTTGCGTGCCGCTCAAGCGACCCATCGCGCGCATCTGGATGAGACGCCTTACGTCTGCCCCATGCCGGACGATGTGCGTCCGCCCGTCTGACAGACGACGGCCACGGGGGTGCTGGGGTCACGAAAATTAAGCACATCAGCGGTTGGCCTCTCACCTTTGGGGCCTCACTAGAGATAAGTCTTGCTGGCCTATTCGATGTGGCTAGTATTCTTGGCAGTCTTTCCGGGGCACGAATATGCGACGCATTCACTATATCGTTTCGGTCTGCGTTTTGCTGGGTCTGACGAACCCAACATTTGCACAACAGGGCCCGCCCCCTGTGACAGCCGCAAAGCCCGTGGTGAAAACCATTGTGGAAGATGATGAATTCGTTGGGCGATTTGGCGCGTCTGCTGATGTCGAGGTGCGCGCGCGCGTGACCGGCTTCCTGGATGAGGTGCATTTCACCGACGGCAGCCTTGTCGAAAAAGACCAGTTGCTCTTCACCATTGACCAACGTCAGTTCCGCACCGCATTGCGTCAAGCACAGGCGCAGATTGACATAGCCGAAGCCACGGGGGCCTTTACAGCCGAGCAGCTGGAGCGCGCCGAGGCATTGGTCGGAAACGGCACAATCCCGCAAAGCGTGGTTGATGAGCGGCGCGAGGCGTTTTTGGCGGCTCAAGGGGCGTTGGAACAGGCGCGGGCCGCGCTGGAGCTTGCGCAGCTGGATCTCGAATATTCGGAAATTCGTGCGCCCATGGCGGGCCGCATAGATCAGGCGCAGCTGGATCCCGGCAATCTGATCACCGCGAACCAAACGGTGTTGACGTCGATTGTCGCAACCGATCCGATCCACTTTTATTTCGATATCGATGAGCGGTTTTTCCTTGCCTACGCACGGGACGCACGTGCGCGTGGCTCGGTACTGCAGGAGGGGTCAGCGGGTCTTGAAGTGCGGATCACGGTGTCGGACAGCCGGGTGCCGCCACAGATCGGACGGTTGGATTTTTCGGAAAACCGCATTGACCCCGACACCGGCACAATGCGCGTCCGTGCTGTGTTGCCCAATCCGGATGAGCTGCTGACACCCGGGCTCTTTGGGCGGGTCAATGTCCCGGGGTCACTGCCTTATGACGGTGTTCTCATCCCCGATGCGGCTGTGGTCTCTGACCAGAACCGGCGGTTGGTGATGTCTCTTGATGAAAGCGGCAATGTCACGCCCATTCCAATCCGGCCGGGGCCGCGCATTGACGGCTACCGCGTTGTCCGGGACGGTCTGGATGGCTCCGAAACTATTGTGATTGAAGGCTTGGTGCGCGCGCGTCCCGGCAGCGTTGTGGCGCCTGATATCGTCGAATTACCACCGGTGGCAGCCAACTGAGATGGGCCGTTTCTTCGTAAACCGTCCCGTCTTTGCGATTGTTCTCTCGTTGATCATGACAATTGTCGGGCTGCTCGCGTATTTCCAGTTGCCGGTTGAGCAGTACCCCGAGATTGCACCCCCCTCGATTGTGGTGCGCGCAAGCTATCCCGGTGCTGATGCCGCGACCATTGCCGCAACGGTGGCAACGCCGATTGAGCAGGAAATCAACGGGGTTGAGGGCATGCTCTACATGTCCTCCTACGCCACTGCTGATGGGTCGATGTCGCTGACCATCACGTTTGAGCTGGGCACCGATCTCGATGCGGCGCAGGTGCTGGTGCAAAACCGTGTGGCCGTGGCCGAACCACGATTGCCGCAGGAGGTGCGCGCCCTCGGCGTGACCACGACCAAATCCTCCCCGGATCTGATGATGGTTGTGCATATGCTTTCGCCGGATGCCACCTTCGACCAGCTCTATGTGTCGAACTATGCCCGATCCCGGGTGCGCGACCGGTTGGTGCGGCTGGATGGCGTGGGTGACCTGATCATCTTTGGCGAGCGGGAGTTTTCAGCTCGCGTGTGGCTCGACCCGGACCGGCTGGGCTCCCTTGGGCTGACCGGCGGTGACGTGGTGGCGGCCCTGCGCGAGCAGAACGTGCAGGTCTCCGGTGGCTCGCTTGGTGCGCCGCCAAACAGGACCGACAGCGCCTTTGAGGTCACGCTGACCACACAAGGACGCCTGCAGGACCCGCGTGAGTTTGGCCGCGTGATCGTGAAGTCGTCGGAGGACGGACGTGTTGTCCGCGTGCGCGATGTGGCACGGGTTGAGATCGGCGCGCGCTCCTACGTCACGAACTCCTATCTCAACAACAAGCCAGCTGTCGCCCTTGGCATCTTTCAGCGCCCCGGCTCAAATGCCCTGGCCTCTGCAGATGAAATCCTGGCCGTCATGGAGACGCTGTCAGAGGATTTCCCGCCGGGGCTGGAATATCAGGTGGTCTACAATCCAACCGAATTCATAGAATCGTCGGTGAACGCGGTCTATCAGACGCTGTTTGAGGCGGTCTTGCTGGTGATCGCGGTCATCCTTATTTTCCTGCAAAGCTGGCGGACCGCCATCATACCGCTGCTGGCCATTCCCGTCTCGCTCATCGGCACCTTCGCGGTGATGCTCGCGCTTGGCTATTCGCTCAACCTGCTCACACTCTTCGGGCTGATCCTGGCCATCGGGATTGTGGTGGATGACGCCATTGTCGTGGTCGAGAATGTGGAGCGTAACATCGCAAACGGGCTGTCCCCGCGCGAGGCCTCGGCCCGCACGATGGACGAAGTGCAGAATGCGGTGATCGGCACGTCCCTGGTGCTGATTGCGGTCTTTGTGCCCGCTGCGCTTGTGCCGGGGATCACCGGACAGTTTTACCGGCAATTCGCTGTCACGATATCGGTGGCAACGGTGATCTCGACAATCAATTCGTTGAGTCTGTCGCCTGCCATGGCGGCTGCAATCCTGAAGCCTAAGCGGGACAGGCCATCGCGCAACCCGCTGTCGCGGTTCGTCTCCGCCTTGTCTGACGGGTTCAACCGCGGGTTCGACGCGCTTGCCGCTGGCTATGCCCGCGTTGTGCGCGCGCTGGTCAGCACGTCAGGCATGCTTGGTCTGGCGCTGATTGCCTTTGGGGGGCTTCTGGGCACGACCTACTGGCTCAACGGGCAGGTGCCGACCGGGTTTATCCCCGAGGCGGATCAGGGATATGCCATAGTCGTGGTTCAACTGCCCGATGGCGCGGCATTGGACCGCACGGATGCGATTGTCCAGCAGGCGACCGAGATCGCGCTTGAAACACCGGGCGTGACCAATGCCGTGGCCTTCGCCGGGTTCTCAGGGGCGACTTTCACGAACGCCAGCAACCAGGGCGTGATCTTCACCACCTTTGAGAGCTTCGAAGACCGCGAGGCCAGCGGGCTGACGGCGGGAGCCATCGTCGGGCAGCTCTTTGGGCGGATGCAGAGCCTGCGCGAGGCCTTCATCATCGCCATCGCGCCCCCGGCGGTGCGTGGCGTAGGCACCGGTGGCGGGTTCAAACTGCAGCTGCAAGACACCGAAACCGCCGATATTTCGCGTGTCCTGAATGCCGCCTACGCGATCATGGGCAGCGCTGCGACCTCCGATAAAGTGCAGGGGGTTTTCACGACCTTCTCTGCCGGGTCCCCGCAGCTTTATCTTGAGATTGACCGGGTCCGCGCGCAGATGCTGAACGTGCCCATCGGGTCAATTTTCGAGGCGCTGTCGATCAACCTCGGCTCTGCCTACGTGAATGACTTCAACGCGTTTGGCCGCCTGTTTCAGGTGCGCGCGCAGGCGGATGAGCAGTTCCGGCTTGACCAAGACGACATTCGCAACCTGCGCATCCGGTCGGCTACGGGGGCGTTGGTGCCACTTGGTACGCTTGTCACTGTGCAGGAAACCGCAGGCCCCGCGCTGGTGCAGCGCTACAACCAACTGGTGTCCGTGCCGGTGCAAGGCTCGGCTGCGCCCGGGGTCTCGACAGGAGAGGCGCTGATCGCGATGGAGGCGCTTGCCGAAGCCGTCATGCCGCCCGGCTTGGATTACGAATGGACCGAACTGGCGCTGCAAGAGCGGACACAAGGCGACACGGCGGCGTATATCTTTGCGTTTTCCGTTTTGTTCGCCTTCCTGTTCCTCGCGGCGCTTTACGAAAGCTGGGTCTTGCCCATGGCCATCATTCTCATTGTGCCCTTGTCGGTTCTTGGTGCGCTGTTAGGTGTCATGCTGCGCGGCATGGACAATAACATTCTGACGCAGGTGGGCCTGATCGTGTTGGTGGGGCTTGCGGCCAAGAACGCCATTCTCATCGTCGAATTTGCCAAACAGGCGCAGGAGGAGCGCGGGCTGAGCCCAATTGACGCCGCCGTCGACGCAAGCCAACTGCGTTTACGCCCGATCCTGATGACGGCTTTCGCGTTCATTTTGGGTGTCTTGCCATTGATGATTGCCACGGGTCCCGGCTCCGAGATGCGCCAGGCGCTTGGCACGGCGGTCTTCTTTGGGATGTCGGGCGTGACACTCCTGGGCCTGTTTTTCACGCCTGTGTTTTACGTGCTCTTCCGTCGCCTATTCCCGCAGCGCGAGACCAAAGCGGCCTAAGACAGGCGTTTTCGACGTGGTGCACAGACGTGGCCAAGTTTCTTCTTGACCTCAAGTTACTTGAGGCAGGTATCTCCTCGGTAAGTGGAGAGAGAGAACGTCATGCGCATTGCCGAAGCCGCCGCCCGGTGCGGGCTCAATATCGCGACTATTCGCTATTATGAGACGAAGGGGCTGATCCCGAATGTGGGGCGTGGGTCGGACGGACAACGCCGCTTCTCGCCGGAGAATGTGGATTGGCTGACGCTGCTCTATTGGCTGCGCGAAACCGGGATGCCGATGAAAGTGATGCAGAGGTTCGCCGCGCTCTACGCGCAAGGTGACGCGACCATAGCGGATCGCAAGCAGATCCTGCTCACACATTCCAAACTGCTCGCGAAACGTCGGCACGATCTCGACAGATGTGAGGAGATCCTTGCCCGAAAGCTTGAGATTTATGAAGGGGAGCTGCGATGAAGATCATTCTTGTGGGGGCAAGTGGTGATGTGGGGCAAGCGGCCCATGCCGAGTTGTCAAAACGCCACCAGATCATCCGCGTTGGTCGGAAAACCGGCGATGTGATCGCCGATATCGCTGACCGACGCTCGATCGAGGCGATGTACGATCAGATCGGCGCCTTCGATGCCGTGGTGTCTGCGGCGGGAGATGTGCATTTTGCGCCCCTCACCGAGCAGACCGAGACAAGCTTCAGGCTGGGGCTGGATCACAAGGTGATGGGTCAGGTCAATCTGGTGCTCGCCGGTCTGCCACGCATATCGGACAACGGGTCCTTCACATTGACCAGCGGCGTGCTGGACCGTGACCCGATTGTGTCGGGAACCGCTGCGGCCACGGCCAACGGGGCTCTGGCCGGCTTCGTGACCGGTGCCGCGATTGAGATGGTGCGCGGCCTTCGCATCAATGTGGTCAGCCCTGGGCTGCTGGACGCTTCAGAAGCGCGCTACGGAGCCGCCTTCCCCGGCCATGAGCGCGTGTCATCCGCCCGCGTTGGCCGTGCCTTTGCAAAGTCTGTCGAGGGGGCCATCACGGGCCAGGTCATTGTGGTTGGATGAGGAGCAACCTGTGAAAGTTGCCTACCTGATAGAGCCACCCTTCAACCATCTGGACGCCTCCGGCAAGGTCACGGGCTGTGATGTGGAACTTGCGCGCCACGTCCTCGGTCAGCTGGGCATAGAGCAGATCGCGTTTGTTGAGACCGAGTTCGCGCAGCTGCTGCCCGGCCTCGCGTGCGGCGACTGGGAGATGACCACCGGGCTCTTTGCCTCGGAAGAGCGGCGGCGCCACGCGCATTTCAGCCGACCCATCTGGGCATTGACGGATGGCTTGTTGATCAAGACCGAAGATGCTGATCGTCTAAGCGGGTACCGCAGCATTGCGCGATCTGCTGATCTGCACCTTGCCGTCGTTCGTGACCAGGTGCAGTACCAGACGGCAGTGGAGGCTGGTATTCCTACGACCCGAATACGGATCTTCGAGACATATGAGAGGGCTGCCCAAGCCGTGCGAGATGGGCATGTCAGCGCCTATGCAAGTGTCGCACAGGCGCATGTGGGGTACTTGCGGCAAACCACAGCGCCGGATCTCGCCGTGGCCGATGTTCCAGTTTCTGAGAAGCAACCGGCGTTCGGTTGTTTTGGTTTTGGACCGGGCAGTCCTGACCTGCGAGATCGTGTCGATCTCATCCTGGAGGCATTCCTCGGCAGCCCCGCCCATCGCCAGTTCATGCAGCGGTTCGGGTTTGATGACGACACGGTCGACAGGATCCTTTGAAATCATGTGGACGCATTGGTATGCGCAACGAACGGTGCAGGTCGCAGTGTCGTTCACCTGATTGGTGGGCTGGCTGCAAACTCATCTGTGATCCAGTCTACGATGCGGCGGATGGGCCGCCCTCCGACATGCTCCCGAGACCATGAGATGAAGAGCCGCTCTTCGGATGGTTCCGGGTCGATCCATACGTCGACAAGCCGCTTTGACTGGATGTCAGCCTCAACCATATAGGTCGGCGCAACTGCGATACCGTGCCCTCCGATGGCCGCCTCAATCGCCAGCGCGGACCGGTCGAAGTTGAGCAGCTTGTGCGTGTCGCCATATCCGGTTGCCTGGATCAGCTTTTCCCATCGCCGATGCGCATCCTGCAGCAGCGGTAAGGTCAGCAGGGTCTCAAGTCCCATAGGCCGATCTGACCGTGGAAAATCCGGGCTGCACACCGCCACCAGGCGAATGTCGGTCAGCTGTCGGCATTGGTGCGTGGGGTTGGTGTCGGGCGTTGTGCCGGGCCAGATAGCAATTTCGTTGCGTCCAAGGCTGCGCTGCAGCGGCTGCTCATGCACTTGGGTGGTCAGGGACAGCTTTGGAAACTCGGTGGTCAAACCATCCATGCGCGGCATCAGCCACTTGCTGGCTGTCGACGACCCAAGGTGCAGCGTTACGCGATCATTCACCGCGCCGATGTCCACAAATGCAGTTTCCAGCAGCGCCAGGGCGTCATCCGTCGCTGCACGGCATCGCTCGCCCTCGGGCGTCAGGGAGACGCCTTGCGCGCCCCGCAGGAAAAGCACAACGCCAAGATCGAGCTCCAGCTGCTTGATCCGCTGAGAGACCGCCCCGCGCGACAGGTTCAACACATCCGCCGCCCTCTGCAGGTTGCCGTGGCGGGCCACCATGGCGAACACGCGCAGCGCGTTGAGATTTATTTGTTTCATTCCGCAGCTCACAGCCGTTAGTTTTTCTAAAGGCTGGTCAACCTCTCCTGCTTTGTCAAATCGCGAAAACTGGTCGATACGAAGTGCACAGCGACCCCACGCCCCAGCATTGAGGACAGCGACATGCCGCAGATCATCCGGGCCGCAACGCCTTACGACATTCCGCAGTTGATCAAACTTCTACTTCTGGACGCTGCAGAGCGACACGCACAGGACAGCGCGTTGTGGTCGATCGCCCATGATGCGTCGACGCAGGTCGAGAAGGCGCTGACGGTTGCGCTGACGGGGGCGCAGCCCCCTGTGCAGATCTGGCAGGTTGCAGATCGGGACGGTCGGATCACAGGCGTGAGCCATGCGATGCTGCTGCCGGTGCCGCCGATTTACGCAGGCAGCAAGGGCGAGCCGGGGCTGATCATGCCGGATACATGTGTCGCGCCCGATGCACCGGCGGGCACCGTCGATGCGCTTGTGAAGGCGGCAGAAGACGCGTTGCAGGACGCCGGGGCTCAGGTCATCGTCTCCGCTTATGTGGCAGGTGAGGCCTGGCGGACCGCATTTCAAAAACGGGGGTATGATCCGCTGACACTCTATCTGTCGCGGGCGCATCTGGAGGTGCGGGGGCGGCACCCAGATATCCGCCCGGTAAGCGAGGCGGACATTCCCGGTATCGTGGCTCGCAGTGCTGAGAACCGGCAGGTCCTCTTTGACATCGACGAGTTCTGGGAGACTCATGCGGACGCGGATGCCCGTTTTTCGGCTTGGATGACGCGCAGTTTGACCCTCGCGGATCGTGACATGATGGTCATCGGGTCACAGGTGGAGCTCGACGGGTATATCATAGCTCAGCCTGCCTCGCGGCTGCATTTCCCGCCCGCACATGACATTGCGGCGGTTGGGGTGATTGATGACTACTATCACAGAGAGCTGGCCGACCCCGAGACGCTTGGGTCTGGAAACGAAGGGGCGATGGCCCTTTTGCGTGCAGCCGAAGCGGCCTTCGCCGCCCGGGGAAGGACTGCCGCCTTTGTTGTCTGCCCGGCTGGATGGCGATCCAAGATCGAGACGCTGCAGGCCGCCGGGTATGAAACCGCGATGGTGTGTTCGATCAAACGCTGAGCCGTCCACTCAAAGTGGCGATGCCAACGCGCATAGGCGACCCCTGGATGCAGTAACCGGAGGGAACGGCCGGGCGTTGCAGATGCGCCTCAGGAGGCATCTGCAAGCGGATGCCCACGTGACCTCATACGCGGCACTTCGGAACCGGCGATGGAGGCGCAGGGCGCGCCGTCGTGCAGCGGGCTTGGCCTGACTACTTCTCGAAGGATATCCATGGCTCCTATGCACATCCCAAGTCTGCCTGGCGCAGCCATATAGAGCGGTTTCCACGTCGGCGCGAAGGCGGATTTGAATTGATACAAGCCCTGCGCGGCCCATTTGCCACGGACATAGGCAAGGAGTTTGGCACCAGACCCATGATCGCGCACCCCACCCGCTGGTACCGCGGCAAGGGACAGCACCGGGATGCCCGCCTGAGCCGCCAGCCTGATCGCTTCATGGATGAGAAGATACATCGTGCCATCCGGCGCTGCGTCTGCGTCGCGCATCACATCTAGCGCCCATTCTGTTTGCCCCTTGTGCAGGCTGACAAACGCGACAGGCCTGTCGTCGACCTCCGCCACAAGCAGGAGTTGGCTTTCAATATAGCAGGGACAGAACCGGCCCATGGTTCCGCCCCGCGCGCCACCGCATCTTTTTTGCCAAGCCACATCAATCTGGTCCAGCGCTGACAGATGCTCAGATCGAAAAAGCTGAACCGTCACACCTGCTTTGGCGGCTTTGCGCAGCTTCCGACGAAGCCCTGAAAACCGGGCGCCTTTCAGGTCGAACGTCGCTGGCGCAACAATGGCATCCTCCGCCACTTTGACGACCGCCCACCCTGCCTTCCGGGCGGCAATGGCATGGCGGGCAGAGCATTTGTAGAGAACCGGTAGCAGGCTGCGCCGCCTCGCGTGATGTTTGAAATGGCGTGGCCAATCCGGGCCGGCATCGGCAATTGGATCAAACAGGCAGACAAGGCTGTTCCCGGCGGGCCACATCGCGCCAACGCCCGAGGGCAGCGCGACCATCTCTCCCCTGTTTTGTGCAATGACACCGACCTCAGCACGTGGTGGAAAACGCGATGGCAGGGGCGGTTGTACGGCCGGCATCTTTGGTATTGCGTTGGGCGGCCGCAGCAGGACCAGCGCGGCAAGGAGCGCCGGTAGCACATAATATAGCATGCGAAAGCCGCAGATGGCCGTCATCAGGCATGTTTGGTCGATATGTGTTGGCAGGTGCGGCGCCGTCAGCCCAAGCAATACGACCTCGAAGGGGCCGACGCCCCCGGGCACGCCGGAAAGAATGCCAGCGGCGAGCGCAATGCAGAAGATTGGGAGAAAGGCGGAGAAACCCAACTCAACCGGCTCGGGCAACAGCACGTAGAAGGCCGCCGCTGCGGTCACGACATCCGCAGTGGCCCAAAAAATCGAAGCTGAGACAGTCACCAGCCCCGGCATGGCTATCTGCCACTTCAAGATCCGCACCCGGGGACGATACAGAACGAGCGTCAGGACGCAGACAGCCAGGCATGTGATGGCGGCAATGCCAGCGGTCCGGTCAATCAGCAAACCAGAGAAGAGGATCGCGAATGCGGTCACGAACATCATGCCGATCAGGAAGAGCAGCGTGACCAGTGCGGTGATCTGGCTGGCACGGATCATGCCATCTTGCGGGCTCAGCCGGTAGCGCGCCAAAGCTCCGGTGATCAGTCCGAACCCGAGGAGTTGCGATAAAGCGACCGCTGCCGCCCCATTTCGATGTGCCCGGGCCTCATCACCCGTCAACCTCAACTCACGTCTTGCGAGCACATCGTACTGGCCCACGGAATAGAAACTGACCGCAGCAAAGGCTGCTGCAGCAAGCCATGCCCAGACGGGGAGCGCCCTGCCCAGATCAAAAACTTCCGGTAGCGAGACAGAGCTGGCAAGTTGCGGTAGCGAATGCAGGCAAATCGCGACCAAAACCAGCGGCAGCCCGTGGCGGAGAACCGGATCCACCAACACATTCCCAACACGTATACTCATATACATCCCACTTCTCGCGGGGGATTTTAGGGGGGAGACCTCACCAAAGCCCTAAGAGCCATCAAACATCCGGTGATGCCAGATGCTGTGACTTGACATGGATTTAAGACCACAGTGCGTTTCGCGCCGCAGTCATGCTGATCCAGACGAAGGGCTTCATTCGGCAGCCCGTGGGGCTGATGACCTCAAGTCTTCCGAGCGCAGAGAGGTCGGCTTCGTTCACCGCAGAGCACATCAGGACAACGTTGCGTCTCTCGCACCTATCGGTCACGCGCTGCTGGATCAGATCTTCCGGGAAAAATGCGTTCAAGAATAGGAAACATACGTTTACGAAACAGGGGCTTTCGTCCTCGCACAGGGTGATCAGGGTCGGGCCGGTTTCGACCTCATGCCTGTGGATGTTGCGGAAACGCTGCGTGTCGGGGACAAGACCGACGCCCGATACCTTTGCCTGGTCGTCGACCGAGATCAGATTGTTGGAGACGTGAACCGCGGCGTCATACTTGGCGACCTGGTCCTGCAGCGCGGGGGCATAGTCCTTCACCCCAAAAAGCACGCCGCCTGCAGTCATGAACTGAACGTCAGCCACCCGTTGCGGAACCAGGCGTCACCGGACAGTTACAACGCCTTTTGCGGCGCACCGGCGTCTTTGAGCGCGATTTGCGGGCTGACCGACATCTTGTCTGAGAGCCGCTCAATATATCTCTGCCCCTCCTTATAACTCGTTCACGGGCACTTTGAGCATCGGGTTGCCATCCTTGTCGGTCGGCACCGCGCCCGCGCGCATGTTCACCTGTAGCGACGGAATGATCAGTTTGGGCATGGTAAGCTGCGCATCGCGTTCGGTGCGGAGCTTGATGAATTCTGCCTTCGTCTTGCCGCCGCCCACGTGGATGTTGTGCGCCTTCTCATCGCCCACCGTGGTTTCCCACTGGATCTCGCGGCCGTTGGGGCCGTAGTCGTGGCACATAAAAAGCCGCATCTCGTCCGGCAGCGCCAGCACCCGCTGGATGCTGTCGTAAAGAGCACCCGCATCGCCGCCCGGAAAGTCTGCTCTGGCGGAACCGCCATCCGGCATGAACAGCGTGTCGCCCACAAAGGCAGCGTTGCCCATCACATGCACCATGCAGGCAGGCGTATGGCCGGGCGTATACATGGCAAAGGCCTGCATCGTGCCGATCTGGTAGGTGTCGCCATCCTCAAACAGCGCATCGAATTGCGAGCCATCGCGCTGAAACTCTGTCCCTTCGTTGAAGACTTTGCCAAAAGTGTCCTGAACTACCATGATCTTGGACCCAATGCCGATCTTGCCACCCAACCGGCCTTGAATATAGGGAGCTGCGCTCAGATGGTCCGCATGGACATGGGTCTCGATGATCCACTCCAGCTTCAGCCCTTGCGTCTCAATCTGCTGAATCAGCGCGTCCGCGTGATCGTAGGTGATACGTCCGGCGGCATAGTCGATATCCATCACGCTATCGATGATCGCACAGGCGTTCGAAGCGGGGTCTTTCACGATGTAGCTGATTGTGTTTGTGGCCTCATCAAAGCAGGCCTGAACCTCCGGTTTGATATCCATTGTGGCGGGGTAGCTCATGTCATCTCCTTCGAAAGAAGCTGTCAGGTGGCCGTTTTCGCCAGCGCGGGGCTGAGCAGGCGGCGCAGGTAAAAGCCGCCGGTGACCGAAACGAGGAATAGCGCGACTTCCCACCGGCCCGTGCCGAGTGCGGGGATCGCAGCACCAGGGCAGAAACCTGCGATGCCCCAGCCAATGCCAAAGAGGGCTGCGCCGCCGATCAGCCGGGCGTCCAGTGCTGTTGAGGTCGGCAATTGGAAGCTCTGTTCGAACAACGGAGCGGCACGGCGCCACACCAGTCGGTAGCCCAGAGATGTGATGATCAGCGCGCCACCCATGACAAACATCAGACTTAGGTCCCAAGCTCCGGCAATATCGAAGAAGTTGAGAACTTTCGCGGGGTCCATCATGCCGGAGATCGCGATGCCGGTGCCAAAGACCAGGCCTGTCAGACATGCAAAGAGGTGTTTCATCTCAGCCTCCTACAACGTGACGGATCAGGAATACGGTGATCGCAGCGGTTGTCATGAAGGTGGGCACGGCCACAAGCGATCGAAGAGACAGGCGCGACAGGCCGCAAACCCCATGCCCAGAGGTGCACCCGGATCCCAGGCTTGCGCCCAGGCCTACGATGACGCCGCCGATGACGATCATGACCGGGCTGACCGGGACGGTGATCGCAGGCATGGTCCCTGTGATGAGAAAAAGCAGCCCGGGGGCAAGCATCATGCCGAGGATCAGGGCCATCCGCCACGTCAGCTCCGCCCGGCTTTCGGCGAAGACGGCGCCAGAGAGAATTCCGGTCGCGCCGAAGACCCGCCCCAGACCAAGCATCAGGAGCACCGCGCCAAGGCCGATCAGCAAGCCGCCCCCGAAGGACGCAAAGGGGGTGAAAACCGTCTCCATACGCTCAGGCCTTACAGGTCTGGATGTCGAGCGCGTGATTTTCGCTGAGAACCGCAAGGTACAGAAGTCCAAGAATGGCGGGAACGATGCGGTCCAGGGGTCCAATATTTGCGGTCATGGCGTTCTCCATTTTTGTATAGCTTGGAGAACACGTACACTTTTGATCCTGCATCTTCAGTGACAGTGTCACTTAACATGCAGAAAATCGAATATTAATTTGCGGCAGCGAGGTCCTGCAGTGTTGGCTTGTCAAGCAAGGTGACGCGACCGTGGGTTCGGGCAATCATCCAGCGCTTTTTGAGATCTTGTGCATGCGGCTGATAGACTTGGGGTGATACCAAGTTCTCGCACAGGCGGTTTCTTCCCTATCCAGTCTTGTTGCCCTGACACCAGACTCCGCGCAGCAGGGGCGTCGGGCCGATGGTGCGGACCCGCAGTACATCGCCGCGCAGTCCCGGCTGCAACGCCCCGCGATCAGTCAGTTGCGCGGCTTTGGCCGGGCCCGCCGTCACGGTGGCGACGGCGCGGGGCAGATCATCCCAGAGCCGGGCCAAGTGAAAAGCCGACAACAGCAGCGCCGAGGGCACATAGTCCGACGATACAATGTCCAGCAGATCAGCTTTCGCCAGGTCTTCTGCGGCGACGTTGCCCGAATGCGAACCGCCCCGGATCAGGTTGGGTGCGCCCATCATCACTGCGATGCCGTTGGCGCGACAGGCGCGCGCAGCCTCCACGGTTGTCGGGAACTCCGCAAAGCCCACACCATTTTCAGAGGAGGTCGCGACCTGTTCAGCCGTGGTGTCATCGTGGCTTGCCAGCACGGCACCAAGCCGTCCGGCCTCGGCAACCGCTCCGGTTTCATGCCGTGCCCCGAAACGCGTCTGAAGGCCCAGCAGGTTCTCGACGTGTTCGGCAAATTCGACATCATTCATGCCGCGTTTTTTTGTGACATAGGTTTTTAGTGCGGTCAGATCACGGAACTGGCGCTGGCCGGGGGTGTGATCCATGAGGCTGACAATGCCGACGCGGTCCTCCGGGCCAAACGTGGCCAATTCCTCCAGCAGGGTTTCTGAGCAAATCTCGGCCCGCAAATGCAGGAAGTGGCTGATTTTGAACAGCCCTTGCGCGCGCGCCGCCAGCAGTTCGTTGGCCAGCTTGCGCGCATAGTCGATGTAGCGGCCCTTGCCGGTATGGATGGACCCAACCCGCATGGCATCGAAGACGGTTGTGATGCCCGTAGACGCCAGCTCCGCATCATGGGCGATCAGGGCCGGCAGATGCGGCCAGTCCACATCTGGGCGGGGCTCAATATGGCGTTCGACATTGTCGGTGTGAAGCTCGACCAGCCCCGGCAGCACCAGATCACCGGCGCAATCCACCGCGCCGGTCGGCACGTGGTCTCCTTCTGCAATCTCCGAAATTACGCCCTTGTCGATGGTCACTGAGCCGGTCACCACCCGATCCGGCAGCACGAGCCGTGCATTGGCAAGGCAGAGATCACCCGGCAATTCACTGGCGTAGGGTTTGGTGAGAGAGGACGCGGGGAAAGGAGAATTCATATCATGCACTCGCTTTGTGACTTACCATGTACTGCCCCAAAAGGGCCGTTGGCACGCTTGTGCGCCCTTTGCAATGAGCACATCACTCGGCGTGGGACATGCGGAGATGCTCGGGTCAGGGGACGCCATCGCTATACCTTCGCCGGTTGAAGCAGCGCCACGGCCCGCGCGACGGTTTGGGAGAGCGGCCCGTCATTGGACACATGGAGCGCGTCAAGTTCTGGTGGCAAGGGCTTTTCGGCCTGCGCCAGACGTTTGGCGATCTCCGTGTCCGTTTCCCGCCCGCGCGCTGCGAGGCGTTGCGCCAGGGTTTCGGGTTTTGCCGTGATGTTCAGAACCATGACAAGCGGAAAGGTCGCTGCCGCCTCGGCCAAGGCCCTGCGGGAGAAATTCACAAGGCAATCGGTGCCCGTGTTCAAGTGATGTTTCACTGTAACGGGGATGCCATAGTAGAGTCCATGGGCGCCCCAATGCACCGCGAAGGCCCCGCTTGCGACCATGGCTTCGAAGTCCTCCACCGATACCGCGTCATAGTCTTCGCCACCCAACTCCGGCGCTCGCGTTATGACTCTCCGGACCAGATGAATCTCTGGCAGAGCGGCGTGAATGCCAGCCATCACACTGTCCTTGCCAACCCCCGATGGGCCAACGACTGCGATGAGGCGTCCTTGGGTCATGCGGCCAGCCCGGGGGTAAAGCAGCTCACGTCGATCTCGCGGTCGCAGACACGGGCACGGGCTGCTTCGTCGTGGAAGATACCGATGATCGCAGCGCCCCGCGCCTTTGCGGCCTCGATAAGCGTGAGAACCACCTCCCGATTGGCCGCATCCAAGCTCGCCGTCGGTTCGTCAAGCAGCATCGCCGGATAAGCATGGGCAAAGCCGCGTGCGATGTTCACCCGTTGCTGCTCGCCCCCTGAAAACGTCGTGGGCGACAACGACCAGAGCCGCTCCGGGATGTTGAGCTGGCGCAGAAGTTCCTCAGCCCGGGAATGGGCATCCGCGCCGCTCACGCCCAAGGCGCGCAGCGGGTCTGCGACAACGTCCAGCGTCGGCACCCGTGGGACCACGCGCAGGAACTGGCTGACATAGCCCAGCACCTCGCGGCGCAGCGCAATGACCTCTCGTGGCTCAGCCTGCACAATGTCTACGTCACCGATGCGGATCTCGCCCGACTGGGTCAGGTAGTTGCCATAGATCATCCGCATCAGGGTCGATTTCCCGGCGCCCGAGGCCCCGGTCAGCGCGACACATTCGCCCGGTGCGACTGTGAAGGACACATTACTGATCACGCCGATCACGGCGCTCCCCTGATTGTGTAGGGTGAAGGTTTTAGAGACCTCTCTGAGTTCTATCATCATCACACCTGCAAGACGGAGCTGACAAGAAGTTGGCTGTAGGCGTGCTGCGGGTCATCGAGCACCTGATCGGTCAGACCAGCCTCGACCACGCGGCCCGACTTCATCACCATCAGGCGGTCGGCCAACAGGCGCACCACGGCAAGGTCATGGGTTACGATGATCGCCGACAGCCCCATGTCGCGCACCAACCCGCGCAGCAGATCCAGAAGCCGCGCCTGCACCGACACGTCCAGCCCACCTGTGGGTTCATCCATGAACACCAGACGCGGCCCGGTCACCAGGTTGCGCGCGATCTGCAGGCGTTGCTGCATGCCCCCCGAGAAGGTTGTGGGCCGGTCATCGACGCGGGTCGCATCAATCTCGACCCGCTCAAGCCAATCGGTGGCTTTGTCGCGGATGTTCCCATAATGGCGCTCGCCCACGGCCATCAGCCGCTCACCAACGTTGCCCCCTGCCGACACACCCATGCGCAACCCGTCCCGGGCATGCTGGTGCACAAAGGCCCAGTCGGTCCGGGACAGCATCCGCCGTTCGGGTTCCGAGAGGGTCACGGTATCTTTGGGGCCATCAGCGCGCGTGTCAAAGACCACCTCACCTCTATCCGGGGTCAGGTGCCCGGCCAGACAGTTAAGCAGCGTGGATTTGCCCGACCCGCTTTCACCCACGATGCCCATGACCTCACCGGGGTAGAGATCAAACGACACATCGGCACAGCCGACATAGGCGCCATAGTTCTTGGTGATGCCGGAGACAGAGAGCAAAGCTGTCATGCCGCGTCCTTTCCTCTGTGCCCAGCCGCCTGCCGCGCCTCGCAATAGTCAGTGTCGGAGCAGACAAACATCCGACCACCCGCATCATCCATGATCACCTCATCGAGATAGCTGTCCTCAGCCCCGCACATCCCGCAGGGGTGATCGGCTTTTGAGGCCTCGAAAGGGTGGTCTTCGAAATCGAGGCTGACGACGTGTGTATAAGGCGGCAATGCATAAATACGTTGCTCTCGCCCGGCCCCGAACAATTGGATCGCTTCCATACCGTCCAGCTTCGGGTTGTCGAATTTGGGGATCGGGGACGGGTCCATCACATAGCGCCCCTCGACCTTCACCGGGTAGGCATAGGCGGTCGCGATATGGCCGTGTCTGCTGATGTCCTCATAGAGCTTCACATGCATCAGCCCGTATTCCTCAAGACTGTGCATCTTGCGCGTCTCGCTCTCGCGCGGCTCAAGAAAGCGCAGCGGCTCGGGGATTGGCACCTGGTAGACAAGGATCTGCCCTGCGCTCAGGGGGTCTTCGGGGATGCGGTGGCGGGTCTGGATCACGGAGGCATCGGCGGTCGTGGTGGTCGTCTCCACGCCTGCAGTCCGTTCAAAGAAGGTGCGGATCGAGACCGCATTGGTCGTGTCATCCGCGCCCTGATCGATCACCTTGAAGGTATCCTCGGGCGTCAGAATGGCGGCTGACACCTGCACGCCGCCGGTGCCCCAGCCATAGGGCATCGGCATCTCGCGGCTGGCAAAGGGCACCTGATAGCCGGGGATCGCCAGACCTTTGAGGATGGCACGGCGGATCATCCGCTTGGTCTGCTCATCGAGATAAGCGAAATTGTAGGCCTGATCGGTCATAGAAGCCCCCGTGCCTTGAGGCCAGTTTCAAGCGCACCAGGCCCGGTGAAATGGATGGCATCCATGCCAGCGGCCTTCGCGCCGAGGCAATTGTGCATTCCGTCGTCGGTGAAGATGCAGTCCGCTGCCTCTACACCCGCCTCGGCACAGAAATGGCGGTAAATTGCAACACTTGGCTTCACCATGCCGACCTTGCCGGAAACGATTGTGGTCTCAAAAACCTCGGCCAACTCGGGATGCGCCCGGCAGCCTTCGGGCCAGGTCTCAGCTGACCAATTTGTGATGGCGAAAACCCGCACACCTGCGTCTTTGAGGGCGTATAGAATGTCCCATGTTCGGGAAATCTTGTTTGGAACCGTTTGCGCATAGCGCGCGACATATTGTGCCAGGCGTTTGCCATCCTCTGCATCTGTCAACGCACGCGCCGCGTCAAAGAAGGACGTGCCCGCATCGCAGGCAAAGTTCAGTTTGTCGAAGTTGATGCGCTGCAAGAAAGCCTTGGTTTCTGCCGCTCCCAGATCGTCGTGCCAGGCCAGGGCCGGGTCCCAGTCGATCAGGACCGCGCCAATATCAAAGACAACATGTTTCACTCTGCAGCCTCCTGCACCTGAGCCGCGCTCGCTTCGCGACGCAGCTTGCGCACCAGCTCCAGCTCTGACTGAAAGTCGACGTAGTGCGGCAGCTTGATGTGCTCCAGAAAGCCAGTCGCCTGAATGTTGTCCGCGTGGTAGAGTACAAACTCCGCATCCTGCGCAGGCGCGCCCACATTGTCTTCGCCCAGCTCTTCCCAACGCAGCGCACGATCAACAAGCGCCATGGAGATCGCCTTACGCTCGCTCTGGCCAAAAACCAGGCCATAGCCGCGCGTGAATTGCGGCGGTTCGGTCTTGGACCCTTTGAACTGGTTCACGGTTTCGCACTCGGTCAGGCTGACGTCGCCGATCTCGACGGCAAAGCCCAACTCGGGGATGTCCATCTCAACGGGCACGGTGCCGATGCGCAACTCGCCCACAAAGGCATGGTTCCGGGCGTATCCCCGCTGTGTCGAATAGGCGAGCCCTAGGGTGAACCCTTCATCCGCACGGCTCAGCGCTTGCAGGCGCAGCGCCCGGTCAGCGGGCATTTCCAGCGGCTCCCGCGTCAGATCGGGAGGGGGTGTATCGTCATGCGGGGCCTCTTCGATCAGGCCCTCGCGGTTCAGGAACTCAGTCACGTGAGGCACGTCACCCGGTTCAGCCTCCCGCGTGGGCGCTTCCGGCTGGCCCCCATCCGCGGCCAGTTTGAAATCCAGCAAGCGATGTGTGTAGTCGAACGTCGGCCCAAGCACTTGACCGCCCGGCAGGTCCTTGAACGTCGCCGAGATGCGTCGATCACAGGCCATCGCCCCGGTATCGACTGGTTCTGACGCGCCAAAACGCGGCAAGGTCGTGCGATAGGCGCGGATCAGAAAAATCGCCTCGATCAGGTCGCCCCGCGCTTGCTTGATCGCCAGCGCTGCGAGATCCGGATCATAAAGCGAGCCCTCAGCCATCACGCGGTTGACCGCGAGGCTCAGCTGCTCGCGGATCTGCGTGATGCTGAGTTCGGCGACGTCGGTGTTGCCCCGGCGCTCTTCGGCGAGCCAGGCATGGGCGTTTGCAATCGCCCGTTCACCGCCTTTGACAGCCACATACATCAGCAGACCTCTATCGTTCTGGGCAGTGCTGCAAGCTGGCTGCCGCTGGTGAAAATGAAGTCGAGCCCCAAGGGAAACAGGGCCGTGTTGGCCTGCAACGCCCCCACATCTGGTAATGACAGCGACGCAGTGTCCTTGATGCCAGGGCCAGTAAGCGTTGTGCCCGATGCCACAAGCCCTGCGCCGTCCACGACCAGCGTTGCTGAGCGATCCGGGTAGTCCGGGGTGCCGATGGGATAGGCATGTAGCGGCATCAAAGCCTCCCAGCGGCCCAGGGCGAACATGCAGTGTGACGGCCCCGTCAGCGGCGCGCCAGTATGAAAGGCCAGCCATGCGCGCACCGCGTCGCAATCCGCCTCTCCAGCCAGATAAATCGGGGTCTCGCTGTCGCAGAGTGTGAGAAGAACGGCTCCCGCAGCCTTGGACAAGGGGGCTGGTGGTTCTGCACCACTGATGTCGTGAATAGTACCCGGGCGCGCCATCGCTTCCATCACACTGCGGAAGGCGTGGGCCGATTGGATGGCCGGGTCGGCAAAGCCGCCGCACAGGGTTTCAGCCTGCATCAATCCTCTCCTCTGGCCAGTGTGAAGAACTCGACCTTGGTCGCTGCGGCCTTTGCGGCGCGTGCAGCCTTTGTAGCCCGCTGCTCGTCTGCGAGTGGCTCCAGCACGGTTTCGCGCAACCGGCGCGCCGCGTCCGTTTGCATCAGCGCATCGACCAGCGCTGCCGCTTCGGCATCCCCCTGGCGGCGGCCCTGAATATACGCATGGCCCACTTCGCCGGTTCTCAGCGTCAGCGCGCATCGTGTGACCGTCATCTCACCCAGATTGAACGGCGCGCCAGTACCGCCCATGCGGCCACGCACCATGGTGCTGCCGATCTCGGGCGCGCGCAGCCAGGTGAAGGCGGGACGGCTCATTGCTGCGTCCAAAAGAGCCGCGACTCGGCCTTCGGGCGCCTTTGCCATCAGGCTCATCCAGGCCCTGCGCGGGTTTTCCTGACCCAAAGTGTCTTTCATCTCGACAACTTTCGTACATACTATACAACTATACTTATCTTATCAGATTCGGCCTTTCATGACAGAGGGTATTTGTGAATTTTGCGTAACACTGCCGCCAAGACCCCGATCTGGAAGGCCATCGCGGACACGTTGCGCGGTGATCTGGCCGAAGGCCGCTATAGCCCCGGTGACAAGCTGCCGACGGAGGCCGACTTGGCGGAGCGCTTTGGCGTCAACCGTCATACGGTGCGTCACGGCATCTCCGCATTGGTCGATGAAGGTCTGATCCGCACGCGGCGCGGGGCGGGGGCCTTTGTTGCGGCGACGCCCACGGATTATCCGATTGGGCGGCGGGTGCGGTTTCATGAAAACCTGATCGCGGCGGGGCGCCGCCCGGAAAAGCGCGTCCTGCAGGTCGAACACCGGGCAGCGACAGACGGTGAAGCGCGGGCGCTGGCGATTTCCCCTGGCGATCCGGTCTGCGCCTATCACGGCCTGTCACTGGCCGACGGGCAAGCCATCGCGCTTTTTGAGAGCCTGTTCCCATTGGCCCGCCTGCCAGGCATCGGGACCGCATTGGCCGAGACAAGCAGCGTGACGCAGGCGTTGAACAGTGTCGGCGTCGCTGACTACACGCGCGCCTCCACACGGCTGACGGCGGTGCGCGCGTCGGCCACCCAGGCCCTGCATTTGCAGGTTGCCGAAGGGGATCCGCTGCTCAGGTCGTCCGGGGTCAACATCGACGAAGGCGGTTTACCGGTGGAGTACGGCCGGACGTGGTTTGCAGGTGACAGGGTGACGCTGACGCTGGACATCTAGCCTTTGTATTTCTCCAGAAAGGCCTCGGCCCGCAGCGCGCGGAAGTCCTCAAGCGCTCTGCGCAGCGCATCATGGGGCCAATCCCACCAGGCCAGCGCGATCAGCCGGTCCGCAATGGCGCGCGGTTGACGCGCGCGCAAGTCCTTGGCCGGGGTGCCAGCGACAATGGTGTAAGGGTCAACGTCTTTGGTGACCACGGCCCCTGCCGCGACTACGGCGCCGTGTCCCAATGTGACCTCGGGTTTGATCATGGCACCCGCACCGATCCAGGTATCGTGGCCAATGTGAGCCACGCGTGACTTGCGGTATGCAAAAAAGTCGGCGTCCCGGCTCGCATCATCCCAATAGTCCTCCGACCGATAGAGGAAATGGTGGCAGGCGGCGGTGTGCAGCGGGTGGTCGGTGGCTCCGATCCGGCTGAAGGCTGCGATGTTGGCAAACTTGCCGATCTGCGCGTTGGCGATGTCGGCATAGCGGTCACAGTAGCTGTAGTCGCCGAAGGCCGAATGCGCGACGCGGCTGCCTTTGCCAATCTCGACATAGGCCCCAAATGTGCTGTCCGTGATTTCACAGTCGGGATGCAAGACCGGGGTCTCAGGCGACAGGCGCGGCATGATCAGACCTCTGTTTCTTTGGCGGTCAAATGGACGATCTTCCCGGTATTAGGCATCGCGCGTTGGTCTGGCCCGGCGACACTCTTGGCGGCGACCGCACTGGGCTTATCGCGCGCGCCCTGCCCAGCCCCGATTGCAATGGCCAGACCTGTGGCTCCGCCCCTGCGGTTGCTGCTCAAGATCAGACGACGCGCCATCAGTCCTTGCGCCCGATCATTTTGCCGCGCAGCCAACCGGAGACCCAATCCATGAACATGACCATGGCGATGATCAGCATGATGTAATAGGCGACCTCTTCCCAGTCCTTCTGGGTCTGGATGGCCTGCGTCAGCATCAGGCCAATGCCGCCGCCGGTGATTGCGCCGATGATTGTGGCCGAGCGTGTGTTGGATTCCAGAAAATACAGGATCTGCGCCAATAGAACCGGAACCACCTGTGGGATGACCCCAAACCGATAGCGTTGCAGCGGTTTGGCACCGGTGGAGGACACGCCCTCTATCTGTTTCTGGTCGACATTCTCCAAGGCTTCGGAGAAGATTTTGCCAAAGGTGCCCGTGTCGGTGATCAGGATTGCCAGCGCCCCGGTCAACGGCCCCGGACCAAACGCGCGCGCCAGCACCACCGTCCAGATCAACGCATCCACCCCGCGCACGAAGTCAAAGAGGCGACGGGTTGCGGCGCGCAGCAGCATGATTGGCGAAAACCGTTTGGCAGCCAAAAAGGCCAGCGGCAAAGCGATGAGCGCGGCCCCCATTGTGCCAAGAAAGGCCATCAGGATTGTCTCGCCAATCGCCCAGACCACGTCTTTGTGGCGCCACATGGCATTGTTCCACCAGTCCGAGACCGCGCCCGGGATGTTGCCGCGCGCGGGGTCGATCCGGTCGCCGAACAGGATCGTGCCGAGGCTCTGCCCGTGGTAGGGGCTGTCCAGTGTGAACCAGAACAGCTCCCAACCGGGGAAGTAATTGAACACCTCTGTGCGCGCGCCGGTGAGGGTGATCCGCCCCTCGGGCGTGGTGATGCTGATCCGTCGGCTGGAGGCGGAGATCCAGTCAGGCAGATCCTGCGGCAAATTGCTTGTCAGCTTCCGGCCTTCGGCCTGCACGTCGATCAGCGGCAGCCCCGGGATCTCGATCTCGGTTCTGTTGTCCGGCAGGTAGCGTACAACATGCTCACCGCCGAGCGCGATGGTGATCACCTCGTCGCCACTAACCCACGCGGGGCGCTGGCCGTCCGGGTAGGTGCCTTTGCGTTCGCCTTCCACGGCATATGTGATGTCGCCTGAGCGGTTGTCGCGCGTCACATGCACCTTGTGCGACCAGCTATCGGAGGCCAGCGTGATGGCGTTGTCGAGGTTCGCGCGCTGCGCCAGGCCCGGCAGGTCGAAGGCAAAGAAGATATAGGCAAGGTAGAGCGTGACCACACCCGGAATGCCAAAAGCCATCAGGCGTTTGCGCCGAAACAGGGTGTCGGCCTCCTGCTTGGTCAGGGTCAGATCGGCTGTGGTCATTGGCCCTGTCCTTCCGTCAGTCGGTTGCGGTAGCGGCTGGAGACCTGGTCAAAGAACACGATGGTTCCGAACAGGAGGATGAAGATCGCACCCGCCTCGTCGAACCGGCCCGGACCCCAGGCCATGGCATTGCGCAGCTCATAACCCAGACCACCCGCGCCCACGAAGCCGAGAATGGCGGAGGCGCGAATGTTGATCTCGAACCGCAGCAGCGCGTAGCTGATGTAATTCGGCGCAACTTGTGGCAGCACGCCGAGCACCATGCGTTGTGACCACGTCGCCCCGGTCGAGGCGAGACCTTCGACCGGCTTCAGATCCGCGTTTTCGGCCACTTCAGAGAACATCTTGCCAAGCGCGCCTGCTGTGTGAATTGCGATGGCGATCATCGCGGGCACAGGCCCGCCGCCCAGCACGAAGATCAACATCAGCGCGATCACGATCTCCGGCACCGCGCGCATGATGTCCGAGATCCGGCGAAACAGGGGGATCAGGCGTGGCCATTTGGCAAGTCCGCGCGTTCCGAGCAGGGACAGCACCAAACCTCCCATGCCGCCGATCAGGGTCGAGACGGCAGCGATATTCACTGTTTCAACCAATGCCGGGACATACTTGAGGATAAGGGCAGGCAGATCGGCACGCTTTTCCCAGGCCTCGGTCAGCACTTCGGCCGGGTAATCTCCGATCTGGTGCAGGCCGTCCCAAAAACCGCCTGCATTGCGGTCATCCGCGATGTTGAACCCGGACGCCATGAGAATGACGAAAATCAACAGGGTCAGGCCGCCATAGAGCCTGCGGCGTTGAACCTGCGCCATGTAGCTGGATTGAATGGTATCTATGCCTTGTGGCGCAGACCCCAGTGCCGCGTCTGACATGCCCCGACCCCCCAAAAAAAGACCGGCGGCCCCGAAGGGCCACCGGATACGTCATGAAAATGACTTAGCCGCCGATCTTGGCTTTGCGGGCCTCGACGATGGAAATGTAGGTCTCGTGCGTCACCGGCTGAGCGCCGAGGTTGTC
The DNA here is from genome assembly GCF_009811755.1 of Roseobacter cerasinus. Lineage (GTDB taxonomy): Bacteria > Pseudomonadota > Alphaproteobacteria > Rhodobacterales > Rhodobacteraceae > Roseobacter > Roseobacter cerasinus. The sequence goes on from NZ_BLIV01000002.1 coordinate 628,453, forward strand.
GCCTGCGAAGACGCCATAAGAGCAATCGGCGTCGGTTTCATAGAGGTTGTCCATCAACTCTGTCATTTTGGCTTTTACGTCGTCTGGCAATGCGCTGCGCAGAACGATGGGGCCTTCCGGGATGACATCGGATTTCCAGATCTGCACCAGCTCATTCATGTCGACCAGACCGGCATCAACCGCGCGGCGCAGCGCGCCGGAGTTGTAACCGTCTTCCCAGTTGCCCTGGCCGTCGGCCCAGGTGACGCCACCATCAATGTCACCATTGTTGACGGCGACGATGGTCTGCTCATGGCCGCCGGTGAATTTGACTTCGCCGAAATACTCACCGGACTCCATGGTGATGCCCGCTTTGTACTGCGGGATCTCGATGGAGGGGATCAGGTAGCCGGAGGTGGAGTTCGGATCACCGAACCCAAACACTTTGCCTTCCATATCGTCCAGCGATGTCACGCCGCTGTCCTTGCGCGCAAATCCGATGGAGTGATAGCCGATGGAGCCGTCAAGGTTGACCTTGACCAGCACAGGCTCAACCGCGTTCGGGTCTTGCAGGTAGGTGGCGGCATAGGACGAGGCCCCCAGCCAGGCCATATCGAGCGTACCGCCGAGCAGACCCTGGATGACGCCGTTGTAGTCTGCGGGGGCGAACACCTTTGTCTCAACACCCAGCGCTTCACTCGTGTAGTCGACAAGGCACTGATAGTTGTTGATGCGGTCCTGTGCATTCTCGCCGCCCAGAACACCGATGCGGAATTCGGTGATCTCTTCGGCGAAAGCAGCAGTGCTCAGCGCAGTTGTGGCGGCAAAGGCCAGTGCGAGGGTCTTTTTCATCGTTTTCTCCCTTGGATGTGATGAAGATGGCCCGCGTGGATCACGCGGGGTGAACTGGCTCGGGCGTGGATGTCCGCGCGCGGACCCCCGGCCTGTCCAGTGTCTCGATTTCGGTCGAGGTCGCCGCCTCGGAAAAATCCGCGCCCGCGCCATAGATGTCACGCGCCACACCGGTGGTGAGCTGCGCGGGGGTGCCGTCAAAGACGATGCGCCCGTCGCGCATGCCGATGACCCGGTCGCAATACCGCCGTGCCGTATCGAGCGTGTGCAGATTGGCGATGACCATGCGCCCGTCTTCCTCGTGAATGGTCCGCAGTGACTGCATCACAACTTGAGCGTTCATCGGGTCAAGGCTTGCGATTGGTTCATCGGCCAGAATGATCTTGGGGTTCTGCATCAGGGCCCGGGCAATGGCGACGCGTTGTTGCTGGCCACCGGACAGCGCTTCGGCCCGCTTGGGTGCCTGTTCGGCGATCCCCAGCCGGTCAAGGATCTCGATGGCCTTGTGGATGTCCGACTGCGGGTAGAGGTTGAACATGGTCGACAACGTCGACCGTCTGTTCAGGGTCCCGTGCAGCACGTTCGACACCACGTCCATCCGGGGCACCAGGTTGAATTGTTGAAAGATCATTGCACAGCGGGACTGCCAATGCCGCTTGGCCGCCCCGCGCAGCGCCGTGATCTCTTCGCCCTCGAATGTGATCGTGCCCTCGGAGGCATCACTGAGCCGGTTGACCATACGCAGCAAAGTCGACTTGCCTGCTCCGGACCGACCGATGATCCCGATCATTGTCGGTTTGTCGACAGAGATGGTGGCCGCATCCACGGCCGTCTTGTCCCCGAACCGCTTTGTGAGCCTATCGATTTGCAGCATATCGCCCCCAATGTTCGAGAGGCGGGTATGAGACCAAAGCGACAGCTTCGTGACAATTGCGTTTCAGTTTTCTAACAACTGCACAACGGAACTGTGACACTGCGCCTGAATCCGCAAATGCACAACATCCGCACCACCTATGGTGGGATTGGGCCATTTTTATCCACTGCCCGTCATAAATCTGTTACATATTATGCTCTGAACAGCTAGCGTTCGATCATGAGCTTTCGTCTTGCCTTTCTCCTCTGCGCCTGCGTCGCGCTTCCAACATTGTCACAGGCGCGCATGTCGGACGTGAGCTGCGACGACAGCGCCCGAATGACCGAGACCCTGAAAGAGGTTTGGGGGGCTGAGCGTCAGGGCATGGGGCTGCGCGACCCGGAAACAATGCTGGAAATCTGGGTCACATCCCACAATGGCGAATGGCTCATCGTGCAAAGCTACGCAAACGGCACCTCTTGCATTGTGGCCATGGGCGCACATTGGGAAGGGTCGCGGGCGAACCCGGCATAGGCCGCTGCTTATGCGTCCGTGACGTTTCCAAATGTTTTGTCAGCCTCGGGTTCTCTGGTCAGACCCCGCTCTTTTTTGCTTGGATGTGTGTCGTGATGCAGACCTGCGCTGCATCGGCGCCTACAATTAGCTGAGCGCCGACCGGCAAAGGCGCTACACTCCACATGAGACATCGGTTGCCACAGCGGGCCACATCCGCAAGCGGAGATTGCCGTCATCAAGGAACGCCTCGGCGCGCGGGAGACAGGTTGGAGGATCCGCCATCGGGGGTGTCCCAAGACCAACGGGTTTGTTTTGGGACATGCGCTCTCGGTTAGAGCTGTCGGGAAAACCAATCTCCTTTGCGGCCTTTGAAAGACAGGCGGGTGGAAACCGGCGCATTTCTTTGTCGCTGCGCTGATTTTCTACGGAGGTGTCGGTTGCCAGTGTCTTGCTACGCCGTCCTTTGCCGCGACAGCTGCACGGCGAGGATACCAAGGGCGATGATGGCCACGCCCAGCATATCGAGCGCGCCCAGGGTTTCGCCCAGCAACAGTGCTGCGACGGCGACGCCAAGGAACGGGTTGAGGAAGTGGAAGGTTGCCGCACGTGTGGCACCAATGCGGTTCACGAGCCAAAACCAAACGAAAGTGGCTGCCAGCCCCGGCACCAGTGTCGTATAGGCGAAAGCGGCGAGCAGCGGCCAGCTTGGTGCGATGCGCGGCGTCTCGAGCAGCACCGTTGCCAGCGCCAGTGCCGCACAGCCCACCAGCATCTGCAGGCCGACGATCATCAGGAAATTTCCACCCGACGTGGCCCCGCGCACCGACAAGGTCGCAATGGTCAGTGCGACTACGCCGATACCGCAGAGCATCAGCCCATAGAGGTCGACCCCGCCGGTGACGCGCGTGCCCATGATCAGACCGACGCCGATGATCCCCGCGATAAGCCCCGCAATGCCGAGCGGCGGCAAGCGGTCGTTCAGAAACAACCACCCTGCAAGAGCCACCAGCAGCGGCATGGTGGAGGCGATGATGGCAGCAACCGAGGCCTCGATGGTCTGCATCGCTACGAAGTTCAGCCCGAGATAGACGGCGTTCTGCAGGATGCCGAAGATGATGGTCGCGCGCCATTGGCTGCGCGTCAGCTTCCAGGACTGGCCAAGCGCCTTCGCAATCGCCACGCCAAGCAGCCCGGAGATCAGGTAGCGCAGGGTCAGGGCTGCCAGCGGCGAGGCATCCGCCACGATGATCCGTGCAGACGTGAAGGCTGACGACCACATGAAGGCAAAGGCGAGACCCGCCAATATCGCGCGACTGTCCATGACGCCCCTGATGTGGTTTCTTGGGGACCATTTCCGAAAACCCCGATCAGGGCAAGCAGGCTTGTCCGGCCCGCAGATCGGTGTCATCACGCCTTGCGGGAGGGCTGAGGTGCTGATTGATCCAAATGTGTTGGCAGTGTTTCTGACGGCTTCTGTCGCCTTGGCCATGGCGCCCGGGCCGGACAACATCTTTGTGCTCACGCAATCGGCGCTGCATGGGCGGATGGCGGGTGTGATCGTGACGCTGGGGCTCTGTGCGGGCGTGATGGTGCATACAACTGCCGTGGCCTTGGGAGTCGCTGTGATCTTCCAGACCTCAGCCTTGGCGTTTACGCTGCTCAAGCTTCTGGGCGCGGCCTATCTGCTCTATCTCGCGTGGAATGCCGTGCGGGCCGGTGCCGCTGATTTTGGCCAAGCGGGCCACCGCCTTGCCCCGCGTGCGCTGTTTCTGCGTGGCCTGGTGATGAATGTGACCAACCCCAAGGTCGCGATCTTCTTTCTGGCCTTCCTGCCGCAGTTTGCCGACCCCGAGCGCGGGCCGGTAACCCCGCAGATCTTCCTTTTTGGTCTTGCCTTCGTGGTTTGTGCGCTTGCGGTGTTCTGCACCGTCGCTGTTGCCGCAGGATCGCTGGGCGTGTGGCTGAGCCGCAGGCCACGGGCACAGATTATGATCAATCGCGCGGCAGCTGTGGTCTTTGTCGGGCTTGCTGTCCGTTTGCTGGTGTCCCAGCGCTTTGGCAGTTAGACGACGCGCCACGCGTCAGGCTATGCTAGGGTAAGCCACCGGGCATGCCAAAGCGGGGGAGACCAAGATGACCAAAATTTCCAATTCAGCCTATGAGGCGGAGCTTGCAAGGCTGCAGATCGAGCTGGTGAAGCTTCAGGAATGGGTCAGGCACACCGGAGAGAGGATCGCGATTGTCTTCGAAGGGCGCGATGCCGCGGGCAAAGGTGGAACGATCAAACGCATCACCGAAGCGATGAATCCGCGTATTTGCCAGGTGGTCGCCCTACCCGCCCCGACCGAGCGCGAGAAATCGCAGTGGTACTTTCAGCGCTATGTGGCGCATCTGCCTGCCGCAGGTGAGATCATCATTTTTGACCGCTCATGGTACAACCGCGCCGGTGTCGAACGGGTGATGGGGTTTTGCACCGAACATGAGTACCGTGAGTTCATGCGCAGCTGCCCGGAGTTTGAACGCATGCTTGTGCGCTCCGGCATCCGGCTGATCAAATACTGGTTCTCGGTCAGTGACGAGGAGCAGGAACGGCGCTTTCAGAAGCGGCGCACCCATCCGACCAAGCGCTGGAAGCTGAGCCCGATGGATCTGGAAAGCCGCAAGCGCTGGGTCGATTACTCCAAGGCCAAGGACGACATGTTTGCGCATACCGATATCAAGCAATCACCCTGGTATGTGGTGGAGTCTGACGTCAAAAAACACGCGCGGTTGAACTGCATCAGCCATCTGCTGTCGCTCATTCCTTATGAAGATGTCGCGGCGGATGAGATCATTCTGGAGGAGCGCCCGCCCCAGCGTGGCTATGTACGGCCGCCGATGGCGGATCAGACCTTTGTCCCCGACGCCCATTCCAAGCTGATCAAAGCGCAATAGATCGATTTGGTGCGGTGTGATGCAGTCGTAAAAAAAGGCCGCCCGAAGGCGACCTTGAAAAAGTCTCAGCGCAGCGGCGGTTAGCCGTTCACGCTGTCCTTGAGCGCTTTGGCGATGGTCATCTTGACCACCTTGTCCGCGTCTTTCTTGAATTGCTCGCCAGTGGCGGGGTTACGCACCATGCGCTCGGGGCGCTCGCGGCAGTAGATCTTGCCCACGCCGGGCAGGGTTACGGCGCCACCGCCGGAGACTTCGCGTGTGATCAGGTTGCAAACGGCGTCCAGTGCGGCACTTGCGGATTTCTTGTCGGAGCCCATTTCGTCGGCCAGAGCCGCGACCAATTGGGTCTTTGTCATTGGTTTTGCCATGTTCTTGTTCTCCTTATCTGCCCGAACGGTAGGGCCTCATGGCCAAAATCTACCCGGATGTTGTGTATGAACACAACGAATAGTGGAGCAATGCAAGGAAAAACATGCAAAATTAACCTATTTTATGGGGTTTTGGGCCCTCACAGGAACGCCGTCTCTTCGAAGGACCGCAATTTCCGGCTGTGGATGCGTTCCAGGGGCATGCCGCGCAGCTTCTCCATGGCCTGAATGCCGATCAGCAGATGCCGCGTCACTTGCGTTTTATAAAAGTCCGAGGCCATGCCAGGCAGTTTCAACTCGCCATGCAGCGGTTTGTCCGAGACGCAGAGCAACGTGCCATAGGGCACCCGGAAGCGGTAGCCATTGGCGGCGATCGTGGCGCTTTCCATGTCGAGGGCCACGGCACGTGACTGGCTGAGCCGCTGCACCGGGCCGGACTGGTCGCGCAGCTCCCAATTGCGGTTGTCGATGGTCGCGACGGTACCCGTGCGCATGATGCGTTTGAGCTCATAACCTTCGAGCGCCGTCACTTCGGCCACCGCCTGCTCCAGCGCGATCTGGATTTCCGCCAGTGCCGGGATCGGCACCCAGACGGGAAGGTCGTCGTCCAGCACGTGGTCTTCGCGCAAATACGCGTGGGCCAGCACGAAATCCCCCAGCGCCTGAGAGTTGCGCAGCCCGGCACAGTGGCCCACCATCAGCCAGGCGTGCGGGCGCAGCACGGCGATATGGTCGGTCGCCGTTTTTGCGTTTGACGGCCCCACACCGATGTTCACCAGTGTGATGCCGGACCCATCGGCGCGCTTGAGGTGATAGGTCGGCATCTGCGGGGTCTTGACCGCTTCGGTCAGTGGTTCGTCGCCGGTGGTGATCGTCGCGTTGTCGGTGGAGACAAAGGCGGTGTAGCCTGAGGCCGGATCGTCGAGTTGCTGGCGGGCGTAGGTTTCGAACTCGGACACGTAGAACTGGTAGTTCGTGAAGAGCACATGGTTCTGGAAATGCGCAGGGTCGGTGGCGGTGTAATGCGCCAGCCGTGCCAGCGAATAGTCCACACGCTGCGCGGTGAAAGGCGCCAGCGCGCCCACACCGTCCGTTGGCACATAGGTGCCGTTCACGATGTCATCATTGGTGGTGCTGAGGTCCGGCACGTCGAAGACATCGCGCAGTGTGAAGGCTGCAGCACCTTCTTGCGGCACCGTGATGCTGGCGTCATTGGCCACGGCGAAATGCACCGGGATCGGCGTTTCCGACACGCCGATGATCACCGGCTGATCGTGGTTCTCGATCAGCAGCCCGATCTGTTGCGTCAGATAGCTGCGGAAAAGGTCGGGCCGTGTGATTGTAGCGCGGAAGCTGCCGGGGGCGGAGACATGGCCAAAGCTCAGCCGCGTGTCCACCTGCGCAAAGGTCGACGTCTTGAACATGACCTCTGGATAGAAAGCGCGGATGCGGCCCTGTGGCGCGCCGTCACTCATCGCTTTGCTGAAGTGGGCGCAAAGGAACTCGGTCGCCTGTGTGTAAAGCTCTTCCAGCCGGGCAACGGCGGCCTTGGCATCGGTGAATTCTTCGGCCGCAGGGGCTTTGGGGGTCAGGATATCGGTCATGAGAGAGATTCCACAACGGGTATGAATTCAAAACTGCGCACGTCCACAAGGCCGAGGTCAGAGATCCGCAGTTCGGGGATGACGACGAGGGCCAGCAGGGAGTGCTGCATATAGGCGTTGTTGAGCGTGCAGCCACAGGCGCGCATAGCGTCCATCATCCGGTCGGCCTTGGCTGCGACCTCGGCAGCGGGTTGGTCAGACATCAGCCCGGCAATGGGCAGTTCCACCAGCGCCAATTCTTCACCATCCTTGAAGATGACAATACCGCCGCCGACTTCGCCCAACCGGTTCGCGGCCATGGCCATATGCGCGGCATCAGTGCCGACGACAATCATATGGTGGCTGTCATGGGCGACGGTGGAGGCCATGGACATTGGGCCTTTGTAGCCGAAGCCCGAGACAAAGGCGTTGGTCACTTTGCCTGTCGCCCGGTGGCGCTCGACCAGAGCGATCTGCGCCACATCCCCGGTGGCCTGCACGCGGCCTTCGGTCACGGGCAGCTCGAACTGCAGCGCCTTGGTGGGGGCCTGGTTTTCGACCACGCCGATGACGTTTGCGCGCACCGCGTTGGCGCCGGTGGGCGCGGGGATGGTGAAATCGCTCGCCTCCAATATCTTGCCCAGATGCACGGTCTGGCGTGCTTTTGCAGGCCAGTTATAATGCGGGCAGTCCAAGAGGCATGTTCCGTTCTCAGCGACGGTCTGTCCGCGCGCGATTACGGTCTCGATGGGCAGCGTTTTCAGATCCGATGTCAGGATCACATCTGCGCGCCGCCCTGGGGTGAGCGAGCCAATCTCGCGCTCCAGCCCAAAGTGCGTCGCGGTATTGATCGTCGCCATCTGCAACGCCACCAGCGGGTCGCAGCCGCAGTCAATCGCGTGGCGCACGACCCGGTTCATATGCCCGTCATTCACCAACGTGCCGGAGTGGCAGTCATCGGTGCACAGGATCATGTTGCGCGGATCGAGCCCCTTTTCGGTGATCGCGGTGATCTGGCTTTCCACGTCATACCAGGCGGAGCCCAGCCGGATCATCGACCGCATGCCTTGCCGCATCCGCGCAATGGCATCGGCCTCGCAGGTGCCTTCGTGATCATCCGCCGGGCCGCCCGCCACATAGCCTGCGAAGGCTGGGCCGAGGTCGGGCGAGGCGTAGTGCCCGCCCACCGTCTTGCCCGCGACTTGCGTCGCGGCGATCTCGGCCAGCATCTTCGGGTCCGCGTTCGACACGCCGGGGAAATTCATCATCTCACCCAGCCCGATGATGCCGGGCCAGGTCATCGCCTCTGCCACATCCTCGGGGGTGATCTCATAGCCCGTAGTCTCCATCCCCGGGGCAGAGGGCGCGCAGGAGGGCATCTGCGTAAAGATGTTCACCGGCTGCATCAACGCCTCGTCATGCATCATGCGGACGCCGTCGAGGCCCAGCACGTTGGCGATTTCATGCGGGTCGGTGAACATGCTGGTCGTCCCATGCGGGATGACTGCGCGGGCGAATTCGGCAGGCGTCAGCATACCGCTTTCGATGTGCATATGCCCGTCGCATAAGCCGGGGATCATGTAGCGGCCCTCGGCCTCGATGACCTGTGTGTCAAGCCCGATGCAGGGGGACGCGTCCGGCACCACGCAGGCGATGCGGCCTGCCACAATGGCGATGTCATGACCGTCCAGCACTTCGCGGGTATGGACATTGACCCATTTGCCTGCACGAATGACGGTATCGGCGGCGCCGCGCCCGGTTGCCACGGCGATAAGCTGTACTGCGGTGTCGGGCCATGAGGGGAAAGGTGTCTGCGTCATGTCCCTAGGTGCCACGGGATTCTGGGATGTTCAAGCGGGGGGTGCAGGATTGATGGACTATGAAACCGTATCAGCGGATGATTTCGGCAAAAGCCTGCGCGGCATCGGGCTGAACCTGCTTGTGCGTGACGTGCGCGCAACGGCTGATTTTCTGAAAGCCGTGTTCGAGATGGGCGTGCACCGGCTGAGCGCGGATTTTGCCATCATCACCTATGGCGCGCAGGTCTTTCAGCTGCACAGCGACGGCACCTATGCCGCGAATCCGCTGCTGGGGTTGTTGCCTGAAAACCCGCCGCGCGGTGCTGGCATCGAGATCCGTCTCTACGACACCGACCCCGAGGCGGCAGTCGCGCGCGCCGAAGCCCTGGGTGCGGTTGTTCTGCAGCCGCCCACGGACAAGCCGCATGGTCTGCGCGAGGCCTATATCCTCTGTGATGATGGCTATGCCTGGGTGCCAAGCCGCCCGTTGTGACGCGCCAGTTTTTGGACTGGCCTGTTGCTGGCGCCCATGGTCTTATCCGAGCAGACACTGAGGAGATGTACCATGTCCGTTTCGCAGATTCGCCCCAATCTCGACCACTGGCAGGAGCGTGTGGACCTCGCCGCGGCCTTTCGCTGGACTGTGCGGCTGAACATGCATGAAGCCGTCGCCAATCACTTCAGCCTGGCGATCAACGAGGATGGCACCCAGTTCCTGATGAACCCGAACCAGATGCATTTCGCGCGTATCAAGGCATCCGATCTGATCGTGGTCGACGCCAACGACCCGGCCAGCATGGACGGGCCGGATGCGCCCGACCCAACCGCTTGGGGCCTGCACGGCGGGCTGCACCGGCACTGCCCGCACGCGCGCTGTGCCATGCATGTGCATTCGCCTTATGCCACCGCCTTGGCGGTCTTGGCCGACAGCCGCCTGCCACCCGTGGATCAAAACGCCTGCACGTTTTTCAACCGTGTGGTGATTGACGAAAACTACGGCGGGCTGGCCTTTGAGGACGAGGGCGAGCGTTGTGCTCAGCTTTTTGATGACCCCAAAAAGAAGGTCATGGTCATGGGCAACCACGGGGTGATGGTGATTGGCGACACGGTCGCCGACACCTTCAACCGGCTCTATTATTTCGAGCGGGCCTGCATGACCTATATCCTCGCGCTGCAGACGGGCCAGCCTTTGCGAATGCTCCCAGATGAGGTGGCCGAGAAGACCGCGCAGGAGCTTGAGAGTTACCCGGAGCAGGACGCGCGTCATCTGGCAGAGCTCAAGGCGATCCTGGATGACGAGGGCAGCAGCTACGCCGGTTGACCGCTGATCAAGCCCGGAGCTGTGGCAAAAGACGCGCCTCGATCTGGAAAAGTATACGGTCGGTTTGCCAAAACCCGCTCCCTGCGGCTATGACACGGGCAAAATTTTCGTGGATGGTGTGACCCGGTATGAAACTGCTTTTTGTGCATCAGAACATGCCGGGCCAGTACCGCGAGATCGTGCAGTGGTTGCTCGCCACCGGCCAGCACGAGATTGCCTTTCTGACCCAGCGTCGCAATCCGCCGCAGTTCGATGGTATTCGCACCATTGTCTACAAGGCCCATCACCGACCGGCCAAGGATGCCTATGGGCTGTCAAAGGTCTGGGAAGAAGCCACCGGTGCGGGGTTTGGCGCAGCCATGGCCGCGCGCAAGCTGGAGCGGGACGAGGGCTTCAAGCCCGATATCGTCGTCGGCCATGTGGGCTGGGGTGAGCTGACCTTTTTTAAGCAGGTCTGGCCGGATGTGCCGATCATCGGCTACTTCGAATACTACTATACCCTGCTGGGCGGGCTGGTTGGTTTTGACAGTGATGAACCAGTCTCGGAGCACGCGCCCTTCCTGACACAGGCCCGCAACGCCGTGCCGCTGGCCAATATCGAAACGGTAGATCTGGGTCAGTGCCCGACGCTCTGGCAGCGCGACCGCTTTCCCAACAGCTTCCATGACCGTATGTATGTGTGCCACGACGGCATCCGCGCCGACAGGCTGTTGCCAAATGCGGACGCGTCTTTGTCGCTTGGGCGGTTGGAGGTGCCTCTGACCCGCGATGACGAGGTGATCACCTATGTGGCGCGCAATCTGGAGCGGGCGCGGGGCTTTCACATTCTGATGCGCGCGCTGCCGCGTATTCTGCGGGAACGGCCCAACGCGCGGGTGCTGATCATCGGTGGCAACGACGTTTCCTACGGCGGCAAATCCGATAAGCCCGGCGGTCTGCGGGCGGAGATGGAAAAGGAGGTCGGCCACGAAATTGACTGGACCCGGCTGCATTTTCTGGGGCAGATCCCGTATCCGGATTTCCAAAAGCTGGTGCAGCTGAGCCGGTGTCATATCTACCTGACCATGCCTTTTGTGCTGTCTTGGTCGCTGATGGAATCGATGGCGATGCAAGCGACCATCGTGGCCTCGGGCGTGGACCCGGTGCGCGAGGTGATTGCTCATGGCGAGACGGGCCTGCTGGTGGATTTCCATGATCCGGATGCGTTGGCGCAGCAGGTGATCGACGTGGTGTCTGATCCCGGCGCCTTTGCACATCTGGGTCCGGCGGCCCGGTTGCATATTCTTGAGCATCACGATTTCCTGACGCGCTGCCTGCCGGAGCATCTGCGCCGGATCAACGATCTTGTGCCCAACGCCAGAAAGATCGAGAGTCCCGCCTGAGCGTGCCTTGAACCTCCGGCATGGGCAGTCCACCTTGGTCGCATGAGCAAAACCCTTCTTTCCTTTGGCCATGGGTTCAGCGCCAAGGCACTGACCCCGCGTCTTACCCGAAAGGGTTGGCGCGTCATCGGCACGACACGCAGCGCAGAGAAGGCGGCAGCGGTCATGGCAAGCGGGGCTGAGCCGCTGGTCTGGCCCGGCACAGATATCTCGGAGGTGTTGCAGCAGGCGGACGCGCTGCTGATTTCGGCAGGCCCCGGGGCGCACGGCGACCCGGTTCTGAACATGCTGCAGGATCAGATCACCGCCGCCGCATCCCAATTCGACTGGGTTGGGTATCTGTCGACAACCGGTGTTTATGGCGACCATGCGGGCGGTTGGGTTGACGAAAGCACGCCGTTGACGCCGTCAACGAAACGCGGTCAGGCGCGGGTCGAGGCAGAGGCCGCGTGGCAGGCAATCCCCGATCTGAACCTGCATATCTTCCGGCTGGCAGGTATCTACGGCCCCGGTCGGGGGCCGTTTTCCAAGGTGCGCAAGGGCACCGCGCGGCGGATCATCAAAAAGGGGCAGGTGTTCTCGCGGATCCACGTCGAGGATATCGCGCAGGTATTACAGGCCTCGTTGGCGCAGCCCAACCCGGGTGCGATCTACAACTTATGCGATGATGACCCGGCACCGCCACAGGATGTCATTGCCTATGCGGCAGAGCTTCTTGGCGTGCCCTTGCCCCCGGCGGTCGATTTCGAGACCGCTAACATGACGCCCATGGCGCGGAGTTTCTACGCCGAAAGCAAGAAAGTGCGGAACGATCGCATCAGCCGAGAGTTGGGAGTGCAACTGATGTACCCTGACTACCGAACCGGGCTGGAGGCTTTGCTGCGTGAGGAACGCGAGAACGATATCACGACAGAGCTATAGGGATTGGCCACTCACAACCTTGCTGGACGCGGTGGACCGCGCCGCCGAGGACGACACGGTCGAACTGCGCGATGTGGTGGCAGAAATCGGGGACCGGACGATCACGCCGGTGATCCTTGTCGTTGCCCTGTTGCTTGTCTCGCCCCTGTCTGGTGTGCCCGGTATCCCAACCATCTGTGCCATCATCATCATCCTACTATCGCTGCAAGGGCTGGCGGGGCGCCGTTTGTGGTTGCCGCGCTGGATGATGCGGGCCGAGGTCAAGGGGCACCGGCTGCAACAGGCAGTGCAGTGGATGCGCAAACCTGCGGATTGGATCGACCGCAACTCGCACCCGCGCCTGCAATATCTCACCCGGGGGCCCATGCGGCTGCTCATACTCGCGCAATGTGCGGTGATCCCGCTGGGTTGGCCCGCGTTGGAGCTTTTGCCCGGCGTCACCTCCCTTGCAGCTGCAACGGTCGGCCTGTTCGCCTTTGGGCTTTTTGCGCGGGATGGATACTTTGTGATCGCGGGCTACATCGGGATGGTGGCCGTGCCGGTAGGCGCACTGGCCCTGCTGAATGTGGCTGTGCTCTGATATCTCAGGCGCGCGCTTCGCCAATCTGCGCGATGCCCAGAACCTCCAGAACCTTGCTCTCGATCTGTGCGGCGTTCATGCCTGCGACCGCGTACATATCCGCCGGGCTGGCCTGGTCGATGAAGATATCCGGCAGAACCATGGAGCGGAACTTCAGCCCGTGGTCAAACACGCCCTCATCCGCCAGCAATTGCGCCACGTGGCTGCCGAAGCCACCCACAGCCCCTTCCTCAATGGTGATCAGCGCCTCATGATCAGCTGCGAGCTGCAGAACCAGATCGCGATCCAGCGGTTTTGCAAAGCGGGCATCCGCGATGGTGGGGTTGAGGCCGCGCGCACGCAGGGCTTCGGCGGCTTTTTCGACTTCGGCAAGCCGTGTGCCGAAGGACAGCAGGGCGACCCGGGCACCCTGAGCGATCATGCGGCCCTTCCCGATCTCAAGCACCTCGCCGCGTTCCGGCATGTCGACGCCCTGTCCTTCCCCTCGAGGGAAGCGGAAGGCGATGGGGCCGTCATCATGTGCGGCAGCGGTGGCGACCATGTGTTTCAGTTCGGCCTCATCCGCCGCTGCCATGACCACAAAGTCCGGCAGGTTGGCGAGATAGGCAATGTCGAAGGAGCCTGCGTGGGTGGCGCCATCCGCACCCACAAGCCCCGCGCGGTCTATGGCAAAGCGCACTGGCAGGCGCTGGATCGCAACATCATGCACAACTTGGTCGTAACCACGCTGCAGAAAGGTCGAATACATTGCACAGAAGGGCTTCATCCCGCCCGCTGCCAGACCGGCGCAAAAGGTCACCCCATGCTGCTCAGCAATACCCACGTCGAAACAGCGGCTGGGGTAGCGTTCGGCAAAGAGGTTGAGGCCGGTGCCATCGGGCATAGCAGCGGTCACCGCACAGATCTTGTCGTCTTCCGCCGCCTCCTGCAGCAGGCTATCTGCAAAGACGCGGGTATAGCTGGGGGCATTTGACGGTGCCTTCTTCTGCTCGCCCGTCAGCACATCGAACTTCGCCGTGGCGTGCCCCTTGTCGCGCGCCGTCTCGGCGGGGGCGTAGCCTTTGCCTTTCTTGGTCAGCACATGGATCAGGATCGGCCCGGTGGCGCGCGCTTTCACCGTGCGCAGGACGGGCAGAAGCTGGTCCATCTCATGCCCGTCGATCGGCCCGAGGTAGGAAAACCCAAGCTCTTCGAAAAGGGTGCCGCCCACGGCCATGCCCTTTAGCATGTCCTTGGCGCGTTTGGCCCCTTCTCGGAATGGTTCGGGCAGCAGACTGACCGCCCCTTTGGCGGCGGCCTTGAGGTCCTGAAACGGCTCTTCCGCGTAGAGGCGGCTAAGATAGCTCGACATCGCACCCGTCGGAGGCGCAATGGACATCTCATTGTCGTTCAGGATCACGATCAGGCGCTTGCCAAGGTGGCCTGCGTTGTTCATTGCCTCATAAGCCATGCCTGCACTCATCGAGCCATCGCCGATCACCGCAATCGCATCGCCCAGCCCTTCCGGCACCACGCCGCCGAGATCACGCGCCACGGCAAAGCCAAGCGCGGCAGAAATCGATGTGGAACTATGGGCCGCGCCAAAGGGGTCGTAGGGGGATTCCTTGCGCTTGGTGAAGCCACTGAGGCCATCCTTCATGCGCAGCGTGCGGATGCGGTCGCGCCGTTCGGTGAGGATCTTATGCGGGTAACACTGGTGCCCCACATCCCAGATGACCTTGTCGCGCGGCGTGTCGAAGACTGCATGCAGCGCCACGGTAAGCTCCACAACACCTAGTCCCGCGCCCAGATGCCCGCCTGTAACGGAGACTGCCGAGATCGTCTCGGCGCGCAATTCCTGCGCCAGTTGGGTCAGTTGGCGATCAGACAGCGGTTTCATGTCAGCCGGGCGGCGGATGGTGTCAAGCAGCGGGGTGTCGGGTCGATCTGAGCTCATGGGCCCCTCTCAGTGCGCGCGCGTCACAACGAAACGTGCGGCCTCTTTTAGCGTCTCGGCCTCAGCGCCGTAACCCTCCAGGCTGTCGCAGGCCTCCGAGACAAGATCGGCGGCGCGCCTCCGCGCGGCCTCAAGCCCAAGCAGGGAGACGAAAGTGGCCTTGCCGGCACTCGCATCCTTGCCCACAGCCTTGCCAACGGTCGCGCTGTCGCCAGTCACGTCCAACACATCATCGGCGATCTGGAAGGCCAGACCCAAGGCGCGGGCATAGCGGAGTAGCGGCGCGGCGTCAGCTTGCGCTAGCACGGCACCCGCCGTGGCCGACCATTCGATCAGCGCGCCGGTCTTGCCGTGTTGCAGCCGGGTTATGTCGTCAAGCGACAGCGGGGCCTCGGCTGTCTCTGCCGCGATATCCAGCGCCTGGCCCAGAACCATGCCTTCAGCCCCGCTGGCCCGGGCCAGCCGCAAGGCCAGTTCGGCCCGCACGGCAGGCTCCGGGCTTGCTTCGGAGCGGGTCACCAGTTCGAAGGCGAGGGTTTGCAGAGCATCACCTGCCAGAACCGCCGTGGCCTCATCCCATTTGCGGTGCACAGTGGGTTTGCCCCGGCGCAGGTCGTCGTCATCCATGCACGGCAGATCGTCATGCACCAGCGAATAGGCGTGCAGCGCTTCGACTGCGGTGGCGGCCCAGATCGATTGCGCGCTGGAGATACCATGCAGCCGTGCGCTTTCAATCACGAGAAAGCCGCGCAGCCGCTTGCCACCGTGTGTGGCATGCCGCATCGCCCGGACAACCGGTACGTCATCCAGTTGGCCAAGTGTGTGTTTAAACTGTGCCTGAATAGCCTGAGCCGCAGCGCCCAGACGGTCGGAAAACATGGCTCAGAGCCCTTCGACCGGTGTTGTCCCTGTCGGCGCGCCATCACCGTCAAGCGTGATCGCCGCCACCTTCTCCTCGGCCTCCTTGAGCTTGGTCTCGCAGCGGGCTTTGAGGGCGGCGCCGCGCTCATAGAGCGCGATGCTCTCATCCAACGCGACATCGCCGCGCTCCAGCTGTCCCAAGACCTTTTCAAGCTCGGCCATCGCCTGTTCAAAGCTCATCTCTTTTACGGGGGTGTCGGTCATGCTGGCTCGCTGGTTATGGAGTTTGCGTTCTTTTAGAAGGTTTCCTGTCAGCGTGCCAGTCTTGCTGTGATGCGCCCGCCCGCCTGGGCTTGCGGGGCTGAGCCCCGCAAGCCCAGGCGGGCTACTCCGGCGCCAACATGTAACCGGCACCGCGGACCGTCTGAAGATAGCGCGGCTGTTTCGGGTCTTCCTCGATCTTGCGGCGCAGGCGCGTGATCTGAACATCGACAGCGCGCTCCTGGGCCTGCCCGCGATCCCGGCCCAGCTCTTCGACCAGTTTGGCGCGGCTGATGGGCTCGTTGCAGCTGGCTGAAAAGATCTTCATCAGCTGCATCTCGGTGGCGGTCAATCGCACAAGCTCTTCGCCCTGCCACATCTCGCCGCGCTCCATGTCGTAGCGGATGCCGCCAAGGCTCAGCACCTTGGGCGCCGTCTGATCGGCCGGGGCCTCGGGCATACGGCGCAGGATGGCGTTGATGCGCAGCAGCAGCTCTTTTGGCTCGAACGGCTTCGCCAAATAGTCATCCGCGCCCGCTTCAAGCCCTTCGATGCGGTTGTCCGTCTCTCCCTTGGCGGTCAGCAGCAGGATCGGTACCGCGCGCTCCTCACGGAGAGATTTGGTCAGCGACAAGCCATCCTCGCCCGGCATCATCACGTCCAGCACAATCAGGTCAAAGTCGAGCCCGGACAGAATTCGCCGGGCGTGTGCCGCATCGCGGGCGGCGGTCACGAGGAACCCACTGCGCATCAGGAATTTCTGCAGCAGCGTCCTGATCCGTTCATCATCGTCGACGATCAGCAGGTGGGCATCCATTTCACTCATATGCCGTCCTTCAGCCGTGTGTAGGCCTTGCGCATTTCCCGATCCATCATCGCCTCCAGCACCATTCGAAACCCTGCAACCGCCTCTGGTCCCGCATCGCGGAATGCCATCCGCATCCGCGCCCGCTGGGCATCCGACAGCTTTTGTTCAAGCGCGCGGCCTTCCTCGGTCAGGAACAAGTGGCGCTCGCGTTTGTCTTCGGTTCCGACCTTGCTCTCAACCAGACCATCCTCGATCAGCGTGCGCAAGACACGGTTGAGCGATTGCTTCGTGACCCCAAGGATGTTGAGCAGATTGTTCACAGTTGTGCCGGGCGCGCGGTTGATGAAATGCACAGCACGGTGGTGCGCACGCCCGTAGGCCATGTCGGAAAGAATACGGTCGGGATCGGCAGTAAAGCCGCGATAGGCAAAAAACATGGCCTCAATGCCCTGCCGCAGCTGCTCGTCGGTCAAAAACAGAAGGTTCTCACCGCTGTGGGCTGAAGAACTGCGCCCGTCTGCCATCATATGCCTCAAAAAGTCCTAATCCTTTGTCCACCAGCATATGTCAGTGTTGTTGACATTCCAAGGGGAAAGGGCTATCGAATCGCATCTTTTGCGCAACTTTATGTCCGTACCGGACGTATCTGGCGCAACTTTTGAAAACATGACGGCCACTTTGGGAAGGAAAGACAATGGCAGGCGCATATGATGACCGCGACGGACAGATCTGGATGGACGGCCAAATGGTCGACTGGCGCGCGGCGAATGTCCACATTCTGACCCATGCCATGCACTACGCATCTTCTGTTTTTGAGGGCGAGCGGGCCTACAACGGCAAGATCTTCTTGAGCCGCAAGCATTCGGAACGGCTGCACTTCTCGGCAGGTGAGCTGGATTTTCAGATCCCCTATACCGTGGACGAAATTGAAGCAGCCAAACAGCAGGTGCTGACGGCGAACGGCCTGACTGACGCCTACGTGCGCGCGGTGGCCTGGCGCGGGGCAGGCGAAGACATGGGTGTCGCGTCCTCGCGTAATCCGGTGCATCTGGCCATAGCCGCCTGGGAATGGGGCAATTACTATGGCGATGCCAAGTTCAAAGGCGCGAAGATCGACATCGCCAAGTGGAAGCGCCCCAGCCCCGAGACGATCCCGGTTCATGCCAAGGCGGCGGGGCTCTACATGATCTGCACAACCTCGAAACACGCCGCGGAGGCGAAGGGGTGTTCGGATGCGCTGTTCATGGACTATCGCGGCTATGTGGCCGAATGCACGGGCGCGAACATCTTCTTTGTGAAGGACGGCGAGGTGCACACGCCCAAGGCGGACGTCTTCCTGAACGGGCTCACGCGCCAGACCGTCGTGGGTATGCTGGAGGACCGTCAGATCAAGGTGCACGAGCGGGTGATCATGCCCGAGGAGCTAGAGAGCTTCGAGCAATGCTGGCTGACCGGCACCGCTGCCGAGGTCACGCCTGTGGGGCAGATTGGCGATTATAATTTCGAGGTGGGCGCGATCACCCGCGGGATTGCGGAAGACTACGAGAAGCTGGTGCGCAGTTAAGCGCCGGTGGATTACGCCGCCTTCGCCGACGAATGGGAAGCCGCCTGGAACGCCCATGACCTGGACCGCATCCTCGCCCATTACAGCGCGGATGTGGTCTTTCGCTCACAAAAGGCGATGCGGCTGACCGGGCGCGGCGAGATACATGGACGCGATGCCCTGCGCGCCTACTGGGCAGCCGCCCTCGACCAGCAGCCTGATCTGTCTTTCATTGTGGTGGATGTGTTGCGCGGGCATGGGATGCTGGTGATCCTATATCGCAACCAAAGCGATGTGCTTGCTGCTGAAACCTTGCGCTTCGGTACAGATGGGCTGATCGTTGAAGCCTCGGCCTGTCACAAAGGCTGAGCGGTTTGTCATGAATCTTTGATCCTCCCGTTACACGTGTGTACCTTGGGCGTTACGTTTTTGAGGGTTTATCGCACAGTAGCCAATCGCCACATGGAGATCTCTCGTGACACAGCTCATCCGCCCCACTCGTCGCGCCGTTCTGGCCGGATCCACCGCCTTTGCCGCCAGCCTCGCCATGCCTAGCCTCAGCCGGGCGTCATCCCGGCCCGTTTTCACCCATGGTGTGCAATCGGGGGATGTCGACACCTCGTCGGGTATGATCTGGACCCGGGTGGACCGGCCCGCACGGATCAGCATGGAGGTGTCCACCACCGAGAGCTTTGAGAACGCGCGGCAACTCGCTTCGATGGACGCGATCCCGTCGAGCGATATGTCGATCAAGCGTCTTGTTGCCGGGCTGCCATCCGATCAGGATATCTTCTACCGCTTTGTGGCTGCTGACCTGAATGATGTGAATGCGACGTCAGAGCCGCTGGTTGGGCGCTTCCGCACGGCCCCCACCGCCCGGCGCAACATCCGCTTTGCCTGGTCGGGCGACACCGCAGGGCAGGGCTGGGGCATCGACGAGACCGGCATGGCAACTTATGCGACCATGGCGCAGCATCAGCCGGATTTCTTCATTCACTCGGGCGATACGGTCTATGCTGACGGCCCGATGCAGGATGAGGTTGAGAAAGACGGTGAGGTGATCTGGCGTAACGTGCTGTTGCCTGATGAAAAGCGCAAGGTGGCCGAAACGCTGGACGAATTCCGCGCTCAGTGGAAGTACAACCTGCTGGACGAGCATGTGCGCGCGATGAACGCCTCCGTGCCGACCTTCATGCAGTGGGACGACCATGAAGTCGTGAACAACTGGTCCGACAGCAAGGATATGATGGCCGATGACCGCTACACCGAGAAATCGGTGCATCTGCTGCAGGCGCGGGCGACGCGGGCGTTCCACGAGATGACGCCGCGGCGCATCACGCCGGAGGAGCCGAACCGGGTCTACCGCAAGATCAACTACGGCCCGATGCTGGATGTCTTCTTCCTCGATCTGCGCAGCTATCGCGGGCCGAACACCGCCGAGATGACAGAAGAGCTGACCGATGAACAGCGCGTGCTGGGCGCCGAGCAGATGGCCTGGCTCAAGCGCGAGTTGGCGGCCTCGACCGCGACCTGGAAGGTGATTGCCTCCGATCAACCCATTGGTCTGATCGTCTGGGACAACTTCCGCGAGCAGGCGGGCTCCGAAGGGATCGCCGATGGTGTGAGCGGCCCGGCCATGGGGCGCGAGGTCGAGGTGGCGGAGTTGCTGCGCTTCATCAAGAACGCGCGCATCGACAACACCGTCTGGTTTACCGCGGATGTGCATTATACGGCGGCGCACTACTACAACCCCGACAAGGCGCAGTTTCAGGATTTCGAGCCGTTCTGGGAGTTTGTCTCCGGCCCGCTGCACGCGGGCACCTTCGGCCCGAATGCGATGGACATGACCTTTGGAGCCGAGGTGAAATACGTCAAGGCGCCAACTGAAGAGCAAGGCATCAACCTGCCGCCCTCGGAGGGTCTGCAGTTCTTCGGTCTGGTCGACATCGACGCGCAGACCCAGCAGATGAAGGTGCGTCTGATGGACCGCGCGGATACAGAGCTTTACGCGGTGACGCTGGACCCGAAAGGCACCAGCCTCTAATCAGTCAAGGTCCAGATCGGATCTGTCATAGACATGCCGTCCATCCTCGGACGGCATGTCGCGTTTCAGGGCCCAGTATTTGCGCACGTCACCCATGCCCTTCTCGGGATTGTCGGCCAGAAAATCCCGGGTGTATTGGTTGAACTGGTTGTGGTGCGCGATCTGGGACTGGAACCCCGGCTTGGCTGCTTCGGCCTTCAGCCGGTGATACTCGGCGACGGCATCGGCCAGTGTCCTCCCGCAATTGGCCTTCATCCACGCCATGAAGGCGATGTTGAACTTGAAGCCCTCGCCCGCATGCGCCTTGACGAACCGCCGCACGTTTTGGGTGTTGCGGTAGCTGTCGGTGATCACTGTCGCGGGCGTGAGCGCGGCGCTGTGCCAGTCGAAGGTCGAGCGTGGTTTGCTGCGGACATCGCCGGGCCATACGGCCTCGCCAGTGTCCAGAAAATGCGCCAACCGGTCGAGGATTGTGAACTTGCCACCGGTCGCGCGAATGCCGACCGCCTTGGCCTGCGCTTCCAACTCGGATTTCAGCCAGTACCAGCGGCGCAGCTCTGCTCCGCTGGTGATGGATGTGATGTCAGGTCGGCCATTGCGGATTTTCGGCATCGCAGGTCCTTTCACTGACCCGCAAGATGCAGCGATCAGATCAGAAATCCACCCCGCGTTGCGCCTTGATGCCTGCCTTGTAGGGGTGCTTGACCTCGGTCATCTCCGTGACCAGATCGGCGTAGTCCATCAGCTCGGGCTTGGCGTCGCGGCCCGTGAGGATCACGCCGGTGCGGGCGTCGCGGGCCTTGAGGCTATCGATCACCGCATGAATATCGAGATATTCATAGCGCAGCGCGATGTTGATCTCGTCCAGCACCACCAGGTCGTAGTCGCCGCTTTGCATCATCTCTACACCTTTGGCGAAGGCGGCTTCGGCGGCGGCGATGTCGCGGTCGCGGTCCTGCGTGTCCCAGGTGAAGCCTTCGCCCATCGTGTGCCAGGTCACGTCGCCGAGGCTGTCGAAGAAGCGTTTCTCACCCGTGATCCATTTGCCCTTGATAAACTGGACAACGCCGACCTTCTGCTTCCAACCCAAAGCGCGGATCACGACGCCGAAGGCGCTGGAGGATTTGCCTTTGCCCTTGCCTGTGTGCACCAGCACCAACCCGCGCCCGGGGTCTTCGGCTTCGGCGACCTTGGCGCGGTGCTTGGCCTGCACCTTTTTCATCTCTTCCTTGTGGGTCTCTGCATCGCTCATGTGATTGCCCTTTGTTAAGGTGTGCCCGGCGGCGATTGATTGGGTTTTGATTTGCTGCGGTCAACCCCCAATTGCTGCTCGCGCCAGATGATCAGGATGCCACCCGCGATCACGAGGCTCGCGCCCAGGATGATGGGGCCGGTGGGCACCTCGTTGAAGGCGACGTAGCCGATGATGCCCGCAAAGATCATCGAGGCATAGTCGAAGGGCGCCAGCATCGAGGCGCTGCCAAAGCGGTAGGAGGAGGTGACCATGATCTGTGCCACCCCCCCGATCAGCCCGGCGGTGATCAGCCACAGCACCACGGCACGCTCGGGCCAAACCCAGACAAAGGCGGGGTGATCGATGACCCAGCCGATGGGGGCCGAAAGCAGGGCGAGGCCGCTGGCTGTGGCAGAGAAGTAAAAGACGATGGCCGCCGTGTGGTCGGTCTGCACAAGGCGGCGCACATGGATCTGCACCAGCGCGCGCAGGATCGCGGCGGTCAGCACCATCCCCGCGCCGATGGTCGCCGCGCGCGAGATGTCATCGGCTCCGACGCTCAGGCGCGGGGCGATCACGATCATCACGCCCACAAGGCCAAGCGTCACGGCGGAGATCCGGATCAGCCGGATGCGTTCGCCGAGAAACATCGCCGCAAAGATGACGGCAAAGAGCGGCGTGGCATAGCCGATGGCCGTGACTTCGGGCAGGGGCAGCAGGCCGAGGCCCGCAAAGGTCAGCGCCATAGCGGAGGTGCCAAAAACGCCACGCCAGACATGCCCCATCAGGTTCGAGGGGATCAGCCCGTCGCGCAGCTGCCCGCGCTGTGCCAGCCACAGTGCGATGATGGGGATGGCAAAGAGAGAGCGGAAAAATACGGCCTGCCCCGGCGGGACCGCGCCCGAGACGCCCTTGATGATGGCCGCCATGACCATGAACAGAAAGACCGCGCAAAGCTTGAGAGCAATTGCGCGGCCCGGTCGGTGTTCCGTAAGGTCTTGGGCCATGGCCCTCTCTTGCGCCTCTGACGGCGAAAGATCAACCGAGTTTGGCAACGCCCAGAGGCACCGAGAATTTCAGACACCAGATGTAGATTTCGTTGAAGTCGTCCAGGTTGATCGACGCGGGCACGGCGTAGACCTGTTTGCCGTTGAGCTGTTTCAGCGCACCAAGATCCGAGGCCTCGATGAATGTGCCGTCTTTCCCAAAGCCCACGCGCGGGTCGGGTGCGCTGTCGAGCGAGAAATCGTCTTCCAATGTGACGGTCGCAGTGCCGTCTGCGTTTTTGACGATGGTAACACCGCCGGTGGCGATGTGACTGCTTTTGCCGATGAAGTTGCCAGTGGTGCTGCTCCCGGCAAGTGCGCCGACCGTGGCGAGTGAGGTCAGGGCAATGACAAGAAGGGCGGAGAAGAGCTGTCTCATGAGGATGTGCTTTCCATATGGCGTGCTGGTCATACGCCGAAGCTAAAATTCGGAACCGGCTGGTTCAATACACGTCTGTGTGAGTTGTGTAACAATCGGTTCCAAATTATATCGACGGTCGACGACAGGAGACCGCCATGGCCCGCCCAAGAGAGTTTGAAACCAAGGATGCGATCCGGAACGCCATGGGCGTTTTCTGGGAGAAAGGGTATCAGGAGGCCTCGCTGCCCGACCTTCTGGAAGGAATGGGGCTGACGCGCGGCAGCCTCTACAAGGCTTTCAAGGACAAGAAGACGCTCTTTTTGCTGGTGCTGGAGCACTATGAGGATGAGGCGGTTGGGGCCGCGCAGGCGCGACTGTCCGATCCGGCTGTTGAAGACGGACGTGACCGCATCCTTGGTCTTTTTGCGGCATCGGCTGCGGCGGCGACAAAAGGCGATAACCGGGGGTGCTTGCTGTGCACGGCAGCGGCTGGGTTCGAGATGTCAGATCCAGAGATTGCCGCAGCGGTGCAGCGCGGGCTTGAGGGCATTCGAGCAGGTCTGGAAACGGCGCTCCGTGCCTCTCCGGTGCACCATGCTATGGATGATGCAGCCACGCGTGCTTTGGCCAATGTACTGCTGATCCACTACATCGGTCTGCGCGTTCTGGCCCGGTCGCAGCTGCGCCTTGGCGCGGTAGAGCAGAGCGTGCAGGGCGTCGCGCGCCTGCTGGAGGCGCAGGTGCCCTAGCCGATGTGCCCCTGGTTTTCGCCCACCTGACCGCGATGCAGGAGCAGGTGGTCCAGCAGCACGCAGGCCATCATCGCCTCGCCCACTGGCACGGCGCGAATACCGACACAGGGATCATGCCGACCTTTGGTGATAATCTCGGTCTCTTCGCCTGTCTTGGTGATCGTGCGTCGGGTGGTCAGGATGCTGGAGGTGGGTTTCACCGCAAAGCGCACCACAATGTCCTGCCCGGTGCTGATGCCCCCCAGGATGCCGCCCGCGTGGTTCGAGGAATAGATCGGTCCATCCGGGCCCATGCTGATCTCATCGGCATTGAGCTCCCCTGTCAGCATCGCCGCTGACATGCCTTCGCCAATTTCGACGCCTTTGACCGCGTTGATGCTCATCATCGCAGCAGCCAGATCCGTATCCAGCTTGCCATAGACCGGCGCTCCGAGCCCTGCGGGCACGCCGCGTGCAACCACCTCAATGACAGCACCCACCGAACTACCGGACCTGCGCAACCCGTCAAGATAGCCCGCCCAGTCATCTGCCGCTTTAGCATCCGGCACCCAAAACGGGTTCTGGTCTATCTGTGCCCAATCGAACCGTTCCCGGTTGATCTGATGCGGACCCATCTGCACCATATACCCCTTGATCTCAACGCCAGACACAAGTGATGCCAATGCCGCGCGCGCAAGACCGCCCGCTGCGACGCGCGCTGCTGTTTCGCGCGCGCTTGACCGCCCGCCGCCGCGATAATCCCGCACACCGTACTTCTGGTGATAGGTGATATCCGCATGGCCCGGTCGAAACTTGTCCTTGATATCGCCATAGTCCTTGGAGCGCTGGTCCGTGTTCTCGATCATCAATTGCACTGGCGTGCCCGTGGTCTGACCCTCAAAAACACCGGACAGGATACGCACGGCGTCCGGCTCACGCCGCTGCGTTGTGTATTTGTTCTGCCCCGGTTTGCGCTTGTCGAGCCAGTGCTGGATCATCGCCTCGTCAATCGCCACGCCCGGTGGGCAGCCGTCGACAGTCGCACCAAGGGCAGGCCCATGGCTTTCACCCCAGGTGGTGACGCGGAAGAGATGGCCAAAACTGTTGATCGACATGGGCGCGCTCCTTTGACGTGGCTGCTTAGCGGCGCATGCGGATCGCCTCAAGAGCTTATCGCTTGCCAAGCCCGCGACACATCACTACGTCTGAGAGGACCTCGGGGGGCCTTTCCGGCTGAGATGTGCAGACGCGCGGACCCGTAGAACCTGACCCGGTTAAGACCGGCGGAGGGAAGGTGAGCTTGATCATCCTTTCATCCGTTCGTCGCATTTGAAAGGACTGATCATGCGAAGAACTCTTCTTGCCACCACGCTGCTGCTGGCCTCACAAGCGGGCGCCGAGACGCCTGTACTGACCGTTTATGCGGGTGATTACTTCACGTCTGAATGGGGCCCGGGCCCGAAGATCGAAGAAGGCTTCGAAGCGATCTGCGACTGCGATCTGCAATTCTCCACAGGGGATCTGCTGCCGCGCCTGCTGCTTGAAGGGGAGCGGACCAAGGCGGATGTGGTTGTGGGCCTCACAACGGATGTGACCGCGCGCGCCCGTGCCACCGGGCTTTTCGCGCCCCATGGACAGGACAAGTCCGCGCTGACCCTTCCGATCGACTGGACGGATGATACCTTCCTGCCCTTCAACTACGGGCACACGGCTTTCATCTACAATGAAACCACGATGGACGCGCCGCCTGCGAGTTTCGATGCCCTGCTGGAAATGGACGACGATGTGAAGCTGGTCATACAGGATCCGCGCACCTCGATCTCCGGCCTCGCGCTCGTGCTCTGGGTCGAGGCGGTCTATGGCGAGACATCCGCCGAGGTCTGGCAGATGCTCGCGCCGAAGATCCTGACGGTGACCAAGGATTGGTCTTCCAGCTACGGCATGTTCACCGATGGCGAAGTGGACATGGTGCTGAGCTACACGACCTCGCCCGCTTATCACATGTTTGCTGAAGAGGATTTCACGAAAAAGGCCGCGATCTTCCCCGAAGGACACTATTTCATGGCGGAAACCGTGGGCAAGATCGCCGGTACAGATCAGCCTGAGCTGGCCGACGCCTTCATGGCTTACGTACTCAGCGCGGATTTTCAGCAGATGATCCCGACCGCCAACTGGTCGCTCCCGTCGGCGCTGCCCGAGGATCAGTGGCCAGAGGGGTGGTCAGAGTTGCCGCTGCCGGAAAAGGTGCTCTTTTACTCCGAGGATGAGGCGGAAGCCCGCAAGGCGCAGGCCATCGAGACATGGCGCAGCGCGCTCAGCCAATAATCGGCACAACCGGGATCGCGGCGGGCACATTTGTTGTCCTCGCGGTCCTGCTCTCCTTTGTGGGCCTGGGCCTGCGCGCTGAATTGGGCCGTGGTCTCGGCCCTGCCGAATGGGCCGCGATCCGCTTCACCGTGGTGCAGTCCGCCTTGTCGGCCCTACTCTCGGTCGTCTGCGCCATTCCGCTGGCCCGTGCGCTGGCGCGGCGGCGCTTTGTCGGGCGCGGGCTGCTGGTCACCTTGCTGGGCGCGCCGTTCATTTTGCCCACCATCGTCGCAGTGCTGGGCCTGCTGGCGGTGTTCGGACGCACCGGTTGGCTGAACACCGCCTTTGGCGCGCTGGGTATGCCCGAGGTGTCGATCTATGGCCTGCACGGCGTGGTGCTGGCGCATGTGTTTTTCAACCTGCCGCTGGCCACACGGCTTTTGCTGCAAGGCTGGCAGAGCATCCCGGCAGAGCGCTTTCGGCTGGCAGCGCAGCTGGATCTGCCGCCGCGCATGGTCTTCCGTACGCTCGAATGGCCACTGCTCAAACAGGTTGTGCCGGGCGCTGCTGCACTGATTTTCGTCATTTGCCTCACCAGTTTTGCCGTCGCGCTGACGCTTGGGGGAGGGCCACGCGCGACTACGGTGGAACTGGCGATCTATCAGGCCTTTCGCTTTGATTTTGACCTGGCACGCGCATCGCTCTTGTCGGTGATCCAACTGGCGCTGGCAGGGGGTGCTGCGTTGATTGCGCTCTGGGTGATCCCGAATTTCCCGCTCAGCGCCGGGCTGGATCGGAAGCTGATGCGTTGGGACGCGCGGGGCGGGGTGCAGGCGTGGGTGGATGCTCTGGCCATAGCGCTCGGCGCGGCTTTTCTTCTGCTGCCGCTGTTGGCGATCCTCTTGGCCGGGTTGAAAGGGTTGCCGCAGATGCCCGCTGTCGTCTGGCAAACCGCAGGCAATTCCCTCTGGGTTGCGGTGCTGAGCGTTGGTGTGCTGTTGCTCATCGCTCTGCCCATGGCGGGGTGGATCAGCACGCGGCAACGTGGCAGCGCGGAGGCGATTGGCCTCATTGGCCTCTCGGCCTCACCATTGATGATCGGTACGGGCTGGTTCATTCTGATTAATCCGATCGCCGATCCGGTGCCATTGGCTTTGCCTGTGACGGCTTTGATCAACGCGCTGATGGCGCTGCCGTTTGCGCTGCGCATTCTCGTGCCGCCGATGCGGGATGTATTGGTCACTTATGATCGGTTGTCCCGCGCGCTTGGCTTGCAAGGCTGGTCCGCCTGGCGTTGGTTGGTCCTGCCGCGCCTGCGGGCGCAGATCGGGTTCGCAGCGGGTCTCACCGGGGCGCTGTCCGTGGGCGATCTGGGCGTCATCGCGCTTTTCGCTGATCCAGACCGGGCGACGTTGCCCTTGCAGATGTATCGCCTGATGGGCGCTTACCGGACCGAGGCTGCAGCCGGCGCGGCACTTCTTCTGCTGGCCATGGCGCTGGGGCTGTTCTGGCTCTGCGACAAGGGAGGGCGCTGGCATGCTAACCCTTGAAGGTATCGAGATTGCGCAGGGGGATTTCCTGCTGGCGGCGGATTTCACCATTGCCCCGGGGCGGAAAACGGCTGTGATCGGTCCCTCAGGCGCAGGTAAGTCCACGCTGCTTGGTGCGCTTGGCGGGTTCATACCCCTGCGCGCAGGGCGGCTGGAGTGGGAGGGGCGCGACATCACGCAGGTGCCCCAGGGGCAGCGCCCTATTGCCATGTTGTTCCAGGACAACAACCTTTTCCCGCATCTGAGCGTGGCGCAGAATGTGGGCCTTGGCATCCGACCTGACCTCAAACTCACCGCCGACGACAAGGCGAGCATCGCCCTGGCGCTCGACCGCGTGGGATTGCAGGGCATGGAAGCGCGCACGCCGGGCGCGCTCTCCGGCGGACAGCAAAGCCGGGCGGCGCTGGCGCGGGTGCTGGTTCAGGACCGCCCTGTGATTTTACTGGACGAACCTTTTGCCGCGTTGGGGCCTGCGCTGCGACAAGAGATGCTGGACCTGGTGAATGGCCTCGCGACAGAGACGGGGGCAACGCTCCTGATGGTGACACACGATCCTGCAGATGTCCGGCGGATTGCGGATGATGTGATTTTTGTCGAAGGCGGGCGCGCAGCGGCCCCACAACCCGCCAAGGCCCTGCTGGAGGATCCACCCCCCGCCTTGCGCGCCTATTTGGGATAGCATCGCATGCTATCAGGCGCCACGGCCCGGCATTTATGCCGGGCAGCGTCCGCCCCCCTTCGATGGGGGGAAGGGCGCTTTTCTCCTCCGCAGCTTTTCCGAGTCTGACTCGCTAGGCTGCGTCGGCGCGCAGCGCGGCGCGGGCTTTCAGAATACCCAGCGCCGCCTCTGCCGCCTCACGACCCTTCTGCACGAAATGCGCACGATAGATCGCATTGTGGTGCTCGGTTTCCTGATACTGATGTGGGGTCAGCGCGACGGACAGCACCGGCACTCCGGTCTCCAGCCCGGCCTGCATCAAACCCTGAACGACCGATTGCGCAACGAAATCATGGCGATAGATGCCGCCATCGACCACAAATGCAGCGCAGGCGACTGCCGCATAGCGCCCCGAGCGCGCCATATCTCGCGCCATCAGCGGCAGCTCGAAGGCGCCCGGCACGTCGATCACTTCAATCTGCGCTGGCGAGATGACTTCACTGAAGCCATCCAGCGCACGATCCACGATATCGGCGTGCCACCGGGCTTTGACAAAGGCGAAACGGGTGTGTGTCATGGGGATCTCCTCTAGGTTCAGACACGTCCACCCAAGGCGATCACGGCTGCGCACGGGCCCAAGACCCGCGTCAGTCGCATTCTCTTTCATCCGGACTGTGACCGTCGGCTCTGGCTTCTCACCAGATCTGCTGGACCAAGGGATTTCAGCGAGAAACCCATTGCGCTCGCGGGCTCGAAGGTCAGTGCCTCCATACCGCCGGTGGGGAATTCCACCCCGCCCTGAGAATGTGCACAACTTGCCAAGGGACAGCAAAGCCTGCAAGAGGAAAGCCGCGTTCGAGATCGAGGCCAGCCATGCATCCCAACCCGGTGTTTCACACGCACACACAGGATCAGAACCTTGCGTTTGCGCGCGAACGGGCTTTTGGCGTGCTGGCCGTCAGCGGGGCCGATGCGCCTTGGCTGTCCCATGTGCCGTTTCTTCTGGCGGAGGATGGCGCATCTCTGGGGCTGCACCTGCTGCGCTCCAATCCGATTGCACGGGCGCTGAAGGCGGGGCCGCTGCCCGCACGCCTCGCCGTGTCGGGGCCAGACAGCTATGTCTCTCCCGATTGGTACGGTGTCGAGGATCAAGTGCCCACGTGGAACTACGTCGCCGTGCACCTGACCGGGTCGCTGGAGCTGCGCCCGCAGGAGGAGCTGCATGATCTGCTGGATCGACAGTCAGCCCTCTTTGAGGAGCGTTTGCTGCCCAAACCGGCGTGGCTGACCTCTAAGATGTCGCAAGGCGTGATGGAGCGGATGATGCGGGCCATCGCGCCCTGCCGGATGACGGTCACCGCCGTTGACGGCACCTGGAAGCTCAATCAGAACAAGCCTGACGACGTCCGCCTGCAGGCAGCGGACCACGTCGAAGCCTTTGGGCAGGGAATGGAGCTTCCGGTTCTGGCAGCCCTCATGCGCGGGGCCAATGGACACGGCACCTAGCTCTGTTAGGGTCACCGCGACATCGCAAGGAGGATTGCCTGATGAAGCTCTACCATTCCCCCGCATCGCCGTTTGTGCGCAAAGTTGTCGTCCTGCTGCATGAGCTGGGCAAGGCGGAGGAGGTCGAGCTGATCGACGTCCAGTCAACCGCCTTTGCCTCCGACAGCAGTCTTGCCGCCAGTAACCCCTTGGCCAAACTGCCCTCTTTGGTGCGGGACAATGGAACCACACTTTATGACAGTCGGGTGATCACCGCCTTTCTGAACGATCTTTACGGCGGCAAGATGTACCCAACCGGCACCGCGCGGTGGGAGACGCTGACCCTCGAAGCAACCGGCGATGGGATCATGGATTCGGCGGTGTCGATGGCCTATGAGATGCGCCTGCGGCCCGAAGAGATGCAGTACGGAGACTGGATCGAAGCGCAGTGGGAAAAGGTCGCCCGCGCGATCTCGGTGTTGAACGCGCGCTGGGTCAGTCATTTGTCGGGCCCGATCGATATGGGCCACATCTCGGTGGCCTGTGCCTTGTCCTATGTCGATTTTCGCCATGGAGCGCGGAACTGGCGTGCAGGCAACGACGCCCTGGCGAAATGGCACGAAGATTTTGATTCGCGCCCGTCCATGGGTGCGACGAAACCGCCCGCCACCTAGGAAACAGGATCGAATTAACGTTTTGAACGCGGGTTCGGTCTAAGAAACCGCGCAAAAGGCCTATGCCTGCGACCGTTTGCGCCTGTTTGATTACTAGACGTGACGGAAGCACGGCGCTACATAGCCGCTGGAGAAAGGCTGCGCTTTGCGCGGCCACTTGTGTTATTTGCCGGTCCCCGGCCCTGGAAATGGAGCAACCCGTGTCCCACGCAGAAGATAACGAAGGCAGCCGCAGGGATTTCCTCTACTACGCCACTGCTGGTGCCGGCGCGGTCACCGCAGGTGCTGCGGTCTGGCCTCTGGTGAACCAGATGAACCCCTCCGCCGACGTGCGTGCGGCCAGCACGATGCGTGTGGACGTTGCTGGCCTTGAGCCGGGATCGCAATTGCGGGTTCTGTTTTTGGGCAAGCCGGTGTTTATCCGGCGCCGTACCGAGGAAGAGATCGCCGAGGCACGCGCGGTTGAGTTGTCGGATTTGCCAGATGGGGACTCGCGCAACGCAAATGCCGAAGGCACCGATGCCTCGGACGAGAACCGCACCATTGATGAAGCCGGTGAATGGCTGGTCATGACCGGCGTCTGCACACATCTGGGCTGCATTCCGCTGGACAACGCGGGCAATTTCGGCGGCTGGTTCTGCCCTTGCCACGGCTCGCACTACGACATCTCCGGGCGCATCCGCCAGGGGCCTGCGCCGGAAAATCTGCCGGTTCCGCAGGCAGAGTTCGTCGACGACACAACAATCTTGCTTGGTTAAGGGAGAAACCTGATGGCTGGAATTCCTCACGACCATTATGAACCGAAGGCGGCTTGGGAAAAGAGCCTATCGAAGCGGTTGCCGATCGTCGGATTGATGTATGATACATTGATGATCCCGACTCCCAAGAACCTCAACTGGATGTGGATCTGGGGCATCGTGCTGACCTTTGTGCTGGTGCTGCAGATCGTGACCGGCATTGTGCTGGTGATGCACTACACCCCGCATGTCGACTACGCGTTTTCGTCCGTTGAACACATCATGCGCAACGTGAACGGCGGGCATATGCTGCGGTATATCCACATGAATGGTGCGTCACTGTTCTTTGTGGCGGTCTATGCGCACATCCTGCGCGGGCTTTACTACGGCTCTTACAAGGCGCCGCGCGAGATCACATGGATCATCGGCATGCTGATCTATCTGCTGATGATGGGTACGGCCTTCATGGGTTACGTGCTGCCCTGGGGGCAAATGTCTTTCTGGGGTGCGACCGTGATCACCGGTCTATTCGGTGCCATCCCCTTCGTAGGCGATGCGCTGCAGGCTTGGCTGCTGGGTGGACCGGCGGTGGACAACGCTACGCTGAACCGGTTTTTCTCGCTGCATTACCTGCTGCCCTTCGTGATCCTCGGCCTTGTGGTGGTGCACATCTGGGCCTTCCATACAACCGGCAACAACAATCCCACCGGTGTTGAAGTGCGTCGGACTTCGAAGGAAGAGGCCGAGAAAGACACGCTGCCGTTCTGGCCCTACTTCGTGATCAAGGACCTCTTCGCGCTGGCGGTGATTCTTGCGGTGTTCTTTGCGGTTGTGGGCTTCATGCCCAACTACCTCGGCCACCCGGATAACTACATCGAGGCAGATCCGCTGGTGACACCGTCGCACATCGTGCCCGAATGGTACTTCCTGCCGTTCTACGCGATCCTGCGGGCCTTTGATGACACCGTCTGGGTTGTGCAAATCGCGTCCTTCGTCACCGGTGGCATCATTGACGCGAAGTTCTTTGGCGTGCTTGCGATGTTTGGCTCCATTGCCGTGATGGCGCTGGCCCCCTGGCTCGACACATCCTCGATCCGCTCGGCGCGCTACCGCCCAATGCTGAAGTGGTGGTTCTGGCTATTCGTCGTGAACTTCTTCGTGCTGATGTGGGTGGGTGCGATGCCTGCGGAAGGGATCTATCCGATCATCGCGTTGATCGGCTCGGCATACTGGTTCGCCTATTTCCTGATCATCCTGCCGCTTTTGGGCGTGATCGAGAAGCCACTGGCGCAACCGGACACCATCGAAGACGATTTTGTCGCGCACTATCCGAAGTCATCGAAAGATGCCGCCGGTGGTCAAGCGCAAGCCACGCCTGCTGAATAAAGGAACACATAACTCATGTTCAGAACACTCACACTCAGCGCTGTGGCGGCTCTCGGGTTGGCCACGGCCGGTCACGCGGCTGGTGCTTACGACACGCATATCGAAGACTTCGATTTCTCTTTCGAAGGTCCATTCGGCGCCTATGATCAGAACCAGCTGCAACGTGGCCTGCAGGTCTACACCGAGATTTGTTCCGCTTGTCATGGTCTGAAATTCGTTCCGATCCGGTCTCTCTCGGAAGAGGGCGGACCTTCGATGCCGGAAGATCAGGTGCGCGCTTACGCGGAGCAGTTCGAGGTCTATGACGCGGCGGACGATGATTTTCGCGCAGCACGCCCCTCGGACTATTTCCCGGAATCGGGCCTTGAGACCGCACCGGACCTGAGCCTGATGGCCAAGGCCCGCGCAGGCTTCCACGGCCCGTATGGCCTGGGGATCAATCAATTCTTCAAGGGCATCGGTGGGCCGGAGTACATTGCCTCTCTGCTGACAGGGTACACTGGCGAAGAGAAAGAAGAAGCTGGCGTGACGCTTTACGAAAACAAGGCGTTCCCCGGTGGCTGGTTGTCGATGGCACCGCCGCTCTACGGTGAGGATGTGGAGTATGCAGACGGTCACGAAAACGATCTGCACCACCTGTCTGAGGACGTTGCAGCCTTCCTGATGTGGACGGCGGAGCCGAAGATGATGGCGCGCAAGCAGGCAGGGTTTGTCGGTGTGGTCTTCCTGACCCTGCTTTCGGTCCTTTTGTACCTGACCAACAAACGCCTCTGGGCGCCGGTGAAGGGTAAAGAAACGCTCTAGGTCTCGCGACCTTACATCGGTGAAAGTAAAGAACCCCCCGTGCGGATCCGCGCGGGGGGTTCCTGTCTGCACCTTCGCAATGAAGGTCAATTACAGACCCTGGGGAGAGTAAGAATCGGATGGTCTGACAATCACGGCTAGTTGGCAGCTAGAAGCATCGTTTACCGTGATCCCATTCCTGTCCCTTTTTTGAAATCACTCCGTTACCGAACTCGTTACCCTGTCAAACAAGGTCTCCACTCACTACCCATCACCAACAATAATCTAACAATATATCTTCGGACCTTTGAGGTATGTGAACTTGGTCACATTACGTCGATTTTTAGGGAGCGAATTTGCTGTGGAAGCGCGACGAAACGCGGGCAAAGTGGCCTGCGCCAGAGAGTTGCCGATCGTCATTGTCAGTTGAACAGCCATCGTTCCCTCCGCCTTAAAATCGGCGGTGAAATCGTTCGATCATGGACTGAGCCACGCGGACCTCGCGGTCTGCCTCGGCCAGCCATGTCAGAATGGTCTGAACCCGCGAGTTCGCTGGAGGAACCCTTGCAGGATCAGATGTTTTTTTGCCGCGGCGTGTCATGTCGTAGCCCCTTGTTCTGCCGTGGAACCCCGGTCACCCGGGGTATGTCAGATCAGTGCGTTCTGCTGTGATCTGATCCTGTTATGGCGCAGAAACGAATCGAGGTCTGTGAAACGGATCACACGGGCGAATTAAATCTGATGCAGGTCTGCCATGACCTGAAGGGCCTCTCTGTCAAGCACTCGCACGCCGCCGCGCGACGCTTCGATCACGCCGGCTCGCTTCCAGATTGACAGCGTTTTTGATACGGCTTCGCGCGTGGCACCGACAAATTCCGCCAGCTCCGATTGCGACAGCGGCAGTGTCGAAAGCTGCTTAGATCCGTCCACCGTCAGGTACAGGATCTTGCGGGCCAGACGTGCGGGCATGGAAAGAAAGACCTGTTCGTTCAACTGGCTGCTCATCCACCGCATCCGCTCTCCTGCGAGTTGGATCATGTCAATGCCCAGATCCGGCGCCTTGCGGATCGCGCGCAGCATATCGGCGTTTTTAACGCCGCGCAGGCGGGTGGGTT
Source organism: Roseobacter cerasinus (assembly GCF_009811755.1). Lineage (GTDB taxonomy): Bacteria > Pseudomonadota > Alphaproteobacteria > Rhodobacterales > Rhodobacteraceae > Roseobacter > Roseobacter cerasinus. The sequence continues at coordinate 663,061 of NZ_BLIV01000002.1, forward strand.
CAAGCGCGGTTACCGTTGCCGTGCGGGTGCCGGGGTCGAACAGCGCGATCTCACCGAACAGCGCACCGGGGCGCATCACATCCAGCGACAGCTTACGCCCCTCACGGGACAGGACGCTGAATTCGAGAGAGCCTGATACGATTGCGTAGAGCGTGTCGCCGATATCGCCCTGTTCGAAGAGCACCTGACCCTCTTCCAGAACCACTTCGGTTGCGACCGATGCCATCAGATCAGACAGATCCTGGGACGCGTGGGCCAGAAACCCCGTTTTTGGCAATGTGACCGTGTCCATTGTTGTCCCCTCTCCTTTCCGCTTGGTGTGCCCCTTAACGCCTTTTTTATGCTGGGTGTAGTCCTGATCGGATGACGCGATGGCTTGCGCAGGGGGCAGCCTGCCGGTCTCGACCTCTATGAACGATCAAAGGTGCTGCTCCCTAAGTCACACCCTGCGGGTGCGACGTTGCCAGTTTCGTGTCTGCGTTGGGGGATGGCAGATATGACCGGCACAAGGACTGCCATCGGTCAGCCATATTGGAGGTCAAGAGATACGATCTCGACCCACTGTCGGCGGCATCCGCGCCCGCGCTGATTTTGCCAGCTGCGCTGCTTTGACCTCGCGATGATTGGTGTCTACATACCGGCGACCAAAGTGCGTTGGATGACATCACCGTTGCCAAACTGTCTGGCTTCGATTGAGCCATCCGCAAGGTGCCGCCCCGGGGCATCATCCCCAGGATCGACCTGTCCAAGTGCTCCAATATACCTCTCCCACAAGGTGCAACCAGAGTAGCGATCAACGCACTGGCTTGTCACGAGCTTTCTTGTGACCGCTGCAGAGGGGCCGCGCGCGACTTGGACCTGCAGGCCGATTGCTCCGCCTTTCGACGTGGGTCGACCTCAATGAAAGCCGGGTGTCGTCGACAAGAAAGCGCGCTCGTCGATGATCTCGATACTGCCGCTGGCAAAACCGCGCCTTTGATCTGAGCGAGGCGCCGACACTTTTCTGCGATTGCCGTATGACCTGCCTGATCAACCTGCGAGAGGCATGGATTGCGGTGGTTCGTGTCCACCTACCTCAAACTTGCCAATCGTTTCTGCGAGCGATTTCGCCTGAGCCGTCAGCGCATGGCTGGCTGCCGTGGTCTCCTCAAACATGGCCGCATTTTGCTGGGTCAGCCCGTCAAGCTGATTGACCGCTGTGTTGATCTCCGCCAGCCCATGCGACTGCTCGGTCGTCGCTTCTGACATCTCTGAAACCAGCGCCGCGATATCGCCGACCGCTGCAACAATCTCCTGCAAGGCGGTGCCGGTCCTATCGACCATGGAGACCCCGTTTTCGATCTGTTGACCAGTTGCGGAGATCAGGGCCGCGATTTCTGTTGCCGCTTGCGAAGACTGCTGCGCCAGGGCCCGCACTTCGGATGCGACAACTGCAAACCCGCGACCGGCTTCCCCCGCGCGGGCGGCTTCGACGCCCGCGTTCAGGGCAAGGAGGTTGGTCTGAAAAGAGATGTTTTCGATCACTTCGACGATCGTTGTTATCGAGGTTGAGGAGGCGGCGATTTCCTGCATGGCCGTCTCCGCCTTTGACATCACCTTGCCGCCCTCATCCGCCTTGGCCTGCGTCGCCTCCACCAACGTCGCGGCCTGCTGAGCCCGGTCGGCGGCTGATTTTACCGACGCGGTCATCTGATCCAGCGCTGCGGCCGTCTCTTCGAGGGTCGAGGCCTGGGTCTCTGTTCGTGACGCGAGATCGTCCGCCGCATTGGTGATCTCGACCGCTTCGGAATGAATGGTTTGCGCGTTTTCGGAGATCGCCCTCAGGGCCGTTTCCAGGCTGGACAGGGCTGCATTGTAGTCCGTACGCAATTCCTCGTATTCGGGTGCGTAGTCTGCGGTGATTTGATCTATCAGGCGCCGTTGCGATAGGGATTTGAGCGCAGATCGCAGCGAATTGACCACCGTATCTTGAGCGGCCACCATCTTTCTCCGGTCTGCCCGATCTGCTGCTTTGGCGAGATAGGAGGCGGTCACGTCATTGGCGATCAGGATAAAGCTGCCCGGTTCACCGGTATGATCTGCGACCGTGGTAAAGCCACCTTCGATGTAGGCAGGGCCGTTTGATGTGGTCAGCTGAAAGCACCCAAACACCCGGTCGCCACGGATCAGCTCCGCCCAGAAATTCCGGGGCGCTGCGCTGTCCTCCTGTTCGAGGGATACGACATCGCTCACCGCACGGCCTGTGATCTGGTCAGCGGTCCCGCCGATCAGGTCGATGGCCTTGTCGTTGACGCTGAGAATGCGTCCATCCAGCATGACTTCAATCTGCGCCTGAGTGACGTCGAGTGATTGCATGATGGCGGTATTGCGCAAAACCTCTGTCCGGTCTCGCCATTCGGTCACAAACCCGATGTGCTCTCCGTCATTGTTTTTGACTGCGGCGACACCGAGGCTAAGCACCAGATCGCCGATTTTAAATGTGGTTGTCAGCGGCAGGGTGTCGATATCGCCCGACATCGCATCCCGTACGTCATCGGAGATATGCAGCGCATGAAAATCATGGCCAACAAGGTCAGTGGGGTCGAAGACCGGCAGCACCTTGGCGAGCTGCGGTGTGTTGTCTTCGAACAATTTTGTCAGGGCCGCGTTTGCCCAGACAACACGGAAATCCAACCCCACAAGCATCATCGCGGAAGATGACGCCTCGAATGCAGCCCCCTTGTAGGAGGCATCGCGCCCCACCGCGTCCGCCCGGATCAGAGAGTTGCGAAACTCCTCAAGTGTTTGTGCGATCTCGCCAATCTCATCGCCCCGGTCGAGATGCGGTACAACAATAGCATAGTCGTTCCGGGCCACTTGAGCCATCGCCGTCCCGACCCGCCCAAGCGGTGCGCTGACAGACCGGGCAAGCAGGATGGCAATCGCGGCGGCAGCAACAACCAGGAGACCACCGCCCTGGATGAAGGCATTGCGCATGTCCACGATGGGCGCCAGCACTTCGGCCGTATCTTGCGAGATGACGACGGCAAAGTCGGTGCCCAGAAACGACATGGGCTGGACCTGCGCCAGGGCCGGTTGGCCTGTCAGCCCCTGTATCTCCGTCAGAACCGCGTTTTCACTCGTGACCAGGTCGCGCACGGCTTCGCTGACGCTGGTGGTCAGAATGTCGTTTCGTTCGGTCAACAGAGCATCCGTGCGCAGCAGCCCATCGGTGCCAAGGATAAAGGCGCTCCCGGTTTCGCCCAGACCTGCAACGCCCTGAACAGTATTGTTGAGCCGATCGATCGGCATTTGATAGGCTAAAACACCAATGCGGCTGCCATCTTCGGCAAAGAGGGGCGCGCCCATGAAGGCAGCGGGCGCATCGGCACTGGGCGCATAGGGCGCAAAGTCGATAAACACCGGCGGCTGCCCCTTATCCAGAGTGGAAGCGGCAGAGAACACCTGTGCCAGCCCGCTGTCGCGCCACTGGCCGGTGTTCATATTGGTGGCAAAATCCAGTTCCTTGAAGACGGAATAGACCAGGTTGCCTTGCGTATCGAAAAGAAAGACGTCGTAGTAGCCAAGCCGCTGCTGTAAATCATGAAAATGCGGGTGGTACTGTGCATGCAGCGCATCATACCAGAGCTCGCTGTCAGCTGCGTAGAGCCTGTCTTTCTCGCCAAGCGGGTGCGGGTTGTCAGTGATGTAGAGGGCTTGCAAGGTCTCGACCGGGTCTGCCAGCTCCTGAAACGCCACTGAGAAGGCCTCCAGCGCTTCGACGGCATAGGGGTTGAGCGCTTCGATCATGAGATTGTTCTCGATACTGTCGAGATATGAGGTCACGATCTGTGCGTTGCTCTGGGCCAGCGCCTGCAGTTTTTCTTCGGCGCTGTCGAGCGCCGTTTGCTTGGACTTTGCGTAGCTTACGGCCCCCATCGCCACAATGGCGACGGTGGTCATGGCAACCATTACCAGAGGTAGTTTCCGGCTGATCCGGACCTGCTGAAATAGGGCGGGCATGCACATTGCCTCCGATATACAATTGCATACAAATTAGGCATCGAGCGTAAAGATACCCTTTAAGAGCCAGTGGCAATTTTATCATTCGGTGTATTGTGATTGACTTGGGAGACTCCAAGGGACGTTTAGCGGCCCGCCTGTTCAGTCGGGCTGTGCAGCGAGGGAAATTGCGCGCCTGCTTCAAGACACATCAACGCGCTGGCGTCCGATGCCCGCATTGATTTTTTTTATTGTGCTAGCACCAGCACAGACGACTGGTTGCCGGTCTGAGCCGTTGGCCGCATCACTCTGCAGGCGCAAATCCGGTGATGAGTTGCTTCAGTCCGAGGGCAGCGCCGACAAAGATAGCCACAAAGGCCACGGGGGCACTGAAAGCGAGGAGTGAAAAGGCGGAAATGCCCTGCCCGACGCTGCACCCGACCGCTAGGATCGCGCCGGGGCCCATGATCGCAGCCCCGAGGATCTGCCGCCGCAATTCGCGGGGATCCTCGCAGGCTTCCCATCGAAAGTGGCCCTTGGAGGAGGAGCCGATGGCAGCCCCGATGATCACACCCAGAACCGAGCCAACGCTGAACGACAGCGCGTTGCCCGACGCAGTCATGCCGTAGATGATCGTGTCACCGATGGGGGCGGCGAAGGTGTGGGTCTCGATGGGTTCGGCGTCAAACCCTGTCGTGGCGACCCAATAGGTGCCAAGCCAGCCTGATACGACGGCCAGGCCAACCACGACGCCCCAAAAGATGTGACCGTAGGAGTGGCGCATCTCGGCCTTGGAGAAGGCAAGCAAGAGCAGGGCACCGCCCACCACACTGCCGGTGATCCAAGGCGACACGCCCAAGGCACCTGCCAGAAATGTGAGGCTCTGCGGTGGGCTGGCCCCGGTTTCGACTGGAAACAGCCAGACCCGCGCGTGGGCCAGCGGACCGGACATCACGAAATAGGCGGACAGGCCCATGACCAGAACAATCACAAAAGACCGCAGATCGCCGCCGCCAAGCCGGGCAAGCGCGCCGTAGCCGCAATTCCCGCTCAACGCCATGCCGTAGCCGAACATCAGCCCGCCGATGATGGTGCCCAGCGGGTTCCAGACCTGATCGAGATAGGCGGTCTCAGCGCTGCTAAAGAGACCGGCGCTGACCGCCACATGCACGCCGATGATCGCGACGCCGATGGCAATGGCCCACATGCGCAAGCGCCGGTCATCCGCACCATAGAGCATGTCTTCGATGGCGCCCAACGTGCAAAACCGCCCGATCCGGGCTGCGAGGCCAAGCGCTATTCCTCCGCCCAAACCAATGAGCGCGGTTGCGTTCGCTTCTCCAAGCACGTCCAGCATATGGCTCCTCCCCGGACCAGCCGCGGGCGAGGCAGTTGGTCAGTCTTCCCTGCAGAACAGGTCGTAGACCACTTCCATGATTTGCTTTGGCCGGTCATCTGTCAAGCTGTAGTAGATGGCCTTGCCATCCCGGCGCGGGGTCACGAGCCCTTCGAGGCGAAGGCGCGACAGCTGCTGCGAGACCGCCGCCTGCCGCGCGGACAGCAGTTCCTCCAATTCGGTCACCGATTTCTCGCCGGAGGCGAGATGGCACAGGATCATCAGACGCCCCTCATGGCTGATGGCCTTGAGGAAGTTGGAGGCACGCTGCGCGTTCTCCATCATGCGCTCCATGTCTTGCGCGCACATATTCTTGTCGAACACGGGCAGGCGCGATGCGGGCTCCGGTTTCATGCCAACGTCAGATGTCATGTCAAAGGTCATAGCCAGTCAACTCGCCTGATCCAAGGGGATTGCTGCACGCTCGAACATCATGGTGAGCAGGCCCCAGAAAAAATCCTCACCCGGATAGCCTTCGATCCGGCCCACTTCCCTGCCGTCCTGCACAAGGATAAAGGTGGGGGTGAAATGCACGCGCCTGTCGAAAGCCACATTCGGGGCGTCGCCATGCACATCATAGCGGTGTAGGGGCGCGGTGCGCCCTTCCGCTGTCTTGGGATAGATATGAGCGATTTCTTCGTTCCACTTGCCGCACCAATAACAGCCGTCTTCCTCAGCCATCAGCAGCACAGGGTCTGCCAAAGCGGTCAGAGGCAGCAGCCCCATACATGAAACAGCAAGTGCTTTCAGCATCGCCGCGCAGTCCCTTCATTGACGCGTCTCAATGATCCTAACATAATCTGATTTGTGAATATCTCAAGGCGCGAGGCCGTTTGGACATGCTTGATGTTACCTTTTTGGGCGCTTTGCTGGCCGGTCTGCTGTCTTTTCTGTCGCCCTGTGTCCTTCCGATGGTGCCATTTTACCTCAGTTACCTGGCTGGGGTTGGCATGAACCAGATCACGGCTGAGGCGGAGATTCCGCGTGGGGTCCGCTCGCGCGCGGTGCTGTCGGCCTGCTGTTTCGCGCTTGGCGTGATCACGGTCTTTGTCGGGTTGGGGGCCACGGCCACCGTGTTTGGCGGGCTGGTTCGGGAGTACTTTGATGTGCTGCGCTGGTTCGCGGCGGGCTTGATCATTGCCATGGGGTTGCACTTTCTGGGGCTGATCCGCATCGGAGTTCTGCACCGGCAGTTTCGCGCGGATGTGGGCGCGACCTCGCATGTGGGTCTGATCGGCGCCTATGTCATCGGGCTGGCCTTTGCTTTTGGCTGGACCCCCTGCGTGGGCCCGGTTCTGGCTGCGATCCTGTTTACGGCAGCGGCGCAGGAGGCAGCGCGCCAGGGCGGGCTGCTGCTCTTCACTTACGGCGCCGGCATGACCTTGCCCTTCGTCGCTGCCGCTCTGTTTATCGGGCCATTCATGGCGTGGATGGCGAGGTTCCGCCGTCATCTTGGGCTGGTTGAGAAACTCATGGGCGGCCTTTTACTGCTCTTTGGTGGTTTGATCGCGACCAATTCCATCAATCTCATTGCGCAGTGGATGCTGGAGCATATCCCCTGGTTCAGCACCATTGGCTGACTCGGCCCGCACAAGGCTCTGTTCACTTGACTCCGGCTGCGTGCAGTCTGGACCGGAGAGGTCTGAAAATGCTGCGCCCGCGCAATAAGACTGCGTATTTTTCTGCGCATGCAAACAAATCTAAAAATTCATGTAGTTGAATTTGTTGTTGCGTGAAGGCTGGTGTGTGCCGTAGTGTACTGAAAAGCGATTGCGGAATCGTGTCTGGGAGGGCGCATGAAACACATATCGGGACTAGCGGTGATGGCTGCCTTTTGCGGATCATTCGCTGCGGCTGAAGCGATTAAGCCAACAGATGTTGTTTATGTTGACGGTGCCGTCGAGGCGTCTCTTTCTGGCACGGCAGGCGACCCCGTCAGCGGTGCAGAGCTGATGAACAAGGGCGCGGGCAATTGCATTGCCTGCCACCAGGTCTCGGACCTCGCGCATCTGCCTTTCCACGGTGAGATTGGCCCGACGCTGGACGGCGTGGCTGACCGGTGGACGGTGGCCGAGCTACGCGGCATCGTCGCCAATGCCAAGGTGATGTTCGAGGGCACGATGATGCCGTCGTTCTACAGGACCACGGGCTTTTTCCGGCTGGGCGATGCCTACACCGGGGACGCGCATGGCGACACCGAAGTGCAGCCTCTGCTGACGGCGCAGCAGGTCGAAGATGTGGTCGCGTATCTTGTTACACTGACAGAAGACTGACCTTTCAAGAAGGGAGTTCACTATGGAACTGACACGGCGAAAAATGCTCGCAATCGGCTCAGGCACGCTCGCACTGGCGAGCTTGACGGGCCTCCCGGCGTTCGCAAGTCTGACGGATGAGGCCGTCAGCGCGCTGACGGGCGGCGCGGATCTGGGTGAGGGCGCAATCACACTGACCGCCCCGGAAATTGCCGAGAACGGCAACACCGTGCCCATCGAGGTCGACGCGCCCGGCGCGGTCGAGATCACGCTTTTTGCGGATGGCAACCCGGTGCCGAATGTGGCGACCTTCAAGTTCGGACCGCTCAGCGCATCGCGCAGCGCCTCCACCCGCATTCGGCTGGCCACCACGCAGAACGTGGTCGCCATCGCCAAGATGGAAGACGGATCGTTCCAGAAGGCATCGGCCGAAGTGAAAGTGACCATCGGCGGCTGCGGCGGCTGAGCCAACCCTAGATTGCCCGAGGGCCAAGGCCCGCACGGGCGCAAGACAAAGGAGAGACAGCATGGCATCTGGTGTAAAACCCCGGGTCAAAGTCCCCAAGACAGCAGCAGCGGGTGAGACGATCACGATAAAGACGCTGATCAGCCACAAGATGGAAAGCGGCCAGCGCAAGGATGACGATGGCAACATCATCCCGCGCTCGATTATCAATCGCTTCACTGCCGACTTCAACGGTCAGAACGTGATCGACGTGACGCTGGAGCCTGCGATTTCGACCAACCCCTACTTTCAGTTCGAGGCGGTTGTTCCGGAATCCGGCGAGTTCAACTTCACCTGGTATGACGATGACGGCTCCGTCTACGAGACGGCCAAGAAGATCACGGTTGGCTGATCGCAAGATCAGGCAGACGTTCGGGAGAGGGAGGATAGCGTGAAAAAGACAACACTTGCAGTGTGTTCCATAGCGGTGCTGTGGGTTGGACCGCAGCTGGCCGTGGCGGACCCCGATGACGATCAACTCGTGATCAACGAGGAGATCTCGATTGTCACGGAGGTCGCAGCACCTGCCCATGTGGAGAACCTGTCCACCATCTACTCAGGCTGGCGGTTCCGCTCTGACGAGACGCAAGCCGTGCAGATGGACGACTTCGACAACCCTGGTATGATCGGGGTGGAAAACGCTCTGGTCGATTGGGACACGGTCGAGGGCACCGCCGGGCAGTCTTGTGCGGGTTGCCATGGTGCTGCCGAGGATATGGCGGGCGTGCGCGCTGTCTACCCCAAGTGGAATGAAGAGAAAGGCCTGGTCACCACCCTTGAGATGGAGGTGAACAATTGCCGTGAGGCCCGCATGGGTGCGGATAAGTGGAAGTATACCGGCGGCGACATGACGGATATGGTCGCGCTGATTTCGTCGGTTTCACGTGGGATGCCGGTGAATGTTGCAATTGACGGCCCGGCCCAATCCACCTGGGAAGAGGGCAAGGAACTCTACTACACCCGCACCGGCCAGTTGGAGCTGTCCTGCGCGAATTGCCACGAAGACAGCTATGGCATGATGATCCGAGCGGATCATCTGAGCCAGGGTCAAATCAACGGCTTCCCGACGTATCGGCTGAAGAACACCAAGCTCAATTCCGTTCACGCACGGTTCAAGGGCTGCGTGCGGGACACACGGGCCGAGACCTACAAGCCCGGCTCGCCTGAGTTTGTTGCGCTGGAACTCTACGTCGCCTCTCGCGGCAATGGTCTGAGCGTCGAAGGCCCGTCCGTCCGAAACTAAAGTTTGAAAGGCTCCGCTGTGCACGCGGGGCCTTTTCCATCTGCATAACATTCATTTATGCGCATATGTTTTGAGGAGCTGAAAGACAGATGATTTCGCGGCGCGACTTTCTGCAGGTTGGCATGGCGGCCTCCGCCCTTCTGGGTACATCCGGCTTCGGAAACTGGGCCCGTCTGGCTGCGCAGCAGGCCTTGACGCAGGATCAGCTGCTGGAGTTCGAGACCTTCGGCAATGTCTCTCTGATCCACATCACCGATATCCACGGGCAGCTGAAACCGATCTATTTCCGCGAGCCGTCGGTCAACATCGGGGTGGGTGACAACAAGGGTGCCGTGCCGCACATCACAGGGGCCGAGTTCCGCAAGCTCTACGGTATCGCCGATGGCAGCCCCAGCCACTATGCGCTGAGCTCGGGTGACTTTGCAGCCCTTGCAAAGGGTTATGGTCGGGTTGGCGGGCTGGACCGTGTGGCCACTGTGATCAAGGCGATCCGTGCCGACCGGCCTGATGCGATCCTGCTCGATGGCGGCGACACCTGGCACGGCTCCTACACCACTTGGAAGACGCAGGCACAGGACATGTTCAACGTCATGAACGCGCTGAAACCCGATGCGATGACCTTTCATTGGGAGTTCACGTTGGGCAGCGACCGGGTGACCGAGTTGGTGGAGCAACTGCCCTTCGCCGCCCTTGGGCAAAATATCTTTGACGCGGAATGGGACGAGCCGACTGAGCTTTTCCCGCCCTACAAGATGTTTGAGCGTGGCGGCACCAAGATCGCGGTGATTGGCCAGGCGTTTCCTTACATGCCCATCGCCAACCCGCGCTGGATGTTTCCGGAATACTCCTTTGGCATCCGTGATGAGAACATGGCCGCGATGGTCGAAGAGGTGCGCGCCGCCGGGGCGGAATGCGTGGTTGTGCTGAGCCACAACGGCTTTGACGTCGATAAAAAAATGGCCAGCGTGGTGCCCGGCATTGACGTGATCCTGTCCGGCCATACCCATGATGCGCTGCCGGAACCGGCGCTTGTGGGCGAGACGATCATCGTCCCATCCGGCTCAAACGGCAAGTTTGTCAGCCGCGTGGATCTCGATATCCGCGACGGCCGCATGATGGGTTATCGCACCAAGCTGATCCCGATCTTTTCCGATGTGATCACGCCCGACCCGGAGGTTGCCGCGCTGATCGACGCGGAACGCGCGCCCTATCTCCATGAGATGACCGAAGTGGTGGGCCAGACCGAAAGCCTGCTCTACCGGCGGGGCAACTTCAACGGCTCCTGGGATGATCTCATTTGCGACGCGCTGCTGAGCGAGCGGGACGCCGAGATCGCGCTCAGCCCCGGCGTGCGCTGGGGCCCAACGCTGATCCCCGGGCAGGACATCACCCGCGAGGATATCTTCGGCGTGACCTCCATGAGCTACGGGCAGGCCTACCGCACCGAGATGACGGGCGCGTTCCTGAAAGTCGTGCTGGAAGATGTGGCCGACAACATCTTCAACCCCGACCCCTATTATCAGCAGGGCGGCGACATGGTGCGCACCGGCGGGCTCGGCTACCGCATCGATGTGTCGAAACCGCAAGGCGCGCGCATCTCGAACATGACGCTCCTGAAAACCGGCGAGCCGATTGACCCGGCCCGGTCTTACGTGGTCGCCGGTTGGGCCAGCGTGAACGAAGGCACCGAAGGCCCGCAGATCTGGGATGTGGTGGAAAGCCACATCCGCAAGCTCGGTACCGTGACGGTGCAAGGCAATACCAACGTCGACGTTGTCGGCGCGTGAGCATTTGGAGACGTTGAGCTATGGATGAGACATTCAAACCATCCCGCCGGGCCTTCTTGCGCGGCAGTGCAGCGGCTGCGGCCGGGTCGGTCGCTGGAGCCGCCGCCGCCAATGGCGCAGACCCGCTGATCACCGAACTGCAGGATTGGGCCTCCTACACCGGCGCGGGAGTGGATGAGACGCCCTATGGCATGCCCATCAGCTTTGAGAGCCACGTGGTCCGGCGCAATGTCGAATGGCTAACGGCCTCGCCGATCTCCTCGATCAACTTCACGCCGATCCACGCGCTGGACGGGACGATCACCCCGCAGGGCTGCGCATTCGAGCGGCACCACTCCGGCGCTATCGAGCTGCGCAAGGAAGACTACCGGCTGATGATCAACGGGCTGGTCGACCGCCCGCTGGTCTTCACCTACGAGGATCTCGAACGCTTCCCGCGTGAGAACCACGTCTATTTCTGCGAATGCGCGGCCAATACGGGCATGGAGTGGGCGGGGGCGCAGCTCAACGGGGTGCAGTTCACCCACGGCATGATCCACAACATGGAATACACCGGCGTCCCCCTTCGCACCCTGCTGCGAGAGGCGGGGGCCGACATCGCCCTCGACAAATGGGTCTATGTGGAAGGAGCCGATGCCTCCTCCAACGGGCGCTCGATCCCCATGGAAAAGGCGCTTGATGACGTGCTCGTCGCCTTCAAGGCCAATGGCGAGGCGCTGCGGATGGAGCATGGCTACCCGGTCCGCCTCGTCGTGCCCGGATGGGAAGGCAACATGTGGGTCAAGTGGCTGCGCCGCGTCGAGGTGACTGATATGGCCGTGGAAAGCCGCGAAGAGACCTCGAAATACACCGACGTCTATGCCGATGGCACCGCGCGCAAATGGACCTGGGTGATGGATGCGAAATCCGTCATCACCACGCCGAGCCCGCAAATGCCGATCACACACGGCCCGGGGCCGCTGGTGATCTCGGGGCTGGCTTGGTCCGGTCACGGTCAGATCACCCGCGTCGACGTCTCCAAGGACGGCGGCATCACATGGGAGACGGCGCGGCTGGGCAAGCAGGGCGATACAAAGGCGCTCACCCGCTTCTATCTCGATACCGAGTGGGACGGCGCGCCCATGCTGCTGCAGGCCCGCGCGATGGATGAGACCGGCTATGTCCAGCCCACCAAGGAACAGTTGCGCGACCAGCGCGGCGAAAACGCCGTCTATCATAACAATTGTATCCAGACCTGGTACGTGAACGCAGAAGGGATCGCCGAGAATGTCGAAGTCTCCTAACATCTTCATTCCCGCCCTCGCTGGCACCGCCGGGATTCTGGGCGTGGCCTTTGCGGTGACCTCGCGCGACTATGGCGCCGATAAGATCAGAGCGCTGGAGACCCGCATGGGGCAGGTCGAGGCGCAGGCCTCCGCCGCCAGCGAGAAGGCCAGCGTCGAAGCACAGCGGGCCGCCGAGTTAGAACTCAAGATCGCCGAAGTGCAGGCTGCTGCAAGCCAACGCGTCGCCAGCCTCACCGCACCAGCCCCAGCGGTTGAAGGCACCTATGGCATCGGCCGTCCGGCGCTGGACGAGGAGGTCGCCGCCTGGGATGTGGATGTGCTGCCCGATGGTCGTGGACTGCCCGCCGGCGGCGGTGATGTCTTTACGGGCGAAGAGGTCTTTGCCGAGAAATGCGCCTCCTGCCACGGCGATTTTGCCGAAGGGGTCGACAACTGGCCGGTGCTGGCGGGCGGGTTTGACACGCTGGCTGATGAGGATCCGGTGAAGACCGTGGGCTCCTACTGGCCGTATCTCTCGACCGCCTGGGACTACATCCACCGCTCCATGCCTTTTGGCGAGGCGGGCACGCTGACAGCGGATGAGACTTATGCCATAGTCGCCTACATCCTCTATTCGAACGACCTCGTGGACGACAACTTTGAACTGACCCGCGAGAACTTCGCGGACTTCAACATGTACAACATGGATGGCTTCACCGTCGACGACCGCCCCGAACAGGAATACGCCGCGTGGCGGGCTGAACCCTGCATGGAAAACTGCAAGGACGAGGTGCAGGTGACCATGCGCTCGGTGTTTCTGGTCGACACACCGCCTGAGGGCGGATCGGACTCCGTCATGAACCCGGCAAGCATCGACGGGCTGCCAAGTTTCACTGCCGCCGGCCCATCCTTCATTCCTGAGGCCGCACCAAAGCCTGCCCCGGTTGTGCAGAAGGCTGCCGTGACGCAGCCCGCAGCACCAGACCTCATGGAAGCAGGCGAGAAGGTCTTCAAGAAGTGCAAGGCCTGCCATCAAGTGGGCGAGGGCGCCAAGAACCGCTCCGGCCCGCATCTCAACGGATTGATCGGGCGCACCATGGGGTCCGTCGACGGGTTTGCCTATTCCAGTGTCTTTGCGGCTGCCCTGGATGAGGGGCGCATCTGGGATGAGGCAGCGCTGGCTGAATTCCTCGCTAAGCCCAAGACTTATATGAAAGGCACAAAGATGTCCTTCTCCGGCCTGAAAAAGGACGAGGATCTGGCCGCGATCACCGCCTACCTCAAGTCATACGGTGAATAGATAGTGCGGATCCTGCGGTTCTCCCTGTCGGTTGCTGTGGCGGTGTTCTGCACCGTCGCAGCGGCTGATGAGTTTGGGGATCCGACCGCAGGCGAAAAGATCTATCGGCAATGCAAAAGTTGCCATCAGATCGGCTCAGCGGCCAAACATCGCATCGGGCCGCATTTGAACGGGATCTTCGGGCGGCAGGCCGCGAGCCATGATGGCTTTCGTTACTCCAAAGGTCTGGCAAGGGTCGGGGCAAGCGGGCTTGAGTGGCACGCGGAGACGCTGGACGCCTTTCTGGAGAATCCGCGCGCCATGGCCAGCGGCACTCGTATGAGCTTCAAGGGGCTAAAGAACCCGCAGGATCGTCGCGATGTAATCGCCTATTTGCGAGGGTTCTCCGACAGCCCGGCGAATATACCCGAGGCTGATCCAACCGCGACGGCCACCGATCACAACCTCGATCCGGCGATCATAGCGCTGAAAGGGGACCCCGAATACGGTGAGTACCTCAGCAGCGACTGCACGACCTGTCACCAGCCGGACGGCGGCGATGACGGCATCCCGTCCATCGTGCTCTGGCCGGAAGAGGACTTTGTGGTCGCCATGCACGCCTACAAGAACAAGGACCGGCCCAACCCGGTCATGCAAATGATGGCCGGACGGCTCAACGCGGAGGAGATTGCAGCGCTCGCGGCGTATTTCGCGACATTAGACGACTAGAAGTGTTTTCAGGGAGGGAAACATGACACTTGATAGACGGACATTCATGGGATCGACGGCTGCAGCCGCCGCTGTCCTGTCAGCCCCAACGGTCAAGGCGGCAGGTCACGGAAAACCGCGTGTGGTGGTTGTTGGCGGCGGTGCGGGCGGGGCCACAGCCGCGCGATACATCGCCAAGGACAGCAAGGGTGACATCGACGTGCTGCTGATCGAGCCGAGCCGGACCTACTACACCTGTTTCTTTTCCAACCTCTACATTGGCGGTCTGAAAGACATCGACGACATCGGCCACACCTACGGCAGCCTCGCGGCGAGCGGTGTGAACGTCGTGCATGACTGGGCCGTTGGGGTGGATCGTGACGCCAAGACCGTGTCGCTCGCGGGCGGTGGCTTTGTGCCTTATGACAAGCTGATCCTGTCACCCGGTATTGATTTCGTTGAGGGGGCCGTCGAAGGCTGGAGCCTCGCCGCGCAGAACGCCATGCCGCATGCCTACAAAGCCGGGTCGCAGTCTGAACTGCTCAAGGCGCAGATCATGGCGATGCCCGAAGGTGGTGTCTTTGCCATGGTGGCACCACCCAACCCGTACCGCTGCCCGCCCGGACCATACGAGCGCGTATCTATGGTCGCGCATGTGCTGAAAGAGACCAATCCAACCGCCAAGATCATCGTGGCAGATCCAAAGCCGAAGTTTTCCAAGATGTCGTTGTTCCAGGAAGGCTGGGCGGATCACTACGCAGGTATGATCGACTGGATCGGTGAAGACTTCGGCGGCGGCAACGTCAGCGTCGACCCCGATGCGATGACCATCACCATTGACGGGGAAGAGACGCAGGCCGATGTTTGCAACGTCATTCCAGCCATGAAAGCCGGCCGAATCGCAGAACTGGCGGGTGTGACTGATGGCAACTGGGCCCCGGTGAACGGGGCGGACATGTCCACCAAGGCGGATGCTGACATCTACGTGCTGGGCGATGCCTCCGCCCAAGGCGATATGCCGAAATCTGGCTTTTCGGCCAACAGTCAGGCGAAGGTCTGTGCCAATGCGGTGCGCGGTGCGCTGACCGGGTCCAAGGTATTCCCGGCCAAATTCTCCAACACTTGCTGGTCGCTGATTGCCCCGAATGATGGCGTGAAGGTGGGGGCCACCTATGAGGCCACGCCGGAGAAGATCGCCAAGGTCGACGGCTTCATCTCGCAGACCGGTGAAAGCTCTGACGTTCGCAAGGCGACCTATGAGGAATCCGAGGGCTGGTACACCGGCATCACCAGCGACATGCTCGGTTGATGTGACACGAACCTGTCGCGGGCCTTGAGCCTTATCAAGGCCCGCGGACCAATCGTATGCCAAGCTCTCAGCACATCAAAGGAGGAGACCAAAATGAAACCTATCGCTTTGGCCGCTGCACTTGGCTTTGCATCAACAATGCCTCTTTGGGCTGAAGACGCGTTCCTCTATCCGTTTGATGGGTCTTTCGAGGATGCGACATTCGCGGTTGAAAGCGCGATCGTCGGTGAGGGGTTGGTCATTGACTATGTCAGTCACGTGGGCGACATGCTCAACCGTACGGGTGCGGATGTTGGCAGCGAAGCGGTGATCTTCAAGAATGCCGATATCTTCCTGTTCTGCTCTGCCGTGATTTCGCGCCAGGTCATGGAAGAGGATCCGATGAACATCACCTATTGTCCCTATGGTATCTTTGTAATGGAGACCGACGAGGGTGTGATCGTCGGGCACAAAGACTATCCAGACGGCTCGATGCAGGCGGTCGAGAATCTGATGCAACAGATCGTCGCGGAGGCCATTGGCGGCTGATGGGCTACACTGCGTTTTTCCGGGCCGAGCTTGATACCCTGCGCGATAGTGGAAACTATCGGCAGCTTGCTGAGCTTGAGCGCCGTTGTGGAGCCTTTCCAAAGGTCCGGTGGCATGACGGCTTGGGGTGAGGTGACGACCTGTTGCTCGAATGACTACCTGGGGATGGGGCAACACCGGGATGTGGTCAATGCGATGCATGAGACCCTCGACCGCATTGGCGCAGGAGCTGGCGGAACGCGCAATATCTCCGGCACACCCCATGATCACGCGCTGCTGGAGGCAGAGCTTGCCGAGTTGCACGACAAGGAAGCTGCGCTGCTCTGTACCAGCGGGTATGTGTCGAACTGGGCGGCATTGGGTACGCTGGCGTCACGCATTCCGGATTGCGTGGTCGTCTCGGACGAGTTGAACCCCGCGTCGACGATCGAAGGCATATGACATTCCCGCGCCCGCAAGGTGATCTGGAAACACAACGATCTGGCTGACCTCGAAACCAGGCTGGCGGCTCTGCCAGCGGGCCAACCCAAGCTGATTGTGTTTGAGAGCGTCTATTCCATCGATGGCGACATCGCGCCCACCGTCGAGATCTGTGATCTGGCCGATCACTATGGCGCCATGACGTACCTGGATGAGGTGCATGCGGTCGGCCTCTACGGGCCGAGGGGCGGCGGCATGCCGCCGTTTGTAAGGCAGCTGATTGTCTGAGGGGCAGGAGGCGCAACCATGGTCAGTACGCTGACCAAAATCGTGGCGCCGCCCGGTAAAGCTCAGCAATCCTGGCAGGTTTTCAACCCCAGGATCCGGTAGATCGGGCAAAAGTTGACGAAGGCGGTGCCAACCAAGATCACGCCGAGATAGCCCCATATGCCGATGCTGCCCATGGCGGCCAGGATGATCAGAAGTGTGCCCAGAACGAAACGGGCGATGCGGTCAAATTGTCCAAGATTGCGGGTCATATGCGAAGCCTCCTGTGTCTGCATGGGACACAGTGAACATCTGCCTGGCATCGGCGTCAGTGACTGTGTCACAGATCAAAGCGCGTTTCCGTACGCCTCCAGTGCGTCGGGCTTCAGAATATCGACCGACCCGCGACTGATGCTGATCCAACCGCGCCGTTCGAAGGACTTCAGTGTCCGCGAAGCCACCTCGCGGGCCGTACCAAGCTCTTGTGCGAGTTCCTGTCGCGTCATCCGTAACTGGCCCTTACCTCGCCGTGCCAGCCAGCGGGCAAGGCGCAGATCCGTGCGATGTTCGAGTAGATCATCAATCACATCCGTCAGCTCACCGACCCGAGCCGCAAATCCGCGAAAGACGAGTTCCTGAAACTGGTTGTCGGAGGCCAGAAGGCTCTTAAACCTGTTGGCAGAGATGGCCACAGCCGTCACGGCACCTTCTGCATAGCCGTATCCGGAGTAGGGTTTGCCCGACAGCAGACAGGTTGTTGTCAGTACGCAGCTGTCTCCGGCCTCAACGCGGTAAAGAACCACCGTGCGCCCGGCACTGTTGGTTTGCTCAACCCGGACAGCGCCGGACTTTACAATCAGAAAGGCGCGGCCCTCATCCCCAGGTCGGAAAAGGCACGCACCATCCGGTGCCTCAAGCGCGTCGCCTTGGGCAAAATAGGCCGCCAGATCCTGGGTGGGGGCGTCGCTCATTCGAACTCCATCTGCTCATAGACCCGGCCCGCGTTTCTGGTTGCCAGTTCCTCGAAGGTGTCCAGATGCGCATAGGGGCTCTGATCGACATAATAGGCGTCTGCCAGATCACCACCTTCTTCCAGATGCGCGCCGACTTTTTCCCGCAAATAGACCAGGTAGTCCCGCGTGTAGCGACGGACCTGCGCCATATTGGTCGGTGTGCCGTGCCCTGGGATGACATAGGTCGCATTCAGCGGCTCGAACCCGGTGTCCCAGGTTTCAATCCAGTCATAGACGATGGTGTCCTCAAAGATCGGCAGCATGCGCTGATGAAAGGCCATGTCGCCCGCAATCACCAGACTTTGCTCCGGCAGCCAGACCTGCACGTCGCCTGGTCCGTGCGCGGGGCCCAAATGCAGGACTTCGATCTGAAAGTCCCCCATCTGCAGGCTGTGGTTCTCCTCAAATGTCTGCGTGGGTGGGGCGACAAAGGTGCCCTTGGCCTTGTCACGGTTGTAGCGCTGCATGCTCTCCAGAATACGGTTGCCGCGCTCTTCGATCTCGTGGGCGGCATCCACATGGGCTAGAATCGGCACGCCCTGCTCGGCCCAATATGAATTGCCCAGCATCGCGTGGCCCTGCCCATTCTCATTGATGACCAGCTTCACAGGTTGATCAGTGATCGCTTTGATTTCCGCGTGCAGCGCTTCGGCCAAAACATAGGCCGCGCCGCCGTTGACCACCACAACCCCATCGCCGGTCACGATAAAGCTTAGGTTGTTGTTGTGGCCTGCGTTTTCATAGGTTGGTGGGGCGGTTGCGCCGATGGCAGACCAGACATGTGGGATCACCTCCACCGGCTTCGAATAGAGCGGTGAGCCGGGGTATTGATCCGGGATATCCTCGCTCCCCAATACGGGAGTTGCCAGCAAAAGAAACAGCCGCAGTATATGCATCTCAAACCTCCACAAATCGGTAGCCATCATCTGTCTGTTCGGCCCGCCCGATGCCGCCATTGGGCAGATGGAACCCCACAAGCGGCATCTGTTCGACGGTCAGCCGGTCAAGCAACATCTTGCGTGTGGCGGCTGCGGTCGCGGCATCCTGGTCCGATCCACTCTCCCACTCAGGCCGCCGGAAGGCGACGTGGTGATTGCCGATGGCGTCACCGACAACCAGCGCCGCCTGCGACCCTTGCCGCACTTCAAATGCCATATGTCCCGGTGTGTGCCCGGGGGTGGATAGTGCGGCTATGCCGGGCAGGATTTCATCGCCGTCCTCAAAGAGCGCGACGCTGTCTTCGATCACCTGCATCCGGCGCTTGGCACCCACCGCAAAGGTCGCCCGCGCCTCACCGATGGTGCTGACCGTGTCTGGGTTCCACCAATAGTCCCATTCCGCACGGCCCATGAGGTAGCGCGCGTCGTAAAACAACGGCTCGTCAAACTCGTCCAACAGGCCCCAGATGTGATCGGGATGCGCATGTGTGAAGACGACATGCGTGATGTCCTCGGGCGCCAGGCCCAAGGCCTCCAACCCGCTTAGAATCTTGCCTGCCGTTGGCATGAAATCCGGGCCGGAGCCGACGTCGAAGAGCACATTATAGGTGCCGTCCCGGTAAAGCGCGAGGTTGCACTCAGGTTCGAGACTGCCGGATGAGAGACCATAGTCGCGCAGGATCGGGGCCAACTCTTCCTGCGGCATCGGATCGAATACAAGCGCGCCGGGCAGCATCAGGTGGCCGTCGCTGACCGTCGTCAGGGTGGCCGATCCCAAAGCAAGCTCAGCGGTCGCAAAGCCGGGCAGGGCGCTGACAAGAGGGGCTGCGGCAGCCGATTGCAGGAATGCGCGGCGTGACACGGGCATGGGTGGCCTCCCTATAAATTCTTGTATGCGAATATGAATGTATTTTAGGATCAACGCAACAAAATGCTGGTGTTGGTGCTGCACACGGGAACGTGACCAAAAACTATGTGACAGTGTCACTTACATAGGGCCGTTGCGACATATGTAGAGGTGCGAAACCACAAGCGGAGCATGCCTGCCATGGAATTTATCTTCGCCTATCTTGCCGGGCTTCTGACGCTGATAAACCCGTGCGTCCTGCCCGTTCTGCCGATTGTGCTGGTGAGCGCGCTGAATGCGAACAAGGCTGGTCCGCTTGCTCTGGCAGCCGGTATGAGCGCTTCTTTCGTGGTCTTTGGCGTTCTGGTCACCGCTTTTGGCGCAGGGATTGGCCTCACTCACGACCGTCTCGGACAGATCGGCGCGGTGATGATGGTACTTTTCGGGCTCATTCTGATTGTCCCGATGTTCGCGCAGCGATTTGAGATGGCCACAGCCGGTGTCGCCGCCGGAGCGGACGCGCGGATGAACGACCTCAATACCGGGTCGCTGCGCGGGCAGTTCCTTGGCGGCTTGCTGCTTGGCATGGTCTGGTCACCCTGCATCGGCCCGACGCTGGGCGGGGCCATCGCATTGGCATCGCAGGGCGAGAGCCTCGGCTATGTCACGCTGATCATGTGCGCCTTCGCACTTGGGGTGTCGACGCTGATCATCGGCCTTGGTTTTGGTGCGCGCGAGGCGATACAGGCGCGCGCCAAATCGCTGCGCCGCCTGGCAGAGCGCTCGAAACCCATCATCGGGGCAACCTTTATCGCTGTGGGTGCCATGTTGTTTTTCCAGGTTCATCACGTCATCGAAGGGTGGCTGTTGGACATCATGCCGATCTGGCTACAGGATCTGTCTGTTGCCTTGTAAACGAAGGAGTATCTGATGAAACGCCGTCACTTTCTTGCTGCAGCCGGGGTGGCCGCTCTGGTCCCGTTCCATGCCATGGCCGCAGAGTTTGTCGAATATGAACCGGGGGTGATCGAGGCGGCGCTGAATGACGGCAAAACCGTGTTTGTCGACTATTCAGCCACTTGGTGCGGCACCTGCAAACGTCAGGAACGGGTGATCAATGCCCTGCGCAGCGCTGATCCGACCTACGATTCTGCGATGACCTTCGTGAAAGTGGATTGGGACACGTACAAGACCCATGAAGTTGCCGTGTTTCGGGACATTCCGCGCCGGTCGACCCTGATCGTGCTGCGCGGCGAAGAAGAGTTGGGCCGGGTCGTGGCTGGGACTTCGGAAAGCCAGATCAAAGCGCTCATGGACAAGGGGCTCTGATCCTCTTGCCTGTGTAGGATCGTGCCATGTCGATCATAGGTATATCCCCCGCGTTGCGCGGGCCTGCCGGTTTTGGCACCAGATGACAGCGCGCACCTTACGCCGCGTGGCGCTCGTTGGCGGCGGGCACACGCATGCGCTGGTTCTGCGCGCTCTCAGGGCTGAGCCGCTTTTGGATGCAGAGGTCACCGTCATCAACCCCGGACGCACGGCCCCTTATTCCGGAATGCTGCCGGGTTTTGTGGCGGGTCACTATCAGCGGCATGAGTTGGACATCGATCTGCAAAAGCTGGCGGATGACGTGGGCGCGACGCTCATCGACGGGCGCGCGGTGGGCATGGATGTCCACAACCGGCTTGTTCATCTGGCGGATGGGTCGTCACTGCCCTTTGATTTGGCGTCCATCGATGTGGGTATCACATCCCGGATGCAGACGTTACCAGGGTTTGAGCAGCACGGCATACCTGCCAAACCGCTCGCCGATTTTGCTCAGCGCTGGGAGGGCTTCCGGTCCTCGCAGGGGAGTAAGCAGGTCGCTGTGATCGGCGGCGGGATTGCAGGGGCGGAACTGGCGATGGCCATGGCATTCGCCCTGCGCGAGCATCGAGGTGAGGTCTCGGTCAGGCTGCTCGATCGCGGCAGGGTCCTGAGCGCCAACAGCCAGACAGCTCAAAGACATGTGCGGCGAGAGCTGGCCCGACATGCTGTCGAGATTGTCGAGGGCGTCGATGTGTCGGAGGTCACGGCATCCGATGTCAGGTTAAGTGATGGCACCACAATGTCAGCCAACTTCATTGTCGGTGCGGCGGGCGCCACCCCACATGACTGGCTGGGCAACACGGGCCTCAAGCTGAGAGATGGTTTCATAGAGGTGGACCCCGCGTTGCAAAGCAATGTGGCTGGTATCTTTGCCGTTGGCGACTGCGCGCATATGGTCGCTGATCCCCGACCGAAAGCCGGGGTCTATGCTGTGCGACAGGCGCCCATCCTGTTGGCCAATCTTCGAAACCTGCTGTCCGGATCGGGTTTGCAAGGCTACAGGCCTCAATCTGACTATCTCAAGCTGGTGTCACTTGGTGGCAAACGCGCCTTTGGTGAAAAGCTTGGTTGGGGCCTGTCTGGGCACCTGATCTGGCGGCTGAAGAACCGGATTGATCGCAATTTCATGGACCAGTTTTGAAGGCCTGATGCGCCGGACGGACGGCACAGCCTGGGTTGGATGTCGGAGGTGAAGACTGGCTACTGGGCGGAGCTTTTTTGCATCAGCGCGCTGTCGCGTCCGGCGCGGGACAGTTTTGTTGACGTCGCAGTTAGCTGTTTGATGGCTGTATAGTAGCGCGGCTGCCGAGGCTTGCAGGCACTTGCAGCAGGCCTGCATGACCCATGCCGGCTGGCCTGATGCTCTCAGGCAACAAGTCCGGTGATCGCGATGTATCCCGGTCGGTCTTGCCAACGCTGGTGGCGTCAGTCTGAGGCGGGCTTTGTGCCAGGCAGCAACCGATATGATGAACCGTGGCCGATCAACTTGGCTAAGACCAAAGAGGCGCTCTGCCTGGTGATCAAATTATCGTCCGGCGATACTATTTTGGCCAAGTTTAGCGCAAACGAAAAGCTGACCGTGCAGGTTCGGTGAGCCTCCCACTCTGCACGTTCTGCACAGACCATCTTGAACACAGATCATCAGGTTCGATCCGCCTTCGCATCAGGGAAGTATTGCGGAGCTTCCGCCCGCTCAAACATGCTGTAATCCCTGGAGACAAGTGCCAGCATCGCACTGGATGCGTTGGGATTCATCATTGCTTTGGCGATGAGTTCGTCGCCGTGATCGCGAGTTGCCGCGTTCGTCACGCAGAGAAAATTTTCATCGGCAGTCACGCTGTGGAAACATTCCCCTCCCAGGTCCACCGGGGAGCCCTTGGACGCGACAATGGTGAGAAAACGGGCGGGTGTGGCGTCGACGTTGGTATATGCACCCTCGGCGGACCAAATCTCGGGGTCGGTATCCTGACGCATCATTTTCAATACATGCGATATGCGCAGTCGGTAGTCGCTGAAATGCTTGTTGCGGCCTGCGGTCTGCGACCGGTGGTGGTCGGGATCGCTGCGCCATTTGGCCAGTGACGCTTCATCCCGCCAGTGGGAATGCGACAGGATCATCTTTGGACGAGAGATTGACTTGAAACGTTCGATGAAGAGGAGGCCTGCATGCTGGGCAAGCAATGGACGCAGGGCTTCCGCGTGCTTGAAGTAGTGACCCTCATGGCCCGATCGGGGTTCCATTTCGAATAATAGTGCGTGCATCTTTCGACCTTAGTGCTTGGACGTGTCGTCTTGAAGGTGTTTTTTCGATGTCGGTGTCTGGAACGAATGCGACGGTTCCAGCTGACATGCTTGCCGAAAAGCACCCGGTGTCGTTCCGTAGTGCTTTAGAAATGCGCCCCCACGTGACTTTGATCTGCAAAGCAGGCGCCATCCACATAGGAGCCGCATAGGTGACCAGCTCCCCCTTGAGTGGTGTTTGTGCATGACGTGCCTTTGGTCCATCTGGACGATGGTTTCGGGCGTCGGTTGGCGTAGCCTGACGAAACAGCGTGACGATTGGATCAGATGCCGCCTGCCAGCCGTGTCGGCTCAGCCGGAGTGCATTGTCTTTGTGGATGAAACCTAAGTCAAATCAATCCGACCCGCCACCATGGCTGGTCACGGATGCGCCCTTTGGATCATGGGGAACGTAGACCCTCATCGCAAGCTTCAGCGCCGAAGCGCCGATCACTCTGTGGGTTGTCAAAGGTGCGATGGATTGCGAAGCCTTCGTCGCCTATGTCTCGCAGGTCCTGGTCCCTGTCTTGGGACTGGGCACCGTCGTCATTCTCGACAGCCTTGCTACGCACAAGAACGGGCTTCCGCCAAAACCATGCGCGAAGCAGGATGCTGCTTCTTGTCCTGCTGCCATACAGCCCAGACCTCAGGCCGCATCAATGTTGCCGGCGCAAGATGGGCCTGTTGCATGGAGCTGCTCAAACCCATTTTTTGAACACTGCCCACACCGGCATGAATGCGTGGTTCTCTATCTTCCATGATGATCAAGTGAAACCCAACTCCGCGGCCGCCATCTTGCAAGCCGCGTAGATTTCGAATTCCTGCGGGCAGAATCGCTTGAGGTTGTCGACCGCTAACCTGCTCAACGCGTCACCCGACTGGATCGGGGCTGTATTTTCCCGAGTGCCCACCGGTATGGATGTCGATAGATGCAAGGCGTCCGTGATCTGGCGAATGTTGTTGTCGATCCGATCCGTCTCGCAACATATGATCAGGTTTCCCGCATCCATTTCGTAGCGGACTGCGTCGGGCGAATGAAGATAGTGCACGTAGTCATGCTTGAGATGGCAAATTGATGCCATTGAAAACCTGGCAGCCGATTTCAGATAGTCGTCCTGTGCGGACAACGCTTCCCCAAGGGCGTCAGGCGTCCGGAACAGTGAGAATGCGACGGCCTCCGCCGTTGTCCAATTTACATTGTGTCTGGGCCGGCCCTGCCGCAGGCGCGCATTGAACCCCGAGACAAAACGCTCCACCGGATCGCGAAAGAAGAAGGCCAGTTTTCTGGTTCGTCCGAACTTATTGATGGTACTGATCAATGTGTCGTCATGATTTCCCAAATGCAGCCTGTCCGGCTTGGCGGCGTCAGCGCTTGCCAACGACTGCACGATACGCCCGCCAGTCCTGCCGATACGCAAAAAAACGGTTTCATCTTGGCGGGCTGGGGCCGGATCTGAACGCCAACGGGAGCTCTGGACCTGCGCGCCTTCAGAGCGCTTTCGACTTTCTAAAAATGACGCGCCTAACAGCTTTCGCAGGTGGTCCAGATCGCTTTGGTAGATCTCAAATAGGGCTTGCCGCTGGGGTCTGGAAAAGATTTGTGTCTCTTTTGTGTCTCCCAATCGGGCAAGTCCGCCGAAGTCACCCCTCTCCAGCAAGGCAGAAACGATGGCGCTCTCGTCCGGCCGCACATTTTGTGCGCGCCTGTTCAGTTTTGCGTCTGCCCAGGTGTCCCAGCCGGTCGCAAGTCTGAGAAACCGTTTGGGGTTGTCCTGAAGGTGGGCAAACTCCCGCACAACCAGTCGCGCATGTGGAAATACCGATTGAACATCGGCGACGACATCTCTCCAACTGCGCTTGTCGCTGCAGATCGCATTCAGATGACCTTGTGATGGCAAGGTGGTTTCGTGTCTGGCAAGCGAAAACAGGATGGCGGATGTCCAATATTCCCCAAGCTCCCGCACGGACATCATGACAACATCTGGTTTATAGAGCGAGGCCAGTCGGCCGAGGTTCTCTTTTGCGTTTGGATACAGGCTGCCCGTTGCGATATTGTGCCCCATCGTACCGGGCAGGTTCTCCTCGCTGATCAGAAACCTTTGAGATGCTGTGTCCGCGAGCTGCGCCAACCAATCGGGAACAACATCGGCGATTTTCCCGTGGCGACTTTCTGGCGGGCACAGAGTTTCAATGCCCCCCGCTGTCAAAAGATCTGCGTTGTTGCGCAAGAACCGCTGGAGTGATGTTGTGCCCGTACGGTGTGCGCCAATGTGTAGAATTATCTTGTTCATCAGTATTGGCGGCCTCCACGGCCAACCGGTTTGGCGGCGTTCGGCACAATCAATACTACCCTCCGAAATTTGCTTCAAACGTAGTTTGCAAAAGAGACAGATGCGCGCTGCAATCTGTGACCGAAGCAACAGGGCGCAGTCTTACGGCTGCAAAACTAATGTTATCCGCTTCTTTCGCTCTTCTGACATTGAGTTAAGGCCCCACAATAGAGCGCTTTGGCTTCGAACATCGATGATGCGCTGGCTAGCGTAGAAGAAATCGCATCTAACCAGGCGAGCCGATTTTATGGGCGGCTCCAGGGTGATGCCCGATTGATTTTGGTTGATCGACATGCTTCACGGCTCGAAAACGCGCGGTGAACATGTTTGATCTTTTCTGGCTGACCGATGCGCAGATGGCGCGTCTTGCCCCCTTCTTCCCCAAGGCCCATGGCAAGTCACGCGTTGATGACCCTTGACCGGCAGGCGATCTGCAAAGCAGATCTGCCGAGAGGGGGCGTGTGTTGAGCGGGATTATCTTCATCAATCGCAATGGGTTGCGCTGGCGTGACGCGCCTGCTGCCGATGGTCCGCACAGTTGAAGGGGAGCGTGGCCCCAGTGGGGCCGCGTCAGCCCCGGAAACGCTTTACAATCGCTGGAAGCGGTGGAGCGATGAGGGGGGGTGCGCCCGGATGATGGCGGGACTGGCTGCAGAGCACGGCCCACAGACGACCGTGATGATCCCTCTCATCATTTGCAGTGCAAACGACTGCCGGTCAATGGACCGTGGCTACGGCGCTGATGGGCTCCGAGACGCGTTGAAGGACAGAGGGTACGTGCTGTTCAGGGCTGATTTGATCCACTGGATCAAATCTGACCGCCCCTCACCGCAGACCGAAAGTAGCGCAAGAAACCTGTGAAGCCGCCCTATTGTGACATTGCTGCGCAATGCGCTGCGGGGCAATGGGCAAGCGTCGATACAAGCGACGCAATTGGATCGAGATCATGTTCGGCAGGCTGAAGGATTGGCGGCGCGTGGCAACCCGCCGTGACCGCTACCCAAAGGTATTCCTGTCAGCAATCGCGCTCGCGGCAAACGTTATCTATTGGCTATGAGGCCTGACCCTAGTCTTCGCAGGGGTTTTCATAACAGTGCGATAAGGTGTTTGCCGAGACAAAAACCGATTTGTGCGGCACAGCGCCCAAGATATCGGAAGAAAGTCAGCTACGACAATGGAGCGGTCCGTCTGCGGCCATAAGATATCCGCGACAGGAATTGACTTTCTGAAGCCATCTAGTTTGAACGTCGATATCTGAAATGCGGTGGTCTGGCGTAGCACGCGGCCCCACTGAAGCCACGGCCCACTTCAACTCTGTGAGCCATAGGCAGCAGGCACGTCACGCCAGCGCAACCCATTGCGATCGATGAAGATAATCCCACTCAACTCACGCCCCCCTCTCGGCAGATCTGCTTTGCAGATCGCCTGCCGGTCGAGGGTCATCAACGCGTGGCTTGCCATGAGACTTCGGAAAGAAGGGGGCCAGACGCGCCATCTGCTTGTCGCTCAACCAGAATAGGCCCTGAGCCCGGGCAGAGCATATTCGAAGCAACGATCAATTTGGCTGACAATCACACGATAGGCTTTGTCCAGAAACGAGCGCGACGGCGCGCGCTCGTTCTTTCGGATGGGAGGCCCTGATCTCAATTGCGCGGGCGCTGAGGCGGCGACATTGATGTTGCTGTCAGAACAGGGCGCCGAGATCCAGTATTCTCACAATGTTTTCTTCAACCAATGTCAACGCGGCAACATAGTTGTCTTCACCTGTCTTGGCCCCTTCCGGAGGTTCTTTGATCTCCTCCTCGGGGGGCGCGATGATATTGGACACCGAGTCGACGAGCATGCCAATTGTATTCTCTCCGATCTCGACCACGATGATCACACTGCGCTCGTTGATTTCTGGCGTCGCCAACCCTAGCTTTGCGGCGAGATCCATCAAAGGCAGGATCTCGCCGCGCAGATTGATGACCCCCATGATGCAAGGCTCTGCGTCAGGCATGCTCGACGGTTCGGTCCAGCCGCGGATTTCCCGTACCGATGCGATCGCGACGGCATATCTTTGCCCGCCGACCTCAAACGAGAGGTACTCTTCGGTCCCTTGGGCTACACTTGCGGTTTCTACTGCTGCTTGTGTCATAATTTCTAGAACTCGTCCCAGCCATCAAGATCCTGAGCCAGATTTCCGGCCGCAGGTGGTGCCACCTTCTTCTTCTCCGGAGCAGGAGGAGGAGGCGCGGACGCCGGTGTCTCCGACTTGAATGCAATCACCTCAGAGCCGGTATGGAACCGTGCGGTCGACTTCTTGAGACCTTCAGCTTCGTTGGACAGCACCTTGCTGGCGGCGGTGACTTCCTCAAAAGATGCCGCCTGTTTCTGGGTGTTTCTATCAACCTGTGCAACAGCGCTGTTGATCTCTGCAACGCCGTTCACCTGTTCCGAGATTGCCTGAGCAACCTCCTCAATGCTGCTGGAAACGTCGATCACGCTCTCCGAAATTTTTTGCAGTGCAACTTCTGCATCGTTGACCTTTTCGACCCCGTCCGAGACTGCCGTATCGCTGCGCGAAATGACCCCGGCGATTTCATTTGAGGCTTCGCTGGCGCGTTGCGCCAACTGGCGCACTTCGGATGCAACAACCGAGAACCCTCGGCCTGCTTCGCCCGCGCGTGCTGCCTCCACCCCGGCGTTGAGCGCCAACAGATTGATCTGGAAAGCAATGTCGTTGATGACACTTATGACTTTCGAGATTTCGCCAGAGGCCTCATTGATCCGGGTCATGGCCTCCGCCGCTTGAACCGCAACTGAGCTGCCCTCCTTGGCCGATGCACTTGCAACGCGGGCGTTGTCGTTGGCACTGGATATATTCTGGTCGACCTGTTTGAAGCTGGCAGACAATTCTTCCAGCGCCGCTGACGTTTGCTCAAGGGCTGCGGCGTTCTGTTCGGTCTGTTTCGACAGCGCGTCAGCCGTGCCGCTGAGCTCGGCAGAGGAATGCGCCAGATTGTCTGTGCTTCCAGAGATGCCGCCGACGAGGTCCTTAAGCGAATCGATCATTGCATTGGTGTTGACCTGAAGTTCGTGGAACGCCCCCTTGAAGTCGCCCTGCATGGTTTGGGTCAGATCGCCCTGAGCGACCCGGGACAGGGCGGCACCCGCCGCGTTAAGGCCGGAGTCCACCGTGTTCATCAGCTCATTCACGTTGGTCGACAGGGTCTTGAGTGTTTCGTCATCGAAGTTTGCTTCCACACGCGAAGAGAAATTCCCGACTTTTGCCTCGTTCACGACCGCACCAATGGAGTCGCCGAGTGCGCGCATCATTTCGATCCGTTCCTCTTCAGCTGCTTTGTCGCGGGCTTCCTTCTCGCGCAGACGCTCTGCCTCGCGCTCTGCCTCGCGTGCTGCTTCTTCCTGCTTGCGCGCAGCTTCCTGCTTTTCCTTGGCCTTCAGGTTTTCGTCGAGCTCGCGTGCCTTGCGTGCGTTGTCCAGAAACACGACCATTGCGTTGGTCATCTTGCCGATCTCATGCGTATTCTTGGATGCTTCAAGCTCGACGGACAAATCGCCAGACGACACAACTTCCATGGTCTCTGTCAGCTTCTTGATGGGCTGACCGATCATTCTGTTGTTTACAAAGACAATCGCTCCACCAACCGCGATCATGGCACCCAAAAGGCTCAACATGGTGATCTGCCCGCTGCGTACCTGCTGTGCCGCCAGTTCATCTGCGCCGTCGCTGACCGCATCTGCGGCGTCCGCCACAGCGTCGAGGGTGGCGATCATGGTGTCGGCAGCGGTGTCAAGCTCTTCAGCCAGACGGTCTGCCTCAAACTCTGCGGCCAACATATCGCGGTGCGTATCGAAAAGCTGCTCGTCCGCTTCGCTGTTCTGTACCCAGGCCTCCAGGTCTGCCTCCAATGCCGCGAATGCCTGACGTTCGGCTTCGCTTTCCGCGCGTTCGTTCAGGATGATGAACTGCGGAGCGACCATGGCATATGTATCAGTGAACTCGGTGCGAATTGTATCAAGTGCACCGGGATCTTCCGACGCCATGTATTCGCGGGCAGCCCCTTCCAGGACAGCCACAATCAGCTGAAGTTGAACCGCGGCTTCGTATGCCGGGTAGTCATCTTCAAAAAGTTCGCCGATCAAATCATTCAACTGCTGCGCGGTCGTGGTCGGCAGCGCAGCCAGATCGTCGGCGCGGTTTTCCGCCGCCTGCATTTCAATTTCCTGAGCGTTTGCGATGTCCGCCAGCCGATTGATCAGCTGTGTGCCGCGCGCCTCGAAATCAGACAGGAGCTGCTGTGCCTTCGCCTCTTCTTCGAGTTCAATATTGTGCGCGGCGAACATAGCCTGCGCGCTGTCAAAAAAGGCGGGCCATTCCGTCCCGGTCTCCTCCAGCGTGCTTTGCACGACCGGGTCCGTTACGATGTCGTCCAGTTCGGCAATCGCGGCCTGATAGCGTTCAACTGTCGCGTAGAATTGCTCTTTGCGATCCGCGATGTCCGCCGGCTCCTCGTCTGCCAGGATCTCGACACTGATCTTGTGAGCCTCTTTGACGAAATATGTCACGTCAGCCGCGGTTTCCACCGTTGGCGTCGCGACATCCGTAATCTGGTTCAATGTCCCGTTGATCTTAGAGATCGACATCAGACTGACAGTCACCACACAAATGCCAAAAGCAATCAAAGCGGCTATTCCAATGGTGGTCTTTGCACCAATACTGAGGTTCTTAAGCATGGCCGATGGCCTCCTGCGTCACAAAATCGAATCTGAGTGAACACAGAAGCCCTAACGTAAAGTGATTTGTGCCATTGATATGGCGGGAACGTGTAAAATACGACGCATTTAGCGGGTTTCAGCCCAAGTATGACCGCAATACCTGCTCAGAATTTAAGCGCTTACATCCCTTAATAATATGGTTCTTGCGGTATGCATAGGTATGCCGTTCTGCAGATTCGGTCGGGCAGCCCTGAAGTCCGGTGGAGCGCGGTGCAACCTCTCATTCACCGATTTCTGCGGGTCGATGCTGTTATGAGCCAGCCTGCGCGCGAGACATTGGCGCGCGTCCTTTGGCCCAGCGACATGCGGTCTCTAGTACCCGCGCCGCTTGGCGGCCCACCACCGGCGCAAGCGGCTGCGTTTCTCAGCAAGGCTGTCCTCGGTCGCTTCCCAGCTGTCCTGAATTTCTTCCAGTTTCGGGTCGATGCGCTTTTGGCGGAACCGGCGCCATCTGATCCAGATTCCGTAAAACACAGCCGCGAGCAAAGCGAGGATGACCGTGTTCAGCCAGGGCAGGGGTTTGCCCGCCTCGGGGCCGTCGACGGGCCAGACCGAGATGGCATTGGGAAAGATGGAGAAGAATTCATTGCGCCAGCCGTAGTGCCGGATCGCCACGTAGCGGGGCGCGTCGGCAGTTGATCTCAGATCAGCGGCCTCGGCCTGCAGGTTGGACGTGTCGAACTTGAAGTAGGGAGGCCAACCCCAGCCGGTGTCTTCGTTGCGGTAGACCATCACACCGCCATCGACCAGCCGGGTCTGGATGAAAAAGACATCGCGGCTCAACACGGTGGGGTCTGATCCGGCGTCCGCCTGTGCCCAGAACAGCCTGTTCTCGCCCGGGTCGACCCGTCGCTCGTAGGTGTCGGTGACGCGCACGATATCCACCTGCGGCAAGGTGTAGTGCAGGAATGATGCGATCATCAGCCAGATGCTGATCAGGACACCCCATTTAAAGTAGAACATGGCCAGCCCCCTCAGGCGAAATTCGTGAAGTAGATCAGCAGGCCAATCGCAATCGACGGGATAACGTAGACGCCGAGGATCAGCTTGCGGCGCAGTGAGCCGTCATAGTCCTGCAGGCCCGCCCGCACAAAGCTGTCACGGTCGCCGGGGCCTCCGGCCTGGTCCCACTCTGCCTCCAGCTTGCTGCGGCGCACCGACCGTGAATAGAACGACAGGCACATGTAGATGATCGTCAGGACGATAAACCCGATGAATACCATCCGCGCCAGTGCGGCCATTGTGATCTCCTCTAAGATATCTTCCCACGATATAGGTCATGTAAACTATATTTACATCAGCCTGCCGCAGTGTCGCAGGTTCCATCGCAAATGTCGTGCGCCTTGGAAAGGCTATTTCTGTGGCGTTGCCTCCAGCATCCGGCGTGTCAGGTCGCGTAAGGTGCGTTGCAGATCTTTGATCTTGGGCAGCGCCAGGCCGGTCGCGCGGACAATCTCCTGCGGCACATGGGCGACCTGTGCCTCAAGCGCGCGCCCTGCGTCGGTCGGAGCCACCACCACCGCACAAGATCTGATCGAAGGTGGACACGCCGTCTGCCCCTATAGCCATGCCACCAAGGGCAGCCTGACCATCACACCGGAACGCGCCTGATATGTTGGCCCACGGCCTCTTGACCTGGCCGCGGGCGCTCAGCCCACGATATTGAACTCCGGGCCATAGGGGTAACCGGTGATGTTTTCGGCTCCGTCTTCTGTGATGACAAGGATGTCATGCTCGCGGTAGCCGCCCGCCCCGGGTTTGTCGGCGGCAATGGTCAGCATCGGCTCCATCGAGATGACCATCCCCGGCTCCAGCACCGTGTCGATGTCCTCGCGCAGTTCCAGCCCGGCTTCGCGGCCATAGTAGTGGCTCAGCACACCAAAGGAATGCCCGTAGCCAAAGGTCCGGTATTGCAGCAGGTCCCGCTGGGCAAAGAAATCATTGATCTTGTGGGTCACGTCCGCGCAAGAGGCGCCAGGTTTCAGCAGGCTCATACCGTATTTATGTGCGGCGACATTGGCCTGCCAGATCTTCAGGCTGTCGGGGTCACACTCCTGCACAAAGAGCGTCCGCTCAAGCGCGGTGTAGTAACCTGAGATCATCGGGAAGGCGTTGAGCGAGAGGATATCACCGCGTTCCAGCGCCCGGCCCGTGACGGGATTATGCGCGCCGTCGGTGTTGATCCCTGATTGGAACCAGACCCAGATGTCGCGGTACTCAGCCTCCGGAAAGCGCTTGGCGATCTCCAGCTCCATGGCATCCCGGCCTGCCATCGCCACGTCGATCTCGCGTACGCCCGGTCTGATCGCATCGCGGATGGCGTAGCCTCCAACATCGGCGACCTGCGCGCCATGGCGGATCAGCGCGATTTCGGCGTCGGATTTGTGCATTCTCTGACGCATCGTGGTTTCGGCCAAATCCACCATGGTCAGCGGTTGCAGAAAGTCCTCCAGCTTGTCGCGCTGAACCAGCGTCAGGTGATCCCCCTCATAGCCGACAATTGCGTTCTTACCGGTGACAGAGACCACCGCGCGCCAGAAGTTATCGCGCTGCCAGTCAGTGTAGGTGACATTGTCGCAAAAGCTGCGCCGCCAGGGTTGGCCCGCGTCGATGCCCGCGCTGATCGTGACGGCATCCGTCTCCGTCACCACCATGCCGTAGGGCCTGCCGAAGGCGCAGTAGAGAAAGCCGGAGTAATAGGCGATGCTGTGCATGGAGGTGAAAACGGCCGCCGTGGTGCCTGCAACCTCCATACGCTCACGCAGTTCAGCCAGCCGAGCCTCGTATTCGGTGGGATCAAACGGCAAGGGTGACTTTTCACCGTTGTGATAGCGGTACATCTCCGGGCGGTCAGTCAGGGGGGATGTGGTCATGGCAGACCCTCCTTTTTCAGAAAGATCCCGGCGTTCAGGACGGGGTGCGCCTTTGTGCGAGACGACGCCATCGTCGCGCGGCTGATTGGAGCTTTTCCTGATTTGGCGGGCGCGCGCAAGTGTGGTGTTCGGCGGTCGGCACGCGGGCTGTTGAATAAATCAAACAGGGGCGGCGCATCGGAACTGGACAATCACAACCGGAGTTGAAATGACAACAGCAATGATGTTCGCGGAGGATCCGACATGAAAGATATTCTAAACACCGATCTCAAATCTCTTCTGAAAGATCCAAGCCTGCTGGAAACCCGTGCCTACATCGGTGGTCAGTGGGTCGATGGGGAGGACGGCACCTTTGAGGTGAGCAACCCCGCGCGCGGCGATGTGATTGCCGAGGTGGCCAACCTGAGCCGCGCACAGGTGGCAGGCGCCATTACGCAGGCCGAAGCTGCGCAGAAGGGCTGGGCCGCGTGGACTGGCAAGGAGCGCGCGCAGGTGCTGCGCAAGTGGTTCGATCTGATGATGGAGAATGCGGATGATCTGGCGACCATTCTGACCGCAGAGCAGGGCAAACCGCATGCCGAGGCCAAGGGTGAGATCGGCTATGGTGCGAGCTTCATCGAGTTCTTCGGGGAGCAGGCCAAGCGCATCTATGGCGAGACAGTGCCGGGTCACCAGCGCGACAAGCGCATCATGGTGCTGAAACAGCCCATCGGTGTGGCGGCGTCGATCACGCCATGGAACTTCCCCAACGCGATGATCACGCGCAAGGCGGCACCCGCGCTGGCGGTGGGCTGCTCTTTTGTGGCGCGCCCGGCCAAGGAGACACCGCTCAGTGCCATCGTGATGGGTGTGCTGGCCGAGCGCGCAGGTATCCCGGCGGGTGTCTTCAATGTGGTGCCGTCGGCCTCCGCCTCGGCCATTGGCAAGGAATTTTGCGAGAATCCGGCGGTGCGCAAGCTGACCTTCACCGGCTCCACCGAAGTTGGGCGCATCCTGCTGAAACAGGCCGCCGATCAGGTGATGAAATGCTCCATGGAGCTTGGAGGCAATGCGCCCTTCATCGTTTTTGACGATGCGGATCTCGACGCGGCTGTCGAAGGCGCGATGATGTGCAAGTTCCGCAACAACGGGCAGACCTGTGTCTGTGCGAACCGGATCTACGTGCAGGCAGGGGTCTATGACGCCTTTGCCGAAAAGTTGAAAGTGGCCGTTGAGAACCTCAACGTTGGGGACGGGCTGGAGGAGGGCGTGACCACCGGGCCACTGATCAACGCGGAAGCGGTCGAGAAGGTGCAGGAGCACATGCAGGATGTGGTCGACAATGGCGGCGCGATCCTGACCGGTGGCAAGCCGCATGAGAAGGGCAGGACCTTCTTTGAGCCCACCATCGTGACCGGCGTGACGCAGGACATGAAAGTCGCGACCGAAGAAACCTTTGGCCCATTGGCCCCGCTCTTCAAATTCGAGGATGAGGATGAGGTGATTGCGATGGCCAACGACACGATTTTTGGCCTTGCGAGCTATTTCTATGCCAAGGATCTGAGCCGCGTCTACAAGGTGGCTGAGGCGCTGGAGTATGGGATTGTCGGTGTGAACACCGGGATCATCTCGACCGAAGTGGGCCCCTTCGGCGGCGTGAAGCAGTCCGGCCTTGGGCGTGAAGGTTCGCATCACGGGGTCGAGGACTATTTGGAGATGAAATACATCTGCATGTCCGTCTGAGCTGTTTTTGCAGCCGGGCAAACAAAAGGGGGCCGTATCGAACGGCCCCCTTTTGTGGTTCCGCCGGACGCGGAACGGCGCATTTGGCAGCTGGATCGGCCCCGACCCTGCTTCTGGGACGACATGTGGCGGCCCGGAATTGTCCCGAACCGTCGTGTCTCAGTCGCTCAGTTTCAATTGACGGATTTGGCGTCGACCACGTCTTTTTCGATCTGCTTGGTTGAGGAGATCGCGATCTGTCGCGGCTTCAGCGCCTCTGGCACTTCGCGCATCAGTTCGATGTGCAGCATGCCGTCCACATGGCTTGCGCCGGTGACCTGCATATGATCTGCCAGATGAAAGCGGCGTTCAAAGGCGCGCGTGGCGATACCGCGGTGCAGATAGCTGCGGTCCGCGTTTTCGTCGGCCTTGCGGGCGGAGACGATCAGCGCATTCTCCCGGACCTCGACGCTCAGATCCGCGTCTGAGAACCCGGCGACCGCGATAGAAATGCGATAGGAGTCGTCATCGAGCTTTTCGATGTTGTAGGGCGGGTAGGACGGCTGTGTGCTTTCGCTGGTCAGGACCCTGTCCATCAGGTCGGCAATCTGGTCAAATCCGACGGTGGCCCGGTAAAGCGGTGCAAAATCATAGGTACGCATCATGTATCCTCTTCTTGAGCGATATGGTGCCGGCGGCTCCCGTGGGACGCACGCCAGCAATGGTGTGTAAGCTGGGGCCCTGTTGCGGCACCCCCGCGCGCTAGATGTGGGAATAGGTGGTCGGGCTTTCAAGACCTTTTCGAGCCGTGCTGTGCGTCGTTGACGGCGCCGGTTCTGGGTGGCCTGCCTTACTGCGGCGGTCTGACGAATTTCGCGCCAGCGGAACTAGACCTTTCGCCAGCGCCCAGCCGCGCGGCGGGCGGCGGGCTTGCCTCGTAACCGCCCTTGCCGGCCAAAAGTTCGGCACGCAGCAAATCCAGAGGTGCCCCAAGAGACGTGCCCAGGGAGACTGGTGCGTCGCCCATCTCCGCCTTGGCGGAGACGATGGAAACGATTTGCGCGCGGCCACCTTCAAGGGTGAAAATCGGCGCGCCAGACGATCCAAAATCGACTGCACAGGAGGTCACTAAGACGCCCTGCTGCCGCCCGAGGACCTTGCAGACCTGCTGGAGTGAGGGCACCTCGGCCCGGTTGCGCGCGTAGCTGACCACGCCCACATCCGCCCCTTTGCGCGGGCGCGGCGCGGTCTCGAACGGCTCAATCGTCGTATTGCGGATCGGATGCGCCAGTTTCAGCAGGGCAATATCACTACGGACGCGCGCCGAGGACACCTCGGCGGCATAGCTGTAGTCAGGATGGACCACTGCGCGTGTGACCTGGCGGTAGGCTGATGCGCGCCCGTCGCGCCAGCCAGCGCGGAATTCGAGCGTCTCGGGGTCGATCCGTTGCCCCGAGGTCTTGTCAAAAAGGCAATGCGCAGCTGTCAGCACCAGGTCGGCGCCGATCAGAGCGCCTGTGCAGAAACCTTTGCCGTCGAGATCGAGACGCCCCACCGCTTCCCAGTCGCCAGCCTCGACAGCTGTTCGCAGGCTCTGCAGTGCGGTATCCTGCGCCTGTGCTGCAGCGGCGCAAAACCCCACGAGAAATAGCAATGGAACCCAACGCGCCATAGATCCTCCCTAGATCCTTGGCACCCGATTATAGTGAGGCGATGCGGCAGGAATAGGGCAAAATGCCAGGTGGTCGGCCTCCGGCCTAGCGCAAGATTGGCACCGGGCTTGTCCCCGTGTCATTCGCAAGCGCCGGGGGCTGCGGGCCGCCCGTGGCCCAGTCGAGCAACTCGACCGTATGCACAATCGGCACCTGTGTGGCTGAGCCAATCTGCATCATGCAGCCGATATTGCCCGCAGCGATTGCATCCGGGGCCTTGGCCTCAAGTGTGCGTACTTTGCGCGCCTTCAGTTTTGCCGAAATCTCCGGCTGCATCAGATTGTACGTGCCCGCCGAGCCACAGCAAAGATGCGGATCGGACGGCTCCACAACCATGAACCCGGCACGCTTCAACAGGTCCTTCGGATAGGTCTTGATCTGCTGACCATGCTGGAGCGAACAGGCAGCGTGATACGCCACGATCATCTCCTTGTCGGCCCCTTCGGGCAGATCAAGCTGCATCAGCAACTCCGAGACATCCATGGCGATGCCCGACACCCGCGCCGCATCTTCGGCCAGCGCCTCATTGCGGAACATATGGCCGTAATCCTTCACAGTTGTGCCACAGCCCGACGTATTGATGACAATCGCATCCAGCCCCGCCCCGTCCATCTCCGCCGCCCAGGCGCGGATGTTCTTCGCCGCCGTCGCGTGGCTCTCTTCGGTCTTGCCCATGTGATGGGTCAGCGCGCCGCAGCACCCCGCGCCCTCGGCCACCACCACCTCACAGCCCAGCCGCGTCAGCAGGCGGATGGTCGCATCATTGATGTCGGTGTTCAGCGCCCGCTGGGCACAGCCCGTCATCAGCGCCACGCGCTTGACCGCCTTGCCCTGCGGCGCAAAGCTCTGCGGGTCGTCGTTGCGGCTCACGGGCGGGATGCGCTTTGGCGCCATCTCCAGCATCGCGCGCAGCCGCGCATCGGGCATGACCCGCGCAAAGGGCCGCCCCAGCTTCGCCCCCGCCAGCGCCAGCCGGAACCGCATCGGATAGGGTAGAATCTGCGCCAGGATCCACCGCAGCGCCCGGTCGCCAAACGGCCGCTTGTAGCGCTGCTCGATATACGCGCGCGCATGATCGACCAGATGCATGTAATGCACACCCGAGGGGCAGGTGGTCATGCAGGCCAGGCAACTCAGACAGCGATCAATATGCTTGACCGTCTTCGCATCCGGGTCGCGGTCGTTCTCCAGCATGTCCTTGATCAGATAAATCCGCCCCCGCGGACTGTCGAGCTCATCGCCCAGCACCTGATAAGTGGGGCAGGTCGCGGTGCAGAACCCGCAATGCACGCAGGAGCGCAAAATCTCATTGCTGCGCGCGACGCTGGGGTCTTTCAGCTGCTCCGGCGTGAAGGTCGTCTGCATCAGGCGACCTCCTCGGCCACCGGCCCCATGAGCCCGCGGTTGAGGATGCCGCGCGGGTCAAATCGCGCCCGCAGCCCGGCGCTGATCTTGGCCACACCCGGCGCCTCGGGGTGGAACATCGGCAAAGCCCTCCGCGTCTCCGGCGCCGCCCGGACCAGCGTCGCATGCCCATCAAAGGCGCCAAGGGCCGCGCGCAGGTCCTGCCCCACCGGCATCCGCACCCAGATCCGCCCTCCAGCCCAGTCATAATACCAGCTGACAGCGCCCGAGCGTGCCATCAGCCCCGGCGCCTCGGACGGTTTGCAGCAGACGCGCCAGATGTCCTCCGGCACATCCCGCAACAGCTCCGCATCGCGTACGCTGCGCCAGATCCACTCGCTCATCGCCGCGTCGCCCACCGTCATCTCCGCACCAAACCGCGCCAGCAAGGCCTTCAACTGCTCCAACCGATACACAACCGACCGCTCGAACCCTTCCACGCGCAGCGCGGTCACCGGCCCATCCTGTATAATGGTCGCGCAATGCGCCGCCCCTGTGACCTCGAAGGGCGAGGCCATCGCCGCAGCCATCGCCTCCACCGCGCGCGCATCGCTCAGCCCGCGCAGCAGCAGCGTGCCCTCCGTCTCCGGCCGGGGCAGCACCTTCAGCGACACCTCCGTCAACACGCCCAAGGTCCCAAAGGCCCCGCACATCAGCTTCACAAGGTCATAGCCGGTGACATTCTTCATCACCCGCCCGCCGTTCTGCACAACCTCGCCCTTGCCATCCACAAACCGCACGCCCAGCGCATAGTCCCGCGCGGCCCCGCCCTGAATGCGCCGCGGCCCGCTCACATTGGCGGCAATCACCCCACCCAGCGTTGGCGCCCCGCCCGTCCGCAACAGCGCGCGGGGGTCCATCGGCTCGAACGCCAGCCGCTGGTTCTCCGCCGCCAGCGCCGCCTCGATCTCCGCAACCGGCGTGCCCGCCTGCGCCACCAGGGTCAGCGCGCCGGGCTCATAAAGCGTAATGCCCGAGAGCCCCGCCAGGGACAGCACCTCCCCCTCCGCGATGATCCCGCGCGTCCCCCCGCCCTGGACAGCCAAAGGATCCTTGGCCGATGTCACAATATCGGCCAGCGCCGCTTCGCTCTCTGGTGTCATATCTTCTCTTGGCCCTAAATATCCTGGGGGAGCGCCAGAGGCGCGGGGGCAAAGCCCCTACTCCGCCGCCATCCGCTCCGCCCGCCGCGCCTCGGAGACCGCCAGCGGAAACACCTTCGCCGGGTTCAGAAGCCACGCCGCGTCAAACACATCCTTCACCGCCATCTGCGCCTCCAGATCGGCTGGCGCATACTGATGGCTCATCAGATCCCGCTTCTCGATGCCCACCCCATGCTCCCCGGTCAGACAGCCGCCCGCCTCGACACAGAGCTTCAGCACTTCCGCCCCGAACGCCTCGCAAATCTCCAGATCGCCCGGCTTGTTCGCGTCATAGCAGATCAGCGGATGCATATTGCCATCGCCTGCATGGAACACATTGCCCACCGGCAAGCCATACTGCTCCGACATCTCGCCAATCCGCCGCAACACATACGGCAGCGCGCTCACCGGGATCGTGCCATCAAGGCACATGTAATCGCTGATCCGCCCGATCGCCGAAAACGCCGCCTTCCGCCCCGCCCAGATGCGCGCGCTCTCCTCTGGGGACGCGCTCTCGCGCACCGCCACGAGGTCATGCCGCTCGGCAATCTCGGTGATCAACGCCAGTTGGTGGTCGATCTCCTCGTCCGAGCCTTCCACCTCGACAATCAGCAGCGCCTCGCACATCGGATACCCCGCCTTGGCGAAGTCCTCGCAAACCTCGATCAGCATCTTGTCCATGAATTCGATGGCCACCGGCAGCACGCCCGCCTTGATGATATCCGCCACACAGGCGCCCGCCACCTCGGCGCTGGCAAAGCCCATCAGCACAGGCCGTGCGCCCTCGGGCTTCGGCAGGATGCGCAGCGTCGCCTCGGTCACGACACTCAACTGCCCCTCCGAGCCGCAGATCAGCCCCAGCAGATCGAGCCCGCCCGCATCCATATGCGCACCGCCCAGCTCAACCACCTCGCCGTCCATCATGACCATTGTCACGCCGAGCAGGTTGTTGGTCGTGACCCCGTACTTCAGACAATGCGCGCCACCCGAATTCATCGCGATGTTGCCCGCAATCGCACAGGCCAGCTGGCTCGACGGGTCGGGCGCATAGAAAAACCCATCCGCCTCCACCGCTCCGGTGACGCTCAGATTGGTGCGCCCGGTCTGCACCCGCACGAACCGGTCCGCATAGCTGGTCTCCAGCACCTCATTCATTCGCGCCACACCGAGGATCACGCAATCCGCCGTGGGCAGCGCGCCCCCCGCCAGCGAGGTGCCCGCGCCGCGCGGCACCACCGGCACACCCTCCTCATGACAGATGCGCAGCACCTCCGAGACCTGCTCGGTGCTCTCCGGCAACACCGCCACCATCGGCGGGCAGCGGTAGGCCGTGAGCGCATCGCATTCGTAAGCCCGCGTCTCCGTCTCCTCATGGATCACCGCATCCTCGGGCAGCACGGCCTTCAGCCGCGCCACCACGCGGTCCTTGCGGGCCAGAACGGCCGGGTCGGGATTCGGCATTTCCATGGGCATACCTCCGTTTGGTAAGATAATATGACCAATTTCACCCATTGGCAAGATTTATCCGACCTGCCATGCGTGCGCCATGACCCTGATGGACCGCCTCGCCCTGTTCCAGCCACTCGATTTCATCGCTGTAGCTGCCCTTTTCGTCTTCTGGGCAGGCATCGGCTGGCGGGTGGAACACCCCTCGGCCAAGCACCTCTCGACCACGCGGATCATGGCCGGGTACCGGCAGGAATGGATGCGCCAGATGGTCACGCGCGAGCCCCGCATCTTCGACGCCCAGGTGCTCGGCACCCTGCGCCAGGGCACGGCCTTCTTCGCCTCCACCTCGGTTATCGCTATCGGCGGCACGCTGGCGGTGCTCGGCAACGCCGAACGCCTCGCCAATGTCGCCGCCGAGATCACGCTGATGGATCACCCCACCATCGTGTGGGAGATCAAGCTCATGGTGCTCACGCTGTTCCTGACCAACGCGTTCCTGAAATTCGTCTGGGCCAACCGGCTCTTCGGCTATTGCGCGGTGATCATGGGCGCCGTGCCGAACGACCCCAACGACCCCGAGGCCTACAAGCGCGCCGAACAGGCCGCCCAGATCAATATCACCGGCGCGCGCAGCTTCACCCGTGGCTTGCGCTCAATGTATTTCGCACTTGCCTCCGCTGCGTGGCTTGCGGGGCCTATCCCATTGATGCTGGCAGCAAGCATCACACTTGTTGTGATCTGGCGCAGGGAATTTGCATCCGCCTCTCGCAAAATTCTGTTAAATCCTTAAGTTATCAGCGTAGACAGTTTTCGTTTTGGGTACATTTCCAATGAAATACTCATTCCTGGCCCTCCTGATTGTAGCGGCCCCGGCCTTTGCGGAACCTCCGCGGGTGGACAATGTCAAAGTCAGAAAGACAGGTGATACGTGGCGGTTCGATGTGACGATCTCACATCCCGACACAGGGTGGGATCACTATGCGGATGCCTGGCGCATTCTCGACATGGATGGCAATCAACTGGCGATCCGCGAGTTGGCGCATCCGCATGTTGAGGAGCAGCCTTTCACGCGCTCGCTTTCTGGCGTTCGGATCCCGGCGGGGACCACACAGGTGCAGGTTCAGGCCCGTGACCTGCCCGGCGGCTGGAACCCTCAGACGCGAACGGTCAATCTGCCTTAGTCGGGGGGTACGCCTGTTCTGCCATGACCCCGACCCTACGCTTTGGCCAGCATTCGGCCCAAGTGGCGCCCGCCGAGGATGTGGATGTGCAGATGCGGCACCTCCTGCACCCCATCGGCTCCGGCGTTCGAGATCATTCGGAACCCATCACCAGTGGTCAGGCTCACGCCCTCAAGACGGCAGACCTCTGCGATGGCGCGGGTATAGTCCACAATCTCCGCTGCGGAGGCCTCCTCCGCGAAATGATCGTAGCTGACATAGGCGCCCTTGGGGATCACAAGCACATGGGTGGGCGCCTGCGGGTAGAGATCACGAAAGGCGAGGCTGTGCTCGGTCTCCAGCACCGTTGTGTTCGGGATCTCCCCGCGCAGGATCTTGGCAAAGATGTTCTGGTCGTCATAGGTGTAACTCATGCGCGCTCCTTGAGGCATCTGGTTTGCGGCATCATGCCAAGTCTCATGGCCTTTTGCATCAGGCGAAACCTGGAAACTGCGATACGCGCCTTTG
Organism: Roseobacter cerasinus; assembly: GCF_009811755.1. Taxonomy (GTDB): domain Bacteria; phylum Pseudomonadota; class Alphaproteobacteria; order Rhodobacterales; family Rhodobacteraceae; genus Roseobacter; species Roseobacter cerasinus. The sequence continues at coordinate 705,528 of NZ_BLIV01000002.1, forward strand.
TCGAGGTCAATCCACAAAAAGCTGCGGGCCGTCGATGATGTCGCGGGCGGTCTGATGCGGGATCGACAGGAAATGGGCGAGCGCCTGCGCATTTTTCTCCAGATCCCCGGTTTCGCAAAAGCGGTGGTGGTTCTGGAAGGCGGCGTCGCGAATGCGGTCGCTCTCAAAGAGGATATCGTTGCGGATTGTGGGCAGCAGCCGCGCGAAAGTGTCCGCTGAGGTCTGCTCGCCGGCCAGACCCACCCGCATGGCATGTCCGATCAGATAGTCGTCGCTGAAGGTGCACTCGATCTCCAGCAGCCGGGTGACCGACCGGTCGGCGGCGAAGTCTTCCAAAAGCTCGATATTGCCCGGATCCATACAGACCATCATGCGGTCGGTCTCGTAATAGTCGAACAGCATCCGCATCAACGCGCGCCTGTGGCGGCTGCGCTTCTCAACCGTGGTCTGAATGCCACCCAGGTCGGGCAGGGCGGCGTCTTCTTCGTTGAAGATGTATTCGACTGCGGGCACATTTGTGGTCTGTCGAATGCGCTCAAGTACACGCTTGGCCACATGCCATTTCTTGCAGACCACGACCAGCAGCTCCCGTTCGCGCCCCAGGGTCGATTCCTTCTCCCAAAAGCGGGAGGCGAACCGGCGCCCGACCCGCCCGCGCCCGGTCAGGAACTTGAAGAGCTCCGGCCCCTCGCCCGAGATCTGAAAGGGCACATCGCGGGCGGCATAAAGCAGACCAAGGCGGCGCTTGAGATCCTGCGCCTCTGGGCTGATCTTGCGTGCAAAGAGGTAATCTTGCCCAAGGAGCATGTCATAGTGATCATTGTAGAAGGTCACCGGCATGCCGTAGTCGCTGAACATCAGAAAGGTCAGTGTCCGGTCGTGTATCTCGTCTCGTGGCACAAGATGGGGCACCACGGTCTGAAAGAAGGTCTCGTCAGGGATCCAGGTGGTCGAGAAAAACCGCAGAACATCGCGGCGTTGTGTCAGGAAAACGAAGATCTTCTCGACCGTCTCCCGGCGCAGACACCACCATTGGCTGCCTATCCTGATCTGCATGTCCCGGGGCGGCTTGCGGTCGAGCCTGAGGTGGCGCTGTAGCTCCAACACGGCGTAAAACAGCCGCTTGGACTTTCGTTCATTGAAGAAATGGCGATAGATCAGGCGATCTTCTCTCAGGCCCGTCTTGATCCAGTTGCCCTTGAAATAATCGACGTTCTCGATGAAGTCGGCATCGTGGGTGTCCAGAAACCTGTGCGTGTACTCCGCCGTCTTGATCGGCATGCAATCGCCGGACAGCATGTAGAAATGCGTGGCTTGCGGAAAGGCGGCGACGGCTGTTGTGAGGGTGTTGAGCGTCGCGCGCACCAGAGACCACTCTCCCCAGCCGCATTTTATCCGCTTGTCCGCGAAGGTGACGTGAGCATTTCCGCCCAGCGCCGATGTGATTTGCTGATACTCAGCGGCGGACGAGCGTGCGTCGAAGTGGATGGCTATATGGTCGCCGGTCGCTGTCAGACGCTCCGCTTGCCGGATGACAGCATCGGGATCCTTGTGGCACAAAAGGATATAGGCGATTTTGGCCAAGGTCGCTCAGTTCTGTTGTTCGTGCTTCCGCTCGATACGCCCGCAAGGGTGAAGATAGATTGAAAATAGAGCAAATATTTGCTTTTTTCTAACCAAATTGAGGCAATAGACCTAAAACCGCCGCTGGAGCAGGAGAGAGGCAGCATGGGTTTCCCCGGCACATGGATGACGACAAGCGAGAGCATGGTGTATCGGGTGGTGCCGAAATGCGCCTGCTCGACCATTGGGCAGATCATGTATTACTCCGACCATGGGGCATTTTTTGATGGCGATATCCATGATGCGCGGGATGGGCTGCACAAATGGGCCATGGACGACAGTCAGGAGCCGATCACCCAGAATGTGCGGCACCACAAGTCATATGCCTTTACCTGTGTGCGCAACCCCTACAGTCGCATCCTGAGCTCTTTTTTCGACAAGATCTGCGGCATCCAACGCAACGGTAAGCGGTACCGTGGCAACCTGGTGCCAGTTCTGGCGCAGAAGTACGGGATCGACGTTGGCGGTGAAGATGGGCAGGGTGAGTTTGACCAGATCGCCGCCTTCCGCCGCTTTTTGCTTTTTGCCCGTGACACGATCAAGTTCCGCAAGCCGATGGAGCCGGATATCCACTGGTCTGCGATGTCAGGACACATCAGCACGTTTGTTGTGAACGGCGGGACCTATGACAAGATCGTCTGGACCGAGAGCTTCAATGACGGCATGCGCGACGTGCTGGAAGCGATTGAAACGCCGCATCCCATTCTGCTCAATGACGTTCCCCGCTTCAATGAAAGTGAGAGCCATGGGCCGAAGCGGGCGTATCCGGTGGAGGACTATTTCGACGATCTGTCGATGCATCTGGTTTATGAGATCTACAAGACGGATTTTGAGTTGTTCCGCTATGACTTCGAAAACCCGGGCAACAAGATGCCGCTGTCCGAAATCGACTTGGGCGAGGTACACGCCAGACTTGGGGGTTAGGTTGCAAGGGTGGTCGGCCAGACCCCGGTACCAGTGAGACAGATGCGGTTGATAGCTGCGCAGCCCGTCTTCCACGCTAGTAGTTTGGTTGCATTGTAATTGTCTCTGGGAAAAGCGAGGATGCCGCCGCAATTGAGGCCTCTCTTGCCAAGAATACCGAAGGTCTGCGGATAGATGCGGATATCCGCATCAAATCAGGCAGCGATTGTGCACGCTCTTGAGGCCCACGGCATACAGTTCTTGGGCACGGGAGAGCTGGCCGGTGGACCTGGGGTGGCGTTGGTGCGAAACCTCTGCTTCTCCCATCCGCAGTTTGCGGAGTTTTAGCAGGCGCAGGTCAACACAAGGGGTTTGTTCTAAGGGCTTCTTGCATCAGAGCACACTGAGGCTTGGCGCGCTCCGAGACTTGATGGGCCGGTTACCTCGCTTTGCGGGGAGCTGGCGGTCTCAAATACTAGCGGAAGTCGAACATCCAACGGCTTTCCCGTGTGTCCGTCTCCCGAGCTGCTATTGAGGCCTGCCGTCCGGACACACATACATCATCGCCGGGAAGAGCGGAACGTCTGACAAGACCTGTTCTGCAACCTGCCGAGGTACCCAGTTTCAGGCGCACGTGCCTTTGCCCCTCAGCGCGGACGGCCGCGCGACGAGCAGGTGTCACGCAGACATAGTCATAGTTGGTGATGTTGCGCCAGACGAGTCCGATATTGCATGTCATGGGCCCACGGGCGCGCTGCGCAAGCCGGAAGCTTCCATTGCCGTGATGAATGGAGTTTTCGACCCTAACCTGATTGCGTTCTGCTTGTGTGACGCAAACGTTGTCGCCCGGAACAGCATTTCTCGGGAAAAGGTCTCCGGTGCACCCGAGGCTTGGGGGGCTGCCGCTTGCGTGCCGGATATTCTGCGCTTTGGTTTCGCTCCAGCGACTTCGCGATACACAAACCCTATCGGCGGGCGTTGCCTCACGCCAAACGAGACCTCGGACACAGGCATCCGCAACCGCACTTGTGACCTGTAGCCGTATGCTGTTGTCGGACTGCGAGAGAATGGAGACGCTTATCGGGCCATCGGAGAAGCCCTGCAATGGTCTCTGGAAGGTCGGGGCACGATTGTTCCGCGCCTCTATTCGGCTCACATACATCAATACAGAGCGAGTGCTTGGTGGATCGACTGTCTTCCAACCCCAGTTGTTCACGCGTCCTGAGATTTTGTCTATCTTGTACACATAAAGCCTGTCCGCGCGCCGCGCGCCTCTGAAAACTTTGCTGGCGTACTCGACGAGGTAGTAGCGTCCAGAGTCGTTGGGGTCGAAGGGAATCCGCAAGGCCCGAAAGCCGAAACGGCTGCTTAAGCCTTTGCCGTTAGCACGCAGCCGGATGACCTCGGACCGCGTCCGATTCCCTGGGGCAGCCTGATCTGTCCGAAGACCGATGGAAGCAACATCGTGCTGCCCCAGCGCACCGATCCGATCCAGAGCGTGCAGGTTCAGAGCTGAGCCGTTGCTGCCCATGACTGCGTAGAGGTCACCGTATTCGAAAGGATCGCGTTGCGGCCATTGCATGAATTGTCCGCCAAATGCATGACGCAGCGATAAGGTATGACCAAATTCATGACGCAGGCCAGCAACACCTATTCGAAACGGTGTCGAAAGCCCTCTGTTGGCTGCAACACCGTAGTAGAGCACACCCCGGCTGCCCCAGATGCCACTATCATGCATCATCATGAGAACCCAAATGTGGTTCTCTTGGCTCGGTCGAAAACCGCTACGGATCGCCGCGTCTATACAGCGCCTCTCACGGGTGCTTCGATCCGGTATGCTGGTGCCACCCAAATCAAACTCTTGTGGTAGCCTGACTGGAGCTCCAAATCGAGTCGTGAACCCTGAGTGGGGAGGGGAATTCCCATCAACCCCCTTTCGACTATAGAACTGAACAACATTGGTGATGTTTCCAGCAATCTGCGCACGCTGGCTTCCTGTCGGCAGGGCACCATTTTTGAAGGTGCACGTCGCAACAAGCACCTCCGTATTGCCCACAAGAGGGAGGCGAGGTTGAGCACTTGCGGCGGACCACTGTAGCATTGCGGAAAAAGTAAAAATTAACAGAGCCTTAAGGGCGAAGCGGTTCGAAAAAAAAGAGTTATTCAGTGAAACAATTGATGCCAACTTGAGCAAACCTATTCTTGTCATAGTTGTCAAAGACTAGCAGCACTCAAGTCTACAGTCGATCATACAATAGTCTGTTAGGGTTCCGGCGCTCGTATGACACCGGTGCTTTGGGGCTCGCGTCCATCTCGGCTCTGCGGGCTTCTACAATTCGGAACCAAGATGACAGCTCATCCTATGTTCAGGTGATTCAAGCTCTCTGAGCTTTGGTTCGGTGGTCTTGCAAATGTCGCCGATGACGCTCTGGCATCGTGGATGAAAGGGGCAGCCCGATGGCGGGTTCACGGGAGAGGGGACGTCGCCACGCAGGACGATCGCTTCATGCGGGTTATCGACCCGAAGCGGCAGAGCAGCTGACAATAGCGCCTGTGTATAGGGATGCCGAGGATCGTCAAACATCTGGTCGGTCGGACCAATTTCCACCAGCTTGCCCAGATACATCACCGCGATCCTGTCGGCCATGAACCGTGTTGTGCCCAGATCATGGGCCACCACCACGTAGCTGCAGCCAACGTCCTGCTGCAGATCCTTAAAGAGGTTCATGATCTGCGACCGGATCGACACATCGAGCGCAGAGACCGGCTCATCCAGAATAATCAGCTTGGGCCGGGCGATAATCGCGCTGGCAATCGCGATCCGTTGACGCTGCCCGCCGGAGAACTCATGTGGATAGTAATTTGCCTGTTCGGGCCGCAGACCCACCGCAATCAACGCCTCGTCGACCCGGCGGGTGAGCTCCCCCTTGCTGAGGTTGTCATTCACCACAAGCGTTTCGGCCACGATGTCAAAGACCCGCATTCTGGGGCTCAGCGAGGCCCATGGGTCCTGAAAGACGGCCTGCACATTGGTTCGGAAATGTCGAAGTTCGGACTTGGACATCGTGTTTATGTCCTTTCCCTCGACCTCGACATTCCCGGATGTCGGATCCAGCAGGCGCAGCAACATGCGCACCAATGTGGTTTTGCCGCAGCCGGATTCGCCAACCAGCGCAAGGGTTTGCCCATGCTCAAGCGCAAAACTCACGTCATCGACGGCACGTACCGTGTGTTCCCCCCGACCGAGCAACCCATGCGGGATAGAGAAGTGCTTTGTCAGATTGGAGACCTTGAGGATCGGTGGATGGCTCACGTCTTTCTTCCCATGTTCCAGCAGCTGGCGAAATGATTGTCCGCGCCGCTCAAGCCGGCCTCTTGTTGCGGGACGTCCCGCTTGCAAATCTCCTGCGCGTAGGGGCAGCGCGGCGCAAAGCTGCAGCCTTTGCGGTCAGCTGACAAAGCGGGGGGTTGGCCTTCGATCGCATAAAGTCGGTCTACTTTCTGATCGACACTGGGCACGGAGTTCAGCAAAGCCTCGGTGTAGGGGTGCGACGGGGCGCGAAACACGTCCGAGACGGTTCCGGATTCGACGATCTTGCCGCCATACATCACCACCAGCTTGTGACAGAGGTTGGCCACGATCCCCAAGTCATGGGTGATAAAGAGGATGGCCGTGCCGGTCTCGTCCTGAATTTCGCGCAAGAGCTGCAGATATTGCAGCTGGATCGTCACATCGAGCGCCGTTGTCGGCTCATCCGCGATGATGACCTTGGGGGCGCCCGCAATGGCAATGGCCCCCACCACACGCTGCTTCATTCCGCCACTCATCTGATGCGGATAGGCATGCACGCGGCGCGCGGCATCGGCCACGTTGACCTTCTTGAGCAGGTCCACAACCCGGGTCATGAGTGACCGTCGGGGTGTGCCGGGGTTGTTGATCTGCAAAGCCTCGATCACCTGATTTCCAACCGTGAAGACCGGATTGAGCGAGGTGTGCGGGTCCTGAAGGATCATACCGATCTCACGCCCGCGCACCTTTGCAATCTCTTCGTCCGACATGCCCACAAGGTTGGTCTGCTCCAGCAGAATCTCACCGCTCTCGATACGCCCAATGGGCTGGGGCAGCACTTGCATGATCGACAGCGCGGTCATTGATTTGCCGCTGCCGGATTCGCCGACGATGCCAAGCGTTTCCCCCGCACCGACGTCAAAGCTCACATCATCGACCACCGGCACAGAACCGCTCGATAGGTCCAGAACCGTGCGCAGGTTTTTAACTTGAAGAACAGAAGCACCCATGGATCACACCTGCCGCAGTTTCGGGTCAAGCCAGTCGCGCAGGCTGTCGCCCAGCATGTTGACCGACAAGACGGTGAGCAAAATGGCCATGCCCGGGAAAAACGAAATCCACCAGTTCGAGACAATCAGCTGGCGCCCATCCGCGACCAGCAGACCCCAGGCCGGGATCGGGCGCGGGATGCCGATTCCCAGAAAGCTCAGCGTGGCTTCGAGCACGATCACGACGCCGATCTGCAGCGTCGCCAGCACAACGATGGTGTTGATGATGTTGGGCAGGATGTACTTGCGCAGAATGCGAATGTCTGAGGCCCCGGCCACACGGGCGCGCGCCACAAAGTCGCGCTCGCGCAGGATCAGCGTTTCGGCCCGGACCTGCCGGGCGAAAAATCCCCAGATCACAAAAACGACCACCAGGATGACCAGCTGAAAGCTCGGGCCGGATACGGCGGCCAGCGCCAGCGCCAGCAGGATGCTGGGCAGGGCAAATGTGATATCGACCACCCGCATGATCAGCGCATCGACCACGCCCCGCACATACCCGGCGATCAGGCCCAGGACGGTGCCGACGATGGCCCCCAGAATGATCCCGACGAGCGAGATGACCAGCGCGTAGCGCGCGCCATGCATGATCCGGCTGAGGATATCCCGGCCCAGCCGGTCGGTGCCGAGAATGAACTCCGTTGTGCCCCCGAAAAACAGCGGCGGTTGCAGACGGTTGCGCAGATAGGCCTTGAACGGGTCATGCGGCGCGATGAGGTCGGCAAAGAGCGCCGGAATGACCAGCACGATCATCAGGACCGCGATGGGCAGAAAGGGCAACCGACCGAGGAGTTTTGGTGTCTTTTTCATCCCTCCACCCCCGTCAACTGAAGCGGATGCGGGGGTCGACCACCGCGTAGAGGACATCCACAAGGAAGTTGGCCAGCAGGTAGAACACCGCAAAGAACATCACGACAGACTGCACCACGGGGAAATCCCGCCCGCGGATCGCGTCGATGGCCAGAAGGCCCGTCCCTGGCCAGGCAAAAACGGTTTCCACAACCACCGATCCGGTCAGCAGGGACCCGGCCAGCACGCCAAAATAGGTCACCGGCACAATCGCCGCATTGCGAAAGGCGTGCTTCCAGATCACCGCGCGCTCGCTCACGCCTTTGACCCGGGCCAATTTGACGTATTCGGTATCGAGCACTTCCAGCATGGCGGAGCGGGTCAGCCGCGTCAGGGCCGCGATCTGGAACCAGGCCATCGCGATGGCGGGCAGGATCATGTAGGATAGCCCCCCGTACCCCGATGTGGGAAACCAGCCCAGGGTCACGGCGAAGATCCACATCAGGATGATGCCCAACCAGAAGGCGGGAAACGACTGCCCCAACAGCGCAATGATCCCGGCCATGCGGTCAAAGATCGAGCCGCGCCAGATCGCGCTGAGCACACCCAGCGGAATGGCCACCGCCACACTGATCAAAACGGCCAGACCGCCTAGCTTCAGCGTTGCCGGGAGACGCTCCAACACGACACCTGCGGCGGTATTGCCTTTCCACTTGGTCGAGTCGCCGAAATCGCCGACCGCCGCGTTCTGCAGAAAGGTCAGGTACTGCACATAGTACGGCCGATCCAGACCCAGATGTTCCGTCAGGGAATCGATCTGCTGTTGTGTCGCGTCATCCGGCAACAGCGCATCGATCGGGCTGCCTGTCAGGTGGCTGAGGCTGAAGACGATCACGGTGATCACGAAGAGAGCGATCAGCATATGCGACAGCCGGGTGAAAATGAAACGCAGCATTCGTTTGGGTCCAGCACTGATGTGGTGTTGAAATCCCGGGCCGAACGCCGGCCCGGGATGCGGCGTGCACGCGGATCAGTTCGCCGGAACGATGGATCCGAAATGGCTGACGCCCACCGATGTTGTGCCGGGGAAGGTCCATTCCCTGACGGTCTCGGGGTTCACGATGACCTCGGCCGAGATGCTTGCCAAGGGCGCCACCGCATATTGCTCGAACACGCGTGTGAAGATTCCACCGGCCAGTTCATTGCGTTCCTCCAGGTCGATGGAGACCATATATTTCTCCATCAACCCTTCGATGACCTCGTCCTCGTAATTGTTCCGAGGACCGCCCGTCGCAGAGTAATAGTTGCGGATCCCCACAGCGCTGGGTTTGACCGGCAGATTGCGCATCGGGTGGAACATCTTGGCCTCGCGCGCGCTGCGCAATCCGCCCAGGCTGGCCCAATCCATCTCGACGATCTCGGTCTGGAAACCTGCCTCATCGAGGAACACCTGCATCAGCTCCGCCATCGCCGGGAACTCCGGGTTGCCCGCCAACGTGGACGACAGGATCGGGATCACCGGGTTCGAGAAGTTCTCCGGATATCCGGCCTCGGCCATCAGCGCGCGGGCTTTTTCCAGATCATAGCCATATGCCGCCTCGAACCGCTCGGCCAACTCAGGCACATACCCTTCGTGGCGGGGATCCATCCCGAAGACGGGCAGGATCTCGGCCCGCCCGTCATAGAGAACATCGATCACGGCCTGTCGGTCGATGGAGCGGTTGATGGCTTCTCGGATGCGGATGTCCAGCCAGGGCAGCGTTTTATCCAGACCGTCGTAGCCGGGCAGAAGGAAGGTGCCGTTAAAGAGCATCGTCGTCTGGTTGGATGCGTTGGTGGAGGGGATCGCCTCGAAGCCCGCGTCAAGCGCGTCGCCCTGAAGCTCGCGCGGCAGGATGACGATATCCGCCTCCTTGGAGAGAAGCTGCGCGAGGGTCGTCGCGGGCTCCGCCACAAACTTCAGCTCAAGCCGGTCGAACTGCGCATCCTGCCCCGACCAGTGGCCCTCGACCTTCTCAAAGGTCAGACCCTGCCCGATGTTGCGCTCAACATATTGCAGGTTGGCCGTGCCCGCGGGCTTCGCGTCATAGCCTTCAAGACCTTCCTTGTCGAACTGTGCCTTGGAGTAGATCACCAGCGACCCGCGCCCGCCATGCACGAAAAGGAAATCGACCTGCGGCGCGGGCAGGGTGAATTTCACGGTATGCTCGTCAATCGCCTCAGCCACTGCGCCTTCGAGCTGGCTGATGCCGTTCAAAGTCGTGTCAGGACCGGTGTGCAACGCGAGGCTGTGCACCACATCCGCCGCGGTCACAGGCCCCCAGCCAAAGTGGAATTCGGCCTCTGGCTTCAGCTTGAAGGTCCATTCGGTGAAATCATCGTTGTGGCTCCAGCTTTCGGCCAGACCACTGTTGTCATAGGCGCCGGTCACCGGATCATGACCAACAAGGCCCTGCATGGACGGGCCAAGGGCAAAGTCCCCCGGCGTGTTCCAGTACCGGTTCGTCTCCACGGCTGGCGGGCTCATCACCATTTCAATGGTTTGCGCCTGCGCTGGCATAAGTGCCGCTGCTGACGCCAGCACTGCACTGATCGCGGCCACGCGCACGAGTTTCGATGCAAACATAATATCCTCCCAGATCGCTTGTTTATGTCCTCGGATGCCGCAACTTGACCGAACCCGCCTCCCAGGGGTTCAATGTCAGGATTTGCAGTTCTTTTACTGCCCGACTAGGTTATCGATAACTTTGTTAACTCTAGGAGACGTACCGCTTATGTCAACACACTTGTCACACGGGGCTTTTCCGTCTTTCAGAGCTGAGCCCTCATGCGCATTCTAGTCCTTGGTGCCGGGGCCGTTGGCGGGTTCTTGGCTGGCGCCTTTCATGAAAAGGGCCATGACGTCAGCGTCTTGGCGCGCGGTCCGCACCTGGCCGCCATCAAATCCGGCGGCCTGCGGGTGCGGCGCCCAGATGGTCATGTGAGCACATGTGCGGTCACAGCGACGGACACCCCCGGCGATCTGGAGCCGCAGGACCTCATTGTGACCACCGTCAAGGCTCCCGCGCTGGCGGAGGTGCTGTCCTCCTGCAAGCATCTCCTGCAGCGGGGCACACCTGTCATTGCGGCCATGAACGGCGTGTTCTGGTGGTACGGGAGCGGGTTCAAGGTTGGCGGCCAGACGCCGGAGTGCGCAAGGCTCGACCCTGGTGGCACGCTGGCCGATCTGGTGCCTGTGGATCAGGCGGTGAGCATGGTTATCCACTCGACCAATCAGGTTGTGGAACCGGGCCTGATCGAGAACCGATCCGCGCGCAACCGCTTTGTGATCGGTGCGGCCACCGCGGCGGGTGCGGATCGGATCAGGGCGATGCTGCCATCCCTGCAGACCGACACCGCCCGGTTCGAGCTGGAGGAGGATCTTCGCCGACCCATGTGGCACAAACTGTTGCGCAACCTCTCGACCGCGCCTGCGTCGGTGCTGACCGGCGGCATGGCCTACGAGGTGCTGAACGATCCCGATGCGCAACCCATCGCGCGGGCCTTGTTTCTGGAAGGAGCCGCAGTGGCCCAGGCCCATGGGTTTGCCGGTCTGGGCGATGATGTTGACAGCGTCTTCGCGCCGGGCTCCGGCGCGAGGCAAAAACCCTCGATGAGCCAGGATGTCGATCTGGGGCGCCCCATGGAAATCGATACCATGCTGCGGATCGTGCAGGATTTTGCGCGTCAGGCCGGGGTGCCGACACCAACGCTCGATGTGGTGGTGGGGCTTGTGATCCTGCGTGCGCGGCTCGTCGGCGGCTACCCGCCAGCCGGAGGTTAAGCCGTCTTTTTCGCGGCAAGACTGCCCGCAAACGCCACCAGATCATCGACAAACCGGCTCGGATACTCCGCGTGCAGGGAATGCCCGCCGTCGGGGTAGACGATGCTCTGCACATCCGGGATCTGCGCCATAATATCATCCACATCGCTTTGGATGCGGAAAAGCCGGTCATGCAGGCCGGTGAGCACCAGCGTCGGGATGTTGAGGTCAGGCCATGGAAAACCCCAATCGGCCTTATGCACGCCTTCGGCCAATCGTCGGCGCGGGTGGTCCGGTGGCCAGGGGGTGTAACCGTCCTCGGGCAGATGCGACGGACGCAGCATCTCCAACTGGTCACAGCTCGACAGAACCGGGCGCAGCACATCCAGCACGAGCGGCATGCCCCCCATGGCGATCAGGCGGGCCTCCAGCTCATTGATCCACTCGACCTGCGCATTGGGCTTTCGCAGCGTATTGACCAGCACCATCGCATCCGCCGCAGCTCCGTTGAGCCACGACCGCACAGCAAAGAGACCGCCAATGGACAGGCCCACGAAGATCGGGTTCTGGGGGTGCTCCTGCGCCAATGTGAAGCCGATATCGGCGATGATTTCTGAGGGCTCCAACGTCGCCGCCGCGCCGTATTTCGAGGCACCCTGGCCACGATAGTCGAATGAAAGCGTCCCAAAGCCCTTTTGGCGCAGCATGGGCGCGATCTCATCCTCCCAGACGACTGTGGAGGCCCCCATCGAGTTCAGGAAGACAAATGTCGCGTTCTCACCCTCGGGCGAGCTGTGAATGACATGAATGGCGTTCTCAGCATCGATCGCGACAAAGCGCGGCTCACCTTGTTTCATCTTGGGCCTCTCTTTGGGTGTTCATCTTGCCTTTGGGCGTGGTCACAGGATTTCAACCCACCCCGGTTCTCCGCCTGTCGGCAGCTCTAGGCGTTTCTCAGGTGCGGCAGATTTTCGGGACACGTCATAGAGCGCGATGCAGTCCCCCTTCAGCGCGCTCAGAACGGCAAAGCGCCCATTTGGGGTCACATCAAAACAGCGCGGGTTTTCAGGTGTCGCCACGATGTGCCGATCCAATGGGCGCCCGCTGTTCTCGTCGATGTCCCAGACGGCAAAGCTGTTGCTGCGGCGCTCTGAGGCAAAGAGCCGATCTCCTCGGGGCGAGACCTTGATCTGCGCGCCCCAGGGGCTGCCCGCGAACCCCTCGGGCAGGATGGACGTGCGCGTTAGCTCCTGAAGGCCCCCGGTCGCCGCATCCAGCCGGTAGCAGATCAGGCTGCCGTCGCGCTGATTGAGGAGATACATGGACCTGCGGTTCGGATGAAAGGCCAGATGTCGACAGCCCGCGCCGGTTTGCAGAGGGATCTCCGGGGGCGTGTTCGCGGTGAACCTGCCGGTTCGTTCGTCGAAGCGCAGGCTGACCAGTATGTCGTCGCTGAGGCTTGGGACATAGGCATACCGGTTGGTGTAGTCGGTCAGGATCTGATGCGCGCCGGGCAGCGGCACCACACTGTCGCTGGCCCGCGCCTGCACAAGCCCGTGATCCCCAAGGGGATAGGCCACCACAAGCCCCGAGGGTTCGGACGCGCCCAAAAGGAAACCGCCGGTCCGATCCACAGAGATATGGGAGAGCTGCGCCATCACCGGCGTGCTCGACATATGCGTCAGATGCCCGGTGACGGGATCAATGGCATAGGTGTCAACGAGGTCGCCGTCGGGACCGGTCTGATCCCCGTACACGGCGGCATAGAGGCGCCGCCGGTCCGGCGCCTGTGCAAGCGGCAAGCCCCTGCCGACCAGACCGGTGCCGCGCCCGGGCAGTACAATCGTTTGGACCTGTTCCAGATCACCTGTCACATCATGGCCCGAAAAGACGTTGATCTCATTGCCCGACAGGCAGGAGACATAGGCGGTATAGTTGCGGTTGGTGGTCACACTCTGCTGCCTATTCCCATGTTCAGCCCAGTGTCAGACGGTCGACGACACCTAAGCTTCGGTCGCTTGTTCGGATGGGACAGAGCGATCCCGGACGAGGGTGTTGCGCACCGACCCCCGGGACCGCTCCTGTTATGACGCCGCGCAGTTACTCCGCGCTTTTGATGAGATGCCAGTGGCTGACACTGTTGGTCGTCACACCCGGGAACGTCCAATCTGCCACCACTGTCGGATCGACGGCAACCTCCGCATGCACGGTGGCCAGCGGCATATCTGCATACTGCTCGAAGAGATAGGTGAACGCCTCCGACGCGATGGCATTGCGCTTGTCAGGATCAATGGTCGCTTCCAGCGTGTTCGCCAGACCTTCGATCTTGTCATCCTCAAAGCCACCGTACGGCGTGCCACGCTCGGTGTGGAAATTCACCAGCGCCGCCTCGGTTGGTCGCAAAGGCGCGTTGCGCACGGGGCTGATCATATAGCTTTCCCGCGCACGGCCCATGGATCCGAGCGTGGGCCAGTCCATCTCCACGATCTTGGTTTGCAGCCCTACCGCATCGAAATAGACCTGCAGCAGTTCAGACATGACCGGGAATTCCGGATTGCCGTTCAGCGTTGACGAGACGATTGGAATGACCGGATCCGCGAAGGCATCGGGGTAGCCCGCTTCTTCCAGCAGCGCCTTGGCCTTCTCCGGGTCATAGCCGTACATCTCTTCGAACCGGTCAAAGAGTTCGGGCACAAACCCCTCGTTACGCGAATCCATCAGCCAACTGACCGCCGGTTCCGCGCGGCCATCGTACAGCACATCAATCATTTCCTGGCGGTTGAGCGCCCGGTTCATCGCCTCGCGCACCAGCACATTGGACCACGGCAGATCGGGGTTGAACGCAGGGTCCCCCGATTTTCCGTACATCCCGTTGAAAATCGCCCCCGTAGCCATGGCCGGATTCTTCGAGGAGATCACTTTCTTGCCCGCGTCGAGAGCCTGTCCCTGCAGCTCGCGCGGAATGCTGGCGATGCTCGCCTCGCCTGAGAGTAGCAGGGCAAGAATGGTCGCCTGCTCCTGCACATACCGTATCTCCAGCACTTCGAAATCCGGTTGTTCGCCCTGCCAGTGATCGGCGACACGCTCGAATGTCACGCCAACACCCGGTTTGCGCTCGACATATTGATAGGCTGCCGTGCCTGCGGGCCGGGTGTTGTACCCGTCAAGCCCCTCGGCCTCATATTGCGCCTTGCTATAGATCACCAAGGACCCGCGCCCCGCATGTTGGAAGGCATAGTCGGTCCGCGGCGTGTCGAACTTGAAGACAATCGTATGATCGTCAATGACTTCGACGGATTGGGCGCGCAGCAGCTCCAGCGAATTGATCGTGCTGTCGGGACCGGTGGTCAGCTCATAGCTGTGCAGCACATCCGCAGCCGTGACCGGGCCCCAGCCATAGTGAAACTCGGCGTCTTTCTTCAGCTTGAAGGTCCATTCCGTGAATGTCTCGTCGGCGAACCAGTCCTCGGCCAGCTCGGAATTGTCGTATTTGCCAGTGATCGGATCATGCCCGACCAGCGCCTGGAACGAGGGCAGCCTTTCCCCGGTGCCGCCCCAGAACAGGTTGGATTCGTTTTGCGGCACTGTCGTCGCAAAGACCACGCGGTCCGCAGCGACGGCGGACGTTGCCATGAAAGACGCCACAAGCGCACTCGCCACTGCCGTTCTGACCGGCGCATTCCAACAAAAGTCTCGAAGTTTCATCTACTTTTCCTCCCAGTAAATTCCCATGGCTGCGTCTTTTGGATTGAGATCGTGTGGACCGGTTCCTGCCCAAAGCCACGCGAGCCTCCTACCCGCCTCAGCCAAAGTCGATGTCCAAGACCTGCGGCCTACAGCGCGCGGGCGCCAAGCAGCGGTCTTGCGATGATCAGGGCCAGCGCATCGAGGCGACACACGCCTCAGTTTGATCTATCCGGCCCTCTCCCATGGAAAAAGAGTTATCGATAACCTAACGTTAAGTCAACTCTGACCGGTCCGACGGGCCGTTCTGTTGTCGGTGATCCGAATTGTGATTACGGTGCGCGCATGAATGAGCCTGTGAGACCCAAAAAGAGAGTAACTTTGGCCGATGTCGCGGTCCGTGCGGGTGTCAGTCAGATGACGGCGTCAAAGGTTTTGCGCGGCACAGGCAGCATTTCCGCCGACACGCGAAACCGGGTCAAACTGGCGGCCAGCGATCTGGGATACGTTCCCAACCTCTTTGCCGGGTCATTGAGCTCAAGATCCAGCAACATCGTTGCTGTCGTGCTGCCCTCGATCAACGACGCGGTTTTCGGCGAGGTCGTCGCGGGCATCAACGACGTGCTCCGCCCCGAGGGCTATGTCACGTTCATTGGCGAGTCGCACCTCAATCCTGAGACCGAAGAAAAGATCCTTCAGACCGTGCTGTCGATGCAGCCTGCGGGCATCATCCTGACCGGCGGCATCCATCGGACGGCCAAGGCCAACCAGACGCTGCAGAACTGGGAATGCCCGATCATTCAGATCTGGGACGAAGAAGACGAACACTATGATGGCTGCATCGCACCCAACCATGCCAAGGCGGGCCGTCTGGTGGCGCAGCATTTCATCGACCGAGGCGTCAGACGACCCGCTTACATCGGTGCCGAGCTGCGCAAGGACATCTGCGCCGCGCGGCGTCTGGACACGTTCCGGCAGACCATCAAGGAGGCGGGCCTGAGCCTTGTTGAAATGATCGAACAGGATCTGCCCCGACAGCCGCAGACGGGTCGGACGCTGGTCGCAGAACTGATGCAGGCCCATGCCGAAACAGATGCGATTTACTTCCTGAATGATGCGATGGCGACCGGCGGTCTCTCTTGGCTATATGAGGCCGCCTATGCGGTGCCCGATCAGGTCGCGGTGGCCGGTTTCAACGGAACGTCACTGATGCATGCCATCCGCACCCGCCTGACCACCGTGCATGTCGAGCGCCTCAAGCTGGGCCAGGTTGCCGCGAAAGCCCTGCTCGAGTCGATCGAGACCAGCTCAGCGGAAAAGAGGCGCCAGATCTTCTATGTCGAGCTATCCAAGGGCAACACCACGTAGCAGCGGCGAGAGCGCACGTCTGCCTCATTCTGTCACGATGACAAAGCGCTCCGGGCCACGCGCGCCCCATTGCTTGCGGGTAAATTGAGCACTAGGCGGACATAGATGGGGCCAGTAGCAACCGTCTCGGCGGCAAATAGAAGACGGACCGGTGCAAAAGCCGGGCGGGTCGCCGTCATTGAGAAAATGCCCGATTGCAGGGCGTCAAAGCAAAGACGTCCATCGCAATCAAGTGCATGACCAACTGCAGCTCTGTAAGTGTTTGCTAAAGCGGGGTTTTCAATCGTGATTGTGGGTGAGAGAATTTGTCGAAAGCGACAGTCGCATGCCGTCCATTTCCAGTCCAAAGAGCAGTAAGATTTGCACGTGGGAGCAAGCTGTTATGATTGATATCGAATACGCACGGACAATGTCGCGATATGACAGGTGGCAGAACCAGTCGCTTGTGGCGGCGGCCGATAGGATGACCCAACAAGATGGGTGGAAGGACAGGGGCGCGTTCTTTGGATCCATTGCTGGAACGCTGAACCATATCCTCTGGGACCATCGCGTTTGGCTTGCGCGCCAGCGGGGCGACAGCGCGACTGCCAGCGAGATCGGCGCACGCCAACCCTATACAAACGCGCCGCGTGAGTGGTCTGATTACAAGCGCCAGCGACGGGCACTAGACGAGGAAACCGGAACGTGGTGCGATCGCCTGACCGCTGCTGACGTCTCACGGCCCGTAAGATGGATGAGAGGCAACACGCCTGTCGTCACAGAGTTCGGCTTCAATCTCGTCCACATGTTCAATCACGCAACACACCACCGGGGGCAGGTTCATGCCATGCTGACGGCTGCCGGCGTTGATCCGGGGTCTACAGATTTACCCATGCTGCCCAATGATGTCTAAACAGGCATAGGCGCAAACAGCCATCGGCGCTGCCGCCGCGAAAAGGCAGACTCACGTTCAAGCTCTTCTGGCGGCGGTACAGAATGCTGACGTCTGGCACCGACCAGCCCAAGCCGATGAGCCGCAACAGGCTTTGGGGTATCTCGCGGGGCAACGAGGTTGGCGGCCCCGCGAAACAACTACTTTATTGTTGCAGCGAGGCCGGTTCCGCGCCCTCGATGTTTTCCCAGTTCGCATCAGCTTGCTGGATGAAGCCGGGGATGTCCTTGGACCAGCGCTCCTGAATGTCTTGGGACAGGTTCAGGAACAGCTCTCCATCAACGATTTTCCAATGCTGCGGGTCCCCGTCAAACTTGAAACCCATGGCGGCCCCAAAGGCACAGTAGCCACCGTATTCCGGCAGGAAGGACTCAGGGTTTTCTTCGAAGGCCGCTTTGTGCTCTTCATTTGCGAACCAATATGTGGCGTCGTTGTGCGCAACTGTGATCTTGTAGCTGCCTTTGGTGGCCTCACCCAGAGTGAAGTAGGCGACCGGGTCATAGCCCTGCATGGCCAGGCCCGTGGAAGATGCGTTCAGCTCCGGACCTGCCGCCAGTGCGGAGGTTGCAACAGCGAAGGTCAAGGCTGCGGCGAGGCCGGCAGATTTGAAAAATGTCATCGGATTTCCTTTTCTGAGCGGCGCGGGCTCTGCGCCATATGTGTGGATCTGTGTTCCGGCTGGGGGGAACACCTGGACAGATACAGTTTAGAACCATTCAGTACAAAACAAGTAAACGTGAGCATAGCGTGAGGCCGACGTGCCGTGCTGTGTTGAGACGACCGTTCTTTTGTGTGAGGTTCAGACATGGCACGGCCCCGCGAATTTGAATATGAGACAGCCCTGCAAGGTGCGATGGATATCTTCTGGCAACAGGGATATCGCGCCACCAATCTGCCGGATCTGTTGCAGGCCATGGGGCTGACGCGGGGCAGCTTCTATCAGGCCTTTGGTGACAAGGAGGCAACCTATCTTCAGGCGCTGGATTTCTACGACGCTTGTGTGGTCAGCAAGACGGTAGACATGCTGAACCAATGCAATGCAGACGATGCGACAGCCTGCCTGCTGCCCCTGTTTCAGCCAAACGGCAAGGAGGCGCGGGGCTGCTTCATCTGCAACGCCATGGTTGAGTTGGGGTCCGAAAATCGACGCGCCGCGGAGAAAGCCAATGCGATGGCCGGTCGTTTGCGCGCTGCGATACTTGGCGTGCTGACCCGTTGTGGCGAAGGGCGCGGTGAACGCAGCCCCTCGGACACCGCAGATCTGATGCTGCATCTCTATTTCGGCAAACAGGCCATGGGCAAGGCGGGTGGGTCCTCCAATGACTGGGAGGCCCGGCTGCGGTCACTGCTGTGAGCGGTTCACGCGAACACCTCTATATGCTGTCCGGGTTTTTGAGCAGCACCTGCCTATTTTGGCTCATTTTTTTATATTGCTACGCATCCACTGGAAGAGCCAGACCTCTGAGAGCTTGCGGTCCTCATCCGCGACATGGGCCATCAGCTCGATCAGATCCGCCTCCTGGCCATCGACGTCAAAGAACAGCCGCCAGCGGTGATCGGCGTCGTCGATCTTGTGCAACACCGCGTTGGAGATCTCACCGGCCGAGGCTGTCACCACCGGAAAGACAGCCGCCTCCGGGTCGAGACCGCCTAAGACACCGCCTTCAAAATCAATGACGAATTTGCGCAGATTGCGGTTCTCTACCGGCACGCCCGAGGCCCCGCCCACTCCGGTCCGCGTACTTTGCACGTAAGCCAAGGCACCGCTGTCCTCCGCTGGCAGCGCACCCCAATGCATCCGGTAGCGATAGGTGCGGTTCTCGCCCGCTTGCGGGGCGACGTCGGGTGTCCAGAGCAGAACGATGTTGTCGTCAATCTCCAGATCCGCCGGGATCTCGACCAGGCGGATTTTGCCCGCACCCCAGTCGCCCAAGCGGTCGATCATCACCGACGGGCGGTTGTGATACTGCGCGCCGGCATCCTGATAGGCCTCGTAGCTCCTGTCCCGTTGGATGAGGCCGAACTCCATGATCCCCTCATCCGCGAAAAAGGAATTCGACACCCGCGGCGGGTTGTTGAGCGGCCGCACCAGAACATCACCAGAGCTGTGCACCATGCGCAGCAGATCACTGTCATGAACCTGCGGGCGGAAGTCATCAAAGCGGCGCTCGGAATGCTCTGCGAAGTAGAACATCGAGGTCAGCGGCGTGAGGCCCAGATGCGCGACCGACGTCCGGAAATAGAGCGCGGCCTCCACTTCGATGACCGTATCGGCGCCAGGTGTGATCACAAAGTGATACGCCCCGGTGACAGAGGCGCTTTCCAGGGCGGCGTAAACCTCGATTGTGCTGTCCCCGGTGGCCGGGCGCTGGACCCAGAAGGCAGAGAAGCGCGGGAACTCCTCCGGGCCGCTTTGCCATGTGTTCAGTGCCAGCCCACGGGCGGACAGCCCATAGCTGTTGCCCGATCCCAACGCCCGGAAATAGCTCACCCCCAGAAAGGTAATCAACTCGTCATATTTACCGGGTGCGTTGAACGGTGTGTTGATCTTGACGCCCGCCACCCCGGGCAGCGAGGTCTGGTCGGGCAGCTTCTCTCCGACCTGATTGCGATACTCGAAATCTCCGGTGCGGAACGTCAGGGGGCGGG
The DNA here is from genome assembly GCF_009811755.1 of Roseobacter cerasinus. Taxonomy (GTDB): domain Bacteria; phylum Pseudomonadota; class Alphaproteobacteria; order Rhodobacterales; family Rhodobacteraceae; genus Roseobacter; species Roseobacter cerasinus. The sequence goes on from NZ_BLIV01000002.1 coordinate 725,615, forward strand.
CCATGCCCTGCACGATCTCGTAAATCCCGACGGGCTCCTGAAACAGCCAGCCTGGGTGGAAGGCCTCCAGGCGAAACCGGGTGTCCGTCTGCGCCCAGAGGGCCGCATCAGGGCGGAAGTAGATGTTGCGGTAGTCGTCATAACTCAGTGCGCTCAGAGCCGTATCGAGTGGCGCAGGCGGGGCATGCGGCACAGCGGCGCGCGCCTTCATCTCACGCTTCAACCCATCGAAGGAAAAGGGGGTCTCGGAGGGTGTCTGCGTCTGGGCGACAAGCAGGTTTGGCCCGAGAGCCGTGCTCGCCAGCAACCCGCCGAGAACCCGCCGGCGGGAGTGTCTGTGTGTCCGTATCATAGCAGTCGCGGCCTTTCGTGATCTCGCGGTATAGTGCCTGCTGATCCCGGCGTGACAAGCCGCCACCCATCACAATACCGCAACACATCTTCCGAACAGCGCATCTGACATCGAAGGCTCAGCTATAAAAACACGCAAAAACGAAGGCGCGCCTGCTGCTTTTACGCAATGTCCTGCCCGACCTTTCTGTAAGAGATCCCGCAGTAGCAAGTATGTTACACGAGATTTACTATGATTTTTACAGGTATGGATGTCAGGCCAACCATATGTGCCGTCCGCCTGCAGTGTCGTCCAGACCCCGGCACCTTTGGCGCGCGGCGTTTGGACCTCGAAAAACCATACTCCTGAACGATGGGGCGCGACCCGTTCACAATCGTCTGTATCGAGCCGCAGTGATCTTACAGGCTCTTAAATATGTTCTATTTTTTGCCGTGAAATAGGCACGCGTCAGATCGCGGCGCCAATGTTTGATCTGCCTGTGACATCCCCTGCATCGCCTTCAGCCTTGTTGCAAACGCACCCGATGCCTCTCCTGATCCGGATCTCCAGCACAACCCCCGCACTTTGGCCGGATTTCATCGCCATGCCGCGCCTCTCGGTCGATACCAGTGGGCAACCCTGAACTTGAGACCTCCAAACCACGAAAGCGACCCGTGCAGCGCACAGTTATGTCAGGATCTCCCGATCGCTCCGCTGCACGTAATGCGGGCCAGTTGCGCCTCACCTGGTTAAGCCAGATGAGGCATAATCACCGCGCATCTGCCTAAGTTGAGGTGCACCACTAGACAAAAAAATCAAAGGCACCGGAAACGAGTTTGCTGTAGTAACTGCCATAGGAAGTGGGTTATCAACACGTGGTCGGCCCACGCCTCGCCATTTCTGGCGCCAAAGTGGGTGTGGGTGTGGGTGTTGGATGGAGCCTTCTCAAGTCACACATTACGGTCTTACGACAGTCCTTGTCGCGGATATCTATGGTTTCTCAAGACTTATGAGCCGCGACGAGGAAGAGACCTCGATTCGAGTATCCCGTGCAATCGACCTGATCCGACAATTGGCAATCGACTACGGGGGAACAATAAAAAACATCGCCGGAGACGGCGTGTTGGCCCTGTTCGACAGTGTGTCAAACAGCGTGCAGTTTGCGGTGGCGATGCAGCAAGAGTTTCTGAACGATGCTGTTTGGAACTCCGGGTCTGATCCACTCTCTTTTCGTATCGGCATCAATATGGGTGAAGTGCGAGAAGGGCATTTCGGCATGCACGGCCATGCGATCAACGTGGCAGCGCGGCTTCAGGGGCTGGCAAAACCAGGCGGTATCTGCGTGTCGGAAGTTGTCTCCCGCGTCGCACGGGACCAACTTCAACTGCCCCTGAAGTCACTGGGCACGCCTGTTCTGAAAAACATTGACGACCAGATCGAAGTCTTTGAGATTGAACCCAAGGCACTTTCCATACGCGCACCAGCCGAAGCGCCGACGATCATTGAGCGCGTGACGACGCTACAGGATCTGCCGGACAACTCGGTTGCTGTGCTGCCGCTTGAAAACCTGTCCGGTCAGCCCCAAAATGCGCATCTTTGTAACGGGGTAACCGGCGATATCATTTCGAACCTGACGCGGTTCAAGGCGTTGCATGTGATCGCGCAGCAGTCATCGAACCTGTTTGCCGGCCGGCACATGCCGATCAGTGATATCGGCAGACTACTGGGCGTCAGATATCTGGCGACAGGGGGCTTTCAACGCTCAAACAATCAGCTGCGTGTTCAGATTCAGCTTCTTGAGGCGGAATCAGGTCGTTCAGTCTGGGGAGAGACCTTCAGTGGCAACATCGAAGATATTTTCACATTCCAAGATGAAATAACCGCAATCATTGCATCCTGCTTGTCGGTAAAAATCGACAAGGCCGAGCGGCAACGACAGCAGCGGAAAGCGCCGTCAGACCTACAGGCTTACGGCCTTATCTTGCGTGGCCGCGATGTATACGCGCAGCCCCGGCGAGAGCTGAACCTGCATGCACGGCGGCTCTTCGAGCAAGCCTCTGCCATTGATCCTGACTATGCGGCCTCCTACACCAGCATCTCGCGGACGTCGAATGACGCCTGGAGGTTCAACTGGGTCGATCACCCCGACGGTGCCCTTGACGACGCCATCTCAAACGCCGAGATGGCCTTGCGCCTGGACCCCGATGATGCACGCGGGCATGCAGCGCTTGGCAACGCGTGCCTGTACAAACGCCGTCATGATGAATCATTGGCCGCCTACGAACGCGCCATTCAATTCAACCCGAACGATGCTGATATTCTGGCCGAAATGGGTCATTCCGCAGGTGTCTACGGCGAGCCGGAGCGTGCAGTGGAGTTGATCAAGCGCGCCATGCAGCTCAATCCCTTCTATCCGGATTGGTACCTATGGCATCTCGGCGAAGCCTATTTTGATATGAGTGACTACGAAGAAGCGATACGAACACTGACCCAGATGCGGGACAAGACCGATGCGTATCGCATGTTGACGGCCAGCAACGCCCTGCTTGGGCGTATGGATGTGGCCAAACGTCATGCAGCGCAGATCCTCAAGACCCATCCGGAATTCACGCTGACACATTGGGAAAATGTGCCTCCTGACCGCAATCCCGGGCCGCGGGATCGATTGATCGAAGGGTTGAAGAAAGCAGGTCTGGAGTGAGCAGGTCGAGCAACCCGGCATCTGTATCAGATGTTGCGCCTCCGGACTTCGCACTGCGGCCCGCTCAGGACGGTGATTTCAGCTTTGCCCGACGCCTTTACATGGACTCGATGAAACCCTTGCTGATGGCGTTGGACGCATGGAACGCGGATGAAATGGAAGCCGCGTTTCGCAGCTATTTCGTCCGGGACGAGATCAAACTGGTCATGTTGGACGGCCGGGACGTGGGCTGGTTTCAGGTTTCCCAGACTGACACTGACATGTGCATTGATCAGCTTTACCTCCTCCAGGAGGTGCGCGGTCAGGGCATTGGCGCAGCTTTGGTCAAATCCATCATCTCAGAGGCCGCGGAGCAAGACAAAGATGTCTGCTTATCATTCGTCCACGGCAACCCTGCCCACACTTTGTATCACAGGCTTGGCTTTCGCCAGATATCTGAAGACGATACAAAAATCCACATGCGATATCAAAACGAACAGGCCTCGTAGCGATGTCAGCCCGGGCTGGGGCAGCGTTTAGTCGCTGCCACCAAATGCCTTGCCACCGCTGTAGGCTTTACCGCCGCTATAAGCTTTGCCACCGCTATAGGCCTTACCCCCGCTATAGGCTTTGCCGCCGCTGTGACCAGCACCGCCTTGGCTGAGTTCGGCGTCAAGCAGGATTTGATCCAGGGGGCCAATCTCGGGGTCCAAACGGATGGAAAAGTCGGACTTTTCATAGGCCCAGGCCCGGACGTCATCGGCAAAGAGGATATTGCGTTGTGCAAGCCCAGCCTGATCGACGCTACCCCGCCCGCGCGTCGCAACCGCCTTGGCGTCTTCCGCCGGCGCGCCAGCGCCGTGAACAAGAAAGATCTGAGGCCGTGCCAGGTCATAATAGTGACCTTCGAAGCTGAACCCGAAGATCCTGGCAAACCGCGCGTTGCCGCCTGCCAGTTGCGCATCCAAAAAGCCGTTCCTGTCTTCTTGGACGGGTGTTTTCGTCTCTCCTGAGGCCGGATCATCGGCTCCGCCAGCAGGCGTTTGTGGCGCCGGGACCGCCTTGTATACAAAGTCATCCAATTCTCTGCCAAACAGCAAAATTGTCGAAAAATTGATTAATCTATCACCCACGTCTTTTCCCTCCTAAAGCACCTGCAGCCAATTCTATGCCGCATCTCAGTGCGCTTATGGCATATGGGGCTGCTGGATGTCAGTAACTTCTTTGAAGCGACGCTACCGTATCTGCGAAATTTCATGCAACATTCTAAAGGGTAAACGACCTCCGCAGCGATGCGGAAGGTCGTCTGGAACATCTGTGCGACTGGAAAAGGCGTGACTGGACTCATCAGGCGGGGCAAGGCGCGGACCTGCGCTGATGACACCAATGCCGCGGCGCTCCATATTCAGGGAGATAATGCGGTGATACTGCCCACCTGACATCGCATGATCGACCTCCAAGAAGGTCTCATAGACATCCGCAAAGTCCAGTGTTTCAATTGAGAGACGCTCCCAGATACTCGCCATGGCAAACCCCATGTAGTCACGTGACCCGACCAAGGCATCTGCAAAACCTCCGGGATTGCGGGCATATGCCTGATCAAAGAGCGGCTGAATGACCTTGTGATAATCCGGATCACCTTCCAGACGGTCGGACAAATCTTCCAGTTCTTCGGAGATCAGGTGACCGCGCAGAAGATTTTCGTGGAAAATATCGATCCAGATGTCAAAGAGCGCCCCAGTCAGAACTTGTGACAAATCGTGCTCATAGGCCCAGCCATCGGCAAACTCATAAAGGGTTCGGTCGTTGGAGGCGGATCTTAGCTGGCTGCTGTTCGACACCTCACCAAAACGGCTTAACCTGTTGAAAGAATAAAGGTTTCCGCTTGTCGAGTCCAGCAGGCCGACCACTGCGCTGTCGAAGTGCAGCAGGGAAATCAGCGCCACCATGTCAGCGGCGGATTCGTGAAATCCGAAGTACTCCCCGTGCACCTCGACTTTGCCGGGAAGACCGATCTCGTTGTAAATGATGAGATGTCCCAATTCATGCGACAGGATATCAAAGCTGAGGCCGAACTCGACCAGCTCTCCGGTCTTGAGAGTGTAAGAGCCAATCTCGATGGAGCCGAACCCAGCGAAGGCATTGTCCAATCCCCGCAGAAACAGGATCTCAAGGCGGTCGTAGTGGTCTTGAAAGTGCCACTCCAACTGCCGCTCGAAATAATGCTCCCAGATATCCATCGTAAAACGGATTGCGCCAAATGCGTGGGCTTGCTCAAACGCATAGGTTCCAATCTCCAGATGGTCAAAATGCCCCTCCGGGTCCGGGTGAGCTTCGGGCAGAACCGGTCCATTCCAGGGTGGACGGTAGTGAAACGTCGCGCCGCTGGGTGTCGGGTAGTAGCCATAGGCGCGTTCCTTACCCACCGGATCAATGACATACATTCGGTGATCTGCAGGACCGGGCAACAGCGACCCGGCGGGTGAAGAGACCCAAACCGTTTCAGGCTCCTGTTGCTGATCCAATGAAGGCAGCTGCGGAAACAGTCGAAAACGCGTGCCACCGGAATGTTCAGTTTCAACGTATCGCACGCGGTCTACCTTTCCATTATCAGCGGTTGCGTCGGCGCATCATAATCATCGCCCCGCGATGCCTCATCTTGCCAAAGAACATAGGTCCGGGCCATCATTTGTTCGAACTCAGTGCGGTCCGCAAAGTCATTTTGCCCGATGAAAGCATCGAGATCGTCGGGCACCGCTTGATTGCGGACCTGCTCAAAATACCAGATCAAAAGCATGGCGGGGTTGATATCCAGATCGCTCGCTGTTGGGTAAGGGGTGCCAAGGCGATCAAGGGCCATCCCCATCCGTTTTGCCTCGGCCAACAGCTTGTCGTAACCTCCGTCAGCTTTCAGCGTTTCGATCATGGCCAGGTGGAAAGCATCACGATGGGCGGCGATGGCCGCCGTTAGACGCAGCTCCGCTGCAATCTGTTCCTCAAGCGCAGGCAAATCCAGATCATTGGCCGCCAGCCAGCTTTCCAGAACCTCTCCGGTGTAAAGTCTGTTTTCCGCGCGAAATCTGGTCATAGCCCGGTTCAAATCCGCCTGCGGGATTTCAAAGACTTGTTCGGACATCAAACGACTAGCCGCTCGACAGCGCAGGTCGGCGTAAAATGTCGGGTCCACGCGCGCCTGATCAATCACCAACAACATTTCTCTGTTTGGGCCTGTCTTCTCGACCGAGCGTGTCAGTGTCTCCCACATTGCAGTGTGTTGGAATTCGAAGTTTTGTGCAGGGGTAACGCGGGCCTCTCGATAGAATCGTGCCATCTCAGATACCATCTCGAGGGCATCAAGGCGTTTTTGGTCAACGGCCCCGGTTGGCAGCCAGTTTTCCAACTCTTCTAGGCGCAACCTCGGATGCTTTTCCCTGGTTTGCTGAATAAGGCTCTTCCACGACCGCTCCGGAAAGTGCATTTTCTTGGAGACGTCTATCAGACAGTCTGCATCACCAGCGCTGAGTACACCCGCCGACACGGACCGCCTGAGTGATGCACGTATGTTCACCATCGGGACTGAGAGCGCCACATACCCCAGATCCGCTGGACCATGCTGCAGCGCAACCTCATCGTCATCTTCGAGCGTTCCCTCGCGGAACGCCTCAAAAATCGCGCCGACCCCTATCATCCCGAAGCTGTGCAGTTCAGCAGCCCGCAACGCGCCCATACTTGATGCGCCAAAGACTGGGATGTCCCGCGTGATCGCAAACAGGATTTCCTTGTGCCACACCGACGGAACACCGCTGAAGTATCCATCGATGAGGCCGATGCCGGTAGCCCCCTCCTGGCAGGCCAGATAAACGTCGCCTGCGCGCGCCGGGGGGCGAACCTCAACCTCACTCAATGCAGTCCTGACGTCGTCCGCGTGGAGTGTCGGGCCTGTGAAAACATAGATCATCGGGCAGCCTGCTCCAACACGCGGTGCGCACGTTCTCCGGGGCAATAGTCATCGTGATCATGCGGGCCTTCCAAACCCGGAATGACAATTCGGTGCACTGGAATGCCAAATGCTGGCTTGGTCAGATCCACATCTATGACCTCAGCGACACCCACCGCCCTAAGACGCGCCAGCACCCAGTCCAAATCCTCTTCCAACGTGTCAAGCACACGCGAAGGTACAGCTTCAAACGGGATCAGCTTTGGCGATTGCGCTGCCATCAAGCGCTGCGCATACCGGTTCTTTTCGGCGATGCCCTTGGACGAATATTCATCATGCCGCAAATCATCGCGCGCCCCGGTGATGTAGTTGGTCCGCACCTGCACGGCTTCGGTCACCGCCCGGAGGAGCGCGACTCTGCTGCTGGGGTGCGTGCCGGCCCCACTGCCCGAGTGCCCGTTCTCAACCTGCATATCCGCAATCAGACAGTGAAACGTCGCAACGCCGACGTCCCCCGTCATGTCCCAAATCGCGACCGACATGCCTGCCTTTTGCAAAATCTCAAGCAATGACCGGCAAACCTCGTCGGATATGCTGTCCAAATCAAGTCTGGTTTCGGTCTTTGCGCCAAACGGCAAGATATGCCACAGCGTGTTCGCATCTCGCTCGATCACCTCGCACATGCCATGCACAACGGCTTCCAGCCGATGATTGCCAGACGCCAAACCGTTTGTACTTGCGACAAAGCATCCGGCGTGAGGCCGCCGCGGCAATGTGTAGTCCGTATGTACCAACTCCGACGGCAGCCAAACGCGATCGCCCGAGAGAAGGTCGCGCCCCTCTGCCCAGAAGATCGGCCGGTCGGGGTGAAATGCCGTGCCATCCAGAAACGGCAGTCGTTTGATATCGATCACACGCCCGCGCATGCTCACATCATCAAAACGACCTTCGAACAGGGGCAGATCAATCTCTTCTGCATGAAAGCCTTCTACCGCCTCCATGATTGCAGACGCCTTGGCCGCTGCAAGGCTCAAACCCTTTCCTTGCGACACGGATAGAGAGCGTGAGTTTGGTCGATAGGCGTTAAAGACGGGGATGCCGATCCGATCAAGCCCGGTCACGTTCGCCACTCTCGTAATGCCCATGGCCGAGAGGCGTGGTTCGACAGTCTGAAGTGTCTGAGCCGGAGCTATGACGCGGTGCGTGCCGTCGGCGAATGACTTGCGAGTGATGTCCATGTCAGATGACATAACAGCATAGAACCTGACGATGGGAAAAGAAAAAGCGTCTTCGTCATGTTCACCGAAGATCGGGTCATTCTTCAACTTCGTAGGTCATCGGTCAGCCCATGCTCCGCTCCTTGGCCGAAGACCTGGCTGGTGACGCGCGTCGGGCTGCCCCACTGAATCAAGCCCGCCCGACTCGAAAAAGACGATCAGCTTAATCGGCACATCCTCGCTATCTATGGTTGACTAAATATAGAATTGCAAAAAAGAACACCCGATCAGTGCAAGTGCATCATATCTAGTTGAAATCGTCATAGCCTCTCTTTCGCACCCAGACAAATCTGTCAATTTTCGAAACCACTGCAACGTCAATAGGCTCTCCAACAGTTTCGATATCAGTGGACATGCGGCGACGCAGCGACGTGAGGCGAACAAATGCATCCGCAAGAGAGGGCAGCTCCAATTTCGGCAGACTCTTGGCGGCCTCCATCACCGGTTCAAGGAAATTTAGGCGCTTATAGTCCGACAGCATTCCGCCGATGTGAACAAACTTCTTTTCAAGTATCTTCGCCAACTTTTCTTGAATTGCCTCTGCCTTTTCTGGTTCAGCAAGTTGGTCCACCGTAAAAAACGCAATTTCGCGTGACAGTTGCTGGAGCGCACCAATCGCATAACGCTCATAGTGCTGATCCACACCTTGAAGAAACCAATGCACCATATCTCTCTGGGCGAGCGGAATAATGACCGCCTTGTTGGAATGCGTGACGCTGCGGTCTATTTCCAGCTTCACTTTCAGCTTGCCTGGCATAATGCACTGGATATTAAAGCAAAGCGCTGCCGGTAATAGCTCCTCTGATCCGAAGCCAGCAAAGACCAAACCAGTGTGAGACATTGAAAAGTAATCGCGATTGACCAGAAGAGTACATATTCGCCAAAGGCGGCGACGGGCATCGCGATTCAACGTATTTTTGTCAACCTGTGAATAGACCGTATTTCAGCTTTGTAAATGCTTCGCCGACATTGCCAGAGAAAGTCGATGTCCGACTGCTCTTCTTCAGGCGCGAGTACCGGGCAATTGTCCAGATACGCTTCAACTTCCTTGAGGGCTTGATCCATTTCGTTGGTCGGGATGACGTCGCCCCCGACCGCCAACAGGCACTCATCCAATAATTCGTCGAGGTTTAGAGCGTCTGACGAAATACCTGAGACGTCGCATATCACGTAACGCGTTGAAATCTATGATTTCAGGCAGCGCTATGTGATTCAGGTTTTTCGCATGACGCTTTAAGGTTATGAAATCAAGAAGCGCTTCCTCAGCGGTCACATGAGTCGGAATAAACTCGTGCAAAAGCGACACAAAATGATCTGCGCAATCTCGGACTGTTGCGTGATTGCAGTCGCTGTGTTTTTGGGAATAATCACTAATGATTGTTTCCCACGGCACACCCAGGAATTCTGGCGTGTGATAGATCATCACACCGATGCCGTTTGGCGGGTGAGCGCCCCCATGCTACCGCTGCCAAAGACGTGAATAGCCTCGCACCATGCTGACCGGGTAGGCTGTCCGGCTTGCGTGTCTTTGTCGAGTCTTCCGGTTGTTCGAGAACTGAACCATCATCATCAACTGACATAAGCTTCCCGTCAGGTGCGCTCCTCTATCAGGAGCTTGTCAATCGGGAAGACGTACTGCTGGCCTGCGCGACCAACGCCGGTTTGCGTCTGCAGATGACCGAGCGTTCAGCCAGCCATTCACAGCCGCAGCGTCGCTATGAAATGATCAGAACTCTTCCCATTCATGATCTTTGCTGGCCATGACAACATCAACTTCGCTGTATCTGAGTTCTGATCTGAACGCCCTATATAGTGCATGCAATTCATCGTCTGAGTTTTCAGCGGGAGGCATGGTCGCTGAGCGTTTTTTCAGGACCGCCCCCAAAACGTCGACAAGTGATCCCACGTTGTCTAGCGTGCAGGCCGCTATAAATCTTTCAGCCTGCATGCGCTCCAATATCATTTCTTGTCGCTGTTGATCGTCAAACAACGGCCCCAGACTCGTCGGCTGACCAATGTCACGCAATAGAATTTCATGCAGTTGCCCAGCCATAGCTTTCTCCGATCGTAAACTTGGCCTTCCGGTTTTCACCTGGCCAACTTGTCAGAGACACTGTAGCGGAACGCCGATCCCACTGCCGAGTTAATTTAACTTTTAGTTAAAATCGTCAGTTTCGGGTCAGAGTGGAGGTTTTATGAAGGACGTCCTGAGTCTGCCACGTCCAGGACTTATCTGCCACACCGGTCACAGATCGGATATTCGTCTTGGCCAGCGCACCGCCACTTGCGGGCTGTGCGGTTGAGGTCTGCTCTTTTGGGAAACAACGTATTGAGCGTACCCTGAGCGCGCGTCTGCAGGGTGCACAAGCGTCTCTCGGCCCCGGATTTCCTATGGACGCTGCGGTGCAGGCAAAGGGTCAAACCCTGTTCGTTGAGTCTGCCAACCCTCCTCTGGATGCAATCGCTGCTTTCCATGTCTGTGCGTGCCCGTTGGTTGCGCCTGTTGCTACGGAATGCAGGTGACATCCTGTCTCATCTGCAATAGCAATTTAGCAGGGAAGACGTGTTCAATGCCGCACGAAGGCGCGCAGAACAGGGTAACGGGAGGAACCAACATGATCATTTCACGGAAATCTTTTTTGTCTCTGGCCGGGGCTGCCTTGGCCTTTGGCGTCACGGCAGGAGCGGCCGCTGCACAGGAGGTGACACTGCGGCTGCACCAGTTTTTGCCACCGCAGGCCAATGTGCCCAAGCTGGTGCTGGATGTCTGGGCCGACAAGGTGGAAGAGGACAGCGCAGGCCGCATCAAGGTGGAACGCTATCCCTCGATGCAGCTGGGCGGCAAGCCGCCTGAGCTGATGGATCAGGCGATTGACGGCGTGGCCGATATCGTCTGGACGGTTGTGGGCTATACGCCGGGCCGCTTCCCCTCGACGGAAGTGTTCGAGCTGCCTTTCATGATGACAAACGCCCGTGCTGCGTCCCGCGCCTATTGGGAGATGTTCGAGACCCACATGAAAGACACGGAGTTCAAGGATGTGCACATCCTTGGCACATGGGTGCACGGGCCCGGGCTGATCCACGTCAACAAGGAAGTGCGCACGCCGTCGGATATGGAAGGGCTGAAGATCCGGGGTGGCTCGCGATTGGCGAATGCGCTGTTGGAGAAGGTGGGCGCCACGCCCGTTGGCATGCCAGTGCCTGCCGTGCCGGAGGGGCTGTCGAAAGGGGTGCTCGACGGCACCACGATCCCTTGGGAGGTTACAGCGGCGCTGAAGATCCCGGAGCTGGTGGACAACCATACCGAATTCACAGGCAACGCGCTTTATTCGCTGACCTTTGTTCTGGCCATGAACAAGGACCGGTACGACGGGCTGCCGGACGATCTGAAACAGGTAATCGACGACAACTCCGGCGTGGAATTCTCCGTCTTTGCGGGCGGTACGCAGGCTGACAGCGATGGCCCGGCGCGTGAGGCCGCAGCCGCACGGGGCAACAACATCGTGACCCTGACCGAAGAGGAAACCGCTGTTTGGAAGACCGCCGCGCAGCCGATCTATGACGAGTGGGTGGCCGAGATGAACGAGAAAGGCATCGATGGCCAGGCGCTGATCGACGAGGCCCGCATGCTGATCGACAAATACACCGAATAGGTCCCGCGGTTTTCAGCTTCGCAGCACTGCGCCATGTGCTGCGGAGCGTCATGTTTCGGAAACGGAGTTCAAGATGCATCAGGTCGTGCAGCTGCTCGCCCGAGGAACGGCGATTGTTGGTGGGCTGGTGCTCGTTGGGCTTGTCATCCTGACCACAGTCTCGACCGTGGGGCGTGAGCTTGGCATCGGCGAGGTCAACGGCAGCTATGAGATCCTTGAGGCAGGCGTCGCCTTTGCGATTTTCTCTTTCTTTCCGGTCTGCCAGCTTTATGGGGCCCACGCGACCGTGGATATCTTCACCTCGAAACTGCCCGGGCGCTTGAACCGCCTGATTGCAGCCTTCTGGGAGGTTGTGCTGACCGCCGCACTGATCCTGATCAGCTGGCGGCTCTACGAGGGGATGCAGCGCTACATCGGCAATGGTGAGACAACCTTCTTTCTGCAGTTTCCGGTCTGGTGGGGCTATGCCTGCAGCTTTGCCGCGTCCGTTGTCACCTGCATCGTGGCGGTCTATTGCGCGGCTCTGCGTATCCGGGAAAGCCTCTCGGGGCGCGACCTGCTGCCAACTGCCTGAGGACCTGAGATGTGAGCAACCTCGAACTTGGCTTTTGGTCTTTCCCCATCCTGCTGATCATGGTGCTTCTGCGCGCGCCCATTGGGCTCGCCATGCTGCTCTGTGGTTTTGCGGGCTGGTATTTTGCCATGGGCGGCAACCCGAACGTCTTGCTCAACAAGCTGAAATCCGAGACCTATACGCAGTTTTCCAGCTACTCGCTGTCGATCATCCCGATGTTCCTGCTGATGGGACAATTCGCGACGCTCTCGGGCATGTCCTCAGCGCTCTTCAAAGCGGCGGAGAGCTTTTTGGGCCACCGGCGCGGCGGGGTCGCCATGGCCTCTGTCGGCGCCTGTGCGGGGTTTGGTGCGATCTGCGGGTCGTCCCTGGCCACGGCGGCGACCATGTCGAAGGTCGCGCTGCCCGAGCTGCGCCGCTACGGCTATTCGGGCGGCTTCTCGACGGCGACACTGGCAGCAGGCGGCACGCTGGGCATCCTCATCCCGCCGTCGGTCATCCTCGTCATCTACGCCATCCTGACCGAGCAGAACATCGCCAAGCTGTTCCTTGCGGCCTTCGTGCCGGGCATTCTCGCCGCGCTCGGCTATATGCTGACCATCTCTCTCTATGTGCGGCTTTACCCTGCCTCTGCGGGCACGCGCCCGCCACAGCCCATGTCTGAACGCTGGGCCGCACTCGCCAAAACCTGGCCGGTGCTGGTGATCTTTGGCGTTGTGGTCGGCGGCATCTATCTGGGCTGGTTCACGCCCACCGAAGGCTCCGCCATTGGCGCTGCAGGCACGGGGCTAGTGGCGGTGCTGTCCGGTTCGCTCAACTGGGCGGTGTTCCGTGACAGCCTGCTGGGCACGGCGCGCACCACCGCCATGATCTTCTTTATCGTGCTGGGCGCGGGGTTCTACAACAGCTTCCTCGCGCTCTCGGGCGTGCCGCAGTTCATGGCGGATTGGGTGCTGGGCCGAGGCTTCAGCCCGTGGTTCGTGCTCTCGATCATCCTGATCTTCTACCTGATCTTTGGCTGCCTGATGGACAGCCTGTCGATGATCCTGCTCACCGTACCGATTTTCTTCCCCGTCATCTCGGCCATGGATTTTGGTATGTCGCCGGAGCATGTGGCAATCTGGTTCGGTATCCTTGTGCTGATCGTGGTGGAGGTCGGGCTTATCACGCCGCCGGTGGGCATGAACCTCTTCATCATCAACGCCATGGACCGCGAGACCCCGATGACCGAGACCTACAAAGCGGTCATGTTCTTTGTCGGGTCGGATATCGTTCGGGTGATCATCCTGGTGCTGTTTCCGGCGATCACGCTGTTCCTGTTGCCCGGCTGACGGGGCAATGCACAAAAATGCAGTGTGACATGCAGTGTCTTGCGGAGCGGCAAGCGCCATGCACTATAGAGCAAAACACCAGCCGTCACGCGGGGAGGGTGCCGTGACCACAACCTCAGCCAATGCCGCCGACTTCTTTGTCGACCGCCACCTTGCCGAAGGACGTGCAGACAAGATCGCCCATCAGGAAGCCAGGACGGCGCGGAGCCTCAGCTTCGCACAGCTGGCAGAGGGCGCAGGCCGTGTCGCAGGTGCGCTGCTACGCGCAGGCATCCGTCCGGAAGAGCGCATCGCGATGGTCATGCTCGATACGCTGGAGTTTCCACAGCTCTTTTTTGGTGCGCTCAAGGCGGGTGTGGTTCCAATCCCGATCAACACGCTGCTGGCAGCGCCGGTCTATGATGCGATCCTACGCGACAGCCGTGCGGTGGCGCTCTTTGTCTCTGCCCCGCTTTACGAGGCGGTGAAACCGGCGCTCGCGGGCAACCCGTACCTCAAGACCGTGATCGTGGTGGGGGATGAGGTACCGGAGGCGCAATCCTTCGGCAGCTTTGTAGCCGGAGCCGAGGTTTGTGAGACCTGCCCGGCTTCACCCGATCAGGTGGCCTTCTGGCTCTATTCATCGGGCTCCACGGGGCAGCCCAAAGGCGTAATGCACGTGCACTCCAGCCTACGCGCCACGGCGGACACCTACGGCAAGCATGTGCTGGGCCTGACGGCGGAGGACCGGGTGCTCTCCGCCGCCAAGCTCTTCTTTGCTTACGGGTTGGGTAACGCCATGACCTTCCCCCTGGCGGCAGGTGCGACCACAATCCTTTTTGGCGGCAGACCGACGCCCGGTGACATGCTGACGACGCTAGAGACAGAACAGCCCACGGTCTTTTGTGGCGTGCCGACGCTCTATGCCGCCATGGTGGCCGAGATGGACCGGTCCGGCGCGCCGCAGGCCCCACTGCGCCGCTGTATCTCCGCCGGAGAGGCGTTGCCAGAAGATGTGGGGCGACGATGGCAGTCGCTGACCGGGGTCGATATCCTTGATGGGGTCGGCTCGACCGAGATGCTGCACATCTTCCTCAGCAATCGGGCCGACGATTTGGCCTATGGCACCTCCGGCACGCCGGTGCCTGGCTATGAGGTGCGGCTTGTGAATGAGGCCGGGCAGGAGGCCGCCGACGGTGAGATTGGCGAGCTGCTGGTCAATGGCGCCTCTGCCGCCATGGGCTATTGGAACCAGCGCGAGAAATCGCGGCAAACCTTCGAAGGGGTCTGGACCCGCACGGGCGACAAATACGAGCGCCGGGCGGATGGGCGGTTCATCTACTGCGGGCGCACCGATGACATGTTCAAGGTGTCCGGCATCTGGGTGTCGCCCTTCGAGGTGGAGCAGGCCCTGGTCAGCCACCCGGTGGTGCTGGAGGCGGCGGTGGTCGCGGCGCAAGACGACCATGGGCTGGACAAGCCGAAAGCCTTCATCGTGCTGGAAGCCGAGGCTCCGCCCGATCTGCACGCGCAACTGACCGAGCATGTCAAATCGCGGGTCGGCAAGTGGAAGTACCCGCGCTGGATCGAAGTGGTGGATGACCTGCCAAAGACCGCCACGGGCAAGATTCAACGCTTCCGGCTGCGGGAGGCCTCCACATCATGACGGCTTGGGGTATTGAGGCGCGCGCGCGCTTAGACGTGCAAGGCAGGCGCCTCGAATGCGCCTGCTACGGGCCACCGCCGGGCGATGCGCCAACGCTGGTGTTGCTGCATGAGGGCTTGGGCTGCGTTGACCTTTGGCGTGACGTTCCTGAACGCTTGGCAGCCGAGACCGGGTTGGGAGTGTTTGCCTACTCCCGTCAGGGGTACGGCCGGTCCGACCCCGTTACGCGGCCACGCCCGCTCGACTATATGGAGCGCGAGGCGCGGGACGTGTTGGCTGCGGTCATGGATGCAGCGGGTTTGCAGGATGTGATCCTTTTGGGGCATTCCGACGGGGCCAGCATCGCGGCGGCCTATGCCGGATCTGTCAGCGACAGGCGCGTGCGGGGGCTTGTCCTGATCGCTCCGCATTTCTTTGTCGAAGCGCAGGGGTTTGAGGCGATCCGCGCGGCGGGTCGCGACTTTGCGACCGGGGACCTGCGCGCCCGGCTCGCGCGCTATCATGATGACGTCGTGGGTGCCTTCCACGGCTGGCATGACGCCTGGACAGACCCGGGTTTTGCCACTTGGTCGATTGCCGACGCCATTGATCACTGGCGCGTGCCTGTGCTGGCGATTCAAGGGCGTGAAGATGCTTACGGTTCTCTGGCCCAGATCGAGGAAATCAGCACCCGCATCTATGCGCCCTTCGAAGAGCTGATCCTCGATCACTGTGGTCATGCCCCGCATCTGGAGCAGCCGGATCAGACTATCGCGGCGATTGCCGCGTTTTGTGCCCGTTTGGTGCGGTTGGAGCGGGCGGATGTTGCGGTGGCCTGACCTGCCGGAGGATCTGCGCCCGTCGCACGCCTACGTGCCGGGTCAGACGGCGCGCCATCCAGAGGATTGGTTTGAGAGCATCAAGGCGACCGTCGGCACATCTCCAGACAGGCTTTGGGACACATCGGCGTTTCAGACCGGTCTCGCCTATCTGGGCGCGGGATACTTCTGGGAGTGTCACGAGGTTCTTGAGGCGGTCTGGTTACACACCGCCGACCCCAGTGCCGAGCGGGAGATGGTGCAGGCGTTGATCCAACTGGCCAATGCCCGGCTGAAGCTGCAGATGCAGCGCCCCCGCGCGGCGCGCCGGCTCTGCGCGATGGTGCAAGGGCATCTGGCGGGCTGTGGTGGTGAGGCAGAGGTACTTGGCCTCCGCGTTAGGGATGTTCAGGAGGAGGTTGCCGCCACGCTGAAGCGCGTAGATATGCGTGATATTGCATAATTACCCAGAATTTATTGCATGATTGGCGGTTGGTTGGCAGCGTACCGCCCATGCGATGATTTATAATGCATGACTGATGAGCATGCGGGTGAAAGGGCAACACTTGAGCAAACGCATCGACTTTCAGGTGGACCCCCTCGCCATGACGCACTGGCGGGTTGAATACGATGGTGCCATTGCCACGCTCTATATGGATGTAGACGAGGATGGCGGGCTGTTCGAGGGGTATCAGCTCAAGCTCAATTCCTACGATCTCGGGGTCGATATTGAGCTTGCTGATGTAGTGCAGCGCATGCGGTTTGAGCACCCCGAGGTGAAGGTTGTTGTTCTGCGCTCCGCCAAGGACAGGGTGTTTTGCGCCGGGGCCAACATCCGCATGCTGGGCGCGGCAGAGCATGCGCATAAGGTCAATTTCTGCAAATTCACCAATGAGACACGGAACACGTTCGAGGCGGCGCTTGAGGACAGTGGGCAGAACTACATCTGCGCGATCCAAGGCGCCTGCGCGGGCGGCGGCTATGAGCTTGCGCTGGCCTGCAATCACATCATGCTAACGGATGACAGCACCTCGTCTGTGGCGCTGCCCGAGGTGCCGTTGCTGGCGGTTTTGCCGGGCACCGGTGGGCTGACCCGCGTGACCGACAAGCGCAAGGTCCGTCGCGATCTGGCGGATGTCTTCTGCTCGGTGGAGGAAGGGGTCAAGGGCAAGCGGGCGTTACAGTGGCGACTGGTCGATGAGGTTGTCCCGAACGCGACATTTGATGAGGCTGTGGCTGCGCGCGCGCAGGCTTTCGCTGCGGCGTCAGATAAGCCCGACGTGCCCAAGGGGATTGCGTTGAAACCCCTGAAACGGGTGTTTGAGCCGGATGCTGTGTTCTACTCCACTGTGTCAGTGGCGCTTGACCGTGCAGGCAGGCGTGCTGTGGTCACCATCCTTGGCCCGGAAACGGAGGCAGCGGCGGATATGGGGGCCTTCGAAGCGGAAGGCTCCGATGCCTGGATGCTGCGCTGCGCGCGCGAGCTGGATGATGCCATCCTGCATCTGCGCAGCAACGAAGGGACGCTTGGCCTGATAGAGATTCAGACCCAAGGCAGGCCGGACCTCGTGGTCGCGCATGAGGCGTTGCTGCTGCGGCACGCGGATCACTGGCTGGCAAATGAGGTGCTGTGCCTGTGGAAGCGCGTGCTGAAACGGCTCGACATGACGTCGCGCAGTCTGGTGGCGCTGGTCGAGCACGGCTCCTGTTTCGCTGGTGTTCTGGCCGAGCTGCTCTGGGCGGTGGATCGCAGCTACATGATGCTGGAGCCCTTTGAGGAGGATGACAGGCCGCTTGCCGCACTGCATCTGACGTCCGGCAACTTCGGGCTTTACCTTATGGGCAACGGCTTGAGCCGGCTTGAGACCCGCTTTCTCGGCGCGCCGGAGGATGTCGCAATTCTGGAGCAGAAGATCGGTACCGCGCTAGAGGCGGAGCAGGCTGAGGTGCTGGGGCTTGTGACCTATGCCTATGACGACATCGACTGGGAAGACGAAGTGCGACTCTTTCGCGAGGAGCGCGCCAGTTTCTCGCCGGATGCGATGACGGGTATGGAGGCCAACCTGCGGTTTGCAGGCCCCGAGACGATGGAGACGCGCATCTTCGGGCGTCTGACGGCCTGGCAGAACTGGATTTTCCAACGCTCGAATGCCGTGGGGCCGGAGGGGGCGCTGCAGCGATACGGCACCGGGGTGCGGGGGGTCTACGATATGGAACGTGTTTAGCACGGGTGGCCTGAAAGCCCACCCTACCTGCCAGCACAGACCTCACGACAGGCAGGTTAGGTGGGCTTTCAGGCCACCCCATCCCAGAGGAGGACGGAATGCTCGATCTGATCAATGTGAGCTACGACAGTCAAATTCCCAATAATGTCGGCTTGAGTTCCGACAAGAAGGTGCTGAAGGCGCTTGAGAAATGGCATCCGGGCTACATCAACTGGTGGAATGACCTCATTCCGCAGAATTTTCAGGAGAGCATGGTCTATCTGCGCACGGCTGTGTCGGTGGACCCGAAGGGCTGGGCCAAGTTCGACTACGTCAAGATGCCGGAGTATCGCTGGGGGGTGCTGCTGGCTCCTGCCGTCGAGGACCGGCGTATCCCGATGGGGGAGCATTGCGGCGAGCCTGCCTGGCAGGAGGTGCCGGGTGAGTATCGCAATATGCTCAAGCGGCTGATCGTGATCCAGGGCGACACCGAACCCGGATCGGTGGAGCAGCAGCGGTTTCTGGGCCTTACGGCGCCGTCGCTCTACGACATGCGCAACCTATTTCAGGTCAATGTGGAGGAAGGGCGGCACCTCTGGGCCATGGTTTACCTGCTGCAGAAATATTTTGGCCGCGACGGGCGGGAAGAGGCGGACGATCTGCTCGTGCGCTCCTCGGGTTCCGAGGAGGCGCCGCGCATGCTGGGGGCCTTCAACGAGGAAACGCCCGATTGGCTCAGCTTTTTCATGTTCACCTATTTCACCGACCGGGACGGCAAGATGCAGCTCGAAAGCCTCGCGCAGTCGGGGTTCGACCCGCTCAGCCGCACCTGTCGCTTCATGCTGACCGAAGAAGCGCACCACATGTTTGTGGGCGAGACCGGGGTGGGGCGCACCATTCAGGCGACGCTGGCGGCGATGTCCGAGGCTGGCATCGCGGACCCAACCGACATCAACGCCATCCGTGACCTCGGGGTGATCGACCTGCCGACCATCCAGAAAAAGCTCAACCTGCACTATACACTCAGCCTCGATCTCTTTGGTCAGGAGGTCTCGACCAATGCGGCCAATGCGTTCAACGCAGGGATAAAGGGCCGCTATATGGAGCAGCGGATCGATGATGATCACAAGCTGCAGAACGATACTTACCCGGTCACTTCGATCACAGATGGCAAAATTCTGACGGAGGATGTCCCAGCGCTGACTGCTATCAACATGCGCTTGCGTGACGACTATGTTCGCGATGCCTCTGGCGGGGTGGGGCGCTGGAACAAGATGATCGCAAAGGCGGGCATCGAGTTTGCGCTGAAGCTGCCGCATGAAGGCTTCCACCGTCAGATCGGCGTTTTTTCGACGGTCGCGGTGGACCCGGATGGCAATATCATCTCCGCCGAAGACTGGGCCAAGCGGCGGGACGACTGGCTGCCCACCAAGGCCGATGGCGACTTTATCCAGTCGCTGATGGTGCCCTGCTATGAGCCGGGGCAATACGCCTCATGGATCGCGCCGCCCAAGGTGGGCATCGACAACAAGCCCGGAGACTTCGAATACGTGCAACTGCACATGGCTTGACCTGCATCAAGGCGCCCGTGGGTCGGGCCAGTTTTACTGGCCCGCATCACCGAACCCATCCCGATCATCGAGAGGAACCCGGACCCATGACACATCAAACCGCAAAATCCCCTGTTCTGCCCCGCGCGAACTGCATCGGCTGCACCGATTGCAAAGGCCTGTGCCGCGCCATCGTAGAGATGGCGCTGCTGCCCGAGACGGTGCTGCGACACCCCACCGCCAGCCCATGACGACACCTGTTAAACAACATCTGATCGACCCCGAGATCTGCATCCGCTGTTACACCTGTGAGATGACCTGCCCAATCGGGGCGATTCAGCACGACGACACCAATGTCGTGGTCGACCCGGACACCTGCAATTTCTGCATGGATTGCATCCCGGTCTGCCCCACCGGCTCCATCGATGAGTGGCGTGTGGTGGAGACGCCCTACAGTCTGGACGACCAATACGGTTTCGATGAACTGCCCGAGCAAGGCGATATCACCCTGCCAGAGAACGCCGAAGCGGATGAGATCGAGGCGCTGGACGATGCCGTGGCCGCTCTTCTGGCCGAGGCGCATAAAGGCACGGGCGGGCGGGCGCGCGCGCCTGCGACGGCCTCGAAACCCACAATCAACCTGCACCCCCTGTCCAACCCGGCGGCTGCGACGGTGCAAGGCAACTACCGTTTGACCGACCCCGACAGTGAAAATGATGTGCGTCACATCGTACTGGACCTTGGTCGCCTGCCGTTCCCAATTTTGGAAGGTCAAAGCATCGGGATCGTACCGCCCGGTCTCGATGCGACCGGCAAGCCACACTTGCCGAGGCTCTACTCCATCTCCAACCCGCGCGATGGAGAGCGGCCGGGGTTCAACAACCTGTCGCTGACGGTAAAGCGGGAGCCGCGGGGTCTGTGTTCAAACTACGTTTGCGATCTGCAAAAGGGTCAGGAGGTGCAGATCACCGGGCCCTTTGGCGCGACCTTTCTGCTGCCGTCCGACCCCAATGCGCATCTGCTGATGATCTGCACAGGCACCGGCTCCGCGCCGTTTCGAGGCTTCACCATGCGGCGGCAGCGCGAGAGGCCCGACGCACGAGACAGCCTGACGCTGATCTTCGGGGCACGCAGTGCGCGCGATCTGCCGTACTTCGGGCCGCTCAAGAAGATCCCCGAAGACTTCATGCGCAAGGAGTTCGCATTCAGTCGCACGCCGGATCAGCCCAAGCAATATGTGCAGGACAAGCTGCGTGCGGCCTCGGGCCACATTGCGCCGCTTTTGGATAACGCGCAGTTGCACGTCTACATTTGTGGCCGCAAGGACATGGAGCAGGGTGTCGAGGACGCGCTCGCAGAGATCGCGGAGGGTGCGGGACGCGTCTGGTCGGATATGCGTGGGACCATGCGCGAGGAAGGTCGCTATCACGTTGAGACGTACTAGACGTACATGCTGCGGGCGAGCGGCTTGCACGGGGACTTTGACCGCGAGATGACGCACCCCCCCTCCGATCCCGCCGTGCCGCTGAAAGGGCTGCTGGCCGTGCGTGTCCGCGCCCTGCGCCAAGCGCAGAAGCTGTCGCGTCGCGCGCTGTCCGAACGCTCCGGCGTGTCGCCGCGCTATCTGGCGCAGCTGGAGGCGGGAGCCGGCAATATCTCGATCACGCTTTTGCAAAAGATCGCCGTGGCGCTGGAGGTGCCCGTGCAGGGGTTGCTGTCCGACGACACGCCGGAGGACCACGAGGTGCAGCGCATCGGCCAGCTTTATCTTGATGCGCCGGAGGCGGTGCAGCGCAAGGTCCGGCAGTTGCTGGCCGCGCAGAACCCTGCCGCGCTGCGCTCCGGGCGCATCTGCCTGATCGGGTTGCGGGGGGCGGGCAAGTCGACGCTGGGCCGGATGGCCAGCGAGGCGCTGCATCTGCCGTTTGTTGAACTGAACCGCCGGATCGAAGACGAAACGGGCATGCCGGTAGCCGAGGTGATCGCGCTCTACGGGCAGGATGGATACCGCCGGATGGAGGCGCAGGCCATCTCGCGCGTTGTCGCAGCCCATGACCGGCTGATCCTGGCTGTGGCGGGTGGGCTGGTTGCCGAGGAGACGACCTATCAGCAGGTGTTGGAGCAGTTCCACACGATCTGGCTTCAGGCCTCTCCGGCGGAGCATATGCAGCGGGTGCGGGCACAGGGGGACCTGCGCCCCATGGAGGGCAACCCCGCAGCGATGCAGCAGCTCAAATCCCTGCTGCAGGCCCGTGTCCCGCTTTATGAACGGGCCGAAGCGCGGGTGGATACGTCAAACAAGACAGTCAATGCCTCGCTCAATGACCTCATCAAGGTGATCGCGGCGGGCGGCTTTCTGCAGCGGTCGTCCGGGTGACCCGAGGGGAGCTGGCCGCGGTGATGGCAGCGGGCCTGACGCGGGCCGCCGACAGGTTGCTCTATGAGGCCACAACGCCGTGGGAGCTGGATGCCGCAATGACAGACTTCGGCTTTGCCACGGGCATTTGCGCAGCGCAGGACGATCTGGGGCTGGACGTGGCCAGGACTCGCTGTGGTCCGCATGCCACGCCGGTGTTGCCCCGCATGATCTCGGAGGGGCGGCTTGGGCGCTGCGTCGGCGTGGGCTGGTACCGCTATCCTGGCGGCGGGGGCGCGGTGGAAGATCCGCTGGTCGAGGATCTGCTGCGGGAGGAAGCCTGGTTCGGCGGCATTCAGCGGGTGCAGATGACGGACGGCGAAATGGTGATCCACCTGATCGCAGGCGCACTTGGGGCGGTGCTCTCCGCAAAGTCCGCCGGGGTGCACGCTGATCAGGTGGATGAGGCTAGTATTGCGGCCCTTGGATTTCCCGCTGATAAGGGTGGCCTTCTGAGCCATGCGCGACGTTTGGAGGAGGGCCGGTTGCAGGCCGCGATGGTGCGCCTTGGCGGTGACGTTGATCTTGTGCACCTCTGACGGTGCAGGTCGAGGGCGCCCCGAGGGGGCCGCGAGATATGCGGCCCCCTCGGGGCTCAGGTGTGATCAGGTCCAGGCCATGCGGGCGGGATGGAATTCGTTGGTGATATGGTGTTCGGCACCGACCAGCCCGTCCTTCGTGAAGTTGTAGAGCGACCGCCAGTACGGCTGGATCGTCACACCTTCTTCCCGAATGAGCGTCTGCATGACCTGCATCAGATTGCGGCGTTCGTCCACATCCGCCGTGGCCAGGGCCACATCGAGCATCTTGTCGAACTCTTCATTGGCCCAGCCAAACTCGTTCCAGGCCTCGCCGGAGCGGTAGGCCAGCGCCCAGACCTGCACGCCCAGTGGACGATGCGCCCAGTCGGTTGAGGAAAACGGGTATTTTGTCCAGTCGTTCCAGAAGGTGGTGCCGGGCAGGATCTTCCGCCTGACCTTGATGCCGGCATCTCGAAGCTGCGCTGCAACGGCATCGGTTGTATCCTTGCGCCAGGCATCATCGATGGAGATCAGCTCATGTTCGTAATCTCCCATGCCGGCCTCGTCCATCAGGGCCTTGGCCGCCGCCGGATCAACCTCGCGCGGCGGCAGCTCGGCATAGTCGGGGTGCATCGGCCCCACGTGGTGGTTTTCGGCTTCGATGCCGCGGCTGCCATAGCCCAGCTCCAAAAGCACCGCATTGTCGACCGCCATGGCCAGCGCCTGCCGCACCCGCTTGTCCGCATAGGGTGTCTTGCCGTCGATTTCGGCCAGTTGGTTGGGCCGGATCACAATGGTGGCCGCCGTGGCGATGGAGTTTTCCGTCCAGCCGTCCAGCGAGGCGAAGATGTCGATGAAATCCCCTTCGATGGAGTAAAGCGCGTCGATCTCATCCGCGTCCGCAGCGGCGATAAATGCCGAAGGGTCGGTGCCGTAGTCCACATATTCCAGACGGTCGATATAGGGGCCGCCAAAAACCTCCGTGCCCCACCAGCTGTGCTCGGTGTTCCTGACCAGCACGCCCTTGACGCCCACTTCCAGCGACTCCGGCAGAAACGGGCCGGTGCCCACCGGGTTCTCCAGCATCGTGGCCGCGTCAAAGCCCGCCGGTGTGATCGCTGCAGGATAATCCGCCATGCCGGGGATCAGCGAGATATCGGGTTTTGGCAAAACAAGTCTGACCGTGTGCGCGTCGACAACCGTGATGGCGCCGTCGATCGCGGTGCCGGTTTCACTGTCGATCAAGGTGGCAAAGCGCCCGGCCATGGAGTTGCCTTCGATCTCGCGTTCGCACCAGCCGGTGATGTTGCGGGCCACATCCTCAGCGGTGAAGGCGCTGCCGTCGTTCCATGTCACACCCTTGCGGACGTTCAGCGTGTATTCGGTGGCATCATCGTTGATTTCCCAGCTTTCCAGCAGGGCGGGCGTAAAGGTGCCGTCGTTTTCGTAGATGACCAGATATTCCAGCCAGCCACGGGAGAAATTGGAAATCTGCGGCCAGTCATAGGTGCGGGGGTCCTTCAGAGCGCGCACCTCCTGTTGGATGCGCACAACGCCACCCTCCTTATGCGCGGCGGCGCGGGCAGGCGGGGTCAGGCCGATCATTGCATAGGCTGTGGTCGTCGTGGCGCCAAAGGCGCTGGCCACGGCCAGAAACTCGCGACGGCTGACCGGATCGGCCCCGACTTTGGCGGCGGACAAGACAACGGTCTTCGGCAGGGGGCTGCCGGTGCGGGTGAAAAATGTCATGTTGGTCCTCTCTGTCCTTAGACGAAACATTGGCGCGAGATTGCCGGTCCTTGGTGTCGGCGCGGTGACACAGTTGATCTGCTGTCCTTGGTTTTGCCCAAAGCGGGTTGGGGTGAGTTTCAAATGTCGCGCCGGTGGCGTCAACCCTTTGCCAGGCCGCGCGGCCTGACCACAGCCTTTGAGTGCAACATTTTCATATGCGGATCAAATCACCGGGTTTGCAGGCACCAGCGCCTGCGTCATGCTGCGCGGGTTCACAGTGACGGAGCCGGATATGAAAGCACTTGCGCCAGACAGTATCGCACCACCCTTCGCGCGCTACTCGCATGGGGTTGAGTTGCCAGCAGGCACGCGGCTGGTGCGAACCTCTGGTCAGCTTGGGCTGGCCGCAGATGGGAGCGTGCCTGCCGATGCGCAAAGCCAGGCTGAGATTTGTTTCGCCAACATCGCCGCGATTCTTGGTGAGGCCGGGATGACAGCCCAGAATGTCTGTCATCTCAGCGCCTATGTGACCGACCGCATGTATATGCAGGGGTACATGGCGGCGCGGGACGAGTTCTTGCGGGATGTGGCGGTCCTGCCGTCCTCGACTCTCGTGATCGTGTCGGGCTTCACCCGTCCGGAGTTTGTGGTCGAAGTGGAGGTTTGGGCCGCTGCTGCGCCTTAGCTGGCGTCGGGATGGTCCCGCCTGAGCAGGTTCTTCAGGCTCCACAGAAAAGTGCCGCCAAAGAAGACGCCCGCGATGCCGATCACTTCGAACATCGCTGGCCCCTTTGGCAGTCCGCGAAGCGCCAGGGCCACCGTCAGCAGCAGCAATCCTCCGGCGGAGACAATCATCCGCAGTTTGAGTTCCTTCCGGCTTGGCCCGTATTTGCTCATGCGCCAAAGGCCTCCGCTGTGGCAGCCCGGTCGAAACGCAGATGGAACTCGTCAAGCTGCGGTGGCGCGACCCCAAGTGCGTGCAGCTGCACATGGGCTTGCCCCCGATGGTGCACCTGATGCTGAAAGAGATGCAGAAGAAGTGCACTGACGGTTTCTTCATACAGACCATCGGCGCGCTCGGTTCTACGCGACTGCCCCAGTTCGGCAGGCGTCAATGCTTTGGAGAAGTCGATCAGGCGCCTATCGACTGCGGCCTGCCGGGCCGCGAGTTCGATGGTGTCATGCTCTGCCTCTCTCTGATAGACTTGTCGCCCAAGTCCCTCGCCTTCGAGCGCGTCCACGTAGTAGAGGTCGACCTCATAGATGTGGTTGAGTGTTTCAATCAGCGTTGGGAAGAACCCGGGCGCAGCGGCGTTGGGTGCCCCATCGGGCAACGTGTGGACCGCCGCGTATAGCGTCGCATTGGCCCAGGCGTTGTTCTGAGCCATGCGGACGTAAGGGTGCGCAACGTCAGAGGCTGTTCCGGGTGTCTGCATCATGCTTGGTCATCGGGCGGCGTCTTGCGCTTGTTCTTGGCCTGTCGCCAACGCAAGAGGAAAAACAGGGCAACAAAGACCCCGATCCAAAACAGAAGATCACCCAATGCCGTGCTCATGACCGGTATTTAGGTCGTGCTGGCCCGGCCGTCGAACATTTTTTGCAGCGCTGAAGGACCAGTGCGGGAAAGGGCCCAAGCCCGGGCCCTCCCCCAATCAGATTATGCGGTCGCCTTACGACGGGCCCGCCATCCCAGAAAGCCAATTGCGCCCAGCAGCAGCGGCGCGCTGGCGGGCAGTGGGACGGCTTCGATCTCGATGGTGAGCAAGTCGAATGCCCCCGGGTTCGAGATGAAATTGGCAAGCGCGGGGTTCAATGAGCCGCCTGTCGCCAGCAACACACCCGGCTCAAAGAGTTCATCCGACAGAGGGAGACCTTGCTGAATGCTGCCTTCGCCTGCGGGGCTGTCGCCAATGTTGGCGCCCTGCACAAAGGCAGCACCGGTCAGCCCGTTCGCTTCGGTGCCCGCATCATAGATCTGTGCGCCGGTGACGTTGATTGTGCGATTGCCGGTGAAGTTCCCCAAACCGTCAAACAGCTGATACGCTAGGGGGTTGTCATTTCCGATAAAGTGATCGTTCGATGGCAGGAGCATCGACAAAAACGTAAAGAATACCGCGCCTGAGCTTTCAATAGTGATCCTCCTCGATACGCTTTGGCCCGGCTGGATCGGTGGTGGGGGTGTCGGCGAGCCGAGAATGAGCCTTTGCGAGTCCGGGTCAACCGCCAGCCGTTCTTGTGCGACCGTGCCGGGCATGCCGGTTTCGGCCAGCAGTTCAATGCCGGGTGAGGCGGTGCCGCCTAGGTCAAATGCATCGAAGCTGCCATTGTGAAAAGCAGTGTAGAGCGGGGTAATGGCAAGCCCGCCTGCGGCCTGATTATTCGTCACTGTGATCTGCAGTGATCTGGCCTCTGCCGTCACGGCAAGGCTTGCGCCGACAGCCGTCACAGCCAGCGCCAGAAGGTGTCTGGTCAGTCTATTCATCTTTTACTCCTGTCAGATGTACCTTCCAGAACGGAAGGCTGAGGCACCCTAGGAGCGGGCGCAGATCACGGGATACTCAAACCCTCGTGAGATCGGCGCTCCTCTTCCGGTTGTGAAGAAAACTAAAATTGTCGTGAGCGGACGGTTTAGAAATTCACCGAAACACCCGGCAGGTCCAGCGCCTTCATCAGGTCGCGCAGTTCCTGTCGGGCCGCGACATTGGAGATGTTCAACTGCTTTACGCCCACATCCTTGAGGTCCAGCAGCGTCAATCCACGGGGGAAGAGTTCGCGAAAGACAACCCGTTCGGAAAAGCCAGGGGCGGTTCGGAAACCAATACGTTTGCTGAGCTTTGTGACCGCCCGTTCCATCTTTTCCTTGTTGACCATGCGCTGTGCGCCGATGCGGTTGCGCAGCACAATCCAGTCGATGGCTGAAAGTCCGGCCTGGGCGCGCAGTTGACGCGCGTTCCACACCATTTCTGAATAGACGGATGGCCCCAGTATCGTTTCCCCGGCGGAATCCGTCCGGGCCAGCAGATCGAAATCGACAAAGCTGTCGTTTAGCGGCGTGACCAGCGTGTCGGCAAGGGAATGGGCCACCTGGCTCAGACGCGTATGCGAGCCGGGGCAGTCTATCAGGATGAAATCGCTCTCCGGCTGAAGTGCGGACACGGCAATCGACAACCTGTGGTCATAGATGTTTTCACCCGGCTGCAGGGTCTCTGCAGGCACCTCGGGCAGATCGCGGGTAAAGGGGCTGGCCAGATCCAGCCCCGCCTTTTGCAGAAATGCACGTCGATTCTCGGTATAGCGGCCAAAGGTGCGCTGGCGCAGGTCAAGATCCAGCGCGCCGACCCTGTGGCCCATCCGTGCCAAAGCTGTCGCGACATGCATGGAAACGGTCGATTTGCCCGCGCCGCCCTTTTCGTTGCCGACGACGATAATATGCGCCATGACCGATCCTTTGCCCCAACCGCTTGCTGCGGTTTGTCTATTGCGGCGCACTATATGTAGGGTTTGATCCCTTGGGAAGAGAGCGGATCGTCGAAATTCTTTCGGACAGGCTCCTCTTCTCTTCAAGAGCTTCCTGCGCGGTTGGGGGGCGCCTCTTAGGGCGATGTAAACACTCCGCTGATAGCTGAGCTCCAGCAATCGAGGTTTGTATGCGGGTTATCGTTGTTACCGTCTCCATTCTGCTGGCCTCTTTGGCCGGCCCTCTGCTCGCACTTGCGACGGCAGAGCCGGTTGAGGGCGAGATCATGCTGGTCATTGGGCCAAGCGCATCCTTGCAGCCGGAGGTTATCGAGGCGTCCGGCGCACGGCTGGTGGGGCCACAGGTCGCACCATTCGGGGCGTTGGTGCAGCCTGCTGAGGCGACGCGGCCGGATGCGCTTCTGCACAGTGGCGCATGGCTGGTGGTGGATGGCCGATACCTCGCAATACTTTGTGGAGTACCAATATGACGTCAACTGAAACCTATCGGGACGAAGCCTGGATCGAAGCTGCCGACAAAGCGACCATGCAGGTGGCCATCGGCAGTGCCATGCTTGTTCCTTTTTCAGTCATGGCGGCTTGGATTGCTGGAAACGCCCTGCTGGCGGTGGCGCTGGTGGCTGCGATCTTCGCGGGTATGGCCTTTCTTGGCGCCCGTTTCTCTGGCCGGGCAGGCAGGGTGCTGGCCGCGATTGGCCTTGTTGGTCAGGCGATCTGCATCACGGCGGCCTTGGCCGGCCACCCCTGGCAGCTTGATGGGCACATGTTGTTCTTCGCCTTGCTGGCGGTTTGCATGATTATGTCGGAGCCGGTGGCAATCCTCGCTGCCGCTGCTGCAATCGCTGTTCACCACCTTGGCCTGTCGCTGGCGCTGCCGGCCCTGGTCTATCCATCGGTAGAGCTCTGAGCGAATCTTCAGCGCACAGCGCTTCATGGGGTGATCGTGGTGGTCGAAGCTGCCGTGCTTTGGGTGGCACTAAGAAGTCGAAACCGGGCATATCAGCAAACTCTGGCCAAGAATATGCAGATTGCGGCGTCCGCTGAAGAGACGCGTGAAGCGCTGGAGCGCGCGGAAGCATCACGTGGCGAGGCCGAAGAGGCGCTTGCCGCCGCGAATACTGCGCAGCAAGAAGCGTTTGAAGCCCGTACCTTGGCAGAACAGGAGACCCAGAACGCCATTGAAGCGGACCGGAAGGCGCGTGAAACAGAAGAGGCTGAACGCGAGGCGCGCTCCAAGATCGAAGCAGAGCAGAATCATGTGGTTGACACTCTTCGACATGCGCTCAAGGCGCTTTCGGAAGGTGATTTGTGTGAGCAGATCGACGATCCGCTGCCTGAGAAATATGAAGATCTGCGCAATGACTTCAACAGCGCCGTGTCGGCGCTGCGCGAGGCTATGACCGTCGTGCAGCAGAACGCCGGTACCATCATCGACGATGCGGCTGCCATCGAGAGCGCGGCGGACACGCTGGCCAAGCGGACGGAGTCGCAAGCCGCGACCCTGGAAGAGACGACGGCTGCGATATCCCAGATCGCGACCAATTCATCGAACACAGCGGAGAACGCGCAGCAGGCGAATGATGCGGTCAGCACCGCACGCAGCAAAGCCGGATCGTCAGATGAGATTGTGCAAAAGGCCGTCACCGCCATGTCGGAGATCGAAGCGTCTTCAGATCAGATCTCGAAGATCGTCGGTGTGATTGAAGACATTGCCTTTCAGACCAATCTGCTGGCCTTGAATGCCGGTGTCGAGGCAGCGCGGGCCGGTGAGACTGGACGGGGCTTTTCAGTGGTGGCCTCCGAGGTCCGGGAGTTGGCGGGCCGGTCGTCCGAAGCCGCCCGCGAGATCGGTGTGCTGATCGAGTCCAGTGGCAAACAGGTTGCGAACGGTGTTGCTTTGGTCAATGAGACCGGAACGGCGCTGCAGAGCATCAGCGAAGCCGTCGAAAACATTGACAGCCTGGTGTCCGTGATTGCCTCGGCAGCTCAGGAACAGTCTCTTAGCATTTCGGAATCCAACGCTGCCATGCGGCAGCTGGACGAGGTGACGCAACAAAACGCGGCGATGTTTGAGGAAACGAACGCTGTCACGCAATCTCTGGCGCAGCAGTCCGAGAGTTTGAAACAGGCCATGTCGCGCTTCTCCATCGGCGCGGCGGCACGCATGTCGGCAAATGGCACAGCACCCGCACCTGCGAGTGTTCGGAAGGCTGCAACACCTTCATTGACCTGCTCCCCTGAAATGTCCTCGAATTTTGGTTAGCCTGTTCTCCAACTGAGGAGACAGACGATGAAGAGAAGCCGTTTCAGCGAAGAACAGATCATTGGCATTCTGAAAGAGCACCAGGCTGG
>NZ_BLIV01000003.1 GCF_009811755.1 Roseobacter cerasinus
CCAGCCTGGTGCTCTTTCAGAATGCCAATGATCTGTTCTTCGCTGAAACGGCTTCTCTTCATCGTCTGTCTCCTCAGTTGGAGAACAGGCTAACCAAAATTCGAGGACATTTCAGGGGAGCAGGTCACGTGGTTCAAGCGACTGGGCACTGAAATCAGTATTCGATCTCTCGATCATTCAAGTGCTTCACCTTGGTGTGGCTTGGAGTTGCGGAGAGTAGGCCGCGATTCCGATGTCACAACGCCAAGCGACTGGGAAGGCCTTCTAAGCGCCGCAGACGAAGCTGCGGCAACGGAAATCATGCTCTTCGACGAAGTCGAGCGTGTGCTCATCGGGCGGCTGTCGCAGCGCCGCTATTGGAGTGAAACCCAGGCTCGTTTGTTGGCCCAACGCATAGTCTGGTCTCATCCGGATTTCATGCGAGGAGTGGCACGGGCATGAGTCTGGGCGCAATTCGGCCGCGACCCGATCAGATAGCCGAACTCACACGTGGCTTGGAACTGCCTCTCCCGGGGATAGGCAAAGCCGATCAAGGCAAGAGCCATCAACACAGCCCGCAGTTCTTTCCCCGCTGGGGAAAACAGCCAACCAATAGCAAAGCCAACGCCGGTTGCGCCAACCATCAGCGTCACGCGCGAGGCGGACATCCAGGCCTGATACTGGCCGTTGGAGTCGTAGTGATATGGGTTGAAGTCGAACAACCCCTGCGCCGCTGCACTGCCCGCTGTCATCACGACCACTGCAACCGCACCAATCCCGGCACCCCACATCCAGCGGGACCCATCCCGCCCATTCATCACATCACGTCTCACAAGCACATCTCCTCTGATTGAGTTCAACGTGCTCGTGTCATCGCCCATCCCACCCACAACCCGCGCGGGTGTTCAGAGGGTGATTACGGGTGGAAATCGCAGATGGCTGGCTTTGGCGGCTTGGGCAAAGACCCGCCTAAATTGGTTCATCACCCTACAAGCCCTTGCTCTTACGTTGCTTTGCAAAGGGGCGGCTGTTAGCTGCTGATCATGCTCCGGTTTTCCAATGCTCAGATAGAGGCGGCGCGTGTTGGGTCGTTACAAGCGCTATGGCAACATCGTGCAACTCGAGAGGGATTGTCGCAGAAGCGAAGCGCGGAACTTGAGAACGATATCGTCAATTGGATCATTCAACACAGTATTGAGCGGCCTGAAAATGTTGATTTTATCATGATTGCCAGTGCACGAAGCGATGGTGCCTTCCTCGAAGCTGATCCGATCAAAGCGGCCATGGATCATGCACGCGGAGAATATGAGATCGTCATTTCAGCCATTCGCCGTGAAGCAGCCATGCAAATCCAAAGCGGGGCAGCATAGTGCCGGCAGTCGCTCTTCTCTTTACACCACCCGCTTGGGCCGCAATTGGAGCCGCCGCGAAATGGACAGCCGTCACCTTAGGCGTTGCTGGTACCGCTGCTGCAACAGGTTATGCCATCAACGAAATGTCGCGTGACGACGACGAGGCTCCACCCACGACCGACACCCGAGCATGCGAGACATGCAATAACAACTGCCCACCGTGTCACCCGCCCGCTGGCACGCGGATGTTTAAGCGTCTAGATCGGGTACCGCCATCTAAACCCCACCATCCTTGTCCGGGAGACCACGTGCACATCCTGGTACAAAACCAAGACCCGCGCACCTGCATTTGTAGATGGAATAGACCCAAAAGTCCTAACGATGTTATCTGCATCCCGCAGGGCGGTGACGCCCCTACTGATCTCTTCTTCCCATAACCCATGCCTAGTCTCTCGCATATCCCAGATCGTCCTATCGCCATCGACCTACGTATCGATCTGCCCAAAGCCGCGCAAATAAGAGCGGCATGGCCCCCTGACTACTCTATCTGGCCGGACGAACCATTTGGCGCATCCGCCGATCAACATGTATGGCCAAGCGTTTTCGTATATCCGGAACAGGCTTCGGCAGATCGCGTCACAATTGGACCTGGCGAAGCACCCTATTGGGACGCTTTCAATGTCTGGGACGATGTGCGCGATATGGTTGGCCACATGCGTCCACTTCCGGTCGTGAGCAACGTCGTCGCTCTCGGCCTTGACCAGGATCCATCTGTGCACCTGCAACAAGACCTCGCCTTGGCCGGTCTTGCGCAAAACGGTGTCAGTTCAGAGACCTTGGAGATGGAGGCGGTGCTGATGGGATACGACATCACAGATGGCGTTCTCGAATCCGCACTCTTCGCCCATGACGGGCCTAGTCTGGAATTTGATGTGCGCGATGTTCAACGGACGGTCTACGGCCTCATCGACACTCTAGAGGCCGCGCGCACCTTGCGGCGACGCCTAGAGACATGCGGGCCGCCAAATGCGCCACTTCACTGCATTTCCGTTTGGGCACTTGGCGAACGACCAGCGACACCACCCACCTAATGTGAAACCAACGGACCTATTACCTGGGCGAACTGCTTTCACCGGAAAGGTACTAACCTCACCGATCAAAGCTCAATCCAGGCGGGCGATTGCGCTATCTGGCTGTTTGACCGAGGCCAGAGATATTCGGCTTTGGGTCGTTTGAGGTAGGTTGCGATGGTTTTGGCGAGGTGCTGCCGTTCGATCTTGTGCCTATCCCGGATGGTACTGGCGCGGGTTTGAATCTCTTTGCGCTCTGTCATTTGCGTCAGGATCAGACGGTCGCGCTGTTCCTGATCGCGGTGGAGGCAGGTAAGTGCTTCGCGTTCATTGCGTTTGATGGCGGCGCTGTGCGTGCCGGTCAGACGGTCAAAGATACCGCGTAGACCTTTGTTCAACCGATCCTGTCGGGCTCTGGTTTCTTCGACCCAGCGTTGGTGCTGCTTAGCTTTGAGATCATCGCGTTCTTTCCGTTGCGCCATCACCATCTGGGCACGTTCATTGACAAAGGGCAGCATGTCTTTGCGATGCTGGTCTTTGACTTGCGAGATGTAGTTTTTGACCTGATCCGTTTTGCGCGATTGCAGCCATGCACCGACATCGGCGGCGGGCTGTAAGTCGGGTGTGGTGCCAAGACGGGCTTTGATCTCTTTGGTTTTGATGCCCGTCCAACGCGCCAGAGCGTAGATATTGCCATTGATATCGAGGGCAACAACACCGCGCCGATGCCCCTGGGCCAAATACAGGCCTTTGTCTGACAAAGCATGCTTGAGGGATTTCAGATCATCCGATTGCGCCCAGGCGTCTTGAAAGAGCTGTTTCATCTCTCTGGGATCAATACCAATCCGCTGCGCTTGCTGCCATTCGGCCAGGGTGAAGTTCAACGGGTTTTTCTGGCCATAGGTCTTCAGGCCTTGGGGCAAGTCCCAGCCATGATCCAGGAACATCTCGCGGGATAGGTCTCTGAGTTTCAGCTTGAAGTGCGGAAGGTTGATTGCCGTCATGGTCTCGGCGTCAATGCGGGACCACACAACATGTGCATGCCGCCGCCCGTTCTTCTCGTGAATGACAATGGCGCGCGGTTGGTTGGACAGGCCCATCGCATCCGCCACTCGATCAGCGGCGTCATGAAACTCTTGCTCTTCGACAAAGGCCTCTTCGGGGGGATTGAGACTGACTGAGAACATGAATTGCTTACACTGCGTGGCGGTGGAGATGGCATAAGCTTCATCCAATGCCCCGTGAAGATCATCGGCCATAAAGCCATCAATCTGCGGCAGGGTGACATGATCATTGTCACGGTCATTCATAAGATGATCCGCCAGTGCTTTTGCGCCCGACCGTTGGGAGGCGACGATGATCATAACCCATCCCCGCGCAGAGCTTTGATCAGTGTGGCCCGCATCCACGCGACTTCCGCGACAGCGCGGTGCAGATCGGCTGCCAGTTCATCATCAACGACCAGCGTGCCTTGATTGAGATGCTTTGCGATCTGGTTGAGATTGCTGGCCGTGCGTGTTTCTCCCAAACGCGCTAGGACTTCGGCGAGAAGCTGTTGCTCCGCAACAGGTGGTTTCCGCCGCCTCCGATGTATGGGAACTCCATCGGCGAAAACCACGGACTTGATGTACGACCCAAGCGCCATGCCACCGGCCTGATGCTCTAGCTGCGCCCGTTCCTCCGCAGATAGTCGCAACGACAACGGTGCACGGCGTCTCTTACGAGTACCGTCGTCATTGCCGACAGCACCAGCCGATCCGTTGAATTCAGAACGCACCCCACTCATGGTCGCGGCCCTCGCAACTCGTCAGCATGCGGCTCAAGCACATCATGCCAGCGTTCAAGCTCTTCAAAAATGTCGTCAAAAGAGGGATTTGCGGGGTCGGAAGAATCATTAAACTGATACGAAATCGAGTTCGATGTTTGTCCTTCCGGGGGCGCCAGTTCACATTTTGATGTAAAGCTCTCCAAAAGCTCAAATATTACAGGCGGCTGCGCAGTTCGAAAACCGCTTTTCTGATCGTATGCGAGTGACCCACCAAAAGCCAGTTTCACCACCAGTCTCTTCATGGAGAATGACCCATTTTGGCATAGATTCCAGGGGTTTGCCAGAATCGCCTTCTGCGCTTCTAGCTCTTTGATGCGCTTTGCAAAGGCCGTGATGACAGCTGAGTTGTTGCTACCTATGATCTTATCCAGCGTCTTTCGCAGTTTGTTCGATGAACTGATCAAGGGCTGCTCTACGCGAGGCCCTGTCGCAGGCAAGGGTGGTCTGCCTGAATTCCGCGCCATCCAGAAGGCCTTGGATAAATCCAGCGACCGAAAATTGGCAGCTTTCTTAAAGCGGCAGGTCAGTCCCAAGCCTGTTTGAGCAGCGCCCTCAAAATTTCGGAGAGGTTTTGGCCGGGTTGTAATGCTTGCAGGATATCCTTAAAGTTGCTCTCGACATCTGCACGACGGATCGACTTGCGCCGATAATCGCAACCTCACGTTCAGCAGAAGTCGTAAGGATACTTTTGTCGTCCTCGCAAAGCTCGGATGTGTGCCATATGCCCGACCAGGATACGAGGGGCGTGGTCGTCGTAGTGCTCATTGTATTCTTGCACGAAGTTACATTCAGCTGAGGTCAAGCCAGTGTTTTTCTGCGCAGTAGATGCAGGAGCCGCCGACAGCATGTGTGACACAAAAAAACAACCAACTTTGACAAGTACAAGTCTCCCGGTTCTCTTTCGCTTGACACTTGGCGCTCTGCCAGACCATGCCTTATGTCTTTCCCCGCAACGCGCAACCGGAAGTGGTCGTCTGGACCCAATGTGGCCACCTGCGCCTCAGCTCAATGCTGGTGCGGTTCCCCATCCAATGAGCCGTGCACGGCGAACTGTTCGAGTCCGGCCTCTTGCGGTTCGATCACGCGGTAACTTTCCTTCACACCCGCGTCGGTCAGCTCTCGGGTGACGGTGAGCAGCGTGTTGAAGTCTTGATCCTCGCAGAGTGCCACCATCTGGGCGATCTCCTCTTCGGCAACACCATGGGCAGCCTCAAGTGAAGGTGCGCCGTAGATGTCGACGAAATGCTGCGCCAACCCTTGAGCCAGCGCTGCGCGCTCGTTTTCCTCGATCTGCGTTACAGCCACAAAGCTTGCGCGCCCGAAGGTCTCCAGCCCCATCCAGCCATTGGTGAAGGCCTGTTTGGCCTTGCCGACCAGATCGCCTTCCGACCAGTTGGAGAACTCGAACCCGCCCGAGATGCACCACTCGCCCGTACGCGCGGGGCTGTGGAAGACACGGGTGTCGCTGTCGTCGAAATGGATGGCGCGGGCAAGTTTCATGCGGTGTCCTTGAGTAGCCGGGTTAGCGGTATGATCTGCGCTCCACCACTCTGCTGCAAGAGCAAACCGAAGTCCTCGTCGATACCCCGGAAGGTGCCCGTGGCGCCGTCCACAGAGATCGGATCACCGATACCATGGGCAAGACCGGTCCATTCGGTATGCAGCGGTTTCACCCCGTCCTCGTCCCAGCGGTTGATCCACACCAGTGTGTGCCGCATCCAGGCTTCCAGTAGGTCAACCGGCTCCACCTCACCGCAGCCCTCCGCCGAGAGCGCCGTGATATCGGGCGTCGCCCCCGTCTCTTCTTCGCCGGACCAGAGCGACAGGGTCAGGCCCACGACCATCCAGTCGGGTACGGTGCCGGGGTCCTGCTGGGCGGCTGCGACTTCAAGCACGCCGCAGCGGGCCCCGTTCAGACGCAACTCACCGGCCCATTGCAGTTGCAAGGAGACTTCAGGCGGTGCGATGGCGCCAAAGGCGTTCTGGAACCCAACCCCGCAAAGCGGCAGCATGATCACCGCCTGTTCCAGCGGCACTTCCGGGGCAAAAACTACCGCCGCGCGCAAATGCTCGGGCGTGATGTCATAGGTCACAAGCCCCGCGTCGCAGCCCTTTTGCGCCTCGCCACAGGCCGCCGCGAATGGGTCGGCCCCAGCAGTTGCCAGCGCGGAGAAGAGGGGAGGGAGCTCGGCCGCCCTCATGCCTTGCCGTCAGCCACCAGCGCCCGGGCCACGCTGCGGAACGCCTGTGCCTGCGCGCTGTCGGGTTTGGAGACGACGATCGGCGCACCGCCGTCTGCTGCCATGCGGATGTCCAGATGCAGCGGGATTTCCGCCAGCAGTGGCACAGCCAGCTTCTCGGCCTCCTTCGCCACGCCGCCATGGCCGAACACATGCTCCTCATGCCCGCAGTTGGAGCAGATGTGTGTTGACATATTCTCGATCATGCCAAGGATCGGCGTGCCCAGCTGGTTGAACATGTCGATGCCCTTGCGTGCATCCAGCAGCGCCACATCCTGCGGGGTGGAGACCACCACGGCACCGTCGACCTGAAACTTTTGCGTGAGGGTCATCTGAACGTCGCCGGTGCCCGGCGGCAGGTCGACGATCAGGACGTCCAATGCGCCCCATTGCACCTGATTCATCATCTGTTGCAGCGCCCCCATCAACATCGGACCGCGCCAGACGGTTGCCTGGTCGTCGTTGGTCATCAGCCCGATGGACATCATCGTGACGCCAAAATTGCGCATCGGCAGGATGGTCTTGCCATCCGGTGAGGCGGGCCGGCCGGAGACCCCCAGCATACGCGGCTGCGACGGCCCGTAGACATCCGCGTCCAGTAGACCCACACGCCGCCCCTCCGCCGCCAGGGCGCAGGCGAGATTGGAGGAGATGGTGGATTTGCCCACGCCGCCCTTACCTGATGCAATGGCCAGAATGCGGTCGATTCCGGGGACTTTCTGCGGCCCGGAGGGGGCTGCGCGTTGCGGCTTGAGGTCCGGCGGCGCGGCGGGCGTGCTGTGCGCTGTCATCATCACCGACACCGTGCCCACATCCGCCAGCGTCTTGACCACAGCCTCTGCGCTGGACTGTACGTCGGCGTATTGTCCGGCCTGCGAGGGCGAGACCTCGATCACGAAGCGCACATCGCCTGTGTCGCTGACCGTCAAAGCCTTGATCAGACCGGCGGATACAAGATCGGAGCCGGAGACCGGATCGCTCACGGTTTTCAGCGCGGCCAGCACGCTGTCTCTGGACAGTGTCATTTAGGCGGCGTCCTCGTCGCGGCCCGTGATCTGGCCGGTGACCTCATGCTCAAGCTCAAGCCCGTCGACAGTCAGCACAACCTTGGCGGTGAAGCTCTTGCCGCCGGTGTCGCCCGCCTGGCGCATCGCGTCTTCGATGGCCTGTTGCGAGGTCACGCCGACCTGTTTGAGGAATTTGCGCATGGACATGTTGAAATCGTCACTCATGATCCGGCTCCTTTGGATGTTGATGTCTGAGAGAAACTTGACTGGTCTGATCGGGCCGCCCTAGGTTGCCCTACTTGCCGAAGGGGGAGGCTATATAGATGCGTCACGTGCTGACAGTCGTGCTTGCGATCTGGCTGGCGCTGCCGGTCCGGGCGGAAGAGGCGCTGCGCCTTGCCGTGCCCGAGGTTCTGGAGAGCGCGGGGTTTGCCGGGTATCTTGTGCCGCGGTTTGCCTTGAAAACTGGCGTCCGCATCACCCGGGTCGGTGAGGCGGAGGCGGCTGAGATGCGTCTGACCACCGACGCACCAGTTGTCTTCGGCGGTCTGGGGCAAAGCTGGGGTCTTGTTCATCAGGATGACCCGCGCGCACAGCGGTTTGCCGAGTGGCTGCGCTCTGAAATTGGGCGCAAGACAATCGAGAGCTTCAAAGCCCCGGATGGCAGCGTGTTTGTGGCGGTGAAGGCGCGCGCCGTTGCGCCTGTGGCCTTGGAGTATGACGGTGATCGCATTGCGGGTGAGCGGCTGTCGCTGGCGCTCTGCGGGCGGTGTCATGTGGTCAATGAGACCAACCGCATGGATGGCATGGGCGCCACGCCGTCTTTCGCCGTGTTGCGGGCTCTGGGCGATTGGGATGACCGCTTTGCCACCTTCCATCTGCGCAATCCGCACCCGAGCTTTACGCAGATCGCCGATGTCACCGACCCCTTCGATCCAACCCTGCCGCCGCCCATCGTCCCCTTGGAGATGACGCAGGCGGATCTGGAGGCGATCCTCGCCTATGTCTCCGGGATCCCCCCGGCGGATCTGGGCGCGCCGCTGCACCTTCAGTGATCCTTGCGCTTGCTCAGATAGTCCGCTGATGTGCGGACGGGCGGGCGCTCGCCCCCCGCAAACGGGTTGTTCTCGGAGTGATACTGCGCCTGGATGCGGCAGTTGTCGCACATCTGGATCATGCGCGCGGCTTGCGGATTCGAGAACATGGAATGCTTGCCCGCGAGCTTCTCCATGATCCGCTCGACGGTTGATTTGGAGCCGAAGAGGCTGCCACACTCGACACAAGCAAAGGGTTCTTCTTCGTGCAACACCCGCTGGGCGAGGGCGGTATCGGAGAGGTTCAGTTGCGGTTCCAGCGTGATAGCCGTTTCCGGGCAGATCGTGGCACAGAGGCCGCATTGCAGGCAGGCGTCTTCCTGAAAGCGAAGTTGCGGTTTGTCCGGATTGTCGCCGAGCGCACCCGCGGGGCAGAGCGAGACACAAGACAGGCACAGCGTGCAGGCCTCCTGATCCAGCAGCACCGCGCCGTAGGGCGCGGCCTCGGGCAGTGGGAGAACCTCTGCGTCTGGTTGCAGGGCTTTCGCGGCGAGCCGGGTCACCTGACGCCGGGTGCCCAGCGGCAGGATCGGTTCCGTCAGGCTGGTGGCGGGGGTCTGATCATAAAGCGCGTCACTCAGCGCGTCAGGGTCCGACAAATCCAGCAGATCAACGCTTGGCTGGCCCGCAATGGCATTGGCCAGATCGGCCTCTTGCCGCAGCACATCCCGGTCGCTGCGCGGCGCCAGAAGCACGGAGACCCGGGCAAAGCCGCTCGCCAGCGCGGCGAGCATTTCGGCATGGCCGACGCCTGCCAGGGCCGAGACCGACAGCGGGATCACATCGCTTGGCAGCCCGCGCCCGTAGCGGGCGGCGAGCGAGATCATCTCCGCTCCATGATCGTCGTGCACGAGCAGGCGCGGGTCAGTGCCGCCCGCCTTGCGGAAGGTGTTGGCCAGCGTATTCATGCGCGCAAAGAGGCTGGCCACAGGGGGCGCGTCGTAGGTGATCGCCGCTGAGGGGCAGAGCGCGGCACAGGCGCCGCAGCCCGCGCAGATCAGCGGATCTATGGCCACATGTTCGCCCGCCGAGGTGATCGCGCCCGTCGGGCAGGCGTCGAGGCATTTGGAACAGGCGGCCTGTTCGGCACGCGAATGCGCGCAGAGCGGCTCCTCCAGCCGGACATAAAGCGGTTTTTCGAACGTTCCGATCATCTGCGAGGCCTGCAGCACTGCGTTGGCCACTGCGCTCTGGCTGCCCGGATCAGCCCGCAGATAACCATCGCGTTTCTCCGGCGCGGGGAAGAGGGGTCTGCCGCCGCTCAGATCGAGGATCACATCACATTGGCTGAGCGCACCGTTCTTGGGCTCGGTCCAACGGGCGGCGCCGCGCCCGCCCGCGATGATATGTTGAAAGCCATCGATTCGCAGGTCGAACTGGCCCAGGCTGCCGGTCACACGGGCGAGCGCACCGGCGACAACGTCGAACCCGCCGCCGGGCGTCACCTCATCCGGGGCGGGCAGCAGGACCGTCACCGCCAGGATACCCGCAAGATCCTGCGCTGCTTGCAGGGCAACCTCACCTTTGCCGATGATCAGGCAGGCACCGGAGGACATGATGTCGATGGTCCGTTCCGGCGGAGCATCAAGCAACGCCTCCGCCGCAAGGGCCGCCATCTTGGGTGCAGCCTCCGCGCTTTCATCACTCCAGCCCGCGCGGTCGCGCAGGTCCACGAACCGGGGCTGGGCCGCGTTAATTTCCTCCGCAAGATCGCGAA
Source organism: Roseobacter cerasinus (assembly GCF_009811755.1). Taxonomy (GTDB): domain Bacteria; phylum Pseudomonadota; class Alphaproteobacteria; order Rhodobacterales; family Rhodobacteraceae; genus Roseobacter; species Roseobacter cerasinus. The sequence continues at coordinate 10,288 of NZ_BLIV01000003.1, forward strand.
ACAGGGCGGCTTCCTGCTGGCAGGCGACCATGACGTCGCCCTCGGCCAGACGCTCGGCGGTCTGCGCCACCTCGGCGCCGCAGGCATGGGTCATGATCTTGGCGCAGGTCAGCCCCGTTGTGGCCGAGATCGCATCACCGTCGATGGGCTGGCTGCCCAGGCAGTCGCACAGCAGCAGTTTTTTTGTCATCTCTCCCCCTGATGGCGGTGGGCCGTCCTCCTCAACACCTAAGTCGGTGCCGGTGGATAGAAAGGCAGGAAATGCGGATGGGGTAAACCGGAATCGACATCCGCAAACCAACCCGCAGACGTCAATACCGGGCCGTCCGGACTAATAGGCCCGTCACTGAAAATGCAGGATCGTCAAAGCCTTATAAATTCAGACCCTTGCCGGGATGCAACCCAAAGATGGCGGCGCGTCTACGACCAATTGTGTACAGATGCGTGCAGATTTTTCTAGGATAATGAGGATGTTTTGCTAAGCTGCTGTCACAAACAGTGCGCACCTAAGGAGTAGTTTTGGGAGTCGTCTATCCAGAGTCGGAGTCTGCGAGGCTCGGAGTCGTGATGCGCAGGTCGGCAGGCGTGACCGCCTGGGCGACGTCGATCTGGCGCGCGACCGCGGTGCTGCCCGGTGCTGGTGATGCCTCCTGGAAGCTTTTGCGCGAAGATGCGGATACGGCCGAGTATCACGCCTCCACCCATGATTTGTGGCTCTATGTGTCCGATACGGAAGCTTACGCGCACGAGCTTCAAGCGGAGGTGCCATCTGTCTATGTGATACTGCGCGACGTGCAGGACACGGGCGATGGCGATATGCCGATTGAGGTTCTGACTGTCACGGCCTCGCCTTACGAGGCGCAGGACTATTCCGACAGCGGCGAGGAGCTTGTCGAACGGGTGCCCATGCCCCCGTCAGTGCTGCGCTGGGTTGCGGGCTTTGTTGACCGTCACCATGAAGAAGAGCCTTTTGTGAAGCGGCGGCGCGACCGGCAGAATACGGATCAGGTGCAAACCGGGATCGGCGACGCACGCATCGCGCAGACCACGGATGTCTATCGCGCGCCCACGGCGTGGGTGCGGGAGGAGGCGGAATGACAGACACCACCACATTCTGGGGTCGCCGCCGCGCCGCAGTGCAGGCCGAAGCCGACAGTGAGGCCCGCCGCGAGGAAGAGGTACGCCTGGCCGCCGCACAGGCAGAGCTTGCCGAGAAAGATGACGACACCATCCTGCGCGACATGGGATTGCCGGATCCGGAGGCGATGCGGGCAGGCGACGACTTTGCCGCCTTCATGGCCAAGGAGGTCCCGACCCATCTGCGCAACCGCGCGCTGCGCACGCTCTGGCGCAGCAACCCGGTGCTCGCCTGTGTGGATGGGCTGAACGAATACGACGATGATTATCGCGCGGCCATGCTGGCCGGTGGGCCTGTGAAGACAGCCTATCAGGTGGGCAAGGGCATGTTGTCTCATATCAAGGAAATGGCGCGGCAGGAGGAACTGGCTGCATCAGATCAAAGTGACATCGCGGAGGCGCCTGAAGCTGAGACGCCCACGGTCGAAGAGACCCCGGAAGAGGTGGTGGAGACTGCCCCTGTTGAGGTGGCCGAGGCGGAGGCACCCGATACCATCGCACCTGCGCCCCGTCGGATGCAGTTCCGCTTCGAGGAGGCAGGCGCATGACGGCAGTGGCTCAGACACCAGCTGTAACGGACGAAGACCGTTTGCGCGCGGATCTCTACAACTATCTTGGCCTTTTGCTGGCGCGGCCGGCGGATCAGATGCTGCTTGACCAGACGGCGGGCCTGCAGGGCGATGAGGGTCAGCTTGGGCGGGCGATCAATGGTCTGGCCCGGGTTGCGAAATCGACCTCGCCGAAGGCAGTTGAACGTGAGTTCAACGCGCTGTTCATTGGCCTGGGTCGGGGCGAATTGCTGCCCTACGCCAGCTACTACCTGACCGGCTTTCTGAACGAAAAGCCGCTGGCAAAGCTGCGCAAGGATATGGCGGCGCAGCAGATCACGCGCGCCGAGAACGCGTTCGAGCCTGAAGACAGCATGGCCGCGCTGATGGAGATGATGGGCGGCATGATCGTGGGTCGCTTTGGCGGGCCTGCGGGGCTGGAGCAGCAGCGCATGTTCTTCAACAACCATATCGCCCCTTGGGCTGTGCATTTCTACACGGACCTTGAAGGCGCAAAGACCTCGGTTTTCTACGCAGGGGTGGGCGCCGTCGGGCGCGCCTTCATGGAGATCGAGAAAGAAGCATTCAGAATGACGGCAGGCTGATCTGCCAGGAGGGGCGGGACGCCGCCCGGAGAGAGACGAAATGGAGGAAAACTGATGAGCAAAGATGCGCAAGACCAGACAAGTCGCCGGAGCTTTCTGAAGCTGGCGGGTACAGCGGCCCCGGCAGCGGCGGTTGCTGTGGCCGCAGGTGGGCAGCAGGCGGAGGCCGCCGAGGTCGATCCCGCGTCCGACAAGATGCAGGACACGGCCCACACCCGCGCCTACTTCGACAGCGCGCGCTTCTGATCTGGCGGGGCCCGCCTCGCGGGTCTTGAAACCATTCGCTAACACCCAGCCACCTTCACGGGGCAGCAAGGGAGGGAAACATGCTAAGGAAAAAGACCAATTCGGTCACGCAACGCGCAGGACGGTCGAGCATCCTGTCGGACGTGGCAACAAAATCGGTGGATCGTCGCGCGTTCTTGCGCGGGTCCGGCTTGGCCATCGGCGGCTTGGCTGCGATCTCGGCGACCGGCGGTACGGTCACGCAAGCCTCGGCGCAGACAGCCGCCGCAGGGGCTGTGGAGACGATTAAATCGGTCTGCACCCACTGCTCGGTTGGCTGCACCGTAGTTGCCGAGGTGTCCAACGGGGTCTGGACCGGGCAGGAGCCAGGCTGGGACAGCCCCTTCAACCTCGGGGCGCATTGCGCCAAGGGGGCGGCGGTGCGTGAGCACGCGCATGGCGAGCGCCGCCTCAAGTACCCGATGAAGAAAGAGGGTGGAGAGTGGAAGCGCATCTCCTGGGAGCAGGCCATCGAAGAGATTGGCGACGGTATGATGAAGGTGCGCGAGGAAAGCGGGCCGGATTCGATCTATCTGCTGGGCTCGGCCAAGCACAACAACGAACAGGCCTATCTGTTCCGTAAGTTCGCGGCCTATTGGGGCACCAACAACGTCGACCACCAGGCGCGGATTTGCCACTCCACCACTGTGGCGGGTGTGGCGAACACATGGGGCTACGGCGCCATGACCAACAGCTACAACGACATGCACAATTCCAAGGCCATGTTCCTCATCGGCGGCAACCCGGCAGAGGCGCACCCCGTTTCGTTGCTGCACATGCTGAAAGCCAAGGAGCAGAACAACGCGCCACTGATTGTTTGCGATCCGCGCTTTACGCGCACGGCGGCGCATGCGGATGAATACGTGCGCTTCCGTCCGGGGACGGATGTGGCGCTGGTCTGGGGCATTCTCTACCACATCTTCGAGAACGGGTGGGAGGACAAAGAGTTCATCCGCACCCGTGTCTGGGGGATGGATCAGATCAAGGAAGAGGTGGCCAAGTGGACGCCCGAAGAAGTCGAACGCGTGACCGGCGCGCCGGGCAGCCAGTTGCGCCGTGTGGCGCGCACGCTGGTGAACAACCGCCCCGGCACTGTGATCTGGTGCATGGGCGGCACGCAGCACACCAATGGCAATAACAATACGCGTGCGTATTGTGTGCTGCAGCTTGCGCTTGGCAACATGGGCACTGCAGGTGGCGGCACCAACATCTTCCGCGGCCACGACAACGTGCAGGGTGCCACGGACCTTGGCGTTCTGGCGAACACGCTGCCCGGCTACTATGGCCTCGCCCCCGGATCTTGGGCGCATTGGGCGCGGGTTTGGGAAGAGGATCTTGATTGGCTCAAATCCCGCTTCTCGGTCATGGAAGGTGCGGGCAAGGATGGTGCCGACCGGCTGATGATGAACGAGACCGGCATTCCTGTGTCGCGCTGGATCGACGGGGTTCTGGAAGAAAAGGACAACATCGACCAGCCTGACAACACCCGTATCATGATGCTCTGGGGCCACGCGCCCAACTCGCAGACCCGTCAGAAAGAGATGAAGACGGCGATGGAGAAGCTGGACATGATGGTGGTGGTCGATCCCTATCCGACCGTCTCTGCCGTCATGCAGGACCGGACGGATGGTGTATATCTGCTGCCCGCCTGCACGCAGTTCGAGACGCGCGGCTCCTGCACCGCGTCCAACCGCTCGTTGCAATGGCGCGACAAGGTGGTCGACCCGCTCTTTGAATCACTGCCCGACCACACGATCATCTCCATGTTTGCGAAGAAACTGGGTTTCCACGACAAGCTCTTCCGCAACATCGAGATGGATGGCGAAGAGCCGGTGGTCGAAGACATCACCCGCGAGTTCAACAAGGGCATGTGGACCATTGGCTATACCGGCCAGTCGCCGGAGCGGCTCAAGATGCACATGGCGAACCAGCACACCTTTGACCGCACGACCCTGCGGGCTGTGGGTGGCCCGGCGGATGGGGATTTCTACGGTCTGCCATGGCCAAGCTGGGGTACAGCGGAGATGAACCATCCGGGTACGGCGAATCTCTATGACATGTCTCTGCCGGTGGCCGAAGGCGGGCTTGCCTTCCGCGCGCGCTTTGGCGTTGAGCGGGATGGTGACAATCTGCTGGCCGAGGGCGTCTCGAACCCCGGGGCGGAGATTCAGGACGGATACCCTGAGTTCACCATGCAGATGCTCATGGATCTCGGTTGGGATGGGGATCTGACGGCAGAGGAACGCGCGTCCATCGACGCCGTGGCTGGCCCTAAGACCAACTGGAAGACCGACCTCTCGGGCGGCATCCAGCGGGTGGCGATAAAGCACGGCTGTGCGCCCTTCGGCAACGCCAAGGCCCGTGCTGTGGTCTGGACCTTCCCCGATCCGGTGCCGGTGCACCGCGAACCGCTCTACACCAATCGGCGCGACCTCGTGGCCGACTATCCAACCTACGAGGACAAGAAGTTCTGGCGCCTGCCGACCATGTATAAGTCGATCCAGGACAAGGACTTCTCGGCTGAGTATCCGATCATCCTGACCTCCGGGCGTCTGGTCGAATACGAGGGTGGGGGCGACGAATCCCGTTCCAACCCCTGGCTGGCGGAACTGCAGCAGGACATGTTTGTCGAGGTGAACCCGCGTGACGCCAACAACCTTGGCTTGCGTGACGGCGAACAGGTCTGGGTCGAAGGCCCCGAGGGCGGCAAGGTCAAGGTCATGGCCATGGTCACCGAGCGGGTCGAGGCCGGTGTGGCCTTCATGCCCTTCCACTTCGGGGGGCATATGGAGGGGCGCGATCTGAGGGACAAATACCCCGAGGGCGCTGACCCCTATGTGCTGGGTGAGGCGACGAACACCGCGCAGACCTATGGCTATGACAGTGTGACCCAGATGCAGGAGACGAAATCAACGCTCTGCAAGATCTGGGCAGCGTAAGGGAGGACATGAACAATGGCCGCTAGAGCAAAATTTCTCGTCGACGCCGAACGCTGCATCGAATGCAACGCCTGCGTCACCGCCTGTAAGAACGAGCACGAAGTGCCGTGGGGCATCAACCGCCGCAAGGTCGTGACGATCAATGACGGCAAGCCGGGGGAGAGGTCTATCTCCGTCGCCTGCATGCATTGTTCGGACGCGCCCTGCATGGCGGTTTGTCCGGTGGATTGCTTCTACCAGAACGAAGAAGGCGTTGTCCTGCACTCCAAGGACCTCTGCATCGGCTGTGGCTACTGCTTCTATGCCTGCCCCTTCGGTGCGCCGCAGTTCCCGCAGGCGGGCAACTTCGGGTCCCGTGGCAAGATGGACAAATGTACCTTCTGCGCCGGTGGCCCAGAAGAGAACAACTCCACTGCCGAGTTCGCCAAATATGGTCGCAACCGGATCGCGGAAGGCAAGCTGCCGATCTGCGCCGAGATGTGTGCCACCAAGGCCCTACTGGCGGGCGACGGCGATGTTGTCTCCAGCATCTACCGCGAGCGCGTTGTGGCGCGGGGCTTTGGCTCCGGCGCCTGGGGGTGGGGGACAGCCTACGACCAGAAAGGCGGTTGACCTTCGCCTTAAGGTTGTGAACTCTGATGGGGTGGCCCTGTTGGGTCGCCCCGACTGTCTTGACTGAATGGGAGAAACCCATGCTTCGAGTTCTGTGTTTGCTGGTTGTCACCCTGATCTTGTCGGCTCCTCTTCACGCGCAGGAGGCCACGCCGGTCGATCGCAGTGCCACAGGGGGTGCGCAAACGCTTGAGGATATTCTCAAGCGACAGGAAGGTCTCAAGATCGACGACAGCTTTCGCAGTGGCCTGACGGGCAATCCCGAGGCTGCTGCGGCGACAACCGAGCAGTTGGGGACACTGGGCGGGGCGTCTGATCCGGACCTCTGGCGCGCCTACCGCTACAACACCGCCGCCATCACGACGCAGGCGCGGGGCCCGGCAGCGGATGTGCTGATCCAGGACGGCGGCATGCGTTGGTTGCTGTTCCGCGAGGGGCCGCTCTTGACCTACGGCAGCTGGCTGTTGGGCGGCATGATTGGTTTGCTGGTGCTGTTCTACCTGATCCGAGGTCGTATCCGCATTGATGGAGAGAAGACGGGCCGGACCATACAGCGTTTCAAAGCGGCGGAGCGGTTTGCCCATTGGCTGCTGGCGGGGTCCTTCATTCTGCTGGGGATCACGGGGCTGATCACGCTGGCGGGTCGCAAACTGCTGATCCCGGCCTTTGGGCACGAGGCATTTGCGACCATCGCCGTGGCTTCAAAATGGGTGCACAACAACGTCTCCTGGGCCTTTATGCTGGCGCTCGTGTTGGTCTTTGTCTTCTGGGTCGTGCACAATCTGCCCGACAGGACGGACATCAACTGGATCCTGAAAGGCGGCGGCATCTTCGGCGGGGGACACCCGCCTGCCAAGAAATTCAACGCTGGGCAAAAGCTGATCTTCTGGTCCGTTATTGTGCTGGGCGCGTCGATTTCCGCCTCGGGCCTGTCGCTGCTCTTCCCCTTTGAGCTGCCGATGTTCGCCCCCACCTTCGAGAAGCTGAACGCGCTGGGGCTGCCGCAAGCCGTGGGGCTGGGGGAGTTGAATACCGCGCTCGCCCCGCATGAAGAGATGCAATATGCGCAGCTTTGGCACGCGATTGTCAGCTTTTTGCTGATGGCGATCATCATAGCACATATCTATATCGGCTCGGTCGGCATGGAGGGCGCTTACGCGGCTATGGGGGATGGCGAGGTTGAGCTGCAGTGGGCGCGGGAGCACCACAGCATCTGGACTGCTGAGGTCGAAGAGCAACAATCCAAGGCGGGCACGTCATGAAAGAGATCATGCTGGCCTTTGCCGCTATGGCCGTGATCGCTGTTGGAGCTAACTTCGCGTTGAAAGAAGCTGGGTTCTCTGCGGCAGAGCAGGGCAGTGGCGAGGCCGTCCGCCTCGACTGACCGGCTATTGCGCCGCCGTGCGTAGCTCCGTGATCAGATGGCGGAACTTCTCGCCCTGAATGCCCACGTGATCGCGCAGCGCTGAGGCGGCGCGCTGGTCGTCACCGGCTTTCAGGGCATCAACGATCTCTTCGTGCTCGGCCATGGACTGGGCCAGTCGCCCGCGCAGCCGCAATTGCAACCGCCGGAAAGGTTTTAGTCGCCGGTGCAGACGCAGCGCTTGCCCCGCCAGATAGCTATTGCCCGACTGCGCATAGATCGTGTGGTGAAACCGCTCGTTTTCACGGTAGTAGGCATCGGTGTCATGGGCGGTCACGGCCTCGCGGCAAAGCGCGTTGGCCTCTTCCAACTCGCGCAGCGCTTCATCACTGATCCGCCGCGCGGCGAGCCTGCCGCAGACCGCCTCGATCTCGGCCATGGTTTCAAACATCTCCATCAGCTCGACTGGCCCGGGCTGGCGCACAAAGACACCGCGCCGGGGGATCTGCTCGGCGATGCCTGAGGCCACAAGCCGCTGCAACGCCTCGCGAATGGGCGTGCGAGACACACCGAACTGCTTCGCCAGCCGGATCTCATCCAGCCGGTCGCCATCATTGAACTGGCCGGTGAAGACCAGCTCCTCCAGCGCATCCGCGATCCGATCTGCGTGACGTATCTCCATAGCGCCACCGTAACCGCAAAGCGGCGTGTGCGACAATCACATTATTGTATACAAAAAAGTTGACTTTGAATGCGTGACGCTCAATTCTGAGGCATCGGCCGGGAGAAAATTTGGCCATCTGGGAGGAAAACATGAAACCAACATTGCTGTCCGCAGCGCTTGCCGCTGCTTTGTCCATGGGCGCTGCCGCAAGTCACGCGACCGAGCTGCGCCTGTCGCATCAGTGGTCCAACAAGGACGTGCGCCATCAGGTGGCGCAGATCATTGCCGACGAGGTTGCCGCCGCTGATGTCGATCTGGAGATCAAGATTTTCGGCTCGAAATCGCTGTTCAAACCGCGTGAGCAGTATAAGCCGCTGAGCCGCGGGCAACTTGACATGACCGTGCTGCCGCTGAGCTATGCGGGCGGTCAGCAACCGGCTTACAACCTCACCCTAATGCCGGGGCTGGTGAAAAACCACGACCATGCTGCGCGCCTCAGCGAAAGCCCGTTCATGCAAGCGTTGGAGGCCAAGATGGCCGATGATGACGTCATGGTGCTTGTGCACGGCTATCTGGCGGGTGGTTTCGTCGGCAAGGACAAATGCATCACCAAGCCCGAGGATGTGGTGGGCCAGCAGACCCGCGCCGCAGGCAAGGCGTTTGAGCAAATGCTGGCCGGGGCAGGGGCCTCGATTGCGTCGATGGCGTCGTCCGAGATCTACAACGCGATGCAGACGGGCGTGCTGACGGCAGCGAATACCTCTTCGTCTTCCTTTGTCTCTTACCGGATTTATGAGCAGGTCAGCTGCTATACCCCGGCCTCCGACGTAGCGCTGTGGTTCATGTACCAGCCGGTGCTGATGAACAAATCCACCTTCGAAGGCCTGAACGAAGCGCAGCAAACGGCGTTACTGGAGGCCTCCGAGAAGGCCGAGGCATTCTACCTCGAAGAGGCTAAGAAGCAGGATGCGGCCTCAGTGAAGGTATTCCAAGACGCAGGCGTGGAGATCGCGCAGATGACAGCGGAAGACTTCGCCGCTTGGCAGGCGGTTGCGCAAGAGACCTCGTTCAAGGCCTTTGTCGAAGAGGTCCCGGACGGACAGAAGCTGCTCGACATGGCGCTGTCGGTCGACTGATCCTCGCCGGGCGGTGCTGGCGCGCCGCCCGACCCACTTCCTTAATGAGACATCCACATGGCTGGCCAGACCCCTGCCGCACCTGATGAGGTCGGCAATCATCCGTTCCTGCGCCTTGTTGCAGCCCTTTCAACCGTCGCCGGGTGGTGTTCGGCGGGCATGATCGTGCTCGCCGTGGCGATTACCTGCCAGATGATCTTTGTGCGCTTTGTGCTGAACGGCTCGACTGTCTGGCAAACCGAGATGGTGATCTATCTGGTCATCGGCGCGACGCTCGTGGGCCTGCCTTACGTGCAGCGGCTGCGTGGGCATGTGAATGTGGATCTGATCCCGCTGGCATTGCCGATGGCCGCACGGCGGGGGCTGGCCATTCTCACCCTGTCGCTGTCCATTGCGATCATCGGCGTGATGCTCTGGTACGGCTATGAGTACTGGCATTTCGCCTGGGAGCGCGGATGGAAATCCGACACGGTCTGGGGGGTCCGGCTGTGGATCCCGTATCTGGCGCTGCCGGTGGGTTTTGGGTTGCTGCTTCTGCAACTGATCGCCGATCTCGTCGGCGTGCTCACCCGCACGGAAACACCTTTCGGGCTGGGAGACGACTGATGGATCCGCTGGTTCTTGGCGCGCTGGTTGCTGTTTCGACGGTCATTGTTCTGTTCTCCGGCGTCTCTGTCGCCGTCGGTCTGCTGATTGTCTCCGCCGGGTTCCTGATGATATTCGACGGCATGCGCAGCCTGGAGCTGATGCCGGAAATCCTCTTCGGCAAGCTCGACAATTTCGCGCTGCTCTCGATCCCGATGTTCATCATCATGGGCGCCTCGATTGCGTCGACGCGGGCGGGCGCCGACCTCTATGAGGCGCTGGAACGCTGGCTCACCCGGGTGCCCGGCGGCCTCGTGATCTCCAACCTCGGGGCCTGCGCGCTCTTTGCCGCCATGTCCGGCTCCAGTCCTGCGACCTGTGCCGCCATTGGCAAGATGGGCATCCCCGAGATGCGCAAGCGCGGCTACCCCGATGGTGTGGCCGCAGGCTCCATAGCCGCCGGCGGCACGCTGGGCATCCTGATCCCGCCGTCCGTGACAATGATCGTCTATGGCATCGCGACCGAGACCTCGATTGGCCGCTTGTTTCTCGCGGGCGTGATCCCAGGGCTGATGCTCGTTGGCCTCTTCATGGCCTGGTCGCTTTACTCCACCTGGAAGACCGGCAGCGCTAGGCTGCTGACTGCGGGCAGCTACACATGGCGGCAACGGCTGGAAATCCTGCCGCGCGTCTTGCCCTTCATCGGTATCATCATCGGCGTGCTCTATGCGATGTACGGTGGCATCGCCACACCGTCCGAGACCGCTGCCGTGGGCGCGCTGCTCTGCCTGATCATCGCCATGTTGATCTACAAGCTGTGGAGCCCCAAGGCGCTCTGGCATGTGCTGCGCGACAGCACCAAGGAAAGCGTGATGATCCTCTTCATCATCGCTGCTGCCGGTGTCTTTTCCTACATGCTCTCCAGTCTGTTCATCACGCAATCCATCGCGGAATGGATTGGCACGCTGGACGTGAACCGCTGGGTGCTGATGGGCACGGTGAATGTCTTCCTGTTGATCGCGGGGTTCTTTCTGCCGCCCGTCGCGGTGATCCTGATGGCGGCGCCCATCCTGCTGCCGATCATCACCACCGCCGGGTTTGACCCGATCTGGTTTGCCGTGGTGCTGACGATCAATATGGAGATTGGCCTGATCTCGCCGCCCGTCGGCTTAAACCTCTATGTGATCAACGGCATCGCGCCCGACATCTCGCTGAAAACCATTCTCAAAGGCTCGCTACCCTTCGTCGCCTGTATGGTGATCGCGATCATCCTGCTCTGCCTCTTTCCGGGCCTTGCCACCTGGCTGCCCGATGCTGTGATGGGCCCGTCGTTTTGAGCTTTTTCGGTGATCTCCTCTCCACTGTTTTCGAGCGGCGTTATCGCAGTGCGTTAGAGCCGGATCTGGAACAGCGCAGCCTGCCGGAGCTTTGCGCCGATCTGCTGGGCCGCTCGGGTGAAGTGTCAGGGGCGGCCACCGCGCGGCACATCCTTGATCGCTACACGCGCATGAATGAAGGCGAGCGGCTGGAGTTCTTTGCCCTGCTCGCAGAGGACATGGGCCTGGTGCCCGACGCCGTGCGGGAGGCTCTGGCAGCCTTCGAGGCGGACCCGTCGAGCCAGACTTACCGCGCCTTCGCCGCCGCGGCGGAGCCGAAACGGCAGGAGCTTGCGCGGCGTCTCAACCAGGTGCCGGGCGCGACCGCGCAACTGGTCCAGATGCGCCGCGACCTGCTGGAAACCTTGCCCGCGCACCCGGAGCTCGGCCCAGTGGATCAGGACTTGCAGCATCTGCTGTCCTCCTGGTTCAACCGGGGCTTTCTGGTGCTGCTGCCGATCAACTGGGAAAGCCCGGCGGAGGTGCTAGAGAAGATCATCGCCTATGAGGCAGTGCACACCATCGACAGTTGGGACGACTTGCGCCGCCGGGTTCAGCCGACCGACCGGCGCTGCTTCGCCTATTTCCACCCGGCGATGCCGCATGAACCGTTGATTTTCGTCGAAGTGGCCCTGACGCGCGGCATCCCCGGCTCGGTGCAGGATCTGCTGTCGGACAGCCGCGAGGCGCTGGCGGCAGAGGATGCGGATACAGCCGTGTTCTATTCCATTTCGAACTGTCAAGCAGGGCTCGCGGGCATCTCCTTCGGCAACTCGCTGATCAAGCAGGTGGTGGCCGATCTCTCCCGCGATTTGCCGGGTTTGGAGATCTTCGTGACGCTTTCACCCATTCCCGGCCTGATGCGCTGGGTGCAGGAGGCGGGGCTGACCATGGGCGATGATCCCGAACACCAACGCCAATGCGCGGCCCATTATCTTCTGCAGGCCAAGCGCACCAATAGCAGCCCGCGTGATCCGGTGGCGCGGTTCCACCTCGGCAATGGTGCGCTGGTGCACGATCTGCACGCGGGTGCGGATGTCTCCCCCAACGGGTTGGCACAATCCGGCGGGGTTATGGTGAACTATCTTTACGACCGCGCCCAGATCGCGCAAAACCACGAAGGCTATGCCGGTGGCTACCAGATCGCGGCCTCTCCGGATGTGCGCAGCCTTGCGGAGATGATCACGACCGGACAAGACCAAGGACAGCGCGATGGCGAACCCTCTCTTTGATCAGCTTTTTGGCCGCCACGCCGGGCAGACTACGCCGTTTCTGCATCTGCCGGACGGCAGCACGCTCACTCATGCTGACTACCTCGCCATGGCCGCGCGATATGCCAATGCCTTTTCGCAGCTGGGCCTGACGCCCGGCGACCGGCTGGCGCTCCAGGTTGAGAAATCCCCGCAGGCCCTTGCGGTTTATGCGGCGGCGGTGCAGGCGGGGGTGGTCTTTTTGCCGCTCAACACCGGCTACACGGCGGCGGAACTGGCGTATTTCATTGAAAACAGTGGTGCGCGGCTGGTTGTGTGCGATCCTGACGCCGCAGAGCGCCTGCGCCCGATCGCATCAGCGTCGGGTGCGCAGTTGCAAACCTTGGACGCACATGGCGGTGGGACTCTGTCTGACCTTGCCGCTACGCAACCCGACAGTTTCGAGACTGTGGCGCGTAGCGCGGATGATCTGGCGGCTTTCCTCTACACCTCCGGCACCACGGGGCGTTCGAAGGGCGCGATGCTGACCCAGACCAACCTACTGTCGAACGCCGAAACACTGGTCGACTACTGGCGCTTTACCGAGCGGGACGTGCTGCTGCACGCGCTGCCGATCTTCCACACCCATGGGCTGTTTGTTGCCACAAATACGATTCTGCTCTCGGGCGGGTCTATGATCTTTCTGCCGAAGTTTGACCTTGATGCTGTGATTGCACAGCTGCCGCATGCGACCACGATGATGGGGGTGCCGACGTTCTATACCCGCCTGCTGGGCGATGCGCACTTCACCAAAGAGCTTGTACGTCACATGCGGCTTTTCGTGTCGGGCAGCGCGCCTTTACTGGCGGACACGCATGTGCAGTTCGAAGAGCGCACGGACCACCGTATTCTCGAACGCTACGGCATGACCGAGACGAATATGAATACCTCCAACCCCTATGATGGCGTGCGCCGAGCAGGCACGGTGGGCTTGCCGCTACCGGGGGTTGAGCTGAAGGTGACTGATCCGGCAACGGGCAAGGCGCTGGCCGATGGCGAGATCGGCCAGATCGAAGTACGCGGCCCAAATGTGTTCAAAGGCTACTGGCAGATGCCGGAAAAGACCCGGGAGGAGCTGCGCGCCGACGGGTTCTTCATCACCGGCGATCTAGGGCTGATCGACGATCAGGGCTATGTGCAGATTGTCGGGCGCAACAAGGATCTGATCATTTCGGGCGGCTACAACATCTACCCCAAGGAGATCGAGAGCGTGCTGGATGAGCAGCCCGGTGTGCTGGAAAGTGCTGTTGTCGGCGTGCCGCACCCGGATTTTGGTGAGACGGTGGTGGGGTTTCTGGTTGCGGAGAACGGGCAGGCGCCTGATCTGTCGGCGATTGAGGTGGCAGTGGGCGCGGAGCTTGCGCGGTTCAAACATCCGCGCAAACTGATCATGTTGCCCGAGCTGCCGCGCAACACCATGGGCAAGGTGCAAAAGAACGTGCTGCGTCTGGAGTATGGTGGGCTTTTCGCCGAAACCTCGGAGGGACAAACCTGACGTTAGAGGGCGGCGCGCGAGCCTAGGGTGGGCGAGAAGCGCCCTCCCTGGCTGATGGTCGGGCGCTGCCCGGCTTTAGACGGGGCAGGGAGCTGCGATGCGAACGGCTTGCGTCACTTCTTCCGCACGCACTCATCCCAATAATCATAGATCGCCATGCCACAGACCAGAATGGCGATCACCATGAAGGGGAAGCCGCCCCAGAAGCCCGCGAACCCGGTGGAGATACTGTGTGACAGCCCCCCTACAAAGGTGACCAGCAGGGCGGTGCCAATCAGCCCCATGACCAGTTTGACCAGATATGACATAACCTGTCCTTTCCGTCAGGCGGCCGCGGCCGCGATGTGTCGTTGAACCCAGGCTGCGGTGCGCAGCAGCCGGTCGTCTTTATGCGCGGGGCCGATCAATTGCACCCCGATGGGCAGGGCGGTTTCGCCCACCAGCAGGGGAAGGGTGACCGCAGGCAGCCCCGCCAGTGTCCAAAGTGTGCAGAAGATCGGATCGCCCGTGCTATCGCCAAAACGTGGCGCTTCCCCGGCAGCGGCAGGTGCGAGGATGGCGTCGTATTCCGTGAAGAAGTCGTCAAAGAAGCTCTGGGCCGAGGCTTTCACCGCCACCGCGTCTTCGTATTCCGTCTGGCTGATGTTCCGCGCCCGGGTGAGGATCGGTTTCAGCGTCTCGCTGATCTGATCCCAATGCGCGTCAAACACATGGCCCTGGTGCTGCACGATTTCGTATTCGTGGATGCGCGCCTGGACCGTCACCAGATCCGACAGCTGCTCTGCCGGGTCCATCCGGGACACGCGCGGGCCAAGCACCTCCATCACGCCGTCAAAGCCTTCTCGTGCCGCTTCGCTGAGCCGGTCGTTGAAGGGCAGGTCGAACCAGACCAGATCGGGCTCAACCGGCGGCGTGGCGCGGGTGCCTGCGGCCATATTGGGGCGGGGGTGGGCAAAGCTCTCGCAGTCGCGCTGATCATAGCCTGCTATGGCATCGGCGAGCAGTGCGGCGTCTTCCAGTGTGCGGGCGAAGGTACCGAGCTGGTCGAGCGATTTGGACGTTTGCAGCACGCCTGTACGCGGGATTGTTCCGCGCGTGGGCTTGAGCCCGAAGGTGCCGCAGAAGGAGGCGGGGCGGATCACCGACCCGTTGGTCTGGGTGCCCACGGCCAGCGGCACATGGCCTGCCGCCACTGCCGCCGCCGACCCGCTGGACGACCCACCGGGTGAATGCTCCGGGTTCATCGGGTTGCGTGTCTCACTCGGGTGCATGAAGGCCAGTTCGGTCGTGACCGTCTTGCCCATAATGACCGCGCCCGCCTCGCGCAGCATCTCCACGACCCGCGCGTCTTCTTCGGGTTGGCGCCCCGCAAAGATCGGCGTGCCGCGCTGGGTTGGCATATCGCGTGTGTCGATGATGTCTTTGAGACCTACTGGGATGCCATGCAGCGGCCCTGTTGCCAGCCCCGCTTGCCGATGGGTGTCGCAGGCCACGGCCTGCGCCATCGCCGCCTCGGTGTCCAGATGCGCCCAGGCTTTGATGGTGCCATCTGTCTCTGCAATCCGGTCCAGGCAGGATTGCACTAGCTGCGCGGAAGACAGCCGCCCCGCGGCCATATGCGCGGCGGCCTCCGTGGCGGTCAGCTCATAGGGTTTGATCTTCATGGAATATAGGGCCCAAAGAGATAGTCAGGGAACCAGAGTGCTATGCCGGGGAATTGATACATCAAGACCATGGTCAGGATTACGATGCCCAGATATGGCATGATGCCCCGGAAGATCTCCATCAGTTCGATCTGCTTCTTGAGCACCCCTTTTAAGTAGTAAGCCGACATGGCCATGGGCGGGGTGAGGAAGGAGGTCTGCAGGTTCAACGCCACCAGCATGGCGAAGAAATAGGGGTTCACGCCGAAGACCTCCAGCAGCGGCAGGAAGATCGGCACGAAGATGATCAGGATTTCCGACCATTCCAGCGGCCAGCCCAAGAGGAAGATGATGATCTGTGCCAGCACCAGGAACTGCCAGGGTTCCAGGCTCATGCCGCTGACCCAATCGGCGATGATGTCATGCCCGCCGAGGTAGGAGAAGACACTGGCAAATGTCCACGAGCCCACGAAGAGCCAGCAGACCATCGCAGTGGCCTTCGCGGTGAGGAAGACGCTTTCCTTGAGCTTGGTCCAGGTCATGGAGCGGTAAAGGACGGCCAATATCATGCCGCCAAGCGCGCCCATAGCGGCGGCTTCGGCAGGGGTGGCCAACCCGCCGAGGATAGAGCCGAGCACCAGTGCGATCAGCACCGTGAGCGGCACGAAGCTGACCAGCAGGTTCCAGTAGATCTCACGCTGCGGGGGCACGTCATCCATCTGCGGACGGGGGGCAAGATGTGGCTGAAAGTAGACCCGCACGATCACATAGACGATGTAGAGCCCGGCGAGCAGCAGCCCCGGAAAGACCGCCGCTGCGTAAAGCCTGAGCGGAGAGAGATCTGCAATTGCCGAATAGACGATCAGCATGATCGACGGGGGGATCAGGATGCCCAGCGTGCCGCCTGCGCAGATCACGCCGGAGGCAAAGCTCTTGTTGTAGTTCGCGTTGGCCATGGCCGGGAATGCGAGCAGACCCATCAGGGTGACCACGGCGCCAACGATGCCGGAGGCGGTGGAGAAGACCGCGCAGGTGAGCAGGGCGGCGATTGCGAGCGATCCGGGCAGATTGCGCGCGGCCTGGTAGAGCGAAAAGAACAGCTTGTCGACAATGTTCGCGCGTTCGACCACATAGCCCATGAAGAGGAAGAGGGGGATGGCGACCAGCGTCGGATTTTCCATCACCGAATAGGTGTTCTGGTTCAGCAGATAGAATATGTTGTTGTTGAAGATATCGCTGAAACTCTCCACCGGGCCGCCCTGGTGATAGGCGTAGTAGCCAAAGGCCACACCCATGGCCAAGAGCGTGAAGGCGATCGGAAAGCCCAGCAAAACCAGCACGATAAACAGGCCGAGCATCAAAAGGGCGACTTCGGGATTGGTCATCTTGTCAACTTTCGTGAAGCGTCAGCGCGGCTATTGCTTGCCGGGGTGAATGGCGCGGATCTCGGCCAGATCGGCCTCTGAGAGCAGATCTTCGGTTTCCTTGACGTCGGCCAGACGCTCGGGCCACTGACCGGTGCGAAAGGCCATGCCGCAGCGCACCAGTTCGGCCAGCCCCTGGATCATCAGCAGCACACCCGCGACCGGGATCAGCGACTTGAAGAAATAGACCTGAATGCTCGCCGGGCTGTTGAAGCTGACCTCTTTCCAGCGCCAGCTGTCGGAAGCGATTTCATAGCCGTACCAGGCCAGTGCCGTGACGCCTGGGAAGAAGAAGAGGAAATAGAGCAGGAAATCGAGCCCCGCCTGCACCCGGATGGGTAGCAGGCGATAGATCACATCGGCGCGCACATGGGTATCCTGCGCCAGCGCGTAGGCACCGCACATCAGAAACAGCGCGCCATACATCTGGATCATCATGTCGAAGGCCCAGACGGTGGGCGCGTTCAATACGTAGCGTACGAAGACTTCATAGGACACTGAGAGCGTCAGGATCAGGATGCACCAGCCAAAGGCGCGCCCGACCCAAAGGCTCAGCCCCTCGATGGCGTGAACGAATTTCATCTGGTCTCTTCCCTGTGACGAGGCGGGCGGTATGTCCACCGCTCAAAGACCGGGCGCCACTTGGGCGCCCGATGCAGGTGCACTCAACTCACCCGAAGTAGTGGTTGTAGGCCAGCTTGTAGTCAGGCTGGTTCAGGTTGAGGTAGTTCATCACGTTCTTCGCGTAGGCCTTTTGGGACTCCATGACCTTGGCGAAGAAGGGGTCATCCTCGGCGATGCGGTTCGCCACGGTGTCCCAGGCTTCGAGCTGGGCGGCCATCACCGAATCCGGCGTGCGGTAGACGGTCACGCCATCAGACTCCTGCAGTTTGATCAGGTCGTCGGAATAGCGCTTGGTATTGCCCCAGTAGAAGCCGGAATTCTCCGCCATCGATGCATTGCGAATGATCGCCTTGTGCTCATCCGCCAGCGCGTTGAACTTGTCCTTGTTGAAGGTCACCTCAAAGCATTCCTGGCTCTGGTGATAGGATGCCAGGTGGTAGTGCTTGGAGACGTCCTGCATGCCAAAGTCGCGGTCGGATGTGGGATTGTTGAACTCGGCTGCGTCAATCAGGCCCGACTTCATGGCTGGTTGGATTTCACCACCCGGAAGCTGCACCACCGACATGCCCATTTCCAGAAGCACATCTGCGGCCAGACCGACTGTGCGGTACTTCAGGCCGTTCATTTGGCTCGCATCGGTGATTTCTTCCTGGAACCAACCCAACGGCTGCGCGGGCATCGGCGAGTTGAAGAAAGAGACGACGTTCAGGCGCAGGTTCTCCATCAACTCATCAAAGAGCTCTTGTCCGCCACCTGCGTGGATCCATCCCAGCATTTCTTGGCTGGACCAGCCAAAGCAGGGGCCTGTCCCAAAGAGCGAGGCGGCCTTGGATTTGCCATACCAATAGGCGGAAACATAGTGCGCCGCATCCAGAACGCCGCGGTGCACCGCGTCCTGCATCTGGCTGGTTTTCACAACCGCGTCGACCGAGAGCACCTCGATCGTCAGCGAGCCGCCGGACATCTCATTCACCCGTGCGGCGAAGGATTGCGCGTTTTCAAGAAAGATACCGCCACCCCAGGCGGCCTGCATTTTCAATGTCGTACCGTGCCCATCTGCGATGGCAGGCGTTGCAAGGGCTGCGGCACCAGCCACAGCTGATCCGCGCAGGAATTTTCTGCGGTTCAAAGTATCTGTCATAGTTCCTCCCTGGGTCCGGCCCTTCATGTCCGGGTTGGTGGTGAGCGTTGCGCTCGGTCAAGGTTTGGATCGCAAGGCGATCCTGGCGGTGCCTCTTGTTTGGCTCCGACACCCGTGCCTCCACACACGGGTCGTCGGCGCGGTTATCCCGCTACGCGCTGTTATGAAGTTAGTCTGCTCAGCCCATCTGGCAAGGATTTAGTCAGGGAAAACAACTTATTAGTTCAACCAGAAAGTGAATTTTCCGTGATCCGTGCTGCGTCTGTCTTGTCCTCCTTCGTGTCTCGCCTCGCGGCGTCATGACTGTCTTAGGCTGTGATCTGGTCCGGGTCTCGGTGATCCGGGAACCGTCCTCCTATCAACAGTGTAATCTCTCGGGCCGCATCTGCAACAGGGGCCGCAAGTTCTGGCAGACGCGGGCCATCAAACCGGGTGCTCGGCCCGGAAATGGACACGCCTGCATAGGGGTCGCCATATTCATCATAGATGGCTGCCCCAATGCAGGACATGCCGCCATACCGTTCCTCCCGGTCAAAGGACCAGCCGCGCCTGCGGGTCTCGGACAGATCAGCAAACAGGGCGCCGGGCGTCACATGGGTCTGATCGGTGAATCTGGTCAGGCCGGTGGCCTGCAGCAACCCGCGCACGCGGGCGTCGGGCAGGGCGGACAGAATGGCTTTGCCAGTGCCGGAAGCATGCATCGACGTGCGCGTCCCGCGCGCAAAGAAGGCGCGGATGGGATTGGTGGTTTCCACCTGAGCCACAAAGACAACCTCCGTGCCATCCGCCACGGCGAGGTTCGCCGTCTCGCCCGTGGTCTCCATCAAACGCCGCATGATGGGCCGGCTCACCTCGCCAAGGCCGGTGTTGTTCATGAAGCAGACCCCGACCCTGTAGGCTTCAAGGCCGATGGCCCAATCCTGCCTCTCTTCGTTGAATGTCACGAACCCATGTTTCTGCAGCGTCGTGAGAATGCGGTGTGTCGTGGCCGTCGGCACACCGACCGACAGCGACAGATCGGTCAGGGTGCTCCGCTCCACCTCAGCGACGGCCTTGAGCAGACCAAGCGCCCGGTCGAGCGATTGCAAAGTCCCCGCTGAGCTGTCGCGAAACTGCGACTTCGGGCGTCCGCGTTGCCTGCCTTTGGTGCTCATGTGTCATATCCGCTGAGTGATCTTCTGAAGTTTACGTCTGAATGAAAATCTTTTTCAAGTAGATTTGGATTGGGAAAATGAAAACATAAATATGATTAAAAACAATATGCTAAACTCGGTTTTACAAAATGAAAAACTTTTTCGAAAAAATTGCATCTGCGGACCTGGCTGTTATCCTCAGGCCAAGAGGAGGCACAGCATGTCAGATCAAAATCCGGTTTTCATTCCAGGCCCGACCAATATTCCAGATCGCTTGATGCGTGCGATGCAGGTGCAGACCCGCGACCATCGCGCGCCGGATTTCGTGAAGACCTTTGCACCCGTTCTGCGGGACCTGAAAGCGATTTTCGGCACGACCGACGGCACCGTCATCACATTCCCCGCCAGCGGGACGGGGGGCTGGGAGGCGGCGGTCTGCAACACGCTGAGCGCAGGCGACACTGTTCTGGTGGCCCGCTATGGCATGTTCAGCCACCGTTGGATTGAGCTGTGCGAGCGGCACGGGCTTGATGTGCAGGTGATCGACTGCGCCTGGGGCGCGGGCGCGCCGGTCGATGATTTCCGCGCCGCGCTCGCCGCCGACAGCGGGCATGAGATCAAGGCGGTGCTGGTGACGCACAATGAGACCGCGACGGGCGTGACCTCGGACATCGCAGGTGTGCGAGCGGCTATGGACGCGGCTGACCATCCGGCAATGCTGTTTGTCGATTGCGTCAGTTCACTTGCGTCCATTCCCTTCCACATGGACAATTGGGGCGTCGATATTGCGGTCTCGGGCTCACAAAAAGGCTTCATGCTGGCGACCGGCATGGCTATTCTCGGCGTCAGCCCCAAGGCGCTCGCAGCGATGGACCAGGCAACCCTGCCGCGCAGTTTCTTTGATTTCCGCGATATGACGGCGGCCAATGCGTCGGGTGGGTTTCCCTACACGCCGCCTTTGCAGCTGATCTATGGCCTTCGCGAAAGCCTGGACATGCTCTTTGAGGAAGGATTGGATAACGTCTATGCCCGCCACGCCCGGCTAGCAGAGGGCGTGCGCCGTGCGGTGCAGGCCTGGGGGCTGCAACTGGTGGCGCAAAGTCCGGGGTTGTATTCCGACACGGTGAGCGCGGTCTATGTGCCGCAGGGTTTTGACAGCAATGTGCTGACCGATCATGCGTTCAACGCCTATGGTGTGTCCTTCGGGATTGGTCTGGGGCAGATGAACTGCAGGGTGTTCCGCATCGGCCATCTGGGCAGCCTCACGGACGTCATGCTGCTGTCTGGTCTGGCCACGCTTGAGATGGCGATGGCCGATCTCAACTATCCGGTGACCCTCGGCAGCGGTGTGGCCGCTGCGCAGGACTACTATCGCATGACAGCCGGTGCGGCCGTGCGCTCAGCGGCTTGAGGAGGCGCGGGGGGTGTTGGACAGAGTGACCGGACCAGACCTGACGTTGGACCATGTGAAAGCCGCACAGGCGCGGATTGCGCCGCATATTCACAGAACACCCGTTCTGACCTCCGCCTATTTCAATGCGCTGACAGGGGCGGAGCTGTTCTTCAAATGCGAGAACTTCCAGAAGGCCGGTGCGTTCAAGGTCCGTGGTGCGTCGAATGCGGTGTTTGGCCTCAGCGATGAGATGGCCGCGCGCGGCGTGGCCACGCATTCCTCGGGCAACCATGCCCTGTCGCTCAGCTATGCCGCCGGGCGGCGCGGCATTCCCTGCCATGTGGTGATGCCCCGGACCGCGCCGGAGGCCAAAAAGGCCGCAGTGCGCGGATACGGCGGGATCATCACCGAATGTGAGCCGTCGACCACCAGTCGCGAGGCCGTTTTTGCTGAGGTGCAGGCCGACACTAGCGCGGACTTCGTGCATCCCTATAACGATCCGCGCGTGATCGCCGGGCAGGCCACCTGCTCCATGGAATTGCTGGAGCAGGTGGACGGGCTGGACGCGATGATCGCGCCGATTGGCGGTGGGGGCATGATCTCGGGCACCTGCCTGACCCTGTCGCATCTGGCGCCGGAGGTTGAAATTTATGCCGCTGAGCCGGACCAAGCCGATGATGCCGCGCGCTCCTTCCGGGCGGGGCATATCATTGCCGAGGACGCGCCGGTCACCATCGCCGATGGCCTCAAGGTGCCGCTGAAGGAGAACACCTGGCACTTTGTCTCCCGCTTCGTGACGGATGTGCTGACGGCCAGCGAGCAGGAGATCATCGACGCGATGAAGCTCACCTGGGAGCGGATGAAAATCGTGATGGAGCCAAGCTGCGCCGTGCCGATGGCCACGATCCTGCGCAACCCGGAGGTGTTTCGCGGCAAACGCGTGGGCGTCATCATCACCGGCGGCAATGTGGATTTGGACAAACTTCCCTGGATGAAAAGCTGAGGAGAGCGGATATGAACACGCATGTGAAATTCGACGACTATGAGGTTGGCTACGATATTCCCGCCGCGATTGGCATGGACGAGGCGCAGATCCAGACCCCCTGTCTGGTGCTCGACCTCGACGCGCTGGAGCGCAACATCAAGAAGATGGGCGACTGGGCCAAAGCCCACGGCATGCGGCACCGCGTGCACGGCAAGATGCACAAATCGGTCGATGTGGCGCTGTTGCAGGAACGATTGGGGGGCGCTTGCGGTGTCTGTTGCCAGAAGGTGTCAGAGGCCGAAGTCTTTGCCCGTGGCGGCATCAAGGACGTGCTGGTCTCCAACCAGGTGCGACAGCCTGAGAAGATCGACCGGCTGGCCAGGCTGCCCAAACAGGGCGCGCGTGCGATCTGCTGCGTGGATGACATCGAGAATGTGGCGGACCTGTCGGAGGCTGCCGTACGCCATGGTACGGAAATCGAATGTCTGGTCGAGATTGACTGTGGTGCCGGTCGCTGCGGGGTGACGACGACGCCTGACGTGGTTGCGATTGCGAAGGCCATTGATGCGGCTGAGGGTCTGAAGTTCGCCGGTCTGCAGGCCTATCAGGGCGCGATGCAGCACATGGACAGCTATGCCGACCGCAAAGCCAAGATCGATTTGGCCGTAGCCATGGTCAAAGACGCGGTTGATGCGCTGAAAGCGCAGGGGTTGGACTGTGACATCGTCGGTGGCGGCGGCACCGGCTCTTACTACTTCGAGGGCAACTCGGGCGTTTACAATGAGCTGCAATGTGGCTCTTACGCGTTCATGGACGCCGACTATGGCCGCATCCTCGATGAGAGCGGCCAACGCATCGATCAGGGAGAGTGGGAGAACGCGCTCTTCATCCTGACCTCGGTCATGAGCCACGCCAAGGCGGACAAGGCGATAGTGGACGCCGGGCTCAAGGCGCAATCGGTCGACAGCGGGCTGCCGGTCATCTTTGGGCGCACGGATGTGGAATACGTCAAATGCTCGGACGAGCACGGCGTCGTGGCCGACCCGGACGGTGTGTTGAAGGTGAACGACAAGCTCAAGCTGGTGCCCGGTCACTGCGACCCCACCTGCAACGTGCATGATTGGTACGTGGGGGTGCGGAACGGCAAGGTGGAAACGCTGTGGCCGGTCTCGGCCCGTGGCAAAGCCTTTTGAGGTGCCGTTGTGAGCATTCAGGCAACAGAAAGACTGGAAAATTCGATGAGTGATGGCGTGTTGATCGTCGGCGAAGACCTCTGCGCAGAGGTGGTGAGCCGCAAGGCGGCCTTCGACGCGGTCGAGGCTGTCTTTGGCGCCATGGCCTCGGACGACGCCTACAACTTCCCGGTCATCCGCGAGGCCATCGGCTATGCCGACGCGCTTTATGGGTTCAAATCGGGCTTTGACCGGGCGGGCAAGGCGCTGGGGTTAAAGTCAGGCGGCTACTGGCCAGGCAATGCGGAGAAGGGGCTGACGAACCACCAGTCGACGATTTTCCTGTTTGATCCTGACACGGGCCTCTTGCGCGCGCTTGTGGGCGGCAACTACCTGACAGCGATCCGTACGGCAGCGTCTTCTTCGGTGTCCATCGCGCATCTGGCGCGTGAGGAGTCGAAAGTGCTGGGTATGGTCGGAGCCGGGCATCAGTCGACTTTTCAACTGCGCGCTGCGGCAGAGCGGCGAGCGTTTGAAAAAGTCGTGGCCTGGAACCCGCATCCCGAGATGCTGCCGAGGCTTGCCGCAGAAGCGGAGGCGCTGGGTCTGGCCTTTGAAGCGGTCAGCCCCGAAGAACTCGGCGCCGAAGCGGATGTGATCATCACCATCACCTCAGCCTTTGAGCCGCTGCTGATGAAAGACTGGATCAAACCCGGCACCCACATCGCCTGCATGGGCACCGACACCAAGGGCAAGCAGGAGGTTGACCCGGCGCTCCTCGCAGGCGCGACTGTCTTTACCGATGAAATCGCCCAATCGATCACCATCGGAGAGGCGCAGCACGCCGTGCAAGCCGGGCTGCTGGCGGAGGCGGAGATCACGCCCATCGGCGCGGTCATCAATGGCGATCACCCGGGCCGTCGCTCCGATGCTGAGATCACTGTCTTCGACGGGACAGGGGTTGGCCTGCAAGATCTTGCGGTCGCCTCCGTTGCAGCCGCACAGGCGGAACAGACCGGGACGGCGGTGCGGGTCACGCTCTAGAGGGCCCATCGCGCGCCCGGCGTCGAAAACCGGGATCGCGTAATTTTTGAACAGATGTGTGGAATTTGCCGGATTTTTAGTCGAACATGATGCGCAAGGGTGAATTCATGTGCGCGCGGCTTCCACTGGGTCAGCGCGCTCCGGACACTCTCAAAAAACAACTCGGAGGTCACCATGTTCCTTTCACGTATATCCGCATTGGCGTGCGGCGCGGCGTTCAGCGCGACGGCAAGTTTCGCCGATGGCCATCTGACGCCCGTCGTCTTTGGAACCAACTGGCTGGCGCAGGCGGAACACGGCGGCTTCTACCAGTCGGTCGCGGATGGCACCTATGCAGCCTGTGGGCTAGACGTCGAGATCATCTCCGGCGGGCCGCAGGTGAACAACCGCGCGCTGATGCTGGCGGGCCGCATCGACTTTCACATGGGCGGCGACATGCTGCAGGCCTTCAACGCGGTGAAAGAGGGCATCCCGGTTGTCTCCGTCGCCGCGATCTTCCAGAAACACCCGCAGGTGATCCTCGCCCACCCGGGTGAGGCGGAAAGCTGGGAGGATCTGAAAGACCTCACCCTGCTGATCGGCGACAACGGCTTCACATCTTACTATCAGTGGATGATTGCCGAGCATGGTTTTACCGTCGAGCAGCGCGAGCCCTACACGTTCAACCCCGCGCCTTTCATCGCCGATACTCAGAAAGGCATGCAGGGGTATCTGAGCTCGGAGCCTTATGCGGTTGAGAAGGAATCCGGGATCAAGCCGAATGTCTTCTTGATCGCGGATGCGGGCTATTCCTCTTACGCCACCACCATTGAGACCATGGCCGACACCATCGCCAATGAGCCGGAGAAGGTGGAGTGTTTTGTCGATGCCTCGCTGACCGGCTGGTACAATTACCTCTACGGCGATAGTGCTGCGGCGGATGAGCTGATCAAGGCGGCCAATCCGGACATGACGCAGGACAAGATCGACTTTGCCAAGCAGATGATGATCGACGAGGGCATCGTTGACAGCGGTGAGGCGCTGGAAACCGGCATCGGGTCGATGAGTGACGCGGTGATTGGCGACTTCTATGAAAAGATGGTCGCCTCCGGTGTGCTGGACGAGGGGTTGGATTGGCAATCCGCCTATACGCTCGACTTCACCAACAAGTCAGTTGGCAAAGACATCAAACCCTGAGACGCAGGGCTGCGCCCCGGTGCTATGGTGCGCCGGGGCAATTGTGTCGGGGGACCCATGACTGCACCGGAGCGGCCGCACGCCACGCGGCCCGAACTTTTGAGACTGGACAGGGTCGGCAAGACCTTCAACGGCGATGTGGTGGCGCTGCGCGGCATGTCATTGCAGGTGCGCGAGGGCGATTTCATCTCGCTTCTGGGGCCGTCGGGTTGCGGCAAATCGACGGCACTGCGGCTGATTTCGGACCTCATGCACCCCAGCGAAGGGCGCATCACCTGGGCCGGGCCACAGGAAACGGGTGATCTGGGTGTCGTCTTCCAGGAACCGACGCTGATGCCCTGGGCCACGGTGGCGCAAAACGTCTGGCTGCCCTTCCGGCTGCGCGGCAAATCCTACGCCTCGGTGCGAGATGACGTGCTTGAAGCGCTGAAATTGGTCGGGCTGGAGAAATTCCAGAACAGTTATCCGCGAGAGCTGTCGGGCGGCATGAAGATGCGCGTCTCCATCGCCCGTGCCATGGTCACGCGGCCCCGGCTGATCCTGATGGATGAACCTTTTGCGGCGCTGGATGAGATCACGCGCTTCAAGCTGAACAACGACCTGCTGACGCTGAAAGAAGCCATCGGCTGCACCGTGATCTTCGTGACCCATTCGGTGTTCGAATCCGTGTTCCTGTCGGACCGCATTGTCGTCATGGCTGCAAGGCCCGGGCGCGTCATCACCGAGTTGCAGGTGGATGCGGCCTATCCTCGGCCGGAGAGCTTCCGCACCTCTGCCGAATACGCAGCCTACACGCGGCAAGCGACGGATGCGCTGCACGAAGCGATGGGAGAGGTCGCATGAGCATCGCAGACTCGACCGAGACCACCATGGAGCCGGATGCCGACGAGATCGCGCGGCAGCGTCGCAAACGCGTCGAGACGTTCGGCAAATGGCTGCTGCCCGCCGTCGTGCTGGTGCTGATGCTGGTCATTTGGGACCGCATCGTCGTGTGGAACGAGATCCCGCACTACATCCTGCCGGGGCCAGGGCTGGTCTTTGAGACACTGATCAAGGATTGGGCGATGCTCTTTGAGGCCCTGCTGGTCACGGTGCAGATCACGCTTATGGCGCTGGCTGTGGCGGTGATCGGCGGGGTTGGGCTTGCGGTGCTCTTCACCCAGTCGCGGCTGGTGGAGATGAGTTTTTACCCCTACGCCGTGATCCTGCAGGTCACGCCGATTGTGGCTATCGCACCCCTGATTTTCATTTATGTGGACAGCCGGATTGCGGGGCTTTTGCTCTGCGCCTGGCTGGTGGCGTTTTTCCCGGTGCTCAGCAACACAACGCTGGGGCTGAACTCCGCCGATCACAACCTGCGCGATCTCTTCCGCATCTACGGCGCCTCGCGCTGGCAGACGCTGCGGTTTCTACAGCTACCGTCGGCCTTGCCCTACTTCCTCGGCGGGCTGCGCATCGCCGGGGGGCTGTCGCTGATCGGGGCTGTGGTGGCGGAATATGTGGCGGGCACGGGCGGGCTGAAATCCGGGCTGGCCTTCCGCATTCTGGAGGCGGGGTATCGGCTCAACATCCCGCGCATGTTCGCGGCGCTTATCCTCATCGCGGGCACCGGGGTGATCATCTTCGCGGGCCTCAGTTTCCTCAGCCATATGCTTCTGCGCAAATGGCATGAGAGCGCATTGAAGCGGGACCACTGATGGATTTTCGCACGCTGCCCAATGGCCATATCACGCTGAAAAATGTGACTGTACCGGCCTGCCTGATCGGTGTGGAGGGCGATCTAGTTCAGCGCGATCTCTCCATCAATGCAGGCCGGATCACTGAGGCGCCGGGGCAGGCGGTCGATATGAAAGGCGCGATGATCTTCCCGGCCTTTGTCGACATGCATACACATCTCGACAAGGGGCACATCTGGCCCCGCGCGGCCAACCCGGACGGCAGCTTTGACGGGGCGCTGCGCACGGTGGGCGAAGACCGGCTGGCAAATTGGAGCGCGGAGGATGTGGCCACACGCATGGATTTTGCCCTGCGCTGCGCCTACGCCCATGGCACCCGCGCGATCCGCACACATCTCGACAGTATTCCGCCGCAGGACGATATCTCTTGGCCCGTGTTCGAAGAGATGCGGGCCAAATGGCAAGGGCGCATTGCGCTGCAGGCCGCCTGTCTTGTGGGCTGCGACCGGGTTGAGGAGGGCAGCGGCTTTGCCCATACCGCTGATCTGGTGGCGGGAGCCGGGGGCGTCTTGGGCATGGTGAGCTATCCGGTGCCGGACATTGCCGCCCGTGTGCGGTATTTTCTGGCGCTGGCGGCAGAGCGCGGGCTGCACGCGGATTTCCACGTGGATGAAACGCTCGATCCGGCCTCCGAGACCCTGCGCGTCATTGCGGAGGCGGTGCTGGAGACGGGGTTCGACGCCCCTGTGACCGTGGGCCACCTCTGCTCGCTTTCGGCGCAAGAGCCAGACCGCGCCGCCAGTACGATGGATCTGGTGGCCAAGGCCG
Organism: Roseobacter cerasinus; assembly: GCF_009811755.1. Lineage (GTDB taxonomy): Bacteria > Pseudomonadota > Alphaproteobacteria > Rhodobacterales > Rhodobacteraceae > Roseobacter > Roseobacter cerasinus. The sequence continues at coordinate 38,522 of NZ_BLIV01000003.1, forward strand.
GTCTGCATGTGGTCTCGCTGCCCATGTGCAACCTCTACCTGCAGGACCGGCAAGAGGGCACGCCGCGCATGCGGGGCCTCACACTGGTGCATGAGCTAAAGGCGCGCGGCGTGAACGTCAGCTTTGCCTCCGACAACACCCGCGACCCGTTCTATGCTTACGGCGATCTCGACATGATCGAGGTGATGCGCGAGGCCACGCGGATCGGCCATCTGGACCATTCCGATACCGACTGGGTGCAGGCCTTCACCGCGAACCCCGCCCATGCCTGCGGTTTTGACAGTCCAAGTCTTGCGCCTGGCGTACCGGCGGACCTGGTGATCTGCCGCGCGCGCAGCTGGACGGAGCTTTTTGCTCGCCCGCAGGCGGACCGCAGCGTGCTCCGCGATGGGAAACAAATCGACCGCATGCTGCCGGACTATGCCGAACTCGACCATCTGATGAGGACCTCATGACCGCCAATCTCGCCGCTGCCAAAGCCGCTCTGTCGCATCTGGATCTGGAAGAAAGCGGCGCGGGCCTGAAGGCCAAGAGCCGCGATTTCTTCTGGTACTCGCCGGTGCTGAAAGCGCGGCTCGATGAGGTTTGCGCGGATTTCGTGGTGAGCCCGCGCAGCGAGGCGGAGGTGATTGAGGTTCTGAAGGTCTGCTATGCCTATGATGTGCCGGTCACCACGCGCGGAGCGGGCACGGGCAACTATGGTCAGGCGATGCCATTGGCGGGCGGCTGCGTCATGCATCTGCGGCACATGGCGGCGGTGAAGGACATTCAACCCGGCCGTGTTGTGGTCGAGCCGGGGTGCCTGCTGAAAGATCTGGATGCGGCCTGCAAGGAACACTCGGTGCAGGAGATCCGAATGTTCTCCTCCACCTGGGCCACGGCGACCATTGGCGGCTTCATCGCCGGTGGCTCTGGCGGGGTCGGCTCCTGCACCTGGGGGTCTTTGCGCGATCTGGGCAATATCATCCGCCTGCGCGTGGTGACCATGGAGGAAGAGCCGCGCGTGCTGGAGTTTCAGGGCGAGGAGCTCGCGCGCGTCAGCCACGCCTATGGCACGAATGGGATCATCACCGAAATCGAAATGCCGCTCGCGCCCGCCTACGACTGGGTGGATCTGTTCGTGGCAACCGATGACTTCATGGACGCTGCCCGCTTTGCCGAAGAGCTGGCCAATGAAGACGGCATCCTGATCAAGCTCGCCACGGTCTTTGAAGCGCCCATTGCCAAGGACTACTTCCAACGGGTCGCCCCGCATGTGGAGGAGGGCACCAACCTCATCGGCCTGATGGTGGCGCCGCACAGCATGGACGGGTTCCTGACCTTCCTTGGGAGGCGGCCACATGCTCGTCTGATCTACCGCAGCGACGATCACGACTGGCCGCGCGGGCCTGGCATGGTCTTTGAATACGGCTGGAACCACACGACGCTGCGTGCGCTGAAAGTGGACCCCTCCATCACCTATCTGCAGGTGCGCTACGGCTTCCCGCAGCATCTGGAGCTGATTGAGCAAATGCGCGACGCGCTCAGCCCGGAGGTGCTGCAACACCTTGAAGTGCTAAAGGAAAACGGCAAGGTGATGTTCGCGGGTCTCAGCCTGGTGAAGTTCACGAGCGAGGAGCGGCTGGACGAAATCATTCGCCTGCATGAAGAGGCTGGTGCGATGATCTTCAACCCGCACCGCTACACGCTTGAAGAGGGCGGGCGGCAGACGGTTGATGACCGGCAGCTGGCCTTCAAGCGTGAGGCGGACCCCAAAGGGTTGCTGAACCCCGGCAAGATGATCGCCTGGGATGATCCTGATTGGGCCTACGACCGGATGTACGCCTATCCCAAGCTGCGCGCCGCCGAATATCGATGACCCGCGCGCTTGTCCTCTTTGCCCACCCTTGCGCGGAAAGTTTCTCCGCCGCGTTGCACGGGCAGGTGGTCGAGCGGTTGCAAAAGCGGGGCTGGGAGGTGGACGATTGCGACCTCAACGCCGAAGGGTTCTCGCCTATCCTCACGGCCGAGGAGCGGCGCGGTTATCATGAAGAGGCCTCAAACACCGACCCCGTTGCCTCCTATGTCGCCCGGCTGCAGCGGGCCGAGGCGCTGGTTCTGGTTTTCCCGGTGTGGAATTTCGGGTTTCCGGCCGTGCTGAAGGGGTTTTTCGACCGGGTCTTTCTGCCGGGCGTGTCCTTCAATCTTGAAGACGGCAAGGTCCGCCCAAACCTGCAGCACATCCGCAAGCTTGCGGCGGTCACGACCTATGGTGGCACCCGAACGCGGGCCTTTCTGGCCGGGGACCCGCCGCGCAAGGTGGTCACACGTGCCGTCTGGCACGTATGTCGCCCGCAGAAAATGCGGTACCTTGCGCTTTATGATATGAACCGCGCGACAGATGCACAAAGGGCAAGCTTTCTGTCGCGGGTGGATCAGGAAATGGAGATGTTTTGAATGCGTGCGCTCATTGTTTATTGCCATCCGAAGGAGACGAGTTTCACCGCGTCTGTCCGCGAAACCGTGCTGGAGCGGCTGCGGTTTGCGGGCGCAGAGACGCGTGTAATCGATCTCTATCGCCGCAATTTCTCGCCCGCTCTGAGCAGCACGGAGCTGGACATCTACGAGGACACACCCGCCAACCGCGCGCCTGTGGCTCAGGATGTGGAGGATGTGCTCTGGTGTGACACGCTTATCTTTGTCTACCCGACCTGGTGGTACGGGTTGCCTGCCATGCTGAAAGGGTGGCTCGACCGGGTGCTGCTGCCCGATGTGGCGTTTCTGATGCCGGATGGCGAGAACGACAACATTCGCCCCGGCCTCACCCATATCACCCGGCTGGGGCTCTTCACCACCTGTGGAGCCAGCTGGGGGCTGACGCAGATGATTGGCGCGCCGGGCAAACGCACGATCCTGCGCGGGGTGCGGGCGATCTGCGCACGACGGTGCAAGACGGCCTTTGCCGCACACTACCTGATGGACAGCTCGACCGACGCTAGCCGCAAGGCGCATCTGCGAAACGTGGCGGGCAAGATGGACAAGTTCATCGGGGCGGTCCCGCTGAAACACAGCGCGGTGCGGGCATGATCCCGGTTCTCGATTGGTCCCGGTTTGAGAGCGACCGGGCTGAGTTTTTGTCTGATTTAGGGCAGGCGGTGCGCGGGCCGGGATTCTTCCTGTTGCAGAACCATACGGTTTCGTCAGACCTGCGGGCCAAGGTGTTTGACATGGCCGAGGCGTTCTTTTCGCAGCCCCTCGCTGAGAAACAGGCGCTGTCGATCCTGAACACGCCGCATTATCGCGGCTGGGCGGCGGAAGGGGACGAGTCGCTCGATGACAGCTCGGCGCAGGTGGACCGGAAGGAAAGCTTCAACATCGGGTTTGATCTCGCGCCAGAAGATCCCCGCGTCAAGCGCGGGGATGCGTTTCGCGGGGTGAATGTCTGGCCGCAGATCGACGGGTTTCGCGAGGTGATGCTGGCCTATTATGACGCGGCCCTCGCGTTGGGGGTCGACATCCACCGTGCCTTTGCCGCGGATCTGGGGCTGGAGGCGGAGCATTTCACGCCGGCCTTTGCCGATCCGATGGCGGCCCTGCGCCTCTTGCATTACCCGCCTGGGACCGGCGCGGAGAATGAGATCGGTGCAGGTGCGCATACGGACTACGGAGCCATCACGCTGTTGATGACGGACGGAGAGGGCGGTTTGCAGGTGAAGCCGCGCGGCGGCGATTGGGTCGATGTGCCTCATGTGCCCGATGCCTATGTGGTCAATATCGGCGATTGCCTGATGCGCTGGACCAATGACATTTATGTCTCCACCCCGCACCGCGTTCTGCCACCCAAGCGGCAGCGCCGCTCGGTTGCGTTTTTTGTCGAGGCGCATCCGGATGCGGTGGTTGCAGCCCTGCCGGGCACGGGGGAGCCGAAGTATCCGCCGGTACGTGCCGCCGACTATCTGCGCTCGCGACTCGATGCGACCTATGCCCCGAAAGAGGCCTCATGAGCGGCCTGACGGATTGGGCTGATCTGCGCGCGCCGGACTTTGCCGAGATCGACCCAATGCAGACCATTGCGATCCTGCCCACGGCGGCGATTGAGCAGCACGGGCCGCATTTGCCGGTGGGCACCGATACGCTGATCGGGCAGGGCATGCTGGCGGAGCTGCGGCGACAGGCGCCCGATGATCTGGACCTACGGCTGCTGCCGCTGCAGGCGGTGGGGAAATCCAACGAACATCTCTGGGCGGCAGGCACCCTGACGTTGAGCGCGGCTACCGCACTGGCCGCCTGGACCGAGATTGGCCTAAGCGTGGCGCGGGCGGGCATACGGAAGATCGCGATTGTGAACTCACACGGTGGCAACCTTGATCTGGTGTCGATCCTGTCGCGGGAGCTGCGGGTGCAGGCGGATATGTTGGCGGTGAAATGCCAGTGGGGGTCTTTCGGCACGCCGAAGGGGCTCTATTCAGATCAGGAGAAGACCTTTGGTATCCATGGCGGTGATCTGGAGACCTCGCTGATGCTGTATTTCCGGCCTGAGACGCTGGATATGTCCGCGGCGCAGGATTTCCGCTCCACTGCTGAGACCAGTGCGATTTCGCCTATCGGGCCAGTATCCTACGGCTGGATTGCCAGTGATCTGAACCCGGCAGGCACGGTGGGTGAGGCGCATCTGGCCACGGCTGAGAAGGGGGCTGCCACGGCTCGCCATCAGGTCGCCGGCTTCATTGATCTTTTGCGCAAGATGCGGGCAATGGAGCTTCCCGCGCCGTGATGGGCTAACCCGCCACAATCACCTTGGTGCCCCAATCCGCGCAGAGCTGCGGCAGGTTTCCGGGCAGGCGCTTGTCGGTCACGACCGTTGACACCGCGCGCATTGAGGCGATCCGCGCAGGGGCCGTCCGGCTGAATTTCGAATGATCCGCCACCAGCAGGCTGTTGCGCGATTGCGCGATGATGGTCTGGCTGACCCCCACTTCCTGAATGTCGAAGTCCAGAATATCGCCGTCCTCATCCATGGCCGAGCAGCCGATCACCGCGTAATCGAACTTGAATTGACGGATCGTGTCGATGGTCAGCGTACCCACAAGCCCGCCGTCAGAGCGGCGCAATGCCCCACCCGTCACGATCACCTGACAGTCGGAATTGTCGATCAGGATATTCGCGATATTCATGTTGTTGGTCACCACCATCAGATCGCGGTGGTCGAGCAGTTCCTGCGCCACCGCTTCTGTGCTGGTGCCGATGTTGAGGAACACCGAACAGCCCTCGGGGATCTGCGCGGCACAGGCGCGCGCCATCGCCAGTTTGGAGGATTGGTTCAGCGTCCGCCGTTCTTCATACTGAATATTCGTGGTACCTGAGGGAAGAATCGCGCCGCCGTGCACACGTTCGAGTTTGTTCGCTTCGGCCAGTTCGGTCAGGTCCCGCCGGATTGTCTGCAGGGTGACACCGAAGTGTTCTGCCAGCCCTTCGACCGTCACTTTGCCCTCGCGTTGCGCGATTTTCAGAATGTCCGGCTGGCGAAATGTCTGCGACATGTGGCTCCTCCTCTCCTGCTGAGTAGCTGAAAAATAGATGTAATTCTATAGTTTTCCTCTGACTTTCTGGAATTGTTCACCGGGATGTGTTCATGGATGAGAGACCTGTTCCGAAGAGCTGTTGGAGCATGCGGGACAGGTTCCATCATCCAGACAGATGTTCGCTCAATCTTCGTTTTCCCAAAAGCGAACATAAACGAAAAAATCCGCTTGATCCGTTGAACTAGGTGCGTTACGCCTTCCCGCAACGCACGCTGAGCAAGAAGGGGGGTCTTGTGTCGTCGCTGGAAAACCAATCCAAGACATATGATCTCTTTATCGTTGGTGGTGGCATCAACGGCTGTGGGATCGCGCGGGACGCGGCGGGACGTGGCCTGAGCGTGGCCCTGGCGGAGATGAACGATCTGGCCTCGGCGACGTCGTCGGCATCGACCAAGCTCTTCCACGGCGGGTTGCGGTATCTGGAGTATTTCGAGATAAACCTTGTGCGCCACGCCCTGGCCGAGCGGGAGGTGCTGCTGACCGCGATGCCGCATATCAGCTGGCCGATGCGGTTCGTTCTGCCCTATCACAAGGATATGCGGTTTGAGGGCTCGACACCGACGTCGCGCATCCTGAACACGGTCATGCCTTGGATGAAGGGGCGGCGCCCTGCCTGGCTTATTCGCTTTGGCTTGTTCCTCTATGACAATCTCGGCGGGCGTAAGATCCTGCCCGGCACGCAGACCCTGCGTTTGAAAGGGCGGCCCGAAGGCGCGCCCATCGAGGATCGCTTTGAAAAGGCTTTCGAATACTCCGACTGCTGGATCGAAGATTCCCGTCTGGTAATCCTGAACGCCCGGGACGCCGAAGCGCGCGGAGCCGATATCATGGTGCGTACCAAGGTGGTCAGTGCGGCGCGCGTGGATGACCTCTGGGAGGTCACGCTGGAGGATGGCGCTACGGGCGAGACGTCCACCTTGCGTGCCAAGATGCTGGTGAACGCAGGCGGACCCTGGGTCGGTGACATCATCCAGCAGAAGGTGCGGATCAATTCCACCGAAGGCGTGCGGCTGGTGCGCGGCAGCCATATCGTAACGCGCAAGCTCTACGATCACGACAAGTGCTATTTCTTCCAGGGCACCGACGGGCGCATCATTTTTGCCATTCCTTATGAGACGGATTTCACGCTGATCGGCACCACGGATGCCGAGCACGGCGAGCCGGAGGCCAAGCCCGAATGCACCGATGACGAGCGCGACTATCTGATCGCCTTCATCAACCAATATCTTAAGGAGGACATCACCGCGGACGATGTGGTGTGGAGCTATTCCGGGGTGCGCCCGCTCTATGACGATGGGGCCAGCAGCGCGACTGCGGCCACGCGAGACTACACGCTCAAGGTGGATGATGCCGGTGGCGCGCCGATCCTGAATGTCTTTGGCGGCAAGATCACCACCTATCGCAAGCTCGCCGAAGATTCGATGGAGAAGATTGTGCCCTTCTTTCCGGGCACCTCCGGCCATTGGACAGCGGGTGTGGCCTTGCCGGGGGGCGATTTCGCCGTTGACGGGTTTGAAGCCCTGGTCACGCGATTGGCGCAGGAGTTTACGTTCCTGTCTCCTTTCTGGGCGCGGCGTCTTGTGCGCGCCTATGGCACCGAGGCCTGGGAGGTGCTGGGCGATGCCAAGGACGAGGCCGCTCTGGGCCAGTCGTTCGGGGCCACACTGACCGAACGCGAAGTGCTCTGGCTTTGCCGGAATGAATACGCGTGTACGGCTGAAGATATCATCTGGCGGCGGAACAAGCTGGGTCTGCGGATGAACAAAGACGAGGTCGCGGCGCTGGAGGGGTTCCTGCGGTCCACACCGGTGGACCAGCTGGCCAAGGCTGCAGAATAAAAGGGGGACGGGCATGAGTTTGATCCTGGAGGGGGTTTCCAAGACCGTGGGTGGGATGACGCACATCTACCCAACGGACATCGAGTTGCAGAAGGGCACGATGAACGTACTGCTGGGGCCGACGCTCTCGGGTAAGACCTCGCTAATGCGGCTGATGGCGGGGCTGGATGTGCCTGCGACGGGCCGCGTGATCTGGAACGGCGAAGACGTCACCGGCATGCGGGTGCAAGACCGCAAGGTCGCCATGGTCTACCAGCAGTTCATCAACTACCCGTCGATGACCGTCTATGACAACATTGCCTCGCCCATGCGCCTACTTGGACAGTCGCGCGCCGAGATTGATGCGCGGGTGCGCGAGACGGCTGAGCTGATGAAGCTGACGCCCATGCTCGACCGCAAGCCGCTGGAGCTGTCCGGTGGGCAGCAGCAGCGCTGTGCTCTGGCCCGCGCTTTGGTCAAGAACGCGGGTCTGGTGCTGCTGGATGAGCCGCTGGCCAATCTGGACTACAAGTTGCGTGAAGAGCTGCGGGCCGAGATCCCGCGCATCTTCGAGGAATCCGGTGCGATCTTTGTCTATGCCACAACCGAGCCGGAAGAGGCGCTGCTCTTGGGCGGCAACACGGCGGCGCTCTGGGAAGGCAAGGTGACGCAGTTCGGGCCGACGCCATCGGTCTATCGCAAGCCGGTGAATGCCACGACTGCGCGTGTTTTCTCTGATCCGCCTATGAACTTTCTCCAGATACGCAAAGAGGCCGGGATGCTGTCTTTTGGCGATGGCCAGTCGATGCCGACGATGCCCGGGGCCGAAGCACTGCCTGATGGCACCTATACCGCCGGTTTCCGGCCCAACCATCTCGAACTCAGCCCGCATGTGGCAGGTGTGATGTCCTTCAAGACGCAGTTGACGGTGACCGAAATCACCGGGTCCGAGACCTTTGTGCACCTCGATCATCACGGCGAGCGCTGGGTCGGCCTTGTGCACGGCATCCAGAGCTTGACGCCGGGGCAGGAGTTGGAGGTCTTTCTCGACCCGGCGCATGTGTATCTCTTTGGTCAGGACGGCGCACTGGTCGCCGCGGCCCCCTACGCAGAGGCGGCATAATGGCCAAGATCACGCTTGACAATCTGGCACATTCCTACTTTCCCACGCCGAAATCCGAAGATGATTTTGCTTTGAAAGAGTTGAACCACGACTGGGTGGATGGCGAGGCCTATGCGCTTTTGGGCGCGTCGGGTTGCGGCAAATCCACGCTGCTCAACATCATTTCGGGGCTGCTGCATCCCAGCCAGGGGCGCATTCTCTTCGACGATCAGGACGTCACGCATGCCCCCACGGCGGAGCGCAACATCGCGCAGGTGTTCCAGTTCCCGGTGGTCTACGACACGATGACCGTGCGCGACAATCTGGCCTTCCCGCTGCGCAATCGCGGGGCGGATGCGAGTTACATCGCCAGCCGCGTGCAGCAGATCGGAAAGATGATCGGCATGGAGGCGGAGCTCGACCGCAAGGCGCGCGGGCTCACGGCGGATGCCAAGCAGAAGATTTCTCTCGGGCGCGGTATGGTGCGCGAGGACGTAAACGCGCTGCTCTTTGACGAGCCGCTCACGGTGATCGACCCGCATATGAAGTGGGAGCTGCGCACGCAACTCAAATCGCTGCACCACGAGTTTGGTCACACGATGATCTATGTGACCCACGACCAGACCGAAGCGCTGACCTTCGCCGACAAGGTTGTGGTGATGTATGACGGGCGCGTGGTGCAGATCGGCACGCCGCAGGAGCTCTTCGAGCGCCCCGCGCATACCTTTGTGGGCTACTTCATCGGCTCGCCGGGCATGAACGTCTTTGACGCGCAGATTGACGGGGCCACGGCTCAGATCGCAGGCACCGAGGTCGCACTTGGTGCGGGCTACACACCCAAAGGCGGCAAGCTACAGGTCGGCGTGCGGCCCGAGTTCATCCGCCTGACATCGGATGGCACCGGTGTGCCCGCCAGCGTGCGCCGGGTTGAGGACGTGGGGCGGCACAAGATCGTGCGGCTGGATGTGGCCGGCCGCGAGGTCAGCGCCATTGCTGGTGAAGATGACGCGGTCTCGACCGACACCAACGGCATCACCTTCGATCCCAAGGGCATCAACGTCTACGCAGACGACTGGCGCGTGGCAGCAGAGGGGGAGGCCGCCTGATGAACAAGACAGTCAATCAAAAGGCGTGGTTCCTCGTTCTGCCGGTGCTGGTACTGGTGGCCTTCTCGGCGGTGATCCCGCTGATGACGGTGGTGAACTATTCTGTGCAGGACACCTTTGGAGGTCAGTTCTTCCCACTTGATGACAAACTCCTCTGGTTCCGCGAGATGCTGCAGGACGACCGCATGTGGGGCGCGCTCTGGCGGCAGCTGACCTTCTCGGGCATCATTCTGGCGATTGAGATTCCGCTGGGAATCTACATCGCGCTGAACATGCCGAAGAGCGGCTTCTGGGCGTCTTTCTGCCTTGTGGTGATGTCGCTGCCGCTGCTGATTCCGTGGAATGTGGTGGGCACCATCTGGCAGATCTTTGGCCGCGTGGACATTGGCCTTCTGGGCTACACGCTGAACAAACTCGGCATCGATTATAACTACACGCAGGACGTTTTTGCCGCTTGGGTCACCGTGATCGTCATGGACGTCTGGCACTGGACCTCGCTGGTGGCGCTCCTGGCCTATGCTGGGCTGCAGTCGATCCCCAACGCCTATTATCAGGCGGCCAAGATCGATCAGGCGAGCCGCTGGGCTGTGTTCCGCTATATCGAGTTGCCGAAGATGGCGGGCGTGCTGATGATCGCGATCCTGCTGCGCTTCATGGACAGTTTCATGATCTACACCGAGCCATTTGTTGTGACCGGCGGCGGACCGGGATCTGCGACCACCTTCCTGTCGATTGACCTTGTGAAGATGGCGCTGGGGCAGTTTGACCTCGGACCGGCGGCGGCCTTCTCGATCATGTACTTCCTTGTGATCCTGCTGATCTCCTGGGTGTTCTACACAGTCATGACCAACCTCGACAAAAGGGACGGCGTGTGATGTCCGAGACCACTGTGCAAGCCCCCGCAGCTTTGAGCCAAGGTGAGGCCAGCGTGGCCCGCCGCCGCGCCCCGCGCGTGAACCGCTCGGCCATTGTCATGGGGCTTTACCTGCTGTTCCTGATGCTGCCGATCTACTGGCTGCTGAACATGAGCCTGAAGACGAACACCGAGATTGTGAGTTCATTTTCGCTCTGGCCGCAAAACCTGACGTTCCAGAACTACGTCAAGATCTTCACGGATGAGAGCTGGTACATCGGCTATATCAACTCGCTGATCTATGTGGTGATGAACACGGCGATCAGCCTCGCGGTGGCGCTGCCTGCGGCCTATGCGTTCAGCCGCTATAGCTTCATGGGCGACAAGCACCTGTTCTTCTGGCTGCTGACCAACCGGATGGCGCCGCCTGCGGTTTTTGCGCTGCCATTCTTCCAGCTTTACTCCTCGGTAGGTCTTTTCGACACGCATATCGCCGTCGCACTGGCGCATTGCCTTTTCAACGTGCCCCTCGCGGTCTGGATCTTGGAAGGCTTCATGCGCGGTGTGCCCAAGGAGATTGACGAGACGGCCTATCTGGACGGCTATTCCTTCGGCAAGTTCTTCGTGAAGATTTTCATGCCGTTGATCTCCTCTGGCATCGGCGTGGCAGCCTTCTTCTGCTTCATGTTCTCCTGGGTGGAACTGCTGCTGAGCCGGACGCTGACAACTGTGGACGCCAAACCCATCGCCGCGATCATGACCCGGACTCAAGGCGCGGCGGGCATCGACTGGGGTGTGCTGGCCGCCGCCGGTGTGTTGACCATCGTTCCGGGCGCCTTGGTGATCTACTTCGTGCGCAACTACATCGCCAAGGGCTTCGCCCTGGGGAGGGTGTAAAATGTCAATTTTTGAGATGCCAATTGAACTGCTGGGTATAGGGTTAGCTCTATCGGCCGTTGTTGTGTACTTGCAGGCTTTTGTGCGAGGCGCACCCATTAAATCAGAAGGCGGAGCGTGGTTCCCTCCACCGAAAGATGGAGAACTAAATTTTCCAGCGCTCTGTTTTTTAGTCGTAATTCTAATTTTTTGTGGCAGCATCTTCCACATTTTGCACAATGAGCCCGCAAATTTTTCACCTGAAGAGGGCGTTTTCCTTTTGACACGTGAACATAGTGTTCCCGGAAAAACCAATTGCCCCGAGCATACGGTACCTGCAGGCTCTGTAGTCGTCGGTGTAAATAGCCAGCACAATGATGAGTTAGGCGTGTTAGGATCGGGGGTTCTTCAACGGGCAAATGCCGGGAGCTTCTTCAACGATGATAACTATTGGATCAAAGGTGTATTCGCACTGTGCGAAACCACTCAAGCACAGGAGGCGAAACCGTAATGGCCTGGATGGCATGGACCCTACCCACCGCAATCTTCTTTGGCGTGATCGCATCGCTGTTGATCATCTTCACGATCCTCGCCATCAAATACCCGGAGACCCCCCGCGTGGGTATTCTCCGTATCGAAACAACGCGGGGTGATCGTCTGTTCATCACGCTGTTGGGCTCAGCCTTCATCAATCTGATCTGGCTGGGTCTGGAGGTCGCACCGCAGCCCTATGCGCTGCTCGCGTGCCTTGTCTATGCCGCAGCGGTGTTCCGCTGGGTGTAGCTTCAGGAAGACCGGGTCGTCCGCGCGCCGGGCGATCCTCAAAAACAGTTCAATAACGTCTTGGGAGGACACACATGAACTTTTCTTTGAAATCAACCACAGCCGTGGGAGCGTTGATCACCTCGCTTCTGACGGTGCCGGCCTGGGCGGATATGGACGCCGCCATGCAGTTTCTCGACAATGAGATCGGCGGCCTCTCGGTGCTGAGCCGGGAAGAGCAGGAAGCGGAGATGCAGTTCTTCGTCGATGCGGCCCAGCCGTTCCAGGGCATGGAGATCAAGGTGGTCTCCGAGACGATCACCACGCATGAGTACGAATCTCAGGTGCTGGCCCCGGCCTTCACTGCGATCACCGGCATTCAAGTCACGCATGACCTGATCGGCGAAGGCGACGTGGTCGAGAAGCTGCAAACGCAGATGCAGTCGGGCGAGAATATCTATGACGCCTACATCAACGACTCCGACCTGATCGGCACGCACTGGCGCTATCAGCAGGTGCGCAACCTGACCGACTGGATGGCGGGTGAGGGTGCCGATGTGACTCTGCCGACGCTTGATGTGGAGGATTTCATCGGCACCAGCTTCACCACCGGCCCCGATGGCAAGCTCTACCAGTTGCCCAGCCAGCAGTTCGCGAACCTCTACTGGTTCCGCTACGACTGGTTCAACGACGAGAAGAACAAGGCTGACTTCCAAGAGGCCTATGGCTATGAGCTGGGTGTTCCGGTCAACTGGTCTGCTTATGAGGACATCGCGGAGTTCTTCACGGGCCGCGACCTGAGCCACATGGGTGTCGAAGGCGAAGTCTTTGGCAACATGGACTACGGCAAGAAAGACCCGTCGCTGGGTTGGCGCTACACTGACGCGTGGATGTCCATGGCTGGCATGGGCGACGTGGGTGAGCCAAACGGTCTGCCGGTCGATGAGTGGGGCATTCGTGTGAACGAGAACTCGCAGCCCACAGGCTCCTGCGTGGCGCGCGGTGGCGCGACCAATTCACCGGCGGCTGTCTATGCGGTGACCAAGGCCATCGAATGGCTGCAGAAGTACTCGCCGCCCGCGGCTGCTGGCATGACCTTCTCAGAGGCGGGTCCGATCCCGGCGCAAGGCAATGTCGCACAGCAGATGTTCTGGTACACCGCCTTCACCGCCGCCACAGTTGAGCCTGACCTGCCGGTGATGAACGAGGACGGCACGCCCAAGTGGCGCATGGCGCCCAGCCCGCATGGTGTCTACTGGAAAGAAGGCCAGAAGATCGGTTATCAGGACGCTGGTTCCTGGACGCTGATGGAAAGCACGCCGGTGGATCGCGCCAAGGCAGCCTGGCTCTACGCGCAGTTCGTGGTCTCCAAGACGGTGGACCTGAAAAAGTCTGACGTCGGTCTAACCTTCATCCGTGAGAGCACCATCGACAGCGATCACTTCACTGATCGTGCGGACAAGCTGGGCGGCCTAGTCGAGTTCTACCGCTCGCCCGCGCGGGTCGCGTGGTCGCCCACAGGCACCAACGTGCCGGACTATCCGAAGCTGGCGCAGCTGTGGTGGCAGAACATCGGCGATGCGATGTCCGGTGCAAAGACACCTCAGGAAGCACTGGATGCGCTTTGTGCAGATCAGGAGCGTGTGCTTGAGCGTCTGGAACGTGCCGGTGTGCAGGGTGATCTTGGCCCGGTGATGAACGAGGAGCTGGGCGCAGAGCATTGGTTCGCGCAACCTGGCGCCCCGTTCCCGAAACTGGAGAACGAGGACGAAGAGCCCAAGACCGTCAGCTATGACGAGCTGATCAAGTCCTGGCAGTAAGCCTTTGACTTTTGGCCGGGGCGGCAGCGCCCCGGCCTGCTTCAAATCCCGCCGTCATCCTCGGGCTCGACCCGAGGACCTCCGGCCACAAAGATCCTCGGGTCGAGCCCGAGGATGACGGACGAAGAAAGCAAAGCCATGACCCATATTCTTGCCATTGATCAGGGGACCACATCCTCCCGCGCCATCGTGTTTGATGGGGGCATGAAGATCGTCGCCAGCGCGCAAGAGGAATTCCAGCAGCATTTCCCCAACAGTGGCTGGGTGGAGCATGACCCGGGCGATCTGTGGTCGACGACGGCAGGCACCTGCCGCGCGGCGATTGAGAAGGCGGGTCTTGGCCCGGATGACATCGCCGCCATCGGCATCACCAACCAGCGCGAAACCGTTGTACTCTGGGAGAAAGCCACCGGCAAACCCATTCACAACGCAATCGTCTGGCAGGACCGACGCACGGCGGACTATTGCCGCGAATTGCGTGAGGCGGGTCATCACAAGATGATCACCGAGAAGACGGGGCTGTTGGCTGACCCTTATTTCTCAAGTACGAAACTCAAGTGGATTCTCGATCACGTCGATGGCGCTCGGGACCGCGCCCGGGCGGGCGAGTTGCTGTTCGGCACGGTCGACAGCTATCTGATCTGGAAGCTGACGGGTGGGGCCTCGCATGTCACCGACGCGACGAACGCCGCGCGCACGATGCTCTACGATATTCACAACGGGCGCTGGAGCCGGTCGATCTGTGACCTGTTCGATATCCCCATGGAGATGCTGCCCGAGGTCAAGGATTGCGCGGCCGATTTCGGCATGACGCGGGCTGACCTCTTTGGGCGCGAAGTGCCCATCCTTGGCGTCGCGGGGGACCAGCAGGCAGCGACCATCGGGCAGGCTTGTTTTGAGCCGGGCATGCTGAAATCCACATACGGCACTGGATGTTTCGCGCTGCTGAATACGGGCGAGACGGCTGTGACGTCGCAGAACCGGCTGCTGACCACCATCGCCTATCAATTCGATGGCAAGCCCACCTATGCGCTTGAAGGCTCGATTTTTGTGGCGGGCGCCGTAGTGCAATGGCTGCGCGACGGGCTCAAGATCATCCGCGAGGCAGCGGAGACGCAGCCGCTGGCCGAAAAGGCCGACCCAAATCAGAATGTGGTGCTGGTGCCCGCCTTTGTGGGCCTCGGCGCGCCATACTGGAATGCAGAGTGTCGCGGCGCGGTCTTTGGGCTCACACGTGGGTCCGGGCCGGAGGAATACGCCAAGGCCGCGCTGGAGAGCGTGGGCTATCAGACCCGCGATCTGCTGGAGGCCATGCAGGCCGATTGGCAAGGAGAGGGGGCAGGGGCTACGCTGCGGGTCGATGGCGGCATGTCCGCCTCCGACTGGGCGATGCAGTTCCTGTCTGACATCATCGGGGCGCCGGTGGACCGGCCCGAGGTGCTGGAAACCACGGCTCTGGGGGCTGCATGGTTGGCTGGGCAACGCGCGGGTCTCTACCCAGACCGCGAAGGCTTTTCACAAAGCTGGGCGCTGGAGCGGCAGTTCACGCCGCAGATGGAAACGGCTGATCGGGACGTCAAATACGCCGCGTGGAAGCGCGCGGTTGACGCGACGCTGCGCTTTTGAGCCTGCCTGATTTCAGTTTCCTGACCGCCGGGCGCATTCTCTTCGGGCGAGGTCAGGCGGCGCATCTCTGTGCCGAGACCCTGAGGATGGGCCGCAAGGTGCTGCTGGTGCGGGGCCGCTCGGGGCCTTGGGTCGATCAGGTAATCAAGGAGCTGACGGCAGAGGGCGCGAAGGTTGAGGCTGTGCTCTGCACGGGAGAGCCAACCGTCGCCATGGTGCGCGCAGCAGTGAACGCCGGGCGCACCATGGGGGGTGAGGTCGTCGTTGCCATCGGCGGCGGGTCGGTCATCGATCTGGGTAAGGCTACGGCGGCGCTGCTGCCCGGCGATACGGACGTGATGGATCATCTGGAAGGTGTCGGACAGGCGCAGCCACTGAAGTCCAAGCCGTTGCCTTTCATCGCAGTGCCCAGCACGTCCGGGACCGGCGCGGAGGTGACCAAGAACGCCGTCATCGCGGTGCCCGAGGCACGTCGCAAGGTCAGCCTGCGCGATGACCGGATGCTACCCGATCTCGCGATTGTCGACCCGGCACTGACCGATCACGCGCCGCGCGCGCAGACGCTGGCCTCGGGCCTCGACGCGTTGACGCAGGTGATTGAGCCATATCTCTCCTGCCGGGCGAACCCGCTGACTGATGCGCTCTGCCGCGCGGCGATCCCGAAGGGCGCGCGGGCCTTGGCGCGGCTGGCCAAAGGCGAAGATGCGGGGGCACGCGACGATATGGCCTTTGTCAGCCTCGTGGGCGGGCTGGCGCTGGCCAATGCCGGGCTTGGGGCCGTGCATGGGCTGGCAGGTGTTCTGGGCGGGCGCACCGGCGCGCCGCATGGGCTGATCTGCGGGCGGCTGTTGGGCCCGGTGTTGGTGGCCAATGCGGCAGCCCTTGACCGGGACGGCGCGGATCTCACCCGCTTTCACGAGGTCGCCGCGTGGTTGGGCGGCGGGTTTGGCATTGCGCCGGACGCTGTTGCACATCAACTGCCCGCTCTGCTGGACGAATGGCAGGTGCCGCGTCTGACGCAGTGGCTGACGCCGGAGACTGACCTCCTCGCCATTGCCGAAGAGGCCGCAGGCGCGTCCTCTATGAAGGCCAACCCTTGCGTGCTGTCGTCCGACGCGCTGGTCGAGATCATGACACAGGCGATCTGAGGCTCAGACCGAGGACAGCCCCGCATTTGTGTTCAGAAAAAACTGCGAAAAGATCGGCCCGCTGGCGGCGCCGATAGCGCGGGCGTTGAAGCCGATTTCGCCCGCCTCGATGCGGGGTGTGAGCAGCCCGCGTGTGTCTTGGGTGACTAGGTAGCGGCGCACGCGGTCTACCAATTCGACCCGCACGGCGGCGGGGAAGGCGCCATCGATCAGGATGGCTTCAAAGTCGATCACGGAACAAATCGACAGCGCCGCCTTGGCCAACTCCTGTGCTGTCTCGCCGATCCACGGATCGACGTAGCGTGACAGCGCGCTCCAATCCTGCGGCTGCCGCCAGAGCTGTTTCGGGTCGAGCCCAACCTCGACCAACCGCGCCTCAAGCAGGTGCAGGGAGGCGACATCAATCAACTGGCGGCTTTCCCCCAACGGGCCAGTGCTGCGCAGCGACCCCAGCGCACCGGCATTGCCCTGATTGCCCTCAAACACCGTGTGGTTCAGCACGACGCCGCCGCCAATGAACGACCCGATGTAGACATAGGCGTAGTCGCGGTACTCCTTGCCGAGCCCATAAAGATGCTCTGCCCGACAGGCGGCGGTGGCGTCGTTGCAGACAAAGAGCGGCAGCGCGCTGAACTTCGCCACTTCATCCGCGAAATGGATGTCTTGCCACGAGCTGAAATCCTCCGCTGCCGGACCGGAGAGGTCATGCCATTTCCACAGCTCGAAGGGGGAGGCGACGCCGATGCCGCAAAGCCGCTCCTGCTGCGCGGTCGACAGCTCCTGCATCAACGTGTCGATCCCGTTTTCGAGAAAGCCGAAGACCACCTCGGGCGAAGGGTAGGCGTAAGACAGATGCAGCTGCCGGATCACGCGGCCCTTGAAGTTCAGCAGCAACAGCTCGGCACTGCGCCGCCCGATCTTGAGACCAAAGGCAAACACCCCCTCCGGCGACAGATCCATCGGGATGGAGGGTTTGCCGACCCTGCCGCGCTGCGGCTCGCCGCGCGCCAGCAACCCGTCATTTTCCAGCTTGCGCAGGATCACCGAGACCGTTTGAGGAGACAATCCGGCCATGCGCGCAAGGTCACTTCCCGGCAGGGCCCCATGGCGCAGGACCATGGACAGCAGCAGGCGCTCATTATGATTGCGCACGCCGCGCTGGTTCACGCCGATGCTAAGACCCTTGACCTTGTCGCCATCCATCAGGCCGCTCATGTCCCTTGTTTTCATGAGCATTCTGATGTGTCCTCATTAATAAATCAAGTTTATTTATTTATTGACAGGCGATTTGAAATGATGTGTCGTGAGCGAGACCTGCAGGGGGAGATTCCGCAGGCAGGAGGGGCGCTGCGCCTCTCGACCAAGACAGTCAACGTTTCCTTGGGAGGAAAAGATGAAGAAACTTCTTGCCAGCACGATACTGGGTTTCAGCGCTTTGGGCGCAACAAGCGGGGTGGCGGCTGCTGACGACATCACGGCCTGCCTGATCACCAAAACCGACACCAACCCGTTTTTCGTTAAGATGAAAGAGGGTGCTGAGGCCAAGGCGGCGGAGCTCGGCATGACGCTCAAAGCCTTCGCAGGCAAAGTCGACGGCGATCACGAGACACAGGTGCAGGCCATCGAGACCTGCATTCTGGATGGCGCCAAGGGCATTTTGATCACCGCGTCGGATACGTCTTCGATTGTCTCTGCGGTGACGCAGGCACGCGATGCGGGGTTGCTGGTGATTGCGCTCGACACGCCGCTGGAGCCGATTGATGCCGCTGACGCGACCTTTGCGACCGACAACTACAAGGCCGGTATACTGATCGGGGAGTGGGCACGGGCCCAGTTGGGGGATGCGGCAGACAGCGCCAAGATCGCAACGCTGGATCTGAACGTGAGCCAGCCTACGGTGGATGTGCTGCGCAATCAGGGGTTCCTAGACGGCTTTGGCATTGATCTGGCGGACCCGAAAGTGATCGGCGATGAGACGGATGCGCGGATCGTCGGCAGTGACGTGACCGACGGCAATGAAGAGGGCGGCCGCCGGGCGATGGAGAACCTGCTCGCCAAGGACCCGACCATCAACGTGGTGCATACCATCAACGAGCCTGCCGCCGCCGGAGCCTATGAGGCGCTGAAGGCGATTGGCCGTGAGAAAGAGGTGCTGATCGTTTCGGTCGATGGGGGGTGCCCGGGTGTGCAGAACGTGGCGGACGGCGTGATTGGCGCAACGTCGCAGCAGTACCCGCTGCTGATGGCCGCACTTGGGGTTGAGGCCATCAAGACTTGGGCTGATGAAGGCGTGAAGCCCGAGCCGACACCGGGCAAGGATTTCTTTGACACCGGTGTGGCGCTGGTGACGGATGCCCCTGCGGATGGGGTCGAGTCGATCTCCGTCTCCGAAGGCAAGGATCTCTGCTGGGGCTGAGCCGACCTTGAGACAGGTGGCGCGCGGCCCGTCGCGCGCCACATCCGGCCGGGACTTTTAGCGCCCGGTCTGGCAAGCTTAGCATCACACCATGCGCATTTGATCTGCGGACAGAGGGGGGATCTGTGTCTGAGACCGCTGGAAATTCTCAAGGCTATGAGACCGACGTCTCAAAGCCACCCGAGGCTGTCGCTGAGTTCGACGATCCCCATCGCGGGGTGATCGGGACGGTGCAACACATGCTGCATGTGAACCCCTCACTGGTGCCGCTGATCGTACTGATCGCCTCCATTGCGATCTTCGGTCTTTTGCTCGGCACCAAATTCTTTTCCCCCTTCGCTTTGACGCTGATTTTGCAGCAAGTACAGATTGTTGGCATCGTTGCCGCGGCGCAGAGTCTGGTGATCCTCACGGCGGGCATTGATCTGAGCGTCGGTGCCATCATGGTCATGTCCTCGGTGGTGATGGGGCAATTCACCTTCCGCTATGGCATTCCCGTCGAGGTCTCGGTGGCCTGCGGGCTTCTCTGCGGCACGCTGATCGGGTTCCTGAATGGCTGGTTGGTGGCACGCGTCAAGCTGCCGCCCTTCATTGTGACGCTGGGCATGTGGCAGATCGTGCTGGCGACCAATTTTCTCTATTCGGCCAATGAGACCATCCGAAGTCAGGACATTGAAGCCAACGCGCCGCTGCTGCAGGTCTTCGGAAACACGATCCAGCTGGGCGGCGCGCGGCTGACCTTTGGTGTCGTCTTCATGCTGGCGCTGGTCTTTGTGCTGGCCTATGCGCTCAAACACACCGCCTGGGGGCGGCATGTCTATGCGGTGGGCGATGACCCGGAGGCGGCGGAGCTGTCCGGCGTGAATGTGAAACGCACGCTCATCTCAGTCTATGCGTTGGCGGGGCTGATCTGCGCCTTTGCCGGGTGGGCGCTCATCGGGCGGATCGGGTCCGTGTCGCCGACCTCGGGGCAGTTGGCCAATATCGAAAGCATCACGGCGGTGGTGATCGGGGGCATCTCGCTCTTTGGTGGGCGTGGGTCGATCATGGGCACGCTCTTTGGCGCGCTGATCGTCGGGGTGTTCACCCTGGGGCTGCGCCTGATGGGCGCGGATGCGCAATGGACCTACCTGCTCATCGGCGTGCTCATCATCGCCGCCGTGGGTGTGGATCAATGGATCAGAAAGGTGTCGGTCTGATGGAACCTATTCTCAAGGCGCGCAACCTCGTGAAGCGCTATGGCAAGGTCACGGCGCTGGATCATTGCGACTTTGACCTGATGCCGGGCGAGATCCTCGCGGTGATTGGTGACAATGGCGCGGGCAAATCCTCGCTGATCAAGGCCGTGTCTGGCGCGGTGATCCCGGATGAGGGCGAAGTTTTCCTCGAAGGTCGGAAGGTCCACTTCACCTCGCCAATCGACGCGCGGCACGAGGGCATCGAGACGGTATATCAGACCCTCGCGATGTCGCCCGCCCTGTCTATTGCGGACAATATGTTCATGGGTCGCGAGATCCGTAAACCGGGGTTCCGGGGCAAATGGCTCCGCCAGCTCGACCGGGCGGAGATGGAGCGGATCGCGCGCGACAAGCTCTCGGAGCTTGGTTTGATGACCATTCAGAACATCAACCAGGCGGTGGAGACGCTCTCGGGCGGGCAGCGGCAGGGGGTGGCCGTGGCGCGGGCGGCGGCCTTTGGCTCAAAGGTGATCATCCTTGATGAGCCGACGGCGGCGCTTGGCGTGAAGGAATCGCGCCGGGTGCTGGAGCTGATCCTGGATGTGAAGTCACGCGGCATCCCGATCATTCTGATCAGCCACAACATGCCGCATGTCTTCGAGGTGGCGGACCGCATCCATGTGCACCGTCTGGGCAAACGGCTCTGCGTGATCGACCCCAAGGACTATACGATGTCCGATGCGGTCGCCTTCATGACCGGCGCCAAAGAGCCACCTGCCCAAGACGTGGCCGCATGAGCCGGACAGTTGAAAGGTTCGAGACGCTGGTGGCCGCCGTGCAGGAGGCGCCGCGTCAAGCGCGGCGCGCCGTTGTCGCCGTGGCGGGCGCTCCGGGCAGTGGCAAATCGACCCTGGCGGAGCGCTTGGCCGAGGCTTTGACCCAGCGCGGCGCTGCGGCAGAGGTGGTGCCGATGGATGGCTTTCACCTAGACAACACGCAGCTGATGCGTCTCGGCCTGCTGGACCGGAAAGGCGCGCCGGAGACCTTCGATGCAGGTGGTTTTCGGCGGCTTGTGGCCGCGCTTGGGGGTGAGACTCCCGTCTACTACCCGCGCTTTGACCGTTCACGCGACATCGCCATTGCGGGCGCCGGGTGTCTGGATGACGCAAGCGACATCGTCATTGTTGAAGGCAACTATCTCCTACTTGATTCGCCCGGCTGGCGCGACTTGCGGCCCATGTGGGACCTGAGCATTTGCCTGGATGTGCCCATGGAGACGCTGCGCGCGCGGCTCATTGACCGCTGGCTCACTGAAGGTCTGGCTCAGGACGCCGCCGTGGCCCGCGCTGAAGATAACGATCTGCGCAACGCGTGGCTTGTTATCGAGACAACTCTATCCGCCGACATCGTCTTTGCAGAGGCGACGTCATAGGTCTGCAAAATGACCTGTTTATGGTAGACTCGCAGGAGATTGGCGCAATCGCCCATTGATATTCTGGGCGAAGTGTGATCGTTAGCGCTAACAAATGCGGGTCGAGTCTCATCGCCGCAAGACAGAAGACGTTCTGGAGGAAGAAGATGTCTCATACGGTTGCAATCAATGGATTTGGTCGCATTGGTCGCGGCGTGCTGCGCGCGCTGGTGGAAAACAAGGTGACCGATGTCGAGGTCACAGCGATCAACGATCTGTCGACACCCGAGACTCTGGCGCATCTTCTGAAATACGACAGTGTGCATGGCCGGTTTGACGGTGATGTGTCCGTGTCCGGCGATGCGTTGGTCGTCAATGGTAAGAGCATCGTTGTGACGGCGATCCGCAACCCAGGGGAACTGCCTTGGGACGGCGTAGATGTGGCAATGGAATGCACCGGGCTCTTTACCGCGCGAGAGAAAGCGGCGCAGCATCTGGAGAACGGATCAAAGCGCGTGCTGATTTCGGCGCCGGGGGCCGGGGCCGACCGCACGGTGGTCTACGGTGTGAACCACAAAGACATGACCAAGGATGACATCGTCATTTCCAACGCCTCCTGCACGACGAACTGCCTCGCGCCGGTGGCCTACGTGCTCGACAAGGCCTTCGGGATCAAGACCGGCTATATGACCACGATTCACGCTTACACGGGTGATCAGCCGTCGCATGACGCGCCGCATAAGGATCTCTACCGTGGGCGGGCGGCGGCGCTCTCGATGGTGCCGACGTCGACGGGGGCGGCCAAGGCCATTTCTCTGGTTCTGCCACATCTGGAAGGCAAGCTCGAAGGCTCCGCTGTGCGGGTGCCGACCCCGAATGTCTCGCTGGTCGATCTGACCTGCACCACCGAGAAGCCAGCCACCAAAGACGAAATCAATGCGGCCATGAAGGTTGCCGCCGAAGGCGAGCTCAAGGGTGTCTTGGCCTATGAGACCGACCCGACCGTTTCCATCGACTACAACCACAACCCGCATTCCTCGTGCTTTGCCGCGCCGCAGACCAGTGTGACCGCAGATGGTCTGGTGCGTGTGGTCAGCTGGTATGACAACGAATGGGGCTTTGCGAACCGTATGATCGACACCGGGCGCAGGCTGGCGGAGCTGTCCAAGATCTGAGCTGCCGTCCGCGTCCTCAAGGGACCGAGAGGAACCGCAGATGACATTGAACGACACCATTGCCCGCGTCACCGACCGGATCATTGCCCGCAGCGAGGGGCCGCGCGGCGAGTACCTCGCACGGATGCAAGCGGCGCGGGTTAAAGGCCCCGCGCGCGGGCACCTCAGTTGCAGCGGGCAGGCCCATGCCTATGCGGGTGCTGGATCGGATCAGGGCGCGCTGGCGACCGAACAGGCGCCCAATCTGGCGATTGTGACGACCTACAACGACATGCTCTCGGCGCATCAGCCGTTTGAGCGCTACCCCGAGCTGATCCGCGAGGCCGCGCGCGAAGTGGGCGCGACGGCGCAGGTCGCGGGCGGCGTGCCGGCCATGTGCGACGGCGTCACCCAAGGCGAGCCGGGCATGGAGCTGAGCCTCTTTTCCCGCGACCTCATCGCCATGGCCACGGGCATCGCCATGACGCACAACACCTTTGATGCCGCAGTGTATCTTGGTGTCTGCGACAAGATCGTGCCGGGGCTGATCATTGCGGCCCAGACCTTTGGGCACATCCCAACGGTGTTCCTACCTGCGGGGCCGATGACGTCCGGCCTCTCCAATGAGGAAAAATCGCAGGTCCGCCAAAAGTTCGCTGCAGGTGAAGTGGGCCGTGAGGAGCTGATGGCAGCGGAGATGGGCGCGTACCACGGCCCCGGCACCTGCACCTTCTATGGCACTGCGAACACCAACCAGATGCTCATGGAATTCATGGGCATGCATCTGCCGGGCACGAGCTTTGTCACGCCGAACACCGGGATCCGCGACGCGCTGACCAAGGCAGGCGCCCAGCGGGCGCTGGCGCATTCCGATCTGGGCGACAATTACCTGCCGGTCTGCGATGTGCTCGACGAAAAGGCCTTCGTGAATGGCATCATTGGGCTGAACGCGACCGGTGGCTCGACCAACCTGCTCATTCACCTCGTGGCCATGGCGCGGGCGGGCGGCATCCTCCTTGACTGGCAGGACTTTTCGGATCTCTCCGAAGTGACTCCGCTTTTGGCGCGCGTCTATCCGAACGGTCTGGCGGATGTGAACCACTTCCACGCCGCAGGCGGCTTGGGCTACATGATCCGCGAGTTGCTGGGTGCGGGCCTCCTGCACCCCGACACCAAGACCGTCGCGGGCGGCAGTCTGGAGGCCTATACACAGGAGCCCAAGCTCAAGGACGGCACGCTGGTCTGGGAAGAGGGCACGGCGCACAGTCTGAACGAAAAAATCCTGCGCCCTTCTGCGGACCCATTCCAACCTACGGGCGGGCTGAAACGCATGAGCGGCAGCCTTGGCAATGCGGTCATGAAGGTCTCCGCCGTGAAACCCGAACATCAGATCGTGGAGGCGCCGGTGCGCGTGTTCCACGATCAGGAAGAGGTCAAAGCGGCCTGTCGCGCGCAGGAGATTACCGAGGACACGGTGGTCGTGGTGCGCTTCCAGGGCCCCAAGGCCAATGGCATGCCGGAGTTGCACAGCCTGACGCCGCTTCTGAAGAACCTGCAGGCGCGGGGGATCAATGTGGCGCTGGTGACCGATGGGCGCATGTCGGGCGCCTCCGGCTCGGTGCCTGCGGCGATCCACGTCAGCCCCGAAGCGCTGGATGGCGGCGCCATTTCCAAATTGCAGGACGGGGACGTGTTGCGCGTCGATGCAACAACCGGCACGCTTGACATCAAAACGCCCGGAGTGCTTGACAGAGAGGCCGTTCGCGTGAATCTCGGCGCCAATGAATTTGGCCTCGGTCGCGAACTCTTTGCCCAGTTCCGCCGGTCGGTTGGCGCGGCGGACACCGGCGCCAGCGTGCTCTTTTAAGAAAGGACCTTCCCATGACACCGCAAGAGGCCAGCGCGCGCGCGAGAGAGATTTGTTCGCTGGCGCCCATCGTTCCGGTGCTGGTTGTGAAAGACACAGCCCATGCCCGCCCCTTGGCCGAGGCTCTGGTGGCCGGTGGATTGCCCGCGCTGGAAGTCACCTTACGCACGCCTGCCGCGCTCGATGTCATTGCCGAGATGGCGCAGGTGCCCGGCGGTGTGGTCGGTGCAGGCACCTTGGTCACGCCTCAGGATGTCAAGAACGCCAAAGCGGCGGGCGCGACCTTTGGCGTCTCGCCGGGCGCGACGGATGCGCTGATCGCTGCCTGTGAGGCCGAAGACCTGCCTTTGCTGGCGGGGGCCGCCACGGCCTCCGAGGCCATGCGCTTGCTGGAACGCGGCTATGACGTGCTCAAGTTCTTCCCGGCGGAAGCTTCCGGTGGCGCGCCCGCGCTCAAGGCCATTGGCGCGCCGCTGCCACAGATCAGCTTTTGCCCGACCGGTGGCGTCAGCCCGGAGAACGCGATGGACTATCTATCATTGCCCAATGTCATCTGCGCGGGCGGCAGCTGGGTTGCACCCTCTGACCTGGTTGTCTCCGGCGACTGGGCCGGCATCCAAGCACTGGCGAAGGATGCAGCCGCCCTGCGCGGCTAGGCATCCACGCCGCAGGCCAGGGGAGCCGGAGCATGATATTCTGTTGTGGTGAAGCTCTGATCGACATGATCCCGGAGGCCACGGCCACCGGCGTATCTGGGTTTGTCCCGCATGCAGGCGGCGCTGTCTTCAACACGGCCATCGCCCTTGGGCGGCTGGGCTGCCCCACGGGGTTTGTCACCGGGCTGTCTGACGATCTCTTTGGCACCCAGCTGGCTGCGGCCTTGAAAGACAGCGGTGTGGATGATGCCCATGTGATCCGCTCGCATCTGCCCACAACCCTGGCCTTTGTGGAGCTGAACCAGGGCCACGCACGCTATACGTTCTACGACGAAAACACCGCCGGGCGCAGCCTGACGCCAGAGCAGTTGCCCGATTTGCCCGACACGGTTGAGGCGCTTTACTTCGGCGGGATCAGCCTGATCAGCGAACCTTGCGCCGACTTCTACGCCGCCCTGGCCTTGCGTGAGGCGCCGACGCGGCTGATCGTGCTTGATCCGAACATCCGCGCGTCGTTTATCCGGGACGAAGGCCGCTACCGCGCGCGGCTCGACCGTATGATCGCCGTGGCGGATCTGCTGAAAGTCTCCGACGAGGATCTGGATTGGATCTTTCCGGGCGATGAATCGCTGGAGCAGAAGGCCCGGCAGCTCTGCACAGCGGGGCCAAGCGCTGTGCTGGTCACGCGCGGGGCAGAGGGCGCCACTGCCGTCCTCGCTTCCGGTGCCCGTGTCGATGTGCCAGCCAAGCGGGTCGAAATCGTCGATACCGTCGGCGCAGGGGACACCTTCAACGCGGGCGTTCTGGCATCGCTCTTTGAGGCGGGAGTGTTGTCCAAGGCGCGCCTGCCCGAGATCGGTGAAGAGGCGCTGACCGGCGCGCTCGCAAAGGGCGCTCAGGTCGCCGCTGTGACGGTCTCGCGCGCTGGCGCCAACCCGCCCTGGGCCCGAGAGCTTTGAAAATCGCAGCTGTTTTTTGCAACCCAAAGCCGATATCACAAAGAAATTGAATGTTTCAGCCCCCTATGCCTGTCCGAGGCCCAGTTTGGAACCGACCCGATGTCTGATATGAGTAGCCCCCCCGTGACCCCGCAGGCGTTCAGTGCCGATATTCTGCGCCACCTGAAACAGTCGCTTGGCAAGGATGCCAGCCACGCCGCCCTTTACGACTGGCGCATGGCGCTGTCGCTGGCGCTGCGCGACCGGGTGGTTGACCCGTGGTTCGAGAGCACGCGCAAGACCTACGAGGCGCGGGGCAAGCGGGTTTACTATCTGTCGATGGAGTTCCTGATCGGGCGGCTCATTGAAGATGTGGCTGTGAACCTGGGGCTGGACGCGGTGGCACAAGAGGCGCTGGAGAGCCTTGGCCAAGACTACGCGAAGGTGGTCGCGGATGAGCCGGATGCGGCTCTGGGCAATGGCGGGCTGGGGCGTCTGGCGGCGTGCTTTATGGATTCGCTCTCCACCTTGGGTATTCCGGCTTACGGCTACGGCATCCGCTATGAACACGGGCTTTTTGAACAGCATTTCAAGGACGGCGCGCAGATGGAGACGGCCGAGACCTGGCTGGCGCAACGCCACGCCTGGGAGTTCGAGCGCCCGGAGGTGAGCTATCCGATTCACTTTGGTGGTGTGCTGCGTGAGGTCGACGGCGCGCAGGTCTGGGAGCCCGGTGAGACGGTCATGGCCTCGGCCTATGACACCCCGGTGGTTGGCTGGCAGGGGCGGTGGGCGAACACCCTGCGGCTCTGGGCGGCGCAGCCCACGATGGCTTTTGACCTCAGCAGCTTTAACCGTGGCGACTACATGGGGGCCAGCGCGCCCGAAGCCTTGGCGCGCACGATCAGCCGTGTGCTCTACCCTGACGACACCACCGAAGACGGCAAGGAGCTGCGCCTAAAGCAGGAGTATTTCTTCACCTCCGCCTCAATCCAGGACCTGTTGCGCCGTTTCTTGAGCGAAGGCGGCGATCTGGCGGCGCTGGCGGATCACGTGGCGATCCAGCTCAACGACACACATCCCGCTATTGCCGGGCCGGAGTTGGTGCGGCTGCTGATCGACGCGCACGGCATGGAAGTGGCGCTGGCGATCAGCACCGCGCGAGCCTGTCTGGCCTACACCAACCACACGCTACTGCCCGAAGCGCTGGAGCGATGGCCGGAGGATCTGTTCATCCGGGTGCTACCGCGCCACCACCGGATCATCGCGCTGATCGAGGCCGCACATCTGGCCGAGACCGGAAGCCACGTGCGCATCATTGAACACGGTGAGGTCAAGATGGGCGAGCTGGCCTTTGTCATGGCGCATCGCGTGAATGGCGTGTCGGCCCTGCATTCCGATCTGGTGAAAGAGACGGTCTTTGCCGATCTCAACCGCGACTACCCGGGCCGGATCATCAATCAGACCAACGGGATCACGCCGCGCCGCTGGCTGTATTCCTGCAACCCGGCCCTGCGCGATCTGATCAACGAGACAATTGGCACCGCCTGGCCGGATGACCTGCAGCAGCTTGAGGGGCTCAGCACCCATGCGAGTGACGCGGCGTTCCTCGAGCGGTTCCAGGCAGCAAAGGACACAAACAAGGCGCGGCTGGCCAACTGGCTCAAGGCGCGCGATGGCGTGGTGCTCGACCCTGCGGCGATGTTCGACGTGCAGATCAAACGCATCCACGAATACAAGCGCCAGCTGATGAACCTGCTTGAAACCATCGCGCTCTGGAATGACATCCGCGACACCCCAAACGGCAACTGGACGCCGCGGGTCAAGATCTTTGGCGGCAAGGCGGCGCCCGGCTATGTGGTGGCCAAGGAGATCATTCACCTGATCAATGACGCGGCCGCGCTGATCAATGCCGACCCGGTCACGAAAGATCTGCTGCAGATCGTCTACCCAGAGAATTACAATGTCTCCATGGCGGAAATCTTGATCCCGGCGGCGGATCTGTCTGAGCAAATCTCCACGGCTGGCAAGGAAGCCTCGGGCACCGGCAATATGAAATTCGCGCTGAACGGTGCACCCACGATCGGCACCCTGGATGGGGCGAATGTGGAGATTCGCGATTGCGTGGGGGCCGAGAACTTCTTTCTCTTCGGTCTGACAGCGGCTGAGGTGGTCGCCCGCCGGGCCGAGCCGAGCTATGCGCGCCGCGCGGTCGAGGCGAGCCCGCGTCTGGCCCGCGTCCTGAAACAGATCGAGAGCGGCGTCTTCTCGCCCTCGGAGAAAGCACGCTATGCCGGGCTGGTTCAGGGTCTGGTCGATCACGATTATTTCCTCGTGACCTGCGATTTCGACAGCTATTTCGAGACCCAGCGCGAGGTCGACACGGCTTTTGCCGACCAGTCGGCCTGGACCCGGATGGCCGCACTCAATACCGCCCGGGTCGGCTGGTTCTCGTCGGACCGGACGATTGCCGGTTATGCCCGCGACATCTGGAATGCACCCAGCCTTATTGGCCCGCGCAGATCGCAGAAGGATGTGGCCTAGGGCATGTCGCGCCAAGACCACGTCATTGCCTTGCGCTGTTGGCGCGAGTGCGACTTTGCAGCTAGGGTGGTTCCAAGCGGGCAGGACACGCTCTAGAAAGGAGCCATTTTGGGATGTGAAGCAGAGGACGTCCAGGCCATTGTTGCGGGCCGACACCCGGATCCGTTCTCAGTGCTTGGATTGCATGAGGTGGCAGGAAAATGGGTGCTGCGCGCCTTTGTGCCCGGCGCCGATCGCATCGAGGCGGTTGATCCCAAAACCAAGCGTCGGATTGTGGCACTGAAGCCCGTCGCGGGCGCAGATGGGCTGTTTGAAGGCACCGCCTCTCGACGAAAGTCCCGCTTTGCCTATCATCTGAGCATCACCCGCGATGGCCATCACTGGGTGGCGGATGATCCCTATCGCTTTGGCCCCGTGATGGGTGAATGGGACGAATACCTGATCGGCGAGGGCACGCATCGGCAGCTGTGGCATGTGCTGGGCGCGCATGTGATGACACATGAAGGTACGCCGGGCACGCATTACGCAGTCTGGGCGCCGAATGCCGCGCGCGTGTCGGTGGTGGGGGATTTCAACACCTGGGATGGGCGTCGACACCTGTTGCGCCGCAGGGGCCAGACCGGCGTGTGGGAGACCTTTATCCCCGTTATCGGCGATGGCGAGGTCTACAAATTCGAAGTGCTGGATGCAGGCGGCCATCTTCTGCCGCAAAAGGCGGACCCGGTTGGCTTTGGGTCGGAGCATCCGCCGCGCACTGGGTCAGTTGTGCGCGATATCGGCGATCATGACTGGGGCGATGCCAAATGGATGACAAAGCGTGCGGCCCGGCAGCGCTTTGACCAGCCGATCTCGATCTACGAAGTGCATCTGGGCTCCTGGCGGCGTGTGCTTGAGGAGGGCAATCGCCCGCTGAGTTATCTTGAACATGCCGAGCAGCTGGTGGGCTACGCCTCAGACATGGGCTTCACACATATCGAGCTGATGCCGATCTCCGAATTCCCCTTCGATGGCTCATGGGGGTATCAGCCGGTGGGTCTCTATGCGCCGACGATCCGGCATGGCACACCCGCCGAGTTCCGTGCCTTCATCGAGGCTGCGCATAACGCGGGTCTGGGCGTGATCCTCGACTGGGTGCCGGGCCACTTCCCGGAAGACCCGCATGGGCTGGCGAAGTTCGACGGCACCGCGCTCTATGAACACGCCGACCCGAAGGAAGGCTTTCACCCCGACTGGAACACGATGGTGTTCAACTACGGGCGCGCCGAGGTTTCCAACTACCTGATTGCCAACGCGCTTTACTGGCTGCAGGAACATCATGTGGACGGGCTGCGTGTCGATGCGGTGGCCTCCATGCTCTACCGCGATTACAGCCGCAAAGAGGGCGAGTGGATCCCCAACAAGGACGGCGGGCGCGAGAACCTTGAGGCCATCGCCTTCCTGCAAACCATGAACGCGACCACCTACGGCGAGGTCGAGGGGATCATGACCGTGGCCGAGGAAAGCACCGCCTTTCCAGGCGTTAGCGCGCCGACGGATGCAGGCGGGCTGGGCTTTGGCTTCAAATGGAACATGGGCTGGATGAACGACACGCTCAGCTACATGAGCGAAGATCCGATCCACCGCAAATACCACCACTCCAAGATGACCTTTGGGCTGCACTATGCCTTCTCGGAGAACTTCATCCTGCCGCTGAGCCATGATGAGGTGGTGCACGGAAAAGGCTCGATGCTGGACAAGATGCCAGGGCAGGGGGCGGAGAAATTTGCCAATCTGCGCGCCTATTACGGGTTCATGTGGGGGCACCCGGGTAAGAAGCTGCTCTTCATGGGCTCGGAATTCGCGCAAGGGGTCGAATGGAACCACGACAGCAGCCTCGATTGGCACCTGCTCGACATCGCGCCGCACAAAGGGATGCAACGCCTGATCCGCGATCTCAATACGCTCTACTGCGCGAATCCGGCGTTGTACCAGCAGGATGCCACGCCCGAGGGCTTTGAGTGGATTGAGGAAAACAATGGCGAGGAGTCTGTTTTCGCCTGGATCCGCCATGGCACCGAGGGTGCAGCGCCCATGCTGGTGGTGTGCAACTTCACCCCGGTGGCGCGGACGGATCGCCGCATTGGCGTGCCGGAACAGGGCCGCTGGGTCGAGCGTTTGAACACCAACTCGGAGTTCTACGGCGGCGATGGTCGCGGCAACTTTGGTGGCACGCACAGTGAGGACGTGGCTGCGTCGGGGAGGGCGCAGTCGATCCAGATCACCTTGCCGCCTTTGACGACACTCTTCTTTGAACTGGAGCGCGGCTGACGCTCCGGGTGGGAGAGCAAAACAACATGGGGAGGACAGACATGGACAGAGAAACGCAGCGACTGGCGCAGCAAACGATGGCCTTTGTGCTGGCAGGGGGGCGCGGCAGCAGGCTCTACGAGCTAACGGACAGGCGCGCCAAACCGGCGATGTATTTCGGCGGGAAAAGCCGGATCATCGACTTCCCCCTCTCCAACGCGGTCAACTCCGGCATCCGGCGCATTGGTGTGGCCACCCAGTACAAGGCGCATTCGCTGATCCGGCATCTGCAGCGGGGCTGGAGCTTTTTCCGCGCCGAGCGCAACGAAAGCCTCGATATTCTGCCCGCATCCCAGCAACTGGACAATGAGAACTGGTATAAGGGCACGGCGGATGCGGTGGCCCAGAACAAGGACATCATCGAAGGCTACGGGCCCAAATACATCGTGATCCTTGCGGGGGATCACATCTACAAGCAGGACTATGCGCAGATGATCCGCCACCATGTGGAGAGCGGCGCGGATGTGACCGTGGGCTGCATCGAGGTGCCGCGCATGGAGGCCACGGGGTTCGGGGTGATGAAGGTCGACACCGAGGACAAGATCCTCGATTTCGTGGAAAAACCGGCCGATCCGCCCGCCATGCCCGGCCACCCGGATCACGCGCTGGCCAGCATGGGGATCTATGTCTTCGAGACGGAATACATGTTCAAGCTCTTGGCGGAGTGTGCCGCTGATCCGGACTATGGCCATGATTTCGGCGGCGATGTGATCCCCAGGATTGTGCGTGAGGGCAAGGCGGTGGCGCATCCCTTCAGTCGCTCCTGCGTACGCTCCAGTATGGAAAAGAAAGCCTATTGGCGTGATGTGGGCACGGTCGATGCGTTCTGGCAGGCCAATATCGACCTCACCGATTTCACGCCCGAGCTGGATCTTTACGACAACGAATGGCCGATCTGGACCTACTCCGAGCTGACCGCGCCCGCGAAGTTCATCCACAATGAGGAGGGGCGCCGGGGCCATGCTGTCTCCTCCATGGTGTCGGGGGGCTGTATCATTTCCGGCTCCAGCCTCGATCAGTGCCTGCTGTTTACCGGTGTGCGGACGCGGTCTTTCTCTGAATTGCAGGGCGTCGTTGCGCTGCCTTACGTGGAGATTAACCGCAATGCGCGGCTCAGCAATGTTGTCATTGACAGGGGCGTCGTGATCCCGCAAGGCCTCGTTGTGGGCGAAGACCCGGAGGAGGACGCCCGGCGCTTTCGCCGCACCGCAAGTGGCACCTGCCTGATTACGCAACCGATGATCGACAAGCTGGATCTCTAATGTGAATGTGCTTTGTGTTGCCTCGGAATGCGCGCCCTTCGTCAAGACGGGCGGGCTGGCCGATGTGGTGGGAGCGCTGCCCAAGGCGCTGGCCCCGCTTGAGGTCTCGACCCGGGTCCTGCTGCCCGCCTATCCCGCGCTTGCAGAACAGGCAGCGCAGGGCACCGAGGTCTGGCGCGCGGACAATTTGCAGGGCGGCAGCGCGCGTCTTCTGGCCTGCGAAGCGGATGGGCTCGATCTTCTGTTGCTCGACGCACCACATCTCTATGACCGGCCCGGCAACATCTATCTGGGCGCGGACGGTCAAGACTGGCCCGACAATGCGCAGCGCTATGCGGCCCTGTCGCTGGTGGCGGCAGAGGTTGCCATGGGCGCGCTGGACGGCTGGCAGCCGGATGTAGTGCACGCGCATGATTGGCAGGCGGGGCTGGTGCCCGCCTATCTGCATCAGGCGGACCAGCCCACGCCGCCTTGCGTGATGACGATCCACAACATCGCCTTTCAGGGCCTCTTTGACGCCGCGCTGATGACGTCGCTGGGCCTGTCCTCGGCGCTCTACACATCGGAAGGCATGGAGTATTTCGGCCGCATCGGGTTTCTCAAAGCCGGTCTCGCCTTTGCCGACAAGATCACCACGGTCAGCCCAACCTATGCGCGCGAGCTCTTGCAGCCGGAGTTTGGCATGGGGCTGGAGGGTCTGCTGCGCGCGCGCCAGTCGGATGTGACCGGCATCCTGAACGGCATCGATGTCGACGCCTGGGATCCGGAGCAGGACTCAGCGCTGCCCGCGCCTTACTCGGTGAAACGTCTGAAGCCAAAAGCTCAAAGCCGCGCAGCCGTTCTCAAACGCTTTGGCCTGTCGGAGGAGGCGAGCGGCCCGCTCTTTTGCGTGATCAGCCGTCTGACGACGCAAAAGGGGCTCGATCTGCTGTTGGAGGTGCTGCCCACGCTGGTTGCGCGCGGTGCCACGCTGGCTGTGCTGGGCAGTGGCGACAAGACGCTGGAGGCGGGGTTCGTGGGTGCGGCGCACGCGTACCCCGGGTCCGTTGGCGTGATCATCGGCTATGATGAGCCGCTCTCGCATCTGATGCAGGGCGGCAGCGATGCGATTCTGGTTCCCTCGCGGTTTGAACCCTGTGGTCTCACACAGCTTTACGGGTTGCGCTATGGCACGGTGCCGGTTGTCGCGCGTACCGGCGGGCTGGCTGACACGGTGATCGACGCCAATGAGGCCGCGCGCGCCGCCAAATGTGGCACCGGCGTGCAATTCGCGCCGGTCACGGCGGCAGCACTCGAACAGGCCATCCATCGGACCTGCGATCTCTATGCTCAGCCTGCGGACTGGGCCGGCATGATGCGACGGGCCATGCGTCACCCGGTGGGCTGGGACACATCGGCAGCGGCCTACAAGGACATCTACGCCGGTGTTCTGTCAGCGGACCGCGAGCGGAGTTAGCCACAGTGGCTTATGCAATCACATCCGGCACCCCGTTTCGGATGGGTGCGCACCATGACGGTGAGGGGGTCAATTTCGCCGTCTTTTCCGCCAATGCGAGCCGGATGGAGCTGTGCCTGTTCTCCGCCGATGGCAACCGCGAGACCGCGCGGCTGAGCCTGCCGGAGCGCACCGGCGACATCTGGCACGGCTATGTGGCGGGTCTGCCTGCGGGCACGCTTTATGGCTACCGCGCTCATGGCGCTTATGCGCCCGAGCGCGGGCACCGCTTCAACCCGCACAAGCTTTTGCTGGACCCCTACACACGAGAGCTGCGCGGGGCCTGGCGCAACACCCCCGCGCTTTTGGGGTATGACCAGACATCGAGCGCGGGCGATCTGTCCTTTGACGGCCGGGACTCAGCGCCCTTTGTGCCCAAGTCGGTTGTCTCGGACCCAGCCGCGTTCCCGCTGTTTGACCGCAGGGCACCCAAGCCCTGGGACGAGACGCTGATTTACGAGGCGCATGTCAAAGGCCTGACACAGCTGCATCCCGGCGTGGCGGAGGGGGTGCGCGGCACCTATGACGGGTTGGCATCGGATGCGGTGCTGGAGCATCTGCACAAGATCGGCGTGACGGCTGTCGAATTGCTGCCCGTGCACGCCTTCCTGAATGACGGGTTTCTGCTCGACAAGGGGCTGACCAACTACTGGGGCTATAACACCATCGGCTTCTTTGCGCCCGAGCCGCGCTACCTTGGCCCGGCGGGCATTGCCGGGTTCCGCCAGATGGTGCAGCGCTTTCACGACGCAGGCATCGAGGTGCTGCTCGATGTGGTCTACAACCACACCGCCGAGGGCGACCAGCGCGGGCCGACGCTGTCCTTCCGGGGGCTCGACAACGCGTCATACTACCGGCTGATCAGTGGTCAGCCACGCTACTATGTGAACGACACCGGCACCGGCAACACCGTAAATGTCTCGCACCCGCATGTGCTGCGCATGGTGATGGATTCGCTGCGCTTTTGGGTGGAGTGCATGGGGGTCGACGGGTTCCGCTTTGATCTCGCTACGGCTGTTGCCCGCGAGGATCACGGGTTTGATCCGCATGGCGGGTTTCTCGATGCAATCCGGCAGGATCCGGTGCTGGCCGGTGTGAAACTCATCGCCGAGCCGTGGGATATTGGGCCGGGCGGCTACCGGCTGGGGCAATTCCCGCCCAAGTTCGCGGAATGGAACGACGCCTACCGCGACAGCGTGCGGCGCTTCTGGCGCGGCGATGCGCACAGCGCGCAGGAACTGGGCGCGCGGCTTCTTGGCTCTGCGGGCGAGTTCGACCGGGGCGGGCGCCGGGCCTGGTCCTCGCTGAACTTCATCGCGGCCCATGACGGGTTCACGCTGGCTGACATCACGCGCTACAGCACGCGGCACAATGCGGCCAACGGCGAAGACAATCAGGATGGGCATCACGCCAACTACTCCGACAACTGCGGTGTGGAAGGCCCCTCCGACGATCCCGAAATCACCGCGCGGCGCCGGCAGCGCCAGCGCAATATGCTGGCCACACTGTTCCTGTCGCAGGGCACGCCGATGTTGCTGGCAGGCGACGAACTGGGGCATTCGCAGCAGGGCAACAACAACGCCTACTGTCAGGACAATGAGCTCACCTGGCTCGACTGGGCGACAGGTGATGCGGAGATGGTGGAATTTGTTGCCCATCTTGCCGATTTGCGCCGCCAGCACCCGGTGCTGCGGCAAAGCCGGTTTTTGCATGCGGCCCTGCGCCCGAGCGATGGGCTGCCCGATGTGGCATGGTCCGATTTCGAGGGCCACCCGCTGAACTGGCGCGACCCCGGGCTGTCGAGCTTTTGCGTCACCCTGCGCGGATCTGCCGAGATGGCACCGCATCTGCAAAGCGACGATGTGATCTTTGCGATTTTCAATCGCTCCGAAGATACCGCTGAGGCGACATTGCCCCCTGCACGTGATGGTCAGGGCTGGGTCGTTGTGCTGGACAGCGCCCGAGGTGTGACAGAGCCTCTGGCAGTCCCCGAGGGCAGGCTGACGGTCAGCGGGCCCTCCGTCACAGCGTTGGTGCTGCGAGACAAGGCTGCCAGCGCATGAGCGCCGATGCGGATCTTGCGGAGCTCGCAGCCGCTTGCGGGATTTTTGATCAATTCCGCGATCTGGAGGGGGTGATGCGCCCCACCAGCCCCGACACCCAGCGCGCGTTGCTGCGGGCCGGTGGCTTTGCGGCGCAGTCCGCCGCCGAGGTCGCGGAGAGCCTCGCCAGACTGCGGGCTGAGCAAGCCGCCCGGCTGATCCCCGAAGAGATCATCGTGACCTCTGGGCAGGCGGTCTCGGTGCCCTGCGCGGCGGCGGTCGACTGGCAACTGGTGTTGGAGGGGGCGGACAGCGTTCACCTCTCGGGTGGGGCGACCGAAACGGTCACCCTGCCATCGCTGCCCATGGGCTTGCATAAGCTTTGCGCGCGGGGGTCTGGCCGCTCTTCCGTTTGCCGGGTCATCGCAGCCCCGCCGCGCGCGCCGCTGTTGCCGGAGGTCACCAATCAGCAGAAAAGCTGGGGCGTGGTCGCGGCACTCTACGGTCTGCGGTCGCAGCGCAATCAAGGACTCGGTGACTTCGAGGATCTTGCGCAGCTGGCGGAAACGCTGGGGCCGCTTGGGGCGGGGTTTCTGGGGCTCAATCCGGTGCATGCGTTGGGGTGGGCGGCGGCGGAGGTGATCAGCCCCTATTCCCCATCGCATCGCGGCTGTCTTAACCCAGCGCATCTGGCCATCGGTCGCCTGCCAGGTGCCGCGTCGGGTGCCACTGCCACACCAGCAGGGGGAGAGCTGATCGACTATGCCGCGCACGGGCCTCAGCACCGGCAGGCGTTGCGCGGGGCCTATGCGACCTTCGAGCAAACGGCGACCGCTGCGGATCGCGCCGCTTTTGCGGAGTTCGTTCATGCGGGCGGCAGATTGCTTGAGGATTTTGCGCGCTTCGAATGTCTGAGCACACAGCACGGGACCAACCGGCGCCTGTGGCCCGAGGCGCTGCGCCACCCTGAGCTACAACGAGCAACCGCCTTGCCGGAAGAGGCAGGCTTTCATCTGTGGATGCAATGGCAGGCCGATATCCAGCTTGGCGACGCGCATAGGCGTGCCATGGACAGCGGTATGGGGCTGGGGCTTTATCTGGATCTCGCCGTGGGCGCGCGGCGCGACGGGGCTGAGGCCTGGTGCGCGGGGGAGGCGCTGGCGCGCGATGTCTCGCTTGGGGCACCCCCCGATCACCTCAGCCCCGCCGGGCAGAACTGGCAACTGGCCGCCTATGCGCCACGGGGATTGGCCGGGCAGGACTATGCGCCCTTTCGCACGATCCTGCGCCAGTCGATGCGCCACTGCGGGCTGTTCCGGATCGATCACGCCTTGGGGCTTAACCGCAGCTATTGGATTCCCGATGATGGCAGCCCCGGCGGCTACATCCGCCAGCCGTTTGAGGCATTGATGGCGCTGATCGCTATTGAGGCCCACCGGGCGCAGACCGTGATCGTTGGGGAGGATCTGGGCCTGGTGCCCGACGGCTTCCGCGAGACCATGGCGGATAAGGGGCTCTACGGCTACACCGTGATGCAATACGAGAAGACCGAGGCGGGCCGGTTTCGGCGCACGCAGGATCTGCGCCCGCAATCGCTGGCCTGTTTTGGCACACATGACACGCCGACCATTGCGGGGTTTTGCGCAGGCCGGGACATTGACTGGTGGCATAGGCTGGGCTGGATTGATGAGGCGGCGCGCAAACGCGCACAGCGGCGGCGCAAATCCGAGCGGGCGGATTTGCTGGGCCAGCCTGGCACCCCCGCGGCAACAGACACCCCCTGCGATCAGATCCACCGCCAGCTGGCGGGCGCCTCGGCGGCGCTGGCTGCTGTGCAGCTTGACGATGTTCTGGGTGTCATCGAGGCGCAGAACCTGCCGGGTACGGTGGAGGAACACCCCAACTGGCGCCGCCGGTCTCCTGTTGCCATTGAGGCGCTGTCAGGTCACGAAGGCCTCACAAAAACCGCTCGACTCATGGCTGAGGCTGGCCGTGGTACATTTGAAGACCCAATTTGAAAGGATTGCCCCATGACACTCCAGACGATTTCGAAAGGCCCGTTTGAGGGGCAGAAGCCCGGCACATCAGGCCTGCGCAAGAAGACCCGCGTGTTCATGCAGCCGGGCTATCTGGAATGTTTTGTTCAGGCGACCTTCCATGCCATCGGCGGAGCGGCGGGCAAGAGTTTCGTGATCGGGGGCGATGGGCGCTATTTTAACCGCGAAGCGATTCAGACGATGCTCAAGATGGCGGCGGCCAATGGCGCGGCCAAGGCGATTGTGGGGCAGGGCGGGCTGCTCTCCACGCCCGCGGTGTCGAACCTCATCCGCCAGCGCAAGACGGACGGTGGTTTTGTGCTCTCCGCCAGCCACAACCCCGGCGGGATCGACGCGGATTTCGGGGTGAAATACAACGTCAGCAACGGCGGCCCGGCACCCGAACACATCACGCAGGCGATGTTCGAGCACACCCAGAACATCACCGAATACACCACGCTGGACGCGCCAGACATCGACCTCTCGACCTGTGGCACGGGCCAGATCGGCGGCATGCAGGTGGAGATCATCGACCCCGTCGAGGACTATCAGGCGCTGATGCAGACGCTTTTTGACTTCGACAAGCTGCGCGCGCTTTTTGCGGGCGGGTTCACCATGCGGTTTGACGCCATGCATGCGGTCACGGGGCCTTACGCCAAGGCGATCCTCGAAGGGGCCTTGGGCGCACCCACGGGCACCGTGATCAACGCCGTGCCCTCCGAGGATTTTGGCGGCGGCCATCCGGACCCGAACCCGGTCTGGGCCAAGACCCTGATGGACGAGATGATGTCGGACGCCGCTCCTGATTTCGGTGCGGCTTCGGACGGGGACGGTGACCGCAACATGATCGTCGGGCGGGGCACCTATGTGACGCCCTCGGACAGCCTTGCGGTGCTGGCGGCCAACGCGCAGCTGGCGCCGGGTTATGCGGGTGGCCTGGCGGGTGTGGCGCGCTCGATGCCCACCAGCGGGGCCGCTGACAAGGTGGCGGAGAAGCTGGGCCTGGGGTCGTTCGAGACGCCGACGGGTTGGAAGTTCTTCGGCAATCTTCTCGATGCGGGCAAGGTCACGCTCTGTGGTGAGGAAAGTGCGGGCACCGGCTCCGACCATGTGCGCGAGAAAGACGGGCTTTGGGCGGTGCTGTTGTGGCTGAACATTCTGACGGAGCGTGGCCAGTCGGTGGCCGAGATCCTGACGGACCACTGGGCCACCTATGGGCGCAATTACTACTCGCGTCACGACTACGAGGCTGTACCGACCGAAGCGGCGGATGCTCTGATGCAAGGTGTGCGGGACAAGCTTGACAGCCTGCCGGGGCAGAGCGTCGCGGGCGTAGAGATCACGGCAGCTGATGAGTTCTCCTACCAGGACCCGGTGGATGGCTCGGTCAGCCACAATCAGGGTCTGCGGATCTGGCTCGCGGGTGGAGGGCGCGCGGTGCTGCGCCTGTCAGGCACCGGCACCGAAGGCGCGACGTTGCGGGTTTATCTGGAGCAATATGCCGATCCGGAGGCAGATCAAGGGGTGTCACCGGATGTGGCGCTCAAAGCCGTGCGCGATGCGGTGGTTGAGATAACCCAGATGCAGCAGCACATCGGGCGCACCGAACCGGATGTGAAAACCTGATACCATCGCTGTTCAACGCCAGCCAAGGTTTGCCTCTATGTCAGAACGCTGACCCAAACCCTCGCAACCGGGACGGCTGACTAGGAGACCAGATTGCGTCTTGCTGCATGTCGCGCGCACAGCTGTTGTCGCGCGACAGAACTGGATCTCGCATGAAACGGGTCGCGTGCTTTGGGGACAATTTCGTATTCAGGTTCTGAAACGAAAAGGACCCATGATATGAGCTTTCAGATCCACTCCCTTCCCGCTGAAGACTTTGCCCAGCTCTTTGCCCTGTCAGATGAGGAACTGGCCGAGCGACAGGCCTGCCGGCAGGTCGTGACATCCAAGCCGGGCACACCCTGTCGCGTCAGCATGGCCGATGCAGAGGTGGGGGAAACGGTCATACTCTTGAATTACGAACATCAACCCAAAGACAGCCCTTATCGTGCCTCCCATGCGATTTTTGTCCGCGAGGGGGCGGCACAGGCGAAATTGGCAAAGGGCGAGGTTCCACAGGTCTTGCGCAGCCGCGTCATCTCGTTGCGTCTGTTCGACGCCGACCACATGATGATCGACGCGGATGTTCTTGAGGGCGACGGCCTTGCGGATGCACTCACCAGCGCCTTTGAGAACGCGACTGTCGCCTACGCGCATCTGCACAACGCCAAGCCGGGTTGTTTTGCCGCCTCGGTCAGCCGTGCCTGATCAAAAGGGTCCAAGATGCAGACACTCTCTCGCCTGACGGGGGCGGCTTACGGCGTCCATGTGTCCGACCAGGTTGCGCTGGTATCGGTTCCGCTGATTGCCGCCCTTGTCTTGGACGCCTCAGCAGCAGCCATTGGACTTCTGGTCGCATGTCAGTCCATGGCACATCTGGTCGGGTCTATCCCCTTTGGCATTCTGGTGGACAGCACCCAGCAACGCACCTTGACGATCGTTGCGTGCCTGACCACGCTTGTGGGCTCCGCAATGGCGGTCATTGCCATACTGCGCGAAAGCCTTGTTTTCTTTGGTGCAGCTATGACGCTGGCGGGGTTCGGAGTGGTGCTGTTTGGTCTGGCTGCCCTGTCTATCGTGCCAAAAATCGCAGCACGCGATGGTCTTGCGCGCGCCAATGCAGCGATAGAAGTGCCCCGTGCGACTGCCTCTTTCATCGTCCCCCTTTTGATCGGCCTCTCCTTCACCTCTGTCGCGCCTGTCGTGATCTTCCTCGGCTCGGCCGCTGCTTCAGTCATGGCGCTGGCGTTTGCCATCGCGCTGCCAACGGTGGACATGCAGCCTGCGGCAAGAACCGGCGTCTTGAAGCGGATCATTGAAGGGGGTGCCTTCGTTCTGGGCCATCGGCTCCTTCTTCCGATTTCGATCTGTGCGATCTGCTGGAACCTGGCCTTCGCGGCTTTGCTGGTCGTCCTCGTGCCCGTGATCCATCAGGTCTATTTGATGGATCCGGGCGTCTTCGGCGTTGGACTGTCTGCGTTTGGGCTGGCGGCAATCTGTGGCACGACCGTCATGCGCCATTTATCAGATCGTCTTGCGCCAAATCTTCTTTTGCTCTTTGGACCGGGAAGCAGCGCTCTGGCCTCCTTGGGGTTGGTTCTGATCCCGGCGCATAGTACTCCTCTCGTTTTTTATGCGTGCATGTTTCTGCTTGGGTTTGGCCCGTCCATGTGGCTTGTGACGCAGAATTCCGTGCGTCAGCTTGTCACCCCGGCCGACCGGCTTGGACGGGTGAACGCCGTCATTCAGACTGCGATCTATGGCATCCGTCCTCTTGGCGCGCTGTTAGGGGGGCTGGTCGCAGACACCTACGGGCCGCAAGCGGGGTTGGGGGTCGTCATGGTCGCCTTTCTGATGTCGTTCCTGGCTGCTGCCCTCAGCGATCTACGTGAGATACGGAGCTACGGGACATTATCGGCAGCGGAGGACTATGCTGAAGATGCTGCGCGGTGACGATCCTTAGCTGATATTGATTCTGGCGCAGCAAGGTCTCACGTCGCCATGTACGCTGAGCCGACGCAAAGGTCCGGCCCGGGTCAAAATGCCTGACGTTGGGGCGACATTGCCCGACGCGGCCCATTGATGGGATGCAGCTGATCTGCTGCCTTTGTCAAAGGGGCGCAACTTTTCCCCATCGCGCAGGGGTTGAGCACGCTTGCGGTCGACGTGCACGGCTGGCATTCCTGTCAGGGGAGCAGGGAGGACATGCGGGTGCTTCTCAGGATATTGATCGCGACGACGATGATAGGGGCCGGGGCCGTTGCTGCGGGCGACATGCCCGCGCCCGTAACCGATGCGGACTATCTGGAGCTGGACCCCGATCAGATCCGTCTTGGTCACCTGCTCTTCTATGACCCGATCCTCTCGGGCAATCGCAACATCTCCTGTGCCACCTGCCATCACCCGAAGTTTGCCACTGCGGATGGTGTGGCGCTGTCACTGGGAGAAGGGGGCGTTGGCCTTGGTCTGGAACGGCGTGCCACTGCCGAGAACACACCTGAACAGCGCATCCCGCGCAACGCCCCGGCACTGTTCAATCTCGGCGCGCATGAGTTCACCGTCATGTTTCATGATGGTCGGATCGAGGTGGACCCAAGCAAGCCCGGTGGGCTGCGCACGCCCATGGGCGCCGAGATGACCCAAGGGTTCGCCAATCTGCTCTCGGCCCAGACCATGTTCCCGGTGCTGAGCGCGGATGAGATGGCCGGGCACTACAGTGAAAACGATGTCAGCCAGGCCGTTCGCCAAGGGCGCATCACCGGCAAGGGGGGCGCGTGGGATCTGCTGAGCCGCCGGGTGGCGGAGACGCCGGGCTATGCGCCGCTGATCAAGGCCGCGTTTCCGGGCAGCGAGGAACTGACCTTCACGGATATCTCGGATGCCATTGCGGCATTTGTGGCCTTCGAATGGCGCTCTGACAGCAGCCTCTTTGATGCCTATTTGCGTGGGCAGAAGGTGCTTCCGGCAGAGGCGGAGTTCGGGCGCCAGCTCTTCTATGGAGAGGCGGGGTGTAGCTCCTGCCACGCCGGTGCATTCCAGACGGACCACGGGTTCCACGCCATGGGCGTGCCGCAGTTCGGGCCGGGCAAGGCGGCGCGGTTCGAGAGCCACGCGCGCGACTTGGGCCGGATGCGGGTGACCGGTCGCGAGGCGGATGCCTATGCCTTCCGCACGCCATCCATGCGCAATGTCACAAAGACGGGACCCTATGGGCACACCGGCAGCCACGCGGATCTGGCGGCTTTCATCGCGGATCATTCGGACCCGAAGGCTGCGCTTGACCGGTTTGACCCGGCGCAGGTGGTGTTGCCGGAGCTGCCGGGCCTTGATGACTGGCGGCATTTTCAGGACCCGGCAGAACAGGCGGCCCTCCGCGCGTCGATTGGAACTGTGCCGCGCGCATTAAGCGCCGCGGATATCATGGCCTTGGTTGCGTTTCTTGAAGCGCTAGAAGATCCGGAGGCAATTGCAGGCCGGTTGGGCATCCCGGAGGTGGTTCCAAGCGGTCTCGATGTGGATCGTTAGGTCTCTCGCGGGGCGAGCTGCTGATGCCCCGCCCGGTCGACAGACCGGGCATCGCCTGACCTCCAGCCGGAGGGTGATTGTGCCACGTTGCAAGGTGCCGAATGCACGGATTCTGGGTCAGCAATTGCGACATCTTTGTTCTTGTAACGCCCTCCTGGTCGGGCGATGCCCTCAGTGCTTTGGACGCAAAAGAATGCGCTGATCACCCGCCAAACCGGCGTGGATCGTTACGGATCCATCTGGCCATGTGACACGCGCCGTCGCAAAATCCGCGTCTCCAAGCCCGAAGTGCAGTGGCCCGGCTTGCCCGCCCGCATGACCACCGCCAACCGTCACTTCCTGCACCTGTGTCACGCCATCCGCCGTAACCTCGACCAGCGCGCCGACAGCGCGCGTGTTCTTTCCATCCTGACGCAGCTCCACGGCAAGCCAGTGGCGCGTCGCAGGCGTCACGTTTCGATAGAGCTCCATCGGTGCACGGCGGTTCATCACCACCAGATCGAGCTGGCCGTCTCCGTCGAAATCCGCTAGCGCAGCGCCGCGCGACCGCTCGACCGTGGCCACACCCGCCGCAACAGAGCTTTCGACGAATATGCCGTCCGGCTGTTGGACCAGCAGCGTGTTGGGGTCTTCCATCGCCAGCCCCGGCATCTGATCCACATTGCCCTTGGCGATGAACAGATCGGGCCGTGTGTCATTGTTCACATCGCCGAACTCCGCGTGCCAGCCGGTTGAGGGGCGGCCATCATCCCCCACATGCGGGCGCTGTGCTGCGGTTCCGAGGCTGAAGGGCGCGCGGGTGTAGAGCCCATCTGCCCCGGCGATCTGCAGCAGCTGGTCGCCCATGGAGGTGAGCATGACCTCCGACCGTCCGTCACCGGTGATGTCCCGGCTGGCGATGCCCATGCCCCAAAGCTGCACAGTTTCCCACCCGTCCTCCGGGCCGAGAAAACGCCCTTCGGTCAGGTCATA
This sequence comes from Roseobacter cerasinus, assembly GCF_009811755.1. GTDB lineage: Bacteria > Pseudomonadota > Alphaproteobacteria > Rhodobacterales > Rhodobacteraceae > Roseobacter > Roseobacter cerasinus. The sequence goes on from NZ_BLIV01000003.1 coordinate 82,640, forward strand.
CATCTGCTCACTGCCCGCACGGACGTAGTAGTGCCGGTCATTCGACAGGCGCAGACGGGTTTCTCCCGTCGCATCGCGGGCAAAGAGGATTGAGAGCGCGCAGTACCCCGGCGACAGCGTTTCAACGACGAACCGAACACCATCCCAGCGATGCAGGCGATTGTCGTCGCAGGCCTCGAAGGGGCCGTCAGGGTCAGCGCGGTCCACATAATTGCCGATGGCCAGCACCGGGCCGTCCTCAGTCCATGTGGCCGAGAACGCGGTAGACCAGGCGTCGCCGCCATCAAATCCAAGGGCGGCACTGGCGGGCATGAAGCCGCAGGCCCCGTCACCCCGCAGGATCTGGTTTGCACCAACCCGCAGCAGCATCACGTCGAGATGCCCGTCGCCATCCACATCCAGCGGATAGGCCCCGGTGACACCCGTGAATTCGGGCAGGGGGGCTGCTTCAAACCGCATCCCGCCTTGATTGACCATCAACGCTGCGGGGCTGTCTCCGCCAGCGGCCAGCAGGTCGGGCAGCGCATCGCCATTGCAGTCGAAGACCGCGACACCACCACCCACAAAATGTTCCCATCCGCCGGTGTAGCTGTGCGCGGGCAGATTGGCCGAGAGGTCTTCAAACAGCACCTCCGCCTGCGCGGCCTGCGCCATCAGACACAGCGCGAACAGCCTCATCGCCGCCCCTCCGCCATGGCATCCGCAATCTCTGACAGCGCCAGCGCCGCCGCGCCATGCGCCCACATCAGATCGCCCCAGGCGTGGGTCTCGACCTTCTGCGGTGTGGTCATGCGGTTCAACGTCATCTCATGCATCTCGCGCAGCACCTCATCGGCATAGAGATAGTCGTATTGCATCCGCTCCCCCGCGAGGATGATCAGCGGAGGGTCAAAGAGGTTCACCACATTGGCAAGCCCAAGCGCCAGAAACCGACCGGCCCGGCGAAAGATCACCCGGGCGGCCTCGTTGCCGGCCTTGGCCTGTTCATAGAGCTGTTGCAGCATCACATCGGGGGCTGCGGCGTCGGTGTTGGTGGGGTCCAGCGCGGTGGAGGCCTCACGCACCAGCGCATAGTCGGCAATGTAGGCCTCCAGACAGCCGCGCTGCCCGCATTGGCAGAGCGCGCCATCCATCTGCACCTTGGTGTGGCCGATCTCCATGCCCAGCGATCCGGCGCCTCGGTAAAGCCGATGGTTGATCACCAGCCCCATGCCAACACCCTGTTCGATGGTCACCACCGCGAAATCCGCCATCGCACGGCCCTTGCCAAACCACAGCTCGGCCAGAGTCACAAGATTGGCGTCATTGTCGACGGCAACCGGCACGCCAAAGGTGTCTTCGGCCAAGGTACGCAACGGCATGTCGGCGTCGGTGAGCATGGGAGACCAGACCATCTGCCCGCTGGCATGATCGATCATGCCAGGCATGCCGAGGCCGATGCAGGCCACATCGGAGCGGGCAAGCTCTGCCTGCGCAAGCAACGCATCCAGCACTTGACCCGTTTCCTCAAGCACCTGAGCGATGGATCGACGGCGGGGCTGACACGCGAGGCTCGCCTGCGCAAGCGGGCGGCCCGCAGCATCGACCAGCAGGGCGGTGTGTTGGGCGCGCGCCAGCTTGATGCCGACGAAATAGCCGGCGTCCGGTTGGACCGACAGCGCCACGGGCGGACGCCCGCGCGCGCTGCTGCGCGTGGTGTCACTGCTTTCGCGCAGAAGGCCCAGGTCGAGCAACTCCCCCACCAGCGTTGTGATCGACGCCGGGCTGACCCTCAGACATTTGGCCAGATCACTGCGCGAGATCTGCCCGGCGGAGCGAACGGACTCGAACACGCGGTAGCGCAGCGAATCGCTCAGCGTCTCAGCCTCAGGGCGAATCGGGCCACAGCCGACGGGTGTCTCTGCAAGGTCTGGTTGAGAAATCTCCACATTCATTTATTCAGACCTCAAAAATAAATCAGCCAATTTTCCAATTTGGCATCCGTAAATCGCAGAGAAACCAGGGATTGCCTGAAATTTTAGCTCTTGATCCACAAATTTATTTTGACAGCTGAATTAAAACAGTCAATCTTTTTGCGCATGCCACATCAGTTACGGGGCATGAACAGTCAACAGAACTGTCCTTTGGGAGGATATCATGAAGAAAAGAACATTCCTGGCTGCCGCGATGTCGACCGCATTGACTGCGGTCTCCATGGCGCCTGCGGCCTTCGCGGACGGGCACAGCATGACCATCGGTGTCAGCTGGTCCAACTTCCAGGAAGAGCGTTGGAAAACTGACGAAGCGGCCATCAAGGCAGCACTGGATGCAGCCGGGGCCGCCTATGTCTCCTCCGACGCGCAAAGCTCTTCGAGCAAGCAGCTGTCGGATGTTGAGAGCCTGATTGCGCAGGGCGTCGACGCGTTGATCATCCTCGCACAGGACAGCGCTGCTATCGGCCCGGCCGTGCAGGCGGCCGCAGACGAAGGCATCCCGGTTGTGGGCTATGACCGTCTGATCGAGGACCCGCGTGCGTTCTATCTGACCTTCGACAATGTCGAAGTGGGCCGGATGCAGGCGCGTGCGGTGTTTGAGGCGCTGCCCGAAGGCAACTACGTCATGATCAAGGGCTCGCCAACTGACCCCAACGCAGATTTCCTGCGCGGCGGCCAGCAGGAAGTGCTGCAAGAGGCGATTGACGCGGGCAAGATCAACATCGTGGCTGAAGCCTACACCGATGGCTGGTTGCCCGCGAATGCACAGCGCAACATGGAGCAGATCCTGACCGCGAATGACAACAAAGTCGATGCTGTTGTGGCCTCCAACGACGGCACTGCCGGTGGTGTGGTTGCAGCTCTGTCCGCGCAAGGCATGGAAGGCATCCCGGTGTCCGGTCAGGATGGTGACCATGCGGCGCTGAACCGCGTGGCTCTGGGCACGCAGACCGTCTCTGTCTGGAAAGACGCGCGGGACCTTGGCAAAGCAGCCGCTGAAATCGCGGTGGCTCTCGCAGGCGGCACGGCCATGGCAGACGTGGCCGACGCGCAGGAATGGACATCGCCCGGTGGCACCACCATGACCGCGCGCTTCCTGACACCGGTTCCGATCACAGCGGACAACCTCTCGACCGTGGTTGATGCAGGCTGGATCGAGAAACACGCGCTTTGCCAGGGTGTGTCCGGCGGCCCGGCCCCCTGCAACTAAGCCTTACTAAATGAAAACTGCCCCCCGAGATCATCCGGGGGGACACTCTGACGGCTGCGTCCTGGCGCACCCTTTTCCTTGTCTTTGTGCAGGAGCAGTTCCAATGACCGACGTGTCCGCCCCGCAGACCAAGAAACGCACGGCCTTCCAGGCACTGGAACTCGACACCCGCCTGCTGGGTATGATCGGGGCCTTTCTGGTGATCTGCATCGTCTTCAACGTGATGACAGACGGGCGTTTCCTGACCCCGCGCAACATCTTTAACCTGACGATCCAGACCGTCAGTGTGGCGATCATGGCCACGGGCATGGTCTTTGTGATTGTCACCCGCCATATCGATCTGGCTGTCGGTGCGCTGCTGGCGACCTGTTCGGCCTTCATGGCCATGCTGCAGGCGCGCTATCTGCCGGATCTCTTCGGTCTGGGCTTGGGCCACCCGATGATTCCCTGGATCACCATCGCTGCCGGGCTGCTGCTGGGCACGCTGATCGGCGCCTTCCAAGGTTGGCTTGTTGGGTATCTGACGATCCCGGCCTTCATCGTGACCCTCGGCGGGTTGCTTGTCTGGCGCAACGTCGCCTGGTATCAGACCAGTGGGCAGACCATTGGCCCGCTGGACCCGACCTTCACCAAGTTTGGTGGTATCAACGGGACTTTGGGCGCGACCTGGAGCTGGGTCTTCGGTCTCGCCGCTGTGGCTTGGGCGATCTACGCCATGTGGTCCGCGCGCCGTGCCAAGCTGGCGCATGACTTCCCCGTCAAGCCCGTCTGGGCCGAGGTCACTCTCGGCGCCATCATTGCCGCAGGTATTCTGGGCTTTATCGGCATCCTGAACGCCTATGAGATCCCTTCGCGCCGGTTGGAGCGGATGTTCGAGGTGCGCGGTGAAATCATGCCCGAAGGCTTCAGCGCCTCTTACGGGTTGCCCATTTCCGTGCTGTTGCTGATCGGCGTTGCGGTTGTGATGACGCTGGTGGCGCAACGCACCCGGCTTGGGCGCTATATCTTTGCCACCGGCGGCAACCCCGATGCCGCAGAGCTGTCGGGTATCAACACGCGCATGCTGACCGTGAAGGTCTTTGCCATCATGGGCGCGCTCTGTGCGCTGTCGGCTGTGGTGGCATCGGCGCGGCTGACCAACCACTCCAACGACATCGGCACGTTGGACGAGCTGCGCGTGATCGCCGCCGCGGTGATTGGTGGCACAGCCCTCGCGGGCGGTATCGGCACCATCTACGGTGCCATCCTCGGCGCGCTGATCATGCAGTCGCTGCAATCGGGCATGGCCATGGTGGGCGTGGACGCGCCCTTGCAAAACATCGTGGTAGGCACCGTGCTGGTCGCCGCCGTCCTGATCGATACGATCTACCGCAAAAAGACTGGAGGCCGCTGATGACACCTTTATGTGAAATGCGCGACATCTCGATTTCCTTCGGGGGCATCCGCGCGGTTGATGGTGTGTCGATCCATGTGAACCCCGGTGAGGTTGTCGGGCTTCTGGGCCACAACGGCGCGGGCAAATCGACCCTGATCAAGATCCTCTCGGGGGCTTACAAGGCGGACAGCGGCGAGATCTACGTGGAAGGGCAGAAGGCCAATATCTCTAGCCCGCGCGACGCGCGGCGCTACAACATCGAGACGATCTATCAGACACTCGCGCTGGCCGACAATCTGGATGCGGCGTCGAACCTCTTTCTGGGGCGCGAGCTGACCAACTGGGCGGGTTTTGTCGATGACGACCGGATGGAGGCGGAGACGCGCAAGATCATGGCGCGGCTCAACCCCAACTTCCGCAAGCTCAAGGAGCCGGTGAGTGCGCTTTCTGGTGGTCAGCGCCAGTCGGTGGCCATCGCCCGTGCGGTCTATTTCAACGCCAAGATCCTGATCATGGATGAACCCACGGCGGCTCTGGGCGTGCATGAGACTCAGATGGTCGCGGACCTTATTCAGGAGCTGAAGAAGCAGGGTCTCGGCATCTTCCTGATCAGCCACGACACCCGCGAAATGCTGGAGCTGTGCGACCGCGTCTCGGTGATGAAAAACGGGCGGCTCATCGGCACGGAGCGCGTGGAAGACGTGACCGAAGACGACATCCTCAGCATGATCATCATGGGCAAAAAACCGGATCAGGCGGCCTAAACGATGTATCTGGGTCTCGACCTTGGCACCTCTGGCCTGAAGGCGGTTCTGATTGACGCGGATCAGCGCCTTGTGGCGGAGGCGACGGCCCCGCTGACCGTGCAGCGGCCTCACAGCGGCTGGTCGGAGCAGAACCCGGCGGATTGGCTGGCGGCGACCGAGGATGCGATGACGGCGCTGGCGGAGCGGCATAGCTTGGATGCCGTGCGTGGCATTGGCCTGAGCGGGCAGATGCATGGCGCCACTCTGCTCGACGCCGCGGGCGACGTGCTGCGCCCCTGCATGCTGTGGAACGATACGCGCAGCCATGTGGAGGCCGCCGCCTTTGATGCCGACCCGCAGTGGCGTGAGATTACCGGCAACATCGTCTTTCCGGGCTTCACCGCGCCCAAGGTCGATTGGGTCCGCGTGAACGAGCCCGAGATTTGGGACAAGACGGCCAAGATACTGCTGCCCAAGGACTACCTGCGCCTCTGGCTGACGGGAGAGGCCGTGTCGGAAATGTCCGATGCCGCAGGCACCAGCTGGCTGGATACGGGCGCGCGCGACTGGTCTGATGACTTGTTGGACGCCTCTGGTCTCAGTCGTGATCATATGCCACGCCTTGTCGAAGGTTCTGCCGTCTCGGGCCAGCTGCGCGATACGCTGGCCGACCGTTGGGGCCTGCCGAAAGGCGTTGTGGTGGCGGGCGGGGCGGGCGACAACGCTGCCTCTGCCGTCGGCATGGGCGTCGTGAAACCGGGGCAGGCGTTCCTCTCGCTTGGCACCTCCGGCGTGCTCTTCGCCGCAAGTGCGGCCTACCAGCCCGACGCGCCCACCGCCGTGCACACTTTCTGCCACGCGTTGCCCGAGACCTGGCACCAGATGGGCGTGATCCTCGCTTGCACCGACGCGTTGAACTGGTACGCGGGCCTTGTGCAGTCAGACGCCGCCAACCTCACGGGTGATCTTGGCCCCCTGCAAGCGCCGGGCGAGACGCTGTTCCTGCCCTACTTGGGTGGCGAGCGGACACCGCACAATGATGCCACAGCGCGTGGCGCCTTTCTGGGTCTTGGCCACGCCACCGACCGCACCGCCGGCACCCGCGCCGTGCTGGAAGGTGTCAGCTTTGCCTTCCGCGACAGCCTCGATGCGCTGCGCAGCACCGGCACCCAGATCGACACATTGGTGGCTGTCGGTGGCGGCAGCAAATCCGACTACTGGCTCCAAGCCCTCGCCACGCTTCTCGACATGCCGATCGACCTGCCGGAAGCGGGTGACTTCGGTGGCGCCTTCGGGGCCGCGAGGCTGGGCCTGATGGCTGCTACCGGCGCCGGGGCCGAGATCGCCACGCCGCCCGCCACCGCCCGCACCATTGACCCCGTGACCACACTCACATCCGCATTCCGCGAAAAACATCAGAAATACCGCGCCGCTTATGCGGCCCTCAAGGAGGCCCTATGACCGACTTCTTCGCTGGCATCTCGCCCGTCACCTACAGCCCCGACGTGCCAGCCGATCAACTGGCCTTTCGCCACTACAACCCCGACGAGATGGTTGCAGGCAAGCGCATGGAAGATCATCTTCGCTTTGCCGTGGCCTGGTGGCACAGCTTTGCCTGGCCGGGCGGTGACCCCTTCGGCGGGCAGACCTTTGAGCGGCCGTGGTTTGGCGACACGATGGATCTGGCGCGGCTGAAGGCCGATGTGGCCTTTGAGATGTTCGAAATCCTTGGGCAGCCGTATTTCTGCTGGCATGACGCCGACATCCGCCCCGAAGGCGCGACATTTGCCGAGAGCAAGCGTAATTTCGAAGAAATCATCGACTACATCGGCGACAAGATGAAGGCGGGCGGCACGAAGCTGCTTTGGGGCACCGCCAACCTCTTCTCGCACCGCCGTTTCATGGCGGGCGCGGCGACAAACCCGGACCCGGAGGTCTTTGCTTGGTCCGCCGCCACGGTAAAGAACTGCTTGGACGCCACGCACAAGCTCGGTGGCGAAAATTACGTGCTCTGGGGCGGGCGAGAGGGCTATGAGACGCTGCTCAACACCGACCTGAAACGGGAACGCGCGCAGGCGGGGCGCTTCCTGCAGATGGTCGTCGACTACAAGCACAAGATCGGCTTTGACGGCGCGATCCTGATCGAGCCCAAGCCGCAGGAGCCCACCAAGCATCAGTACGACTACGATGTCGCGACGGTTTATGGCTTTCTCAAGGAGTTTGGCCTCGAAGATGAGGTTCAGATGAACATCGAGCAGGGCCATGCAATCCTGGCGGGGCACAGCTTTGAGCATGAGCTGGCCACGGCGGCGGCGCTTGGCATCTTCGGCTCCATCGATATGAACCGCAACGACTACCAATCCGGCTGGGACACCGACCAGTTCCCGAACAATGTGCCCGAGGTGGCGCTGGCCTACTACGAGGTGCTGAAAGCAGGCGGGTTCACCACCGGCGGTACCAACTTCGACGCCAAGCTGCGCCGCCAGAGCCTTGACCCGAAGGACCTGATTGCCGCGCATGTGGGCGCGATGGACATCTGCGCGCGAGGTCTCAAGGCCGCAGCCGCCATGCTCGAAGACGGTGGTCTTGAAGCGGCCCGTGCCGCACGCTATGCGGGATGGGAGGCGGAGCAGAGCCGGAGCTGGCTGACCTCCGCGTCGTTGGATCAGATCGAAGCGCAGGTCGCAGGCGGCGGCATCGACCCGCAACCACGCTCCGGTCAGCAGGAGATCCTGGAGAATTACGTCAGCCGCTTTGTCTGAGGACACGAATTCATGGCCCTGATCCTTGCCGATGTGGGAGGCACAAACGTCCGCTTTGCCTGCGCGCGCGATGGGCAGATCCAGCCCGGGCTGACGCGGCGCTATCAGAACGACGACTACGGCAGCTTTGACGATGTGCTGGCGGCCTATCTGCAGCATGCTCAGGTGCATAAGCTGGAGGCGCTGGCCATAGCGGTGGCCGGGCCGGTCACGGCGCAGACCGCGCGGCTGACCAACCGGGGCTGGAGCTTCGATGCCGGTACGCTGGCCACGCGGCATGGGGTGCAGCGTGTCGGATTGCTCAATGATCTCAGCGCTTTGGGCTATGCGCTCGACAGCCTCGGACCGGACGGCACGGAGGTGGTTGTCGACGCGCCCATGGCCGAGGATGACCAGCGGCTGGTGATCGGCGCGGGTACCGGGTTCAACGTCAGTCCGGTGTTGCGGGTGGCGGGCCAGACAGTGTGTCTGCGCGCCGAGGCAGGGTTGGGCAGCCTGCCGACCCGTGTTGCAGAGCACCTGCACGCCTATGTCGGCCCCACCGCGCCTTGGGTCCGCTGTGCGGAGGATGCAGTGCGGGGGCCTGGGTTGGCTGAGCTTCATGCTGCTGCGACCGGTGGGGAGAAGATGGACGCACGCGCTGTGATTGATGCAGCCAATCAGGGAGATGTGCAGGCCACCGCGTCGGTCGAGACCTATGCGCGGATGCTCGGGGCCTTCATTCAGGATCTGAGGCTGCTCTACATGCCGTCAGGCGGAATTTTCCTGGCCGGATCCGTTGTGCGGGGTCTGCTGACCACATCGGCGCGGGCTTTGTTCGAAGAGGTGGTCAGCGCGCCGCCGACGGTCAAATCAACCCTGCCCCCGGTTGCGGTTTCGGTGATCACCCAGGATGAGGCGGCGCTGCTGGGGTGTCTGGCCTACGCCAAGACGCATACCTAGCTCTAGGTGTTTTTCTTAGGCGCTGGGAAGATCGGACAGGGAAGCGCCTTTCCCCCATCGAGGGGGGCAGGCGCTGCCCGGCTGTGCCCGCCGGGCGGACCCAGTACACCCGTTCGGATCAAATCACGAACGGTTGCCTCAGATCCCCCACCAGGAGACATCTGCTGATCGGATAGTTTTTCCTTGGAATTCAACCAGATCCGGGCCGTAGTTGAATGCAAACCTGTGGGTTGCCGTGTCGCGCAGGCGCAACCCCTCCGGCAGTGTCAGCACGGTCAGACCCGCCTCTTTCGCCAGCCCGTGTATGATCCGTTCCCACAGGTCTGCATCGGGCCAGGCGCCAAGATACTGCAGCCGCCTGTTGCCTTTCAGAACCGCCTGGCCCGTCTCGGCCTGCAACAGCGTCTCGGCTGTGCCGTCGAGATCCTCCACCCAGTGCTGCACCGTGCCACCGCCGATGACCGCACGCGTCACATGTGGCGGCAGGCTTTCGACGCGGGTTGCCGTGACATCGAGGCCGCGCAGCGCCGGGCCCATGGGTATTGGGATGCGCAGCTCCTCCGTCACGGCGTTGCTGCGCGGGCCGACCAGTGCCACCGTTTGGGCCAACGCCTCCTGCAGCGCGTCCGGGACCGTGGCGAGACCGGGGGCCAGCACCAGCGCGTAGGCGGAGAGGTCCGTCACCGTCGAGGGCAGGATGTCGATGGAGAAGCCGCAACGCCGCAATGCCCGGTAGGCGTCGAGCATCAGGCGGAAGTAGCTGAAATCTTCGCCCTGCGGCAGCGTGGCCCAGGCCCAGTCCGAGGGGTAGTCGAAGATTAGCGCGACAGGGGCTTGCTGCAGCGCGATTTGAGGCATCTCGGCGATCTCGCGGCCCACCTGTGCGGCCTCGGCCAGCCCCGGCGCGGGCGCATTGTCGGGGCGTTTCAGCCCTGCGTGCATCTGCTCCTGCGCGAAAGGCGCCTGCCGCCAGCGGAAATAGCTGACCACCTCGGCGCCATGGGCAAAGGCCTCCCAGCTCCAGAGCCGCACCATGCCGGGCAGGGGCGCGGGGTTGTGCGGGGCCCAGTTCACCGGGCCGGGTTGCTGCTCCATCACCCACCAGCGCCCGTCGCGGCCCACCGCGCGGTAGAGGTCGTGGTGAAAGGCCTGCATGTCCGGGTCGCCTTGCTGCAGATAGCGCGCCTTGTGCTCGGCGCTGCCGTCCAGCCGGTCCGATAGGAAGCCGATCGGGTAGCTGTCCCAGCTGGCGATGTCGATGGAAGCGCCGACTTCGAAGTGGTCGAAATCGAGCACCCGACCCATGTAGTTGTGGATGAGCGGCGCGTCGGTGTGGGCGCGCAGGGCGGCCACCTGTACCTCGTGATAGGCCACCACCTGATCGGAAGAGAACCGGCGAAACGCCAGCTCGTGGCTTGGGTTTGGTTGCGTCACCGTGAGGTTCGGCAGGTCGATTTCGTCGAAACTGCGATACTCCATTGACCAGAAGACATTCCCCCAGGCTTCGTTGAGCGCGTCGATGGTCCCGTAACGCTCTGCCAACCAGCTGCGGAAGGCGTCGCGGGCCGCCTCCGAGTAGGACAGGATCGTATCATGACAGCCATATTCATTGTCGATCTGCCAGGCGTGGACGCGGCCATCACGCCCATAGCGGTCCCCCAGCACCTCGGCGATCTCACCACTGGCACGCCGGTAGCCTGCGTGGCTAAAGCAATAGTGCCGCCGCGAGCCGAAGCCGCGCGGGTGCCCCTGCGCGTCCACCGCCAGCATATCGGGAAACCGCTCCAGCATCCAGCGCGGGGGCGTGCAGGTCGGCGTGCCGAGCACGATCTTCAGGCCCGCACGGCTGAGCACGTCGATGGCGCGGTCGAGCCAGTCAAAGGCGAACTGACCCGGTTCCGGCTCAATGCGGCTCCAGGCAAATTCACCGATCCGCACCCAGGAGATGCCCGCCGCGACCATCTCGGCGGCGTCCTGCGCCCACATCTCCTCGGGCCAGTGTTCGGGGTAGTAGCAGACACCCAGCGCGCGGTTCATAAGATCACCCTTGGTTCCGGCAGCCCCTCCGCGATGTTGTGCAGAGCGAAAGTCTGGCCATGCGGGCTTTGATCATGCGCCACATCGGCGGACAAGCCCTGCCGGGCGCTGGTGACATAGAGCGTGCGGAACTCCGCACCGCCAAAGGCGGGGCAGGTGGTGTGCAGCCCGGGCACGTCGACCGCCCGCAGGAAGCTGCCGTCCGGCGCATAGGCTGCGACGCGCGCAGCGCCCCATTGCGCGATCCAGATTGTGCCATCCTTGTCCACCACCGCGCCATCCGGGTTCAATCCTTCCTCGGAGAGGTCCAGGAACACCACCGGGGCGCCCTCGGGCCAACCGTCCTTGTCGAGGGCCACGCGCATCACCTGTCGTGTCGATGTATCGGTGAAATAGGCGCAGCTGCGGTCGGGCGCAAAGCAGATCGCATTGGGGATCGTGATGTCGCCGAATAGCCTTTGCAATTTGCCCCGATAGAAGCGATAGATCGCGCCAGCACGAAGTTCCGCCATACGGCCCATGGTGCCGATCCAGAAGCCGCCCCAGGGGTCCGCGCGCCCGTCGTTTGAGCGGGTCACGGCATTGTCCTGCTCCAGCCCGCAAAGCCGCGTCTTGCTGCCGTCGGTCAGGTCGAACCGCCACAGCGCGCTGGCCGAGGCGATGAGCAGCGTATCAGCGTCCACCCATCCGGCCGCCGACACGGGCTCGTCAAAGCGCCACTGCAGCGGGTCGGAGGCATCGCGGCTGAGAAGCCTGTAGCGCATGATGTCGAACCAAAAGAGCTGCCCCCGCTCCGGGTGCCAGAGCGGGCCTTCGCCCAAGATGCAGCGCCGGTCGTCAAAGACCTGCGCGCTCATCCGATCGCCTCTTTGTAGGCGGCCACGATGCGTGCCGCACGCTCCTCCACATCCGCGACGCTCACGCCCGGTTTGTAGAGCGCCGAGCCGATGCCAAAGCCGTCCGCACTGGCGGCGATCCACTGATCGAAGTTCTCCGGCCCCGCGCCGCCCACGGCGTAGACCAAGGTGCCCTTGGGCAGGATCGGGCGCATCGCGGCCAAACCGACCGTGCCCGCCATGGCGCCAGGGAAGAGCTTCAGCCCATCCGCCCCCGCCTGCAAGGCTGTGAACGCCTCAGACGGCGTGAAGACCCCCGGCCAGCTCTGCAGTCCCAGCGATTTGGTTGTCTTGATGACATCTGCATCGCAGTTTGGCGAGACAATCAGCTTGCCGCCAACCTCAGCCACCGCCTTGACGTCATCCACGGCCAGCACCGTGCCCGCGCCGATCAGGGCCTGATCGCCAAAGCTGCGGGCCAGCGCGCCGATGCTCTCCAGCGGGTCGGGGGAGTTCAGCGGCACTTCGATCTGTGTGATCCTTGCGGCGATCAGCGCCTCACATATGGCGGGAGCTTCGGCGGGGGTAATGCCGCGCAGAATGGCGATGATGGGCAGGGTCATGTCAGAGCCTTTGTGTTGCGATAGGCGGCCGTGAGCCCGGCCAGTGTGGCTTTTTCGGTATCAACGAGCATCGCCTCGACGCCTTGCGGGCGCAGCGCCTCCTTATAGGCGCGGGCTTGATCGCCCAGGCCCAGAATGGCGATGTTCTGGCCCAGCCAGTAGGGGCGCGCAGCCGCAAGTTCCGCGCCGATCAGCAGGCCGGAGAGGGTGGCGCGGGTCACCGGCGTCTGGGTGCCCTGCAACAGGTTGCCGGCCCGCAGGCCAAAGAGCCGCGCCGCCAGCGCCTCGGGCCTCGACATGGCGTTGCTGACGGCGTCGGCAAAGGCGTCGGCATCCCATCCCTCGCTGTCCAGCGAATGGCGCAGCACCGATTGCGTGCTGATCAGGGCAAAAAGCTCACCGCTCATGAAGGTCTGAAAACTGACCACTTCACCCGCGCTCAGATGCACCCACTTGGTGTGGGTGCCGGGCATGCAGAGCACCCCGTCCCAGCCCGGATTAAGCGCGAGGAACCCCGCAACCTGGGTCTCCTCTCCGCGCATGACGTCCGCGGGGTTGGCCTGTGACAGGCCGGAGACGACGCGCACATCCAAGGGGCGGGCGGTCGGGGCCCGCGTCAGGGTCTCGGCCAGCGGCGTGCAGGGCACCGTGCGATAGGGCGCCTCGACCCAGCCCTGGCGCGAGCCGACCATGCCACAGGCGATCACGGGCACAGGGTCTGGTTCTACCCAGGCACCAATCAGCGCCAGCAGCGCGGGTTCAAACCCGTCCGCGCTGAGTTTGCCCATGCCATCGTCAGACTGTGCCCGCGCGAGCACCGTGGCGCCCTGCATCGCATAGGCGCGCAGGTTGGTGGTGCCCCAATCGACGGCAATCCAGTCCGGTGTCACGCGCTCGCCCATCCCTTACCCTGTCGTCACAACGCCGCCGTCGACGACCATGCACTGCCCCGTCATCATCTTGCTGGTGTTCGAGGCCAGAAACAGCACCGCGTCGACAATATCCTGCGGCGCGAGGTGGGTTTTCAGGCACTGCCGCTCCAGATGCGCGGCCAGGCCCTCGGGTGTCGCCCATTTGTCCAGCTGCTTTTCCGTCAGCACCCAGCCGGGGGCCAGCGCATTCACGCGGATGCCGTCCGGCCCCAACTCGCGCGCAAGGCTGCGAGTCAGGGCGGTGATGCCACCATTCGCCGCCGTATAGGCCGGGTAGCCCGTGTTCCCCATCATGTAGCTGATCGAGCTGAAGTTGATGATGGAGCCTGCGCCGCGCTCCTGCATCATCGGGGCCACGGCTTGCGCGGCAAAGAAATAGGCCTTGAGGTTGACCGACATCAGGAAGTCCCATTCCTCCGAGGTCACGTCCTTCCAGTTATGCCGCTTGTCATTCGCTGCATTGGAGACCAGCGTATGGATCGGACCGTGCGCCTCGGCGGCTTCAGCGATGCTGCGTTGAAGGCCTTCGGTGTCCGTGATGTCGCCCTGGAAGAACAGCGGGCGGCTACCGTGCTTGGCCTCCATCTCGTCGACAAAGGCGCTGGCATCCGAGCGCCCGATGAAAGCGACCTTCGCGCCTTGTGCCAGGAACCCATCCGTCAGGTCTGCGCCAATACCGGAGCCGCCGCCGGTGATATAGACGGACGCGCCTTCTAGATCGTGGAATGTGGCTGTTTTGGTCATGAGGATACCTCGTCAGTCGCGTGCGAAAGGGTCATAGCCGTTTGCCCTCCAGCACCCAAAGGGTTTCGGGATAGCTCCAGGGCAGGGCGATCCCATTGTGCATCAGCGCGGCCCCGGTCAGGGTCAGCGGCCCGTCTTTCAACGCCGGGCTGCCGCGCGACAACTCGGTGGCATCCGCGCGATTTCGCAGGCTGATTTCATAGCGTGCGTCCGGGTCCAGCCGTGTGAGCCGCAGCGGGCGCGGTGCGATCTGGCGCGAGGTGCCGGACTTGCCCGCGAAGATCACGAATTGACTGCCGTCGCGAGTCATCTGCTGCTCGGCGATCACCGAGGTGTCGGTGGCATCGAGCCGCAGGATATCCGCCCCGTACATCCAGTCGCGGTTTTCCTTCCACCAGCTGGTCACGTCACGCAGCACCTCCGCCTCATGCTCAGTCAACTCGCGCGGGTCCATCTCGAACCCCAGATGCCGCTGGGCCGCCACCCAGGCGCGGAAGGAAATATCGAGGATGCGCCCCGAGGTGTGGCATTTGCGCGGGCCCACATGGCTGCCGGTCACGGCGGCGGGCAGGAAGAGGGCCGCGTTGTGCTGCATGTGCAGCCGCTCCAACGCGTCGTTGCTGTCCGAAAGCCAGACCCGCTGTGTGCGGCTCAAGATGCCAAAGTCGATGCGTCCGCCGCCCGAGGCACAGCTTTCGATCTCCACATCCGGGAAGTCGCTGCGCAGCCGGTCGATCAGTGCGTAGGAGCCGCGCGTCTGATCTGCATCGGGCGCGGGCAGCACCCGGTTGTGATCCCACTTAATATAGTCGATGGGATGCGCGCGCAGCAGCGCCGAAATCCGCTCGTAAAGGAACTCCCGTACCTCGCGGAGCCCCATGTTCAACGCCTTCTGCTGACGCCCGAGGATCTGGTCTTCGGCCCCCAGCGCCCAGTCGGGATGGGCGCGGTGAATATTGCTGTCGGGGTTGATCATCTCCGGTTCAAACCAGATGCCAAAGGCCATGCCCTGCCCATGCACATGGTCGATCAGCGGGCCCAGCCCGTCCGGATACTTACGCGGGTCCACCTCCCAATCCGAGAGCGAGGAGGTGTCATCGTCCCGCTGCCCAAACCAGCCATCGTCCAGCACAAAGCGTTCCGCGCCGAGGCTTGCGGCTCGGGTCGCGATGTCTTTCAGCACTGGCAGATCATGGGCGAAGTAAACGGCCTCCCAGCAGTTGTAATGCACCGGGCGCGGGCGGCCCGGTTTCGTCCAGGTCACGATCCGATCCCGCAGGTGCCGCTGGAAGGACACCGCACAGCCGTTGAACCCATCGGACGAATAGACGGCATAAAGCGGCGCTGTGCGGAACTCGGTGCTGGGGGCCGTCTCCATCCGGGCGGCATGTCCGAACTGGATTTGCCGGCGACCATCCGGGAGTTCTTCAGCGATCATCCGGTGACCACCGGACCATCCGTAGTGAAAGGCAAAGGCCTCGCCTGTCGCATTGGTCGCGCCCCGGCAAGGCACGATCAGCCCCGGGAAATGCTCATGACCCGTGCGCCCTGTGCGGTTTTCGCGATAGCGGATGCCGGGCGACCAGGCGGTGCGGTTGAGCTGGAACTCGCCACACCAACGCCCCGCCACGTCGATCACCTCATCCGACTGCTGCGGCGCGGGGAGCACAGGCGCCGCTAGCCAGTGCAGGTGCAGGGGCCGGTCGGAATTGATCCGCGCCGAGAGCGCGATCACATGCGTGTCCGGGTCCAACACGAAATCCGCCGTATAAGTCAGCCGGTTCCGGGCATCCTCGCAAGTCACGGTCAGGTGTTGCCCGGCCTCTACCACCTCGCGCAGCTTGAACGCAGGCAAAAGCGGCGCACCATCGCTGTCGCGCACGATCAACCCGGGCTGGCCGGGGAAGGTGCGCGATGCCTCGGGGCAGATTGATAGATCCGGGTTTTCATCCAGCATACCGCCCGTGACGTCGAGCGTCACAGCGGCTGCCAGTTGCGCCAGATCCTCCCCCTCAGGCAGCGGCGGCCCCCAATAGATCACCTGGGGGCAGCGTCCGCCTGTGGAGGCAAGGACCAAGGTCTGGCGATCATCGTCCAGACGCCAGTGTGTTGTCACTTTACGGCCCCCAGGGTCAGACCTGCGATGAAGTGCTTCTGCATCAGGAAGAACATCAGCACCGGGGGCAGGGCGGCCACAATCGAGCCCGCGCTCATCAGGTGATAGGCCGCACGGAATTGCGCGTTGAAGCTGGTGATCCCCGCCGTGACCGGTTGGCTTTCGGGGCCCTGTGTCAGCACCACCGCCCAGAAATAGTCATTCCAGATGAAGGTGAAGATCAGCACCGAAAGGGCCGCAATCGCAGGCTTCATCAACGGGATGACCACGTACCAGAAGATCTTCCACTCGGCGATGCCCTCGACCCGCGCCGCCTCGACCAGCTCATAGGGCAGCGCACGGATGAAGTTGCGCATGAAGAGCGTGCAAAAGCCGGTCTGGAAGGCGATGTGAAAGAGCACCAGACCCGTCTTGGTGTTGTAAAGCCCCATGTCGAGCGTCAAGTCCCGCACCGGCACCATCAGGATTTGGAAGGGCACGAAGTTGCCTGCCACAAACATGAAGAAGACCCAGATGTTCGACTTAAACTTGTAGATGCCTAGGGCAAAGCCCGCCAGACAGCTCAGCGCCACCGCGCCGATCACCGTCGGCACCGTGATCAGCACCGAATTCAGCATGTAGCGCGGCATGTCGGAGTTGAAAAACACCTGCCCGTAGTTGTTGAAGAGCTCAAAGGACGAGGGCAGCCCCCAATAATTCCCTTGGGTGAAATCCACCGCCGGTTTGACCGAGAAGACAGCGACGGCGATCAGCGGCAGCAGCCACATGATCAATGCGACGGGCAAGAGCGACTGATAGGTCAGCTGCCAGGAGCGTGGGGTTTTTTCAATCGGTGTCGGGAACATCTCAGCACTCCTCCGGCAGGGGCGGCAGCGCGGCCTGCGCCGTCTTGGTCAGGCCGCCGCGAATGGTTGTGTAGGAGACGGCCACGCGGTGCTTGGCCTCTTCCGGGTCCAGCGTCGGCAGGTCCAGCCGCACCCAGGCGCCGCGGAAATAGGCGGGTTTTCCCGCCGCCCCGCTCTCGATCAGCATGCGCGCCATCTCGGTATCGGCACAGCGCACCACCACATGATCATCATTGGTCGCACGCTGATCGGTGTGCCCAAAGCAGGCAAACATCTTGCCGCCGATCTTCCAGGCATCCAGCTCCCCAGGGCCAGACAACACAGCGCCGGGCTGCACCGCGCAGAGGTCATCGAACTCGGGCCGGGTCATGCGCGCGCTCCCTTCATTCTTCGACAAATACTCCCGCCAGAGGCGTCACGACGCCGCAACGCGTTCATCGGCCCTTCTCCTCGGACCACATGGACCACAGGAAATAGGCAATGAAGACCAGCATGATCAGGAACAGCACCACCGCGATGGCCGCGCCATAGCCCATGCGGAAGCCATATTCGCTGAGCGCCTTCTCGAACATGTAAAAGCTCAGCACCCGCGTCTGCCCGAACGGCCCGCCGTTGGTCATGATCGAGATAAGGTCAAAGCTCCGCAGCGCGCCGATGATGGTCACCACAAATGCGATGAAGGTGGCAGGGCGCAGCTGCGGAATGATGATGTACCAGAGCATCCGCCAGCCCTTGGCCCCATCCAGGCGCCCGGCTTCGATCTGCTCGGGGTCTACGGCGTTCAGACCGGTGAGATAGAGGATCATGCAGTACGCCGTCTGTGGCCAGAGGCCCGCGGCGATAATGCCATAGGTCGCCATCGTGGGGTCGCCAAGCACGTTGACCGGTCCGAGCCCAACAAGGCCCAGCACCCCGTTCAACAGCCCCTCATTCGGCAGGTAAAACCAGGAGAAGACGAGGCCCACAACCACCTGGGACAGCACAAACGGAAAGAAAAACAGAGATTTATAAATGCGAATGCCCGTGACGGTCTGGTTCAGGAAGAGCGCAATGAAGAGCCCGCCCGGGATCGCCAACAGATAGAGCAGCAGCCACTTGAGGTTATTCCACAGGGACACTTCAAAGGCAGAGTCGTCCATCAGCTCGACGTAGTTCGCCATGCCCACATAGCGCGCCTCGCCCAGACCGTCCCAGTCGTAGAAGGAGATCGCAATCGACTGGTAGATCGGCCAGATCACATAGAAGGCAAAGAACAGGATCGCCGGGGCGAGGAACAGCCAGGGCGTGACCGCAATTTCGTTACGCTTGTACCAGCCACGGGCGGGAAGGGCAGTGCTGGGAACGGCGGGGGCGTCGGTCATGATTGGTCTCCTGCGGAGCGTGCCGCTGTAGCGGTATCATGGGCCCTCGCGAAACGCTCGGGCGGGGGCCGGGGGGCGCGGGGCGGCGCGCTTCGCGCGCCGCCCCGCGCCCCCCGGCTTGGCGTTGCACCTAGTTGTAGACGCGCTCCTGGACCTTATCGAGGCGGTTGAGGATGTCGTCGAGGTTGTCCGGGAAGACCATGAATTCCTGCAGACCCTGCATGGCTTCATTGGCCATTTCCGCCGGGAAATCCCGGTCAAAGAACTGCGCCACACCACCCGGAGAGTTCTCGGACAGCATCGCAAAGCCCTCGTTCAGGAACTTGTCGTCATCCACGGCGGATTTTGCATTCACCGGCAGTTGGCCAAGGTTTTCACCGCTGTTGATCTCAGTCTGAACATTGGCCGAGACCACATAGCGCAGGAATTCCCGGGCGTTGTCCTTATTCTTGGCGTTGGCCGGGATGTGGAAGGTATCCGTCGGCGCGTCTTCCGCCAGCGCGATGCCTGCCGTGATTTCCGGGAACTGGTAGAAGTCCAGCTTGCTGTCATCCAGACCCGCTTCGCGCAGCGGTGCCACGGCAAAGTTGCCTTTCAGGATCGCGGCGGCTTCGCCGTTCACGATGAAGGGCAGCGATTCCTGCCAGCTGTAGTTCTGGTGGTTCTCGACAAAGGCGCCCATGTCGATCAGCTCGCGCCAGTTGGCGAAGGTCTGGCGCACGCGGTCATCGGTCCACTTTACCTTGCCCTGGGCTAATTCCATATGGAAATCAAAGCCATGCGTCCGCATGTTTAAGTAGTCGAACCAACCGCCCGCGGTCCAGAGGAACTTGGTGCCGATGGTGTAGCACTTGCGGCCCGACTCGATGATCGCCGCACAGTTCGACTTCATCTCGTCGAAGTTCACAGGCTCGGACAGCCCCAATTCGTCGTAGATGTCTTTGCGGTAGTAGATGCCCCACTGGTAGTAGGTGTAGGCCACGCCCCACTGTTTGTCGTCAATGGTCATCGCCCCTTTGGTGGAGGCCAGCGCCTCGGCAATCTCGGGCTCCTGCCACAGGTCAGAGACATCCTCGAACAGACCCGCTTCGACAAACGGCGTCATCCGGTTGGCCGCGTACCACGTGGCCACATCCGGCGCATCCGCCGTCAGAAAGTTGCGGATCTGCGTCTTATAGGCGTCGCGGTCGATGATGGTGGTCTCGATGTTCAGATCAGGATGCAACTCCTGAAAATCCGCGATCATCGCTTCCATGGTCGCGCGGGGCGCCGGGTTCGATGTGTCGAGGAAAATTGTCAGATCCCCAGTCAGCTCAGCCGCCGCAGCGCCGGCAAGCATGGTGGATCCCGCCAATGCCATGAGCATTGTCTTGGTGGTGAAACGCATGGTGTCCTCCCTCAGGTACGTGCGTGTATGTCCTCCCCGGCGCCCATAATGAGTTCCATTATTTGAAACCGAGTTTTATATATTGAAAACTACAGCGCAATCTGCTTAGCCTGTCAACAGTGTTCTTCGGGAAACTGACGGCACGGCGCAGCCTGCACGGAGGCGGAAAACCTTACAAACCACTGGTTTGTCGGTGATTTTCCGAAACGCAGGTGGTTCGCGCACAACGGGAGGAAGCCTATGTCCGGCGACGGCACGGTTGGCAAAGCATTGGACGTTCTGGATCAGGTGGCCGCATACGGCCAGCCTGTGCGCTTTGCGACGCTGCTGGCTGAGAGCGATTTTCCCAAGGCGACGCTCTACCGGTTTCTGCAGACGCTGACGAACCAGGGCATGCTGGAGTACGACCCGGAGCGTCAGACCTACGCGCTTGGCGTGCGGCTCGTCCGGCTCGCCCATGCCGCCTGGACGCAAAGCTCGCTCGCGCCGCTCGCGCGCCCGTTCCTCGATAAGCTCAGCGCCGAGACCGGGCAGACGGTGCACCTGGCGCAGCTCGACAATGCGCAAGTGCTCTATGTGGACAAGCGCAACGCCGCCCAGCCGGTCGAGATGTTCTCGGACGCAGGCAAGGTCGGCCCGGCCTATTGCACGGGCGTTGGCAAGGCGATGCTGGCCTTCCTGCCGGAGGAGCATCTGGAGCGGGTGATTGCGCAGCAGAGCTTTCACCGCTTCACCGCGCACACCTATACGACGCCCGAGGCGCTCTGCGCCGAGCTGGCCGCGATTCGCTCCCGCGGCTACGCCTTCGACCGCGAAGAGCACGAGCCCGGCATCATCTGCATTGCGCATCCAATCCTGACCGCGACCGGCCGGGTGCTGGGCGCGATGTCGATCACCGGCGCGCTGCAGGCCACCGATCTTGAGCAGCTGGAACGCTGGGCCCCGCGCCTTCAACGCACGGCTGAGGCCATCGCGCAAGAAGCGCAGACCTGGCGCTTTCCAGACACCCACTTTCAACACACGGGGACCTAAATCATGACAGGCGTGACACTGAACCAGGCCATCAAACGCTACGGCGATGTGCAGGTGATCCACGGGATCGACCTGCAGATCGAGGACGGCGAGTTCTGCGTCTTTGTGGGCCCCTCGGGCTGCGGCAAGTCCACGCTTTTGCGGATGATCGCGGGGCTGGAGGAAACCAGTGACGGCAAGATCGCCATTGGCCCCCGCGACGTGACGCGCATGGACCCGTCCGAGCGCGGGGTGGCGATGGTGTTCCAGACCTACGCGCTCTACCCGCATATGTCGGTCAAGGACAACATGGGCTTCGGGCTCAAGATGAACGGCGTGCCCAAGGGTGAGATTGACGAGAAGGTGCAAAAGGCCTCCGACATTCTCAAGCTGGATCAATACCTTGACCGTAAGCCCAAGGCGCTTTCCGGTGGGCAACGCCAGCGGGTCGCCATTGGCCGCGCCATCGTGCGGGGCCCCGAAGTCTTCCTCTTTGACGAACCCCTGTCGAACCTAGACGCCGAGCTGCGTGTCGAGATGCGGGTGGAGATCGCCCGGCTGCACAAGGAAATCGGCGCCACGATGATCTATGTGACCCACGATCAGGTCGAGGCGATGACGCTGGCCGACAAGATCGTGGTGCTGCGTCTTGGCAATATCGAGCAAGTGGGCGCGCCGCTGGAGCTTTACCGCGACCCGGACAACAAGTTCGTGGCCGGTTTCATCGGCTCGCCCGCGATGAATTTTCTCAATGGCACCGTGGTCGAGGATGGGATCGACGTTCCCGGGCTGGGCCGCACTGTGGCTGTTGATGCCACGCTGCCCGCTATTGGTACGCCTGTCGTCTTCGGCATCCGGCCCGAGCATATCGACGTGCAGATGGGGCAGGGTGCGTTGAAGGCGGAGTTGTCCGAGGCGCTTGGTGGGGTGAGCTACCTGCACCTCGACACGCCGACAGGTGAGCGGATCATCGTCGAAGAACGCGGCGACGAGCGGGCGAGTGAAGGTGACACGGTCGACATCACGTTCGAGACGCGGCGTGGCTACGTATTTGACGCCAAGACGGAGCAGCGCATCCGGTAAATCAGTCGACTGCCACAAAGTAGCTCTGGACGGAGGCTATTTGCGCAACGCAGGCAGACCCACGCCTGTCGCCTCGAACCCGCCGTCTGCGGCGAGGATTTGCCCGGTGATGTACGAGGCCTCGGCACTGCACAGAAAGGCGATGGCGGCGGCGACTTCATCTTCGGTGCCGTAGCGGTTGAGCGGGATCGCATCGTGATAGGCGTCGATGATGTCCTGTGTATGCACCGCCATCGCCAGTTTTGTACGCACCGGGCCGGGGCAGACGCAGTTGGCGCGGATGCCGTGCTCGCCCAGTTCCGCCGCCTGTTGCTTGGTGAGGTGGATCACGGCGGCCTTTGAGGTGCCATAGGCCACCCGCAGTGTGGAGGCGCGCAGCCCTGAGATTGAGGCGATATTGACGATGGCCCCACGGCTCTTTTTCAGGGCGGGCAGGGCGGCCTGGCTCATCAGGAACACACCATCGAGATTGGTGGCCATCACGCGGCGCCAACGGTCGAAATCTGTCTCTGAGATGGGGCCAAAGTCTGCGATGCCCGCATTGTTGACCAGCGCATCGAGCTGTCCGAATTGATCTGTTAAATCGCGGAGCAGCTGGGCAACGGCCACGGGGTCAGAGACATCGCAGGCAAAGCTGTGGGCGTCGGGCACAACCTGGGCCGCGTCGGCCAGCGCAGGGGCGTCCCTATCAACCATGGCGACGGCCCAACCCCGATCGCTGAGTATCTTTGCGGTCGCCAGCCCAATCCCGCGGGCCGCACCTGTGATCAATGCGCATTTTCTATCCATGCGCCTTTGCTATGCGCAGACGGTGTGTTGTGCAATCAAATCCCCGGCGCGATCAGGGGGTGCGTCGCACCGCGCGCCACGACAAAAAAGAAGGGTCCGCGGGGGGATTGCGGACCCTTCTGCGCATTGAAAATAGCTTTAACAAACAGAGTCCAGGCGCCGGGGCCATCGAGGCCCCGGCGCCTGGTGGGCGCCTAGATGGCGATCTTGCCGCCTCCTTGCTTGGTGACCACCACCACAGATGGGCGCGGTGGCATGGCGGGGTCAAAGTCGGGCCAGCGGGTCGCTGGGTCTTCAAAGGTCGAATTGCGCTCGAAGCCCTTGAAGTCCTTGGTGCCATCCGTGCCGGGGTGTTGTACGGCGAGGAACAGGGTCTCGCCGCTGTCGTGGAAGTAGGGGCCGCAGAGCTCCCCGCCCACAGGGCAGCGGAAGAAGAGCTTGGAGTGCCCGCGCAGCTCGCCGTCCGTTTCCAGCGCATAGAGACCGTCGGATTTGCCGGTCTTGCCCCAGCCGGAGCCCTGATCGGTCGAGATCCAGAGGCGTCCATCCGCGTCCATCGCGGCGTTATCGGGCGAGCCGAACCAGCCGTTCTCGGAGGTTTCCGGGTTCCACTGGGCGCCGACCTCTTCGATGGTCGGATCACCACATTTCACCAGGATCGACCAGGTGCCTTTGGTGGCTGCGTGGTCTTCGCCGTCTTCCTTGATCTCGATGATGTGACCAAAGGAGCTTTCGGGACGCGGGTTCGCCGCGTTCACCTGCTCGGCAGTCCGACGGGTGTTGTTGGTCAGCATCAGGTAGGCTGTGCCGTTCGGACCGGGCTGTGCGTCTTCCGGGCGGTCCATCGGTGTGGCACCCAGCAGGTCGGCAGCGATACGCGTGTCGATCATCACATCGCCCTGGTCGTTGAAGCCGTTCTCTGCGGTCAACGGGCCTTCCCCATGCACCAGTGGCAGCCAGTTGACCACGCCATCCTCCTCAAACCGCGCCACATAGAGCGTGCCGTCGGAGAAGAGCGAGGAGCCGAAGACAGCTGTCTCATCGGTGATCTTACCGCCCGAGACATATTTGTACTGGTAGTCAAAGCGGTTGTCGTCGCCGGAATAGATGACCAGCTTGCCCTCCTTCGACACGGTGGTTTCCGCGCCTTCGTGGCGGAAGCGGCCCAGAGCGGTGTGCTTGATCGGTTTCGCATCGGGATTGCGCGGGTCCACTTCGACAATCCAGCCGTATTTGTTCGGCATATTTGGCTCTTTGTCGATGTTGAACCGGTCGTAGTACTTGCCCCAGGCGTACCAGCCGCCGGGCACGCCGTAGCGCTTCATCTGCGCCGCTTCGGCCTGGCCAGAGATGTCGGGTTTGCCGTCCGCGTCGACCTCGTCAGTCCAGAAGTAGCCGTGGAAGTTCTCTTCCGCCATCAGGTAGGTGCCCCAGGGCGTCATGCCGCCAGCGCAGTTGTTGATCGTACCGATCACGGCGAGCCCGGACGCATCGTCATTGGTCTTCATCCGGTCGTGACCGGCGGCAGGGCCATCCAGCACCATTTCGGTGTCGAAGGGGGTGATGCGGCGGTTGTATTGGCTGTCGCGCACCAGCGCCCATTTGCCGTCCGCGCCTTGTGCGATTTCCACGACAGAGCCACCATGCGCGGCCATCTCGATGTCCACCAGCTCCTTGGTCATGCCTTTGAAGCCGTCGCGGTCCTGACGGCCGAGGCCGGGGAACATGACTTCCTCGTTGGTGTACTCGTGGTTCACGCAAAGCAGACCACGGGTGCCCTCGTCGTTCAGCGCGGTGAAGCCCACATAGTCGTTGTTATAGCCAAACTGCTTGAGCTGCGCCTCGACAGTCTGGTTCATCACGTCGAATTCAGGTGCATCAGCGGTGATCGGGTCGCCCCAGCGCAGCAGGATGTCGGCGTTGTAGCCTTCGGCGATGTGGTGCTTTTCGTCATTGCCCCACGACAGTTCGTCAAAGGTATAGCGGCTGGCGCCTGCTGCAGCCGCAGCCTGTTTGGGCGCGATCATCGCGGACGTTCCGAAGAGCGCGGTGGTGGCTGTCACACCCAACATGCCTTTCAGCATGTCGCGGCGGCCATAGCGGCTGTTGATCACGTCGCCAATGGTCCGGCTCAGGTTCGGGTTTGTCGGGATGTCGTCGAAGGCCTCAAAGGCTTCGGCCTTGTTGCCGTGTTCCGGGTCGTTGATGATCGCTTTACGGTCCATGTGCTTCCTCTGTCGGTGGCGTTCATTAGGGGCGCGGCACCGAATCCGTGCCGCGTGAGTTCTCGCTTGATCTGCCCGGCGCTTGTAACGCCCTTATGACGGATCACTGCTGTTTTTGGAGGCCCCGCGAAAGAGTAACAGCAACCTGCGCGCGAAATCAACTGAGGCGGGAAAGCAAGGTCGGGATCTTCTTTTTGAACGGGAAGAACCCTTTGGTGGCATGGGGCCAGGCGGCGCTGTCGTAGCTGCGGCGTATCTGGTGCAGGGGTGGCACGTCTGGCCGGTCCATGAGGTCGGTCAGGAGATCCGCAGTGGGGCCCACGGGGGCATAGGCTGTCACAATCTGATCCAGGTCTGCTGACCGGGCCCAGTCACAGATTTGCGATGCGGTTGTGAGATCTGGTGTGACCTCGCCCAATCGCTGCCCCCAGCGGGCGGCGGCCTCTTGCAAAGCCGTGTTTCGGAACTCTGCCACATGTGGTGTGGCGGTCAGCGGGCTGGCCGCGCCCGGGTCCATCATCAAACCGGTGGCTGCGATGTCGATGCCGTCTACCACAAAGCCGGGGCTGAGGTCTTCCGGGTGCAACAGCAGCCCGGTGCGCTTGTCCGACGCTGGCCGTGTTTGTTGCGGCAGGATGCGGGGGGCGGGGGGCGCCTGGCCGGGCATGGCTGCGCCATGCCCGGCCAGGCGCCCTGGCGCTCCGAACCGACCTTCGGTGTATTTGGCGATGTTGTCTGCACGCGCGAGATAGGTTTTGCCGACCGTCTGGATGCCAGCCACCCAGCGCCAGCTGAGCGTGTTCGATGCGGGGTCGCCATCGAGAAGGTGGCGCAGGAAGAAATCCGCGCCAAGTTCCCAGGGCAAGTCCAGTGTGAAGATCCAGATGGAGGCAAACCACATGCGGGCGTGGTTGTGCAAATAGCCCGTCGTCACCAGCTCTTCTGCCCAGGCATCGAAACAGTCGATGCCTGTCTGACCCTGGCACGCCTCTTCCCAGCGGGTACGGAGCCCGGATTGCGTTTGCACAGCGTTCCAGTGCCGCAACAGATCGTGCCGGTATTGTTGCCAGACGCCGGGCCGCAGCTCGAGCCAGCCTTTCCAGTAGGTGCGCCAGAAGACCTCCTGGATGAATTTCTCGGCAGCCTGCACTGAATGGCGACCGAGCACGGCCTGCAAGACCTCTTCTTCAGTGATCAGCCGACAGCGCAGATAAGGGGAGAGCATCGATACCCCGTGGTGCTGGCCTGGGCCAAGATCATAGTTGCGCCGTGCGGCGTAGTCGCGCCCGGCGCGGGGCAGGAAGGCCGTCAGTTTTTCCAAAGCGGCGGTGCGGGTCGGCGGGAAGGTCTTTAGCGCTGTCATCCCGGCGCATCTAGCTGGAGAGAACCCGGGATCAATCCCTCCCGCCCAGATGGAATCCGCCTCTTGCAGCCCCCCGGCGCCAGCACTAAGCTTTGCGTAACCGTTCGTCGGGTATGGTCCCGCGAACACCAACTGACAGGCAATCCCACATGAACGATCCTATCGACACCTATATGAATACGCTTGTGCCCATGGTGGTGGAGCAGACGAGCCGGGGCGAGCGCGCCTATGACATTTTCTCGCGCCTTTTGAAGGAGCGGATCATCTTCCTCTCCGGTCCGGTGCATGACGGGATGTCGTCGCTGATCGTGGCACAGCTGCTGCATCTTGAGGCGGAAAACCCGTCGAAGGAAATCAGCATGTACATCAATAGCCCTGGCGGCGTGGTGACCTCGGGCCTCTCGATCTACGACACGATGCAGTACATCAAACCCAAGGTTTCCACGCTGGTCATTGGGCAGGCAGCCTCCATGGGATCGCTGCTTTTGACAGCAGGTGAGGCGGGCATGCGGTTTTCGCTGCCGAACTCCCGCGTGATGGTGCACCAGCCCTCGGGCGGCTATCAGGGTCAGGCCACGGACATCATGATCCATGCGCAGGAGACCCAGAAGCTCAAGACGCGGTTGAACGAGATCTACGTCAAGCACACCGGCCAAACCCTTAAAAAGGTTGAGGAAGCACTGGAGCGGGACAATTTCATGTCGCCAGAAGATGCCAAGGATTGGGGCCTGATCGATGAGATCGTGGAGAACCGTGCCAAGGGAGATGAAGAGAGCTAAACAGGGCAGCGGACCGCACGAGCAGTTTACCAATTAGCGATTGTGGACCTGCCAACGCTATCCTAAGCTGCCATAATAGCAAGTATCGGGAGCGGGTCGCAGCACAGGCCGCCCCATCACACGAGAAGACCTGAAAGGGTTGACATGGCGACGAATACGACGGGCGACAGCAAAAACACCCTCTATTGCAGCTTTTGTGGCAAGAGCCAGCATGAGGTGCGCAAGCTGATCGCGGGCCCGACGGTGTTCATCTGTGACGAGTGTGTCGAGCTCTGCATGGATATCATCCGCGAGGAAACGAAGGCGTCGGGGCTCAAGGCGACCGATGGGGTGCCAACGCCCAAGGACATCTGCGAGGTCCTCGATGACTATGTGATCGGGCAGGCGATGGCCAAGAGAGTGCTCTCGGTCGCGGTGCACAATCACTATAAACGTCTGAACCACGCGCAGAAGGGCGGCGACATTGAATTGGCGAAGTCGAACATTCTGCTGATTGGTCCAACTGGGTGCGGCAAGACGCTGCTGGCGCAGACTCTGGCGCGTATTCTGGATGTGCCGTTTACGATGGCGGATGCGACGACGCTCACTGAGGCGGGTTATGTGGGGGAGGATGTGGAAAACATCATCCTCAAGCTGCTGCAGGCCTCAGAGTATAATGTGGAGCGCGCGCAGCGCGGCATTGTCTATATCGACGAGGTCGACAAGATCACCCGCAAGTCCGAGAATCCTTCGATCACCCGCGATGTGTCGGGTGAGGGGGTGCAGCAGGCTTTGCTGAAGCTGATGGAGGGCACGGTCGCCTCGGTGCCGCCACAGGGCGGGCGCAAGCATCCGCAGCAGGAATTTCTGCAGGTGGACACCACGAACATCCTGTTCATTTGCGGTGGAGCCTTCGCGGGCCTCGACAAGATCATCGCGCAGCGCGGCAAAGGCTCCGCCATGGGCTTTGGCGCGGATGTCCGCGATGAGGATGAGCGCGGCGTGGGCGAGATCTTCACCGATCTGGAGCCGGAAGACCTGCTGAAATTTGGTCTGATCCCGGAATTTGTCGGTCGTTTGCCGGTTCTGGCAACGCTGGAGGATCTGGATGAGGATGCGCTGGTCACGATCCTGACCCAGCCGAAGAACGCGCTGGTGAAGCAGTATCAGCGGCTCTTTGAGCTGGAAGACACGCAGCTGACCTTCACGGATGATGCGCTCTCTGCGATTGCCAAACGGGCAATTGAACGCAAAACCGGTGCGCGGGGCCTGCGGTCTATCCTCGAAGATATTCTGCTGGATACGATGTTCGACCTGCCGGGATTGGATAGTGTGACCGAGGTTGTGGTGAATGAGGAGGCGGTGAACTCTGACTCAGCACCTTTGATGATCCACGCAGACGCGGAGAAGGAACCAGCCAGCGCAAGCTAGGCGGACCCTATAGGAGACGTGCAAAAAAGGCGGGCATCGAACCCGCCTTTTTTGCTGGGCGCTGGCGGCAACCGCAAGGGGGACATCAAAGCGCAGCGCCAAAGTGTAACGACAGGGATTGGAGCTGAATATGAGCATTCAACGTATCTCCTCAGGTGGGGAGTTTGAACCCAAAGTGGGCTACTGCCGGGCCGTTGTGGCGAACGGCTGGGTGCATGTTGCGGGCACAGTCGGCCATGGCACCACGGCCATTGAGCAATGCCGCTCGGCCCTGGAGATCATTGGCGCCGCACTGGCTGAGGCGGGCACCGATTTTGCTCATGTGGTGCGGGTGACCTACATGCTGCCGGACCGCGAGGAGTTTCCGGCCTGCTGGCCCATGCTACGCGAGGCCTTTGGGGACAATCCGCCTGCAGCCACGATGATCGAATGCGGTTTGATCACACCGGAAGATCGGATCGAGATCGAGGTGACCGCGGTCCTGCCCGATGCCCGGTGAAAAGCCGCGCATCAAACTGGACGTTTGCCGCGCGATCCGCCATATGTGATGCAACAGTCTGACCGGAGGTCTTCATGGGACTACTGACATCAATCCTGCGTGCGGTGACCTGGTGGAATGGCCAGACCCTGAACACGCAGCTTTGGACCTGGCGCAAGGGCGTCAAGGTGGGCGAGGACAGTCAGGGCAATGTCTTTTACGAGAATGCAGATAAGTCGCGCCGCTGGGTGATCTACAATGGCGAGGCCGAAGCCAGCCGCGTGGATCCGGAGTGGCACGGCTGGCTGCACCACACCTGGGATGCGGCCCCCACCGAGGCACCACTGCCGCGCAAGGCCTGGGAAAAGCCGCATCAGGAGAACCTGACCGGGACGGCGCTCGCCTATGCGCCGAAAGGTTCGATCCGGCGCAGTGATCCGGCGCCGCGCAGCGACTACGACGCTTGGACGCCGGAGTAAGCCATGGCGGAAAATACCACCGAAGTGCTTGTGGGCGCAGGCGTCTTGGCTCTGGCTGCCGGGTTTGTGGTCTATGCGGCACAAGTGTCTGATTTTTCGACAAGTTCGGCCACATATCCGCTAGAGGCCAGCTTTCGCAGTCTTGAGGGTGTGAGCGTAGGCACGGATGTGCGGCTGGCGGGTGTTCGGGTCGGTCAGGTCGCCAATGTTGATCTGAACCCGGAAACCTACCGCGCCGACACGGTTGTCGCCGTGCAGAACGGGATCGAAATCCCCGATGACAGTGCCATCGTGATTTCCTCCGAGGGGCTGCTGGGTGGCAACTTCGTCGAGATTGTGCCGGGTGGCTCGCCGTTCTTTTTCGAGGCGGGCGACACCATCGAGGACACGCAGGGCGCTGTGAGCCTCGTCTCCTTGCTGCTGAAATTCGTGAGCGGATCGTCCGAATGATGCTGCGGCTGGCGCTGGCGTCGGGTCTGGTGGCGGGCGCCGCTGGCGCGCAGCAGGTCAGCGAGGCGGACGGGGCGATCTTGCGCGGCCTCGATAAGATCAGCGGTCAGGTCTATGATATTGAACTGCGGTCCGGCCAAACGGCGGCTTTTGAGCAACTGCGGATCACGCTGACCTCCTGCCGGTTTCCCGTGGGCAACCCCTCTGGCGATGCCTTTGCGGCGCTTGAGGTCGCGGATGCTCTGCGCGGCGGCACGGTGTTCTCGGGCTGGATGGTCGCCTCGGCGCCTGCGCTTTCGGCCATGGATCACGCGCGCTATGACCTCTGGGTCATGCGCTGCACCACCTCCTGAGGGCTGCGCAGCGGCGGCGCGGTGAAACTGGCGGGCAGCTGCTGTGCGGCGTCCAGCGCTTGATGGTACGTGGCGCGAGAGACCTCGACGCCCCCGAGCGATGCGAGATGCTCGGTCAGGAACTGGGTGTCAAAGAGCTTGAAGCCGCCATCGGCCAAACGGTCCACCAGACAGGCCAGAGCTATTTTTGAGGCGTTGGGCCGGCGCGAGAACATGCTTTCCCCGAAAAACGCCGCCCCCAGCACCACACCGTAGACGCCGCCAACCAGCATAGGACCGTCCCAGACCTCCAGCGAATGGGCTTTGTGGTTACGGTGTAACGTGATGTAAAGACTGCGGATTTCCGCGTTGATCCAGGTATCGACGCGGTCGGCGCAGCCATCAACCACGCCTTCAAAGTCGCGATCGATGCTGATGTCGAATGTGGTCTTGCGCATCGTCCGGCGCAGGGAGCGTGAGGCGTGAAACCCGTTCAGTGGCAGGACCCCCCGCCGCTGTGGGTCGACCCAGAAGATATCCGGATCGTCGCGGTGTTCGGCCATGGGAAAGATCCCCGTGGCGTAGCCTTGCATCAGCACATCCGGGGTCAGCCGCATGCGCTCAGCTGCCGCCGAGATTGGTCTCCAGCCAATGCTCCAGCCAGTGGATGTTGTAGCCGCCTGTCAGCACGTCCTCTTCCTGCAAGAGCGCATGGAAGAGCGGTACCGTGGTGTCCACCCCATCAACGATCAGCTCACCCAACGCGCGATTCAGGCGCGCCAGCGCTTCGGGCCGGTCACGCCCGTGTACAATGAGCTTGCCGATCAGGCTGTCGTAATAGGGCGGGATGGAATAGCCGTCATAGAGCGCCGAATCCATCCGCACGCCAAGGCCACCAGGCGCGTGATACTGGGTGATGCGCCCGGGGCAGGGCGCGAAGTTCGGCAGCTTCTCGGCGTTGATGCGCACCTCGATGGCGTGGCCGTTGATCTGCAGATCCTCCTGCTGGAACGACATCTCCATGCCAGCGGCCACGCGGATCTGCTCACGCACCAGATCGACGTCAAAGATGGCTTCGGTCACCGGATGTTCCACCTGCAGGCGGGTGTTCATCTCGATGAAATAGAACTCGCCGTTCTCGTAAAGGAACTCGATGGTGCCCGCGCCGGTGTAGTTGATCCGCGCCACAGCATCGGCGCATGTCTTGCCGATGGCGGCGCGCTCTTCGGCGGAAATGGACGGGCCGGGGGCCTCTTCAAAGACCTTCTGGTGGCGCCGTTGCAGGGAGCAATCCCGCTCACCCAGATGCACCGCGCGGCCCTTGCCGTCGCCAAAGACCTGAATTTCGATGTGGCGTGGCGTGGTGAGGTACTTCTCGATATAGACCTCATCATTGCCGAAGTTCGCCTTGCCCTCGGCGCGCGCGGTGAGGAAGGCTTTCTCCATCTCCTCGGCATTCTGCGCGACCTTCATGCCGCGCCCGCCGCCGCCTGCCGTGGCCTTGATGATCACCGGATAGCCGAACTCTTCGCCGATCTTCTTGGCCTCCTCAACAGAGGCAACACCGCCCTCGGACCCGGGCACGCAAGGCACCCCAAGCTTCTTCATCGTGTCCTTGGCGGTGATCTTGTCACCCATGACGCGGATGTGCTCTGCCGTGGGGCCGATGAAGGTCAGCCCGTGGTCCTCGACCACCTGAACAAAACCGGCATTCTCAGACAGAAAGCCATAACCGGGATGAATGGCTTCCGCGCCGGTGACTTCGCAAGCGGCGATGATGGCGGGGACCGACAGATAGCTTTGCGTGCTCGACGGCGGGCCGATGCAGACGCTCTCATCCGCCATGCGCACATGCATTGCGTCACTGTCAGCAGTGGAATGTACGGCGACGCTGGCGATGCCCATCTCACGTGCGGCGCGTACAACCCGCAGGGCGATCTCGCCGCGGTTGGCAATCAGGATCTTGTTGAACATGGGTGCCCCCTTATTCGAGGATCACAAGCGGTGTTCCGAACTCCACCGCAGCCCCGTCTTCCACGAGAATGCGTTTGACGGTCCCTGCGCGCGGGGCGGGGATGTGATTCATTGTCTTCATCGCCTCGACGATGAGCAGCGTGTCGCCTTCGTCCACGCTGGCGCCGACCGAGATAAAACTGGGCGCACCGGGTTCAGCCTGCATATAGACGGTGCCAACCATCGGCGATGTGACGGCCCCGGGGTGGTTGGCGGGGTCTTCGCTGGTCTCGGCGGCGGCGGGGGCGGGCGGTGCACTTGCGGCCGGGGCTTCCATTGCCACCGGGGCTGGCGCTGCAGTGACCTGGCTCACCACCTGTTGTTGTAAATGGCGGCTCACGCGAACATTCAGACTGTCATCCGCCCCGTAGTCCCGCTTGACTTGCAATTCGGTGAGATCGTTTTCCCGCAGCAATTCGGCCAGGGCCTGAATGAAGGCCACATCGGCATCATGGTTCTTTTTTGTCATGTAAGTCCTCGACCATTTCGGGGGGAGCCTTCTTGCCTGCGGCTCTTGTTCCTGCGGATTCGTTATAGGCGAAGGGTCTGGGCATGAAAACCCGCCTCTTGCAGCACCACTCGCGCCGCGTAGAGTGGTTGCGGGGAGGGGTGGCGATGAACCTTGCGCTTTGGTTGGAACGCACGGCATTGGCGACGCCGGAGCGGCCCGCGCTTTATGCCGGCCGGGATCTGGTGGCCACATATGGGGAGTTCTGGGCGCGGGCGCGGGCCATCGCCGGGGCGCTCAAAGCCCGGGGTGTCGGACCGGGAGACCGCGTGGCGATTTTCATGGGCAATTGCCCGGAGTATCTGATAGCCTTTTACGGCATCTGGTGCGCGGGCGCGGTTGTGGTGCCGATCAACGCCAAGCTGCATGGGCGCGAGGCCGCCTATATTCTGGGCAACGCAGGCGCGTCTGTGGTCTTTGCCAGTGCCGGGCTGGCCGAGACGCTGGCGGAGGCCGAGGTCACCGTGCCCGTGATTGTTGCCCCCGGGCACGCTTTCGATGTGATCTGTGTGCATGATCCGCTGGCCGCACCGGTGCCGCGCGCAGCGTCGGACATCGCCTGGCTCTTCTATACTTCCGGCACCACAGGCAAGCCCAAGGGGGTCATGATGACCTTCCGCATGCTGACCGCCATGAGCCTCTGCTACAATCATGATGCGGATGTGGTGCAGCCTGAGGACACGACGCTCTATGCCGCCCCAATGAGCCACGGGGCCGGGATCTACAACATGATGCATGTGCGGGCCGGGGCGCGGCATGTGTGCCCGCCGTCGGGTGGGTTCGACCCGGTGGAGATCTTCGATCTGGCCGCAGCCTTCGACAACGTGCAGATGTTTGCCGCCCCCACAATGGTCAAGCGTCTGACGGAGGCGGCCAAGGCAGCAGATGTGCGGGGGGAGGGCCTGCGCACCATCGTCTATGCGGGTGGCCCGATGTACAACGCGGACATTATCGAGGCGGTCGACCATTTCGGCCCGATCTTCGTGCAGATCTATGGGCAGGGTGAGTGCCCCATGGGCATCACCGCCCTCCCTCGCGCGGATGTGGCTGACCGCGCCCATCCCAACTGGCGCGCGCGGTTGCAATCGGTTGGGCGCGCGCAATCCGCCGTGGAGGTTGCGATTGGCGATGCCGATGGCCAGCCGCTGCCCGCAGGCACGCAGGGCGAGATCATGGTCCGTGGTGACACGGTGATGCCCGGCTATTGGCAGAACCCGGAGGCGACGGCCAAGGCGCTGGTGAATGGGTGGCTGATGACCGGCGACATGGGGGTCATGGATGCGGATGGCTATGTCACGATGCAGGACCGCTCGAAGGATATGATCATTTCCGGCGGCTCCAACATCTACCCCCGCGAGGTGGAGGAGGTGCTGTTGATGGACCCGCAAGTGCAGGAAGTCTCTGTCGTAGGCCGTCCACATGCCGAATGGGGTGAGGAGGTGGTGGCTTTTGTGGTGGGGCAGGCGGATCCCGCACGGCTGGATCAGCTGTGCCTTGAGAACATCGCGCGGTTCAAGCGACCCAAGGATTACATCCAAATCGACGCGCTGCCCAAGAACAACTACGGCAAAGTGTTGAAAACCGACCTACGGCAGCTCCTCGCACGTCGATAGGCCTTACGCCCGCAACAGCGCTCATGATTTCGGACGGCGTTAAGGAAGACGAAACAGATGTTGGGCACTATCTTAGGAGGCCGGAGAACCCGCTGACCCCCAGTGCAGCAGCTTTGTGTAAAGCATGACAGCTGCCGCTTATGTGAGGAGAGCGCCGTGCAGATTTCAGGTTTTGCCAGACAGTTTTCGACACAGATGAGCGGGTTCCAAACCGGTACAGTCCGTGAGGTGACCGCCATCAGCTTTGCGCGGTTTGGGGAGGGCCAGGATGTACACGGGCCGCAGATCTCGGTGGGGAGCGCGCCCTCAGCCAGTGCCGCCGGGTTTTACAGCGATCCCACACGGCCCGTATCCTCGGACAACATGCGGCGTGCCTTTGTCGTCGAGGTGCAGGACCAACTCCGGCAGGAGATCAAGGCGCTCTCCGCCTCCCTGCGCGACGTGATCGAGGCGAGCACCGGGGAGCCGCTGCCCGAGGACGTCAACCTCTCTCAGCTCATGCAGACCGACGGCTGGTCGGCCCTGCCCACAGAGGTCAGAGAGGGCGCTGAGGCCTATGCCGGGGCGCTGAATTCGACGATCGACGCGTTGAAGGCCTTGGACGCCTCAAGCCGGGCGGGAGAGATTGAGGCGGAAAACGAGAAGCTGGGTCTTATGGTCGATCAGGCCATTGCCGATCAGACGGACGCAAAGCTGGCCATTGTCCGCGCCGCCAAATTGATGGAGGCAGAGATCGAATTGGCGAAGCTGGCCTTGTTCGACACAACGGGTGGCGATTTGCAGGAACGCATGCGCGCCATTTCCCGGAGCACCACGGAGATGGAGCTTCTGGGCATGCGCAAGGACATGATTGCCGAGATGAAGGAGGACATTGAGCGCGGCCGCCTCCTTGTGACGGCATCGAAGACCACGGTCTGGGCGCATGAAACCGTCAGCGTGTCATCTCCGACCAACGACAATGTGTCGGTCTTTGTGGAGACCCGCCAGCACGTCGCTGCGGCCAGTGTGACAGCCAGCGTCTCCGGGTCGGCCCTGTCGCTTCTCCGGTAGCGCCAACTGCCAAAGCGTCATGCACAACACCCGAAGACCCTCATTCGGTCTGAAGTCTAAGATTTCAACGCCTCAGGTCAGGGCCAGGTCGGAGGTTTTCGTCAGGCGCGCTAGATCGCCAGATACTCTTCGCGCAGCTCTTTGTTCTCCAACACCTCGGAGGCGGTGCCATCAAACACGATGCCGCCGGTGTCGAGGATGACGGCGCGGTCCGCCAGTTGCAAGGCGCGCACGGCGTTCTGTTCCACGAGGATCGTGGTGATGCCTTGCTCCTTGATCACGCGCAGGGTCTTTTCGATCTCATCCACGATCACCGGGGCGAGGCCCTCGTAGGGCTCATCCAGCAGCAGCACTTTGATGTCGCGGCAGAGCGCCCGGGCGATGGCCAGCATCTGCTGCTCACCGCCCGAGAGCGTCACACCTTCCTGGGTGCGACGCTCGTGCAGGCGCGGAAAGAGGTCATAGACCCGCTCCAGCGACCAACCGATGGGCGGGGCGATCTGGGCGAGCTTGAGGTTTTCCTCGACGGTCAGGCCCGCAATGATGCGCCGGTCTTCGGGCACGAGGCCAAGGCCCGCCTGGCTGGCCTGATAGCTCGACATGCTGTGCAGCGGCTGGTGGTCGAGCCAGATTTCGCCGCGTTTCACTTCCGGGTCGCCCAGCCGCGCGATGGCGCGCAGCGTCGAGGTTTTCCCTGCGCCGTTGCGGCCCAGAAGCGCGAGGATCTCGCCTTCGTGCACGTTAAAGCTAATGCCCTGCACGATGTAGCTTTCGCCGTAATAGGCATGCATGTCCCAGACGGAGAGGAACGCCGGCGCGGTGGCCGCGTGGTTGGCGTGTTTGGAGAAATCCGGTTTCACATTCATTGTTCGTCTCCTTGTCTGACCTGCCGAGGCGGTGGCCCGAAGGCCCACCGTACCTGCCTGCTCTGATGTCTGTGCCAGCAGGTGGGGTGGGCTTTCAGGACACCCCTGGCTGAGCCTCTACGCGGCCTCCTGGGTCTCGCCCAGATAGGCTTCGCGCACTTTCGGGTTGCCCTTGATGTTGTCCGGCGTGTCCTCGACCAGCGGGGTGCCTTGCGCCAGCACGGTGATCCGCTCGGCGAGGCTGAACACCACATGCATGTCGTGCTCGATAATCGCGATGGTGATGTCGCGCTCCTCGCTGATCTGTTTCAGCAGGTCGATGGTGTTGTTCGTGTCGGCCCGCGCCATGCCAGCCGTCGGCTCGTCGAGCAGCAGCAGGCGTGGCTCCTGGCTGAGGCACATGCCGATCTCCAGCCGCCGCTTGTCGCCGCGCGAGAGGGACCCGGCGTGCATCTCACGCTTGTCGGCCATGTTCATGTCTTCCAACATGTGTTCCGCGCGTTCGATCATGTCTTTCTGCGACGGGATCGAGGAGATGGCGTTGAGTTGAAATGCTCCGTCGCGCTTGGCGAAGCAGGGGATCATCATGTTCTCCATCACGCTCAGATCGGCGAAGATTTCCGGTGTCTGGAACACGCGGGAAATGCCCATCTGGTTGATCTCGTAAGGCTTGCGCCCCAGCACCGATTGGCCATCGAACATGACCGACCCGGTGTCGGGGATCAGCTTGCCAACGAGGCAATTGAGCAGCGTCGACTTACCCGCCCCATTGGGCCCGATGATCGCATGCACCGAGTTCTCCTTGACCGAGAGATTCACATCCCCCAGCGCCTGAAGGCCTCCAAAGCGCTTGCCGACGTTTTTGACTTCGAGAATACCCATGTCGTCTCTCCTTACTCCGCCGGGGTCGTCTTGCCATCGGGCTTGTCACC
Organism: Roseobacter cerasinus; assembly: GCF_009811755.1. GTDB lineage: Bacteria > Pseudomonadota > Alphaproteobacteria > Rhodobacterales > Rhodobacteraceae > Roseobacter > Roseobacter cerasinus. Next base: position 119,910 of record NZ_BLIV01000003.1, read on the forward strand.
CGCTGGCTTCTTGCGCTTGAAGAGCCGCCCCACACGCTGACCGCCTTCGACGAGGCCGCCCGGCAGGAAGATCACCACCAGCATGAACAGAATGCCCAAGGTCAGGTGCCAGCCCTTGCCGATGAAGGGGTAGACGAGGGTGACCAGCAGGTCTTCGATCCCGTCGGGCATGAAGGCAAACCACTGCTCGAGGATCGACTTGTTGATCTTGGACACGATGTTTTCCATGTATTTGATGAAGCCCGCACCCAGCACCGGGCCGATCAGCGTGCCAGCCCCGCCGAGGATGGTCATCAGCACGACTTCACCGGACGCGGTCCAGAACATCCGCTCCGCGCCCACCTGCGTGTCCATCGCGACCAGCAGACCGCCCGCAAGCCCGGCGTACATGCCCGAGATCACGAAAGCCGCCAGCGTATAGGGTTTGGCGTTCAGACCGGTGTAGTTCAGCCGTTGCTGGTTTGATTTCACCGCCCGCAGCATCATGCCAAAGGGCGAGCGGAAAATGCGGATCGATATGTAGAAGGCGATCAGCATCACAATTGCAGCCAGATAGTAGCCGGCGTTGAAGGTAAAGACCCAGTCGCCCACCGCCATCTCGTAGCTTTGGTTCATTTGCAGACCAAAGAGGTTGGCGCGCGGGGTCTGACCTTCGGCCAAAGCCCCATCGAGGATACGCGGGTCGTTCACTTTCGGTTGCAGCCCGGTTTCACCGCCGGTGATCGGCGTCAGCACCGAATAGGCCAGCGAATAGGACATCTGCGCAAAGGCCAGCGTCAGGATGGAGAAGTAGATGCCGGAGCGGCGCAGGGAGATCCAGCCCACCAGCAGCGAGAAGAGACCGGCCACCAGCACCGAGATGATAATCGCGGGGATCACATTCATCGTCAGCAGCTTCATCATCCAGATCGCCGCATAGGAGCCGACGCCTAGGAAGGCCGCGTGGCCAAAGCTAAGATAGCCGGTGAGGCCAAAGAGGATGTTGAAACCAATGGCGAAGATGCCAAAGATCACCAGTCGCTGCATCAGATCCGGGTAGCCTGCGTTGAACTGCGCCATGGCCGAGCCTTCGGGGAAGGGGTTCAGGATGAAAGGCGCAAAGAGGCAGAGGATGGCCACGATGACCAGAAGGGTGACGTCTCTCTTGTTCAGGCCCATGGCTTAGTCCTCCATCACGCCTTTGCGGCCCATGAGGCCCCGGGGACGTGTCAGCAAGATGATGATGGCGACCAGATAGATGATGATCTGGTTGATGCCCGGCAGGGTCTCCAGCACGACAGCCATAGAGGCGAAGCTCTCAAGCACGCCCAACAGGAAGCCCGCGAGCACGGCGCCCGAGAGCGAGCCCATGCCGCCCACAACGACCACCACGAAGCTGAGCACGAGGAAATCCATGCCCATGTGGTAGTTGGGCGAGTTGATCGGCGTGTACATCACGCCTGCGAGCCCCGCGACCGCGGCGGCGATGCCGAACATGATGGTGAAGCGTTTGTCGATATTGATGCCGAGCAGCCCCACGGTTTCACGATCCGCCATGCCGGCACGTACGACCATGCCGAAGGTGGTGAACTGCAGGAAGGCAAATACCGCGCCGATGATCACAGCGGCAAAGGCGAAATACACAAGACGCCAGTACGGGTAGATGATCGTGTTCGGATCAAAGCCGAGCATCGCGCCGAAATCGAAGGAGCCGGTGAAGGCGGCAGGCGCGGGCGTGGGGATCGGGTTGGCGCCGTAGAAATACTTGATGATTTCCTGCAGCACGATCGCCAGGCCAAAGGTCACGAGGATCTGGTCCGCATGCGGGCGCTTGTAGAAATGCTTGATCAGACCCCGCTCCATCGCAAAGCCGATGGCCACCATGACCGGAATCGCAAAGAGGATCGAAATGGGCACGGCCCAGTCGATGATCACATCGCCCGTGGCCTGCCCAAAGATGTCATAAATGTAGGGGACCTCGACTTTCAGTGGGTTACCGAGAAAGTCTTTCTTGGTCTCGTCGATCACCGTGTGGCTGAAGGTGAGGATGCGGCTGAGCGTGACGGCGCAGAAGGCCCCGATCATGAACAGCGCCCCATGGGCGAAGTTCACCACACCGAGCGTGCCGAAGATCAGCGTCAGACCCAGCGCAATCAGCGCATAGGCAGAGCCTTTATCGAGCCCGTTGAGAATTTGCAGGATGATTGCGTCCATGGTCCCACCTGTCGGAATCGCGTTGGGGCCCGGGGCTCGCCCGGGCGAGACAGGGCGGAGCGTCGGCTCCGCCCTGAGATCAGCTTAGGCGCCGGGGTTGCAGGTGCCCAGGGAGCCGCCCGCGAACTGTGGGTGATCAGGCGCGTAGGTGACCTGCTCGACCGGGGTGACCTCGACGACTTCGAGAAGGTCGAACTCGGATGAGGGGTTCTCTTTCCCTTTCACGACCAGCACATCCTTGAAGCACTGGTGGTCGTCGGCTCGGTAGAGCGTCTTGCCGTTGCCCATGCCGTCGAATTCGAAGCCTTCCAGCGCTTCGACAACCGCGCAGGGGTTGAACGAGCCCGCCCGCTCGACCGCATCCGCATAGAGCAGCGCCTGCACATAGCAGGTGTGCGCGGCCTGGCTGGGTGGGAAGCCGTATTTGGTGCCGAAGGATTTCACGAAGGCCTTGGAGCCTTCGTCCTGCAGCGACCAGTGCCAGTTGGTTGACCCGAAGATACCCTTGACGTTGGCACCAGCCCCCTTTGCCATCAGACGCGAGTAAAGCGGCACGATGATCTGGAAGTCCTTGCCGTTGACCTGCTTGTCGCGCAGACCGAACTGCACTGCGTTGGTCAGCGAGTTGACCATGTTGCCGCCGTAGTGGTTCAGAACCAGCGTATCGGCGCCCGATTGCAGCACCGGCGCGATGTAGGAGGAGAAATCCGTCTGTGTCAGCGGTGTCTTTACCGCATTCACCGTCTCCCAGCCCATGGCTTCGGTGGAGGTCTTCACCGCTTCTTCGGTGGTGTAGCCCCAGTTGTAGTCCGCCGTCAGGTGATAGGCCTTGCGGTCGGTGCCATAGGCGTTGGCCAGCACCGGTGCGAGCGCCGCGCCCGACATGTAGGAGTTGAAGAAGTGCCGGAAGCCATTGGCCCGGCGGTCCTTGCCTGTCGTGTCATTGGAGTGTGTGAGGCCCGCCATGAAGATCACGCCCGCCTCCTGGCAGAGCGCCTGCACGGCCACAGCCACACCGGAGGAGGAGCCGCCGGTGATCATGATCGCACCGTCTTTTTCGATCATCGACTTGGCGCTGGCGCGGGCGGCATCCGATTTGGTCTGCGTGTCGCCCGTGACGTATTCGACCTTCTTGCCGAGAATGCCGTTGCCTTTCAGGGCCTTGGACGTGAACGTGTTCATCATCCCGCCGTCGCCTTCACCGTTCAGGTGCTCGACCGCCAGCTCATAGGCGCGCAGCTCGTCCGCACCCTCGTCCGCGTAAGGCCCGGACTGAGGCACGTTGAAGCCCAGCGTCACGGTGCTGCCCGCGGGCGCGTTCAGAAAGCCCGCATGCCCGTCAGCACGCAGATACGTCGGCAGCGCCAGACCGGCCGCCCCGGCCACGGCACCGGTCTTGATCAGACCGCGACGCGTCAGTTTCGAATTAGACATGAATGTCCTCCCATAAGATACATACGCTTGCCGGATCTTTCCTCCGCGATCCATGTAAGCGGCACGCAAGCGTGCAAAGGAACTATCGCGCAGGCTCTGAAAATTGCGCAACAAGTGCCTTGAAATGCTCACTTATTTTGTAAATAAATCGACAAAAGCGCCTGGGTATTTGTAAATTCAGTGATATTGCGGCGCAGAAACCCGTTGAAAACCCATGATAATGCGGGAGGGCATACGATGGCACGCGAAGGGATGACCGGCAGTCGCATTCGGGAAAGACGCTCGGTTGCGGGCCTGCGGCAGGCCGATCTTGCGCGTATGTTGGGTATATCGGCCTCCTACCTCAACCTGATCGAGCACAATCGCCGCAGAATCGGCGGCAAATTGCTGTTGGATATTGCCCGGGTGCTGGACGTGGAGCCCACGATGCTGACCGAAGGCGCCGAGGCCGCGCTGATGGCCACGCTGCGCGAGGCGGCGACCCAGGCCAATCTGCCCGCCGCGGAAGCCGAGCGCGCGGATGAGCTGGCGGGTCGCTTTCCCGGCTGGGCCGAGGTGCTGGCCGCCAGTCACCGCCGCATCGCCAGCCTGGAGCGCACGGTGGAAACCCTGTCGGATCGGCTGACGCACGATCCACATCTGGCCACCTCGGTGCACGAGCTGCTGACCACGGCTGCCGCGATCCGCTCCACCGCCGCCATTCTGGCCGAAGACCCGGATTTGACGCAGGACTGGCGCGACCGCTTTCACGGCAACCTTGATCAGGACAGCCGCCGCCTGGCCGACAGCTCGCGCGCGCTGGTGCAATATCTCGATGAAGGGCAGGGTGTGGAAGACGCAGGCGCCAGCCCGCAGGACGAGCTGGAGGCGTTCCTGACCGACCATAAATTCGCCTTTGAAACGCTGGAGAGCGGGGCCGATACCCCTGACAGCATTGTAACCAAGGCAACGGCCCTGCGCTCCAATGCGGCGCGGCATATGGCGCGGGGTATTTTGCAGAAAGTGGCCGAAGATGCAGCGCAGGCCCCGCGCGCGGCGGTGCGGCGCGCGGTCAAGGAGCTGGGGCCGGATCCGGTGGCGCTGGCCCGGCGTCTTGGCGTACCGGTGCCGATGGTGCTGCGCCGTCTGGCCAGCTTGCCGGAGCTGAACCTCGGCCTGGTGATCTGTGACCGCGCAGGCAGTTTGCTGTTTCGCAAGCCCGCGGCGGGCTTTGTGATCCCCCGCTTTGGATCGGCCTGCGCGCTCTGGCCGCTCTTTGCGGCCTTGGCGCAGCCGGGGCGTCTGATCCGGACACCCGTGGTGCAGCTGGGGCGCGGGCGTGCCGCCTTCGATTGCGTGGCTGTAGCCGAGACGGTTGGCCAGCCGGATTACAACAGCGCGCCGCTGCTGCAGGCGAGTATGCTGGTGCTGCCTGCCGCCGCAGCTGACAGCGGTGAGGCGCTGGAGGTCGGCGCCTCCTGTGGTGTCTGCCCGCGTGAGCCTTGCCCGGGTCGGCGTGAGCCGTCGATCCTGACCGGCGGGTTGTGACCTCAGGTCATCTGTCTGCAACACTTTGACAGGTCGCTCAAAACCGACGATAGTTTGGTCTCCGCCCCGAGGGAGACGGGCCGATGGTCTGGCGGGGCTGTGCCTTTTGGGAGGAGGCCGCAATGGGAAAGCAAGTGCTTTTGGTGGAAGACGAGATGAACATCGTCGAAGCCATACGGTTTTTGCTCAGCCGCGAGGGTTGGGACGTGGATACACATTCAGATGGGGCCAGCGCGATTGACGTTATTCGGGATCGCAAGCCCGATCTGGTTGTGCTGGATGTGATGTTGCCGGGCAAAAGCGGCTTCGATATTCTGGAAGAGCTGCGCGGCGATGATGCAACGGCGGATCTGCCGGTGCTTATGCTGACCGCGCGCGGGCAAAGCCGCGACCGCGAGATGGCGGAGAAGGCGGGTGTCAGCCGCTTCATGACCAAACCGTTTTCCAACACCGAAGTGCTCACTGCGGTGCGCGATCTGCTTTACGTGCACGGCCAGCGGACCTGAACCATGGCCGAGCCCCGCTCACCGCTCTTTCTGGAACGGGGCAGCTACCGGCAGCGGCGCTGGATGGACGCATTGCGTCTGCTTGTGGTCCTGGGAGTTGTGCTCTGGATGATCCCGCTGCTCTGGCCCTCCGGGTCCGTGACGGGGGAGGGCATCTCCATGTCACGGGCACTGCTTTACATTTTTGGGGTCTGGGTGCTGCTGATCTTGGCGTGCTATGGTCTGGCGCGCCGCTCCCACAGGTTGCCGGAGGGCGACGATGAGGGGGGAGAGGCCTAGTGGCCTCCCTGCATATTCTGGTGGCCGTGTCGCTGGCCTATGTGGCGCTTTTGTTCTGCGTGGCCTTCTTTGCCGAACGGGCAGGTATGCGCGGGCGCGCAGGCTGGCTGCTGCGGTCGCCACTGGTCTATACGCTGTCGCTGTCGATCTACTGCACCGCCTGGACATTTTACGGCGCGGTGGGCTACGCGGCGCGGTCGGGGCTTGAGTATGTGACGATCTATCTGGGCCCCAGCCTCGTCATGATCGGCTGGTGGTGGATCGTGCGGCGGCTGGTCCGGATCGGGCGCACCCATAAGGTCACCTCGATTGCTGACCTGATCTCCTCGCGCTATGGCAAGTCAAACGGGCTTGCGATTGTGGTCACGGTCATGGCTGTGATTGGGGTGACACCCTATATTGCGCTGCAATTCCAATCGGTGATCGCGTCGCTGTCGATCTTTGCCGCGGGCGGGCTGGCGGAGCCGGTTGACGAGGGCGCGGCGCGGGCTGCGGGCTTCTGGATCGCCGCAGGTCTGGCTGTGTTCACGGTGCTCTTTGGGACGCGCAACCTCAATGTGAATGAACGTCAGCACGGCGTGGTCATCGCCGTCGCGGTTGAGGCTGTGGTCAAGCTGATCGCCCTGCTTGCGGTTGGCGCTTTTGTCGTCTGGGGCATCGCCGGAGGTGTGGCTGAGACGCTGGCCCGGATCGATGCCTCGGACCTTGGCACCTGGGAGATGGATGGCAGCCGCTGGGCCGGACTGACCTTCGTGTCGGCGGCGGCCTTCCTCTGCTTGCCACGTGTGTTTCAGGTCATGGTGGTGGAGAATGATGACGAGCGTCATCTGCAGATCGCCAGCTGGGCATTCCCGCTCTACCTGATGTTGATGAGCCTTTTTGTGGTGCCGATTGCGGTGATAGGCCTCGATCTTCTGCCCGCCGGTGCGAACCCGGATTTCTTTGTGCTCAGCCTGCCGCTCAGCCAGGGGCAGGAAGGTCTGGCGATGCTCAGCTTTCTGGGCGGGTTCTCTTCGGCCACCTCGATGGTGATCGTGGCAACGCTGGCGTTGTCCACGATGGTGTCGAACCATGTGGTCATGCCCGTGTTCCTGCATGTGCGTCAGGGCGGGGCGACTCAGTCCGGTGATGTGCGCAATGTGGTGATCATGGCGCGGAGGCTCTCGATCCTGACCATCATCGCGCTTGGCTACATCTATTACCAGATGTCTGGCGGGTCGGGCGCGTTGGCGGCGATTGGTCTGATATCCTTTACGGGCGTGGCTCAATTTCTGCCCGCCATGCTGGGTGGCATCTTCTGGCGTGGCGCCACGCGCGCCGGCGCCTTTGTCGGGCTCGGCGTTGGCTTCACCGTCTGGATCTTCACCATGTTGCTGCCGAGCTTCGGACCCGGTGCGGCGCTCAGCCTTGCGACCTTTGAAACCGGCCTTTGGGGCCTCGTCTGGGTCCGGCCGCAGGCGCTTTTTGGCATTGAGGGGCTCGACCCGACCGTGCATGCGATCTTCTGGAGCCTGTTGTTGAACGTGATCGGTTTTGTGTCGGTGTCCCTGGTGACCTTTCCGCATCCGCTGGAGCGTTTGCAGGGCGCGCAGTTTGTGAATGTCTTTGAGCATTCCGGCCAGACCCGCGGCTGGCAGGCCTCTGTGGCCGAGAGTGAGGATCTGATGATTATGACGCAACGCATCCTCGGGGCGGACGAGGCGCAGCGGCTGTTTCAGACGGCGGCCGACGCGCAGGGGCGCGGCGGTTATCTGCCTGAGCCCACAGCCGTTTTCCTGCAACAGCTGGAACGCGAACTGGCTGGATCCGTTGGTGGTGCCACCGCCCATGCGATGATCAGCCAGATTGTGGGCGGCACCGCCGTCTCGGTGCAGGATCTGCTGGCGGTCGCTGACGAATCCGCCCAGATCCTGGAGTATTCCAACCAGCTTGAGGCCAAATCGCGAGAGCTCAGTCAAACGGCGGCACAGCTGCGCGACGCCAATAACAAGCTGATGCAGCTGAGCGATCAGAAAGACGCCTTCCTCAGCCAGATCAGCCACGAGCTGCGCACGCCGATGACCTCGATTCGCGCCTTTTCGGAGATTTTGCGCGATACCGACGGGCTTGGCCCCATGGAGAAGTCGAAATACGCTAATATCATCCATGTGGAGGCCATTCGGCTGACGCGGCTGCTCGATGATCTGCTGGATCTGAGCGTGCTGGAGAACGGGCAGGTGACCTTGAACCAGCAATCCGGGCGGCTGGTGGATCTGCTTGATCATGCGGTCGCCACGGCAGAGGCGAGCGAGGCGCGCCCGATCACCTTCCGGCGCAGGCGGCTGGATGAGACGGTGACCCTGCACACCGATCTGGATCGGCTCAGTCAGGTCTTCATCAATCTGATCACCAATGCCCAGAAATACTGCGCGGCGCAGGTGCCGGAGCTGCGCATCGTGGTCAGTCAGACCGCCGAGGCGGTTCTGGTGGATTTCATGGACAATGGCAGCGGTATTCCGGCGGAGGCCCGCGATGTCATGTTCGAGAAGTTCAATCGCATCGGGGCAGAGGACGGTGCGGGCGCGGGGCTGGGTCTGGCCATTTGTCGCGAAATCATGTCCCGGCTGGGCGGCGATGTGCGCTATCTCGATGGCACAGGCGGCACGGCGTTCCGGGTGACACTGCCCCATGCACAGGCCTTGGCCGCGCAGTAGAAATTCCGCAGAAAAACGCTCTGCCTTTTGACAGATAAAGGCAATGGTAACCATTGGCCTTTATCTCCGCTTACGAAGGACCGGCTGCTGTGGGCGAGCCGCCGAATATCTTGACAAGGGCCATCGATGTCAGTTTTGCAGCGCAAGGCGCAGGCAGGTAAGCAGGAACATCAGGCACGGGCGATGACCGTGCCCAAGGCCCTGCGTGTGAGCCTGGCCAAGATCGCGGATGATGTTTTTGACATGGCGCTGGTGGTGATAGGCCTCACGCAGGAGAAATGTGAGGCAGACGCGCTCTCCGACAAGCTCGATGATGCCGCGCTTATGATGGTTCTTGACGGTCCGGGCAGCTGCGCTGGGGGCGCCATGATCGGGCCGGAGCTGGTCTCGGCCATGGTGCAGCAGCAGACCACCGGCAAGATATCCGCCACACCACCTGAGCCGCGGCCGCTGACCTCGACGGATGCCTCGCTTTGCGCGCCGCTGGTCGACCTTCTGTTTCAACGCGCGAATGGGCTGCTGGAGAGCCATGAGGACCGTCTGGCCTTCCCGGTGCACCGCTTTGGTGCCCGGGTGGAAAGCGCGCGGCTGTTCAACCTGGCGCTTGATGCAACCGAATACCGCCTGTTCAAGCTGACTTTGGATGTCGCGGGCGGCGTCTTCCAGTCGAACCTGACGCTGTTCCTTCCGGTCCAGGATGCCTCCGCCGTCGTGGCGCAGGTGGAGGCTGGGCCGGGGACGGGGCCGGTGGCTCCGGTGACTTTTGAAAAGACTGTGATGGAGATCAACGCGGATCTCACGGCGGTGCTTGGCCGCGTCCGCATGACGCTCTCCAAACTGGAGAAATTGCAGCCGGGAGACGAGCTTGTCCTGCGGCCTGACGCATTCGAGACAGTGGAGATCAAGACCATCGACGGCCGCACCATCAGTCGCGGCGCGATGGGGCAGGTCGACGGCCAGCGCGCGGTGCAGTTGGACAGCATCGCGGGGCATGGCACGCGGTCGAAGCCGCAGCCGCAATCCGGCCACGCGCCCGGTGCCGATCTGCCGGATGTGGAATTTGCCGACGCGCCCGAACCGCTTGGCGCCCTGCCATCTCCAGATCAAATGATGGACAGCCCGGCCTTCGCTGATGATCTTCCAGACCTGCCTGACCTTCCCGCTATGGACGATCTGCCTGATTTACCGGATCTCGATGTCGCTGATGTCGCTGATGTCGCTGATGTCGCTGATGTCGCTGATGTCGCTGATGTCGCTGTTGCTGATGATGGCGAGTTGCCGGACCTTCCCGACCTTCCTGATCTGCCCGACCTTGATGATCTGCCTGACCTTCCGGATTTGCCCGAGGGTGATGGCGATGACGCCCTGCCCGAGATACCCGGCTTGGCTGATTTGAATACTGCATGATGTTTGGATCAGCCTGCTGGCAAGGGAGTTTGGACCCAAACCCTATGTGCGGATCACAGGTTTGAACGTTCGCGGCGTCGCGAGGAGTGGTCAAAACCAAATCTGATGTAGACAGAGATGCCGTCAGATCGGTTTCACCAGGGTGCCTGCGCCGCGCAGTGGCCTAAGATCTGAGCACCTCGGAGTCAGCCGTTGCCGTCGCGCGCCATTGCGGCCACCGCCATCAAGGTCGGCTGCAGATTTCGCAGATCATAGCCGCCGGTTCGCGCGGCCTCGATAACCCGCTCCACGGGCATGTCCTGTGCGGCTGCAAGCGCCCATGCAATTGTCGACCGGGTGCCCGAGGCACAATAGGCCAGCACCGGCCCATTGCACGTGTCGATCAACTGGCGGTTCGCGGCAATCACATCGGGTGTCATGGTCTGATGGGTCAGCGGTTGCACGACGAACTCAAGCCCTGCGGCCTCGGCGGCGGCCTGCATATGCGCACAATGGTGGCTGGGGGGCACCTCGGCATCCGGACGGTTGCACAGGATCCGCTTGATCCCTGCGGCTGCGATGTCCGGCATGTCCTCGGGGCTGATCTGTGGCGCGGCAAAGAAAGTCGATGTGATTTGGCGCATATCCATAGGCAAGCTCTAGGCAAAGCGGGGCCAGCTGTCCAGACGGATCGGTTCTAGCATCGGGCGCTGCGTCGCAGTCAGCGCAGGAAAATACCGAGAATGACCAGCATCAATCCGATCACGGACAAAAAAAGCGCCCCGAGGTTCATCGGCAGGGCTTTGCGCAAATGATTGCGCATGTCGTCATCCGACAGTTTGGCCTTGCGGGCCCGCGCCACGTAGATGATGCACCAGATAAGCCCGAAAAGCCCGATCAGGGACAGCCCTGCGCCACCCCAGACCAGCAAATCGAACACGGATGTCGTTGTGGGTTCCATAGGCTGCAGCTACCCAATCGCGCGCCCAAGCGCAAGCGGCTGGCCGCTGATGGGAAAGCGACTTGCAGGTCGGGCGCGACGGGGCTAGGCACACGGCGATCTAGACCACACCAGCCGCCAGGAGAGCTTCATGAGCAACAGCACACCCGATCCAGCCGCCCCGGACGCCGTGGGCGATGCCACCTATCGCGTCACCGCCAATGAGCTGCGCCAGTTTGTCGAGCGGATCGAGCGGCTGGATGCGGAAAAGAAAGATCTGGCAGAGCAGCAGAAAGAGGTGATGGCCGAGGCCAAGGCGCGCGGCTATGACACCAAGGTCATGCGCAAGGTGATTGCGCTGCGCAAACGTGATGCTGACGACATTGCCGAGGAAGAAGCGGTGCTCGACATGTATAAACAGGCGCTTGGCATGTAAGCGCCGCCCTGTCTCTGGCGGTATCAGCGGATCCCGGGCTGCTGGGCCGCATATCGGACAGAGGCTTTTATCAGCGGGCTGGCGGGGGTATGCTCGCGCGGCCCATGATTTTCCGGTTTCACACATTTCTATTGGACATCGAGCGTCGCGAATTGCGCGACGCTCAGCAGCATGTGGCCTTGGGCCCCAAGGCGTTCGACGTGCTGTGCTTTCTGCTTGAGCATCGCGATCGGCTGGTCACCAAGGCTGAGCTGCTCGATACGTTCTGGTCCGCACAGGTGTCCGAAGCGGCGCTGCAAAAGACCATCAGCCTTATTCGCAAGGCCCTGGCGCGGGGCGGAGATCGCCCCGATATTCTCAGGACACACCACGGGCTTGGGTTTCGGTTTGTTGCGGAGGTCACGCCAGAGCAGCCGACCGGGCCGGATGCGCCGCCCCACGCGGAGCAGACAGCAGTCCTGCGTGAACAGCGCATGATCACCGCGCTGTCTGTACGATATCACAGCGGTGATGTGGGGTGGACAGCACAGACAGAGGCCGCGGCCAAATCGGTCATCGCGGCTGCACAGGATATCGTCGCCCGTTTCGATGGCCGTCTTCTACGCATGGGCACGGATGGGTTTTCGGTGTCGTTTGGCCTTGATGTGATCTGCGAGGATGGTCCGCGCCGGGCCGCGCATTGCGCGTTGGAACTGCGCGCCGCCGGAGACAATGCAGCTTTGCCGTTGGGTGTCGGCATCGACACCGGTCCGGCGCCGTCCGGCGAGGCGCAGGACGCCACGCCGTGGCAGACCCCCGGCGCGGTAGAGCGGCAGGCCGCCGCGCTCGCCGGACGGGCCAATACAGGAGAGATCCTTCTGAGCACCGCGGCCCGGGATCAGCTGCGCGACGAGGCGCAGACCAGCCGGAGTGGGGGTGCGCATTGTCTCCTTAATCTCAATAGCATGCAGTCTGGCGTGCCCGCGCGACCGCAACGCGATGCGGCTGGCTTTGTCGGGCGCGAGGCGGAGATGGCCTTTCTCAACGCAAGCCATGCGCGCGCGTTAAGGGGGAGCGGGCAGGCTGTGGTGCTGTCGGGCCCTGCGGGGATCGGCAAATCGCGCCTGCTGGCGGAGTTCCTGTTACAGGTTGGAGATGCGCCGGGCTGGTCGCTCACCCTGCAATGTCTGCCTGCGCGTCGGAATACGCCGGGCGCCCTGATTGGGGATCTGTGCCGCGCGCTCTTTGCCGTGGCCCCCGATGGCATTCTGCGAGACGAGATCGACGCAGCCCTGCTGCGCGACCTCAGAGATCACGATCCCAGCGCGGAGGCGGTACTCAAAACGCTGTCCGATCATCAACGTCGCCAGCGCGGCTTTGCCCTCCTGAACCGCATGCTCGCGGCGCGTTGTGAGGCGCAACCGCTGCTGCTTGCGGTGGAGGATACACATTGGATCGACGCCACCTCGCAGGCCTGTCTCGACGCCATCCTGCAGGATCTGGGCGACAAACGCCTGCTGGTGGTCATGACCACCCGCCCCACCGAGATGCCGACCCTCGCCGAAGGTGTGTTGCATCTGCCGCCGCTGGGCACCGCTGACAGCCTCGCGCTTTTGCGGCGGACCGTGGGTGCCGCGGTTCTGGACGAAAGCGGCGCAGATCACCTTGTGGGCCGGGCCGGTGGCAACCCGTTCTTCATCGAAGAGCTGGCACTGGCCGCGCAATCTGGCGGAAACCCGGCGACCGACCTGCCGGATACGGTACAGGCGGTCATTTCTGTCCGGCTCGGCACGCTGGAGCCGCGCTCGCGTGCAGTGGCTTTTGCTGTCGCGGTGGTTGGACCGGGGGCCTCTCAGGTTCTGATCGAGGCCATCACCGGCTGCGCGCCCGATGCTGTTGCGGCGCTGTTGGAAGGGCTGCTGCGGGCGGGCGTGCTGCGCGGTGAGGGCGAGGGATACGGGTTTCGGCACATGCTGATCCAGGATGCCGCCTATGCCATGATCTTGCCGGAGGAACGGGCGGGACTGCACCGCAAGATTGCCCAACTGTTGCAGGACGACGGCCTGCTGCTGGACGCGCGCCCTGAAACCCTGGCCTGGCACCACCAGCAGGGCGGCCAGCCAGACCAGGCGCTGACACATTGGACACGGGCCAGCCGCGACGCCTTGCGCCGCTCCGCTCGCGCTGAGGCTATTGCCTTTGCGCGCAACGGTCTGGCCCTGATTGACGCCGACACACCGCAGGCCGGGCAACGCGAGCTTGAGCTGCAGCTCTGCTTGGCGCCAGCTCTGGCGGCTTTGCGCGGGTATGCGGCGTCGGACGTTGGGGCGGCCTACAGGCGGGCACGTGTGCTCAACGCTGACATCGGCGATCTGAAGTCGGACATTCGCAGCCTCGTCGGCCTCTGGATCTACAGCTGGGTGCGCGGTGAGCTGGATGAGGCACTGCGCTTTGCACGCAAGCTGAACGCCATTGCGGCGCGGCTCGACGATCCGGCGCTGACCGTGCAGGCCGAGGCGAGCCTGGGCCAGGTGCTTTTGCATCAGGGGAAGACGGAACTGGCGCAAAAGCATCTGGCGGCAGGGCTTGCCTGTGTGGAAAACGCGCCCCCGACCACGCTGCCCGCGCAGAATTCAGCCGTTGCCTGCGCGTCTTACGCAGCCTGGGCGGCCAGCCTGATGGGGCGCACCGAGGAAGCGCTTGCGCATATCGAGACCTCCGAGCGGCTGAGCCAGCAGTTCGACAACCCCTTTGCTCGGGCCATCCACTTCGCATTGTGCTCGGAGCCTCATATGTTTCTTGGGGATGCGGCCGGTTGTCTGCGCTTGGCCGACCGCGCTGTTGATATCAGCCGCGAGCATGACTTTGCTTTCTGGCTGGGAACAGGGTTGGTCATGCGCGGCTGGGCACTCGGACGGGCCGGAGCTTCCGAGGCTGCCGAAGCAGCCTTCGACGAAGGGATCACTGTCTTTGAGGCCACGGGCGCGGGTGTGCAGCTGGCCAACTGGTACGGTTTGCGGGCAGAAGCGCATCTGTCCGCAGGCGAGGTCGAGGCCGGGATATCCGCGGCGACCCATGCGCTGACCTGTGCAGAGGCTGCGGGGGATCTCTTCTTCACCCCTCGAATTCACGCCACTTTGGCTGCGCTTCACGCAGGGGGTGGGGCAGTCGAGACAGCGCAGAAACATCGCCAGATGGGTCAGGCTCTGGTGCGCGACTTCTGCATCAGTGAACGCTTTTTGTCTGTCGGACGGGTGCCTGCAGCAGTCTGACGGCCTGGCATGTCAGTCTTTTGTCAGAACTCGGTCAGGATTTGCCGCACCACCTGTGACATGCTCTGACGACTGATCGGCCCCCGGGGCAGATCAGCTTATTTCAGTATGTATCTGGGGTTTGCGCGCAGGCCGCTGAAGTTTTGTTATGTCTTTGGCCCAATCCGAGGTGGGTGGGTCAGCCAGACTGCGCGGCGCCGCAAATCGCGAAGAGGGACAGGAAGGGCGTCAGATCGTGAACTTGAACTGGGATGATCTGCGGGTTCTGCTGGCCATTGTCCGCTCCGGGTCTTTGACCCGTGCCGCGACGCAGCTTGGCATTGATCAGTCCACCGCCGGGCGCCGCCTCTCGGCGCTGGAAGCGGCCCTGGGCACCACGCTTTTTCTGCGCTCGAAGGTCGGCATTCTGCCCACCGAAGTCGGCGAAAAGCTCATCGTGCACGCGATGGAGATTGAACGGCGCGCCGATACCATTGCCGAGGTCGCCGCCGCCCCAGAGAGCGGACCGGTGGGGCAACTGCAGATCAAGGGTGAGCACTGGGTTCTGGAACAGCTGGCCATGCGCTTTCTGCCGCCCTTTACCCGGGCGCATCCGCAGATGTCGCTGCGGCTGTCGTCCGGCCCGCCGATGTCCTCCGCCTGGACGGCGGCCACAATTTCGCTGTGGTTTGAGGACCCGCCCCAGATGGGTGAATTTGCGATCAAACTGGCCGAGGTGCCCTTTGCGGTCTATGCGCCGCGCGGGCTTAATCACGACGATCTCCCCTGGCTGTCGATGATGGATGAGAGCAGCACCCGGCGCGCCCCAGCCAAATTCCTCGAAAAGATGCGCAAGCCGGAGGAGACGTTGCAAGTCACCGCCAATGATGCCCGGCTTGTGCGCTCTGCCATTGCCGGGGGGCTGGGCAAGGGGTTGCTGCCGGTGTGCCTTGCCGCGCAGGACCCGCAGCTGCAGCGGATCGATGCGCCGGACTATCAGCTCACCCGGGTGCTGCATCTGCACGCGCACCCCGACACGGTACAGACCTTGCGCGTTCAAACCGCTATCCGGTGGCTGCGGGAGCGCGCGGCGGATGTCTTTTGTCATGACGCATCGCAGGACAGTTGCGGCATGGTCGCACCCCTCGATGCTCCGGGCCGTCCGAGAAAACGCTGCGCATAATCTCATGATGCGCGGGTCTTGTCGCCATGGTCAGGCACCATTTGGCGACCCCGCTCGCATGCGCAGGGATCACGGCAGATCAACCTCTACGCAACCTCCGCCCGGGTTAACCATCTACAAGTAAATACGTATTCGTATAAAATTTTCGGCAGTATAAGGAGAAAAGTTTAACGATTATCTCGGATCACGGAGCGACAACATGGCAGCAACACCGGAACATGCGGCACGCGTCCTCGGCCTTGATGATCATGCAACCTTGGAAGATGTGCGCCGGGTGCGGCGGGCCTTAGCGCGCAAGTATCATCCGGATCATGCGGCGGATCGGGCCAGTGCCTCCCGTCACATGGCGCGGATCAACGCAGCGGTTGACACGCTGGTGGCGCATCTCAAAGAGCAGGCGGCAAAGCCAAAGCAAGCCGCGCAGGACGACAAGTTTGCCGCAAAGAGAAAGGCCGCAAGCGAGACCTTCCGAGCGGCGGCAGAAAAAGCCGCACAGCAAGCCCGCGAGCAGACACAACAGCGTGCCAGGGCGTCTTCGCAGCGCCGCGAGAGCACCCGTCAGACGGCACACCGGCACACAGCCACAGCGCGAACCCTGTCCTCGGATGAGCGCGCCCTGGCGCAGGCGGCAGCGAGCTCCTATCGCTCTGTTCTGGACCGTATTGGCAAGATGGCCGTGCGTCCGAGTGTCGACACCAGGGTTATGTGCTTTTCGCGCACGGCCTGACGGGGTTTGCCTGCGCCGGACATCAGACGCAGGTGCACGCCTGGCAGGGCTGTTGCACCGATCTGAGCCGGTCTTCTGTCTCAGATAGATTGGCGTGTTTTCGCGCCGCGCAACCTCAACTTAACCTTCGGGTGATAAGCGCCTTCTGCGACAAAGAGGTAGGCGATGCGCAGGTTCATCCGGTTTACGGCAGCGATTGCGGCCGCGCTGGCCACAATTGGCAGCGCGTTTGCTGCTGCTGATCTGCAGCAGCAACATGCGGATGCCCTCGCGCGGATCAAGACAGCGGCGCAGCAGCGCACCCTGGCGCAGACCATGGCAAAATCCACCTGCTATCTGATGGCGGGGGTTTCTCCGCAGATGCAGGCGGAGCAGGCGTTCATGGCGTCGATGATGTTCGATGACAATGCCTCGGCTCTGCTTTCTGGCGGGGCGGAAGGTATCACGCTCCCCGAGAGTGACGCGTCGACGCTGGCCGCACTGGCGCGCATCAGCGAGGTTTGGGCGGTCTTCGCGCCCGCCTCCCGGCAGGTGATGTCCGGCGATTTCCACGCCGTGCCCGTGCAGCAGCTCATCTCGCTGGATCCGGTTGTGACTGGCCATCTGGAGGACGTGCTGCTGCTTTTGGATGGTGTCTATCGGCAGCGGCTTGTGACCCGTCAGGAGATGGTCAACACCGTGATCCACGCGGCAGGTCAAAGCATGCTGGCCCGCAAGGCGATGAAGGAGCTCTGCTATATCACCATCGACTTGATGCGCGCCCGTATGCAACAGGATCTGCGAACAACCATTGACCAGTTCGACCGCGTGCTTGCAGCCATGGAGACTGGTGATTTCGACCTTGGGATCGCTGATCCGCCAAACCTCGCAGCGATCAAGCAGGTGATGGAGATCAAGACGCTGTGGGCCGAATTGCGCCCGGTGCTGGAGCGTGGTCTGCTGCCCGAGCCGCCTGATCGCGAGATCCTGGCGCAGGCTGCGGAACTGGGCGACAGCATTGTTGCGCTGACCGATGGGATGCTTGCGCTCTACCTGGAGTGATCGATTCCGTGTAACAGGATCGGTGCTGGCGGCTGCGACCGGTAACAAAATCTTCATACTTGAGGGGATACTTGGGCCAGACGGGGGCGTTGGAGTGAATATATGCAGGAAATGCTACTTAAAAATGGCAACATGAGCGTCCTGGCCACCGCATTTGCCATGTCTTTTCTGGTTTGGCCGACCCCGGGGCACTCCGGACAGATTACTGCGGAGAGCAATGCGCGGGACCGGATGAACCTCGCTGGCCGCGAACGGATGCTGACGCAACAGCTCACAAGAAACGCCTGTTTCGTGATGGCTGGTGTTGCGCCTGACCGCTTTGCGCAGCGCACGCAGGAAAATGTTGAGGACTTCAACCGGGTTTTGGTCGGGCTGCGGGATGGCGATGCCGAGCTTGGCCTTCTGCCTGAGACGGATCCGGGGGTGCTGGCGGCGCTCGATGATATCGAAGCGCTTTGGGAGCAGTTTCGACCCGCGGCACAGCAGATCTCCGCCGGGGACTTCCACACCATTCCAATGGAGCAGCTTGTCTCGCTGAATATGGCCACGTTGAAACAGATGCACGAGACCGTGATGGCCATGGCCGATATTTACACCAATGACAACATGTCGCCGGACCTGCTGAAAACGGTGGCGGTCGCCGGACGGCAGCGGATGCTGAGCCAGAAGGTTTCCAAGGAGGTGTGCTTCAAGATCATTGGCCTGGATGGGCTGGGCGCGTCGGACCTGGTGGAGGCGACAATCCAGGACTTTGATGATGCCATGGCCCGGCTGATGACCGGATCGGAAGCGGACGGGATCCTGCCGCCGCCCAATGAGGCGACGCTGGCGCAGTTGCAGGTGACCAACGCGACATGGCAAGAGTTCAAGCAGCTTGTCGCTGATATCCAGGGTGAGGCAGAGGTGCCAGCGGAGACCAAGATCCGGTTGTCCAATCTGAGCGATCAGGTGCTCAAGGAAATGAACGCCGCCGTACAGCTCTATGTCCAGTAATCTGCGAGGCGCAGCCCTGTTGTGACGGCGTGTCGCTTTGCGCATCACGCCTCTTGCACCTTTCCGTCTGGGCACATAGAACGGCGCAAATTTGTTGCCCGCGCCTGCCTGGCGCGCCTTAATTCTATGGAGCACACATGCAGGTTACCGAGACGCTGAACGAAGGTCTGAAACGCGGCTATGCCATCACCGTCACGGCGGCGGAGCTGGAGGCCAAGGTCAACGAAAAGCTGGCCGAAGCACAGCCCGAGGTAGAGATGAAGGGCTTTCGCAAGGGCAAAGTGCCGATGGCACTGCTGAAAAAGCAGTTTGGCCAGCGCGTCATGGGCGAGGCAATGCAGGAGAGCATTGATGGCGCGATGTCCGAGCATTTTGAAAGCTCCGGCGACCGCCCCGCGCTTCAGCCCGAGGTCAAGATGACCAATGAGGACTGGAAAGAGGGCGACGACGTCGAAGTGTCGATGTCCTACGAGGCGCTGCCCGAGATCCCGGAGGTCGACTACGGCAAGATCAAACTCGAAAAGCTGGTGGTGAAGGCCGAGGACGCGGCGGTGGACGAGGCGCTCGGAAATCTGGCTGAGACCGCGCAGGACTTCAAGGCGCGCAAGAAAGGCTCCAAGGCCAAGGACGGCGACCAGGTTGTGATGGATTTCATTGGCAAGGTCGATGGTGAGGCGTTTGAGGGTGGCTCAGCCGAGGACTACCCGCTGGTGCTGGGCTCCAACTCCTTCATCCCCGGTTTCGAAGAGCAGCTGGTTGGTGTGAAGGCCGGTGAAGAGAAAGCCGTGACCGTAACCTTCCCCGAGGACTATCAGGCCGAGAACCTCAAGGGCAAAGAGGCGGTCTTTGACTGCACCATCAAAGAAGTGAAACAGCCGGTTGCGGCCGAGATCGACGACGAGCTGGCCAAGAAGTTTGGTGCGGAGGATCTGGCGGCCCTGAAGGGACAGATTTCCGAGCGTTTGGAGGCGGAATACGCCGGTGCCGCCCGCGCGGTCATGAAGCGTGGGTTGCTGGATGAACTGGACGGTCTGGTTGATTTCGACCTGCCGCCCTCGCTGGTGGAGGCGGAGGCCAAGCAGATCGCGCATCAGCTCTGGCACGAGGAGAACCCGGATGTGGAAGGCCACGACCACCCGGAGATCGAAGCCACGGACGAGCACAACAAGCTGGCCACGCGCCGTGTGCGTCTGGGCCTGCTGCTGGCCGAGATTGGTCAGAAGGCTGAGGTTGAAGTGACGGACGCAGAGATGACCCAAGCGATCATGGCACAGGCGCGTCAGTACCCGGGCCAGGAGCGTCAGTTCTTTGAGTTTGTGCAGCAAAACCAGCAGATGCAACAGCAGATGCGCGCACCGATCTTTGAAGACAAGGTTGTGGACCACGTCTTTGAGCAGGCGACTGTGAGCGAGAAAGAGGTCTCAAAGGACGATCTGCAAAAGGCGGTTGAGGCGCTCGAAGACGAGTAAGCCGACCAGGCAGATACAAAAAAGGGCCGCGCAGGAGACTGCCGCGGCCCTTTTTGGTCAGCCCGGGCGCAGGCCGGTTTCCACCAGCATGCCGCGCCGCTTGGCCTCGTAGTAGTAGCCGCGCGCGTACCACATGATGGCGGTGTCGTGATCGCCATCCGACAACAGCCAGGCACCGCGCAGGTACTTCAGCGCGTACTTCAGATTGGTCTCGGCATCGAGCAGGTCCTCGGGCTGGCCGCGAAAGCCCATGGTGCGGGCGGTCTGAGGCAGGATCTGCAGCAGCCCGTAGTAAGGGCCGTTGCGCGCCCAGGGCCGGTGCGTGCTTTCGCGGATCGCCAGCTTGTGCACCAGCGGGCGCGGCAACTCGTAGAGATCCGCATATTGGTTGATCAACCGCCGCAGCTCGGGCGTCTCATTGGGATAGAGCGGTGGGTTGAGGTCGGCAGGCTCGGACGCCCCGCAGGCGGCGAGCGGTGCGGCGCAGAGCAAAAAGAAATGGCGGCGGTTCAGCATATGGGGGCGGTCCTTGTCAGTCAGTGACGGGATATCGGCCATCGTCGCGTGGACCGCAAGAGGGGGCCGAGGCGCAGGGCGGCGGATTGCTGATCATCCACGCATCCGAGGGCCAATCCGGCCTCTACAAGGATGTCACCTGCGCCGAATACGCGGTGCGGCGCGCAGGGTTGGGGGTGATACCGCCTGATATTTGCAGAGTGAACGTGGCTCGGCGACGGGGCATCTGCCTCTGTGGCCAGCGTGACGTGACGTCGCCTTTGGTCTGTTGATGTGGGTCAAGTCCTGCGAGGAACAGGCTGTTTAGGTAGGGGCATCACAGTCAGGAAAGAGGCCATGATGAAGACACTGAGACACATGATGCTTGCGTTTGGGGTGGTTGCGCTGGCCGCCTGCACGCAGCCCGAGACCTATCCGGTCAGTGGCGAGACCTGCGGGCCCGAAGATCCGGTGTTGCAACTGGATGCAGCTGATTGCCGGATGCCCGGAATGACGTAACGCCGGGCGTGCGCCCAAGAAAAAAGGCCGGTGCGCAAATGCGACCGGCCTTTCTTGTCTCTAGAGCGGGAAGATCAGCTGCGGCCGGCGGTGTCTTCCTGGTCGCCGGAGGCGGCGTCGCTGTCTTCGGCAACGGCTTCCGCCAGATCGTCGTCATCGGATGTCGCAGCACCGATATCGTCGAAGAGCTCGGCGATTTCGAATTCGGCTGCGGCTTCTTCTTCAGCGGCCAGTTCCTGAATGGATTTGCCGGAGGCTTGCAGTTCCGCTTCCTCTTCGGAGCGGGCGACGTTCAGCTGAATGGTGGCGTCTACCTCGGGGTGCAGCACGACGGTCACCTCGTGCAGACCAAGCTCTTTGATCGGCTGCAGGACAACCTGCTTGCGATCGACGGAGAAGCCAGCGGCGGTGGCCGCCTCAGCCGCGTCACGGGTGGTGACGGAGCCATAGAGCGAACCTGCGTCGGAGGCGGAGCGAATCACGATGAACTGCTGCCCATCGAGTTTCTCGGCCAGGGCTTCGGCTTCTTTCTTGGTTTCCAGGTTGCGCGCTTCAAGCTGGGCTTTCTGCGCCTCAAAGGCTTCGATGTTGGCCTTGGAGGCCGACAGCGCCTTGCCCTGCGGCAGCAGGAAGTTGCGGGCGTAGCCGGGTTTCACATCGACGACTTCGCCCATCTGACCCAGTTTTGCGACGCGTTCGAGAAGGATAACTTGCATGGTCAGCTCCTTACTTCACGGCGTAGGGCAGCAGAGCCAGAAAGCGGGCGCGCTTGATGGCACGGGCCAGTTCGCGTTGCTTCTTGGCGGAGACTGCGGTGATACGGGAGGGCACAATCTTGCCACGCTCGGAGATATAGCGCTGCAGCAGACGTGTGTCTTTGTAGTCGATCTTCGGCGCGTTGTCGCCCGAGAAGGGGCAGACCTTGCGGCGGCGGAAAAATGGTTTAGCGGCCATGGGTTATGTCCTTATCCTAAAGCTGATCAACGGCGCTCGCGACGGCCTTCACGCTCGTCACGTTTCTGCATCTGCACCGACGGCAGCTCGGCGTGTTCATCGACCTTGATGGTCAGAACGCGCATCACGTCGTCATGCAGGCGCATCAGGCGTTCCATTTCCTGCACGGCCGGCGCGGGGGCGTCCGAGCGCAGGAAGGCATAGTGGCCCTTGCGGTTTTTGTTGATCTTATAGGCCATCGTCTTGACGCCCCAGTACTCGTGATCCACGAGATTGCCGCCATTGTCCGACAGGACGGCGCCAAAGTGTTCGATCAGCCCTTCGGCTTGCGTGTTGGAGAGATCCTGACGCGCGATCATGACATGCTCATACAAAGGCATGTGTGGTCCTCATTTCTATCAAGGCGCATTTCAAAGGAGGGGCGATGGCCTTTTGCGGCCCCACCACGAGAGACTGCGCGGTTCATGTGTTTGCAAAAGGATGCGTCCGTATACACGGCTAGGCCTGTGGCGCAAGAGGTCACTGGGCCGATGTTCGCTGGCGCGCAGCATTTGTTCGAACCTGTGGAATTGTCTCACCCGCTCAAAGCCCCACATTAAGTGCATGTTTTCAACAAACCGGAGGTTCCCTCAATGAAGTCCTTTGTTCTTGCCGCCGCTTTGGCTGCATCCGCAACCATGGCCTCTGCTGCGGCGGAGAAATATGTTCTGGATTCCAGCCACAGCCAGGTTTTGTTCAGTTATAACCACTTGGGCTATTCGACCACCTTTGGCATGTTCTCCGGTTTTGAGGGGGAGATCATGTTTGATCAGGAGGACCCCACAGCCTCTTCCGTGACGGTCTCGATGCCTGTGAAGAGCATGTTCACCGGCTGGGAGAAGCGCGAGCAGCACTTCTTTTCCGCGGATTTCTTCGGGGCCGAGGATGGTGATCTGATCACGTTCACGTCAACGGCGATTGAGGTGACGGGCGAGGATACCGCGAAGATCACCGGCGATCTGACCATGAACGACGTGACGAAATCGGTGGTGCTGGACGCGGTGCTGAACCAGACCGGCACGCACCCGATGGCCAACAAGGCCTGGGCCGGGTTTGATGCAACAACAACACTGCTGCGCTCGGACTTTGGGCTTGGCGCCATCGCGCCTGCCGTGAGTGACGAGGTGGAGGTGCGCATCTCCATCGAGGCCAGCAAGGCGGAGTAAGTCTGCGCGTTACCTATGAGAGAGCCGCGTCCTGGTTTCAGGGCGCGGCTTTTTCGTTTCTGATGGTGTGTTTGTGGCGGCTGCTGCGCGGATGAGTATTTTTGGAAGGGTGAAGGGGCGGGGTCAGCCGCCCTGGGCTGCGGTCAGCGAGATCGTGACACCGACAGAGAAGCCGACCGAGGATTCGTCGGTCTGGCTTTCGCCGATGCCGTAGTTGCGCCGGTCGAGTGTGGTCTCGGCGGTGACAGTGGCCTCGCCATCGGCAATCTGCAGATCGAAGGCGAAGGAGACCGGCACGGATTGGTCCTTGATGGTCAGCGTTCCTTCGGCGCGGTCGCCCTCGGGGCTGCGGATCAGCTCGGCGGTATAGCGGGCGGTGGGGAAGGCATCGGCGTTGAAGTAGTCGGCGCCCAGGGCCTGACCGGTGACAGAGCCAAGCGTCAGCGATCCGATGGCGATGGTGACATCAACGGTGCCTGCGGGGCCTTCGGTGACGCTGTCGTCGAAGGTGATGGCGGCGGTCCAGTCGGCGAAGCTGCCAGTCACATCGGAGCCGAGCTGCTTCACAGTGATGGCGATGTCGCCCTCCTGCACGGCCCACTCGGATTGCACCGCTTCAAGTTCGGCGGCGGCCACGGCGACCGTGTGTTTTTCGTATAAGCCCAGTGCGTTGCCGATGCCCAAGGCCCCAGCCCAGATCACCAGCGCACTGATCAGGGGCATCGCCACGTGGTGCGGGGTGAGGGGGGCGGTGATGGCGGGACGACCCGGCAGCATGCGCAGGAGCGTCGCGTCTTTGTCTATGATGTGGTGTTTCAGGGCGCCTGCGATATGCAGGAGGATCGATCCGGCGAGCACCCGTTCAAAGACGATGTGCAGCCCGGCGGCGGTGGAGGCGAGCGTTTCGGATTTGGGCACGAAGGGCAGATTTTGCCCCAGTGGCCACCAGATCGGCGCAAAGCCGTCGGTGGCGGCGTGGTGGATCCAGCCGGACAGCGGTACCAGCAGCAAGGAGCCATAGAGCAGCCAGTGCACGGTCTCAGCCGCAAGGCTTTCGAGCTTGCGGTCGGGGTGCAGCAGCGTGGGTTTCGGCTGGCGTAGCGCCCAGACGATGCGGGCGAGGGCCACGAAGAAGACGGTCACGCCGAGGGTTTTGTGCAGCGAGAAGAGCCAGGCCTTGCGGGCCAGCTCTTCGGAGGTGTCGTAAGGCAGCCAGTTGGCGTAGATGCCCAGCGGGATCAGCGTGAGGATCAGCAGGGCGGTGAGCCAGTGGAAGGTCTTGGTGACCCCGCCGTAGTGGGTCGATGTGTTGGACAGGGCCATCTGCCGTCTCCGAAGGCTGTTGGTGTGGTCTTTAGAGTAGATGCTTGGGCTCGCGGGACAATGGCGTTCGCTGCACAGGCGCTGCGCGCTTTCGCGCGCCTTGCCGTTGCGCCCTCGCTGTGGGCAGGCTAAGCGGGGAGCCAAGAACCGGAACGGGGGCATATCATGAGCACGGCATTTGTATTTCCAGGGCAGGGCGCACAGACGATCGGCATGGGCCGGGCGTTGGCCGAGGCCTATCCGGCGGCGCGGGCGGTTTTCGACGAGGTCGATGAGGCACTGGGCGAAAAGCTGAGCACGCTGATCTGGGCGGGCGAGGTCGAGACGCTCACCCTGACCGAGAATGCGCAGCCGGCGCTGATGGCGACATCAATGGCAGCGTTGCGCGCGTTGGAGGCGGAAGGGTTCGGCCTGGAGCGTGCGAGCCATGTGGCAGGGCATTCGCTGGGGGAGTATTCGGCGCTGGCGGCCGCAGGTGCATTGTCGGTCGCGGATGCAGCGCGGCTCTTGCGCACGCGCGG
This sequence comes from Roseobacter cerasinus, assembly GCF_009811755.1. Lineage (GTDB taxonomy): Bacteria > Pseudomonadota > Alphaproteobacteria > Rhodobacterales > Rhodobacteraceae > Roseobacter > Roseobacter cerasinus. The sequence continues at coordinate 144,964 of NZ_BLIV01000003.1, forward strand.
GTTGGCGATGCAGCAGGCCGTGCCCGTGGGGCAGGGGGCGATGGCGGCGGTGCTGGGGCTCGACTTTGACACGGTGACCAAGGTGGCGGAGGCGGCCGCGGAAGGTGAGGTCTGCCAGGTCGCCAATGAGAATGATCCGGCGCAGAATGTGGTTTCGGGCGACAAGGCGGCGGTGGAACGGGCTTGCGTGCTGGCCAAGGAGGCGGGTGCCAAGCGGGCGCTGATGCTGCCGGTCTCCGCGCCGTTCCATTGCGCGCTGATGGCGCCGGCGGCGGAGAAGATGGCTGAGGCATTGGACAGCGCCGAGATGAAGGCGCCTGCTGTTCCGTTGGTGGCGAATGTGACGGCGGAGGCGGTGACAGACCCGGCGGAGATCAAGGCGCTGCTGATCAAACAGGTGACCGGGCAGGTGCGCTGGAAAACCTCGGTGGAGTGGATGGCCGAAAATGGCGTGACCGGGTTCTGGGAGATCGGCGCAGGCAAGGCGCTTACGGGCATGATCCGGCGCATCGCCAAGGGCGCAGAGACGCGCAACGTGGGCGCGCCCGAAGATATCAAGGCAATTTTGGAAGGCTGAGACATGTTTGATCTGACAGGCAAGAGCGCGCTGATCACCGGCGCATCGGGTGGCATTGGGGCCGACATCGCACGGGTCTTGCATGGCGCGGGGGCGGCGGTGGGGCTGTCTGGCACACGGGTGGATCCGCTGGAGGCGCTGGCTGCTGAGCTCGGCGAGCGGGCGCATGTGCTACCCTGCAACCTCAGCGATATGGCGGCTGTCGAGGCGCTGCCCAAGCAGGCGGCGGAGGCCATGGGGGGCGTCGATATTCTGGTCAACAACGCCGGTATCACCCGCGACAACCTGTTCATGCGCATGTCGGATGATGAGTGGCAGTCGGTGCTCGACGTGAACCTGACGGCCACCTTCAAACTCTGCAAAGGCGTGATGCGCGGCATGATGAAGGCGCGCTGGGGGCGGATCGTGAATATATCCTCAATTGTGGGGGCCACCGGCAATCCGGGGCAGGCCAATTACGCGGCGAGCAAGGCGGGCATGATTGGCATGTCCAAGAGCTTGGCGTATGAGGTGGCAAGCCGGGGCATCACCGTGAACGCCGTCGCGCCGGGGTTCATTGAGACGGCGATGACCGATAAGCTGACTGATGATCAAAAGTCTGGAATCATGGGACAAATTCCTGCCGGGCGTATGGGTACACCTGCGGAAATCAGCGCAGCGGTGCTCTATCTGGCAAGCCCCGAGGCCGCGTATGTGACTGGTACCACCTTGCATGTGAATGGCGGCATGGCCATGTTGTAGCTCACATTTGCGCCCCCCAACCAGAGCGTGCACAATGCGTTTGCCATCTGTGTCGCGTGTGCTAAAGGGGGCGCAGATTCTTGACCTCACCTGCCGGTGTTGGCATGTGAATTGATCCGAAACGGCACAGCGACAGGCGTGCTGAGCCGGACAGAGCCGCCCCCTTTGGGGCACAGGCCCCTGATCTGCCAGAGACGGCGGGCGGCGGGCAACCGAAAAGGGCCAACTGGCCCGAACGAATGAGGGACTATTATGAGCGACGTCGCAGATCGCGTGAAGAAAATCGTGGTGGAGCACTTGGGTGTTGAAGAGGATAAAGTGACCGAGAACGCGTCGTTCATCGACGATCTTGGCGCAGACAGCCTCGACACCGTTGAGCTGGTCATGGCGTTCGAAGAGGAATTCGGCATCGAGATCCCCGACGACGCGGCTGAGACGATCCAGACGTTTGGCGACGCGGTGAAGTTCATCACCGAGGCGTCCTGAAGCGCGGCCTCGTCCACGACCATGTGACACTGAAAGGCGTCTTTCCTGCGGGAGAGGCGCCTTTTGCTATGGGGCGCTCGCTCGGGGGTTGAATTGACCGGGCAGTTTGCGCAAATCTGAACCAAGAGGGCGCCAAGCCCCGATCTGTGAGCAGAGGCCGAGCGATGTCCCGCACCATACCGACGATCAACACGCAACGCCTGACGTTGCGCGGGATGCGCCCTGAGGATTTCAGGCGCTATGCGGAGATCTGGGCGATGCCGGACGTGGTGGCGCGTATCAACGATGCGCCCTGGCCGAAGTCGAAGGCCTGGGACGCGTTTCTGCGCAATGCGGGCCATTGGCAGATCACCGGTTTTGGCCAGTGGGCCGTTCAGCGCCACGGTGTGCCGGACATGTCCGGTCAGGTCGGGTTCTTCTATGCCAAGCGCGATTTGGGCGAGGATTTCGACAGTTACCCCGAAGCGGGCTGGGTGTTGGAGCCGGGTGTGCATGGGAAGGGTCTGGGTATGGAGGCGGCGCGCGCTGCGCATGACTGGTTTGACCGGGTGGTGACAGGTCATCTGGTCTGCATGATCGCGCCGGAGCATAAAGCCTCGCTTCGGATTGCCGAAGCCATGGGATATCAGGTGATGCGCGATGCGGACTACTCCGGAAGCGCGGTGCGGCTTTTGGCGCGCAAGGGACCGCCGCAATAGGGCTGGTCGGGCCGGGGGGCGGTTGCGTGCCCTTGCATCAAAACCTCCCGTCACTGTATGGGGAGGCACAAATTTGGAAGGGGCATTGCGATGCGCAGAGTAGTTGTCACGGGGCTGGGTCTGGTCACGCCTTTGGCGGATGGGGTCGAGGCGAGCTGGTCGCGGATTCTGGATGGTCAGTCTGGCGCGGGGCCGATCACCGGGTTTGACCCCAGCAAGCTGGTGACGCAATACGCCTGCGAAGTGCCGTTGGGGGATGGCAGCGATGGTACCTTCAACGCGGATGCGTATATGGAGCCGAAGGACCAACGCAAGGTGGATACTTTCATCCTGTTTGGTCTGGCCGCCGCACAGCAGGCGGTTGAGGATTCCGGTTGGCAGCCGGAAGACCGGGAGAGCCTGGAGCGCACCGGCGTTCTCATCGGGTCGGGGATTGGCGGGCTGAACTCCATCGCCAACACAGCGATTATGATGAATGAGAAGGGCCCGCGCCGCGTGTCGCCCTTCTTTGTGCCGGGCGCGCTGATCAATCTGATCTCCGGTCAGGTGTCGATCAAATACGGGTTCAAGGGGCCGAACCACTCGGTGGTGACGGCTTGTTCGACGGGCGCGCATGCGATTGGCGATGCCAGCCGTCTCATTCAGCATGGCGATGCGGATGTGATGATTGCTGGCGGGGCTGAGGCCGCAATCTGTGAAATCGGGATTGCCGGGTTCAACGCCTGCAAGGCGCTCAGCACCAAACGCGCGGATGATCCGCAGAAAGCCAGCCGCCCCTATGATGCGGACCGCGACGGGTTTGTCATGGGGGAAGGCGCAGGTATCGTGGTGCTGGAAGAATATGAGCACGCGAAGGCGCGGGGCGCCAAGATCTATGCCGAGGTGCTGGGGTATGGGCTGTCCGGGGATGCGTACCACATCACGGCACCATCCGAGGACGGCGAAGGCGGTGAACGCTCGATGCGGGCGGCGCTGAAGAACGCCGGGCTGGAGCCGAAGGATTTGGACTATATCAACGCGCATGGCACCTCGACCATGGCGGACACCATCGAGCTTGGCGCGGTGGAGCGGCTGATGGGCGCGCATGCGGGCAAGGTCACGATGTCGTCGACCAAATCCGCCACCGGGCACCTTCTGGGGGCGGCGGGGGCCATCGAGGCGATCTTCTCGATCCTCGCGATTCGGGACCAGGTGGCGCCGCCGACTATCAACCTCGACAACCCGGCCGTGGAGACGGAGATTGATCTGGCGCCCAATGCCAAGCGCGAACGGGAGGTCAATGTGGCCTTGTCGAACTCCTTTGGCTTTGGCGGCACCAATGCGAGCGTCATCTTCGGGAAGATGCGCTGATGTGGCGTCATATCGCCTCCAACGCGGTCACGATGCTGATTGTGCTGTTGTTTCTGATGGGCGGTCTGATCCTTTGGGGTCGTGGGCAATATCAGGCGGCGGGGCCGCTGGAGCAGGCAATTTGTTTGCAGGTGGAGCGCGGCTCCAACATGCGGCGGGTGAGTGTTGACTTGGAAGACCGAGGTGCGGTGAGCTCGTCGACCATTTTCCGCATGGGCGCGGATTATGCCGAGAAAACAAGCCAGTTGAAGGCGGGCAGCTATTTGGTGGACCCTGGCGCGTCGATGGAAGAGATCGTCGATATCGTGACGCGCGGCGGGGCGAGCACCTGCGGCACGGAGGTGGTCTACCGCATTGGGGTGAACCGTTTGGGTGTGCAGGTGCGCGAGCTGGACCCGGGCACCAACCGGTTTGAAGAGCAGGCGAGCTTTACCCCCGCCGAGGATGAGACGCCGGAGATCTACACCGAGAAGAAGGCCGCAGCGGACACGCGGTTTCGCGTGGCTCTGGCGGAAGGTGTGACCAGTTGGCAGGTGGTTGAGAGCCTGAAGGCGATGGATGTGCTGGAAGGGGCTGTAGACGATCTGCCGCCCGAAGGGTCTCTGGCTCCTGACAGCTATGAGGTGCAGCCGGGTGATGACCGTGCGGCGATCATCGCGCGGATGCAGGAGGCGCAGGAGTTGCGCGTGGCGCAGGCCTGGTTGAACCGCGACGAGGATTTGCCGATTGAAAGCCCGGAAGAGCTGTTGGTGCTGGCTTCGATCATCGAGAAAGAGACCGGGGTCGCGAATGAACGCGGGCAGGTGGCCAGCGTCTTTGTGAACCGGCTCAATCGCGGCATGCGGCTGCAGACCGACCCGACGGTGATTTATGGCGTGACCGAGGGCAAGGGTGTGCTGGGGCGCGGGTTGCGGCAGAGCGAGCTGCGGGCAGCGACGCCGTGGAACACCTATGTGATCGAAGGGCTGCCGCCGACGCCGATTGCGAACCCCGGGATTGCGAGCCTTGAGGCAGCAGCGCGACCGCTGGAGACGCCTTATGTGTTCTTTGTGGCGGATGGGACCGGTGGACATGCGTTTGCCGAGACACTGGCCGAGCACAACCGCAATGTTGCGAAATGGCGCGAGATCGAACGGCAGCGCGCCACCCCGTCGTCGGGCAATTGAAGCAGGCCTAGGCCGTGGCCTGAAAGCCCACCGCACCTGCTGGTTTTGACGGGGTTTGCGCTGTGTTCGCGGACGGCCCGTCGGCCTCACAGCACGGAAATCGTTAATGGCACCGTACGGTGGTCCCCTCTTAACAATTTGATTTTTCTTGACTTTGCGTGCGCTGATCCGTATAACTTGTGACACGCTAGAAGAAGTGGGCGAACGACCCCGGGAGTAATCCCGTTGGGTCGTTTTTTCGTTTCTCTCGTGCGGAGACTACGCGCATGAGAGGTAGAACCTGAATGACCTTAATCACCCCGGAGCACGTAGAGTCGCAGACCGAAGATCTTTTGAATTCGGTCCTCGGTTCCATCAGAGATTTGCGGAAAGAACTGGAAGGCCTGAAAGAACGGGTCCGCGCAACGGATGGAGCTGCGACAGCGCAAGGGTCCAAGACCGTGATGCAGGCTGCATCGCTGCTGGAGACCTGTCAGAAAGTGGAGAACCGCCTTGTCGAATGTCGAAGCAAACATGCAGGGATCGCCCAAGGGGGCTATGCCCTCGATCTCGAAAAAGCACGGGCTACGATTTGCGGCAAGCTGGATAAGCTCCGCGCCACGCGATCTACAGGAGCAATTTCTGAATGACCTTGATGAGGGAGAGCTTATGGCTCTCCCTTTTTTGTTCGAGTTCTGGGCGATGGAGCATCAGCTGCCGCCGGAGGGAGACTGGCGGTCGTGGGTGATCATGGGCGGGCGCGGTGCGGGGAAGACGCGCGCCGGGGCCGAGTGGGTGCGGGCGCAGGTTGAGGGCGCGCGACCGATGGATGAGGGACGGGCGCGCCGGGTCGCGCTTGTGGGGGAGACCGTGGACCAGGTCCGCGAGGTGATGATTTTTGGCGAAAGCGGGATACTGGCGTGTTCGCCACCGGATCGCTGTCCGACGTGGGAGGCGGGGCGCAAGCGGCTTGTCTGGCCCAATGGGGCGATTGCGACGGTGCATTCGGCCTTTGACCCGGAAGGGTTGCGGGGGCCGCAGTTTGATGCGGCCTGGGTCGATGAGCTAGCCAAGTGGAAGAAGGCCGAGGCCACCTGGGATATGCTGCAGTTTGCACTGCGGTTGGGGGATAAACCGCAGGTTTGTGTGACGACCACGCCGCGGAATGTGGGCGTGTTGAAGGCACTGTTGCAGTCGCCCTCGACGGTGGTGACGCAGGCGCCGACGGAGGCCAATGCGGCGAACCTCGCGGCCTCGTTTCTGGAGGAGGTGCGCGCGCGCTATGAGGGCACGCGGCTGGGGCGGCAGGAGCTGGATGGCGTCTTGCTGGAGGATGCGGAAGGGGCGCTTTGGACCTCAGCCGGGATTGAGAGCTGCCGGGTGCGCAAGCTGCCGGAGCTGGACCGGATTGTTGTGGCCCTTGATCCTGCGACGACGGGCAATGCGGGGTCTGATGAATGTGGGATCGTTGTGGCCGGTGTCAGGATGAGCGGACCGCCGCAGGATTGGAAGGCCACGGTGATTGCCGACTGTACGGTTGCGGGCGCAACGCCTGCGGGCTGGGCGCAGGCAGCGATTTCGGCCATGGAGCGCTTTGGCGCGGACCGGCTGGTGGCGGAAGTGAACCAGGGTGGGCAGATGGTGGGGGAAGTGCTGCGTCAGGTGGATCCGCTGGTGCCCTACAAGGGGGTGCACGCGAGCCGGGGCAAGGTTGCGCGGGCTGAGCCCATCGCTGCGCTTTATGAGCAAGGGCGGGTCCGGCATATGCCGGGTCTTGACGATCTGGAAGACCAGATGTGCCGTATGACCTTGCAGGGCTATGAGGGCAAGGGGTCGCCTGATCGGGTTGATGCGCTGGTCTGGGCGCTGCATGAATTGATGATCGAACCGGCGGCCAAATGGCGGGCGCCGCGCGTACGGTCCCTTTAACCGCTCGGTAACATTCGGGCGTTGAGCCAAGCCTGTAGGGGCACGGGGCAGCGTACGCTGCCTTCTCACCTTTGAAATCGGAAATCGCCAGACTGTGGGCAAGCAAGATCAGCCGCCCGCGCCGATCTTTTGCGCGGGTGCAACTGACCCGCCGGCGAGCAACGAAGGAGCAGACAACATGGTTTTTGACTTTCTAAAACGCGGTGCGGTGAGTGAAGCACCCGAACAGAAAGCGAGCGCCGCCGGGCCGGTTGTGGCCTATCAGACCTCGGGCCGCGTGGCCTGGAGCCCGCGCGATGCGGTGTCACTGACCCGGACGGGGTTTTCCAGCAATCCGGTGGGGTTTCGGTCGGTCAAGCTGATCGCCGAGGCGGCGGCGGCGCTGCCGCTGGTGCTGCAGGACACCGAGCAGCGCTATGACATTCATCCGGTGATCGACCTTGTGGCGCGTCCGAACCCGATGCAGGGCCGGGCGGAGTTGCTGGAGGCGCTGTATGCGCAGCTGCTGCTGAACGGGAATGGCTATGTCGAGGCGGTGGCAGGGGATGAGGGCCTCCCGGTTGAACTGCATGTGCTGCGCTCGGACCGGATGAGCGTGGTGCCCGGCGGGGACGGTTGGCCGGTGGCCTATGAATACGCCGTGGGCGGGCGTAAGCACCGGTTTGATGTCACGGGCGCGCGGGTGCCGGTGTGTCACATCAAGAATTTCCACCCGCAGGATGACCACTATGGCTTTAGCCCGATGCAGGCGGCAGCCATGGCCGTGGATGTGCATAATTCGGCCAGCCGTTGGTCGAAGGCTTTGCTCGACAACGCGGCGCGGCCTTCGGGCGCGATTGTTTATCGCGGGGCTGAGGGGCAGGGCACCATGGCGCCGGACCAATACGAACGGCTGGTGCATGAGATGGAGAGCCATCATCAGGGCGCGCGCAATGCGGGCCGCCCGATGCTACTGGAAGGCGGACTGGACTGGAAACCGATGGGCTTTTCGCCTTCGGACATGGAGTTCCAGAAGAGCAAGGATGCCGCCGCACGCGAGATCGCGCTGGCCTTTGGGGTGCCGCCGATGCTGCTAGGCATTCAGGGGGACGCGACTTACGCGAATTATCAGGAGGCGAACCGGGCGTTCTATCGCCTGACGGTTCTGCCGCTGGCCACGCGGGTCACGGCGGCGCTGGCGCATTGGATTGCGGGGTTCACGGGAGCGCCGCTGGTGCTGAAGCCGGATCTGGACCAGGTGCCTGCGTTGGCGGCGGAACGCGATGCGCAGTGGAGCCGGGTGAGCCAGGCGGATTTCCTCACGCAGGCGGAGAAACGCGCGCTGCTGGGTCTGCCTGCGGAGGGAGGTGCCGCGTGAGCTCCGCGGAGAAAAAGTCGTTCAACCAGCATGTGATCTACCCGTTTGACGACTTTGAGAACGTCTTTCAACGGATTGATCAGCGCATGACGGCGATTGAACGCGCCACCGTCCTGCTGGAGCGGGAGCTCGCCGTGGCGGAGGAGAAACGCAAGTTCGTGGAGCAGCGGTTCAACCAGGTGGACACGCGGCTGGACCGGATCGACGGGCATATCTCGCGGCTGGTCTGGTTGATCATCGCGACCATCGTGGGGGGGCTGATGTCCTTCATCATGCGGGGCGCGATGTTTGGGCCGTGAGATCGCCGCCCTGCTTTTTGCCAATGACGGTCGGGTGCGCCCCGGCCCTCGCATTCCCACTCAACGAGGAGAGTGACTATGGATATCGACACCGGACTGGAGCGCAAGTTCGCTCGTTTCGGCGGCCCGCTGGAGGTGGAGGACGGCTGCGTGATCAGCGGCTATGCCAGCCTCTTTGGCGCGGTTGATCAGGGCAATGACGTTGTGGCGGAAGGCGCTTATGCGGCCTCTCTGAGTGCGCTGGCGGCCAAAGGCGGCAAGGTCAAGATGCTGTGGCAGCATGACCCCGCGCAGCCCATCGGAATCTGGGATGAGGTGCGCGAGGATGCCAAGGGCCTGTGGGTTAAAGGCCGTTTGCTGGAGAGCGTGGCCAAGGGCCGTGAGGCGGCGGCGCTGATCGAGGCGGGTGCGATTGACGGTCTGTCCATCGGCTACCGGACGCGCAAGGCCACCAAGAATTCCAAGGGCCAGAGGCTCTTGCAGGAACTGGAGCTTTGGGAGGTGTCGCTGGTGACCTTCCCGATGCTGCCCAGTGCGCGGGTTGCGGGCAAGTCCGGTGAGACCGAGCTTGATCGTTCCCTGCGCGACATGGCCGCCGTCTTTGCAGGCGCGCGCGCCGATCTGGCGCGCCGTTAACGCGCAGCTGTCGTCCCGGTCGCGCGGGAACGTTCGCGCGGCCCTTACACACCAACAAGAGGATTTGCCATGAGCAAGACCGAATGCAAAGCGGCGGGCGGGGACCCGATGAGCCCCGCTGAGGATGTCAGGCAGGCCGTGACCGGCTTTGTCACTGATTTCAAACGCTTTCAAGACGATATCGACATGAAACTTCAACAGACAGAAGAGCGACTGACCATGCTTGACAAAAAGACATTGACCTCACAGCGCAGCCCCCTTGGCGGAGCCATCGACGCGGGCGCGCCGCATCAGAAAGCGTTCAACGCCTATTTGCGTTCGGGTGATGACGATGGCCTGCGCGGCCTGGAAATGGATGTGAAATCGCTGTCTACGGCAGTGAATTCCGACGGCGGCTATCTGGTTGATCCGCAGACGTCCGAAACGGTGAAGTCGGTGCTGAATGCGACCGCCTCCATCCGCTCCATCGCGGCGGTGGTGAATGTCGAAGCGACATCCTACGACGTGCTTGTGGACCACACCGATGTGGGCGCGGGCTGGGCCACCGAAGCGGGCACAACCGCTGAGACGGACACACCGCAGATTGATCGGATCACCATTCCGCTGCACGAGCTGAGCGCACTGCCGAAAGCCTCGCAGCGTCTGCTGGACGACAGCGCCTTTGACATCGAGACCTGGCTCGCGGCCCGCATCGCGGACAAATTCGCCCGCGCCGAAGCGGCAGCCTTCATCAATGGTGATGGCATCGACAAGCCCAAGGGCATTCTGGACCACACCTCGGTCGACAACGACGTCTGGACCTGGGGCACCATTGGTTACGTGCCGACCGGCGTTGCAGGTGACGTGACAGCGGATGCGATCATTGATCTGGTCTACGCGCTGGGGGCCGAATACCGCGCCAACGCGACCTTTGTGCTGAACTCCAAGACCGCCGGTCTGGTGCGCAAGCTGAAAGACAATGATGGCCGTTTCCTGTGGTCGGACGGTCTGGCTGCGGCTGAGCCTGCGCGTCTGATGGGCTATCCGGTGGTGATCGCCGAGGATATGCCGGATGCCGCCATCGATGCGACCGCGATTGCCTTTGGTGATTTCTCTGTTGGCTACACCATTGCCGAGCGTCCGGACCTGCGCGTGCTGCGTGACCCGTTCAGCGCCAAGCCACATGTGCTCTTCTATGCAACCAAGCGTGTGGGCGGCGATGTGAGCGACTTTGCCGCGATCAAACTGCTGAAATTCGGCACCTCCTAAGGGTGGTGACGATACCGGCGCGGGGGATGCCCCTCGCGCCGGGCCGGGTGCGCGCCGGGACGTTTGTGTTGTCTAGCTGCTCCCCTCCGACCGAGCAATGCAGATGGGTGCGCGCCCGGTTTCCGGGTGGGGAAGCACAGTGAATTTGGAGACATTCGACGATGATGTTGATCGAAGAAACGACCGTGCCGGATGTGGCGCTCCCGATTGAGGCCTTCAAGGCGCACCTGCGGCTGGGCACCGGCTTTGGTCAGGAGAGCGTGCAGGATGAAGTCCTGGGAGGGTTTTTGCGAGCGGCAATGGCCGCGATTGAATCGCGCACCGGCAAGATACTGATGACGCGGACTTTCAGCTGGTCGCTGACCTTCTGGCGGGACCGCGATTGCCAGGTGCTGCCGGTGGCGCCGATCACAGCGGTGACGCGCCTGGCGCTGGTGACTCGCGATGGAACGACAACAGAGATTGCCGCCGATCAGTATTGGCTGGAGCAAGACAGCCAGCGCCCGCGTTTGCGGGCTGTGGGCGCGCGTCTGCCGAACATCCCCCAAGCCGGATCGGCCGTGGTGGAGTTCGAGGCCGGGTTTGGCGCGGACTGGAGCGCGTTGCCGGCGGATCTGAGCCAGGCGGTGTTCCTGCTGGCCGCGCATTACTACGAATATCGCGACGAGACGTCGCTGCAGGAGGGCAGCATGCCCTTTGGCGTGAGCAGCCTGATCGAGCGCTATAAGGCGTTGCGCATCGGCGGCGGAGCACGCCGATGACCGCGCCGCGACTGAACCGGAAGCTTGTGCTTGAGGCCCCGTCGCGGCTGGAAGACGGCGCGGGCGGATATGTGGAAAGCTGGCAGGCGCTGGGCACCCTTTGGGCGCAGGTGCTGCCGCGCTCGGGCCGCGAGGCGGCGCTGGTAGGTGTCGCGATCTCGGCGACAAGCTACCGCGTGGTTGTGCGCGGCGCGCCGGAAGGGGATGCGCAGCGCCCGGTTCCGGGCCAGCGGTTTCGCGAAGGTGCGCGGCTCTTTCACATTGAAGCGGTGGCCGAGCATGACGCGGACGGGCGTTACCTCACCTGCTTTGCATCTGAGGAGGCAGCGGTATGAGCTATGCCATGTCGGGCGCGCTGCAGGCCGCCATTTACGACGCGCTGATCAATGATGGGGCTGTTGCCGCGCTGGTTGGCCCGCACGTCTATGACGCGGTGCCAAGCGGCGTGGTGCCCGAGACCTACGTCAGCCTTGGTCGCGAGCAGGTGCGCGATGCGTCTGATCAGACAGGGGATGGCGCGCTGCATGATCTGGAGATTTCGATCATCACGGCGCAGCCCGGATTTGCCGCTGCGAAGGACCTCGCAGGTGCCATTTCAGACGTGCTGCATGATGCAGACCTGACCTTAAGTCGCGGGCGGCTGGTCTTTCTGAAGTTCCAGCGGGCCGATGCACGCCGGGTCGATGCCAACACGGGCCGCGAGATCCGCATGCGCTTTCGCGCGCGGGTCGACGCTGACTAATCAACAGATTTCAAACAGGAGATAACCCATGGGTGCTCAGAACGGAAAGGACCTTTTGATCAAGGTCGACATGACGGACAACGGGTCCTTCACCACGCTTGCGGGTCTGCGCGCCACGCGGGTGAGTTTCAACGCCGAGACCATCGACGTGACCACATTGGAGAGCCAGGGCGGCTGGCGCGAGCTCTTGTCGGGGGCCGGGGTGCGGTCTGTCTCGATCAGCGGGTCGGGTGTGTTCCGCGATGCGGATACGGATGAGCGCGCGCGGCAGCTGTTCTTTGATGGCGAGGCGCCGAATTTTCAGGTGGTGATCCCTGATTTTGGGATTGTCGAGGGGCCGTTCCAGGTCACCTCCATCGAATATGGCGGCAGCCACAATGGCGAGGCGACCTATGAGCTGTCGCTGGCCAGCGCGGGTGCGCTCAGCTTTACGGTGATCTGACCATGGCAAATCCCTGGAGGGGCGATGTGGCCTTGGTGATCGACGGCGAGACGCATGTGATGCGTCTGACGCTGGGGGCGCTGGCCGAGTTGGAAGCAGCGATGGAAGCGGACTCGCTGCTGGCCATGGTGCAGCGCTTTGAGAGCAGCAGTTTCACGGCGGGTGATGTCCTGGCGTTGTTGCGGGCCGGGCTGAAGGGCGGCGGCTGCGGCGTCTCGGATGAGGGACTGCTGCACGGCGACATCGAGGGCGGGCCGATTGCGGCAGCGCGCGCGGCGGCGGAGCTTTTGGCGCGCGCCTTCACGGCGCCACCTGCATGAGCCGGCTGGACTGGCCAGCGCTGATGCGGGTGGGCCTGCGCGGGCTGCGGTTGGAGCCGGAGGTGTTCTGGGCGCTGACGCCCGCCGAGCTGCAAATCATGCTGGGCGATCCTGCGCAGTCAGGGCCGCTGCTCAGCACCGGGTTGGAGGCCTTGATGGCCGCTTATCCGGACAATGACGACAAGGATGATGGCAATGACGGATGAGAGCGGTTTCGACGATCTGGAAGGGCGGGCGCAGGGGCTGAACGACACTCTGGGCCAGACCGGTCAGCTTGTTGCAGGGTTCGACACGGAGCTGCGACGGATGAAGACGTCGCTGGAGGCCACGGGTCGCGACATTGCCGTGCTTGAGCGCGGGCTGAGCAGCGGGCTGCGCCGCGCCTTCGATGGGGTGGTGTTTGACGGAAACAGCCTGTCAACGGCGTTGGATACGCTGGCGAATAGCCTTGTGAATACGGCCTATAGCGCGGCGATTTCTCCTGTGACCAAGCAGGTCGGTGGATTGCTGGCGCAGGGGGTGGATGGGCTGATCGGGAGCATTCTGCCCTTTGCCGATGGCGCGCCCTTCAGCCAGGGGCGCGTGATGCCCTTTGCCACGGGTGGCATTGTCAGCGGGGCCACGCCCTTTGGCATGCGCGGCGGTATGGGCGTGATGGGCGAGGCCGGGCCGGAGGCAATCATGCCGCTGGCGCGCGGGCCGGACGGCAAGCTGGGCGTGCGCGGTGCGGGCGGTGGTGGGCAGACCATCGTGATGAACATCAATACGCCCGACGTGAAGGGCTTCCAACGCAGCCAGGGCCAGATCGCGGCGCAGATGACGCGGGCGCTGGGGCGCGGACAGCGCAATCGGTAAATTCTAGGGGAGCAGACCTATGCAGTTTCATGAAGTGAGGTTTCCGGCCACGCTGAGCTTTGGTTCGGTGGGTGGCCCCGAACGGCGCACCGATGTGGTAACCATCAGCAACGGGTTCGAGGAGCGCAATTCGCCTTGGGCGCATTCGCGGCGGCGCTATGACGCCGGGCTGGGCATGCGGTCGCTCGATGATGTGGAGACGCTGATTGCGTTTTTCGAGGCACGGTTCGGGCAGCTCTTTGCGTTTCGCTGGAAGGATTGGTCGGACTACCGCTCGGCCAAGCCGTCGCTGGACATCACCGCCTTTGATCAGGTGATTGGAACCGGGGATGGGGTGCAGACGGAGTTTTCACTGCTCAAGACCTACGAATCCGGCAGCCACACTTATGAGCGGCCGATCACCAAACCGGTGGTGGGTACGGCGCTTGTGGGTCTGGACGGGGCCGCGCTGGTGGAGGCCTCTGACTACGCAATCGACCACACGACCGGGGTGGTGACCCTCGCGGCTGCGCCCGCAGAGGGCGCGACGGTAACAGCGGGGTTCGAGTTCGATGTGCCCGTGCGTTTTGACACCGACCGCATCCAGACCAGCATCGCCAGTTTCCAGGCGGGTGAAGTGCCCAATGTGCCCATCGTGGAGGTGCGGATCTGATGCCGGGGATGGATGCAGGGCTGCAGGCCCATCTGGAGGGGGGGCTGACCACCGTCGCCCATGCCTGGGCGATCACGCGTAAGGACGGCGTGGTGCTGGGTTTCACTGATCATGATCGGGAGCTGAGTTTTGATGGCATCACCTTCCGGGCAGATACGGGGTTAAGTGCGGTTGCTCTGTCGCAGAGCACAGGCCTGTCGGTGGACAACACCGAGGCGCTGGGGGCGTTGAGCGATCTGTCGATCCGCGAGGATGAGATCGAGCAGGGGCGGTTTGACGAGGCGGCTGTCGAGGCCTGGCTGGTCAATTGGCAGAATGTGGATCAACGCTGGCTGCAGTTTCGTGGCTCCATTGGTGAGCTGCGCCGGGCCGATGGTGGCTTTCAGGCGGAGCTGCGGGGGCTGACTGAGCTGCTGAACCGTCCGCTCGGCCGAGTTTATCAGACGCCGTGCACGGCAGTGCTGGGTGACAGCAGCTGCCGGTTTGACATGGCTACGCCCGGATTCTCCATCGAATTGCCGATTGAGGAGGTGAGCCAGTCGCGTGTCTTCCGCTGGGAGGATTTCGGCGGATTTGACGCGGGCTGGTTCACGCGGGGCCGCATGGAGATCCTCAGCGGCGCGGCGGCGGGCCTTTGGGGCATGGTCAAGCAGGACCGCTTTGAGGGGTCGCAGCGTGTGATCGAGCTGTGGGAGCCGGTGCGCAGTGCGCTGACACCGGGCCAGACCGTTCGATTGATCGCGGGCTGTGACAAGCGCAGCGAGACCTGCCGTATGAAGTTTTCGAACCTGGTCAACTTCCAGGGCTTCCCGGATGTGCCGGGCGAGGACTGGATGATCGCGGTGCCGAAATCCACTGGTGCCAACACGGGCGGGAGCCGCAGATGACACCGTTTCAGCAAAGCATTCTGGCGGAGGCCCGCGATTGGGTGGGAACACCTTATGTGCATCAGTCCGCCCGCAAGGGTGCGGGCAGCGATTGTCTGGGGCTGATCCGTGGCATTTGGATCGCGCTTTATGGGCAGGAACCGGAACCGGTGCCCGCCTATTCGATGGATTGGTCGGAGCCACAGGGCGAAGAGCGTCTGTGGGAGGCCGCACTGCGGCATCTCGACCCGAAGCCGCTAGCGGAACCCGCACCTGCTGACGTTGTGCTGTTCCGCATGCGCAGCGGCGGGGTGGCCAAACATCTGGGCATCATTGGCGAGATCGGGTCTTACCCGACCTTCATCCATGCCTATTCGCGCTTTGGCGTGATCGAAAGCCCTCTGAGCCTGCCCTGGCGGCGGCGCATCGTGGCCCGGTTTACATTTCCTGAGGAGACCCTCTGATGGCGACGATTGTTCTTTCTGCGGCAGGGGCGGCGATTGGTGGCTCTATTGGCGGGACGGTGGCGGGTCTGTCCACGGCGGTGATCGGCCGTGCGGTTGGGGCGACCCTTGGCCGAGTGATTGACCAGAAGCTTCTGGGCGAAGGGTCAGAAGTGGTGGAAACCGGCAAGGTCGACCGGTTCCGGATTTCGAGTGTCGGTGAAGGAGAGGCGCTGGCGCAGGTCTATGGGCGCATGCGCCTGGGGGGGCAGGTGATCTGGGCGTCTGATTTCGCCGAGACTGTGACCACGTCGACCAGTGGCGGTGGTGGTGGCAAGGGTGGCGGTGGCGGTGGTCAGCCGCAGACCACGACGCGCAGCTATTCCTATTCCGTCAATCTGGCGGTGGCGGTTTGTGAGGGAGAGATCACGCGGATCGGGCGCATCTGGGCCAATGGCGAAGAGGTGGCCCCTGATGACTTCAACATGCGGATCTACAAAGGGCGCGCAGACCAGTTGCCCGATCCGGTGATTGAGGCCATCGAGGGAACCGGCACGGTGCCCGCCTATCGCGGCACCGCTTATGTGGTTTTCGAGAACCTGCAGTTGGATCGGTTCGGCAACCGCATTCCGCAGTTCTCCTTCGAGGTCTCCCGGCCTGAACAACTCGATGAGCCGGATGCAGAGCTGGCCCTGACCTATGCGATCAAGGGCGTTGCGGTCATTCCGGGCACGGGCGAGTATTCGCTGGCCACAACACCCGTTCACTACACCAGCGGGCCGGGCAGCCGGTGGACTGCAAATGTCAACACACCGGCGGAGAAGGCGGATTTTGCCGCTTCGCTGGATATGCTGAACGATGAGCTGCCCAATTGCGAGGCGGCCTCGCTGGTGGTGTCTTGGTTCGGGGATGATCTGCGCTGCGGCAGTTGTCAGGTGCGCCCCCGGGTGACGGAAAAGCAATATGAAGGCGAGAATATGCCGTGGCGGGTGGCCGGGGCGACCCGGAGCACGGCCGAGGGTATGCCGAAGATAGACGATCGTCCGGTCTATGGCGGTACCCCGACAGATCAGTCGGTGGTGCAGGCGATCCAGGCGATGAGGGGTGCGGGCAAGGCGGTGTTGTTCTACCCGTTTATCCTGATGGATCAGCTGGGCGACAACAGCCTGCCAAACCCTTATGCTCCGGAAGAGACGCAACCCGCACTGCCGTGGCGCGGCAGGATCACGCTGTCGCGGGCACCCGGGGTCGATGGCTCGCCAGACGGCACGGCCGCAGCTGATACAGAGGTTGACGCGTTTTTCGGAACGGCGCGCGCCTCCCATTTTTCGGTATCTGGCGCCTCGGTGAACTACAGCGGGCCAAGCGAGTGGTCATTCTGCCGCTTCATTCTGCACTATGCCGCGCTCTGCAAGGCGGCGGGCGGTGTCGAGGCATTCTGTATCGGGACGGAGATGCGCGGGCTCACGCAGATCCGGGGGGCGGGGAACCGGTTTGTCGCCGTACAACGTCTGCGCGCTCTGGCTGCCGATGTGCGGGCGATCCTTGGAGCCCAGACCAAGATCACCTATGCTGCGGACTGGAGTGAATACTTCGGATATCAGCCGCAGGACGGCTCGGGGGACCGCTATTTCCACCTCGATCCGCTTTGGGCGGATGACAACATCGATTTCATCGGGATCGACAATTACATGCCGATTTCTGATTGGCGCGAGGGCGATGAGCATCTCGACGCGGATGTCGGCTCGATCTATGATCTCGACTATCTGAAGGCCAATATCGCCGGCGGCGAAGGCTATGATTGGTACTATGCCTCTGAACAGGATGCGATTGATCAGGTGCGAACGCCCATTGAAGACGGTGCCCATGGCGAGCCTTGGGTCTACCGCTACAAGGATATTCGCAACTGGTGGCTGAACCCGCACCACGAGCGGATCGGTGGCGTCAGATCTGCGGAGGCCACCGGGTGGGTCCCGCAGTCGAAACCCATCTGGTTCACCGAGATTGGGTGCGCGTGCATCGACAAGGGCACCAACCAGCCGAACAAGTTCCTTGACCTGAAGTCCTCGGAAAGCAGCCTGCCGAAGTTCTCGAACGGCGCGCGCGACGATTTCATTCAAGCGCAGTACCTGCGCGCGCTGGTCTCATTTTGGGCGGATGTCGAGGAGAATCCGACCTCTGATGTCTACGGTGGGCCGATGGTCGACATGAACCGCGCTTATGTCTGGGCGTGGGATGCGCGGCCCTATCCATACTTCCCCAACAATGCCGTGCTTTGGAGCGATTCAGAGAACTACGCCAGGGGGCATTGGATCAACGGGCGCACTTCTGCCCGGTCCTTGGCGTCCGTGGTGTCCGAGATCTGCCGGAAGGCTGGGGTAGACAACTTCGACGTCAGCAAGCTTTACGGCACGGTTCGGGGGTATCAGGTCAACGATGTGAACGATGCCCGTTCGTCCTTACAGCCCTTAATGCTGCGATACTCCTTTGATGCGGTGGAGCGGGATGGCGAGTTGGTGTTCCGGATGCGCAGCGGGCAGACACCCTTGCCGCTCAATCGCGAGATATTGGCGTTGAGCGATGAACTTGACGGCGTTGTCGAGCAGTCGCGCTCGTCACAGGCAGATCTGGCAGGGCGGGTCCGGTTGCGATTTGTCCAGGCAGACGCCGAGTTTGATGCATTGGCAGAGGAGGCGGTGCTGGCGGATGAGCGCACGCATTCCGTCTCGACATCGGAGATCCCGATTGCTCTGACACGGGGTGAGGGGCGTCAGACAGCTGAGCGCTGGCTGACGGAAGCACGTGTGGCCCGCGATGCGGTGCGCTTTGCCTTGCCGCCATCCTGTCTGACAATGGGCGCCGGGGATGTGGTCGAGTTCGAGGGCGATCAGACCGAAGGCCGCGCGCTTTACCGGATCGACCGGGTGGAGCAGGGCGCCTTGCAGATTGTCGAAGCTGTTCGGATCGAGCCGGATGTTTATACCTCCGCCGAGATGATCGACGATTTGCCAAGCCCGCGACCGTTTGTGCCGCCGGTGCCTGTTTCCCCCTTGTTCCTCGATTTGCCGTTGATCACCGGCGATGAGGTGCCGCATGCGCCGCATCTGGCGGTGACATCGCAGCCGTGGCAAGGCTCCGTTGCGGTCTACCGCTCGCCGAGTGACAGCGACTTCCGGCTTATCAATCAGGTGTCGGTCCGGTCGATTATCGGTGTCACGCAGTCGGCTCTGGCCACCGCACCTGCGGGGCGATTTGATCGTGGCCCCGGACTGGAGGTGAAGCTCATCAGCGGGACGCTCAGTTCGGTTGAGATCGCCTCCATGCTCAGTGGCGCAAATCTTGCGGCGATCGGCGATGGGTCTCCGGACAACTGGGAGGTGTTCCAGTTTGCCGACGCCACGATTGTCGACAAGGATACCTATCATCTTGGGGGGCGCCTGCGGGGTCAATTGGGCACCGATGGGTTGATCCCTGATGTTTGGCCGGAAGGATCGTGGTTTGTGCTGCTCAACGGGTTGCCGGAGCAGATCGACCTCAGCCGCAACTTGCGGCGGGTTGTGCAGACCTACCGCGTGGGGCCGGCCCGACGCCCGGTGGACGATGTGTCTTATGTGCAGGAGACGCTGGCCTTCAACGGAAACGGCGAGCGGCCTTACGCGCCGGTGCATCTGCGCGCCCAGCGGGCACAGGGTGGTGATCTGGTGGCGACATGGGTGCGCCGCACCCGGGTGGACGGCGACAGCTGGGACGTGCTGGAGGTCCCGCTCGGTGAGGAAAGCGAGGCCTATCTGCTGCGCCTTCTGCGCGGGGCAGAGGTGATCCATGAGACCACGGTCAGCGACGCGCGGTGGCAGTATTCGATGTCCGATCAGATCGCGGACGGAGCCACGGGCGCGCTTGAGCTTGAAATTGCGCAGATCTCCGCTGCATATGGCCCGGGGCTGTCAGCTCGTCTGGCCCTGACATTATAAGCCTGGGGCGGGTCGGGTGCTGCGCCACCCGACCATTTCGAAACGGAATATACACCATCACAGGTTTGCGTTTGGTCTCGGCCTCCTAAATGGGTTACCATAGTGGCCGATAGCAGAAGGATGGGCGCGATGGCTGAACGCAAACCGAATATCACCCCGGTTGATCCTGCGTGGGATCAGATCTGTGCCGAGGCGCGACAGGCGGCTCTGGACGAGCCGCTGATGGGTGGCTTTCTGCATGCTTGCATTCTGCATCACAAGAACATCGAAAAGGCGCTCTCTTACCGGATCGCCGCCAAGCTGGCGTCTAACGAGATGTCGATGGTGGTCGTGCGCGAGATGGTCGAGGACGCCTATGCGAGCGATCCGTCACTGGTTCAGGCGGCGCGCGCGGATCTTGTGGCGATCTACGAACGCGACCCGGCGTGCCACCGGTTGTTGCAGCCGATCCTCTATTTCAAAGGGTATCAGGCGATGCAGGCTTACCGGGTTGGGCATCACCTCTGGACGCAGGGCAAACGCGATCTGGCGTATTTTGTGCAGATGCGGGTCTCGGAGATTTTTGGCGTTGACATCCACCCTGCGGCCCGCATCGGGAAGGGCATCATGATCGACCACGCGCATTCCATTGTCATCGGTGAAACGGCGGTGGTGGGGGACAATGTCTCCATGCTGCATTCGGTGACGCTGGGCGGCACTGGCAAGGAAGAGGAAGATCGGCACCCGAAGATCGGCAATGGCGTATTGATCGGCGCGGGCGCCAAGGTGCTCGGCAACATCAAGGTGGGCGATTGCAGCCGGATTGCGGCGGGTTCGGTTGTCTTGGAAGAAGTGCCGCCCTGCAAGACGGTCGCGGGGATCCCTGCGCGGATCGTAGGCGAGGCGGGCTGTGATCAGCCGTCCATTTCCATGAACCATATGCTCGGCCCTCAGGCCTGAGAGCTCTGTAGACACTGAAAAGACCGGGGCTGAGCCCCGGCTTTTTTTGTTTTGAGCCTCGGCTTTAGGCGAGCATGGTCATCGGGTTTTCCAGATTGTCCTTGATCGCCTGGAGAAGCTGCGCCCCAAGCGCGCCATCGATCACACGGTGATCGACCGAGAGGGTCACGGACATCACGGTGGCGACGGCCAATTCTCCATCCTTCCCGACAACCGGTTTCTTCACACCAGCCCCGACAGCGAGGATCGCACCATGGGGTGGGTTGATCACCGCGTCGAAGTTGTCGATGCCGAACATGCCGAGGTTGGAGATGGCAAAGCTGCCGCCCTGATATTCATGCGGGGCAAGCTTGCGGTCGCGGGCGCGGGTCGCGAGGTCTTTCATTTCCGCTGAGAGGGCAGAGAGGGATTTCATCTCGGCATCTTTCAACACGGGCGTGAAAAGCCCGCCTTCGATAGCCACGGCTACGGCGACGTCAGAGGGTTTCAGCTTGAGCATCCGGTCGCCGGCCCAGACGGCATTGGCGTCGGGCACCGCCTGCAGGGCGAGTGCACAGGCCTTGATGATGAAGTCATTGACCGAGAGTTTCACGCCGCGCGCTTCCAACTGTTTGTTCAACTCGCCCCGGAACTTCAGCAGCGCGTCGAGCTCGATATCGCGGCGCAGGTAGAAATGCGGGATGGATTGCTTGGCTTCGGTCAGGCGGCTGGCGATGGTCTTGCGCATGCCGTCGAGGCTGACCTCTTCGTAGTCGCGCCCTTCATACATCGCCATCACAGTGCTGGCGCTTGGTCCGGACGCGGCGGGCGCAGGGGCGGCCGGGGCTGCTGCCGCGGGCGCGCTTGCGGCTGCCTTGGGCGCCGCCGTTGCGTTTTCCACATCTGCCTTCACGATCCGGCCGTGTGGGCCGGAGCCTTTGAGGCTGGTTAAATCGAGCCCTTTATCCTTGGCAATTCGGCGCGCCAGGGGAGAGGCGAAGATGCGAGTGCCGTCGGCGGCTTTCGGAGCAGCGGAAGCAGGCGCGGGCGCCTCGGAGGCCGCAGGGGCCGCCTCGTTGCCCGCGTCGGCAGCGGGTGCTGCCTCCGGCGCTGATGAAGGCGTTGCGATATCATCTGCGCTTTCGCCGTCTTCGAGCAGGATCGCGATGGCGGTATTCACTTTCACGCCTTCACTGCCCTCAGCCACGAGGATCTTGCCGATGGTGCCTTCATCAACGGCTTCGAATTCCATTGTGGCCTTGTCGGTTTCGATCTCGGCCATGATGTCGCCGGAGGAGACCGTGTCGCCCTCCTTGACGTGCCATTTGGCCAGCGTGCCTTCTTCCATGGTCGGGCTGAGGGCGGGCATGAGGATTTCTGTCGGCATGTCGCGCTCCTTAGCTGTAGGTGACTTTTTTCACGGCGGCGATCACCTCTTCGGTGGTCACCAGGGCCAGTTTTTCGAGGTTGGCCGCATAGGGCATTGGCACGTCCTTGCCGGTGCAGTTGATCACGGGGGCATCGAGGTAGTCGAAGGCCTCCTGCATGATCACGCTCGTGATGTAGTTGCCGACGGAGCCCTGCGGCCAGCCTTCCTCGACCGTGACGCAGCGGTTGGTCTTCATCACTGATTTCAGGATGCTGCCGGTGTCCATCGGGCGCAGGGTGCGCAGGTCGATGACTTCGGCGGAGATGCCGTCTTCCGCGAGCTTGTCCGCGGCTTCCAGCGCGTAAGTCATGCCGATGCCGAAACTGACGATGGTGACATCCGTGCCTTCGCGCCAGATGCGGGCTTTGCCAAACGGGACCGCATAGTCGTCCAGTTCCGGCACGTCGAAGCTGCGCCCGTAGAGGATTTCGTTTTCGAGGAAGATCACCGGGTTGGGGTCGCGGATCGCGGTTTTCATCAGCCCTTTGTAGTCGGAGGCGGAGTAGGGCATGGCCACTTTCAGGCCTGGGATCTGCATGTACCAGGCGGCGTAGTCCTGGCTGTGCTGGGCACCCACGCGGGCGGCGGCGCCGTTGGGGCCGCGGAAGACCATGGGCGCGCCCATTTGGCCGCCGGACATATAGAGCGTTTTGGCGGCAGAGTTGATGATCTGGTCAATGGCCTGCATGGCGAAGTTGAAGGTCATGAACTCCACGATGGGGCGCAGCCCGCCAAAGGCGGCACCCGTGGCGATGCCGGCAAAGCCGTGCTCGGTGATCGGCGTGTCGATCACGCGCTTGGCGCCGAATTCATCGAGCATGCCCTGGCTGATCTTGTAGGCGCCCTGATACTCGGCGACCTCTTCCCCCATCAGAAAGACGCTGTCGTCGCGGCGCATTTCTTCGGCCATGCCGTCGCGGAGCGCCTCGCGGACGGTTTGCTGTTTGAGTGTTGTGCCTTCGGGCCAGTCGGGCGAGGTGTCCGTTTGCGGCGCGGCAAGGGCGGGCGCCTCGGAGCCTCCGCTGGAGGCCGCCTCGTTGCCCGCGTCGGCAGCGGGGGCTGCCTCCGGCGCGGCGGCGGGCGTTGCGATATCATCGGCACTTTCGCCCTCGTCGAGCAGGATCGCGATGGCGGTGTTGACCTTCACGCCTTCACTGCCTTCGGCCACGAGGATCTTGCCGATGGTGCCTTCGTCCACGGCTTCGAATTCCATCGTTGCCTTGTCGGTCTCGATCTCAGCCATGATGTCGCCGGAGGAGACGGTGTCGCCTTCCTTCACCAGCCATTTGGCAAGCGTGCCCTCTTCCATTGTCGGCGAGAGCGCAGGCATGAGAATTTCGGTTGCCATGGATCAAGCCTCCTGCGGGAATTCGGTTGCGTAGATGTCGGTCCAGAGCTCGTCGAGCGCGGGCTCCGGGGAGGTTTTGGCGAATTCGGCGCTCTCGTTCACGATATCCTTGATTTCCTTGTCGATCGCCTTGAGATCGTCTTCGCTGGCGTGCTTGCCGGTGAGCAGCAGGGAACGGACCTGTTCAATCGGGTCGCGTTCGTCGCGCATCTTCTGCACCTCTTCGCGGGTGCGATACTTCGCCGGGTCCGACATGGAGTGGCCCCGGTAGCGATACGTCTTGATCTCCAGGATGTAGGGCCCTTTGCCCGCGCGGCAGTGCGCGACGGCCTTCTGCCCGGCCTCCTTCACGGCCAGCACATCCATACCGTCCACCTCCTCGCCGGGGATGCCATAAGCCGCACCGCGCTCCCAATAGCTGGGCGACATGGTCGAGCGTTTCGTCGAGGTGCCCATGGCGTATTGATTGTTTTCAATGACAAAAACGACGGGCAGCATCCACAGCTCCGCCATGTTGTAGGATTCGTAGACCTGGCCCTGGTTGGCCGCGCCATCCCCGAAATAGGTGAAGGTCACACGGTCATTGCCCTTGTATTTGTCCGAGAAGGCCAGCCCCGCGCCCAGCGGGACCTGGGCGGCGACAATGCCGTGGCCGCCGTAAAAATGCTTCTCTTTCGAGAACATATGCATGGAGCCGCCCTTGCCCTTGGAATAACCGCCTTCCCGGCCCGTGAGCTCGGCCATCACGCCGTTGGGGTCCATCCCGCAGGCCAGCATGTGACCGTGATCGCGATAGGATGTGATGCGCTTGTCGCCCTCTTCAGCGGCCGCCTCCAGACCGACCACAACCGCCTCCTGCCCGATATAGAGGTGGCAGAACCCGCCAATCAGACCCATGCCGTAAAGCTGCCCCGCCTTTTCCTCGAACCGCCGAATGAGCAGCATGTCGCGGTAATACGCCTTGAGCTCATCCGCAGAGACATTGGGTTTTTTGGTGGATTTTCGCGGTGCCATCTGAGCGGTTCTCCCTCGTCGCGCCCGGTGTGGGGCAGATAGTTTAGCGTTAAACTATCTTTTATCGGATTCGACAACGGATTGCGAGGGGCAATCTGACGCGCGGTCAACCATACGGTCAAACGCTTTGTTTCTATAGCCAAATCAACCTAGCGGATGACGATCTCATCCGCCCGGATCATGCCCAGAACCGAGCGCGCCTGTTCGTCCAACAGATCGAGGTCCAGGAAATCGTCAGATAGCCGCCGGGTCAGGTTTTCCATCCGGGCAACCTCTTTGCGCACGTCTCCAAGCTGGGACTTCAGCGCTGTCGCCTCGGCACTAATCTCGGCGCGGCGGAACAGACCAAAGTCACCTTGCACGGCGGCGAAGGTGAAATAGGTGCCAAGGCCAAGAGCAAGCGTAAAAAACACAAAGGCACCCAGGGCGGGTCGGGGGGATCGGGTCATCTGCTCGGCCTTCTGGTCGCCTCTTCGCGGGCGTGCATTACTTATGACACAGCGGAGCCGACAAGGGAATCCCCTTTGTCCCAAAGCCATGCATCACAAGCGTTTTGGTGCCGTTTAGGCCGAGAGCGCTGCGACCCCGGGCAACTCCTTGCCCTCCATCCACTCCAGAAACGCGCCGCCCGCAGTGGAGATATAGGTGAACGCCTCAGCCGCACTGGCCTGATTGAGCGCCGCGACCGTGTCGCCGCCCCCGGCAACGGACACCAGATCGCCCGTGCCCGTGCGTTGCGCCGCCTCAATTGCGGCGGCTTTGGTAGACTGATCGAAAGGCGGGATCTCGAAGGCGCCGAGCGGGCCGTTCCAGATCAGTGTTTTCAACCCGGCAAACCCGGCGATCACGGATTTGACGCTGTCAGGCCCGGCATCCAGCACCATCTGATCCGCGTCGAGCTTGGTGTCTGGCCCAAGAGCGATCACCTCATGCGCAGCGCCCGCTTTGAACTCGCATGCAACCAGCCCATCCACGGGCAGCAGGATACGACAGCCCGTTTTCTCAGCTTGCGCCATGATGGCCCTGGCCGTGTCGATGAAATCGGGTTCCTGTAGCGATGCGCCCAGCTGGGCGCCCTGGGCCGCCAGAAAGGTGTTGGCCATGCCGCCGCCGATCACCAGCAGATCAAGCTTACCCACGAGGTTCTCCAGCAGGGCAATCTTGGTAGAGACCTTGGCGCCGCCCACAACCGCGCCAACCGGGCGCTTGGGCGTCGACAGCGCGCTTTCCAGCGCCGACAGCTCCGCCTGCATCAGACGGCCCGCGCAGGAGGGCAGCAGATGCGCCACACCCGTGGTCGAGGCATGCGCCCGGTGCGCGGCTGAGAAGGCATCGTTGCAAAAGATATCGCCAAGCGAGGCGAGAAATTGCGCCATGGCCGGATCGTTCGCCTCCTCCATCGGGCTGAAACGTGTGTTCTCCACCAGCACCACCGCGCCCTCGGGCAAGGACCCGAGGGCCTCCGGATCCGGGCGCTCGACAAAGGTGACATCCCGGCCAAGTGCGGATTCCAGGGAAGGCAAAGTGACACGCAGCGACATCTCGGGCACCACTTTGCCCTTGGGTCGTCCGAAATGCGCCAGCAGGATCGGAAGGCCGCCGTTCTCCAGAATGTCTTTGATCGTCGGCACAATCCGGTCGATGCGTGTGGTGTCGGTTACGCGGCCGTCTTCGACGGGTACGTTGATATCGACCCGTACCAGCACCCGTTTGCCCTGAAGGTCCATGTCGTCCAGTGTCTTCCAGCCCATCCTGCGGTCCTCTCATTTCCGTCGCGCCTTTGTGTTGCGCGTATCATTGCCTGCGTCAATGACCGGCTTGGCATTCAGGGCGCCACCAATTAGGAAGTGGCCAAACTATGAGGTAAGGAGTGCGGCATGGCCGAGATCAAAGACCCCGAAAACACCATTCTGATGGAGCTGAAGGGCGGCACCGTGACCATCCAGTTGTTGCCGGACGTGGCCCCCAAACATGTGGAGCGGATGAAGGAACTCGCCCGGGCCGGAGAGTATGACAATGTCGCTTTCCACCGGGTGATCGAAGGGTTCATGGCGCAAACCGGTGACGTACAGCACGGTGATATGGAAGACGGGTTCAACCTGTCGATGGCTGGCACGGGCGGGTCTGATCTGCCGAATGTGCCTGCGGAATTCTCCAAGATCCCACATGCGCGTGGCAGCCTTGGTGCCGCGCGGTCGCAAAACCCGGACAGCGCAAACAGCCAGTTCTTCATCAACTTCAAGGACAATGACTTCCTGAACGGTCAATACACCGTTTACGGCCAGGTCATCGAAGGGATGGAGCATGTGGATGCGATCACACGGGGCGAGCCGCCAGCCGAGCCCGACCGGATGATCTCTGTCAAGGTGGCGGCGGATGTATAAATCTGCCCTAGCCGCCCTAATGCTCGCCACGCCCGCCGCAGCGACCGGCATCGAAATCACGGTCGCGGGTGAAGCCAGTGGGACGATCAGCATTGACCTGCTTGAAGACGTGGCGCCCGGCCATGTGGAACGGATCACCGCGCTGGCGGAGAGCGGGGCTTATGACGGCGTCGTCTTCCACCGGGTGATCGAGGGTTTTATGGCTCAGACCGGCGATGTGGAATTCGGTAAATCCGGCGACGACATGCGTCGTGCGGGCATGGGTGGCTCTGATCAGCCGGACCTGGCGGCAGAGTTCTCAGACGTGCCCTTTGACCGGGGTGTCGTCGGCATGGCGCGGGCGCAGGACCCTGATTCCGCCAACAGTCAGTTCTTTATCATGTTCAAGGAAGGCTATTTCCTGAACGGGCAATACACCGTTGTGGGCCGTGTCACCGAGGGTTTGGAGGTGCTCGACGCCATCAAGCTGGGCACCGGGCCAAATGGGGCCGTCATTGGCGCGCCTGACGTGATGCAGAAGGTGACTGTGACTGAGTAAGTCTAAATCGTTGGGCTGGCCTTGGCTGGCCCAACCGCCTTCGGGCCAGCTTTGAACGGTGTGTGGCACCTAGGATGATGTCAGTCTGTTGTGGGGGGCGCTGGCTCGTGCCGTTCCTCCACAAAGAGGCGCCCTTCTGTGCGCGCGGCCTCATCGATGGCAGCCCCAATCAGAGATTGGAACAGGGCATTGGCCTGTGGCGTGACACCCGGCGCGGGCGACTGGACCTGTCCCACCACCGCACTGGAGCTTGCGGTGTTGCGGTGGCCATCGAACCTCGGCGGGCCGGATGTCTCCTGCGCGGCGGCGACCAGAGGCGAGAGCATGATCGCAAGCTGGATCATCGGGCGTATCATCACGGTCTGCTCCTTCCTAAATCGCACACAATGTTACCATGTGATTGTGGCTCTCCCTGAGCTATAGCGAAACATGGTTATTAAAGCATTGCTCGCCGCTGATGCAGCGGCTATCGCTGAAGGCCTGCGGTGTTTCGGTAAGGGGGTGCAACATGGCACGACTGTCTGAGGGTCTGGCTGCGCTGGTGGTGGCCGTTAGTTTGGTTGCAGCGCCCGCGTTTGCGGACAGCGCTGCGCCGCAACGTTTGAGCATCGAGACGCTGCCTTACCCCGCCGGGGTCACGAAGCCAGGCGCCAATGTGAGCTATGTGGCCCCCGATCTGTCGGCCCTGCGACACAGCATCACCTACGACGGTTCCGCGCGGAGCTACTATTTGCATGTGCCTGACACAGCCGCGTCGGGCCCGCGCCCGGTGATCCTGCTGCTGCACGGAGCACAGCGCGACGGCGCATCGATGATCGACATGTGGCGGAACGTGGCGGATCAGCATGGCGCGGTGCTTGTTGCCCCGGACTCCTTTGGCGCAGGTTGGTCGCCGGTCGAGGATCATCCGAACTTTCTGATGACGACGTTGCGCGATGCGAGCGTGCGCGCGCCTCTCGATCCCAGCCGTGTTTATCTTTTTGGCCATTCTGCAGGCGGCGTGCTCGCAACGCTCTATGGCAACCGGGTGGGCGCGCCCTGGCGGGCTGTGGCGACCCACGCAGGCACGCTGGACCCGGCCAACATCGCACAAGCTGAGGCTGCCCCACCGATGCGCCACTATGTTGGTACAAATGACCACCTGTTTCCGGGCCGCGCCGCACAGGTGAGTGCGCAGGCTCTGGTCGACGCCGGGCATGAAATAGAGCTTCGGATGATCCGCGGGCATACCCATTGGTACTATGCGATCGGCCCGCATCTGAGCGAAGAGATCTGGGCCTATTGGCAAGGGCTGGAGTAAAGGAGGCGACAGCTCGCCGAGCGCAGATCGCCGACCCAATCAACCATATCGCGGCATCTTTCAATGAAAAGGCGCCGCTTTTGCGACGCCTCCATACGACAACGGGTTTTCAGCAGCTTAAGAAGCCGGGTTGGCCTTGGCCGCAGGCGCGGATTTCGCACCGGGGCTGAGCGGGTCGTCCTGCCGTTGCACAGAGCCTTCGAAATGCGCGCCGCTCTCGATGGCAATGGTCTTGTGGATGATGTCACCCTCGACCCGCGCGGTCGAGGTCAGGCGGACCTTCAAGCCACGCACACGGCCCACGATGCGGCCGTTCACCACCACATCATCTGCGATGACCTCGCCCTTGATGGTCGCGGTCTCACCGATGGTCAGCAGATGCGCGCGAATGTCACCCTCGACCGTGCCCTCGACCTGGATGTCGCCGGTGGTCTTCATATTGCCCGTCACATGCAGGTCAGACGACAGCACGGAGGCTGGCGGTTTGGCCTTGGGTGGGGCCGGCTTGTAGTCTGCCGGGGCAGGGGAGGCCGGCGCCGAGGACGCCGCAGGTTTTGCTGTCTCGGTGTCCGCCTGCTTCTGGCCCGGTTCGTTGATTTTGCTCTTAGAAAACATCTCTTGCAGCCTTGATATAGATCATTGGGTTTACAGCTTTCCCGCCGACTCGCACCTCATAGTGCAGATGCACGCCGGTCACCCGTCCACTTGCACCCATATCACCGATATGATCCCCGCGCGAGACCCTTTGCCCAACTTTGACGCGAATTTTTGACAGATGCGCGTAGCGTGTCTCTATTCCAAAGTCGTGCTGGATCTTGATCAGCCGTCCATAGCCTGACTGCCAGCCTGCATGGATGACGACGCCATCTGCGGTCGCGTGCAGATCCGTGCCCACGGGGGCCGCGAAATCAACGCCTTTGTGCATGCGCCGACCGCCGGTTTTCGGGTCGCGGCGAAAGCCATACTCGCTGGTGAACCGGAACGCCTGTTTAACCGGCAGCGCAAAGGGCGCCCGCTCGGCCGCGATCCGGTAGAGGTTCAACTCATCCATCTGTTCCAGAAGGCGGTTGGCGCGCAGGAAGTCGGGCGACAGCTCCTCGCCTCGGCTGGAGAAAGACAGCGGCGTCAGCGGGCCGCCTTTGCCGGAATAGCCGCGGCGGACCTGGTCAAGAATGCGTTCGGGTGGCATGTTTGCGGCCCGGAACATCTTGTCCAGTGGTTTGACCGAGATCGTCATCGCCTCTTCCAGCTGGCGGAAAATCTGGTCGTTGTTTTCACGCATCAATGCGATTTCCAGCGCCAGATCATCCGCCTGATCAAGCGCGTCTTGCGCGTCAGCGACCATCTGGTCGCGTTCCTGCGCGGTCCGGGCCAGAGCATCCGCAAGGAAATCAACCGGTGCGCCCGTTTCTGCCGATGCCAGCGCGGTGGGGCGTTGGTCTGCATCGGCTTCACTTTGCAGCGCCGCAAGCGCAACCCGTGCGGCCTCGCGCTCCTCCATCGTGCGCCGCAGAGTGGACTGCACAACCTCCAGGCCGGTTTCCAGCTCGTGCCGCCGGGTCTCAGACGTCAGCAGATCGGACTGCATCACCGAGATCTGATCCAGCGCGGCGTTAAAACGTTCCTGCGCGGCCAGGGCCTCACCCGCGCGTTGATCGCGTTGGGCGGCCAGATCATCGAGCCGCGCCTGATAGGTTGCCTGGTCGCGTTTGGCCTGATCGCGGAAATTCCCGGCCCCGATGCTGTCCATCAGCAAAACGGCCGTGGCGATGATGGACCAGCCGACAAGAGCAGCAGCGCCGGTCACAGCAACCAATTGGGTTTCGGACTTGAGGCGAATAAATCTGGTGTCAGTGTCGGATTTCAGAAAGACGCGGCGTTCGGGGAAATAGCGCTCCAGGAGCCCATGAACCTTTATTGCCAAACGTGTCCGCACAAAGTCGTCCCTCTGCTCGTCTTCCCCGGATGCGCACCCATTCTGTCGCGGGCTCACACCACATTTCAATTTGCTTAAAGAGCGGGCAGAGATGGGGCAAGCATGATTAACGCGGGATCGACAACTTGAAGTTGATTTGTTGCAAATCGGCAAAAATCTGCTGATATCTAGGGGTTTTTGCGCTCAAACACCCTCTGCAAGCGGCCAATAGAAGTCCGGAGGGATCCCGGCTTCGGCGCGTTTCTCTTCGTTGAAGGGCGGTTTCAACGCACCGTGGAAGTAAGTGCGCACCAGCGCGTGGAAGCGTTCCTTCGGGTCCTCTTCATGCCGGCCGCAGAGAAAGTGGAACCACTTCGAGCCATAGGCCACATGCCCAACCTCTTCGGCATATATGGTCTCAAGGGCGGCCACCGCATCAGCGGCCTTGGCCTTGCGGAAGACTTCAATCATTCCGGGCGTCACATCCAGCCCGCGCGCTTCAAGGACCATGGGCACAACCGCCAGGCGGCCCATGAAATCGTCAACCGTATCCTCGGCGGCCCGCCACATGCCGGCATGCGCGGGCAAGGCACCATAGTGGCTGTCCAGTGCTTCAAGGCAGTCACACATCAGATTGAAATGTTTGGATTCTTCATCCGCCGCCTTCACCCAGTCGTCATAGAACCCCATGGGCATTTTCACATGAGCAAAGCGGGCGATGATGTCCCAGTGCAGGTCCACCGCGTTCAGCTCGATATGCGCCACCGCATGCAGCAGCGCGATGCGCCCCTCAGGTGTGCCGGGGCGGCGGCGCGGCACGTCGCGCGGGCTCAGAAGTTCGGGTTTGGCGGGCCGTGCAGGGTGCAGCGGCGGGTCGGCGCGTCCGATCTCAGGTGTCTCTCCACGATCACGCGCGGCCTGCCAGCCAGCGGCATAGCGGCGCGACAGTGCCGTCTTTTCGCGGCCATCCGCAGTGCGCAACACCGCCTCAGCCATCTGTGCCAGCGGCATCATAGAGACTGGACCGCCTCCAGCACCTCATCCACATGGCCGGGGACTTTCACCTTAGGCCAGACGCGCGCGATCGTGCCATCACCCGCGATCAGAAAGGTCGAGCGCTCAATCCCCATGAATGTCTTGCCGTACATGCTCTTTTCCTTCCACACGCCATAATCCTCGCAGGTCGAGTCATGCTCGTCCGACAGAAGCGGCACGGTCAGCTCTTTCTTGGCAACGAATTTGTCGTGGCTCGCCATGCTGTCTTTCGAGATGCCAAAAACCTTGGCGCCTGCGGCCTCGAAGGCGGGCTTGCTTTCGGAGAAGCCCACGCTCTCTTTTGTGCAGCCGGGCGTGTTGTCGCGCGGGTAAAAGAACAGCACCACGGGCGCGCCTTTCAGGTCGGACAGGGTGACGTCGCCGCCATCGGTGCTGGGCAGGGTGAAGTCGGGGGCTGGGTCGGAAATCTCAGGCATGACACGCTCGTGGGTTTAATGGATTGCTTTCCAGTGACATATTAGAACGGAGCGTGCGACAGAAAAGGCCCATGCGTCCGTTTACCTGTCGTCTTTATTGAAACTCAAAGGTCGCCCGGAGAAGTGAGCACCACCCCCGCAGAACCGCCCAGACGGCGCCTCAAGAAACGGTACGTGCTGCCGGTGCTGGCGCTTGCGCTGGTTTTTGCCGCCGTTGGGGGGGCGGTGCTCTGGGTCAAGGATCGCGACATCATTGTGCCCGACTGGGCGCGTGCGCAGATCCAGCAGCGGCTGACCGAGGCCGCGCCTGAGACGCGGGTTGATTTTGGCGAGCTGCTGCTGATCGTGGACGAAGACTGGCGGCCCCGCGTCCGGGTGCGCGATGTGCGGATCTCCACCGAGACGGGCACCGAAGTGGTCAGCTTCTCTGAGCTGCGGGCAAGCCTGTCGATGACCGGCTTGCTGAAGCAGCAAGTGGAGCTGAAATCGGTGGATGCCAGCGGTGTGTTTCTGACGCTGCACCGAGATGCGGAGGGGGTCACCCTGTCGGGCGGGCTTGGCGCGCGCAGCGCCTCGCGCGCGGCTCCCAACCTTGCTGAGCTTGTGGCGGAACTGGATGATCTGTTGCTGAGGCCCGGGCTGGCCCGGCTCACTCGGGCGCAGGTGCAGGCGCTCACCCTGCGCTATGAGGATGAGCGCACAGGCCGGGCCTGGACAATTGACGGCGGGCGGCTGACGCTGGACCGGTCGGGCGCTGATCTGCAAGTTGCTGTGGATATCGCGGTGCTGGGTGGGGGCGCAGAGGTGGCCACGGTCTCGGCCAATTATGCGGGGCGCATTGGCGCATTGGCCTCTGATTTCGGCGTGACCTTCGCGAACGTGGATGCGGCGGATGTGGCCGCGCAAGGCCCCGCCTTCGGATGGCTGCAGGCGCTGGATGCGCCCATCTCCGGATCTCTGCGCGGCGGGGTAAACGAAGACCGCAGCTTTGATCCGCTGAATGCGTCGCTGCGGATCGGTGAGGGCGTGATCCAGCCGACGCCGGAATCGCGCGCGATCCCGATCACCAGTGCCTTCAGCTCCTTCACTTACGTCCCCGCCACGCGCGTTCTGGACTTCAACGACCTGTCGGTCGACAGCAAATGGGTCAGCGGGCGGCTCAGCGGCACAGCGCAACTGGCTGACGACGGCCGGGGCCGCATCGAGGATCTTGTGGGCCAGCTTCGGCTGACCGATCTGGCGATCAACCCGGCCGATTTCTACGCCGAGCCGGTGCGCATTGCCGAAGCTGAGCTGGATTTCCGCCTGACCCCAGAGCCCTTTGCGTTGCAGCTGGGGCGGTTGCAGGTCATCGACGCGGGGCAGGTGTTGACCGCCAACGGACGTTTGACGGCAGATGCACGCGGCTGGGACATTGCGCTGGACGCGCAGCTCGATGGGTATGAGCACGGGCGGCTGTTGCAGTTGTGGCCTGAACAGATCGGCGCCAAGACCCGGCGTTGGCTGAGTGAAAACCTCTTTGCAGGCCAGTTGCGCGATATTGGCGCCTCCTTGCGATGGCAGGCGGGGGAGGAGCCGGAGATCTACCTGGGGTTCGATTTTGAGCAGGCGGATGTGCGCTTTCTCAAGGAGATGCCTCGGATCGAAGGGGCGAAGGGGCACGCCTCGCTGCTGCGCGACCGCTTTGTGCTGGTTGTCGATGACGGTGGGGTCGACGCGCCGGAGGGGGGGGCTATTGGTCTTGCGGGGTCTTCCTTCATTGTCCCGGACGTGAAGGCGAAGGAGGGCACACCAGGCGTGGTTCGCCTGCAGACCACCTCGTCGGTCACGGCGGCCCTGTCGATGCTGGATCAACCCCCGCTCAATGTCATGCGGAAGGCCGACCTGCCGGTGACATTGGCAGAGGGGCAGGCGCAGATGCAGGGCACTCTGGCGCTGCCGCTGATCAAGGATCTGCCGGTCGAGGCAGTGGAGTTCAACGTGACAGGCCGCGTAACGGATGTGCGCAGCGATGCGCTGATCAAGGATCGGGTGCTGAGCGCAGAGCGCTTGGATCTTGTGGCCTCCGACGAGGGGGTGCGCGTCTCGGGACGGGGCACCCTTGATGGCGTGCCCTTCGATGCCGGATGGTCGCAGCCCCTGAATGCCCCCGGCGCGCCCGGTCAGGTGGTGGGAGAGGTCGAGGTGTCACCGCAGACACTGGAGGCGTTCAACATTGATCTGCCGCCCGGCACGCTGAGCGGGCAGGGGCGCGCCGAAATCGACATCACACTGGTCAAAGGCGCAGCCCCGGCGCTGCGTCTGACCTCTGATCTGCGCGGCGTTGGCCTGTCTGCGCCGTCGCTCGGTTGGGGCAAAGCCGCAGCCACGCCCGCCAGTTTCGAACTTGTGGCAGAACTCTCCGAAGTACCCGTGATCGAGAGGATTGCGCTGGACGCGCCGGGCCTTGATGCCAGCGGAGAGATCACCCTGACCCAAGAGGGCGTGCTGGAGCGGCTGCGGTTTGACCGTGTGCGTGTGGGCCGCTGGCTCGATGCGCCGGTTGATCTGATCGGGCGCGGACCGGGGGTGCCGCCCGCGATTGTTCTGCGCGGCGGGCGGCTTGATCTGCGGGCGTCTGATCTGCCGGAGTCGAATGGCGGTGGGGAGAGCGGGCCGCTCACCGTTGCGCTGGACCGCCTGCAGGTCACGGATGCCATTGCGATCACCGGACTGCGTGGCGAGTTTGCCGCAGGCACCGGGCTGGATGGCCGCTTTTCCGGGCGCATCAACGGGGGCGCGCAGGTTGTGGGCCGGATGGTGCCCCAAGGGCAGCGCAGCGCAATCCGGTTGACCGCGCAGGATGCGGGCGCGGTCTTTGCCTCCGCCAATGTGGTTCAGACGGTGCGTGGCGGGGTGTTCGAGCTTATCTTACGGCCCGTCGGCACCGGCGGCGCCTTCGACGGGCAACTGAAGGTGCGCAACACAAGTGTGGTGGATGCGCCTGCGATGGTTGCGCTGTTGAATGCCGTGAGCATTGTGGGCCTCTTTAATGCGGAAGGGGGCGACAGCCTGTTCTTCTCGGATGTGGATGCGGATTTCCGCCTCTCCCCGCGCCGGATCACCCTGCGGCAGGGCAGCGCGGTGGGGCCTTCGACCGGGCTCTCCATGGATGGGGTCTATGCCACCGACACCGGCCAGCTCCAGATGCAGGGCGTGATCACGCCGGTCTATGTTCTCAACGGCATCGGCAGCATTTTTACGCGCCCGGGTGAAGGGCTTTTTGCCTTCAACTACACCATCGGCGGCTCGGTGCGTGACCCGCAGGTCTTTGTGAACCCGCTGACCGGCCTCGCTCCCGCCGGTATCCGCGATCTCTTTCGCGCGCCCAAGCCCGATGTGCCCCTGGCCGAGGGCGAAACCCCACCGCCGCCCCCACCCAAACCAAAGCGGCGCGAAACCATCCGGGGGTCGGACCGGTAGGTTTTTGCGCGGGCGGACCAGTTTGCGGCCTATGTGTCATTGCGCCTCAAAATGACTTGCCCCAAAAGGCGCGCCATGAACCTGAGCGATTTTGACTTCGATCTGCCCGAGCGGCTCATTGCAACGCGCCCCGCCGTGCCACGCACCTCGGCGCGCCTCCTGGTTGCGGAAGGCGGCGACATCGTCGATGCAGTGGTCTCTGACATCACCCGTTTTCTGCGGCCCGGAGACCGGCTGGTGTTGAACGACACGCGCGTGATCCCGGCGCGGCTGACCGGGCTTCGGCACCGGATGAGCGCGCAGGGTGCCACGCAGGCCAAGATAGAGGTCACGCTGCTGGAACCGCGTGCGGATGGCGCCTGGGCGGCGCTGATCAAACCACTGAAAAAGTTGAAGCCGGGGGAAGAGGTGATTTTCAGCGCTGATCTGCGCGCCACTTTGCAGAGGGTCGAAGACGGGCAGGGGCACTTGGAATTCAACCTGACCGGCGATGATTTCGATGCCGCGCTGAACGCCGCGGGGGCCATGCCGCTGCCGCCCTATATCGCGGCCAAGCGACCGGCGGATGCCCAAGACCTGACGGACTACCAGACTGTCTTTGCGCGCAACAGCGGAGCTGTGGCCGCGCCCACCGCCTCGCTGCATTTTGATGAGGCGCTGTTGCAGGCGATTGCTGATCATGGCGTCAGTTTTAGCCATGTGACCCTGCATGTGGGGGCTGGCACGTTCCTGCCCGTGAAGGTCGACGATGTGACCACGCACAAGATGCACAGCGAATGGGGCCAGGTGAGCGCGCAGGCTGCCGCTGAAATCGCCGCCACCAAGGCCGCCGGAGGCCGTGTGATTCCCGTCGGCACCACCGCCTTGCGCCTGATCGAGACAGCGGCGCGCGGCGGCGTGATCTCCGCCTGGGAGGGCGACACGGACATTTTCATCTACCCCGGCTTCGCGTTTCAGATCACCGACGCGTTGATGACCAATTTCCACTTGCCGAAATCGACCCTGATGATGCTCGTCTCTGCGCTGATGGGTCAGGAGACCGTGCGGCGCATTTACGATCACGCCATTGCTCGGGAGTATCGTTTCTTCTCGTACGGTGATGCGTCGCTGCTTGTTCCGGAGTGATCCAATGTGCTCAAAACGACGTCGCAGGTCGCGCATGAGCGTGACCGGCGCTGCGACCTGCGGCAGGGAGGGGACACCACGTCATCCCAGCCCGGCGGGAGAGTCTTATGCTTCAGGTTCTGTCTAGCGCTTGGGCGCTGTTGCTCGGCATGTCGCTGCTGATGGTGGGCAACGGGATGCAGGGCACGCTGCTGGGCATTCGGGGTGAGATCGAAGGCTTCTCGACCCTGGAGATGTCCATTGTGATGTCCGCCTATTTCCTCGGGTTTCTTGGCGGCTCCCGCATGGCGCCGGGTATGATCCGCCGGGTGGGCCATGTGCGTGTCTTCGCTGCTCTGGCCTCGCTGATCTCAGCGGTGATGATCCTCTATCCGACGATTACCGAGGTTTGGCTTTGGACATTGGGCCGCGTGCTGATCGGCTTTTGCTTTTCTGCCGTCTATGTGACGGCTGAAAGCTGGCTGAACAACGCGGCCACAAATGAAAACCGCGGGCAGGCGCTGTCGCTCTACATGATCGTGCAGACGGCAGGCATTGTGGTCAGCCAGGCGCTGCTGCTTACGGCGGATCCATCGGGCTATGTGCTCTTTGTGATCCCGTCAATTTTGGTGTCCATCGCCATCACACCCATTCTGTTGTCGATCAGCCCGACACCTGCCTTTGAAACCACCAAACCGATGAGCCTGCGCGAGCTTGTGGGATACTCCCCCTTGGGCTGCGTGGGTATGTTTCTGCTGGGTGGTGTCTTTGCCGCGCAGTTCGGCATGGCCTCGGTCTATGGCACCAAGGCGGGCTTGAGCGTTGCGGAAATCTCGACCTTCGTGGCCATGTTCTTTGTGGGCGCTGTCCTGCTGCAATACCCGATCGGTTGGATCTCCGACCGGATGGACAGGCGGTTCTTGATCCTGATCGTATCTGCCGTTGGGGCGGGGGGCTCCGTGCTTGGCATGCTGCTGGGCGGGCAGTTCACGCTCCTCTTGGCGTCAGCCTTCATTGTGGGCGGCATGTCCAACCCGCTCTATTCCCTGCTCATCGCGCACACCAATGACTTTCTGCAGCATGAGGATATGGCCGCAGCCTCCGGCGGGCTGATCTTCATCAATGGTTTGGGCGCGATCCTGGGGCCTATCATCACCGGTTACATGATGGATGTGGTCGGACCGGCGGGGTTCTACCTGTTCACCGGCGTGCTATTCGTGGCGCTGGTCTTTTACGCCGCCTATCGGTCGACGGTGCGCAAATCCATCCCGGTGGACGAGACCGGCGCTTATGTGGCGGTCGCCCCCTCCTACACACCGCTGGCGATGGAATATGCTCAGGAATATGCCATCGAGACCGAGTTGAGTGAAGAAAATACAACCAGCACGCCCTGATAGCGCAAGCAGGGGTTGAATGTGACGCATTGATGTAAAATGTGACTAGGAGTTTCGGCAAAATGGAACTTAACATCCACGTGAGTGTTTGTGAGTGAGGAGTGAATGTAATGGTAAGCCCTGACGAGATTTTGAGCTTTTGGCTGGACGAGGTTGGCCCGGACGGCTGGTATAAACAGTCCGACGCGCTGGACGCCACCATACGGACCCGGTTTGAAGAGACCTGGCACGGAGCCTGCGAGGGGCGCTTTTCCCTCTGGTTGACATATCCCTCCGGCGCATTGGCCTACATCATTCTGATGGATCAGCTCTCGCGCAATATGTTCCGTGGATCCGCAAAAGCCTTTGCCAGTGACAGGGTCGCGCTTGCCGCGGCGAAATCGGCCATCGACAAGAACTGGGATCTCAAGATCGATGAGCCCGCGCGGCAGTTCTTCTACCTGCCCCTAATGCATTCCGAGAACCTGTGCGATCAGGAGCGCTGTGTGCGGCTGATGTGCGAAAGGATGCCGGAGCATGGCGCGAGCAACCTGCTGCACGCGCAGGCGCATCGGGCTGTGATCCGTGAATTCGGTCGCTTCCCCTTCCGCAATGAAGCATTGGCCCGCACCCCGACACCTGCGGAGACCGCATTTGCAGCGCGTGGTGGATACGGTGACGTGCTGCGCAGCCTGGAGCTGTCCAGGGCGGCCTGAACCCGAATACAGTATCTGATAAAATCACGGGGCGCGCATATGTCGCGCGCCTCTTCTGGTTGTCGCGGGGCCGGAAGTAGTTTAATGGTAAACTATCTTCTGACAGCTACACGCGAGGACATGTCATGGCTGCGAAATCCTTTGATCTGATTGTGATTGGCGCAGGCCCGGGTGGCTATGTGGCCGCGATCCGTGGCGCGCAGCTTGGCATGTCGGTGGCCATCATTGAACGTGAGCATCTGGGTGGGATTTGCCTCAACTGGGGCTGTATCCCGACCAAGGCGATGCTGCGCTCCTCCGAAGTCTTCCACCTCATGCACCGCGCCAAGGAGTTTGGTCTGAAGGCCGACAATGTGGGCTATGACCTCGACGCCGTGGTCAAACGGTCACGCCAGGTGGCGGGGCAGCTCTCAGGCGGGATCGGCCATCTGATGAAGAAAAACAAGGTCACCGTCGTGATGGGCGAGGCCACGATCCCCGCCAAGGGTAAGGTCACGGTGAAGACCGAAAAGGGCACCGAGGAGCTGACTGCGAAAAACATCGTACTGGCGACGGGTGCGCGGGCGCGTGAATTGCCGGGGCTGGAGGCGGATGGCGATCTGGTCTGGACTTACAAGCACGCGCTGCAGCCCAAGCACATGCCCAAGAAGCTGTTGGTTATTGGATCAGGCGCCATCGGCATCGAATTCGCCAGCTTTTATAACACGCTTGGCGCCGACACGACCGTGGTCGAGGTGATGGACCGGGTTCTGCCTGTCGAAGACGCGGAGATTTCCGCCTTTGCGAAGAAAAGCTTCGAGAAGCAGGGCATGAAGATCATGCAGAAGGCCATGGTCAAGCAGCTCGACCGGGGCAAGGGCAAGGTTACGGCCCATATCGAAACGGGCGGCAAGACAGAGAAACACGAATTCGACACGGTGATCTCCGCCGTGGGCATCGTCGGCAATGTCGAAGGCCTGGGGCTGGAGGCGCTTGGCGTCAAGATCGACCGCACCCATGTCGTGACGGATGAGTTCTGCCGCACCGGCGTTGATGGCCTTTACGCCATCGGCGACATCGCAGGCGCCCCCTGGCTCGCGCACAAGGCCAGCCATGAAGGTGTCATGGTTGCGGAACTGATCGCGGGTCATAATGACGTGCATCCCGTGAAGCCTGAGAGCATCGCGGGCTGCACCTACTGCCACCCGCAAGTCGCCTCCGTTGGCTATTCCGAGGCCAAGGCCAAGGAGCTGGGGTATGAGATCAAGGTGGGCCGCTTCCCCTTCATCGGCAATGGTAAGGCCATCGCGCTGGGTGAGCAGGAAGGCATGATCAAGACGGTCTTTGATGCGAAGACAGGCGAGCTTTTGGGTGCGCATATGGTCGGCGCGGAAGTGACCGAGCTGATCCAGGGGTATGTGGTGGGTCGGCAGTTGGAGACCACGGAAGAAGACCTGATGAACACCGTCTTCCCGCACCCAACGCTGTCTGAGATGATGCATGAAAGCGTGCTCGACGCCTACGGGCGCGTCATTCACATGTAGCTGCGCCTGAGGCCCCCGCATTGTATCTATGGGCGCTGTGGTCTGGGCGACCGCAGCTACAGGGTGTGCTCAGACACTGCTGACGCGAGATGGTGGTTTCACCGGGACCATTCAACTGACACGTGGCTGGGCCTGTCCAACCTAAAGCGTCATGCGAAAAACCTGACTCACATAACGCTGCCTGAAATCATAGATTTCAACGCGTGACGTGATGTGCGATGTTTCAGGTATTTCGTCAGACGCTCTAGTTGAGAAGAGCCGCCGCCCAATTCATCAGCACCTTTGACGCGCCGACGCTCAGATGATCATCATCCGAGTAGTAGCTGGATGATGGATCTCCGAAAGAACAGATGCCTTGCGGCTCGCAAAGCACATCTGCCGGATCGTGCAGACTCACCCGTTCGGAAAGGTTGGCCGTGTGGGTCAGACGTGCTTTGACCTCTCCGGTAAAGGCTTGATGCGCTTCAGCGGACACCGCGCTAAGGCGGAGAACGTCGCCGCCATGACGAAAGTGTTCGTTGAAGACCTGCTTCGGGTCATATCTCTGATGAGGAACCTGCGCGACAAAGCTGATCCGAGCGCCAGCGTCGTTGTACATGCTGACAGTAGTATCCAACGCGGCCCCGAGGATATCAATCCGCTCTTGCCGGCTGTTGGCCCACTCCTGCCCTGGGTGGCGGATGTTTTGTGTGTAGCCGCAGTCCTCCTTGGGTTCGCCGCAAACATAGTAGTTCCAGCGTGATGAAAAGATCACCTTTGGGATCTCATTCGCCCTGACAAACTCCAGAACGCGTGCGGCCAGTTGCAGACATTGCCCCGACAGCGGCTCACCCCGCCGCGGTTCCAGGTCAGATAGAAGCGGGCAACCCGATCGTGCGATCAGCAGCCCGGCTTTTCCGTCCCTTAGGGCTGCGGCGTGCAGGGTCGCCGCCAGAGCGTCTGCATGACTGTCGCCGATCAGAAGAAAAGACACCGCCGATGTTCCGGCGCCCATCTTGCACCAGCTCTCAATTTCCAGGAAATTGTCCTGATCAACACAGCGTGGCGCCTGCGCTTCCGGTCGCTCATAGGTTTTGAAGCTGGCCATGAATTCCGGCGGGATCGCGTCGTAGCTTTCATCGATACTGCGGTTCAACAGGAGGGCGCCAACCAGGCACAATCCGGCAAGCGGTGTGCCGACGATGACTGCAAATCGCCGCACCGAAAATACTTTTGCCCGTCTGAACGGCTGTTCAACCCATCTCCATGTGGCCCAGGCCAGCAAGACGGAGGTGACGATGCCGAAGGAGACAAGGACAGGGTCGGAGATCCCATCGTTCCAGACCCGGAGATAGGCGAAGATCGGAAAATGCCAAAGATAGAGCG
The DNA here is from genome assembly GCF_009811755.1 of Roseobacter cerasinus. Lineage (GTDB taxonomy): Bacteria > Pseudomonadota > Alphaproteobacteria > Rhodobacterales > Rhodobacteraceae > Roseobacter > Roseobacter cerasinus. The sequence continues at coordinate 186,343 of NZ_BLIV01000003.1, forward strand.
AATAGGATATCAACCCGACAGCAACGAACGCCCGGCTGGACAACAACTTGATCGCGGGGTCCTTTGGGTTTGCAAATCCGATGATGAAGACAGCACCAAGAACCGGCAGAAGGGTCAGAAGGGAGGGGTGTGCTGTGTTGTCTGTAAAGGTTGCAATGGCCCCCAGTATCATCAGCAGCCCAACCGACGGCATGTACCGCGCAAACGCGCCTGAAACAGCGAGCCGACCGCCCGGCACAAGAGCCAGAAGCGACCCCAGCAGCAATTCCCAGGCGCGTGTCACCGGGAGAAAGAAATTGGCGTCGAAATGCCGCCCTGACAGATACTGCGCCAGCATCAGAGACGCCAAGGCAAGACTGAACAGCAGCCACATGCGGACGTTCAAGCTGACACCCGCCAAACAGATCATAAGCAGCGGGAAGAGAAGATAAAACTGCTCTTCGACAGACAGGCTCCAGGTGTGCAGCAATGGCTTTAGCTGGCTGATTTCGGCGGTGTAGCTGTCCTCAAACAAGAAGAAAAAGTTCGAGTAGAAGAGGATGGAAGACAGGATGGAGCCGGAAAACTCGCGCAGGGCTGCAGGAGACAGAAGGACAGGCGCAACCATGGCTGCGGCCAGCAGGACACAGGTCAGCGCCGGTAGAATGCGCCGCGCGCGGCGTTCGTAGAACGTTTTGATCGAGAACTGACCGCTGTCGAGTTCCAGAGCAATGAGCCGCGTGATGAGAAAGCCTGATATGACAAAGAAAATGTCGACCCCGAGGTAGCCGCCCTGCGCAATGCGCGCGCCATCAACCACGTATCTGGAGTGGTAGAGGACAACGGACCCAACGGAGACTGCCCTCAAGCTATCGATTTCAGGTCTGTATTTCATTGTACGTCAGTCAGACCTATCCCTATCCGCTCTGGAATCAGGCGTCTCCAGCCCATTCGCCGTCGGACAGTGGTGCGCTACAATTGCGCGCCCGTCAATGTGATCTGACCTCTGCGCGGCACGCAGCCCTTTGCCATACCTTGCGTGCCTTGCTGAGACGCCAGACCAACGGTGCGGACAGCAGCAAGAGCGGCAGGGCAAAGGCGCGATAGGTTATCTGGGCGTTAAAGCCCAGATATGCGCTCCAGGATCCGTTGAACAGCAGCAAGCTCTCCTCGATGCTGCTGCCTTCAAAGCCCAAGGCGCTGTGCAACACGAATTGCGCCAAAAAGAGGGTGACAGCTGCGTTCAGAAAACCCGGCAGCCCCCAACGCAGGGGCATCAAAACGCCGAAAGCCAGCGCTGCGGTCGAAACGGCAAGGGTCAGGATCATGGCAAAAGGTCCAGAGATAGCGTCGATGTCTGCGTCTACCTAAGGGCAGCCGGTCAAAACCCAAGGCGGATCGGTCTCACGTTGTGGTGACACGCGTGGCCAATTGCACGGGTCTGCATCCTCTGTCATGCAGGCGGCAAGGAGAACGATCATGCAGACAACATCCTGGGGGCTTGTCCTCACGCTCTGGGGTGCCGGCCTTGGGGCGGCAGCTCAATACGGCAAGTTCAGCGCGATTTTCGACCAACTGCCAGAGGTTTACCCGGAGGCGGGAGCCGCACTGGGGCTGATTGTGTCGGTTGTCGGGTTGCTCGGCATTTTTTTCGGCGTGGCAGCAGGGCTGATGGTGGCGCGCATCCGCTATCGCCGGGCGCTGCTCTGGGCGCTGTGGGTGGGGGCGGCGCTGTCGCTGTTCCAGGCCTTGCTGCCGCCGCTGCCCTGGATGCTGGTCAGCCGCGCGCTGGAGGGGCTGTCGCATCTGGCGATTGTGGTCGCGGCCCCCACGCTGATCGCGCAGATCTGCGCACCGGAGGATCGGGGGCTGGCGCTGACCCTCTGGGGCACCTTCTTTGGTGTGGCCTTTACCATCCTCGCCTGGGCTGGGCTGCCGCTGGTGGATCTGGCCGGGATTCCGGCACTTCTTGCGGCCCATGGCGCCTACATGGCGCTTTTTGCGGTGGTCCTTGGCGTGCGGCTGACGGCGGTTGAACCGGAGGGGGCCACGCCCAGGCTGTCTTTCAGTCGTATTGCGCAGGATCATGTAGAGATCTATCGCTCGCCCTATGTCGCTGCGCCGGCCGTTGGCTGGCTGTTCTACACCTTTTGCTTTGTATCGATTCTGACGGTGCTGCCTGGCTACATCGCGCCCGGATCGCGTGCCTTTGTGATGGGGGCCATGCCGTTGGTCAGCATCGCCTCCTCCATGAGCCTTGGAGTGTTTCTGCTGCGCCGTGTGTCCGCGGTAAGCGTGGTAGTGCTCGGCTTTGGCGGCAGCGTACTGGCCATGGTCTGGCTGTGGCTGGCACCCGGATTGCCCATGGCCTGTCTGGCGCTGGCTGCGACCATGGGGCTCATTCAAGGGGCGAGCTTTGCCGCCGTGCCGCAGCTGAACGACACGGCTGCGACGCAGGCGCAGGCAAACGGGGCCATGGCGCAGACCGGCAACATCGGCAATACGCTGGGCACCCCGATCATGGCCATCACTGCAGGCAGTTTCGGCTATGCCGGGCTGCCAATGCTGGCCGGTCTCGCCTTTGTCGTTGGGGGCTGCCTGCATCTTGCTCTTGCCAGGAAACGTCAGCAGGCGTGAAGTTCCCGCTTCGTTCTCACTTTTTCATTGGCACTGTTCCGCATTCCGCCTATGTCTAAATCGTTGATGAGGGGTGGCGGATGGCTGAGCTGAAACACATCGAGGTGCGCGGCGCGCGCGAGCACAATCTCAAAGGCATCGACGTGGATATCCCACGCGACAAACTCGTTGTGATTACAGGGCTTTCCGGCTCGGGCAAATCTTCGCTCGCCTTCGATACGATCTATGCCGAGGGCCAACGCCGCTATGTCGAATCGCTGTCAGCTTACGCGCGGCAGTTCCTCGACATGATGCAGAAGCCGGATGTGGATCATATCGCCGGTCTGTCACCCGCCATCTCGATTGAGCAGAAAACCACCTCGAAGAACCCGCGCTCCACCGTCGGCACGGTGACCGAGATCTACGACTACATGCGCCTGCTCTTTGCCCGGGTCGGCACGCCATACTCGCCCGCCACCGGCAAGCCCATTGAGGCGCAGCAGGTGCAGGATATGGTCGATCGGATCATGGCCATGGAGGAGGGCACGCGCGCCTATCTTCTGGCGCCCATCATCCGCGACCGCAAGGGCGAGTACCGCAAGGAATTCCTCGAACTGCGCAAGCAGGGGTTCCAGCGGGTCAAGGTCGACGGGTCTTTCTATGAGTTGGACGAGCCGCCCACGCTCGACAAGAAGTTCCGCCATGACATCGACGTGGTCGTTGACCGCATCGTCGTGCGCGAAGGGCTGGAGACCCGCCTCGCCGACAGCCTGCGCACCGCGCTCGACCTCGCCGATGGCATTGCGATCCTTGAGACCGCGCCCACCGAGGGCGACCCCGAGCGCACCACCTTCTCGGAAAAATTTGCCTGCCCGGTCAGCGGCTTCACCATTCCCGAGATCGAGCCGCGCCTCTTCTCCTTCAACGCCCCCTTCGGCGCCTGCCCCGAGTGTGATGGCCTGGGCGTTGAGCTCTTCTTTGACGAACGTCTCGTGGTGCCCGACCAGAACCTGAAAATCGCCGATGGTGCGCTGGCCCCCTGGCGCAAGGGCAAGTCGCCTTACTTCCTGCAGACCATCGAGGCGCTGGCGAAACACTACAAGTTCAAGCAATCGACCAAGTGGAAGGACCTGCCGGAAAACGTGCAGCAGGTCTTCCTCTATGGTTCCGGCGAGGAAGAGATCGCCTTCCGTTATGACGAAGGGGGCCGTGTCTATCAGGTCACGCGCACCTTCGAGGGCGTGATCCCGAATATGGAGCGCCGCTATCGCGAGACCGACAGCAACTGGATCCGCGAGGAGTTCGAGCGCTATCAGAACAACCGCTCCTGTGGTGCCTGCGGCGGTTACCGGCTGCGCGAGGAAGCGCTGGCGGTGAAGCTTGGCCCGGCGGGCGCCGCGCTGCACGTGGGGCAGGTGGTCGAAATGTCGATCCGCGAGGCCTTTGACTGGTGCGAGACGGTGCCAAAGCATCTGACCGCGCAGAAGAACGAGATCGCCCGCGCCATCCTCAAGGAAATCCGCGAGCGCCTTGGGTTCCTCAACAACGTGGGCCTTGAATATCTCACGCTCAGCCGCAATGCGGGAACGCTTTCAGGCGGCGAGAGCCAGCGCATCCGGTTGGCGAGCCAGATTGGCTCCGGCCTCACCGGCGTGCTCTATGTGCTTGATGAGCCCTCCATCGGGCTGCACCAGCGCGACAATGACCGGCTGCTTTTGACGCTGAAAAACCTGCGTGATCAAGGCAACACGGTCATCGTGGTGGAACATGACGAGGAGGCAATCCGCGAGGCCGACTATGTCTTCGACATCGGCCCGGGCGCCGGGGTGCATGGCGGCGAGGTGGTCGCCCACGGCACCCCGCGCAAGATCGCCGCGTCGAAGAAGTCGATCACCGGGCAGTACCTCACCGGCGCCCGCGAAATCTCGGTGCCCGCCGACCGGCGCCCCGGCAAGGGCAAGTCCCTTCAAGTGGTTGGCGCGACAGGCAACAACCTGCAAAACGTGACCGCCGAGTATCCGCTGGGCAAATTCGTCTGTGTCACGGGCGTCTCGGGCGGTGGCAAGTCCACCCTGACCATCGAGACGCTGTTCAAGACCGCCTCAATGCGCCTCAATGGCGCGCGGCAGACGCCCGCGCCCTGCGAGACGATTCGCGGCTTGGAACACCTCGACAAGGTCATCGACATCGACCAGCGGCCCATCGGGCGTACGCCCCGCTCGAACCCGGCGACCTATACCGGCGCCTTCACGCCCATCCGTGACTGGTTCGCCGGGCTGCCCGAAGCGAAGGCGCGCGGCTACAAGCCCGGGCGCTTCAGCTTCAACGTAAAAGGCGGGCGCTGCGAGGCCTGCCAAGGCGATGGCGTGATCAAGATCGAGATGCACTTCCTGCCGGACGTCTACGTGGAATGCGAGACCTGCAAGGGCCAGCGCTACAACCGCGAGACGCTGGAGATCAAGTTCAAGGGCAAGAGCATCGCGGATGTGCTCGACATGACCGTCGAGGACGCGCAGGCGTTCTTCTCCGCCGTGCCGTCCATTCGCGAGAAGATGGACGCGCTGATGCGTGTGGGGTTGGGCTATATCAAAGTGGGCCAGCAGGCGACGACGCTCTCGGGCGGCGAGGCGCAGCGGGTCAAGCTGTCGAAGGAGCTGTCAAAGCGCTCCACGGGCCGGACGCTCTATATCCTCGACGAGCCGACGACGGGGCTGCACTTCGAGGACGTGCGCAAGCTTCTGGAGGTGCTGCACGAGTTGGTCGATCAGGGCAACTCTGTGATCGTGATCGAGCACAATCTGGACGTGGTGAAAACGGCCGACCACATCATCGACATCGGCCCCGAAGGCGGGGATGGTGGCGGGCAGATTGTGGCCACGGGGACCCCGGAACAGGTGGCGGAGATTTTGGAAAGCTACACCGGCAAATATCTCAAACCGATGCTCACGCAGGCCAAGCGCGTGGCAGCTGAATAGGAGCGCCGAGGCGGTGCCGGGCGGGGCACGCTGCGCGTGCCCCGCCCGGCACCGCCTCACCCCCAGATCAACCCTTGGCGCAGGCTTGCATGGGCTGTCGCTGCGGCGCCAACATGATCGCAGTCCCGTCGGTGTGCATCACTCAGGTCGCCCCTGTTTCACGAAGCGGGGCAGCATTGCGGAAAAATCCAGACCCAACCCGTCTTCATCCTCGACGAACTGGCGATAAAGCTCCATTGCTTGTGCGCCCATGGGCGTGTCTGCCCCCACCGCCTCAGCGGCTTGTTGTGACAGCCGTAGGTCTTTCAGCATCAGCTCCGCCGCAAATCCCGGCTGATACCCGTTGTCTGCCGGGCTTTGCGGACCCACCCCGGGTGCGGGACAATAGGCGTTCATCGACCAGGAATAGCCTGAGGAGGTGCTGACCACGTCGAACATCCTCGCGCGGTCGAGGCCCAGCTTATCCGCGAGGGCAAAGGCCTCGCAGGTGGCGATCATGGTGGCCCCGAGGATCATGTTGTTGCAGATCTTGGCTGCCTGACCAGCGCCCGCCGCGCCGCAGTGCACCGCTTTCTGACCCATGATCTCAAAGAGCGGCTGGGCCTTTGCAAATGCCGCCTCCGAGCCGCCTGCCATGAAGGTCAGCGTGCCCGCTGCCGCACCGCCGATGCCGCCTGAGACAGGCGCATCCACAAATATCTGCCCGTTGTCCGCTGCCACTGCTGCCACTGCGCGGGCGCTGTCCACGTCGACAGTGGAACAATCCAGCAGCAGGGCTCCGGAGGCCATCGCCGGAAGCACCTCGGCGGCCACAGTGCGCAGAATGTCGCCGTTGGGCAGCATCGTCAAAACGACATCGGCGCCCTCTGCCGCCGCGGCCGCAGTGTTGGCCATCTGGACACCTGTCACCTCTTTGACCACCGTGTCATATCCGGCGACGACATAGCCCGCCCTGGCGAGGTTGGCGGCCATGGGCGCGCCCATATTGCCGAGGCCCACAAAGCCGATCTTGAGTGCGTTCACAGGTGTCTCCTCCAGTACCAGTGCGTTTTCCCCAAGGGGCATCAGCATCTTGCTGACCGAAGCCGCGGGCACGGACAGATCAGGATACTGCCACTTCGGGCTGCGGTCCTTGTCGATAATCGCTGCCCGAATGCCTTCCAGAAAATCGCCATGCTCCATCGCGCGATAGGTAAAGCGATACTCCAGCCCCAGCGCCTTGGCGATGCTCAGCGAGGGGCCGCGCAGCCGGTGGATCAGCTCCACCGTGCAAGCCATGGAAAGCGGGCTGTTGCGCGCCATCAGGGCGAGTGTGTCTTCGGCAAAGCTGCCTTCATCATGGCCTAGGCTGTTGGTGATATCACCCAGTTGCTCGCCACCGAAATGTTGGTCGATTTGCGCTTGCCGGGAGGACAGAGCGCCTGTGGGCGGCTCGGTTGCTGCCTCCGCGAGGGTGTCGCAAGCCGCTCCGCCTTCAAGCGCGCGGATGAGGTCGGGCCAGGTGGCCTCGTCGATGTGGTGATCGGCAAACCCGGCATAGATCGCATCTGCCGCCGCCATGCGGGCACCTGTGGTCCCGAGGTATTCGCCAAGCCGTCCGGGCGCCAGCGCCAGCATCAGTGAGCCACCCACATCCGGAATCAGCCCAATGCCGCATTCGGGCATGGCGATCTTGCTGCTTTGCCCCACGATCCGATGTGATCCGTGGCAGCCGATGCCGACCCCGCCGCCCATGGTAAAGCCCTGCAGGAAAGACACCACCGGCTTGGGATAGTTGAAGATTTTGGCGTTCAGCCGGTATTCATCCGCCCAGAAGCGGCGACCGTAGGTGAAGTCACCTGCGGTGCCGGTCTGATACATCTCGGCGATGTCGCCGCCCGCGCAAAAGGCGCGGTCACCTTCCGCATCAATGACAATATGGGCCACGCCCGGGTCCGCGCGCCACTGGTCCAAGGCGGCTTCGATCGCCAGGCACATCTCGTAGGTCAGCGCGTTCAGCGCCTGTGGTCGGGCCAGGGTGATGCGCCCGGCAACGCCAGTGGTACGGATGTGAATATCGGTCATCTCAGGGGCCATCGCATTGGGGCTGAAGACAAAGGGCAGCCCCGCGAGGCTGCCCGGTTTGCTCTTACTCCATCACCGGGATGGAGAATTCGCCGCCTTCCTTGATGCCCGAGGGCCAGCGGGAGGTGACGGTTTTGGTGCGGGTGTAGAACTTGAAGGCGTCCGGCCCGTGTTGGTTGAGATCGCCAAAGACGGACTTCTTCCAGCCCCCGAAAGTGTGATAGGCCAGCGGCACCGGGATCGGCACGTTGATGCCCACCATGCCCACATTCACGCGGTTGGCAAAGTCGCGCGCGGCGTCCCCGTCGCGGGTGAAGATCGCGGTGCCATTGCCGTATTCGTGGTCCATGGCGAGTCTCAGCGCTTCCGCATAGCTCTGCGCGCGCACGGTGGAGAGCACCGGCCCGAAGATCTCGGTCGTGTAGATGTCCATGTCCTTGGTCACGTTGTCGAAGAGGTGCGGGCCGACGAAGAACCCGTCTTCATAGCCCTGCAGGCTGAAATCGCGCCCATCAACCACCAGCTTGGCCCCCTGGTCGATGCCTGACTGTACGAGGCGTTCGATGTTGGCCTTGGCGGCTGCGGTCACAACGGGGCCATAGTCCACGTCTGTGCCCGCCGTGTAGGGGCCGACTTTCAGCTTTTCGATGCGCGGCACCAGCGCGTCGATCAGACGGTCTGCGGTCTCGTCGCCCACCGGCACGGCGACGGAGATGGCCATGCAACGCTCACCTGCCGCGCCATAGCCCGCGCCTACCAGTGCATCTGCCGCCTGGTCCATATCCGCATCGGGCATGACGATCATGTGGTTCTTCGCGCCGCCGAAGCACTGCACGCGTTTGCCTTGCGCGCAGCCGGTGCCATAGATGTATTCCGCAATCGGGGTAGAGCCGACAAAACCGATGGATTGGATTGTCTGGTCATAGAGGATCGCATCGACGGCTTCCTTGTCGCCGTTCACCACCTGCAGGATGCCCTTGGGCAGGCCCGCTTCCTCCATTAGTTCGGCCAGCATCAAGGGCACGGAGGGGTCGCGTTCGGACGGTTTCAGGATGAATGCATTGCCACAGGCGATGGCGGGCGCGAACATCCACATGGGGATCATAGCGGGGAAGTTGAAGGGCGTAATCCCGGCGGTCACACCCAAGGCTTGGCGCATGGAATACATGTCGATGCCTGGGCCTGCGCTGTCGGTGTATTCGCCTTTCAGAAGCTGCGGCGCGCCGATGCAGTATTCCACCACCTCAAGCCCGCGCTGCACGTCACCGGCGGCATCCGGCAAGGTCTTGCCATGCTCGCGGCTCAGCGCTTCGGCCAGCTTGTTCATGTCGCGGTTCAGAAGGTCCACGAATTTCATCAGCACCCGCGCGCGGCGCTGCGGGTTCACGGCAGCCCAGCCGGGTTGAGCGGCGGCGGCATAGGCCACGGCCTGCTCCACTTCCGCCTTGGAGGCGAGCGGGCATTTCGCCTGCACCTCGCCGGTGGCCGGGTTCATCACGTCGGCAAAGCGGCCCGACGTGCCCTTCACATGCGCGCCGTTGAGGTAGTGGGTGAGTTCTTGCATGGCTGTTCTCCGCAGGGGTGGCCCCGGTTGGGGGGATTTGCAGAGAGCATAGGCTTGCAAAAAGCGGGGTAAAAGAGGGAAGGTGGCAAAAGCATTTTGCATTTCTGCAAAATGGCCGGGTGGCTTGCGGAGAGGGATGCGCGATGGAGGCCAATTGGGACGACCTGCGCCTGTTTCTCGCCGTGGCGCGGGAGCACTCCTTGTCGGGGGCGGGCAAGCTGCTGCGGCTGGACCCGGCGACGCTGGGGCGGCGGATGCAGCGGTTGGAAACAGCATTGCAGCTCACGCTTTTTGCGAAATCACCGCAGGGCTATGCGCTGACCGATGCGGGGCAGTCCTTGCTGGTGCGGGCGGAGAAGGCGGAGCGGGCGATGCGGGCGGCGGTGGCGGACCAGCCCGTGGCTTCGGACGGGTTAAGCGGGCAGGTCCGCATCGGGGCACCGGACGGCTGTGCCAACTACCTCTTGCCGCAGGTCTGCGCCGCGATTTCCGACCAGAACCCCGATCTGGATTTGCAGATCGTGGCGCTGCCGCGCGTGTTCAACCTGTCGCGGCGCGAGGCGGATATGGCGATTGCTGTGAGCGCCCCCACCGCCGGGCGGCTGGTGGTACAGAAGATCACTGACTACCGCCTGCACCTCGCCGCCTCCGACGCCTATCTGGCGGCGCGTGAGCACATCGCGCGGGTGCAGGATCTGCGACAGCATCGGGTGGTGGGCTACATCCCCGACATGATCTTTGATCAGGAGCTGGACTATCTCAGCGATCTTGGGGTCAACCGCGTGCCGCTGGCGTCGAATTCCGTCTCCGTTCAGATCAACTGGATCCGGCAGGGCGGGGGCGTCGGCATCGCACATGACTTTTCACTGCCCGCCGTGCCGGGTGTGCTGCGCATTCTGACCGATCAGATCAGCCTCACGCGCGCATTCTACCTGATCCGGCACGCAGATGATCAGCGTAACCCCAGGTTGAGCCACTTGGCGCAGGCGCTGACCGCAGGTTTGCGCGCAGAGGTTGTAAGACTCGAAGCGCTGGCTTGACTTGATGCGGGTTTGCGGTGACGCTGGAGAGGTCTTCAACGCGTCAAGAGGAGGTGCGGCATGTTGGTGTCCCAGATTTTGAAAACCAAGGCTTTACATGACATTGTCACGGTGTCCCCGGCGACCTTGGTGGCCGAAGCGGCCAAGATGCTGTCGGAGAAACGCATCGGGACGGTGGTTGTCTCGCGGGATGGCAACAGCGCGGACGGCATTCTTTCGGAACGGGACATTGTGCGCGAAATCGGGGCGCGCGGGGCGGGGTGCCTGTCGCGCCCCGTCGAGGATCTGATGACCACCAAGCTCATCACTTGCACCAGCAATGATGCCGCTGACGCGGTGCTGCAAAAGATGACGGACGGGCGGTTTCGTCATATGCCGGTGCTGGAGGGCGGCAAGCTGATCGGTGTGGTCTCGCTGGGGGATGTGGTGAAGGCCAAGCTCATGGAACTGTCGATGGAGAAAAACGCGCTGGAAGGCATGATCATGGGGCATTGAACGCGCGCGCGTTACCCTCTTGCATTTGCCGGGCTGAAATGATCGTGTGCCCGCAGTACTCACGACAGGAGAGCCCAGATGCGCGTTGGACTCTATCCCGGAACCTTTGACCCGATCACCCTGGGCCATATCGATATCATCCGGCGCGCCTCCGTCCTGTTGGACCGGCTGGTCGTGGGCGTGGCGATCAATCGCGACAAGGGGCCGTTGTTTGATCTGGAAGACCGAGTGGCGCTGATTGAGGCGGAGTGTTCGGGCCTTGCCGAGCAGACGGGTGTCGAGATCGTAGTGCACCCGTTCGAGAACCTGCTGATTGATTGCGCGCGAGATGTGGGCGCGCAGATCATTGTGCGCGGTCTGCGCGCTGTGGCGGACTTTGAGTATGAATATCAGATGGTTGGCATGAACCGGCAGCTCGATGATACGATCGAGACGGTGTTCCTGATGGCCGAGGCGCAGCATCAGGCGATTGCCAGCAAGCTGGTGAAAGAGATCGCGCGTCTGGACGGCGATATCAGCAAGTTTGTAACGCCGCCGGTGCGGGATGCGCTGTTGTCGCGGCTGGGAAAGTCCTAGCGCAATACGATGGGCAGGAAGCGTCCTTGCCCCCATGCGAGGGGGCGCGGACGCTGCCTGACGAGGCTCGTCAGGCCACCCAGCCGCGCCGTTGGCTCTAGAGCAGCTTGCCCATCCGCTCCGTGACCTCCAGAAGGCGGTTCGAAAACCCCCATTCGTTGTCATACCAGGCCAGAACGCGCACCCAGGTGCCATCCTGCACGCGAGTCTGGTCTTCGGCGAAGGTGGCGCTGGCGGCGGTCTGCTTGAGGTCGGAGGACACCAGTTTCCGGTCTGTGGTGGCGAGGATCCCGGCAAGCGGGCCGCGAGCGGCGGCGCGGAAGGCGGCGTTGACGGCATCCACATCCGTTGCCGTGGCCACCTCAACCGAGAGGTCAATGCAGGAGACGTTCAGCACTGGCACGCGGATCGCCTGGCCGGTGATGCGCCCAACCATCTCGGGCAGCACTTCGCCCAGGGTCTGCGCGGCCCCGGTTGTCGTAGGGATCATCGATTGCGCCGCTGCCCGCGCGCGGTAGAGATCGGCATGCGGCGCATCATGCAGGCTTTGATTGCTGGTGTAGCAATGCACGGTTGTCATCATGCCGCGTTTGATTGTGAAGGCGTCGTGCAGAACCTTCACGATGGGCACCAGGCAATTGGTGGTGCAGGAGCCGTTTGAGATCAGGCGATCGTCACCCAGGATCAGATCATCGTTCACACCGCGGATGATGGTTTTGGCCCCGCCTTTGGCGGGCGCTGAAAGCAGCACGCGGCGCGCGCCCCGCCGCAGGTGCGTGCGGGCGCGCACGGGGTCGGTGAACCGCCCGCTGCATTCCAGAACGATATCCAGATCCGGCCAGGTGATCATCTCCGGGTCCGGCACGGAGGTCATGTGAATGGCACCATAGCCGAGGTCCAGCCCGGCGTCGGTATAGCTCAGCGGCCCGCGATAGGGACCGTGCACTGAGTCGAACTCAAAGAGATGTGCCAGCGTCTCCGCTGATGCGGGGTCGTTGATGGCCACCACCTGCATGTCATCGCGCCCGCTTTCCATCAGCACGCGCAGCACGGTGCGCCCGATGCGGCCAAACCCGTTTATCCCAAGTCTGAGTGTCATGTGACGCCTTTCGAACTTCGTGCGCAGCTCATCGCCAGAAGGCCAGCCAGTCTATCAGATCGGCGAGCTTCTTGCCCAGAAACACCACATGCTCTGTCCCGAACAGCAGCATGTCCACCATCACAAATCCGATGATGAACACGCCCAGGACAAGCGCGATGCGGTTTGTCATGACAGCCTTCCCTGCGCGACCCGAACCCTGAGGCCGAAGCCCCTTGCGGCATGGTATGACAGGAGGTGTCAGGCCCCGCAAGCGGGGGTGCAGGTTAGCCCAGGTGACCGAGGCTCACGGCGACATCGGCCATGCGCGCGGAGAAGCCCCATTCGTTGTCATACCACGCCAGCACCCGCACGGAGCGCCCGCCGACCACTTTGGTCTGTTCGGGGGCCACGATGCAGCTGTGTTCGGTGTGGTTGAAGTCGATGGAGACCTTGGGCTCGGTGTCATAGGCCAGCACGCGGGACATCGGGCCTTTGGAGGCCTCTTCGAGGGCGGCGTTCACCTCGTCCACGGTCACGTCGCGCTTGGCCTCGAAGGTCAGATCGACTGCGGAGACATTCGGTGTGGGCACGCGCAGGGCGGTGCCGTCAAGTTTGCCAGCCAGGTTGGGCAGCACCTCGCCAAGGGCTTTGGCAGCACCTGTGGAGGTCGGGATGATGGCCATGGCGGCGGCGCGGGCGCGGTAGAGGTCATCGTGGCGACGGTCCAGCGTCGGCTGGTCGCCGGTGTAGGAATGGATTGTGGTCATGATGCCGCGTTCGATGCCGATGGCCTCATCCAGCGCCTTGGCGAGCGGGGCCAGGCAGTTGGTGGTGCAGGAGCCGTTGGAGACAACCGCGTCGCTTGGCAGCAGATCGCGGTGGTTCACACCGTAGACGATGGTACGGTCGACGCGCTTGGCGGGGGCCGAGATCAGCACCCGCTTGGCGCCGCGCGCGATGTGGGTCTTGGTCTTGTCGCCGTCGTTGAACTTGCCGGTGCATTCCAGCACCACGTCGACGCCGGTCCAGTCGAGCTCGTTCATGTCGTAGGTCGACATCATGCGAATGGGGCCGCGGCCCAGATCAAGCGAATTGGCGCCCACCACCACATTGCCGGGGAAGCGGCCATGCACCGAGTCGTATTTGATGAGGTGGGCGGAGGTTTCCAGCGGGCCCGTCGCGTTGATCGCGACCACGTCGATGTCATTGCGCCCCGAAGTTGCGATATGCGCCAATGTGCAGCGCCCGATGCGTCCGAACCCGTTAATACCGACTTTGATGGTCATGCTCACTCTCCAAACCCAACATTTGAGCGCTCTATAACCCGAAATGCTGCGCTGCGTCATGGTTAAAATGACGTGTTTTCCGCGTGTTAGCGATAAACCTGGGTCACGCTCTGTTGCGAAACTGTCATGTGAGCGCAATCATGAGCGGATTGCCAAAGCGGAACCATCGCTTTACCTCTGCGTTGGTCTGCGACTTTTGAGGGGAGATCGAGATGAGCGGCTTACTGGCTTTGCTGGATGATGTGGCCGCCATTGCGAAGGTCGCGGCGGCCTCGGTTGACGATGTGGTGGGGCAGGCGGCCAAGGCGGGCTCCAAGGTGGCTGGCGTGGTCATTGACGATGCGGCGGTCACGCCGAAGTATGTAACGGGCTTCAAACCCGACCGCGAGTTGCCGATCATCTGGAAGATCACCAAGGGTTCGCTCTTCAACAAGCTGATTGTGCTGATGCCCGCACTGTTGCTGCTCAATGCCTTTGCGCCCTGGGTGATCACGCCCTTGCTGATGTTGGGTGGGGCGTATTTGTGTTTCGAAGGGGCTGAGAAGGTCTTTCACTGGCTCTATCCGCATGGGGACGCGCATGTGGAGAAGGACATGTCCGTCGGGGACCCGCTGCATCTGGAAGAGACGCGGGTGAAGGGCGCGATCAAGACCGACTTTATTCTCTCAGCAGAGATCATGACGATCATCCTGTCGAACATCGAGGCGGACAGCTTTTGGTTCGAGGCGGCAACGCTGGCCTTTGCAGGGGTGGCGGTTACGGTCTTTGTCTATGGGGCCGTGGCGCTGATCGTGAAGATGGATGATGTGGGCGTCTGGATGGCGGCCAACGGGGTGAGCGCGCCGGGCAGGGCGCTGGGGCGCGGGTTGGTCAAGGGGATGCCGAAGCTCTTGACGCTGCTGACCATCGTGGGCACGACCGCGATGCTCTGGGTTGGCGGGTCGATCATCATCCACGGGCTGGATGTCTTGGGTCTGCCCTGGCTCTACGATGAGATCCACCACATCGCCGTGGCGGTCTCGCCAAACTCGGGGTTTGGAGAATGGGCGGTGACGGCGATTTTCGATGGGATCTTTGGTCTGGTGCTGGGGATGCTGTTGATCCCTGTTGTCACCCGGGTCTTGGCCCCGCTCGTCGCCGCAGTGACCGGCAAGGAGCGGGTCCCGTATTAAGAGGGTGGCCTGAAAGCCCACCCTACCTGCCTGCTGTGAGGTGGCCTATTTGATCAGCGATTTGGCTTTTGCCGCGACGGCCTCAGCTGTGATGCCGAATTCTTCGTAGAGCTTGGCCGCAGGCGCCGAGGCGCCAAAGTCATGCATGCCGACGAAGCCGGATTTCTCGCGCTTGCCGCGCTCGCCAAAGAGCCACCGGTCCCAGCCGAAGCGGATGCCCGCTTCGACGGCGACCCGCACCGGGCCGCCGGGAAGGACGCGTTTGCGATAGGCCTCGTCCTGCTCTTCAAAGAGCTCCCAGCAGGGCATGGAGACAACGCGTGTGCCGATGCCCTCGGCCTGCAGCAGGTCGCGCGCGGCCATGGCAATCTCGACCTCGGAGCCGGTGGCCATCAGGATCGCCTGGCGTTTGCCCTCCGCGTCCGCGAGCACATAAGCGCCCTGGGCCGTGAGGTTCTTGGTCTTATGCTCCGTGCGCAGCGTGCTGAGGCCTTGGCGGGTGAGCGACAGAACCGACGGTGTCTCTTTGGACGTCAGCGCCAGTTCCCAGGCCTCCGCCGTCTCGATGGTGTCTGCGGGGCGGAACACATGGGTGTTTGGCGTCGCCCGGCTGATGGCCAGATGCTCGACCGGCTGGTGGGTGGGGCCGTCTTCGCCGAGGCCGATGCTGTCGTGGGTCATGACAAAGACCGTGGGGATCTTCATCAAGGCGGCGAGGCGCATCGCCGGGCGCGCGTAGTCGGTGAAGCACATGAAGGTGCCGCCATAGGGGCGCATGCCGCCATGCAGCGCCATGCCATTCATCGCCGCCGCCATACCGTGCTCGCGGATGCCCCAGTAGACATAGCGCCCGGCACGGCTGTCGACGTCAAAGACGCCCAGATCCGCCGTCTTGGTGTTGTTGGAGCCGGTGAGGTCGGCGGAGCCGCCCACGGTTTCCGGCATCACCGGGTTGATCACCTCCAACACCTTCTCGGAGCTTGCGCGGGTGGCGAGCTTTGGCGCCGCCTCGGAGGTCTGTTTCTTGAACGCCTTGATCACGGCGCTGAGCTTTTTCGGCACCTCCAGCGCGTAGGCGCGGTTGAAGGTCTCGCGCTTGCCGCGGGGCAGGGTGTCGAAGCGTTCTTCCCAGGCGCGACGGGTCTCGGCACCACGCGCGCCGATGGCCCCCCAGGCGGATTTCACCTCGGCAGGCACCTCGAAGGGGCCGGTTTTCCAGCCATAGCCCTCTTTGGCAGCACGCAGTTGATCCGCATCTGTCAGCGCGCCGTGGCCTTTGGAGGTGTCCTGCGCCGCGTGGCCCAGGGCGATGTGCGTTTTGCAGGCCACCATGGTGGGCTTGTTGCCCTTCTTGGCCTGCGTCAGGGCCGCGTCAATGGCCTCGGGGTCGTGCCCGTCGATCTCCAGCACCGCCCAACCGGCGGATTTGAAGCGCTGCACCTGATCGGTGCGGTCGGCCAGAGTGACCGGCCCGTCGATGGTGATGTTGTTGTTGTCCCAAAGCACGATCAGCTTTGACAGCTGGTGCCGCCCGGCCAGCGTGATCGCCTCCTGGCTCACACCTTCCATCAGGCAGCCGTCACCAGCGATGACATAGGTATAGTGATCGACGACCTTCTTGCCGTAGGTCGCGCGCTGGATCTCCTCGGCCATGGCGAAGCCGACCGAATTGGCGATCCCCTGACCCAGAGGGCCGGTTGTCGTCTCGATGCCCGAGGCATGGCCGTATTCCGGGTGCCCGGCTGTGCGCGACCCCCACTGGCGGAAGTTCTTGATCTCCTCCAGCGTCATGTCCTCGTAGCCCGTGAGATAGAGCAGGGAATAGAGCAGCATGGAGCCATGGCCCGCCGAAAGGATGAACCGGTCGCGGTCGGGCCACTTTGGCTGGGTCGGGTCGAACCGCAGGTGCTTTTCGAACAGCACGGTGGCCACATCTGCCATGCCCATCGGCATGCCGGAGTGGCCGGAGTTCGCCGCCGCAACCGCATCAAGCGTCAGGGCCCGGATGGCGGTGGCTTTGGCCCAGTGATCGGGGTTGGCAGCAGCGAGAGCTTTGAGATCCACGAAGAAGGTATCCTTTGTCCGTCAGGCGTGCGCCTGCAGGGGCGCTGTTGGGCCGGTTCTACGGCCTTTGAAGGCTGCATATCAGCCAGCCCGTAAAGTTCAAGAGCCGCCCCGCGCCTTTGTCTGGCCGGTGCGGCTCAAGAGCGCCTGCCAAGCGCTTGATCCCAAAGCAGAGCTATTTGTTGCGCCAGGTGAATGCGTTTAACCTTGGGGTAAATCGGGGCGATTCGGGCAGAAGACCGGACCGCAGAGAGACAAAGAGGTGGGCATGAGTGAGATAGAAGACCTGCACAGCCGGATCATGGCCGCGATGGACCGGGTGGCGCGCGGCGTGGATGGTCTCGACAGCGGCGGCGGCGCGGAGGTCGACGCGCTGAAACAGGCTCTCGAAGATGAAAAGACGGCCAATGCGCAGTTAAATGAACGTGTGCGCGCTCTGGGAGAGCGGCAGGAACAGGCGCTGGCTGGGATGGAAGCCAAGGCAGCGGCTGCTGATGAGCGGCTCAAGGCTTTCGATCTGGAGCTGCAGCGGCTGCGCCGCGCCAATGCACAGCTGACCGAAGCCTGCGAGGCGCTGCGCACGGCGAATGCTGAAGGCGTCGGCGAGCCGCATCTGATCAACCAGGCGATGATGGCCGAGCTGGACGGGCTGCGCGCCGCGCGTGCCGCCGAGGCCTCGGAGGTCGATGAGATCATCGCCAAGCTGACGCCCCTGTTGCAGGGCGCACCTGCCGAGCAAGAGGAGGCGCAGTGATATGCCCGAAGTGACCATCAACATCGGCGGGCGGCAGTTCCAGGTGGCCTGCCAGCAGGGTGAAGAGCACTATCTGCAGACCGCAGCCAAGATGCTGGATGACGAGGCGCAGGTGCTGGCCGATCAGGTTGGCCGCATGCCTGAGGCCCGGATGCTGCTGATGGCGGGGCTGATGCTGGCTGACAAGACCGCCAATGTCGAAGATCAGGTCGCCGAGGTGCAGGCCAAGCTGACCACCTGCGAGGCGGAGCTTGCCAACCTGCGCGAAAGCCGCGCCGAGCCGGAGCGGGTCGAGGTGCCTGTGGTGCCGCAGTCGGTCACGGATACACTGGCTGAGCTTGCGGCCCGGGCAGAGGCTCTGGCAGCGTCCGTCGAGGAAAAAGCAAAAGCCTGAGCTTTTCCGGAAGAGACGCAGCGCCCGCGCGAGAAAGCCCGGGCTTGTGCTGCCGATTCATTCGGGCTTGTTGCAAGGGTGTGCAGCCCGTCGGTGTGCTTTGGATGGTTGCTTCAATTGGCAAACCCATGCTGCGATGCGGTCCCTGCAATCGCGTGGCATATGTGTCTGCGGACTGATCCATTTTTGTAGGCGAGAGAATGGCGACCCATAAGCGATCATGTGCGGCGACGGATCGACGCGCGTTCCGTTTTCCGCAAAAGCTGTGCCGCCCGAAAAGGCAAAAAGGGGGCAGACCCCCCTTACCAATTTCGGCCTGCGCGCCGGGTCTCAGCCGTTGGCTTCCCGAATTTTGTCAGCAGCGTCTTTGTCGAAACTCACACCGTTTTCTTCAAAGAGCGTGTCCAGCTCGCCCGATAGCGTCATCTCAGTGATGATGTCACAGCCGCCCACAAACTCGCCTTTCACGTAGAGCTGCGGGATCGTGGGCCAGTCGGAGAAGTCCTTGATGCCCTGGCGGATCGCTTCATTCGCCAGCACGTTCACATCCGCATACTCGACACCCATGTAATTCAGCACCCCCGCCACGCGGCTGGAGAACCCGCACTGCGGCATCTCCTTGGTGCCTTTCATGAACAGCACGACGTTGCTGGCATCAATGGTCTGTTTGATTTCTGTATTTGTATCAGTCATGGCGTTTCGCCTTCTTTTCGGTTGTAGGCCCGGTGATACCGCGCCGCATAGGTTTCGTCGTCCGGGAGCGTGGTGACGGCGGTCTCCGCGCCCTCAAGTGAATATTTTTGCGTCCGAAAGGGGGCATGAAAGGTGTTCACGCGCTCCAGCGACGCATTCTTGCGGTTGACGGCGTCGATCTGCGACAGGTCAACCGCTTCGAGGCCCAGCGGCACGTCGTCCTGCGGCCCCGGCGCGCGCGCGGGCTGGCGGTGCGCCAGCGGGCGGCGTGGTTCAGGGCGAAAGAGCCATGTGATCCGATCCCAGAGCGGCATGTCTCAATCCGGCGCCCGTGTGGTCAGCGCCAGCGCGTGCAGCTCTCCGTCAGAGCCGTCCATCTTGCCCTTGAGGGCCGCATAGACGGCACGTTGCTGTTGCACCCGGTTCTTGCCGCGAAAGCTCTCATCCACCACCATGGCCGCCATATGAACGCCATCATTGCCCTGCACCTCGATGATCGCATCAGGAAAGCTGAGGCGCAGAAGGTCTTCGATTTCTTGAGCTTGCATGGGCATGGCAGATGTCCTTCCAGTCTTGGACCAGATGTAAGGAACAGGTGGCGCTTGGGCAAGATGCCAAATGGTCGATCCTGACAATAGCGCGGGCGGATGCTTTTTAGGCAGACAAGCCCGGCCCCATCAGGAATAGTTCAGCGCAAAGGAGGAGTGTCATGGACGCATTCGAAAACGCCCCCGAACAGGCACTGGCCTGGCATGAGGCCGGGCGCGGCGCCGTTCTGGCGACCGTGGTGGAGACCTGGGGCTCCGCCCCGCGCCGGGTTGGGGCGCAGCTGATGATTGCAGGTGATGGTGAAATGCAGGGCTCCGTCTCAGGCGGCTGCGTCGAGGGCGCTGTGGTGCTGGAGGCGACGGAGGCGTTGGAAAAGGGTGAGCAGCGGCTGCTGGAGTATGGGGTGAGCGATGGTGACGCCTTCGCTGTCGGCCTCGCCTGTGGTGGCACAATCCGCATTCTGGTGGAGCCGGTGGGCACGGTGCTGCCCGCTGAGGTCTTGCGCGCGCTGGTCGAGGCGCGGGCCGGTCGCAACCCGGTGGCCTATGAGGTCAACCTCGCCAGCGGTACCCGTCAGCTGGTGCGCGACGGTTATGCGGAGCGGTTTGCCATGGATCGCTCCGGCTTTGAGGCGGAGGGCGAGGTCTTTGTTGCCATTCACAACCCGCCGCTGCGCCTTGTGGTGGTCGGTGCCGTGCATATCGCGCAGGCGCTGGTGCCGATGGCGCGCATTGCCGGGTACGACCCTTATTTGGTCGACCCGCGCGCGGCTTTCGGGTCGGACGCGCGCTTTCCCGGAGAGCGCATCGTGCCCGACTGGCCCGACGAGGCGCTGGAGAGCATCGGCGTGGACAGCCGCACCGCACTCGTGCTGCTCACACATGATCCCAAGCTGGATGACCCGGCGCTGCACATCGGCCTGCGGTCGCAGGCCTTCTACATCGGCGCGTTGGGGTCCAAACGGACCCACGCTTCGCGACTGACGCGTCTGGGGGAGGCGGGATTCACGGCGGATCAGTTGGACCGCATTCACGGACCCGTCGGGCTTGATCTGGGGGCTGCCAGCCCGTCCGAGATTGCGGTGGCGATTCTGGCGGAAATGACCCGGGTGCTGAGGCGCGGCGCGTGAAGTTTGGCCCGGTTGCAGTGTCGCAGGCGGCGGGCGCGATCCTCGCGCATTCCGTCTCGCTGGGCGCGGCGGGGCGTTTGCGTAAGGGGCGTGTGCTGGACGCGGACGACCTGGCCGCACTGGAGCAGGCGGGTCTGGCGGAGGTTATCGTCGCGCGTCTCGATGCGGAGGATGTGATCGAAGATGACGCTGCACGCGCATTGGCCACAGCCCTGGTGCCCGACCCAGGCGCGCAACATCTGCGCGTTACGGATGCTTTCACCGGGCGGGTCAATTTGTTGGCGGAGGGTCCAGGGGTTGCCGTGCTTGACGTGGCCGCATTGGAGCAGGTGAACCGCGTGCATCCAATGATCACATTGGCCACCGTGGCACCCTATCAGCAGATGGCCGCAGGCGGCATGGTTGCCACCATCAAGATCATCTCCTACGCCGTGCCGCGCGCCGCGCTGGACGAGGCCTGCGCCCGTGCTCAGCGCGCCCTGCGTCTGGCTCCTCCCGTGGTCCAGGCAGCAGAGCTGATCATCACCGAGATCCCCGGGGGGGCGGGCACAAAGGGCGCCAAGGCCATCGCCGACCGGGTGGCGGCCTTTGATCTGATGTTGCCGCCGCCGACTGTGATTGCGCATGATGCCGACACTTTGTCGAAGGCGTTGGATGCCGCAGGGGATGGGCTGATCCTGATCCTAACCGGCTCAGCCACCTCTGACGTCGATGATGTGGCCCCGGCTGCTGTGCGCATGGCGGGCGGGCAGGTGATGCGCTTCGGCATGCCGGTCGATCCCGGCAACCTGCTGTTTCTGGGCCAGTTGGGCGCACGACCGGTGATCGGCCTGCCGGGATGCGCCCGCTCACCAGCGCTGAACGGGGCGGATTGGGTGCTGGCGCGGGTGCTCTGCGGGATCGATGTGACAGGCGAAGACATCGCCGCGATGGGCGTGGGCGGCTTGCTGAAAGAGATCCCAACCCGGCCGCAGCCCCGTGCGGGCCGTAAACCCCGCTGACCCTATTCGCCATCGCGTCTCAAGGTCAGCGCTCTAAAGTATTATGCGAAAAACCTGAAGCACATAGCGCTGCCCGAAATCAGAGATTTTGCCGCGTGAAGGGATGTGTCACGCCTGTCGTCAGAGGTTCTCGGCACCGGGGGCCAGCACAAGCAGCTCCGGAAAGGCGGTCATATCTGCGAATGTGCAGAAGGCCGCAGGCTTCAGAGGCAGTATGGGAGCCGCTGCCGTCAGGTCGTTCAGGATCTCCGCACAGGCGTGCCGCCACGTGGGCAGCACCTCCTCCGGCAGCCAGCCGATGGGATAGGCGAAGGTCATGTGAAACACATAGCTGTCGTGATCCTCATGCCGATAGCCAAAGGGCGTTGTCAGCGCCTCGCGCCAGGCGCGCATCTGCGCCTCGTCCTCTGCGGTCGCTCCGGCAAGCCGGAGGCCGGTCGGCACCACGCCGGTTGCGCGTACGGAAAACGCAGGTGGCGGTGCAAAACCCTGCAGACGGTCCTTTACAACCGCCGTTACCTCGTCCACCGGCGCGTCGCGATCAAGACCTGCTGGCCAGGCGTCTGCCGTGCGTCGCGTGTCGATCACGCCTTCGAAAAGTGTCATATGCAGGCTGGACACCGGCGTATAGAGAAACCGATCCGCCCCGGGCAGCGCCATCAGCCGCGCCCGCGCCTCCAGCACAGCCGCATGGGTGGGTGCGTCCTGGTCAAGATGGCATACGATGGTGTTGCCGCCCTCCGGCAGGAAGCGGCGCTGGTCATAGCGCTGCCCCAGCCGCGCTGGCGGGGCCATATTGTGCTGGGCGGAAAACTTCTCGATATCGTCCAAAGCCATGCCAGTGCCTTTCTGCCGGGCGTCTTTGCCTTTCCCATACGGGGCATATGTAACAAAAAAACGCCCTCACGATCCGGAGGACGTTTTGATCTCAAGCGCGTGTCAGGTGCTCACTTGGGCAGCGGCCCGATCAGCATGACCATCTGCCGCCCTTCCATCTTGGGGAAGTTCTCGACACGGCCCTTGTCTTTGGTGTCTTCGGCCACACGCTCCAGCAGCTCACGACCGAGGTTCTGGTGCGCCATTTCGCGCCCTCGGAACCGCAGCGTGACCTTCACCTTGTCGCCGTTTTCGAGAAACTTGAACACGTTGCGCATCTTGACATCATAGTCATTGGTGTCCGTGTTCGGGCGGAACTTGACCTCTTTGATCTCAATGATTTTTTGCTTCTTGCGCGCTTCGCTCTCGCGTTTCTGCTGTTCATATTTGAACTTGCCAAAGTCCATGATCTTGCACACGGGCGGATTGGCATTGGGCGAGATCTCAACCAGATCGAGGCCGGCGTCATCCGCCATGGCCATGGCGCGATCCGGGGAAACCACCCCGACATTTTCGCCATCGGCGCCGATCAGGCGAATTTCGGAGCTTCGGATTTTCTCGTTTACGCGCGGTCCGGTGTCTCGTTGCGGCGGCGCGTTATGGGGTCTGCGAGCGATGGTGATGGTCCTTGATTTGTTGATAAATATGGAGTGGCAAGTTAACTGTCGCGCCGGTCTTCTTCAAGCCGCAAAATAAGCTCAATCGGGCCAATGGGAACGCTTTTCCCCCTTGAGCGTTTCTTATCGGATAGGCAACTGCCATCATCCCGCAGAACCGCGCGCCCATGTCAGGGCAATGCGCGCCATGAAAAGGAAAACTGTGATGCGAAATCTGATATGGCTCCTGCTGGCTGTGGTGATCATCGCGGGGGGCTACATGCTCTATTCCGGGCAAAACCCGTCGCAGATCGTCCAGCAGTCGGCTGAAACCATCGAAGAGGCCGAGCCGCTTGAGGCCGCCGAAGAGGCGATCGGCGATGCCGCCGAGACTGCAAATGAGGTTGCCAGCGCGGTGGCGGATGCCGCCAGTGAGGCTGTCGAGACGGTGACCGACGCGGTGACAGAGGCTGCGGAGGGTGCGGCAAACCTGGCAGAAGACGCAGCATCGGCCGCCGCCGAGGCCGCGAATGATGCCATTGGTGCGATCACGGGCGCTGCAGACGAGGCCACGGATGCCGCGGCCCCAACGCTTGAAGCCGAGGAGCAAAGCGCTGCGCAAGCCATCGAAGGAACGTCCGAGGCTGCGGTGTCTGATGCGTCAGAGGCAGCTGAACAGGCTGCCGAGACACCCGATAGCGTGTCGGCGGAGAGCGGATCCGATGCGGCAGAGGAAGCCACAAGGGCGGCGGATGAGACTGTCACAGCTGCCACAGAAGATGCGGCAATCGCGGTGGATGAGGCCAAGGCGTCCGAGGCGCTGACGGTGGACGGTTTTGATCTTGCCGAAGTGTTGGAGATGATCGCAAATTCCGATCTTGGCACATCGCAGAAGCTGTTGCTGACCAATGCCGTTCGTGACGCGCAGAACAACCCCGACGTTCTGAAAGCAGCGCTGGAGCAGCTGCGCGACGCCCTTGGTGTCCAGTAAGGCATAGCAGCCTCAGACGCGCAGCGCCCGGAGCATGGCTCCGGGCGTTCCTTTTTTTGGTCTGTTCAGGCTGGTCAGCCGACGAAAGCTTTTTCGACCACGTAATGCTTGGGGTCGGAATTGGCGCCTTCTTCGAGGCCAAACCCTTCGAGGATCTCTTTCAGGTCGATGTTCAGATCCATGGAGCCGCAGACCATCGCGCGATCCGTCTCCGCTGAAATGCCCTCGATGCCCAGATCGGCAAAAACGGTGCCGTCTTTCAAAAGCGTGGTGATGCGGCCCATCTTCGGGCTCTCCTCCCGGGTCGTGGTCGGGTAATAGGTGAGCTTGGCGAGGTTCTCTTCGCCCAGCAGCTCCAACATCATTTCGTCCTTGCGCAGGTTTTCGATCAGCTGGCGACCGTATTCCAGCTCGGCCACATCGCGGCAGGTGTGGGTGATGATGACTTGATCGTAATCCTCATAGGTCTGCGGGTCGCGCAGCAGCGAGGCGAAGGGCGCAAAGCCTGTGCCGGTGGCAAAGAACCACAGCCGCTTGCCGGGCAGCAGCGCGTCATGCACCAGCGTGCCGACGGGTTTGGGCCGCAGGATGATCTCGTCACCCGGCTGGATGTGCTGCAGTTTCGAGGTCAGCGGGCCGTTCTGCACCTTGATGGAATAGAATTCCAGCTCCTCGTCCCAAGACGGCGAGGCGATGGAATAGGCACGCAGCAGCGGTTTTTGCTTGCCGGTCTCGGGGTGCGGGTCGCCCATCAGCCCGATCATCACAAATTCGCCCGAGCGGAACCGCAGCGAGGCGGGGCGCGTCACGCGGAAGGAGAACAGACGGTCTGTCCAGTGCTGAACGGAGGTCACGGTCTGCGCATCGGGCAGGGTGGGGACTTTGACGGCGGAAGCTTCGGTCACGGGGGTTTGCTCGGTCATAAACGTGTCAACGCAGGCTTACACCTGCGCCTCCTGATAAGAAAGGGTTGTTCTGTGAGAAAGCGTCAATCAGCCGCGTGCGGGGCGGGTCCGCGCAGACGCGCCTGATAGTTATGCTGTTGCCAGCCCGCACGGAAGAGCCATTGGTCTTCGGGCTGTCGGGCGGCCAGCTCGTCGGAGATTTCCACCTCGTCAAAGCCCGCGCGCCGCGCCATGGCGTATTGGTCGGCCAGCACGTGGCCTTTGGCGCGCAACCGGCCGGTGAACCCGCGCAGCCGCAGCTGCTTGGCGATGGTGAAGCCGCGGCCATCGGCAGAGGAGGGGAAATCCACGCGGATAATCTGCAGCCCGTCGCAGAGGGGGATCTGGGCCGGGTCAGTGTCCGAGGGCACGTCGAGCGCGCTGGCGTCATTGGCGGCCTCCAGTGTGATGAAGGGTTCGCTCCAGTCATCAGGGCCAAAGCCGCTGTCGGTCACAAGGGTGGTCATGAGGGGGCTCCTGTGCGGATCATTTTGCCGTTTACGAAGTGAATGCCACATTCGTCTTTGTCTGAAGTGCGCCAGCGGCCCGCGCGGGGGTCTTCGCCAGCGGCAACGGGGGAGGTGCAGGGTGCACATCCTATGGAGGGGTAGCCCTGGGCCACCAGAGGATGGCGCGGCAGGCGATTTTCGGCGATGTAGTCGGCAACATCGCCCGGTTGCCAATAGGCCAACGGGTTGACCTTGATCCGGGCCGTGCCTTCTTCGACCTCGAAGAAATCAAGCGTGGCCCGGCGGCCTGACTGAAACCGCTTGCGTCCGGTGATCCAGCCACCCCGACCCGCAAGCGCGTTCTGGAGCGGCTGCACCTTGCGCAAAGCGCAGCAGGCATCTGTGTCGCGCTGGTGCAGGGTCCTGTCCGGATCGTGTTGATGGCTGCTGCCGCTGCGCACGATGGTCAAATTACGCAGGCCCAAACGCTCTGCCACCTCCTGCTGGTAGACCAGCGTTTCGGTGAAGAGCATCTCCGTATCGATGAAAATCACTGCCGCGTCACGGTTCACCATGGCTGTTAGGTGCAGCAGGGCAACCGACTCGGCACCAAAGCTGGAAACCAGCGCCAGATCAGGCACGTGGCGGAAGGCGGCGCGGAGCACATCCGTCGCGCTGTGGTGGCGCAGTGCGGCATTGAGCCGGGCCACCTCAGCGGTCAGGGCGTGATCGTCGACCTGGGGAGCCGGGTGATCAAGCGGCATTGGCCTGTGCCTCGGGATAGAGAGCGGCTTTGAAGGGGGCCAAGCCGAGACGGCGGTAGGTTTGCAGGAAGGTCTCGCCCGGCTCGTCGCGCAGGTCGAGATAGGCCAGCACCAGCCGTTCGATGGCTGGAATGATCTCTTCTGCCGAGAAACCGGGGCCCGCGCGCTCGCCGATGCTTGCGTCTTCGGTGCCATCGCCACCCAGCGTGATCTGGTAGTTCTCCACGCCCGCACGGTCGAGGCCGAGGATGCCGATGTGACCTACGTGGTGGTGCCCGCAAGCGTTGATGCAGCCCGAGATTTTGATTTTCAGGGGGCCGACATCGTGCTCCAGCTTCAGCTCGTCAAAGCGGGTTGCGATCTCTTGCGCAATGGGGATCGAGCGGGCCGTTGCCAGCGCGCAGTAATCCATGCCGGGGCAGGCGATGATGTCTGAGATCAGACCGACGTTTGCGGTGCCGAGACCTTCGGCCTTGAGTGCGGAGTAGATCGAGGGCAGATCGCTCTTGTGCACATGGGGCAGGATCACATTCTGCTCGTGGCTGATGCGCAGCTCGTCATGGCCGTAGCGTTTGGCAAGATCCGCCATCAGGCGCATCTGGGCCGAGGTCGCATCGCCGGGCGTGGCACCATGGGCTTTGAGGCTGATGGTCACGATGGCATAGCCCGGCGCGCGGTGCTCGGTGAGGTTGGTGTCGGACCAGGCACGGAACGCCGGGTAGTTCTGGCGCGCGTCGTGATAGGCCGTTTCGGGCGCCGTTTTGAATTCGGGTGCCGCGAAGTCTTCTTCGATCCCCGCCAGCAGCTGCTGATCGACGCCGGTGAACTGCGGGCGGATCAGGGCATAGCGCTCTTCCACGCGGGCTCTGAAATCGTCGAGCCCGTTCTCATGCACGGTGATCTTGATGCGCGCTTTATATTTGTTGTCGCGGCGGCCCAGTAGGTTGTAGACGCTCACGATGGCTTCAAGATAAGGCAGCAGGTCTTCGCGCGGCAGGAAGTCACGCAGCACTTTGCCGATCATCGGCGTGCGGCCCAGGCCCCCGCCCACGATGACCTCGAAGCCAATCTCACCGTCGCGCTCGACCATGCGCAGGCCGATGTCATGCGCCTTGGTGACGGCGCGGTCGTTGGGGGAGCCGGTCACGGCGACCTTGAACTTGCGCGGCAGGAACTGGAATTCCGGGTGGTCGGTGGACCATTGCCGGATCAGCTCTGCCACCGGGCGCGGGTCGGCCAGCTCATCAGCGGCGGCCCCGGCGAAGTGATCGGCGGTCACGTTGCGGATGGTGTTGCCGGAGGTCTGGATCGCGTGCATCTGCACCTCTCCCAGGGCGTCGAGCATATCCGGCACGTCGCGCAGCTGGGGCCAGTTGTACTGGATATTCTGGCGCGTGGTGAAATGGCCATAGCCCTTGTCCCACTTGTCGGCGATATCGGCGAGCACGTGCATCTGGCGGGAATTCAACGTGCCATAGGGGATCGCCACGCGCAGCATATAGGCGTGCAGTTGCAAATAGAGGCCATTCATCAGGCGCAGCGGCTTGAATTCATCCTCGGTCAGCGAGCCGTCGATGCGGCGTTCGACCTGGGCGCGGAACTGAGCGTTGCGCTCTTTGATGAAGGCGGTGTCGAAGTCGGTGTAGTTATACATTTGCCTGTGCCTCTTGCTTGCCGTGGGCGTAGTTGGAGGGGCCTGTTGCACGAAAGTCTTCGCGGAAATGGGTAGGTTTCGGGGTCGGGCCGGAGGCGTCGACATCCGCCAGATAGGCGCCGACCACCGCGTCCACTTGTTGAGCGGCGTCGATCAGGCGCAGGTCGGCGTCGGCCTCATCGGTCAGCACTTCGGCCTCTGCCAGATCGCGGCTCCAGCCCGTGGCGGTCTGGTAGATGACATCGCCTTCGAGCAGGGCGTTTGCAGTCACGACTTTGGGGGTAAATGCGCGGGGCATCAGCGCGCCTCCTGTGCTGTGATGGGGGGAGAGTAGGGGTTGTCAGCCTGCACCTGCGCCGCCTCACGCGGGGCGAGGCCATAGAAGGTGAGCGCGGGGCCGGACATCTCTGCCGCCGCCAGCGCGGTCGGCAGCGCGTCGAGTGTGGTTTCCAGGATGCGCTGTTCGGGGCGGGAAGCGTTTTCGATGACCGTGACAGCCGTGTGCCGGTCGGCGCCATGCATGATCAGGCGGCCCTGGATGAAGCGCGCGGATTTCTTGCCCATGTAGATCGCGGCGACTTGGCCGGGCTGGGCCAGCGTGGCCCAGTCGTGATCGGCAAAGCCTTTCATGTCGTGGCCGGTGAGGAACCGCACGGACGCGTTGCGCCCGCGTTTGGTCAGGCTCTGGCCAATCTCGGCCACGGCGGCGGAGGCGGCGGTGATGCCGGGCACGATACTCCAGGCGATGTTGTGTGCGTCCAAGGCGTCGATTTCTTCGTCGAGACGGCCAAAGACGGTGGCATCGCCGGATTTCAGCCGCACGACCTGCGCGCCTTGTTGCGCGTGCTCCACGATCAGATCGTTGATGGTCTCTTGCGGCGTCGACGGGCCATAAGCTTCCTTGCCAACGTCGATCATCACCGCCTCGCGGCGGGCGAGTTCAAGGATCGGTTGGCTGATCAACCGGTCGTAGATCACCACATCGGCCTCATCCAGCAGGCGGCGGGCCTTCATGGTCAGCAGGTCGGGGTCGCCCGGACCGCCGCCGACGAAATGCACATGGCCGGGGCGGGCCTTGCGGGCGAGGTGGTCCGTGAGCAGATCGTCCAGCGCGCCTTGCACTGCCGTCTCACCGCCGGTGATCGCGGCGGGGCCCGCGTTGAAGTAGTAGTCGCGCCAGAAGTCGCGGCGGGCGCGCCCGAAGGGCAGAGCCTCAGCCGCCTTGCGGAAGGCTTTGCCGATGCGGGCTAGGGGGCCGAGGGCCGCAGGCAGGCGCTCTTCGAGTTCTGCCTTGATCGCGCGGGCGAGGACGGGGGCCGCACCCTCGGTCCCGATGGCGATGGTGACGGGATCACGGTCCACGATGGCGGGGGTGATGAACTGGCTGTCTTCAAGATTGTCGACCACATTGACCAAAGCACCGTCGGCCCGCGCGATGGCAGAGGTGCGCGCGTCTTCGGCGTCGTCCTCATCGGCTGCATAGAAGAGCGCAGCACAGAGGGTATCTCCCGGAGTCATGTGGCGGCGGATCAGGGCGAGCTTGCCTGCGTCCGCCCAGGCGACGATCTCTGGCGCAGGGTCCTGCGCGAAAACCGTGATGTGTCCGGCGGTCTTGAGTAGCAGCCGCAGCTTGGCCAGCGCGGCCTCTCCACCGCCGGAGAGCACGATGCGGCGTCCTTCGACGCGCAGGAAGATCGGGAAATGGTCCATTCGGGTCGGGCCTCTCGACAAGTCTGAGCCTCAATATAGGAAAAAGTTCTGCATATACGCTAGGTTCTGCTGTTGATAAGGACGTGTGTTCTGAATTATCTCTGAGTAGGAACATTGGACCAGCAGACGGGGACTTGATGGAATGAGCGTCCGAATTGATGAGATGGACCGGAAAATCCTTGGGGAGCTGCAGCGCGATGCCAGCCAGTCGCTGGATGAAATTGCTGCAAAAGTGGGCTCTTCCAAGACCCCGGTGTGGAATCGCATTCGCAAGATGCGCGAGGGCGGGGTGATCGGTCAGCAGACCGTGGTGCTGGATGCGGAGGCATTGGGGTTCGAGGCCTGTTTCTTTGTGCTGATCCGCACCTCCGAGCATGAGGCCGAGTGGCAGGCGGCGTTTCTCAAAGCCCTGCGCGACCGGCCCGAGGTGCAGGAGGCGCACCGGCTGGCGGGGGATATCGACTATATCCTTAAAGTGCGGGTGAAGAATGCGCGCGCTTATGACGTCTTTTATCAGGCGCTGATCTCGGAGGTGCGGGTGCACAATGTGACGGCGCTGCTGTCGATGGAGGAGATCAAGTCCACGACGATGCTGCCGCTGTGAGGGCGTGATCCGAAGGCGCGGCTGCGCCGCATATCTATTCCGGGTCTAGCGGCGGATCAAAGGGTGACACGCAACCCGGTGAGCCCGTGGAAATGGTAGCTGTTGGCGTAACGCGGTGGGTCGACAAGCCGCAGGTCGGGGGCATGTTCAAAGAGGCGCGCAAGCCCGATTTGCAGTTCCAGCCGCGCCAGCGGGGCGCCGACGCAGAAGTGCAACCCGCCCCCGAATGCCGCATGCGGGGTCGGGGTGCGGCTGGGATCGAAGTGATTGGGATGGTCATAGCGCGCGGGATCACGCCCGGCTGCACCAAGCATCAGGGCCACCTGCTGGCCTTTGGCGACAGGGTGACCGCCGACCTCGATATCCTCATAGGCGTAGCGGGTGAACATATGCAGCGGCGGGTCGTAGCGCAGCACCTCCTCCACCGTCGCGGTGATGGTGTCGGGAGCGAGGGCGGTGAGCGGCGCGTCGTGTTCCAGCAGGGCTTTGACCGCATTGCCAAGCGTGTGCACCGTGGCCTCATGGCCCGCATTCAGCAGCAGGATGCAGGTGCCGATCAGTTCGGCGTGGGAGAGGGTCTCGCCCTGTTCTTCGGCAGTGATCAGATGGGTGATGAGATCGTCGCGCGGGGCGCTGCGCCGGTCTTCGATGTAGCCCGTCAGAAACCCCGTGAAGGCTGTGGCGGCGGCATCAGCGGCCAATTCCGTCTCATGGGTGCGACCCGCCTGATACATCGCGACCATGGCGTTGGACCAGCGCAGCAACTGGTCTGACATCTCCTCGGGCACGCCGAGCAGACGGGCGATGATGCGCACGGGCAAGGCGGTGCAGAAGGCGGGGATCAGATCAAAAGGTCCATCCGGTAGCCCGGCCAGCAGGTCGTCGCAGATGGCATGGATGTCCGGCTCCAGCGCCTTGATCCGCCGTGAGGTGAAGGCCCGCAGCACCAGGCCGCGCAGGCGCGTGTGATGCGGCGGTTCGAGATCAAGCATCGAGACCTGCTCCACCACGTTGAAGTTGGCCAGGTGGGGTGGGACCTCGGCGCGCTGATCCTCCGGCACCGCGCGGCCCAGGCGCCGGTCACGCAGCAGCGCCTGCACGGTGGCAGCATCGAAGACGGCCATCATACCGTAGTCGGCCCAATAGCGCACGGGATCGCCTGCCAGAACCTGTGCGTAGAGTGCGTAAGGGTCCTGCACGAAATCCGGATCGAGGGGGGATTGATGAAGCACGTCCATGTCCCCTTTAAGAGGTTGCGCGGGCGTAGATGCAAGGGGGGACGGCCGACTGCGCCTTTCGTGGGGTCGGCGAAACGGTGCGGCGCAGGTTCAAAACGCTTGCTCTTGCGTTGCGCTCGGGATTTGATATCGGCAGCACTGCGCGCAGCCATGCGCAGTCAAACAAGAACAATCCGTTTCTGGGAGGAAACCAAATGAAAGCATTTACCGCCGCTCTAACTGCGCTGACCCTGTCCGTCAGCGCGTCCGCCGTCGCCGCCGCTTGTGACGATGGCGAGGTTGTGATCAAGTTCAGCCATGTGACCAATACCGACCGCCACCCCAAGGGCATCGCGGCCAGTATGTTGCAAGACCGGGTGAATACCGAGATGAACGGCAAGGCCTGTATGGAGGTCTTCCCGAACTCCACGCTTTACAACGATGATCAGGTGCTTGAGGCGCTGCTGCAGGGCGATGTGCAGATGGCCGCGCCCTCTCTGTCGAAGTTCGAGCAGTTCACCAAGCAGTTCCGCATTTTCGATCTGCCTTTCATGTTCAAGAACATCGACGCGGTTGATGCGTTCCAGAACTCTGACACCGGGCAGGCGATGAAGGAATCCATGACGCGTCGTGGCCTGCTGGGCCTGGCGTTCTGGCACAACGGGATGAAACAGATGTCGGCGAATGTGCCGCTCAACAGCCCGTCAGACGCCGATGGCCTGAAATTCCGGGTGCAGAACTCGGACGTGCTGAAGGCCCAGATGGCGGCGCTTGGTGGCTCGCCGCAGCCGATGGCGTTCTCGGAGGTCTATGGCGCGCTGCAGACCGGGGTTGTGGATGGACAGGAGAACACCTGGTCCAACATCTATGGCCAGAAGTTCTTTGAGGTGCAGGACGGCATCACCGAGACCAACCACGGCATCATCGACTATATGGTTGTTGTGGGGGTCGACTGGTGGGATGCGCTGGATGCGGATGTGCGCGATCAGCTGGCCAGCATCGTGACCGAAGTGACCACGATTCGAAATGCCGAGTCGACGGCCGTGAACAACGAAGCAAAGGCCGCGATTGTCGAGGCAGGCGGCGTTGTGCGCCAATTGGACGAGGCCCAGCGGGCTGAGTGGGTTGCCACGATGAAGCCGGTCTGGGAACAGTTCAAGGACGATGTCGGGCAAGAGAACATAGACGCGGCCCAAGCGATCAACGCCGGGTTCTAAACTCAAACCATCCTGTCGTCCGGCCCCGATGTGCGGGCCGGACGATCTGTATTTCGGGGAGGGGGCGCATGTCGCAGTCCTACGAAGCAGAGACGCTGCTGGGGCGGATCGTGAATGAGATCGAGGAGACGGCGATTGCGCTGATCCTCGGGCTGATGACCATTCTGACCTTCATCAATGTGGTGCTGCGTTACGGTTTCAACACCGGCATCATCTGGGGGCTGGAGGCGGTCACCTTCCTCTTTGCCTGGCTGGTGCTTTTTGGGGTGAGCTATGCGGTCAAGGTCACGGCGCATCTGGGTGTGGATGCGGTGATCAACCTCTTTTCTCTGCCGCTGCGACGGGTCTTTGCGTTGCTGGCGGCGGCGGTCTGTCTGGCCTATGCGGCGCTGGTGTTGAAAGGCGCCTGGGACTATTGGGCGCCCTTTGCGGGCCTTGATGCGACCTCGGGGCGGTGGTTCCCCACGGGGTTTGAGAACAGCCGCGATCAGGCCTGGTACGAAGTGGTCGATATGCCCATGCCCGAATGGCTGCGCTGGATCGAGCCGGTGTTTAACCAGGGCGAGGAATATGAGAAAATCCCGCGATTCATTCCTTATGCGATGCTGCCTTTTGGCATGGCGCTGCTGCTTTTTCGCTTTGTTCAGGCAACCTGGCGGATCTGGCGTGGTGATCAGACAAGTTTGATCGTGAGCCATGAGGCGGAAGATGCGATTGAAGACGTCAAGCACTTGAACGCGGAGCGCTAAGCCATGGAAGTTGCAATTCTTTTCACCATGGTCATTGGCCTGATGCTGATTGGTGTGCCGATTGCGGTGAGCCTTGGCATGTCGTCGATCATCTTCTTGCTGATGCTCAGCGACACCTCGCTCGCCTCCATTGCGCAGACGCTGTTTCAGGCGATGGCGGGGCATTATACGCTGCTGGCCATCCCGTTCTTTATTCTGGCGTCGAGCTTCATGTCCACAGGGGGCGTGGCCAAGCGGATCATCCGCTTTTCCATTGCACTTGTGGGGCATTTCCCCGGTGGGCTCGCGATTGCGGGGGTTTTTGCCTGTATGCTGTTTGCGGCGCTCTCCGGGTCGTCTCCCGCGACTGTGGTTGCCATCGGCTCCATCGTGATCGCGGGCATGCGGCAGGTGGGCTACACCAAGGATTTCGCCGCCGGGGTGATCGCGAACGCAGGGACCTTGGGCATTCTCATCCCGCCGTCGATTGTGATGGTGGTTTATGCCTCCGCCACGGATGTGTCCGTGGGGCGGATGTTCCTGGCGGGGGTGATCCCGGGGTTGTTGGCGGGGACCATGTTGATGGTCACCATCTATGTCATTGCGAAAATGCGCGATCTGCCGAAGGGTGAATGGCTGGGCTGGGGCGAAGTCTTTGAGAGCGGGCGCGAGGCGGGCTGGGGCCTGTTCCTCATCGTGATCATTCTGGGCGGCATCTATGGGGGCATCTTCACACCTACCGAGGCGGCGGCTGTGGCGGCGGTTTATGCGTTTTTGATTGCGGCCTTTGTCTATCGCGACATGGGGCCTTTGCATGTGAAAGGCGAGGGGAGCCGTAACCTGACGCTGATGGGCAAGCCCATTGCGCTGCTGACTGTGTTTTTTCACCGCGACACGCGCGATACGCTGTTTGAGGCGGGCAAGCTGACGGTCACGCTGATGTTCATCATCGCCAATGCGCTGATCCTGAAACATGTGCTGACGGATGAGCAGATCCCGCAGCATATCGCCAGCGCCATGCTGGATGCGGGTTTTGGCCCGGTGGTGTTCCTGATCATCGTGAATGTGATTTTGCTGATCGGCGGGCAGTTCATGGAGCCGTCAGGGTTATTGGTGATTGTGGCGCCTTTGGTCTTTCCCATTGCCATCGAGCTGGGGATCGACCCCATTCATCTGGGCATCATCATGGTGGTGAACATGGAAATCGGGATGATCACGCCGCCGGTGGGATTGAATCTCTTTGTGACCTCGGGCGTGGCCAATATGCCAATGATGAAGGTAGTAAGGGCGGCGCTGCCGTTCACGGCTGTGCTTTTTGTTTTCCTGATCATGGTGACTTATATTCCGGCCATCAGCACTTGGCTGCCGACGATGGTTATGGGACCGGAGATCATTATCAAATGAGGGTGGGGGCGCTGCCCCCGCGCTGCGCGCTCCCCCGGGATATTTTGGGCCAGAAGAAGGCGTTAGCTTGCAGCGAGTGCCTCAATGATTGGGGAGAAGTCTTCGGCCTTCAGGCTGGCACCGCCCACCAGCGCACCATCGACATTGTCGAGGGCAAAGATTTTGGCAGCATTGCCCGGTTTCACCGAGCCGCCATAAAGCAGGCGGATGTTGTCGGCATCCGCGCCGAAACGGGCGCGTAGCTCGATGCGCATCAGGCCATGCACCTCTGCGATCTGCTCCATTGTCGGGATTTTGCCCGTGCCGATGGCCCAGATCGGTTCATAGGCGATCACCAGAGTTTTGCCGCTGCTGCCGTCGGGCACGGATCTTGCGAGCTGGGATGTGATTACATCAAGTGCGTCACCGGCTTCGCGCTGCTCAAGGCTTTCGCCGATGCAGACGATGGCGGTGAGACCTGCAGCCTGCGCGGCCTGCGCCTTGGCAGCGACCTGGACGTCCGTTTCGCCATAGGCCTCGCGTCGTTCGGAGTGGCCGACAATCACATGGGTGGCGCCGATCTCGGCGATCATGGCGGCGGAATGGTCACCGGTGAAGGCGCCACTTTCCTTGGCGTGGCAATCCTGTGCGCCAATGAAAATCGGGTTGCTGGCGCTATTCTGGAGCGCATGAGTGAGCAGCGGTGCGGGTGGGCAGAGGAGCACGTCGCAGGGGCATTCGGGGTGCTTCAGTTTCAGCGCGCCGATCATGTCGAGCGCGGAGACCGAGCCGTTCATCTTCCAGTTGCCTGCTGCCAGTTTGCGCCGCATATGATCCTCCTGAAGGTGATTTTTTCTGTTGGTAGCAGGGGTGGACGGTGTCGGCAATTGGCCTGAGACTTGCGGGATGACGTGTTGCGTGGCATCCGGGTGTCGGATTGGTCGGTGTTGGAGGAGGTGGCCCGTGATCCCCAGACTGGATGCCAAGGCCCTTATCCGCGGCGATGCGGCTCCTCTGAGACAGCTTGAGCAAGCCGCAACCGAGATCGGGTTCTTCTCTGTAACCAACACTGCGATCTCTGCTCAGAGGGCGCAAGCCGTTCTGGCGATGTATCGTGCGTTTTTTCAATTGCCAGAGGCCGACAAGGCGCAGGTGGATATGGCGCGGACCGGCGCCAACCGGGGCTGGGGTGCGTCCGGATCCGAGCAGGTCGATCCAGCCGCCAATCCCGATTTCAAGCAATTCTATGACAGCGGGTTCGAGGTTCCGGGCAGTGATCTGTCTGTCTATGCGCCAAACCGCTGGCCGGAAGCGCCCGCAGGCTTTCGGACGGAGGTCGAGAGTTACTATCGGGACGCCTGCGCCGTGGCGATGCAGGTGCTGCGCGCCATCGCTTGTGCGATTGGCGCACCTGCGGACTACTTTGACGCTGCATTCGACAGGCCGATGGCGCTTCTGCGTGGGAACTACTATCCGGCGCGTCCGGAGGGGGCCACGGCGCGCGATTTTGGTATTGCCACGCACACCGACTACGGATGCCTGACGCTGCTGGCCACGGATGGCTCACCGGGGCTGGAAGTCCGCAAGCGCGGCGGAGGTTGGATTCCGGCAGCCGCGCCGCCCGGCGACTTCATGATCAACTTCGGCGAAATGATGGAGATGTGGACGGGCGGGCGTGTGCGCGCGACGCCGCATCGGGTGATCGGCACCGAGGATGAGCGTCTGTCGGTGCCGCTGTTCTTCAATCCATCTTACGACACGAATGTTGCCCCGATGGGATCAGGCGACGTGATCAGCGCCGGGGATCATTTGACGCAGAGGTTCAACGAAACTTATGTCCATCTGCAAAAGCAGGGATGATCAGCCAAACTTGATCGACTCGCCGCAGCCGCAGGCTTCGGTCACGTTTGGGTTGCGAAACTTGAACCCACTTTCGAGCAACGAAGTTTCATAGTCGATTTCGGTGCCAAAAAGGAACATCTGCGCCATGGGTGCAATCATCACGCGCGC
This sequence comes from Roseobacter cerasinus, assembly GCF_009811755.1. Classification (GTDB taxonomy): domain Bacteria; phylum Pseudomonadota; class Alphaproteobacteria; order Rhodobacterales; family Rhodobacteraceae; genus Roseobacter; species Roseobacter cerasinus. The sequence goes on from NZ_BLIV01000003.1 coordinate 222,918, forward strand.
GCCGTCTTGTTCGACGACTTCGTCGTTGGGGTCGGTCTCTTCGACATATTCCATCGTGTATTCCATGCCTGCGCAGCCGCCTTTTTTGACGCCAATGCGCAGCCCCGCATGACCCGCCGAGGTCATCAGTTTACTCACCTGTGCGGCGGCCTTGGGTGTCAATGTGACAGCTTGCTTGCCGGGAATACCAAACATAACAGCGCTCCTTTGATGAGTAATTTAGTCAGTCTTGGGCGTGGGGACAAGCGGCCGCGCGGGATTTCCCGCCACTGTTGTTCTGGCAGGGACGTCGCGCGTGACAATTGCGCCTGCACCCACCACCGCGTCATCTCCGATCGTGACACCCGGCAGGATCATGGCGCCGCCACCGATCCAGACATTGCGGCCGATCTCGATCGCACGTCCAAACTCCAGCCCCGCATCGCGTGTTTCGGCGTCTCGCGGATGATCAGCAGTCAGGATCTGCACCATCGGGCCGATTTGAGTCTTGTCGCCAATACGGATCGGGCAGACATCGAGCAGCACACAGCCGTAGTTGAAAAACACATCCTCGCCGAGATGGATGTTGTAGCCGTAGTCGACGTAGAAGGGCGCCCGGATCGCACATCCACCCCCCATGGTCCCGAGCCATTGATCCAGAATATCTTTGCGGTCGTCACTGTCTGATACAATTGTGGCGTTATAGCGACGCTGCAACGCTTGGCTCGCGGCACGGTCACGCACCAGTTGGGGGTCGCCGGGGCGATAGAGTTGCCCGGCGATCATCTTGCCTTTTTCGGTGGTCATGTGGCCTTACATGAAGCCCAGTTCGAGCCGCGCCTCATCGGACATCATGTCCATGCCCCAAGGCGGCTCCCAGACAAGTTCGACGTTCACCTGCTTCACGCCGGGCAGGGGCTCCACCGCATCGGCGACCCAGCCGGGCATTTCACCTGCCACCGGACAACCTGGCGCGGTCAGCGACATCTTGATCGCCACTTCATTTTCATCACTGATGTCAATGGTATAGATCAAGCCCAACTCGTAGATATTGACGGGTATTTCGGGGTCGTAGACTGTCCGACAGGCTTCGACGATCGGCTCGTAAAGCGGGTGATCAGTCGAGGAAGGTGCGATCAGCGGCGCGCCTTCAAGCTGTTCGGATGCGTTGGTCATCGAGGGCCTCTCTCGTTTTCTTACTGTTTAGATAGGATTTGTTGTGGGTCGAGTAAAGAGCCGCTGCACGACGCGAGGTTTTGACCCATGTAGCGCGACCGGGTTTTTTCAGTGAATGACACCAAGTTTTGCAGCAAACGGTTTTTGACGATCTGATGGCTGCGATGTTCGAACAACATTTAAACGGTTATTGAATGGCGTTCGAAGTTTTTGACTGTCTCGGGCTTTTTGAGCAGGTATGGCCCCGTAAGAGCGTAGCCAGCACATCAACTCCTCCGCCATTGTCCGAACAGATCCATCGACACCACCTAGCAATGGATGCTTTTTGCTCTCCAATGGTGGTGGTGGGGTGCCATCAGGCGGAGCCACAGCTACGGAGTAGAACGGCGTTCCAAAAATAAACAAGGCAATGCAACCACGATCCTTGCAGCGACGCCAATAGCAGTCTTCGTGCCCGGCATTGCGCAAAGCCGAGTAGCCCGATGCTTGGTTGATCTTGGCGTCAAAGTGACCCACACCTTCCTTGTTTCTGATAGTCTTCAGCACGTCGAAACGTGTAAGGCCAAACGTCTCCGACCGATAGATTTCTTCCTTCAACCAGTCAGTCGCCGACAGTTTCGGCATAGCATCGTCGATTACCCGTGGCGCAGTAAACACGGCCATTTTTTTGACGGGATCAAGGCATAAGTGGAGTAAGGGGGCACCATGTATTCCACCGTTCCCCGCGCAAGACGGGATATGCGCCCGGTCTGTCAAACCCAGCGTATCAATCAAACTGGTCTGATTTCGCCTGTGAGTGATTGCTATGAGCCAAATCTCTCCGGTCATTCGTTTTGCAAGCCGCCACCTGCCTGCGAGGTCGAATGGATCACTCTCATCATAGCTGCGAGCATCACTTTCTAGGTTGGTTACGGCATCGTTGAATGCTTGCAGGGTACGTTTGTCGGCCACTATTCACTCACCCAAATCCGCTTGCAGGTCATGCCCTATCGTCCTTCCTGTCGCTTTGCCTGGTTGGGGGGAATGTCGACCAACACTCCAATGAAGCTACAGAAAGTCGGATAGCGTAAGTGTGATATCCGCGTCAAACTCAAGCGCTCTAATCTCTGTCGCACTAATAACCGGCTTCGATTTCCGCAGGCTTCGTTCGTTCATCTGCCCGGTGCCGGATTTCGCCTTTGACCAGTCGAGATGACCACGCACAATTTGCGCATATCCACGTGAACCGCCAAAAAGGACCCAATTCGACCGATGCCGCCCTGGACATTAAAGGCGGCGAAGCGCAGAAAACGGACATTGCAAAACTGCAAAGTTTGAGCTGCTACTGAGACGGTCTCGCCTATGTGGAGGGTGGCGCGTTCTTCCGGGTGCTGGTGCCGCCGGGCCACTATCGTGTGCGCTTCGCTGCGGGCACGCGAAGTTTCGTCGACGGGTCAGGTGTGCTTCAAACCGTTCAGCACAGCACCCGTATTGATGACATCGCCAAAGCGCGCATCCTCAATGAGGCGGCGCAACTCTATGACACGATCTTCGACCGGGCGATGGATTTTACCGAGGTCGAGCAATTGGTTCGCTTTGTGCAAGACGGTCAACTCGACATGCACGCCCTGGCGAGCGATTTGCTGGCCAGCGATGAATTTCAGGTCCGAAACGGCACAATGCTGGATGTCGAGCTTATCACGCTCTTCTACCGGAATTCTTATGATCGCAAAGTCAGCCTGTTCGAATTGGATACGCGGCTGACAGGCCTCGGCAATGGATCCGTGAGCGCTGCGGAACTGGCCGTCGAAATAGCGCGCTCGGCAGAACATACCTTTGAAGGGAACACGCAGAACAGCACCAATAACTATGATGTGTTCCTCAACGGGGTTCAATTTGACCGATCCATGGACCTTGATGAGGTCCGCGATCAGATTGGCGATATCATCCGAGTCGCGCATGGCCGCAGGGCCAGCAACGCTGAACTGGATCTCTATGACGACTATCTGATTGGCGGTACTCATTCCGTTCAGGATGTTGCTTACTTGATATGGACCCAGCAAACCGCGTTTCCCGACGAACCCGATTCCACCTTGGGGCTCAGCCAAAGTGCCTTTATCGACAGGGTTTTTGTGAATGCCTTTGGTCGCGCGCCAACAGCGCAAGAGCATAGTACCTGGGCAACCCATCTGAACAATGGGACGATCACGGGCCTGCAAATGCTGGTCGCAGTCGCCAATTCCTTTGACGTGAGCTCAATCGATTTCGATGCTTCGGAAAGCGCCGCGCTCTTTGCAGGAAACTGGTCAATAACCTCTCCCGCGACGGGAGGGCAGGTTCACAATGGGAACTTCGGAGACTTTGACAAGCACGTCGGCGACGTGAATGGAGACGGGCTTGCCGATGCGGTCTGGACCAAATCAGATCTGAATGGCCTGCAGATCTTCACGTCGATTGGCAATGGTGACGGAACTTATCAAGACGCGGTGGGCAACGTGGTCCATACCGGAGCCTTTGGAAATTTTGCCTCCCATATCGACGACGTGAACGGCGACGGCTTCGATGACACGATCTGGTCGATTTCCAATCTGGGAGGTCTCCAGGTCTGGGTGTCATTTTCCGACGGCGACGGCAGCTTTGGGACTGCCATCAGTTCCCAGCCCAGTGCGTCGCGTTTTGGCACATTTGATCGCTTGATCGCCGACATTAATGGAGACAACAAAACCGATGTCCTGTGGACCAAAGTGGGCAATGGGATTCAGGTTTATTCCGCTCTCGGAAAAGGGGATGGGACATTCCACGCCGCAACCGGGCAAGTGGTTCATTCCGGTAATTTCGGGGACTTCGAGGCGCACACCGCTGACGTCAATGGGGATGGGCAAGTCGATCTTGTCTACACCAAGGCGGACCTGACGGGTTTGCAGGTCTACACCGCTCTTGGCACAAGCTCGGGCAGTTTCCAGCAAGCCACCGGTACGAACATCAGTACGGGCGCTTTTGATGACAGATTCGAGGAGGTTATGAGTGATGTGAACGGGGATGGCTTCGATGACGCAATCTTCATGCATTCAAACGGCAACGGGTTTCAGGTCTATGTTGGCCTGAGCAACGGCGACGGCACTTTTGCGCAAGCCCAGGGCACAGTAACACTTCCCGAGAACACCGGTAGCTGGGACAACTATCAAAAGCTCTCGGCGGACTTCAATGCAGACGGGTTCGATGACGCGGTCTGGATGGGAGCATTCAGTAGCGGGCTCTACCGGGTTATAGCTTTCTCACACGGTGACGGAACATTCTCGGAGGCTGTCGGCGGTTCCGTATCGCAAGCCGAATACGACCACACGATTTACTATGCGACACATGCAGATGACGTGAACGGGGACAGCATCGACGATCTGATCTGGAGTACGAATGTCGATGGCCTGCACGTTTACAGCACGATCACACAGGAAATTTATAACACGGAGGCGGACACTTTTGTCTTCAATGGCGGCCAAGGTGAGCAGAGTTTCTTTGGCTACGAAGACGGTCTCGACACAATTGCGTTTTCCGGTGATGTAACGTGGGGCGACCTCACGCTCACACATAGCCAAAACAACGTGCGCATTGACATAGGCGGCACAACCGACAGCCTCACCATTGTCGGTGCCGGGATCACCCTGACCGAGGAAGACTTCCTCTTCGTGTGACACCGATACGGAGAGCAACAACCGAAGTCTGATCCCAACGGACCAGGTTGTCAGCAAACAAGAAAGTCAGGCAGCCCGTCTTTGCTGTGGCGCTCCTGAATGACTGGTTCCCTCGCTGCGCAGCGGCACTTCGCCCCGCGCAACAGCAGCAGACATCATGCCGCGAGCGCACGCGGTACAAAATCAGAACTTCCGCTGTGGGCTCTGAGCCGCCCAATGCTTGCGCGGGAACGACCAAGATCCGGCATCTTTGACACCGGCCCTTCGATCAAACTGTAGAATCGGCAAGTCAGCGCGGTGCTGATGATTGGGTGCGGAGGGAGGATCGGAGGGCATATCATGCCAAGAGTCCAACTTCCCGCGACCACCCCGAAACGCAAAGCCTGGAACAAGAGGCGGATCATCGGTCAAAAACGGCCCTTGCTGCCAAAGCAGGTCTGGGCGATCCGGGCGCGGCTCGAACTGGCAGGTTATCTACGCGATCTGTCGCTGTTCAACGTCGCCATCGACAGCAAGCTGCGCGGCTGTGATCTCGTCAAGTTGACTGTTTCTGACCTGGTAAAAGATGACCGCGTGCGAGAACGCGTTTCGGTGATCCAGAGCAAGACCAAGCGGCCGGTCCAGTTTGAACTTACGGAAAACACATGTGAAACCGTCTTTGTCTGGGTAAAATCACCCGAGATGTTTGCGTGTCGGTTTATGTTCCCCAGCCGCTTCCATGATCGGCCACACATCTCAACCCGCCAATATGGTCGGTTGGTGCGTGATTGGGTCACAGCGATTGGGCTAGAGCCAAGTGGATACGGTACTCACTCGCTTCGCCGAACCAAAACACGTTCTATCCAGGTCACCTTAAATCGGTTGGCAGCAGTGTCTCTGGTAGTCCTTGATAACAAACGGGTCGTAAAAAGCGCCGGATCGCCAAGGTGCCAACGGAGGTTGCTCCAAAGTTTGTGCTCGCCGGATAGGGGCCGCCGTGGACCATTGCGTCGCAAACTTCGACACCCGTTGGAAACCCGTTGGCGAGCACGCGCCCAGCTTTGCGCTCAAAAATCGCCAGGAGCGTCTTTGCAAGGTAGGTGTCGGCATCCTGCAGATGCAGGCTGTAAGTCAATTGCCCTTCTATAGACCGTGCGACGGCGAGCATTTCGTCGAAATCTTGTGCCACAACGATGAGACCCAGCGGGCCGAAGACCTCGTCGTGTAACTCGGCCTTTGCCAAAAAGTCCCTTGCCGGTGTGACAAAGAGGTATGGTGTGGCAGTGCGCAGATCATCAGTTGATGCCTCCTCTAGGCCCCCACCCAAAGCGGCGGCGACCCGGTTGCGCCCGTCACGATAGGCGAGCGCGATCTCTTTGGTGAGCATAGCTTGAGCTCCTACATTCTCGACAGCTTCGGCTGCCGCCTTTTGGAAGGTGTCCGCCGCTTCGCCACCGATCACGACGACAACCCCGGGATTGGTGCAGAATTGTCCCGCTCCAAGGGTGAGGGAGCCGACCCAGCCTGCTGCGATCTCGCCCGCGCGTTTCTCAAGCGCGTCGGGTAAAAGGAACATTGGATTTACGGATCCCAACTCGCCGTAAAACGGGATTGGCCCGGACCGAGAGGTGCAGAGATCAAAGAGCGCGCGCCCGCCGCGTAACGACCCCGTAAAGCCCACGGCTCTTACAAGGGGGTGCTGCACCAAGGCTGCGCCAATTTCGTTGCCGCCCTCTTGGATTTGGCTAAACACACCGGGATGTAAACCACAAATCGCCCGCGCGGCATCAATGGCTTGGGCGACAAGGTCCGACACACCAGGATGCGCAGAATGTCCGCGCACCACGACGGGGCAGCCAGCGGACAAGGCGGCGGCGGTGTCACCGCCTGCAGTTGAAAAGGCCAGGGGAAAATTCGAGGCACCAAATATGACAACTGGGCCGATGGGCCGTTGCATCACGCGCAGGTCCGGGCGCGGCAAGGGCGCGCGGTCGGGGAGGGCCGCGTTATTACGCCGGTCGAGATACTCCCCTGTCTCAATGTGGTCGGCAAAGAGGCGGAGTTGCCCGGTGGTGCGTCCCCGCTCACCCTGCAGACGCGCCTCCGGCAAGCCGGTTTCCTTGACGCCTTGGGCGGTGATCGCGTCACCGCGCGCCTCAATCTCATCCGCGATGGCCCGCAGAAAGGCCGCCCGATCGGACTGACTGGAATAGCCATAAGACCAAAACGCCTCTTCTGCGGCAATGCAGGCCGCGCTAGCCATTTCGGGTGTACCAGCTGAGAATGTATCGGCTGGCCCTTCGACCGGCTCGTTTTCGAAGCTTTCGGTATGGCCGACCCATTCGCCAGCAATCAGGTGTTTTCCCTTGAGCGTCGGCTTTATCCTTAAATGAGTTCTCGTTGCGCGAGGTTGCGCATCAAATGGCTGACCCCGAAGGTCCAGGGGGGGCATTCGGTCGACAAACGCACGACATTGCGCAACGTGCCGAGCTGACCGTAGGTGATTTCGATGACGTCGCCCAGGCGATGTGTAAACCCCTCTCCCGGCCCGTTGCGGTCCTGCGTTGGGGCGAAAAGTGTACCCAGGAAGAGCATGAGGCCGTCCGGATACTGATGATGCGGCCCGATGGTCTGGCGTATTAGGTCCTCTGGGTCGCGGCTGATCTGGGACATGGACGACGCGCCGTTCAAGACAAATCCGTCCTCGCCAGTCACGGTCAGATCAAGCTCTGCCTGGCGCACGTCATCTAGGCCAAAGCTCGGGTCAAAGAGCCTGATCATTGGGCCGATGGCGCAGGAGGCATTGTTGTCTTTGGCTTTTGACAAAAGCAGGGCTGATCGTCCCTCCACATCGCGCAGGTTCACATCGTTGCCAAGCGCTGCCCCGACGATGCGGCCTTTGGAGGACACTGCCAAGACAACCTCAGGCTCAGGGTTGTTCCAGTTTGAAATCGGGTGCAGTCCGACCTCTGCACCAAAGCCCACGGCAGACAGCACTTGCGCCTTGGAAAACACCTCGGCGTCCGGTCCGATGCCGACTTCCAAATACTGGCTCCAGAGTCCTTAGGCGATGAGCGCCTCTTTGGCTGTCATGGCATCGGCTGAGCCTGGCACGATATTGCGGAGGCTCTCACCAATTGCTGCAGAGATCCGGCCGCGGATCGCATCGGCGGCTTTCAAATCGCCCGCCGCACGTTCCTCAATCACCCGCTCGATCATAGAGCCGACGAATGTAACGCCGCAGGCCTTCACGGCCTGCAGATCACAGGGGGCGAGAAGGTGAAGTTTATCGGGGTCCAGGCGCGCATCTGCAAGGTCTTCCACCGCGCCGAGATCCCGGCCTTGCGCCGCAGCAACAAACGCAGCAGGGTCGTCCATCTCACAGATGTCGCGGATGGTCGGTGCTGCGCGCGTCGTGATATCCACAAGCCGTCCGGCCGATACTTTTACGACGCAAGGGCCCTCAACCGCCGGGTCCCAAACGCGCCCGACAAATGCCCCGGCAGTATCCGGTAAAGTTGCCATACTCATGATGTCCTTGTTGTCTCTTGGCGAGAAAGCGGCTCGCCGCCGATGTGCATTTCAATAGATATGGTTTCGCCCGGTGCCACAGGCGCCATGGGCGCAATCTCCGCCGCCAGGGCGGCATGGGCCGCGTTGGGTGCGTGGCTGACAGGTTCGAGGCAGATTGCATCAAAGTCCTTGGCCACAAAGCAATGCAGATTTGGCACCGCAGACCGGACACGGACGACTAGATCTTTCGCGGGTCGGACAATTTGGGCCTCGCCAGACCAACCCGTGAAACAGGTGTCGAGGCCAGCATCACGCCAATCCAGGTCTGTCTGCGTTGTGGTGCAGGCCACATGACCGACAGGCAGATTATTCGCATCCATTTGAAATTGGCCCTTGGCGGCGAAGGAAGCGGTTGTTTGCAGTTCATCGCCTGGGGCAGCGATCCAGGGGTGAAAGCCGAGCCCGGAACTGAGCGGCGTGTCGCAAGCACTTTCGAATGCCAAGCTCACGGCAAGCCCGTCGTCACCAAGGGCTATGGTTTGGCGCGCAGCGCCCAAAGTTTGGCCGTTGGCATCCAAGATGAACGTGGTGAGCAACGCACTCGCATCGCCGCATGCGCCAACGATCCAGGGTCCCATGAAGCCCGTGCCATGCATCGCGAGCCCCTGCGCGGGCCAGTTCACCGGAACCGCGCGGCGGTCGTCCCCCGCGGGCAACCAAGGCTCTGAGAGCCTGTTTGCGAAGGGCACCATTGGGAAACAGCCGTAAAGCGGGAGGCCATCCAGTGTTCCTTCTGCACCGGGATTGGAGCGCAAGAGGTCTATGAAATCCGCCCCGTCCCAGTACTGCAACGACGCGATAAGCCCGCCCTCGTCCGGCAAGATCGACACACGATAGCCTGCAGATTGCAAAGTCAGTGCCGTCATTCAATGGGATTCCCGCGGGACCTCGGCGCCGCGCTTGCCAACGAGGAAGTCTAAATCGGCCCCTTGGTCGGCTTGCAGCACATGGTCGATATAGAGCCTTTGATAGCCAGAGGTCATGTGCGCATCATTGGGCTGCCACGCCACGCGCCGTTTTGCCAGTTCTTCGTCGGACACAAGCAATTCCAACGTCCGGTTTGCCACATCAACGGTGATCTGGTCCCCGTTTTTGACAAGCGCGATGGGCCCACCGGCGGCGGCCTCAGGCGCAGTGTGAAGGATGACGGTGCCAAATGCCGTACCCGACATCCGCGCATCCGAGATCCGCACCATGTCGCGGACACCCTGCTTGAGGATTTTTTCGGGCAACCCCATGTTACCCACCTCCGCCATGCCGGGATAGCCCTTGGGCCCGCAATTTTTCAGCACAAGGATCGATGTGGCTGTGACCTCAAGATCGGGGTCATCAATTCGATTTTTATAGTCATCGATGTCTTCGAACACGACGGCAGGGCCGGAATGTTGCATCAGTTCGGGACTTGCCGCGCTTGGTTTGATGACCGCACCCAGGGGGGCGAGATTGCCGCTCAAGACCGCGATGCCACCGCTCTGCGTTAGCGGCGCATCCGTGGTGCGGATGACGTCAGGGTTGAAATTCTCTGCCTTGGCGATCTGCTCGGCTATCGTCGAGCCTGAGACAGTGGCGGCATCGCCGTGCAATAAGCCCTTGTCCAAAAGATGCTTCATCACGACGGGCAATCCCCCCGCGTAATAGAAATCCTCCATCAGATACTGGCCAGACGGTTGTAGGTTCAAAATTGTGGGAACGTCCCGACCAAGCGCGTCCCAATCCTGCGACGTAAGCGGCACCTCCAGACGCCCGGCGATCGCGATCAAGTGGAGGATCGCGTTGGTTGACCCACCGATAGCCGCGTTCACGCGAATTGCGTTTTCAAAGCTCTCGCGCGTGACAACATCGCTCATCTTGATGTCTTGACGCACCAATTCAACGATGCGTCGCCCGGCATATTGCGACAGCGTGCGACGGCGCGCATCCACGGCCGGTGTTGCGGCGTTCTGGGGCATACCCAACCCGAGCGCTTCCACCATGCTGGCCATGGTCGAGGCGGTTCCCATTGTCATGCAGGCACCAGGGCTGCGCGACATGGCCTGTTCGGCATCCATAAAGTCCGCGAGGGTCATCTCACCGGCACGCATATCTTCCGACATCTTCCACACGGCCGTGCCTGAGCCGATGTCGCAACCACGGTGCTTGCCGTTCAGCATCGGCCCGCCAGAGACGACGACAGTCGGCAAATCACAACTGGCAGCCCCCATCACCAGCGAGGGGGTGGTCTTGTCACATCCGCACAGCAGAACCACACCGTCCATGGGATTGGCGCGAATGCTCTCTTCCACGTCCATGCTGGCCAGATTGCGGAACAGCATCGCCGTGGGGCGAATGTTGTTTTCACCAAGCGACATGACCGGGAATTCGAACGGGACCCCACCGGCCTCCAGCACGCCGCGCTTCACCCTTTCGGCGAGGTCGCGCAGATGACCGTTGCAGGGAGTGAACTCTGACCACGTGTTGCAAATCCCAATCACGGGGCGCCCATCGAAATTATCAGGCGGCGTGCCTTGGTTGAGCATCCAGGCGCGGTGGATCGTCGTGTCCTTGTCGGTCCCGCCAAACCAGGCCTGCGAGCGGCGTTTTCTTTTCTCGTCAGTCATGATCCAACTGCCCCCTGAGCCCCAAAGACATGTGGGGCGAGGCCTTCATTCTGCGTGGAAATGCGATAGAGCGAGCCGCTATCGGGGTAGGCGACAAGCTCTGCATCATCGAGGATGATCCGGGCCGTTGTCACATAGAGATCGGTAAGATCCTGCCCCCCGAAACAGCAGCTCGTCACCATTGGCACAGGCAAGGCAACACTGTGCCGCTTCGCCCCGTCCGGCGCGAAACAGCCGATCCGACCCTTGGTAATCTGGCACACCCAAAGATTGCCTTCGGCGTCGACGGCCATACCGTCGCAGAGCCCACCGAACGGCTTCAGGTCGACAAAGACCCGCCGGTTGGAGAGCGCGCCAGTCGCGAGCACCAAGTCGAAGGCAAGGACTTGCCCGTTCATCGTATCACTACCTGCACGAGGCGGTCGCGTTCTTCCAGCCAGACAACTTGCAGCGGTTCAGGTCGTGGATGCTTGCCAATCAAAAACCTGCATAAGATCCGGGGCATCAATATCACAAAGAAACACATGACCATTGCCGTGCATGTCGGTGAGGATTGGATGGGCGACCCAGCCGTGAACCGCTACCAGCTCGAATTGCCCAAGATCGAAGCGCCAGACTTATCATATATCCTTGGTACGCTCGGCTGGTAGCATGTGGCTAAGACGGGCGCGCCTGACTTTATTGTAGGCAGATTTGACCGTTTCATATTGGTCCGGCTCCAGTTCAAAAATCCGCACGTAGTCACGGAACGCCTGATCGAGACTCATGTCTTCCGCTCGCTGCCGACAACTCAACCAATCGAAAATGGAGGCGTAGTCGAGTTTCGACTTCGACCCTAATACCTTACGTTTCTTCCGCCTTACCACTGGTGTTTCGAGGTGTTTGGTCAGCGCGATTTCTTCGTCTTCATGCGGGTTGAATTCCACGACCGCATCGCAGAGCTTTGAGAAGTAGGCGCGAACGTTGGGCGGCATAGTGTTGAGGTGCGCACGGAGGTGCGCCCACGCGTCATAGGCGTCGTTTCCGTCTTCTGCCGTCGAGTTGAGAATCTTATTTCTAACTTCACTGACTCACCAACACGCTGTTCCTACCTGTCTCCCACACCACTCTTCACGGTGAAGGTGGCAAATTTATGGAGCAAACCAACATGACTACCCAACACCCAATCGAAACGTATCACGAAGAGTGGCGACGTGACCGCGCAATCATTGACGAGTTCCTCTACCAACTACGTTGTGGTAAAAAACCAGAACTGATCAATGACGACGTTATAGGCTGGGAACTTTTTGTGGACGGGCACGGCTACTACCCGCTCAAAGACTGCGAGGAGATCGTGAACAAGATCATTGAAGAGTTGGCGTTTCACTACCAACGTTTGTCCGCAGCACTTGGAGACCCAAACCTTCAACACAACCACTTGGCCTTCAAGACAATGCGCGACCACGTGCGCCCAGCGACAGGAGCATAAGCAATCGGTAGAGCAAAGGTTTAGGCGGGCATTGACACGACCGCCTAAACCACTCAATTCGTCTGACTTTCCAGCAGAATGGGTCTTGCACTCATCGCATTTTGCAATTACACGACCGCCCACCAGCGTTGGTGAAAATCGGCAAAATTGCAAAACAATTGCATAGCCAAAACTTCAATCAACGTTGAACGCGAAAAAATATAACATTTTCAAGCGTTTGCCCCTATAGCTCAGCTGGTAGAGCAACTGATTTGTAATCAGTAGGTCCGCGGTTCGAGTCCGTGTGGGGGCACCATATTTAATTTTCCAGCGTGGTTTTCAGCTAAGGCATTGAACGGAAACGCTATTTCTGGTGTTCGAGGTCCCTTGTCTCGGTGGTAGTGAAGGGGGGCTGTGAGGACCAGTTTGAGGATCGCACGGCGTAATTCGAAGCTGCCTTTTTCCCAGGCTTTCCAGGGGTTTGCGAGGAACTTGAGGGTGTGTTCGAGCGCCTCCTCGAACGACCGGCGTGGTTGTCCCTGATTTTGCAGTTTTTCTTCGAGTGCAGCCTTGTTCAACTCCAGTTCGTTGAAGCGCTTTTCAAGGCTGGTCGCGAGACGCTCGTTCGTCGTTCCAACGATCTTGTCGAGAATCTCTTCTGACTTGCGCGCTGTGGCCTTGATCTGCGTCTGGAGTTCTTTGCGGCCCTGCTCTACGCTTTCGATCTGCTGGTCCCAGGCTATCCGGAACATCCTTCGCGCGAGTGCAAAGGCTGGCTTCGTCGGTGTGATGTTCTGCAATAATTCCTCAAACTCGCCCTCCAGCTTGTCACGGGCAATCGACTTGCCGTAGCTGGCGCAGTTTTTGGTCTGGCAGACGTAATAGGCGTACTTCTTACGTTTGCCCTGCGACCAAGCCGAGCGGTAGGGCACGCCGCAATCACCGCAGCACACAGCACCGCGCAGGACGAAGTCGCGGTTGATGTCGGCGCGCATGGGCACCTTTGCCACGCCTGTGCGGCGCTCCTGAATGCGCTGGAGGGTAGATGCACTGATCAGGCCTGCATGGTGTCCCTGCCGCAGTGTAATGCCCCAGGGCGGATGCTCGATCATGCCGGCATAGATCGGGCGGGTGAGCAGATTGGTCACGCGCTGTGGATGGACCGCGCCGTTGCGGCCTTTTGGGAAGACCGGCTGATCTTGTAAGAAGCGTTGGACTTCGGCTTGCGTACCGAAGCGACCTAAAGCGTAGCCATTGAGCGCTTCTTCGATCACGCTCGCCAGAGGCTCGTCACGGACCAGCAGTTTGCCGTGCGAGCCGTCCTTCTCATATTTGTAGCCCATGGGTGCCGGGAACACCCAGTAGCCGCGCTTCATGCGCTCTTTCATCTTCTGCAGGGTCTGGCGCCCGTTCTGCTCGCGTTCCAGCTCGCCCTGCGCTGCAATGATGGTTTCGATGAACTTGCCTTCGGGCGTGTCTTCAAAGCGGAAGTTCAGACATTCCACTTTTGCGCCGCGCATCGCGAAGGCCTTGCGGAGCTTGATATGGAATTCGGTGTCACGAGCAAAGCGCTTGAGATCATCGAAGATCACGACATAAGGCTTGCCCTTCTGCGCATCGAGATAGCTCAGCAGGGCCACCATGCCGGGACGCTTCATGAAGTCGCCGCCGCCGGAGACATCATCGGGAAAGACAGCCTCGACAGCGTAGCCTTTCTGGGCGGCATACTCACGGCAGCGGGATTCCTGGCTTTCGAGCCCGTGGCCCTGCGTGGCTTGCTTGGTACCTGAGACCCGGCAATATATCAGAGCGGCCTGTTCAGGCTTTATCTGTCGTTGGGAGTTCTGCATGGATGCGCCTCATCGTTTTGGGTTGAACGGGGTGCAACTGTTTCATGCGCTGTATCTTCTTTGGTAAGCAACGATAGCACATCGACGCGGAGTGCGCGAAGATTTTTTGATGTGTTATCAACAGCCTCACCGTTAATCGGTGCGACGGAAACGCCGAGTTCGGCGAAGATGGTGACGATGTTCCAGAAGGTCATCAAAAACGCGCGCGCCTGCTCTTCATCCAGATCACCGCAAAGCGGATCGTCTCCAAACTCTTCCAGAAGCTCATCTTCCAATGTCCTTTGCGCGGGCGTCTCTGATGGGCAGCCCACATCGTTGTTTTGTTCCTTATCTGTCATGGATCGGTCCTTTCATAAAAGAGGCGCTGGCCCGTTTTCAGAGCACAGCGCCTGCTTAAGGTCATGATGGGCACGCTTCAGCGTTCCATGCGCGGCTGAGAGTGGTTTTGCCCGGAGCGTTCACGAAACCGTTCTGGCGTACCGCCACCGCGACGATCAGACTGGCGCGACTCGCCCTGGTCGTAAGACTGTTGCTGGTTGCGTGTCAGAGCCTGTTCCCGGCGTAGATGCAGCGCATGGGCGCGGACTTCGCTGATCAGATCCTTGACCCGCGGAAGCTCGCTATCGGAGAACGAGTTGGTCTCCTGTAGCTTGCCGTTGCGGTCTTCATAGACCTTGGCGAGGCTTACCGTGCAATAGAATACGGCGTAGCCGTTCATCATACGGCCTTTCATGCGGTTGGAGGTTTGTTCTGCGTTCTTCTCACGTTGATGTTGCGCAACCGAGGCCAGCATATGCTCGACCAGCCGCGAGTCGCTGTCTTCACCAAATTCAATCGACGGGCTTTCCAGGATGCCACCCGCATCGGCCAAGGTTTCGCGCAGCTTGATATGGGCCTGCACGTTCCGGGCAAAGCGGCTGATGTCGTCAATGATGACGACAATGCTGTCTTTCTTGTTCAGACGCAGGAAGGATAACATGCGATCCATGGCAGGGCGACGTTCGAACTTGCCGGACATATCGTCAGAAAAGACCTCAACAACGTCATAGTCTTTGTAGGTCGCGTATTCCCGGCAACGATTTTCCTGAGACGCCAGACCATCCCCCTCCCGCACCTGTTTTGCGCCGGAGACACGGGTGTAGATCACCGCTTTAGTGGGTTTGATTGTGGTGTTTACTGATCCGTCCATGGGGCCTCCTCGTGTTTGTCTTGATGGGTGGTGTCTTGCTCCAGCAAGTATAGCAGATCGGGCGGATCATCGGACAAAGGATCATCCGGTTCTCCACAGATTTGGGTCACGGGATTGAGGTCAAAGCCCAAGTCCACAAACATCACAGCAATGGACCAGAGCGTTTCGATCAGCTCTTTCTGTTGATCCAGAGGTATGTCGCTCTCTTTGAGCATTGCGGCATAGACTTCCCAGTCGATGCTTAAGGTTGGGCGTGATGGCAAATCATCACAGCTGTTGGTTGGCGCGGGCATAGGGCGCTCCTTTCTTCTATAGATTTTGGGAAAATGTGGTTCGATTGGCGTTCTCCGAAATCGGGCGCACAATCAGAACAAATATAGAACATGTTCTCACATCTTCCGCCACAGCACAAGGAAAATTTGTGAATATTTTCCTAGGCTTGCGGGAAAGGTAGCATGCCACGCCAGCGAAATGCCGGGTGTTCAGAGGGTGAATGCGGGTGGAAATCCAAGCAATGCCTTGGCTGACAGCAGTTCACGCGGTAGCCAGAGTGCATGGCATTCGATCCGAAAAACACAGCGCACAAAGCGCAGCTTCACCCGGTTATCATCGCCGTCGCGCAGTTGACTGACCTGCGATATGAGGATGTGCTAGATTTGTCTTCTGATCAGCCTTGGGCAAGAAGCCCGGACTACAAACGAAATATCCGCAGCGGCCAGTTCTCACATGTGCGCGCCAAAGCGATCTATGACTGGTTGCAGGACCATCACTTCGTGACGGCGCATAAACATGCACCGGGGATATTGGTATTGCTGGAATTGGTCGGAAACATCGCCAAGACAAGACACACCCTCTCTAAGCTAGCCGCACCAAGCTCACGCTCCTGCCCAGCACCGAAAGGATGCCGGGCAGGACAAACGATGGGGATACAGACCTATAAAAAGTCGAACACCCCTTCATTTGCCGTAAACCAGGCGACGGTTTCAACGGCGTGGTTGATTTCGTCGTCTGCCGACTGCTCTTCCTCAACCTTGACCGAGACAGCACCACCGGTACCCAGATCATACCTCAGCCCTGCTGGATCAGGACCAACCAGGGTCTGCATCTCTGCGAAGAAGGCTTCTTGATCATCTAGAGTTGTCCCCGTGGAGGCGAACTCGTGGGTGACATCGAGCTGCCCGGTCTCGAAGATCGTGCTGCCCGCCGCGATGTCCAACGCCACCCAGTAGAGCTGTTCCGTTGCAATCGTGGACAACGCCCCGTTTTGTGCCTGCTCCGCCTGCAGTGTGAAGTCGAAGCTCGTGGTGCTGACGTTCTCCAACCGGTGCGTGAGCGCTCGCGCCTCCGCATCGCCGCTCAGCTGAGCCATCACGATGGGTGTCGAGCCAAAACCGCTTAACGCAACGGTGGCTGCCGCCGCTGAACTCACCTGCTGCTGGCCGAAGGTCACTTCTGTACCGTCGGACAGCGTGTGGCTGCCAAGGCTGCCCGCCATCCAGCTGACTGAAACCTCTGTGTGCCCACCATCCAAATAGTCCCACTCGTCCACCTGGAACTCAAAGCCCTGGTCGGTCACATTGCGGACCCGGAGATTGAGCGGCTGGTCGCCTTCCGAAGAAGCCGGGCCCATGACGACGGCTGCGTTCTCAATCGTCTGATCAAAGAGCACTGTGTGCCATTCAGTGCTGTCCGCTTGGGACACTCTCAGATCCCCAATCTGCATCAAGCCCGAGGTTACTACATCAACCGGTGCTAGCGCGGAGGAGCCCTCCAGCTCTGCCGCCGTGACGCCTTTGACCACCACCTGATCAGCATCAGCAATCCGCAGCACTGCCCCATTGGCACCGTCGGTGATCTCGAAGGACGGCAGTTGCCCGTCGATCCGGATGAGGTCTTCAGCCAACGAGAAGTCCTCGATCACGTCCTGCCCGCTGCCAACCGAGAACACAAAAGTGTCCGCGCCTTGACCGCCGGTCAGAACATCGTCACCAGCGCCGCCGTCAAGTGTGTCATTGCCATCATTTCCGTAGATCGTGTCATCCCCGATGGTCACACTATCGCCGTCCCCGTCGGTGAACCCGACGACTATGTTGTCATCAGCAGCCGTTCCATTCACGCCAACCGGTGGGACGGGCGCACCCGTACCGCCGACTTGGAACACACCCGTGTCTGCCGTGAACCAAGCGACGGTTTCGGGGATGTGATGGGTCTCATCATCTCCTGACAGCTCCTCTTCCACCTTCACGGATACCGCACCACCTGTGCCCAGGTCATATCGCAGCGCCGCCGGGTCGATCCCGTTGAAGGACTGCATATCTGCAAAGAAGGCTTCGGGCGCATCCAGACTGGTGCCAGTGCCCGCATAGTCATGCGTGACATCCAGCCGCCCGCTTTGGAAGATCGAGCTGCCGTTTGCAATGTCCAACGCCACCCAATAAAGCTGCTCGGGCGCGATGGTGGACAACCCGGCGTTTTGCGCTTGCTCAGCCTGCAAGGTGACATCAAAGCCATTTGTACCAACTTCGAGCCGATGCGTGAGTGCCCGCGATTCGGCGTTCCCGCTCAGCTGAGCCATCACAATCGGTGCCGACGCGAAGCCACTCAACGCTACAGTGGTTGGCGCCGCCGAGCTCATTTGCTGCTGACCAAAGGTCACCCGCGTGCCGTCCGACAGCGTGTGGCTGCCCAGGCTGCCCGCCATCCAACTGACCGAGACTTCCGTGTGCGCCCCGTCAAGATAGTCCCACTCGTCCACCTGGAACTCAAAACCTTGGTCGGTCACATTGCGGACTCGCATGTTTAGCGGCTGATCCCCTTCCGACGACGGCGGCCCCATGACGACAACAGCGTTTTCGATGGTCTGATCAAAGGCGACCGTATACCAATCAGCACTGCTCGCCTGCGTTACCGGAAGGCTGCCAATCTGCACATAGGAGGTTGTCGGAGCCGTCTGCTCCAGAACAATCTGAACGCCACCAAGTGCGGCTGATCCCTCTAGCTCTGCAAAACTCACCTTGCGCAGAAGGACCTGATTGTCCCCCCCGAGCTTCAGAACGACCCCATCGGGGCCATCACTGGCCTCAATGGGACCTTGGATACCCGCAAACTGGAGTCGGTCCTCTGCAACCGAGAAATCCTCGATCACATCCTGTCCGTCACCCGCCGCAAGCACAAAGGTGTCGCCCCCGGACCCACCGGTCAAAACGTCATTACCCGAGCCACCGTCGATGGTGTCATCGCCATCGCCACCAAGGATAACGTCCTCGCCTTGCTGACCGAAGAATGTGTCGTCGCCACCTCCACCATTAATCGTGTCATTGCCCTCTCCGCCATAGACGACGTCCAGTGCATTGATGCCGGTTTGTTCATTGTCGTTGAAGATGTCTGCGCCCGAGCCAAGATGAACAGTATCGAGACCATTATCTCCCCAAACAATGTCATCACCATCACCTGCGCGGATCACATCAGCCTGTGCGCCGCCACGGATTTGGTCGTTGCCATCACCGCCCTCGATGCTGTCAAACCCATCGCCACCATCAAGTGTATCGTGTCCGTCGCCTCCAAGGAGGGTATCGTCACCAAAATCCCCGTTCAGAGAATCGGACCCAGCACCTCCATCAAGGCTGTCATTGCCTTCGCCACCACTGAGAGTGTCGGCCCCAGAGAACCCTTCGATGGTGTCATTTCCAGAATTGCCAGCGAGATTATCTGCGCCTGCGCTACCACCGATACTGTCAGCACCCGTCGTCCCAGGTCTCATCAGGCCCGCTGCTGTAAACGCGCCTGATGCGAATACGATACCATCTGCAAATGCGAAGGCCTCTATGTGCACGCCCAGGTGAGCGAAGTATGCTGTGCCCGATTGTCCGTTCCCCTGCCAACTGATGGTCAACATCTCGCCGTTTGACGCGTCGCCAGACACCCATCTTGAGAACTTCACGTCAGATACAGAAAGATCCGTAAACTCGACGCGGTCTTGACCTCCGCCTGCGCTCTCCGCTGTTCCGTCAACAAGGACATCGCCAGCTGAGGCACTGATTAGATATGTGTCATTTCCCGCGCCGCCGCGCAGATGTTGTGCTTGGGAGAGGTCAACACTATCCAACCCTTCCCCGGCATCAAGTATGTCATCTCCGGCTCCACCAGACAGCGTATCAACACCAGTACCACCTTCCAGAGTATCGTTCCCGCCTTTTCCAACCAGGAGGTCGGAGCCGTCCAGACCCTTCAGAATGTCCCCATATGCGCTGCCAATCAGATGGTCAGCGACATCCGTCCCCTCAAATGTATCCGTGAAGCTGGGTAGCGTCGGTGCATTGAACGTAACAGATGTCGCGGTCAGGTCCGATGCGGTTGTATTGTTCAGTTGCCAGACAACCTTAGAGCCGATGACGATGAGCAGATGCGCTCCACTTTGATGGAGGTGATTGCTTTTTAGGTCTGAGAGCGATGTGATCGCTGCTTCTCCAAAGAAGGACAATTTATCGCCTTCTTCAGGATTGAAGTCGAACACAACGTCCTGAATACGTCCAGTGTCATAGACAAACCAATCTGCCCCGGAACCGCCAGCCAGGAAGTCTTGGCCTGCACCGCCATCGAGCGTGTCGTTGCCGTCACCGCCGAGGAGCTGGTTGGTTGTTCCATTGCCGTAGAGAACATCATCAAAGGAAGATCCAAGAAGATGCTCAACGTTAACGTATGTATCGCCTGTCGCCTCGCCACGATTTACTGAGGCGTCGCGAAGGCTCGCAACAACGGAAGAGGTCGCGGTATTATATTGGACAATGTCGTTGGATCCTGATCCACCATCAAAGGCGTCCGCACCCTCTCCTCCAATCAGAAAGTCATCACCGCCGCCGCCGTGCAAGTTGTCGTTCCCTCTGCCGCCAAAAAGACCGTCATTGCCGTTACGACCAGCAAGGCTGTCGTCGCCATCCAGACCGAAGAACGTATTGTCTCCGGTATCGCCAGAGAGGCTGTCACCATGCGCTGATGCGCCAAAGACCTCGACGCCAGTATAGGTATCGCCAGCCGCATCACCACGGTTCAGACTGGAGTTCAGTAGATCAAGTGTAATGCCTGACAACGCGCCGTCATAGGTCAGTTGGTCTGTCCCAGCGCCTCCATTAAAATGGTCTGCGCCCGCACCACCAATGAGAAAATCATCGCCCGCACCACCGTTCAATGTGTCGTTGCCATCACCACCCCGGAGCGTATCGTTCCCGTCAAGCCCGATGAGCGTGTCAGATCCACTCAAGCCTTGAAGGCTGTTGTTTGCGGCATTCCCTGTGATCCGATCAGCATAGTGCGAACCAACGACATTCTCGATAGAGACCAACGTGTCCCCGGTCGCATCGCCGCCAGAGGCACTTCCAGTGGACAGATCGACGGTAACACCCGCCCAGCTGCTCAGATAATCGACGCTGTCATTCCCTGCGCCTCCGTCCAAAATATCTGCACCGCCATTGCCGATGAGAACATCATCTCCGCCGCGCCCAATGAGCGTATCTGCACCTCCGTCACCACCCAGCGTGTTTGAGTAAGGATTGCCTTCGATCAACCGCCCAGGGGCCGCATATGGGGTTGCGACATCTGGGCTGGTCAAGAATGCTGGCACTGACGTCTTATCAGCACCTATCTGCACGCTGGCACCATCAGGCAGCCAAATATGCGCGACATTCAAAGCTGCCGGTATTACATCTCTGATGACAAGCGCGCGACCGCCCCCAATATCGGCGTAGGTGTCGCTTCCCATTCTTTGCAAGACAAGCGTCGAAAGAGGCAAATCCCTTAAATCGATCCGGTCACCGGTCGATCCATCGAAGTCAACAATGATCGCCGCGCGGGGGCCAGGAGCAATGCCATCGCCATCCTCACGTTGGATTCTAAATCGATCCCCACCACCTTCACCCCACAAGCGGTCAAAACCGCCCGTGCTGATCAGCCAGTCAGCGCCACCGCCGCCGCGCAAGACATCGTTCGCATGACCGCCACCGTCGCTCAGGACGTTCGCTGAGGAGTTGCCAATCAAAATATCATTGTGACGTGAGCCCGTGACGTTCTCGATATTCGTATAGGTGTCGTCATGAGCTTCTCCCGCAAAACCTCGGCCTTGCGACAGATCCACATGCACGCCAGTGCTCAGATACCCGTGTTCATAGGTGACGAGATCAACCCCATCGCCCCCGTCAAAAGTCTCTCGCCCCTGCAACGCAGCCAGAATATCATCACCAGCCCCACCTCGGAGTGTGTCGTTCCCTGTGGCACCAAACAGGATATCGTCACCGCCTCTGCCTTCAAGGAGATCAGCACCGTTCTCGCCATTTAGAAGGTTCGTTTCTGCGTCGCCTCGCAAAGTATCAGCGTGCTCGGAGCCTTGAATATTTTCAAATCCAGAGAAGGTATCGCCCGTTGCATGACCGCCACTCGCAGTTCCAAGCGCCAGATCAACGGACACGCCTGCGTTGCTCGCCCCATAGGCAAGTCGGTCCTTACCCTCTCCACCTGATAGACTATCTGCCCCGGCTCCACCGCCAAGATCGTCGTCGCCCGCGCCACCGATCAGCGTATCGCTGCCTGCGTCTCCATCCAGGTCGTCGTTGCCAACTCCGCCGGTAATGAGGTCTGCGCCATCTCCGCCATCGATAACGTCATCCCCAATACCGCCATTCAATGTATCG
The DNA here is from genome assembly GCF_009811755.1 of Roseobacter cerasinus. Lineage (GTDB taxonomy): Bacteria > Pseudomonadota > Alphaproteobacteria > Rhodobacterales > Rhodobacteraceae > Roseobacter > Roseobacter cerasinus. Next base: position 245,056 of record NZ_BLIV01000003.1, read on the forward strand.
GAACCGGCGCCTCCGACGATAATGTCGTCGCCGCCCATGCCATCGACAGAGTCGTTTCCACCATCCGCAAAGATAGCGTCCCCGCCGCCACCGCCTGAGATCGAGTCGCCCTGACTTGTCCCAACGCGTACGCCTTCGAAAAGATCGCTGACAGTCTCGGTCTCAAGTCCACCCAAGACGCCACCTTCATCAGCGAGCGCCCGGCTTCCAAGGAGCAGGTCAAAACCAGCAGCATCGGAAAGAGCTGTGTTAATGTCTGAAACCGTCTCGCCAAGGCTCTCCCTCAGTGCAACGAGCGTATCGCCCAGCAACGTCCAAAACGCATTCGCCTCATCAGTCGTCAGCAGGCCAGCCCAATCCGCCGCCCGGACTGCGATGCTATTGAGATCTTCCGTGAGATTGAGTGTATCGGTCGCAAAATCATAGCTCGTTTCGCCAATGACGCGCTCTAGCGGCCCCTGCGCCACTAGACGTGCTGTGAGAGTGGCGTGGATGCCTTGCCACGCAACCTTGATGCCCAAGGAGGCGTTTTCTCCGACAAAACCTCCACTACCGCGCTGCGCCCACTCGACGCCAGAAAAGACCTCCATGAAGTCGACCAAACGAGCATCAATGTTCGACCCGTCACCTGTCGCACGTGCATCAGGATCGTTATCGAGAACGCCCGCCCATTTCAAAAGAATGTCTCGGGTGAGCTCTGCAGCCCGGCCCAACTGATCAAGCGGCAAGCGGTCGAGTTCGCGGACCAAGTCCCGGAGTTCGTCATCCCTGGTCATCGCCAGATGCAGTGCAGGCATCGAGCCATAGCCGCGTGACAACGGCAGCAGAAGAGCCTCGACGTTCAGCTCAGTTGTCGCGCCAAAAACTTGGCTTTGTGCACCCAGCTCCCACGTGTTGACGTTATCATTGAGATAGTGGACATCCGCCACCTCTCGGGTCTGCCCGTTCATGACAAAGGTCGATATGCCGGAGATATAGTTTTCCTTCACATACCGGTTATCGGATGTCTCCGTGTAGTCAATGGACGTAATGCCGTAGTGATCAAGTGACTTGAGCTCGTCAGCTTGGCTAACGCCATCCTGGTTGAGGTCACGCCAAACAAGGAAATCACCCCAATCATCATCGGCAGCTGTGATGCGTCCGTCACCATTGCTGTCATGCAACCCAAGTTTGACGAAGGCTGGCATCTGATCGTCGCCATAGAGCTCGGTGATGTCATCGATGGTGCCATTGCCATTGTGATCCATGGCCAACTGACCATCATCAGCGCCAACCCAACCGACACGCTCCGCAAACCCATCCGCATCAATGTCAAAGAACACAGTCCCGTCATCGTAAATGTGCCGAAGGTCCGCTGCTACGCCATCGCCATCAAGGTCCAACACCAGCGGAGAAACATGGTTCATCGCCCCGCCAAAAAATTGCAACGATGCATCAATCGTTGATGTCGGACGAACTTCAACCTCTTCACCAGATGAAAACTGGACCGCACCAAACGAAAAGTTGAGTTGGTTAGCGGGATTGTCGTCGAGCAGATCAGCATCAAGACCAAAGTCTAGCGCTGCATCGCTATTCCCCAGAAAGACCGTCTCACCTCCGAGGTTAAATGCCGAGATGCCGCTTACACTTTGCGATGAACCTGGGGCAAAGCTTGCTTGATCAAAACTCAGGCCAAAACTGCGAGCGGCCTCCTCGAGGTCATTTAGTCTAAAAGAGTTAAAGCTTTGCTCATTCTGTGAGCGATTGTCGAAGGAAAAATTTCCGCGAAATACATCAATACTATCATTTACTCGCAGGCGTTCATTACGAATACTATTCAGGTCGTTGACAATATCGCCCTCCGACACTTGTATCATAGACCGGTTACTGAAGAAATCATCTGGTCGCCTAAACCAAGCATCCTCGGTCTCTGAATAGGAGTAGAGTCCAACTTGATTTGGAGGTTTCGTTGGATCATACAGGCTGGGAATGATATCTCGCACTTGAGATAGGGCTCCGGCACCCAAGGAGTCGAAAGCCGTTTGCAGAACACGCTCACCTTCTTGAATAAAACGCTTACCTTCCACGAACGACGTAATGCCAAAGACTTCCGACTTTGCTGTCTGTCCGGCGGCAAAGGCAACAGTCGTGGTATACCGATCTTGCGCAACTGCGTCTGATTCAATCCATTGGCCGATTGAACGGGTTTCGCCTTCGATCTCCACCTCTACATTCTGATAAAACAGCGACCCACCCCAGCCTGCAAGAGCCCTGACAGCCCCTTCCTTTGTGCCGCCGCCAGCATCGATCGCTGGTTGAATGTCATTTTGAATTAACTCATTGAATTTCGGAACTCTACCTTTTTCAACGATATCTCTCAATGCGTTCTTCGCTATCTGATCGGAGATGTCTTGAATGGATTGACCTGAGGCTGAGTTCCAAACATGCGATATACTTGCAGCAGCATAAATAAATTTAGCTTCAGCATCTTGATTGGTGGGTAGTTCTCGACCGTGAATGAACTGGTTAACTTTTGATGCATTCTCCAGCCAAAATACACGGGCATCGCTTTCATCAAGCCCTTGCCCACGAAGATGTTGAGCTATCAAATCGTAACCGACATGCAGATCAGTATTGCTATTTGCAATTGAGCTTAGTTCGCTCAAAAGTTCTTGATCTGAAATTGAAATTGCTTGCTCAGTCACGAGTCATTCTCCAATCGCCCATTAACTTTATGATTTTCCAGTATACTTCGCTCCAATCAGCTAGGCTGCGACGAGGAAGCGAATATGTCATTTCAGGTAGATCTGACGCAGGATCCAGTGGGCCAACGCTGAGACTGCGGCAAGGCTCATATGAGGCTCGCACTCTGTCAGAGCGTGCTGCGATGCTAGGAGCAGTACATCGTATGACTGCGAAGAGTTCGCCGTCCCAAGCACGCAGGCTAGCGTACTCAAGTGCATCAGAACTTGGATCTGTTTCTTCCACACCTCGGATCCAGCTTAGGCCGTCATAGACGATGACATCACCTATGCCTTGGACAAGGCGACCAGAATGCTCTTGAGATTTCCCCGAGATTACGTCCTCTAACTCCGCACTAAGAGCGTCCTCAGTCCGATCCAGCCACCGCAGTCGCTCCATCCTTAGTTCACTAGCAGCAGGTGTATTCATCGGGAGAACATTAGCGACAATAGTATATTCATCGGGTCCAGGCGCCTCGCGGCCTGCTTCACAATGCCTTTGATACCTATTTCCAGGCGCTTCAGGATAGCGTAGCGACGGCATCCAGAACTGAAGGCCATAAATCCCCGAGACTTCAACGCCATCGGCACTAAGAGCTTCTTCATAAAAAGTAAGGTCTGATTTTCCGGCCTGATGGCCTAAAGGCAACGCGTAACGCACCCCATTGACAACCAAAACGATTGTATCATCGAGCCGAAATGGGGATGAAGAATACCGATGGTTTCCTGTTCGGTTAACCAAGAATCTTTGGATATTTTTCTCTTCGGTTATCCAAGAGGGGCATTGATCGCCAGAAAAACGAAGGTAGTTCGGCAAATCTTCACTGGCGGAGGATTGTGATGCAGTAAGAAACACCGCCGTTAGGAACTGAGCGAACCGTCTCTTAAGTAAGATTGGGGAGCTATACGAAAACTGATGCATCTACAGCTTCTCTCAATAGTTGAGCGCGAATGGCGTGAACAATTTTGACAGTTTCCCCAAACGGAGAAATTGCCGACTCAAAGATGATAGTTGGCAAAACCCTATTGCGCACAAAAATGCCCCCGCACCCCTGTTGACCAGCGTCTACCAGACGAATTGATGTAAGCTATTGAGGACCCTTGTTCGTTACGAGATCACCTCAACCACAAGTGGACATAAACATGCTACTGATGCGTGCAGCAAGTGAAATGGTTAACAAAAACAAAAAAATTTGAATCATGGTTAACGGCAGTCAAAATTGGTCTGCAGATCACAAAGTTGACCTTGCGTTAGCTAAGCAAATTTAGACCAATTCTATTTGAGACATTCATATTCTAGCAGATTGAACTCTACACCCTCATCACCGATCAAAGCTCAATCCGGGTGAACGATTGCGCTGCCTCGATGCATGGTCGAGGCCAGGGATATTCGGCTTTGGTCGTTTGAGGTACGTGGCGATAGTCTTGGCGAGGTGTTGGCGTTCGACTTTGTGTCTATCGCGGATGGTGCGGGCTCGGGTTTGGAGGTCTTTGCGTTCTGTCATTTGCGCCAGGATCAGACGGTCACGCTGCTCCTGATCGCGGTGAAGGCAGTTAAGCGCTTCGCGTTCATTGAGCTTGATGGTAGCGCTGTGCGCGCCGGTCAGGCGGTCAAAGATACCGCGTAGACCTTTGTTGAGGCGCTCTTGCCGCGCTTTGGTTTCTGCAATCCAACGTTGGTATTGTTTGGTTTTAAGATCATCGCGCTCTTGCCGTTGCGCCATCACCATCTGCGCGCGTTCATTGATGAACGGCAGCAGGTCTTTGCGGTGCTGGTCTTTGACTTGGTTGATGTAGCCCTTCACCTGATCCGTTTTGCGCGATTGTAGCCATGCGCCAACATCGGCGGCGGGTTCTAAGCCGGGTGTGTCGCCCAACCGGGCTTTGAGCTCTTTGGTTTTAATGCCGGTCCAACGTGCCAGGGCATAGATATTGCCGTTGATGTCGAGGGCGACAACACCGCGCCGGTCGCCCTTGGCCAGATACAGGCCTTTGTCTGAAAGGGCATGCTTGAGGGATTTCAGATCATCAGATTGCGCCCAAGCATCTTGAAAGACCTGTTTTATCTCTCTGGGATCGACGCCGACCCACCGTCGTCGCGCTTCTATCTTATCATGATCGCGCAGGAAGAATTCGCGAAGGCCTTCATCTTGTTTCTTGTAAGGGAGAACATTGCCCCCTTTAGCAGCGCGGTACTAAGAGCGATCCGCGATCACTCATGCAAACAGCTGGTCGGGATGATCATGGACTACATGATCATGCATTGGGAGGAATACGAGGAGCTGGAGGCCGCGGTCAAAAGAGATGTTGAACTTGGAGACCGACTTCCCAATGACGTCGGAAGTGCAATTGAACTGCTTCGCTACGAGAAGATCGGACGCTGGGAAGCCAACAATTGGTCTTGGGCCGAAGACCCCGAGTACGACACAGAAGCCTTGCAAATTGCGCGCGGCAAAAAGGATCGCCGCAAACAAGATGCGCTGTATGTTCGGATCGGTCGAGATGGTCAAGTATGTAATACCCCCAATACGGTGAGCGAGGCCGAAACACAGGAGGAATTTGAGCGCGCAAGCCGGTTCGGTCGCTTCATCAGGGAAATTCTGTGCGGGCAGCATTCCACCTATCGATACGAAAAGGCAATTTCGGCTCTTCAGACGTTGTTTGAACATCAACTGTCCAATCGGCAATAGGTTGTCTGTACCGTCGGTCATTATATTTGTTTTCGCAATTGTATTGCGTAACTGAGCTACTAACTATTCAAGATGCGTTTTGCACTTTTGAACGGTCGACGAGTCGAGGCGACGCCGGGTGCCCTCGGTGTCTGTCCAGGCTGCAATGCAGACATGGTCGCCCGATGCGGCACTAAGAAGGTCTGGCACTGGGCACATAAAGGCCGCCGTCACTGTGACCATTGGTGGGAAAATGAAACCGAATGGCACCGCGACTGGAAGAACCGGTTTGTTGTTGAATGGCAAGAGGTGCCAGCTCGTGATGAAACCGATGAGCTTCATATAGCCGATATCAAAACACCCTATGGCCTTGTGATCGAGTTTCAGCACTCTGCTATTAAGCCGGACGAAGTAAAAAAGCGCACTAGATTCTATGGTCAGGTGATCTGGATCATCGATGGAACCCGCCGCCCAACTGATCTGATCCAATATGAACGGATGCTTTTAGAAAACCACCCCGAACGTTTCGATGGCGTGGACATCTACACCGTTTATTGCGAGGAAACCCGGCTTCTCAAGGAATGGGGATCATTAGGCAAGATTATCGGGTTTGACTTTGGCGGTGATAATCTGTGCTTACTTACAGCCGCACAGGGCAGAAGCCGATATCTATTCGATTTTCCGAAAGTGGAGTTCGCCAGATTGATCAGTGAAGGGAGATCGTTGCCGGTGGTCCAGTTTGCTGAACCCACCGGGCGCGGTTATCAAAAGCGCAGAAGGTTTTAACGAGTTCCACAGATGCGGACCGTCTCGCACTTTCGGCTCGATACAGCGGTTTTCTAAATCCTTTCAACAGGGTGCGTTACCCAATATTGGCCTACACTTCAAGCAATTCTGAACCAACCAGACATTCACCACGAGCTTTGAATAAGCTGCTGGAAAAGATGTCACCGGGACTCTGAAGTCAACGCTACCCACCACGATCTTTCAGCCAGCCGAGAGCACGTTGAACCGCCTGCTTCTCAGTTTTTTCATGCACATAGGGCATATCCTCGAACGGCACCCAAACCGAGAAGTCCCCAGCAGCAGTGGCAAACTCTCCGTGAGTGACCGGGTAGGATGGTTGCAAATGGAAGTTTGTGTGCTGACTCCAGCGAACGCTGTAGTTGCCTGTATGGAGACATTGAATTATTTCGAGCCGAAGGGTGGACGGCCCCCCGCCGCCGTCAAAATCAGTCTTTGCCACGATTTCGAGCGTTTTAGTGATCTCATAGAACTCTGAAAAATCATTGTAATCTGCCATGCCTCGTCTCCCTCTATCGCCGCATCAAATCGTAGTGAAGCTCGACAATCATCGTAGCGATATCCAAAGCTTCGTCCTCGCTGATTTTTGCTAGTGTATTGTTTACGTGTCCAATTTCCACGTCTTTTGTCTCGTGCGCTGTCAGTGCGTCAATGATAGCATTGTGCCTTCCCTTGAGTTGCTCATCGGAAAAGTGATCTTCCCTCACCGGATGAAAACAACCGTAGGCGTTTTTGAGGCGCTTGTGGATGGTTCCAAGCCCCGTTAGTTCCGAGATTGCTGCCTGGTATTTTTCGCGCGGATAGTCGTTGCTCATCTTTTAGCTCCCAAAAACGTGTTCACGTCATGAGTGTCACCGTTCCGCAAGAACCACCAGAGTGAACCGCCATCACAGCCCCTATCTTGCAGCGCGGTGTCAGTCTTCACCAGTGCGTCCCAAGCCTTCACTGTCATGCCAATTTCTTTCAGCACGAAAGAAAGCGGCTTTTCGTCGGTCAGCAACCATTTGCGGACTTTCTTTAACAAACGTGAATCGAGTTTTGTGCGGGGTCTGGCCATCAGATCAGCTCCATTGCTTCTGTTTCGGCCAAGGAAGCGCGCAATTCGGAAATTTCTGCGGTTAGCGCCCGGTTTTCGGCTTTGATCGCGGCAAGGTGCCGGGAAATGGCCGGGGGTATCTGTCCAGATCGCTTTAGACGGTGCCATTCGTCATGATCCCGGACCCAGCCATGGATGGAAACACGGGTCACCCCATACTTTTCGGCCAAATGAGCAATTGGCGCGCCACGTTTGGCTGCTCGAACTATTTTATTGCGTTCGGTTTGTGTGTAGTGTCGATGACGTGGCATGTAGGCCTCTATTTAACTTGCGCACATCGTACCAAACCGAGCTACAAAATAGCGAATCTGGGTCGAGATTTGGCGGATTTGAGGGGCCAGCACGGCTTAAAGTGTCGCTAAATCGGGACTTCTAAGCGTCTTTTAAGGCGTCTCGCGTTCAAAGATTGAAGGGCCCTAGGTAAAATAGAGCTTGACAGAATTTTGGGGGTGCGCCCCGACGATTCGCGAGATGTCAGAACCCAGCTTGAACCTAGAAGACTTCAAGTCATTGATATTAAACGACAATGGCAAAAAACCGCTTGACTATATATCATTCGCTCGATTCGATTTGACCGAAAGTAATTCGAAATAGAGTCAAGTTATTTTATAAAATAAATATGATTCGGTGCAAAAAATGTATCGTTTGTCAATGTGAATCCGATTTACATAAAACAGCCCCGACCGATGCAAACCGACCCCACCAGTGAAGCAAGAGACGCACAGCCACGGGGGGAGTTTACTTTTCGAATTGCTCGGCGCAACGGTGCCCACGCATCGCGCATAAGCCCGCTTGGAACTGAGACCAAAGCTAAGGGCAGATGAGGCCTGCGGAAGCTGATATGTCCTCAACGGGGCTCGTGCCTTGCCAAGTACGCAAATGACCGCCTAGGAAGCTCACCAAGTAGGTGCTAGCGCTCGCATAGCCGCCGTAGGCGTTCTTAGCATTCAAAGTCACACAAACGCCTGTCTGTCCTTGCAGAGCTGCCTGTATTGCGAATGGCTCTGAAACAGAAATCAATCTCATAGACTCCGGGTCGCGCAGTCTTTGCTGCACTGTCGCGACAGCCGTTTCCTTATACCAAACGGAACTGCGCTCAACTGGGTTTTCGACTTCGTGTGTAATTTGGCATCCGGCAATTGCCAGAAACGACAAGACGGGAAACAGGACTGATTTCAATTTCATCTAAAGTACCTAATCAAAGAGTTAATTGCCATGTCGGTAGCAGCCTGGGAAAAGTGTGTCGAGGACAAAGCGGGGGGATAGATCGAACAATCCCGACCATATCAATCAATTCAGAAATTCGGACATACAGCGCGCCCGACATGGACAACCCTTAGGGTGTTGTCCTGTCTGTCCGGGCCGCATCTGTAAAATGTCTTTGGACGGACAAGTCAGTGGGTAACAAATGTCTGGATTTGTCCGCTTGTCTGATGCGCCCGTAAATCATTGATTTCATGCAATTCGAGTGGGCAGCATGAGTGGGCATAGTTTGCCCGGCTTTGTCTTGTGGGAAACAACTGTAAAGAAACTGAGTGGGCAGACGAGTGGGCAGGTCAAAATCTGCTGCCCACTCGTCTGCCCACTCGTTTGGCAATGAAAAAGGGGACACATGGCCCCCTTTCCCCATTTCAAAGTTCGACCATGATTTAGACCATGCTGTAGTCAAGGGGTTCTTCGATCATCAAATCGACGCCGCCCGCCTGCCGCCCCTTTGCGGCGATGAGAACGCCTGATGGGGTCGAAATTCCCAGCGGTTCGGCTTTGAGCCTATCAACCAACTCTTCAAGCATGGCCCGGGTCAGACCGTCCACAGAGCCACGCAGTTGCCTTTGGCTCACACGGCCATGGTTTGCAACGGATGCGGCCACCAAGTCGGCTGTGCTGGGCTCTTCCACTATTTCGGCCCATTCATCATTGCCTTGGCCGGGGATGCGGTAGGAATCGCCATCCTGCACCATCAAGCCACCTTCGATCAGAGCCTTACATGCCCGGTCCACAGCCTTCTTTCTCGTTTCGACCGACTTATCGGACAAGACACCCGGCTCCTGTGCGGCTTTGGGTCTGCGGATAGTCGCTCGCCCGCTCGGCGGGGGCAACTCTTCGTCCTCCAAGCAAAAACTGCGGATTTCTCCCAGAGCAACGCTGCCCTTCAGGTTCAGTCCAGAGGACATGTCCATTTCTGTGATTCTCCGCAATTTCAACCGATTTCGGGCGATTGCGTCGCCTTCAATGGATACGCCATGTCCTCACGTGCAGCAACACCGCTGCGTAGTTGTGTTGGTCGATGACACCGCACCCGCCACGTCGATCTTGGAGCATTGGGGCACCCCTCTTAGTTCCATTCCACCAGCGTGGGCGCGAAGATGTCGAGCCCTCTTGCATTTGACGGGCAGTGGCGCGAAGGATGGCGCCTCCGGACGCTTTTGATGGGCACGAGACGACATGCAACTGGTCTTTCATACAGGCGCGCATTTTACCGAGGAGGAGCGCCTGTTGAGATGCCTGCTCAAGAACAAGGCCATGCTCAGCGCCAAGAGCGTTGCGGTGCCGGGGCCGGGCAAGTACCGCAGGTTGCTGCAAGACACCATTCGCGCGCTGCAGGCGAATGCGCCTGCCGAGAATGCACGTGATGTCCTTCTGGATGTGATCCTTGATGATGCCACCGCCGACCGGGTGGTGCTCTCTGATGGCGACTTTTTTGGCCCGCACAAAGACGCGCTCGGGCGCGGGGTTCTCTACCCTGCGGCGGATACAAGCCTGCGACAGATGCAGCGCGTTTTCGACGCGGACGAGATCGAGCTCTTCATGGCCGTCAAGAATCCAGCCAGTTTTTTGCCAGCGCTCCGCCAGCAGGTTGGGCAAGGCGCGTTTGAGAGCATGATGCAGGGGGACGATCTGGAACAGCTCAAATGGTCGGAGGTGTTCATTCGCATTCTTCAGGCTGTTCCGGGTATCGCGATCACGGTCTGGTGCAGCGAGGATGCGCCCCTGATCTGGTCTGAGGTCATGCGCGAGATTGGCCAAGTCACCGACGCGGAGGAGATACAGGGGGCCCATGAACTCTTGAGCGATATCATGGCTCCAGAGGGGATGGCCGCCCTTGAGGGGTTTCTGGAACGCAACCCAGATGCGGCGGAGGTGCACCGCCGCCGCGCCATGATCGCCTGCCTGGAGGAATTCGCGCTTCAGGACGCCATCGAGGAAGAGCTCGATATGCCCGGCTGGACAGCAGCCTATGTGGATGATCTGACTGCGGCCTATGACGCGGACGTCGACAAGATTGCGCGGCTGCCGGGGGTGCGTGTGATTCTGCCCTGATCAGCTTAAGGTATGCTCAGATCGGCGTGTATTGTCCGATATGCCCCGGCCGTCCTGTGGCGGATATGACCCTCTCTCAGAGCAGAACGGCCTGTCCCGTCCGCGCCGACTCCTGCGCTGCCATCCCCATTTTTACAGCCCAAAGCCCGTCCTCAAAGGAGACCTCCGGCTGTGTCCGCCCGCCGCGTACAAGCTCCAGAAACTTCTGGTGTTGGTAAAAGGTCGAGCCGTTGTGGTCTCCGGCCTCCAGCAATTCAGGGTCCACAGGAATGGCGCGCGTTTCTGGCCGTTTCGGCATGCGGGGGCTGACTTCGAGCAGTGGCGTGGGCGCCGGGCCAAGATCCTCCGGCCAGAACCGGGTGGGCCCGGGCACGAAGGCCTCGATCTTGCCTGAGGCGCCGAGAGCCGAGATGGTTTCCTGATAACGCGCACCTTCGGCAAACATACACAGCTCAAGCAGGGTGCGCGCGCCGCACTCGAAATCGACAATCACGAAGCCGTTGTCGAGGATGTCGGGCACTGCGCCCTCATAGATCTCCTCCAGATGGTTCACCGATTGCGCAGCACTTGCCATGATCCGAACAGGTCGCGTGCCGATCATCAACCGCATCAAGTCGAAGAAGTGGCAGCATTTCTCCACAAAGGTGCCACCCGTCTGCGCGTTGAAGCGGTTCCAGTTGCCGACCTTATGCAGAAACGGAAAGCGATGCTCGCGGATGGTCAGCATCTTGATGCCGCCAGTGACCTGATCGACTTCCTCCAGAAGTGCCGCGATGGGCGGCATGTAGCGGTACTCCATCGCAACCCAGATCGGTGCGGGATACGCGGCGGCACAGGCCGTCAGAGCCGGAATATCCGCCGGATCCGTCAGCAGCGGCTTTTCCATCAGCAAGGGCAGGGGGCGCAGCGCCGCAATCTGGGTCATCTGCGCCGCGTGGCAGTGGTTGGGGCTGGTGACCACAAGGCAATCCACCGCGTCATCCCGCACAAGGTCGTCCAAACTGTCGGCAAACCGGGCCTGCGGGGCAATCTTGGCGGCGGTGGCGCGCATGGCGGCATCCGGCTCGAAGATCGTTGTGACGGCGGTGTCCGGCAGCAATGCGATGTTTTTCAGGTGCTCCTGCCCCATCATGCCGCAGCCGATCATGCCGTAGCGGGTGGTTTGTCCCATGGTCGTGTCCTTATTTGAGCCGCTGTACGTAGACGGATTTGCCCGTATCGAACCAGGTGCGGGAAAACTCAATAGGCTCCGGCCCGGCAGCCCAACTGAACCGTTCGATAAAGCCGCAAGGCGTGCCTGAGGCACCGAAATCATCCGGCGTCCAGGCGGGCAGGGTGCCGATGCTCACGCGGTCTTCGGCGCGGGTGATCCAGAATCCAAGTCGCTTGAGGTATGTCTGGTAGAGGGATTCGGCGAGCATATCGGCACTGAGCGTGCCGGCGTTGCCATCCAGCCAGATCTCCTCCACCGCAATTGGTACATCATTGAGGTAGCGACGGCGGCGGATACGTGTGGCCTGCGTGCTGGTTCCGAAGGTGGGCAGGTCGTCGGGTTTGCCTAAGCCCCTCACGTCGATGACATCTGCTGTGGGCAGCCCACCGCCCGAGAGCAGCTCCAGCCGGAACATCGCATAGACGCCCGCCGCCTTGCCGGGCTTGCGGATGTAGTTGCCGGAGCCCTGCACCCGCTCCAACAGGCCTTTCTGCTCCAGATCGGCAAGGGCTTTGCGCAGCGTGCCGATGGAGGTGCCCATGTCGACGGCCATCTGCCGCTCAGGCGGCAAGCGTTCGCCTTCCAGCAACCGCCCGGCATCAATGTCGCGGATCAGCAACTCACTCAGCTGTATGTATTTGGGCAGCGTTGTGCCGCGGGCGGGCGGGGTGGTCATGCTGGGTGGCGTCTTTTGAAAATTGATACACCATTGATCTACTGATTTGCCGATGCTATGCAACAGGAAATTCAGTGCGAGACATGCGAAAGGATCCCCATGACCGTTGTGCCCGTCACCTCTGCTGATCTCGATGCGGCAGAAGTTTCCTGGTTCGCCGCTTTGTGTTCGGATGACTACCAGTTTCTTGGGGTGCCGGATGGGGATCTGCGCTCTAGCTGGGCGCATTGTTCGGAGATTGTGAAGACGGCTGAGGCGCAGGGGTTCCGTAACATCCTCTGCCCATCCTCCTATCAGGTGGGGCAGGACACGCTGAGCTTTGTGGCTGGTTGCGCGCCCATCACGGAAAAGATCAATTTGCTGGCGGCTGTGCGCTGTGGCGAGATGCAGCCGATCATGCTGGCGCGCACCATCGCGACGCTCGATCACATGCTGCAGGGGCGGCTGACGGTGAACATCATCAGCTCGGACTTCCCGGGCGAGAAGGCCGAGAGTGAGTACCGGTATCAGCGCTCGCGCGAGGTGGTCGAGATCCTCAAACAGGCATGGACGCGGGATGAGATCGACCATGAGGGAGAGGTCTATAGCTTCAAGGGGCTGACCACCGACCCGGCGAAACCCTATCAGACCGGCGGGCCGCTTTTGTATTTTGGTGGCTATTCCCCCGCCGCGCTCGATCTGTGTGCTGAGCATTGCGACGTCTACCTGATGTGGCCGGAACCAAAAGAGGCTATCGTGGGCCGGATGCAGGCCGTGCATGACCGCGCGGCAGAGAAGGGGCGCACGCTGGATTATGGTCTGCGGGTGCACATGATCGTGCGGGACACCGAGGCTGAGGCCAAGGAATACGCGGACTATATCGTCTCGAAGCTTGATGACGAGTATGGTCGCAAGATCCGCGAGCGGGCCTTGGATGCAACGTCGTTGGGCGTCTCGCACCAAGCCAAGAACCGCGATATCGCCGATGAGTTCGGCTATGTGGAGCCGCATCTCTGGACGGGTGTGGGCCGTGCGCGCTCGGGCTGTGGCGCGGCGCTTGTGGGCTCTGCCGATCAGGTTCTGTCCGAGATCGAAGCCTATCAGAAGATGGGCATTCGCGCCTTCATCTTCTCGGGTTATCCTCACAAGGAAGAGGCGGAGCATTTTGGCCGCTTGGTCATGCCGCATTTGAAAACCTGTTCTCTGCCGGAGGCTTACGGACGTGTCCCGCAAGCGGCTCCTGCCACGCCCCTTGCCGCAGGGGAGCGTCGCTGATGGACCGCGTAGCCCTCTCCGACACGCTGGAGTTCAGCCGCATTGTCTATGGCATGTGGCGGTTGGCCGATGACAGCGACACCTCGCCCGCCCATGTGCGCTCCAAGATCGACGCTTGCCTTGCGCAGGGCATCACGACGATGGACCAGGCCGACATTTACGGTGGTTACGCGGCCGAAGAGGTGCTGGGTGCGGCACTCAAGGAAAGCCCTGGCCTGCGTGATCAGCTAGAGATCGTGACCAAATGCGACATCATCGCGCCCATGGGCAAATATGCCGACCGGCGGGTGAAATACTACGACACCTCGGCGGCGCATATTCAGGCGAGTGTCGAGGCCTCGCTGACCTACATGGGCATCGAGCAGATTGACCTGTTACTCATTCACCGCCCCGATCCGATGATGGACGCGGCAGAGACGGGTGGTGCGCTCGATGCGCTGATCCAGAGCGGCAAGATCAAGGCGGCGGGTGTCTCGAACTTCCGCCCGTGGGATTGGCACCTGCTGCAATCCTGCATGACCAACAAACTGGGCACCAATCAGATCGAGATCAGCCTCGCCGCGCGCGACTGTTTCACCAACGGCGATCTGGCGCATTTGCAGCAGCATCACATCAGTCCGATGGCCTGGTCCCCGCTGGGCGGTGGCAGCCTGATGACCGAAGGCAGCGCTGTGGCACAGAAGATGGACGCGGTGGCGCAGGCGCAGGGCGTGGACCGGGCGGCAGTCGCCGTGGCGTGGTTGCTGGCGCATCCGGCGGGCATCCTGCCGGTCATGGGCACGAACACGCTCTCGCGCATTGCCGCATTCTCAGATGCCTTCAAGGTCGAGATGGACCGGCAGACCTGGTTTGAGCTTTACGAGGCCGCAAACGGCCAGGAGGTGCCATGATGGCGGACGGAACACGGCAAATGGCCCAGCTTCACAGCTTTGCACCCGGCCCGGACACGCAGCGGCAGCTGCGCAGCGCCTTCGGCCAATTCAGCACCGGCGTGACGGTGGTGACGGCTCAGACGGCGGAGGGCCCGATTGGCATGACGGCCAATTCTTTTTCCAGTGTCTCGGTGGACCCCGCCCTTGTGCTCTGGTGCCCGGCGAAATCCTCAAGCCGCTATCCGCATTTCGCCGCCGCCGAGCATTTTGCAATCCATGTCATGGGCGCAGAGCACGAGGGCATCGCCATGGGCTTTGCCAAATCGGGGCAGGCCTTTGATGGGCTCGACGTGACGCACAACGCCCATGGCGTACCATTGCTGGGCGATTGTCTGGCGCGCTTCGAGTGTACCACCCACCAGATTCATGACGCAGGCGACCACGCAATTGTCGTGGGCCGTGTCGGGTCAGCCGCGTTCCGGGAGGGGGACGCGCTGATTTTTTGCCAAGGCCGCTTCGGACGGTTTGACAAACCGGCCTAAAAGGCCAACCAATGAAGCGTGCGGGGAAAACCCGCACGTCGTGACCTGGAGTACCCGGGCACAAGGGAGGAGGCTCCGGAATGGGGGCATTGCTGGCGGTGATGACACCGCTCCGGCTGGTCAACGAGGTCGTGCTCAAGCTGGGCAGGAGCCTCGGGGTGGTGGCTGTGGCACTGATGGTCACCGCGATCCTCATTCAGGTGTTCTACCGCTATGTGCTGAACAACGCGCTGCCCTGGCCCGATGAGGCGGCGCGGTTTTGCATGTTGTGGATGACCGGGTTGATGGCGCCGACGGCGTTCCGGCGCGGCGGGTTTGTTGCCATTGACACAGTGGTTCGCCTTCTGCCAGAGCGTCTGGGCGCTCTGATTTCTCTGATGCTCCTGTTTCTCAGCCTTGGTGTGCTCGTTGTGGCCGTGCAAATCGGCTGGTCTGAGGTGACTGGATTTGCTGGGAAATTCGCAACTGCGTCCTTGTATCTGCCGACAAATCTGAGCTTTGAAAACTGGTACCGCGTGCCACGCAGCTGGATGATGGCCTCGCTGCTCTTTGGGGTGATCGCGCTGATTTCGGTGAATATCGAGCTGATCCTGCGGGCGGTTATCAAGATGATGGGCGGGGCGGATCACTTGCCCGCGATCACGGTCGAAGAACAAGTGGGAGCGGAGTAATGCTGGTCTGGTTTCTTCCGCTTTTCTTGTTGTTCCTGATGATCGGCCTGCCGGTGTTCTTCGGCCTGCTGGCCGCGCCCGGAATCCTGCTGTGGCTGAACGGGCAGGAGCGTGATATCACGCTGCTCTACCGCAACCTCTACAACGGGATGGACAGTTTCCCGCTGATGGCGATCCCCTTCTTCATGCTTGCGGGCGAGCTGATGAACCGGGGCGGCATCACCATGCGATTGGTGGAGTTCTCCCAGGCCATGATGGGCCATTTCCGGGGCGGTCTGGCCCATGTGAACATCTTATCGTCTATGCTCTTTGCGGGCCTGTCAGGCTCGGCTGTGGCCGACACTTCTGCGCTGGGGTCCATGCTGATCCCGGCGATGGAGAAGCAGGGCTATAAGCGCCGCTTCGCAGCGGCGATCACGGCAGCGAGTTCGGTGATCGGCCCGATCATCCCCCCGTCGGGCATCATGATCATCTATGCCTATGTGATGGGCGAGAGCGTCGCGGCCCTCTTTCTTGCAGGCATTGTGCCGGGGGTGATGGTGGGCCTTGGCCTGATGCTGATGGTCAAGTTCCAGGCCGACAAATACGACTTCCCGGTCGCCACCAAAAAGCACTCCTGGGGCGAACGCGGGCAGGCGAGCCTCAAGGCATTTTTCCCGCTGCTGACCCCGGTGATCATCCTTGGGGGCATCCTCGCCGGCGTCTTCACCCCCACCGAAGCGGCCGCTGTGGCCGTGGCCTATGCGCTGATCATCGGGCTTTTTGTCATGCGCACACTGAAATTCAGCGACCTGCCGGATGTGTTGAACCGGGCCGGGATCACGTCGGCCGTGGTGCTGCTGCTGGTGGGCGCCGCGATGGCCTTCAAAACGGTGGTCAGCCTCAGCCATGCGCCCGAGACCATGGCGGAGTTTGTGCTCAGCCTGACAAGCAACCCGCTGATCTTGCTGTTCCTAATCAACCTGCTGCTGTTCATCGTGGGCATGTTCCTCGACGCAGGCCCCGCGATCATCATCCTTGGCCCCATCCTGGGCCCGATCTTCGTGAGCCTTGGGGTCGATCCGATCCACTTTGCGATCATCATGAGCGTGAATCTGACCGTGGGGCTGGCCACGCCGCCCATGGGGCTGGTGCTCTTTGTCGCCTCGTCGGTCTCGGGCGAACGGGTCGAGACCATCTCAAAGGCGATCCTGCCGTTTCTGGCGGTAGAGATACTGGTGATATTCCTGATCACCTACATACCGGCCATCTCCATGACGGTTCCGCGTCTGACGGGCTTTGCAAACTAGACAACATCCAATGGGAGGAAAATCATGATCAAAAACACCCTGAAATCGCTGACCGTGGCGGCCATGCTGGCCGGGTCCGCGATGGCGGCGGCGGCGCAGGACTACACGCTGCGCGCCACGGCGAACTCCAACGAGAATGATGAAGACTACGACGGCCTCGTGGTCTTCAAGAACTACGTTGAGGCCGCGTCCAACGGTGCCATCGCGGTGGAGCTTTTCATCGGCACACAGCTGTGTGGCAACGGCGCGGAGTGTCTGCAGGGCGTGGCCGACGGCACCATCGACATCTATGTCTCCACCTCAGGTGGCGCCTCGGGCATCTTCCCTTATGTGCAGGTGCTCGACCTGCCGTATCTCATGGCAGATGACCGGATTGCTGAGCATGTGCTCTCTGGCGATTTCACCCGCAAAATGCGGCAGATGGCGCTGGAGGACTCCGGTGACGCGATCCGTCTGATGACCATCGGCAACACGGGTGGCTGGCGCAACTTCGCCAACACCAAGCGGCGCATTGCAGAGCCCTCCGATATGGAAGGCCTGAAAATCCGCACCGTCGTGGCCGACCTGCCGCAAGAGCTTGTGAAAGCGCTTGGCGCTGCCCCCACGCCGATCCCATGGCCTGAACTCTTCACGTCGTTCCAGACCGGCGTGGTAGAAGGCTCCAAGAATGGCATCACCGACATCATGGGCATGAAATTCCCCGACGCGGGGCTGAAGTACGTCACACTCGACGGCCACGCCTACATGGGCGCGCTGTGGTGGATGAACAACGCCCGCTTCCAGGAGATGCCGGAAGACCTGCGCCGCGTGGTGGTCGATGGCTTCTATGCCTTGCAACAGGCGACTTTTGCCTCGCCCAAGCGCAAGTCCATCGCGGCCTATGAGCAGTTCGTAACCGAAGGCGGTGACCTCTACGTGCCCACGCCTGAACAGAAAGCTGCCTTTAAAGAAGGTGCCGCGCCGGTGTTTGACTGGTTCAAAGGCAACGTGGGCCGTGGGGAAGAAATCTTTGACGCGTTGACCTCTGCGGTGGCCGAAGCCGAAGAAGAGATAGGCGCGGCACGGGCAGCTGATCTGAACTGATCTTTCAGATCCGTAAATGTTACGGGCCGCCCACCGTGGCGGCCCGTTTTTCGTCTGTCCAGTCTATTCGATGGTAGACAGCAGCGCAGGGTTCATGACCAGGTTGCGCACGCCATGGGCGGCATTCTCATCAAAGACATTGTCCTTGAACCACGCATCGACGCTTGCAATATCCAGCTTGACCACATCGGGCCGCACGCTCCAGGTCACTTGAAAGGGTGAGCCTTTCTCGTTGAAGCTGGGGCCGGTTGTGGAGCCTGCATAGACAATTGGATCCCCCAGATCGGTCGGCAGATTCGGCACCTGTGCCAGGCCGGCATCGGTGGAGATCGTCGCCATTTCGGTGAAATCCGCTGCCGCATCGTCGTTTACCAGCACCGCCACAACCGTCTCGACGCGCAGCTGCGGGTTGCCGATGGCCTCGCTGATGCAGGAGCCGAGCGTCGGCCCCGGGGTCACCTTGGCCGAGGAATGCACGAAGTGGATCTCGATGGTGTCGCCCGGCTCCAGCCCGCCATGGGCCAGATCGCCGATGGGCGCATCAAGCGGTGCAAGCTCGGCGTCCGTCAGTTCGCCATCATAGAGAAACCCGGTGCCATACCCCTTGCCGTCGCCGTTCCCGGCGTAGGTGGTGAAGTTGCCGCCCTTGTGCTCAGCCCCTTCATGAAAGTGGATGTTGCACAGATTCATCTCCGTATGCGCCGGGGCGGTCGCAAAGATCCGCTGGTTCTCGCCCGTAACGGTGCCCAGATCGCGGGGCGCCTGCGGGCCAAAGCCAGCATCCTTGGTGGCGGCGGCCAGCGCCGCGCGTTGCTCCGCGATCACTGCGTCCGAGACATCCGAGGCCGCATAGGCCGCTTGGGCTGCAACTGCGGTGACCGTGATCGTAGCCAGAAGCGGCCTGTGCGTCAAAACTCTGAAAAACATGATTTCTCCCTTATTGGTGTCGCCAACGTGGCGACGCACCTTCCAAGGTTTATCGACCCGGTGCCACGACACAAGCCCAACCGACCGGATCACAAAGCTGTGTTCGTGCCGGTCGTCGGCGCCCGGAAACATCCGGGCTTTTTTCCGCTGTGCGCCCGTGCCACAGTCAGCGAAACGGATACATCCACACTTTGTAGTCGGCCACCAACTCATGCGCCTTTTCGATCTCCGCCTTGGTCATCTTCTTCACGACCTCTTCCAGGCTGATTGCGGCGTCCGGGTCGCCGCCGATGGCCGAAAGCGTGTACCACATATAGGCGCGCACAAGGTCCGGGGCAGGCATGCCGCGCCCGATCTCATAGTACCAGCCAACGCCCGACTGCGCGCCCGGATGCCCTTTCATGGCCGAACGCAGGTACCACTCGAAGGCGCGGATATCGTCGCGGGGGAGGCCAAGGCCCATCGCATACATCACGCCAATCAGCTCTTCGGCATCCGCGTTGCCGGACCGCGCGGCGGGCCAAAGCGCCTGATAGGCCTCTTCAAAGCGGCCCTCTTCCATCATGTCGCGCGCCTCTTCGATCTCGGCAAAGGCCGGGCCGGTCAGCAGCGCAAGGGCAAGGCAAAAATTGCGCATGGGGTTCTTCTCTCCTGCTTCGCGACATGGGCGGCTGCGGGCGATCTGCCGCCGCCGCTGACCCAGGCGGATTTTCTCGACTTCGACCGGGAGCAGGCCGCACTGGGCCAGTACTTGTTCTACGATACCATCCTCTCGGGCAACCGGAATATCTCTTGTGCGCATTGCCACCATCCGGAGTTTGGCACAGGCGACGGGCTGTCTTTGGGGATTGGCGAAGGCGGGCAGGGGCTGGGGCCGGAGCGCACGCCGGGCATCGGCCTATCGCGCATCGCCAAACGCATCCCGCGCAACGCGCCGGGCTTGTGGAACCTCGGCGCGCGAGATCTGACGGTGATGTTCCACGATGGGCGGCTCAGCCAGTCTGATCTCTTCGGCAATGGCTTCAACTCTCCGGCGGAGGAATGGCTGCCGCAGGGGTTGGAGACGCTGCTCGCCGCACAGGCGCTGTTTCCGCTGGTGGCGCAGTTCGAGATGGCGGGCAACCCTGGCGAGAATGAGGTCATCGGCGCGGTGCATGACCGCATCGACAACGCCTGGCCAATCCTCGCCAAACGGGTCCGTACGGAGGATGACTATGGTGCGCGCTTTGTGGCCGCCTTCGATCACATCGAGGCATCCGAAGAGGTCACTATTGTCGAGATCGCCAATGCGCTTGCCGCTTTCATGGCCCTGGAGTGGACCAGCTTTGACAGCCCCTTTGACCAGTATCTGGCCGGGAACCACGCCGCTCTGACGCCGGACCAACGCGCGGGGATGCAGCTTTTCTATGGCAAAGCCGCTTGCGCCAGATGCCACTTCGGGTCATTGATGAGTGACCAAAAGTTCCATGCGCTGGGTCTGCCAGCCTTTGGCCCGGGGCGCACGCGGCTCTTTGACCCTTACGCACGGGATGTGGGCCGGATGAGCGAAAGCAACCGGTTGGAAGACGCCTACGCCTTCCGCACCCCGATGCTGCGCAATGTGGCGCTGACGGCGCCTTACGGGCATAACGGTGCCTTTGCGACGCTGGAGGGCATCCTGCGCCACCACCTCGACCCGGCGCAGTCGCGCGCCGCGTGGCAGCCCGAGGATGCGAGATTGCCTGAGGTGCCCTGGCTGGCGGCGGCGGATTTCGTGATCCGGTCGGACGTGCGTGAGATGGCGCGTCAGGCGCGCGTGGTGCCCGCCAAAGGCCCCGAGCTGAATGACGTGGAAATCGCCCAGATCATCGCCTTTCTGGAAAGCCTCACGGGCACCCGCAGCGTGACCCACCCGCCCTTTGGCGTGCCGGAGGGGTTTACGCCCTGAGCGCCTTTGCCAGCGCATGATAGGAGGCTTTCGGGGTCCGCTCCAGCGTGTCGAAATCCACGTGGATGAGGCCAAAGCGCTTCTCATACCCCAGCGCCCACTCGTAGTTGTCCATCAGCGACCAGAAGGTATAGCCCTTCAAGGGCACACCCTCGGCCATCGCCTGTTGCGCAGCCGCGATATGGGCGTCCAGATAGTCGATACGCGCCTGATCGGGTACGCCCGCCTCATCCGCGTTGGCCATGCCATTCTCTGTCACGTAGAGCGGCAGGCCCTTGGTGTAGGTGTCATGCACCCAGGTCAGGAAGTGGTGCAGCCCCTTGGGATAAATCTCCCAGCCCATCTGTGTCTTGGGCAGGGGGCCGTCGACTTCTTCATGCGCAGGCCAGGGGCCACCCACCGGCGCAATCCGCTTGCAGGTGTAGTAGTTCAGCCCACACCAGTCGAGCGGCTGGCCGATGAGGTCAAAGTCCTGCTCCCAACCCTTTGGCATATGCGGGCCGAGACCTTGCATCACATCCTCGGGGTAGGCGCCTTTGAAGAGACCTCCAAGAAAGAAGCGGTTGTAGTAGCCATCGTAAAGCTGCGCTGCCTGCGCCGCTTCGGGTGTGTCATCGGCGGGATGCGCGTATTCAAAGTTGCAGACGGCGCCGAGGTTTTTCATGCCCAAGGCCCGCATCGCCTGAATGGCCCGGCCATGGCCTGTCAGCACGTGGTGCATCGCATGGGCCGTCGCCCGGATGTCGCGCAGACCGGGCGCATGATGCCCCACGAAATGCGACAACCAGCCGACGCACCAAGGCTCATTGATGGGGGCAGCACTGAAGATCCGGTCTCCGATCCGCTGCATGATCACAGTGGTGTAGTCGGCAAACCAATGTGCGATGTCCGGGTTGCGCCAACCGCCCAGATCGGCCAGCGGCACCGGTAGCTCCCAATGATAGAGCGTGACCATCGGGTTCAGCCCGCGCGCCAGCAGCCCGTCGACCAGCTGGTCGTAGAAGTCCAGACCCTCTTCGTTCACCGTGCCCCGCCCCTCCGGCAGCACCCGCGCCCAACTCGTCGAAAAGCGGTAGGCATCCAATCCAAGCGCCTGCATGAGGTCGAGGTCTTCCTCCCAGCGGTGATAGTGATCGCAGGCCACCGCGCCATTTTCCGCCCGGACCACATTGCCCGGTGTGGCCGCGAAACTGTCCCAATGCGTCGGGCCCGCGCCGCCAAAGCTGTGTCCCTCGATCTGATAGCTGGAGGTGGCGGCGGCAAACTGAAAGCCATCGGGAAAATCCGAACGTTTGAAATCCATCACAGGTCCCTTTGCGGGCAGGGGCCGGTGGAGGCGCCGATCACCAGATCCGCCTCCCAGAGTTCAGTCGGCAGGGGTTGGTCAGGCTCCGCGATCTGCCCCATCAGCAGTTCCGCACACCGCCGCCCAGCCGCGCGGACGGAGGAGCGCATCGCTGTGAACTGCGGGCGGTCTGTCCCGTTGGGCAGGTAGGACAGCTCATCATCGAAACACAAAACGGAGACATCGCGCCCCATGCGCAGCCCGCGCTCTTCGATGGCGCGCCGGACCCCAAGCGCCAGCACAAGAGAGGAGGCCACAAGCGCTGTGGGCGGCTGGGGCAAATCGAGCATGCGATGAGCCGCACTATGGCCGCGCGGCTCGCTCATCTCTGCCGAGTGCATCAAGGCCGGGTCCGGCGCGAGGCCTGCCGCCGCGAGGGCGGCCAGATACCCATCGCGCCGCCGTTGCGCAAAATCCAGCCGTTCTTCGCCATTGATCAGCCCGATGCGGCGATGTCCAAGGTCGAGCAAATGGCCTGTGCCCGTTGCGATGGCGCAGGTGTTGTTCACGTCGAGCCACGCGTAGGGCGTTTTCACTTCGGAGACGCGCCCGTGCACCAGAAACGGGATATCGAGATCGGCCAGCACAGCGATACGCGGGTCATCCCGCGCCGGGGAGTGCACGATGATTCCGTCCACGGCACCTTTCTCCGCGACACCGCGATAGGCGCTCAACTCATCCTCGTCCCGGACCAGCGCCAGGCTCATGCTATAGCCGTGCCCGGCATAGACTTCCCCCGCGCCGGCGATGAAATCCGCAAAGACGACATTCACCATCTCATTCTGGTTGGAGAACGGAATGATGTGCCCAATAGCCATGGCGCGACCCGTGGCCAGCGTCCGGGCGCGCACGTTGGGGCGGTAGTTGAACTTCGCGGCGGCGGCGGCCACCCGGGCGCGTGTCTGCTCGTTGACTTCCGGGTATCCGTTCAACGCCCGGCTGACCGTGGTCTGCGACAGGTTCAGCCGTTCGGAAAGCTCGCGTAGATTCATAAGACTTGTGGTGTCATTTTTATCCTCGAAACACCGGCCAGCCTAGGCAGGCGCGCGGGCCAGGTCAAAGCGGAAAGCATCTCTTCGCCCGCCGGCACCCGAGCCCCTTGAAATATGATCTGCAAACCCAACCCCGAGTTGACACAATTGCCGCCTTCCTCCAGTTTTCCGCCATTCAAAGCGCTTTGAAGTGATTCTTTGCGCATAAAAAATGATCAAGATGATGCCAAAACAGGCATTGCTACGGGAGGACATCATGAAGGCACGTTTTTACGCGGGTGCGGCTGCACTGGCTCTCTTCGCCGGGACAGCCCATGCGGATGGGCACCAACCTTTCGCCGTAGGCGAAGGTGCGTTCAACTGGGACAGCTATAACCAGATTGCGGACGCTTATGATCTGAGCGGCCAGACGGTGGAGATCACTGGCCCGTGGACCGGTGATGAGAAGGCAAAAGCCGACAAAGTCTTTTCCTATTTCACCAGCGCGACCGGCGCGACGGTGAACTATTCCGGGTCCGACAGTTTTGAGCAGGATATCGTGATCTCGGCGCGCTCCGGCTCGGCTCCGAACCTCGCGGTCTTCCCGCAGCCGGGTCTGGCCGCTGACATGGCGAGCCAGGGCCTGCTGACGCCTCTTGCAGATGGCACGGCGGACTGGGTGCGTGATAACTATGCAGCCGGTCAATCCTGGGTCGATCTGGGCACCTATGCGGATCAGAACGGTGAAGATCAGATGTTTGGCCTCTTCTACCGCGTGGATCTGAAGTCGCTGGTCTGGTATTCCCCCGAGGCCTTTGACGAAGCGGGCTACGACATTCCCGAGACCATGGAAGAGCTCAAAGACCTCACCGACCTGATCGTAGAGGAGGGCGGCACGCCCTGGTGCATCGGTCTGGGATCAGGGGCGGCGACGGGCTGGCCAGCCACCGATTGGGTCGAAGAGATGATGCTGCGCACCCAGGCACCCGAGGACTATGACGCCTGGGTCACCAATGAGATGAAGTTCGACGACCCCAAGGTGATCGCGGCCATCGAGGAATTCGGCGCCTTCGCCCGGAATGACGCCTATGTGGATGGCGGTGCCTCCGCTGTGGCCAACACCGACTTCCGCGACAGCCCGACGGGCCTCTTCTCGATCCCGCCGAAGTGCTACTTGCACCGTCAGGCGTCCTTCATCCCGGCTTTCTTCCCTGAAGGCACCGAATTGGGCGAGGATGCGGATTTCTTCTACTTCCCGGCCTTTGCCGACAAGGACCTCGGCAAACCGGTGCTGGGAGCAGGCACGCTCTTTGCGATCACCAACCCATCTGAGGCGACCACGGCCTTTTTGGAATTCATGAAGGCGCCCATCGCGCATGAGCTTTGGATGGCGCAGGGCGGTTTTCTGACAGCCCATGCAGGCGTGAACCCTGAGACCTATGTAGAAGACAGCCTGCGCGCGCAGGGCGACATCTTGCGGAACGCAACCACCTTCCGCTTTGATGCGTCCGACCTGATGCCGGGTGAAATCGGCGCAGGTGCCTTCTGGACCGGTATGGTCGACTACACCACCGGGGCAAGTGCCGAGGACGTCGCCAAAGGCATCCAAGAGCGTTGGGATACGATCCAGTAGACTTTTGACACCGGGCTCGGCGGTGATCACCGCCGGGTCGAACCCGCACATGCGTCTGGGGAGGGATCGCCATGTCACCGCTGCTTCAGGGAATTTTGACCGTCGTCCTCGGCGTGGGGGGCTGCGTTGGCTATTTTTTCCTGTCCAATCTGATCCTTGACAAGGTGATCTTTCCGCCGCGCGCGGACAATCCGGGCCAGAACATCAACCGCGCCAATCTGGTGCGCCCGTGGCTCTTTCTGTTTCCGGCGATGGCGGCGCTGGGGCTCTATCTGGTTTATCCAGTGGTGGGGTCGTTTTACCGCTCGCTCTTTAACCGATCTGGCGAAGAGTTTATCGGACTGGGCAACTACACCACCATGTTCGCCGATGATGGGTTCCGCATCGCATTTTTCAACAACATGCTCTGGGTGCTCTTTGTGCCCGCCGCAGCGACCTTCTTTGGCTTGCTGGTGGCGCAGCTGACCGACCGGATGAAATGGGGCAATATCGCGAAATCGCTGATTTTCATGCCCATGGCGATCAGCTTTGTGGGCGCTTCGCTGATCTGGAAGTTCGTCTATGCCAACAACGCCGATATTGGTCTGATCAACGCGATCCGCGATTTTTTCGGTGCGTCGGAGCCGCTGGATGTGCTGCAGGTGCGGTTCTGGAACAACTTTTTCCTGATGTTCATTCTGGTGTGGATCCAGACCGGCTTTGCCATGGTGATCCTGTCGGCTGCCCTGCGGGGCATCCCGGAAGAGACCATCGAGGCGGCCATCATCGACGGCGCGAACCCGTTTCAGGTGTTCTTCAAGATCAAGGTGCCGCAGATCATGGGCACCATTGTGGTTGTCTGGACGACGATCACGATCCTTGTGCTGAAGGTCTTTGACATCGTCTACACGATGACGGGCGGCAATTTCGGCACCGATATCCTGCCCAGTTACATGATGTCGTATATGTTCCGTGACGACGGGCGCGCCACGGCGGTGGCCTTCGTGATCATGATCGTAGTGCTGCCGGTGATGATCTGGAACATTCGCCAAGCCCGTGCGGAGATGAAGTGATGGACAATATTGCCGGTACAAAACCCGCACTGACCTGGGCCGTAAACCTCTCGGTCATATTCCTTGTGGTGCTCTGGCTGATCCCCACGGTGGGTCTTCTGGTCTCTTCCTTCCGGGATCGTGACCAAATCTCGGCCTCCGGCTGGTGGCTGTCGCCCTTCGCGGTCGAACAGAACTTCCAGGCCAAGATCCCGGCGGGCGAGGTTCGGCAGGATGGCGCGTTTTTCGTGATCGAAGGCAATATCTTCTCGGGCGGCGAAGGCGAGGTGATCCGCTTTGGCGGCGCGCGCTCTAACCCGACTGCGGCGGCAGCGGGCGAAACCGCCGAGCTGACGCGGGACCGGTCTCTGACAGTGCAGGAGAACGGCGATTTCGTCTATCGGTCACCGGCGGAGATCAAACGCGATCCGAGCGTCTATTACTCGACCGCCACGCCACCGGACTTCTCGCTCGACAACTACCAGACCATCCTCTTCTCCAACAACATGGATATCGCCTTCATCAACACGCTGACGGTGACGATCCCGGCGACGATCATCCCGATCCTGATCGCGGCTTTTGCCGCCTATGCGCTCGCGTGGATGGATTTTGCGGGCCGGGGGTTGCTGATCGCCGTGGTGGTCGGATTGCTCGTGGTGCCGCTGCAACTGGCGCTGGTGCCGCTCTTGCAGTTTCACAACAAGATCGGCATCGGGCAGAGCTTCCTTGGCATCTGGATGGCGCATACCGGGTTTGGACTGCCGCTCGCGATTTACCTGCTGCGAAACTACATGGTCGGCCTGCCGCGTGATATCATCGAGAGCGCCAAGGTCGATGGCGCTACGGATTTTCAGGTCTTCACCAAGATCGTGCTGCCTCTCAGCTTCCCCGCACTGGCGTCGTTCGCAATCTTCCAGTTCCTCTGGACGTGGAATGACCTGCTGGTGGCCAAGGTCTTCCTGCCCTCGAATGCGGAAAGCTGGGTCATGACCGTCAAGATCGCTGATGATCTTTTGGGCTCGCGTGGTGGCGACTGGGGTATTCTGGCCTCTGCGGCCTTTATCTCCATCGCGGTGCCGCTCATCGTTTTCTTTACCATGCAACGTTACCTGGTGCGCGGTCTCCTGGCCGGCTCGGTGAAATAGGAAAGTGCAACAAGAATGACAAAGATGGAACACCATCTGCACCTGCCCGTGATCGACAAGGACTGGTGGCGCGGCGCGGTGATCTACCAGATCTACCCGCGCAGCTTTCAGGACAGCAATGGCGACGGGATCGGCGATCTGATCGGCATCTCGCAGCGCATGAGCTATATCGCCTCGCTCGGCGTCGACGCGATCTGGATCTCGCCCTTCTTTACGTCACCCATGAAGGATTTCGGCTATGACGTCAGCGACTATTGCGACGTCGATCCGATGTTCGGCACGCTGGCGGATTTCGACGTGGTGGTCGAGGCCGCGCATCAGCACGGGCTGAAGGTTATGATCGACCTGGTGCTGAGCCACACGTCGGACCAGCACCCGTGGTTTGCGGAAAGCCAGTCGAACCGAACCAACTCCAAGGCCGATTGGTACGTCTGGTCCGACCCCAAGCCAGATGGCACGCCGCCCAACAACTGGCTGTCGATCTTTGGCGGGCCTGCCTGGCAGTGGGACCCGGGCCGCGAGCAGTATTATCTGCACAACTTCCTGGTGGAGCAGCCCGACCTGAATTTCCACAATGAAGATGTTCAGAATGCGATCCTCAGCACCACGCGGTTCTGGCTGGATCGGGGCGTCGATGGCTTCCGGTTGGACACGATCAATTTCTACTATGCGGACAAGGAGTTGCGCGACAATCCCGCACTCCCGCCGGAACGGCGCAACGCCAATATCGCACCCTCGGTGAACCCGTATAACCACCAAGAGCACATCTACTCCAAGAACCAGCCGGAGAACCTTGAGTTCCTGAAACGCTTCCGCGCGCTGCTGGACGAGTACCCCGCCGCCGCCTGTGTGGGTGAGGTTGGCGACGCGCAACGCGGGCTGGAGCTGCTGGGGGAATACACCAGCGGGCCCGAGATGGTGCATATGTGTTATGCCTTCGAGTTCCTGGCCAAAACCAAGCTGGATGCCACGCGCGTTGCACAAGTGTTCGACGAGCTGAGCCGGGTGGCCAAAAATGGCTGGCCCTGTTGGGCGTTTTCGAACCACGACGTGGAACGCCACGCCTCACGGTGGGATTTGCCGCCCGCGGCGCAGCGCCTGTTTGCCACGCTGATCATGTGCCTGCGCGGATCGGTCTGCCTCTATCAGGGCGAGGAACTGGGCCTGCCGGAGGCGGACGTGGACTTTGAAGATCTGCAGGACCCCTACGGCAAACAGTTCTGGCCAGAGTTCAAAGGCCGCGACGGGTGCCGCACGCCGATGGTCTGGGAGTCCTCGAACCAGAACGGGGGGTTTTCCGAAGGGTTCCCCTGGCTGCCGGTCAGCCATGACCACCTGAACCGCTCCGTCGGCCTGCAGGAGGACGACCCCAGCGCGATCCTGCACCACTACCGCCGTGCCATCGCCTTCCGCAAGGAGCACCCCTCGCTGATCAAGGGCGAACACGGCGGTGTCTTTGCTTATGGCGACGTGCTGCAATTCACCCGCCAACACGGGGATGAGACGCTGTTTTGCGCCTTCAACCTGTCGGATACGCCGTCACTGCACGGGATGCCACCGGGGGATTGGGTCACCATCGGGCATGAGCTGGGCGGGGCCACCCCGTCGCCGGATTTCAAACTGCACCTGGGGCCGTGGCAGGTCTGCCTCGCGCTGAAACAGGACTAAGCCGCACGTCTTGGGAGGGACACGCATATGGCCAATCTGAAACTGACGGATGTGGGCAAGGCCTATGGCGGCAACGTCGAGGTGCTCAAGAACATCAATCTGGACATCACCACCGGTGAGCTGATCGTCTTTGTGGGCCCCTCGGGCTGTGGCAAGTCGACCTTGCTGCGCATGATCGCGGGGCTGGAAAAGATCACCTCGGGCGAGTTGACCATTGATGAGGCTCGCATGAACGACGTGCCACCCGCGCAACGCGGCATCGCGATGGTGTTCCAGTCTTACGCGCTCTACCCGCATATGACGGTGCGCGACAACATGGCCTTTGCCCTCAAGCTCGCCAAGAAATCGCCGCAGGAGATTGACGAGGCCGTCGGCCGTGCGGCCAAGGTGCTGCAGCTTGACCAATATCTCGACCGTCTGCCCAAGGCGCTGTCGGGGGGACAGCGGCAGCGGGTGGCCATCGGGCGCTCTATCGTGCGCGACCCGAAGGTCTATCTCTTTGACGAACCGCTCTCGAACCTCGACGCGAGCCTGCGGGTCGCGACCCGGATCGAAATTGCGCAGTTGAAAGAGAGCATGCCGAACTCGACCATGATCTACGTGACCCACGATCAGGTGGAGGCGATGACGCTGGCCAGCCGCATCGTCGTCCTGGCCAACAAGGGCATCGCGCAGGTCGGCACCCCGCTGGAGCTGTACGAACGCCCTGAAAACGAATTTGTGGCGCAGTTCATCGGCTCCCCGGCGATGAACCTCCTGGCGGCCGAGATTGTCGAGACTGGCGCGGTCACCACCGTGTCCTGCCCCGAGGGCGGCGGCACTTTCCAGTCGAATGTGCCAACGCAGGCCTCAGACAAGGGCATGAAGGTCAATGTGGGCATCCGGCCCGAAGACATGGTGCCGACCGACGGTGAGAACTATGCCTTCGCCCACCAGGTGAGCATCGTCGAAGCGCTGGGGGAGGTCACGCAGCTTTACTTCGAGGCGCCAAGCTCTTCCAAGGACACGGATACCGTCATCGCCAAGCTGGCGGGTATTCACACCAACATGCGGGGCCAGACACTGAAGCTGACGGCGGACCCCGCAAAGGTGCATCTCTTTGCAAACGGCCGGTCGCTGCTTTACCGCGAGTAGGGCCCGGCTGGGTCGGTCACGGGTCCGGGTGGGACAGATTTGGTGGCCAACCGGCATTTTTGCGCAAATGCCGGATTTACAGGTTAACCCCGGCCGCAGTAGGCTCATCCGCATCGCCGGGGGGTGAAAGGGAACGTTTTGGTAGCGAGTTACAGCACACTGCTGATCGTGTTGTGTCTATTGCAAGTCAAGCACATGCTGGCGGATTACTTCCTGCAGACCAGGTCGATGCTGGAAGGCCGGGGCCGCTATTTGCACTGGGGTACGTTTTTGCATGCAGGTATTCATGCACTCGGATCGCTGATTGCCTTTAGTCTTGTCGGTGCCTCTTTGGCGTTTGTGGTGCCCGCCGTGCTGGCGGAATGGGCGATCCATTTCCACATCGACTGGTGGAAAGGACGCCATACCTCCGATCAGAATCTCACGCCTGCGGATGCGGGTTATTGGCGCGCGTCGGGCATTGATCAGGCGTTGCACCAGCTGACCTATATCGGGATGATCTGGGTCTGGCTGCTGTCTCAGACCGGCGGTTGAGATCGTGGGGGCCGGCTGGCCAAATCATTTGCATCGGTTTTACGGTCTGGGACAGATACCGTCTCACATTGCTTTTTGAAACGATCTAGGTAACTTGGGATTACTCTTTTTCAAAGAGTTGTGGGTGGTTTGGGGATGTTGGCGTGAAACGCATGCGCGAAGTGCTGTGGGTCGGTTTGGGATTTATCTGGGCCGCCGGACATGGGGGCGCGGAGCCGCTTGCGGATGCCGTGCGCCACGCGGTCACGACCAACCCGTCTATTCAAGCGTCGCGGGCCGAGATGCGCGCCTCTGCCTATGAGCTGCTCGAATTGCGCGGTGAGTTTGAACCGAGGGTGGTTTTGCAGGGTGAGACCGGTCGGCAACGCGTCGATGACCCGACCTCTCTGTCAGCGGCTGAAAATGACCGCACCACCTCGCGGCACCAATTGGGGCTGCGTGCGGAGCTGGTGATTTTTGACGGCTTTCGGCGGGCCAATCTTGTCTATGCCAACGCGGCCCGCGTCGATGGCAGCATCTTCAGTTTGCTGGATGCCTCCGAAACCATGGCACTGAATGCGACCGAAGCCTATATCGACGTGCACCGGCACCGGCAGCTGCTGGAGGTTGCGAAACGCAATGTCGCCACGCACGAGGACATCGGCACGCAGGTGCGGGAATTGGTGCAGGGCGGCCGTCTGCCCTACAGCGACGAGCTGACCATTGACGACCGGGTGCGTGCCGCCCGGCTGGCCCAGCTGGATGTGGAACGCGCGCTGCGGGACGCCAATGCCCGCTACGAACGGGTGATCGGACGGAGGCCAGGCCCGGGTATGTATGTGCCGATGCCGGGCCCGCCGCCGTCGCTTGATCAGCTCACGCGGATTGCGGTCAAAAACAGCTACCGGGTGCAGTTTGCCCGGACGCAGATCGACCAGACCCGCTATCAGGCTGAGGTCACGCTGTCGGACCGTCTGCCGGAGCTGTCGTTGAACGCCGGTGTGGTGCGGGACATCAACCGCAACGGTGTGGATGGCACGCGCACGGATCAGACCCTTGGTCTGGGGTTGCGCTGGACGCTGTATCAGGGCGGTCGTGCCGCTGAACGCCGCGCCCTGGCTGAGCGGAACAGCAAGGCGCTGGCGCAGCAGGCGGTTGCCGTGCGTGACGTGAGGGAGCTGGCGGCGCGCAGCTGGAACAGCTACCGGACCAATGCAGACCGCTCGGCACAGCTGAACGACCAGCTGCGCATCAACCGGCTGATCGTGGAAGTCTATGGCGATGAGTTTCTGGCCGCCAAACGTACCCTTCTGGATCTGCTGGATGTGGAACGCGCGCGGTTCAATGTTGAGTTCGAAGCGGTGGGCGCGCGCGCTGGCTTGGCCTTTAGCGGCTACCGCGCGCTTGCAGCGCAAAGCCTGCTGGCGGCGCATTTCGGGTTGGCCAAGAGCGATCTCGCCTTGGAGCCTGCGTTTCAGAGCCGGGTCGACAACAAGCCCGGTGCGATTTTTGACGTGACGATCGAGCCGCTGAAATGACACCGGACGATCTTCGGCCTCCAGAGACAGATGACGCCGAAGCGCGGAGAGACCCCCCGCAAAATACACCGGAGCCGGGTTCGGATCTGGCGGTGGTGGTCTGGATGGCCCAGCGGTTTGGCTTGCCGTTTTCAGCGGATGCAGTCATGGCGCGCCTGCCGTCACAGCTGAACCTGTCAGACCCGCATCCTCTGGCGCGCGCGTTGGGGGCCATAGGGTTGAAAACAAGGCTGCTGCAACGGGACATCCGGAGCATCGACCCTGCGGTGCTGCCCGTGCTGGTCTGGCGCAAATCCGGCGCGCCGGTGGTGGTGCAGGCCGTTGCGCAGGGGGGTAAGCTGGCCCAGATCATTGACCCGTCCCAAAGCCCGTTGGTGCAGGAGGTGCCCCTGAAAGAGCTGCGCCGCGATCTGCAGCCCGAGGTGATGCTTGTCACCCGCGACGCGGATCACGCCCGCCGTATGATGGCACCCGACAGCGCCCCTGCGCCTGATCGGGGCAGCTGGTTCTGGGGGCCGGTTCGGGCCAATTGGGGCAGCTGGATGCAGATCCTGGTGGCGGCCCTGCTGTTGAACGTGATGTCGCTGGCGCTGCCGCTGTTTGTGATGAACGTCTATGACAAGGTGATCCCCAATCTCGCCTATGTCACGCTTTGGACATTGGCCATCGGAGTTGGGATTGCGCTGGCGCTCGATTTCGTGATGCGGATCCTGCGCGCCAATATTCTCGAAAACATCGGGCGCCGCGTGGATATGACCGTGGCCGCCAGCCTGTTCCGCCAAGCCATGAACGCGCAGCTTCTGTCTCGCCCCGGTGGCGCGGCTGGCATTGCAAGCACGATCCGCGATTTCGAGGTGGTGCGGGAATTCTTTGCCTCCGCCTCCTTTGTCGCCGTGATCGACATGCTGTTCATCGGAATATTTGTCGCCGCGCTGTTCTGGGTGGTGGGGCCGGTGGCACTGGTGCCGCTGCTGGCCGTGCCGGTGGTGTTGTTGCTGGCGGTGATCGCGCAGCTTCCACTGGGGCGCAGTGCGGCTGACGCGCAGCGCATGGCGACAAAGCGGCATGTGGTGCTGGTTGAGGCTTTGGGTGGCGTGGAGACGATCAAAAGCGTGGGCGCCGAACCGGTCATGCAGCGGGAGTGGGAGGCAGCGGTCGCGGCTTCCTCGCAGATCAATGGCCGCACGCGATTCTGGTCAAACGTCGCCACCACGGGCACCGCCTTGATCCAGCAGATGGTGTCGGTGCTGATCATCGTCTGGGGTGTGTTTCTTGTGGCGGAGGGTCAGATCAGCATCGGTGCGCTGATCGCCGCGAATATCCTGGCCGGGCGTGTTCTGGCCCCGCTGGGCGCCATCGCGCAGACCATTTTCCGGGCGCAATATGCCGTCAAATCGCTGGCTGCGCTGAACCGCTTCATGGCGCTGCCGGTCGAGCAGGAGACTGTGCTGCGGGGCAATGCGCGGGTCAGCGCGGGCGCGGTACGCCTGGAGGAGGTGACCTTCAGCTACCCCGAAGCGCAACGCCCCGCATTGAAAGACCTGAGCTTTTCGGTGGACGCTGGCGCATCTGTCGCGCTTCTGGGCCGGGTGGGCTCGGGCAAGACCACCACGGGCAAACTGCTGGCCGGGCTGATCACGCCGGACAGCGGCAACGTGCTTGTCGACGGCGTGGCCCTGTCGCAATATGATCCGGCGGAGCTGCGCCGGGGCATTGGGTATCTGCCGCAAACGCCGGAGCTGTTCACCGGCACATTGCGCGAAAACCTCACCCTTGGGCAGCCGGATGCGCGTGATGCCGAGATCGCGCAGGCGCTCTATTTCGCGGCCATGGATGAGTTCATGGCAGAGGCGCCCGACGGGCTGGACATGTTCATCGGTGAGCAGGGGCAGCGGCTGTCGGGCGGGCAGAAGCAGGGCGTGGCGTTGGCGCGTCTTTTGTTGCGCAAACCCAAGACGCTGTTTCTGGACGAGCCGACAAA
This sequence comes from Roseobacter cerasinus, assembly GCF_009811755.1. Lineage (GTDB taxonomy): Bacteria > Pseudomonadota > Alphaproteobacteria > Rhodobacterales > Rhodobacteraceae > Roseobacter > Roseobacter cerasinus. Next base: position 279,079 of record NZ_BLIV01000003.1, read on the forward strand.
CGCCATGGACCAACGCATGCAGGGGCAGATCATTGAGCGGTTTCAGGAGCTGAACGCCACAGGTGTCGGCCTGATCGTGTGCACGCATCGCCAGTCGCTCGCCGCGATGGCGGATCGGTTGATCGTGATGGATCAGGGACGCGCGGTGCTCGATGGCCCGCGCAGCGAGGTGCTGGACAAGCTGCGCGCCATGGGTGCGGCGAGGGGCGGGGCATAGGATGTTTGGCAACCGGATCGAAGACCAATTCGTGAATGATATCGCTGGCGCCAATGCGGCCTTGCGCCGAGGTGGGCCATGGCGATTGTTGCTGGCGATTGCTGCGGGGCTTGCGGCCTTCGTCGCATGGGCCGCGACCTACGAGATTGAAGAGACCGCGCGTGCCACGGGCCGCGTGATCCCGTCGCAGCAAGTGCAGATTGTGCAGAGCCTTGAGGGCGGTATCGTGCGCGACATTGCCGTCGCCGAAGGCGATATCGTGGAGCAGGGCGACGTGTTGATGCAGATCGACGACACCCGCTTTGCCGCCGAACGGGGCGAGCTGCGGGAACGGGAGGCCGCCGGGCGGGCCGAAGCGGCGCGGCTGCGCGCCGAGGCGCAGTTTGCCGAAGATCTGGACTTTGACGAGGATCTGCGTGCGCGCGCCCCGCTTGCGGTTGCGGCGGAGCAGCAGGTGTTCATCTCCCGGCGCGAGCAGTTGACGCGGGAGTTGGAGGTGCTGCGCGCGCAGCTTCTGCAACGGCGCGCTGAGCTGGAGGAGGTCAAGGCGCAGCAGTCGCGCACCGATGGCATCATCGCGCCGCTTCTCTCCGAGATTGCGCTGACCGAAGACATGTTCAATCGCGGACTGGTGCCCGAGATCGAGCTTTTGCGGCTGCAGTCGCGGCTGGCGGAGTTGAATGGCGACCTGGCGGTAGGTCGCGCCAGCACGCCGCGCCTTGAGGCCGCCATCGCGGAGGCGGAGAACCAGATCAACGCGGCGCGCTCCGCCTATGTGCTCTCTGCTCGTCAGCGCTTGGCGCAGCTGCAACTGGAGCTGGCCGTGGTGCAGGAGACGTTGCGCAGCGCCAATGATCGGGTCACACGCGCGCAGCTGCGCGCGCCGGTGCGCGGCACGATCAACCGGGTCAACGCCACGACCCTCGGCGCCGTGGTGCAGCCCGGGGCGCCGCTGGTCGAGATTGTGCCCATCGACGACAGCCTGCTGATCGAGGCGGATCTTGGACCGCGCGACATCGCCTTCGTGCGCCCGGGGGAGCGTGCGTCGGTCAAGATCTCGGCTTATGACTACGTCATCTATGGCGCGCTCGACGGAGAGGTCGTGCGCATCGGTGCGGACAGCATCGCCAGCGAAGGTGGCACCGAATTTTTCCGGGTTGTGGTGCGCACTGACACCTCCTACCTGGGAACGGAGGACAACCCGCTGCCGATCACGCCGGGGATGGTCGCCTCCGTCGATATCCAGACCGGGGAGCGCACGGTCCTGTCCTACCTCGCCAAGCCGATCCTGCGCGCACAGGCCGAAGCGCTGCGTGAGCGGTGACTACTTCTTAGTTGAGGCAAAGACGCCATCCCAATCCGGCCCGGGAGGCGCGAGGCGTAACCCTGCAATCCGCTCGGCGTAGAGATCAAGGTAGTCGTCCAGGGGCAAAGCCAGCGCGCTGAAGTCGGTGCGCAGGTGGGGTAGGGCAGCTTCTGCCGTATCCCAGTCTTGCGCGCGATAGGCTGCCAGCATCTTGGCGTTCCGGTCAAAAGCGGCTTGAAAAGCGGAGGACTGGCGCAGCGTGTCATCTCCCAGAAGCGCAAAGATTGTCTCCGGCAGGGCCTTTCCAACCACGGTGATCCGGTCCAGTTCCAGCACCGCAAAATCCTCCATGACCTCACGCGCCGTGGCCTGACCGAGGATGATCGACGCGCCGTAGTAGCGCGACTGGCCCTCCAGTCGCGAGGCCACATTCACCGGATCGCCAAGCGCTGTGTAGTCAAAGCGCATGTCGCTGCCCATGTTGCCAACCACGCATTGGCCGGTGTTGATGCCGATACCGACGTTGAGGCGGTGCGCGCGCGCCGCGCCGCCCTTGCGGGCCATACCCCGGCGTTTGGTGGCGGCGTCACGCTTGGCGTTGAAGGCCTCCACATTTGCGATCATCTTGAGCGCGGCGCGGCAGGCGGCGCGGGCGTGGTCATCATGATCGAGCGGTGCGTTCCAGAACGCCATGACCGCATCACCCATGAACTTGTCGATTGTGCCCTTCTGTTCGAGGATCGCCCGCGACAGGATGGTCAGGAAACGGTTCATCAGCGTGGTGAGCGCCTCCGGGTCATCCCGGAACTCTTCGGCAATGGCGGTGAAGCCGCGCACATCGCTGAACAGCAGCGTCAGCGTCCGCGACTCGCCGCCCAACGTCAGCTGCCCATGATCGCGGCTGAGCCGGTCCACCAGATCGGGGGAGACATATTGGCCAAACGCACTGCGAATCTCGCGGCGCCTCCGTTCTTCGCGCAGGTAGTTGACCGTGGAAATCAGGATTGTCGTCAGCACCATGGCCAGCACCGGGAAGGACGGATCCAGCAGGATGCGCTTGTCGTAGAACAGATACCAGCAGGTGCCGACGTAGCTGACCATCAGCACAAGTGATGACACGATCAGCACCCGCGCCGACAGCGCCGGGGCAAAGATGATGACTAGCAGGCACAGCAGAAACGTGACCACCAGCTCAACCGCAATGGCATAGTTGGGGCGCACCAGCAGGGTCTGCGCCATGATGTTCTCAAGCACCTGCGCATGGATTTCGACCCCGGCCATCGCCACGCCGAGCGGTGTTGCGCGAAAATCTTCCAGCCCGATGGCCGATGTACCAACCAACACCAGATGCCCCGCAAGGCGCCCCCCTGGCAGCCGGTCTTTGAGAAGGTCCGCTGCGGCAACGTAGCGGCTTTGCGACGAGGGTGTGAGGTAAGGCCATACGGTGCCGTCCTGTGCAGTCGGCACCAGCTGCCGGGCGAGCACGATCCCCTCCACACCCGCCTCATTTGTGCGCACCGCAAAAGGGGCGCCGCCGGTGGCGACGCGCAACACCTCTGCCGCCAACCCAAGGCGCAGCTGACCCTGGACGGCCATGACCAGCGGCACGCGGCGGTAGACCCCATCTGCATCCGGTCGCGTACTGAACATGCCGCGTCCTGCCGCATTGGCCTCAAGCTGGGGCAGGTTCTGCACAATGTCTGGAAACTGGGTCAGATAGGGCATCGGGTCCGGCCCGATCAGCGCATGCGGGGCCAGCGCCATCTCGCGCTTTTCGCGCCGGTTGCCGGCCAACGTCCGGACGCTCGTTTGCCCTACAATCACGCGGGAGCGGGCGAAGGCCGCCGCAAGAAGGTCGTCATTGTCAGGCAGCTGTGTCAGTTGGGTGGCCAACTCATCCGGCATGTCCGTATTGTCCGCAGCAATCTGGCCCGGCGACAGCCGGTCAGGTTCGGAAAAGACGATATCGAAGCCGATGGCAATCGCACCCGCCGCAGTCGCACGGTCCACCAGGTCTGCAAACTGACTGCGCGGCCAAGGCCACTGGCCGATCTCCTCGATGCTGCGATCATCGATGTCCAGGATGCTCACGGGCAAAGACGTCAGATCGCGTGGCTTGCTCTGATGATAGAAATCAAACGAGGCGTGGCGCAGCATGGATATGGGCAGCGGGTCGCCGTAGCGAATGGTCAGCCCGCACAGCAGCCCGATAACAGCCACGATGCGAATCCACCCGACCCATCTTGAAAACCACTGATGCATCGCGCCAGTCACCCGCCCCCTGGCCGATGGTTCGCGCGGCCTCGCCTTGTTCCGGCCCGGATAGCCGGCCCCGCAGATCATTCTGGCCGAATCGCCTCGCGGATCAAGAGGTTGCTTCTACTTGAGATTGTTGCTCATCTCAGGATAATCTCGGATTTTTTTTGTAGTTGGTCGCAATAAGGCCGATTTGTGGCGATAATTGGGCAAAACGTGCGTTGGATCACATACCCACCGGAGGTTTTGGGTTAAGACAAGATGAAACTTGCCGACGAAGGACTGTCTGCGTGTCGTTGAACCACGAGGCAAAGGATGAAGAGACCGATGATGTCGTGACCCTTTGGGGTGACGCGCCGGAGGCTGTTCTTGTGCCCGACAGCGCCTTGCTCTTCAACGGTGCGTTTTACCGGCTTGGGCCGGATCTCTACATCGTGAATGATGGGGCCGCGAATTATCGCATACCCGACTATTTTGCCGGGGGAGAGGCCGTCGACCTGCGCGACCCGAACGGGGCGATCCTGCGCGGCGATCTGGTTGAGCGCCTGGCGGGGCCCATCGCACCCGGGCAATACGCCCAAGCGGGCACCACCTCGGGTGCGGCCCCCATCGGCCAGGTGGAAGCCGCGCAAGGGGAAGCAACGGTGCAGCGCACCGACGGGACAGAGGAGCTGCTGGAACCGGGCAGCCCGATCTATCAGAACGATGTGATTGTCACGGCAGAGGATGCGTCACTGTCGGTGACGTTCACCGATGGCACGATCTTCAGCCTGTCCGCCTCATCCCGGATGGTGATTGACGCGCTCATCTACGATCCTGCGGGCACCGACAATTCGGGCACCTTCAGCCTGATCCAGGGGGGCTTTGTCTTTATCGCGGGGCAGGTGGCCAAGACCGGCGGCATGGAGGTGAACACCCCGTCCTCCACCATGGGCATCCGGGGCACCACAGTGGTGGTGCAGATCGGCACGGTCAATGGGGTCGACACCACCGAAATTTCGCTGACGAGCGACCCCGATGGCAGCACAGGCCGTGTTGAAGTCCGCGATGTGGATGGCAACCTGGTGGCCACGATCACGGATACGGACACCAAATGGATTGTCTCTGCGGCAAGTGGCGAGACCCAGGAGGTGCCGCGCAGCTTCGCGGATGCGGCGGGGGACAATCTGCTCATCGCCGAGGCCTTTGCAGCCTACCGCAGCACCGTTGGCCAGACGGGTGGCCCGGATGCGCCCGCAGCCCCCGGTGCCTCCCCTGCGCCACCGCAGGCCCCTGCCGAGATCGAGGAGCTTGATCCCGATGCCACGCCTGACGGCTCCGATGGGGTCGAGGCCGTGCCCGCGCCGCCTCCGGTGGAGACGGATCAGGGAACCGGCGATGTGGAGGCGCCTGACAGCCTGGACGAGAGCCTGATCACACCGCCGGTGCAGGATGGATCGGAGGAGGGGCCAGTCATCGTTGTCAGCGGCCCAGAGGATGCGGGCGAAGAGGGCGCGATCAGTGGCAGCGTAGATGCCATCGGCGGCGGCGCGGGCACCGTATTTTCGCTTCTGGATGGCCCTTCGAACGGCGCAGTTGTGCTGGGCGCCGACGGGCAGTTCGATTATGTGCCCGCGCCGGATTTCAATGGGACCGACAGCTTCACCTTCGAGGCGGTTGTGCCCGGCGGCGAGACCATCGAGGGCACGGTCGTGGTCGAGGTGCTGCCGGTCAACGATGCGCCGGTTGCCGACGATCAGACCGCAAGCGTCGAAGAAGATGGGGTGCTGGTCGGGCAGATTGCCGCGCGCGATGTGGACGGCGACACCCTCACATATGTGCTGGGTGATACCCCGTCTTCGGGAGAAGTGGCCTTGCTGCCGGATGGCAGCTACAGCTACCGCCCGGATGCCGATTTCTTTGGCACGGACAGTTTCACCGTGCTGGTGTCCGATCCAGCGGGTGAGAGCGCAGAGGCCACCGTGTCCATTACCGTCTCCCCGGTGAACGATGCGCCGGTGATCACCACGGCGCCCGGCGGCAACCGCGGCACGGTTGTTGAAGACGTGGCGCCCTCAAGCGTGAAAGGACGGCTCACCGCAGTCGACCCTGACCCGGGCAGCACGATCACCTGGAGCGGGACCTCCAGCGCCCTCTTTGGCACCTTTGTCATCTCTGCATCGGGGGCGTGGCGCTACGTGCTCGACAACGCGGCGGCGGACGAATTGGGTGCGGGCGAAACTGTGGTCGAAACCATGACCGCGACGGCACGCGATGAGTTTGGCGCCGAGGTCACGCAGATCATTGAAGTGACCGTCAAGGGCACAAATGATGCCCCGACGGTCGCCCCCAACACCGTGATCGAGGTGCCGCGCGATGGCACTGTCGAGGGCCAGCTTGCCGCAACCGACATCGACAGCACCGGCCCGCTGAACTTTGCGCTGAGCGGAGACGGCCCTGCGCATGGCACTGTGGTGATCGCGGCCGACGGCAGCTTCACCTACACGCCTGCAGAGGGGTTTGTCGGGATCGACCGCTTCAGTTACTCCGTGACGGATGAGGAGGGCGGTGTCTCCACCGGGCAGATCAGCGCGGCGGTTGAAGGGGCGTCTGACGGGGCGGAGGTGACGGTCGCTCTGACCCCGCAAGGCGGGGAAGTGACGGCAGGGGTTATCGAGGTTGAGACCGTGCCCGCCGCACCCGTGGCGATCAATCTTGTCATTGCCATGGACAGCTCAGACAGCACCGGAGCTGCGGGTTGGGTTGCGCAGCGCGAAGCCGTCCGCGACGCCGTCGTTTCACTGGCAGAGCAATTCGACGGGTCCGAGGTGTCGGTGGATGTGCAGATCATCCAATACGCCGATGCGGCGCGCGCCTTGCAGCCCTTTGACTTGCAGGATCCAGCCCTTCCGCAAGCCATCCTGTCTTTGCCGTTTCTTGAAGGTGCCACGGCCTGGGATCAGGCGCTTGATGAGGCCAACAGGTTCCTGGCAACCCAGCCAGCCGGCGAAGAAAACCTGATGCTGTTCATCACGGAGGGCCTGCCCCCCGACGGGCGCTGGCGCAGCGCGCTGAAAGAGTTGACCGGGTCCGCAGGCGGTTCCAATCTGGATATCCAGGCCTTTGCATTGGGAGGTGGCGACGACCTCGCGCTGCTCCAGCAAATCGACGCGGATCCGACGTTTGCGGCGACCGGCGCGGATCTGGCTGGGGCGGTGACGCAGGCACCGGTCTTCTCACCCCGTCTGATTGAGCTGGACGTCACGTTGGAGGCGGATGGCGCGGACAAGGGCAGCATCGCCGATCAAGACAGCATGGGCTTTGCCGAAGACGGCGCGGGCTATGAATTGCCGCTGGCCAGCATTCAGAATATCGAAGCGTTGCTGGGTGAGAGCAACCGGATCAACGTGACGGCCCGCTTTGACACCGACGGCAACGACGCGACCAGCGAAGTCGAGCATTTCTCTTCCGATTTGATTGGTAAGGCGGAGACGGCTCAGAACCTCAGCGGACAGGACGGCGCGGATCTTCTCTTTGGAAGTGACGCAGGCGACCGCATCGAGGGCGGTGCAGGCGATGACGTGATGCTTGGGTTCGATGGCGATGACACGCTGGACGGCGGCGCGGGCGACGATGTGGTCCTCGCCGGAGACGGGGATGACATTCTGCGCGTGGCGGATGTGCCGCAGATCGGTGAGCTGCTGGATGGTGGCGCAGGCCGCGATGTGTTGCAGATTGATCTGGGCGGCAACGTCTCGGACGAGCTGATCCCCGTGCTGGAGCTGCGGGATATCGAGGCGATTGATCTGGACAATGCGCAGGCCAATACACTTGAGATTTCACTGGAGGATGTGATCGAGCTGTCCTCGACCAGCGACAGCGAGTTGGAGACACTGCTGGATCAGGCCCTGCCGGAAAGCGCCGTGATTTATGGCGATGCGTCTGACAGCCTTGTGCTTCTCAGCGGTGAGGGCGGCGCGTTTCAGAAAACGTCGGAGGCGCCTGTTTCGGACGGCAAAGGAAATACGCTCGACATCTACTCCTACATCGAGGGCGGCAATGTGCTTGCCACGCTTGGGGTCGACACCGAGATCGAGGTGACGGGGGCCGTGACGGTCAGCTGACAGCCTCTGGCTCGGGCTGCGCGGCCGTGTCCTTGCGCGCAATCGCCGCGCTGAACTGCCGTTGTTGCGCGTCACCCCAGGCTTTGACCGAGTACTTCTTCACCACCCGGCGCAGTTCGGCCATGCGGTCCCGACGCTCGCGCTCGGGCATCTCCAGCCCCTGCAGGATGGCTTGATCCATGGAGCGATGCGAAAACGGGTTGGTGATCACCGCGGAGTGCAGCTCCACCGCGGCGCCTGCAAACTCCGACAGGACCAGAACGCCGTCCCCATCGGTGCGCGCGGCAAGGTACTCCTTGCAGACCAGGTTCATGCCATCGACGAGCGGGGTGATCCAGGCGACATCTGCGGCGAGGTAATACTTGATGAGGTCATCAAAGGGGATCGCCCGCGAGATCAGCGCGATGGGCTGCCAGTGCAGCGTGCCAAAGCGGCCATTGATCCGCCCGGCGGTTTCCTCAATGCCGGTTTGCGTGAGGGCGTAGGCCGACATGTTGCGATTGGCACTGACCGAGACATGCATCAGCTTGACCTTGCCGCGCAGGTCCGGATTCTCAGTGAGAACCCGCTCAAAGCTTTCCAGCTGATCGACGCCGCCCTTGGTGTAATCGGTGCGCCCGACCGACAGGATCAACCGGCATTCCCCAAGATCGGCCTTGATCTGCGCGGCATCGGCCTTGACCGCCGGGTCATTGGCGCGGCTTTCTATGAACTCCACCGCCACGCCGACACTGGCCGAGCTGATGGCCACGTCGCGCCCTTCGAAAGACAACAGCGTCGGCAACGTGCGTTCACTAAGGGCGGTGCCGTCCGAGACCAGCTCGTCTACGACGGTTTCGCGGGTCTTGACGCTCACATCAAAAAGGCTGCGCGCCACCGAGACGAAGTTTGAGGCGTAGCGGGGAATGTGAAACCCGACGATGTCGCAATCGAGCAGGCTTTTCACGATCTCGCGCCGCCAGGGCAGCACGTTGAACATGTCTGCGGCGGGGAAGGGGGTGTGGTGAAAGAACGAGATGGTCACGTCGGAGCGCAGCTGCCGCAGATACCCCGGCACAAGCCACAGGTTGTAGTCATGAATCCACACCCGTGCTCCTTGCGCAGCCTCCCGCGCGGCGGCTTCGGCAAAGGCCCAATTCACCTCGCGGAAGGTGGGCCAGTCGACCGGGTCGTAGTTAAACTTCTCCTTGAAACTGTGCAGGATCGGCCAGAAGGCCTCTTTCGAGGAGACGTGATAGAAGCTTTTGACCTGCTTTTCGGTCAGCGGCAGCCTTGAAACGGTGTAATCTCCGTGGGCATCGCTGATTTCAACCACTTTTTCGAAGTCCGGGTTCGCCGGATCATCGGCGAGCTTCCAGGCGATCCAGGCGGCGTGTTCTGCGGTGCCAAAGAAGCTTTTGAGCGTCGGCACAATGCCGTTTGGGCTCTTGTTCTCGCGGAAGACAATCTTGCCGTTCTCCTCCACCTCTTCATAGGGCTGGCGGTGGTAGACGATCACAAGGTCAGACGGCATGGATCAAACTCTCTCTGGTGTGGGGTGAAGGTCGAAATGGGCGATGGCCTCAAGGATACCGGCCGTGCCGATCCCACTGGCGCGGTAGATATGCGGGGCGGTGGGCAAAGCCTCCAGCAAAGGTGTCTCGGAGCCACCGACAGCCACGGCAGGTGTGCCTGCGACCAGCATCGACAGGTCATTCAACGTGTCGCCAGCAGCCAGAACAGCGGTCCGCGAGAGGTGCAGGTGGCCCATCAACCGCAAAAGCGAGGGGCCCTTGCTGACGCCTTTGGGGAGCACGTCGAAATAGCGGTTGTCCGAGATCAGCACATCAAAGCCCATGGCTTCGATCTGCCGACGGGCGTCCGGGTCAAACGCGTCGGGATCATAGTCATAGCTCATCCGGTAGCGGAATGCCGTGGGCTGTAGTGTCAGGCCCGGCGCATCTGCAAGCGCGTCCCTCACAGCAGGTCCGGCTTCGTCCCACTTTGCGGCGATCTCAGCTTCCAGCGGGTGGATCGGGGCGATCTGTTTGTCCGGCGTGACGCGGGCGATGGTGGTTCCGACGTCCCCAATCACGTATTCCGGCCAGGGGACACCGCCGGTGCACAGCTCGGTGATGAACTCCGGATCACGCCCGCTGACAAAGACCAACCCGACCGTGGCACGGTTCGCTTCGATCCAATCGTAAAGCGTGCGGCGGTCGGCTTCGCTGCCGCCCAAAAAGGTGCCGTCAAGATCGGTGGCCAGCACAAACCGGCGGTTCGCATAGTCTGCAGTCATGACACAGGCCTTTGTGCGGGGTTGTTGAGCGATATCTCCAACGCGCGGGGTTCCGCCTCAATGGGTCGTGTCCACAGATCGGCGAAGGCCTGATGCAGCTCCGCACCACCATGCAGGATGGCATGCACGGTCTCGCAGATTGGCATCGAGACACCAACGCGCCGGGCCAGATCGACAATGGAGGCGGCATTGGCTTCACCTTCGACGACAACGGCCTGACCGTCAAAACAGGCGGCGCGCGGCGTGCCCTGGCCCAGCTGCACGCCAAGCGACATGTTGCGCGAGGTCTGGCTGGAGCAGGTCAGCGTCAGATCGCCCGCACCAGCGAGACCGGTGACGGTTTCCCGTCGTCCGCCAAGCGCCTCGGCCAGTGCCTTCATCTCGTCCATGCCCCGGGTGATCAGCGCCGCGCGCGTGTTTTCGGCAAAGCCCGCGCCGGTCATCATACCGCAGCCGATGGCAATGACATTCTTGATCGCCCCGCCGATTTCCACGCCGACCAGATCGTCGGAAATGAAGGTCTTGAATGACGGCGTGCTCATCGACACGGCCAGTCGGGCGGCGGGGCTTTGCGTGGGCGACAGCCGGTCCGCATGGCTGAAATCAAAGGCCACGGTTGCGGCGGTGGGATGGCCAAGCGCGGTTTCGCGGGCGAAGGTCGGGCCGGATATGGTCCCAACCGGCACATCCCCCAGCTCTTCGGCGGCAACCTGCGACATGAGCAGCCCGCTCTGCGGCTCAATCCCCTTTGTGCAAACCGCCACGGGCGTTCCCGGCAGCAGGAAGGATTTGAGACTGGTCGCCGCGCTCCGCACAGCGCCGGAGGGCACGACCAGCAGCACCGCATCAGCGCCTGTCACGGCTTCGGAGATCTGGGTGGTCGCCACCAATGCGGCGGGCAGGGTCACATCAGGCAGATACGCCGGGTTGCCTTGCCCGGCGTTGATTGCCGCGACCACCGCCGCGTCACGCCCGAACAGCCGCACCTGACGGCCCGCCGTTGCAGCCACGCAGGCCAGCGCAGTGCCCCAGGCCCCCGCACCGACAACGGCGATGCGACCGTAGGGTGCGCTGTGAAGGTCTGACCCTTGGGTCGGCTCGGGCAGTGTCATCTGGGCATTCCAATCGTGTGGTCGAGGGTGGTTAAACCATCCAAAGTTGAAGGTTTGCTTATGAAAAGACGTAACCGGATCGGCCTGCACTTCAAGGATATGATGTCTGTTTGCGACATGGGTTTGCCTTCAAAGTGATAAAGGAATGCTGAACCTCTGGCGATGGAGCAGAGCCTGATTTGCGGGCATTTGGATTGCCTTGACTCGCTAAAGCTCATTTTTTCCGCAAAATATCAGAGATTTATCGACATCTGGCTGTCTTCAGGGTTGGACCGGCTTTGCTGAGGTGTCAATCATCCGTAGCTTTGTGTCGCGTTTGAACGTGAAACGTGGATGTCGGTTTTGGTGCATTTTGGCCGTAGGGAGGCTGGCCCCTGGTGTGGTTATGACCTCGCCGATGTGCGGCCTTTGGCGTGCTGCGCGTTTGTCCGTTTGCAGGCAGCCCGGCTTTTCCGCTAAGACGGTGGGTAACAACAGTCTGTAGCGCGCCGGTTGCCTGTTTGGACATATGCGTTAAATCAGGCGCGTGACGGGGGATGACACATCATGACCACGGGCAGACTGACTCTGGCCTGCACGCGCGGTTTGCTTGCCGTCTTGCTGATGTGCGTGGGAACAAGCGGTCACGCATTGGATGTTGTCCTGACCGGGACGCTGGAAGACGATCTGCGAAGTGATCTTGAAGGCGGCTCATTGCTGTTTGAGCAGTCACGGTCAGAGACAGAGGCCTCCACTCAGGAAATCGTAGCCGTTGCGCAGGCGGATTATCAGCGGCTTCTGGCCGTGCTTTATGACCACGCTTACTATGGCGCCGTGATCCGCATCCGGCTGGACGGGCGCGAGGCGTCCACCATCAAATCCGTGTCTCCCCCGCCGCAAGTCAACCGTGCCGAGATCACAATTGAGCCGGGCAACCCGTTCCGCTTTCGCACGGCGGATGTCGCCCCACTGGCCCCCGGCACCGAGCTGCCCGACGGGTTTCGGACGGGAGAGCCTGCCCGGCTGAGCCTGCTGCGCGACGCCAGCAGCGCGGCCACAGAGGCGTGGCGCGATCGGGGCCATGCCAAGGCGGCGCTGAGCGATCAAACCATCACCGCGCGGCATGCGGATCGGCAGCTAGATGCGCGGCTGCAGGTTGATCCGGGCCCTAGGCTGCGGTTCGGGCCGTTGTCTGTCACCGGCAACAACGCCGTGCGAGGAGCGCGCATTCTGGAGATCGCCGGTCTGCCGGTCGGAACGGTCTATTCGCCCGAAGAGCTTGAGCGGGCCACCGCACGGCTGCGGCGCACCGGGGCGTTCCGCTCTGTCGCCATGCTGGAAGCCGAGACGCCAACCGCCGAAGGCACGCTGCCTATCACTGCGCGTGTGAATGAGGAAAAGCCAAGGCGCTTTGGGTTCGGGGCTGAGGTCTCAACGGTCGAGGGGGTGTCGGTCAGCGCCTTCTGGATGCATCGCAACCTCTTTGGCGGGGCGGAGCGTCTGCGTCTGGATGCGGAGATCGAAGGCATCGGTGGCGACACCGGCGGCACCGACTTTCGACTGGGCGCGCGTTTTGAACGGCCCGCGACATTCAATGAGGACACCAACTTCTTCCTATTGGCCGAGATTGAGCAGCAGGATGAGCTCAATTTTTTCTCCCGGCAGGGCACCATAGGCACCGGGATTGAACGGTTTGCCTCGGAAGAGCGGCGGTACCGATTGGGCGTAAGCTTGCGCCGGGCCAACACCCGCGATGCCTTTGGCGAGAACAACTATACGTTGTTTCTTGTCCCGCTCGGCGCCACGTTTGACTACCGCGACGCGGCGCTGGATGCGCGCGAAGGCTACTATTTCAATGCTGAGGTGAGCCCGTTTCTGGCCATTGACGGCGCGGCCGATGGGGCGCTCACCTCAGTGGATGTGCGCGCTTACCGCACCTTTGGTCAGACCCGACCGACGACGCTGGCGCTGCGGGGGCAACTCGGCTCGCTTGTGGGGCCGGGCCTGTCGGTCGCCCCTGCCGATTTCCTGTTTTACTCCGGCGGCAGCGATACCGTGCGCGGACATGACTTTCAATCGCTCGGCGTTGATGTGGGGGGCGGGCAGATCGTGGGCGGGCGGTCCTTTCTTGGGCTGTCGGCTGAACTTCGCATACGCAGCAACGGAAACCTCGGATATGTGGGCTTTTTTGATGTAGGCTACATTGGCGAGGAGGTGTTCCCGGATGGGTCAGGCGAATGGCAAAGCGGTGCGGGCGTCGGCCTGCGGTATAACACGCCCGTCGGGCCTATCCGGCTGGACGTCGGGGTGCCCACATCGGGCGATGATGATGGGTCTTCGCTTCAAGTCTACATTGGCATAGGGCAAGCGTTCTGATGCGGTCTCTCAGGGTTCTTCTTCTCTGTCTCGCGTTGCTCCACCTGCCGCAGCTGTCCGCCGCGCAGGACGATGACGGCGGCTTTCTGACCCGCACCATCGAGGATCTGCTCTCGGGTGCGGGGCGGGAGGTCAACATCGAAGGATTCGAAGGGGCGCTGAGTTCGGAGGCGTCTTTTGCGCGGATGACAATCGCAGATGATCAGGGCATCTGGCTCACGCTGGAAGACGTCAGGCTGAACTGGAGCCGTCTGGCGTTGCTGCGCGGGCGGCTTGAGGTCAACCGCCTGAGCGCCGCCGCGCTGGAGCTGCCGCGCCTGCCTGAGGTGGAGGAGACGGTCGAGATCCCCTCGGCGGAGGCCACGGAGTTTGCCCTGCCCGATCTGCCCGTCTCGATCAATATCGAGCAGATCGCGCTGGAACGCATTGCGCTGGGGGAACCGATATTGGGTGTGGCGGCGGAGCTGGGCATCGCGGCCAGCGCGCGTCTGGATGACGACGGGGCGGTTCTGGATCTGGACGCCCGTCGCCTGGATGGCAGCGCGGGCACTTATGTGCTCAAGGGCAGCTTTGCGCGCGACAGCTCCGACATCTCGGTCGAGATTCAGCTGGACGAGGCGGCAGGCGGTCTGGCGGGGCGGATTCTGAATCTGCCGGGCCAGCCGGCGCTGGATCTAACGGTGGCGGGCACCGGGCCGCTCGATGACTTTACTGCCGACATTGCGCTCGCCACGGACGGCACCGATCGGGTGGCCGGGCAGGTCATGCTGAGCGCACTGCCCGTGGATGTGGAAGGGGCCGCGCCTGATCGCCGCATACAGGCGGATATCGGCGGCGATATCACCGCGCTTGTGGCCCCGCAGTCGCGTGATTTCTTTGGACCGGACGTGCAGGTCCAGGCCGATACGATCCTGATCGCGAGTGGTGGTATGCATGTGCGCACCTTTAGCCTTGCGGCGCAATCCGCTCAATTGGCGGGGGAGCTGCGGCTGAACGCTGACAACTGGCCGGTGTTTGTGGATGTCGACGGGCAGATCGGGCGCGGCGACACGCAGCCTGTCACCCTGCCGGGTGGCGATGTGCCGACAACCGTGGGGCGCGTGCTGCTGAGTGTCGACTATGATGCAGAGAACGGCGACGCGTTTCTGGGCCGCTTCGATGTCACCGGGTTGGACCGCCCGGATCTGAGTGTCGCGTCCGCGCAGCTGGACCTTGATGGTAAATTGCAAGGCGCCGTCGGCACTGTTGGGCGTTTCCTGGGGGATGTGGGTTTTGCGGCGCGCGGGTTGGAGTTTGCCGATCCCGCCACCGCGCAGGCGGTGGGGCAGGATCTGACGGGCCAGGCGCGGGTCGACTATGTGGAGGATGAGCCCATCCGCATCACAGCCCTAACGCTTGACGGCGAAGACTATGGCCTCGCGGGGGATGTGACCATTGACGGATTGAGCAGCGGGTTCCCCATGGCGCTCGACCTGCTGGTCGAGGCGAAAGACCTTGCCCGCTTTGCCGCCGTGGCCGGGCGACCCCTCTCGGGGGCGGCGCGGCTGGACGTGGCGGGGGATGTGACACCGCTCAGCAGCATGTTCGATCTGACTATTTCGGGCCGCACCACCGACCTGACCGTGGGCGTGCCGCAAGCGGACGCGGTGCTCGCCGGACGGACGCAGCTGTCGCTGGGCACGCGCCGCGATGTCTCGGGCACTTTTGTAGACGGGTTGGACCTCAGCAATGACGCGCTGGAGGTCACGGCGGATGCCAGCCTGCGCACCGACGACAGTCAGGTCGCCCTGCGTGCGGCCCTGCGCGACATCGCCCTGGTGCTGCCGCAATACGACGGGCCGGTAACCCTTGTGGCGGAGGCCACGCAGGACGCTCTGGGCTGGAGCGTGGATTTGGATGCGGATGCACCTTACGATAGCCAATTGGCGGTTCAGGGCCGCGCCACCGGGCCACAGACCGATGTGACCTTCGATCTGTCGGTGCCCGAGATCAAACCGCTTGTGGAGAGCGTGCAGGGGCCTCTAAAGGCAGCGGGGCGCCTTTGGCTGACCCCTGAGGGCTATAACGTGGATGTGGATGCCAGCGGCCCCTATGGCGCAGACGTGAGCGTTGCGGGGCTGGCCACCGGGCCGGAGGCCGCTGTCACCTTTGCCGCCGCCTTGCCGGACATCGGGGTCTTTGTGCCCAAGATCCGGGGGCCATTCTCCATCGAAGGGGAGGCCGCGCGGGCCGGAACGGACTGGCAGATTGACACGGTTGCCGCAGGTCCTGCTGGCACGGATGCCACGATCGCCGGGCGGGTGGCGCAGGATGGCACGCTGGATCTTGACGTTGCAGGCGCCTTGCCGCTGGGGCTGGCGGAGCCGTTCCTGGCACCGCGCAGCCTGCAAGGTCAGGCCCGGTTCGATCTGGCGGTGCAGGGGGCACCCGGGCTGGACGCGGTTTCTGGCCGTATCACAACCAACGGGGCCAGCTTTGCCGCTCCGAACCTGCGGCTTGTTCTGTCGGATCTCGACAGCACGTTGGACCTGGCGGACGGCACCCTGCGCATCGATGCGCAAAGTGCGGTGGAAAGCGGCGGGCGCATCGCCGCCTCGGGGTCGCTGAACCTCGGCACGCTGGCGGCCAATCTGGAGGTTGCGCTGCAGAGCATGGGTTTTGCAGACCCGAGTTTGTTTTCGACGGTGCTGGACGGGGCGATCACGGTCAATGGTCCGCTGACAGGCGGGGCGCGCATCGCCGGTGAGATCAACGTGGGTGAGACGCTGATCACGGTGCCATCCTCCGGTGTGACGAGCATCGGCGAGATCCCCGATATCGTGCATGTCAACGCCCCGGCGGCTGTGACCGCGACGCGCAGGCGTGCCGATGTGATCCCTGGACCTGCGGCGTCCGGGCCCAGCAACAGCGCGGCAAACGCCTATGCTCTCGGCATCCGGATCAACGCCCCCCGGCAGATCTTCGTGCGTGGTCGCGGCGTGGATGCGGAGCTGGGCGGCGCGCTGGACATCCGTGGAACCACCGCGCGGGTGATATCGGTCGGGCAATTCGATCTGGTGCGCGGGCGTCTGGACATCCTTGGAAAACGTTTCGATCTGGTCGAGGGGTCGATCCAGTTCCAGGGGGATCTGGTGCCCTACATCCGGTTCGTGACCTCAACCAGCACCGAAAGCGGCACAGCGGGCGTTGTGCTCGACGGGCCGGCCACGACGCCGGATGTCTCCTTTGTCTCGACGCCGGATTCGCCGCAGGATCAGGTGCTGTCGCAGCTGCTCTTCGGGCGGGACATTGGTGACATCAGCGCCTTTCAAGCGCTGCAGCTGGCCAATGCCGTGGCGGTTCTGGCTGGGCGGCAAGGATCCGATGTGATCGGAAATCTGCGTGAGGGCTTTGGGCTGGATGATTTCGACATCACAACCACCGATGATGGAGAGGCTGCCCTGCGCGCAGGAAAATACATCTCGGAAAACGTCTACACTGACGTCACAACGGGTGGCGGAGAGACGGAGCTGTCGATCAACCTCGATGTGACGGATGCGCTGACCGCCAAAGGTACCGTTGGTCAAGACGGCAACACCGGCCTTGGGATTTTCTTCGAGCGGGACTACTGAGCAGCCCTCAGAGATCTGCTGTGAACCGTCCAAATCGGCCACGGTCGAACAGCAACCCGGGTTGATCCTCTGCGGATTGCGCAACATGCTGTACCTCTCCGAGGATCAGCGAATGATCGCCCGCCGGATGCACCGCATGTGTACGGCAGTGGAACTCGGCCAGACAGCCCTGCAGCCGGGGCGCGCCAAATGGCCCTGTGTCCCACGGGAACATGTCAAACCCATCGCCGTGTTTTGCAAAGTGTCTGGCCATTGCAAGCTGGGTCTCGCCGAGCACGTGGATACAGAAGCTTTCCGCGTCCGCAAACGCATCGTGACGCCCGGACGACAGCGCGGGGGACCAGAGCACCAGCGGCGGGCTCAGCGACACCGATGAAAAGGAATTCGCCGTCATGCCAAGCGGGCCGTCAGCGGTCTGCGTGGTGATCACGGTCACCCCGGTGCCAAAACACCCGAAGGCGCGGCGCAGCTCCGCGTGGCGGTCAGCACTTGGAGTGAAATTTCTGGGCTCAGCAGTCATGGGTGCCGTCACATCTCTTGTGTTGGGGAGTGATCTAAAGCGCGCTGTACAAGTGACAAGGTGACCTGACCATAACAAAGAGGCCGATGCAGCGCACCGGCCTTGGCCACTGACTGCAGGTTGGTCAGCTCTTGTTCATGCGGTTTTCGATCAGATCATCGACTACCGAGGGGTCGGCCAGTGTTGAAGTGTCACCCAAGGCCCCGAAATCATCCTCCGCAATCTTGCGCAGGATGCGCCGCATGATCTTGCCGGAGCGCGTCTTTGGCAAGCCGGGCGCCCATTGGATCAGGTCAGGTGAGGCAATCGGGCCAATCTCGGTGCGCACCCAGGTGCGCAGCTCCTTGCGCAACTCTTCGGTGGGCTCTTCCCCGTTCATCAGCGTGACGTAGCAATAGATGCCCTGACCCTTGATGTCATGCGGGTAGCCGACCACGGCGGCCTCAGCCACTTTGGCGTGGGCGACCAGTGCTGATTCCACCTCCGCCGTCCCCATGCGGTGGCCGGAGACGTTGATCACGTCGTCCACGCGGCCGGTGATCCAGTAGTCTCCATCCGCATCGCGTTTGCAGCCATCGCCCGTGAAGTAATAGCCCGCGTAGTCGCTGAAATAGGTCTTCTCAAACCGGTCGTGATCGCCCCAGACCGTGCGCATCTGCCCCGGCCAGCTGTCAGCGATGCAGAGCACGCCTTCTACATCATTGCCTTCGATCACCGCGCCTGAGGCCGGCTCCAGCACCACCGGCTTGATGCCAAAGAAGGGCTTCATCGCGGCCCCGGGTTTCATCGAATGGGCGCCGGGCAGGGGGGTCATCAGATGCCCGCCCGTCTCCGTCTGCCACCAGGTGTCGACGATGGGGCATGTGCCCTTGCCGACAACCTCATTGTACCAGGTCCAGGCCTCGGGGTTGATAGGTTCACCCACGGTGCCGAGCAGGCGCAGAGCGCTCAGATCACACCCCTCCACAAACTCGTTGCCCTGACCCATCAAGGCCCGAATGGCGGTCGGTGCCGTGTAGAACTGATTCACCTTGTGCTTCTCGCACACCTGCCAAAAGCGGCTCGCATCCGGGTAGGTGGGCACACCCTCGAACATCAGCGTGGTCGCGCCATTCGCGAGCGGGCCATAGACGATATAGCTGTGGCCCGTGACCCAGCCCACATCCGCCGTGCACCAATAGATGTCGCCGTCGTGATAGTCGAAGGTGATCTCATGGGTCATCGCCGCATAGACCAGATAGCCACCGGTGGTGTGCACCACGCCCTTGGGCTGCCCGGTTGAGCCTGATGTGTAGAGAACGAACAGCGGGTCTTCGGCCCCCATCTCCTCAGGCACGCAGTCGGCGGAGGCCTCCGCTGCCAGAGCATTGTAGTCAAAGTCGCGCCCGTCGATCCAGGTGGTCTGACCGCCGGTGCGCTTGACCACCAGCAGCTTCACATCGTCAGCCGTGTGCAACAGCGCCTGATCCGCGTTTGATTTCAGCGGCGTGTTGCGCCCGCCGCGCGGCGCCTCGTCTGCGGTGATGACAACTTTGGCGTTTGATCCATTGACCCGTGCGGCCAAAGCATCCGGCGAGAACCCAGCAAAGACGATGGAATGAATCGCACCGATCCGCGCGCACGCCAGCATCGCATAAGCGGCCTCGGGGATCATGGGCATGTAGATTATCACCCGATCACCCTTGCTGACGCCGAGATCTTTCAGCACATTTGCCATCTTGCAGACGGAGGTATGCAGTTCGCGGTAGGTGATATGCAGCGCCGGGTCGCTAGGGCTGTCTGGCTCCCAGATGATTGCCGTCTGATCGCCGCGCGTCTCAAGATGCCGATCAATGCAGTTGGCCGACACGTTCAGCGTGCCATCCTCGAACCATTTGATCGAGACCTGACCCAGCGTATAGTCGACGTCCTTGACCTTGGTGAAGGGCGTCATCCAGTCGACGCGCCCCGCATGTTCGCGCCAGAACCCCTCGGGATCAGAAAGAGACCGCGCGTACATCTCCGCATACTTCGCGGCGTTCACATGCGCCTTTGCGGCCATGTCTGCGGACGGCGGATAGGTCTTTGCAGTGGTGCTGGCGTCGGACATGAAGGCTCCTCTCTTGGGTCGTCATCTTGCGAAGAAGCCGTCCTGCGTTCGTCTTCCCGGCCCGAACGCGACTCCTCCCACGCCCGGATCATAGCGGGATCGTGATGGAAGGGAATAAGCCGAAAGGACAATAGCCTGCGCCGCTCTGAGGGATGTGGATGGGCGGCGGGCTTTCTGGGCTTGGCAGGCCCGATCCGCTTGGGTAGCCTTGCGCCAAGCGTGCCCCATATAGGGTACGTCATAAGGGAGAACTCACATGAACACATATCTGTCCGGCGCCGCTGTCGCCGCCATCAGCTTTGCATTTGTCTCGGAGGCCGCGGCCACCGAATGGAACGTATCGGTCTGGGGCAAGCGCCGCGCCTTCACCGAGCACGTGGAAAAGCTGGCTGAGCTGGTCGCCGAAAAAACCGGTGGCGAATTCACGATGAACGTCAGCTATGGCGGGTTGTCAAAGAACCGCGAAAACCTCGACGGTATCTCCATCGGCGCGTTTGAGATGGCGCAGTTCTGCGCAGGCTATCACCCCGACAAGAACCGCGTGATCACTGTGCTGGAGCTGCCGTTCCTGGGCGTTGAGAATCTGGAGCAAGAAGTGGCGGTCTCCGCCGCTGTATATAGCCACCCCGCCGCCACCGAAGAGATGGCGCAGTGGAATGCCAAGCTGCTGATGACCTCGCCCATGCCGCAGTATAATCTTGTGGGCACCGGCGAGCCGCGCGATGAGCTGGCCGAGTTCGAAGGCATGCGCGTGCGTGCCACCGGTGGTCTGGGCGAGGCGTTCAAGGCCGTGGGCGCTGTGCCCACCTCCGTGACGGCCACCGAGGCCTATCAGGCGATGGAAGGCGGTGTGGTCGACACCGTGGCCTTTGCCCAGCACGCGCATCTGAGCTTTGGCACCATCAATCAGGCGGACTGGTGGACGGCGAACCTGAACCCCGGCACAGTGAACTGCCCTGTGGTTGTGAATATTGACGCCTACGAGTCTCTGTCGGATGCGCACCGCGAAGCGCTCGACAGTTCGGTGTCGGAGGCAATTGATCACTACCTCGCCAACTACGCCGAGCTGATCAAGCGCTGGGATGCCGTGCTGGAAGAGAAGGGCGTGACCAAGGTCGAGATCGATCCTGCCGTGATCGCGGAGTTCCGGACCGCTGCGGCAGACCCGGCCAAAGACGCCTGGATCGCCGAGATGGAAGCCCAGGGCCTCCCAGGTCAGGAGCTTTATGATCTCGTCGTCGAAACACTGGCGGACGCCAAAGGCGGCAGCTGACCCATCAGGGCCGTGCCGGTCTGCGGCGCGGCCCCAATCCATAACAAACAGGGGGCAGGGGTATGGCCGGATCAGCCGCCGTGCTTGAAGACTCCAGTCTGCTCAGCAGGCTGGACCGCACGCTTTTACCCATCGAGAAATTCTGCGCGCTGCTCAGCGGGTTTGCAATTTTCTCGCTGATGTTTCTGGCGGCTTATTCGGTCACCGGGCGTAAGTTCTTCGGCGCGCCGATGGCCGGATATGTGGACTATATCGAGGCCGCGATGCCGATCATCGCGATCATGGGTGTGGCCTACGTGCAGCGCGACGGCAGCCATGTGCGCATGGACATGTTGGTCAGCGCCCTGCGTGGGCGGGTGTTGTGGTTCTTCGAGCTGGTCTCGGTACTGCTGATCCTGCTGCTGATCGTGGCGCTCACCTGGGGCGCTTGGGAGCATTTTGACCGCTCTTTTGATTGCGCACGACCCCTGTGCAGCCGCGACAGTTCCATCGACATCGGCCTGCCGATCTGGCCATCAAAACTGGTGGTGCCCATTGCCTTTGCTGTGCTGGCGCTGCGGCTGGTCCTGCAGGCCTGGGGCTATGGGCGCGCGTTGATCCTGGGGCTGGAGAGCCCTGTCGCCGTGCCGCTGAACCTCTCGGTGGCCGAACAGGCCCGGCTTGAAGCCGAAGCGCTGGACGGGGCGGATTGATGGAACCCATTGAAATCGGATTGTGGGTCAGCGGCGGCCTGCTCGTCTTTGTCGTTTTGGGCATGCGCGTGGCCTTTGCGGCCGGGCTTGCGGGCTTTGTCGGGCTGGTCTGGCTGCGCTGGAATGGGTTTGATTATGACCCGGAGCGGTTCTGGAAAGCGGTTGAGATCAGTGTGAAGGTCGCGGGGCTGACGCCACATTCCAAGGTCTCGGCGCAGGTGCTCAGCCTGATCCCGGTGTTCATCCTGATTGGCTATCTGGCCTATCACGCGAAGCTCACAACGGCGCTCTTTACGGCGGCGAAACGCTGGATCGCCTGGGTGCCGGGGGGGCTGGCCGTCTCCACCGTATTTGCCACGGCGGGGTTTGCCGCCGTCTCGGGCGCGTCGGTGGCCACGGCGGCGGTGTTTGCGCGCATCGCCATACCCGAGATGCTGAAAATCGGCTACAACAAGCAATTCGCAGCGGGCGTCGTGGCGGCGGGCGGCACGTTGGCCTCGTTGATCCCGCCCTCGGCGATCCTCGTGATCTACGCCATCATTGTGGAGCAGGACGTGGGTAAGCTGCTGCTCGCGGGTTTTCTGCCAGGTATGTTCTCGGCGGTGGTCTACGCCACGCTGATCATCGGCATCGCGGTGATCTTCAAATCGGTCGGTCCGCCCGTGGGCGGTTTCTCCTGGCGGGAGAAGTTCGAAGCCTTGCCGCCCGCGCTGCCCATCGTGGCGGTGGTCGTGATCATCATTTTCTTTGTCTACAATCCCTTTGGCGATGCCTGGGGCACACCCACCGAAGGCGGCGCCATCGGGGCGTTCATCATCTTCCTGATGGCGCTCTATCGTGGCATGCGCTGGGGGCAGCTCAAGACCGCGCTGTTGGACACCGCCAAGCTCACCGTGATGATCTTCTCCATCATCTGGGGTGTGCTGATCTACGTGCGGTTCCTCGGCTTTGCCGAACTGCCGGAGGCCTTTGCCGATTGGATTACGGGGCTGGAGATGTCACCCATGCTAATCCTGATCTGCATCCTGTTGGCCTATGCGGTCTTGGGCATGTTCATGGACGCCATCGGCATGCTGCTCTTGACGCTCCCGGTCGTCTACCCGGCGGTCATGGCGCTGAACGGAGGCGAGTTTGTGAGTGCCGCCGACAGTGCCTTTGGCATGTCGGGGCCGATGTGTGCGATCTGGTTCGGCATTCTGGTGGTGAAGATGGCGGAGTTCTGTCTGATCACGCCGCCCATTGGCCTCAACTGTTTTGTGGTGGCCGGGGTGCGCGAAGACCTGACCGTTCAGGACGTCTTCAAAGGCGTGTCGCCCTTCTTTGTGGCGGATGCGATCACCATCGCGCTTTTGGTGGCCTTCCCGGGGATCGTGCTCTTCCTGCCGTCGCTCGCGGGCTAGTAGGGTAGCCCCACGTAGTTCTCGGCGAAGGCCTTCTGCGCGGCGTCATTGCTGCGCAGAAACTCCAGCTCGGCCCGCTGGATGCGCAGGTCGAATTCCGACTGGTCGGGGTAGCGGTGCATCAGGGACGAGAACCACCAGCTGAACCGCTCCGCCTTCCAGACCCGTGCCAGGGCCTTTTCGGAGTAGCCGTCAAGGCCACTGTCATCCTTGTCGTCGTAGTGCCGCACCAAAGCGTGGAAGAGGTACTGCACGTCTGAGGCGGCGGTGTTGAGGCCCTTGGCGCCGGTGGGCGGCACGATGTGGGCGGCATCGCCACAGAGAAACAGACGCCCCCAGCGCATCGGTTCGGTCACAAACGACCGCAGCGGCGCGATGGATTTCTCGATGGAGGGGCCAGTCACAAGCGCGTCCGCCTGCGCTGTCGGGATGCGCCGCCGCAACTCCGCCCAGAAGGCCGCGTCGCTCCAATCGTCGGGGCTGTCGGCCATGCTGCATTGGATGTAGTAGCGCGAGAGCTGCGGGTTGCGCATGGAACAAAGGGCAAACCCCCGGCTGGAATTGGCATAGATCAGCTCGTCCGCGACAGGCGGCGTTTCGCTAAGCACACCCAGCCAGCCGAAGGGATAGACCTTCTCATAGTCGCGCCGGACCCCATCGGGGATGGATCTGCGGCTCACCCCGTGAAACCCGTCGCATCCGGCGATGAAGTCGCAGTCGATCCGCCGCTGCTGCCCGTCGACGTGGTAGGTGACATAGGGCGCGTGCCCGTCAGCCTCATGAATCTGGACCGCCTCCGCCTCGAACACAATCCCTCCACCACAGGCCGCGCGTGCGGCATAGAGATCGCGGGTCAGCTCGGTCTGGCCATAGACCATCACGGAGGTGCCGGTCTGCGCCTTGAAATCAATGCGAAAGAGCGTGTCGTCATAGCTGATCAGCGTGCCGTCATGAGGTATGCCTTCGGCGCGTAGCCGGGTGTCCAAACCCGCCTGCGCCATCAGATCAACCAGCCCGCGCTCCAGCACCCCCGCGCGGATCCGGGCAAGCACATGCGCCTCGGTTCTGCGTTCAAGAACAACCGTATCGATCCCTTTGGTGTGCAACAGCCGCGCCAAAAGCAGACCCGACGGCCCGCCGCCAATGATCACAACCTGAGTGCGCATCCGTCTTCCCTTATTCCCTTGGCCCAGGATATCCTGCCCGCGCTGCACGGGATTTTGCAATGGTGGATGTCAGGAGGCTTTGTCGCGGCGGTCTGCGTCAAAGAGGCTTTGCACGTCATCGCGGCTCATCGGGCGCCCGAAATAGAAACCCTGGGCGGAATTGCACTTCTCCGCCCTCAGAAAGGCCAACTCGTCTTCAACCTCGACGCCCTCAGCCAGAACCGGGATGTTCAGAGCCGCGCCCAGGAGCAGTGTCGAGCGCACAATGGCCGCGCGCTGCTGATCCAGATGCACGTTCTGGACAAAGCTGCGGTCAATCTTGATCTTGTCGAAGGGGAAGGTCTGCAGCGTGGCCAGCGAGGAATACCCGGTTCCAAAGTCATCCATGGCGATGCGAACCCCCATATCCTTGAGCCGGTGCATGACACGCAGCGTATGCGCCTGATCATCGATGATGCTGGCCTCCGTGACCTCAAGCTCAAGCCGCTCCGGAGGCAGTCGGCTCTCCATCAGTATATCCGACACATGTTCGAGGAAGGAGGGCTGCACCAGCTGCTGCGGTGCGACATTCACAGCGACGCTAAAGGGCTTGGGCCAGGTCATCGCTTCGAAGCAGGCGGTGCGCAGCACCCACAGCCCGATGTCGCGGATCAGACCGGATTCCTCTGCAATCGGAATGAACACATCCGGGGGGATCATCCCACGATCAGGGTGGTGCCAGCGCAGCAGAACCTCAAAGCCGATCGGGTCCAGCGAACCGATGTCATTTTGCAGCTGGTACACCAACTCGAACTCCCCCCTGGCCGCCGCCTCCCTGAGGTCGTTGATCATCACAATGCGCTCGCGGCTCTGCTGATCCATTTCCGCGTTGTATATGCAGATGTGGCGCTCAGGCTCCATCTTGGCACGATACATGGCGAGGTCGGATTTGTGCAGCAGATCATGCAGCACACGCCCATCGTGCATGCTTGTCGCAATGCCGATGGAGGCGCCAACCACGACAGAGGCCTGATCGATCTGGATGGGCTCGATCAAAAGCGCGTGCAGCCGCTTGGCAAAGGCCATGACCTGTTCCTGCCGCCGCACCCCGCGCTTCAATGCTACGAATTCATCCCCGCCGGAGCGGGCAACAAATTCATCCTCCTCCAGCGTTGCGCAAAATCGTTTGCCCACAGCCGAGAGCACCGCATCCCCCGCCGAGTGGCCGTAGATATCGTTGATCTCCTTGAAACGGTTGAGATCGATGGTCAGCACGGCCAGACGCTCCGTCTCATCCGCGGTCAGGCGCGCTGACAGCTCGGTCATCTTCTCGTTCAGGTGCATGCGGTTCGGCAGAGCGGTGAGTGGATCCTGCAGTGCGGCTTGCTCCAGCTTGCCCCGCGCCTCCTGCTCGATTCCGGTTTCAATGCTGACGGCCGCAAAGCCCACCAGCAGCACCACGGCCATGATCCCGATGATCAAAAGGCCAAGGGTCTCGTCCGAAACCACTTGTGCAGGCACCCGGTAGAGCGGGCTGAGTTCAATGGTCACCGCTGTCATGCCGGTGAAATGCATCGCGCAGATGGACAGTACCATGAGGGTTGCGCCGCCGAGCCAGCAATAGCGTGTGATCGGAAAGGCCATGCGGTGATAAGCGCCCGCGCCGAAGATCGCGCCCAGCAGGACCGATGCGATCACATAGGTTTGATCCCAGACAATCTGCCCCGGCAGCAGATAGGCCGACATGCCCACATAGTGCATCGCAGCCACTGTCAGCCCAAAGATCGCCCCCGCGACCAGCGTGTAGATGCCTTTTGGCGCAAAGGTAAAGATCGCGTTGCTGACCAACAGGCCAAGCACTGCGATAAGCAGCGACACCCCCGTCGCGATCGGTTCATAGCCGTGCCGCATACCCGGATCATAGGCCAGCATGGCGACAAAATGCGTGGTCCAGATGGTGGCGCCCGCGATCATGCTGCTCAACGCAATCTGGATCAGCCGGCGGGTGCCTCTGGCCGACAGCAGCCGTCGCGACAGCAGAACGCTCAGGCAGCTGCCGATCAGACAGATCGTCGCGGCCAGCGCAACCAGCTTGTAGTCGTGATCCTGTGTCAGGCAGTCAATAAGTCGGTTCATCAGGGGCCGGCAGTCAATCAAGCAGTGCCCGTCAGTCTCCACTTATCGGGTAAATACATTGATAGCGCCAACCCAGATAAGCGCCTGCATTTATGACAGATTTTGCCTATTTCGCGCCGGGGCCCCGCGTCACGCCATGATGGACATTGCTGTCATCCGGCGCTTGTGCCCGATCGAACATGCCATAGTCTCGGATGACTTGAGTGATGCGCAGCCGGTAGCCTGCGAAAATACCCTTCCGACCCGCGCTTTGCGCCGCGCGGTGTGCGCTCAGGGCACGCCAGCGCTCAACGGCGGCTTCATCCTCGAAAAACGATAGAGACAGGATCTTTTTCGGGTCGGTCAGGCTCTGGAACCGCTCCACCGAGATGAAGCCCTCGACCTCATTGACCATGGGCCGCATCTTGGCGGCGATATCCAGATAGTCCTGTTGGCGACCCTCTGCGGGTTCGACTTCGAAAATCACAGCAATCACGCGGGGTCTCCATGCGGCGCAGAGGCCAGTGTCAAAAAGGTGCGGTCTTCACGCAGCAGGAACTTCTCCTTCTGGGCAAAAGCATAGTTTTCCTGACCCAGCGGGTCCGCCGCCAGCCGCGCGCGGTAGCTCTCATAGGCGCTGAGACTGGGGGTATTGTAAATCCCGTAGGCGAGGGTCGATGACCCTTCGTGCGGAGAGAAATAGCCGATCAAATCGGCGCCGCAGCGCGGAATGGCCTGGCCCCAGGTGCGGGCGTATTGGTCGAATTGCTCGCGTTTGGTGGGGTCGATGTGATATTTGATGATGCAGGTCAGCATGAGGTCTCCTTTGGTTTCACCCAAGGGATAGCGCATTGCCTGCGCCTCATGCTTCGGCTAACATCGAACTATGAAAGAAGGTCCTGATATCGTCCGCATCGCCGCGCTGATCGGTGACCCCGCGCGCGCCAATATGTTGACCGCGCTGATGAGCGGCAAGGCGTTGACCGCGACCGAGCTGGCCGCAGAGGCCGGGGTGACCCAGCAGACCGCAAGCTCTCATCTGGCCAAGCTGGACGCAGGCGGGCTCTTGCGTATGCGCAAACAGGGGCGGCACAAGTATGTGTCGCTGGCTAGCGAGGATGTGGCCGCCGTGCTCGAAGGGTTGATGGGGCTGGCCGCCAAAACCGGCCACCTGCGGACCCGCACCGGGCCGCGCGACGCGTCGCTGCGCAAAGCCCGCGTGTGCTATAACCATCTGGCTGGAGATATGGGCATTCAGATGTTTGACGGGTTGCAGCAGCGCGGCTTTTTGATGGGGCAAGACGATGATCTGCACCTGACGCCAGATGGGGTGGCCTTCGTCACCGAGTTGGGCGTTGATGTGGACGGGCTGAGACGTGGAAAATCGCCCCTCTGCCGGGAATGTCTGGACTGGAGCGAGCGCCGCTCACACCTGGCGGGCAGCCTGGGCCGCGCGCTTTTGGCCGCTTTCGAGGTGCGTGGTTGGGCCCGGCGTGCAACGGACAGCCGCGCGGTGTTTTTTTCGCCCTCAGGAGAAGCGGCCTTCCGTCAGCATTTCGCTGCGTAAGCATGACCTGCACGGGGCACCCGCCACGCCATCAGGGCATCTGATAGCCTGGGGTTGATTTGGAGATCTCCACTTCCTCTGCGTCCATCTCTTCGGCGATTCCTTCGAACAGCGGGGTGGAGAGATAGCGCTCACCCGTGTCCGGCAACATGCAGAGGATCACGGTGCCCGGAGCTGCGGCCTTCGCGATTTCCTGCGAGATGGCGAAGGTGGACCCGCCGGAGACGCCTGTCAGAATGCCTTCCTTGCTGGCGAGCTCACGCGCCCAGTGAATGCCGTCGCTGCCCGCAACGGGCCGCAGCTCGTCATAGTAGTCTTTGTCCAGCGCTTCCTGCAGCACGGCGGGGATGAAGTCCGGCGTCCAGCCCTGAATGGGATGCGGTTCAAACGCGGAGTGCCCCACCGCGGGGGCGCCATTGGCGTCACGCTCCTGCGCGATGCCGCTGCCCACAAGCTGTGCATTGGCCGGTTCGCTGAGGATAATCTTGGTGTCAGGACGCGCGTTGCGCAGAACCCGTCCCAGACCGGTGACCGTGCCGCCGGTGCCGTATCCAGTGACCACATAGTCCAGTTGCTTGCCCTCGAAATCGCCGAGGATCTCCTGCGCGGTGGTGGCCTCATGTATGTCCGCATTGGCCGTTGTCTCGAACTGGCTGGCGAGGAACCAGCCGTTCGCGTGGGCCAGCTCAACCGCCTTGCGGTACATGCCAAAGCCCTTCTCGGCGCGGGGTGTCAGCACCACCTTGGCCCCCAGCATGCGCATCAGCTTGCGCCGCTCGATGGAGAAGCTGTCGGCCATGGTCACCACCAGCGGATAGCCCTTCTGCGCGCAGACCATCGCAAGGCCGATACCGGTGTTGCCGGAGGTGGCTTCGACCACGGTTTGCCCGGGCTGCAACAGGCCCTCACGCTCTGCCGCCTCAATGATGTTCAGCGCCAGCCGGTCCTTGACCGAGGCAGCTGGGTTGAAGAACTCCGCCTTCACATAAAGTTCCACGCCCTCAGGGGCGAGCCGGTTGATGCGAATGGTGGGCGTATCGCCCACGGTGTCGAGCACCGAGCCGAACAGGCGGCCCCGGCCCCTGGTGCGCCTTATGGTGGATGATGTCATGACAGGTCCTCCCTTCTAGAGTGCGCGTGTGGTGGATCATCCCACCGGTGCTGCGCGGTCTGTCGGAGCCATGGGCTTTGCCTTTGCCGACACCTCACATGGTTTCTGCTTTGCGGTCAAAACACAACAATTGTTGGTGGTGGCTTTGTTCTGCCACTCGGGCCGCAATGGGTGATGCCGGACCGGCGTTGCGCGTTTGCGGTGAATTTTGTCCTGCCCGGTCGAAGAGGACGCCAGAACAGGAGCATTCCTGCCATAGCCGACCTCGGGGCTGCGCCCCCTGATTCAAATGCCAATAAGGATACCGACAATGTCGACATTTACCCCCGCCGCGCCGGACACCGACCTTGACGCCTTTGATCGCCAGAAGACAGCGCCAGCCGCCTTGATGGAGATCGCCCGAGGCGGGCTGTCCATCACAGATGCGCGCGGCGTCGAGGATACCGAAACCGGCGACCCCGTGACCACAGACCATCAGTTTCAGATCGGATCGCAGGTCGGGATGATGGTGGGGGTGCTGGTGCTCGACCTGGTGGCGGAGGGACCGATCAATTTCGACGCCCCAATGAGCGCGCAGATGGATGTATCCGCGTTGCCGGAGATCGCGAATATCGACACCGTGACAATGCACCAGCTGTTGTCGAACCATTCTGGCATCCTTGATTATGACACTGTCCCGGGGGATGGCGACCTGCCAGCCTTCATCGAGTTGATCATGGATGACCCGCCGCGGCCCCTGGGCCCGGATGAGATATTGGCCATTGCCACCGGAGAGGCAGCGTCCTTTGCTCCCGGCGAGGCCTATGAGTATCCGAACACCAATTTCCTGCTGCTGCAAAAGCTCATTGAGCAGGTGACAGGGCAAGACCACGCCAATGTGCTGAAAGAGAAGATCTATGACCCTGCGGGCATGACCGACAGCATCTATGGCGTGCACAGCGGATCAGGCCGCAGCTTCATCCTGCCCCATCTTTTCGAAGGTCGCGAATACAATGGCCCGAACGATCTGACGATTGACGAGGCAGGTCGCATTTAGTTCGTCGACCCGAAATAGGGGGCTAGACATATGAGCCAATGACACAGGCCCCGCATTCGGTCTTTCGGATCGATCTGGATGGCTCCGTCACACGGCTGGTTTCGGACGCCGGTAAAATCAATGGCGTTCTGGTCTCACTCGATCAAAAGACGCTTTATGTCGGGGCTTGGGGCAATGGATCCTACGATTTCATCCGCGTGCCGGAAGGCGACGGGGCCACGCCAGCCTACATCGAGGACACACAGGCGATCTATGCATATGATCCGCAGGAAGACGGCTCCTTTGGTAAGCGCCGTGTGTTTCTTGAGATGCCGTTCGCGGCGTCCGACGGGGTCTAGGCCCACACCAATTGCCTACAGACGAGGCTGTATGCAAGGGGGCGATCAGCATAGCAGTCGTCCCAAATTGACTGGCAGGCGTCTTTTGTCTGTCGGCTTGTCTGTTCGGCCCGTTGACGCGGACAGCAGCAAAACCATGTCGTTGGTTGAAGGTGGGGAACACCTTGTTGGCTCTGCAGCCGAAGCCTGCGCGGGGGGCGATGCCGTTATCCTCAGCCTGAATCCCGCTGACATCGTGCGATGTGCGGTTTTCGGCCCGGATGAGATCGCATCGGGTGCAAACACGGGCACGTTGATTATCGACATGTCCTCGATTGATCCTGTATCGACCCGCGCTTTGTCAGAGGATGCAGCAAAGGCAGGCCTTCGTTGGCTGGATTGCCCGCTTTCCGGTGGTGTCCCGCGCGTCGCGACCGGAGATCTCGCACTGTTTGCCGGGGGGCTGTGAAGGACTTCGACGAAACCAAACCGATCATGACGACCTTGGGCTCGAACGACAGCTACATGGGGCCCAGCGGGGCAGGCCAGGTGACGAAGGCTGTCAATCAGGTGTTGGCGGGGATCGCCTTCAAGGCAATTGCCGAAGCGACGCAACTTGCGCTCAGCCAGTGTGTCGACGCCCAGAAAACCCCGGCGGCGCTCAGCGGAGAGCGTGCAGACTCAGTCTTGATGCAGGAGTTCATGGGCAAGATGGCACGTCGCGATTTCTCGCCAACGGGCCGGCTGGGCAACATGTTGAAAGACTTGAATGGCGCAATGGAACTTGCATGTACAAATGGCCTGACGATGCCTTGCCTGAAAACGGCAACAAGTGTTTTGGAAAGCCTGACAGCGAGAGGCCCGGGGGCGGAGGACAAGGCTGCCTTGATGCGACAGTTTGAATCTTGAGCCCGGGCAAAAAGGTCGTTCAATGATCCTGTGTTGCTTATGCCGTGCCAACGTCACGCGTCGTCACCAATTTCACCGCGTCCGCTTGGATTCGCGGTGAAACCTTCTTGTTGCGACTTGGATTCCTCAGTTTCACAAACCCCTTGTCTCGGGACCCACAGAACCGACAGCATGCCATCTCTAGCTCTGCACTACGTCCTTTGAAAAAGTCATTCTGGGCAGGTCAAGAGACGACCATTTTTTTGGTGTACCACGACGGTTCAAATGACAGTTTTGGCCCCGCCGTGGCTGGTCAAAGCAGACATTGGCACAGCCGCAGCGACAGCTAACTTTGGTCCGCCAAGCGGACATCTGCGGTTTGCTGAAAGGCACGCCCCGGAGGGCGCACCTGTCTTCTTTTTGCCGGACTAAATTCCAAGCGACGCCTTGTAGAGCGCGATCTGATTTTCGCGGCCGATCTGGTCGGTGATCTTCTCCCAGGCTGCAGCGATGGCGTCTGCCGTTTCCTGTGCCGACCCATACTGCCCTGCATAACCCTTGGCGAGTTCGTCTTCGGCGACGGAGTAGTATTGGAAGATGCCCGGAATGCGCGGCTCAATCGCGGCATTCGGATGATTGTAGCTGTCCGCATTGGAGCCAAGGTAGTCCTCGACAAAGGCGCGGTCGTAACCGGCCTCTTCCCACTCCTCGAACTGAAAGTGTGACTGCCGGTAGGGCTGGAAGCCCGACGGGTAGGCCGAGGCCCAGAGCGACAGGTCCTTGCCGCCCAGATGCGCTGCTGCAGACCAGGCCGCTTTCTTCTTCTTCTCGTCGCCTTCGACGGTCGCCATGACGTAAACGCCCCAGCCGATGTAGGCCATGTTGGGCGCTTCATTGCGGGTCTCTTCCCAAGCACCGGCTTGCGCGTTGTAGACGCGGTCAGAGGCCGGGTTGATGCCAAAGCCGACTACATCGCCCACCACCGAGGTGTCTGAGGTGCGTGCGGACGAGCCCACGTCGCCCCACCACATCAGCATGGAGCCGGTGCCTGCGAGGAACTGCTGGAAGGCGGTTGTGCCTGGGTCCGCGTTGATCTGATCGGCGGGATAGGCGCCTGCCTCGATCAGGTCCATCACGTCCTGAATGGCCTGCACCCAGGCGGGGTTGTTGACCATCGGCGTCATGGTCTCCGGATCGAAGAGCCAGGCAGGGCTGTTCGGATGCTTGGCGTAAGCCGCTGCGCGGTTTTCCAGGAAGTAGAAGCCGAAGCCGCCCCAGCCTTTCAACGGGTCCAGATAGCCGTGCGCGGGCAGCCCGGTCAGCGGGTCTTCCTTGCCGACAAGTTCTTTGGTGACGGCGTTGATGTCCTGCCAGGTGGTTGGCACCTCTGCGCCACCGATGCCGTCGGGGCCGAAGTAGTCCTTACGATACGCAAACGTATGGCAATCGCCATCAATGGACACGCGGTAGGTCTTGCCGTCCCAGGTGCCCACGGGATCCTTGAGGTAGTCGACATAGTCGTCCATGTCGATCTGCTCTTTCACCCAATCGGGCATTTCCGAGGCCATGCCGCGCCCCAGCACATCGCCTTCAAAGGGTGCGCCCATCTCGATGATGTCGAAGTCTACGGTGCCCGTCGCAATCGACTGCTGCAGCCGCGCGTTGTAGTCGGCCTGCGCCAGGTCGATCCAGTTGATCTTGGCCCCGGTGTAGGCCTCCCAGGGCTTCAGGAAACCGCGGAACAGGAAGTTGTGCAGGTTCTGGTTGTTGAGCCCCATGAAGGTCAACTCAACGCCTGCGAATTCACCCTCAGCCACATTCTCCTTGGTGGCGCCAAGGCACATCTCGCCGACTTTCTGCCAATCACTGTCGGTCGGGGAGCCCGCGCCCACACCTGGGATCTTGAGGATCTCGGCGCGCACGCTGCCGTGGGCTGCGGCCTGCGCTGACGCTTTTGGTATCATCGCCACGGCGCCAAGGGCCGCGCTGCCTTTCAGCATCTGGCGGCGGTTCATTTTCTGGGCTGCTCTGATGTAATTATAGAGCTCTACTTTCATATCCATCCTCCCTGGATTTCCGTGACAAATCTTGTCGGTGGGCAGATGGCCGCGCGGTTTTGGCGTCCCGCGTTCTTGATCGCAATGCCAGATAAACCCACACGAGAAGCCACTATGGTTGAGATTTACCTCAAGTCAACAAATGCATGATGCCGGGCGTGGACAAGGCAAACCCCTTTCTCTAGCATCCAAATCCGAAGGCGGGGGAGGCAGCACATGGCCGGTGTCACAATTGCGGACATCACAAAATCCTATGGTGCGACACAGGTTATTCATGGTGTTGATGTCGACATCGCGGATGGAGAATTCGTGGCTCTTGTGGGGCCGTCCGGCTGCGGGAAATCCACGCTGCTGCGCATGATTGCGGGGTTGGAGCCGATCAATGGCGGAACCATCTCTATTGGCGGTCGGGTGGTGAATAACCTGCCCCCGGCCAAGCGCGACATTGCGATGGTGTTCCAGACCTATGCGCTCTACCCGCACAAATCCGTGGCCGAGAACATGGGCTTTGCGCTCAAGGTCGCAAAGACCGACAAGGCGGAGATTGCGCGGCGCGTGAAAGAGGCAGCCGAGATCCTGAGCCTGACCGAATATCTGGACCGCAAGCCGCGGCATCTATCGGGGGGCCAGCGGCAGCGGGTGGCGATGGGGCGTGCGATTGTGCGGGACCCTCAGGTGTTTCTGTTTGACGAGCCTCTGTCGAACCTCGACGCAAAGCTGCGCATTCAGATGCGCACCGAGATCAAGGAGCTGCATCAGCGGCTCAAGACCACGACTGTCTTTGTGACCCATGATCAGATCGAGGCGATGACACTGGCGGACCGCATTGTGGTCATGCAGGCGGGCCGGATCGAGCAGATCGGCACACCGCTGGAGCTTTATGACAACCCGGCCAATGAGTTTGTGGCGACCTTTATCGGAGCGCCGTCGATGAACCTGCTCGACGGGCGGTTGAAGACCGGTGTGGTGGACCTCGGCAGGCATGAGTTGCCGGTTCCGGGCAATTCGGCTTCCGGGCCAGTGCGGCTGGGCGTACGACCGGAGCATCTTGCGCTTGTGGGGGAGGGTGAGGGGCTGCCCATGCAGGTCAAGGTGGTGGAACCCACAGGGTCCGAGACCATGGTGTTTTTGACATTTGCCGGGCAGGACATCACGGCGGTGTTCCGGGACCGGCATGCCTTTGCCCCGGGGCAGACCATTCATTTGCGCACTGATCCGGCGCATCTGCATTGCTTCGATGCCACAACCGGCCAGCGGATCGGGTAGGCCGATGCAGGCCCGGACGATCCTGTGTTTTGGGGATAGCAACACCCATGGCACCTGTGCGATGCGCACAGCCGATGACCGGCGGCGGCATCCACGAGAGCATCGCTGGCCGAATGTCATGGCGGCGGCGCTTGGCCCCGGCTGGGAGGTGATCGCCGAGGGGCACCCGGGGCGCACAGCTGTTTTTGACGACCCCATCGAGGGGCCGCACAAAAACGGGCAGGCTGCGCTGCCGGCGCTGTTGGAGAGCCACCGGCCTCTCGATCTGGCTATCGTGCTGCTGGGGACGAATGACCTCAAGGCGCGGTTTAATCAGTCGGCGCATGATATCGCGCTGGGGCTACGGCGGCTGGTGCTGGATATTCTGCGCTGCGACAGCGGGCCGGGTGGTGCCGCGCCGCGTGTGCTTTTGGTGGCCCCTGTCTGCGCGCAGGAGCGCGGCGTTCTGGCGGAGACCTTTGCGGGGGCCGCGACAAAATCTGCGGCGCTGCCTGCGCTTTTGGCGGCGGTGGCAACGCGCGAGGCGGTGCATTTTGCGGATATGAATACGGTGGCCGAGGTCGACCCGGTGGATGGGATACATCTGTCGGCCGACGCTCATGCGGCGATGGGCGCCGCGATGGCCCAAGCCGTGCGCGACATCTTTGAAGAGTGAAAAAGCAAGGAGGCAAGACATGCTCAAGGGACTGGATCCGATCCTGAATGCGGATGTGCTCTATGCGCTGCGCGCGATGGGCCATGGCGATGACCTGATCATTGCCGACACGAATTTCCCCTCCGACAGTGTTGCGCGGGAGACGGTTCTGGGCGAGGTGCTGCGCATTGATCGCCCGGCGGCGGAGGTCGTGCGCGCGGTGCTGTCGGTCTATCCGATTGACACCTTTGTTGAGGATGCCGCCGCGCGCATGGAGGTGGTGGGCGAGCCCGACACTGTTCTGCCGGTGATGCAGGAGGTGCAGGCGGAGGTTGACGCGGTTGAGGGCCCGAAGATGCTGGGGATCGAGCGCTTTGCTTTCTATGACCGGGCCAAGCAGGCCTATGCGGTGATCCAGACGGGGGAGCGGCGGTTCTACGGTTGTTTTGCGTTGCGCAAGGGCGTGGTGCCGCCGGATGAGGAGGGCTAAGCCATGGGCAAGGTGGTGATCCTCGGCGTGTTTGTGGCGGACACAGCCTACCGGGCGGACCGGATGCCCCGCATGGGGGAGACGATCCTCGGCAACAGTTTCGCGCTGGGGCCGGGGGGCAAGGGCTCCAACCAGGCGGTGGCTTGTGCGCGCATCGGGGCCGACACGCATATGATCTCGAAACTGGGGCGCGATGACTTTGGCAAGCTGGCACTCGATACTTGGGCGGCGGCTGGGGTCACGCCGCATGTGGATCAGGTGGCTGACAGCTACACCGGCGCGGCCTATATCTTCATTGAGGAAAGCTCCGGCGACAATGCGATCATTATCGCTCCCGGAGCAGCGGCGCTGATCGGCGCGGCAGACATTGAAGCACAGGCGGAGCTGATTGGCAGCGCGGATGTCTTTGTCACGCAGCTGGAGCAACCGATGCCCGCCGCCCTGCGCGCCCTGCAGATCGCGCGGGAGGCCGGGGTGAGGACGATCCTCAACCCCGCACCGGCTGCGGACCTGCCGGACGGGATGTTGGCGCTTTGCGACTATGTCACACCGAACGAGACCGAGTGCGAGGCCCTGACCGGCATTGCGGTCGAGACGGAAGAGGAGGCCGCCCGGGCCACTTCCGCGCTGCGGGATCTGGGTGTGCGGACACCGATCATCACCATGGGCGAGCAGGGCGCGTATCTCGACGGGCACGGGTTGGTGCCTGCGGTCAAGGCCGGTGAAGTGGTTGAGACCACGGGCGCAGGCGATGCGTTCAACGGCGGCTTTGCGGCCGCTCTGGCCGAAGGCAAGTCGGATCTGGAGGCGGTCAGGCTTGGCTGTGCCACTGCCGGGATTTCGGTGACCCGACCGGGCACAGCACCTGCGATGCCAACGCGCAAAGAGGTAGACGCACTGCTGGCCCAGTCATAGCTCAGGACGGGGCTGGTCTCCCACCGCATCCCGCGCGACCGAGACAGCCTTGATCACTGCGAAGACCCGCAGGCCCGGTTGCAGCGACAGCGCATCGGCGGAGCGCCGGGTGATCCGGGACAAAAGCAGTGTGTCGCCAAAGCACAACTGCACCAGAACACCGGGACCCGCGCCAAAGCGCAGCGCGCGCACGGTTGTCTCCAGCACGTTGAGCGCTGAGATGCCCTGGGGCCGCTCCGTGGCGAGCATGACGTCCTGTGCTTCGATCCAGACGCGCACCCTTGTGCCGGGCGCCTGATCGACGCGGGGTAGCAGCAGCGACGCGCCGCCCGCGTCCAGCTGGCTCAGGCCATCGTCGTGATGCGCCTGCACCCGCGCCTCCAGCATGGCGCCGGCGGCGCGCACGCCCAGCGGCGTGACCGCCGGATCGCTCAGCACGTCCGATGCCGCCCCCTGACGGATCACGCGGCCTGCGTCGAGGGCCACCACCGTTGTGGCCAGCCGCGCCACCTCGCTGGCGGCATGGCTGACATAAAGGATGGGCGTCGATACTTCATCCCGCAGCCGCTCGAAGTAAGGCAGGATCTCCGCCTTACGCGGTTCATCAAGCGCGGCGAGCGGCTCATCCGCCAGAATGATGCGCGGATTGGCCAGCAGGGCGCGGCCAATAGCCGTGCGCTGCTTCTCACCGCCAGAAAGACCATCGGGTCGGCGCCCGAGCAGTGGCCCAATGCCGAGCATATCGACAATCCGGTTAAACTCCGGTCCGGGGGTGGATTTCGGTGCAAACCAGCGACCGTAGAGCAGGTTTTGCCGCACGGTCAGGTGCGGAAAGAGCCGCGCGTCCTGAAAGATGTATCCGACGCGTCGCTGGTGCGGGGGCACGTGGCGCCCGGTGGCGCTGTCATAGAGGGGTGCGCCGTCGCAGGTGATCTGCCCAGCGTCCGGGCGCAGCAACCCGGCCACCGCATTCACGATGGTCGATTTGCCCGCGCCGGAGCGGCCAAAGAGCACCGTGAGGCCTTCAGGTGCCTCAAAGCTGGCATCGAGCGTGAAGGCGCCCAGCTGGTGTTGCAGTGTGACCGACAGGCTCATGTTGCGCGCACCCGGTTCGCCGCCCGGCGGGCCAGCCACTCGGACAGCAAAAGCGCGCTCATGGCGATCACGATGGAGACGATCACGAGCCGCCAAGCGGAGGCCTCGCCACCGGGCACCTGCAGGAAAGCGTAGATGGCGGAGGGCACCGTCTGGGTCTGGCCGGGGATGTTGGAGACGAAAGTGATCGTGGCGCCAAATTCCCCCATCGCCTTGGCGAAGGCCAGAATGGCGCCGGCGGTCAGCCCCGGAAGGATCAGGGGCAGGGTGACGGTGGCGAACACCCAGATGCGCGAGGCACCCAGGGTCGCGGCGGCTTGCTCCAACCGCTGGTCCACCGCCTCGATGGAGAGGCGGATGGCGCGCACCATTAGCGGAAAGGCCATGACCCCGGCGGCCAGCGCGGCACCGGTCCAGCGGAAGGCGAAGACGATGCCAAAGCTTTCCAACAGGCGGCCAAAGCCGGTTTGCGGGCCGAAGCTGGCCAGCAGAAGGTACCCCGTGACCACGGGAGGCAGGATCAGCGGCAGATGCACCAGACCGTTCAGCAGCTGCTTGCCCGGGAATTCCTTGCGCGCCAAAAGATAGGCCACCCAGAGCCCAAGGGGCAGGCTGACCAGCGTCGCCCAAATTGACACTTTCAGGGACAGCGCAACCGCGCGCCATTCCTCGGGGCCGAGCCAGTCTGTCATGGTGCGCCCGGGGGGGCAGTGAAGCCCATGTCGCGCAGCTGCGCGCGAGCCTCAGGGGAGCGCAGATGCGCGAAGAAGCGCTGCGCTGCGGGGGTGTCGCGACTGTCGACGCGTGCGGCGGGGTAGGTGATGGCGGGGTGGCTCTCGCTTGGAAAGGTGGTCACAAGCGATACGCGCGGCTCTGCCCGTGCATCGCTGTCATAGACCACACCGAAGGCCGTGGCGCCCGTCGCCACAAGCGCCAGGGCTGCGCGCACGTTGTCGGTTTGTACGACCTGCGGGGACAGACGCTCCCACAGGCCCAGATGCAACAGCGCGGCCTTGCCGTAAATGCCTGCGGGCACAGCCTCTACCAGCGCCATGGCGACCCGGGCCTCGCCAAGCGCCTTGTCCAGGGCTGCGTGCTCAGGTGCAACGGCTGGATGACTGCTGTCATGTGCGATCAGCACAAGCCGGTTTCCGGCCAGATCAAAGCGGCTTTCAGGCGCGATGGCGCCCCGCGCCTCCAGCCAGTCCATCCACTCCGTGCTGGCGGTCACGACGATATCCGCCGGGGCGCCCAGGGAAATCTGCCGGGCCAGAACCGGGGTTCCGGCATAGGAGATCACCACCTCATCCCCGCTTGTCAGAGCGTAGCTATCTGCGATCTGGTCGAGCGCGGTCTTCAGGCTCGCGGCGGCAAAGACTGTGATCCGCTCCGCCATCGCGGGGCCGGACAGACTGAGGACAAGGGCTGTAGCCCAGCCCCAGAACCGGACGCTCTTACCCATGGTGGGCCTGTTGGACGGCGTGTCGCGTGTGGCGGCGGCGGTGAGAGCGGAGCGTCATGCCGACACATT
Source organism: Roseobacter cerasinus (assembly GCF_009811755.1). Taxonomy (GTDB): domain Bacteria; phylum Pseudomonadota; class Alphaproteobacteria; order Rhodobacterales; family Rhodobacteraceae; genus Roseobacter; species Roseobacter cerasinus. The sequence goes on from NZ_BLIV01000003.1 coordinate 318,458, forward strand.
CCGCCACCTGCGGGGGCGTTGCAAGAGGACCATCGGTGCATAGACTTCAATTTTCGCACAGCCCGATGTGCCCGATTGATCCTATGTCCCGGAGGTATGACGGTATAGAACTGTATCAAATCAGCACCGGAGGGGAGAGACATGCGCAGCCTCGACGAGATCCTTGCCATAAGTGTGGAGCGGAAGGGCTCCGAAGCGGCGATCCTTCAGGACATTGACCCCCCGAAATCAGCGGAGGCTTTGGCCGCCATACCGGATGACCGCTGGCTCTCTGCGATGAGCAAGGCGATCTTTTGTGCGGGGTTCAACTGGAAAGTGGTCGACAATATGTGGCCGGGTTTCGAGACGGCGTTCAAAGGCTTTGACCCTGCGGCTTGCGCGATGATGGATGACGCGTGGTTTGATCGTCTGGTCACCGACACGTCCATCGTGCGCCATGGCCCCAAGATCCGCGCCGTGCAGGAAAACGCGGTCTATGTGCAGGAACAATCCGCGGAACATGGTAGCTTTGGGGCCTTCATGGCCAGTTGGCCCGCCGAAGGCTTTGTCGATCTACTGGCGCATTTGAAATCCGAAGGCACGCGTCTGGGCGGGACCACGGGGCAGTATGTCTTGCGCGTCATGGGCGTTGATGGGTTCCTGCTGTCGCGTGATGTGGTGGCCCGTTTGATTGCCGAAGGCGTCATCGACAAACAGCCGACCTCCAAAAGCGCCATGCGCGCGGTGCAGGCCGCGTTTCTGGAGTGGCATCAGAGCTCGGGCCGGTCGCTGACAGAGATCAGCCGGATTCTCGCCACCAGCATCGGCTAGCTGGCGCGCTCTTCCGTTTGAGCGGAGGTGGACCGTAGCTTGGCCGCCCCGATGGTGCTGAGCGCAAGCAGAACAGCGGCTGTTCCCAGACAAAGCGGCAGGCCACCGAGTTGGTAGCTCGCCCCGGACAGGACAGTCCCAAGCAGGCGGCCAGCTGCATTGGCCATATAGTAAAAGCCCACGTCCATCGTAACCCGATCACCTGTGCTGAACGCCAGGATGAGATAGGAATGCAGCGCCGAGTTCACCGCGAAAAGCCCGCCAAAGATCAACAGCCCGACAATCAGGGTGACGGTCAGCCATGTGGTGGGCGCAGGTGTGACAAAGCTGAGCAAGGCCAGGCCAGCGGGGACGGCGATCAGCGAAACGACCCACAGGCGGGCTTCGCGGATGATGTCGGCTTCGGGCCGGTCCTTGGCGCTGAGCAGCTTGGGCGCCGCCGCCTGTACCGCGCCGTAAAGGATGATCCACAGCGCCATGAAGCTGCCGATGGTGAAGAAGGCCGCGCGGTTGCCCTCGGGCGTGCCGTCCGAGAGCACGGCGTAGAAGTAGATCGGGATGCCGACGACAAACCAGACGTCGCGGGCGGCAAAGAGGAAGACGCGGGCAAAGCTCAGCCAGTTCACATTGGCGTTCTTGGAAAAGACCTCGCGAAACTTCGCATCCTTGCGGCCCGTGGGCAGCCCTGCAGGCATCTTCCAGACGATGAGCACGAGGGTCAGCGCGAGCACCGCCGCCATACCCAGCACTGCAGCTTTCAGCCCGACCCAACCCAAAAGCACCGCGCCCAGCAGGAAGCCCAGCCCCTTCACCGCGTTCTTGGACCCGGTCAGCAGGGCGACCCAGCGAAAAAGTCCGCCCTGTTCGGAGGGCGCGAGCAGTTTCACGGCGGACTTCGCGCTCATCTTAGAGAGGTCCTTGGCCACGCCCGACGCACCCTGAACGGCCATCACAAAGATCACCGAGGTCGCGACAGTCCACGCGGGGTCGAGTTGCGCGAGGGCAATCAGCGCTCCGATCTGCAGCGCCAGCCCGGCATAGAGCGTCGAGGTCAGACCGAACCGCGCCGCGATCCAGCCCGCGCTGAGGTTGGTGACCACCCCTGCGATCTCATAAAGCACGAAGAGGTAGGCCAGTTGCACCGGCGAAAACCCCAGCGTGTGAAAGTGCAGCAGCACCAGCATGCGCAGGGCGCCATCGGTCAGCATGAAGGCCCAATAGGCCGCCGTCACCGCCACATAAGCCGCGCCCGCGCGTTGCATGCTCAGAGGCTCCCGCCGACCATGAGAGCCACGTCCACCAGCCGGTTGGCATAGCCCCATTCGTTGTCATACCAGACGTAGACCTTCAGCTGCGTGCCGTTCACCACCATGGTCGAGGGCGCATCGACAATGCCGGAGCGTGGGTCATTGGTGTAATCGGTGCTGACCAGCGGGCGGGTCTCATAGCCCAGAATGCCCTTCAGTTCGCCATCTGCGGCGGCTTTGAAGAGGGCGTTGACCTCCTCCACGGTGGTCTCGCGCTCCAGCTCGAAGACACAATCGGTCAGCGACGCGTTCAGCAGCGGCACGCGCACGGCGTGGCCGTTGAGACGCCCGGTGAGTTCGGGGTAGATCAGCGTGATGGCCGTGGCGCTGCCCGTGGTGGTGGGGATCAGCGAATTCAGGGCCGAGCGCGCGCGGCGCAGATCCTTGGCGGGGCGGTCCACAATCGTCTGAGTGTTGGTCACGTCGTGGATCGTGGTGATGGAGCCGTGTTTGATCCCGAGGTTTTCATGCACGACCTTCACGACTGGCGCGATGCAGTTGGTGGTGCAACTGGCCGCTGTCACGATCTGGTGCTGCGCCGGGTCGTAGATCTCGTGGTTCACGCCATAGACAATGTTGGCGGTTGGGCCGTCCTTGACAGGTGCCGAGACAACAACCTTTTTTATGCCCGCCGCGAAGTAGGGCGCAAGCGCAGCTTCACTCTTGAAGGCGCCCGTGCAGTCGATCACCACATCCACACCCTCCAGCGGCAGGGTGCTGGGATCGCGGGCCCCGTGTACGGGCAGCCGCACACCGTCGATGGTAATACTGTCTGCATCCGCACTGAAGGCGGCAGGCCAACGCCCGTGCACGGTGTCGAACTCCAGCAGATGCGCGTGCATCGCCGCATCGCCCACCGCGTCGTTGATCCAGGCGATCCTGGCGCCACGCTCCAGCAGCGGGCGCAGAGCGAGCTTTCCGATCCGGCCCAAACCGTTCAGGGCGTAGGTGGTCATGCAGGTGTTCCTTCCAGGTGGTCTTGGCCGATGCTGTCCACGGCGGCTTGCAAAGAGATTGCGTCGAGTGTGTCGATGGGCAGCGCGGCAAAGGCTTTCAGCCGGTTCCGCAAGGCCCCATAGGTCTGCTGAAAGGCGAGCCGCCGCTCGGCCAGGCTGCCGTCTGCTTTTACAGGGTCCGGCAGACCCCAATGCGCGCTGATCGGCTGGCCGTCCCAGGCTGGGCAGTCCTCATTTGCGGCCTGATCGCAGACGGTAAAGACAAAATCCATTTGGGGGCTTTCGGGCTGTTGAAACTCCGAAATATGCTTGGAGCGTAACAGCGATGTGTCGTGTCCCTTACCTTTCAGCATCTCGACCGCCAGCGGGTTCAGTTTGGAACCCGGGTTTGTCCCGGCGGAAAAGACCTTGAATCGCCCGCCTTCCAGATCGCGCAGGATGGCCTCAGCAAAGATCGAGCGGGCGGAATTGCCAGTACAGATGAAAAGGACGTTGTAGGTCGTGTCAGTCATCGGTTGTGCTCCTTTGGTCAGAGGGGGGCAAAGGTCGGGTCGGCTGCGGCAGCAGTCAATGAAGAGAAAGTCGATGAGTTCCGCCGCAGCACCCGTATTTGCGCTGTAGCGCAGGGAGGTGCCCTGACGTTCTTGCCGGATCAGCCCCGCATCGGTCAGCGCCGAGAGGTAGACGGAGGTTGTGGAGGCCTTCAGCGTCAGAACGCTGGCAATCTCGCCTGCGCGCACCTTGTCCGGATAGCGCCGCATCAACAGCCGGAAGACGGCCAACCGATGCGGGTGGCTGAGGGTGGACAGGCGCAGAATCGAATCTTTTTCCATATTTCATGAATATATGAATTAATGAGCGACACAAGATTGAGTCAGCTCGAAATCGCAATATTCTTACACGTGCTGCCCTGTGCGACACGTGGGTGCTATAGTGATGGTCCATTGATGTTGAAGCGTGGCGCTATCCGGGCCTAACCCAAAAAAAAGCGCGCCCGTTGCCGGACGCGCCTGACCTAAGCGTCGCACCAGACTAGGGGCGCACGACGTGCACGCTGCAATCGGAATGCCGGACAACCCGGGCCGCGTTTGGGCCAAGCAGATAGTCCTTGAAGTCCGGCTTATGCGCGCCGATCACGATCAGCCCGCAGCCGGTCTCCCGCGCCACATGCAGGATCTCCTCATAGGCCTTGCCGGTCGCCACCACATGACGGACCATCGCATCGACATCTGCTCCGATCGCCGCGGTGACCTCATCGCTGAGCAACTGGCGCGCCTCGGCCACTGCTTTCTCATGATGGTCCTTCTCGAAGAACCCACCCACGAGGCTTTCGCCGAAATCGGGCACCACCGTCATCACGTCGAGCGATGCGCCATCCAGATCGGCCAGCTTCTTGGCCACGCGCAGGACCTCCGCGTCCTGCCCCTTGTGGCTGACGTCAATGGCGCAGAGAACGGGGCGGCTCATGCTGTGGCTCCTTCCGGGGTGTCTTCTTTGCCCATACGACCGCGTTGTAGCAGCACCACGAGACCGAGCAGGAGCAGGGCGGGAATAAAGATCAGCTCTTTGGGCATCTGATCCGCAGGCGCTTTGACTTCCTTGATGGTGACGAAGTCATCGCCGTAGAAATCATAGTCCTGGAAGGTCTCGGCATAGGGCGTGCCGAAGAGTGGCTCTTCCAGCACGATCTGATCCCCTTCTTCCAGCGTCAGCAGACCGAAGGCGTCCATCCGGGTGCCTTGCTCTTCATCACCAATGGCCACGAGCAGCGTGGTCTCGGTGATCTCGCTAGTGTCGAAATCCGGCCCGCTCACCACGACGCGGAACTCGCGCCCCGCCTCTGCGGCTTCCACCGTTTCGGCAAACTGCGCCGGGGCGATGTCTTCGAACGGCGGTTGGATGCGGTTCATGAAGAAATCCGGACGGAAGAGCGCAAAGGCGATGAAGATCAGCGCGATGCTCTCATAAATCCGGTTGCGGGTCAGGAAGTAGCCCATGGTGCCTGCTGTGAAGACCAGGATGGCAATGGTCGCCGTGACGAAGACAAGTATGCCTTGCGCCCAGGTCACATCGATCAACAGCAAATCGGTATTGAAGATAAAGACGAAGGGCAGGGCGACCGTGCGCAAGGAGTAGAAGAACGCCACGAAGCCTGTGCGGATCGCATCGCCCCCTGAGACGGCGGCGGCGGCGAAACTCGCCAAACCCACGGGTGGCGTCACATCCGCCATGATCCCGAAGTAGAATACAAAGAGGTGCACAGCGATCAGCGGCACGATCAGCCCGGACTGCGCGCCCAGTTCCACAACCACACCTGCCATCAGCGAGGACACCACGATGTAGTTCGCCGTGGTGGGCAGGCCCATGCCGAGGATAAGGCTCAAGAGCCCCACGCACATGAGAACAAAAACAAGGATGGTTCCGGTCATATCAGATGCGCGGTCGGCGATGGTTGCAAAATCCGACGTCATTCCAATGAAACCGGTTAGCGGATGGGCCATTTGCACCACGGCTGCCGAAAGATAGGTCAAACCGAAAGCCATGCTTTCGACAAGATTTGCCATCACCTGACCGATACCTGTCAGCGTCACAGTACCCACAATCACGCCGGCAGTTGCTGTGGCGAGACCAATGCCGATCATATTGCGTGCACCGTCGATTAGGCCTGCGATGAGGTCGCCAACTCCACCTGCGATGCTGGAAGCCAACGCGCTTCCTTCTCCGCGGAACATCGCCTTTAACGGTTTTTGAGTTACGAGGATCACGAAAAGTAGTGTCGTCGCCCAGAAGGCGGACAGCCCGGGTGATTTCTTTTCGATCATCAAGAAGTAGACCAGCACGATGATCGGTAGCAGGAAGTAGAGGCCTGCCTTGTAGATCTCGCCAATCACCGGCAAGTGCACTTCTTCGGCATTGGGATCATCTGGTTCCAGATCCGGCACAGAAGCGGCCATCCCAACGAGAACGACATAGATTGCGAAAATGAGGAGCGACATGATCACGCCCGCAAGGCTCGGTTGCCATGCATTGACGGCCTGAACTGGAAATTGAGAACCGTAGCACAAACCCGCAAAGACCGCGAAGAACGAGAACATGCCTAGGATCGTTCGGGTTAGTACGACTTCTCGATCGCCAATCGTGGGCATGTTGTTCTTCACCGCTTCCAGATGCACGATGTAGACCAGCGCGATGTAGGAAATCGCCGCAGGTAGGAAGGCGTGGGTGATCACCTCGACGTAGGAGATGCCCACATATTCCACCATCAGGAAGGCGGCGGCCCCCATGACGGGCGGCATGATCTGACCGTTCACGGACGAGGCCACCTCAACCGCGCCGCCTTTCTCAGACGAAAAACCCACGCGCTTCATCAGCGGGATGGTGAAGGTGCCTGTGGTGACCACATTCGCGATGGAGGACCCTGAAATCAGACCCGTCGCGGCTGAGCCCACGACGGCAGCCTTCGCAGGGCCACCGCGCAGGTGACCGAGCGCGCCAAAGGCCATCTTGATGAAGTAGTTGCCCGCGCCCGCCTTATCGAGCAGGGCGCCGAAGAGCACGAAGAGGAAGACGAATTTCGTGGAGACGCCCAAGGCGATCCCGAAGACCCCTTCAGAGGTGATCCACATATGGCTCATCGCTTTTTGCAGCGAGGCGCCTTTCCAGCGGATCACGTCCGGTACGGCTTGCGAAGAGCCAAAGAACACATAGAGCAGGAAGATCGTGGCGATGATCGCCATCGCGGGGCCAAGCGCGCGGCGCGCGCCCTCGAAGAGGATCACCAGACCGATGAGCGCGAACCATTTGTCGGTGTCATCGGCGAGGCCGCCGGAATTCACGATCTTGTCGTAGAAGATATAGCCGTAAAGCGCGAGGAACGCGCCCCCGAGCGCCAGCAGCCAGTCGTGAATGGGGATGTAATGGCGTGGGCTCGACTTGAGCATCGGGTAGGCCATGAAGGCAAGGAAAATGGCAAAGGCCAGGTGGATCTGGCGCGAGTTGTTGATGACAGAGCCGGGCAGCAACTGGTTCGAGAGCGGCGAGGCCAGCATGACCTGAAACAGTGACCAGACAATCGCGACGATGGCGAGGAAGGTGCCGACGGACCCGGCCGGGTTGCGCGCGCCCGCGTCAGAGGACGAGACGAGGTCTTGGAGTTCTTCTTCGGTGAGCGCACGGCCCCCGCTGGTATTCTCTGTCATGTAACTGTCTCCCTGACGTGCCACTGTTTTTTGAAGGTGTGGCTTATGTCGTGTGGTGCCCGTTGGTGGGCGTCAGAGGGCGGCGCACCGCCCTCTGGTTCGGCATCGGATCAGATTATTCGATCCAGCCTTTTTCTTTGTAGTACTTCTCTGCACCGGGGTGCAGTGGGGCGGACAGACCGGCTGTCGCCATTTCTTCGGCGGTCAGGTTGGCAAAGGCCGGGTGCAGCTTCTTGAAGTCTTCGAAGTTGTCGAAGACAGCCGACACCACCGCATAGACCGCATCTTCGGATACGGCAGCAGAGGTCACGAAGGTTGCGCCCACGCCGAAGGTTGCCACGTCACCATCGGTGCCGCGGTACATGCCGCCGGGGATCTTGGCCGAGCGGTAGTAGGAGTTGTCGCCGATCAGCGCGTCAATCTCGGCGCCGGAGACTTCAACCAGCACGGAATCGCAGGCTGTTGTGGCTTCCTGGATCGAACCGGAGGGGTGACCCACGGTGTAGATCATCGCGTCGATCTGGTTGTCGCAGAGGGCTGCGGACTGCTCCGCCGCCTTCAGCTCGGAAGCGAGTGCGAGATCGGAGGTCTCCCACCCCATCTTCTCCATCACCACTTCCATGGTGCCACGCTGGCCCGAACCGGGGTTGCCGATGTTGACCCGCTTGCCCTTGAGATCGGCAAAGGTGGAGATGCCCGCATCGGCCCGTGCCACAACAGTGAAGGGCTCGGGGTGCACCGAGAACACCGCGCGCAGGTCTTCAAACGCGCCTTGCTCTTCAAAGCGCGAGGTGCCGTTGTAGGCGTGGTACTGCCAGTCGGACTGCGCCACACCGAACTCCAGCTCGCCTGCGCGGATGGTGTTGATGTTGTAGACGGAGCCACCCGTGGATTCGACCGAGCAGCGAATGCCGTGCTCTTTGCGGCCCTTGTTCACCAGACGGCAGATCGCGCCGCCGGTGGGGTAGTAGACACCGGTCACGCCACCGGTGCCGATGGTGATGAATTCCTCAGCCATGGCCACCGGCGCGGTCAGAACCGCAACCGCTGCACCAGCGACTGTCATCTTCAATCCATTGAACATAGTTGTCTCCCTTATTTGGTTTATGGATTATTTATCAGCCGTCCAGACTCTCTTGTAAACGGCTGTTGCCTGCACCGGCGCGCAGAAGTCTGCGCCGGTGATCGGTTTTTCAGCGTAGGGTGGGCGCCACTTCTGTGACTTTTCCCGCAGGTCTTCCGGCGCAGCTTGCCGGGCGAAAAGGCCAGAGATGATGCGCGCGGAGGCTGTGCCGCGACGCCTGTCTGTGCGCCAAGGCGACCGTTCCCGGCAGACCGAGGCGCGCCGAGACCCGCTGATGGTGTGCTGACGAGTGGTTTGATCACTCATGCCCCCAAAATCGTTGTAAACCCCGTCGCCACGGATCACCAATTTCGATACATTCTCGACAAAGGCTCCATTTGTTTCACAATTGGCAGCAAAACGGGGGAGAGTCCCAATGTCACACGTGTTTGCACGACACTCTAGAACCGATCTTCGACAGGCGTCTATAGGTAAAGGTGCGTATCTCTATGATGCTGATGGCAAAGAGTATTTCGACGGATCGGGCGGGGCGGCAGTGTCCTGTCTCGGGCATGGCGATCCGGATGTGATCGCGGCGGTGCAGGCGCAGGTGGCGCAATTGGCTTATGCGCACACCAGCTTCTTTACCTCCCAGCCCGCCGAGGAATTGGCCGACCGGTTGGTGGCTGCAGCCCCGGGCGATCTGGACAAGGTCTATTTCGTCTCCGGCGGGTCGGAGGCGGTGGAGGCTGCGCTGAAACTCGCCCGGCAGTATTTTGTCGAGGTCGGCCAGCCGGAGCGGCGCCATTTCATTGCCCGGCGACAGAGCTATCACGGCAATACGCTGGGCGCACTCGCCACGGGCGGCAACGTCTGGCGCAAACAGGCCTTCGCGCCGATCATGGTCGAGACCTCCCTGATTTCGCCCTGCTACGCCTATCGCGGTCAGCAGAATGGCGAGAGTTCCTTCGACTATGGCCAGCGCGTCGCCAACGAGTTGGAGGCGGAACTGCAGCGGCTTGGGCCGGAGACGGTGATCGCCTTTGTGGCTGAGCCGGTTGTCGGTGCCACATTGGGCGCGGTGCCGCCTGTGGAGGGCTATTTCAAGCGCATCCGCGAGATTTGCGATCACTATGGCATCCTGCTGATCCTGGATGAGGTGATGTGCGGCATGGGGCGCACCGGCACGCTCTTTGCGCATGAGCAGGAGGGGATCACGGCTGATATTGTGACCATCGCGAAGGGGCTTGGCGCGGGCTATCAGCCCATCGGAGCGATGATGTGCACCGGCAGGGTCCATCAGGCGATTGCCGATGGCTCGGGGTTTTTCCAGCATGGGCACACGTATATCGGTCACCCGACGGCTTGCGCGGCAGGCAATGCGGTGGTGAAAAAGCTTACCGGTGGGCTGGTGGAACGCTGCGCAGTCATGGGGGACAAGCTGCAAGCAGCCCTGGAGGCCGAGTTTGGTCAACACCCGCATATTGGCGACATTCGCGGGCGCGGGCTCTTTCGCGGGTTGGAGATTGTTGAGGATCGCACAACCAAAGCGCCCTTCGACCCCGCGAAGGGCCTCAACAAGCTCATCAAGAAGACGGCCATGTCCAATGGTCTGGCCTGCTATCCCATGGGCGGTACGGTCGACGGACAGCACGGCGACCACGTGCTTCTAGCGCCCCCCTTCATCATGGAAGATGATCAGGTTGATGAGGTTGTCAGCAAGCTTAAGAAGATCTTCGACGCGGTGCTTTAGTCGAGGTTGAACCCGATCTTGCGCATGAATGCGCCAAAGTCGGTGCGCTGCGGTTCGGCATACATCTTCGCCTTGGCTTCGGACCATGCGGGCGCATCGGTTCCGGCGCGCCTGCGGTCGTCATAGGCGCGCACCTCCGCTTCGCTGATGTCGGAAAAGCGGTTCAGATGCACCGTATTCTCCAGCGGCAGGCGGGCGCTGGTCTGAGGTGGCGCTTCAGGATGCCCCACCGCCATGCCCGCCACCGGGAAAACGTGATCCGGCAGCTGTAGCAGCTCCTGCACCTGCGGCAGATGGTTGCGGATCGTACTGATCGGGCAGCAGCCCAGCCCCGCCGCCTCAGCCGCGATCATGAAGGTCGCCAAGGCAATCCCGGCGTCGACACTGGCGTTAAAGAAGGCGTCCAGATGATCGTTGGCAAAGGGCTGGCTGTTCCAATGCTGGATCTGCCTTTGCCGCCGATTATTGGCCAGAAACACCACCATCGAGGGGAGATCGGCGATCCACGCCTGCGCCCCCAGCAGGGTCTTGAGCGCCTTGAGCAAACCCGGGTCGGTCACTATGAGGATGTCGCGCTGCTGCAGGTCGCTTTTCGACGGTGCGCACAGCGCGGTGGCGCAGAGCGTCTGCAGGGTCGGCAGATCAACCGGGTCGGACCTGAACGACCGGCAGGAGCCGCGCGCCGCCAATTGCGTCAGCGCTGGTATGGTCGCGAGCTCTTCAGGCATCTGAGGGCTGCTGCCAAAGCGATCCGACAGACGCGAGTCCAGCGTCTTTTCAGACATCGAAGGTCACCACCAAAACGTAAAGATTTCTTACAGAAATCATTAGGACATATTCCTTTTCGTTAGAACATCTCGCAGCTATACCATACGGCCAATGGGAACAGCCACAAGTCAGGATACGGGTGTGAACGGGTCGGACGCGATGCTGGAGGTTTCGGTTTGGCGCGGTACGACGTCAGGCGGCGCCTATCAGGACTTCGAGGTGCCAGCCTATGAAAACCAGACCATCCTCGATGTGGTGTCCTGGATCCAGCACTACGCGGACGCCTCGTTGACCTACCGCTTTGCCTGCCGTGTTGGCATGTGCGGTTCCTGTGCGATGATGGTCAATGACCAGCCCCGCTGGACCTGCCGCACGCATGTGAAGAAGGTACTGAAAGGTCGCAAGCTGAAGGTCGCACCGCTGAGAAATTTGCCGGTTATCAAGGACTTGGCGGCAGATATGGACCCGTTTTTCGACAAATGGGTGGCAGCAGGCGGCGCGCATCAGCCCAGTGCATCGCGCACCGAGCCGATCCCGCCGGTTGACCCGCAGGACCCGATCCGCGTTGAGGCCAGCGCGGGGATTGAATGCATCAATTGCTCGATCTGCTATGCGGCCTGCGACACGGTGGCGGGTAACTCGGACTATCTGGGGCCTGCAGCGCTGCAGCGTGCGTGGACCCTGTTGAACGACGCCAAGCACGACGCCAAAGACAAGATCCTTGATGCGGTCTCTGGCAGCGGTGGCTGCCACAATTGCCATTCGATGGGTAGCTGTACGGCGTTCTGCCCGAACGATCTTGACCCGATGTCAGCTATCGCGGGGCTGAAGCGCGCCACCACGCGGCGCTTCCTGCGGGGCGGGCGCTAATGCTCGATCTGCGTCTCTACATGCTGCAGCGGATCACCGCGCTGGTGATGGCGCCGCTGGTGCTGGGACACATTGCGGTGATGATCTATGCGGTACAGGGCGGGCTGACTGCTGAAGAGATTCTGGGCCGCACGCAGGGCTCCGTCTTTTGGTTTCTGTTTTACGGAAGCTTTGTGGTCGCGGTGTCGATCCATGCCGCCATCGGGCTGCGGGTGATCCTGCACGAGACATTCGGGCTGACGGGCCTCGCGCTGCGCGGGGTCACATGGGGCATCGCGGCGCTGCTGCTCGCCATGGGCGGACAGGCGGTCATCGCCGTCACCTGGAGCGGGGCCGCATGAGGCCGGCCCGCGCCCATCCGCTCTGGCTGGCCTTTGTGCTGCATCGTGTGTCTGGCATTGCACTGGCGTTGTTCCTGCCGCTGCACTTTTGGGTGCTGTCTTTGGCGCTGACGCGGCCTGAAACGCTCAATCAGTTTCTCAGCTTTGCCGAGCAACCTGTTGTAAAATTGGCAGAGTTTGGATTGGTGTTCCTGCTCGCTGTACACGCGTTTGGTGGGCTGCGCCTGATGGCTCTGGAGTGGCTGCCCTGGTCGGTGCCGCAAAAAACCCTCGCCGCCGGTGCGGTCGGGGTCGCGGTCTTGATCTCAGGCACATTCTTTTTGCAGGTGGTGTGACAGTGCAGATTGACCGGCATGACACCGACATTCTGATCCTGGGCACCGGGGGTGCAGGCCTCTTTGCGGCGCTGCACGCGCAGCAGTCTGCGCCCGAGGGCACCAGGATCACCATCGCCGTGAAAGGGCTGATCGGCAAATGCGGCTGCACGCGCATGGTGCAGGGCGGCTACAACGTCGCTTTGGGCGGCGGCGACACGGTCGAGCGACACTTCATGGACACGATCGAGGGCGGCAAGTGGCTGCCCAATCAGGACATGGCCTGGCGGCTATGCGAGCAGGCGGTCGTGCGCATTCGCGAGCTTGAGAATGAGATCGGCTGTTTCTTTGACCGCAACCCGGACGGGACGCTGCACCAGAAGGCCTTCGCCGGGCAGACGGCTGACCGCACGGTGCACAAGGGTGATCTGACCGGCATCGAGATCATCAACCGCCTGATGGAGCAGGTCCTGAGTCGCCCGGTCGAGAAGTTGCAGGAGCATCGTGCGATTGGGCTGATCCCGACGCAGGACGGTCACGCGCTTGCGGGGGTGCTGATGATCGACATGCTCACGGGGCGCTTTCGGTTTGTGCGCGCCAAGACGGTGCTGATGGCCACGGGCGGCGGGCCGACGATGTACCGCTATCACACGCCATCGGGCGACAAGACGATGGATGGCCTCGCCATGGCGCTGCGCGCAGGCCTGCCGCTGCGCGATATGGAGATGGTACAATTCCACCCCACCGGGCTGCTTGCCGGTCCGCACAGCCGGATGACGGGCACGGTGCTCGAAGAAGGTTTGCGCGGGGCCGGGGGGCAGTTGCTGAACGCCGCCGGGCAGCGCTTCATGTTCGACTATGATGCCAAGGGCGAGCGCGCGACCCGCGATGTGGTCAGCCGTGGGATCTATGCCGAGATGCGCAAGAGCAATGACCCGGATCAGGTCGGCATGTTCATCTCCATGGGGCATCTGGGGCCGGAGAACGTGCGCGCAAAGTTCAAGGGCATGGTCAAGCGCTGCGAAGACTGTGGGTTCGATTTGGCGGGCGGGCTGGTCGAGGTGGTGCCGACCGCGCATTACTTCATGGGCGGCGTGGTCGTTGATGTGGATACGCGCACGGCGCTCGAAGGGCTCTATGTGGCGGGCGAGGATGCGGGCGGGGCACACGGCTCCAACCGGCTGGGCGGCAATGGTGTCGCAAATTCAACGGTCTACGGTGGGATCGCAGGTGATGTGATGGGCGTGGATATCCGGGCAATGCCCAGCCTGCGCGAACCGGACGAGGATGTGCTGGCGGCGGAAGTTGCCCGGGCGATGCATCCGCTGTCTCGCAAACCGGGGTTGGTGCAGCCGCTGCGCACGCAGCTGCAGGACGCCATGTGGGAAGATGTAGGTGTGATGCGCACGGCGACGGGCATGCGCCGTGGGGTGGAGCGGGTTGCCGCCATTCGGGAGGAGTTGATGCAGGTGGGTGTGGCGCCGGACACTCTGGCGTTCAATCTGACCTGGCACGACTGGCTGAACATGGCGAGCCTTTGCGACATCTCTGAGGTGATCGCAAAGGCGGCGCTGGCGCGGGAGAATTCGCGCGGCGCGCATTACCGCGAGGATTTTCCAGAGGCGGGTGCGATGGAAGCCTCCTATTTCACGGTCGCCAAGACAGATGGAGATAACATCAATGTCACCCGAGAAGATGTTGATTTCTCAATTGTTCTCCCCGGGGGGACGATCCTTCCCGAGGGTGAGCCTGAGACACTGGTGGCAGCCCAATGATCCCGATTGATCTGATAGAGACCACGGCGGAAACACTGATGGACAAAGCCGCCATTGAGATCCCGCAGGATTATCTCGACGGGCTGAAGGCAGCGGCCAGGACCGAAGATGGCGATCTGTCATCCTTTGTGCTCAAGGCCATGCTGGAAAACTACGAGGCCGCCAAGGAAGACCGTCGTGCGATGTGCGGCGACACCGGCGTGCCGCGCTGGTTCGTGAAGCTGGGCAATGAGGCCCGCATCGAGGGTGGGTTTGTAGCACTTGAGGCGGCGTTGCGCCGTGCCACGGCCACGGCGACGACCGGCGTACCCTTGCGCCCGAACCGCGTGCACCCGCTCTGGCGGACCGACCACAACAACAATGTCGGCATCGGCGCGCCTGAGATCGAATACGGATTCGAGCCGGAGGGTGCGTGGATTGACCTCATCACCGTGCACAAGGGTGGGCTTTTTGGCACGGATTACCGGATGCTCTTTCCGTCGGACGGGATTGAAGGGATCAAGCGCTTCTATCTGGACAGTCTTGTGGCCTTCGGCAAGCGGGGGCTGGCCTGCCAGCCCGCAATCATCGGGATTGGGCTGGGGGGCTCCAAGGACACCTGCATGGTGCTGGGCAAACGCGCCTCGGTGCTGCGCACCGTGGGCAGTCGCAACTCTGATCCGAAGATCGCGGCTATGGAGGATGAGTTCAAGGAACTGGGCAATTCCATTGGCATGGGTGCTATGGGATTTGTTGGCAAAAACATGGTGATAGACTGCAATATTGAAGTGGGATATTGCCACACAGGCGGCATGCAGATGTCGGTGCATGCGTTTTGTCTGTCGTCGCGTAGGGCAGTGGCACGGCTCTTCCCCGATGGGCGTGTTGAACACCGGACAGACCCGGACTGGTTCACGCCCTATCAGCGCCGCGAGACCATTGAGTGGAATCCCCAGCGGGAGGCGGCGGAATGAAGATCCGCGAGGTCACCTTGTCGACCACACCCACGGCGGAGGCTGTGGCGGACCTGCGGCTCGGTGATATCGTCTACCTTGACGGGTTAATCTACACCGCGCGCGAAGGGGTTTACATGCGTGCGCTGGAGGACAAGGCCAACATCCCGATGGAACTGCCCTCTGAGAGCGCGGCCAACTTCCACTGTTCCCCTGCGGCGGTGATCCGCGAGGACGGCTCCTTCGATCTGGGCGCAGTCACGGCCACGGCCAGCTTTCGCTTTGCCAAGTGGCTGCCGGAGTGGATGGCAAAGACAGGCGCGCGGTTGATCATCGGCAAGGGCGGCATGTCGTCGAAGGACTATAAGGAGTATTTCGTGCCGAATGGTGCGGTGTACCTTTCGACCGTGGGCTATGGCACCGGCGCGCTGCTGGGCCGCGGGGTCGAGACGGTCGAGGCGGTGCATTGGCATGAGGAGCTGGGCATCGCGCAAGCCATGTGGGTGATGCGCGCCCGGCGCATGGGGCCATTCATTGTGGCCTCGAACCTTGAGGGCGAGTGCCTCTTCGAGCGCGAAAACGTCAAGATCGCCGAGAACCTGGAGCGGGTCTATGAAGGCACCAAACCCGCCGTGCTCAAGCGTTATGGCGAGACGGATGACCGTTCGGATGAGGTGATCGGCTAGGCTCAGGACCCATTGATTTTCGACTGGCTGCGTGCTTCACGGTCCGAAAACGAGCGGTGAACATGTCTGATCTCTTCTGGCTGAGCGACGAGCAAATGGCGCGTCTGGAACCCTTCTTCCCAAAGTCTCACGGCAAGCCACGTGTGGATGACAGGCGGGTGTTGAGTGGTATTATCTTTATCAATCGCAATGGCTTACGATGGCGTGATGCGCCCACAGAATACGGTCCGCACAAGACGTTGTACAACCGTTGGAAGCGATGGAGTGAGAAGGGTATTTTCGCTCAGATGCTGGTCGGATTGGCCGCAGATCATGGCGAGACTAAAACCGTAATGATCGATGCCACCTACCTCAAAGCTCACCGCACGGCGTCCAGTTTAGGCGTCAAAAAAGGGGGCGTGGCCGCCTAATCGGCCGAACAAAGGGCGGTATGAACACCAAGCTGCATGCCATCTGCGACAGCCAGGGCCGACCTCTGAACCTGTTTGTCACCGCCGGGCAAGTCAGCGACTATATCGGCGCGCGGGCATTGCTAGGCAGTTTGCCGAAGGTCGATTGGTTGCTTGGAGACCGTGGCTACGACGCCGACTGGTTCAGAGAAGCGTTGAAAGACAAAGGGATACGTCCCTGCATCCCTGGTCGGAAACAGCGGAAGGCACCAATCCGATATGACAAGCGCCGCTACAAACGTCGCAACCGGATCGAGATCATGTTCGGAAGGCTGAAGGACTGGCGGCGTGTGGCAACCCGTTACGACAGATGCCCAAAAGTATTCCTGTCGGCAATCGCCCTCGCAGCTCTCGTCATTTACTGGGTATGAGTCCTGAGCCTAGAGCAGCTCGCGGACCAGCAGCACGGCGCCCGAGAGAAAACACACGGCAATCAACAGCCTGCGGAAGACCGCATCCTCAAGCCGTTTGAAGACCGCGATGCCGAGCTGCGCCGCCACCAGCGCTGTGGGCAAGGCAATGGCCGCGTAGAGCATGGTTTGTGCGTGATAGGCCCCATTCCAGGCAAGCATCAGCGCCGAGAGGCCCAAGACCACCACATTGAAAGGCTGCAGCACCGCACGGGTCTCATAGCGCGGCCAGGCGCGCATGGAGCACCACATGGTCGGTAACGCGCCGGAGAGCGAGGCGCCCCCCCCCAGGATGCCCGCGAAAAACCCCACCACGCAGTCGATCACCGGGGTGGGGCGGTCGATTTGCGGCAAGGTCCGGCGCAGCGTGAAAAACCCGCCGTAGAGGATCAGGAAGGCGGCAATCAGCAGCTTCAGGGTCGAGACATCCACTTGTTTCAGCGAGGCGACCCCCAGCGGGATGCCAATAAGCGCGGGCAGAAGGAAGCGCGCGAGCCGCCGGGGGTTATCGGCAATGGCGCGGCGGACAATCCAGAGCCCTTGCAGCCCGCTGAGGACTGAGATCAGCAGCGTGATGGCCACGGCCTCCAGCGCGGGCATGACGCTGAGAAAAAATCCCAGCGCAAAAAGCGCGGTGCCAAAGCCTGCCAGCCCGTTGATGAAGCCGCCCGCCAAGGCACCGATGACCAGATAGAGGATGTCACTGTTGGTCATTCGTGCGCGGGGCCAAAGGCGCCGATCTCGACGGCGCGCAGACAGACGCGGTGCAATTCGGTCAGCACCGGGCGGCGGGCGCTTTCCTGCGGGAAGGCAAGGCCTAGGCGGCGGATCGGCGCGTCCTCTCCCAGCGAGATGCGCTTGAGCGGCAGGGGGCTGCCGTTTTGCACCGAGCGTCGGGGCGCGATGGCCACGCCCAGCTTGGCATAGACCATGCTGGAAATGGCTTCGAGCCCGTCCAGCTCCATCGCCTCATGCACGCGGATGCCTTTCTTTTGCAGCCAGCTTTCGATCATATGGCCGACCACGGCATCGCGGTTGAAGCGAATGAAAGGGTATTTGGCCAACAGCTCAAACGGGTCGTCGCAGGCGATGTCGGGTGAGGCAAGCAGCTGCAGCGGCTCTTCCGCAATGTCGAGAAAGGCCAGCCGGGCTGAGAGCAGGTCAGGCCGCGTGATGATCGCCGCATCCAGCGCGCCGCGTTCCAGTTGCGAGACCAGCTGATTGCTGAGGCCGGGAAAGAGCCGCACACGCACCTGCGGAGAGGCGGCAACCAGCATCGAGATCGCGGAGGGCACCAGCGTGGTCAGCGTCGTGGGCAGCGCGCCGAGGCTGACCTCGCCGCTGACCCCGCTGTCGCCCAGCACCGAGGGCAGCATCTGGTCATAGGCCTGCACCACATCGCGCGCCTTGGCCACCAGCGCCCGGCCCAGCGGTGTCAGCTCCGGCGTGCGGCGCGAGCGATCAAAGAGCTGAACGCCCCAGCTGTCCTCCAGCGTGCGCATCTGCTGACTGACTGCGGCATGGGTTACATGCACGGCCCCTGCGGCCGCGCTGAAGGTCTTGTGATCATGTACGGCGATCAGGGTCCGCAGGGTGCGGATGGACATGTGGCGACCGTCCTTTTCGTCACTTGGCCTTACTAGAGGTGTAATTTATTATTACTTCTATAAAGCATGTCTTAACGTTACCAATTGTCAAGGGCGCGGTCGGCTTGGCCCGGAACGCTCCGAAACAAGACGACTGGGAGGACAACGATGACTTTCAAGACATTTGGCAAGACATTTGGCGCGGCCTGCGCGCTGAGCCTTGGTTTGGCCGGGTTGGCGCTGGCTGAATACCCCGAACGGCCCATCAATATGGTGATCCCCTATGGCGCGGGTGGCGCCACGGACATCTCGGCCCGCACGATTGCCGAACCGTTGGGGGCGGCGGTGGGCAAGCCGCTGGTCATGGCGAATGTCACAGGCGCCGGAGGGGCGACCGGGTCGGTTGCGGTGCAGAACGCCAAGGAAGACGGCTATACGATGCTCTTTGCGCGCGTCGGCTCGCATTCCGTGAACCCGGCGATGAAGGCGACGCTGCCCTATACGCTGGAAGATTTCCGCTTTGTCACGGTCTACGAGATCAACCCGGTGGCCTGCGCAGTCAGCTCGTCCTCGGGCATCACCTCGATGGAGGAACTGATCGCCAAGGTGGACCAGGGCGGCGTGACGTATTCCTCCTCGGGCGTCGGATCGCTGCTGCATCTGGCTGCTGTCATGGTGTTGTCGGAGTTCGGGGTCGAGGAACCGCTGACCCAGACGACGCATATTCCGCAGAAGGGCGGTGGCGCCGCAGCCACAGCGGTGCTGAACGGCACCGCGACGTTTCTCTGCACCAACTCCTCCTCTATCGCGAGCTTTGTGGCCAACAAGCAGCTCGTGCCGCTGATGGTCACCACGGCAGAGCCGGTCCCAGGGTTCGACGTGCCGACAGCAGCGGATCTGGGCAAGCCCGCGCTGCACCAGCTGGTCGGCTGGACCGGGATTGCGGGCCCGGACGGGTTGCCGGACGAGGTGGCTGACAAATGGGGCACCTGGATGGCCAGCGCCACAGAGGATGCCGATTTCCTGGAAAAGATGACCGCGCGCGGCTCTGTCATCGAATTGATGTCTCCTGAAGACGCGAACGCTTTCATTCAGGGCCAATACGACACCTTCCGGAAACTTGTTGACGATCTGGGCATGCGGATTGAAGGCTAGGCGGACCGCCCGTCGATAGAGACACGCGCCGGGCGTTCAGATCGCCCGGCGCTTTGCGTCAGGCGTGACCGGGGAAGGGGGCCGATGACACAGCGACAGGTGCAAATGCGGCTGGGGGTGGGCGCGGTGCTGGCCGCGCTCTTTCTGGCGGTTTATGCCATTCCGGCCTGGGTGTCCTCGCCCAGCAATGTGGGCAACATCATCCTGTCGCCGCTGTTTTGGCCCTACGCCCTGGCGGGGTTCACCGGGCTGACGGGCTTTGGGCTGATCTATTCGGGCCTGCGGCTGGACCAGAGTGGCGCGCCGCTGGAAGAGCCGAGCGACGAGGCCGGTGCCGCCTGGGTGCGGCTGGCCCTGATGGCGGTGATCATGGTGCTGACCATGCTTTTGCTGCCGGGTCTGGGCATGGTGCTGACCTCAATGCTGATATTCGCGGCCACCGCCTTTCTGGTGCGCACGCGTCATCCGATGACCGCGCTGGTCTGCGCCGTCCTGGTGCCGCTGGTGCTTTACGCCTTCTTTGCCCATGTGGCGGGCGTTGCGATCCCGCAGGGTGAGGTTTTGAGGCTGCCATGAGCTTTGTCGACAGCCTCGCCGCTGGCCTCAGCCTGGTCGGCAATATCGAAGCCTTTCTGGCGCTGTTTCTCGGTGTGGCCATTGGCGTGATTGGTGGGGCGATCCCCGGCATGTCGGCCACCATGGCCGTCGCACTGACCCTGCCTTTCACCTTTGCGATGCAGCCGATCACGGGCATCCTTTTGCTGCTGGGCGTCTACAAAGGCGGCATCTTCGGCGGGTCGATTCCGGCGATCCTGATCAAGACGCCGGGCACCCCTGCGTCCTCCGCCACCATCCTCGATGGCTACCCGATGGCTGAGAAGGGTGAGGCGGGGCGCGCGCTTGGCATGGCGCTCTGGGCGTCCTGCACGGCGGATGTGATCTCGAACCTCTCGCTGATCCTCTTTGCCGGGTGGCTTGCGTCTTTCGCGCTCAGCTTCGGCCCGCCGGAGTTCTTCACGCTGATCCTGTTTTCGCTGACCATCATCGCCGGTGTCTCAGGCGAGAGCCTGCTGCGCGGCGCGCTTTCGGCGTTGCTGGGCCTGCTGCTGGCAACCATCGGGCTGGATCTGGTCTATGGCACCAACCGCTTCACCTTTGGTGACCCGAATATGATGGGGGGCTTGAACTTCATCGCGGTGCTGATCGGGCTCTTCGCCATCCCCGAAATCCTCGCCATGGTCCGGCACCCGACCGCGCATGTGGGCAAGGCGCGCTCTTTGGGTAAGAACTGGGTCACCTTCGGGGAGTACCGCCGCAGTTTCAAATCCATTGTGCGGGGCAGCTTTATCGGGGTTTTCCTCGGCTCCATCCCCGGCATTGGCGCAGCCCCATCGGCCTTCCTCAGCTATTCCGAAGCGCGCCGGACCTCAAAGAACCGCGAGAATTTCGGCAAGGGTGAGATCGAAGGCGTCGCGGCCTCAGAGGCCGGCAACAACGGGGTGGCCGGTGCGACGCTGATCCCGCTTCTGGCCCTTGGCGTGCCGGGAGACGTGATCACCGCCATCATCATCGGTGCCTTCATGATCCACGGGCTGCAACCCGGCCCGATGATGTTCATCCTCAACGTCGACATCATCTATGGGCTGTTCATCGGGCTGATCGTCAGCTCGGTCTTTCTGTTCCTCATCGGGTCCATCGCCATTCGCGGCTTCAAATACGTGGCGGATGTGCCCAAGCGCATCCTGATCCCCGCCGTGCTGGTGCTCTGCATCTACGGGGTCTTTGCGGTGAACAACAATATCTTCGACGTGGGCGTGATGTTCGTGATGGGCTGGATCGGCTTTGCCATGATGCGCTACCGGGTGCCTGCCGCGCCCTTCCTCATTGCCTTCATCCTTGGGCCGCTGCTGGAAGATAATTTCCGCCAGTCCATGCTGATGTCCGGCAGCGATCCGGCCATCCTCGTGCGTGGGCCGATCACATGGTTCTTCTGGGCAATGACCCTGCTGACAATCATCGCCATTGCGCGCGCGGGCATCCGCGCGGTGAAAGCGGGCCCGCTGTTGGGCCAGCCGCCGCAGGGGTGACATGCAAAGGCCACACGGGCAGACATTTCAGCGGTAACTGAAAAATAACCAAAAATGTGATTTGGTCGAAAGGGTGAGCCGCGTGCACCTTGGAGCGCAAGACTGTGTCGAGGATCGGAGCGCCAGAAACATGACCCAAGCCGAAGCCATCCTCATGGGGTTGCGCATCTGGGGGAGCATCGGCGCTGTGGTTGCGGCGATCTTCCTGACCATCGGCATGGACCGCATCGATGAGGATGCGCGTGAGGCCTACATCTTTCGGCCACTTCTGATCCCGGGCGTTCTTGTGATCTGGCCGCTCGTGCTGTGGCGTTGGTATCTCTTCGAGAGCGGGCGCGAACGCTGGCCCGGCCGCTATGACCCGCCGCGCCGGGCGCATTTTGTGGTGGGCTGGTTGCTGCCCATTGGCATCTGCGCAATCATCGTCATTGGCCTTAGCCAGCGGCAAACCTGGCCCACCGACATCGCACCGCTGCAGCTCTCCGGCCAAGTGGAGGCTGCCCAATGAGTGTGAAGTACATCCCCGTCCAGTGGAATACGAATAAATACATCTACGATGCGGTAATGCTGCTGGGCGTGGGTCTGTTCCTTTATGTGTTCCTCTATGTCGCCCCCGGCATTCTGAGCCACGAGCGACCGATCAACCCGCAAATCCACAACGCGCGCGCCTTTGGCGCCTGCGCCTTTGTGATGTTGACGGTGATCTTGTGCATCGGCCCGCTGGCGCGGCTCGACCCGCGGGTTTTGCCGCTGCTTTACAACCGGCGGCACTTTGGCGTGATGACGGCCTTTGTGGCGACCACCCATGCGGGCTATATCGTGGATTGGTACTTCGCCTTTTCCGCATCGAACAAATACGAGGCGCTGCTCTTTGCCAACACGAGCTACGGGCAACTGGCGGGCTTTCCCTTTGAGGTCTTTGGCCTCTTTGCGCTCGTCACGCTGATCCTGCTGGCGGCGACAAGCCATGACTTCTGGATGAAGTTCCTCAGCCCGCCGGTGTGGAAGCGCATCCATTATCTGATCTATCCCGCCTATCTGTCTGTCGTGGCGCATGTGTCCTTCGGCATTCTGCAGGACCAGCAAAACCACGCGGTCACGGTGATCTTCATCGGAGGGGCGGCGGCAGTGGGCCTCCTGCATTTGCTTGCCGCCCTGCAGGAGCGCAGCACGGATGCCAAGCTGTTGGCAGCGGCTGCCGACTGGGTGCCCGTCTGCGACATCGCCGAGATGAAGGACGGTTTTGCCAAGATCAAGCTTCTGGCGAGTGGTGAACGTGTTGCGGTCTATCTCAACGCCGGCAAGCTCAGCGCGATCTCGAATGCCTGCGCGCATCAGAACGGGCCGCTGGGGGAGGGGCGTATCATCGACTGCCTGGTGACCTGCCCTTGGCATGGTTTCCAATACGATGTGACCAATGGGCGTTCACCCGCACCCTTCACCGAGAAGGTCCCGACCTACAATCTGAAACTGGAGGGCACCGCCGTGCTGGTTGACCCGCGGGCCAATGTGCCGGGGACCTATGTGGAGCCGGTGCCCGTCCCGCAAGGAGCCACCGGATGAGCGACAAGGACAGTTTCTTCGTTGGCTACCTGCCCGCGCCCAAGGCGCTGCGGGGGCTGTTGCTGGCGGTTTGTGTGCTCTTTGTCTCGGGCCTTGCGGGCTTCGGACTGGCGCTTGGTGTGGCACAGGACGATCCGGGCGAGGGGGCCTTTCGCTTCGACTATGGGCGCCAGACCGTGACCGGGGTGGTGGAGCTGACACCCTATCCGCTGTTGCGCGTAACCGAAGGGAATGAGCGGATCCCGGCGGGGCATACGTTGATGCTGGCCGGGGGCGGCAAGACCAATGTGGAGGATCGGGCGATCCCGCTTGAGGGGCAGCTGGCGCAGGCGTCGGGTGTGATGCTGGAGCGCGGAACGCTGGACATGTTGCAACTGCGCGGCGGGCGCAATGGCCTTCAGGCGGTCGAGGGTGCTGTGCCGGAGATGGGGACCGTGCCGCTGGGCCGCTGGAAACTGGCGGGCGAGATTTGCGACGGCAAATGCCTCGCAGGCGCCATGCGCCCTGGGCGCGGGCTGGCGCATAAGGCCTGCGCCAATCTCTGTCTGCTGGGTAAGGTGCCACCCGTCTTTGTCTCCTCCCAGCCGGTGGACGGGTCGGAGTTCCTGCTGATCACCGGCCCCAATGGGGAGCATCTGCCCGAGAAGGCCTATCACTACGTGGCGCAATTCATCTCACTGGAAGGTGAGGTGGAGCGGCGGGGTGATCTGCTGGTGTTGCGCTTGGATCCGGACACGCTGGAGGTGCTGCGGTGATGCGCCGCGTGCCAATGCTGTTGCTGGTCGCGGGGATTGCGGCTGTCTTCTTCTATTTCTCGCGGTTTTGGTATCTCTCGCTTTGGGACAGGCCCGGACTATTTGGATGGGACGCGCTGCGCCCGCAGGGCGGTCTGGTCGGCCAATGGCTGCGTGGCACTGATGCCGCACCCTTTGAGCTTCTGGTCTGGGCGTTAGGATGTTTTGCGGTGCTGAGCCTTGCTCAGAAAGTCGTCGATCTGCTGAGCAAACCTTCCGACAAGTGAGGGACCGCACCCTCGACAATTGCAGCGGTTGCAGGCTGCCCCCCATTTGATTGCAGAGCATGCGGCCATGCCGTAGGACAGTGCAACTGAGCACAAAATGCGTAGCACATGACCCGACCTGACCCATGAACGACATATATGACGGGCTGCTGTCCGCGTTCTGGCTGGTGGTGACGCTTGACGCTGACCTTCTGGAGATTTCGCTGCGCTCGCTGCAAGTCAGCCTGACAGCGCTGGTGATCGCCTCAGCCATTGCGCTGCCCTTGGGCACGTTACTCGCGATCCGCCGGTTTCGGTATCGGCGGTTGACGATATCGTTGCTGAATGCGCTGATGGGGCTGCCGCCGGTGGTCGTCGGCCTCCTCGTCTATATCCTGCTGTCGCGTTCGGGGCCGCTTGGCGTGCTGGGGCTGCTCTTTACCCCCACGGCCATGATCATTGCACAGGTCATCATTATCACGCCACTCATCGCCTCGATCACCCATCAGGCCATGCGCGAGCTGTGGGCCGAATACCACGATCTGTTGATTTCCCTGAACACCAGCGGCTGGCAGCGCATCCGCACGCTGATCTGGGACGGGCGACGCAACCTGCTGACCGCCTCGCTGGCCGGCTTTGGCCGGGCTATTGGCGAGGTCGGTGCGATTATGATCGTGGGCGGCAACATCGACAATGCAACCCGCGTGCTGACCACGGCGATTGCGTTGGAGACAGGCAAAGGCGACTTTGCTCTCGCTCTGGCCTTGGGCTTTGTACTGATCGCGCTCGCCATCGGGATCAATGTGGCCATTCACTGGCTCTCGCGCACAGAACGGGAGGGGCGGTGGTGAGCAGCATCCTGCCTTTGACCCTGACGGATGTCGCCGTGCGCAGACGCGGCAAAACGCTGCTTGGGCCGGTTGATCTCAGCCTGGAGGCCACGGGCCTGACGATCATCATCGGCCCCAACGGCAGCGGCAAGACCACGCTGCTGCGTGCCATGCATGGGGTGGAACGGCTGAGCACGGGCGCCGTGCGCTGGTCGGTTCCAGATGAGCAGGCGCAGCACCGGCAGGCCTATGTGTTCCAGACCCCGATCATGCTGCGCCGCTCCGTGGCGGACAATCTGCGCTACCCCTTGCAGCTTTTGCGCCTGCCGCGCGCCGAGATTGGCGCGCGTGTGGCCGACTGGCTGGCCCGGATTGGGCTGGAGGAGCGTGCGAGCCTGCAGGCCACGCGCCTGTCTGGCGGTGAAAAACAGCGGCTGGCGATCGCCCGGGCGCTGATCCGCAGGCCGGATGTGCTGTTTCTCGATGAACCCTGCGCCAATCTCGATGGCGCCTCGACCCGGGCCATTGAGGCGCTGTTACAGGCCGCCCTTGATGAAAAAACCCGCATTATCATGACCACACATGATCTGGGTCAAGCCAGACGATTGGCCAGCGATGCTATCTTCATGCTGCACGGCGTGGTGCATGAAGCAGGCTCTGCCGCGCGTTTCTTCGGCGCGCCATGCACGGAGGAGCTAGAGGCATTTTTCAGAGGAGATATCATCGCATGATCCACCGCATTCTCGCCTTGGCGACGGCAGTGACGCTTGGAACCGCAGTTTTGGCCGAAGAGATGAAACTGGCCGTCACCACGTCATTTGAAAACTCAGGTCTGGCAGATGTGTTGCTGCCCGCGATCAAGGAGGATCTGGGGCTTGATGTGCAACTGCTGGTCGTTGGAACCGGGCAGGCACTGCGGCTGGGGCAGGCGGGGGATGTGGATGCCATCCTCGTGCACTCCCGCACGGCAGAAGAGGCCTTTGTGGCTGAGGGCTATGGCACCCATCGCCGCGAGATCATGTACAACGACTTTGTCTTCATCGGGCCAGCGGGGGATCCGGCGGGGATCGCTGTGGCGGGCTCTGCCGCCGAGGCGCTGCAGCGGATCAGTGCGGCGGAGCCCGCCTTCGTCAGCCGTGGTGATGAAAGCGGCACGCATAAGAAAGAGCGCGCGCTGTGGGCGGAGGCCGGGCTGTCACCTGAGACGTTTGGCGCGTGGTACCGAGAAGTGGGGGCAGGCATGGGCGCCAGCCTCAACACCGCCGCTGGGCTTGACGCCTATATCCTCGCGGATCGCGCGAGCTGGCTGAACTTCGGCAATCCGGCGGGGTTGGCTTTGCTCTATTCAGGAGCCCCCGCGCTTTTCAACCAATACGCCTTTCTCGCGGTGAACCCCGAACGGCACAGCCACGTGCGTCATGATCTGGCCGTGCAGTTGGAAGGCTGGCTCACCAGCCGACGCGCAGCGGATCTCATCAACGGCTACACGATCAATGGCGAGACGCTGTTTATCTTTAACGCTGGTCCCGAGTAACTCAGTCCGGCGCGTTGTCTTTATTGGTGTGACATGACACCCCGACTGAAGCTCTCGCGGTCAGTGTGATTTGTACCGCGCGGGCCAATCGCGCTCAACTTACTCCAAGTTAGATAAACCGCGCCTGGTTTGTCCGAGGCTCCGCCTGCTAACGAACAACTATTCACCAGACGTGCGCGCACGTGCTGTGCGGATGGTCTTGGATGGTGAGCCATGGGAACGCCATTGGTTGGAGCAGCAATGGCGCCCCAATCTGCCGTGTTTTGCCGATTGCCCCAGCCACGTTCCATGATCATTTGGCAAGGCGCGCTGACCCTTTACGCCTTTCGGATCGCGCCAAGCGTGACGAAGACCGAAAGCCACATTGGAAGGGGTCGATTGGTTCAACAAACGCCGACTGCTGGAACTCACCGCGAACATCCCGCCAGCGGAAGCCGCCGCGAACTTCCATGCCACTCTGGAAAGATCAGCCTCCGGAACACCAGGCCAGGTTCAGTTGGGACGCGCGCACACAACAAGGCTTTGACGTTGCCGGCATCTGTGGCACATCCCAGCTTATGAGTTTGGCCAGTCTCCTGACCCGTTGCCCACGCCCGTTCGACCCTGACCGGGGCCGTGAGGTTGCCGCCGCTGTCCCGGAGCTTGGGCCGGAGCTGCGGGCGCTGGTTGAGGGGGCTGCAGGCTCCAGCCCCTATCTCGCCGGGCTGGTGGAGAAAGAAACGCTGTGGTTGGCCGAAGCGCTGACACAACCGGATCACACATTGACCCAATTGTTGAAAAGCTCTGCCGAGGCGGGAGCCGATGGGTTGGCGCCGACCCTCAGGCAAGCAAAGCGGCGTGTCGCGCTTCTGACGGCGCTGGCTGATCTTGGGGGCGCCTGGTCGCTGGAGAAGGTGACCGGTGCGCTGACCGATTTCGCCGATGCCGCATGTCAGGCTGCCTTGCGTGCGGGCCTGGCGGTGCAGATCCGGCGCGGAAAGCTGCCCGGAAAGACGGACTCCGATCTCAAGGATGCGGCTGGCATGTGTGTGCTGGCCATGGGGAAGATGGGCGCGCGTGAGCTGAATTACTCCTCCGATATCGACCTGATCTGCCTCTTTGACGAGCGCCGCTTTGACCCCGATGAGTTTTACGATGCGCGGTCGAGCTTTGTGCGCGCCACGCGGGCCATGACCGCGACACTCAGCGAGATCACGCCCGATGGCTATGTGTTTCGCACGGACCTGCGCTTGCGGCCGGACCCGGCCGTCACCCCGGTCTGCATCGCGATGGAGGCCGCGGAGCGGTACTATGAAAGCCTTGGCCGAACTTGGGAGCGTGCGGCCTACATCAAGGCGCGCGTCGCGGCAGGGGATCAGCGCGCCGGAGCCCGGTTTCTGGAGGATCTGTCGCCTTTTGTCTGGCGCCGCCATCTTGATTTTGCGGCGATCCAGGATGCGCATGACATGCGGCTTGCGATCCGCCAGCACAAAGGCCTTGGCGGCCCGATCACCTTGCCGGGGCACAATATGAAACTGGGTCGCGGTGGCATTCGCGAGATCGAGTTCTTCACCCAGACGCGGCAGCTGATTGCAGGCGGGCGCGACGTCGATCTGCGCAGGCCCGGCACGGTGGCAGGTCTGCATGCGTTGGCCGCCAAAGGCTGGGTTCCGCAGGAGACGGTTGAGATGCTCTCCGATCACTATGTCGCTCACCGGACCGTCGAACACCGTTTGCAAATGGTACATGACGCCCAGACCCATAGCCTGCCGCGCAATGGTGAGGGGTTTGACCGCCTGGCCTGCCTGATGGACCGGGAACGCAACGCCCTTGAGGAAGAACTGCTGGCGCGTCTGCAACAGGTGCATGACACGATGGAGCAGTTCTTTGCCCCCTCGAAACCAGATCCGGCCCCCGTGGAGCAAGCGATGCAGAGCGATGTGCATGCCCGCTGGAACAGCTATCCTGCCCTGCGGAGCGAACGTAGCCGCGCCATCTTTGAGCGTCTGCGCCCCGACCTTCTGGCGCGTCTGTCCGGTTCGGCCCGTCCGGAGGAGGCGCTGCTTGCTTTTGATGGATTCCTCGCCGGATTGCCCGCGGGAGTGCAGCTGTTTTCGCTGCTGGAGGCCAACCCACATCTGACCGATCTGCTCATCGATATTACCACCACCTCGCCTGAGCTTGCACAGTATCTGTCGCGGAATGCCGGGGTGTTTGATGCGGTCATCGGTGGCGATTTCTTTACGGATTGGCCAGGACAGGCTGGTTTGGAGCCTCTGCTGCGCCAACGCGTGAAGGCAGAGGCTGACTACGAAGCGCAGCTGGACGCGGTGCGCCGCTGGTCAAAGGAGTGGCATTTCCGGATTGGTGTGCATCTTTTGCGCGGCCTGATCGCGCCGGAGGTTGCGTCCCGCCAATATGCTGATCTCGCGCGGGCGGTGCTGACGGTGCTTTGGCCCGCTGTGGTGGCGCAGTTCGCCATTCGGCACGGGCCGCCACCCGGGCGGGGCGCTGTGGTGTTGGGCATGGGGTCGTTGGGGGCAGGTCATCTGAACGCCGGGTCTGATCTTGATCTGATTATGATTTATGACCCATTGGATTTTGAGGCTTCAACCGGGGATAAGCCGCTGGCGACGCGACCTTATTATGCACGCCTCACGCAGGCGCTGATCACGGCGCTGACCGCGCCGATGGCGCAAGGGCGGCTTTATGCGGCGGACATGCGCCTGCGCCCCTCCGGCAATCAGGGGCCCGTGGCGACAAGCTGGCCGGCGTTTCAGAGCTATCAGCGCGAGCAGGCCTGGGTCTGGGAGCATCTGGCCCTGACGCGGGCGCGGGTGGTGGCTGGACCGGCAGATCTGGCCGCTGATATCGAAGCCTTTCGCCAGGAGCTGATTGCGCTGCCACGCGACAAAGCGGCGGTGTTGTCCGAAGTGGTCGATATGCGAGACCGGCTTCGCGCAGCCAAGGCGCCGCAAGGATTGTGGGATGTGAAGAACGGGGCCGGACGTCTGCAAGAGATCGAACTTCTGGCTCAGGCGGGGGGTCTCCTGCAGGGGGATGCAAGCGGCAGCATCGCCTCAGGCCTTGCTGCTGCTGTCGCTGCAGGCGTGCTGGATGACGCATCGGGGCAGGCGCTGACCGCGCATTATGCCTTTTACTTCCGGGTGCATCAGCTTGCGCGGCTGCTGTCGGATCAGCCACTGTCGGCAGAGACCGTCGGCCCGGCAGGCCGCGTGCTGTTGACCCGGATTTTTGAGGCAGAGAGCATGGACGCATTGGAAACCCGCCTATCGGACAGCTATGCTGCCTCGGCAGCGCTGTTGGATACCGCTTTGACGACGGGAGGACCTGATGAAGGGGGATGAGCACGATCCCAAGGGCCTGATCCTGGAGTCCTACCGCATCGCGGGGATCACCAAAGCTGAATGCCGGTCGATCTTTCTCGATTGGGCGCTCAGCCTGCCGCTGGAAGCCAAGACCGGCCCAGTGCTCAAAGCGCTTCTCGACCGCTACAAGGAGGCGCATCCCGATCATCCGATGACCGAGGTGATGACCGAAGGGTTGCAAGGCATGGCCGCCCCCCGGCGGCGTGGCGGATGGCGCGCGCGCCCGCGCAACTGAGGCCACGACAAGATGCTGATGCAGGGACGGGGCAGGGTGCGCGCGGCCCTTGATCCTATGGCGAGCAGCTGGCACGCCCGGTTGGGGGAAAGAAGATCGCACACGCGATCATCTTCCGGCTTTGTGGTCCGGCAACTGCCCACTCCGTACTTTCACATAAGCCCTGAACCGACTAGAGGGTCACCATGACTGTAGTTTGCTCTTCCTCCGCCGCTGAGGCTTTGCCGATTGTCCGGCTGAAACCAAAGGCAAATGCCCGTGCGCTCAGGCGCGGCTTCCCTTGGGTTTATGCCAATGAACTGGTGACCGATCGGCGCACCAAGGCGCTTGCGCCCGGCACCCCGGCCGTCCTGCAGGATGATGCGCGCCGCCCGCTGGGGTTGGTGGGGGTCAACCCCAGGTCAAAGATCATCGCGCGGATGCTGGACACGCGCCCCACCGCTGTGTTGGATCAGATATGGTTCGAGGTGCGGCTGGCCCGCGCACTGGCCCTGCGGGCGCAGCTGTTTGACAAACCCTACTACCGTCTGGTGCATGCCGAAGCTGATGGTCTGCCGGGTGTGATCATCGACCGGTTTGGAGACCTCTGTGTGATCCAGCCGAACGCGGCCTGGGCCGAGCGGCTGCTGGACCCGTTGACTGCAGCACTGCAATCGGTGACCGGTGTGCAAACGGTGCTGAAAAATGCCTCAGGGCGCACCCGTGGTCTGGAAGGGTTGGATGATCAGTCCGGTGGTCTTGCGGGGGAGATGCCGGATGGCCCTCTGCCGGTGCCGATGAACGGCGCGACCTATATGGCTGATGTGACCGGTGGTCAGAAGACGGGGCTTTTCTTTGATCAGCGCCCCAACCACGCCTTTGCGGGCGGGTTGGCGCGGGGTGCGCGGGTGCTGGATGTGTTCAGCCATGTGGGCGGGTTCTCGCTCGCCGCGCTGGCGGCCGGGGCCGAACGGGCGCTGGCTGTGGATGCCTCGCAGACAGCCCTTGATCTGGCGCAGGCAGGGGCCGCTGCGATGCAGGCGGAGGGCCGATTTGCGACTCGGCAGGGAGATGCCTTTGACGTGCTCACAGCGCTCGGCGCCGAGGGCGCGCAGTTCGACCTGGTGATCTGTGATCCTCCGGCTTTTGCGCCGTCGCGCCCGGCGCTGGATGCCGGGTTGCGCGCCTATGAGCGGATTGCACGTCTCGCAGCCCCGTTGGTTGCGGAAAACGGTATTTTGGGCCTCTGCTCCTGCTCGCACGCGGCGGATCTGACGGCGTTTCGCGGCGCTTGCGTCCGGGGAATCGGCCGGGTCGGGCGCCGCGCCACGCTGATCCATACAGGCTTTGCCGGGCCCGATCATCCGCAGCTGCCGCAGCTTGCGGAAAGCGGCTATCTGAAATCACTTTTTTTCCGGGTGTGAGCCGTGAAAATCACGCTTGACGCCTGCGTACTCTACCCGACGGTGATGCGGGAGATCCTATTGGGTGTGGCGGCCACCGGCGCGTTTCAACCGGTCTGGTCGGCGCGTATTCTTGAAGAATGGGCGCGCGCGGCACGTAAGCTCGGGCCGGACGGTGAGGCCCAGGCGCGGGGCGAGATCGCCATGCTCGGCGCGACCTGGCCCGGCGCAAAAGCGCCTGCGGCAGAGCATCTTGAAGCCCGCCTGTGGTTACCGGATCCAAATGACACGCACGTGCTGGCCACCGCTGTATCGACATCAAGTAGCGCGATTATGACATTGAATATAAAAGATTTTCCAAAGAATATCCTGGCTGAAGAAAGCGTGTTGCGTCTTACGCCCGACGAGCACTTGCATACGCTCTTTCAGAGCCATTCTGCGGAGGTTGAAGCGGCGGCAGCGCAGGTTCTGGCTGCTGCGCGACGATTGTCCGGCAAGCCTTGGGAGATGCGCGCCCTGTTGAAAAAGGCGCGCTTGCCGCGCCTTGCAAAGGCGTTGTCAAAATCGTCCTAGAGTATCCGTTGTGCGTCAAGCGTCTTTTCGGGCAAAACGGTGACATCAAGACAGCAGCCGTTCGTACCGCGTGCAGCGGATTCTACGAAAGAGCCCATTTTACCTAATGCTGCAAAGCGAACCAATGGCCGCTGCCAATCATTCATGCTCAATTGAGTATTTGTTCTTCAAAGCGAATCTGCGAGCAAAGTGACCGATGAGAGTGTCGCTAACCCAAGCGCCCACGGACGTATGGTGCCTCTCTCAAATCGGGCAACCAACGGTCGTGCCGCAAAGAGAGTTAGAGGCACGAGCGGTGCTAGAGATGCCGCTAGCGCGAGTTGCGGAGCACGGATCAAGCCTGCAACAGCCAGCGCGCCGATTGAGAGAAACATGCCAAAACCGAAAAAGGCGTTTTGGGTCGCGGCAGATCTTCGCGCCTCGACGGTGGAGTAGAGAATAGCCATCGGTGGCGCACCAATTCCTGTCAGCGTGCCCATAACACCGCCTGTCAGGCCCGCTCCGAACAGGGTTGCTGGCGTGATCGCGATGGACAGGCCGGCCAAACTGAGCGCGACAGCAAACAGGACGATGACGCCGACCACAATTGGAAGCAAAGCTGTCCCAACGACCAGGCTGGCGATCAGGGCGGCAAGGATCGCGCCGACAAGACGACCGGCGAGACCGGGCGGTAAATCAGATCGGACAACCGCATCGCGCGCACCCAGCAAGGAGCCAATTCCGATCAGGCAACCAAGCAGCAGGATCGTCCCCGGCACCCATTCGGGGGCCACGATTGTCATGGTTGGTGCCGCAATCATTCCGAACCCTGCACCGGAGAGCTTCTGGATCACTGTTCCGCAGACCACGGCAGCGGCGCAGATAAGCCAAAGAATAAGAGGTGGAAGAAGTTCCGTCAGCATTGGTGACATAGCGGAGGATCTGATTGATTAGGAAGCATGAATTGAATCACGGAAGGGCGGAGCGGAGCGTTTTTTCCAAAAAATAACGATGATCGCCGTGATTGCCATCTGGACAGACGCGAAAACGATCATGGCCGACAGAAGACCGAGTATGTCCGCCAGTGCGCCGCTTGCGATCACGGGAAGCGAGAACCCGAAGTAGGCATAGACGAACAGGCCCGCCGTCGCCCGCGCACGGTCGTCCGGCGCACCCAACGAGACTTCCGCTAGGGAGGCGAGATACGTGAAGCCGTAGCTTGCCGCGCTGGTGATGCACGTGCCGATGAGAACAAATGCCAAGACCTTCAACCAGACTCCGGCCAGAAGGACGAGAAATCCGAAAGGGACCAGAACAAACCCGAGTCCAAGCGCCCGTTCGTTGGTCATGCGGCGGGAAATCGGCTGGCAGAGAAAGCCGACGAAGATCGCAAGAAAAATGACGAAGCCCGTCCATCCGCCGAGGTTGTTCGCTGCTAGTTCTAGGGGAACAACAGCGATGGTCATCCCCGTCGTGGACCAAGCCAGCGCCATCGCCACACCGAATACCCAAGTGCCAGTAGGGAAAACCGGGAGACGTAGAAGCGATACTGGCTTAGGCCTATCGATGCGCGGCAGTCCGAGGGCGATCACGGCAAGGATCGGAGCCGCCACGAACAGGGCGATGTAGCTTGCGGGCAGAAACGTCGGTCCTTGCACAGCGAGACTGATACCGGTCGCCAGAGCGCCACCGCCGAAGCCGAGCGATGTAGCAGAAGTGACGATGAGGGCAGCATTCTTCGCGCGATCCGATCCAAGAATTTCCGTCATGTAGGCCGTCCCGGCAGTCGTCGCCAGACCGGTTCCGATCCCGAGCAGGAAGCGTGCAATCACAAGACTGGTCCAGCTCGGCACCTGCACAAGGAGCGCGGTCGCTACGGCTCCAAGGATAAGCGCAAGTGCAATTGGCTCCCGTCGCCCGATCCTATCCGATAGCCCGCCGAGCAGAAGCAGCGTTGGCATGAGACCTCCGACATAGGCCGCGAAGGCAACCGTCACCGCCGTCGCGCCGACATCACTTTCGGCTGCATAGGCATCGTAGAGCGGAGCCTGAAGGTTCACGGCGAATGTCACTGTGAACAGACCAAGGGCGAGGAGCGAAATTGGGATGATTCTGGACATGGGGCGAGCCTCGAAGATTGACTTGAGACCGGAATGCCATGAGGTAATCAGTATGACAATTTTTCTATTGTACTAGATACAGCGAGAATATGAGGAAAGCCCGATACATACGCTTGGCCGACATGCTCTCAACAGCGATCCAGGACGGCAAGCTGGCTCCGGGTACGAGACTACCGACGCATCGGGCACTTGCGGAACAATTCAAGGTCGCCCTTGCCACGGCAACGCGCGCCTATGGGGAGCTTGAACGCAGGGGCTTGATTATCGGCGAGGCCGGTCGCGGCACGTATGTGCGCGACCTCGGCTTGCCAACGACACTCGGTGTCCGGCAGGCCGCCAGTGACGGCCTCATCGACCTGGTATTCAACATGCCGGGTGACGCGGCCGATGCAGATATGTTGCGAGTTGGCCTCCGGCGACTTGCGACGGCGGGCGATCTAGAGGCGATGCTGCGCTACCAGCCTCACGGCGGACGGACGCACGAACGCCGGATCATCGCCGAAAGCCTCAAATCAACGCTTGGTCCCATTGACCCCGAATGCCTGCTGGTCACGTCCGGCGGCCAGCATGGACTGGCGATCATCGCCTTCGGGCTTTTCCGACGCGGTGACGCAATAGCGACCGACACCCTGACTTATCCGGGCTTCAAATCGGTCGCGGCATTGCAGGGTCTCGAACTCGTTCCGGTGGAGGGACGGGGCGGCGTGATGAACCCGGAAGATCTGGAAAGACAGTGCCGCGAACGAACGGTCCGAGCGATTTACCTGATGCCTACAGTCCATAATCCTTTGGGCTCAGTCATGGACGAAACGACGCGCCAGCGGCTGATCGAGGTTGCGCGCAAGCATGACCTTCTGGTCATCGAAGACGCTGTATATGCCTTTCTGGAGGTGGACCCGCCGCCAAGCCTCATCTCCCTCGCGCCGGAACGCACTGTTCATGTGGGAGGCTTTTCCAAAAGTCTCGCAACGGGGTTTCGCATGGGATACGTGATTGCCCCCGCGGCCCATACCGATGGACTGCTTGAGGCGATCCGGGCAACAACATGGAACGCCCCGGCGCTGATTTCCGGTCTGGTCACGGGCTGGGTGGAAGATGGAACGCTGGTCAGTTCGGAAGAAAACAGAAGACGGGACGGCGCGGAGCGCCAGCAGCTCTGCCGGACCGTTCTGGGTGGACAGT
Source organism: Roseobacter cerasinus (assembly GCF_009811755.1). GTDB lineage: Bacteria > Pseudomonadota > Alphaproteobacteria > Rhodobacterales > Rhodobacteraceae > Roseobacter > Roseobacter cerasinus. The sequence continues at coordinate 353,685 of NZ_BLIV01000003.1, forward strand.
CTATCCTCTCGCACCGCTATGCAGGATTTGCTTGGTTGCCGCTCGAAAAGGGCGTGCGGGCCGAGCCTATTGTCACACGTTTGAAGGAACATGGCATTTCGGCATCCGGCGCGGAACCTTTTGCAACGACTATCGCAGTCCCGCAGGCGCTTCGGCTTGCTTTTGGTGGGGTGCCAAACAATGAGCTGAAGGGGGTTTTTCAGGCAGTTCGAGAAGCCGTCGAGCGCGCTGCGGTGGGGTAGCATATTCCGATAGCTGACGTTCGTGCATCTGCAGCGAAATAGCGTTTTGTCCCGCATCTTTCGAGTTGATGGCCGATGCGGCGAAAGAACGGTTTGCCTAATGTGACGGTCGCGGCTGCCACGTTCTGTCGGCCTTCACCAAGGCGTTCGCCAGGATCATCAACTTACGCTTGACGGCTGTGATGGCGACTTTGGCAGGCTTTCCTGCGGCTATGAGCCTTTCCTAGACGACACGCATATCCGGATTGAAGCGTGTAGCGACCAGCGCGGGCATGTACATCGACTGTCGCAGAATGGCGCGCCCGCCCTGGATGAACGACTTGCCTTTCCATTTGCCGCTTTCCCGGCTCATCGGCGCAAGACCTGCCAGGCTGGCGGTCTGCGGCGAGGAAAGCGTCCCGAGTTCTGGCATTTCAACCATCAGCGTGAAGGCGGTCACATCCGAGATGCCGGGAATACTGGTCAGGATCCTCGCGCGACGGTGCAGGTGTTCGTCAGCGCGAATGACCTCGGCGATCTCCGCATCCAGCTGCTTCACTTGGCGTTCGATCTGCCGCAGGCGCGCGGCGCACTGCCGCTTGAGCAAAGGATGGTTCAGCACCTTCTGGCGGTTCAGTGTCGCCGTACGTTCTTTCATCAGCCCGCGTCGTGACATCGCCAGTTCTCGCAAAAGAATAATGGTCTCAGATTGAGGTTGCTGAGGTTGCAAATCCAGAGCGACGCCCATCCGAGCCAGTAGCGCTGCATCCACTCGATCCGTTTTTGCAAGAACACCAATCGCCTGAGCAAAACGGCGGGCATAGAGCGGATTGACACCGTGGATCGCAAACCCCGCCGCGTGCATCGCCTGGGCAAAGGCGCGATGGTAGGAGCCGGTGGGCTCGAAAACTATGATGGCCGGATCAAGCTCGCGAAACCGACGCGCGATTTTCCGAAATCCGTGCCCCGAGTTCTTGACCGTCATCGCTTCGCCACTTGGCAGCACGTGGATGTCTAGATGGTCCTTTGAAATGTCCACCCCAATGGTATGCTTCGTCATCTTTTCCTGCCCTATGCTTGTCATTCGGGGCAAATATCGGCCCCCTTGTATCCGTTCAGGCCTCTTGGAAAAGACGGGGACGATCACACTCTAGGACGGTTCCCAAAATCGGCGCGGTTCCGATCCATCCCCGCCATCGCCCGGCATTAATGCCGGGCCGGGCGATGGCTCCGTTCTAACAACGAAGCCAACATATTCATAAGACAAGCGCGCGCTTCCTGACCTGATTTCTGGGATTCCGTAAGCCAGTCTGTGTGATAAGACCTGTCCGGCGTCCATTGCCGGGCAGGCGATTGCAAGGCCATCGGCCAAGAGGGGGCGTGTGAGCTGGCTGATCTTCACCGGTCCGTCTTTCAGTACAAGAAGCAAGAGCAGGGCGATAGAACTCTGCGCAAGCGGCTGCGTGCGTTGGCGCATGAACGACGCCGGTTCGCGTATCGCCGTTTTGGCGTTCTGCGCGCCGGAGAGGGGTTTGAATTGCGCTCTCATCTGGCAGTCGGGTATCGACCCAATGAAATCTTGCCTAGGCTACAAGGAGGAAAACGTAGTGATGAGCGGATCATTGTAAGACGGGATCGGCCGATGGATGGCGAAGCGCAAATCAGCGCGCGTGATTGACATCATTCAAGGTAAAACGACGGTGACCGAAGCCAGTCAATCCCATGATTTGTGACCTGCTTCCCTGAAAAATCCTCGATTTGAGGCCAGCCTGTTCCCCAACCGAGGAGAGGCCCGGGAGATCATTGAAATCTGGAGGATCGACTACACAACACCCAGAGGCCACACCCATCTCCCGGCAGGCTGGCCGCAGCGTTTTAAGCCAGTCTTGACCATGTCCTCCCGCCTGCCTCGCTTGAGATACGCAAGGGCTCCGCTCATTCCTGCTTTGCGCCCCCGGGGGTGCAAATTAATGATCAGAAGTCTTCCCATCCATTTGCGGCCAGTTTTGTTGTTGCACTGTCGCGAGCCGCCTCAGGGTGTGCTGCGGCCTTTGGCGCGGAAGCGGCTGGTGATCCGGCATCCGCCTTGCGGGGCGTCGTGACCGCGGCTTTGTCCTGACCCAGCTTAAAGTTGTCGACAGCAGAGACCAGCGCGTCGGTTTCCTGGGTCAGCGCATGGCTGGCCGCTGTGGTTTCCTCGAACATGGCCGCGTTCTGCTGAGTGACCGTGTCCAACTCGTTCACCGCAGTGTTGATTTCCTGAATGCCTTGCGCTTGTTCCTTTGCGGAAGTTGCGATGCTGTTGATCCGTTCTGTGATCTCGGAAACAGAGTCAAGAATCTGGTCCAGAGCGGTGCCTGTCTCGTCCACAAGCTCAAAACCCTGCTGGACCTTGGTACTCGATTCCGAGATCAGCAGATTGATCTCGCGGGCCGCTTCGGAGGAGCGCTGCGCCAGAGCGCGGACCTCGGTGGCCACAACGGCAAAGCCGCGCCCGGCCTCACCTGCACGCGCCGCCTCAACACCGGCATTGAGTGCAAGAAGGTTGGTCTGAAAGGCGATCTCTTCGATCACATTGGTGATCTTTGATATCTCGTCGGAGGAGGCGCGGATTCCTTCCATCGCATCTACCGCCTTGCGCGCCACCTGACCGCCCTTGTCGGCGCTGCCTTTGGCATCGACCGATACTTTGGACGCTTCATCCGCGCTGGCAGCGGCGGATTGGACGGAGCTGGTCAACTCATCAAGCGCCGCCGCGGTTTCCTCCAGCGTGCCTGCCTGTTTCTCGGTGCGACGTGACAGATCATCCGCCGCAGAGGTGATGTCGCTGGCCTCGTTTCGGATCGATTCAGCATTTTGCATCACTGCGCCAACCGCCCCGCGCAAGGAATTCAGAGCTGAGTTGAAATCCGCCCGAAGCTGCTCGTACTGGCCCGGGAAAGGCTCTGAGATCTGACCGGTCAAGTCACCATCGGCAAGGCGTTGCAGACCACGACCCAAGGCTTCTACAACCCTGTTTTGCGCCTGTGTCTGAGCCTCGCGCTCCTGCATTTCCGCGTCCTGCCGCGCCTCGCGGTCGGCACGGGCCTGCTCCTCTTCGCGGCGCTTGCGCTCTAGCGCGGCCTGTTCGGCGGCGTGCTGCTCGGCTTCCCGTTTGCGCTCATCCTCCGCCGCCTGCAACTCGCGCTGGCGCGTTTCTTTTTCGCGCTGCTGCTCACGCTCGTGCATTTCGGCCCGCTCGATCAAACCGGTGCGGAACACCTCCAAGGCGCGCGAAATCTCACCAAAAGCCGTGCGGTCCTTGCTGTAGGGCACGTCGGATGTTGTATCACCTTCGGACAGGCTGGACATGCGGCTTGTCAGCCGGCTCAGCGGACGTGTCACGCTATAGGCAATCAGTGCCGCACCTGCCAGCAAGGCCACCGCAAGAACGCCCAACATCATGTAGAGGTCTTGCTTTACTGCCGCTTGTTCGGCCTCGATCCGCAACAGATAGGCGCCTGTGCCAATCACCCACTCCCAAGGCTCGAACGGTAGCACTACGGCGACCTTCTCGATGGGGGGATCGCCTTCCTCTGCATTTGGGGCCGCCCAGAGGTAGTCAACCGTGCCAGCGGTCCCGTCGCGCACGCTGTCGACGATTTCGCGGAAAAGATAGGTGCCATTGGGGTCTGTTGTGTCTACAAAATTCCGTCCGTTCAGGGCGGGGTTCACCCCATGCGCCACCATATTGTGATCCATATCGATGACGAAGAAGTAGTTGTCGCCTTCGTAGCGCAGCGCCGAAATGGCATCCAAAGCGCTTTTCTGGGCTTGCTCCCGGGTCATCTCACCCGACGTCTCACGCGCGTGGGCGACCCGCGCGATGGATGTGGCGACCTCTGACAGATGTGTCAGTTCAACCTCTTTCAGATCAAGCGAGGCATTCTCGAACGTCAGAACAGCTGTCCGCTGCATCGCGAACAAGCCAGCAATCGACAGTAAAACCAATGCACACAGACGTGCAGCGACGCCAACGCGACCCATAAGACCCATCGGAACTTCCCCTTAAAGCAACTCTCGCCGAGATGTAGTGAGAAGACTTTAAGAACATCCTAAGCGGGACGCAGTTTGTCAGGGACGTGCGCTGCGCGACGGCATCCGTCAGCTTCGGGAGCGTTTCCGGGCGGGCTGGGGTCTCACGCGGGCTTCGATCTCATCATAGAGCTTGCCGACGATGTCTTTGCCCGTCGCCGTTTCGATGCCCTCGAAACCGGGTGAGGAGTTCACTTCCAGCACCTTGGGGCCGCTTTCGGACCGCAGAAGGTCCACGCCCGCCTTGCCGAGCGCAAAGGCGCGGGCGGCGCGCACGGCGGTGTCGCGCTCCTCCTTGGTGATCCGCACCACCTTGGCCGAGCCGCCCCGGTGCAGGTTGGAGCGGAAATCCCCCTCCGCTCCGGTGCGTTTCATGGCGGCCACGACCTTGCCCGCGATCACCAGGCATCGGATGTCCTCGCCCGCGGCCTCCTTGACGAAATCCTGCACGAGAAAGTTGGCTTTCAACCCGCGAAAGGCGTCTATGACCGATTCAGCGGCCTTCTTGGTCTCGGCCAATACGACACCCTTGCCTTGGGTCGATTCCAGGAGTTTCACGATGAGTGGCGCTGTGCCCACAAGCCCCATGAGGTTCGAGGTGTCCTTCGGCGAGGCGGCGAAGGCGGTGGTGGGCATGCCAATTTTCTTGGATGCGAGGATCTGATGCGCATGCAGCTTGTCGCGGCTGGCGGTGATGCCAGCGGAGCCGTTCACGCAGTAGGTGCCGATGGTTTCGAACTGGCGGATGATTGCGGTGCCGTAGGAGGTGATCGACGCGCCGATGCGCGGGATTACCGCGTCATAGCGGGGCAGGCGTTTGCCGTCGTAGTGCACCTCCGGCGCCATGGCGTTGATCGCCATGTAGCAGCGGGTGGTGTTGATCACTTCGACGGTGTGGCCGCGTGCCTCGCCGACTTCGACCAGACGGCGGGTGGAGTAATTGTCCTCCCGGCTGAGCACAGCGATGCGCAGGGCGCGTTTGGGCGCGCGGCGTTTCAGCGTGGAGCTGTGGTAGTCGTCATAGCTCAGCTCGGGCTGCAGGTGCTTTTCCGTGGGTGAGATCGAGATGTGATCGGAGAGCGCTTGGCGCCCCAGCAGCATGCGCGAGGACATCGACGCGCGGTTGGTGAGCGTGATCTCGATGGGCCAGCTCTGCTCGCCGACGGTGAGCGTGGAGGAGATCACAAAGCGCTGTTCGGTTTCGCCATTGGAGGAGGTGACTTCCCGGCGATCCACCAGCGGTGCGGAGCAGGTGATGGCCATGTCTTCGCGCCCGGCAATCGGGTGCACGTTGAAGCGGACCTTGGGCTGCTTGGCGGAACCAAAGACCTCGATGTCATGGGCGTGCAGTGCCGAGGTGCGCGCGCCCGTGTCGACTTTAGCCTTGATCGCGGGCAGGCCGAGATCCGGCAGCGATACCCACTCCTCCCAGCCAAAGGTCAGCTTTTCCATGATATCCGCCTTCTGCCTCTGGTCCGGGGGTAACAGGTGCCCGGCGTGATCTCAACCTGATGCCGCGCGACAGAGTTTCATGCCTCCGGCGGGGATATTTATGGCCAAGAGAAACGACAGCGGTTTCTTCTGGCCAGAAATATCCCGGGGTATGGGGCAGAGCCCCATTCTTGACCTAGCCATCGTTGATGTCGTTGTGCACGATCCTGGCGCCGGAAGACTGCTTGCGAAAAGCCAGGCGCAACCCGATCCAGGCGATCAGAGAGAGGCCTGCGAAGACAGCGAGCAGGGCGGGTGCGGTCAGGCCGGGGGCGATGAGGATCACCGCCAGCATGGCAAGCGCACCCAGGGCGAAGCCGAGGAAGATGAAACCGGGCACCAGCACTTCGATGACCGCCAGCGCGAGGGCGGCGGCTGTCCAGACCCACCAGAGGTTCAGAAGCTCACTCATGTGCCGCGGCCCTTCAGCATCTTGAAGGCGTCGCCAAAGGCCTCGATGGTCTGGCTGGGCACCACGATGGTTTGCTTGCCTTCACCGGCGCCGAGCGCGTTCAGCGATTCCACCTGTTTCAGGGCGATCTGGTATTGCGCCGCTTCCAGTCCGTTTTCATTGATCGCCTGTGCCACGACCTGCGTCGCGTAGGCTTCGGCATCCGCCAGGATGCGACGCGCCTTGGCGGTTTGCTCGGAGGCGTAGAGTTCGGCGTCGGCGGCCAGCTCCACCGCGCGTTTGGCACCCTCGGCCTTTGTGACCTCAGCCCGGCGGGCGCGTTCGGCGTTGAGCTGTTGCAGCATCGCGTCGCGGGTGGCCTGATCAAGGTTCACGTCGAGGATTTCGGCGCGGGTCACCTCGATGCCCCAGTCGTCCACGGCGTCTTCGACCAGAGCCTTGATGGTGGTGATCAGATGCGCGCGGTTGGCTTGCACGTCGTCGAGGTCCATCTTGCCGATCTCGGCCCGCACGATGCCCGCCACGGTGGTGGCGATGGCGGCATCCACATCGCGGATGCGGTAGACTGTGCGCTCAGGCTCGGTGATGCGATAGAAGACAGAGGTTTCCACCTGCACCAGCACGTTGTCCTTGGTGATCGCATCCTGGCTGGCATTGGGCAATTGCCGCTCCAGGATCGAGATTTCATGGGCCACGCGGTCGATAAAGGGCACGATGAGGTTGATCCCGGGCCCGAGCACCGAGCGCAGACGGCCAAAGCGCTCGATCACGTATTTTTCGGATTGCGGCACGATCTTGACCGCTTTCACGATCACAACGATGAAGAGGGCGGCCAGCAGTAGGAAGACCAGCGAGCCTTCGATCAGGGAGATGATCAGAGTTTCAATATCCACCGTAGGGTCCTCCTTTGGGCGCTTGCGGCTCCTAGGTGACCTGTCCGCTGCCGGATTGCAAGTTTTGCGCAGGGCGGGTATCGCGCGATGCGAATGGGACAGAGGCTCGGAATGCAGGCATTTGGCTTTGAGGTGCGCGCACAGGACGGTAAGGCGCGCCGTGGCATAATCCGCACGGCGCGGGGCGAGATCCGCACGCCGGCGTTCATGCCCGTGGGCACGGCGGCGACGGTCAAGGCGATGATGCCGGACAGCGTGCGCGAGACGGGTGCGGACATTTTGCTGGGCAACACCTATCACCTGATGTTGCGCCCGACGGCGGAGCGCATCGATCGTCTGGGCGGGCTGCACAAGTTCATGAATTGGGAACGTCCGATCCTGACCGATTCGGGTGGCTTTCAGGTGATGAGCCTGGCCGCTCTGCGCAAGCTCACCGAGCGCGGTGTGACCTTCAAGAGCCATATCGACGGCTCGAAACATGAGATCACGCCAGAGCGGTCGATGGAGATCCAGCGGTTGTTGGGCTCGGACATTGTCATGTGTTTTGACGAATGCCCGGCGCTGCCGGCGGACCGTGCGGTGATTGCCGAGAGCATGCGTCTGTCGATGCGGTGGGCGCAACGCTCGCGTGATGCGTTTGGCGACCGGCCTGGGCATGCGCTGTTCGGCATCCAGCAAGGCGGGTTGGAGGAGGATTTTCGAGCGGAAAGTGCCGCAGCGCTGACCGACATTGGCTTTGACGGCTATGCGGTGGGTGGTCTGGCTGTGGGCGAAGGGCAGGCCGCGATGTTTGGTTGTCTGGATTTCGCGGCGGACCAGCTGCCAGAGGACAAGCCACGATACTTGATGGGGGTGGGCAAGCCCGATGACATTGTGGGGGCAGTAAAACGCGGCATTGATATGATGGATTGCGTGTTGCCGTCCCGCTCCGGGCGCACCGGGCAGGTCTTCACCCGGCGCGGGGTGCTCAACATCAAGAACGCGCGGCATATGGATGACCCGCGCGCCCTCGACGAAGACTGTCGTTGCCCGGCCTGTCGGCAGTATTCACGGGCCTATCTGCATCATGTGTTTCGCAGTCAGGAGATTATCTCCTCCATGCTGCTGACCTGGCACAATATGACGTATTATCAAGACCTTATGCAGGAGATGCGTGACGCCATCGCAGAGCAGCGCTTTGCTGCTTGGGAGGCTGCATTTCACGCGGGCCGCGCCGAAGGCGATATTCCTCCGCTCTGAGAGCAGTTTTGACGATAATTTTTTGCACCTGTGGCGCCCGGCTTAAGGCATGCTTAACCCATCCCCCTCTAGACCAAATCCGAACAGAGTAGGAGGTGCCCCCATGTCGTCAAAACCTGATCCGCGAACCGCAGATGGTGAGATGTCACGGGATCACGCCCTCAACCTCGTGTTGTCGCGAATCTCGCGGGTGCCGGTGGCAGCGATGCAGGTGCTTGTCTATCATATGGAGACGGCGGCCGAGCAAGAGGGCAATGTCACGCCCAAGGAGTTCGCCCGTGCCGCGAAGATGATCACCGAAGGCCGGAAGGCGCTGCATCGCCTTGTGGAGGATTATCTGGAACCGCATGACGTGGCGCTCAGCGAGCAACTGACGGAGAAGCTGGCCGTGCTCACGCGGTCCGTTGATGAGCTGCACCGGCTTGTGAGCGGCGCGACTGTGACAAATGACGAGATACGCGGCTTCAAACCCGCGGGGGACATGTATGATCTGTGTTGTGCCCGGGTCACGCAGGAAGTCGGCGCCTTTTCGGATTTGCTGGGCGATTTTTTCCTCAAGCTCAGCGACAAGGATCGTTCCAATGTGGACGATCACACCAGTGCCATCGCGATGGAGATCGGCAAGATCGGGCGGGTGATCAATATGGTCGCCACCAATGCCTCGATCGAGGCGGCCCGGGTGGGCGACGCGGGCAAGGGCTTCACCGTGATCGCTGACGAGGTGAAAACACTCTCATCGCGGGTGTCATCCCTGTCGGTGTCGTTGACGGACAATCAGAACCCGAACTAAGCGTGTTTCGACAGGTCAAAAGGGGCGATTGAAGGCTTGTGCTTCAGGCGTTCTCTGGCCATGCTGCTGCCAGCCGAAACTGCGGTGCGGTTGATTTGTGAGGCAAAGGCCCCACCTTAATCATCCGATCCGGAGATGGTCGAGTGTTGCTGCTGATGCGGGACCAGAACCATCTTGCCAAAAATAAGGATAGAGCATGCAAGAGCCTCTGAACGCCTCCTACCCGGTATTGCCGCTGCGCGATATCGTTGTGTTCCCACACATGATTGTCCCCCTCTTTGTCGGCCGCGAAAAATCCGTTCGCGCGCTGGAGGAGGTTATGGCGGATGACAAGCAGATCCTGTTGTCGAGCCAGATCGATCCGGGCGTCGATGACCCGGACAGTGATGGCATCTACAAGGCCGGGGTGCTGGCCAATGTGCTGCAACTGCTGAAACTGCCTGACGGCACGGTGAAAGTGCTGGTGGAAGGGCAGGCGCGGGTGCGCATTGCCGAATACCTCGACAATGACAGCTTCTTCGAAGCGCGGGCTGAGTATCTGACCGAGATGCCGGGCGATCTGGCCACCACCGAGGCGTTGTTGCGCACCGTGTCGGACGAGTTCGAGCGCTATGCCAAGGTCAAGAAAAACGTGCCCGAAGAGGCGCTTGCGGCGGTCGGTGAAAGCGCTGAACCGGCAAAGCTGGCCGATCTTGTGGCGGGTCATCTGGGCATCGAAGTGCATCAGAAGCAGGACTTGCTGGAGACGCTGAGCGTCAGCGAGCGGCTGGAGAAGGTCTATGGCCTGATGCAGGGCGAGATGTCGGTGCTGCAGGTTGAAAAGAAGATCAAGACGCGCGTGAAGTCCCAGATGGAGCGCACGCAACGCGAGTACTATCTCAACGAACAGATGAAGGCGATCCAGCAGGAACTGGGCGACGGCGAAGACGGCAAGAACGAGGTCGCCGAGCTCGAAGAAAAGATCGCCGAGACGAAGCTGAGCAAAGAGGCCAAGGAAAAGGCTGAAGCCGAGATCAAAAAGCTCAAGAATATGAGCCCCATGTCGGCCGAGGCCACCGTGGTGCGCAACTATCTCGACTGGATGCTGTCGATCCCCTGGGGTGTGAAATCCCGGGTGAAGAAGGATCTTGGTCGCGCGCAGAAGGTCCTGGACGACGACCACTATGGCCTTGAGAAGGTTAAGGAACGCATTGTTGAATATCTTGCGGTGCAGCAGCGTTCGACCAAGCTGAAAGGCCCGATCATGTGCCTTGTCGGCCCGCCCGGCGTGGGCAAGACGAGCCTGGGCAAATCGGTGGCGAAGGCCACGGGACGCGAGTTCATTCGCATCAGCTTGGGCGGTGTGCGCGACGAATCCGAGATCCGGGGGCACCGGCGCACCTACATCGGCTCCATGCCCGGCAAGATCATCCAGGCGTTGAAAAAAGCCAAGACAACCAACCCGCTGATCCTGCTCGACGAGATCGACAAGATGGGGCAGGACTTCCGGGGCGACCCTGCGTCGGCCATGCTCGAAGTGCTTGACCCGGAACAGAATGGCACCTTCGTGGATCACTATCTGGAGGTCGAATATGACCTTTCGAACGTGATGTTCCTGACCACGTCTAACAGCTACAACATGCCCGGGCCGCTGCTCGACCGGATGGAGATCATTCCCCTGGCGGGTTATACCGAGGATGAAAAGCGCGAGATCGCGCGGCAGCATCTGGTGCCGAAGCAGGTGAAGAACCACGGGCTCAAGGCCAAGGAGTTCGCGCTGGAGGAGTCCGCCATCACCGAGATGATCCGCACCTATACCCGCGAGGCGGGCGTGCGGAATCTGGAACGTGAGATCGCCAAGGTGGCACGGAAATCGCTGACCAAGATCATCAAGAAAGAGGCTGAGGCGGTCACCGTCACAGATGAAAACCTTGATGAGTTCCTTGGCGTGAAAAAGTACCGCTATGGTCTGGCCGAAAAAGAGGATCAGATCGGGGTTGTGACCGGATTGGCCTATACTTCGGTCGGCGGTGAATTGCTGAGCATCGAGGCGCTGCGCCTGCCGGGCAAGGGCCGGATGAAAACCACCGGCAAGCTCGGCGACGTGATGAAGGAATCGATTGACGCGGCTTCTTCCTATGTGCGGTCGATTAGTCCGCAGATCGGGGTCAAACCGCCGCAGTTCGACAAGATCGACATCCACGTGCACGTGCCGGATGGGGCCACGCCTAAAGATGGGCCAAGCGCCGGTCTGGCGATGGTCACATCGATTGTTTCGGTGCTGACCAAGATCCCGGTGCGCAAGGATATTGCGATGACCGGGGAGGTTTCCTTGCGCGGCAACGCGATGCCCATCGGTGGCTTGAAGGAGAAGCTGCTTGCTGCGCTTCGTGGCGGGATCACAACGGTTCTGATCCCCGAAGAGAACGCGAAGGATCTGCCCGAAATTCCAGACAATGTGAAAGAGGGGCTTGAGATCATCCCCGTGACCCATGTGTCCGAGGTGCTCAAACACGCGCTGACAGAGACACCGGAAGCCATCGATTGGGATCAGGAAGCTGAGGAAGCAGCTGCGGCTGCCGCACTGGCAGGCGCCTCTGACACCGGGGATACAGCCACAGCCCATTGAGGCCCTGAAAAATGCGATCCGACGCGGCCCTCCGGGGCCGCGTTTGATTTTGTAGTCGTGATTTTTACAAATGCGGAGGGGGAAGGGCGCGGACGGGGTACCAGCCCGGCCCCATTGCGAGGTGATCGCAGCCAACTGCGGTGATGCAGCATCGAAATCTACTCGGCGCCTCTTGCATGGCCAGACGGTTTTGAGTAGGTAACCGGCCACGGGTGATTAGCTCAGTGGTAGAGCGCTTCGTTCACATCGAAGATGTCAGGAGTTCAAATCTCTTATCACCCACCATTTTCCCCGCGTTTTCGCTCTTTTTCAGGTGAGATCATCTTTGATCGCGGGTGATCGAGGGCCCGATCGCAATGAACAAAGGACACTTCATCCGCGTGTATCCCCCCGTCTATATTCTGCGTCACGGTCAGACCGAATGGAATGCACAGCACCGGATCCAGGGGGGGCTGGATTCGCCGCTGACCAAGCTGGGGCGGACACAGGCGCAGATGCAGCGGACGCTGTTGCAGGACTGCGACCTGGACGGCTACCACGCTATCTGCAGCCCGCAGGGACGTGCATTGCAGACCGCTGCGATTGCTCTGGAGGGGCTGGTCCCGCGCATCGAGACGGATGTGCGGCTGGCTGAGATTGGGGTTGGCGTTTGGGAGGGTCTGTCGCGCACTGACCTGACGAGAGATCGCGTGGTGGACGAAAGCGAAGAGAGCGCGCTTGACCTCTACGATAGAGCCCCCGGTGGCGAGGGGTTTGTGGCCCTGCGCGCGCGCTGTCTGTCGTTTATGGACAGCCTTCCGGGTCCTGCGGTGCTGGTCACCCATGGCATCACCTCCCGCATGCTGCGCCTGATTGCACTTGATATGGATATCAGCGAAATCGGCACGTTGCCCGGTGGTCAAGGGGTGATCTATCACCTGCAAGACGGCACAATGCAGAAGCTGTCGATAGGGGCTTGAAGCGCACGGGCAGTTTGGGTAAACCGCGCGGGCCGGGTCGTTAGCTCAGTTGGTAGAGCGCTTCGTTTACACCGAAGATGTCGGGAGTTCGAGCCTCTCACGACCCACCACCGCCCCCGCGTCACTATCATTGGATTGAGTGGTCTTTTGCCGACTCATCAGCCCGTTTGTGTCCTGTTACAGCATGGACACATGGGGCGCCCCGTGCGTGACGGGAAACGACAGGATATGGATGCTCTCGGTGCATTGGTCTGACACTGGTTATCGGCAGTCGATGACGGTGTAGCGGAAGATGGCTCTCAGAGCCGCGGGCCTCGAATTTGTGAGCTTCTTTGCCGAATGTGCCGCTTCGTCGGTCGTGTTTACCAACGCCGACCAAAGAGTGGCCGAGCAGGCGCGCTGCAGGCGAAAGATCAGATCATCTATAGCTGCACGAGATGAGATAGCTCAACGTATTGAGTGACATCGAAACCCGCCGGCGCGTCGCCAAAGGCTTCACTGTGCAGGCGCCCATTTGGTTTCGAGTGCGCGCAAGGCGGCGATCCGCTCTTCGGTTTTTGGGTGGCTGAGCAGCCAGGCCGGGGCTGTTCCGCCGTTGCTCTGGGTCAATGCGTCCAGTTTTTGGAACAGGCTGATTTGGGGGGCGACGCCGATCCCGGCCTTGGTCAGCAGGGCGGCGGCGTAGGCGTCCGCCTCATACTCGTCTGATCGCGACAGGCGTGCGGCCAGCAGGCTGGTGAGCAGGCCCGCGATCCAAGGACCCACACCGGGGATGAAACGGCCGAGCACCATGGCCAGTGCGGTGCGCAGCGCGTTCTGGCCCGAGAAGTCGATCATCCGCCTGCGGGAGTGGCCCAGGGCCACGTGGCCCATTTCATGCGCGATGACGCTGGCCAGTTCGTCTCCGGTCACCTCGCCTGCGCGGAACTTGTTGTAGAACCCGCGCGTGATGAAAATGCGCCCGTCAGGCGCGGCCAGCCCGTTCACCGGGTCGATCTCGTAGATGTGCACACGGAGGCGCGGCAGATCGAGAGCGGCGGCCATCCGGTCCATCAGCACCCTGAGCATCGGGTCCGCCAGTTCCGTTGATTGCGCATCCAACTGTTTTGCCGTGCGCCATGCGGAAAACCGGTAGATGACTACCCCGTAGAGGATGGCCAACAGGATGGGCATAAGTTTGATCATGGGGTGAATATGGGACCGGGGGGCGCTTGCGGCAAGTTCAGGTGCCTCCGGCGGGGATATTTTTGGCCAAGAGAAGGACGCTAGCGGCTGAGTACTTTCATGCCCGCCTCGATCCCCGAAAGTGTCATGGGCACCATGGCCGCGGGGCCGATCAGCTCCTGGATCATCGAGATGGATTGCGTGTAGGGCCAGTATTTTTCCGGCACCGGGTTGATCCAGAGGGTCGCGGGCCAGTGATCGCGCAGGCGTGTGAGCCAGACAGCACCGCTTTCCTCGTTCCAGTGCTCATTGGCGCCGCCGGCGTAGGCGATCTCGTAAGGGGACATGGAGGCGTCGCCCACAAAGATGCATTTGTAGTCGGGACCATATGTGCGCAGCACCTCATGGGTCGGGATCTGTGCGTCCCAGCGGCGGCGGTTGTCGCGCCAGAGCCCTTCGTAGATGCAGTTGTGGAAGTAGTAGTAGTCCATATGTTTGAATTCGGCACGGGCGGCGGAGAAGAGCTCCTCGACGACTTTGATATGCGAGTCCATGGAGCCGCCGACGTCGAGAAACAGCAGCACCTTGACCGCGTTGCGCCGCTCGGGCCGGGTTTTCACGTCAAGATAGCCGTGCTCGGCCGTGGCGCGGATGGTGCCGCCCAGGTCCAGCTCTTCCTCTGCGCCGTCGCGGGCCCAGCGGCGCAGGCGTTTCAGCGCCACCTTGATGTTACGGGTGCCGAGTTCGACCGTGTCGTCGAGGTTGCGAAATTCTCGTTTGTCCCAGACCTTGGTGGCGCGCTGGTGGCGTGAGCGGTCCTGCCCAATGCGCACGCCTTCGGGGTTGTAGCCATAGGCACCGAAGGGGGAGGTGCCGGCGGTGCCGATCCATTTGTTACCGCCCTGATGGCGGCTTTTCTGTTCCTCCATCCGCTTCTTCAGCGTTTCCATCAGCTTGTCAAAGCCGCCCATGGCTTCAATCTCGGCCTTCTCTTCCGGGCTGAGGTGCTTTTCGGCCATCTTTTCGAGCCAGTCGCGGGGGATGTCGACCGCCTCCAGCACGGCGTCGGTTGGGATGTCCTCCAGCCCCGAAAAAGCGGTGGCAAAGGCGCGGTCGAATTTGTCGATGTGGCGCTCGTCTTTCACGAGGGTGAGGCGGGCGAGGTAATAGAAGGCCTCGACGTCATAGGTGGCCAGCCCCGCCTGCAGCCCTTCGAGAAACGACAGAAACTCCCGCAGCGACACGGGCACAGCGGCCTTTCGCAGAGCATCGAAGAAGGGCAGGAACATCAGGCGGCTACCCCATCATGCGCAGAAAGACGATGGAGCCCAACATGTACAGCAACGTGAAGATCAGCGCATAAACGGCGGCATATTGCGCGATGTCCTTGCGGTTGCCCTTGCGGCGTGCGGCGGTCACCCCGCCGATGAGTGCGCCCAGAATGGTGACGCCAATCCCGATCATAGCTTTCCCCGTTCGCTTATGTGGGCGTGTTCAACGGGTTTAGGTTTGCGATCTCGCGTTGCCTGGCCCGCACGGCCCAATCTGGTCCGAACCCGTAGCGCGCCCACCCCAGACTGTCCAGCCGCACACGTGCGGCTTGCGCGTCGCGGCCCGTGAGGCTGAGCGCTTCGGAGCGCATCAGTTGCAGCGTGGCCAGCAAAGATGCGTTCTGTGCGGCGCGGGCCGGCTCAAGGTGGGGAGCAATGCGGCGCAGGGCACGGGCGCCGTTGCCTTCGGTCAGGTCATAGGCTGCGAGTTGTGTGGCGACATAAGCGCGGTGCAGGTGGGTGTCAGGGGACCTTGCATAGAGCGTGTCAGCGGCCTGAAAATGACGGAGGGCGATCGCGGCGTCTGTCGCCTGCAGCGTGCGGCCAAGGGCGTAATGCGCAAAGGCGAGGCGCAGATCGGTCCAGCCTTCCTGCTGCGCGATGGCAACCGCGCGCTGCGCTGCGGCCCGCCGGGTGGACGGTCCGGCTCCTGGGCCAAGAGCTGTCTGGATGGCCTCCTGCCAGGCGCGGGGCGTTGGGGTCGTGGGCGCGCGCCGTGCTGTGCGGCCCGCCGGATTGATCCGCGCGAAGATCGCAGGCAGACGACGGGCCACCTCGGCCTGCGACATACCGGAGCGGAGCTCCGGCGCGTAGGTGGCGCGCAGGATCAGCATGTCGAAAGGGGTCAGCACCGCGTGCACATTGTCATCATTGAAGACGGAGTTGGGCAGGCGGTAGAGATCGTTCAGCGGGCCAAGCGCCTGTGCCAGCTCTTCGTGCAGGCAGTCGCGCGCCTCTTGCGGGCTGGCGTCGCTGGGCAGGAAAATCGCAAGCCGCTCGCGTGTTTGCAAGGCGGCCCAGTTGGTCTCGGGACTGCGGCGCGCGCCCCTGTACTCCTGCAAAGACCCGACGTTGGGCACGACAAAACAGGCGGCCTGAGGCAGCAGCCGCCGGATGTCCTTGCCGGGAACGGCTTGGATGGTGATGTTGGCTTGCGCACTTTCAGTTGTGCGAATGGGGATGCTGGCCTCATCGCGTAGCCGCGCCAGTAGGGCGCTCAGATCAGCGGCGAGGGTCGGCGGCGGGGTCCCGGTGACGCGCAGTGTGATCGGCCCTTCAAAGCGGGTCAGGATGGGCAGAACGCGGCCACTCTCCATCCGAAACGACAGGTCGAGGAAATCCTGCGCCAGGTCGGCGTTGGCGATGGGGGCTCCCGTGACGCGGGCGCGGCCAAAGCTCTTCATCGGTGGCAGAGTGCTGTCTGCGATCACCGCGCGCGAGGGCGGGGCGGTCTGGCTCGCAGGCGCGCAGGCGCTGAGCAGCATCATCAGGCCCAGGATGGCCCGGCGCTTCATGTCCGGTTGTACTTGATGAAGGGCGTCTTCACGCCGATGCGGTCATAAAGCTGCCGCGCGGTGGTGTTGAACTCCTGTGTCAACCAGTAGACGCCCGGTGCGCTGGTCGCATCCGCGGCCTCATACACCGCCTCGATCAGAGCGCGGCCGACGCCTTTGCCCCGCACAGCGGGGTCTGCATAGAGGTCCTGCAGATAGCAGACGTTTTCTTCTGACCAGCCGTGCCTGTGGAAGAGATAATGGGTCAGCCCCACAAGCCGCCCGTCCAGCTCGGCCACGAGGCCGCTGTAATCCTGCTGGTCATCGCCGAGAAGGCGGTCGAAGTAGAGATCGAAGATCGCTTGGGGACGTGTCGTCTCGTAGTACGCGAGATACGCCGTCCAGAGTGCGGCCCACTCTGCCTTGTCCTCAATGCGCAAGGGGCGCACGGTGACACCTGTAAGGTCTGCCATGGTTTTTGCCTGCCAATATGCCTCCTGTCCGCAGTCTTGACGCCGCAGATCATGGCCAAAGCTTAGACGGCAGCCCGGCTCATGGCAAGCTGGCTCAGCGCCCGCTGCGCGCCATGAAGGCGAGACGCTCAAACAGATGCACGTCCTGCTCGTTCTTCAAAAGCGCCCCGTGCAGCCTGGGCAGCGAATTGGCGCCGGAGGTCTTGAGGTCTTCGGCGGTCAGATCTTCGGCCAGCAGCAGCTTGAGCCAGTCCAGCACTTCGGAGGTGGAGGGTTTTTTCTTCAGCCCCGCCTGCTCGCGGATCTCGTAGAACTGCGTCAGCGCGGTGGTCAGCAGCGCGTCCTTGATGCCGGGGAAGTGGACTTCGACAATCGCGCGCAGGGTCTCCATCTCGGGAAAGCGGATGTAGTGAAAGAAGCAGCGGCGCAGGAAGGCGTCGGGCAGCTCTTTTTCGTTGTTCGAGGTGATGATCACGATGGGGCGGTGGCGCGCCTTGATGGTTTCGCCGGTCTCGTAGACGAAGAATTCCATCTTATCGAGTTCCTGCAACAGGTCGTTGGGGAACTCGATATCCGCCTTGTCGATCTCGTCGATCAGCAGCACCACCTTTTGGCCGGCCTCGAAGGCCTCCCAGAGCTTGCCTTTGCGGATGTAGTTGGCCACATCCTGCACCCGCTCATCGCCCAGCTGGCTGTCGCGCAGGCGGCTGACGGCGTCATATTCGTACAGGCCTTGCTGGGCGCGGGTTGTGGATTTGATGTTCCACTCAATCATAGGCAGATCAAGCGCCGCGCTGACCTGGCGCGCCAGTTCGGTCTTGCCGGTGCCGGGCTCGCCTTTGACGAGAAGAGGCCGCTCCAGCGTGACAGCCGCGTTAACCGCGATTGTCAGATCATCTGTCGCAATGTAGTCGGCGGTGCCCTCGAATTTCATGTGTTGTCAACCCCTTGTGACGCGCTGAATTGTGATGCTTTTAGCCCCATTTCTGCCGCATTGTGTAGTGACAATCGGCAGGACGTAAGGTAGATCGTCCGCAGGGGGCGCTTGGCCTAGGGACAAGTAGCGAATGACAAATGTTAGCCATGTTGAGGGGACGTCAATGAAACAGGAGCTGTTTCTGCCGGATGACTATCGTCCGGCTGAAGACGAGCCGTTCATGAACGAACGACAAGTCGAATATTTCCGTCGCAAACTGCTGAACTGGCGCGCCGAGCTTCTGGCGGGCAGCCGGGATACCATCGAAGGCCTGCAGGACGGCACACGCAACATTCCGGATGTGGCGGATCGCGCGTCCGAAGAGACCGACCGCGCGCTGGAGCTGCGCACCCGGGACCGTCAGCGCAAGCTGGTGAGCAAGATCGACGGTGCGCTGCGCCGCATCGAAGAGGGGGAGTTCGGATATTGCTCGGTGACGGGTGAGCCCATTTCACTGAAACGTCTGGATGCGCGGCCCATCGCCACTATGAGCCTTGAGGCGCAAGAGCGTCATGAGCGGCGCGAAAAGGTGCACCGCGACGATTGATCCGCTGTGATCTGACATTGAAGAATGCGAAAACGCCGGAGCTGAGACTTCGGCGTTTTTTGTTGCAGGAGAGGTGATGGTCGAGAGCGCAGTCATTGTCGGCGCCGGGATCGGTGGCCTGGCTTGTGCCACGGCATTGGCCCGCCGCGGCGTGGCCGTTACGGTGTTCGAACGGGCCCCGGCCATCCGGGACGTGGGGGCCGGGCTGCAGATCAGCCCAAATGGTCTCGCGGTTTTGCGTGCGCTGGGGCTGGAGGCCGTGCTTGATGCGCAAGGTGCGGTTCAGGCGACATCGGTGGTGCTCTCGGACTACAAAGCCGGGCGTGAGGTCGCGCGTCTCGACCTCACCCGTTTGGGCGATCAGCGGTATCTCTTTGTGCACCGGCACGATCTTGTTACCGTGCTGGCGCAGGCGGCGAAAGCGGCGGGTGTGACGCTGCGGCTGGGGCAAGCGGTGGCCTCAGTTGTTCCCGGTGATGCGCCGCATATTCTTTTGGGGGATGGGGCGCAGGCGCAGGCGGACGTTGCAATCTGCGCGGATGGCCTGCATTCGGTTGGACGACAAGTGGTCTCGCCCGGCGCAGAGGCGCGGTTTACCGGCCAGGTGGCCTGGCGCGCGACGGTGCCCGCGCAAGGCGCGCTGGCGCAGGCCCGTGTGTCGATGGGCCCGGGGCGGCATGTGGTCAGCTATCCGTTGCGCGGCGGCAGTATGATGAACCTGGTGGCGGTGCAGGAGCGCGACAGCTGGGCTGAAGAGGGCTGGCATCATGAGGATGATCCGGCGCATCTGCGCGCGGCTTTTGCGGATTTTGGCGGGCCGGTGGCTGAGCTGTTGTCGGAATTGAAGCAAGTGAGCCTTTGGGGATTGTTTCGGCATCCGGTGGCGGAGTGCTGGATGCGAGACAATGTGGCGCTGTTAGGGGATGCGGCGCATCCGACGCTGCCGTTTCTGGCGCAGGGGGCCAACCTCGCGTTGGAAGACGCCTGGGTCTTGGCGGAGTGTTTGGTGGCTGGGGAACCGGAGCGGTATCAGGCGCTGCGGCGGGACCGTGCGGGTAAGGTGATCGACGCGGCCAGCGGGAATGCATGGAAGTATCATTTGCGGCCAGGTGTGGTGCGGACGTTTGCGCATCTGGGCCTGTCATTGGGCAGCCGGGTCGCGCCGGGTATGATGATGCGTCAGTTTGACTGGATTTACCGCCATGATGTGACGGCCAGATGATCTCTTGATCCGGCGGCGCGCGCCTACGGCGCGCAGTCCATTCTTTGGTTTTGGGCACGCCCAAAACGGTTTAATCCGACCGGGCGCGCTGCAGCATGCCGAAGAGGTCGCGTGGA
Source organism: Roseobacter cerasinus (assembly GCF_009811755.1). Classification (GTDB taxonomy): domain Bacteria; phylum Pseudomonadota; class Alphaproteobacteria; order Rhodobacterales; family Rhodobacteraceae; genus Roseobacter; species Roseobacter cerasinus. The sequence continues at coordinate 373,694 of NZ_BLIV01000003.1, forward strand.
TCGTCCGGATCGGCCAGCATGTCGAGCGCGGTGTAGAGACCTGTGGCCTGCAGTTGATCGCGGACGTAGCGCAGGGCGGAGAAATCCTCGATCGCGAAGCCGACGGAATCGAAGAGGGTGATTTGTTCGTCGGAGCACCGCCCTTCTGCCGCACCGGTCAGCACCTGCCAGATTTCGGTGACCGGGTGATCCTCGGCCAGTTGCTGGATCTCGCCTTCAACGCGGGTTTGTTCGGGGTATTCGACGAAAATCTCGGAGCGCTGCAGGATCGCTGGGGCCAGTTCGGTCTTGCCCGGACAGTCGCCGCCAATGGCGTTGATGTGCACGCCGGAACCGATCATGTTGTCACTCAGGATTGTGGCATATTGCTTGTCGGCGGTGCAGGTGGTGATGATCTGCGCGCCGAGAATGGCCTCTTCGGCGGTGGTGCATTGGGTTACCGTCAGGCCCAGGCCCGCGAGGTTGGCGGCGCATTTTTCGGTCGCGGCGCGGTCGGTGTCATAAAGGCGCACCTCGCGCAGTCCGCAGATCGCTTTCATGGCGAGGGTCTGGAATTCCGACTGCGCGCCATTGCCGATCATCGCCATGACTTTGCTGTGCTTGGGGGCCAGCAGCCGCGCGACCAGCGCTGAGGTCGCCGCGGTGCGCATGGCCGTCAGCAATGTCATCTCGCTGAGCAGCACTGGGTAGCCGGAGGCCACATCCGCCAGAAGGCCGAAGGCTGTCACGGTTTGCAGCCCCTCGCGGGTGTTCTTGGGGTGGCCGTTCACATATTTGAAGCCGTAGACGTCGCCATCGGACGTGGGCATCAGCTCAATCACCCCTTCGGCGGAGTGGCTGGCGACGCGCGGTGTCTTGTCAAAGAGCTGCCAGCGCCGGAAGTCGACCTCGATGTAGTCGGCGAGGCCGCGCAGCATGTCTTCTGCGCCGATGTAGTGGATCAGCTGCATCATGTGATCGACAGAGACAAAGGGCACAAGCGCCTTGTCGGAGGGGGTGGTGGTCATCGTTTGATCTCCCGGTCAATAGGCGCGTGTGGGACGGTCGAACACGCGGCGGCCCAGGGCTGAGGCCGCCAGATCGACCATCAACTGCGCAGTGCGGCCGCGTTCATCGAGAAAGGGGTTCAACTCCACCAGATCAAGCGAGGTCATCAGCCCGCTGTCATGCAGCATTTCCATGACCAGATGCGCTTCGCGGATTGTGGCGCCTCCGGGCACGGTGGTGCCTACGGCCGGGGCGACGGATGGATCCAGGAAATCGACGTCGAGCGAGACATGCAGCATGCCGCCTGCCGCGCTGACCTGATCGAGAAAGCGCGCGAGGGGTCTGGCGATGCCGGTCTCGTCGATCTCGCGCATGTCGACGCGCTGGATGGTGGTCTCTTGCAAGGCAGCGCGTTCGGCCTCGTCAACCGAGCGCAGGCCGACGATGGCGATGTTTTCCTGTGGCAATGGGGTATGGACGTCAGGAAAGCCATGGAAATCTGGCCGGCCTGTCACATAACCCAGAGGTGTTCCGTGCAGATTGCCGCTGTCCGTCGTGGCGGGCGTGTGGAAATCGCTGTGCGCGTCGAGCCAGAGCACAAAGAGCGGACGGTTGACGGCCTGGGCATGGCGCATGGCGCCCAGAACAGTGCCAAGCGCGAGGGCGTGGTCACCGCCGAGAAAGATCGGCAACCCGTCTTGCAACCCTGCCTGCGCTGCCTCGGCCAAGGCCTCGGTCCAGCCGATGGTTTCCTCCAGCGCGTGCAGGCGGCTGTGCGGCTTGGCCTCGTAAGCGGCTGGGGTCACATTGCCCCGGTCTTTGATGCGGTGCCCAAGGCTTTCGAGCGCCTCCGCGAGGCCTGCAGTGCGATAGGCATCCGGACCCATCAGGCAGCCACGACGGCGCTTGCCGCTGTCCACCGGGGCGCCGTAGAGAATGCAGGTTTGCGCGGTCATGATGTGTCCTCTCTGGTCTGCAAGAATCAGCGTAATGATCGCTTCGGGTTGTCGACAAGCCATCATTTTGATCATATCGTGTTTTGATTGACCATACCGGGTGTATAAAATGGACGATGTGGACAATAGGCTGGTTGGACTTCTGCGCCATGACGCCCGCGCGTCGCTTTCTGATCTGGCACATGCGCTGGGTCTGACGCGGGCCACGGTGCGCAACCGTCTTGCGCGGCTTCAGACCCGGGGCGACATCATCGGCTTCACCGTTGTGCTGAAAGAAGATGTGCTGAGCGACCCGGTGCGCGGGCTGATGATGGTGGCGATTGAAGGGCGCGGCACGGATCGCATCCTGCGGCATCTGTCGGGGATGCCCGAGGTGCGCCGGGTCCATTCGACCAACGGACGCTGGGATGTGATTGTCGAGATTGGCACCGACACGCTGGAACGCTTTGATCAGATCCTGTTTCAGATTCGGCGGCTGGAGGGCGTTACAGCAAGCGAGACAAGCCTGCTGCTCAGCACCCGCAAGGACAGTTAGGCGCGGCGCGCGGCCATCAGCCAGATCGCAATGAGCCCGCAGGACAGCAGGGCATTCCACCCGGCCATGCTGATCCCGGCCAATTGCCAGGCAATCTCGTCACAGCGCACCAGCGGCGCGGCCATGATCTGATCCAGCAGCTGATCCGCACTCATGCCGCCCACCGGCCCGGCGGAGCAACTGGTGGGGCCTTGCCACCAGCCTTGCTCAACCCCCACGTGAAAGGCGCCGACCCCGGCTGTGGCCGCTGCTGCCAGCGCACCCGCGAGGGCGAGGCCTGCGTGCGAGATCCGCAGGGCCAGCACACCGATCAGAATCGCCACGGCGTGCGGGTATCGCTGCCAGACGCAGAGCTTGCAGGGCGCATAGCCGAGCATCTGGAAGACATAGGCGCCCGCAAGCAGGCTTGCGGATCCGAGTGTGGCCAGTCCAATCAGCTGTAGGCGCGTCATAACCCGAGCCACCCTTTGATCAGACTTGCAAGCGTTGCTCCCGCAAACACCAAGGTTGCGATCCACGCGGTGCCAAGCACCATGCCGAGAATGACGAGGATGCCATCGCGCTGCAGCAGGCCCATAGAGACGATCACAACCGCGATGCCGGGGACGGTGTTGGTGCCGGGGAGCGGCACAAGAATGGAGGCGCTGAACAGCACCAGCCCAAGACCGACGAGCCGGTCCAAAGGCGCGCGAGTGAGGGCAGCTTGCCTGGGTCGACTGACGTTTTCGATTTTCCGCAGCCAGGGGCCCGCGCGCGTCGCCAAACTGTCCAGCCCCTCAGCCGACACGGTCCGGCGGCCCAGGCGGTCGGGCAACCACGGCGTGCGACGCCCCATCAGGATTTGCACTGAGACAAACATCAAGGGCAGCGAGACGACCTGCGGAATGCCGTAGAGAAATGGAATGCAGCAGGGCAGCGCCAGAACCAGGAGGAAGAGGCCAAAGGCACGCTCATGCAACTGCTGGAGAATCCAATCCAGCGTGACCGCCTCGCCCGCCGCTGAAGCTGACAGATTGGACAGGCGTTGCGAAATGGCCACGTCATTGGTGGCTTCAGCCGTCATGGGCATCTCTCCTGTGCGCGCTGGGGGCGACGATCGCCCGAGGCCGTTTTGCACCGCATATCAAGTCACAAACCGATGCGCCAGCACCGGGGAGCGGATGCCAAGTGGTCGGCGGTCCTTGCGGTTCTGGCAAAAAAGCGCGTCTTTGCGCTGGACGGCGGGCGCAACCTTGGGTACGGAAGGGCAGAGTGCCCAAGTGGCGGAATGGTAGACGCAGCGGATTCAAAATCCGCCGGTAGTGATACCGTGCCGGTTCGAGTCCGGCCTTGGGTACCAACTGATTTCATTCAGATTTCCGCACCACGCTGTTCGAGCCGATGGTTGCGGCAGCTGAAAGGTCCGGGGTTGAGAAAGCTCCGGATGACCCTGGTGATCCCGCTGAGCGCGGTTATTTCGAACGACTTTTCATAAAATTTCGCACATCATCTGACGCTGAATTGCGTCAGGTCAAAGCGGGCGCTATATGTATCGGCAAAATTCCCTCCAAAGTAGTATTTGCGCAGGAGCTGCCTACCATGAAGTTCGACCATGTGTCTCTGGAAAAGGGCCGAGAGGCGCTTCACGAAAACACACTGTTTATCGATCCCGACAAAGATCCGACCAGCTGGAATATGCATGTTGCCATGAATGCCATTCTCTGCGCGCTGGAAGATCACACGGAACAGTTGAAAAAGGTCGAGGATATGTTGAAGGCCCGCGACTAGGTTGGACGTCCGCGGCACCCTCGTGGAGTGATTGGCGGGGGTGCCCCCGGACCAGGCTATTGTGCAGCAGCTTGCGCCCGCTCCGCACGCCACCGCGCCCAATCCTCCGGCGTATCAAGATCGCGCCTTGCGCGCTGTCCCGGCAAGGGGATCAGGGCAACCCGGTCGCCCGCCTGGACCACAACCTCCCGTCCGCCGCCATCGCCTGTGAGCGTGGAAAAGGCGGGGAATAGCGCGGACGCAAAGACAATCGGGTGCCCCGGCTTGCCGTCCGCTGTGCTGCCGCGCCAGATCAACGTGTCAGAGGTCAGGTCAACGGCGTTCAGAACCTGCAGGAGGTCGCTCTGCTGCAAGTCGGGCAGGTCAGCGAGCAACAGCATCGCGGCGGGCGGCGCGCCGGGCAGGGCGGCAAAGGCCGTGCGCAGGCTTGCATTCATCCCCTCATCTGCATCCGGCACCGCCACCCGGTTGACGGCAAGAGCATCCAGACATTGATAGCGGGGATGGGGTGGCGATGGCAGTGCCAGCAATACGGGCCCGGATGTGACCGAGCAGGCCAGATTCGCCTGTCGCCGCAGCAGCGGCATGCCCTCGACCGGCTCCAGCAATTTGTCTGTGCCGCGCATCCGGCTGGACTGTCCTGCGGCCAGCAGAATGATCGGTATGTCGCTGATCGGTGGGACTGTCATGCGCCACCCTAGCGCAACTTCGGTATAATCGAAAGCGATGCTTAGCCGCGCATGCGGGCCCCATCCGGATCGAAGAGCGGTTTGGTCAAGACTTGCGCGGGGCGCATTTGCCCAAGGATCTCGATGTCGACTTGCGGTGCGCCGCCTGACAGATCTGTTGGCAGAAAGCCCAGGGCCACGGATGTCTGTGTGTGATGCGCATAGCCACCCGAGGTGCAAAACCCCACAACCTCGCCGCCCAGCCAGATCGGCTCATAACCATGTACGTCCGCACCGTCAGCGGCGACCGCAAAGGCCACCAAGCGGCGGCTGGGGCCTGCGCCACGCTCGGCCTCTGCCGCCGCGCGACCGATGAAGTCGGCGGTCTTGTCGAAGTGGATAAATCGGTCGAGACCCGTCTCGGCGGCAGTGTAGTCGGGCGAATACTCGGCCATCCAACTGCCAAAGAACTTGTCGAGGCGCAGCGACATCATCGCGCGCATGCCAAAGGGCGTGATCCCCAGTGGCTGACCCGCAGCCCAGAGCGTGGACCACAGCGCGCGCTGGCTTATCGGATCACAATAGATCTCATACCCAAGATCACCGGTGTAGCTGACCCGCTGCACGATGCAGTCGCTCATTCCCACGGTCAGGCGGCGCACGTCGAGGAAAGCCATATCAGAGATGTCAGCGCGGGCGCAGGCGGAAAGCAGGTCGCGCGCACGGGGGCCTGCGATCTGAAAGCCACTGCGCAGGTCACTTATGTTTTCGAGGGTTGCGCCGTCTTCCTGATGCAGGAGGAACCAGCGCCAGTGAAAGGCCTGCGCGCTGTAAGACGCGGTGAGCTGGAATTCGGTTTCGCTGAGGCACGAGAGGGTGAAATCGCCGATCAAGCGGCCTTTGCGCGAGAGCATGGGACTTAGGCTGAGCCGCCCGGGTGCGGGCACGCGACCGGCCATGATACGGTTGAGCCAGGCCCGCGCGCGCGGGCCGGTGACGCGGTACTTGCCGAAGTTCTGCAGCTCGTTGATCCCCACAGCATGGCGCACCGCATGCACCTCCCGCGCGGTTGCGGCGAAGGCGTCGGAGCGGCGGAAAGACGGCGTCTCATACGTCGGTTCATCGCCTTGTGCGAAGTAATTCGCGACCTCCAACCCGTACTGCTGGCCCCAGACGGCCCCCATGTCGGAGAAGATGTCATACATCGGCGTTGTGCGATTGGGGCGGGCTGCGGGCAGCTCTTCGTTCGGGTAGGCGACGGAGAATCTTTTCTGATAGTTTTCAATGACTTTCGGCAGCGTGTAGCCCGGTGTGATCCAGTCACCGAAACGCGCCACATCCATCGCCATGGTGTCGCGCTCGGTCTCGCCGTGGATCATCCATTGCGCGAGCATCAGGCCCACGCCACCACCTTGCGAGAAGCCCGCCATTACCCCGCAGGCGGACCAGTAGTTGCGCAGGCCCGGCACCGGGCCCATCAGCGGGTTGCCGTCAGGCGCAAAGGTGAAGGGGCCGTGAATGACCGATTTGACCCCGGCGCGTTCCAGGTCGGGAAAGCGTTTGTAAGCAAAATCAATGCTCTGTTCGATCTTGTCAAAGTCGTTGGGCAGCAGGTCTTGTCCGAACTCCCAGGATGTGCCCTCGACCGCCCAGGGGCGGCAGTGTTGTTCATAGAACCCGATACACAGACCCTTGCCCTCCTGCCGCAGATAGCTTTCGCCTGCCGGGTCCATCACATGCGGGTGCTCGTGCCCCTCGGCCATCATCTCGGCGATCAGCGGCACTTCTTCGGTGACCAGATACTGGTGCTCCATCGGGTGCAGCGGTAGGTAGACCCCTGCCATCGCGCCGACTTCGCGCGCCCAAAGTCCGGCTGCGTTGACAATGTGCTCCGCATGGATCGTGCCTTTGTCGGTGACCACGTCCCAGGTGCCGTCCGGGCGCGGATTGGTCTCGCGCACCATGCAGTGGGTCTCGATGGTCGCCCCGCCCATGCGCGCGGCCTTGGCGTAGGCATGGGTGGTGCCGGAGGGGTCAAGATGGCCGTCGAGCGGGTCGTAAAGCGCGCCGAGGATGCCATCGATGTTGGTCACAGGCGCGATCTGCTTGATCTCCTCGGGGGTGACGATCTCAGTCTCCAACCCCATAAAGCGGTGCTTGGCGCGCTCGGCCAGCAGCATGTCAAAGCGGTCGCGATTGTCCGCAAGGGTCACGCCGCCCACGTGGTGCAGCCCGCAGGACAGGCCGGTGATCTCCTCCAACTCCTTGTAAAGGTTGATTGTGTAGCCTTGCAGAGCGGCCATGTTGGTGTCGCCGTTCAGCGTGTGAAAGCCGCCCGCCGCATGCCATGTCGACCCGGCTGTCAGCTCGGCGCGTTCCAGCAGCATCACGTCGGACCACCCCAGTTTGGTAAGGTGATAGAGCACGGAGCAGCCGACAACACCGCCTCCGATCACGGCAACACGGGTTGTGGTTTGCATTTGAGCGCCTCCGGGTCTGGGATGCGGCCACCTTGAAAAGCGCCCGGCGCCCAGGCTGGTTCAGAAGCGACAGGTTTTGCCGTTTTCGGGGCGCCGCGCCCCGACATATTGCCAGGCGCGGCGCAGGCTCAGGCGGCGCGATCCACCGTGTGCTGCATGCGAAAGCCGACAGCCAGCCGGTTCCAGATGTTTATGGTGCCAATGGCGACGCTGTAGTCGGTGATCTCCTTGTCCGAGTAGTGCTCGCGCATCGCTTCATAGGCCTCATCCGGGGCGCCGGTCTCGGCAACTTTGGTCAAGGCGTCCGTCCAGGCGAGCAGGGCGCGCTCGCGCGGGGTGTAGACAGCGGCCTCGTGCCAGACGGCGACCAGCGCGATCCACTGTTCCGACAGCCCGTCTTTGCGCGCCTCGCGGGTGTGCATGTCGACGCAATAGGCGCAGCCGTTGATCAGCGAGGCCCGCAGTTTCAGCAGGTGGATCAGCCGTCGCTCCAACCCGGCGTCCTGGGCCACGTATTGCTCTAACCCATAAACCGCTTTCACAGCGTCTGGGGCGGCGGTCATGTAATCGAGGCGTTGGGTCATCTTGATGTCCTTTCAGGGGATTGGTTTGCGCATGTGAATGTCAAAGAAGGCGCAGCCGCGGGCCGCGATGCTGCCATCGTCGGCGGCGGCCAGATCGGCCAGCAAATCCGCAAGGGTCGTGCGGCGCAATTCGGCGCGGTAGGCCCGTTCGGCGCGCAGCATGGCGGCATTGATCTGACAGGGCGCCTTGAACTGCGCAGCGGGCAGGGGGTTTGGCCCATTCTGACGGATCTCCTTGCAGCGGAAGGCAGGCTCCGGCCCCTCCAAGGCCAGCACCACGTCAAGCAGCGTGATATCTTCCGGCGCGCGGGCGAGCCTGTAGCCGCCGCGCGGGCCAGGCTCCGTCTGCAAGAGGCCCGCCTTGGAGAGCGCCTGCAGGTGCTTCAACAGGTAGCTGGTTGAGACGCCGTGGAATTCCGCCATGGCTTTTGCAGACAGCAACCCGCCCTCCGGCAGCGCGGCGAGTAATGTGGCGCAATGCAGCGCCTGTTCTATTCCGTCACTTAGCTTCACGAGGCATTCCATCGAATCATGGATATAAATTATCCGCGATAAGATGGGATGCAAGGGATGATGTTCCAGACCAGTGGACGCAACTTGGCTGGGCTAAGACGTGTAAATCTCACAGGCGTGTGGCGGCCAAACACCCAAGATCGCACAAGACACGCGCAGTGGCGGGCCGGCCGTTAGAACTTCGCGCAGCCGCTAAACCCTTCACCTTCGAGGAAATCGCCAAAATCCAGCTGATCCGCCTCCTCCAGCTGAATGGCAAAGTTCAAAGACGCGGCCAGAACCCGGGTTTGATCGTAGGTGTCGTTGCATCTGTATTGGGTCGACCAGTCGTTCCATCGGATATCGAACACCATCCTCTGATCGTTTTGCCGGTAGAAATAGCCGCGCACGTCCTCTTTGTGCACCACATATCGACCGTTGATCACGATCATATCGGCCACGGCGCCCGACGCCTGCAAACAGAGGATCAAGGCAGCGGTCAGGCGTGTGAGTGTCATGAGGTGTCCTTCGATGCGTCAGTGCGGTGGTCGGTGTCTGCTCAGGATGCCGCGTCTGTTTCTGCGCGGCAACCTCTTTGCTGATGCGCAATGCGGGGTCATCCCTCAGCTTCGGATTGTCCGCCTGCGACAGATCATGTCGCGCTTCAGCAATTCGGAGGTGGTGCGCTGCGGCAGGGTGGTCCTCAGTTGTCGCCGCACAGGACCCACCCCATGCGCTCCCATGCTCAGGCCGTTGTGATTGGAGGTGGCGTGATCGGCTGCTCGATCCTCTACCATCTGACCAAGCTGGGGTGGCGGGATGTGGTGCTGCTGGAGCGGGATGAGTTGACGAGCGGGTCCACGTGGCATGCAGCGGCGAATATCCACGGGCTGCACGACAGCACCAATATCAGCCGCATCCAGCACTATACGATGACCCTATACAAAGACTTGGAGGCAGAGACGGGGCAGAGCTGCGGCGTGTTTCAGCCAGGCTCGCTCTATCTGGCGCAGACCGAGGCGCGGGAGCATCAGCTGCGGTTGCAAGCGGCGAAGGCGAAGCTCTACGGCATGAACTTTCATGAGGTGTCGCGCCAGCAGGCGGAGGCGCTGCATCCGCTGGTCAGCTACGATGGCATCCGCTGCATCATGTGGGAACCGGACGGCGGCAATGTGGACCCCTCTGGGGTGACGAATGCGTATGCGGCGGGCGCGCGGCAGAACGGGGCGGAGATCATCCGGTTCTGCCCGGTAACAGGCACCGAGCCGCAAGCCGACGGCAGCTGGATCGTGCGCACACCAAAAGGCGATATCCACACCGATTGGGTCGTGAATGCGGCCGGGCTTTGGGGCCGCGAGTTGGCGGCGCTGGCCGGTGTGACGCTGCCGCTGCAGCCCACCGAGCACCAGTATTTCGTGACCGAGACCATTGCGGAGATTGCAGCACTTGACCGGCGGCTGCCCTCGGTAGCGGACCGGGACGGCGAGTATTATCTGCGCCAGGAAGGCAAGGGGCTACTGGTTGGCGCTTATGAGAAGGATGTGCGCTTCTGGGCCGAGGAGGGCACGCCGCAGGGCTTTGGGCATGAGCTCTTTGCAGATGATCTGGAGCGCATCGAGGAGAACATGCTGCGCGCTATCGACCGTGTGCCGGTGGTGGGCGCGGCGGGCATCAAGCGCGTGATCAATGGGCCGATGATCTGGTCGCCGGATTCGAATGTGCTGTTCGGGCCGGTGCCGGAGCTGTCGCATTACTTCTGTTGCAACGGGATCATCCCAGGCTTCTCGCAGTCGGGTGGCATGGGGCTTCTGGCGGCTGATTGGATTGTCACGGGTGAGACGCGCTATGACATGTTCGCCTGGGATGTTGCGCGGTTTGGAGATTGGGCGGATGCGGCGTTCACCAAAGCGCGTGTGGCAGACCAATACGCCAACCGCTTCAAGATCCACTTTCCGAATGAAGAGCGCACGGCAGGGCGACCCGTACGGACGCGCCCGGTGTATGAGGCGCAAAGGGCTGCGGGCGCGGTCTTTGGCCTGAACTCCGGGTGGGAGCATCCGCTGTGGTATAGTGCAGAGCCCGGCACCGTCGAGACAGAGGGGTTCACGCGGCAGAACTGGTTCGAGCCGGTGGGCGCGGAATGCCGGATTCTGCGGGAGCGGGCGGGGATCATCGACATCTCGAATTTCGCCAGATACCGCTGCGCCGGGCCGGGGGCGGAGCAGTGGCTGAACGCGGTTTTTGCGAACCGGATGCCTTGGGCCGTGGGCCGCTCCTGTCTGACCCCGCTGATCGGTAAGCGCGGCGGGATCGCCGGGGATTTCACGGTGACACGCAGGGGTGAGGCGGAGTTCTGGGTGATCGGCTCAGGCATGGCCGAACGCTATCACCAGCGGTTCTTCAAAGAGGTGCCGCTGCCCGAAGACACCATATTCGAGAGCTGGACTGAGAGGATGTGCGGTTTCAACGTGGCTGGGCCAGCTGCGCGCGACATGCTGCAAGGGCTGACGGAGACGTCGTTGGAGACGGCGGATTTTCCGTTCATGGCGAGCCGCTGGATCGAGGTCAGCGACATCCGCGTTCTGGCGCTACGGGTGAGTTTCACCGGTGATCTGGGCTGGGAGCTGCATTGCAATGCGGCCGATCAGCTGCGGCTGTGGGAAGCCCTGATGCAGGCAGGTAGGACTGTGGGCGCGGGGCCGGTGGGCAGCCGGGCGCTGATGAGCCTGCGCATCGAGAAGGGGTATGGCTCCTGGTCGCGCGAGTATTCCCCTGAGTATTGGCCGCAGGAGGTGGGGCTGGAGCGGCTCTGCAAACTGGAGAAGGACTTCCTCAACAAGGATGCGGTGGCGGAGACACTGGCCAAAGCGCCGCGTCAGCGGCTGGTGTTGCTGGCGCTGGATGGTGCGCAGACCGATGCCTCAAACGCGGATGCGACGGGCGGTGAGCCGATCTTCAAAGATGGTGTGGGCATCGGGCGCGTGACCTCGGGGGCCTACGGCTATTCGGTTGGTCAGAGTCTGGCGCTAGGCTTCGTCAAGGATGCGGTGCCGGGCGACACGGTCGAGGTCATGGTTTTGGGGCGACCGCATGGGGCAGTGATCCTGCATGAGGCACCGTTTGACCCCCAAGGCATACGGCTGCGCGCGTAGCTTGCTTTTCATATAAGTATATGCTTATGTGATTCCATGGAACAGGATGATATCTTCAAGGCGCTGGCTGACCCCACGCGGCGGCGCATCTTCGACAAGCTGTCGGCGGGGGCGATGAACGCCAGTGCGCTGCGCGAGGGGATCGCGATCAGCCAGCCTGCGATGTCACAGCATCTGTCAGTGCTGCGCGGCGCGGGGCTGGTGCGGGAAGAACGCCAAGGGCGCTATGTGAACTATGAGGTGAACCCCGACGGGCTTGCCGAAATCGCGCTCTGGCTCGGCAAATACCGCGCCTATTGGCCCGCGCGGATCGACGCGCTGCGCGATCTTTTGAAGGAGATGGATCAATGAGTGATGAGACCGAGCTTGTGCAGGACTATGATCTCGACGCGCCTCCTGAGAAGGTCCGGCGGGCGGTCAGCATTCCTGAGTTTCGCGAACAGTGGTTGCCAACCGAGGATCTGGCCGATCCAGCGCCAGCGGAGACCGGTGGGCGCATCAGCTATGACATGAAAGAGGATGCGCCACTGCCGGGCAGCCGGGTGAGCTTTGAGATCACACCCAATGATCAAGGAGGCACCCGGTTGCGCGTGATCCACCGGGTGACACAGCCGTCGACCGTGGCGGCCAACATAAACGGGCCGGGCCTGATGATGGCCGCCTGACCCCTGTTTTCGACCTAAAATTCAACGTGAAGGAGCTTCGCCGATGCGCGATACGATGCAACTCGTCCCTATGGTTGTCGAACAATCGAGCCGTGGAGAGCGGTCATTTGATATCTACTCCCGCCTGCTGCGCGAGCGGATCATCTTCATGAACGGGGAGGTGAACGATCAGATCTCCGCTCTGGTCTGTGCGCAGCTGCTGTTTCTGGAGGCGGACAATCCCAGCAAACCGATCCACATGTATATCAACTCACCGGGCGGCGTGGTGACCAGTGGCCTGGCGATGTATGACACGATGCAATACATCCGCGCGCCGGTGCATACGCTCTGCATGGGCACGGCCTGGTCGATGGGGTCGTTCCTTCTGATGGCGGGAGCGGCGGGGCACCGCGCGGCGCTGCCCAATGCAAATGTGATGATCCACCAGCCGGCGGGCGGCTATCAGGGCAAAGCCACAGATATCCTGATCCACGCCGAAGAGACCCGCAAAACCAAGGAGCGGATGATCCAGCTCTACGCCAAGCATTGCAAGAAAGACGCGAAGGCCTTTGAGGCGGGCATGGATCGCGACAACTTCATGACACCGGAAGAGGCATTGGAGTGGGGGCTGATCGATGAAGTACTTGAGGCACGCAGTGCGGAGAGCGGTGAGCCGGTCTAGGCGCAAGATCGGGGGAGGGCGCATCCTCTGCTGTGCCGAACTGTTGAGAATTCGCAGAATGATAACCTTTCCAGCTTACCAGCAATGGCAGAAATTGACTACGAGGTTCTCAATATGCCTGCCAGGCACTTGCCCTATCCCTATGTCCAGCCTGATGCATCACGCCAAACGCGCCTTGAAATCGAAGTTCTGGCGGACAAATGCGCTCATGAGTGGGGCTACCGAAGCGGAAAATCTTTGGACGCGGTTTGCAAGGCCGCTGGCGTCGATATCGAGTACTCTCGCCGACCAAATGAAATCATGCTCGACGTCCCACTAGACGATCAACCGATCATCTGGCTGCCACGCACCGGGCGCAAGCGCGATGACCGCGTCATAATCGCCACAGCTCTTGGGCATTGGGCCACGCATGTGGATGACACGCGCAAAGCCAACCCGGGCTGCGGCGTGCAAGCGCTGTATGAACCAGACACGCCTGAAGCGCTGGAAGAGGCAAATGCCTTTGGACTGGCCTTTCTCATGCCCACAGAAGAGTTCATGGAGTCCTGGGCTCAGGGACGATCGCAAGCTGCTTCTGACTGCTTTGATGTGCCCACGAAGATCGCCTATTTGCGCGCCAAAGGCCTCGATTTGGGCGATACGGCCTAAGTCGAGCGGTTTTGCTCTGCTCGCATCCGCAGACCCGCAAGCCCGGCCAAGCCTGTCAGCACGAGAGGTAGACCTGCTGGAAGGGGAACAGGTTCGGGTGCCCGGGTGCTGACCTCCCAAGACAAGGATCTGGTGATATCGTCCGTGGCGACCCCGGATACGGCGGCTGGAGAAAACTGAATGATGCCAAAAGAATCGAAAAACAGAGTAGCTGACGTATTGTTGGGAGAGCAGATGCCGGTGCCGGACCCTGACGCTTCCAAGCATCCATCTGTAACCACTATGTTTTGAAATGTCCCATTTGTAGACAAGTCGAAGGTCCGCTTGCCACCCGCGAAAGGGTTGGTCATACCCGAGATCGTGATATCGATGATGGCTGCATGTTTCACCGGTGTGACAAAGAAAGCCAACGCAGCGGCCTCGATTGACTTCCGAAATGACATACCTGTCCCCCAAAGCAAATTTGCGCAATCATTGTTCGCGCGCACATTGAAACAAAGCAATTCGGATGGAATATTGCTTTCTATTCGAAGATCTATTTTTGTTTTGGATCAATGAGTTGCCTCTTCTTTTTCCCTATTGAGGACAGTCTCGGACGTGTGCGACGACTGCTTCAGGTTTGGCGACGTTACCGGAGTGGGCTGCACCTCTCTAAGTACAAGAGATTCCCCTATCGAGGGCGTTCGCAGCAGGGAAAACGGGGCGCGATTGACCACGACGGAAGCAGCAAACTGGCATTGTGTTAGTGTCGCGTCATCACCAGGGATCGAGATGGCATGCGTGTGGCATGCACCACGCTACGGCAGTGCGGGCGCTGGTTGCCTCATCTGCATCCCGATGTGTAGCCACGCCGCTCAAGCGCGGGTTTTAAGGCGCGAGTGTCAAGCCCAACGCCACTCAGACACGATCCGCCAAAGGCCGGATTTTCAGCCCGGTGACACGGTTGCCATCGCGGGCCATGACCTCAAAGCGAAACCCGTGGAACGAAAACACCTGGCCGACGGTCGGGATCATCTGCGCCTCGTGGATCACCAGACCGGCCACCGTGTTGGCTTCCTCGTCCGGAAGGTTCCAGTCCGTCGCGCGGTTGAGGTCGCGGATGGTCATGGCGCCCTCCACCTCGAAGTGCCCGTCGGGGCCGGGTGTCACGGCCTGATCGTCGCCGGGGTCGAATTCATCGGTGATCTCACCCACAATCTCTTCGAGGATGTCTTCCAGTGTGATCAGCCCCTGCAGCGAGCCGTATTCATCGACCACCAGCGCAAAATGCGTGTGCCGCCGCAGGAACTGGCGCATCTGCTCGTCGAGGGTCGAGGTTTCGGGCACAAAATAGGGCTCCATCGCCACATCCGTGATCTTGAAATCGCGCAGCTTGCTGGCATCGCCGTCCGGGCCGCCGATGATCTTGTACATGGCGCGCAAGAGGTCCTTGGCGTGGATCACGCCGATGATGTTCTCCTGATCATCCAAGTAGAGGGGCAGCCGCGTGTGGCTGGAGGTGAGGCACTGCTCAAGGATGTCCTGCGGGGCATCTTCGGCGTTGATCATCTCAATGCCGGAGCGGTGCAGCATGATCTCTTCCACCACCCGGTCACCCAGATCCAGCGCGCCGAGAATACGGTCCCGGTCCTCCTTTTCCACCACGCCTTCGGAGTGACCCAGATGCAGCGCGCCCGCGATCTCTTCGCGCACGGCGAGGATGTTACTGTCGGGGTCGATCGTCACGCCAAAGACGCGCAGCACCCCACGCACCAACAGACGAACGATGGCAACGATGGGCGAGAAGATCTTGACCACAATCGAGATCGGCCCGGAGACCATCGAGGCGGCGGTCTCGGAATTGGTGATGGCATAGGTCTTGGGCAGCACCTCGGCAAAGATCAGCACCAGCAGCGTCATCACAAGGGTGGCGAGCGCCACGCCGCTTTCGCCAAAGGCGCGGGTGAAAATCACCGTGGCCAGCGAGGCCGCGAGGATGTTCACCAGGTTGTTGCCAAGGAGCACCGAGCCGATCAGGCGTTCGTTGTCCTCGGTGATCCGCAGCGCGCGCTGCGCCCCTTTGGAGCCCTTGTCGGCCTGCGCGCGCAGCTTGCCGCGCGAGGCGGCGGTCAGCGCGGTTTCGGAGCCCGAGAAAAACCCGGAGAGAACAAGAAGGAAGATGATTACGCCCGCTGTAAGCCAAAACGCGCCATCAAGCGTTGCAGTCGCCGTTTCCATTTGGAATGCTGTCCTATGATGAGATTGCAATGGTTATGGGCATGAGACCTGCCTCATTCAAGTCGGGAGAGGAACATGCTGCGTGATCTTGGCGTGATCAACGGGCCGGTGTTGCTCTTTGGTGGGCCGTATTCCAATGCGCAGGCAACGCGGGCGCTGTTGGGGGAGGCGCTGGCCCGGGGCATCACTGGCGGGCAGATGATCTGCACCGGTGATATTGTCGCCTATGGGGCCGCGCCGCAGATCTGTGTGGAACTGATCCGCCAGAGCGGGGCGGCGGTGGTGGCGGGCAATTGCGAAAAGCAGATCGGGGCGGGGGCTTTGGAGTGTGGCTGCGGCTTCGAGGAGGGCAGTACCTGCGACATGCTGAGCCTTGGCTGGTATCCGTATGCACGGGCGCATGTGAACGAGGCGGCGCGGGCCTGGATGCGCGCCTGTCCGGATATCGTGAGCTTTCGACATCAGGGCGCGCGCTATGCGGTGATCCATGGCGGGGTGACGGATGTGGCGCGGTTTGTCTGGCCGAATGACGATGCGGCGGTGTTCACGGAGGAGTGGGACGCCATCGAGGATCAGATCGGCCCGGTGGATCATGTCGTCGCGGGGCATTGCGGGTTGGCCTTCATCCGCGAAACGGCGCGCGGGCTATGGCTGAACCCCGGCGTGATCGGCCTGCCGCCTCACGACGGGCGGCAGCAGACGCGGTTCGGGCTGCTGGATGGCGGTGAGATGCGCATTCACCGGCTGCGCTATGACGCGGAGGCCGCAGCGGCGGAGATGCAGCGGGCCGGGCTGACGCAAGGCTATCACACAGGGTTGCTGACCGGCTACTGGCCGTCGGAGGAGATCTTGCCGGAGGATTTGCGCTCCCCATCTTTGGCCAGCGGATGATGGGTCAGCACCAGATCTGACAGGCGCGCTTCGAGCACATGGGTGTAGATCTCGGTGGTGGCCACATCCGCATGGCCCAGCAGCGTCTGGATCGCGCGCAGATCGGCGCCGTTGGCCAAAAGATGCGTGGCGAAGGCATGGCGCAGGGTGTGTGGGGTCACTTTGGATGGCGACACACCGGCACTCACCGCAAGCTCCTTGATCAGCAGGTAAAAGCGGTGGCGCGTGAGATGCCCTGCCGCGCTATGCGACATGAAGAGATATTTGGAGGGCGGCTTGCGTGCCCCGCGCCGTGCGTCTTCGAGCGCATCGCGGACCTTCAGCCAAGCGGCCAGCGCCTCCCGTGCGGGGGGGGACAGAGGCACCATGCGTTCCTTGCCGCCCTTGCCGCGGATGAGCAGCATGCGCGGGTCGCCGCGCGCCGCAGCGACAGGCAGGCTGACCAGTTCGGAGACACGCATCCCCGTGGCATAAAGCAGCTCCATCAGGCAGGTGTTGCGCAGCCGGTCCCGCTCAGATCGGCCCGAGGCGCGTGCGGCCTCCAACAACCTGTCCACCTCGTCCTCGCTCAGTGTTTTGGGCAGACGTTTGTCGCGGCCGGGGCCGGAGATCTGGATGGCCGGGTTTTCGGCACGCCAGCCTTCTTCAAAGGCAAAACGGTAGAGCTGTTTGATGGCGGAGAGGCGCCGCGCGCGCGTGGCGCGTGACAGGCCATCAGCATCGCAGGCGATCAGGTAGGCCTCCACATCTGCTTTCTGCGCGGCCTGAAAATCGGTGTTGCGCCGCGCCAGCCAACCCTCAAAGTCTTGCAGGTCTCGGCCATAAGCCAGCAGCGTGTTGCGCGCGGCACCGAGCTCAGCGGCCTGCGCGTCCAGAAAGGCAGAGATCAAGTGAGCGCTCGCACTCATCTGAACCGCTCCAGCAGCAGAACTTGCAGGCTGGCGCGGCGCATGGTGTCGTCAAAGCCCAGGGCGCGCAGCGTGGCCAAGGCCTCTGTGAGCGCGCGGGGGTTGCCATCGACCCCATCCTCCAGCAGGACCAGCGTGGTCAGAATAACCTCCCCCAAGTGGCCGGCTTTGGCGCGGGTCACCAGATCTGCGCGCGCGGTCCCCTTCGCGAAGGCATCGCGAATGGCGGCGGCAACCGGATCATCCGCAGGCAGTGTGCGGGGGTCCCCCGCCGCAATCGCCTTGGGCAAGGCGCGGGTTACGCGCGCGGCGGCCTGCGCGTAGTCAGGGGACAACAGCGCAAGCGTTTCTGCAAGCTCCGCCATCTTTCCTGTCAACGGGATGCGCCCCAGACGTGTGGCGAAGAGGCTGGCGAAGGTGGTCTCCAACCCTGCGTCCTGCATCGCGGCCCAGGCGGCAGGCAGGGTCTTGGTCACCGCATCTGGTGAGCCGGTCTCCAACGCCGTGTCAAACTGCTGGACCGCGCGCACGCGGTCCCAGACCCCGCCGGAGGCGGCGGGCCGCCGGTCGGAGTAAAGGCCAAGCAAGCGGTTGTCAGGCAAGGCACCGGTTTGCGCCAATCTCTCAGCAGCCTCCAGCTGCGCTTTCCAGCCCGCCAGGTCCCGCAGATCGGCCACGGCATAGGCGCGGGGCAAGCGCTGCGTCGGCAGCGGCTCACCAATGGCTTCATGCAATCGGAAAAGAAGCGGCGTGATGGTACGCGCAGGCCGCAAAGGTCGTGCGCCTTCAAAGGCCTCGGGATGCAGGAACCGGTCGAGCAGGTCCGCTTCCGCCTCGTTCAATCCCCCGATCGCGCGGCCGGTGTCAAAAAGCAGGGCAGCGAAGGCCCAATCCCCCTTGCGGGCGGCGCAGAAGATGCGCGCAGACAGGCGTGGCGACAGATGTGGCTGTGCGGCGAGGATGTTGCATGCGGCCCACTCTTGCCCGGTGAGCAGGGCAAGATCCATGTAGGCGGAGAAATGTGCCCTGTCGCGGGTCACATCCGCCTGTTCGATCAGGGCCAGCGCCGGGTCGAGCGCACCATAGCGCTGCAGCGTGGCAACGCGGGCCAGCGTGAAGATGTCTTTCTCCAACGCATCGCGGCCCGGAGCTTCGGCCTCGGTCAGCAGGGCGGTGAAGAGCAGCGCCTGCGCGGCGGGCAGCCGAAAGTCAGGCAGGGAGGTCAGCTGGTGGCTGAGGGCCTCAGGGGCGCTCGCCTTCCAAAGATCCTGCGGCAGGCCCGTCACATCGCTGGGCACCAGGCCGATGACGCGCGGGGCCTCCTGATCCAGCGGTTGCACATCCACCACAGGGGCCACGCCGGACGAGGTCACCGGCGGCTCCCCGTTTGGCAGGGCCACCGAGGTCATGGCGGGTTGGCCCGGGTTTTGTTGCACCCAGTCGATCACCGACAGTGGCGGCTCCTGCGCCGTCAGCGCGCCTGCGGTCGCGACCGCCCCGAGACAGGCCAGTGCGGTTGAGACTATCCCGGATGCACGTCGATTTTGTCCGCCGCGAAATGACGGCGGTTGCGCCGAAACACGCGATCGGGTTCGCTTGGCCGACAATCGAACCGCCTTACTGAGCATCCAGTGTCACGGGCACACGCACCTCATCCTGCGGAGCGCTGAAATCCGCCCCGAAAAACGGGCCCACATAGGCGTAGCCGACAAGGCCCACGCCTCCCACCACGAGAAGAAAGACCAAAAGCTTGAGGATGCGAAACATCGTTGAACTGCCTTGTTTGCCTGCCTGTTTTTATCAAATATATATATGGCCTTTTGTGCAATATCACGTCATTCAGAGAATTATGAGCGAATTTCAGCAATCCGTGACCGAAGGGAACCACACTGCGGGTTTTATGTTGAAAAAGACCGTTGTGATGGTGGGCATGATGGGCGCGGGCAAGACGGCAGTGGGCCGGGCGCTGGCACAGCTGTTGCGGGTGCCTTTCCTCGATTCGGATCAGGAGATTGAGGCGGCGGCCAATATGACCGTGCCGGAGATCTTTGCGCGTGACGGGGAGCCGTTTTTTCGCGCCCGCGAGACGGAGGTGATCTCGCGGCTGCTGGGGGGGTGCCCTTGCATCCTCTCTACGGGGGGCGGCGCGTTTCTCTCACCTGTGAACCAGGCCAATATCTCACACAGCGGGGTTGCGGTCTGGCTGGATGCGGATTTGGAACTGCTGTGGACCCGCGTGCGGCATCGCGATACGCGGCCACTGTTGCGCACCGCCGATCCGAAGAAGACGCTGACCGATCTCTATGCAGCCCGTGTGCCCGAATACTCCAAGGCGGACTTGCGCGTGCCTTGCGCACCGCCGGTTGCCATCGAGAAGATGGCGCAACGGGTGGCGGATGTGCTGCTCACCCGGGCCGACGTTCTGGAGCGCGATGATGCGTGAAACCGTCACGGTCGATTTGCCGGGGCGCGCCTATGAGGTGCGGATCGGGCCGGGACTGATCGCGCGCGCGGGCGTCGAGATGGCGCCGCTTTTGAGCCGCCCCAAGGTGAGCATTCTGACGGATGAGACGGTGGCGGCGTTGCATCTGGATGGGCTGACGGCGGGGCTGGCCGCTGAGGGGATCGCGGCGGAGGCGCTGGCGCTGTCTGCGGGCGAGGCGACCAAGTCCTGGGGACCGCTGGAGCAAAGCGTGGGCTGGCTGCTCGACAGACAGGTCGAGCGCGGCGATATCGTGGTGGCCTTTGGCGGCGGGGTGATCGGAGATCTGGCGGGCTTTGCCGCGGCAATCCTGCGGCGGGGCGTGCGCTTTGTGCAGATCCCCACGTCATTGCTGGCGCAGGTCGACAGCTCGGTGGGGGGAAAGACCGGGATCAACGCAGCGCAGGGCAAAAACCTGATTGGCGCGTTTCACCAGCCTTCGCTGGTCCTGGCCGATACGGAGGTTCTGGGCACGCTGGTGCCGCGCGATTTCCTTGCAGGCTATGGTGAGGTGGTGAAATACGGGCTGCTGGGCGATGCGAGTTTTTTCGAGTGGCTGGAGGGGCAGGGCCCGGCGCTCGCTGCGGGCGACGTGGCGACGCGCGTTGAGGCCGTCCGCCGTTCGGTCCAGATGAAGGCCGATATCGTTACCCGCGACGAGACCGAACAAGGGGACCGGGCGCTGCTGAACCTCGGGCACACGTTTGGACACGCTTTGGAAGCAGCGACGGGCTATTCCGACCGGCTGTTGCATGGGGAGGGCGTGGCCATCGGCTGCGCCATGGCCTTTGAGCTGTCGTCGCGCATGGGGCTCTGTTCTCAGGAGGACCCAAGCCGGGTGCGTGCGCATCTCAAGGCGATGGGAATGAAGACCGATCTGGCCGACATCCCTGGCGAGTTGCCAGATGCAGACGCGCTGATGGGGTTGATGGCGCAGGACAAGAAGGTGGTTCAGGGCACGTTGCGCTTTATCCTCGCGCGCGGGATTGGTGAGGCGTTCATCACCTCCGATGTGCCAGGCGAGATGGTGCGCGGTGTGATCCGTGATGGGGTGTCGGCGAAGGTCTAGCTGACCCCGGCTGCATCAAGGTCTGGATCTTGTGTCTTCCGCCTGCCGACGGGTTGCTCCGCAGCATTTTCTGGTGGTAATCGGCATGTGGTCATCTGCGCCGGGGGATGCCTGCCCCCCGGACGCCATAAGATCGTTTCAAGGCAAAGAAGTGCCACGCTTTAAACCGGCCGCCCTACCTGCGCACAGGGCCATGGGGATGCTGCGGGCCGATGATCACCTTGGTGCAGGCGTCATCCTCCAAACCTGATTGCCCCTTTCGGGTCAGCAGCCTGGTCGTCAGGTCTTTAGAAGGGGATTTCATCATCCAGATCGCGCGATGGGGCCGGGCTGCCCGATCCTCCACCGCTGCCGCCTCCATAGCTGTCACCGCCACGATCGTCATAGCCCATGGAGCCGCCACCACCGCCGCCTCCCATGCTGCCACCGCCGTCGCGCCCGTCGAGCATGGTGAGCGTGCCGCCATACCCCTGCAATACAACTTCGGTTGAATAGCGGTCCTGACCGGATTGATCCTGCCATTTGCGGGTCTGCAACTGACCTTCGATATAGACTTTGGAGCCCTTGCGCAGATATTGCTCGGCCACGCGCACCAGACCTTCCTGGAAGATCGCAACCGAGTGCCACTCGGTCTTTTCGCGCCGCTCGCCGGTATTGCGGTCTTTCCAGGTCTCGGAGGTGGCGATGCGCAGATTGCAGACCTTGCCGCCGTTCTGAAAACTGCGCACCTCAGGGTCGCGCCCCAGATTGCCGATGAGAATTACCTTGTTCACAGAGCCGGCCATCCTGCTCCCCTCCTTATTTGCTTTCCGTCCCCGGGGCGGGGCAGCCACAGACGAATCCCGACCCCGATGTTCCAATCGAACCTACACCGCCAAAGCCGGACTGACCACGCCAGTTGATACCTTGAGTTGAACTGACCGCCACGCGACGCAAAAGGCTGGCATGAAAGCGCAATCCGGGGTATTCCGCTGGCCATGAGGGATACGAGGGCAGTGTGGGGCGGCGGTCTGGCAAGCGCGCTGATTGCAGCGGCGGTTGCGGTGACATCTGTGCCGGTCATGGCGCAAACGGTGTCAAGCAAGAACCGTACGAAACTCTTTGCATCGCAAACCAAGATCCTGGATACCCGCGCGGCGGGTCAGTACAACAGCTCGGTCCGGCTGCAGCCGCCCACCGTGCATACGCCAAGCAAGTGGGCCATCCCGCAGTATGATGGCCGCTACCGTGGCGAATATGTGCAGATGGCCACCGATGCGGCCCGGCGCCACGGGATCCCCGAGAACCTGTTCTTGCGGCTGGTACAGCAGGAATCGAACTGGAACCCACGGGCCAAGTCGCACAAGGGCGCGTTGGGGCTTGCGCAGTTGATGCCCGCGACGGCGCGCAGCCTTGGGGTTGATCCGCTGAACCCGCGCGAAAACCTCGATGGGGGCGCACGCTATCTCAAGGCGCAGTATCGCACCTTTGGAAACTGGCGCCTCGCGCTGGCCGCCTACAACGCGGGGCCGGGGGCCGTGAAGAAATACGGGGGTGTGCCGCCTTTCCGTGAGACGCGCAATTACGTTGAGGTGATCGGCGGGCAGTGATGTGCTCCGACATCTCGGCGCAGGGGACCCGCACGTGCGACGACACGGGGTGCACCGTTTTGGCGTGTTTTCGCTGAGCCCTGTAACCTTCTGAAGACAGGCGTTAAAAAGCAAGCCGCTTTGCGGTTTACCCGCGAGAATTCGACGGTTTGCGAGAAACCGTCGGAACCATTCCAGACACCCACCCGTTTTGCTGCTGACGCGGCGCTGCTGAGAGCGGCGCCTGCATCGCAAGACAATAAAGGAGTAGATTGAATGTTCCGTTTTGTAAAAACCACGACCGCCGCTGCGACCGTCAGCCTGAGCGCTCTGATCGCATCCAGCGCCTTTGCCGGGCAAGGGATCAGTGACATCGATGTGCAGGCGGGCATTGCCGCACCCCAGGGCAGCAATGCGCTGGATTATTACCCGACCATCGCCGAGGACCTTGAACGCGAGATCCTGGAGCGTGTCGCGGTCAGTGATGACCCAACCGGCCCAAAAATCAAAGTCCAGATCCGGCGCGTAAGCCTGGATGGTGATACAATCCTGCCGGATTCCGCTGAATTCAATGAGCTGGAAGGTTACGTTAACTATAACGGTGGGAGCCGTGACGTCGGCGAGGTTATCAAGCTCTCCGCCTACACCGACAACACCGCCGCCCCGGCTGGGGTTGTGACGATCCCACCCAGCCAGGCGGACTTCTACGACGCCATGATCACCGCCTTTGCGGATCGCGTGATCGAGCTTGTGCCTGCTGAGGACATTCAGGCCGACGGATAACAAATTGGGGAGCGGTGGGGACATCCCGCCGCTTCTTCATGATGCACTGCGATGCCGCCGCCCCGTGGCTCGACGTGCAGGCGGCGCAGGGTGTCTTCCCACCCATCCTGCGCCGCATTCCTTTTCCGCTATTCGGCGGCAACCCCCACTTCGATCACCGGGTCCATCTCTGCCAGTTTGTCGTCGCTGAGGTGGCATTTGATCTGATGATTGCCCGGCAATGTCCGCACCGGCGGCACCTCTTTCTCACACAGCCCGCCTGGCACTTGTGATTTCCAGCGACAGCGCGTTTGAAACGGGCAGCCGGACGGTGGGTTCATGGCAGAGGGGATATCGCCCTCCAGCACGATGGTCTTCTTGCTGACAGACGTATCTGCAATCGGCACGGCAGAGAGCAGCGCTTCCGTATAGGGGTGATAAGGCGGTGCAAAGACCTGATCGGTGGTGCCAAGCTCCACCACATGGCCCAGATACATCACCATCACCCGGTCGCTGAGATACCGCACGATGCTGAGATCGTGTGAGATAAAGAGCAGCGTCGTCTTATGTTCGCGCTGGATCTCCATCAGCAGGTCGGTCACCGCCGCCTGCACCGACACATCCAGCGCCGAGACAGGCTCATCTGCCACCACGATCTTGGCGTCCCCCGCAAAGGCCCGCGCGATCCCGACCCGTTGCTTCTGCCCGCCCGAGAGCTGACGCGGCATGCGATCGGCAAAGGCGCGCGGCAGCTTGACCAGGTCCAGCAGCTCCAGCATCCGCTCCCTGCGATCCCGGTCCGTCTCTCCGATGCCAAAGATCTCCAGCGCGCGGATGATCTGCCGACCGACGGTCATTGACGGATTGAGCGTGTCGAAGGGGTTCTGAAAGACCATCTGCACATCTGACACCATCTTGGTGTCACGGTCCTCGATGGGTGTGTCCTGAATGGCTGTGTTGCCCAGCAGGATCTCGCCTTCGGTCGCAGTCTCCAGCCCCATGAGAACCTTGGCAAATGTCGACTTCCCGCAGCCGGATTCGCCCACAATGGCCAGCGTCTCGCTCTCCCGCGCCTCGAAACTCAAGGTCTCATTGGCCTTCACGACCTTGGTGTCACCGCCCCCGAAGATCGCATTGGCGGCCACCTCGTAATACTTCTTGAGCTTGTCCATCTTCAGGACCACATCCCCCGCAGCAGGTTTGGTCTTTGCATCCCGCACATGTGGGGGGGCAGTCCAGTCGATCTCCTCGAATCGCAAACAACGCGTCTCATGCCGCGCATTTGCTGCCACCGGCGCCATCGCAATGGCCCCCTGATCGCAGCGGCCCGCTTCGAAGTAATCGCACCGAGGCCCGAAGTTGCACCCCGGCGGACGCTCATGGGGCAGGGGGAAGTTGCCCGGAATGGCCACCAGAGGGCGCGCGGTCTTGTCCGCCCCTGGCAGCGGGA
Organism: Roseobacter cerasinus; assembly: GCF_009811755.1. GTDB lineage: Bacteria > Pseudomonadota > Alphaproteobacteria > Rhodobacterales > Rhodobacteraceae > Roseobacter > Roseobacter cerasinus. The sequence continues at coordinate 398,636 of NZ_BLIV01000003.1, forward strand.
TCGACCGAAAGAGCGCCTGCGTATAGGGATGCCGCATCTTGTCAAAGACGTCCGTGATGGAGCCGCGCTCCACCGCTTCCCCGGAATACATCACGCAGATGCGGTCACAGGTCTCCAGCACCAGACCGAGGTTGTGCGAGATAAACAGCATCGACGTGCCGTATTTCTTACCCAGATCTTTGACCAGCTCGACCACAGCCGCCTCCACCGTGACATCCAGCGCCGTGGTCGGCTCATCGAGGATCAACAGCGAGGGCTCCGACATCAGCGCCATGGCGATCACGATGCGCTGCTGCTGCCCGCCAGACAGCTGATGCGGGAAGGAATTCAACATGCGCACCAGGTCGGGCAGCTTCACGTCCGTCACCACCTGCAAGGCCCGATCATAGGCGTCCTTTTCCGACATCCCCTGATGGATCATCGGCACTTCCATCAACTGCTTGCCGATCTTCATCGCCGGGTTCAGCGATGCCATCGGCTCCTGATAGATCATCGCAATCTCGGAGCCGCGAATGTCGCGCAGCTCTTCCGCGCTCATCTGCCCCAGATCACGCCCCTTGAACTTGATGGAGCCTCCGACAATGCGCCCGTTCTGCCCCAGATCCTGCATCACCCCAAGTGCCACCGTGGATTTGCCGCAACCTGACTCGCCCACCAGACCCAGGGCCTCCCCAGGGCGAACAGTCACCGAAAAATCCATGACCGCGGGGATCTCCCGCAGCCGCGTGAAAAAGGAAATCGACAGCTTGTCGATCTCCAGAATGGGACCATCGTCGTCGGTCTTTGCCATCTTTGGGTCTCCTATCAGGAGGGCCAGCACCGCACCAAGGCATCTTCTGGCCAAAAATATCCTCGGGGGTCCGGGGGCAGACAGCCCCCGGTCCGGTTCATCAGTCGCGCAGGCTCTCCTCGCGCAGCCCATCCGCCAGCAAATTCAGCCCCAACACCATGGTCATCAAGGCCACCGCAGGCACCACCGCCGGATGCACATAGGCGCGCAGCAGCTGCCTGCCGGAGTTGATCGTGGTCCCCCAGTCGGGGCTTTCCGACGCCAGCCCCAGACCAAAGAACCCCAGCGTGCCCAAAAGGATTGTGGTGTACCCGATGCGCAAACAGAAATCGACAATGAGCGGCCCACGCGCATTCGGCAGGATTTCCCACAGCATGATGTACCACGGCCCTTCGCCCCGGGTCTGCGCGGCAGACACATAGTCCCGTGTCTTGATGTCCATGGCAAGGCCCCGCACGATCCGGAAGACCGTGGGCGAGTTGACAAAGACCACCGAGACAAAGACCACCAGGATGCCCGGATCGATGTCAAAAAGATCGATTGCGCCCGGCAGGCCCGGGATGCGGTAGCCCGGCGTGGCGACCACCGCGCCACCGGTCGAGACCAGCGACAGATAGAGCCAGCCCAATACACCGATCACACAAGCCAGCAGCGGCGTGCGCAGCTTTGGCTGCGTGTGATAGCGCGAATTCAGCAGGATCGTTGCAAAGACCAGCGGGAATATGAAAAGAAACAGCGCCATATAGTTCGGGATGCCCGTCAGCACGATCTCCGGCGTGACCAGCAAATAGAACAGGAGGATCACGGGGAAGGCCAGGATGAGGTTGGCCAGAAACGACAGCACCGTATCGAGCCGCCCACCATAATACCCCGCAGGCAGGCCCAACGTGATCCCCACCATGAAGGCAAAGAGCGTCGCCAGCGGGGCAATCTGAACGACAATCCACGCGCCCTTGATCACCCGGCTGAACACATCCCGCGCCAGATTGTCGCCGCCCAGCAGGAAATAAGCGTATTGCCCCTCATCCGGGCGGCGCAGCGCCGTGCCGGGTGGCTTGTTCTTCATGCCGGAGATCTGGCTCAGCGGATCATGGGTCACAATCATATCCAGCGGGCCGCCCAGCACGCCTGCAAAGACCCAGAACATGACCAGCGCAAAGCCGATCATGCCGATGGTGCTGTCAAAAAGCTTGCCGTAGAGCCCAAGCCTGCGCTTGAAGGCGAGCGACGGCGCAAAGACCACGATCAGCGCAATCCAGACCGGCATGAGCTGCTGCATCACCCGCAGAAAAATCTCGCCCCATGTCAATGGTTCCATGATCGGGCTCCCTACGAGATGCGAATACGCGGGTTGAGATAGACGTAGCCGATATCCGAAATCAGCTGCGTGACCAGCACCACGATGACCGACACCACCGAGACCGCGAGCAGCAGTTCGATGTCGTTATTCCCTGCAGCCTGCACCAGCACCCACCCAAACCCCTTGTAGTTGAACAGAGTCTCGACAATCACCACACCGTTCAGCAGCCAGGGGAACTGCAGCATAATCACCGTGAAGGGCGCGATCAGCGCATTCCGCAGCGCATGTTTCAAGACGATATTGCCAAAAGAAACGCCCTTCAGGCGCGCGGTGCGGATGTATTGTGCGGTCATCACTTCGGTCATGCTGGCCCGCGTCATTCGCGCGATATAGCCCATGCCATAGAGCGCGATAGTCACCACAGGCAGTGTGAAGTTGACGAAATTGGCGTCCTCCATGGCCGAGGTGGCTGACCCATTGAAAATCTTCCAGCCGGCTGAGGAGGCAAAGACCGCAATGAAAATCACGCCCGAGACATATTCCGGCGTGGCGGTCGAGGCGATCGAGAAAGTCGAGAGCGAGCGATCGAGTTTCGAGCCTTCTCGCATTCCCGCCAGCACGCCGACAATCAGCGCCATGGGCACCATCACCAGCATGACAAAGAACATCAGCTTTCCCGTCAGGCCCAACCGCTCCGCTACGATCGCGCTCACGTCGCTTTTGAAGACGGTGGAGAACCCCCAATCGTTCTGCAGCACGCCGCAGAAGGTTGCGTGCTCCGCCTCGGGTGTGAGCGTGTCAAAGCATTTGCCCCGCAGCTCACCGTCGACCTCCTTCACCCAGCCGGGCAGCACACCCAGCCACTGGCCGAACTTTACCGGCATGGGTTCCAGATAACCGTTCTTGTCGAGGTAACTTGCCACCGCCTCATCCGACATGCGGAAATTGCCCTGGGTCTTGGCGAGTTTCTCAAGATTGGGATAGAGATTCGTCAGCCAGAAGACGATGAACGTCAGGCAAAGGGCCGTCAGCAGCATGACGCCAAGGCGCCTGAGTATGAATAGTCCCATTGGTCCCCGTTGTCAGGCCCGCGCGGATAGGTTGCGCCGGTTTTTGGACCGCGATTGCGTGCGGCTCCGAATTTTTGATCCAACTATGAGGCATGAGTTCGGGGGCGGCGTCAATGTAAGCTTGCGCCAGAACCTAGCACATTTGCGACATCTCGCGGGTCGCAAATGGATGACATCTTGGCGACGGTTTGATGACAGTCTGAGGGTCAGGCCGCTTTCAGGGTGGCGGCCGAGGCCCGGCGCAGCGCCGTTGGGGTGGCCCGTGTGTGATGCTGCATGAAGCGCGTGAAATAGGCCGCGCTGCCAAACCCGAGGTGGCGCGCGATGTCCTGTGCAGGCACATTCGTTTCAGCCAGCAGGCAGCGTGCTTCATGCAGAACCCGCTCGGTCAGCAGTTCCGCCGCCGTCTTGCCTGTAGCGGCCTTGCAGGCGCGGGTCAAATGTGTGGGTGTGACCCCCAAAGCTTCCGCATGGTCCGACATGGTCATTGGCGTCGCGAAATGTGCATTGATCTGCGCGCAATAGGCGCTGCACAGGCGGGCCGCTGCGTTGCGCCGCGCCGGTGCGTGTTCTTCCATTGCGATCTGCCGCTGAATCCAGACCGAAATCAATGCGCCAAATGCTTCCATCGATTGGCGGCAGAGCGGGCGCCCGCTGGATTGCTCTCGTCCCGCCGCTTCGATCAGCGTGTTGAGCTCATTCATCACCATGGAATCGCGGATGCGCAGAAGGCGGGGGATCTTTGGCATCAGCAGATCGGTTTCCTGCGGGATGACCACCACCTGCGCGATCGACTGGCGCCCCAGTTCAAGCGAAAAGAGGTGACACGCGGGCAGGACAATGGCGCTGTGTGTGCCAACCCCCTGACGTTGCCCGTCCATCAACACGCGCCCCTGGCCGCGGGTCACCCAGATCAGCAAATGCGCCGGTCGGTCATGCACAAGCGACAAGCGCCAATCCTGCCCCATGCTGAGCTGTGACAATGTCTGAATGATCGGTCGGTCGATAGCCATAACATCCCCGGTTTGCGACGACGCTATTTAGTTTAGGTTACCGGAAGGTTAATGCCAGCCTTACCCTCCAGGCTTGGATGGCGTCAGCGGCATTCGGCTTAGTGCGGGCGCACGCGCTGCCACCCCTCCATCTTGGAGCGGAACCAGGTGCGCTGGCGCTTGGCGAATTGCCGGGTAGCGATGATCGCGCGCTCCCGCGCGGCCTCCAATGTGATCTCTCCGCGCAGATGGGCCACAAGCTCCGGCGCGCCAATTGCGCGATGCGCGGGCAGGCTGGGGTCATACTCCGGCAGCACGGCGCGGGCCTCGTCCAGCGCGCCGGCAGCCAGCATCATATCGAACCGCTGCACAATCCGCCCATTGAGCCAGTCTTTCGGGGCGTCGAACACCAGCGTGTTGGCCTCCGTCTCCGCCAACGTCGGATGACCGGTCTGCGCCTGCCACTGCGTCAGGCTGCGCCCTGTGGTGGTCATCACCTCCCACGCGCGCTGCACCCGCGCGCGGTTGGCTGGGTCGATACGGGCGCGGGTCTCCGCATCCAGCCCCGCAAGCATCTCCTCCAATGTCAATGTGTCCGCATGCGCGCGCACCTCCGGCGGTGTGGCGGGGATGTCCGCGAGGCCTTGCGTCAGCGCCATGAAATACAGCCCCGTGCCTCCGACGATGATGGGTCGCGCAGCGCCTAGCAAGGGTGTGACCTCACGCAGCCAGTGCCCGGCAGAGTAGGGGGCCTCCGCCTCGATATGCCCATAGAGGTGATGCGGAATGCCGGCCATCTCATCAAGGCTCGGGCGCGCCGTGAGCACCTGCCAGCAGCCATAGACCTGACTGGCATCCGCGTTCACGATCACGCCGCCCTGCCGGTCTGCAATCTCCAGCGCCAGCGCGGATTTGCCCGAGGCCGTCGGCCCCGCGATCAGCACTGGTTTGTCCGGTGACAGCCCGCCTATGAGCGCGGTCCTGTCCGAGATCGGCTCCGTGGCCATTTTCTTGCCATCCTGCGCAAGCGTGCATTGAAGTCCGGCTGCTTTTCCGACATTTTGCCGCCGAACAAAACCCCGTACCGCAGGAGCTCTCCCCCATGTCCGACGCCGCGCCGCAGGCTGCCTTTAAACGTGTGATGCTGAAAATCTCGGGCGAGGCGCTGATGGGCGATCAGGGGTTCGGCCTGCACCCGCCCACGGTGGAGCGCATCGCGCAGGAGGTCAAATCGGTGCATGACCTCGGCGTCGAGATCTGCATGGTGATCGGCGGTGGCAATGTGTTCCGGGGCCTGCAAGGCTCGGCTCAGGGGATGGAGCGGACCACGGCGGACTACATGGGTATGCTGGCCACGGTCATGAACGCGCTGGCGATGCAGTCGGCGCTGGAGGGGCTTGGGGTCTTCACCCGGGTGATCAGCGCGATAACCATGAACGAAGTGGCGGAGCCCTACATCCGCCGCCGGGCCGTGCGGCACCTTGAGAAAAAGCGGGTCTGCATCTTTGCGGCCGGAACGGGCAACCCCTATTTCACCACCGACACCGCCGCGACATTGCGCGCGAACGAGATGTCCTGCGAGGCGATCTTCATGGGCAAGAACGGTGTGGACGGTGTCTATGACAAGGACCCGGCCAAACACGACGATGCGAAACGCTACGAGACGGTCAGCTACGATGACGTGTTGGCCAAGCGGCTTGGGGTCATGGATGCATCGGCCATTGCGCTCGCCCGGGACAACAATCTGCCGATCTTCGTCTTCTCGCTGGATGAGCCGGATGGCTTCCGCGCGGTTCTCGCAGGCGAGGGCACCTATACGCGGGTGCAGGGCTAGGATAGGCCCGAGGATCAGCGGCAACTCTTTCTGGCCTTTCGCGCCCGTCCTGATCTATACACGTTTTCAAACACGTAAGGCGTGCATCGCGCATGCCCGGCACGACACTTGTGGCAGGACGGACTTATGTCAGACGATTTTATGCTCGACACCGATGATCTGGAACGGCGGATGGATGGCGCGATGGCAAATCTGCGCACCGAGTTCGCCTCGCTGCGCACGGGCCGCGCGTCGGCCTCGATGCTGGAGCCGGTGATGGTGGACGCCTACGGCTCGATGACGCCGATCAACCAGGTCGGCACCGTGAACGTGCCTGAGCCGCGTATGGTCACCATCAATGTGTGGGACAAGGGCTTGGTGAATAAGGTCGAGAAGGCCATTCGCGAAAGCGGGCTGGGCATCAACCCGCAGCTCAACGGCACCATCATCATGCTGCCGATCCCGGAGCTGAATGAGGAGCGCCGTCGCGAGCTGACCAAGGTCGCCGGTCAATATGCGGAAAGTGGCCGCGTGTCGGTGCGCAACATCCGCCGCGACGGGATGGATCAGATCAAGAAGGCCAAGGGGGATGGTCTCTCCGAAGATGATCAGAAGCTTTGGGAAGGCGAGGTTCAGGAAATAACGGATCGTTATATAAAACTGATCGATACTCTGCTTGAGACCAAGCAGGGCGAAATCATGCAGGTCTGACCGGCCGACCGCCCAGGCCCTTTGTCGCGCCAGCGCGCGTCGCAAAACACCGCAGAGGCCCGCATCGGCGGGCGATCTGCTTTTCACGGAGACGCCAGGTGGCGCGCTCCTTGCAGGAGACACATATGGCGGGCTTGCCCCAACCCCAAGTCGAGCTTATCCCGGGTTGCCCGCGGCATGTTGCGATTATCATGGATGGCAATGGCCGTTGGGCGACGCAGCGCGGGCGGCCCCGGCTTTACGGGCATCACGCGGGTGCGCGCCGGGTGCGGGAGATCGTTGAATCCTGCCCCGAATTCGGGGTCGACTATCTGACGATCTTTGCCTTCTCGACCGAGAACTGGAAGCGCACGCAGGTGGAAGTTGCGGGGCTGATGAACCTCTTTCGCCGCTATATCATCAAGGAGACACGCGCGCTGGTGGAATCCGGTGTGCGGGTGCGCTTCATCGGGGACCGGCTGCGGCTCGATAAGAAGCTGACGGCGATGATGAGCGATCTTGAGGTGGCGACCCAGCAGAACAGTCGTGTGAACCTGACCATTGCCATCAACTATGGCGGGCGCGATGAGGTGGCGCGCGCAACCAGGCGCTTGGCGCAGGACGTGGCCGAAGGCAAGCTCAGCCCCGATGCCGTTGATGAAGAGACCCTGCCACGCTATCTCGACACCCACGTCCTGCCGGATCCTGATCTTGTGATCCGCACCAGCGGGGAGGCGCGTATCTCGAACTTCCTGCTGTGGCAGTCCGCATATTCCGAATACGAATTCATCGACACGCTGTGGCCTGATTTCACCCGTGAGGAGTTCCAGCTCCTGTGCGAATCCTTCGGGTGCCGCGATCGCCGCTATGGCGGCGTGAAGGCATAGGGCCCGTGGCCGAGACGGCAGAAAAATGGTCAGATCTCGCGGTGCGCATGGGCTCTGGTGCGGCCATGGTTGTGCTGGGTCTGGCCGGGGTCTGGGCCGGTGGCCACGTCTTCCACGTGATGGTTGCGGCGATCTGCGGCATCATGGTGTGGGAACTGGCCGTCATGATCAAGGCGCCGGACCGCGTGCCGTTGCAGATGGGGCTGCTCACAGGGGCCGCGCTGCTGCTGGCGAGCTACCTGCCGGCGGGGTTTGCGCTGCCGATCCTTCTGGCCTCGGCGCTGGTGGGCTTTGGTCAGCTGATCCGCTTCCGCACGATCTACATGGTCTTCACGGTCATGGTGCTGCTGGCGGGCTTTGGCATGATGGCGGTGCGCGACACGCTTGGGTTCAACTGGATGCTGTGGATGGTGCTGGTTGTCGTGGCAACCGATGTGGTCGGCTATTTCGCGGGCCGCATGATCGGCGGGCCAAAGTTCTGGCCGCGCGTCAGCCCCAAGAAAACCTGGGCTGGCACCGGCTTTGGCTGGGTTGGGGCGGGTCTGGTTGGCGCGCTTTTCATGGCAAACACCGGGGCGGGGCCGCAGCTCATCGGGATTTCGGTCGCGGTCTCCATGGCCAGCCAGATGGGCGACATTGCCGAAAGTGCGATCAAGCGCCGGGTCGGGGTCAAGGACAGTTCCAACCTGATCCCCGGGCACGGCGGGCTGCTCGACCGGTTCGATGGCATGTTGGGGGCAGCCATCTTCCTGCTGATCATCGGCGGGCCACTCATCGGCTCCACCGTGATGCTGAGGTAGTTGTGCGGCGGGTCAGCATCCTCGGAGCGACTGGCTCCATCGGGCAAAACACAATTGATCTGATCGCGCGGGCGCCGGAAGACTATCACGTTATGGCGCTCACCGGGGCGGGCAACGTTGCCCAGCTGGCCGCTGATGCGCGGCGCCTTGGGGCGGATGTAGCCGTTACCGCTCATGACCATTTGCTGGAGGATCTGCGCGCCGCGCTGGCGGGCAGCGCGGTGGAAGCCGCCGCCGGGACGCAGGCGATCATCGATGCCGCCGCCCGTCCGGCTGATTGGGTCATGTCGGCGATTGTGGGGGCGGCGGGGCTGGCGCCTGGGCTGGCCGCACTGGCGCAGGGTGGCACATTGGCGCTGGCCAACAAGGAATCGCTGGTCTGCGCAGGCCAACTCATGCTCACCACGGCCAAGACGCACAACGCGCGGCTCTTGCCTGTGGACAGCGAGCATTCGGCGGTCTTCCAAGGATTGGTCGGTGAGGACATGGCCGCGGTTGAACGGATCATCATCACCGCAAGTGGCGGCGCTTTTCGCGACTGGCCCATAGAGAAATTGGCGAAGGCCACGCTGGCCGAGGCGTCCAGTCATCCGAATTGGGACATGGGGCAGCGTATCACCATCGATTCCGCCTCCATGTTCAACAAGGCGATGGAACTGATTGAAACAAAGGAGTTTTTCGGCGTCCCCCCTGCGCAGATCGAGGTGCTGGTGCACCCCGAATCGCTGATCCACGCCATGGTTGGCTTTCGCGATGGCGCCCTGATGGCCCACGTGGGCCCGCCGGATATGCGGCACGCCATCGGCTATGCGCTGCACTGGCCGGAGCGGCGTAACCTGCCGGTGGAGCGGCTCGATCTCGCGCAGATCGGTCAGTTGAGTTTTCAGGCCCCGTGCGAGACCCGCTGGCCCGCCCTGCGTTTGGCGCGCGAGGTGATGGAAACGGGCGGCCTGGCCGGAGCGGTGTTCAACGCCGCCAAGGAAGCGGCGCTGGATGCGTTCATCGCCGAAGAGATCCGCTTTAACGAGATGGCCATCGTTGTCGAAGAGGTTCTGACGCGGATGTCAGCGGCGTCAGACCACATTGCGGGTGAGATGACCCTTGATAACGTGGCCCAGATCGACCATCTGGCACGACAAGAGGCCCGTGCGGTCATGAAGAGCAGAGCAGGGTAGGTTTTGGACATTTTTACGCTGATCCCGCAGTTTGGCGGGCTGGTCTGGACCATCGCCGCCTTTGTGGTGGCGCTGTCGGTGATCGTGGCGATCCACGAATACGGGCATTATATTGTGGGCCGCTGGTCGGGCATTCATGCGGATGTCTTTTCCATCGGGTTTGGGCCGGTGCTGTGGTCCCACGTGGACAGGCGCGGCACCCGCTGGCAGATCGCCGCGCTGCCCTTTGGTGGCTATGTGAAATTCGCAGGCGATGCCAATGCCGCCTCCGGTAAGGACGAGGCCGCCATGGCCGAGGCGCAGGCCGACCCCGCGCGGCTGCGCGCCACCATGCACGGCGCGCCGCTTTGGGCTCGGACCGCAACCGTGGCGGCGGGTCCGATCTTCAACTTCGCGCTCTCCATTGTGGTCTTTGCCGCTGTGATCGTGACGAGCGGCGTGTCGCGCGACCCCTTGACCGTTGGCGAACTGCGCCCCCTGCCGGTGGAAATTCGCGGGCTGCAGACTGGAGATGAGATCATTGGAATCAACGGGGAGGCCATCCCAAGCACAGAAGACGCGGTCGCCTATTCCGCTTTTATTGATGCGCTGCCGTTGCAGCCGCAACTGGACTATACGGTGGTGCGGGAGGGCTCTGAACGCATCGTGCGAGGCGCCTATCTGCTGCCGCCGCTGGTGTCGGCGGTGACCCCGCAAAGCGCTGCTTTGGGAGCGGGTCTGGAAGTCGATGATGTGATCATCGTCGTGGATGACACACCCATCTTTGCCTTCGATCAGTTGAAGGAGAAGGTAGAGGGCGGCAATGGTGCGCCTCTGGCCCTACGCGTGTGGCGCGACGGTGAAGAACTGGATATGACGCTGACCCCACGTCGAGTGGATGAACCTCAGCCGGGTGGCGGGTTCGCAACGCAATGGCGGATTGGAATTGCGGGTGGTCTGGCCTTTGAACCTGCAACCGAAACGCCCGGTGTGGGCGCGGCCTTGGCCAGCGGTGCGCGGCAGACGGTGCGCATCATCGAGGGCTCGCTGAGCGGGTTGGCGCATATGATCACGGGGGCCATCAGCACCTGCAACCTCAGCGGGCCCATTGGCATCGCGCAGACCTCGGGTGCTATGGCCAGCCAGGGGGCGCAGTCGTTCATCTGGTTCATCGCGGTGCTGAGCACGGCCGTGGGGCTGCTGAACCTCTTCCCGGTCCCCGCCCTTGATGGCGGGCATCTGGTCTTCTATGCCTATGAGGCGGTTGCGGGCAAACCACCCAGCGACAAGGCGTTGCAAGTGCTGATGACGCTGGGATTTGCGACGGTGCTGAGCCTGATGCTTTTCGCACTTGGGAATGATGTATTCTGCCCATAAGGCACCTCTACCCCGCCCAATCGTCCTGTTTTTGCCACATTTGATCAAAGAGTGGCCGCATTCTGCGTGTACGCCATGGGTATCGAAACGGAGAGATCCCATGCAAACGATCAACAACGGATACCGTAGCCTGAGCCTCCTGGTGGATTTGAACCGGGATAGGATGCTCTATTTTGGAGCCATCGCGCTGTCGCTGGGTGCCGCGTCCTGGATCACCACGGCCTTGGGTCAGGCCCTCCACTGAGGCCGAAAAGCAACACAGGTCGCGCGCGACCTATGGCCCACTGCGGGCGCATCTAGTGAGTCGATAATTTCTGACCACATGGTTTTGACAAAACCAACCTTTGCCGATACTCAGTTAACCATAAAGTACTGAGCATCGGGGCAGATCATGAATTGGGCAAATCGGGGCGCGGACCCGCGTGTTTCCGGCCGCAGCAGAACAGTTGCGACGTCGGTTCGGACAGTCGGGTTTTGTCTGGCCATTTCGGCACTTTCCATCGCGCAGCCCTCGCCAGCGCAGGTCCGGCAATTCCAGCTGAATTCCATTGCGATCGACGGCAATCTGCGCGTCGGCGATGCGGCCATCCTGACCCGCGCGGGCATCGCGCCGGGTCAGACTGTCAGCGCGGCAGAGCTGAATGCGGCGCTCCAGCGGCTGGTCGACTCAGGTCTTTTTGAAAGCGTTGATTTCGACCCGACCAACAACGGCCTGCAGATCACCGTGGTGGAGTTTCCAACCATCAACCGGATCAGTTTCGAGGGCAACCGACGTCTCAATGACGAGGCGTTGTCCGCTGCGATCAACTCCAGCGAACGGCGCGTCTTCAACCCGGCCCAGGTGGAGCGGGATGCGGATCTGATTGCAGATGCCTATGCGACGCAGGGGCGGCTCTCCGCCCGGGTGTCGCCCACGATCATTCGCCGGTCAGACAACAGGGTCGATCTGGTGTTCGAGGTCCTCGAAGGTGACAACATCGAAATCGAACGTCTGAGCTTTGTCGGCAATCGCGCGTTTAGTGACCGTCGCCTGCGCCGTGTGCTTGAGACCAAACAGGCAGGGTTGCTGCGCAGCTTGATTCGGGCGGACACTCTGGTCGAGGACCGTATTGAATTTGATCGCCAGCTGCTGCGGGATTTCTACCTGTCGCGCGGCTATGTCGATTTCCGCATCAATTCGGTGAATGCCCAGCTGACCGAAGAGCGGGACGGCTATTTCCTGGTCTTCAATGTTCAGGAAGGTCAGCGCTTCCGTTTTGGTGAGATCACGGCGACCAGCGACCTCCCTGGTGTGGATGCGGACGCGTATCTGGATATCGTGAAGGTCAAACCCGGTGTGACCTATTCTCCGTCTCTGTTGGAGAACGACATTGCGCGGCTGGAACGGCAGGCCCTGCGGGATGGTGTCGATTTCCTGCGTGTTGAACCGCGCGTGACACGGGATGACCGCAATCTGACCCTGAATGTCGAATACATGCTGACACGCGGGCCGCGCGTCTTTGTCGAGCGGATTGATATCGAAGGCAATACCACGACGCTGGATCAGGTCATCCGGCGCCAGTTCCGCAGCGTGGAAGGTGACCCGTTCAACCCGCGTGAGATCCGCGAAGCGGCGGAGCGCATTCGGGCCCTTGGCTATTTCGAGACTGCGGAGGTCAACGCCCGCGAAGGCTCGACCCCGGATCAGGTGGTTGTGGACGTGGATGTCGAAGAGGCACCGACAGGATCGTTCAGTTTCGGGGCGTCGTTCTCCAACAACGATGGTATTGGCTTTGCCATCCGGTTTGCCGAGGAAAATTTCTTAGGTCGCGGTCAGCGCGTTGGCGTCACGGTCTCGACAACCGAAGATTCGGAGCGATACAGATTGAACTTCGTCGAACCAGCCTTCCTGGGACGCGATGTTGCGTTTGGTTTCAATCTTGATCTGAATGAAACCGATAGCTCCTTTACAACGTTTGATACCAAACGATTCCGTTTCCAGCCGTCCCTGACCTACCCGGTTGGTGAGAACTCCACCTTGCAGCTGCGCTACACCATCGAACAGTCTGAGATGCTGGTCCGGGACACGCCGGAGAACGGGGCCGTGATCGGGAACGAGATTGCAGCGGGCAAGCAGGTCAGCAGCGCCATCGGCTATCAGTTCACCTACGACAGCCGGTTGCGCGGGCTGGACCCGAATTCCGGCTATCTGTTGCAGTTCTCGCAGGATTTCGCAGGTCTTGGCGGCGATTCCGAGTACATCAGAACCACAGCGCGCGCGGTTGGTGAAACCAAAGTCCTCAATGAAGAGATCACCCTGCGCGCCTCGCTGGAAGGCGGCGCGCTGGCGTGGAGCGGTGGTGCGAACCGTGCAGTAGATCGTTTCCAGAACAACACCGATATCATTCGCGGATTTGAACCAGGCGGGATTGGCCCGCGCGATGTGTCGCGCAGTGATGAGGACCCTCTGGGCGGCAACCTCTACGTCGCGGCGCGGTTTGATGCAGAGTTTCCCATTGGTATTCCGGAGGAGTTTGGCATCACCGGCGGGCTTTTCTACGATGTGGGCAATGTGTGGGATCTGAGCGACGTGAATACGGCGGGCGGTACCATTGTCGGCGAAGGTGGCTCTTTCCGTCACGTGATTGGCTTCTCGATCCTGTGGGACACGCCCATCGGCCCTCTGCGCTTCAACTTCTCTGAAGCGATCAAGAAAGAGGATTTTGACCGCGACCAGACGTTCGAGTTCACACTGAACACGACCTTCTGATGCCATGACACGGATGGCGGGCATCCTTCCGGTCCTGCTGGCGGTCATCTGTCTGCTCATGCCGCCGCAGCCTGCTGCGGCACAGCGGATCGGCCCGGTTCAGAGCCCCATTCTGACCATCGATTCGGACCGTTTGTTTGCCGAAAGTGAATACGGCAAGCGCACCGTGGTCGAGTTTGAGACGCTTGGAGCAGAACTCGCGGCTGAGAACCGGCAGATTGAGCAGGCGCTACAAGACGAAGAGCAGGCTCTGACGGAGCAGCGCGGCACCATGGAGGCCGATGCCTTTCGCGCGCTGGCGGATGCATTTGACGAAAAAGTGCAAAACACCCGCCGGACACAGGATGCCAAGACCCGGGAACTCAACCAGGCACTTGAGCAGAGACGGGGGGTGTTCCTGAAGGCTGCGGCCCCTGTGCTGGAGACACTGATGCGCGAGGCTGGAGCGGCTGTGGTGATGGAACAGCGCTCTGTGTTTCTGAGCCTCAACGCGATTGACATCACCGATGTTGCGATTGAGCGGCTGGACGCTGTTCTGGGCGAAGGGGAGAGCCCCGCGGACTAGACCGCGTGGACGCCTTCGGTTCATTGCCGTGCTTGCTCCGCTGCCCCGGTCTTGCTACGGAAGAGGCAAGCCCTTGAACACAAAAGGACAGCAGAGATGACAGACACAGCCGCAGGCACCCTCGTTTCAGCCGATATCCAACTGATCCAGCGTATTCTTCCGCATCGATACCCCTTCCTGCTGGTGGACCGCGTTGTTGATATCGATGGCACCTCCTCGGCACGCGGTATCAAAAATGTCACCATGAACGAGCCGCATTTTCAGGGGCATTTTCCAGGGCTGCCGATCATGCCGGGTGTCACGATCGTCGAAGCCATGGCGCAGGCATCAGCCGTGATGGTGGGTGTGTCGCTGAACATGGCGGATCAGGATATGAAGGTCTATTTTATGGCCATCGATAAGGCCAAGTTTCGTCGCAAGGTGGTGCCGGGGGATGTGTTGCAGATGCAGATCGAGACTCTGCGCGGCAAGCCGGGTGGCAAGGTCTGGCGCTTTGGCGGCACCGCTACGGTCGACGGCGAAATGGCAGCCGAGTGTGAGTTCACAGCCATGATGGACCTGGGATAGCGGCCGTGGGCAATATACACCCCAGCGCGGTGATCGAGGAGGGCGCCCGCATCGATCCGACGGCGATGATTGGTCCGTTTTGCTGCGTCGGGCCGCAGGTCGTGCTTGGCGCAGGCGTGCATCTCAAGAGTCATGTGGTGGTCACCGGCCAGACAGACGTGGGTGATGAGACCGTAATTTTTCCCTTTTCAGTGATCGGCGAGATCCCGCAAGACTTGAAGTTCAAGGGTGAGGCGACGCAGCTGATCAT
Organism: Roseobacter cerasinus; assembly: GCF_009811755.1. Taxonomy (GTDB): domain Bacteria; phylum Pseudomonadota; class Alphaproteobacteria; order Rhodobacterales; family Rhodobacteraceae; genus Roseobacter; species Roseobacter cerasinus. Next base: position 413,640 of record NZ_BLIV01000003.1, read on the forward strand.
CGGCAAGCGCAATCGCATCCGTGAACATGTGACCATGAATTGTGGCACCGAAGGCGGCGGCGGGGTCACCCGGATCGGCGATGACAATCTCTTCATGGCAGGCTGCCACATCGCCCATGATACGATGATCGGAAATCGCTGTGTGATCGTCAACTCGGTTGCGATCGCCGGACATTGCATTTTGGAGGATGACGTCATCGTTGGTGGGCTTTCGGGCGTGCATCAGTTCGTGCGCATCGGGCGCGGCGCGATCATCGGCGCGGTGACCATGGTGACCAATGACGTGATTCCATACGGTTTGGTACAGGCGCCCCGGGGCGAGCTTGATGGTCTGAATCTCGTGGGGCTGAAGCGGCGCGGCGTGGCCCGCTCGGACATCACAGCGTTGCGCGCGGCCTTTCAGATGCTAGCGCAGGGCGAGGGCACGTTCCATGACCGGGCGCGCCGCCTCAAGGAGGAGACCACCAGCGACTATGTGCGCGAGATTGTGGATTTCATCCTGGCCGACAGTGACCGCCACTTCCTGACGCCGGGTTGATGCTGGCGCTGATCGCAGGACGCGGCGGCCTGCCGGCCCGGATCGCGCAAGGGATGCCGCAAGCTCCCTTGGTCTGTGCGCTTCAGGGATTTGAACCGGAGGGGCTGGCACCCGATCTGACGTTCCGGCTGGAACAGATCGGCAGTCTATTGTCCCAATTGCAGCAACGCGGTGTCACGGATGTGTGTTTTTGCGGCGGTATCGAGCGCCCGCCGGTGGATCCGGCAGCCATTGATGCCGCGACCTTGCCGCTGGTGCCAAAGCTGATGGCGGCCATGGCTGCCGGTGATGATGGTGCGTTGCGGGCGGTGATTGGTATTTTCGAAGAGAAGGGCTTTGCTGTACGGGCGGCACATGAGTTGGTGCCTGATCTGCTTGTGCCCGAGGGTGTGCTGAGCGCGGCGCAACCGGATGAGCAGATGACCTCCGACATGGCGCGCGGCAGCGAGGTGCTGGCGGTTCTTGCGCCGCTGGATGTGGGGCAGGGCTGTGTTGTTGGTGCGGGGCAGATCTGGGGGATCGAGACCTTGGGCGGGACCGACCACATGCTCCAGACCCTGCCGGAGGGGGCGGCCCGCGCGCGCGCGGTGCTGGTCAAGGGGCCCAAGCGCGGGCAGGATCTGCGGGTGGATATGCCGACCATCGGGCCTGACACGATGCACATGCTGGCGGAGGCCGGGTTGGCGGGTTTGATCGTGGAGGCCGGCCGCGTCATCCTGCTGGAACCTGAGGTCACCGTGGCTGCCGCAGATGCGGCGGGTCTGGTGCTCTGGTCCCGGCTGCCGGACTGATGCGGGTCTTTATCATTGCGGGTGAACCGTCTGGCGACAAGCTGGGCGGGGCATTGATGGCTGGGCTGAAGGCCCTGTGCCCGGAGGTGCAGTTTGACGGCATCGGCGGGGCGGACATGCAGGCGCAGGGGCTGGTGAGCCGCTTTCCCATGGACGAGCTGAGCGTGATGGGCATCGCGGAGATCCTGCCCAAGTATCGCGCGCTGATGGCGCGGATCAACGAGACGGCGCAGGCCGTGATCGACACGGCGCCGGATGTGATGATCACCATCGACAGCCCGGATTTTTCCTTGCGCGTGGCCAGGCGGGTGAAGGCGGCAAGCGATGTCCGGACGGTGCACTATGTGGCGCCGACTGTCTGGGTCTGGCGTCCCAAGCGGGCGCAGAAGATGGCAAAGGTCATCGACCATGTGCTGGCGCTGTTCCCGTTTGAGCCGCCGCTGATGACGCTCGACGGCATGGTCTGTGATTTTGTGGGGCACCCTGTGGTGGCTGAGCGTCAGGCAACAGGCGCCGAAGCACAGGCGTTTCGGGAGGCGCATGGCATCGCGGATGCGCCGCTGTTGCTGGTGCTGCCCGGCTCTCGGCGCGGTGAGGTTGAGCGGCTGGGGGGTATTTTTGGCCATGCCATAGCACCCGTTCTGGCGGCCCATCCAGATCTGAAGATCGTGGTGCCTGCCGCCGCACCTGTGGCGGATCTGGTTCTTGAGAAGGTCGCAGACTGGCCCGGTGCTCCACTGGTTCTGGACCCGCGCGAGATGGATCTGGAGGAGGCAAGCCAGATCAAACTGGCGGCCTTCGGCGCTGCGGACATCGCACTCGCAGCTTCCGGCACGGTGTCGTTGGAACTGGCGGCCGCGCGCACGCCCATGGTTATTGCCTATAAGATGAACTGGCTTTCGTTCAATATTATCAAATTGATGGCGCTGGTGGATACGGTGACGCTGGTGAACCTCGTGTCGGACACCCGCGTGGTGCCCGATTTTCTGGGGCCAGACTGCACGCCTGAGAAGATTGGCGCGGGATTGCTGGAGGTCATGGCTGCACCGGAGGCGCAGCGGGATGCTATGCAGGTGACCATGCAGCGCCTTGGGGCAGGCGGGGACGACCCCGGCCTGCGTGCCGCCCGCGCGGTGCTGTCGCGCCTCTCTGATAAAAGTACAGGCTGACGCCTGACATGATGCGTTTGACCCCTGCCGGGGCCAAACAGGCGCCACGGGCGTGGCGCGGCGCTTGTCTCAGCCTTTGTGGATCCAGCCGCCGCCGTAGATCCGGCTGCTGTCGGGGTCGTAGAAGACGCAGGCCTGACCGGGGGAGACCCCTTCTTCGGGGGTGATCAGCTCAACAGTGGCTTCGGTCGCGCTGGTCGGGCGCAGGATGGCGTCTGTTGGCGGGCGGGTCGAGCGGACCTTGACCGCAAGCGGCCAGGTGTCACGGGATGTGAAGGGTGCATCCCCCAGCCAGTTGATTTCGCGCACCGGCACAGTGCGGGTGGCCAGCATGTCTTTTGGCCCGACGATGACCTGTTTCGATTCAGGATCGAGTTTGACAACGTAGAGCGGCTCAGCCAGACCGCCGATGCCCAGACCGCGCCGTTGCCCGATGGTGTAGTTGACCACCCCGTCATGTGCGCCCAGCACGCGGCCATCTGCATGCACGATCTCTCCGGGGGCGGCCGCTTCGGGGCGCAGTTTGCGGATCACGGAGGCATAGTCTCCGTTGGGTACAAAGCAGATGTCCTGGCTGTCGGGCTTGTCCGCCACGCTCAGATCATATTTGGCTGCAAGTGCGCGGGTCTCGGATTTGGATGTGAGGTGCCCAAGCGGGAAGCGCAGAAAATCCAATTGCTCTGGCGTGGTCGAGAACAGGAAATAGCTTTGGTCGCGGGCGGTATCCGCGGCGGAGTGTAGCTCCGCTCCCTCCGGGCCCATTTTGCGCTGGATGTAGTGCCCTGTTGCCATACAGTCGGCATCCAGATCGCGCGCCGTCTCCAGCAGATCCTTGAACTTCACGCGTTCATTGCAGCGGATGCAGGGCACAGGGGTCGCTCCGCCCAGATAACTGTCGGCAAACTCGTCGATCACCGCATCCTTGAAGATGTTCTCATAGTCGAGGACGTAGTGCGGGAACCCCATGGTTTCCGCCACGCGGCGGGCGTCGTGGATATCGAGCCCGGCGCAGCAGGCGCCCTTTTTGGCCAGCGCCGCCCCGTGATCGTAGAGCTGCAACGTAACGCCAACCACATCGTAGCCTTCATCCGCCAGCATCGCTGCCACAACTGAGCTATCCACGCCGCCGGACATGGCCACAACCACGCGCGTTTCGGACGGCGGTTTTGCAAATCCAAGCGAATTCAGAGGTATGGCGGTGTCGCGCGGCATCAGGTGTCTCCGGGGTCCGTGAAAATATAGGAAAATCCTAATTACTCTCAAGAGCGCGCTTCATCGGTCTTTAAGGCCCGGAGGTCAAGGTCTGCGTCAAGACAGTTACTGCGGGTATGAGTGATGTATCTTAAGAAAGTAGATGGGCCACGATCTGTGACGCTGGCAGATGGGACCGTGATGACGCAGGCAGACCTCCCTCCAGCCAGCACAATGCGCTGGGTTGCCTCGCGCAAGGCCGCTGTGGTGCGTGGGGTGGCCTATGGGCTGATCACGCAAAGCGACGCGTTGAAGCGGTATCAGATCAGCGAAGATGAGTTTCATGAGTGGGTCAAGGCTGTCTCGGAGCATGGCGAGGATGCTCTGAAAGCCACAGCACTACAAAGATATAGACAACCTTAAGTTGTTCAAGTAGGTTTCTTGCAGACGGTAACGTGTGATTAACCTTTTTTGTTCACGGTTAATCCTGACAAACGGACATCCGATGCGGAGAAAATCATGCGCGTACTGCTAGTGGAAGATGACCCCACAACCTCTAAGAGCATCGAGTTGATGCTGACCCACGCAAATCTGAACGTCTATGCGACCGATTTGGGAGAGGAAGGGATCGATCTGGCAAAGCTTTACGACTACGATCTGATCCTCCTGGACCTCGATTTGCCGGATATGAATGGCCATGAGGTCTTGCGCCAACTGCGCCTGTCGCGGATTGAGACGCCGATTTTGATCCTGTCTGGGGCGGATGACACGGAGAACAAGATCAAGGGATTTGGATTTGGTGCAGATGACTATCTGACCAAGCCGTTCCATCGCGAAGAGCTGGTGGCCCGAATCCATGCGATCATTCGCCGCTCGAAAGGGCATTCGCAATCGGTGATCAACACCGGGCTGATCTCGGTTAACCTCGACGCGAAGACTGTGAGCGCCGACAACAAACCAGTGCATCTGACCGGTAAGGAATATCAGATGCTGGAGCTGTTGTCGCTGCGCAAGGGCACAACCCTGACCAAGGAGATGTTCCTCAACCACCTCTACGGCGGCATGGATGAGCCTGAGCTCAAGATCATTGACGTCTTCATTTGCAAGCTGCGCAAGAAGCTGAGCACGGCGACCGATGGAGAAAACTACATCGAAACGGTTTGGGGGCGTGGTTACGTGCTGCGAGACCCGGAGCCCTCCCAGGCCGATGACAGCCAAAGGCTTGCCATAGGCGCCTGACTATGAGCAGTGGCGGTGGCGGTCCCCTTGGACCACCGCCGTTGCCAGACACTCGCTTCCGACGAAATCAACTGGACCTGACCTTGGCCTGCGCATATCTAGTTTGACATGCGATTTGGAAGGGGCCAGCTAAGATGTCTTTGGCAGATGTTGACACGCTGAGCGAGCAGGCCGCGAAGGACGAGTTGGCCGAACTTGCAGCGCAGCTGGCCAAGGCCAATGCCGCCTATCACGGCGATGATGCGCCTGACATATCGGACGCCGCCTATGACGCGCTGAAGCAGCGCAATGCAGCGATTGAGGCCCGGTTTCCACATCTGAAACGCAGCGACAGCCCTTCGGATAAAGTGGGTGCAGCCCCCGCAGAGGGGTTTTCCAAGGTCACGCATGCAGTGGCCATGCTGTCCCTGTCGAATGGCTTTGACGCCGATGATATAGCGGAATTTGACACACGTGTTCGGCGCTACCTTGGGTTGGATGACGACGCGCCGCTGCCCTACACGGCCGAGCCGAAAATCGACGGCCTGTCGCTGTCCTTGCGATACGAGCAGGGCACACTTGTGCAGGCAGCGACGCGTGGCGACGGCACTGTCGGTGAAAATGTAACCGCCAACGCGCGCACCATCGCCGATATCCCCACCCGGATTGCAGGCGCGCCCGACGTGTTGGAGGTGCGCGGCGAAGTCTATATGTCGCATCCGGACTTCGAAGCGCTGAATGCGCGCCAGTCCGAGACGGGGGGCAAGGTCTTCGCCAACCCGCGCAACGCAGCGGCGGGCTCCCTGCGGCAGTTGGATGCGACGATCACGCGTCAACGTCCGCTGCGTTTCTTTGCCTACGCTTGGGGCGCTGTCTCCGAACCGCTGGCCGAGACACAAATGCAGGCGATTGAGCGCCTGGCAGCCCTTGGTTTCCAAACCAACCCGCTGACCCGCCTCTGCGATGGACCCGACGCACTCATCAAACATTACGCAAAAATCGAGGCACAGCGCGCGACCCTGGGCTATGATATTGATGGGGTGGTCTATAAGGTCAACGATCTGGCACTTCAGGGTCGCCTCGGGTTCCGGTCAACCACGCCCCGCTGGGCCATCGCGCATAAATTCCCGGCAGAACTGGCCTGGACTCGCCTCGCGGCTATCGACATTCAAGTGGGTCGAACCGGTGCATTGTCACCGGTGGCGCGGCTCGATCCCGTGACAGTGGGTGGGGTGGTGGTCTCGAACGCCACGCTGCACAACGAAGATTACATCGCGGGCCGTGACAACACCGGCACCACCATCCGGGAGGGCAAGGATATCCGCATCGGAGACTGGGTGCAGGTCTACCGGGCGGGCGATGTGATCCCCAAGGTGGCGGACGTTGATCTGGCCAAACGCCCGACAGAGGCAACACCTTATGATTTCCCCAGCACATGTCCCGAATGCGGCAGCGATGCAGTGCGTGAGCCCGGTGACGCTGTGCGTCGCTGTACTGGCGGATTGATTTGCCCCGCGCAGGCGGTCGAAAAGCTCAAGCATTTTGTCTCCCGGGCCGCCTTCGACATTGAAGGGCTGGGGGCAAAACAGGTGGAGCAGTTCTACGCCGACGGCTGGATCCAGACCCCGGCTGATATCTTCACGCTGCGAGAGCGGTTCGGCTCCGGGATGCAGCAGCTCAAGAACCGCGAAGGTTGGGGTGAGAAATCGGCCTCCAACCTCTTTGACGCGATTGATGACAAGCGGAAGATCCCGCTGTCGCGGCTGATTTTCTCGCTGGGCATCCGACATGTGGGCGAGGCGGCGTCGAACCTCATTGCCCAGACCTACGGCACGTGGGAGACGTTCATCAGCGCGATGCAGGCCGCGCAGGATCGCGAAGATGCGGCGTGGTCGGATCTTCTCGACATCGACGGTGTGGGGGCGGTGATGGCCGGGTCTCTTGTGAACACGCTGGCGCAACCGGCGGAGCGCGCATCGATTGACGGGCTGGTGGCGCATCTGGATGTGCAGCCCGCCGCGCGTCCAAAGACAGAAGGTAGCCCTGTCGCGGGAAAGACCGTCGTCTTCACCGGCACCCTGGAAAAGATGACCCGGGCCGAGGCCAAGGCCCGCGCCGAACGGTTGGGCGCCAAGGTCTCAGGCTCGGTGTCCGCAAAGACCGATCTGGTGGTGGCCGGACCCGGCGCCGGATCAAAGGCGAAAAAGGCCGCAGAGCTGGGCATTGAAACGCTGGATGAAGACAGCTGGCTCGCTCTGATCGCAGGCGTATGAGCGGCCGTCCGGAACGGCTGTTTCCGCTGTTTGCCGATTTGACGGCGCTGGCTGGCGTTGGGCCCAAAACCGCAAGCACCATGGCAGCGCTTGGTGTGCAGGCCCCCCGCGATCTTCTTTTTATCTTGCCCTATGCGGGCGTCGATCGCAGCCGCATTGAGACGATCCGGGATGCGGTGCTGCCCACGACGCTCACGGTGTCGGTTCAGATCGGGCCGCACACACCGCCGCGCACGAAAGGTGGCGCCTACCGCGTGCATGTGCAGGATGCGCAGACGTCGTTCCAACTGGTGTTCTTCCAGGCGCGCGGGGATTATTGGGCAAAGACCCTGCCCACGGGCAGCCGCCGCATCGTCTCGGGCAAGGTGGAGAGTTTCGACAATATCCCGCAGATGGTGCACCCTGACTACATCGTTGCGGAAGAGGACGCGGGGCGCATCCCCGCGTTCGAGCCAGTCTATCCGCTCACGTCCGGGGTGACGCAAAAGCTGATGTTCAAGGCCACGCGGGCGACTCTGGACCGTGTGCCAGAGATGCCTGAATGGATAGACCCCGAGCAAAAGGCACGCGCGGGCTGGCCCGGGTTTGCAGAAGCCCTAATGGCGGCGCATGACCCCGCCCGACAGGAAGATCTCGCGCCAACAGCACCCGCGCGCGAGCGCCTGGCCTATGACGAGCTTTTTTCCCATCAATTGACGCTGGCCCTGGCGCGCGCCACCGCAAGGCGAAAACCGGGACGGGTGACGCAAGGGGACGGACAGCTTCAGCAGCGGGTTCTGGCAACGCTTCCCTATCGTCCGACCGCAGCGCAGTCGCGCGCGGTGGAGGAGATCAACGCAGATCTGGCTGCTCCGGCGCGCATGAACCGGCTTTTGCAGGGCGACGTGGGGGCAGGGAAGACGCTTGTTGCCTTTCTGGCTTTGCTGCGCGCGGTCGAGGCGGGCGGGCAGGGGGCGCTGATGGCGCCCACGGAGATCCTGGCGCGGCAACATCTGGAATCCCTCGGTCCCCTTGCGCAAGACGCTGACGTGGTGCTGGAGGTGTTGACCGGCCGCGACAAAGGCGCGGAGCGACGGCGCAAGTTGGAGGCGCTGGCGCGCGGCGATATCCAGATTCTGGTGGGCACCCATGCGGTGTTTCAGGCGGATGTCACCTTTGCCGATCTGCGGCTTGCGGTGGTCGATGAACAGCACCGCTTTGGTGTGCGCCAACGGCTTGAGCTGGGCCGCAAGGGCGCGGATGTCGATGTTCTGGTGATGACGGCCACCCCCATTCCGCGATCCCTGTCGCTCGCGCAGTACGGCGACATGGATATCTCCGTGCTCGATGAAAAACCGCCCGGACGCCAGCCGATCAAGACCGCGATGATCAGCACCGAGCGCATGGATGAGGTGATCGAGCGGTTGCGCGCGGTTATATCGCAGGGGCGGCAGTGCTATTGGGTCTGCCCGCTGGTGGAAGAAAGCGAGGTGCTCGATCTGACCGCAGCGGATGCCCGGTTCAAACATTTGAGGGCCGCTCTGGGGGACGGGCAGGTCGGGCTGGTGCACGGCCAGATGCCCGCCGCCGAGAAGGATGCGGCGATGTCCCGCTTTGTTGCCGGACAGACCAGTGTCCTGGTCGCCACGACGGTGATCGAAGTGGGCGTGAACGTTCCGAACGCGACCATCATGGTGATCGAGCGGGCCGAGACCTTTGGCCTGGCACAGCTGCATCAGATGCGGGGGCGGGTCGGCCGGGGGGCTGCGGCGTCAACCTGTCTGCTGCTCTATCAGGCGCCATTGTCCGAGACCGGGCGGCGGCGGCTCGAAGTGCTGCGGGAGACCGAGGATGGGTTTGCGATTGCGGAAACCGATCTGCAGATGCGCGGTGCGGGTGACCTGATTGGCACGGCGCAGTCGGGGCTGCCCCGGTTCCAAATCGCGGATCTGGAGCGGCAGGCGGGGCTGATGTCGATCGCGCAAAGCGATGCGCGCACCTTGCTGGCCCAAGACCCCACGCTTAGCACTCCCCGGGGAGAGGCGGCCCGACTGCTGCTATGGCTGATGCGTCAGGAAGAGGCGATCCGCCTTATTTCGGTGGGCTAAGGCCCTTTCGAGCGGCGCTCAAACATATTTGTTCGCATATGTTCTTAATAAGTTCTTTACATCACCTTGCAGATATGAGAACAAAGAGGCAACAAGAGGGAGTTGCCCATGTCCTTGCTTTTCGAAATCGCCTCCGTCGCGTCCAGGTCACACAGGACGCTGCTGCAGGATGCCGCTGGTTTGATGGCTCTCGTTGTGATGCTTTTGGTGGGGCTGCATATCCCGTCCCTGATCTGATTTCTGCCTGCGATCTCGCGCCGCGCACAGGCCAGTTGCTTCCCCGAACTGGCACATGAGACGAACGCTGCCTGTTCCGATCTCATCAGGGTTTGCCCCCCTGTCCTTGTGCTTCGGATCCCCCGTGAGAGACGCATTGCCTGGCGCCGCCGTCCTGCTCGGGACGTGCGGCGCTTTTTTTAAAAGAAGTATAGGCGAGGCGCAGACCGGCTCAGTGGTGGCCTTGCACGAAAATGGGCGCGGAGAGATCTTTCATCATCTTGAACGCGCCGCCACCCATGTCGCGGCGGAAGACCTGCGACAGGAACGGCTCGGTATTGCGCCCGGCTTTGAGCCCCACGCGGTCGTCAAATATCTGAAACTGGCTTGTCATAGTGCTCAGGGTGTTTCGCCCGCACCAGGAATGACAGCATTTACTTAAAAATCGCCAATTCGGGCAAGGATCAGGCGCAATCGGCCCGCAGCGCCTGTGCCATCGCCTCGCAGGCAGCTTCAATGCTCAGCAAGATCGAAGCGTGACGATTCTTGTAGTCTTTGGCCGGTTCCAAGACCTCAAAACCATCAAAAGGGGCGGGGGGCACGGGGCCATTGTCTTTCAGCATAGCCTGCAAGGCGTCTCTGCCGGCTTCGAGCTCTGGCAGGGTTCGTCCTATGATGGCGCCGCCTGTCACCGCGGCTGCCGCTTGCCCCAGCGCGCAGGCCTTCACGTCCTGGCCAAAGGCGCTGATGCGACCCTCTTCGACGTTCAAATCCACGGTCACAGCAGAGCCGCAGAGCGGCGAGCGTTTTTTTACCGACGCCATCGGGTGGTCCAGCCGGGTCAAATGCGGGATATCCGATGCCAGCGCCAGAATGCGGCCTGAGTAAAGTTTGATCAGATCGTTTTCACCAGACATGACGCACCCGCGCTCTTCCGTTGCTTTCGGCTTTCATACATAAGTCCTCGGGCAACAGATGCAAAAAGGTTTTTTGGCATGACGCAGGAGCTGGCGGCGTTCGATCCTGACACGCTGACATACAACGACGCGGGGTTGATCCCTGCCATTGCTCAGGATGCGGTGAATGGGGATGTGCTGATGATGGCCTGGATGAACCGTGCCGCCGTGGCCCGTACCTTGGAGAGTGGGCGTGTGACGTATTGGAGCCGCTCGCGACAGGCCTTCTGGATCAAGGGTGAGACCAGCGGCCACCATCAGAAACTCATCGAGATGCGGGTGGATTGTGATCGGGATTGCCTGTTGCTGCAGGTGGAGCAGATCGGGCTTGCCTGCCACACCGGGCGGCGCAGCTGTTTTTACACAGGTGTGTCGGATGCGGGTGAAGTGGAATTGATGCAGCCTGAGTAAGCCTTAGCCAAGGGGCAGGCCGACTATCCGGCGAATGTCATCCGGCTGCGCGCCTTCGGCCCGATAAAGTGATATGGCGCGCGCGTCGTCCCGCTTGGCCAGCCGCTTTCCGGCATCGTCGCGGATCAACCGGTGATGGTGGTAGATCGGGATCGGCAGCCCCAGCAGATGCGCCAGCAGTACATGGATGCGCGTGGCGTCAAACAGATCAACGCCGCGGACCACATGGCTGATTTGCTGTGCGTGGTCATCGACCACCACGCAAAGATGATAAGCCGCCGCCATGCCGCGCCGGGCGACGGCGACATCGCCAATGGTGGTTAGCAGATCGGTGGCCTCCAAGGCATGAGTCCCGCAGACCTCCGCACCTGTCTCGACAAATGCGGGTAGGGGGCCTGCGACCGCCAGCGCCTTGGCCATATCGAGCCGGATTGCGTCATCCTCGGTGGCCTTGGACATCGGGCGCCCTCGGCAGGTGCCGGGATAGATGCGGCCATCGGGGCCATGGGTGGGCACGCCCTCCTGCGGCGCATCAGCGGCGGCGGCGATGTCCGCCCGGCTGCAGGAACAAGGGTAGGTCAGGTCCAGTTGGTCCAGCTGCGCAAGTGCAGCCCGAAACCGTGCCCCGGACCGGGATTGCTTCATCACCGGCTCCGGCCAGCTGAGCCCAAGCCAACGCAGGTCTTCGACAGCCAGGTCTTCATATTCGGGTTTTGAACGGATGCGGTCGATGTCATCCATCCGCAGCAGGAATTCACCACCCGCGCGGCGCGCCATGTCAAAGGCGGTCAGGGCCGAAAACGCGTGGCCCAAATGCAAGGGCCCGGTGGGAGATGGCGCAAACCGGGTTCGGAATGTCACGTCTTCTCAAGGATATATACGTTGGATTTCAAGCCAATGCCCGGCAAATGGGGCCCACGCTCCCGCACCAGAAGCCGTGCCGCGCCGCAGTCCGTCCATTCGCAGATCCGCCCCTCATTGGCCGGGTCCTGCAACGCGTGATCGTTCAACGACATGACCAGGAGGGCGCCGCGCCGCAGCCCGTGCATCAGGTCATCGAAGACAGAGATCGGAGCCGCCCCCGCGCCAATCACACCGATGGCGGCCACTGCGGCATAGTCATCAATCTCCACGGGCAGCGCGCCCTCCACGGTGCACAGCTCCAACTGGCGATAAAGCCGCTTGGCACGCGCCTGCTGCAACATCTCGGGCGAAAGATCGACGCCGTCGACGGTCTCAAACCCGGCAAGCTTCAGCGCCAAACCGGAGAGGCCGGTGCCGCAGCCGAAATCCAGAACAGGGCGGGTGAGATCCGACACGGATCTGGCCAGAGCCTCGGCACAGCGGTTCGGCGTCACATAGCCGTTTTCGCGCACCTCGGCGTCGTAGCTGGCCGACCATGCATCATAGAGGGTGCGCGTATCTTCCGGGGCGCGCGCGGCGTAGACCTTGTCGAGATATCCTTGCGTCATGGTGCAAGGATAGCCTTTCGGACTAGGCCGCGTCTAGGGCTGCCGCGCCAAGCCACTCTTTCCACGCGATTTTCGCGCGATCCGTGTAGGCCTTGTAGCGATCCTTGCGCCCGCGCCGCCCGCCTTTCAGGCCCTGGACTGGCGGGAACAACCCGAAGTTCACATTCATCGGCTGGAAGGTCTTGGCCTCCGCACCGCCGGTGATATGGGTGATCAGCGCGCCGGTCGCGGTGCAGTCGGGCGGCACATCCACCGGCTGGCCCAGGATATCGCCAGCGGCGAGCCGCCCCGCAAGCAACCCCATGGCCGCCGATTCCACATAGCCTTCAACGCCGGTGATCTGCCCGGCAAAGCGGACGTTTGGGCGCGAGCGCAGGCGCATCTGCGCATCGAGAAGTGTGGGGGAGTTCAGAAACGTGTTGCGGTGAATGCCGCCCAAACGGGCAAAGCTCGCACTCTCCAGCCCCGGAATGCGTTTAAAAACATCTGTTTGTGCGCCGTATTTCATCTTGGTCTGGAAACCCACGATATTGTAGAGCGTGCCCAGCTTGTTGTCTCGGCGCAGTTGCACGACGGCATAGGGTTTCACATCCGGCTGATGCGGGTTGGTCAAGCCGACGGGCTTCATCGGACCAAACCGCAGCGTCTCGCGCCCGCGTTCAGCCATCACCTCAATGGGCAGGCAGCCGTCGAAGTAGGGGGTGGGGTCGGGGGAAGATGTCGCTTCGCCCTCGTGAAACTCGGTCTTGTCAGCACTCAACAGCGCGTCGATGAAGGCCTCATACTGGTCCCGGTCCATCGGACAGTTCAGATAGGCGGTGCGCTCTTCCTCGGTCTCGCCCTTGTCATAGCGCGACTGCATCCAGGCCGTCGACATGTCGATACTGTCGAAATAGACGATGGGGGCAATGGCGTCGAAGAAGGCCAGCGCCTCCGCTCCGGTTTCTGCGGCAATCGCCTGACCCAAGGCGGAGGAGGTGAGCGGCCCGGTGGCGATGATCCAGTGGCCGTCCTCGGGCAGCTCTGTGATCTCGCCATATTCCACCCGCACATTCGGATGCGCCATCAAAGCGTCTGTAACCGATTGCGCAAAAGGGTCGCGGTCCACCGCAAGCGCACCGCCAGCAGGCAATTTGTGCTGATCGGCAGTTCGCATGATCAGGCCGCCCGCCTGGCGCATTTCCCAGTGCAACAGGCCCACGGCGTTCTGCTCGTCGTCATCCGAGCGGAAGGAGTTGGAGCAGACCATCTCCCCCAGAAGGCCCGTCTGATGTGCGAAGGTGCCGACGTCGGGCCGCATTTCGTGCAGCACAACCGTCACACCCATCTGCGCCGCCTGCCAGGCCGCTTCCGATCCGGCCATGCCGCCGCCCACGATATGCAACTCTTGTGTCATGCGGCACATCTAGTTCAGCCGCCCAGCCTGCGCAACAGCCCCGGCGGCCCCGTGTCGCCGCAGCCACCACAGGCCTGTGACGCTGCGTCAGGCGCGGGGCGGCGCTTGCTCTCTCAAGGGAATTCGAACAGGGTTCCGCGAGCACCACATCCGGAGGGATCATGCCGCTGAAAATGGATGCCGCCGCGCTGAATGCCTTCCTTGATCAGGCTTTTGAGCAGGTGGCGGATGATTTTGTCGTGGAAGACGTGGCGACGGATCGGCTCACCGTGAGGCTTGAGGTCAGCGACAAGCATCTGCGCCCCGGCGGCACGGTGTCAGGCCCCACGATGTTTGCGCTGGCGGATGTGGGGGCCTATCTCATGACCCTCGCTCGCATCGGGCCGCAGGCTTTGGCTGTCACGACCAACTGCGCCATCGACTTCATGCACAAACCTGCCGCCCGCACGGATCTGCTGGGGGAGGTGCGCCTGCTCAAGCTTGGCAAGCAGCTCTCTGTCTGCGATGTCCTGATATACTCGAAGGGGCAGGAGCCGCCTGTCGCTCGCGCCAGCCTGACCTATGCCATTCCTCCACAATAAGCCGACAATTGCGCTGTCATGACGTCACATCACATTAACGACAATTTTTAGTTTTTGCGTTGCGCTCTTTGCGGACGCGGCATACCGAGATAAAGTAGATCGAGATTTTTAAGAGGTAAATCGCGTGTTCAAGAGTGTTTTGTCCGCATCCGCTTTCGCCATTCTGGCTGGCCAGGTGGCCGCAGCGCCGCTCACGGTTGAGGAGATCTTCGGATCCTTTGGCGCGGTGACGCAAGATTTTTCCGGCAATAGCGAATCTGAAGGGCGTGTCATCATTGCAGGCGACGCCACCGGCAACATCATCATCAACGACCGGAACGAGGGCACCGCCGCAGATGGCTTTGACGATCTGATCATCCTTGGTGATGCAACGGACGCCAACATCACGGTCGGCAAATCCGGCGGCGTGACAATTGAGGGCGACCTGACCGATTCAAACCTTCAGCTGAACGGTGGTGTTCAGACTGTCACGTTGGGCGGTCTCCGCACGGGCGGCAATTTCAACCAGAATGAAGACATTCTGATCGAGAATGCACCGACCCCAAATGTCCCGGAGATCGATTTTGCGGTTTTTGAAGCAGAATCCAAAAGACTGAGTCAATTGCCCGGCCCCAATACCGTGACCACCAACGGCAGCGGTCAACGCGTGTTTGGTGGCGCTCCGGTGCTCAACATTGACTTCAGCTTTCTGGCAGCGGGCACGGGTGTGTTTGACCTCACCGGTCTCGATACGCTTTTGATCAACGTCGCCGGGGATTTTGGCGATGTCTCACTGAACTTCGTTGACCACCTTGGCATTGCGCCGATCGATGCGGCCACGGGCGTGATCTGGAACTTCTTTGAGGCGACGGGTGTGATCAACTTCAACAGCACCGTCTTTGGCCATGTGCTGGCACCCGGTGCAACCATCGAGCTTGGGGCCAGCAATGAAGGGTCGGTCATTGCGCAGTCGATCCTGTCGGACAATGGCGAATTGCACCCCTTGGAGTTCACCGGAAACATCCCGCCAAGCGATGATCCGGCCCCTGTGCCACTGCCTGCGGGCGGCTTGCTGTTGCTGAGCGGTGTTGCGGCCATGATCGTCGCGCGTCGGCAGCGTAAAGCTGCCGCTTGATCCATAAAAAAGGGCCGGGACTGAGCCCGGCCTTGAGGAAGAGGTCTGGTCGCGTACCGGGGAGGTTACGCGCGCCAGAACACCTTTGCAGCCTCATCGCGAGCCTGCTCCGGTGTCAGCCCCACATCGCGCAACTCCCAATCCGTCAGCTTTTTCAAAGCGCGGCGGGTCTCTCGGCGAGTGGCCCATTTCGACAGGCAGACCGCAAATTCAACCGCAATGACGGCCAGCATTGGCACGATGCGTGCCTCCGCCAGATAGGTCAGTGTTTCGGTCGAAAGTGAAGTCGCGCGTGCCATGGGGAAATCTCCTAAATTGTATTGACACAATGTAGCAACATAGCTACATTATATTGATACGATGCTTGATACATTCACGCTAGGAAAACATTGTAATGGGTACAATTTGGCAACCGGAACTCGTGTCGGGGCAGGGGCCCAAATACCAGGCGGTTGTCAGCAGCATACGGCGGGGTATTGATGAGGGCGCATTGAAGCCGGACGACAAGCTGCCGCCGGTGCGGGAACTGGCTTGGACGCTTGGCATCACCCCGGGGACAGTTGCACGGGCCTATACCATCCTCACGGACGAGGGCACGTTGAAGGCAGAAGTCGGGCGCGGCACATTTGTGGCGCCGCCCAGCCCGATGCGGGTGTCGGATGAGCCGATCGAGATTGACGTGATCCCACATGCCGTCTGCGAGGATGAAGACCGATATGCGGTAAGCCTGTTCTCTCCCCATCTGCCCTGCGTCGGGCAGGACAAGGTGATCTGCCAGCTGATGGCACAGGTAGCAAAGGAGCCACCCTCGGGCGTGATGCATTACCCCAGCCGCGACAGTGCGCGCGCGGCACGGCGCGCGGTACTTCGGTGGCTGGAGGGCACGCCACTGGGCCCGCTCGGCGAGAAGGACATCACCCTGTGTCATGGCGGGCAGAACGGCATCCTGCTGATCCTGCAATCGGTGCTTCAGGGGCGGAAGCCGGCGATTCTCATCGAAGAACTGGCCTATCCGGGATTTCGCCGTGTGGCAGAGATGTTGAGGGCCGATGTGGTGCCCGTCGCTATGGATGAAGACGGCCTCATCCCGGAGGCATTTGAAGCGGCGGTCAAGGCGCATGATGCGCAGGTGCTGTGCACCTCGCCCGAAGTGCACAATCCTACGGGGGGTTTTACCCCGGTGGCCCGGAGGGAGCAGATCGCCAAAATCGCGCGGCGGCATGACGTACAGATCCTCGAAGATGACTGTTACAGGATGGGCGTGAACCGTGCGCCGACCTACCGGATGCTGGCACCGGAACGGGGCTGGTATGTGTCGTCTATTGCCAAAACGATCACCCCGTCGCTGCGCTTTGGCTTTGCCATCGCGCCTGAGGGCAAATGGTCGATCTTGCGCCGCACGGCCGAGCACAGCTTCTTTGGCCTCGCCACGCCGCTTTGCGATCTGAGTGCGATGCTGCTGATGCATCCGCAGATTGATGATCTGACGCAGGAAACCCGCCGCGCCTTCAACACCTATGTGCAAAGCGCGGTCAATATTCTGGGCGGATATGACCTGAGCTGGCGCGAGGACGTGCCGTTTTTGTGGCTCCGCTTGCCCATGGGCTGGCGGGCCGGGGCCTTTTGTCAGGCAGCGGAAGCGGTTGGCGTGCAGATCAGATCAGCGGAGGAGTTTGTCTGCCGCGACGCCCGCGCGCCGCATGCGGTGCGGATGGCGATCAATGCAGGGGTGTCCCTGAAAAGCTTTGACGCCGCGATGCTGCGACTGCGCGACTTGCTGGACGGCCCGCCCGAGCAGATCAGCGTCTAGATTTAGGTCCACAGGCTTCCACTGGAAACAGCAAAGACATAATATCTTGCTCCGAAGCCACAGGAACCGGACGCGACCAATAGTCAGAGTTGCAAATCAATGCTGCGACAAAACTGGGTCAGCTGTATCCAGAAAGTGTTTTCAGTCCATATCTGCGGGTTTCGACACAAAAAGCGACCGAACTGTCAGGATCCTTAAAGTTCCTCTTCGATGACGTGGGTGAGAATTGGGGCGTGGCGATTGCGGCAAGGTCAGCATGGCGACGCCATGGTGTGGGAGACGCTGAAGCAGCTGAAAGACCAGCATCGAAACCCGCTTGCCCACCCCAACGTGACCGTAAGCCTTGAGGAGGCAATAGGGGTCATCGGAGTAGCCTATGATGTCATCCATGAAATGCTGCGGGCCATGCCAGACGCGTCGGAGACGGCAACCGACTAACCGCGCCGCTAAGTCAGCTTTTGTCTTGGTCGCGAAGATGCTGGCGCCCCTACCGGAGAGGCTCCAACATCGTCTGACTCCAAGCCTAAAGCGGGTCAAGAGATGGGGTAAAATAATACCTATTTTATAACCATATGATTTTATGAAGCTTTATGCCGATACCATCGCTTGACGCGCCAATTGCCTTGGTTATAACCGCACAATCGAATTCAGGCCCATGGCGTCAGCCGCAGGCCTTCACCTCAACCGGGGAACCGTCCATGAAAACTTTCTCTGCAACTCCCGCAGATATCGACAAGAAATGGATCCTGATCGACGCCGAGGGCGTTGTTCTGGGCCGTCTCGCGTCGATCGTGGCCATGCGTCTGCGTGGCAAGCACAAGCCGTCGTTCACACCGCATATGGATATGGGCGACAACGTGATCATCATCAACGCTGACAAGGTGCAACTCACCGGCAAGAAGCGCGAAGAAAACCACTATTGGCACACCGGCCACCCGGGCGGGATCAAGTCGCGCACCAAGGCGCAGATCCTCGAAGGCGCGCATCCCGAGCGTGTCGTGACCCTCGCGGTCAAGCGCATGCTGCCGGGCAACCGTCTGAGCCGTCAGCAAATGACCAACCTGCGTGTCTACGCAGGCGGTGATCACCCTCACGAGGCGCAGAGCCCCGAAGTTCTGGATGTGAAATCCATGAACAGCAAAAACACCCGGAGTGCATGAGCATGGCTGAAGAAATTAACACACTCGAAGAGCTAGGCCAGGCTGCTGGTCTCGAAGCCGCTCCTGAAGTGGTCGAAACCCCGCGCGAGCCCGTGCGTGACGATCTGGGTCGCTCCTATGCCACCGGCAAGCGGAAAGACGCGGTTGCCCGGGTCTGGATCAAGCCCGGCTCCGGCAAAGTCACCGTGAACGGCAAGCCCCAGAACGATTATTTCGCGCGCCCCGTGCTGCAGATGATCCTGGCGCAACCGTTCTCCGTCTCTGGCACCGAAGGTCAGTTCGACGTGGTTGCCACCGTCAAGGGCGGTGGCCTCTCCGGTCAGGCCGGTGCGGTCAAGCACGGTATCTCAAAGGCGCTGCAGCTTTACGATCCGTCCCTGCGCGGTGCGCTGAAAGCCGCTGGCTTCCTGACCCGCGACAGCCGCGTGGTCGAGCGGAAGAAATACGGTAAGGCCAAGGCGCGTAAGAGCTTCCAGTTCTCCAAGCGTTAAGCCGGACAGCCCCTTGTCCAAATCAAAAAGGTCGCCCTGTTCGGGCGGCCTTTTTTGTGTCTTCTGGAAGGGGCCTCAGCTGTCCGGGGTGATCAGCCCGAGACCGCGCAGATAGATTCCGATTCCGCTTTCCAGAAGGTCATCCGCAGGGAAGGGCGAAGCGCGCCCGGGCGAGTTCCGGGCAAAAAGCTCGACCACCCCGTGGCTCAGCGCCCAGATATGCGCCGAGAACATGGAGGCAGGCGGGCGTTTGTCCTCCGGGATATGCTGGCTGAGGTCGGTTGCCGCTTTTTCCAAAACATCATTGGCGCGGGTCGCGGCGGCGGCCAAGTCCGGCGTACGGTTCACTGAAATCCCGCTCTCAAACATCGCGATGTAGTGGCCGGGATATTTGCGCGCAAAGGCAAGATAGGCGCGTCCGGTTGCGGAAAACGCAGCCAGCGCAGAGGGTTGCCCCTTGTCATAGGCATATTGCATCAGATCGGCAAAGATCTCGTAGCCCTGCAACGCGGCTTCGGCGATCAGATCTTCGCGGCCTTCGAAATGCCGATAGACCGCTGCGGGCGTCACGCCCGCTTGTTTGGCCGCCTCAGAAAGGGTGAACCCCATCGGTCCCCGCGCCTCGATCAGCTGCAGCGCCGCGTCAATCAGAGCCTGACGCAGGTTCCCGTGGTGGTAGCCGCGCTTAGGCATCCCAGACGTCCAAACCGCCGCAGACGGACGCATCGACCGGGCCAATCGCTTTCTCGTCCTTGCGGTCGTAGTCCAGCCCATGCAGCACCGCACGGATGGCGTTCAGCCGCGCGCGGCGCTTGTCGTCGGAGCGCAGAATCGTCCAGGGTGCGACATCCGTATGGCTGCGCTCCAATGTTTCGGAAATGGCCTGCGTGTAGGCCTCCCAGCGCTTCAGCCCCTCGACGTCGATCCAGCTGAGCTTCCACTGTTTCAGCGGGTCGCTTTCGCGCGCCAGCAACCGGCGCAGTTGCTCGGCTTGTCCGACGTTCAGCCAGAGCTTGAAGAGGTGCACGCCTTCGTCCACCAGCATATCTTCGAACTGGGGGACCTGATGGAAGAAGTGTTGGCGCTGCGCGTCCGTGCAGAAGTCAAACACCTTCTCCACCACGCCGCGATTGTACCAGCTGCGATCGAAGAACACGATCTCACCAGCGGTTGGCAGTTGTCGGGCATAGCGCTGGAAATACCATTCACCTGCCTCGGTTTCGGTGGGTTTGGACAGCGCTACGATCCGCGCTGTGCGCGGGTGAAGGTTGGCGCGGAACCGCTTGATTGTGCCGCCTTTTCCGGCGCCGTCGCGTCCCTCGAAGACGATCACGACTCGCGCGCCGCTTTCGCGCACCCAGGCCTGCATTTTCACCAGTTCGATCTGCAGTACGGCCAGCTCTTTCTCATAGGGTTTGCGCGCCATCCTGTCGCCGTGCGGATAGGTCGTTGAAAGAATATCCCCCCGATCCGCCCGGCGAATGGCCTCGCGCACCTCACGGGGGGCTTCAGTTTCGAAAAACTTGCTGATGGCGCCGTCAAATGGCAGGTCCATGGGCCCTCCGGGGCAGTGGGTCTGGCTTCAATATGGGATGTTAATACCCTTAACGCAAACCCGCACGGGCCGCTGCGCGGTCAATCGCGGCAACAACGGCGTCGGTCGCGACCTGATGTGGCATATGGCCCACACCCTCAAGCCGGGTCAGCACCGCACCATCGATTTGCTGCGCCAGTGGTTCGCTGTGAATGTGGATGGGCACGATTTCATCTGCGGTGCCGTGCAGGATTTCAACAGGCAAGGTCAGCTCGGAATAGCGCTTGGACATCTCCACCACATGGGGACGCAAGCTGTTGATTTGTTGCGCATTTGCGCGGAAGGTCTGACGGCGCAGTGTGAGGTCAGGGCCAATATGCGCCAGATACCCCTCGGGCATCTGCTGCGGCCAAAAGATCGATTCAGCGCTGCTGCGCACCAGAGAGCCGGGCGCCAAGGCCGAGACCAGCGGCGGTACAATCAGGTTGCCGAGTGTCGTGTCCATGATGCGGTATTGCCAGTCCAGCTCGCCCGGCCAGGGCTGAGACACGCCTGAGACCATGACAAGGGCTGCAGTGCCCTTGGGGCGGGAGAGAGTCCAGGCGAGGGCCACCGCGCCGCCAAAGGAATGGCCAAGAATGATCGGGTTGGTGACACCCAGCGCGTCAGCGGCTTCCTGCAACATTGCGGCCTGATCGGCGGGCGATTCAGCATTGCGGTTCAGTGATCCCCCAAACCGGGCGGACGCGCGATCCGTCCAGCCGAGGCCCGGCCGGTCAAGAAGGATCACGCGGTAGCGGTCTTTCAACTGATGCGCCAGATCGAAGGTAAACTCGCGCAGGCTGCCCGACGCCCCGTGCAGCAGCACAAGATCGGGGCCGTTGTCACCCAACACCTGCACATGCACGCGCCGCGATCCCGTTGCAATGAGTTGCCCGGTTGGAGGAAAGTCGGCGCTGGCCTGCGCCTCCCGCGCCGTCGCGCGCCATTGCACCACGGCCACCAGCGCCAGCACAAGCAGCGTTGCGATCACCACCCGTCTAACGCCCGATTGCATCGATGTCATAGGGTGTGTCCTGATACACCTCCGTCAGCCAGTTGCCGTAGAGCAGATGCGCATGGCTGCGCCACCGATTGAGCGGGGCGCGCGTCGGGTCATCCTGCGGATAGTAGTTCTGCGGCACGTTGATTGGTGTACCGCTGGCCACGTCCCGGTCGTATTCCTGTTTCAGCGTGTCGCTGTCATACTCGAAGTGGTTGAAGATATAGAGCGCGCGATGCGCTGGATCTTCGACAAGGCAGGGGCCGACCTCATCACTGCCCAGCAGCGTTTTCAGTCCCGGTGCGGCGTCAATCTCGCCTTGCCGCATTTCGGTCCAGCGCGAGACGGGGATCACGCAGTCGTCGGAAAACCCGCGCAGGTATTGCGAGGCCGGCGCCAGATTTTGGTGTCGGAAACAGCCAAAGGCTTTTGCCTCCAGCATGTGTTTCTTGACCCCGTGGAAGTGGTTGATCATCGCCATCCCGCCCCAGCACACGCCGAAGGTCGAGGTCACATTGGTCTGGGTCCAGTCCATGACCTCGCGCAGCTCGTCCCAATAGGTGACGGCGTCGAACTCCAGATGCTCGATGGGCGCGCCGGTGATGATCAGCCCGTCGAATTTCTCGGACTTCACCTCCTGAAACGGGCGGTAAAAGCTCTCCATATGCTCCGCAGCGGTGTTTTTGGTCTGATGTTCAGACATGCGGATCAGGGTCAGCTCGATCTGCAGCGGTGTGGCCCCGATCAGGCGAGCGAACTGAGTCTCCGTCTGGATCTTCATGGGCATCAGGTTCAACAGGCCAATGCGCAGGGGGCGAATGTCCTGCCGGGCCGCCTGATCCTCATCCATCACCATCACACCCTCGCGCGTGAGCACGTCATAGGCAGGCAGGTCGGAGGGGATCTTGATGGGCATAGGTGTCTTCCGGCGTCTGATCAGAGCAGTCAGATAGGCTTTTGCGGGGGGTGTCTCAAGGGGCGCGCGCTCACGCTTGGGTGACGGATCTTACAGGTGTTGGGCTATCAGGGCGTCAAAGTCCTCAGGCGTCTTCAGGTTTGAGACCTCATCTGCCGTGACGGTCATGCCCCAGCGCGCCATGGCTTCATAGCGCGGCTGGCGGTGTGCCAGCGCCTGCGCATAGGTGAACCGCACGAAGTCATCCGGGTCCACATCCTCTTCGACACATTTGTTTTTGCTCAGATAATCTTGCCAGACACGGGCAAGAAACTCCGGCTGATAGGCCATGGGTTTTGGCGCACGGTCAAAGCGGCGGATCAGCTCCTGCGTATGCGCCGCGTCCCCTTTGATCCAGACCAGCAGACAGTGCTGGGAGAGCTCGCGCAGGATCGGGTCCGCGTCATCATCGGCATCCACCCATTCACAGATCGAGCCGCCGGTGTCGCAGATGAAATGCGGATAGCCATAAAGCGCGTCGGCCCGTTTGGCGAAATGCACCGTGTCATGCAGAGCAGCGATTTCGGCCAAGCGGAACTGCTCTTGCCGCCGCTTGTACTCCGCGATGGGCAAGCCGCCCTTGGTCGGATCGCCGGGTTTGCCGAGATAGGTGGCGACGGGGGCCAAATTGTTGAAGGTGATGTTGGAGCCGATATAGATGCTGTCGCTCATCAGCAGATCGCGCAGGAAGGGCACCTTCATCGCCTCCGCCTTGGCATTGTCGGTGATGAATTCGCCCATGTAACGGGTGCCGATGCGGTAGTCGATGGAATAGTGGAACCAGTCGCCGCTGTCGCGCAGCAGGTTCGACATATGCGTTTTTCCCAAACCCGACATGCCGTAGACCAGAACGGATTTGCGGGGGGCAGCGCGCCAGTCGGCAGCGGAAGAATAGAGCATGGGGCGCGTCCTGACAGCGGTGGTACAGGCTTGTCCTAGGGACGTTTGGGAGGCGGGTCAATCAATCGGCCCGTCTTTCGAAGCCTGTGCCAGAGGCGTCCGTCGAGCACCGCGAGGCCAAGCGCGAGGATGGCAAAGCCAAAATAGGCATTGGGGTTCAGCGCCTCATCCCGCACCACTGTGCCCAGCAGGATCGCCACAGGTGGGATCAACAGGGTGACCAGCATGAGGTTCCCGCTGCCTGCACGCGCAAGGATATAATAGTAAAGCAGGTAGGCTCCGGCAGTGGCGATGACGGCATAGTAGCCAATGGCCAGCACCGTGACGGGCGCAAGGTCGAACCGCATCGGGCCTTCGACACTCAGCGCAAGGGGCAGGGTGACTATGGTAGATCCGGTCAACATGCCCGCTGCGGCCACTTGCGGGGACAGCGCCGAGAGCGTCTTGCGCGCCCAGACACTGGCCAGCGCGTAAGAGACCGTGCCCGCCAGGATGGCCAGCTGTGCCAGAGACCGCAGATCAAAACTGCGTATATTTTCCAGCCCGATGGCCGTCGCCACACCGAAAAATCCAAGCAGGACGCCGATGGATTTGCGCAGGCTGAGCCGCTCGTCCCTGAAAAAGAGCGCGGCGGCGATGACTCCGAACACTGCTGTGGCAGCGTTCAGGATTGATGTCAGCCCGGTCTCGACATAAAGCTGTCCCCAGGCCATGAGGCCGAAGGGGATGACGTTGTTCAAGAGCCCCATGACGAGAAACGCGCCCCAGATTCCCGGCGCACGGGGCAGTGGCAAGCGGCGGATGGCCACAACGATCCAGAGCACCAGCATAGCCCAGAGCGTGCGATGCGCCACGGCAGTGAGCGGCCCGATCTCATCCAGCGCAACGCGGATCGACAGGAACGACGCCCCCCAGATCACGGCAAGCAGAAGAAGGGCGGCCCAGGTTCGGGATGAAAGGGACATTTGATCCGTCATGGGGCAAGCCTACGCAACGCGCCGCAGCGGAGCCACCCGGATCATGCGCGAAAGCCCCGCGGATCTCTCCACGGGGCTTTTAGGGTGTTCGGGTGTCTTGTGGTTTAGAAGCTATAGCCGACACGAACGCCCAAAGCGATAGCATCGTTGCCTTCGAACCGGGCGGCCGGTGCCACAGGACCAGCACGTGTAACGGTATCTCCGATGCGAATGTAGCGGATACCAGTTGTGATCTTCATGTTCCCTTGGGTGTAGATGGCTGCAAGGCCAATGCTCTCTTGACCGTCGGACGGGCCGAGGTTGGTGAAGAAGCTGCCGTTTGTCTTCTCGTATCCGAGCGAAGCCGCGATTGACCAGTTTTCGTTCAGGCGTCTCCCGACACCGAGCGTGTAGGTGAACACATCATCTTCGTAAGATAGCAAAGACCCTCCCGTCAGTGTCTGGTAGTCCGCAGGTGTCAGAGCGAAGTCTGACCAATCGACCCATCTTACACCACCAAACAGTAGGGTCCCTGGCGCAACACCTGTCTGGAACGCAAGATTTACCGACTGGGGTGTTTCGAAGTCGGTGACAGAAGTTCGACCAGCGCCTAATGCGGAACCTTCAACTACGTCGTTTGAGTGACTTACTTCGGAGTTGTAGGTTAGTGATACTCGAAGAGCAATTTCCGGTTTTTCGTAAGCTACGCCAAATACATAACCGACGCCATAGTCTCGCTCCGCATCCACGCTGTAACCAGTTAGGCCAAGCGCGGGGAACTCGATTGCCGCATTTGCCGAAACGGACTGAAGTCTTAGTCCACCGAAGGTACTGAAACCAGAATTAAAATTGTACTGCAGCAGACCAGTTAGGGCGACTGAATCAAATTCTGCATTGGAGCCGGCGGCAAAGTATCCTGTACCGGCGGCGTAATCTACTTCCGCCAGAAAGGGTTGGTCGAGGATGAGCGCATAAGAGAGGCGATCATTAATGTCGGCTTTGTAGGCTCCCGCGAACTGAAAATAGCTCGGTGAGATGTCGCCGGATCCGGTTCCATTTGGCAACCCCGAGACACCACTACTTGTTCCAGAGAGACTAGGCGACACACCCGTAAAGCTGAACTCCAGATACCGCCCCTCCTCAAAGAGCACATCGACGGACTGCCCGGTTCGGTCCAGCGCGCCTGCGTGGGCGCCTCCTGCGGCGAGACACAGTACTGTTACACTTGATAGATATCTTTTCATGGATCTCCTCCCCAGAAGACATACCTGCGTATGTTGCGTTGGTATCGGTGCAGGCGGCGCCACGTAAGCACAGGCGCGGGCCGGATCAACGCATGACGCAAGGGAAGGGTGAGGTGTGACCTCACGTAAAATCAAGTTCTTTGGCGCGTCTCCACCCAAATGTTCAAATAGTTGCCGGTGAAGATGATGGCCGCCCCCAGAAACACGAAGATGTCCAGCGGCTCGGCATAGAGAATCATTCCGATGACCGCGATGGCGGGCAGGCGGATGAAATCGAGCGGCACAACCACCGTGGCTGGCGCAATCGCCAGCGCGTTGGTCATGCAGAAATGCGCCACCAGCCCCGCGATGCCGATCAGCACCACGTAAGGCAGGCTTGCGGCGCCGGGCACGGCGATATCCCCATCATAGCCTGCCGCGATCACCCCCATGACCAGTTGCATTGTGGTGAGGTAAAACAGAATGCAGGTGATGCTTTGGCTGCGGGTCAGCCGTTTGGTGATCATGATCGTGAGTGCAAAGAAGATGGCGGAAGATGCGGCGGTGATCACGCCCGCGTTGAGCCCGGCCATATCGGGCCGCGCGACAATCAGGATGCCGAGGAATCCCATCAGCGCCGCGATGCCGCGCACCAAGGTCAGCCTTTCCCCCAAGATCAGCGGCGATAGCACGATGACCCAGAGTGGTGAGGTGAACTCCAGGGCAAAGACCTGCGCCAGCGGGATCACGGTGACCGCATAGAACCACAGGTTCTGCCCGGTGAAATGCGCCAGATTACGGATCACATGCGTGCCCAGGCTGTCGCGGTTGATCTCGCGCCAGGTGCCCAGTAACCCCGCCAGCGTCACCACCACCACGACCCCGATCAGGCTGCGGTACATCATGATCTCGAAGGTATCGAGTTCGGAGGCGGCTTCGCGCCCGGCCACAGCCATGGTGGAGAAGGAGGCGATGGCACCGCTCATCCAGAGCGCAGCCTTGAAAACGGGGGACATGGGAAAAACCTTGAGGCAGAGGATGCGGAACAGGCGAAGCGGGGGCTAGTGTTTGAGCCCCGGTAGTCGCCATAGCCGCAGAACCGCGTGCATCATGTCATTCCCATTCGATTGTGCCCGGAGGCTTGGAGGTGATGTCGTAGGTGACGCGGTTGATCCCCGGAACCTCGTTGATGATCCGCGTTGCCGTCTCACCCAGGAATTCATGACTAAAGGGGTAATAGTCTGCCGTCATCCCGTCAACCGATGTAACGGCGCGCAGTGCGCAAGCATAGTCATAGGTGCGCCCGTCGCCCATGACGCCCACCGTGCGAACGGGCAGGATGGCCACGAAGGCCTGCCAGATATCGTCGTAAAGCCCATGCTTGCGGATCTGATCGATATAGACAGCGTCGGCTTCGCGCAGGATGTCGAGTTTGGCGCGTGTGATCTCACCGGGACAGCGAATCGCAAGGCCCGGGCCGGGGAAGGGGTGACGCCCGATGAAGCTGGGCGGCAGGCCCAACTCGCGGCCCAGAGCGCGGACCTCATCTTTGAACAGTTCGCGCAGAGGCTCGACCAGCTGCATGTTCATACGTTCGGGAAGGCCGCCGACGTTGTGGTGTGATTTGATGGTGACCGACGGACCGCCGGAGAAAGAGACGGATTCGATGACATCCGGGTAGAGCGTGCCTTGAGCAAGGAAATCCGCGCCACCCATCTCTTGCGCGTGGCGTTCAAAGACGTCGATGAAGAGGCCGCCGATGATCTTGCGCTTGGTCTCGGGATCGGAGACCCCTTCGAGCTTGCCGAGGAACAGCTCGGATTCGTCGGCGTGAATGAGTGGCAGGTTGTAGTGCTCGCGGAACATGCCCACCACCTGCGCGCTCTCGCCTTTGCGCATGAGCCCATGGTCCACATAGACGCAGGTGAGCTGATCGCCGATGGCCTCGTGGATCAGCACCGCGGCGACAGAACTGTCGACGCCGCCGGAGAGCGCGCAGATGACCTTGCCGTCGCCGACTTGCGCGCGGATTCGCTTGATCGCCTCTTCGCGGTAAGCGCCCATGGTCCAATCGCCGGTGAAACCTGCAAGGCGGACAAAGTTTTCATAGAGTTTGGCGCCGTTCGGGGTGTGGTGCACCTCGGGGTGGAACTGGACAGCGTAGAAGTCACGCTCCGTGTCGCCGGTGATGGCAAAGGGCGCGTTGGGTGAGGTGCCATAGACCTCGAAACCCGGCGCGATTTCGCTGACGTGATCGCCGTGGCTCATCCAGACCTGTTCGCGGTCGGCCTCGAACCAGCCTTGCAGCAGGGCGAGCTTGCGCGCCTCGGGCGTCACATAGGCCCGTCCGAATTCGGCGGTGCCGTGGCCGCGCTCCACCTTGCCGCCGAGGCAGTGCATCATGACCTGTTGCCCATAACAGATGCCAAGGATTGGGACGCCCAGATCAAATACGGATTTGGGTGGCATGGGTGCACCATCCGCGAACACCGACGCGGGCCCACCGGAGAAGATCACCGCCCTGGGCGTAAACTCCGCCAGGAAGGCGTCGTCCACATGGTTGAAGGGGTGGATTTCGCAGTAAACGTTCAGCTCGCGCAGGCGGCGCGCGATCAGCTGGGTCACCTGGCTGCCGAAATCGATGATGAGGAGGCGGTCGTGATCGGATGTGCTCATGCCCGCTGCTTAGGCGCGCCGGTTGAAAGTGGCAAGGGTCGGAATGGGGGCCAGCCCCCAAACCCCCGGGATACTTTTGGCCAAAAGAAGAGCTGTGCAGGGGGCCATGTCGCTTTTTGACCTGCAAGGCCGTTATGCGGATGAGATTGCGGTACAGAATGCAGTAGCACCACCCCAAGCAGCACATCTGGAGCATGAGTATGGCCGAAGCAGCACAGCGCAGACGGGGCCGGGGCGGCGGCGCGGCGCGGCGCGCGGAGCGCAGCGCGGTGTCGTTTGAGACCGCGCGCTATATTGAACGCAACATTCCCAACTTCGAAGTGCTGAACGACGAGGCGCTGGAGATCATCGAGGCCAATGCCGAAACGGTGCTGGCTGAGATTGGAGTGAATTTTGTCGAGAATCCCGCAGCGCTTGAGCGCTGGCGCGCGGCGGGAGCTGAGGTCGACGGCGAGCGCGTGCGCATCCCGCGCGGTCTTGCGCGGCAGCTTTGTGCGACGGCGCCGTCCAGCTACACCCAGCATGCGCGCAACCCCGAGCGCAACGTAGTTGTCGGCGGCAAGAACCTCGTTCTGGCCCCAGTATATGGCCCGCCGTTTGTGCGCGATGCGGTTGGCGGGCGGCGCTATGCGACGATGGAGGATTTCCGCAAGTTCGTGAAGCTGGGTTATATGTCGAAGTGGCTGCACCACTCCGGCGGCACGGTTTGCGAGCCGACCGATGTGCCGGTGAACAAGCGCCATCTTGATATGCTGCATGCGCATATGACGTTGAGCGACAAGCCCTTCATGGGGTCAGTGACGGAGCCCAGCCGGGCGCAGGACAGTGTGGAGATGTGCGAGATCCTCTTTGGCAAGGATTTCGTTAAGCAGAACACGGTCATGACCTCGCTCATCAACATCAACTCGCCGATGACCTTCGACGATGTGATGATGGGCGCGCTGGAGGTCTATGCCAAGAACAACCAGGCCTGCATCATTTCACCCTTCATCGTGGGCGGGGCCATGGCGCCGGTGTCGGTGGCGGGCACGCTGACACAGGTGCTGGCCGAGGTGCTGGCGGGCATCGCCTACAGCCAGCTCATTCGCCCCGGTGCGCCGGTGATCATGGGGGCTTTTGTGACCTCGATCGACATGAACTCAGGCGCGCCGACTTTCGGCACGCCGGAAGCCGCGCATATCACCTATGGGGCGGGCCAGCTGGCCCGGCGGCTTGGGCTGCCCTATCGCTCGGCCGGGTCGTTCTGCGGCTCGAAACTGCCCGACGCGCAGGCGGCCTATGAGACGTCGAACAGCCTGAACATGGGGCTGCTGGCGGGCGTGAATTTCATGCTGCACGCCTGCGGCTGGCTCGAAGGTGGGCTGGTGTCGTCTTTCGAGAAATTCGTGATGGATGCGGACCAGCTCGGCACGCTGCATCACCTGGCCCAAGGGGTCATGATGGATGAGACCGCGCAGGCGATGGATGCGCTGCGCGAGGTCGGCCCGGGCGGGCATTATCTTGGCTGTGCGCATACGCAGAGCAATTTCAAGGAGGCTTTCTGGAAGTCCGATCTTCTGGATTACAAGCCCTTTGAGACCTGGGAGGATGAAGGCGCCCGCGACACGCAAACCCTTGCCAGCCTGCGCGTCGAAAAGATGTTGGGGGACTACCAGCAGCCCGCCCTTGATCCGGCGATCAACGAGGCCCTGTCCGACTTCATCACGCGGAGAAAGTCCGAAGAACCCGATAGCTTTATGTGAGCATCAGGCCGCTTGCGAGGCCCGCAGCACCCGGGCCTCACCCAGCATCGCGATCAGCACATCGACATGCTTGATCAGGCTATAGCTGGTGTCACCACCGGTGCGTTGGCTGTTCAGATCTGCCTCAAGTTCGATCAGTTTCAGCAAGGCCGCGCCATGCCGTGGCAGCACGCCGTATCCCAAAAGGCGTGGCAGGTGCACCGACCGTCGGTAGTCTTCGGCGCCAATGCGCGCCGCGCGCATCAGCAATGTGGGTCGGCGAATTGCGTGCAGCATCGAGAGCAGATCTTGCATGTCTAGAATTCCTTTGTACCGTCTTTCCCCGTGAGCTTTTTGCCCAGCAGAGGCGATACTACACGGCAGATGCGCGCGTTGCGCCGCCCTTGAGTTGGACGCGCGGAGGGATTAGGGTCTTGTTAAGACTCTGATGTCGTGGGGATTTCTGGATTGCCCTGAGCTTTGACCGATACGCCGCTGGTCGTTGGTCAATACTGTTGCGCCTGTTCGTCTATGCGCGTGCGCAGGTGTAAAAACTGTTTAGATTTTCCCGACAATACTTCTCAAATCAAAGCTGTTAACGAACGGGTAACCAAATCATCTTTAGGTTGTGTTTATAGATTCTTAAACAACCAAAGCATGTCGAAACTATGGATTTGACCCTATGAAGGAGCTGGATATCTCGACCTCATCGATCAGCCGCGGATCAGAGTCCGTTCTGCCTGACTGGGTTCCGGCTGCTGCACAGGTCTATCTCGCGCACACCGAGGCCGGGCTTCCGATACGCGCGCTCGCACGGGCGGCGGGATGTCACGCATCGACGATCCTGCGCCAGATCAGGCGGGTCGAGACGCGGCGAGATGATCCTCTGGTGGACGCAGCCCTTAAGAGCCTGGGTGCTGCGCATTTTGTTTCCCGTTCTGACACCGGCAAAGTCGATCAAAAGGACGAAGCAGGCATGAGTTTTCAAGAGCGCATCACCCCCCCGAAGTCGCAATCGGATCAACCGCCCAGCGAGGCAACCCTCCGCGTTGAGGCCGGGCGCGTCTTGCGCAGGCTGTGCGAAACTGGCGCGGTCTTGGCCGTGGCTGCTGAAATGGAAAAAGCCGTGATCGTCCGCGATGGCGCGGGCGGGCAGGCCACCCGGACCGGCGTCGTGACCCGGCAGATCGCCGAAGCCATGGCGTTGAAAGAATGGATCTCGCCGCAGACCAGCGGCAAGATCACCCGCTATACGATCACCCCCGCAGGCCGCACCGCACTTGAGACCATGCTGGATGAGGAGGGCGCGACCACCGCAGGTGGCTTTGCCGAGGCGCAAGTAGATTTTGCCGGGCAGCACCGCGTCTGGGGCGAGAAAACCTTGCCGGACATGGACACCGGGCGCCCGCGCCGGATGCGCTACAATCTGGCCGAAAGCCCGCTGACCGCGCTGGCGCGGCGGCGTGACAAGAACGGTGAGGTTTTTCTCACCGATGATCTGGTCACCGTGGGCGAACGGCTGCGCGAGGATTTCGAGCTGGCTCAGATGGGCCCGCGCGTCGCGCAGAATTGGGACAATTTCCTGACCGCGGGTGCACGCGGTGACTTTCTCCCCGACAGCGGTGTGAGCGACGGCCCGTCGAACGCCCGCAAACGCGTGGCAGACGCGCTGGCCGATCTGGGCCCGGGTCTGTCGGATGTGGCCCTGCGGTGCTGCTGTTATCTGGAAGGGCTGGAGACAGCCGAGAAAAAACTGGGTTGGTCCGCACGCTCCGGCAAGATTGTGCTGCGCATCGCGCTGATGCGGCTCAAGCGCCATTACGACGAGACAGTGGGCCCAGGTGGTCCGCTGATCGGCTGACACCTCATCGCGCAGATGCAGGCCAGGGCGTCCCATGCGGGGCGCCCTTTTGCATGTTGGTGTTGCACGACAGCCATGCACCCTGCGACCGGGCTGCCTGTTGAACCTTGCGCGTGCTTTCCGCTACAACCACATCAACAGCGGGCGCATATGGCGTCCGGATGTGAAGGAGCATGTGTGATGGCCCCCCGCGATCTGAAGATTCCCGAGCAGCGCCACCCAGAAAAGGCCCGCCGCCCGGACAATCCTCAGCCCAAGAAACCGGACTGGATCCGCGTGAAGGCACCCAGCGGTCAGGGCTATGCGGAGACCGCCCGCATCATGCGAGACAACAACCTCGTTACCGTGTGCGAAGAGGCAGGCTGTCCCAACGTCGGTGAATGTTGGAGCCAGGGCCATGCCACCATGATGATCATGGGCGAGGTCTGCACCCGCGCCTGCACCTTCTGCAACATCGCCACAGGCAAGCCGCCCGACGCGCTGGACGCCTTTGAGCCCGGTCGCGTGGCCCATGCGGTGGAAAAACTGGGCCTCAACCATGTGGTGATCACATCGGTGGATCGTGACGATATCGAGGATGGTGGCGCGGATCACTTCGCACAGACCATTCGCGCCATTCGCCACCGTAGCCCGGACACCACAATCGAGATCCTCACGCCCGACTTCATCCGCTGCGGGCCGGAGGCCCTGGAAGCTGTGGTCGAGGCGCGGCCTGACGTGTTCAATCACAACCTGGAAACCGTGCCCGGCCTCTATCCGGAGGTGCGCCCGGGCGCGCGATACTTCCACTCTCTGCGTCTGTTGCAGCGGGTGAAAGAGCTGGACCCAGGCATGTTCACCAAATCCGGTATCATGGTGGGGCTTGGCGAGAACAAGCAGGCCGTGATGCAGGTGATGGAGGACATGCGCGCGGCAGACATCGATTTTCTGACCATTGGCCAATATCTGCAACCCACGCCGAAACACCACCGGGTGGACCGGTTTGTGCACCCCGACGAGTTTGCCGCCTATGAGAAGGCTGCCTACGGCAAGGGCTTCCTGATGGTCTCAGCAACGCCGCTGACGCGCTCCTCTTATCACGCCGGTGATGACTTTGCGCGCCTGCGGGCCGCGCGCAACACAAAGCTTGGGATCGCCTGAAACACCGTGACGTTGCGTTATCCGGGGAATTTGCCCGTCTGTTCCCCGTGACTTGGGGCCTGCAGACTGTGTAGGTCGGGGGCAGAAATTTCCTCACTTTCAAGGCAGATCCAATGACCAATATTCACTGGGCTATTCTGGCCCTGCGCGACATCAATTGTGCTCTCGACCGCAACCGGTACGATGTGGCGTCCCATCATATTGACGATGCAATTTTTGCGATCATGGCGCGCGACGCGCAGGACGCACCCAAACGGGAGGCGGCCCGCCGAAGCGGGGCGCAAACCTAGCACCACGGCGCAGCTTTCAAAACGTCAACACAAGCCGGGCGGGCGATCAGCCCGGCGAATCGATGAAGCGGACCTTGCCGATAAACGGCAGGTTCCGGTTGCGCTGTGCAAAGTCGATGCCATAACCCACGACAAATTCATCCGGGATCTCGAACCCGGTCCAATCCGCCTTGAAGTCCACTTCGCGGCGGCTGGGTTTGTCGAGCAATGCGATGGATTTCAGCCGCGCGGGCAGGCGGCTGACCAGCAGTTGTGTGACGTGGTTCAACGTGTGCCCGGTGTCGACGATGTCTTCGACCACCAGCACATCGCGCCCTTCGATGGCACCGCGCAGATCCTTGAGGATGCGCACCTCGCGCGAGCTTTCCATGCCGTCGCCGTAGCTGGAGGCCTCCAGAAAGTCGACCTCGATGGGCAGGTCCAGCTCGCGCACCAGATCGGCGATAAAGACAAAACTGCCCCGCAGCAGACCCACTACCACCAGCTTGTTGGTGTCTTCAAACTCGTCATGGATCTCGCGGCACAGCGCTTCGATGCGCGCGGCAATGGCTTTAGCCGAGATTAACTCATCTATGACATAAGGACGCGCGGACATGGGTTAGACCTTGATCTTGGGTTGAGGACACAGCACATGGATGGCTAACCTTCACAATCTGACAAATCAATGCCGACCCACGCCGAAACCCGAACGCTGCCCTACACCGCCCAACAGATGTATGACCTTGTGGCGGATGTAGAAAGTTACCCGAAGTTCCTGCCCTGGTGTTCGGCGGCGCGGGTCAAATCCGTCACCCCACAAGGGGCCGCACAGGTGATGGAGGCGGACCTGATCATCAGCTTCAAGGTCTTTCGCGAGCGGTTCACCAGCCGCGTCGTGCTGATGCCTGAAGACAAGAATATCGACACCGAATATCTTGATGGGCCGTTTCGCTATATGAAGTCGAACTGGGCTTTCCGCGATGTGCAGGGTGGCTGCGAGGTCAGCTTCTTTGTCGATTTTGCCTTTCGCAACATGATTCTGCAGCGTCTGATCGGCGTGGTCTTTAACGAGGCGATGCAACGAATCGTGCGCGCCTTTGAAAGCCGGGCAGAAGATCTATACGGCCCCGCGCGCGACGCGCAGGCTTAGGTTGGCATGGGGATCACCGCCCAGCTGATTGCATTTGCAAGGTCGGAGCCCGACGCCGAAGCCCTTGAGATGATGCGCCTTTCGCTCTTCGACTGGGCGGTCTGCGGTTGCACAGGCGCTGGAGAGGCGGAGTTCGCGGGGCTTCGCGGCGCAGCTCTGAACGCAGGCTCAGAAGCGACGCTGTTTGGCGGCGGCCTACGCGCAGCCCCAACCGCCGCGCTGATCAACGGCGCGCTCAGCCACGCGCTGGATTTTGACGACACGCATTTTGATCATATCGGCCACCCCTCCGTCGCCATTGTGCCCGCCGCGCTGGCATTGGCGGAGCGGGAGCAGCGTGACTTTCAGCAGTTTTTGGTGGCCTGCCTCATTGGTGTTGAGGCCTCCATTCACGTCGGCCTTTGGCTTGGCCGGGGTCACTATCAGATCGGCTTTCACCAGACGGCCACGGCGGGTGCTTTCGGGGCGACGCTGGCCTGCGCGCGCCTTTTGGATCTGACGGCCGAGCAGACGGCCCATGCCCTGGGTCTGTGCGCCTCGCAGGCCTCTGGTCTGAAGGCGCAATTTGGCACTGCGGGCAAACCTCTGAACGCGGGGCTTGCCGCACGCAGCGGCGTTGAGAGCGCGCTTTGGGCACAGGCCGGTCTGACCGGCGCGACGGAGGGGATGGACGCGTTTTGCGCGACCCATCACGGCGCGGGTGAAACCGCATATCTGGACAGGTTGGGGCAGGCACCCTGGCGCATTCTGCGGATCAGTCACAAGTATCACGCCTGTTGTCATGGCCTGCACGCGATGCTGGAAGCCCTGCGTGAGATGACCGTGCCCCCGGGAGAGGTCGAGCGTCTCACGATCCGAACCCACCCGCGATGGATGAGCGTCTGCAACCAGCAGGAGCCTACAACCGGTCTTGCCGCCAAGTTCAGCTACCGGCAGGCGGCGGCGATGGCGTTGTCTGGCTATGAAACGGGGCAACCGGGCAGCTTCACGAATGCGGTCGCGAATGATCCTGCGTTGCGGCAACTGCGCGGACGGGTTGAGGTTGTGCCCGATGATGGGCTGACCGAGACTGAGGCCATGGTCACCCTGCGCATGTCGAACGGGGCGCAGGGTGAGGGTCACCATGATCTGGCCGCGCCGCTGCCGCGTGAGCTGCGCCACTCCAAGCTGCTCCGCAAAGCGGCCGACCTGCTGGGGTCGCAGCGCGCCAAAACTCTCTGGGCCGCCGTGTCAGAAGACGATCTGACAGCGTTGCGCCAGGAGATGCAGATGTCAGAACCGGCTGAGCAGCAGCCCTAGCGCGTGGTCACGCGCCGCGGCGCGCACCATGTCCCGCCCCAGAGCGCCAAACTCAACCGTCTCGGTGGCCACCTCACTGCCGTCAGTGATGCCGAAACACACCCGACCTTCCGGCTTGTGCTCGGACCCGCCGGGGCCAGCGATGCCGGTGATCGACACGGCCACCCGCGCCTGCGAATGCAGAAGTGCCCCGCGTGCCATTTCCATCGCAACCTCTTCGGAGACGGCGCCGTGCGCGGCCAAAGTGGCTTCGGCGACCCCCAGCATTTCGATTTTCGCGGCGTTTGAATAGGTCACGAACCCACGGTCCAGTGCACCGGATGAGCCCGCCACATCGGTCAGCGCGGCGGCGACCATGCCGCCGGTGCAGCTTTCGGCTGTGGCGATCATTTTTCCGGTGGCGCGTGCTTTATCGATGATATCCTCAGCGAGACTCATGCAATCACCCCGTGATAGAGTGCTGCAAGCGCCAGCACGCCCAGAGCGGCAAACACCCCGGCGATCACATCATCCAGCATCACGCCAAGCGCATCGCCCCGCTGATCAGCCCAGCCGACGGGGCCGGGTTTGGTGATGTCAAACAGCCGAAAGAGCAGGAAAGCTGCGATCCAGCCGGGCCACATCGCCAGAATATCGATCCCCCGCGACCAGGCGGCATAAGAGAGCGGCAACAGCGCGATCCATTGCCCCACCACCTCGTCCACCACGATTTCGGAGGGGTCATGGTCGTCGCTGCCCCGGGTCATGATGCCCGTCGCCCACCAGCCTTTCACAAAAGCTACGACCAGCGCGATCAGCAAGAGCGGAAAGCCTCCAAGCACGTGCAAAAGCCAGGCCCAGGGCAGGGCGATCAGCGACCCCCAGGTGCCCGGCGCGGGGTGAATATGCCCAACTCCCAAAACCGTCCCGATCAGACGTGCCAGCGTGCTCATGGCTTGACCAGCGCGGCGGTGGCGAGGCAGGCGATGCCTTCGCCCCGCCCGGTGAACCCCAACCGCTCCGATGTTGTTGCCTTCACTGAAATGCGATCTTGCTCAAGCCCGGCGATCTCGGCGATCCGTGTGCGCATCGCCGGGGCATGCGGGCCGATTTTGGGCGTCTCGCAGATCAACGTGCAGTCGATGTTCGACAGTCCAAAGCCCAGATCGCGCGCCAGGGCCACCGCATGGCGCAGGAAGACAGCACTGTCCGTGCCCTTCCACTGCGGGTCACTGGGCGGAAAATGCTGGCCGATGTCGCCCCGCGCCAGCGCGCCATAGATCGCATCGGTGATAGTGTGCAGCCCCACATCCGCATCCGAATGACCCACGAGCCCGCGATCATGCGGCACTGTCACACCGCAGAGCGTCACGTGATCGCCCGGGCCAAAGGCGTGCACGTCAAAGCCGTTACCCAGTCTGATGTCCATCGCGCGCTCCCAGAATGCGTTCGGCGCGGGCAAAATCGTCCCGCAGGGTGATTTTCAGATTGTCTTCGCTGCCGGGTGTGATGGCAACGTCGAACCCGGCCCGCCGCGCGAGTTCCACATCATCCGCCGCGCCATCGGGATGGGCACGATGGGCCGCGAGAATCGCATCAAGATGAAACCCCTGTGGCGTTTGCGCCCGAAAGAGACCGTCGCGCGGCACAGCCTCGGCCACATGCCCGCCTGCGCTGCGCCACAACGCGTCGACCACCGCAACCGCAGGTGCCGCGGCCACGGTCTCGCGCAGTGCTGCAATCACGCCGTCGATCACCTGGCGCGAGACGCAGGGCCGCGCCGCATCGTGAATCAGCACCTGATCGACCCGGCCGTCCAGCGCCTGCAGCCCGGCAAAGACAGAGGCGCTGCGGGTTGCGCCTCCCGCGACGATCTGCGCCTTGGGCAGGCCTGTGGTGAGGTCGGCGCTGATATCATCGGGGTGCAGGACAAGCACCAGATGCGCGATATCGGGGTGGTCTGCAAAGGCGCGCAGGGCAAAGAATGTGCTCGACTTGCCAGCCAGCGGTTGCCACTGTTTGGGCTGAGCGCCTCCCGCGCGCAAGCCGCGCCCGGCGGCAACAATAAGGGCGGCGATCTTCATGACTGGTCCGGGATGCGCATGCCTCCGTATCTATGAGGTCTGTGCCGCAGAGGCAATCGGGGCAGCTGTTTGCCTAATTATTAAGCGTTTTTTCCGGTTAAGGATCACTGAATCGCCTTGGATTATTGAGAGAAACCCATGCAATTGATACATCCTGATGCAGTGCCCAAGGATTAAGCAATAGATGCCTGCCGTTTCCCCATTCGACCTGACGCCCCCGGTTCTGCTGGCGCCGATGGCCGGAATCACTGATCTACCGTTTCGGACGCTGGTGGCGTCTTTTGGGGCTGGGTTGGTTGTATCTGAAATGGTGGCAAGCCATGACATGTTGAATGCGCGTCCGGGCACGCGCGAGAAAGCGGAGCTTGGTCTTGGCCACGTGGGCACCGCCGTGCAGCTTGCCGGGCGCGAGGCGGCGCCCATGGCCGAAGCCGCGCGTATGGTCGAAGGGCAGGGCGCGCAGGTCATCGATATCAACATGGGCTGCCCGGCCAAGAAGGTCACCCAGGGCTATTCGGGCTCGGCGCTCATGCGCACGCCTGATCACGCGCTGACACTGATTGAGGCGGTTGTGCGCGCGGTCACCATCCCCGTCACACTCAAGACCCGGTTGGGTTGGGACGATGCGATGCGCAATGCACCGGACATCGCCCGCCGCGCGGAGGCTGCGGGCATACGCATGATCACCATACACGGGCGTACGCGCTGCCAGTTCTATAAGGGGCGGGCTGATTGGGTCGCGATCCGCGAGGTCAAGGAGGCCGTGCAGATCCCGGTCATCGCCAATGGCGATATCGTCGATAGTGCCTCGGCGCGCTTTGCCCTGGCCCAGTCCGGGGCTGACGGGCTGATGGTCGGGCGG
The DNA here is from genome assembly GCF_009811755.1 of Roseobacter cerasinus. Taxonomy (GTDB): domain Bacteria; phylum Pseudomonadota; class Alphaproteobacteria; order Rhodobacterales; family Rhodobacteraceae; genus Roseobacter; species Roseobacter cerasinus. Next base: position 452,165 of record NZ_BLIV01000003.1, read on the forward strand.
GGCGCACGTGGTCGTCCTTGGCTGCTCGCGCAGATCGCGCATGAGCTTTACGGCACGCCCGCCCCGCAGGTGCCTCAAGGCACGTCCTTTGCCGACATGGTGGGCCATCACTACGACGCGATGATCGGCTTTTACGGGCGCACGCTGGGTCTGCGGGTCGCGCGCAAGCATCTCGGCTGGTACATGGAGACCTGCGGCACGCCGGACGCGCTGCGCCGCGCTGTTCTGACCGCAACGGAGGTCGAGGCCACGCTCAAGCTGATCCCCGAGGCCTGCCATGCAGAGGATCCGGTGGCCGCATGACCTCTGATCGCGCCATATGGGCCAGCTTGCCGGTGCCTGCGCTGATCATTGGGCCGGATGATTGCATTGTGGAGATCAACTCGGCTGCCGAAGGGTTTCTGAACGTCTCTTCCAAATCGGTCTGCGATGTGCCGATCTGGGACCAGATCGCGGTGAATGACCCGCTTGAAGCGGCCTTTCAGCGGGCGCGCGACAGCGGCACGCCGCTCTTTGTGAATGACGTCGATGTGGGCAGCGGCCAGCGCGCGCCGATGCAATCCGATCTGCAGGTGGCGCCGCTGATCGGGCATCCGGGGCATATGATCCTGATGATTTCCCCGCGTGAGCTGGCTGGGCGAATGACGCAGAACCATTCGGTGAAATCGGCGGCGAAATCAGCCATCGGCATGGCGGAGATGCTGGCCCATGAGATCAAGAACCCGCTGGCGGGCATCACCGGGGCGGCGCAGCTTCTGAGCATGAACCTTGACCCCGATGATTTGGAACTGACCGATCTGATTGTCGAGGAAAGCCGCCGTATCGTGAAGCTGCTGGGGCAGGTGGAGCAGTTTGGCAATCTCTCCCAACCGGACATGCAGCCTGTGAATGTGCATGATGTGCTTGACCGCGCGCGCCGCTCGGCTTTGCTGGGCTTTGGCGCGCATATGAAGATCGTCGAGGACTATGACCCCTCATTGCCCTTGGCCTTTGGCGACCCGGACCAGTTGCTGCAGGTGGTGCTGAACCTGCTGAAGAACGCCGCTGAGGCGGCGGGCACCAGAAAGGGCACGATCCGGCTGCACAGCTACTACGAGCATTCCTTCCGGCTGCGCCGCGCGGACGGCTCGGGCGAGTCGCTGCCGCTTCAGGTCGAGATCATCGACGATGGCCCTGGGCTGCCTGACGCGATCAAGGGCGATGTCTTTGACCCCTTTGTATCAGGGCGCGAGAATGGCACGGGCCTCGGCCTCGCGCTGGTCAGCAAGATCATTTCGGACCACGGAGGCTGGATTTCCGTCACCTCCGTGCCCGGCAAAACCGTATTCCGCATTTCATTGCCGCGCGCGCCCAAGGCCGCCCCGCAGACATAAAACACAGGAGAGTTGACAGATGGATGGGACAGTGCTGGTCGCAGATGATGACCGAACAATCCGGACGGTTCTGACCCAGGCGCTGACCCGGGCGGGCTGCAAGGTGCATGCCACCTCAAGCCTCACCACGCTGATGCGCTGGGTCGGTGAGGGCAAGGGCGATGTGGTGATCTCTGACGTGATGATGCCGGATGGCAATGGGCTGGAGATGCTGCCCAAGATTGCCGAGGACCGGCCCGGCCTGCCGGTGATCGTGATTTCCGCGCAAAACACCATCATGACGGCGATCAAGGCGGCGGAGGCCGAGGCCTATGATTATCTGCCCAAACCCTTCGATCTGCCGGATTTGATGAAGCGCACGGCCCGGGCGCTGGAGGCGCGGCCGCAGAGCCGCAGCGCGCCTGAGGAGTCCGAAGGGCGGCCCGACGATCTGCCGCTTGTGGGGCGCACGGCGGTGATGCAGGCGCTCTACCGCGTGGTGGCACGGGTCATGAACACCGATCTGCCGGTGCTGATCTGGGGCGAATCCGGCACCGGAAAATCCCTGATCGCGCGTGCGATCCATGATTTCTCTGATCGTCGCAACCTGCCGTTCATCACTGCGTCCTCCGAAGACTTGCAGGATCTTGAGGGACCTGCGCGGCTGCTGGCCCGGGTCAAGAGCGGCACCCTTCTGGTGGAGGAAGTGGCCGATCTTCCGGCGGAGCTGCAGGCGCGGCTGGTGCATATGATGGACACGCCTGGAGAGTTTGCGCCCCGGTTTTTGGCCACCAGCCAGACCGACCTGAATGCCGATATGGAAGCCGGCAAGATGCGCAAGGATCTCTACTATCGCCTCAGCGGCGCGACCCTGAGCGTGCCGGCCCTGCGCGAACGGGTCGATGATATCCCCATCCTCGCCATGCATTTTCTGGCCAAGTCCGAAGCGGCGGGGGCAGCGCCTCGGCAATTGTCACGTGAGGCCAATGAGATCTTTCGCAATTATTCCTGGCCCGGCAACGTGCGCCAACTTGAAAATGCCATTCGCCGCCTTGGGCTGACCAGCCGCGCGGCAGAGATCACAGCCAGCGAAGTGGAGCAGGTTTTGGGTGCGCAACCCGATCTGGAACCGATGCGCGCGGCGGGCAATACCGAAAAGCTGGGCGCATCGGTGGAACGCCACCTGCGCCGCTACTTTGATCTGCACGGCAATATGCTGCCGCCCGAAGGTCTTTACGCACGGATTCTGCGTGAGGTCGAAGCGCCGCTGATCGAAATTTCGCTGGAAGCCACCGGTGGAAATCAGGCGAAATGCGCGGATTTGCTGGGGATCAACCGCAATACGCTCAGAAAGAAGATCACGGATCTCGATATAGAGGTGACACGCCGTCGCAAATTGATGTAAAACCGCAACACAACGCGTGGCCATTGGGGGACACCCCTGATCAGGACCACAAGATAAGGCGGTTTGGTGCATTGCGCGCCACATCATAAGTGAGGGCATCGGGTGAACCCCCGTGTAGAAAAGTCACTCTGGGTTCGGTTGGGGTCGCTCCGCCGGATCAGGCGAGTGCGAAACTTTGCGACCCTGGGTCTTGTGGCGCTGGGGCCGGTTTTGGCGCTCTCCACATATCTGGTGCTTGGGCCCCTGGCTGAGGCGGGCACGACGCTGGGGCTGCGGCTGATCCTGCTGGCCGATCTGGTCTATGTGCTGGTGGTGGCCGCGCTGGTTCTGTCGCAGGTTGCCCGGCTGATCGCGGCACGGCGCGCCAAATCCGCCGGCTCCCGGCTGCACCTGCGTCTCACGGGGGTCTTTGCGCTTTTGGCCCTGATCCCGACGGTCAGCGTGGCGATCTTTGCGGGGCTCACCGTGAATGTGGGCCTTGAGGGCTGGTTTTCCGATCGGGTGCGGGCGGTTGTGGGCAGTTCGCTGGCGGCTGCCGAGGCCTATGAGGAAGAGCAGCGTCTCGATCTGGCGCAGGATGCGCTTGCGCTCGCGCAAAGTCTCAATCAGGCGCGACGCTCGGGCGCCAATGTCTCGGACAGTGAATTGCTGGGCGAAGGGCAGCGGCAAATCCAGCGCGGGCTGCGCGAAGCCTATCTGATTGATGGCACACGTGAAATCCGCGCGCGCGGCGACCGCTCCTACCTCTTTGACTATGAACGACCCAGCGGGGCCGATCTGGAGGCCGCCGATACCGAAGACGTTGTGGTCATTGAAGACTGGGACAACAATGAGTTCCGCGCGCTGGTGCGGCTCACCGGGTTTGTGGACCGCTTTCTTTATGTCAGCCGCGAGGTCGATGGCGAGATCCTATCGCTTCTGGACGAGACCAAGGAAACGGTGCTGTTTTATCAGCAGTTGGAGAGTGAACGGGGGCAGTTGCTGTTTGATTTCGGTCTGCTGTATCTGGCCTTTGCGCTGATCCTGATCCTCGCCGCGATCTGGCTGGGGCTCTGGTTTGCCGAGCGGCTCTCGGTGCCTGTCGGACGGCTCACCGGAGCGGCGCAGCAGGTCGGCGCCGGAGATCTGGACGTGCAGGTACGCGAGGACACAGGTGACGACGAGATCGCCATGCTGGGCCGGTACTTCAACCAGATGACCCGGCAACTCAAGGCACAACGCGACACGCTGGTGGAGAACACCGAACAGATCGAGCGTCGCCGCAGGCTGTTCGATTCGGTGCTGAGTTCGGTGACTTCCGGTGTGGTTGGCCTCGACCCGCGCGGGCGGGTGACCTTCGTGAACCGCGCGGCGGAGCGTCTGCTGGGCTGGAAAAGCGGGCAGGAGTTTCTGGCGCTGAAAGTTGTGATCCCCGAGTTCGGGCCGATGTTCGACACCATCGTGGAGGCGCGCAACGAGGTCGCCAAGGGCGAGATCAAAGTGTCGCGGCAAGGGCAGGTCGAAAACCTGCTGGTGCGCATGTCGACCCGGCGCGCGCAGGACGGCACGCTCGAAGGCTATGTGGTTTCTTTTGACGATGTGACCGATCTGGTCAGCGCGCAGCGGATGGCCGCTTGGGGGGATGTGGCGCGGCGCATCGCGCATGAAATCAAGAACCCGCTGACGCCGATCCAACTGTCGGCAGAGCGCATCAAGCGCAAGTTTTCACCAAAACTGGGTGATGACAGCGAAACGCTGGATCAGATGACCGATGTGATTGTGCGCCAGACCAATGACCTGCGCCGCATCGTGGATGAATTCTCCAAATTCGCGCGGATGCCGGAGCCGGAGCGCAAGCCGATTCCGCTGGGCGATGTGGTGCGCGATGCGGTGCTGCTGCAGCAAACCGGCCAGCCGGATGTGGCCATCACCGCCGATTTGCCCCAAGCGACGGTCACCGCCGACCTTGACGCTACCATGATCAGCCAGGCGCTGACCAACCTGATCAAGAACGCCGGGGAAGGCATTGAAACACTTGTGGAAAGTGGTGCGCCCGCGGGGCATGTGCCGGAAATCCGCGTCCAGATGACAGCCTCTGAAGATCAGGCAGAAATCCGCATTGCCGACAACGGCATAGGGTTCCCCGAAGACCGCGCCAGGCTTTTCGAGCCTTATGTGACGACGCGCAGTGAAGGCACCGGCCTTGGCCTGCCCATTGTGAAGAAAATCATCGAGGAGCACGGCGGCAGCCTGTCGCTGGAGGATGCGCCCGTTTTTGACGGCCAGACCCACGCGGGCGCCATGGTGGTGATCACGCTGCCCTGTGCCGTTGGTGCTGAGACAAAAATACCCGAGCAGGAAGGACTTTGACCAATGAGTGATATTCTAATCGTTGATGACGAACGCGACATCCGCGAACTCATCTCGGATATTCTAGAGGACGAAGGCTTTGCCACCCGGCGGGCGGGCAACTCTGACGATGCCATGGCCGCGATCAATGCCGAAGCGCCCGCGCTGATCGTCTTGGACATCTGGCTCAAGGACAGCCGGATGGACGGGATCGACATCCTCAAGACGGTCAAGCGCGACAATCCGGATGTGCCGGTGGTGATCATCTCGGGCCACGGCAATATCGAGATTGCCGTCGCGGCAATCAAGCAGGGAGCTTACGATTTCATCGAAAAGCCCTTCAACATCGACCAGTTGCTTGTGGTGATCCGCCGCGCCATGGAAACCTCGCGCCTGCGCCGCGAGAACCAGAGCCTGCGGCGCCGAGATGTGACGAAATCCGACATGATCGGCGACTCCGCTGCGTTCCGATCGCTGGTGAGCCAACTTGACAAGGTGACAAAATCGAACGGGCGCGTGATGCTGACGGGGCCTGCGGGCTGCGGCAAGGAAGTCGCGGCGCGCTATATCCACGCCAATTCCAAACGCGCCTCAGCCCCCTTTGTTACGGTGAATTGCGCGGGGGTCGAGCCAGGCCGCATGGAAGAGGTGCTGTTTGGCCGCGAAACGCCTGAACGCGGAGTGGAGCCAGGGCTGTTGGAAGAGGCGCACGGCGGGGTCATCTACTTCGACGAAGTGGCCGATATGCCCGTGGGTACGCAATCAAAGATCCTGCGCGTTCTGGTGGACCAGCAGTTCCAGCGTGTGGGCGGCAATGACAAGGTGCGGGTGGATTTGCGGGTGATCTCCTCGACCAACCGCGATCTGCAGCAGGCGATTGAGGCGGGCACGTTCCGGGAAGAGCTGTATCACCGTCTGAACGTGGTGCCGATTGCGGTGCCGTCGCTGGAAGAGCGGCGCGAGGATATTCCGATGCTGGCCGAACACTTCATCAGCGAGATGAACGCAAGCCAGGGCCTGCCGCAACGTAGCCTGAGCGAGGACGCGCAGGCGCTGATGCAGACGATGGTCTGGCCTGGGAACGTGCGGCAGTTGAAAAACCTGGTGGAGCGGGTGCTGATTCTCGGCGACGATACCGGGCCCATCCAGGCGCGTGAGCTGCCGGGGACCCATGAGGGCGGTGAGGATGAGAACCGCGTTGTACTCTCCGGCGCGCTGGCGACGCTGGCGTTGCGCGAAGCGCGCGAAGCCTTTGAGCGGGAGTATCTGCTGACCCAGATCAACCGCTTTGGCGGCAACATCTCTCGCACGGCGAGTTTTGTGGGCATGGAACGCTCCGCCCTGCACCGCAAGCTCAAGTCGCTCGGCGTGGTGACATCTGCGAAATCCGGCGCGCGCGTGGCGCATGTGGATGCGGAGATGGACGCAGCGGAGTGATCAGTCTGCCAGATCGGCCAGCAGGTCGACACCCTGCATTTTGAGAAAGTGCAGCATGTCGATGAACACCCAGTTCTCCGCCAGCTTGTCGCCGTCTCGGCGGTAGATATCGACCACACGCATGTCAGCGCGCGCGTCATTCACCGGCAGACCCATGAAGCCGCCGGTGTTGGTGAGCGTCAGGTTTGGCCAGCCGAAAAACCCGCCATAGGTCCCTTCGGCCATGCGGCATAGATGCCCGTTGAACGCCCGGCCTGACAGGCCAAGGCGAAATGGCGCCTGGTGCTGCTCGATATAGCGGTCGATGGTATAGCTCGCGCCGATCCCGGCGGGGCCCCACCAGATCATGTCATCCGCCCAGTCCTGCGCCAGCTCTTGCGCGGGCGGCAGCGGGGTGGCGGTGGCATTGGCGCGCGTGATGGAGCCGATCATGTGGTTGATGCGCGCCAGTGTCCGCGCGCCCTCTGCAGGCTCCTGCGCATCATAGAGCAGCCCGTCATGGGTCAGCGGGCCGGGCTGGATCAGATGCTGGCCGGTCTGCCGGGCGGGCAGGGGCGACAGCCCGGCCTGCAGCATCAGGTGCAGCAGATCGATGAAAAGCGCGCTTTGTGTGATCTGCCCGTCTTCGATTTGGTTGAACTCCGCATAGCGCAGAAAGGCCATCTTCCGCGTCGCGGGGATGCCCAGAAACGGCGCATCGAACAGCCCCATGAGATGACCCATGGAACAGGTCCAGACACCCTGGAAGCCATCGATCTCATTCTGCCCGGCAAAGAAGATGTCTTCACGGCGCTGCACCCGGGCAAACGCGGTCAGAAACGGAACCCAAAAGGCCTCGGCGATGGCAGCAGGCCCGGTCTGTTCGTGAAACGGGTGCATCCCGTACCAGTAGCAGTCGGGCGCCATGCGCGCGGCCAACACCGAGGCAACAGTGCCGGGCGTGGCCTCGGCCAGTGCGGCGGAGTGCGCCTGCACGAGGTGCTTGGCCGTCTGCAGGTCGGGCACGGGGGGACTCGTCAGCTTCATGCGCAAAGCTGTAGAAAGCCTGTCAGCGGACGTCCAGTCCTAAGGTGCTGGTTGGCCCGCACGGGTGACGATCTGCCAGGTGCCATCGCGATATTTGATCGCGCAGCTGTTTGATCGAAGGCGCGGCAAAACTTGCGTGCTGGCCTTGGGTGCCGCGCGGAAGACGGCGCTGGGGCAATTCGGAACAGTGACCGGGGTGTAGTTGCGTTCGGCCATGCACTGCACTTCGGCCCGTTCACGCAGATCTGCGTTCAGGTCTACGGTAAAGATGCGCCCCTCGCGGAAATAGCCGCCGCGTGTTGTGCAGGCCCCGCTTGAATCGCAGTGGCGCCGCGCGGGGACATAGACGGGCGGTTCCTGGCGGATCTGGTTGTTCACCGGCACATTCGCCAGAGCTGTGATTTCGCAGGAGAGCAGATCAGACTGCATGCGTGAGACGGCCACCCCCTCGCGATGATAGATCGACAGCGGGGCGCAGGAGGACAGCACCACCGCCGACAGGATCAAACAAGACCGAATACCCACCATGGGCTCAGTTTGCCCGTATTCCGTGCCGAGGACAATTGAATTGACCGCCTCCGGACCATCTGCCATTCAGAAGATCGCGAAACGGCTCGAAGGACGTCACACGCATGAAGGTGATTATCTGCGGTGCGGGGCAGGTCGGCTGGCAGATCGCCCGCCATCTGTCGGGCGAACGCAACGATGTCACTGTGGTCGACAACAACCCCGATCTGGTGCGCCGCGCCACTGATACGCTGGACGTGCAGGGCATCGCCGGGTTCGCAAGCTACCCCGATGTGCTCGACCGGGCGGGTGCGCGCGACGCCGAGATGGTCATTGCCGCGACCTACTCGGACGAGGTCAACATGGTGACCTGTCAGGTGGCGCATTCGGTCTTTGGCATCAACCGCAAGATTGCCCGGCTGCGCAGCCAGTCCTATCTGGATGCGATCTACTCCGATCTTTACCGCCGCGATCACATGCCGATTGATGTGGTGATCAGCCCAGAGAAAGAGGTCGCGACGGCGGCGCTGCAGCGCCTCTCGGCGCCCGCGGCCTTCGACACCGAGATTTTCATGAACGGGCGGGCGCATCTGATGGGGATCGCGCTGGAAGAAGACTGTCCGATCGTGAACACGCCGCTGCGGCAGTTGACGGATCTCTTTTCGACGCTGCGGGCGACAGTCGTGGGCGTGCGCCGCGACGGCATGCTCTTCGCGCCTGAGGCGAAAGATCAGCTGTTCGTCCGTGATGAGTGCTATGTCTTCACCCATGTGGACGACATCCCGCGTACGCTGGAGATTTTTGGCAAGACCGTGGCCAAGCAGGACCGGGTGGTTCTGGTCGGCGGCGGCAACGTGGGTTTGGCTGTGGCGCAGGCCCTGGAAGGCAGCGCCAAGCGGGTCCGTGCCAAGGTGATCGAGAAGAACCGGCATTGCGCCGAACGGGCTGCCGAGGCGCTGGAGCGCACGATTGTGCTGAACGGCGACGGCCTTGATGCGGCCCTCTTGGCGGAGGCAGGCATCGAGCGCGCCGATGCGATGCTGGCGATCACCGATGATGACAAGACCAACATGCTGGCCTGCGTGCGCGCCAAGGCTGAGGGCTGCCCCTATACCATCGCGCTGATCAATGACCCGACGCTGGTGCCGCTGATGACGCCTTTAGGAATCGACGCCTATATCAACCCGCGCGCCACAACGGTGAGCTCGATCCTGCGCCACATCCGCCATGGGCGGGTGCGCGCGGTCTATTCCATCGGCGACGCCGAGGCGGAGGTGATCGAGGCCGAAGTGATGTCGACCTCGCCGCTGGCGGGCAAGCGCATCAACGAGATCGACTTTCCCGAAGGCGTGCTGGTCGGTGCTGTGCGCAAGGGCGAGGAGGTGATCCGGCCCTTGGGTACCACACGGATCGAGGAAGGCGATGTGGTGGCCATGTTTGCGCTGGCGGGCGATGTGCCAGAGGTGGAGCGCCTGATGCAGGTCTCTATCGACTTCTTCTAGGGCATGGCGCGCCAGCAACAGATCGTCCGCCGCCGGACGGCTTGGGAGCAGTTGCTCGACCTGCCGCTGTTTCTGCTGCTGTTCGGGCTGGCCTCGGTGTCGATGCTGGTGCCTGCGCTGCATGGCGGTGTGGTGCGCAATCTCGACAGCGCGCGCATGTTTTTCTACAGCGGCATCCTAGGTCTGACCCTGTTTACCATGATCGCCATTGCCCTGGCCGGGCGCCGCCCGAAACACGGGGCTCTGGGCACGCTGATGTCGCTTTTTGCGGCCTTTGTGGTGCTGCCCATCTTTCTCGCCATTCCCTTCTACGAAGGGCTTGGCACCACCACGTTCATCAACGCCTATATGGAGATGGTGAGTGCGATCACCACCACCGGGGCCACGCTGTTTCAGATCCCCGATCGGCTCGACACCACCCTGCATTTGTGGCGCGCTCAGGTCGGTTGGATGGGGGGCGCGCTGATGTGGATTGCGGCCTCGGCGATCCTTGCGCCGCTGAACCTGGGAGGGTTCGAAGTCACCGCTCAGGCTGAGCCCGGGCAGCGCGAATCCTTGTCGAGCCTGATTGGCCGAGCCGAGCCGCGTGAGCGCTTGCTGCGCGTCTCGACAGCGCTGCTGCCGATCTACATAGGTTTGACGCTGCTCTTATGGGTGCTGCTGATCATCAGCGGAGACCGGTCTTTGGTGGCCCTCTGCCACGCGATGGCGGTGATGGCCACCTCCGGCATCTCACCCGTGGGGGGGGTCGAGGCCAGCAGTTCGGGGCTGACCGGTGAAGCCCTGATGATGCTTTTCATGGTCTTTGCACTGTCGCGACTGACGTTCTCCTCTGACACCATCACGGCGACCCAAGGTGGTCTGAGCACCGATCCGGAGTTTCGCATCGGGCTGGTGCTGATCCTTGGTGTGCCGCTGATCCTGTTTCTACGTCACTGGTGGGGGGCCTTCGATGTGGCCGCCGAAGATGATCTGACGCAGGCGGGCCATGCTTTCTGGGGCTCGCTCTTTACGGTGATGTCTTTCCTGACGACCACGGGCTTTGCCAGCGAATACTGGGCGCAGACGCAAAACTGGTCGGGGCTGGACACGCCAGGGCTGATTCTCATGGGGCTGGCCCTGATCGGTGGCGGTGTGGCGACGACGGCGGGCGGGGTGAAGCTGTTGCGCGTCTTCGCACTCTATCTCAACGGGTTGCGAGAGATGGAGCGGCTGGTGCATCCCTCGTCGGTCAGCGGGGCGGCCACCGATGCCCGCCGCCTGCAGCGCAATGGGGCCTTCATCGCCTGGATTTTCTTCATGCTCTTCGCGCTCACGCTGGCGGCGCTCACGATCCTGCTGGCGCTGCTTGGGGTGTCTTTTGAAGATGCTCTGGTGCTGAGCATTGCGGGCCTCTCAACAACCGGCCCCCTGATCACGCTGGCCGCCGACACCCCGATTGATCTGGCGCTGCTGAGCCCTGCGGCAAAGGCGGTTTTTTGCGCAGCCATGGTGCTGGGCCGTCTTGAGACATTGGCGATTATCGCGCTTTTGACACCGGATTTATGGCGCGCCTGACAGGTCCGGATTTTTAGGTCCGTAACGGACTGTTTTTTGGGCTGGAATCTCACGGGCGCTCCCTTCATAATTGTCCGACGAGGGGCGGGCTCGGTCTGCGGGCTCCGGCAAGAAAAAAGGCGAGTGCTAAAATGGCGTCGGACAGACAGAACCTTCAGGACGCGTTCCTGAATCATGTTCGCAAGACAAAAGTTCCTGTGACAATCTTCCTGATCAACGGGGTGAAGCTGCAAGGCGTCATCACATGGTTCGACAATTTCTGCGTGCTTTTGCGTCGGGACGGGCAGTCCCAGCTTGTCTACAAGCATGCGATTTCCACCATTATGCCGAGCCAGCCGATCAGTCTCTATGAGGGCGAAGACGCTTCTTGAGCAAAGCGACGTTTCAAGTCGAGAATGACGATGCAAGCCGGGTGACCCGCGCTTGGGTGTTGCATCCCGATATCAAGTCTGATCCGAACCGCCGCCTGGCCGATCATGGATTGGCCGAGGCGATTTCGCTTGCGCGCGCCTTGCCCGAACTTGAGGTTGTCGGCGGTGAAGTCGTACCGCTGAAGACCGTGCGTGCGGGCATGCTCTTTGGGTCAGGCAAGATCGATGAGCTTCATGACGCGCTGGAAGACAAAGAGATCGAACTTGTGCTGATCGACGGCCCCGTCAGCCCGGTGCAACAGCGCAATCTTGAGAAAGCCTGGGGCGTCAAGGTGCTGGACCGTACAGGCCTCATTCTGGAGATCTTCAGCGACCGCGCCGCCACTCGTGAAGGCGTGCTGCAGGTCGAGATGGCCGCGCTCAGCTACCAGCGCACGCGGCTGGTGCGCGCCTGGACTCACCTGGAACGACAGCGCGGTGGTCTGGGCTTTGTGGGTGGTCCGGGTGAAACCCAGATCGAGGCGGACCGCCGCGCTATCGACGAACAGCTTGTGCGCCTGCGGCGCCAGCTCGACAAGGTTGTGAAAACCCGCGCGCTGCACCGCGCCGCCCGCGCCAAAGTGCCTTATCCGATTGTCGCGCTGGTGGGGTACACCAACGCAGGCAAATCCACGCTGTTCAATCATCTGACCGGAGCGGAGGTGATGGCCAAGGACATGCTCTTTGCCACGCTCGACCCCACGATGCGCCGCGTCGAGCTGCCCGATGGGCCCGAGGTCATTCTCTCCGACACGGTGGGCTTCATCTCCGATCTGCCCACCGAACTGGTCGCCGCTTTCCGCGCCACGCTCGAAGAGGTGCTGGCCGCGGATGTGATCTGCCATGTGCGCGACATCTCGCACCCCGAGACGGAAGAGCAGGCGCAGGATGTGCGCGAGATCATGACGTCGCTGGGCGTCGAAGAGGATCGTCCCAGTTTCGAGGTCTGGAACAAACTCGATTTGCTGGACGCGGAGGCCCGCGATGCGGTGCAGGTGCGTGCTGACCGTGACGATCAGGTCTTTGCCATCTCGGCGCTAAAAGGCGCGGGCACCGATGCGCTGCTAGCCGCCATCACGACGCAGCTGCAAGGCGCCAAGCGTGAAGCACAGCTGCATCTTGACTTTGCAGAGGGGCGCAAACGCGCCTGGCTCTTCGACCAGGATCTGGTCGAGACAGAGCAGCAGACCGACAGCGGGTTTGACCTGACCGTGCGCTGGACTGTGCAACAAGAGGCGCAGTTCGAACGGTTGTGACCCCCGCGCAATCAGTAGGTGGGGTGGGCCTATGGGCCACCCTCTGTTGCAAACCGCCAGGCGCCGGGGGCCAGATCATTCAGCGCCCAATGCCCCACCTGCACCCGAACGAGCCGCAGACAGGGTAGCCCCACATGCGCCGTCATGCGCCGCACCTGCCGATTGCGCCCCTCGCGGATTGTGATGCGCAGCCAGGCGTCCGGGACCGTCTTGCGAAATCGCACCGGCGGGTCGCGCGGCCAGAGTGGCGCGGGCGCGTCAATCGCCGTCACTTCCGCCGGTTTGGTTGGCCCGTCCTTCAACGTCACCCCCCGGCGCAACCGATCCAGCGCCGTCGCATCCGGCGCGCCCTCCACCTGCACCAGATAGGTCTTGGCCAGTTTGTACTTGGGATTGGCAATGCGCGCTTGCAGTCGCCCGTCATCGGTCAGAACCAGCAGCCCTTCGCTGTCCTTGTCGAGCCGTCCCGCCGCGTAGACGCCCGGCACCTCGATAAACTGCGACAGCGTCGGGCGTGGCGAGCCCTCAGTGCCCTTGTCGGTGAACTGCGACAGCACGCCAAAGGGTTTGTGAAACAAAACCACCTGCGCCATCGGGTCAGCGGCGCGGCCGCAGCACTGTCACCCCAACCGAGGCCGCGCGCGCCAGACCCTCATCGAGCGACATTGGAATGTACTCGCCGCGCCGCCAGAGCTGTGCCAGATCGTCGTAGTGACGCGACAGAAGATGGCCGGATTGCCCGGTCGAGGTGATAAACACCGAACTGTCAGGATCGGCAAAATCATAGACCCCACGATAGGCCGCCCCATGGGTGTTGTGGAACGGGTCCGGCCCGGTGCCCTTGGTCAGCCCACGCTGCAAGGTGTTGTCGCCGCCGTTTGTCGATTGACGGATGTTTACAAAGTAGCGCAGCAGCGGCGCTTCGCCCAGCACCGCGTGGTCATGCGTCGCCTGATGTGCATCGCCCCAGCGCAGGGTCTCCAGCGCCGGGCCCCAAGTCTCCTCAATCATGATCAGCGCATCGTCCAGCGCCAGCCGCGCCATGTCGGCACAGGTCTCCACCGGGGCGGATTGGATCACGTCGCACCAGACCGAAGCGCCGTCGATGTCGCGAAAGGCCCGCTCGATAAAGAGCGGCTCCACATGGGTCATCTCGGCGGCCAGCGGGCCCAGTTCATCCTGGATCATGCGCTGCTGCAACCGTTGCAGCCAGGCCGCGTAGATCAGCGGCTCCGGCATGTGTTCGTTCATCTCACCGGACCAGCCTGCGAGCAGCGTCAAGGCACGCTGCCGCTGACGCAGCGGCGTGCCTTCGGGCGCGGCCTCGCCGGTGAACCACAGTTCCGCACCAATCAACGGCAGCAGCGCGCGTGCGGTGAAACTGACCGTGTCCAGTTGCGCTTCGATGAAACTGTCGCGGGTGTGCACCTCACGCGCCTGCATCAGCCGTTGCCAGCGCTGGATGCGCTGCGTGTCGCCCCAGTCAAACGACACGTGATTGGGGAAGGGGCGGTCAACGACCTTGTTGTTCGTGTTGCCGATGATCCCGCCGTTGGGTGCGATGAATTCGGGGTTGGAGGCATAGGGCAGGCGCCCTTGCCAGCGGTTGGCGGCAATCCACCCGGGGCTGGGCAGGCGGCCCTGGCTCTGGTGGCCGGCATCCCTCCGGGGCATGGCGCCGATCATTTTCATGCCGATTTCACTTCGATCCACCAGCATCAGGTTCATGGCCGGCGCCAGAAACCCTTCAGCAACCCTGATCGCCTCACGCACGGAGATGGCCTGCATCAGCTGCATCGCAGCGCTCATCGAGGTGTCGTTCCGGCTCAGCACCGTCCAGCCCAGCGAGGCCACATGACCAGGCGGTGTGATGCTGCCAAGGTTGTAATGCGTGCCCGGCAGAACCGGCCCGTTGTCCGTCCAGCGCAGGGTGATGGTGATCGGGGCCTCATCCTTGATTGTGATGATCGACCCGCGCGTCTCGAACCGCTTGAAGCCGTCGGGCGTGCGGTATTCCTCGGGATTGTCGGGGTTCAGCTGCTCGATATGGACATCCTGATCGTCCATATAGGCCGAGGTGATCCCCCAGCCGAGCGCCTCACTGCGCCCGCTGAGTACCAGCGGCATGCCGGGGATGGTCGCCCCGATCACCCCGCCGCTTTCCAGCTCCAACCGCGCCAGATACCAGATCGCCGGTGCGGTGAACTCCAGATGCGGATCATTGGCCAGCAGCGTGCCACCAGAGGCAGAGCGCGACGGTGCCGCCGCCCAAGCGTTTGACGCGCCCGCAAAGATGCGGCGTTTGAAGGGCGAGAGCGGGTGCTGCGGCAGCATGGTGTTTTCGGCAAAGCGGGTCACACCCGGCACGATCTGCGCATATTCGGGCAGGGCCGCGACACCGCCGCCCGGCGCATCCGGCAGGATATCAGCCAGCCGCTTTGGATCAGACAGCGCCAGCGACATCCGCGCGCGCAGCACCTCTTCGTCCAGATGTGCGGCCAGTTGCAGCCCCATCAGCTTGATGATGGCCAGCGAATCCGCCGGGCGCCAGGCGGAGACGGGCGCGTTGAACAGAAACATCTCGGGCGCGCCGCGCCCCAGGGCACTGGTGTTGATCTCATCGAGCCGCGCATTCACGCCGGTGGCATAGGCCCGCAGCATCTGCATCGTCCGCGCGTCTTGCGCATCCACCGAGGCGACGGCGCGTGTATAAAGATCCAGCCGCCGCATCAGCGTGTCGATCTCGACCGTGGCCGTGCCGAAGACCTCCGACAGGCGGCCTTGGGCCGTGCGGCGCAGCATCGTCATCTGCCACAGCCGGTCCTGCGCATGAGCATACCCCAGCGCATAGAATACATCCTGATCGCTCTGCCCAAAGATATGCGGCACATTGGCATTGTCGCGCACGATCTCGACCTCGGCGGTGAGGTATGGCACCTCCAGCGTCTTGTCGTAGTCAGGCAGCGAGCGGGACGCCAGATAGTACACCATGCAGACGCCCAGCACGACCAATACCACGCAGGTGGCCGCCAGGCGCATCAACCATTTGAAGACCACAGCCATCCGTGTCTCGCCTTCTCGTTCCGATTTGTTGACCCGTGCGCCCTGACTGTTAGGTAGGAGAGCGACGTAAAGCAACACGGAAAACGGGAAGGACAAACATATGGCCAAGCTGGCATTTTTGGGACTGGGGGTCATGGGTGGACCCATGGCGGGGCATTTGCAGAAGGCTGGCCATGAGGTGACCGTGTACAACCGCACCGCCACCAAGGCGGAGGATTGGGTCAGCACATATGGCGGGGCCATGGCCACCACCCCGCGCGAGGCAGCTGCGGGGGCGGATTTCGTGATGGCCTGTGTGGGCAATGACGATGACCTGCGCTCAGTCTGTCTTGGGCCGGATGGCGCTTTTGCAGGCATGACGTCGGGCGCGGTCTTTGTCGATCACACCACGGTGTCGGCGGCGGTCACGCGTGCGCTTTATGTCGCAGCCAATGAAAAACAGGTGAGCTTTGTCGATGCGCCGATCTCAGGCGGGCAGGCAGGCGCCGAGAACGCCGCCCTGTCGATCATGTGTGGTGGCGACGAAGGCGCCTACGAGCGCGCGCTGCCAGTGATGGACGTCTACGCCAAGATCTGCCGTCGCATCGGTGAGAGCGGTGCCGGTCAGATGACCAAGATGTGCAACCAGATCGCCATTGCCGGGCTTGTTCAGGGCCTCAGCGAAGCGTTGCACTTTGCCGACAAAGCGGGCCTGGATGGGCACGCCGTTGTCGAAGTGATCAGCCAGGGTGCGGCGGGCAGCTGGCAGATGAACAACCGCTACGAGACCATGCTCGACGATCACTTCGACCACGGTTTTGCCACAGACTGGATGCGCAAGGACCTGGGCATCTGTCTGAAGACGGCGGATGAGACGGGCGCCAGCCTGCCGGTCACGGCGCTGGTCGATCAGTTTTACAAAGATGTGCAGAAAATGGGCGGCGGGCGCTGGGACACGTCGAGCCTGTTCAAACGTCTTCAGGTGCTTTGAGAACGCACCGCCTTCGGAGTGGGCCTTCTCAGTGGGGTCGGAAGTCCGCTTCGAGCCGATTCTTTGGAAAAATAACGCCTTGCGGGTGCAGAAAGTGGCGTGTTGAACAGGGTGCGAGCGCCTTTCTGATCGGGCTTTTCGCGTTTGCTGCGGTGCAGGACAGATCTGCGCCAGTTTGCGGAGGTTCCGGGTGATCGCTGCAAGGGTAAATTCGCCCTATACACCGCAGAGCAGGAGGCGATGTCGATAACGCATACACGGATTGACCTGCTCTTTTGAGGATTCCTGATATACAAGCACTTCATCAACTCGCAGCGCTCGGTGCTCATCTCAGGAGGTAAGATGTGAGCGATACTTGAACCGCGACTCCTACTCTTTCCGAGGGTAGGGGCCTTGGCTCATCTCCTCCATCATCTTTTCTCGAAACACTCCAACGGGTGTCTTCCATCCGAGACACTTCCGGGACGTCGCGTTGAGGCGGTCGCTGATCATCTACACATCATGATCCGTGAATGCCGTGATGTCTCGCGTCTTCGGCAGCCATCTTCGCGCGCGCCGGTTCGTGTTTTCTACCGGGCAGATACCGCCACAGCTCCTGATCCATACCTTCCTTTGAATAGATGTAGCGGTATATGGTCTCCTGACAGACGCGCAGTTTTGCGCCTTCATAGATTATGCGGTTGCCGATCTGCTCGGGTGTCCCATTGACCGGCAGGCGATTTTGTACAGCAAAATCTGCCGAGAGGGGGCTTTGTTTGATCTTCGCCACAACAGTCTTGCGGAGTTCTGAATGCCGGATCAGTTTGTGCTGCACAGACCGACGCTTATCAGTCCGCAATTGAGCGGCATGATCGAAGTAGCCCGCATACTTCTTTGGGAAGGCATCATCCGCCAAGAAATTGCGTTTGATCTCGCGAGAGATCGTCGATTTGTGCCGCTTCAAGAAACGCGCCATCTCTCTGACGGGCACCTTGGCGTGCAACATATCTTCAATTGCGCGTCTCTCACGCAGATCTAGCTCTGTATGGGCCAATTCCATTCTCCTTGCTTTCCAGCAAGATGGGGGATTTGTCGCAACCCAGTTTAGAATGTGTCCGCATACATGAAAAAGGCGCATAATCAGTATTATGTAAAAATATGAATTGAACCAGGTATGCCAATGACCTTTATCATTTGGGCCTGTCCGGTTAACCTCAATCAGCCGAAGTAGCAACGCAACGGGATTTCTATGGTGGATCGGTACGAAGATGGACACCGGGTGCGCAGAGAGGTGTTGGGATCCGAACACGTCGATAAGGCGTTGCAATCGCAGACAGATCTCGATGAGCCATTCCAACGCCTGATCACCGAAAGCGCCTGGGGAACGGTCTGGGCGTCGCCCGGCATCAGCTATCGCGAGCGCTCCATGCTGACATTGGCGTTGCTGGCGGCCACGGGGAATTTCGACGAAATCCCGATGCACATTCGCGCAACGGCGAATACCGGTGCGAGCAAGAGCGACGTGATCGAGGTCTTTCAGCACGTGGCGATCTATGCTGGAGTGCCGCGTGCCAACCACGCGTTGAAGCTCGCCAAGCAGACCTTCCAGGAGATGGACGAAGTTTGAACGGCGGACCGATCATGCCACGCGACTGGACACGTCAGCCCGCTGCACGGGCGCCGGCGTATCGCTCCAGCAGCATGAGGTCACCGGAGCATGCGCGCATTTCTATGCCTGCGACGCCCACAGAGAACATCGGCCCGGTGTTTACCCGGGACAGTCTGGGGCCTCTGGATCATGATCTGATCGTGAACCACGCGCGACCGGGACAGACAGCTATGGGCGCGCGTCTCATCGTGCATGGCCGTCTTTTGGATCAAACCGGCCGTGGCGTGCCTGGCGCGTTGATCGAGGTCTGGCAAGCCAATGCAAGCGGGCGATATCGTCATAAGAGAGACGGGTATCTCGCGCCGCTGGATCCGGATTTCGGCGGCTGTGGCCGCGTTATCACGGATCAGAACGGGGCCTACATGTTCCGAACGATCATGCCCGCGCCCTACCCCTGGCCCAATGGCGGCAACGACTGGCGCCCGGCGCACATTCATTTTTCTGTTTTTGGTCAGTGCTTTGCGCAGCGTCTTGTCACGCAGATGTATTTTGAGGGCGATCCGCTTATCGCACGCTGTCCGATTGTGAACGCAGTGCCGGATCAAGATGCAATCGCACGGCTGATTGCGCAGCCGGATATGGAGGCCACCGTTCCGATGGATGCGCGCGCCTACCGCTTTGACATTGTGCTGCGCGGCCGGCGTGCCAGCTATTTCGAGAACAGACCGGAGGGGATATGAGCGACGATCTGCATGAGACGGCCTCTCAAACGGCCGGGCCTTATGTGCATATCGGCTGCATGCCAAATGCCTGCGGCATCACGGGTGTCTTTGCCGAAGATCTCGGGGCGCAGATGCTGCAGGCCGAGACCCCGGGCCAGCGCATTGCCATTGAAGGCGTGATTTTTGACGGAGATGGCGCGCCATTGACCGATGCTGTGGTGGAAATCTGGCAGGCCGATGAGCAGGGGCGCTATACCACCCGATCAGCGGCGTTTTCCGGCTGGGGTCGGGCTGCGGCAGATGCAGAGACTGGGCGCTGGCGGTTCGAGACCATCAAGCCCGGCGCTGTGCCCTGCCCCGATGGCACGGTCATGGTACCGCATATCACGGTCTGGATCATCGCGCGCGGGATCAACATAGGCCTGCATACGCGGATGTATTTTCCGGAAGATTACGATATGCAGGCGCATGATCCTGTTCTGGCGCGCGTCCAGCCGACAGGTCGGCTGCACACGCTGATTGCCGAGCCGGGACCAGACGCAACCTATAACTTTAATATTTACCTGCAAGGCCCGAAAGAAACGGTGTTTTTTGATGTCTGACCCTTGTATCCTCTGTGTCGCGATCACCGGCAGCGTGCCGACAAAAGCCGCGAACCCGGCGGTGCCAATTTCTGTTGCCGAACAGTTGGAAAGCACACATGAAGCCTTTGAAGCCGGGGCCGCGATTTGCCACGCCCATGTGCGCAATCCCGACGAGACGCCCTCCTCCGACCCGGAGAAATTCGCACAGCTGAAGGAAGGGTTGGAAAAGCACTGCCCCGGCATGATCATCCAGTTCTCGACCGGGGGCCGATCGGGCGCGGGCCGGGAGCGCGGAGGCATGCTGCCCTTGCGCCCCGATATGGCGTCTCTCTCGGTAGGCTCCAACAACTTCCCGACGCGTGTTTATGAAAACCCGCCTGATCTGGTGCAGTGGCTCGCGCGCGAAATGCGCACCCATGAGGTCACGCCTGAGATTGAGGCCTTTGATCTGTCACACATACTGCACGCAATCCGACTGCATGAGGCGGGCACGCTTTACGGAAAGCTTTACGTGCAATTCGTCATGGGCGTGAAAAACGCTATGCCCGCCGACAAGCAGGTGTTTGACTTCTATGTAGAGATCATGAAGAGCCGCGCGCCGGATGCGCTTTGGTGTGCTGCAGGCATTGGTCCTGCACAGATCAAGGTGAATGAATGGGCCATTGCCGCAGGTGGCCATACGCGGGCGGGCCTGGAAGACAATGTGCGCCTGGATCGGCAAACACTGGCGCCGTCCAATGCAGCACTCATCCGCCGTGCCGCCGCGCTTTGCGAGAAATACGCCCGCCCGGTGGCGACCCCAAGTCAGGCGCGTCAGATGTTGGGCCTGCGACCGGTCTGAGGCCCCTACCCTAGAGCGTAGCCTGCGCCGCGCACGGTGCGCAGCGGGTCCGTACCGCCATGTCGGGTCAGCGCTTTGCGCAGGCGACCAATGTGCACGTCCACGGTGCGGGTATCGACATAGATATCCCGGCCCCAGACCCGGTCCAGCAATTGTTCGCGCGAGAAGACCCGTCCCGGTTTTTCCATGAAGGTGGATAGCAATCGAAACTCGGTCGGCCCCAGCTTCAACTCCGCATCACCCCGATTCACACGGTGCGTGATGGCATCGAGGATGATATCCTCATATTCCAGCCGCTCGCCCGCAGCCGCCGGACGCACGCGGCGCAGCTGGCTGCGCACCCGAGCCATCAGCTCGATGACGGAATAGGGTTTGATCACATAGTCATCCGCGCCGGTTTCAAGGCCCCGCACGCGATCGACCTCTTCGGACCGGGCCGAGAGCATGATGATCGGAATGGTCCGCGTCTCGGATTTGATCTTGAGCCTGCGGCACACCTCGATGCCCGAGAGGTTCGGCATCATCCAGTCGAGCACAATCACATCCGGTGCCGTTTCCTCTACCAGCATCAGCGCTTCCTCACCGTTTTCGGCGCGGCTGACGGCAAAGCCTTCGGCTTCGAGATTATAGGCCAGAACCTCGCGCTGTGCGGGTTCATCCTCGACCACCAGAACCCGGGGTTGATCGGCGGACATTGTTACGATCCTTCTGCTACCAACGATGTTTTATCGGCTTTCGGGCGCGCGTCTTCCGGGTGCTCACCGGTGACCAGATAGACCACCTGCTCGGCAATCGACGTAACATGGTCGCCCATACGTTCGATGTTCTTCGCGATGAAATGCAAATGCATGCAGGCGGTGATGTTGCGCGGATCTTCCATCATGAAGGTCAGGAATTCGCGGAACAGCGCGTTGTACATCTGATCCACCTCGTGATCGCGGTGGATGACTTCGAGGGCCCATTCCGCATCCCGCTGGATATAGGCGTCCAGCGCATCTTTCAGCATCCGCTCCACTTCACGCGACATGCGGCGCAGCGCGGCACTGCTGTCATCGACCGGCGCCATCTGCGACAGAACGCCAGTGCGCTTGGCCATGTTCTTGGCATAGTCGCCGATCCGTTCCAGATTGGCGCTGATCTTGATCACACTCAGGATCAGGCGCAAATCGCGCGCGGTGGGGGCCCGCAGGGCGATGACGCGGGCCGCTTCCTCGTTGATCATCTCTTCGAGGTCATCAATTGTGCGGTCCTGTCTGCGGACCTGCTCAGCCAGCTCTTCATCGCGGGTGTCCAGCGATTGTGCGCCGTCGCGAATGGCCGCCTCGACCAGACCGCCCATCTTCATGATCTGAGCCTGGATCGCCTCCAAGTCGCGGTCGAAGGCGGAGGCAATGTGTTGGTCTTGCATATTTTTATCCAATCCGACCTGTGATGTAGCTTTCCGTGCGCGGGTCTTCGGGGTTGGTGAAAATCGTGCCTGTCTCGCCATACTCCACGAGATTCCCAAGGTGGAAGAAGGCGGTTTTCTGGCTGACCCGCGCGGCCTGTTGCATGGAGTGGGTCACGATCACCACCGAGTAGTTCTGCCGCAGTTCGTCAATCAGTTCTTCAACTTGCGCTGTGGCAATCGGGTCCAGCGCGGAACAGGGCTCATCCATCAAAAGCACTTCCGGCTCGGTCGCGACGGCACGCGCGATGCACAGGCGTTGCTGTTGCCCGCCAGAGAGGCCGGTGCCCGGTGCTTGCAGACGGTCCTTGACCTCGTCCCAGATCGCGCCACGGCGCAGCGCACGCTCCACGATATCATCGAGGTCCGCCTTGTTCTTGGCCAGACCATGGATCTTGGGGCCGTAGGCCACATTGTCGTAGATCGACTTGGGGAAGGGGTTCGGTTTCTGGAACACCATACCCACCTTGGCACGCAGCTGCACCGGGTCCACGCGCTTGTCGTAGATGTCTTCACCATCGATATGAATATCGCCCTGCACGCGGCAGACGTCGATTGTGTCATTCATCCGGTTGAGGCAGCGCAGGAAGGTGGATTTGCCACAGCCAGACGGCCCGATGAAGGCGGTCACGGTCTTGTCCTGGATGTCGACATTAACATCTTTGATTGCGTGGGTGTCTCCATAGTAGACCTGAACGCCGCGGGCGGCGATTTTAGTGGCGTTGGCGTCCACGTCTCTCTCCAGTACTCTCATATCGTTCATTGGACTGTTTCCCCTTTACCAACGCCGCTCGAATCGACGACGCAAGATCACGGCAATGGTGTTCATCGTGATCAGGAACAAAAGCAGGATGATGATACCACCCCAGGCCCGTTCATAAAACGCAGGGTCCGCGCGTTTGGCCCATTCATAGATCTGCGCGGGCATGGCCGAGTTCGGATCCAGCAGCCCGCTGGCAATGCTGTCGGGCGCGTTGGAGGCGATGAAGCCCACCATCCCGATCAGCAACAGCGGTGCTGTTTCCCCCAAGGCCTGTGCAAGGCCGATGATCGTTCCGGTCAGAATACCAGGCGCGGCTAACGGCAAAACATGGTGAAAGACCGATTGCATCTTGGACGCTCCGACGCCAAGTGCCGCATCGCGGATCGACGGAGGCACCGCCTTCAGCGAGGCGCGCGTCGAGATGATGATCGTCGGCAACGTCATAAGAGTCAGCACCATGCCGCCCACAAGCGGTGCCGACTGTGGCAGGTGCATGAACTGGATGAAGACGGCCAGCCCTAGGATCCCGAAGACGATCGAAGGAACCGCCGCCAGATTGGCGATGTTCACCTCGATCAGATCGGTCAGTCGGTTCTTTGGCGCAAATTCTTCAAGATAAATCGAGGCGGCCACCCCAATCGGCAGGGCAAGCACAAGCACGACCAGCATCATGAAGAAAGATCCGATCATCGACACACCAATCCCCGCAGCTTCGGCCCGGCTTTCAGAGGCGTCTGCGCCGGTGATGAAGTCGATGTTGAACGTCTTCTGGACGATCCCGAGTGGCACCAGCGCATCGACCAGATCCAAATGTTCGGCATCGATATTCTTGTCGCGGGCCACGTCCTCGCGCTTGACGCGATCCTTCAGATAACCATCGACCCGGCTGGAGGCGAGAATGCGGAACTCGACCGTTTCGCCGATCATATCTGGGTCACCCAGCACTACGTCACGTACCTGTGCGGCGGCAGAGGCGGAAATCATCGCTTTCATATCGCCGCGCTTTTCAAGCGGGGTCTCGATCCCGTTGTTCTGGACCTGCGTCAGCAGAGCTTCCTGGATCAGAGGCGTGTAGCCAAAGGTGGAGACTTTTGCGAGCTCCGCAGGGTTGCGGTTGCCATTCTTGTCGAGCTTTGCAGGGTCAAGATAGACCGGGACATTGATGAAAGTCTGCTGGAACGCGCCCGTGCCGCTGGCGACAATCGAGGCCAGAAGAACGATCAGAAAGAAGATACCTGTGGCGATTCCTGCAATCCCGTACATGCGGAACCGCGCCTCGGCGGCCTTGCGCTTTTTTGTGCGCGCGTCGACCGTTGTCAGCGGCGTGCGCGGTTTCGCGTCAGAGCTGGTCGGCATGCTGGCGTCGGTCATTCATACTGCTCCCGATACTTGCGCACGATGTAGAGCGCGAAAACATTCAGCCCGAGTGTGAGGACAAAGAGGGTGATCCCCAAGGCGAAAGCCACCAGCGCCTCAGGCGAGGCAAAGTCACTGTCCCCGGTCAGCTGCGAGACGATCTTGGCGGTCACGGTCGTCATAGCCTCAAACGGGTTGAGCGAGAGGCGGGCCGCGGCCCCTGCCCCCAGCACCACAATCATGGTCTCGCCAATCGCCCGGCTTGCCGCCAGCAGGACAGCACCCACGATGCCCGGAAGTGCTGCGGGCAGAACCACCTGCTTGATGGTTTCCGACCGGGTGGCGCCGAGGCCATAAGACCCATCACGCAGCGATTGCGGCACTGCATTAATGATGTCATCCGACAGCGAGCTGACGAAGGGGATCAACATGATGCCCATGGCAATGCCTGCCGTCATGACCGAGCGGCCACCGCCCATCCAGCCCACGCCATCCTTGCCAAAGACGCTTACGAGCAGCGGCCCGATGGTCAACAGAGCAAAGAGGCCATAGACGATGGTGGGAATGCCCGCCAGAATCTCAAGCAGCGGCTTTGCAATGCCGCGCACCTTAGGTGACGCGTATTCCGACAGGTAGATGGCCGAGAAAAGCCCGATGGGAACCGCAACGATCAGCGCCACGATGGAGATGTAGATCGTCCCCCAGAGCAGCGGCAGAATACCCAGGCTGGAGGCGCCGCCCCGTCCCGAGAAGCTGGGCGCCCATTCCAGCAGGGTGAAAAAATCGGCAGCCGGATACAGCCGGAAGAATTCGATTGTATTGAAGATCAGCGACAGGATGATGCCAATGGTGGTCAGGATCGCGACAGAGGCGGCTGCGATCAGGATCACCAGAATACCTTGTTCGACCACATTGCGCGCGCGGAAGTCGCGCCCGCTTTGCAGCACGCCCCACCCGGCGCCCGCCAGCGCCACCAAAAGAACGGCAACCGTCATGATGGTGTTGGAGGTGGCACTCATCACGCGGTAGGCCTGTGCTGCGCGCAGCACCGGCTGCGTGATCTGGTTGGTCACGACCTGACCCGCCTGTTTCAGACGCGCGGTCACATCGGTGATGTCCGCGCGCGCGTTGCTTGCGGTGTCCTCATCCATCAGGCCAGCGGCCACTGCATTGTCCAGCCCTTCGGCCGTGCGCCGCACCTCAGCCATCACAAGGCCAAGATTGGTGTCATCTGCCGTGGCCGACGCGGGGATCATGTCAGCGATGCGGTTCTCGATCACCAGTGGCTGCGCCAGCAGCCAGATCACCATCAGCCCCAGCGCCGGAACCACGGCCTTCATCAGGGCGTTCATCCCGTAGTAGATGGGCAGCGAATGCAGCGCCCTGCTGTCGCCCGAGGCGCTCTGCATAGCCCGCTGCCGACCCAACAGATAGCCGACCAGCGACAGGCCGAGAACGATGACGGTAAGCCAGAGTAGCGGCATATGCCCCCCAATTATCCGGTGTGACGCGTGGTCGGATCACTCAGAGCGATGAGCGGCGTCAGCCGCCGCCCACCCGGTTCAATGGTCCCAATGGGATTGGATCAGCTGCCGCCGCCCATGACTTTCTCACCGGACACTCCGTCCTGTGTGGCTACCAGCTCAGGGTCGGACACCAGGCCGTAAGCGGCCAGCGGGCCGTCGGGGCCAGCGATCTCGTCAGAGACGAAGAACTCGGCATATTCTTTGAGGCCCGGGATCACGCCGATATGCGCCTTCTTGATGTAGAAGAACAGCGGACGCGACACAGGGTATTCCCCTTCGGCGATGGTTGTGGTGGTCGGCTCAACGCCGGCCATTGTCGCAACCTTCAGCTTGTCGGTGTTGTTCTCGTAGAACGCCAGACCAAAGACACCGATGGCGTTGGAGTTGGCATCGATCGAGGCCAGCGTCTCGGTGTAGTCGCCGTCGATGTCCACGGACTTGCCGTCTGTCCGCACGGAGAGGCACGCGTCTTCCGCGTCATCCTCGGACATGCCGCCCTTGATCATGGCTTCCATCGCACCCGTGGCTTCACAGCCCGCTGCGATCACCTTCTCTTCGAAGACTTCGCGTGTGCCGTGCTTGGTGCCCGGGATAAAGGCCAGGATGTCGGCTTCGGGCAGATCAGCGTTGAAGTCGGACCATTTGGTGTAGGGGTTATCGACCAACTCACCGTCGACCATGACCTTCGGCGCCAGCGCGTTGAAGATGTCGGACTGGGTGAAGGCCGTGTACGCGGGGCCGTCAATCTGGCTGGCGAAGACGATGCCGTCATAGCCGATGCGCACTTCGATGATGTCGGTCACGCCGTTCTCGGCGCAGGCCTTGATCTCTTTTTCACGGATCGCACGCGAGGCGTTCGCGATGTCTGTGTGCTCGGTGCCAACGCCCTGGCAGAAGCGCTTCAGACCGGCGGAGGAGCCACCGGATTCGACAACCGGCGTGGGGAATTCAAAGTTCTCTCCGAAGGCTTCGGCTACGATGGAGGCATAGGGCAGCACGGTCGAAGAGCCGGCAACTTGCACCTGATCACGCGCGGCAGCAGTTGTGGCGGACAGAGCCGCAAGGGCCAGCGCGGATGTGGTGAGTTTTGCAAACGACATGATATCTCCTGTCATTGTCTGTTTTTCGAATCTGGTCGCTCCCACAGCGACCTTGCGCCGCTGGATACGGCGCTGCGACGATGCTTTTGTGACAGTTGCGTAACAGTTTTATGACAGCTGCGGGTACGGGAGCGGAAACGGCTCAGGGCATTGTTTTTATTTTATTTATTTATTCCATCTAGGGTTGCGGCAGCATGGTCGGCGAATGGGGTCGAGGTCAAAGCTGCGACTCGCCCCTGGGCCCGCTGATCTGCAAGGGCAGCACGACCGTGAATTGCGTGCCCTGCCCCAGCTCACTTTCGATCTTCAGCCGTCCGCGATGGCGATTGATGATGTGTTTCACGATAGCGAGGCCCAGCCCCGTGCCGCCCAGGGCCCGGCTGCGGTGGCTGTCGGCCCGGTAGAACCGCTCTGTCAGGCGCGGCAGGTGAACGGCATCTATGCCGGGGCCGTAGTCGATCACATGCACCCGCACCGCCGGGGCGCGCAACGCAGGGTCGCGCGCGCTGCGTTCGATCCGCAAGGTGACCCGCTTGCCGGATGCGCCGTATTTGATGGCATTCTCCACCAAATTGGTGAACACCTGCATCAGCTGGTCCGCATCGCCTGTCAGCACGACCGGCTCTGCGCCAAAGTCCTCGTCAAAGGTCACGCCCGCATCGCCCGCCAGCTGTTTCAGCGTGCGCAGCACAGAGGAGAGAATTTCGCCAAGATTGACCTGATCGCGCGGGCGCACCCGCTCATCCCCCTCCACCCGGCTGAGTGAGAGCAAATCACCCACCAGCCGGTTCATGCGCCCCGCCTCCCCTTCCATGATGTCCAGAAAGCGTTCGCGTGCAGCCACATCATCGCGCGCCGGGCCGCGCAGCGTTTCGATGAACCCCATCAGGGCGGTGAGCGGTGTGCGCAGCTCGTGGCTGACATTGGCCACGAAGTCGCGGCGCATCTGGCCCGCCTGCTCCAGATGCGTGACATCCAGAAAGCACAGCAGGATCACCCGCTGGTCAGCAACCGGGCGGACGGTCACCCGGAACGTCAGGTCCTGCGCCCCGTCACTGGCCAGATATTGCGTCGCACGCGGCTTGCCGTCGCGCAGGACAGCCTGCACCGCATCAATGACCGACGGCTGGCGCAGCATGGTGATGAAGTTGCGCCCCTCGACGCCGCGCCCGACCAGCGCACGGGCCTCCTCATTGGCGCCGACAATACGCTCGTCCTGATCGATCAGCAGGGCCGGTAAGGGAACCGCGGCCAGAGTGTCGGACAAGGCGCGGCTCATCTTCGATCAGCCCCCGGTGGCCGCAGCGATGGCCTGGCTGAAAACAGCGCAGAGCGTCTCGGGATCTTCCAGACCGACGGAGACGCGAAATGTGCCTTCGCTCATGCCAAGCTCGGCGCGCTTCTCTGCCGTCAGCGCCCGGTGAGAAGACGACGCGGGATGCGAGATCGTGGTGCCCACATCGCCCAGCGTGGGAGCAAAGCTCAGGCCGTCCGCCGCGCGGGTGAAGGCATTGGCCTCGGCCCGCCCGCCCCGCAGCTCAAAGGTAACCATGTTGCAGAAGTGACCTGCCAGCAGATGCGCCGCGCGCGCCTGATCCGGGTGGTCCGCCCGTCCCGGGTAGAGAACCCGTGCGACGCCGGGCAGCCCGGCCAGATGATCCGCCAGACACGCGGCCGTCTGTTCCGCCCGGTCAAAGCGCAGATCAAACGACAGCATGCCGCGTTCCGCCAGCCAACAGTCAAAGGGGCTGGGCGTCAGCCCGGCGGTGACGGCAAAGACCCGCAGACGGTTGTTGAGTGCTTCATCCTGCGCGGCCACATAGCCCAGCGTGACGTCCGAATGCCCGGCCAGCAGCTTGGTCAGCGAGTGCAGCACGATATCGGCGCCCCAGTCGAACGGCCTGATCGCACGCGGGGTGGTGAAGGTGTTGTCGACCACCAGCAGAATGCCTGCCTCGCGGCAGAGCGTGGCCAACCCCTCAAGATCCGCCACCCGCAATGTCGGGTTCGAGACCACCTCCACCAACACCATCCGCGTCTCGGGCCGCAGCGCGGCACGCACGGCGTCTACATCGCCCGCATCCACCAGCGTGGTGGCAATCCCGAGGCGGGGGAGGTCCTCCGTCATCATGCGCAGGGAGCGGCCGTAAAGCTGGGTGCTGCCGATCACGTGATCTCCCGTCTCGGTCAATCCAAGCAGCACAGCCGACACCGCCCCCATGCCGGAGCCGGTCAAGACCCCCATATGCGGCGCGTTCTCCATCCGGTCGACCCGTTTGGCCACCACATCCGCGTTGGGGTGGCCCTCGCGCGCATAGGTATAGCCCTGCAGCCCGCCGTCATATTGCTGGTCCAGCATGTCGGGCGTGTCGGAGGCATAGACCACCGAGGGGCTGAGCGGTGTGACCACCGGCCGGCTTGCACTCTCGGGCAGCGCATCCGGCCGCATCAAAGACCCTTTTTCGTTTTTCATGTCATCCCTCGACGGCGCGCAGCTCATCGCGGAACCGGCGCATGTTTTCCTGATAATGCAGCGCGCTCAGCGTGAGGCCCTTGATGGCCTCCGCGTCCAGCTCCCGCACAACCTTCCCCGGAACGCCCATCACCAGGCTACCATCAGGGATCACCTTGTTTTCCGTGATCAGCGCCCCGGCTCCGATCAGGCAGTTTTCGCCGACCTTGGCGCCGTTCAGAACCGTGGCCCCCATGCCGATCAGGGAATTGTTCCCGATGGTGCAGCCATGCAGCATGACCTTATGCCCAATGGTGCAATTCTCGCCGATGCTTAGCGGATAGCCCGCATCGATGTGAAACACGCAGTTCTCCTGCACGTTGGAGCCGCGGCCCACGCGGATCTCCTCGTGATCCGCCCGGATCGTGGTGCCGAACCAGACCGACGCCCCCTCCTCCAGCACCACCTGCCCCACCAGATTGGCATCAGGCGCGACCCATGTATCGGCATAAACGGTCGGGCGATGCGGGCCCAAAGCATAGAGTGTCATGACAGCTCCTCGAATTCCGATTGCAGGCGGCGCACGTGGTCGGTCAGCTGCGGTTGCTGGCTGCGGCGCAGGCGCGTGGCCGAGATGATTGTTTTCAGCTGCGCTTCGGTCTGGTCGAGATCATCGTTCACGATCACGAAGTCATAGGCGCCCCAATGGCTGATCTCGTCCCAGCTTTTCTCCATGCGGCGGGCAATCACCTCGGCGCCGTCCTGGCCGCGTTTTTCCAGCCGCTGGCGCAGCTCCCGGATCGAGGGCGGCAACAGGAAAATGGAGAGCGTATGCGGCCCCAGCGATGAATTGGTGATCTGCTGTGCGCCCTGCCAATCGATGTCAAAGAGCACATCGCGCCCCTCGTCAATGGCCGCCTGCACCGGCGGGCGCGGCGAGCCGTAGAAATTGCCAAAGACATGGGCGTGCTCCAGCATGCCGCCCTCAGCCACCTGCATCTTGAAGCGTGCCTCATCCACAAAATGATATTCGCGTCCATCCTCTTCGCCGGGGCGCGGCGGGCGCGTTGTGGCGGAGACGGAGAACTCGATTTCGCTGTCCCAGTCGCGCAACCGGCGTGCCAACGTGGATTTGCCCGCCCCCGACGGCGAGCTAAGAATGATCAAAAGGCCCCGGCGCGGCGCTGTCATGGGTTACTCCACATTCTGGACTTGCTCCCGCATCTGGTCGATCACCGTTTTCAGGGCCAGGCCGCAGCGGGTCAGCTCCGTATTCTGCGCCTTGGAGCACAGCGTGTTGGCCTCGCGATTGAACTCCTGCATCAGGAAATCGAGCTTGCGGCCCACGGGGCCCTCCCCGCTAATCAGCTCGCGCGCGGCGGCGATATGAGCCGTCAGCCGGTCTATCTCTTCCGTGACATCCGACTTTACGGCAATCAGGGCCAGCTCCTGTGCCACGCGGTCGGGATCGACGTTCTCTGTGTTGTCGATGACCTTGGCCAGATTGCGCCGCAGTGTGTCCGCAAGCGCCGCCTGGCGCACGGTGGCCAGCGCCGCAGCTTCCTCCGTCAATGCGGTCAGCTCCTCCAGTTGCCCCAGCAGCACCTTGCGCAAGGCCGCGCCTTCGCCGTCGCGCATGGCGTTGAAGCTGGTCAGAAGCGCCTCCGCCTCGGCCATCAGCATCTGGGCCAGCGCCGTTGTGTCGTCTTCACTGTTTGATGTTTCCAAAACACCCCGCAGTCCAACGATGTCTGCGGCCGTTGATGGGGCCAGCGTGACACCTGTTTCCGCCGCGCGGGTCTCGATGGTCGCCATAGCGCCCAGAACGGAGGACAACTGGGTCGCATTGATCTGCAGCGCGCCCTCCTGTTCGGCGCGGGACAGCCGCAGCGACAGGGTCACATTTCCGCGTTTCACCTGGGCGCTCAGCAGCTTTCTCAGGCTTGCCTCCAACCCCACAATCCAATCGGGGACGCGAATGCGGAGATCGAGGCCTTTTCCATTGACCGCCCGCAGCTCCCAGTCCCAGGCATGGGGGGGCAAGCTGCCGCTGGCGGAGGCAAATCCGGTCATGGAGCGGATCATAATATCTGTCTTTCTCGCCGTCCCGTTGCCTCAGCCTTATGGCGATTCATCGCGGAGGGGCAACCCCCGAGCGTATTGTTGCCCGTCCCGGTCGCGCCTCGCTGAGGTTAACCAAATATAAAGATATGCAAGCATTTGTGGAAAAATCTTGATATTAATATTCCAGTAACCAGTATGGCACCGTGTAAAGACGAAGCACGGGCGCCACGTTAACAAGTCATCAACGCGGGTATCGCATTTGAGAAGGGGGCGGGTAATGGACAACAACGGCCAAAACACGCACAATGTATTGAGTATGACCCAACGTATTTCAAAAAACGGATTTACGCCGCTGGCGCAGGTCGAGGCCTATTGGGAAGGCCTGCGCGGCAACCGTCTGATGCCAAACCGATCCGAGATTGACCCGCGCGGGATTGAGCAGGCATTAGAGTATTCCTTCATCGTGGAGCGGATCGCACCGGGCATTGCACGGCTGCGCATTGCGGGCAGTCATCTGAGCGATCTGATGGGCATGGAGGTGCGCGGCATGCCGTTGACCTCCTTCATCATGCCGAACTCCCGCCGCCAAGTTTCTGATATTCTTGAAGAAGTCTTCGAAACACCCGCCACGTGCACGCTCGAATTGCGCTCTGAGCAAGGGGCATCCTTGCCGCCGCTTGAGGCCCGCATGCTGCTGATGCCGCTCAAGAGCGATCTGGGCGACGTGAGCCGTATTCTGGGGGCCCTGATTTCTGTGGGCGACATGGGCCGCAGCCCGCGCCGGTTTGATGTGGTGCGCTCGTCGCTGCGCCCCATCCTGGCAGATGCGTCGCTGCCGCCCGTTGTGACAGAAAAGATCCCTGCGCCGAAGCCTATGGTCAGAACACCGAACAAAGCGCTGCAACCCCCAAAAGTGCCCTTCCGCAGCGAGACACCGCGACGTCACGCGCCCTATCTGCGGCTTGTGAAGTCCGACGACTGATCCGAATTTAAGCAGCAAACTCCTTTGATCAGGATGATCACCCGCGCAGAACGTGCGGGTGATTTTGCGTTTGCCATAAGAAGACCGCCGGTGAATTGGCCACCGGCGGGTCTTGGACATCAGCCTTTGCGTCTCAGCCCGCCGCTTGCGCGCGATGCGCCTCGCGCCGGTTGGACAGCTCATCCGCAATCAGGAACGCCAGTTCCAGCGACTGGCTGGCATTCAGGCGCGGGTCACAGGCTGTATGGTAGCGATCTGACAGGTCTTCATCGCTGACGGCGCGGACACCTCCGGTGCACTCGGTCACGTCTTGCCCGGTCATCTCGAAATGCACGCCCCCCGGCACGGTGCCTTCGGCGGCATGCACGGCAAAGAACTCGCGCACTTCGCGCAACACCGAGTCAAAGGGCCGGGTCTTGTAGCCCGTCGACGACTTGATGGTGTTTCCGTGCATCGCGTCGCAGACCCATGTGACATTGGCCCCTTCCTCGCGCACGGTCTTGATCAGGCGTGGCAGGTGCTCGCCCACCGATCCCGCACCGAAGCGTGCGATGAGCGTCAGACGGCCTTCCTCGTTTTCGGGGTTCAGCTTCGCCATCAGCGCCTTGAGGTCGTCGGATGTCATCGACGGGCCAGCCTTCAGGCCAATCGGGTTTTGCACACCGCTTGCGAATTCCACATGCGCGCCATCGGGCTGGCGCGTGCGATCACCGATCCAGATCATGTGACCGGAGCCTGCCAGCCACTTGCCAGAGGTGCTGTCCACGCGGGTCAGCGCCTCTTCATACTCCAGCAGCAGTGATTCATGGCTGGTGTAGAATTCAACCGACTGCAGAGTGTGCGCGGTCTCTGGCGTCACGCCTGCGGCGGACATGAAGTCGAGCGTGTCAGAGATGCGGTTGGCAATCTCGCGGTACCGCTCGACCTTCTCATGCTCGGTAAAACCCAAGGTCCAGGCGTGCACCTGGTTGATGTCGGCATAGCCACCGGTCGAGAAGGCGCGAATGAGGTTCAGCGTGGCCGCAGCCTGCGTATAGGCGCGCAGCATCTTCTCGGGATCGGGGATGCGGGCCTTAGCGGTGAAATCCAGCTCGTTGATGATGTCACCCCGGTAGCTGGGCAGCTCTACACCATCCACGGTTTCGGTGGGCGCTGAGCGCGGCTTGGCGAACTGCCCGGCCATGCGGCCCACCTTGATCACCGGCACCTTGGCGCCATAGGTCAGCACGGTCGCCATCTGCAGCATCACCTTGAACGTGTCGCGGATTGCATCCGAGCTGAATTGGTCAAAGCTTTCCGCACAATCGCCGCCTTGCAGCAAGAACGCCTCGCCCCGGCTGGCCGCGGCCAGATGGGCCTTGAGGCGGCGCGCCTCACCCGCAAAGACCAGAAGAGGAAACCGTGCAAGTTGGGCCTCAACCGCGTCCAACGCGGCCTGATCCGGATACTCCGGCATCTGGATCCGCGGTTTTGCGCGCCAGCTCGATTTGCTCCATTCACTCATCTCGTCCACTCCGGGTTGGGCTCGCAAGGCTGCGAGCTCTCGTATCTCGGCCCTCTCTATACAAAAGCCTTGTCGCAGTGACCATATCACAAATGCGACCTCTTGATGTGGGCGAAAGCTCGTGACCATCTGACGTTCAGCAGCAGGCCGCGTGCCCCTGCGGGCAAGAGATAAGATCAAGAGACGGCGATGTCCCAAATACAACCCGCCACGCGGAATGAACCGCCCGCCGAAAAGCCAAAGCGTTTCGTCTTTGTGCTGCTCAAGGATTTTACCCTGCTCTGTTTTGCCGCCGCTGTGGAGAGCCTGCGCATTGCCAACCGGATGGCGGGCAAGAACCTCTATGAATGGCACATCATCGGCGAAGGCGGCGATATCGTGTCCGCTTCCTCCGGCAGCGGGTTCAAGCTCGACGGTGATCTTGAAGATCTGTCGCGCGATGATGTGGTGATGGTCTGCGGCGGCATCAATGTGCAAGAGGCCACAAGCAAACGGGTGTTGGGCTGGTTGCGCCGCGAGGCGCGCAAGGGTGTGCTGATGGGTGGGCTCTGTACGGCGGCGCATACTCTGGCCAAGGCAGGTCTGCTCGACGGCAAGCGCGCCACGATCCACTGGGAGAACCAGGACAGCTTCTCGGAGGAGTTTCCGGAGGTCGATCTGACCAAATCGGTGTTTGTGGTTGACGGCAATCGCATCACCACTGCTGGCGGTACATCGTCCATCGATCTGATGCTCAAGCTCATCGCGGATCATCACGGCGAGGATCTGGCCAATATGGTGGCCGATCAGCTGATCTATGCCTCGATCCGCACCGATCAAGACACGCAGCGCCTGTCCGTGCCCACGCGCATCGGAGTGCGACACCCCAAACTCAGCAAGGTCATCCAGATGATGGAAGGCAATATCGAAGAGCCGATCAGCCCCTCTATCCTGGCCAAGGATGTGGGCATGAGCACCCGGCAACTGGAGCGGCTCTTTCGGCGGTATCTGAACCGCTCGCCCAAGCGCTATTACATGGAGTTGCGCCTGCAGAAGGCGCGCAACCTGCTGATGCAGACGGATATGAGCGTGATAAACGTCGCCCTGGCCTGCGGTTTCGCCTCACCGTCGCATTTTTCCAAATGCTACCGCGCCCATTATGATACGACGCCCTACCGCGAGCGCGGCAGCCACGCGACACGGCTGTCGATCTGATCCGTGGTGACCATCAGACAGATTTGACCCGTCTGCTAAAAACGGCTCCCAGAACTGTGGCCAACAGGCTGAAAAGAAGACCCAAGGTGATTTTGACGTCAACCGACCGAAGCCCAAACGCCGGCGTCGTCAACACTATCTCCGCCCTCCAGACCTTAGTATTTCATAATAATGAACGTTTGGTCCCGGGCAGGAATTTATGATTTTTGCCCCACAACTTCCAATCGCAGAACCTTGATCGATTGCAGCATGATTGCGGCATTGAGGCAAAAATGCGTGGCGTTCGACCATCAGGCCCCGGGGCGGGCCATGCGGTAAACAGTACCGTCACCCACCGAGATAAAGAGGATGCTGCCGTCAGGCGCCTCAATGATGTCGCGCACGCGGCCGGTTTCGGACATGTCAATCTGCTCCGCCTCATGCGCGCTGGTGCCTGAGACTTCCAGACGCGCGATATAGTCGAATTTGAGCGAGCCTACAAAGATGTCGCCGCGCCAGTCCGGGAACATATCGCCCTGATAGACCATGAGACCCGACGGCGCCATCGACGGATCCCAATAGTGCACCGGCTGTTCCATACCAGGCTTCGACGTGCCCTCGCCGATCCTGCCCCCGGAATAATGTCGTCCATAGGAGATCACAGGCCAGCCAAAGTTGGCGCCCTTCTTGACAATGTTCAACTCATCCCCGCCGCGCGCCCCATGCTCGGACGTCCAGAGCTGACCTGACGCATCGAAATCCGCACCCTGTGCGTTGCGATGGCCAAATGACCAGATCTCCGGCTGAATGCCGGTTTGTCCGACAAAGGGATTGTCCGCCGGGACAGAGCCGTCGCGATTGACACGAACCACCGTACCGTTGTGATTGCTGAGATCCTGTGCGGAGGGTCTGTCGCCGCGATCGCCAATTGTGACAAACAGCGTGCCGTCAGGGGCTTCGACAACCCGGCTGCCAAAGTGCCGCCCGCCCGAACTGCCGGGAGCGGATTCAAAGATCACCTGCAAGTTTTCGAGGCGCGATCCATCTTCCGCCAGCCGCGCCACGGCAAGGGCTGTGCCCGCACCGCGCGCTTGCGGCTTGGAATAGGTCAGGAAGATATCGCGGCTCTGTGCGAAGTCTCGCGCCACTGTCACATCCAGCAGGCCGCCCTGCCCGCCCACTTGCACATCGGGCACGCCGCGTACCGTATTGGCAGCGCCATCGCCAATATGCAGCAATGCGCCGTCGCGCTCGGTCACCAGAAACCCACCGTCTGGCAGCGTTGCGACAGCCCAAGGCGTATCCAGACCTTGAATGACAGGCGTCACCGCAACGTCATCTTGCGCCCGCCCGGCAACGGGGATCACAACGCTGAGCAGCCCCAACAGCACACCGAAATTCCGGGCTGGAAGATGGAACATCACTTGGTCCTTTCTACCTTAAGGCTTGCTGGCAGAGTTAGCATCGCTTCATGCGGTCTCAAGTCTCACTGACCCAAACGTGACCCGCCGCAAAACCACTTTTCTTTTCAGCAGGCTGCGCATAACCTCATTTTCGAACGAGACGTTCCAACATGGGAGAGATCAATGAAAAAGATGCTTCTGGCCTCGACGGCTGCAGCACTTGTGGCGAGCTCGGCGCTTGCGGGCGGTCACGCGAAAGAGGTCAAACTTGGTGTTCTGATCGGCTTTACCGGCCCGATTGAATCGCTGGCCGGCCCGATGGCGTCCGGTGCTGAGCTGGCCATGCAGGAAGCCACCGACAGCGGCAAGCTGCTGGATGCGGCCAAGGTGATCCCGATGCGGGCAGATACCGGCTGTATCGACAACGGCCTGTCCACCTCGAACGGCGAACGGCTGATTGCCGAGGGTGTGCATGGCATCATCGGCGGCGACTGCTCGGGTGTGACCGGTGCGATCTTGCAGAACGTGGCGATCCCCAATGGCATGGTGATGATTTCACCGTCTGCCACATCGCCAGGCCTCTCGACCGTCGAAGACAACGATCTGTTCTTCCGCACGGCGCCGTCGGATGCGCGGGAAGGCGAAGTCATGGCCGAGGTGCTGCAGGATCGTGGCGTGACCTCGATCGCTCTGACCTACACCAACAATGACTATGGCAAGGGTCTGGCCGACGCAATTGAGAGCAATTTCAAGAAGATCGGCGGCGAAGTGACCATCGTGGCGGCGCATGAGGACGGCAAGGCCGACTACTCCGCCGAGATGGGTGCGCTTGCTTCCGCTGGCGGCGATATTCTCGTGGTCGCGGGGTACCTTGATCAGGGTGGTTTGGGCATTATCAATGCAGCGCTGGACTCCGGCGCTTTTGAAACCTTCGGCCTGCCCGGTGGCATGATCGGTGACAGCCTGCCCGCCAATGTCGGCTCGGCACTGAACGGCTCTTATGGTCAGATCGCGGGGTCCGGCGGCGAAGGCATTGAAAAGCTGACCGCGATGGCGGGTGACGCCTTTGACGCCACATCGCCCTACACGCCGGAAAGCTATGATGCGGCGGCGCTCTTCATGCTGGCCATGCAAGCCGCGGACAGCACTGACCCGGCGGAGTATGGTCCCAAGATCCTCGAGGTGGCCAATGCGCCCGGTGAGAAGATTTATCCTGGGGAGCTGGGCAAAGCCTTCGACATCCTGCGCGAGGGCGGCGATATCGACTATGTGGGCGCCTCGGCGGTCGAGCTGATCGGCCCTGGCGAGTCGGCCGGAACCTACCGCCTGATCGAAGTGAAAGACGGCGAAAACGCCACCATCGGCTTCAAGTAAGCCGTCACGGAACGGCTTGAGCAGCCCGGAGCTTTGTGCTCTGGGCTGTTCCAATGATACAACACGCGCAAACAGCGCGGATGGGGATTTATGAATGATCGTCGTTGACGACCTTCACAAGCATTTCGGTGGTTTTCATGCCGTCGATGGCGCGAGCCTTGAGATCGAAAAAGGTATGATCACCGGGTTGATCGGCCCCAACGGTGCCGGAAAAACCACACTTTTCAATGTGATCGCAGGCGTTCTTGAACCGACCTCGGGCCGTGTGACGATGGATGGCGAAGACATCACCGGCCTGCCGCCGCATACGCTCTTTCACAAGGGGCTGCTGCGCACCTTCCAGATCGCGCATGAGTTCTCTTCAATGACCTGCCGCGAGAACCTGATGATGGTACCGGGCTACCAGTCGGGCGAGACGCTTTGGAACACGTGGTTCGGGCGCAGACGGATCGCTGATGAGGAGCGCGCGCTGAAAGCCAAGGCGGATGAGGTGCTGGAGTTCCTGACCATCGAGCATCTGGCGGAGCAGAAGGCGGGGCAGATCTCGGGGGGGCAGAAGAAGCTGCTGGAGCTGGGTCGCACGATGATGGTGGACGCCAAGATCGTCTTTCTGGATGAGGTCGGTGCGGGTGTGAACCGCACCCTGCTCAACACCATCGGCGACGCGATTATCCGCCTGAACCAGAACCGTGGCTATACGTTCGTGGTGATCGAGCATGACATGGATTTCATCGGGCGACTTTGCGATCCGGTCATCTGCATGGCAGAGGGTAAGGTGCTGGCCGAAGGAACGCTGGATGAGATCAAGGCCAATGAACAGGTGATCGAGGCGTATTTGGGTACCGGGCTCAAGAACAAGGATAAGGTGGGCGCGTGAGTGTTGATGTGACAGGGGGCTCCGCCCCGTTCGGCCCTCAACCTGTCCACTGGACAGGTTGCCGCTGGCGCGGTCCGGGCCTCCCCCCCCGGAGTATTTGTGGAAGAATGAAGGCATGAGTTCCGATCCCTACTCCGACCGGGGCAATAAGGATCTGTCGCTGGGCAATCCGAAGGGTATGGGCACTGCGACACCGGTGACGTCTGGCGGTCGTGCCGCACCCGCGCCCGGTGGGCCGTTTCTGATTGGGGAAGCGATGACCGGCGGTTATGGGTCGGGGCCGGACATTCTGCATGAGTGTACGATTGCGGTGGATCGCGGTGAGATTGCCGTGATCGTCGGGCCAAATGGCGCGGGCAAGTCGACCGGGATGAAGGCCGTTTTCGGGATGCTGAACCTGCGGGCCGGGCATGTGCGGTTGGATGGCGAAGACATCACAGCGCTCTCGCCGCAGGATCGGGTGGCCAAGGGCATGGGCTTTGTGCCGCAGACCTCGAACATCTTCACCTCCATGACCGTGGAGGAGAACCTGGAGATGGGGGCCTTCATCCGCACCGACGATATCCGGCCTACGATGCAGCAGATTTATGATCTGTTCCCGATCCTGCGCGACAAGCGGTGGCAGGCGGCGGGGGAGCTGTCGGGCGGGCAGCGCCAGCAGGTCGCGGTTGGGCGGGCGCTGATGACGCAACCAAAGGTCTTGATGCTGGATGAGCCCACGGCGGGGGTGTCGCCGATTGTCATGGATGAGCTTTTCGACCGGATCATCGAGGTGGCGCGCACGGGCATCCCGATCCTTATGGTGGAACAGAACGCGCGGCAGGCGCTGGAGATTGCCGACAAGGGCTATGTGCTGGTGCAGGGGCGGAATGCGTATACGGGGACGGGCAAGGAACTGCTGGCCGACCCCGAGGTACGCAAGTCGTTTCTGGGGGGGTGAGGATGTCCGACCTAAGTTCCTTACTCATTGTGTCGATGGTCGGTGCTTGCGTCGCAACGCAAACAATGGCTGCTTCTTGCTTGCTAAAACCAACCTGCTCGCCAGGCATCGCTTGTGAAGATAGCGAGGCGTTGTTGGAATGGGCGGTCGACGCGCCACAAGAAATCAAACTGGATGGTGTTTCGTTCGCGGTACAGCGGATCACAGAAGACATGATCATCGATACAATCAATTCTATTGACACGACTTGGCAGGTCATCTCTAGGGGGCCAGCTTTGCTGATAAAAGAGCGGGGGTACGTGGGGTCGATATCTCCGACCGATCATCGGGGAGCCATCACTGTGAGCCTATTCAGAACACCTACCAAGTATGTGAGTTACGCTGATGCCGTAGCGCGTCGTCGCACCTTAAGCGGTGTGTGTGAAGGGCTTTTCTAGTGGACTTTCTCAACGCCTTCATTGCCCTCTCAAACTTCGTGATCATTCCCGCTGTAGCTTATGGCTCGCAGCTGGCGCTGGGGGCGTTGGGGGTCACGTTGATCTATGGTATCTTGCGGTTCTCGAACTTCGCCCATGGGGACACGATGGCCTTCGGGGCGATGGTGACCGTGCTGATGACCTGGTTCTTTCAGGCGCAGGGGGTGAGCCTGGGGCCGCTGCCGACGGCTCTGCTCGCCCTGCCCTTTGGCATCCTGGGCTGCATGCTGCTGGTGCTGGTCACGGACCGCGCTGTGTACCGGTTCTACCGCGCGCAGAAGGCCAAGCCGGTGATTTTCGTGATCGTGAGCCTTGGGGTCACCTTCATTCTCAACGGGATCGTGCGCTTCATCATCGGGCCGGATGATCAGCGATTTCTGGACGGTGAGCGCTTTATCATCTCCGCGCGGACCTTCCGCGAGATGACCGGGCTACGCGAGGGGTTGGCGTTCAAGACGACGCAAGGCATCACCATTGTCACGGCGGTGGTCGTCGTCGCCCTGCTCTTCTGGTTTTTGAATCGCACGCGCACGGGCAAGTCGATGCGGGCCTATTCGGACAATGAGGATCTGGCACTGCTATCGGGGATCAACCCTGAGCGGGTGGTGATGGTCACCTGGCTGATCGTGGCGGCGCTGGCGACGACAGCGGGCGTGCTTTACGGGCTCGACAAGAGCTTCAAGCCCTTCACCTATTTCCAACTGCTGCTGCCGATTTTTGCCAGCGCTATCGTCGGCGGGCTGGGCAACCCGCTGGGGGCCATTGCGGGCGGCTTTGTCATTGCCTTTTCGGAGGTCACCGTCACCTATGCCTGGAAGAAGGTGGTGACCTATATCGTGCCGGAGGAGGTGGCGCCAAGCGGACTGCTGCAACTGCTCTCAACCGACTACAAATTTGCGGTGAGCTTCCTCATTCTGCTCATCGTGCTGCTCTTCAAGCCCACGGGGCTGTTCAAGGGGAAAGCGGTATGAGCCCGACGGTCAAGAACACCATGCTCTTTGCGATTGTGGCGCTGCTGATCGCCTTGGTCGGTTTCATG
Source organism: Roseobacter cerasinus (assembly GCF_009811755.1). Lineage (GTDB taxonomy): Bacteria > Pseudomonadota > Alphaproteobacteria > Rhodobacterales > Rhodobacteraceae > Roseobacter > Roseobacter cerasinus. Next base: position 493,189 of record NZ_BLIV01000003.1, read on the forward strand.
CAGAGCTGGAACTCGGCGCTGGTGATCGTGAACATGGGGCTGATTTCGGCGATCATGGCCCTTGGCGTGAACCTGCAGTGGGGGTTCGCGGGGCTGTTCAACGTAGGGATCATGGGGTTTGTGGCGCTTGGCGGGCTGGCGGCGGTGCTTGTGGGCATGCCCGCGACGCCGGGGGCCTTCGAGGCCGGGGGCTGGACGATCCTTGGGGCGTTCGGCTTTGCAGTCGTTGCGATTTTTGCCGTGGTGTTCGTGCGGGCGCGGATGGCGCCGGGGCTGGCGCGCAAGCTTGTCGTGCTTGGGATGCTGGTGGCCGGGTTCTTCGTCTATCGCGCGCTCTTTGATCCGGGTGTGGAGTCGGTGGAGGCGATCAATCCGGCGTCCACCGGATATCTCGGTGGGCTCGGATTTGATGAAGGGCTCTGGGTCACGCTGGCCTGGCCGGTGGGCGGGCTTTTTGCCGCCGCTGCGGCCTGGGTGATCGGGAAGACGGCGCTGGGGCTGCGGTCCGATTATCTGGCGATTGCAACGCTGGGCATTGCCGAGATCATCATCGCGGTGCTGAAGAACGAGGACTGGCTGTCGCGCGGGGTGAAGAACGTGATCGGCATGCCCCGGCCGACGCCGTTTGAGATCGAGCTGCAGAACGATCCGGCGTTTGTGGAGCGGGCGGCCGGGCTGGGGTTTACGGCGGTGGAGGCATCGACGCTTTACGTGAAGCTGCTCTATGCAGGGCTGTTTCTGATTGTGCTGCTGATCCTGCTGTGGATGGCGCAGCGGGCGCTCAACAGCCCCTGGGGCCGGATGATGCGGGCTATTCGCGACAATGAGGTGGCGGCAGAGGCCATGGGCAAGGATGTCACGGCCCGTCATCTGCAGATCTTCGTGCTGGGTTCGGCCATTTGCGGGATCGCAGGCGCGATGATGACAACGCTCGACGGGCAGCTGACGCCTGGGACATATCAGCCACTGCGGTTCACATTTCTGGTCTGGGTGATGGTAATCGTGGGCGGCTCGGGCAACAACTTCGGAGCTGTGCTGGGCGGGTTCCTGATCTGGTTCCTCTGGGTTCAGGTGGAGCCGATGGGGCTGTGGCTGATGGAGCTGATCACCTCTGGCATGGCCGATGGCTCGCCGCTGAAGGCGCATCTGATCGAGAGTGCCGCGCATATGCGGCTCTTCACGATGGGGCTGGTGCTACTGCTGGTGCTGCGGTTCAGTCCAAGGGGGTTGATCCCGGAGAGGTAGACTGTCTCTTAAATCTTGCGGAAAAACTCACCCACCGCTCTTGACGAAAGACAACTCGTTTATTCCTGCTTCCGAAAAGCCTCTTCGACTGCAATCGGAACAAAGACCGGCCAATACAATAAAACAACGCCGTTGATGATGGCAGCCCAAAGGTAGTCAAACCGAAATCCAACCACAAAAATGGAGATAATAGCTGGCGAAGCATATCCGAGCAAGAAGAAAAGCAAGCCTTGCTTGAAGATCTTAATTCGAGTTTTCTTCATCCTGCATCCTCAGGGCGGAACAGACATACTCTGTGATATATGGCGGAATGCACTGAATTGCTTTGAACAACTGGGCTGCAGAGCGATGTAATTCTTTGTGGTATTGAGTAGAGTCGAGAGCGTGAAGCATAAAAACAACCGTTGGCTTCAGTTGGTGCTTTGGCTAGTGACTGTTGTTATTGCACTGAATGATCACATCAACGGTATGGACAGCGGCCCTGGTGTTCGCGCTGTCAAAGCCTACGCCTCGGTTGGTTGGATTTATGTGGGTTATTTGTTTGTGAAGTTTAACAGAATTGGGTGACGCACGATAGCGACGTCCGTATGTGCTGCCAAGTGATATAGCCTGCCGCAAAAATGCCTATTCGTTCGCGTGAACCGTATCATTCTCGCGCTTTATGCAGCGCGCCCAGATATCCGCCGCGCTGCACCACGGTTTTTTGCGCACGCGCATAAGACATTTCGCTTTGCGCAGCTAGCATAAAAACTCCATGACCGAGTCGGGCTCAAAGCCGAAGCAGACGACACCCGCCTTCAAGGCTCACCGCCCCTTGAACAACCCGCCCAGAATACCCCTCACGAGGCGGCGGCCGGTGGTGCCGGAGAGCTCTTTGATCACGGCGTTCGCGAGGGCGCCGCCGAGGCTTTGGGGCTGGCGGCGGCTGGCGCGGGAGGTGGAGCGGGCGACACGGGTGCCGGAGTAGCGGCGGGCGGCGCTGAATTCGCGGGCGAGTGGGGAGGCGTCTTCCTCGGCTGCCTCTTCGGCTTTGGCAGCTTCCTGCGCGGCCTGATCGGCGCGGCTTTTCAGGATTTCGAAGGCGGATTTGCGATCGACGGGATCATCGTATTTTCCGGCCATCTCGGAGGCGACCATCACTTGGGCGCGCTCGGCCTTGGAGATCGGCCCCAGCTGTGAGGACGGCGGGCGGATCAGCGTGCGTTCGACCACGCCCGGCACGCCTTTTTTCTGCAGCATGGACGTAACCGCCTCGCCCACGCCGACCTCGCGGATGGCTTCTTCGGTGTCGAAAGCGGGGTTCTCGCGGTAGGTCTCGGCGGCCAGGCGCAGCTCCTTTTTGTCCTTCGCGGTGAAGGCGCGCAGGGCGTGCTGGATGCGGTTGCCGAGCTGGCCCAGGATGTCTTCGGGCACATCCGCGGGGTTCTGTGTGATGAAATAGACGCCCACGCCCTTGGAGCGGATCAGCCGCGCGACCTGCTCTACCTTGTCGACCAGCGCTTTGGGGGCGTCGTCGAAGAGCAGATGCGCCTCGTCGAAGAAGAAGACCAGTTTGGGTTTGTCGGGGTCGCCCACCTCGGGCAGCTCCTCGAAGAGCTCGGAGAGCAGCCAGAGCAGGAAGGTGGCGTAGAGGCCGGGCGCACCCATCAGCTTGTCGGCAGCGAGGATGTTGATCTGGCCCTTGCCGTCGGTGCCCGTGCGCATGAGATCGCTGAGCGCCAGCGCAGGCTCGCCGAAGAGCCCGGCGACGCCCTGGTTCTCCAGCACCAGCAGACGGCGCTGGATCGCGCCGATGGAGGCCGAGGAGACATTGCCATAGCGCAAGGACAGCTCCTTGGCGTTTTCACCGATCCAGACCAGCAGCGATTGCAGGTCTTTCAGGTCCAGGAGCGGCAGCCCCTCTTCATCCGCGAGGCGAAAGGCGATGTTGAGGATGCCCTCCTGTGCCTCGGTCAACTCCAGCAGGCGGGCAAGCAGCAACGGGCCCATCTCGGAGATCGTCGTGCGGACCGGGTGGCCCTGATCGCCAAAGAGATCCCAGAAGGTCACGGGGAAGGCCTCGTAGATATAGTCGGTGAAGCCGATTTTCGTTGCACGCTCCGTGAAGGGCCCATGCAGTTTGTGCGCCGGGCTGCCCGCCTTGGCGAGGCCCGAGAGATCCCCCTTCACATCCGACAGAAACACGGGCACCCCGGCCTTGGAAAACCCTTCCGCCAGAATTTGTAAGGTGACGGTCTTGCCCGTGCCTGTGGCGCCCGCGATCAGCCCGTGCCGGTTCGCATAGCCCAGCGACAGATGTTGTTGCGTGCCATAGTCTGCGCCGCCGCCGCCGATAAAGATCCCCGATGCCATGCGCTAGCCCCCTGCCCCGTTTTGCCTCGTGTTGCGCACAGGATGTTAACCTTTGTCCCGCATAGTCAAGCTGTTCGGCTGGTCTACATGTCCTTTCCAGACCCGAACATCCTCCCTGTCAGACTGGCCGTGCCGTTCATCGGTACGGCCTTTTTTCGAAAGCTCAGGTTGCCCATGTAAGCGGTCTCATTTTCTGCGAGTTTTCGGTTGACGCGCAGGACCGCGTTTCGTAGCCTCTGCGTCAATAAGTCGGCCAGTCCGACGGGGAGAAAACAATATGGGAAGGGATGCGTTGCGCATCCCTTTTCTTATTGCAGGCCCACGGAAAAATGATGACCTGCCGGGCTATTTCCTGCGCATGGGACTGACAGCGCAAAACCCGCATGCTACATCTTCGGCAACTCACCAAATACGGAGCACACATGCCCAAGCTGACGTCTATATACACTGCCGGAACCGCACTGACCCTGTCGTTGGTTGTGGCTGCGTCCATGTCCATCGCGCAGTCGGACACCTCCGAGGACAATGAGACCCCGCCCGCGCCGAGCGTCATAGATGGCCTGAGCGTCGGTGAGGTTGTCACCGAAGGGCCTCAGGTTGGCCAACGCTACACCACTGAAACGATCGGCGATTGGACGATGCGCTGTGTCAAGACGGAGGACGACAAGGACCCCTGCGAGATGTTCCAACTGCTGGAGGACGATGAGGGCAACCCGATGTCCGAGGTTACCGTCTTTCAACTGCCGGAAAACGATCGCTTCGCCGCAGGGGCCACAATTATCGTACCTCTCGAAACCGCGCTTCAGGCGGGTTTGACCATGAAAATCGACACCAATCCGACACGGCGGTTCCCTTATGCCTTTTGCGACCGGGTTGGATGCTACGCGCAGATTGCCCTGGCGGATGAGGACGTGACGATCCTTAAACGGGGCAACAAGGCGGATCTGGATATTGTGCCTTTCGCCTCACCTGACACGCCGGTCAAAGTCACCTTGTCCCTGACCGGCTTCACGGCGGCCTATGAAAAAGCGGTTGCGCCGGATCAGTAAGAAACCATTTTGACCGGGCCGCTTGCGTCAGCAGCGGCCCGCAGACCCTCGCGCAAAGCCCTTAGACCCAACACAGTCTCCAACCGTGGAGGTCAACATAGTCGGTGATGCTGGACGTGTCGGGTGGTCTGCGGAGGCTCTAGGCGGCCCGCAAGGCGAGCACCGCATTCATCCCGCCAAAGGCGAAGGCGTTGGAGATGGCCACCTTGACCTTCGCCTCGCGCGCCTCGTTTGGCACCACGTCCAGCGCGCACTCCGGGTCCGGCTCTTCATAGCCGATGGTGGGGGCAATCACCCCGTCTCGCAGGGCCATGATACAGGCCAGCAGTTCCACAGCACCGGTGCCGCCGATCAGATGACCGTGCATGGATTTGGTGGAGGAGATCATCAGCTTGTCGGCATGCGGGCCAAAGACATCGGCGACAGCGGCGCATTCCGTCTTGTCGTTGGCCGCCGTGCCCGTGCCATGGGCGTTGATATAGCCCACCTCATCGCGATTGATGCCCGCATCGCTAAGCGCGCCCGCCATCGCGCGCGACGCCCCATTTTTGGAGGGCATCACGATGTCACTGGCGTCGGACGACATTGCAAATCCTGCGACTTCGCACAGGATCTGGGCGCCACGGGCGCGGGCGTGTTCGTATTCCTCGAAGACGAACACGCCCGCGCCCTCCCCTTGGACCATCCCGTTGCGATTGGCGGAAAACGGGCGGCAGGCATCTCGGCTCATGACGCGCAACCCCTCCCAGGCCTTCACGCCGCCAAAGCACAGCATGCTTTCCGACCCGCCGGTGATCATCGCCGGGGCCATGCCGGAGCGGACCATGCTAAAAGCCTGCGCCATCGCGTGGTTCGACGAGGCGCAGGCCGTTGACACCGTGAAGGAGGGCCCCTTGAGGTTGTGCTCCATGCTGACGTGGGAGGCGGCGGCGTTGTTCATCAGCTTCGGCACGACGAAGGGATGCACGCGGTTCTTGCCGTCTTCATAGACCGAGCGGTAATTGTCGTCCCAGGTGCTGACCCCGCCGCCTGCGGTTCCCAAGACGACGCCGGATTTCGCCGCGAGCTCGCCGCTGAAGATAATGCCCGACTGGTCGATGGCTTCCTTGGCAGCCGCCAGCGTGAACTGGGTGAAGCGGTCATAAAGCGTCATCTGCTGGCGGTTGTAGCGCCCTTCCGCCTCAAACCCGCATACCTGCCCGCCAATCTGGATCGACAGCCGCTCCACGTCGCGCAGCTCCAGCGGGCCGATGCCACACACACCCTCCCGCATGGCGGTGAGGGTCGACGGCACGTCATGCCCCAGCGCGTTGATCGTCCCGGCTCCGGTGATGACGACGCGTTTCATCGTCTGTCAGCCCTGCTCCGCCTGCAACCGCTCTATGCCCGAGATAATGGAGGCCACAGTCGAGATGTCAAAATCCGACGCCTGCGGCTCATTGGCGTTGAAGGGCACGGTGATGTCGAACTCCTCCTCGATGGAGAAGATGCTTTCCACCAGGCCGAGGCTGTCGATGCCCAGCTCTTCGAGGCTGCTGTCCACGCTGATATCAGACGGCTCAAGCACGGCCTGCTCCGCGATGATGGCGATGACTTTGTCCTTGATGCTCATAAGCGCCGGTCCTCTGCGGTCCTTCGCCTTGGGATTTAGTCACTCTCGCCTGATTTGAAAACCGCTTTTTGCAAGGCCGCCACGTCCCGCAGCAGGCGCGGCAGGCGGCGGGTGGCTTTGTAGGTTTCCACATGGGTGTCCATCTTCACCGCCGGGTAGCCGAGGATGGAGCGTCCCGCAGGCACATTGGTCAGGATCTTGCTGCCACCGCCCGCAATCACGCCGTCGCCGATGAAGATGTTGTCGCTGACACCGACCTGCCCGCCCAGGATCACGAAATTCCCGATATCCACGGAGCCCGCGATGCCGACACAGCCGCAGAGCAGACAATCGGTGCCGATCACGCAGTTGTGGCCAATATGCACGAGGTTGTCGATCTTGGTGCGGTCACCCACCACCGTGTCGCGGATGGTGCCGCAATCAATCACCGCGTTCATGCCGATCTCGACGTCATCGCCAAGCACAACAGCCCCCAGCGAGTGGATGCGGGTCCAGGACTGGGCCTGGGTGTCTTCCTGGCTGCCCAGCGTGCTGCGGGTCGCCTCGACGGCGGAACGATCAGGCGTCACATAGGAGAACCCATCGCCGCCAATGCGCGCACCGGGTTGCGCGATGAAACGCGCGCCGATGCGGACGCGTGCCCCAATACCCACACCTTCGCGCAGGAAGGCGCCCGCACCCACTTCCGCATTCCAGCCGATGAAGCATTGCGGCCCGATCACCGATCCTGCGCCGATCCTGGCGCCTGCACCAATTACCGTGAGCGGGCCAATGCTGACGCCCTCGCCCAGCTCTGCCGTCGGGTCGATCACGGCTGAGGGGTGAATGCCTTCGGCAAACCCCTGCCCCGGGTCCATCAGCTTGGTGATGCCCGACATGGCATAGCGCGGGCGGTTTGGAACGATTGCGGCCTTCAGACCCAGCGCCTCCCAATCGGCCCCCTCCCAAAGCAGACCGACCTGCGCCTGCCCGGCGCTGAGCGTGTCGGCGTAGGTCTGATTGGTCGCAATGGCGAGGTCACTCGGCCCCGCCGTCTGCGGTTCCGCCGCGCGCGACACACGCAGCGTCAGATCTCCGAACGCCTGCGCGCCAAGCGCGCGGGCAATTTCTTCGACGCTGTGGCTGATGTCTGACATGCTGTAGCCCCCGGGGTATCCGGGCGCAGATCTACCCCTGAACCGCGCGTAAGGCCACCCCTGCTTTGGACAGCGCCTCCCAGATGCGCCCGTCACGACCGTAGATGTCGCGGCGGAACTGGGTGCGGCCTTTGCTGTCGGTAAAGGCGGTGCGGTAGATGATGTGCACCGGCACCGGCTCTTTCAGGTCCACCTGCTGTTCCTTGCCGGTGGCGAGCTTGGCCTGAAACAGACCTTGCGGATCGCTGGTCTGCTTGGCCAGCAGCGCGTAGGCAAAGTCAAACGGATCTGCCAAACGGATACAGCCGTGGCTATAGGCCCGGACCTCGCGGCCAAAGAGATTCTTGGCAGGCGTGTCGTGCAGGTAAATGTTGTGCTTGTTGGGGAACATGAACTTGACCAGCCCCAGCGCGTTGCCCCGGCTGGGAGGCTGGCGCATGGCGAAAGGAAAGGTGCGCGCTGTGAACTGAGTGAAATCCACGGCAGAGCGATCAATGCGGCGCCCGTTCCGGTCGGTGATCTCGATGTGGTTCACCGCGTTTGGGTTGGCCTGCAGTTCCGGCAGATACTCCTTGGTCACAATGGAGCGCGGCACATACCAGCTGGGGTTGATCACCATGAACTCCATCACATCGGAGAACTCGGGCGACTGGCGGTCGCGCTCGCGGTGCCCGATGACCGAGCGGGTCTCGAAGGTAGTCTTGCCATTGTCGATGATCTTGGCAGTGAAATCGGTCAGGTTGACCTCGATGTGACGCTTTCCGCGGTCGCGGTTCACCCAGCGTTCGCGCTCCATCGCCACGATCACCGATTGCAGCCGCTCCTGAACGGAGACGTTGATCTCAGCCATTGTTCCGGGGCCTGCAACACCGTCCTGCTCCAGCCCGTGGGCGCGCTGAAAGCCCTGCACGGCGGCGACCATCGTCGCGTCGTAGCTCTGGCCAGCGGTCCGTTTCATGTATCCCATGCGCACCAACCGGTCCCGCAGGGCCACCACAGCTGCTCCCGACGCGCCAGGCTTGAGCGTCTTGGATGGCACGGTCTGACCCCAACCGCCCTGCGCAAGCAACCGCTCCAGGCGCAGTTTCTCTTTCATCAAGGCGGTGTATTCCCGCGTGCGTGGCGCCAGGGCCCGGAAAAATCCCTTGGGCGAGGATTTTGCGAAATTCACCAGATAGGAGCTGCGGTCGCGGTAAGGCACCTTGCGCACAATGGCCTTGTCGATCCGGCTGGGGATCAGCACGCCGGTCTGCAGATCACGGGCGAATTGCAGAAAGACACGGCTCATCTCGACCTCGAGCAGGCCCATATCTCGCGGTGTCCGGGCCGCCTGCATTTTGGCCTGCAGTCCCACAACATCGTAACGTGCCGCCGGCAGACCATGATCGTCAGCCGCATCCAGCGCCTGAATAAGCGCCGCCCGGCGGTTCCTGTCGCGGCCCTTGCCGGTCCAGATCCCTTCGAACCCATTGGCTTGATAGAACGCGGCGATATCCTCGTCACGTGCCGCAGCTTCGGCGACGGCCTGCTTGAAGGCGGTGTCTTGCGCCGTTGCTTGCGTTGGCATGACCGCGCTCATCACGGCAAAAAGCAGCGCCACCGCTGTGACAAAGATGAAAGATTTTCTCAGGCCGAAAGATGCCATTCTGGATACCCCGCACAATTTTGTAACATCGGTTCTGCTGATGCGCGCCAACCCTGTCCAATAACATTTGAGACTTCGGTCAAGGAAAGATGAAGCTGATGCAGAGTTGCATCGCCCAAGCGCAAAACACGCAGACCTTACCAGAGTGGCAAGATTTTGCCTAAAAATGACCATAAAACACCGTTCCCGCGTTCAGGACTTGGTTAACAATCGCCTCTATGACATACCCATGTTGCATCTGGGGAAGAGATGACACCCTCGTGTAACATCACGAGCAAAGGCAGAATACGGGGCGAAGACCACATGACGACAGACACTGCATCGAGCATGTCTCGCCGTGCCATTTTGGGCGCATTCGCGGCGACAGCAATCACAGCAGCACCTACATTCGCAAACGCGGCGGGCTTCCTGCGCGGCGGCGGTGACATCCGACGGATCAAGATGTATTCGGGTCGCACGGGCGAACGGATCGACATGATCTACTGGATCGAGGGCGAATACATTCGAGATGCGGTCAAAGAAATCAATCACTTCATGCGCGACTGGCGCACCGACGGTGTCACGTCGATGGACCTGCGCACAATCGACATCATGTCGGCGGCACACAACCTGCTGGACGCGACGGAACCCTACATGTTGCTCTCGGGTTACCGCAGCCCCCAGACCAATGCGATGCTGCGCTCGCGCAGCCGGGGCGTGGCGAAGAATTCGCTGCACATGAAAGGCCAGGCGGCCGACCTGCGGTTGTCGAGCCGTACGGTTGCGCAGGTTGCGCGCGCGGCGGCAGCCTGCCGGGGCGGCGGAGTTGGTAAATACAGCCGCTCCAATTTCGTCCATATGGACTGCGGTGTGGTGCGGACCTGGGGTCGCTAGAACGCCTGTTTCGCCCCCCTGATACCACGTTGAAAGCGACCGATTGGTCGCTTTTTTTATGAGAGTCTGATCCAGTTTTCGACCACGGGCCATCACAGATGAGCTGGCCGCCCGCCGACACATATGTCGGACGGGCGATAACGACATCCGCGATGGCGTTTGTAACAGTTTGACTTCAGCTAGCACGTGCCGGTCCCGGGGAGGAGACGCTTGGTACGTTGCAACCCGCCAGTGTGATGTGGGTTGCAACGCCCTTCCGGCTTGCCCAAGCATTACGCACTTGAATTCCGATTCCGGATGCGAAAATTGAACTTCAAATGAGCAGCTGTTGAAAAGCAAACTGATAAACTCGTTACTCGATGGCGCGTAACTGCGCCCACGATATCCAACCCACACTGTATCACCGTAATGGGCAAAAACCCGGCGTGGGTAAATTCGCGTTATTGCCTAGGCAAAACTACCTATGCGGCGCCCGGCCCGTCTTTGCCAAAAAGCTGTGTTGTGATGGAGAGATCCACCAGCTCCGCAACCGAGGTTACGCACATCTTCTCCAGGATCCGCGCCCGGTGGTGGTCGACCGTGCGCGGGCTGATGTCGAGCTGGCGGGCGACATCCTTGCTCGAAGCGCTTGACGGGTTTGAGACAAAAATCTGCGCAATCTCACGCTCGCGCTCGGTCAGTTTGCCTAAGCGCACCCGCGCGTTTCGGGCCCTGTCTCGCCCGGCCCGCCGCTGCGTGTCCAGCTCAAGCGCGGCGTCCACCTGCGTGAGCAAGGCGTCCTGCCGAAACGGTTTTTCCAGAAAATCGATGGCACCGCGTTTCATGGCCTGGACGGATTCCGGCACCCCCCCGTGGCCGGTCACAAAGATGATCGGCAGCCCATAGCCCTGCGTCACCAACAGCTCCTGCAGCTGCAAGCCGGACATCTCTGGCATGCCGTAATCCAGGATCAAACAGCCGGGCTGATCGGGGTTGTACCCCTCAAGAAAAGCCTGGGCGGAGGCAAAGACCTCGGTGGTGTACCCCCGGGTGCGCAAGGCACGAGACAGGGAGGTCCGAATATCCTCATCATCGTCAACGATGAACACGCAAGGCTCAGGCGCTGATTTCATCGCGTCTCTCGCTTGTTGTCTTGGGCACCAGCGCCGGTACCGTGAAGCAGAACTGCGAGCGCCCCTCCCGGTCCTGCTGGTACCATAGCGTTCCACCATGGGCCTCGACAATCGAACGGCAGATCGACAACCCCAGCCCCATGCCGTCTTCCTTGGTGGTTTCAAATTGCTCGAACACCTTGGCGTCCTCGTCAAACCCCGGCCCTGTGTCGGTGATGCGGACGACAAGCCCGTCATCAGCGTTCTGCGCCGCGATACAGATCTGGCGCAGGTCCACATTCGCATCGCTGATCGCCTCAATTGCGTTGCGCAAAAGGTTCAGCAGCACCTGCGCGATCTGTACGCGAGAGCCATAGACCGGGTCCAGGTTGTCGATCTCTGTGCGAATGGACACGCCGTTGTCCTTGGCCTCGGCCCCAACCAGATGCAGGGTCTGTTCCATCAACTCTTCAAAGTCGAACTCGGCCCGTTCGACCCCATCCTTTTTCACAAACCCGCGCAGCGCCTTGATGATATCGCCGGCGCGATGCGCATGGCGGTCAGTCTCTTCCAGAATGGTCATCAGCTCCTTTGAATCGTCCATGCCATTTTTCATGGCATAAAGCGCGCTGTCCATATTCTGTGTGATCGCCAGAAGCGGCTGGTTCAGCTCATGCGCGAGGCTCGTTGCCATCTGCCCCATCACATTCACCCGGCTGGAATGTGACAGGTCACGATTGAGCTGCCGGATCTTGCTGTCAGCAGCCTTGCGTGCGCTGATGTCGTCGATGGTGACAACGGCGTGGCGCGGGGTGCCCTCCTCATCGCGGATCACAATGACATTCTCGCTGACCCAGATAACCCCGCCATCTTTGCACAAGAGCCGTTTTTCATGCAGATATTCCGACCGGTTATGGCGCCCGTCCGCAAAGAAGAACCCGGCTACTGCATCATCCGGGTGCGAGATCTCATGCATGGTCCGGTCGAGGATGTCCCTATCCGAATAGCCCAGCATGGCGGCGAACTTGCTGTTGACCCGCATCAAGCGCCCCGTGCCCGCCTCGACCTGCGCCATACCTCGCGATGACAGATCGAACGTGCGCCCGAACTCGGCCTCTGATTTCTTGCGCTCAGCGATGGCCTGAACCAGTGTCTCATTGGCGCGCTCCAGCTCCCGATAGGTTTTGGGCAGCGGCTCCGACGCTGCGATCTCGCCTTGTGACACCAAAGACGAGCGCACAGCGAAGGCGCGCACCGGCTTGTGGATGAAATGGGCCAATGCGAGGCCAAAGACGGCGGTCAGCAGCGCAATGCCCCCAGCAATCCAGATGTTCTGTGTGCGGTTGGCTTTGATCTCACCGGTGAAGTCCGCTTCCGGCGCATAAACCGCAATGGTCCAGGGCAAGGCTTCGCTGATCACCGGCATGACGGTCGACACATAGGTCGACCCTCCGAAATTGAACCGCGAGTAGGTCTCCTGCGCGACCGAGATATCCTTGTTGCCATCTCCGTCCAGATTGCCGAACGCGGCACGGGCAACCGGGTCGCCGATCTCTCCGATATTGACAAAGCGGAAGGTGCCATCGTCATTGGCCGTGCTGATCAGGTCCTGGTTCGGGTGGGCAATCACATCACCATTCTTGTTCAAGATCAGAGCCTTGCCGCTGTCGCCGATATTGAGGCGGGACAGGAATTCGGAAATCGCCTCAATGTCGATATCAACGCCAACAACCCCCTGCAACGCTCCCTCGTCATCAAAGACCGGCGACGCGGCGGTGATGCCTGGCGTCTGGGAGGTGAAGAAAATGTAAGGATCGGTCCAGATGCTGGCGAGCTTTTCGCTGGCGCTCTGATACCACAGCCGGGTGCGCGGATCGAATGTGTCGGCCGGGTCGGTCTGATAGACCACAGCCCCATAGCTGTCGTCGCGCCAGATCAGGTCGGTTGTGCGGCGATCGTCGAACTGGCGCACGATCTTGCTCCGGAACGGCGCCCGCCCCCTGCTGCGCATCACATAGACAAAATTGCCGCTTTCATCACCGTAAAAGAGGCCCGCAAACTGCGGCGAGATCTGTAGCTGCTGGAACAGCAGTTTTTCAAGTTGCCGGACATTGTCGCTGGCGATCACTTGGCTTTCGGCCAGCCGGGTGGCGAGCTCCGCCGCGCCCTTGGCCGGCGTCAGAAACCCCTTGGAGTGTTCGATTGTGTTGGTGCCCACGTCGCTGAGCAATTGGCGCGCATGATCCAGCAAGACCTTTTCAGAGGTCAGAAAGGAGGAAAACACCACAATGGTCACGGCGACAAACTGCAGCCCCGCAAGACAAAGCGCCAGGATCATGCCCAAAGACAGTTTCATGAGACACCTTGTCTGGCCTTGTGCCGCTGCGCAGCCAAAGTCATAGCAGCCCCATCAAAGTCTGCATCAATCAAGCCATTCGCACCGGTCATCTGATATCGATGCTCGTCGTCATCTTCTCCCCCGATCCAGTATTGTCGCATAATTTCAGAATTGCGAAAGATGAAGGCCCTCTGTTTGAGCAATAATCTGCTGCATATCGATCAGGTCAGCCGCCTGCCAGCGGCGCGCCTTTGTATCGGCTGCACAGAGAACTGCCACGGTCTGCCCTTCGGACCCCCACACAGGTGCGGCGATGAAGGCGCGCATGCGGTGCCCGGACAGGATATCCGTCTTGCGGACCAGGGCGTGCGCATAGATGTCGTCAATCGCCAAACCGGGCTGAAGGGTACTCGCATAGGAGGCGAGACGTCGGGCCTGGGCCTGAAAGACGTCGTCCGCCCGCGTGGTCGTGGCCGGCCCTGTGGCGACCAGTTCGGCGCAGTCAAACAGAAAGGCCGCGTCTGTCCCGAGCCGCAGCTTGGCAAGATGGCAAGGCAATTCAAGGTCTTGCGGGGTGCGCGATGGGGTTGACACCCCTCCCGACGAGCCGATGTCAAATGGATGCTCCACCCCCTGCAGAGGCGGGAGATGAAGCGGTGCAGATCCTGTGCTCAACGCCATCTCCCTTCTACGACGAAGCCGGAATTGTGCCTGAAAAAGCCAGACCCGAGAATAGGCAGTATTGCCTAGAGGCGCCGACGAGCGCCGCCTGTGGGGGAATTTCACACGGTTCAAGCCTAGAGGTTCATGGACACAAACCGGTTGGCCATGCGTGACACCATATCGCTGTCGGTACCACCGATTAAAAGATAGTCATATCCGTCCCGCAACCAGCGGGCGGCACTCAGGCCTTCCATCCGCGTCATCTGTGGGGCCGGCGCATCAGGGGAGTCGCTGCGGATGATACAAAGCGCTATGGGCGTGCCCGCCGGTGTTGTAAACGCCAGTTGCACCAGCGGCCTGCCGTCGAAACTCAGCACCTGCGCCCGCTTGTAGTGCGCCTCGGGGACGGTTTGCAGCTGCGCCAGCGCAATATCCTTGCCAATGGCGGCAGCAACGCGTGCCAGTTCGACCTGTTGGGTCATGTCGTCTGGCGCCACATGGGCCAGCGTCGCCTCGGAGTAAAGCGCCTGATAGGCCGCCACATACTCCGCCCAGCCAGGCGGTTCGGGCTGAGCCATCCAGGCCCCTGCCCCGACGCCGATCATCAGCGCGAGACTTGCCGCTGTCGCAAGATGCCATATCGGAGCACGAGCACCAACGGGCGCTATGGCGAGATCCGGCATTACACCCGGTTCAGGCTCCACCATGGCAAAGCTGCGCCGCAGAGCGGCGCGATCGATGGCGAGCGCGTCCAGCCGTTGCTGCAGGGCCGGGTCGCGCGCCAGTGCGGCTGTGATTTCGGCCACCGGCGCGAACTCCGCCTCGCCATCCAGAAAGGCGACAAGCTCCGCGTCCGAAAATTCTCTATCGTGCATGCTTTGGCACCTCCTGATCGCGAAACCTTACCCCCAGCGTCGCGCGTGCGGTCGCCAGACGGCTCATCACAGTGCCAATGGGAATGTCGAGGATCTCGGCCGCATCCCGATAGGAATATCCCTCGATGTACACCAGCATCACGGTCTGGCGCTGGGTCTCAGGCAACCGCAGAACGCTTTGGCGCAGCTCCCGGCCAATCTGGTCCTGTTCCGGGTTTTGCCTTGGGTCCGCAATCTCAGCCTCCTCTACCGCCACCAGACCTCCACCGCGTCGGACGGCCTCTTTGCGCAGCTCGTTCACCCAGATGTTATGGGTGATGCGAAAAAGCCAGCGGTCCAGTTTGCTGCCTGGCTCGAATTGCTCCGCCTTCTCCATGGCGCGCAGGCAGACGGTCTGTGCCAGATCATCCGCCCGGTCCCGCGCCCCGGTCAGGGTCAGCGCATAACGCCAGATCCGCGGAAACACCGCAGGCAGGCCCGCGGAAATCTCTGCGCGGGGGTCGGCGTGTGGCCAGAGTTTCAAGCGCACCCAATCCGTATCAGGCGTGCTGCGTCAGGCATCGGCATCGCGTTTTGGTCTTCCTCCGGTGACAATCAGACAGCCAGTATCACCCTGATCTCGGCCGCCACTCAAGGCCAATGGCTCAACTTCTGCAAAGTCTCTCGCGCCGCAGGGATGTGTGACGGGCACAAGCTACTTTTCAAAGACCATCCGAATGGACACGGGTGACACCCGCGTGATGCCATCGAGGCTTGCAAGCTCCATCAGCTTGTCGATGCCGGCGTCAATGCCCAGATCCTCGGTCGACAACAGGATGAAATCCGCCGTGGTCACCAGAACGCGGTCCTCACCCAGACGGGCCACCAGCATCTCTGTTTCCACGTCAGTTTCTATCCCGACAAAGGCCAAGGTCCCTTCGACATCCACAAGCGCGGTGTCCCCAACGGCAAGCCCGCTCACTTCGGCCATATCAATCTCGCCGGTCAGAGTGGCTGTGGCCGCGCCTGCCTGAAAGACATGTTCGATCATACGCTCGTTGCGGATGTCGATGTTGGTCTCGACAGAGCTGAGGTCAATGGCGATGTTCAACGCACCCGCCTCGCTGACCGTGCCCGTGACGGCGCTGAAATGGTGCAGCTCGCCAAAGCTGTCGTTTTTGATTGATGCAAACCCAACGCTGGACTGCGCGTCGACCGACGTCCAATTGGCATGTCCGCCCGCAAAGGCCGTGGTTGCACTCAGCGCGGCGACCAGGGCAAGCGCAGTGGTTGATGTCATCTTCATATCCTCCAGATTTCACAGAGACCTTTGCATCTCCACACCATCAACAACTCAGCTCGGGACTTTATTCGAATTTATTTTTGAGAAATGTTCCGGACGCAGGCCAGGCCCTCCCGCTACCCCAATTCAAGGGTTGCCACGGCGTAGAGGTCGCTGCCGACCTTCGGGCGCGGGCCGCGATACATCCGCGCGGTTTCAAAGCCGGGGCTCAACTGCAAACTCCTGCAGGCGTCAGCCACGGCCGCTGAGGCGTCCGGCACGTCAATCGTGACATCGCCGTCAAAGAGACCTGAGGCATGGCGGATCAGGCGCAGGACCGAGGCGCTGTCTGTCGCGATCAGCGGGCCGATCTTGGCACCGCTTTGGCAGCGGCGCACGGTGCACAAACCTGCGGAGCCCACAAGTGTTCGTCGGTTGGGTGTGGTTTCGAACCATGTGGAGAGATACGCCGCCTTGCGCACACCGGACGCCGCAGCCTCACGGTCGATCAAGGCGGGGATATCCTTTGCGTTCGCAGGTCGCAGATCCGCGCATGGTTCTGGTGCCACATGCCCAGAGAATCGCGTCGTGCCGCCCGCATGTGCAAAGCCGGAGGCCGCATAGTTGGCCTGCTGTTCGGGCACACCGTCAAGCCCGATGGTGCGCGCTCCGGCGTGTTCCAGTGCATGTTGCCACAGGGCATAGCCGATGCCCTGCCCCCGGCATTCGGGCCGGACGATGTAGAGCCCGAGGAAGGCAAAGCTGTCAGCGTGGTTCACAACCGAGATGGCGGCGACTGGCCTGCCGTCTTTGAGCGCGATGAAGAAACCATCGGGATCTGCCACAAGAAAGGCGGCTGCGTCGTCGACCCCGGGGTTCCAGCCTTCTTGCCCCGCCCAGTCCAGCACCTTCTCAAGCTCGGGCAGCGTCGCCGTTTTGAACGCGATCATCCGCGCAGCGCCTCCTTGAGTGACCGTGTTTCAGTGGGCGGTTCGCGCAGGTTCAGCTGCGACACCAGATCCACCAGATGGCCTTTCATCACTTCCTCCGCCCGGTCGGGATCATTTTGCCGAAACGCGTCCAGCAGCGCGTGATGCGCATGGCTTTCGCACAGTGCGCTGCGGCGCTGCCAGTAGAGCGCGATCACAAGCGAGGAGCGTGAGATCAGCTGTTGAATGAAGGTCTCGATGGTCTTTTGATCGGCCACACGGGCGATTTCCACGTGGAACAGCCCCGAGAGCATCAGCGCCCGCCCTGCATCTCCCGCTGCAAGAGCGGCGTGCTCATCTTCGATGTGCCGTTCCAGATGCGCCACATCCTCGGGTGTCGCCCGTTCGGCAGCAGCGCGGGCGGTTTGCGGCTCCAGCAAGGCCCGGGCCTCAAAGACCTCCCGCGCTTCCTTCACGGACGGTTTGGAGACAAAGGCACCGCGATTGCGTTCGATCGAGACGAGTCCGTCATGCGACAGCGCCCGCAGGGCCTGGCGCACAATGGTGCGGCTGACACCGAAGACCTCGGCCACCTCATCTTCGCTGAGTTTCATGCCGGGCAGGATGCGGTGCGCATGTACCGCCTCGGTCAGCTGGGTCACGATTCCTTCTGCGGAGATATTGGACACGGGGCGTGATGTCTTTCATCGGGTCTGCCTGTTCTCAGTGACAGAGCCGCTGCTGCGCTGCAAGATTGACCTCAAGGCTGCATCATATCGTATACAATATTTGCATATTTTTTGAACAATGAAGCGAGACCCTGCGTGTTCGGGCAGCGTTTCGCGCAGGCTGCGCTGTGGCGGTGCCGAATTGGTTTTGGATCGTGCTGCAGGCCCGACAGTCTTTGCGCAGCAGTTGTGAGGGGATATGGCCCGCGATCTTGATCTGGAGTTTGTCAGCCTGACAAAACGCTATGGCGACACAATCGCCGTCGATGCGGTAAGCTACCACTTTGGCGCGGGCACCTATGCCTGTTTGCTGGGGCCATCTGGCTGCGGCAAGTCGTCGACCCTGCGCATGGTGGCGGGGCATGAGAGCGTGTCGGACGGGTCGGTTTTGCTGGGCGGGCGCGATATTTCACATCTGCCGCCCGCCAAACGCGGCACGGCGATGATGTTTCAGAACTATGCGCTGTTTCCGCATTTGAGCGTCGCCGACAACGTGGCCTTCAGCCTGAAGATGAAGGGGGTGGATGCAGCGGTCCGCGCGCGCCACGCAGGTGAGATGCTGGAACTGGTGGACATGAGCGGCTTTGCCGACCGCCTGCCGGCACAGCTGTCGGGTGGTCAGCAGCAGCGGGTGGCGCTGGCGCGCGCGCTGATCACCGAGCCGGATGTGCTGTTGCTGGATGAACCGCTGTCCGCGCTGGACCCGTTCCTGCGAATTAGGATGCGGGCCGAGTTGAAGCGGCTGCAGCGGGAGCTGGGTATCACCTTCATCCACGTCACCCACGGTCAGGATGAGGCGCTGGCGCTGGCGGATGAGATTGTCGTCATGAATGACGCCCGCATTGAACAGGCTGGTCCCACGCGCGCGGTGTTTGATGCGCCAAAGACCGCGTTTGTGGCGCGTTTTTTGGGGTCGCACAATGTGATCGCGCTGGCCGAGGGCAAAGTCGCCGTGCGGTCGGACGCCTTGCGGATCGGCGCACCAGAAGGGGCGCAATTGCAGGGCAAGATTACGAATATCGAGTACCAGGGCACGCATGTCTCGCTCACCGCCGCAATTGCGGGCGCGCAAGAGGTCACGGCCCTTTTGTCAGACAAGGATTTCTTCGGAGCACCGAAGGATCTGGGAGAGGCCGTTGGTCTCAACTGGGACAGTCAGGCGGCGCATGCGCTTTCAGCCTGACCAAAACCTCAACCAACAGGGAAAAGACAATGACAACAATTCCAAAAATCCGCTATTCACGACGGTCGATGCTCAAGGCCGGGGGGGCTGCGGTTGCGGCCAGTGCACTTCCAGCCCCGATGGTTTGGGGCCAGGCCATCAAGGATGTGACGCTGCGCCAGTTCGGCACCGGGGTGTCCAATCTCAATGAAGTGGCGAACAAGGTGAAAGAAGACCTTGGGTTCACGCTGGAGATGACCGCGCTGGATTCCGACAGCGTGACGCAGCGGGCGGCGACGCAGCCGGACAGTTTCGACATTGCCGACATTGAATACTGGATCTGCAAGAAGGTTTGGCCCACGGGCAATCTGCAGGCCATGGATACGTCGAAGATCAAGAACTACGACAAGATCGTGGGCATCTTCCGCGATGGCAAGCTGACGCCGGAGAGCACGATCGCACAAGGCACCGCGCCGCATTCGGTTGGTTTTGTCGAGGGGGTCGATGGCCGCGAATTCGTGGACAATGAGAGCGGCTGGATGACGCTGATCCCCACGATCTACAATGCCGACACTTTGGGCATCCGGCCTGATCTGATTGGCCGTCCGATTTCCAACTGGAGTGAGCTTCTGAACCCTGAGTTCAAGGGCAAGGCCTCGATCCTCGACATTTCCTCCATCGGGATCATGGATATGGCCATGGTGGTGGAGTCGATGGGGGAATACACCTATCCCGACAAGGGTAATATGACCAAGGAGGAGATTGATCTGACCCTTGGTATCTTCACCGAGGCCAAGAAGAACGGCCAGTTCCGGGCCTTCTGGAAGACCTTTGACGAGAGCGTGAACCTGATGGCTTCGGGGGAGGTGGTGATCCAGTCGATGTGGTCACCGGCGATTACGGCGGTGCGCAGTCAGGGCATTCCGTGTGTCTACCAGCCGCTGGAAGAGGGTTATCGCTCCTGGGGCGGCGGCATTGGCTTGTCGAAATCGCTCTCGGGCATCGAGCTGGACGCGGCTTATGAATACATCAACTGGTATCTCTCCGGCTGGGTTGGCGGTTTCCTGATGCGCCAGGGCTATTACTCGGCGGTGCCTGAAACCTCGAAAGGGTTCATGAGCGCGGATGAATGGGGGTTCTGGTTCGAAGGTAAGGCGGCAGAGGGCGATATCGCAAACCCGTTTGGTCAGGTGATGGAGAAAGCGGGCGCTGTGCGTGACGGCGGGTCGTTCTACGACCGCATGGGCGCAGTGGCCTGCTGGAACGCAGTCATGGACGAGAACCAGTACATGGTGCGCAAGTGGAACGAGTTCATTGCTGCATGAGGGTTCGCCGCCCTTGCGGGCGGCGACCGGCTGGGGGGCGATGCCCCCCAGACCCCCAAGTGAGTATTTTTGGAAGGGTGAAGACAGGGCGTGCTGAGCAATAGACATCTCTCGGGTTGGCTACTGGCCGCGCCGCTGGCGCTCGTTCTGGTGGTGTTTCTTGTGGCGCCGATTGTGATGATCACTGTTGTAAGCTTTTGGGGGGCGACGGAATGGTCGATCTACCCCGCGTTTCAGTTCGACAACTATGCATTTCTCTTTGGCTCTGAGGTGACCTACCGGGTGTTCCTCAACACCTTGAAATACGCGGTGATCACCTGGGTCTTTACTTTGCTGATCGGCTTTACGGTCGCTTACTTCCTGGCGTTCCATGTGCGCAGCCTGACCTGGCAGATTGCGCTTTTTCTGCTCTGTACGATCCCATTCTGGACCTCAAACATCATTCGCATGATCTCCTGGATCCCGTTTCTGGGCCGCAATGGTCTGGCCAATTCGACTTTGATCTCCTGGGGGGTGATCGATGAGCCGCTGGAGTGGCTGCTCTTCAGTGATTTCAGCGTCATTCTGGCCTTTGTGCATCTTTACACGCTGTTCATGGTGGTCCCGATTTTCAACACGATGATGCGGATCGACAAATCGTTGATCGAGGCGGCGGTGGATGCAGGTGCTACCGGCTGGCAGACACTGTGGCATGTGATCATCCCGCTGACCAAGCCGGGGATCATGATCGGCACAATCTTTGTGGTGACGCTGGTGATGGGCGATTTCATCACCGTGCGCTTCATGTCGGGCAGCCAGTCCGCCAATGTTGGGCGGATGATCCAGAACGATATCGGGCTGCTGCAGTACCCGTCCGCCTCGGCGACGGCGGTGATCCTGCTGATCACCGTACTGATGGTGATCGCGCTGCTGTTGCGGCTGGTCGATATCCGAAAGGAGCTGTGATGGAACCGCGCCCCCGCTCCTTTTACATCCTTGCCGTCTTCTTTGGTCTATTTCTGGTGTTTCTCTATGGCCCAACGATCACCATCGCCATTCTGTCCTTTCAGGGCCCGGGCGGCGGCTTGACCTTCCCGATGCGGGGCACCTCGTTGCATTGGTTCCGGGACCTTTTTGAGCAGCAGGCCGTCGGCGACATCTGGGGCTCGTTCTCGCGCTCCCTGACGCTGGGGCTGATGGTGATGGTCACCACGGTTGTGGTGTCAGTCATGGGCGGGTTGGCCTTTCGCAAGCGGTTCCGGGGTTCCGGGATCCTGTTTTATCTGATCATCACCTCGCTGGTGATCCCCTCGATCCTGGTCTCACTGGGTGTGGGGCTGATCTGGTCGCAATCAGGCTTGACGGTGCATTGGTCGACCAGCGGGTTCGGCGCACAGCTGACATGGACCCTGCCCTTTGGGCTATTGATCATGTTTGCCGTCTTCAATCGCTTCGATCAGAGCTATGAGGAAGCCGCCCGGGACCTGGGCGCCTCGCCATGGCAGACCATCCGGCATGTGGTCTTGCCGATCATCGCGTCCTCGCTGATTGGTGTGGCGCTTTTCGGGTTCACGCTGAGCTATGATGAGTTTGCGCGGACGCTGTTGACCTCAGGCAGTTACAACACCCTGCCGCTGGAGATCTTCGGCATGACCACAAATGTGACCACGCCGGTCATCTTTGCCTTGGGCACGCTGACAACGGTTTTCTCATTCCTCGTGATCGCCCTCTTCCTGACCATCTACTGGCTGGCGGGCCGACGACGGGCGCGGCGCGGGTCTGACGCGGGCAAAGGCCTGGTCTGACCTCGTGGCGCGGATCGTCATCATCAACCCCAACAGCACCGCCTCTATGACTGAGGCCATGGTGCGCGCAGCGGCAACCGCCGCGCCTGAGTTGCGCTTTGAGGGTCGGACCTCACATAATGGGCCATCGGCGATCCAGGGAGAGGAAGATGGCGCGCAGGCCGCGCCTCACCTGCTGGACCTTGTGCGGGACGTTGATGCGCAAGCCCCGGATGGCATCATCATCGGCTGCTTTGACGATACGGCTCTGGTCGAGGCCGCTGAAGTCGCTCGCTGCCCGGTTCTCGGGATTGGGCAGGCTGCCTTTCACAGGGCGGCCTTGCGCAATTGGCGGTTCAGCGTCGTGACAACGCTGCCCGTTTCGATTCCGGTGATCGAGAAGAACATCGCCAGCTACGGGTTGCAGCGATGGGCCTGCCGGGTTCGGGCGTCAAACGTAGCGGTCTTGGATCTGGAGCGGGAGGCGGAGGCATCAAAGACCATTGTCCTTGATGAGGCGCGCAAAGCATTTTGCGACGATGGCGCCGATGCCATCATTCTGGGATGTGCGGGCATGGTCGATCTGACCCGCGCCGCACGTCAGGCGCTGGCAGTGGAGATCATCGACCCTGTCGAGACGGCAGCCACCTGCATGCGGTGGCTGGCCGGATAGGCCGTCCTGTCGTCGCTATGTCGTTGGGGCACGTTCGCCTGATATGCCAAGGCTCCATGGGCCAACCCGTGGCGGTGACGAAATCGCCCTGCCAGCACGACATCAGGCAGCGCCCCGAAAGACGCTGCCTGTCCTATTGCTTCTAAACTGCGCCCCGATCAGTGCCGGACGCTCTGATCAGGCCACCAGGTCGAAGCGGTCGGCGTTCATGACCTTGGTCCAGGCGGCAACGAAGTCCTTCACAAACTTCTCACCGTTGTCGTCCTGGGCGTAGACCTCCGCATAGGAGCGCAGGATCGAGTTGGAGCCAAAGACCAGATCGGCGCTGGTGGCGGGCCATTTGATGTCGCCTGAGGCACGGTCCCGCACCTCAAAGCTGCCATCATCCAGCGGGTGCCAGCTGTAAGACATATCGGTCAGGTTGACGAAAAAGTCATTCGTCAACGCGCCTTCCCGATCCGTGAAGACGCCGTACGCGCTGCCGCCGTGATTGGTGCCCATAACGCGCATGCCGCCCAGCAGAACGGTCATCTCCGCGGCTGTCAGACCCATGAGCTGCGCCCGGTCGAGCAGCATCTCTTCGGCAGAGACGGAATATTCATCCTTCTGCCAGTTGCGGAAGCCATCGGCCACCGGTTCGAGCACGTCAAAGCTTGCAGCGTCGGTCTGGCTGTCGTCCGCATCACCGCGTCCGGGCGTGAAGGGCACTTCGGCTGAATGGCCACCCGCCTTGATCGCCTGTTCCAGGCCTACATTGCCCGCCAGCACAATCGTATCCGCAATGGATGCACCCGCTTCGGCAGCGATGGGTTCCAGAATGCCCAGCACTTTGGCCAAACGCTCCGGCTCGTTCCCGGCCCAGTCCTTCTGCGGTGCAAGACGGATGCGCGCGCCATTGGCCCCGCCCCGCTTGTCAGAGCCACGGAAGGTCCGCGCGCTGTCCCAGGCGGTGGCGATCAGCTCGGCGGATGTCAGACCGCTTTCCGCGATCTTCGCTTTCACCGCCGCTACATCGTAGCCGGTGGGACCAGCCGGGATCGGATCCTGCCAGATCAGGTCTTCTGCTGGCACATCCGGCCCATAGTAGTTCGCGCGCGGCCCCATGTCGCGATGGGTCAGCTTGAACCAGGCACGGGCGAAGGTGTCCTTGAAGTACTCGGGGTCCGCCATGAACTTCTGGCAGATCTCGTTGTAGACCGGGTCAACCTTCATCGCCATGTCCGCGTCCGTCATCATCGGCATCTTGGGCGTGCTGCCGTCGCCTGCATCAACAGGCTTTTCGCTGTCGGGCATGTCCACCGGTGCCCACTGCCACGCGCCTGCAGGCGATTTGGTCAGCTCCCATTCATAGCCGAAGAGATAGTCGAAATAGCCCATGTCGAACTTGGTCGGCTCCTTTGTCCAGGCCCCTTCGATGCCGGAGGTGAAGGCGTTCGATGCCGTTCCGCCGTGATCGGCGTTGGCCCAGCCCAAGCCCTGCCCCTCAATGCCGGCGCCTTCCGGCTCGACGCCGATGTTGTCGCCTGCCATCGCGCCATGTGCTTTGCCAACGGTGTGGCCCCCACAGGTCAGCGCCGCTGTCTCTTCATCGTCCATCGCCATGCGGGCAAAGGTCTCGCGCACATGCGCCGCCGTTCTTGCCGGATCAGGCTGACCATTCACGCCTTCTGGATTCACATAGATCAGGCCCATGTGCACAGCCGAGAGCGGGTTGTCGAGCGTAGTGGCATCGTTGAGGTCGCCATAGCGGTTCTCGGACGGCGCCAGCCATTCGTTTTCGGACCCCCAGTAAACGTCGGTTTCCGGGCCCCAGATGTCCTCGCGGCCAAAACCGAAACCGAAGGTTTTGAAACCCATCGACTCATACGCCATGTTGCCCGACAGGATGATCAGATCCGCCCAGGAGAGCGCGTTGCCATACTTCTTCTTGACCGGCCAGAGCAGGCGGCGCGCCTTGTCGAGGCTCGCGTTATCCGGCCAGGAGTTCAGCGGCGCAAAACGGATGTTGCCCGAGCCCGCACCGCCGCGTCCGTCCTGCATGCGGTAAGACCCCGCGGAGTGCCAGGCGAGCCGGATCATCAAGCCGCCGTAGTGACCCCAATCCGCTGGCCACCAATCCTGGTTCTCCGTCATCAGCGCCTTCACGTCGGCCTTGACCGCCTCGAAATCCAGCGCCTTGACGGCTTCGCGATGGTTGTAATCCGCATCCATCGGGTTGGTGCGCGCACCATGCTGGTGCAGGATGTCGAGGTTCAGAGCATTCGGCCACCATTTGGTCACCGGCTTGTCCATCGCCGTGTTGCCGCCGTGGTTCACGGGGCAGCCGCCGAGGCCTTTGAATTGGTTTCCATCCATCGCTGGGTCTCCTGGAGTTTAAAACGATTCTAGGTCGGTACAGTGAAATTACGAAAGGGCAGCGATAGTTTCCAATTGAAAATACTTCTTTCAACGATAACTTCAGCCTATGATAAACTTCACGCTCAAACATTTCAGGTATTTCGATGCTTTGGCGCGCATGGGCCACTTTGGCCGGGCGGCGGAAGCCTGCTCAATCTCGCAACCGGCGCTGTCCTCACAGATCAAAGAATTGGAGACCATGCTGGGCGCCCCGCTGGTGGAACGCAGTGCCCGGCAGATCCGCCTGACGGCGCTGGGGACTGAGTTTCTCACCCGCGCCCGCAAGATCCTCACCGATGTCGAGGAGATGTCGGAACTGGCGCGCTCTGCTGATGGCCCGCTCCAGGGCAGCCTGCGGATCGGCGTTATCCCCACCGTCGCCCCTTATCTGCTGCCTGCGATCATTCGGGAACTGTCGCGGCGCTTCCCGGATCTGGAGCTTTTGCCCAGAGAATCCGTCACCCAGTCGCTGATCGAAGATGTGCTGCAGTCCCGGCTCGATATCGTTGTGGCGGCTTTGCCGGTGTCTGAACCCGCGTTACGTGAGTTTGCGCTCTTTGATGAGGAGTTCGTGCTGGTACGATCGCTTGAGGATGCGCACAAACCTGTGCCAAGTCCGGACAGGCTTCAGGAGATGAAACTGCTCTTGTTGGAAGAGGGACATTGCTTTCGCGATCAGGCCCTGTCGTTCTGCGATATCCGCCCCACGGCCCCGAGCCTTCTGATGGAGGGGTCGTCCCTATCGACCCTGGTGCAGATGGTCGATTCCGGCCTGGGGCTGACGCTGATCCCGGAGATGGCGGTGCCATTGGAAACGCGCAACACCTCTGTTTCAGTCTCCCATTTCAAGTCAGACCGACCAAAACGCACAATTGGTATGATCTGGCGCAAGACAAATCCGCTCGCCAAACAATTGATGGACCTGGGCGCAATCATTCGTCAGGTCGGCCAAGGGCAACGGGAGAAGCTGCCTGCGGTGCTCTAGCGCGTGTTTATCATTGCCGACCTGCTTCACTCTGCGTCCGCAGCGTCCAATGTCATGAACGTGCGCACAGGCACGGGCAAAAGAAGTGGCGGAGCGACAGGGATTCGAACCCTGGAGACGGTCTCCCGCCTACACACTTTCCAGGCGTGCGCCTTCGACCACTCGGCCACCGCTCCGTTCGGGCGGTGTAGCCCGGCTCCCCTGCCCTTTGCAAGAGCCAAAATCGCGCAAATCCGCGCCGAAGCCCTTGTGTTTCAAGCCAGATCGTCACTCTCGGGGGAGGGCGGCTCAACCGTATCCTGCCCGCTTTGTAGAACCTCAGGGTTGCGCAGCCAGATATCGCGTTGCGCAAAGGGCACCTCGATCCCCTCTTCGGCAAAGCGCTCCGCGATGGCGTGGTTGATGTCGTTCTTGACAACAATCATCCAGTTCACATCTCGCAGGATCACGCGGATCTCGAATTCCAGCGAGTCCGCGCCGAAGTTGTTGAACAGGATCAGCGGCGCAGGCGTGCGCAGCACCATGGGTTGTGCTTCGGCAATCTCGCGCAGGATCTTATCGACCCGGCGCGTGTCCGTGCCGTAGGCCACGCCAATGGGCACGATCAGCCGCCCCACCTTGTTGCCACGCGTATAATTCGTGACCGTGCCGGACACCAGATCGGCATTGGGCACGATCACATCCGTCCGGTCGAAAGTCTCGATCCGCGTGGCGCGCACGGAGATATCCTTGACGTAGCCCATCTGGCCACCAACCTCGATCCAGTCGCCTTCCGAGATGGGTCGTTCGATCAGCAGGATGATGCCTGAGACGAAGTTCGACACGATGGTCTGAAGCCCAAAGCCGATGCCGACTGAAAGCGCACCGGCGACGATGGCCAAAGACGACAGATCAATCCCTGCCCCGGTGATGGCGAGCACGGCCGCAAGGAAGATCCCCACGTAGCCCAGGCCCGAGATGATCGCGTTTTGCCCGCCAATGTCGATCCGGGTCTTGGGCAGCACATTCACGCGCATGGTGCTCTGCAGCAGGCGCGTGATGGCGTAGCCTGCGCCAAAGATCACCGCAAAGGTCAGAAAATCACCGGGTGAGATGCGGGTGTCGCCGATGGCAAACCCACGGCTGAACATCGACCAGACTTCGGTCAGGTCCGCGACCCGCGCGCCCCAGACCAGCGCAAGCAACGGGGCTGATGCGATGACAAGCACAAAGCCTACAAGCACGGGGATCAGCGCATCCCGTGCAGTCTCGGGATCGCCTGTGACAAGGCCGTAGAGATCGACGGAGAAACGCTGCAGCGTGACAACGAAACCGAGGACAAGCAGGCTGACCAACGTGGGATAGAGCAGCGCGTCACCGGCCTCCGCATAGCCGACCGCGGCCATGATCGGTGCCACGACAGAGACCACAACCAACGCCGATCCCGCGGTGCGCACAGCACGGGCAAGCCCGATGCCGCGGACTTGCGCCTCGTCATCCTCACCCTCCGGACGCAGCCGGTAACTGCGCAGGATCAGACCGATCGGCGCCAACACCAGGGCGATAAGCACGACAATCGGAAAGGCCATGACCGCGTCGGTGGCCGGATCGACATCTTCGAAACCGACCAGAAGGTTGATCGCGCCCCGAGACACGAAGAGCACCGACAACAGCAGGACGTAGAAGCGCAGCTTCGACCGTTTGCCAGCGGGCAGATGGATCAGCGCGTCGTCATCGTCGCGCGCAAAGAGCCGCTCAGCCAGCCAGCGAAAGCCCAGCAGGATCAGCCCGAAAATCGGCAGCGCCTCAAGGATGCGATCAAACCGCTCCCCGGCCATGCCGGTCTTGCGCAGCGCATAGGTGAGGGTGAAGAGACCGGCGAGCGGCAGAAAGATCCGCAGCAGCGACACCAGGAACCGCCACACACCGGAGCCACGCCCGCCCCATCGGCGCAGGTAGCTGAGCCAGAGTCCGGCCCAGTGGCGCCCACGGATGATCAGCGCCAGAGCCACCACCAGAAGCAGCAGGATCAGCGGCAGGTTTTCAGCCATCTGTTGCTGGCGCACCGGGTCCGCGACCATCTCCAGTTCCAGCGCGAGGCCCCGCAGGATGGTGCCGAAGTCATTCAAGGCAACGGGCCAGTGCAGCGGGTTTAACGGGGACGGCCCGAGGGCCAGCAGACGTTCTGCCTGCCGTTCACGGATGATCGCGTCGATCTCACGGATCAGCCCGTCGGCGTGGCGAAACGCCTCCTCGGCGGTCCGCACCGGTGCGAGCAACATCTCCAGCTGCGCTTCCAGCTCGGCCCGGCGCCCGGCGATATCGGCAGGCTCTTCTCCGCTCTCAGGCACGGGGCCCAAGGCCTCGATCTGGCTGCGCAGGGTTGCTATGCGCTCAGCGTTGACCTGCGTGCCTGCTGTGAACTCGGAGCGATAGGTGGCGATCTCCGCCCGCAGCCGCTCGAACCGTTCATTGCTGGCGGTATCGTTCTCGATCGCGTCTTCGGCCAGGCTCGCGACGCTGTTCCAGGCCTGCAGGTTCAGCCCGCTGCTCTGCTGTTGGGCGCTGGCGGGCAGGCTCCATGCCAGCAGCGCGATCAGCACCAACCCGCAGACAGCATGAAGGATCAGCCTCATACGTCTTCGAAGACGCCCGGAATGCTCATCGGAGCGCGATCCAGCCAGTCTGGCACCGGCAGCCCCTTTTCTTTCAGGAACTCCGGGTTGAAGAGCTTGGATTGATAGCGGGTGCCGAAGTCGCAGAGAATGGTCACGATTGTGTGCCCCGGCCCCATGTCGCGGGCCATGCGTATCGCACCCGCGACATTCACGCCGGAGGAGCCACCCAGGCACAACCCTTCGTGCTGCAGCAGGTCAAAGACAATCGGCAGCGCCTCAGCGTCGTGAATGTTATAGGCATAGTCGGGTGTGAACCCTTCGAGGTTCTTGGTGATGCGGATTTGCCCGATGCCCTCGTTGATCGAGGATCCTTCGGACATCTTCAGCTCACCATTGGTGTAGTAGTTGTAGAGCGACGCGCCGTCCGGATCAGCCAAGCCGATCTTCACGCCTTTGGGTTTCAGCACCTCTGAGACGCCTGCAAGCGTGCCGCCCGACCCCACAGCACAGATGAAGCCATCGACCTTGCCGCCGGTCTGCTCCCAGATCTCTAGCCCGGTGGTCTCAACATGCGCTTGTCGGTTGGCCACGTTGTCGAACTGGTTGGCCCAGATCACGCCTTCATTGGTGCTGCGCGCCAACTCTGCGGCCAGCCGTTCGGAATAGCGCACAAAGTTGTTGGGGTTGCGATAGGGCGCGGCAGGCACCTGTACCAACTCAGCTCCGGCCAAGCGCAGCATGTCCTTTTTTTCCTGGCTCTGGGTTTCGGGGATCACGATCACCGTCTTGAACCCCATGGAGGCGCCAACCAGCGCCAGACCAATGCCGGTGTTGCCAGCGGTGCCTTCGACAATGGTGCCACCGGGGCGTAGCAGCCCCTTTTCCACCGCGTCCTTGATGATGAAAAGCGCCGCGCGATCCTTGACGGATTGGCCGGGGTTCATGAACTCGGCCTTGCCGAGGATCTCGCACCCGGTCGCCTCGCTGGCTTTCTTCAAACGGATCAGCGGGGTGTTTCCAATGGCCTTGGCCAGATCGCCTGCAACATGCATCGCGTCGGTTCCTCTCGTCTATGTCCACCACACCTAGCCGTGCGGTGAGATGACCTCAAGAGGTGCCGCGCAATCGCGCCCGGTGGCGCGCCAGCCAATAGGCCATCATCACCAGCGGCGTATTGGCCGCCTGCCCGCTGTCGCAGAGCTCCATCAGTGCTTCAAAGGACATCAGATGCGCGCGAATGTCCTCCTGTTCGTCCTCCAGCCCGCCCAACCCGGCCGCTGTGTCCGGCAGGTCCGCGATACCGACAAATGTGTTGTAGAATTCGGTCGAATTGCCGGGGGACGCGTAGGTTTCACCAACCTTGTGCAGCGCCCCGAGCGTCAACCCGGCCTCTTCCACCGCTTCGCGGCGAGCCGCTTCCTCGGCGGTCTCACCGGGATCGATCAGCCCGGCCACCGGCTCCAACTGCCAGCAGGCGCGATCGCCGCGCGCCAGAGGCCCCACGCGCATCTGTTCAACCAACAGCACCCGGTCGCGCATGGGATCATAGGGCAGGACCAGCGCCGCATCGGACACGATGAAAACGCCGCGTGTCATTGACGCGCCCATGCTGCCGTTGAACCGGGTGTGGCGCAGATCGATCTCGTCGAGCGCGAAGAAATCGGCGTAGACCCTGCGGCGGGCGCTCACTTCAATCTGGCCTGTCAGGGTCCCTGCGCCATGCTGGCTCTGCGCCGCGTTGATCCGCGACCACGCACGGGCCCGTATGCGTGGAAACATCGCTCCGACCTCAGCAGCAGGTCGGGTGCCGTGATAGCCCATCACCTCTCGCGCCGCCTCAACGCTGAGCGCCCCCCAGGTCTGTTCCCAGACTTCAAGAGACCAGGACCCAGCGGGTGTCGCGGCGCCCGCCTTTGGCAGATAAACACGGGCAGCGCTGCCATCGGTTAATGTGACATCCGTCGGGTAATACCCGAAGGCGTCCTCATAGTAGTCGAGCTTCTCGATATCATCCGGGCGCAGGCCCTCGGCCCGAAGGCCCGAGGTGACGGCATCCGGATCAGCCGTGATCGCGGGAAACGGCCCTTCGCGGGCAGCCTCAATGCGGTAGCCCGGCAGTTGTGCGGCGTGCAGCGTGATATGGGCCGTCTCGCCAATCACCGCCGCCAGCAGAGGCGGATGACACAGGGTGCCAAAGAAGAAATGCGATGTCATGGGTCCCGTCCTTAGCGCCCGCTGCGCCACGCGTATTCCGTGAGCAACCCGGACACAAGACCGCCCGCGATCAGCGTTGCGATCGCAAGGGTATCCAAGAGAACCAGCCCATACTCCGCCATCAATTTGAGCACCGCCACGATGGCCTGAAAGACATCGCCGTAGCGATTTGCCAAGGCGCGATCGACCATCTCGACACAGGCGTGCACGAAGAGCGCCCACAGAAGCAACATCAGAACGCCGCTCAGCCCGTTATTGATCGCCGCGGCAAGACCCCGGCCCGCCCGCTTTCCCACCACAATCCAGCCGACGCAGAGCCCAATCAGGCCGTTGACATAGGTAAAATAACCAAAGTCAGCGCTGTCGGGCATCAGCCCCATAACTTGAACCGACACGATCAGCGCAAGGCCGCCTACGCAAAGAGCAGCGACAAGACGGGCAGCGTTGGGCATCCCGGCCTCCTTTGGCCACGCGCCCCTCAGGCGGGGCGCTTTACTGTGATCTGTGTGACATCACAATTGGCACTCTGGAAGGTCGCAGCACAAGAGGTGAGATAGAAATTCCACAACCGCCGGAAGCGGTCGTCAAAGCCCAGATGACTCACCTGATCCCATTTCTCGTTGAAGCTCTCATGCCAGCGGCGCAGGGTCAGCGAATAGCTTTCGCCAAACTCGATGGAGCGTTCCACCGCCAGACCCGCGCGCCCGATCTGATCGCGCAGGACGCTGGGGCTGGGCAGCATGCCGCCCGGGAAAATGTACTTCTGGATGAAGTCCACACCCCGCTTGTAGACAGCCCACCGCCGATCAGCAACGGTGATGATCTGCAGCGTCGCGGCCTTGCCCGGCTTCAGCCGGTCGCGCACCACATCGAAATAGGCTGGCCAGTACCGCTCACCCACGGCCTCGAACATCTCGATGCTGACAATGCCGTCGTAAGTCCCTGTCTCGTCGCGATAGTCTTGCAGCTTAAAGTTTACAAGCTTAGAAAGTCCCGCTTTTTCAATGCGCTCCCGCGCATACCTAAACTGCTCTTCGGAGATGGTCAGGCCCGTGACCTTGAGCCCGCGTTCTTTTGCTGCGTATTCGGCAAAGCCGCCCCAGCCGCAGCCAATCTCCAGGATGTGATCCCCCGGCTGCGCACCCATCTCATCCACCATGGATTTGTACTTTGCGATCTGCGCCTTCTCCGTGCTCTCCTGCCCGTTCTCGAAGAGTGCCGAGGAATAGGTCATCGTGTCATCCAGCCAGAGCCCGTAGAACTCATTCCCGAGATCATAGTGAAAGCTGATGTTGCGTTTGGCCTGTTTCTTGTGATTGCGCTGCATCCAATAGCGAAACTTTTCGAAGTTGCGCAGCACGACCATGCCCGGAAACCCGTCGTAGATGTGCTCGTTGTCCTGCTCGTGCACCAGATCCATGAAAGCTTGCAAATCCGGCGTCGACCACCAGACATCGAGATAGGCGTCGCAAAAGCCCAGATCCCCTTCCCGGATGAGCCGGGCAAACAGATCGTCGTTGTGAATGTGCAGCTCAGCCACCGGCCCAGGGCTGCGCCCTTCCGCGCGAAACAACCGCCCGTCCGGCAGGATGAAATCCGCCCGCCCGCATTTCATCTGCTGCGCCATGGCAAAGACATGCGCGAAGTATCGCGGCAGGTCCGACTGCCCCTGTGTTGTTGTTAAAATCATCTGCGCTCCCCGTTTCGCATCGCTGTCAGGCTAGGCTGACATACACCTCATAGCAAGTTGACATTGCATCACTTTCTAGAAACCCCGGTTCTCATAGGCCTCCAGCGCCCGCTTTCTGCCCGCATCCGCCGCCACCACCGGATCGGGATAGCTGTCATCGGGGCCAAGCCCCCAGCTGCGCGGCACCGCATCGAAATAGGCAAGCGCCGTGTCGGACGGGGTTTGGCGCCCTTCTGCGATCCAGCGCCTCACATAGGCGCGGTCCTTGTCGAACTTGTCGAGCTGCGTGACCGGGTTGAACACACGGAAATAGGGCGTCGCATCCGGCCCGGACCCGGCTGACCACTGCCAGCCCATCGCATTGCTGGCCGGGTCCCAGTCAATCAGACAGTCCTCGAACCATTGCAGGCCGATCTTCCAGTGGCAGAGCAGATGTTTGGTCAGGTAGCTCGCCACGATCATGCGCCCGCGGTTGTGCATCCGGCCCGTCACATACATCTCGCGCATCGCCGCATCGACGAACTGGATGCCCGTACGCCCTTGCTTCCAGCGTTGTACCTCGGCGCTGCGTTCATCCTGGTTCCAGGGGAAGGCGTCCCAATCGGCTTTCCAATTGCCGGTCAAGAGTTGCGGCGTGTGGTGCATCAGGTGATAGGCAAATTCGCGCCAGACCAGCTCCTTCAGAAAGGTTTCCGCCCCGGGTTTACCCTCTTCCCGCGCGCGCTGGCCCGCGTGCCAGCACTGATGCGGGCTGATCTCGCCCAGGCTGAGGTTCTCGGACAGGCCCGACGTGCCATCGACGCTGGGCTGGTCGCGCGTGGTGTCATACCCCGCGATGATCTGCGCGATGAAAGCGCCAAGCCGAGATTGGGCGGCCTGCTCCCCCAGGCGCACATGCGGTCGGACAACATCGGCGCCCCGGTGCATCGCGGCTCCCAGCGCCCAGGCGTCAAGATCGTCGCTCTCAGGCCAACTCTGAGGCGCCGGAATGTCGCCCGGCGCAGGCAACGGCGCCTCGACTTCCCGATCCTTCACCATCTTCCAGAACGGTGTGTAGACCTTGTAGAACCCGCCGGTCTTTGTCTCGACCGTCCAGGGTTCGAACATCAGGTGCCCGCCAAAGGACTTGGCCTCAATGCCCTGGCCCTTCAGCGCTGATTTCACCTTCGTGTCGCGCGCGACCGCCTCCGGATCGTAGAGACGCGACCAATAGACGGCGCTGGCGCCCGTCTCCTTGATGAGGGCGCGCAAGACCTCCAGCGCGTCGCCTTTGCGCAGGATCAGACGGCTGCCTTTCTCCCGCAGCGCCGCACCAAAACACTCCAGCCCCAGTCCCAGCCGCCATTTCGGCGCGGCCCCCAAACCCTGCACCGCCTCATCGTGAATAAAGACCGGGATGACGGGGCGACCGCCGGTGCAGGCGGCCTGCAAGGCCGGGTGATCGCTCAGACGGACATCCCGTCGGAACCAGACAAGAACAGGAGCGTCGCTCACACGGCAAAACTTTCGCAATTTATTTCAAAGGCTACGTAGGTCACATGGCATTGGATCACGAAAAATCGCTCACAAAACCGCGTCGAGCGCAGCCAGCAGCTGATCGATCTCCGCAGCGGTCGTGTAATGCGTAAAGCTGAGCCGGAGAACTCCTTTTTCCGGGGAGACACCCATCGCCTCCAGGGGACGCCCGGCATAAAAATCGCCACCTCCGGCCATGACCCCATGTGCTGCCAGATCAGCGGCCACAGCCGCGCCGGGGCGTTCAAGCGCTAGTGCCACTGTCGGCGCCCGGATCTCTGCCTCGGCGGGGCCGATCAAGCGCACGGACGTCCGGGTGGAAACTGCATCCAACACTGGCGCCAGTAAGGAGATCTCATGCGCGCGCATCAGATCATGCACGGCGCGCGCCTTCTCCGCAGGCTCCGCCTCAGCGCCGATATGGTGTGCATAAAGCGCATCGACATAGTCCGCCATACCGGCACAGGCTGCGATCTGGGCGTGATCCGGCCCCGCCGGTGTGAACCGCTTGTAGAGGGCATCGCCATTGAAAGGGTGCCCCTGATTTGGCAGCAAACTGCCCAGAGCGTGACGGATGACCATCAGGCCCTGATGCGGCCCATAGGTCTTATAGGCCGAAAACAGATAGATATCGGGGCCCAGCCCCCCGACATCCGGCAGCCCGTGCGGCGCATAAGAAACGCCGTCAACGCAGGTGAACGCGCCCGCCGCATGGGCCAGCGCCGTGATCTCGGTGACCGGGTTGATCTCACCCACCACGTTCGAGCAGTGCGGAAAGCACACCAGCCGAACGCTGTCATCCAGCAACTCCTCCAGATCCGCCGGCTCCAGATGCCCCGTCTCCGGGTCGATCTGCCATTCGCGGATCTCAATGCCGCGCGCCGCCAGCCTGCGCCAGGGGCCTGAGTTGGCCTCGTGATCCTGATTGGTCACCACGATGGCCTCGCCCGGGGTCATCATCTCGGCAAAGGCCTGTGCCAGCACATAGACATTCTGCGTGGTGGAGGGGCCAAAGCTCAGCTCGTCCCGCTCCACGCCCAGAATGGCGGCAAGCCGCGCGTGGGCGTCATCCATCTCTTCGCCTGCGAGGCGGCTGGCCGCGTAAGGCGCATAGGGCTGAACCTTGCGCGTGGTGTAGAACCGGGTGAGCCGGTCAATGACCGCCCCACATGTGTAAGAGCCGCCCGCGTTTTCAAAGAAGGCCTGCCCGCACAGCTCCGGCACCGAAAAAGCGGGGAACTGGCTGCGCACAAAATCTGTATCAAGTGTCATGGCCAAACCGTCACGTGTCCTACCGATCAGGTCAAGAGAGGCTGGGGCGTGCGCGCAGCAAATGGGGCTGTCTTCGGTCTTTGAGCGGAGATCGTGCAGTCTCTTCTCGTCGCGCCGTTGGCTGAGGCTCAGGCCGGACGTTATCAGCAGACAACGGGCCAGTCCTCGCCCCGTCTGATGCACCCGGCAAAAAGGGGGGAGATGAAGCCAGAACCGCGACGCTTTTCGTGTCGGATCAGGACCGGCTGCGACGGATCGTCAACAGGGCCAGCCCACCAAGCAAAAGGGCTCCGCCAGCTGGAAGCGGCACAGTGCCCGGAGGCGTGTTGCTATCGGGCGCCGTCCCCTTGGTCCAGATGCTGACGTTTGAGATGTTCTTGCTGGACGTCCAGTCCCAGCTTGTATCTGTCACCGATACCAAGAAGGCGCCAAAGCCGTTCCCCGCCTTGAGCGCAATGAAGGCCGAGGTGAACCCGCTCAGATCGGCAAAGATCGTCCCATCTTTGGACCCATTGTTGCCTGCCGTGTCGCTGTCGAAATTGAAATCTCCATTGGCCGCTCCGCTGGACGCATCCAGTTTCTCGTAGAGCGACCAACCCTCCATCTGGAGCACAGTCGTTGTCGCTTCAATTGAGTTTGAGGCATTGCCTGCAAAGCACTCCGCCATAGTCGACGTGACCAATGTGAAGGTTGCGGCTGAGCCGCCACCGCTGACCGAACATGCGTCAACACCAACCGTTGTCGCGCTGGCCGGCACCGTCAAAGCCATCCCCACAGCAAAAACTGCTGATCCCAAAAACCGTTTCATCGTCAATGCGTACCTCCCAAATACGTATGTCCCTTACTTTCGGTAGCGCCGAGTTTGCAGGTAAATCAACACAATTCCGCCCCATTCCCGCAGGGGTGGAGCAGATTACCAACAGGGGGTTGAATCGGGCTGGAAAAGGGCGTGCCATCCTCCTCTGGCACGCCCACAAGGCACTTAGGCGTTGACGTCTACAACAACACGCCCTTTGACCTGCCCCTTCAGAATGTCAGCGCCCAGCTGTGGCAGATCAGACAGACCGGCGGGCTGTACCATCGCCTCCAGCTTGTCCATGGGCAGGTCACGCGCAATGCGGTCCCAGGCGCGGACGCGATTGTCAAAGGGCTGCATCACCGAGTCGATGCCCAGAAGGTTCACACCGCGCAGCAGGAACGGGATCACTGTCGCAGGCAGCGCCGCACCACCGGCAAGGCCCACAGCCGCGACCGAGCCGCCATAGCTCATCTGCCCCAACACCCGCGCCAGCATCGCGCCACCCACGGCATCGACGCAAGCAGCCCAGGTCTCGGCCTCCAGTGGGCGTTTCACGGGTTCATTGATCTCCTCGCGCGCTACAATCCGGCTGGCGCCCAGGCTTTTGAGATACTCCGCGGTCTCCGGCCGCCCGGTCACCCCGGCGACCTCATGGCCCAGATGCGCCAGGATCGCCGTGGCGACAGACCCCACACCGCCCGCAGCCCCCGTGACCAACACCGGCCCGTCGCCTGCTTTCAACCCATGATCCTCCAGCGCCATCACCGCCAGCATCGCGGTAAAGCCCGCCGTGCCCACAGCCATCGCCTGCCGCGTGTCCAGCCCATCAGGCAGAGGCACAAGCCAATCCGCCTTCACGCGTGCTTTCTGCGCGTAACCACCCCAATGCACTTCCCCAACGCGCCAGCCGGTCAGCACCACCTTGTCACCGGGTTTGTAGCGGTCATCCTCCGATGCCTCGACTGTGCCTGCGAAATCAATCCCCGGCACATGCGGATAGGTCCGCACCAACCCACCACCCGGCCCAATGCAAAGCCCATCCTTGTAATTCACCGTGGAGTACTCCACGGCGACGGTCACGTCCCCCGCAGGCAGGCGGTCCGCATCCATCTCCTCGACGGTAGCTGAGGTTTTTCCACTTTCCTCATCCTTACTCACCACCAGTGCCTTAAACATCTCACGCTCCTCTCAGGGGACCCACCCCAGTTTCATTGTTCCAAAAATATGCAAACCCGGCCCGCGCCGCCGCGCAGCGGATCATGCCCAAAACCCTGGCTGCACCACGGCTTTGCGCATACCCAAAGGTGTTTCCACTTCCAACTCAGTGCCTGGATCCCAATGGGTCATCCGCACCATGCCTATGGCCACATTGGTCTCGAAGTCCGGACTCCACGCGGCAGAGGTCACCTGCCCGACGCGCCGGCCCGAGCCATAAAGCGGCCAGATCCGGTCACACCCCGGCACTGGATCACCGTCAATGGCAATCGCCTGCACCTGCTGGACGGGGCCCTCCTTGGCCACGCGCAGAAGCGCATCGCGCCCGATACAGCCAATGGCCGTTTGCGTGTCACAGAACCGCCCCAGCCCGCATTCATGGGGTGTATTGTCATCGGTCATATCATTGCCGTAGCTCAGCAGCCCACCCTCGATCCGCTCGATCGCGTTTGGACAGCCGGCGCGCACATTCAGGTCTTCGCCCGCCTTGAAGAGCGCGTTCCACAACGGCATGCCCAGATCGCTGCCTTCGACATAAATCTCATAGCCGCCCTGCTTGGAATAGCCCGACCGCGCCACCGCCAGTTCCTGCCCCTCGTATTCAAAGAGGCCAAAGCGGAAAAAGCGCACGTCACGGATGCTTTCGCCAAAGATGCGCGCCATCAGATCCTCGGCCTTCGGACCTTGAACAGCCAGCGGCGAGACATCCGGCTCATCAATCAGCACATCGAGCCGCCAGCCATTGGCGATGCCTTTCACCCAGAGCAGCAGATCCGAATCCGCAATCGAAATCCACCACCGATCCTCAGCCAGTTTCACCGCCACCGGGTCGTTCAGCATACCGCCCGTCTCATCCACGATGGGCACATAAAAACACCGCCCCGGCAGCATCCCCCGCAGATCGCGTGGCGTCAGCATCTGCATCAGCCGCGCCGCATCGGGCCCGCGCAGCTCCACCTGCCGCTCAGCCGAGACATCCCAGACCTGCACGTGGTTTTTCAGGTGGTGATAATCCGCCTCCAGACTTTCGAAGACCGTGGGCAGCAGCATGTGGTTATAGATCGTATAGGCTTTTACGCCCGCCGCTTCGACCCCGGCGGAGAAGGGCGTGCGGCGCAACCGCCGTGACGGAGAAATCAGCGCCATCTCAGGCATCCTCTGGTAGAAACGGAATGTCCGTGTCCTGGGTTTTGACCCCAAGCGCGGTCAGGGTGGCGTGCACCTGGCCGCGATGATGGGTCTGGTGATTGAACACATGCGCCACGCAGAGCGCATAAGGTTTCGACATCTCTCGCCCCGCAGCCCCCGACCACCAGGTCAGATCGCCATCAAAAGCCCCGTCGGCGAGACCCGCTGCCCAACGGGTGATGCGCGCGTCCACAGCAGGGCGCTCCGCCATGAGCTCAGACCAGTCATAGGCATCACCTGTCTCATTCAACGGGTTTGACGGCCCCTCCCCGCCGTCAAACCGCGACATCCACATGAGGTCCCCCCACATCAGATGGCTCAGCGTCGCCCGGATCGACCCCCAGAAGAGGCCGCGATCCGCTTCGCGCGCGGCCTCGTCCAGGCCGTCTACAGTCGCAAAGAGCCAGTCGTTCTGCCAGGCGTTGTAACGCGCCATCATCTGCGCATAGCCCGGCTCAATCACGGTTTGGGGCCTTTCCAATCAATCGGGCAGATCTCAGCCGATTTGCCGCCGAAATCCCACACGCGGCCATAGTCCCGCACCCGGCTCTTCAGCCCCGTGGCCGCGATGATATCGGGCCCCATCCAGTATTTCGAATTGCTCACCATCACCGGATGTTCGGGGTCATTGCCCGCCAGCATCTCGATCTCACCCTGGATCTTGCGCCCGATCATGATGCTGCGCCGTTTGCCCTCGCGCACGATCTCCACCGGCGCGCGCTCTGCCCCGATGATCTCGCTGACCAGCATGGTGAAGAGCCCCGTCGTGCCGCCCGCAGCCCCCGAGAAGATCTGCAGGATGCCGTTATAGGCCTTGCCGGTTGCCCGCTCATCCACGTAAGCCGCGACCTTCCAGTTCCCCTCGCCCATACGCCCCGGTATGTCCACCAGCAGCCCGATGTTCAGACCGCCAAGGTCCTCGCCCTCGTAATGCCCCTCGTCAATGGCAATCGCCATCCAGGCATGACAGTGCCCTTCGGTGGGCGGATGCGCCCCCAGCGACACCACGCAAGGACAAAACACCGTGCAGGAACAGTTGAGGAACAGTTCCCCCTTGATCGCCCATTCCGTCGGACTCATCTCGCGCCGTTTGGGGTTCGGCATCCGCTGGTCGATCCGCTGCGAAATCGGCAGACGATCCGCGTCACTGCGTCTGTTCTTGGCCATTCCTTATCCTCCCACGATCACCCAGAGGCCCGCTGCACAGAGCAGCACCCCCATGGGTTTTGTCACGTAATGCCCCAATTGAGGCAGCTTCTCGATCACCATGAAGAGCGTCGCCAGGCCCATCCACGCGAGGTTCATCACCCCGCCGACAAACCCCAGCGACATGAACCCCCAGCAGCAGCCGACGCAAAATGCACCCAGCCCCAGCCCCATGCGCAACCCGCCCGAAAAACCGGTGCGCCAATGCCCCAGAAAATACATCGCAGGCGCATGACACACACCATGGCAGATTTCCTTGGCCCGCGTGAACTGGAAGGCCCCCACGGCCAGCAACAACCCGCCTGCGACCCAAGGCGACTGCGCGATCCCCAGCATGTCCACGACGCCACCAAAAAGCAGCAGCAGCTGCGCGCCGGTGATCACTGCAGCGAAGGCGACCCAGACGATAAAGTATCCCAGCAGCAGGCCGAGCCACCCAGGCCTTGTGCCGTTCGCACTGACCATCAGGTCTTCGTAGGCCCGCAGCGTCGGCACCAGCGTCGGCAGCATCATCGCCGCCATCATGATCGCCCACATCCAGAAGAGCGGCCCGAAATTGGCCATCGGCATATACATCGGCATGCGCGGATCCATCGCCGCCATCATCTGCCCCTGCGGCCCCGGACGGCCCAGCAGATCGAGGTCCATATCGACGCTCATCATATACATCACCCACCATGCCGCCAGAATGGCCGCAAAAAAGCTCAACCAGAGCGTAGTGCGCAGGGTGGCGTGCATGAGTCGTCTTGTCTCCTTGCGATTCAAATGCCAGACATTTAGAACCCGGGCAAACATTAAATGTAAGACATATGAAAATCGATCCCGATAACCCCGCCGACCTCTCCGCCCAGATCGCCGCTGCGATCCGCGATGCGATCATTTCGGGCGGTCTGATCGTCGACGAACGCCTGCCCTCCGAGGCGGAACTGGCCGAACAGTTCGATGTCTCGCGCCCCACGGTGCGCGAGGCGCTGAAGCGGCTCGCGGCGCAATCGCTCATTCGCACGCAGCGCGGGGCGACGGGGGGCGCCTTTGTGAACCGGCTGAGCTTTGAGGCGGCACAACCGCAACAGATCACCACCTCAACCCTGCTGCTCTCCATGAATGCGGTCAGCTTCGAGACCGCCTGCGAGGCGCGCTATGCGCTGGAGCGCGCCTGCGCGCCGCTCGCAGCCACCCGCCGCACGCCGGATCACCTCGCAACCATGCGCGCCGAGATCCACCGCCAGAGCCAGCCGGGGCTGACCGACGAGGCCTTCTGCGCGTCGGATGTGGCCTTTCACCGCGCGCTGGTTGATGGCGCAGGCAATCCGGTGCTGTCGTACCAGCTGGCGGGCGCCGTCGAGGCGATGCAGCCCCTGATGAATATGATCACCTTCACGGCCCGCGATCGCGCGCGTATCATCGCGCTGCACGAAGGCATTGCCGACGCCATTGAGGCGCAGGATGCCGCCGCCACGGCCAGCGCCCTGACCGCACTGGAGCAGGAAACCCAGACGTTGGCGCACAGCGTCTTTGCCGCCCGCGCCGCACGCCGCTAGGCCGAAACCTGCCGCCAAGCGCGCCGGATTTCTGCGGGAATGCGCCACTTGTGGATAGGGTCATTCCCGGTCCGCAACTCAGCCCCCATGTCATGAATATCGCGCCCCTCAGTGGGGGTGCAGCAGACCATGAGGCCAGATATGATCACGCTCGACTTCACCACCCCGATCTCGGATGCGCGCCGCGGTGCCTTTACCCGCGCGGCAGATCGCTGGGACAGCATCATCGAAACCGCCTTTGAGCCGGTGACATTCGAGGGCCGTCGTCTCGACGGCCTGCTGATCGAGGTGTCCATCTCCCCCATTGACGGGCCGGAGGGGGTCTTGGGTCAGGCCGGGCCAACGGCGCTGCGCCCCGGCTCGGAGCTGCCCGTCGCGGGCATCATGCAGTTTGACACGGCGGATGTGGAGCGACTGGAGCGCAATGCCAGCTTTGAAGATGTGGTGTTGCATGAAATGGCCCATGTGCTGGGCTTCGGCACGCTCTGGGCCCGGGCTGGTCTGGTGCAGGCCAGCGGCACCAACGACCCGCGCTTTACCGGGGCCGGCGCCACGCAAGAATACCGTGATCTCGGCGGCAGCGAAGCCGCGGTGCCCATCGCCAACACCGGTGGCGCGGGCACCCGCGAGGGGCACTGGCGCGAGCTGGTGTTTGGTGACGAGCTGCTCACCGGTTTTCTGTCAGGGGCCCAGCGTCCGATCAGCCGCCTCTCTATCGCGTCGTTCCAGGATCTTGGCTATGATGTTGATCTGGCCGCAGCGGATGCCTACACCCTGCCCAACTTCCGCGCCCTGGCGGAGATGGGCATCACCGAAGCGGTGCGCGTCTGTGACCTCTGCCGCATGGGTCGCCCCGAGCCTGTCGTGCTGAACTAGCGGGCAAGCTCAGCAGCCGAACCGCACCCGATCAAACACAAAAGCCTCGGGTGCGACGCACCGCTGCAACGGGTACGGCACTGCGCCGGAGGCAAGGTTGAACGGATCGCCGCGCAGCGCAGCTATGGTGCTTTTCTGCGACAGCAACCGCGGTGTGCAGTTGAAACTGCCACCGCGAGTGCCAGTCACGGGATTGCCGCTGCTCGACGGATAGCGCCAGCAGATGGCGCGCTGCCCGGCCACCGTGTCAAGCATATACTCACCGGCCAGCGCACGGGCGTTGCCCGGATACCAGAGCCAGGCCCGATTGCCGCTGTCGATAAAGATGACCTGATAGCCATGCGCGTCGTCAAAGGACAGATAGGTGCGCCCGGGCTGAGGATAGTCCGGGAAGGTGAGCGGACGCGATTCCACGTCTGCGATCACCTCCGCGATATTGGCCGAAGGTTTCGGATCTGATGGCGCGCAAGCTATGACGGCGACAGCCGCAAGCAGAGCAAGGCCGTTTCGAAACCTCAGCACGACAGATCGACCCGATGGCCCATCCTGCGTCCTGCCACCTCGAATGCAGTCATCTTGCCGATATCAACGGTGTTGAGGTCACCTCGAATAAAAGCAAGCACGCCTGCCGCGAACTCAGCATCACAGCCTGTCGCCAGACGTGCGGCCTGCTCCAGTTCCGGGACGTAAAGAACGCGAGGGGTCGAGATCAGATCAACGAAAGCATAGGTGTCGTCGCGGTCGCCGGTTTCGACTTTTGCAACGCGAAAGGTCTTTCCGCCGACCTGCACTTCGCGGGCAGCGTCGAGTGCTGCGAGGTGCAGCGCCTTGCGCGCATCCCGTCGTGCTTTCTCTTCCGGTGTGAGCGTTGGGCCGGACGCGCAGGCTGCCAGAACGGCAAGCAGCAATGAAGATGCCATAAACTGTTTGAACATTCGAACTCTATCCTCTGACATAAATGGATCGCTGAAATCGACCTCGTATCTCGCCGCGACCAAATCACCCGATTGCCGGCACTGCAAGCTCGAAGACGCCGCTGATCAGACATGTCGCGGACCTCATAGCGCTTGCCACCCCGTGTCTCACCGCTAGCTTGCGGTACATGACGGATATCCTGAATCTCATCGCCTGCCTGCTGACGATTGGCTTTGGCCTTTTTGGCTTTCTCGCCCCTCGCTACACAGCTGCCGCGCTTGATCTTGCGCCGACGAGCAGCACCATGGGGCTGAGTGAGATGCGCGCGTCAGTGGGCGGGCTGTTTGTGGTGGCCGGGCTGGCCGCGCTTTGGCTCGATGAGCCATTGGGGTTTGCGATGATCGGGTTTGTGTTCGTGGGCGCCGCCCTGGGGCGGCTCGTGTCTCTGATCTTCGATGCGCCGCCGCGCCGCAAGGTTTTGATCTTTGGCGGGATCGAAGCGGCCCTCGCCCTCGCCTTCCTCTGGGCGAATCCACTGTAGCTTTTGCCTGTTACGTTTTGCACCCGCCTGAGATCAAAAGTATTAACTTTTCATTATTACAATTTGATAATAAATCACTTTTTGATCTTCTTCATCGAAGATAAAAGCCGAGACCCATCTGGCTTGGCCCTTGAGTTT
The DNA here is from genome assembly GCF_009811755.1 of Roseobacter cerasinus. GTDB lineage: Bacteria > Pseudomonadota > Alphaproteobacteria > Rhodobacterales > Rhodobacteraceae > Roseobacter > Roseobacter cerasinus. The sequence goes on from NZ_BLIV01000003.1 coordinate 536,998, forward strand.
TCCAACCATTCCCCTTATATCTTCCATGTTCTTCGGAACTATGGACATAAACGCGCTCGCAATAAGCGGATCGGACCCGGGGGCGGTACCCGGCGGCTCCACCAAACATCCTTCATTTGAGGATCATGGGGCCGAAACAGGATCGACGAACGTCTAAAGGGGTTAGCTTTGTTTCGGTGAGATACCACCGTTATCGGTTCAAAACGTACAATTGCAAATGACAATCGTGCACCAGTAGCGATGGCCGCGTAAGCGACCGGAGAGACTGAACTCTTAAGCCCTAGCGCCTTGCAGCACTAGGCGGGGTCCGCAGGCACCTGGCAACAGAAGCCTGCACTTTACTCCATTGCCGCCAACTCTACGGGTTCTGTCACGTCAACGTTTGACTTTGCAGTACTCTACGATCAGCACGTCGTTGTGACCCCGACACGCACCAAAAACCTGCGTGATCGCTGGTATTCCGCGCTCTTGATGTCGGCGACAGCACGCGCTTAGTGAAGGGTGAACTCGCCCGTTACATTGCGCCATTCGCCCGCGCTGATCATTTTGCGGTGCGTAAAGCGGACCGAGTGCAATGGGCCTTCGATCTCCGACCTCCAGAAATCCACAAATTCGAAGAGCCGGGGATGATCGGGCGCGATGTCATAGTCCTGCCAGATGAAACTGTTCAGCACATGTTGATAGTCGGGCATGTGGTAGAAAAACTCGGCCGTGGTCAGGCCATATCCCTTCAGCATTAACTCTGTCTCGGATAGTGGCATATCGTGTCCTCGCAACTGGTTAACGCATCCAGAATGACAGGACAGGATTACTTTTCAATAAAAACAGGGTGTTGTCACTCTGTCCCGGCGGCTGCCAGTCGTGCACAAAGTGAGGGATTGCACCTTATATGTCCCCTCTGATAGAGTAAATCCACAAGATATAGACCCTGCGGAAAAATTGGGCAACCTACGTGAGCGATACACCACAACCTCCTGATAATGATGATGAAACATTGCCTGAACGCCCGGAGTATGACGGGCCGACAGTTAGCATCGAACATGAGATGCGCACGTCGTATCTCGATTATGCGATGTCGGTCATCGTCAGCCGGGCGATCCCGGATCTGCGTGACGGGTTGAAGCCTGTACATCGGCGCATCCTCTTTGCGATGCACGAAACCGGCAATAGCCACGACAAGGCCTATCGCAAATCGGCGCGCCCCGTGGGTGATGTGATGGGTCAGTATCACCCGCATGGGGACTCAGCCATCTACGACGCGCTGGTGCGCATGGCCCAGGATTTCTCCATGTCGCTGCCGTTGCTCGATGGTCAGGGCAACTTCGGCTCCATGGACGGTGATAACCCGGCCGCCATGCGCTATACCGAAGTGCGCATGGACAAGCCTGCCGCCTATCTCTTGAACGATATCGACAAGGACACGGTCGACTTTCAGGACAACTATGATGGCAAGCAGCAGGAGCCGACCGTGCTCCCTGCCCGCTTCCCGAATATGCTGGTCAATGGCGCGGGTGGTATTGCCGTCGGCATGGCCACCAATATCCCGCCGCATAACCTTGGCGAAGTGATCGACGCCACGCTTGCGCTGATCGACGACCCGGATCTGACCTCGGAACAGCTCATCGACTATGTGCCCGGCCCAGATTTCCCCACCGGCGGCATCATGCTGGGCCGCTCCGGTGCGCGCAAAGCCTATCTGGAAGGGCGCGGCTCCGTCATCGTGCGGGCCAAGACACGCATGGAAGAGATCCGCCGTGACCGCTGGGCGATTGTCGTGGATGAGATCCCCTATCAGGTGAACAAATCCACCATGATCGAGAAGATCGCGGAACAGGTGCGCGAGAAGAAGATCGACGGCATCGCCCATGTGCAGGACGAGTCCGACCGCAATGGCGTGCGCGTGGTGGTTGAGCTGAAGCGCGACGCGGTGCCGGATGTGGTGCTGAACCAGCTCTATCGCTTCACACCGATGCAAACTTATTTCGGCTGCAACATGCTGGCGCTGAACGGCGGGCGGCCCGAGCAACTGACCCTGCGCAAGTTTCTCACCTATTTCATCGACTTCCGCGAAGATGTCGTGGCCCGGCGCACCGCCTATCTTCTGCGCAAGGCGCGCGAGCGCAGCCATATCCTCTGCGGTCTCGCTGTCGCAGTCACCAATATCGACGAGGTGGTCGCGACCATCCGCGCCTCAGCCGATGCGCCCGAGGCCCGCGAGAAGCTGATGACGCGTCGCTGGCCCGCGCAGGACATTCTGCCCTACATCGCGCTGATCGACGACCCGACCCATACGGCCAACGACGACGGCACCTATAATCTCTCTGAGACGCAGGCCCGCGCGATCCTGGAGCTGCGGTTGCAACGTCTCACGCAGATCGGCGTGAAAGAGGTCACCGACGAGCTCGAAGAACTGGCCGGTAAGATCAAGGAATACCTCGAAATTCTGGGCTCCCGCGACCGGATCATGGGCATCATTGCCGATGAGCTGCGCGAAGTGCGCGAGCTTTTCGCTGTACCGCGCCGGACAGAGATTGTCGACTGGTCTGGTGACATGGACGACGAGGATCTGATCGCGCGCGAAGACATGGTCGTGACGGTCACCTCGGGCGGCTACATCAAGCGCACGCCGCTCGCTGATTTCCGCAGCCAGCGGCGCGGTGGCAAGGGCCTCGCGGGCATGCAGACCAAGGAAGAGGATGTGGTCACCACCCTCTTCGTCGCCAATACCCATACGCAGCTGTTGTTCTTCACCACCGATGGCATGGCCTACAAGCTCAAGACCTGGCGTCTGCCGCAGGGCGGTCGCACGTCGAAAGGCAAGGCAATTGTGAACATCCTGCCGATTCCAACAGGCGTGTCGATTGCCGCGATCCTGCCGATCGACCGGGAGGAGAAAGACTGGTCGGAACTGCAGATCGTCTTTGCCACCTCTGCGGGCACGGTGCGGCGCAATGCGCTGAGCGATTTCACCAATGTGAAGTCCAATGGCAAGATTGCCATGAAGTTTGAGGATGAACACGCCGAGACCACGCTGATCAATGCACGCATCGCCTCACCGGATGATGACGTGATGCTGGTCACCGCCTCCGGTCGCGCGATCCGCTTCCCCTCGACGGACGTGCGGGTCTTCAACTCGCGCAGCTCGGTCGGCGTGCGCGGCGTGAAACTCAACGGCGACGACAAGGTGGTCTCGATGTCGATCATCCGGCATTTCGACGCCACGTCGGACGAACGCGCGGCTTATCTCAAGATGCGCCGCGCCATGGCGGGGATTGCCGATGATGCAGAGAGCAACGGCACGGACGAGGAAGAAACCGACGCCAACGCCACCATCAGCCCGGACCGTTATGCGGAGATGTCGGCAGCGGAAAACCTGATCCTGACGTTGACGGCAGGCGGCTCGGGCAAGCTCAGCTCCAGCCACGACTATCCCGTACGCGGGCGCGGCGGCATGGGCGTGCAGGCGATGGACAAGGCCATGCGCGGCGGTGCGCTTGTGGCCTCCTTCCCGGTGGAGATGGACGACCAGATCATGCTGGCCACCTCCAAAGGCCAGTCCATTCGCGTGCCCGTCGATGGCATTTCCTTCCGCTCCCGCTCCGCCGGGGGCGTGAAAGTGTTCGACACTGGGCGCGGTGAAGAGGTTGTCAGCGTCGCCTGGATCGCAGATCAGGGCGAGGATGCCGAAGAGGCTTCGGAAGAGTGATCCTGTGAAGGGCAGCAGTTGCGATGTCTTGGTGTTGTATTTTTCATAGTAATTTGATTTAAAATCAAATTATTGGTCTGCATTCTTAACCTTTGGTGCAAGCGTCCCGGATCGTCGCGCCTATGCCGCTGCGTCACTTCGCGCAAACTGCGCGGCTCTTAACGTCACCTCAAGCATTTTTGCGCACACTTGAGATATGTGACGCGAGAGGTGCTCTCATGAACGTATATTGCTGCATGATCACGCTGAAGGATGACGCCAAGGCGCTGCTCTTTGCAAAGGCGCTTGACGACTGGATGGGGCATCTGAAAGCCGAAGGGGCCATTGGCAAATGGCGCCTGATGCGGCGCAAGCTCAATCTGGCGGCGGATTGCTACCGCGATTTCTTGCTGGAGATCGAGGTGGACGGTCTGGCCCAGCTAGATGCCGCTTTCCGCCTGACAGGCGAGCGGGACGATAATGTGGCACAGATGCACCGTGCCGTGCACGATCTGATCGCCTCCGCTGATTTTGCGCTCTACCGCCCGTACCCGGATATGGAGCGGGCCGAGCGTATGGCGCTGCTCTGAGCCACTCTAGAGGTTGTAGATCACGCCGAATTTCTCTTTGAGATACGCCAGCAGCGGTGCTTCACTGGGCTCCGCCCCACAGGCGCGGGTGATCAGATCGCGCGCCTCGTAAAGGCCCCCATGGGTCTGCACAGTGTCCCGCAGCCAGTTTGTGGCGGGTGCCGTATTCCCCTCGGCCAGCGCGCCGTCCAGATCCGGCACCGCCGCGCGCATGGCCTCTTTTAGGCAGCCCGCGTAGACATTGCCGAGGCTGTAGGTCGGGAAATACCCAAACAGCCCGACCGACCAGTGCACATCCTGCAGGACACCGTTTGAAGGTTTATCGACGGCGAACCCGAAGTCGGCGGCAAAGCGGTCGTTCCAAGCGGCCTCCAGATCATCCACCGCCAGATCGCCGCTGATCAGTGCACGTTCCAGATCGAAGCGCAGAAGCACGTGCAGGTTATACTGCAACTCATCCGCTTCGGTGCGGATGAACCCGTCAGAGACGCGGTTCACACACGCATAGAACGCTTCTTCATCGGCAATGCCAAAGTCGCCGAAGGTGTCGCGCATCTGCCCATAGAGCCAGCCTGTGAAGGCCCGGCTGCGCCCGATCTGGTTTTCATAGATCCGGCTCTGGCTTTCGTGCACGCCCATCGACACACCCTGCCCCAGAGGTGTCAGCAGATAGTCGCGGCTGATGTTCTGCTCATAGGTCGCGTGACCAACCTCGTGGATCGTAGAGTAAAAACAGTTGAACGGGTCGGTCGGATTAGTGCGCGTGGTGATGCGCACATCAAGGCCCGAGCCGGAGCTGAACGGGTGCACCGCCTTGTCCACGCGCCCATGCTGCAGGTCATACCCAAAGCGCTCTGCCAGCGTCCGGGTTAGTGTCATCTGCAAGGCGTCATCGAAGTGCCCTGTCAGCTCGGGCGGTGCGGGCGCCTCTAGCGCTGCCGCACGCAGATTGGCCAGTTCGGGCCGCAGCGCGCCGAACATCATCTCCAGTTCTGGCCCGGTTGTGCCGGGTTCGTAGTCGTCAAGTAACGCGTCGTAGAGCGGGCCGCCACCCGAGAGCGCCTGCGCCTCTTCCACGCGCAGGGCGATGATCTCTTTCAACACCGGCAGGAAGAGGGCCACGTCTTCGGTGCGCCGGGCCTCTGCCCAGATCCCCTGCCCTTCGGAGGTCACCCGCGCGATGCGGGCGGCAAGTTTCGCGGGCACCTTGCTGGTGCGGTCATAGCTGCGGCGAATGTGGCGCAGCTGCGCCGCAGCCGTCTCGTCAAGCTCTACGCCGTCCAGCGCGGCCAGCCACGCCCCCACCTTGGGGTCGATGCGCCGCGCGTGCAGCACGCTGGCCATGGCGGCAGCTTCCTCGCCGCGTTGCGGGGCTGCACCGCGTGGCATCATGGTTTCCTGATCCCAGTCCAACCGCCCGGCGACCTGCGCCAAGGCTTGGGTTTCACGGGTGAACCCCATCAAGTCCTCGTAGGTCGACATCAGGTGGCTCCTCTCAAAGAACTGGCAATTGGGTAACCGCTCAGGAATCGCGCGCGCAGGATCAGCACCCAGAGCACCACGGCCATGCCCTGATGCACCAACGCGATATGCACGGGCGCGCCATAAAGTACCGTGCCGATCCCGATCACAATTTGCAGCGCGACGGCGGCGATCACAGCGTTGAAGGCGAAGCGTGTTGCGGCATGAGAGGATTTGCGCCCGCGCAGCCAGACGATGATCGCGAAAGCGGCCAGAAGGTAGCCTGTCAGCCGGTGGATAAACTGCACCAGACCCGGGCTTTCGAAAAAGTTGCGCCAGACGGGTTCCAGTACAAAGGCGCTGTCGGGCAAGATTTTCCCGCCCATGAGCGGCCAGTCCGTATAGCTGCGGCCCGCATCGATGCCGGCGACCAATGCGCCAATGAGTATTTGAAGAAGGGTGAAATGCATAAGCCCCGTGGAGAGCGACCACGGCTTGGATTCTCGCGCGCGGCGGGCTTGCAGGAGGTCGCGCGCAAGGCGGCCCAGCTGCAGGATGTACCATGTCAGCACGCCGAGGATGACAAAGGCCAACCCCAGATGGGTAGCCAGACGGTAGCTGGCCACATCGGTCATGCCCTCGCCCTGAGTCACGCCCGAGGCGACCATCCACCAGCCGATGGCACCCTGCGCGCCGCCCAGAGCGCCCAGAAGCAGAAGTTTAGGCGACCAGCCCGCAGGGATCTGGCGGCGCAGGGCGAACCAGCCGAAGCCCAAAGCCCAGACCAGCCCGATGACGCGGCCCAGCTGGCGGTGGCCCCATTCCCACCAATAGATGACCTTGAAGTCTTCCAGCTCCATCCAGCGGTTCTGGATCTGGAATTCATCAATGGCGCGGTACTTGGCAAACTCGCTTTCCCATTCCGCAGCTGACAAGGGCGGCAGCGCGCCGGTGATCGGACGCCATTCGGTGATGCTGAGCCCGCTGTCGGTGAGGCGGGTGAGCCCGCCCACGAGGATCATCAGGAACACCAGACCAAAGAGCATCATCAGCCACGCCCGGATTGCACCCCGCGCGCTGCTCTGGCCCTTGTCGATCCCGCCGGGTTGCGCCGCGGGGCGTGTGGTCTCTGGCTGGCTCACGTCTTCGAAGAGCTTGCGCTTGGTGCTCATGCGGATCTTCCTGATTGTCCGTCCCACCGCCTACCTAATGACAGTGGCCCGCGAGGTCTAGCGCGTCCCGTCGTCGCGCGGGGGGCGGCGCAGGAGCTGGCGCAGCATGCCGTGCATCATCTGCACATCCGCGCGGGTCAGCGGCATGCGGCTCCACATGTTGCGCAGGTTAGTGCGCATCGATTGCGCCTTGTGCTCGGGGAAGAAAAACCCGGCGTCTTCGAGCCGCTCTTCGTAGTGTTTTGCGAGGTGCTCGACCTCTCCCGCCTCAGCCCAAGGGGTGCCAGCCATCTCGGTTACCTGCGGTTCCACATCGCCGGTCGCACGCCGCCATTCGTATCCCATCAGCAGCACACATTGCGCGAGGTTCAAAGACGGGAAGGCCGGATTTACCGGCACCGAGACAATCGCATTGGCCTGCGCGATATCCTCGTTTTCCAGCCCCGCGCGTTCGGGGCCGAAGAGCACGGCCACGCGCTGGCCCTCGGCAATCCGCCGCGCCGTCTCACGCAAGGCCTCTTCCGGGCTGAACACCGGTTTGGTCAGATCCCGCGAGCGCGCGGTCGTGGCAAAGACAAAGGTGCTGTCGGCAATGGCCTCGGGCAGATCCGCACACAGACGTGCTTCATCAAGCAGCCGCCCTGCCCCGCTGGCCATGGCCACGGCACTCTGGTTCGGCCAACCATCACGCGGGGCCACGACACGCATGTGATCAAGCCCGAAGTTCCACATCGCGCGCGCCGCGGCTCCGATGTTTTCGCCCATTTGCGGGCGGACAAGCACAAAGGCGGGCGCTGCGGGCTGCTGAATACCATCTGTCATGCGCCGCCTCATAGTGGGCAATGCGCAGGCTCGCAAGCGGCGCGGTCTGGGGGCGTTTCCATTCCGCGTCACTTGCGCTACTGCTCGGCAAAAGACGTAAGGACCACACATGGATACGCCCGAGCAGCCCCAGCTTTACCTCGTCACCCCACCGGAGTTCGAGCTGAGCCGGTTTCCCGATGTGCTGGCCTCCGCGCTGGACGCGCATGAGGTCGCCTGTGTGCGGCTCGATCTGGCAACGCGGGATGAAGACCGGCTGTCGCGCGCAGCGGATGTGCTGCGCGAGGTGACCCATGCCCGCGATATCGCGCTGGTGGTCAGCGATCACTGGCGTCTGGCGGAGCGTTTGGGGTTGGACGGTGTTCATTTGACCGATGGCGCCCGCGCCGTGCGGGAGGCGCGCAAGGCGCTTGGGCCGGATGCGATTGTTGGCAGCTTTTGCGCCACCTCACGCCATGACGGCATGACGGCGGGCGAAGCGGGTGCGGACTATGTCAGCTTCGGGCCGGTGCGGGCCTCCGGGCTGGGGGATGGCAGCTTTACCGAGACAGATTTGTTCAGCTGGTGGTCCGAGATGATCGAGGTGCCGGTGGTGGCCGAGGGCAATTTGACGGCGGAGCGCGCAGCCGAACTTGTGCCTTTCACTGATTTCTTTGGCATTGGCGAGGAAATCTGGGCCGAGGATGACCCGGCCAAAGCGCTCGGCGCGCTGGTCCAGGCAATGGGTTGAACGTTAGAGAAAGACCCGTTCGATCACCCAGAACGCGCCAACGGCCGCAATGGCACAGGAGGCCGGGATCGCGACAAGATCGCGATACCAGGGTTTGTCGCGGAACCAGCCGACGAGCAAGAAGGCGATGGCAATGACCGTCAGCTGCCCCACTTCCACTCCGATGTTGAAGCCGACAAGCGCGGGGATGAACTGGCCCTCCGGCAAGCCGAACTCGCCCAGCACGGAGGCAAAGCCCAGCCCGTGCAGCAGACCAAAGCCGAAAATCACAGCGGGACGCCAGGGTTTGAGCCCGGCGGTGAAGATGTTCTCAACCGCCACATAGACGATGGAGGCGGCAATCAGCGGCTCCACGATGCTGGCGGCGATGTTGACCCACCCCAAGGCCCCAAGCGCCAGCGTGACAGTATGGGCCAGCGTGAAGGCGCTGACTTGCCAGACCAGCGGGCCCATCCGCGTGCTCAGGAAGAAGAGGCCCAGCACAAAGAGGATGTGGTCCAGCCCCTTGGGCAGGATGTGATCGAACCCAACCGGGACATAGCCTGCAAATGTGGCCCACGGCCCGGCGGCGTCGCCCCCGCTGATCGTGATAGGCGGGCTGCTCTCACCGCCTGCCAGAAACCCGGTATAGGGTGCCTCGACACCCTGCTGCCGCAGCACCAGCGCCCCCGATCCTGCTGGCCAGTTCAGGGTGAGGGTGCGGGCGCCTTCGGGCAAAGGCGCTGTCAGGGACCAAAGCGAGATCCGCGGCAGTTCATCGTCCAGATCGCCCGGAACCTCCAGACTGCGCTGCGTAAAGACCAACGCCTCCGAGGCTTCGGCCAATGGCAAGGCGTTCCAGTCCGCCAGCAGTTGCGGCACTTCACGGGCCAGAGCTGCCGCCGACAAGGCGCGCAGCTGCCGATAGGCATCGCTGGCCTCATCATCATTGGTGTTTTCTGCTGCATCCAGATCGACGCCGGACAGGAACGCTTCAAGGTTGATGCGCAGATCCAGCACAACCGTGTCCCCGCCAGTGACGGTCAGGTCCGCAATGGTCGGCACCAATTCATGCGCGCGTGCAGGTGATGGGCCCAAGCCAAAGCTTGACACCGTAACCAAAACCAACAGCTTGAACAGCAGGGCAATCAGGGGTGGTCTCATGAAACTCTTCCAACTCGTTCTGGCAGGGCTACTGCTAAAGGCTCCGGCGGTGCTTGGCCATGAGTTTTGGATCGACCCGCAGCAGTTTCAGATTGCACCCGGCGATCCGCTGCTGGCGGATCTGCGCAATGGTGAAACCTTCAAGGGCACCTCGCTCGCCTGGTTCGAGAACCGGTTTACCCGGTTCGAGACAGTGCTTGGCGACACCGTACAGCCCGTGCCGGGGCGTGCGGGTGACACCCCGGCCTTGCAGGCCACTGCGCCGGAGACGGAGGGCCTGCTGGTCATCCTGCATGAAACCGCGCCGTCGCGGCTGACCTACAAGGAGTGGGAGAAATTCCTGAAGTTCGCCAAACACAAGGATTTCCCCAATGCTGCCGCAGATCATGTGGCTGCGGGCTGGCCGCAGGAGGGATTTCGCGAAAGCTATACAAGGCACGCCAAGGCGCTGGTGGCCGTGGGCTCCGGCGCGGGGGCAGACCGCGCCTTTGGTCTGGCGACTGAGTTTGTCGCGCTGACCAACCCCTATGGAGCGGAGTTCGACGGGAGCATGCGCGTGAAGGTGCTGTATCAGGGCACCCCGCGCGCCGATGCGCAGGTGGAGGTCTTTGACCGTGCCCCTGATGGCCGCGTCGACGTCCGGCTGACGCGCACGGATGCGGCAGGAGAAGCGGCGATCTCGGTTGCGCCCGGGCACAGCTATTTGCTCGACGCCGTGGTGCTGCGCCCCAGTGCCGAGGCCGGCACGGCGGAGCGCGCGCCGGTCTGGGAAACGCTCTGGGCCGCGCTGACCTTTTCGGTGCCTGACTAAGACGGGCTTGAACCTGTCCGCGTTCCCCGCCACAAGACCGCCATGACAGTTTTTCCCCCGCCCGACATCTTGTGCATCGGATCAGTCCTCTGGGATGTGATCGGGCGCTCACCCAGCGTGATGCGGCAAGGCTCTGATGTGCCCGGGCGCATCACCCGCATTCCCGGCGGCGTGGCCATGAACATCGCCATGACGCTGGTGCGCTTTGGGCTGACACCGGCCCTGCTGACGGCGATTGGCCGCGACCCCGAGGGCGACGAGCTTGTCGCCGCCTGTGCCGCGCGCGGCATGATCACCGACATGATCTACCGCTCGGACGACCTGCCCACAGATGTTTACATGGCTGTCGAGGGCGCCAATGGGTTGATCGCCGCCATTGCCGACGCGCATTCGCTGGAAGCCGCCGGATCCAAGATCCTCGCGCCGCTCTCAACCGGACGGTTGGCTACGCCTGAGGCCCCCTACACCGGTTTGGTGGCGCTGGACGGGAACCTGACACTGGATCTGTTGACTGAGATCGCCCGCAGTCCCCTCTTTGCGCAGGCCGATCTGCGCGTGGCGCCTGCGTCCCCCGGTAAGGCCGAGCGGCTTGGGCCGTTTCTGCAGGGCGGGCGCGGCACGCTCTATGTCAATCTGGAAGAGGCCAGCCTGCTCTGCCAGCGCAGGTTCGACAACTCGCGCAGCGCCGCAGAAGGGCTGCTCAGCCGTGGAGCGGCCCGCGTGCTGGTCACCGACGGGGGCGCTGACGCCACAGAAGGGCGGCAGGAGGGCCTGCTGACCCAGACCCCGCCGCAGGTGCTGGTCACCCGTGTCACGGGCGCGGGAGATACCTTCATGGCCGCCCACATCGCGGCCGAAGCCGAAGGCAACGGGCCGGAGGCGGCATTTGGCCGCGCCCTTCAGGCCGCCGCCACCTATGTTTCCGGAGGAACCGCCCTATGACCGCCCTGCCGCTGATCCGCTCTGCCGAAGTGGCCGCTGCCATGGCCAGCGACACGCCCGTGGTGGCGCTCGAAAGCACCATCATCACCCACGGCATGCCCTATCCGCAAAATCTTGAGGTGGCGCGGCAGGTAGAAAACGACATTCGCGGCGCCGGGGCCACGCCTGCCACCATCGCGGTGATCGATGGTACGCTGCATATCGGCCTCGATGACGCGCAGCTGGAAGCGCTCGCGCAGGCAAAATCGGTTGCCAAACTGTCACGCGCCGATCTCGCGGCCTGTATGGCAACGGGCGGCACCGGCGCAACCACGGTCGCGGCCACAATGATTGCCGCCCAGCTCGCTGGCATCGAGATCTTTGCGACCGGTGGCATCGGCGGGGTGCATCGCGGGGCCGAGAACAGCTTTGACATCTCAGCTGACCTGATGGAGCTCGCTCAGACGCGGGTGACGGTGGTCGCAGCTGGTGCCAAAGCCATTCTCGACGTTGAAAAAACGCTGGAAGTGCTTGAAACCCAAGGCGTCCCGGTCATCGCGGTTGGCCAGGACAGCTTTCCCGCCTTCTGGAGCGCACACTCCCCGCTGAAAGCCCCTTTGCGGATGGATAGGGCGGCTGAGATCGCCCGCGCGCACCACATGCGCGGGCAGATGGCGCTGCCGGGCGGGCAGCTGATCGCCAATCCGATCCCGGCAGACAGCGAGATCGCCGCAGAGGCATTGGCGCCTATCATCGCACAAGCCCAGGCCGATGCGGACGTGCATGGTATCCGAGGCAAGGCGGTCACGCCCTATTTGCTGCAACGCATCTTCGAGCTGACCGAGGGCCGCTCCCTCACCGCCAATATCGCGCTGGTGCGCAACAACGCGCGGCTTGCGGCGCAAATCGCATCGGAATTGGTCACCCTCACCCGCGAGACGGGAAGTTGACCACAGCACCCGGTAAATCCATTGTACCGCCCCGGCATTGCGCCTAACTACGGAAGGCGTCAGTCAGAGAAGCGTTATGAACACCCCGTTTGATCCAGACCCCCCGATCCGCAGCAGCCTTCTCAGCCGTCTGCGGGCCTCATTCCTGACGGGGCTTGTGGTCATCGCCCCCGTGGGGCTGACAATTTGGCTGATCTGGTCGGTTGTCGGTTGGATCGACGGCTTTGTGCTGCCGCTGGTGCCCGGCTCCTACCAACCGGACCGGCTGCTGCAGGACTGGCTGGGGCTCGACCCGGAAATCCAGATCAACATTCGCGGCATCGGCGTGGTGATTTTCCTGGTCTTCACTGTGATTGTCGGCTGGATGGCCAAGGGCATCATAGGCCGGTCGCTGATCCGCTATGGCGAAAGCCTGGTCGAACGCACACCCGTTGTGCGCACGATCTACTCCGGCATCAAGCAAATCTCCGAGACGGTCTTTGCCCAGTCCGAACGCTCCTTCGAGACCGCTTGCCTGATCGAGTATCCGCGCCGCGGCATCTGGGCCATCGGCTTCATCTCGACCACCACCAAGGGCGAAATTGCCATGCGCGGCAACGACGGCCAACCGATGGTGAGTGTCTTTGTGCCCACAACCCCAAACCCGACCTCAGGCTTTCTGCTGTTCTTCCCCGCAGATGATGTGATCGAGCTGGATATGACGGTCGAGGATGCGGCCAAACTGGTGATCTCCGCCGGTCTGGTCTATCCCAATGGCAAGGATGCGGATGCGCCGCTGTCCGTGGGGCAGATCTGAGCTACTGGAACATCTCCACCAGATCGACCGAGCTGCGGACGTTCAGATCCGCTTTATGGTGCGTCAGGAACTCTTCGGCCGCGCGCTGCCCCGCTTCCTTCAATCGAGACAGCGTAAAGGGTGTCGGCACCAGCTTGGTCGCCACCGACAGCTCATTCATCAGCGCATCATCGGCAATCATGTGGATCAACACGCGGTTTTTCTGGCCGGTCGTCAATGTGCCCTGCTCCAGCAGCCGCTGCACGAACTCAATGGCGCGCAGCTCACGCAGCAAGGATGAATTGAAGCTGATCTCATTGATGCGGTTCTGGATAGCCTGGGCTGTTCTGGGCAGCTCCGTACGCTCCAGCGGGTTGATGTTGATGACCAGAATGTCATCCGGCAGCGAGGGGCTGAACAACGGGAAGAGCGCCGGGTTGCCCGTGTAGCCACCGTCCCAAAATGCCTCGGTCAGACCGGTCTCGGCATCTTCAACCTCCACCGCTTGAAAAATCGTCGGAAGACAGGCCGATGCAAGGATTGCATTGGTGCTGATCTCGCTGTCCTTGAACACCCGCACCTTCCCGTTGCGCACCCGTGTGGCGCAGATAAACAGGCACGGGCCTTTGCCACCCTCCTCATGCACCGCGTCAAAGTTGAATTGCTCGACGATATCGCGCAACGGATTGCGGTAGAATGGCCCATAGGCATAGGGCGAGACCATCCGCGTCCAGGCCTCGCTGGCCATGACAGGCAGCGAATACTCCAGTGCATGACTGAAATCGCCCAAGGAAAACGGCACCATCCAGGCCGGGATATTGAGATCAGGTCGCGCCCCGACCTCTGTCCAGAGCCAGTCAAGCCGGTCGCGGGCCCCTTGCCGCCCGCCTTCGATCATGCCCGCCTTGAGGGCAGCGCCATTCAGCGTTCCGGCGGAGGTGCCGGAGATCGCCGAGATGTGAAGGTCATCTTCACAGAGCAGCCGGTCGAGCACCCCCCAGGTGAAGGCCCCATGCGCCCCGCCACCTTGCAAAGCCAGATTGATCCGTTTCACCGCCATCACATGCCCTTCTTGTTTCTTCTGGCCTAAAATATCCCCGCCGGAGGCAAGAAACTCTTACAGTGCCGTCCAGCCGCCATCGACGCTTATGGTTGTGCCGGTGATCTGCGCCGCCGCGTCCGAGCACAGGAAGGTTGCCGTACCCCCCATCTGCTCGACCGTCGCAAACTCCTTCGACGGCTGCCGCGTCAGCATCACATTCTCGATGACCTCCTCGCGGCTCATGTCGTATTCCTTCATGGTGTCAGGGATCTGTTTCTCCACAATCGGCGTCAGCACATAGCCGGGGCAGATCGCATTCGCCGTGATCGGCTCCTTCGCGGTCTCCAACGCCGTCGTCTTCGTGAGGCCGACAATCCCGTGTTTGGCCGCGATATAGGCCGACTTGTAAGGCGAGGCTGTCAGCCCATGGGCCGATGCAATGTTCACCACCCGGCCCCAGCCGGCCTCGCGCATCATCGGCAAGGCGACGGCGGTGGTGTGAAAGGCGGAACTGAGGTTGATCGCAATGATCGCATCCCATTTCTCCACCGGAAATTCCGGAATTCCCGCCACATGCTGAATGCCCGCATTGTTCACCAGTATATCGCAGCGGCCCGCCTCTTCGATCAGGCGACGGCATTGGTCGCCCCTGGACATATCCGCCTGAATATAGCGCGCTGTCGTGCCCGTCTTGTCAGAGATTTCCTTGGCCAGCGCATGGTCTTCGTCGGCGTCGGTGAAGGAGTTCAGCACAACGTCTGCCCCCGCCTTGGCCAACTCCCAGGCGATGCCCAGACCAATGCCCGAATTGGAGCCTGTGATCACCGCTGTCTTGCCCGTCAGTGAAATCTCGAATGCCATGGCGAGGCGCCTCCTGTTTGGGTGAAATGCTGCGTTGCACGCATCATGCCGTGCTGCGCCTGCAAAGGAAACGTCTTTCGGGGGTATGCTCCGGTTTTTGCCGCTGCAAATGCTGCTTCATCGGGCGCTGCAGACCCACCAAAAAAAACGCCTGCACGAGGCAGGCGTTAAGTTATTGAGGCAGGTTTCATACAGGCAAGAAACCTATCGAGCAGTGCTCTTGTTATAAGCAATCTCACGCCGCAGGCCAAGCTAAAAGTTTGATAAGACGGAAATACCTCGATAGGCTGAAGCCCAAGAAAACAAGGGCAGCAGGAGATTGTCCCCAAAATGAGCATGGTTTTTTTACGCCGCAGCACGCACCTGCTGACGGCTGTTGCGGCGATTCTCTGCACAAGTCTCGCGCATGCTGAGCCCGCGCATGGGATATCTATGTATGGTGCGCCCGCTCTGCCACCCGATTTTGTGTCACTCCCCTATGCCAACCCCGAGGCCCCCAAGGGCGGCGCGATCACGCTGGGCAATTCCGGCGGGTTCGACAGCCTCAACCCTTTCATCCGCAAAGGCACGGTGCCCTGGCAACTGCGGTTCCTGACCCATGAAAGCCTGATGGGCCGGTCGTGGGACGAGCCCTTCACGCTCTACGGCCTGCTCGCCGAATCGGTGGAGGTACCTGACGACCGCTCCTGGGTGACCTTCACCCTGCGAGAGGGTGCAACCTTTTCCGACGGCACGCCAGTCACCGTCGATGATGTGATCTTCAGCTATGAGCTTCTGGGCAGCGAAGGGCACCCGCGCTATCTCGGCCTCGCCCAGCAGATCGACAGCATAGAACAAACCGGCCCGCGGAGCCTCAAGATCACCTTCAACACGGACAACCGCGAGTTGGCGCTGCTGGCCGGCCTACGCCCCATTCTCAGCCGCGCGCAGTGGGAGGGTCGCGATTTCGCAAATGCCGCGCTGGCGGATGTGCCGCTGGGCACCGGGCCTTACGTTGTCTCGGATTACGAGGCGGGTCGTTACGTGCAACTGACCCGCAACTCCGACTACTGGGGCGCTGATCTACCCTTCCGGCGCGGCACCTTCAATTTCGACAGCATCAAGCTGGATTTCTACGGCGACACCTCGGTGCTCTTCGAGGCCTTCAAGGGCGGGCAGATCTCGGCCCTGCGCGAGTTCAATGCCGAGAAATGGGCCACACAGTACAATTTCCCCGCCGTGACGCGCGGGGATGTGGTGAAATCCGAACTGCCGCACCAGAAGCCCTCGGGCATCACCGGCTTTGTCATGAACACCCGCAAGCCGCCCTTTGACGACTGGCGCGTGCGTGAGGCGATGATCCAGGCGTTCAACTTTGAGTACATCAACGACACGCTGACCGGCGGGGCGCAGCCGCGCATAACCTCCTATTTCTCGAACTCCAGCCTCGCCATGCAGCCGGGGCCTGCTGATGCTGCCGTGTCCGCCCTGCTGGCGCCCTATGCAGAGGATCTCCCCCCCGGTGTGCTGGAGGGCTATGCGCTTCCGGTCACCGATGGCTCTCTGCGCAACCGCCGGGGCATTCGCGCCGCACTGAAGCTGCTGGAGGAGGCGGGGTGGACGCCACAAGACGGGGTGATGCGCAATGCCTCCGGGGCGCCCCTGCGCTTCACCCTGCTGCTGGAACAGAGCAATACCGAAGCCCTCGCCATCGCCGATATTTATCTTGGCGCGCTGAGGCGGCTGGGGGCGGAAGTGCGTATCGAGACAACGGACAGCGCGCAGTTCAAGGAACGCGAAACCGCCTTTGATTTCGATATGACCTATATGCGGCGCGCGGTCTCGCTGTCGCCGGGCAATGAGCAGCGGTTCTACTGGGGCTCTGAGGCGGCAGATCAGCCCGGCTCGCGCAACCTGATGGGCGTGGTCTCTCCGGCGGTGGACGGCATGATCGACGCGATGCTGTCAGCCCGCAGCGAGACCGACTTCAACGCCGCCGTGCGCGCGCTTGACCGGCTGCTGACCGCCGGGCGCTATGCGGTGCCGTTCTGGCAATATACAGACGGGCGCATCGGGCATATCCGCGAAATGAAGTACCCCGACACCTTGCCCATCTATGGCGACGGGCCGGAGTATATGCCGCAGCTGTGGTGGTACGACGCCTCAGGCCAGTGAGGTCACCCAGAGGATGTTCGCGTCCTCCTGGCTGACCGAGACCACATTGTGGCCCATGGTGCCGTCGTAATAGGCGGCATCGCCCCGGCGCATCTCAACCGGTTCGTAGAATTCGGTGTAAAGCCGGATCACCCCGGTCAGCACATAGAGAAACTCTTCGCCGTCGTGACGCACCCAGCCGTCGAACTCCTCCATGCTGCGGGCGCGCACCCGGGCGCGATAGGGCAGCATCTGCTTCTTGGTCAGCGTCTCGGCCAGAAGCTCATGCTCGTAGGTCACAGTGGCCTGCGCCGTGCCCTGCCCCGCCTTGGTCACCGCCATGCGCCCGTTCACCTGACCCGCGCGGGGGGGCGTGAAGAGCTGCGGCACGGAAATCTCCAGCCCCACGGCAAGCTTTTTCAGCGCGTCATAGGTGGGCGACATCTGCCCGTTCTCGATCTTGCTCAGCGTTGAACGCGCCAGCCCGGCTTGCGTTGCGGCCTGCTCAAGCGTCCAATCGCGCGCCTTGCGCAATTCGCGCACGCGTTGGCCGAGATCGACAGGCACGCCATCTTCGGAGCTTCCGTTTTCGCGGGCCAAGCGGATAAGTGTCTTTGGGTCAGCACTGGTCATTGCAAATCTATAAGGCCAAGTCCGCAGGCTTGCAACGCAGCCGAGCCGCCGCTAGCACCGCGGCATGACATCCGTTTTCGACGAGGGGCCGTTTGAGCCCTGCCCCAGCCCCTTCAACATGGCCGCCTATGTGCTGGAGGCAGGGCTGCAGATGCCCGAGAAAGACGCCCTGTTGATTCTCGGCGCTGCGGGCGTGGAGCGCTGGAACTACGCCGCCCTGGAGCGTGCCGTCCGTGGGACGGCCACGGGCCTGCTGTCGCTGGGTCTGGTGCCGGGGGATAGGGTGCTGATGCGGCTGGGGAACACCGTGGATTTTCCCATAGCCTATCTGGGCGCGCTGGCCGCCGGGCTGGTGCCCGTGCCCACCTCTTCCGCGCTGACCGAGGCGGAGACCCGCACGGTTCTTACCACAGCCAGCCCCGCCGCCGTGCTGCGCGACCCAGACGTTGCCTGCGTGCCGCATGATCTGACCGTCGATCTGGCACAGCTGCGCGGCTTCCGCGATCTGTCGCCCGCCACCTATCACATGGGCGACCCTGAGCGGCCCGGCTATATCGTCTTCACCTCCGGCACCTCGGGCGTGCCCCGCGCCGTGCTGCACGCGCATCGCGCGATCTGGGCCCGGCGCATGATGTTTGACGGCTGGTATGACCTCAGGCCCGCCGACCGCCTGCTGCATGCAGGCGCCTTCAACTGGACCTATACGCTAGGCACCGGGCTGATGGATCCTTGGACCCAAGGCGCCACGGCACTCATCCCTGCACCGGGCACAGCAGCGGGCCAGCTACCTGACCTGATGGCAGAGCACGGTGTGACACTATTTGCTGCCGCGCCGGGCGTCTACCGGCAGATGCTGAAAGACCAACGCATATTGTCCCTGCCTGCCTTGCGCCATGGGTTGAGCGCTGGTGAAAAGCTCGCCCCCCGCGTTGCCGCCCGCTGGCGCGCCGCCACCGGGACCGAGATTCACGAGGCTTACGGCATGTCCGAATGCTCCACCTTCATTTCCGGGGCGCCGAGGCGTGTGGTGCGGCCAGAGAGCCTTGGCCAACCGCAGCAAGGGCGCCGGGTGGCGCTGCTTGACGCCGATGGCCCTGTGCCGCGCGACACGGAAGGCACCATCGCCGTGCACCGGAGCGACCCGGGGCTGATGCTGGGCTATCTGAACGCGCCGGAGGAGACCGCCGCGCGCATGCAGGGGGATTGGTTCCTGACCGGCGATCAGGCGAGCATGGATGAAGAGGGCCAGATCACCTATCTGGGCCGCAACGATGATATGATGAACGCGGGCGGCTACCGCGTCTCTCCCATCGAAGTGGAGGCCGCCCTGGCTGGAGCCCCCGGCCTGACCGCCGTGGCCGTGACGGATGTCGAGGTCAAGGCCGATGCCCGCGTGATCGCCGCCTTCTATACCGCGCCCGCAGCACTGGACGAAGCCGCCCTGGCTTCTTATGTCAGCGAGACGCTGGCGCGCTACAAACAGCCGCGCCTTTACATTCACCTGCCGGAGCTGCCCATGGGCGCCAATGGCAAAATTCTCCGCCGTGCCCTGCGCGCCGGGTTCGAGGCCGCAACATGACCGACCCCATCAAGCTGGACATCATGTCCGACCCGATCTGCCCCTGGTGCTATATCGGCAAGACGCATCTGGACAAGGCGCTGGCCGCGCACCCCGGCCACCCGTTCCAGATCGAATGGCACCCGTTCCAGCTGAACCCCGACATGCCGCGCGAAGGCATGGATCGCCGCGCCTATCTCGAAGGCAAGTTCGGCGGCAAGGAAGGGGCGCTCCGCGCCTATGCACCCGTGGTGCAGCACGCTGAGGCCGCCGGGCTGACCATCGACTTTGAAGGCATGCAGCGCACGCCCAACACGCTCGATGCGCACCGGCTGATCCATTGGGCGGGCATTGAGCAGCGGCAGACCGAGGCGGTGGATGCGCTCTTCCAGGCCTATTTCGTCGAGGCGCGCGACATTGGCGATCACGACGTTCTGGCCGACATCGCGGACAGCATCGGCATGGACGCCGCCGTTGTGCGCAAACTGCTGCAATCGGATGCAGATGCCGAAGATATACGCACCCGCGATGCGCATAGCCGCCAGATGGGGGTGAAATCCGTGCCCACCTTCATCCTGGCAAGCCAACACGCCGTGCCTGGCGCGCAGCCGCCGGAGCTTTGGGCCAAGGTGATTGCGGAGCTGACACAGGCCGCGTGATGCTCACAATCGCATGCTGAAGCGTGCAAAAAAGTAAGATTGTCGGCACTACAACTGTAGGTTAGACCAAATGAACGCAGCCCTATTCTGCACGGGCGGCGTTCTGGGAGTGTACCTCGTGCCGCAACCGTCATCGCAACCCGTCATGGGGCGCGCGGAGTTCATCGCGCTCATGGCCATGATGTTCGCAACAATCGCCTTTTCGATTGATGCGATGCTGCCTGCCTTGCCCGACATCGCTGCCGAACTGACGCCAGAAGAGCCGACCCGCGCGCCCCTGATCATGACGGCCTTTGTGCTTGGCATGGGGTTGGGCACTTTCTTTACCGGGCCACTGTCCGACACCTTCGGGCGCCGCAGTGTGATGATCAGCGGCGCAGCTCTCTATATCACTGGGTCAGCCATCGCCTGGGCCAGCTCGACCTTCGAGATCGTGCTGGCCGCGCGCATTCTGCAAGGTATCGGCGCGGCAGGCCCGCGTATCGTCTCCCTCGCTGTAATCCGCGATCTTTATTCGGGGCGCGAGATGGCGCGTATCGTCTCCATCGTGATGATGATCTTCACGCTGGTGCCCGCCATCGCACCGACACTCGGTTATCTGATCATCGCGCAGCATGGCTGGCGCGGGATTTTTGCCGCCTTCATCCTGTTCTCGATCATCTCCGTGCTCTGGCTCTTCGCACGCCTGCCCGAGACACTGCCGTGCGAGAACCGGCGCCCGCTGCGGCCCCGGCTGATGGCGGCTGCGGTGCGCGAGATGTTTGCCCACCCCATCGTGCGGCTGTCGATCATCACGCAGACCTTGTGCATGTCGATCCTCTTCACGATCCTGATGATGGTGCAGCCGGTCTATGAACAGGTCTATGACAAGCAGGACAGCTTTCACTGGTGGTTCGGCGGGATTGCCCTGCTCTCCGCCCCGGCCAGCCTGCTGAACGCGATGCTGGTGGTGCGGTTTGGCATGCGGCGGCTGATCACCATCGCGCTGGCTGCACAGATCCTGCTGTCCGGCGCTGTGCTGCTGAACAACGCGACCCTGGGCACCAGCCCGTTTCTCATCTTCGCCGCCTGGCAAGCTTATGTGTTCTTTCAGGCCGGGTTGACCATCGGCAACCTCAATGCCATCGCGCTGGAGCCGATGGGCCATATCGCGGGCATGGCCGCCAGCGTGATCGGCGCTGTCTCGACTGTGGTGGCAGCGGCCATCGCCTCGCCCATCGGGTTGCTCTTTGACGGCACGTTGCGGCCGCTGGTGGGGGCGATCTTTGTCATGGCGCTCTTGGCCTTCATCGTGATGCGCCACATGGGCCGGGTCGAAGCGCGGCTGCCCGCGGAGTAGCCAAAGCAGCATCCAGAGGCCTTGCGTCACCCTATTGGCAGTGCACCCAGCCGGCACCGCCGGCCAGCCCCCGACCCTCCCGTTTTGCCAAATGCAAACCTCCGGTTTGACGAGAGGGGACTTCACCCCCACCCAGGGTCTGGGGCTGACCTCCGCTCTCCAATAGCAATTCGATAAGGCTTTGAAATACCGATTTAGCTCGCCTTGGCGCGCTTGGCCTTGCGCTCGGCCACAACCTTCTCCGCCAGATCGCGTGCAATCGCAAAGGCGCCCTTGATCTTGTCGGCATCGCCTTTCCAGTCGCGGCGCACGACAATCTTGTTGTCCTTGACCTTCGCCAACCCGCGCTGATCCTGAATGAATTCCACCAACCCCTGCGGCGAGGCAAACTTGTCGTTGTGGAACTGGATCGTGGCGCCCTTCGGCCCACCGTCGAGCTTGGCAATCCCGGCCTTCTTGCACATGGCCTTGATCCGCACGACCAGCATGAGCGTGTTTACCTCTTTCGGCAGCTTGCCAAAGCGGTCGATGAGCTCAGCGGCAAAGCCCTCCAGCTCCACCTTGGTCGTCAGGCTGCTGAGCCGACGATAAAGACCCAGCCGCACGTCGAGATCAGGCACATAGTCCTCGGGGATCAGCACCGGTACGCCCAGATTGATCTGCGGCGCCCATTGATCATCAGCATCCGACAGCCCCTCCATCTCGCCCGCGCGGATCTTGGCAATCGCCTCTTCGAGCATCGATTGATAAAGCTCAAAGCCTACGTCACGCATCTGGCCGGACTGCTCTTCGCCCAAAAGATTCCCCGCCCCGCGAATGTCCAAATCCTGGCTGGCCAGCGTGAAACCCGCGCCCAGCGTGTCGAGGCTGGAAAGCACACGCAGGCGTTTCTGCGCCGTATCCGTCAGCTTGGCGCGCGGCTTGGTGGTCAGATAGGCATAGGCGCGCGTCTTCGAGCGGCCCACCCGCCCCCGGATCTGATAGAGCTGCGCCAGACCAAACATATCCGCGCGGTGCACGATCATCGTGTTCGCCGTAGGGATGTCGAGGCCCGATTCCACAATCGTTGTGGCCAGCAGGACATCAAATTTGCCATCATAGAAGGCGTTCATCCGGTCATCGAGCTCGCCCGCTGCCATCTGCCCATGCGCCACCACGTAGGTCAGCTCTGGCAGCTGCTCTTTGAGGAACTCCTCAATCTCCGGCAGATCCGAGATGCGCGGCACCACGTAGAAGGACTGCCCGCCGCGATAGTGTTCGCGCAGCAGCGCCTCGCGCAGAGTGACCGTATCGAACTCGCTCACATAGGTGCGGATCGCCAGACGGTCGACCGGTGGCGTGCCGATGATGCTGAGGTCACGCACGCCCGTTAGGCTCAGTTGCAGCGTGCGCGGGATCGGTGTGGCCGTCAGCGTGAGCACGTGAATGTCGCTGCGCAGCTGCTTCAGCCGCTCTTTATGCATCACGCCAAAATGCTGTTCTTCGTCGATCACCAACAGGCCGAGGTTCTGGAAGCGCACGCCCTTGGCCAGCAGCGCATGGGTGCCGATCACGATGTCCACGGTGCCACGAGACATGCCATCGCGGGTGGCATTGGCCTCCTTCGTGGTCACAAAGCGGCTCAGCTGACGCACGTTGATCGGGAAGCCCCGGAAGCGCTCTGCAAAGCTCTTGTAGTGTTGCCGGGCGAGCAAGGTCGTGGGGGCGATCACCGCCACTTGCACGCCCGACATGGCGGCGACAAAGGCTGCGCGCATGGCCACTTCGGTCTTACCAAAGCCCACGTCGCCGCAGACCAACCGATCCATCGGGTTGCCGGAGGTCATGTCGCCAATGACCTCTTCGATGGCGCGTAGCTGGTCGTCGGTTTCCTGATAGGGGAAGCGTGCTGCAAAGGCGTCCCACATGCCGGGCGGTGGCTCCAGCACCGGCGCCTTGCGCAGGGCACGCTCCGCCGCGATGCGGATCAGCTTGTCCGCCATCTCGCGGATGCGCTCTTTCAGCTTCGCCTTCTTCGCCTGCCAGGCGCCCCCGCCGAGACGGTCGAGCAGCCCTTCCTCATGCCCGTATTTCGACAGCAGTTCGATGTTCTCAACGGGCAGGTAAAGCTTTGACCCTTCGGCATATTCCAGAAGGATGCACTCATGCGCAGCCCCGGCGGCGGTGACTACCTCAAGGCCTTTGTAGCGCCCGATGCCATGATCCACATGCACGATCAAATCGCCGGGGCTGAGCGATTGTGTCTCGGTCAGGAAGTTCTCCGCCCGGCGTTTGCGCTTAGGGCTGCGGATCAGCCGGTCGCCCAGCACGTCCTGCTCGGACACGACAGTGATCCGAGCATCTCCCGCCTTATGGTCCCAAGGCCCCTCAAACCCATGCTCCAGCGCCCAAACCGCCAGATAGAGGCCCCGCCTGCCAATGCGCGTGGCATCGGGCACCGGGATCGCTTCGGCCAGCCCCTCATCCTCGATCAGCCCCGTCAGACGCTCCCGCGCGCCTTCGGAGTAGCTGGCAATGAGAACCGGCCCCTCCTGCATCTTCACCTTCACATGCGCTGCCAAAGCCCCAAAAAGGCTCAAGGATTCCTGCTGGCGCTCCGGCGCAAAATTGCGCCCGATGCGCCCGCTGGCATCCGTCACCCCCAGCCCCGTCGGCTGTGGCAGGGTCGCCAGTTGCAACACGCGCCGCGCCTCGGTGCAGGCCTGCCAGGCCGCATCGTCGAGATACAGCGCCTCAGGCGGCGCGGGTTTATAGACGCTATCCATCTTCGAGCGGTTTGCCATGGCCAACCGCCGCGTCTCATATTGATCCGCGATGCTGTCCCATCGCGCCAGCCGCGCCGGGGTGATCTGATCGTCCAGCGAAATCGCCGCCTGCGGCAGATAGTCAAAGAGCGTGTCCAACTCCGCGTGGAAGAATGGCAGCCAGTGCTCCGCCCCCTGATGCTTGCGCCCCGCGCTGATCGCCTCATAAAGCGGGTCGTCCGTTCCGGCAGCCCCGAACTCAATCCGGTAGTTCTGGCGAAACCGCGTGATGGAGGCCTCGTCGAGGATGACCTCCGACACCGGCGCAAGCTCGACTTGATCGAGCTTCTCCGTCGTCCGCTGGCTCGCCGGATCGAAGCGCCGCGCGCCGTCCAGCACGTCACCAAAGAAATCGAGCCGCACCGGCCCCAGATCACCGGGCGGATAGATATCCATGATGCCGCCGCGAATGGCGTAGTCGCCCGGCTCGGTCACCGTGGGGCTTTGCACAAAGCCCATACGCACGAGAAAAGCGCGCAGGGCCACTTCATCCACCCGGTCGCCCACGCGGGCGGAGAAGGCGGCATCTTGCAAGGTCGCACGGGCTGGCACCCGCTGCATCGCTGCGTTCAGCGTGGTGAGCAGGATAAACCGCTCCGGCATGCCATGCACCAATCCGGCCAGCGTCGCCATCCGCTGCGCCGAGATATCGGCATTGGGCGAGACCCGGTCGTAAGGCAGGCAGTCCCATCCGGGAAAGACCACCACAGGCATGTCAGGCGCAAAGAACCGCAGCGCCGCGCGCATCGCCGCCAGCCGTTTGTCGTCGCGCGCGACATGCAGAATGGGCTGGCCGCGCGTCTCCAGTTCCTGCAGCAGAACGCGGGCGTCAAAGCCTTCGGGCACGCCGGAAATGGTGATATGTTTGGGTGGGGCCATGGGCTGCTTCAATTGGCGCTTCCGCTGCGGGTGTCAACCGCCCAGCGGACCAATTGCGAGATTCTGATACATCCCCCAGAGTGCGGTGATGAAAATAGAGATCACGCCGATCATTTGCACATAGAGCCGATGCCGGATCAGCCGCCGCCTCAGGGCCTCGCCTGTCGGTTCCGTCTGATAGATCAGCCGCGCGGTCGAGAGCGACAAGAGCCCCACAAGCGACATCGGCAGCCCCAGCAGAAACAGCGCCTGTGCAATCTCCAGCCGGTAGAAGAACCCCAGAACGCCCAAGCCGGTCAGCAGAAAACACCCCAGCCCCAACAGCCACAGCCCGGAGACATTGGCGATGAACAACAGCCGGTTGGTGTTGATGCGCACCATGTCTTCGAGGTCCTGCTCGGCCTGCCCGCCATAGCGCCGCGCGCGCGCCACCATATCGAATGGCACGCCCAGCACCCAGTGGCTTGCCGTCGACCACAGCACCGCCAGTGCGATCCAGAACCAGAGGTTCGAGAAGGACCGCATGTCGATCAGCTCAAAGATGTTCTGGTAAAGGTCCAAAGGCGCAGGCTTTTGTTGCGTGATTTGCCTCTCTTAGCGGGGCGGCGCGGCAATTCCTACCCTTGGCCCTGCGAAAAATCCGTGGCAGTCATGCAGTGTCACAAAAACTGGACAGATGCCATGCGACCCACTCAGAGCCCCTTCCCGGCCACCCGCCTGCGCCGCACTCGGCAAAGCCCCGCGATCCGCGCGCTGACCCGGCAGAACAGTCTCAGCGTGGATGACTTCATCTGGCCGGTGTTTGTGCGGGCGGGCGAAGGGATTGAGGAGCCGATCCCCTCGATGCCCGGGGTCTATCGCCGCTCGGTCGATAAGATCGCGAAGGCCGCGCGCGAGGCGGCGGATCTGGGCATCAAGGCCATTTGCATCTTCCCCTACACCGGCATCGAGGAGCGCACGGAAGATTGCGCGGGCGCCTGGGACCCGGAGAACCACGCCAACCGGGCGATCCGCGCGATCAAGGCGGAGGTGCCGGAACTGGCGGTGATGACGGATGTGGCGCTGGATACCTACAACATCAACGGTCACGACGGCTTTGTCGAAGACGGCGAGATCGTGAATGACCGCACGGTCGAGGCGCTGGTCAAGATGACGCTGGCGCAGGCCGACGCGGGCGCGGATATCATTGGACCCTCCGACATGATGGACGGGCGCGTGGGCGCGATGCGGCAGGCGCTGGAAGCGGCGGGCCATCAGAATGTGATGATCCTGAGCTATTCGGCCAAATACGCCTCGGCCTTCTATGGCCCGTTCCGCGATGCGGTGGGTGCTTCGGGTGCGCTGACCGGCGACAAGAAGACCTACCAGATGGACCCAGGGAACTCCGACGAAGCGCTGCGGCTGATCGAGCGCGACCTGCGCGAAGGCGCCGATATGGTCATGGTCAAACCGGGCCTGCCCTATCTAGATATCTGCCGCCGGGTCAAAGAGACCTTCGGCGCTCCGACCTATGCCTATCAGGTCTCGGGCGAGTTCAGCATGATCCAGGCGGCGGCGCAGCATGGCTGGATCGATGGCGAGAAGGTCATGATGGAAAGCCTGATGGCCTTTAAACGCGCAGGATGCGATGGCATCCTGACCTATTTTGCCCCCGCCGCCGCACGGGTGTTGAACGGACAGCGGTAAGCTGCGCAGCTTATGAGCTTTTGAGTGACAGCACGCCCGCCTCGGCGTATATTTGCGCACAAGTCGGACAAACCGGCATCAGAGCAATGAAATTACAGGCGGATGACATGAACAAGATAGATCTTACTCGTCGGGGGTTCACCCTCGGCGCACTGGCGGGGGTGTCGGTCACGGCGGCCTGCGGCAACGGCATTGGATCGCGTGGCGCGCAAGCGCTCGATGCCCGGGTTGATGCAACCCTCGAAGAGATGTACCGGCGCTATCCCAATACCGTGAACCTCGCAGAGAAGTCGAGCGGGATGCTGGTGATGCCACTGATCACCGAGGCGGGCTTCGGCTTTGGCGGGGCCTATGGGCGCGGCGCGCTGCGGGTGAACGAGGCCACGGTGGATTATTACTCCAGCACGCAGCTGTCGGGCGGGCTGCAGATCGGCGCGCAGCAGTATACGCATGTGCTGTTTTTCCTGACGGATGAGTCACTGACCAACTTCCGCCGCTCTCCCGGCTGGGTTGTCGGCGGTGACGTGGAATATGTGATCTCGGATCAAGGCGACGGCGTGAAAGCCGACACCACCACGGCGTTGTCGCCGGTTCAGGCCGCCGTCTTCGGACGCGCCGGTCTGCTGCTTGGCGCGACCTTGCAGGGCACCAAGTATAACCGGATCATTCCGTAAGTGGTGGCGCAGGTCGGCGGCCACGTCTGAACAGGACCGCCGACCCGCTTATACCCGCGCCGTTATATGGCGCCATGGTGGGGCAAGGGCGAAAGCGCGCTCGCGGTAATTTCACGCTTGTGGCGGGTCTTGCGCTCTGACTGGGGCGCTGCGGTTTTGCAGATGGGTGCACCTGTCTGACGATTGGGACCGTTTCCGCCCGATGGCGCAGGTTCCGATCATGGGCCACGACGTTCTGGCCCTGCGCCAGCGGTTTCTCGAAGACTTGAGGAGCAAGAGGCTGCAGACGAAGACGATGTATCTGCGGGCGATGCGGACGTTCCCGCGGTATCTGGGCCCCGCGCCGGATATTGGTGTGGATGCTTCTTTTCGCCCCCCGCCTTCCAGGCGAAGTCAGTAGAAGCGGGCATGTTCGTCGCGCCTGTCGCAGCAAACCGACCAAAACCGTTTGCCGCGAAACCTGGTGTCATTGGTGAAAAACCCGTAGTGCACCAGAGTGGAATCCCCAAAACAATACCCCACAAACTTCTGATATTATTATATATCCTCAGTTAATGTAAAAAACATTCACATCTAGCCTTGTAACCTGCCTGCCGGATCCCAATCTCTGTAATGTGAAAGACATTCACATCCCCGGAGATCCCGAGGACCACACACAGCAGAAAGGCACTTCGATGACCACCGCGACTCATGTCACCCCCCTGCCCAGCCAGCCCGGTTGGTTCACCCGCGCCGAAAACTGGCTTGATTCGAAAGGCAAGGGCGCTTGGATCGCTGCTATGGTCCTGGGCTTTGTCTTTTTCTGGCCGGTTGGTCTGGCCCTTCTCTTCTACATGATCTGGAGCAAACGCATGTTCACATCCTGCAGCCGTAAATCCACCTCCATGCGCCAAGGGATGCGCGCAATGCGACCCAGCGGCAACTCGGCCTTCGATTCCTACAAGGCCGACACGCTGCGCCGTCTCGAAGAGGAACAGGAACAGTTTGAAGCCTTCCTGGAGCGGCTGCGCGACGCCAAAGACAAGGCCGAGTTCGACCAGTTCATGGAAGATCGCTCGCGCAAGGGCGCTGACCCCGCAGCCGAAGCCTGAGCCATCGCGCCGGGGCCCCTGCGGCCCCGCGCACAGGTGAGGGCTGGCGGCACGTTGCCCGCCCTGCCCTCTCCTCATTTGAACCTCAACAGCGTTTAAGCGTATCACCGGGGCGAATGCGCGCCCTTTTCGCGCAGAGCAAAGTGCAGGACATCATGCCGCTTCCCGATCCACACAGCCAGCCAGAGTTCTATGACAGTGTCCCGATGAAACGGCTTCTGGCCTGGGCGGTCGACGCGGTGGTGACGGGCATCGCCTGCCTGATCATCCTGCCCTTCACATTGTTCACGGCCATTTTTATCCTGCCTCTGCTCTTTCTGGTGGTTGGTTTCATGTACCGCACCGTCACCCTGGCCAACGGGTCCGCAACCTGGGGCATGCGCCTCTTCGCCATCGAGCTGCGCCTGCCGGACGGCGCGCCATTGACGCTCGGCACGGCCTTTGCCCATACGCTGGGGTATACGATCAGCTGCGCCATGGCGCCGCTGCAGCTGATTTCCATGGTGCTGATGGCGACAACGGCGCGGGGCCAGGGCCTGACAGACCAGGTTCTCGGAACGGTGATGATAAACCGCCGCAGCACGAGCATGTGAACGCAAACTTCATCTTGGCGGCTGGCAAGGGTCTTGTTATCCTTGGCGTGTAGCGAGTTGGAGTCTCATGCGCCACACATTGCCGATAGCGCCGCAATTCTATGTGACGGCCCCGCAACCCTGCCCCTATCTGGATGGGCGCATGGAGCGGAAGCTGTTCACTGCTTTGCAGGGCGACAATGCGGACAAGCTGAACGACAGCCTGTCGCAGCAAGGCTTTCGGCGCTCGCAAAATGTGCTCTATCGTCCCTCCTGTGCGGAGTGTTCCGCCTGTCTGAGCGCACGCATCGACGTGTCGCAGTTCAGGTCCTCGCGCAGCCAGCGCCGTACGGCAAACCGCAATGAAGATCTGGCGCGACGCGCCACCTCGCCCTGGGCCTCTGAAGAACAATACGAACTCTTCCGCACTTATCTCGACAGCCGCCACGCGGAAGGCGGCATGGCGGATATGGACGTCTTCGAGTTTGCCGCCATGATCGAAGAGACCCCCATTCGCAGCCGCGTGGTCGAATACACTCATAAAGAGACAGGCGATCTGATCGGGGTGAGCCTGACAGATGTGCTCTCTGACGGGCTCAGCATGGTCTATTCCTTCTACGCGCCGGACGAACCCAAGCGCTCACTTGGCACCTATATGATCCTCGATCATATCCAGATCGCCGAAGAGGCCGGGCTGGACTATGTCTATCTGGGCTATTGGGTGCCGGGCAGCCAGAAAATGGGCTATAAGTCCAAGTTCTCGGGCCTTGAAATCTATGTCGGTGGGCGCTGGCAAAAGATGACCAGCCCGGAGGAGTTCACAGCCGACATGCACCCGCTGTCGAACGATCCGATTGCGGAACAGGTGGCCAATATCCACCTGCCGGACACGCGCCCGACGCGCTAGGTCACGCAGCGTCATGGGCGGCACTCCGCCTTTCATTGAACCGTCGTAAACTTCTGTTTTTTGGGCCGTGATAGCGGCGCTACACCTTATGCGTGTGCGCCACTACAGGCTCATCAGAATCGGAGAAAGACCCCCCATGAAGCACATCACCCTGACCACAGCGCTTGTCGCGACAGCGGCGGCATCCCCGCTGGCCGCGCAGAACCGGATCGACGGGCAATCGCCTGATGCACCGGAATTGGCCGCATACGGCACCCTGCCCGTCGGGGTGCGGCAGTTCGAGTTCGTGAACCCGGATCAGATCGACATCGTGTCTGTGGCAGGCGGCGCTGGCACCCCTGGCAACCCGCCCCGCTATGACCGCCCCTTGACCGTCGAAATGTGGTATCCGGCGGCCGCAGATGCCACGGGTGAGACGAAATTCAACACCTTTCTCCGCGACGGCACCACGGAAGTCACACTGGAAGGCCGCGCCATGCGGGATGCCGCTCCGGCTGAAGGGGACGAAGCCTTCCCGCTGCTGATGCTCAGCCACGGGTTTCCCGGCAACCGGTTTCTGATGTCGCATCTGGCGGAAAACCTGGCCTCCAAGGGGTATGTGGTCGCCTCCATCGACCATACGGACTCCACCTACCGCGACCAATCCGCCTTTGGCTCCACCCTGGTGAACCGGCCGCTGGACAATATCTTTGTGCTCAATCAGATGGCGCAGCTCAATAACACCGCAGGGTCGGGGTTCACCGGGCTGATCGACACCGATAACACCGGGTTGGTTGGCTACTCGATGGGTGGCTATGGGGCCATCGTCACGGCAGGTGGCGGCGTCACCGAAACCTCGGTCGGATATCCCTGGGGCGGGCCGAACGGTACGCTGGGCATCCATCAGGCGGGCAGCGACACACATGAGGCCCTGCCGGACGCGCGCATCAAGACGGCGGTGGCGATTGGCCCCTGGGGCATGAATGCGGGCTTCTGGGATGCCGAAGGGCTGGCGGGCATCGACATTCCAATGCTCTTCATTGCCGGGTCCGAGGATGCCACGTCGCTTTATGAAAACGGGGTTCGGGCGATCTGGGAGGGCGCGACCAGCGTTGACCGCGCCTTGCTGACCTTCGACGGCGGCGGGCACAACACCGTGGCCCCCATCCCCGCGCCGGAAGAGAGTTTCTATTACAACGACAGGCTGCGGTTCAATGTCTCGGAGCACTACACGGACGAGGTCTGGGACACGGTGTTCATGAACAATGTGGGCCAGCACTTCCTGACCGCCTGGATGGATCGCGAGCTTAAGGGCGATGTCGACAAGGGCGCCTATCTGAACCTGCTGGCCCGTGGTGGTGACGGGACCTGGTCCGTCAACGATGATGGCACCCTGCGCGACGACCACACCTATTGGAAAGGCTTCGCCGAAGGCACCGCTGATGGGTTGCGTTACGAGGTTCTGCAAGCGGCACCCGCGCCTGTCCCGCTGCCTGCATCGGTCTGGATGATGGCCTTTGGTCTTGCTGGCCTGAGCGTTCTGAAGCGTCGGGCGCGCCGCGCCGCGGCCTGATCTGTCACCACATCATCAAAAAGGGGCCACGAGGCCCCTTCTCTTTTCACAAACGCAGCTGCGCAATCAGTTCGGGATCAGATCCGGTACAAGTGTCACGATCCCCGGAACCCACCACAAAAGCGCCAGACCGGCCACCTGGATCAGCACGAAGGGGATGATCCCGCGATAGATATGGCCCGTGGTCACCTCCTTCGGCGCAACGCCGCGCAGGTAGAAGAGCGCAAAGCCAAAAGGCGGCGTCAGGAAGGACGTCTGCAGGTTCACCGCGATCATGATCGTGACCCATTTGGGGTCAAAGCTGCCGCCATAGATCACCGGTCCGACAATGGGGATCACGATGTAGATGATCTCCAGAAAGTCGAGCACGAAGCCCAGCACGAAGAGCACGATCATCACGATCAGGAAGACCGTGAACTCATTGTCGAAGCTCTTGAGGAACTGCTGGATGTAGTGCTCGCCACCAAAGGAGATCACCACCATATTCAAAAGCTGCGACCCGATCAGAATGGTGAAGACCATGCTCGTGACCTTGGCCGTCTCGCGCACCACGGGGCTGAGCACGCCGGAGGTGTAGAGCACGTAGCAGGAGAAGAGCAGCCCAAAGAGCGCATAGAGATAGGCGGCATAGGCCACGAAAAACGCGACCCAGCTCTCAAAGCTCGGGGTGCCCGCATTGATCCGCAGGTCGAAATTGATGCCCACAAGGATGCAGACGATGATCGCCAGCGTCGACCAGATGATCACCTTCGGCGTGCGGTCCTGGTCTTTGAGCTTGCGGTAGGCTGCGAGCATGATTGCGCCCCCGGCCCCGAGCGCGGCCGCCGGTGTCGGGTTGGTGATGCCACCGAGGATGGAGCCCAGCACCGCCACGATCAGAACCAACGGTGGAAAGACCACGCGAATGAGCTCATTCTGCGCGCAGATCTTGGTGGCATGAACGACGCCATACATCAAAGCTGCAAAGGGCAAGGCCATGAGCACCACGGCGAGCCCCGCGCTTGTGCCCGGGCCAACCAGTAAGATATCCACCAATAGCATCAGGATGGCCCCCACGGCGCCCACGATCAGTGGCTGCGGAGAGGTCGAGGGTGAGACCCCGCGCGCCGTGGTCAGGAACAGCGAGGTCAGCACCACGATGATGGCGATGCCTGTGCCGATGGGCGCAGCGTTTGCGATCTTGGCCGCTTGTGCTTCCGCGAACTCTTCTTCGGACAGCGCCCGCGCCGCCTGCACCCCACCGGCGTCATTGATGGCGGCCTGTTCCGCAACGGCGGTGTCCCAGGCCTCTTGGCCGTGCAGCTCGATCATTGACGCCTGACACTCCGGCCCCACATTGGTGCGCAGCGATGCGCCCTCTCCAATGTCGGAGAAGCGGGAGACCGTGGTCGACTGATCGCCAATCACATTCATATTGCCCAGAAGAATGGCACCAACGATCAGCAAAACAGGCGCGCCAAGGAACCAGGTGAAGGCCTCGCCCCGGGTCACCGGTTCGCCGTTGGTGCTGCCCATCTCGACCGCAGGCGCCTTGTCGGGGTTCAGCAGCGCGTAGCCAAAGGCATAAAGCGCATAGAGCAGCGCCAGCATGATCCCCGGAAGCAGTGCGGCCTGAAAGAGCGTGCCCACAGACAGCACAGCCGGCTCACCCAGATAGGTCAGCGCATCGGTGCAGCCTTCCAACTTGGCCCGGTCTTCCTGCGCGCGGGAGTAGAGATCGCCTGCCAGCGTGCCCAGCAGTACGATCACGATGGAGGGCGGAATGATCTGCCCCAAGGTGCCTGAGGCCGCGATGACCCCGGTCGACAGCTCCGGTGAGTAGTTGTTGCGCAGCATGGTGGGCAGCGCCAGCAGGCCCATGGTCACCACCGTCGCGCCCACAATCCCGGTGGAAGCCGCGAGGAACGCCCCCACAACCACAATGGACACAGCCAGACCGCCCGGCAGTGGGCCAAAGACACGCGCCATGGTGGTCAGCAGGTCATTTGCGATCTTCGAGCGTTCCAGGGTGATGCCCATCAGCACGAACATCAGCACGGCCAGCAGTGTCTCGATGGATTGGCCCGCCAGAACGCGCTCGTTCATGCGGTTCACCACGAAAGAGACATTGCGGTTCATCGCGTCTTCCCACCCTCTGGGGAAGACAGCCTCTTCAATGCGCGGCAAATCCGGGTATCGGAAGACGGATATCGTGTCGGGTTTCACGCCGGAGTTCACCAGATCCCGGTAGACCTGACTGCCCGTGTCGATGGCCTGGTGGATCAGCAACCCCGCACTGTCGAGGGCCGCGATGATCCCGAAGGAAATCACACCGGCCCCCGCGATCGCAAAGGCCACCGGAAAGCCCGAGAGGATGCCACCAAAGAGGCAGATGAAAACGATGATCAGGCCAACTTCGACGCCGTCCAGTCCGAAAAACATGAGTTCAGTCCCTCATTGCGCTGCGTATGCCGCAGCGTCGTTTTAGTGTGTGCCTTCGTAGGCCTCTTCGCCCTCGCCCAAGCTGTCGCGGTCGAGGTATTTGTTCTCGCTCTCGGCGCCCTCTTTCCACTCCAGATACGAGCGGAAGAACATCGACACGGCCTGCAGAAACAGCATGGCGGTGAAGGCGCAGAGCAGAACCTTGAAAAGGAAGTAGGCGTTGAAGCCATTAGGGCTGAAGCCGATGGTCTCCACATTCCAGCGCAGCGCGCGCGATTTGGTGAGCAGCCGGTCCAACGTGTCAGAGGCGGAGGGGTTGGGCACAATCAGATGCCGCCAGAGGAAGAACCACCCGTACATCCAGATCAGCACCGCGACCGGCATCATAAAGAAGACCGCGCCGAACATGTCGATCACCTTCTTGGTGCGGAACTTCACAGCCGAATAGACCAGATCGACGCGCACGTGACCGCCCTGCACGAAGGTGTAGGCCATGCAGAGGCACACAACCATGGCATTATAGAGCTTCAGCTCTTCGGCAAACCAGCTGATGTCGAACTGCAGCGGAATTCCGAACCCGATTGAGATATCGGGCCGGGTAAAGATCCGCTGCATGAAGACGATCACGATCTGCTGGATCACCATCAGCAACCCCGCCCAGGCGAAAAACCGGCCAACCGTGTTGGCAAAGCTCTCCAGCACCTGAACACAGCCCCACATGAAGCTGTTTTTCCAAAGACCGACAGCAAAGACGACCAGAAACGCCGTGAAGACCACAAAGAAGAATTCAACTGATCCCCCATAGTAGACGAAGCGCATGATCGCTTCCTTGCTGGACCAGTCCAGCCAGAGTGCGGGATGCGTGATCGCGTAGAAGAAGTTGTAAAAGGCCAGGCCTATGTTCGTGAAGAACCACAGAATGCCGTCAAAGATGACGGAGAGTGAGCCTGCGGCTTCGCCAGCGTCGTTTTCCATATGTCCCCCTCCGTTGTTGTGCGCCTCTTACCGCACAACAAGGTCTCGCCCGGATCTGCGGCCCCACCGGCCTCGCGCCGTGAAAGGGGCCGCCTGTGGCAGCCCCTTTTTGTGTGGTGGTGCGATCAGCCTTTGGCCAGAACGCGGTTGCGTTGCTCGACGTAGAAGCCGTCGGACTTGAGCAGCCAGTCGGAGCTTTGCGCCAGCGATTCCTCGAAGGAACCACGGATTTTCGCAAAGAGCTCGTCTCCCATGTTCTCGTCCATCACGGTCTTGGAGGCCGCGCCAAAGGCATCCCAGACGTCGTCCGGGAACTGAAGCGTCTTCACGCCTTGCGCCTGCAGACGTGCCAGCGCGGCACCGTTGTTGGCCAATGTTTCGGCCAGCTGGGTGTGCGTGGTCGCCATCGCCGCGTTGGAGATGATCGCCTGATGCGCAGGCGACAGGTCATTCCAGACGTCGAGGTTGACGCTCGCGGCCAGAGCGGAGCCCGGCTCGTGGAAACCGGCGGTGTAGTAGACTTTCGCCACTTCCTGGAAGCCGGCGCGTTCGTCCGCGAAGGGGCCAACCCACTCCAGACCGTCCAGCGCACCGGAAGACAGTGCCTGATAAAGCTCACCACCCGGGATGTTCTGCACCGAAGCACCCAGCTCGCCCAGCACCTTGCCACCCAGACCCGGCATGCGGAACTTCAGACCGTTGAAATCGGACGCGGAGTTGATTTCCTTGCGGAACCAGCCACCCGACTGCGAACCGGAGTTGCCCGCGATGAAGGATTTCAGGTTGAAGATCTCACCCAGCTCGGTGTGCAGCTCGTGGCCGCCGCCGTGGTGGTACCAGTTGGTCACTTCCTGGGCGGTGCCGCCGAAAGGCACGGCGGTGAAATAGGCATAGCCCGGGTGCTGACCGATGAAGTAGTAGTCAGCGGAGTGATACATATCGGCCTGACCGGAGGAGACCGCGTCAAACACCTCAAAGGCGCCGACAAGCTCGCCTGGGGCTTTCTTGTCGATGGTCAGCGTGCCGTCGGACATCGCTCCCACCATTTCCTCAAAGTAGGTGGCCGCATCGTCCAGCACGGCAAAGCCGCGCGGCCAGGATGTCACCATTGTCAGAACGCGGTTGCCTTGCGCAATCGCGGGGGCAGCCAGCGTTGTGGCGGCAGCGGCCGAGCCGCCCAATGCAGATGTCTTTAGAAATGAACGACGGTCCATTTTGGATCTTCCTCCCAGTTATATCTCCCAGTGCGCGACAGATCGCGCGGGTCGTTTGAAGTGTGGCCACACTAGCGAGGCGGTTTTCAAATGAAATACCTAGTACTGCGTAGATCGGCGGCATTTGGATCGTTTTGGTCATATTTTTTGGCCGATTTTCGGCTTTGGGCGGCCTGAGTTACCGGGTCGAGGGCTGTCACCGCAGTGGATCGGTCTTTGATTCGGCGCAATTTCGACGTAACCAGACGGCTATGAAACGGCTTGGTGCTCTCTTTCGCCCCAGCTATGCGCAAAAACTGTCGCTGGTGGCCACGATCCCGCTGATTGCAGCGGTGGCCGC
Source organism: Roseobacter cerasinus (assembly GCF_009811755.1). GTDB lineage: Bacteria > Pseudomonadota > Alphaproteobacteria > Rhodobacterales > Rhodobacteraceae > Roseobacter > Roseobacter cerasinus. Next base: position 573,398 of record NZ_BLIV01000003.1, read on the forward strand.
GATTGCCGTGCTTGTCGCCTATCAATCGCGCGCCCTGGCTGAGCGTGAGATCCGCGCGTTGGAGACGCAACTGCTTGAGGCCAAGAAGGCCGAGCTGGCCAATTATGTGACCCAGGCGCGCAACGGCTTTTACTTTGTCTATGGCAACGCCGGGCCGGAGGATCGCGCCGCGAAGGATCAGGTCACCCAGATTCTCTCCGCGATGATCTATGGCACGGACGGGTTCTTCTTTGTCTACGACTATGACGGCACCAATCTGGTCAGCCCGCGCCAGACCGAGATGATCAATCAGAACTGGTCGGGCCTGACTGACAGCGAAGGCACCCCGGTTGTGGATGAGATCATCCGTATCGCGCGCTCAGGCGCAGGATACCACAGTTATCTCTGGCCCAAGCCCTCCACCGGCGAAGAGGCCCGCATGATCACCTATGTCACCAGTTTTCCAAACTGGCGGTGGGCTGTGGGCACCGGGGTCTTCATCGACGACGTGTTGGCCACCGTCGCCTCAGCCCGCGCTGATGTGGAGGCGCGGGTGCAGCAGACCTTCTTCTATATTGGTGTCATCACGCTGGCCGCCCTGCTTGCCGTCTTCCTCACGGGCATGGGTTTGAATATCCGCGAACGCCGACTGGCGGATGCCAAGCTCAAGAAACTGACACAAAGAGTGTTGGACGCGCAGGAAGAAGAACGCGGGCGCGTGGCGCGCGAGCTGCACGACGGGATCAGCCAGTTGTTGGTCGGTGTGCGCTATGCGCTCGACACAGCGCGGCGCAAGCTCGACCGGGGCGATGCCACCGCCGGGCAGCCGCTGGAAAAAGGGATCGAGACGCTGGGCGAGGCCATCTCCGAAGTGCGGCGGATCAGCCGCGACCTGCGCCCCGGCGTGCTCGATGACCTCGGGCTCGGCCCCGCGATCAAAGCGCTGGCCGAGGATTTCCAGGAGCGCACCGGCATTGATGTCAGCTTTCAGACCGTGGTCTTCCGCAACCGGCTCGATGGTGAGGCCAAGATCGCCATGTACCGCATCGCGCAGGAGGCGCTGACCAATATAGAGCGTCACGCCCGCGCCAGCCATGTGCGCATTGACCTGCGCGGCCACAAGAAAGGCGCAACCCTGCGGATTGAAGACAATGGCCGTGGCCTGCCGGGCGATGGCCCCACCGGCGGGCTGGGCCTGCGCAATATGCAAGAGCGTGTGGAACAGTTGGAAGGCCAGTTCCGCCTGATCCAGCCACGCGGCGGCACGGGCACGGTGATCGAAGTGAGCGTGCCGCTCTCGCATTTGCTGCCGCCCGAACGTGAAACCTCCGATCGTGGGAAAGTCCCCGCATGACCCCTCTGAAAATCCTGATTGTCGATGACCACCCGATGGTGGCTGAAGGCATCCAGTCGATCCTCGAAAGCTATGACGACATCGATGTGGTAGGCACTTGCAACACCGCGCGCGCCGCAATTGAGCAACTGGCCACGCTCGACCCGGATGTGATCCTCATGGATCTGAACATGCCTGATATGGGCGGGCTGACCGCGACCGAGATCATCCTGGAACAGCGCCCGGGCACCCGCATTCTGATCCTGTCGATGCACGACAGCCCCGAATACATCTCGACCGCGCTCAGCCATGGCGCCATGGGATACGTGCTGAAGGACGTGCCCACCGACGAGATCAAGCAGGCCATCGACGTGGTCATGTCCGGCGAGCGGTATCTCTGCACCGGCGCGCGCGGGTCGCTGGAGCCCAAGGGCGGCGACGCGCGCGAGGCGCTCACCGGGCGCGAACAGACGATCCTGCTGCAACTGGCGCAGGGCAAATCCAACAAGGAAGTGGCCATCGCGCTCGATATCTCGGTGCGCACGGTCGAGACGCACCGCAAGAACATCAAGCGCAAGCTCGGCATTTCCAGCACCGCCGGGCTGACCCGTTACGCACTGGAGCATGGGGTGCTGCAAGGCACCGGAAATCCTTTCTGACAGCGTGGATCTGTTCAAGGACTGTTAAGCAAGAATCGCTTAGACCCAAGGCATGACAGCACCCGCCAAGATATCCCTCTCGGACGCCTCCGCCATAAACGCCCTGCCCTACCGCGCGGCCATCGACCGCGTGGCCACGCTGCGCACGCTTGTTTTACGTATCGGGCTGACCATCAGCCAACATGCGAGCGAAAGCGCGGACGACAAACGCCAGACCTTGCAGGCAGACGTCGATGCCCAGGTCCAGACATTGCGCCAGACCATTGAAGTGCTGCAGGGTACGGCCCATTTTGACGACTTGCCAGAAGCGCTGAGCCATTGGCTGGCCGCGCTCGCCGAAAGCCAGAGCACCGAGATGGCCGTGATCGGGCGCATGGTCAGCCGCACCGATGAGCTTTGTGCCGCACTCCAGCAAGATGGCCCAAGCCCGCAAATATTGGACAGCTACATCGCCTTTGCCGAGCGCGAGTTTTTCGACGCGGTCAGCACCGTGATGGATCACATCTGGGCACAGATGGATGACAACCGCGCAGCACAGCTTGACCGGGCCATGCAGTCCGCCGCACGGCTGGCCGAGGGGTTGAACCGGCTGGAGCGGATCGGGAAATACGTGCGTTCGATGTCGATCAACGCCTCGGTCGAAGCCTCCCGCGCCGGTGAGGCAGGCAAGGGCCTCGTGATCATCGCACAGGAATTCAAGACCCTGGCCGAAGAGGTGCAGGAGCTCACCCTCTCCGCTCGTGAGGACATTCAGACCATCGAGTCGTCCTGATCCGGCCAGATTTGACCTCCGGAAATTCGGAAAATGTCGCCAGGGTGCGTATCAGCGCAAGGAAATGATAAAAAAATCCCTGCCAGCGACATGTTTTTTACTGGATAGGTCCTTGACGGCCCTATCTCCCCCACATAATCTCCGCTCAGCACAAAGGAGCCACCAGGCATGACACGTCTAGTCGTCATTGTAGGAACAACGCGCATGGGCCGATAACGGTAGACCATTCTCTGCCCCATGCGCCCCCGCCAAGATCGGGGGCTTTTTTTTGCCCAAACGGGAGCAAGCGGCCACAACGGGCCAGCACGGAGTGAAAGATATGACACGGCAGATGACCGGAGCAAAAATGATTGTCCAAGCCTTGATCGATCAGGGTGTGGACACCGTCTTTGGCTATCCCGGGGGCGCCGTGCTACCGATTTACGACGAGATCTTTCAGCAAAACGCCATCCGCCACATCCTCGTGCGCCATGAACAGGGTGCTGTGCACGCCGCCGAAGGTTATGCGCGCTCCACCGGAAAGCCCGGCGTGGTGCTGGTGACCTCCGGCCCCGGCGCCACAAATGCGGTCACCGGTCTGACCGATGCCTTGATGGATTCGATACCGCTTATCGTTCTGACCGGCCAGGTGCCCACCTTCATGATCGGCTCTGACGCCTTTCAGGAAGCGGATACCGTGGGCATCACGCGCCCCTGTACCAAGCACAACTGGCTGGTGAAAGAAACCGACGCGCTGTCGGGCGTGATCCACGAGGCGTTCCACGTGGCCACCCACGGCCGACCCGGCCCCGTTCTTGTGGACATTCCCAAGGACGTTCAATTCGCCACGGGCACGTACCACGCGCCCAAACCCTCCGTCTCGCACTATCAGCCGAAGTTGAAGGGCGACATGGAAGAGATCACCGAGCTGGTCGCCGCCATCGAGAAGGCCAAAAAGCCTGTCTTCTACACCGGCGGCGGTGTGATCAACTCCGGCCCTGCGGCCAGCCAGCTCTTGCGCGAGCTTGTCAAAGTCACGGGCTTTCCGATCACGTCCACGCTCATGGGGCTGGGCAGCTACCCGGCCTCGGGCGAGAACTGGCTGGGCATGTTGGGCATGCACGGGCTCTACCAGGCCAATATGGCGATGCATGATTGCGACCTGCTGATCAACATCGGCGCCCGCTTCGACGACCGGATCACCGGACGCATCGACGCCTTCAGCCCCAAGTCGATCAAGGCGCATATCGACATCGACCCGTCATCGATCAACAAGGTCATCAAGACCGACATCCCGATCGTGGGCGATGTGGGCCATGTGCTGGAAGATATCCTCAAGGTCTGGAAGTCGCGTGGGCGCAAAACCAACGCAGAGGCGCTGGCCAAGTGGTGGGCGCAGATCGAGGAGTGGAAGGCGGTAGACTGTCTGAAATTCGAGCAAACCGGCAAGATCATCAAACCGCAGCATGCGCTGGTGCGGCTCGAAGAGCTGACCAAGAAGCACGACCGCTACGTCTGCACCGAAGTGGGCCAGCACCAGATGTGGGCCGCGCAGTATCTGGGTTTTGAGGATCCCAATCGCTGGATGACCTCCGGGGGTCTGGGCACCATGGGCTACGGCTTCCCGGCCTCCATCGGGGTGCAAATGGCGCACCCCGATGCGCTGGTGATCAACGTGGCGGGTGAGGCCAGCTGGCTGATGAACATGCAGGAGATGGGCACGGCGGTGCAGTACCGCCTGCCGGTGAAACAGTTCATTCTGAACAACGAACGCCTTGGGATGGTGCGCCAATGGCAGGAGCTCTTGCACGGCGAGCGCTATTCCCAAAGCTGGTCGGAGGCCCTGCCCGACTTTGTGAAGCTGGCCGAGGCCTTCGGCGCGAAAGGCATCATCTGCTCTGATCCGGATGACCTCGACGATGCGATCATGGAGATGATCAATCACGATGGCCCGGTGATCTTCGACTGTCTTGTCGAGAAGCACGAGAACTGCTTCCCGATGATCCCTAGCGGAAAGGCCCACAACGAAATGCTGCTTGGCGAAGCCGAGACGCAAGGGGTGATTGATAGCAAGGGGAGCGTTTTGGTGTGACGCATCAATTCAGGCTTGCCGCCCTAGCCGCTATCGGTGTTGCACTTGCCGGTTGCACTACAGTGTCGGAGCAAATGCCCCAAAAGGTCATAAGACAACACTCCGACGTTCAGCTCTCACAGGAAAGCGTCCTAAAGTTCAACGAATTCAAAAGCTACAACTTCTTTGCTGCGATGTACGTAACTGAAGAAGGTGACGGCGGCGGCCGAGCCGGAGGCGCGCCTACCTTGAGTGATGCAAAGCGAATCTCGCAGTCTATGTGTGAAGCGTACAATCCCGGTGATCGCTGTATATTACTATCCACAGTGGAGCCTGCTGATGCCTCCAAGACCGAGGAGTTGCCAAAGCATATCTTCGATGCGCTCACAAGAGCGCGGTCCAGAACAACTGAAGGAAACTACTTTGCGCTCGCCTTCACACCGAGTGGACAATTCGGAACAGCCTTCAACTATTCCTCCATTGGCGAAGCGAAACGAACTGCTTTGCTTGAGTGTGAAACGGCCGCCGCAAGGTCACGTAGCAACGATACAATCACCGAAGCGAAGGCCAACTCAAAGGCGGGCAGCTACAAGTGCCAACTCTACAACCTGTGACAGAAACGGAAGATCGACGATGTCTCCTTTGAAAATCAAAAAAGGCGCCACCAGCCATTCCGCTTATAACCTCCGTCCCACCTTCTCGGACGTGGTGGAACGCCACACGCTGGCGGTTCTGGTCGAGAATGAACCTGGGGTTCTAGCGCGGGTTATCGGCCTCTTCTCCGGGCGCGGCTACAACATCGATAGCCTGACCGTCGCGGAAGTGGATCACACCGGGCATCTTTCCCGCATCACCATCGTGACCTCCGGCACGCCGCAGGTGATCGAGCAGATCAAGGCGCAACTGGGGCGGATCGTTTCCGTGCATGACGTACATGACCTGACCGTCGAAGGCGCGAGCGTTGAGCGGGAATTGGCCATGTTCAAGGTCGTGGGGCAAGGCGACAAACGGGTCGAAGCGTTGCGGCTGGCCGATATCTTCCGCGCCAATGTGGTCGACAGCACGCTCGAAAGCTTTGTGTTCGAGATCACCGGAGCGCCTGACAAGATTGACGCTTTCGCAGATCTGATGCGCCCCCTGGGCCTGACTGACGTGGCGCGCACTGGCGTTGCAGCCCTGTCTCGGGGAGAGTAGGCGCCTAGGCCTCTGATACTTTCAGCACATCTGTGTGTTGCACGACTCTGCGGGGCGCGAAGGGAATGACTTTCGCGCCTCGGTCTGACAGCGCCGTGCTCTGCGCACTTTGACGCAGCGCGTCAGGAAGCCCGACACCCGCCTGCTCCAACACCAGCCTGGGATTGTGCGCTCGGCGCATGGAGGCCTGCACCTCCATATCAAATTGCACCACGTCACCGGCATCAAAAAACGCATCTGACTGAAAAATGTCATCGGCTGAATTCAGAAACGCCAAATCCCCTTGATCTTCGCACCAAATCACCGCTTTGCGGTCCGATGCGTCGCTCCATAGAACAACGCCAATCATGTTTGCATCCAATCCTTGTACCCTTACCTATATTGGTACCAAGAAGTTAACGTCACAGCACATGATAAAATGAGCACCGTACGCTTGGAATTTGTGTCGCTCTGACCTAAGCTTGACACAAATATGATCGGCAACTGACGCTAAATAGCATCACTATTCTCGACAAAGCCGAAAAACCGTAGTGCCGATGCCGTACCGGGAGGTATGCTTGACGGCAGGACATGACAAAGGGACGTGGATGTCTTTGACCGCCAGATCACCAGCGCAGCTGCGCAGCATGTTCGGATCCAACCTGCGCACGCTGGCCGCCGAATACACCTCCGTCTCGGCCCTGGCGCGCGATCTCGGGATCAACCGAACGCAGTTCAACAGATACCTCAGCGGTGAAAGCTTTCCCCGGCCTGACGTGCTGGCGCGGATCTGCGAGTTCTTTGCAGTAGACGCCCGTGTCCTGCTGGAACCGGTGGAGCAAATCAGCCCGGGCACCGGCCCGATCTCCAGCGAATACCTGCGGGACTTTATGGGCCCCACGGTGCAGCCCATCTCGGAAGAGGATCTGCCAAGCGGTTTTTACCAGTTTGCGCGGCGCAGCTTTGTGCGCGGCGATCAATATGTCCGCGGGGTGGTGCTGATCAAACGAGATGGCGACAACACGTTTCTGCGCGGCTTTGAGCCCAAGGTGGCCATGGCCATGCAGGGCATTCCCGCAGCGGCACGGGCGCGCGAGTATCGCGGGTTCATCATGCACATCGAAGACGGCTTTGCTGCGACGGTCGCCCGTCGAAACGCGATGACCGCCTCGTTCAACTATCTCAGCCGCGTGACCTCCTTCCAGAACAACTTCTGGGTCGGCTATGTCGCGCGTACCGTGCGCGAAAGCTCCTCCAGCACGCGGATGACCCGGCTGGTCTATGAATACATCGGGCAAGATCTCTCACGGGCCCTGTCCTGCGCGCGCAAGGCCGGATTCTGCCAGTTGGACGATCTGATGCCGTTCCATCAGCGGTTGCTCCAGCCCAACGACCCGTTCCGTTAGGTCCAAATCATGTCGGCGCGGGAAAACTCGCGTCGTTTTGAGCACGGCATCGCGTGGGAAATGCCGTACCCTTCCTGCATCAGGAAGGGAGTGCTGACATGGACCACCCATTTGATGATCTGGCGACCGTCCGCCGCCCCATAGCCGAGGCCAACGGGCTGCCCAATGCGCATTACACCGACCCGGATGTGTTTGAAGCGGAGGGCCCCGCGCTGCTTCATGCGGGCTGGTCCGGTCTGGCGGTGGAGGCGGATGTTCCGGAGATTGGAGACGCGATCCCCCTCAGCTTTCTGGGCATGCCGCTGCTGCTTCTGCGCGATCGGGATGGCCGGGTCAGGGTGTTTCAGAACATCTGCCGGCATCGCGGCATGGTGCTGGTGTCGGAACCGCGCAAGATCGAAGGGGCGATCCGCTGCCCGTATCACAGCTGGTGTTATGCCACTGACGGGCGCCTGGTCAGCACACCGCATGTGGGCGGCCCCGGGCATAATCACCACGCGGGCATCGACCGCAGCAGCCTTGGTCTGATCGAGGTGCGCAGTCACATCTGGCTGGGCGTGGTCTGGATCAACATCTCGGGCACCGCGCCCAGCTTCGAAGAGGCCAACGCCGATCTTCTGGCCCGCTGGGCGGAGTTTAATACGCCGCTCTATCATGGCGGTGCAGACAGCCGCTTTACACTGGAGGTTGCCTGCAATTGGAAGCTCGCGGTGGAGAATTACTGCGAAAGCTATCACCTGCCCTGGGTGCATCCCGGGCTCAACAGCTATTCGCGCCTGGAAGATCACTACCATGTTGAACAGCCGGGCTGCTTCTCCGGACAAGGCACGCGGGTCTATCGCCAGATCACCGGTGAGACCGGCGGCGTTTTCCCCGATCTTGCCGGTCTGAGCCCCAAGTGGGACACTGCCGCAGAATACATCGCCGCCTTTCCCAATGTCCTGCTGGGCGTGCACCGGGACCATGTCTTTGCCATCATCCTTGAGCCGCGGGGCACCGGGCGGACGAAGGAGCACGTGCATCTCTTTTACGCCACATCCAACACTGACGATGCTCTGCGCAGGCGAAATGCGGCGCAGTGGAAGGAGGTGTTTGTCGAAGACATCTTTGTGGTGGAGGGCATGCAGCGCGGCCGCCATGCGGTGTCCTTCGACGGCGGGCGGTTCTCGCCGGCGATGGATGGGCCGACGCATCTGTTTCACGCCTGGGTGGCGGAGCGGCTCTGCGCCGGTCAAGACACACGGCGCGCCGCCGAATGATCGATCTCGACGCGCAGCTCATGGCTGCGCATGCGGACGGAGACAAGACCGCCTTGGCCGTGCTCTATGAACGGGCTGCAGCAGAGGCTGCCCATGACAACGCCCGCGCCTTTTACTTGACCCAGGCCTATGTGTTTGCCCTCGAAACAAACGCGCCTCAAGCGCCAGCCTTACGAGCGCTTTTGGTTCAGATGGGCCGAGATACGCCCGCCTAAGCGGCGCTCGTCAGGCGACGATAGAGGTGCCAGGACGCGTGCCCAAGCCAGGGCAGCACGATCCAAAGCCCCAGAAACCCCGGCAGCAGCGCCGCAAAACTCAAAACCGCAATCACCGCAGCCCAGGTCAGCATGACCAAAGGCGCATCGCGCACCACGCCAAAGCTAGTGATCATCGCCGTGATGAAATCAATCTCACGATCCAACAGCAGTGGCAGGCCGATCACGGACATCGCATAGATCAACAGCGCAAAGACGGCGCCCACCAAGGTGCCAAAACCCAGCATGCTCAACCCATTTAAGGTGAGAAACACCTCGTAAGAGCTTGAAATATTTGTCATTGTGCTCAGACCAAGGAAAAGCGCAAAGATCATATGCCCGAGGAAAAACCAGAACAGGAAGATCACCACCATCATGGTGCAAAGCGACGGCAGTTGCCGCAGGCGTTGTTGCCAGATCACCCCGAACACGGCTTTGGCAGGCACCGGCAGGCCCAGATCCAGACGGCGGGACACCTCGTAGAGCCCAACGGCGGCAAAGGGGCCCAACAGCGGAAATCCAATCGCCGCCAGCACCAGCCAGAAGGTGTGACCCGTTAGGGATGTGATACCGACCATCATCCACCCCGCCAGAATGTAGAAACTGGCAAAGGTCAGCCCGTAGAAGGGATGGCGGCGAAAGTCTCGCGCGCCGCGTGTCAGCGCTGCTTTCAGGTCGTCAAAACGTGCTGTTCTAAGCTCGGGCGCGCCGATATTCATCTCGGCCGTTGCGGCTGATGCCATGTCGAATCCTCCCTCGTGTCCTCCACGGAGAGTATAGCATGGCTCAGCGCGGGAAGGGCAGTCAGCCGCTCTGCGCTTCGGCCCGTGTCTTGCCCGACACATCCAGCGCGAGGGTTGCCCCCATCAGCCCATCAAGATCCCCATCAAGCACACCCTTGGTATCCGAAGTCTCGAAGTTCGTGCGCAGGTCTTTCACCATCTGGTAGGGCTGCAGCACGTAGGAGCGGATCTGGTTGCCCCAGCCCGCGTCCCCCTTGTTTTCATGCGCCTCGTTGATGGCCGCGTTGCGCCGGTCCAGCTCCAACTGGTAGAGCCGCGATTTCAGCGCCTTCATGGCAATATCACGGTTCTGGTGTTGCGATTTTTCGGAGCTGGTCACCACGATGCCCGTGGGGTGGTGAGTGATCCGCACCGCAGAATCGGTGGTGTTCACGTGCTGACCACCCGCACCGGAGGAGCGGTAGGTGTCGATGCGAATATCCGCCGGGTTCACCTCGATATCGATATTGTCATCCACAACCGGGTAGACCCAGACCGAAGTAAAAGACGTGTGCCGCTTGGCCGCCGAATCGAAGGGCGAGATGCGCACCAGCCGGTGTACGCCGCTTTCAGACTTGAGCCAGCCATAGGCGTTCTGGCCGCTGATCTTATAGGTCGCCGATTTGATCCCGGCCTCGTCACCGGCACTTTCGGCCTGCAGCTCGACCTTGTAGCCCTTCTTCTCGGCCCAACGAACATACATACGCGCCAGCATCGACGCCCAGTCACAGCTTTCGGTGCCGCCTGCCCCGGCGTTCACTTCGAGGAAGGTGTCATTGCCATCAGCTTCCCCATCGAGCAGCGCTTCAAGCTCTTTCTGAGCTGCCTTCTCTTCCAGAGCCTTCAGCGCCGCTTCGGCGTCGGATACAACCTCGTCATCCTCTTCCATCTCACCGAGTTCAATCAGTTCGATGTTGTCCGCAAGGTCCTGCTTGATGCTTTCATAGGTCTCCATCGCGTCGACCAGCATCTGCCGTTCGCGCATCAGCTTCTGTGCCGCATCGGGATCATCCCACAGGTTCGGGTCCTCGACGCGGGCGTTGAATTCCTCCAGCCGGAATTGCGCCGTCTCCACATCGAGACGCTGCGCCAGAAGCTCCAGCGACTTTTCGATTTTCTCAACGGTATTTTGTGCGTCGGCGCGCATGATCGAAGCCTTTGACCTGAGGTGTGACCGCCGTGATAAACCAGCCCCCCGCCAGCGGCAAGGGAGCATGGCGCCGCTAGTACAAGCCGCCTGAGCTGAGCGTGCCGAAGTCCGCCTTGGGCCCTACGGTCGCCGTCTCGCCGGTCGAGGTTGTGACTTGCTCAGTCTGGCGCGCGCCAACCTCGGCCACCAGTGGCAAGTTCTGCCCCATGGCAAAGCCACCATCATAGGTGATGCCAAAGATCGGCTGCTCCCCATCACGGAAGTATTCCGCCACAACGGTCTCACCGCTCGCATCGTTGCTAAGGCGCGCGCCAGTGAACCGGTCGATTTTGATGAAGCTGCCACCTGGCGGAACCTCGAAAGGCCCCCCGCCATACTTCATGGTGGCTTCCTGCATGAAGGCCTGGAACACAGGGCCACACATGCTGCCGCCCGCCGCACCGCGCCCGAGGCTGCGCGGCTGGTCATAGCCGATGTAGCAGCCCGCCACGATGTTGCTGGTGAAGCCCACAAACCAAACATCCTTGGCGTCATTTGTCGTGCCGGTCTTGCCGGCCGTCGGCACTGGCAGGTTCACGGTGCGCGCCGCCGTGCCGCGATCCACCACGCCGCGCATCATCGATGTCAGCTGGTAGGCGGTGATCGGGTCCATGACCCGCTCCCGATTTGAGACGATGTTGGGCGCCAGACCCGCCTGAAGAAGCGGTCGCGCGCAGTCTTCGCACTGGCGCCGGTCATGGCGGTAGATCGTCTTGCCGTAACGGTCCTGCACGCGGTCGACCAGCGTGGGCCGCACCCGCTCGCCGCCGTTGGCGAACATCGCGTAAGCCGCCACCATCTGGTAGAGCGTCGTTTCCTCCGACCCCAGCGAGTTTGCCAAGAAGGTGCCCATGTTGTCGTAGACGCCGAAGCGCTCGGCATAATCCGCCACCACGTCCATGCCGATCTGTTGCGCCAGCCGGATCGTCATCAGGTTCCGCGATTTTTCAATCCCGGTGCGCAATGGCGTGGGCCCGTAAAACTCGCGCGTGGAGTTGCGGGGTCGCCAGAGACCCTGCGGCGTATTCACCTCAATGGGCGCGTCCACAACGATGGTCGCGGGGGAATAGCCGCTGTCGAGCGCCGCCGCATAGACAAAGGGTTTGAAGCTCGACCCCGGCTGTCGCTTGGCCTGCGTCGCGCGGTTGAACACGCTGGACTGATAGGAAAACCCGCCCTGCATGGAGATCACACGGCCTGTGTTCACGTCCATCGCGACAAAGCCGCCCTGCACTTCGGGCACCTGCCGCAAGGACCAGCGCACAAAGCTGCCATCGTCATCCGAAGTGGTCGCACGCACATGTACGACATCGCCGACCTCAAGCAGGTCTCCGGCGACCTTGGCTGTGTTGCCGGTTGTGCCGTCCTGCGACCGTTTGCGCGCCCAGGTCACATCCTGTGCGGCGATGAAATGGCCGTCTTCGTCTTCGCGCACACCTTCGATGCCAATACGCGCATCATTGCTGCCGACCTCCAGCACCACCGCCGGGTACCACGGGCCATCAAGTTCTATATCGCGGGCCATCTCGGTTGCGGCCAGCGCCGCGCGCCAGCTCTCCTCGGTTTCCAGCTGGGCCGGGTCGAGCTTCACCCGCGCCTCACGCCAGATCCCACGGCTGCGGTCGTATTTCTCCAGCTCGCGGCGGAGCGCTTCAGCGGCGATGGGCTGCATCTCCTGATCGATCGTGGCGCGCACGGTCAGACCCCCCGTGAAGAACTCGCCCTCGCCGAAGTCTTCGGTCAGCTGGCGGCGGATCTCATCGGTGAAGTAGTCTCGGGGCGGCAACTCGGCCTTGAAGCTCTCGAAATCGCCATTCTGGACGGACCGCAGCGGCGCGTTCAGCTCAGACAGCAACGTCTCCTGACTAATATAGCCGTTCTCCATCATCTCCTTCAGAACAAAGTTCCGACGCGCCAGCAGACGCTCCTTCTGGCGCACTGGATGATAGTCGCTGGGCGCTTTCGGCAAGGACGCGAGAAACGCTGCCTCATGCGGCTCCAGATCGCTGAGCGGCTTGTTAAAGTAAGTCTGGCTGGCCGCCGCCACGCCATAGGAGTTCTGACCGAGGAAAATCTCGTTCAGATAAAGCTCCAGGATCTGCTCCTTGGTCAGCGTCTCTTCGATGCGCGACGCCAGTATGATCTCTTTGATCTTGCGCTCCGCGCGCCGGTCGCCAGACAGCAGGAAGTTCTTCATCACCTGCTGCGTGATCGTGGACGCACCCCGCACATCCTGCCCGCGCGACATCACCGCATCATAGGCCGCCGCCGCGATCCCACGCAGATCATAGCCGTCGTGCTGGTAGAAATTCTTATCTTCTGCCGAGATGAAGGCCTGTTTGACCAGATCGGGAATGGTCTCTGCCGGGGCGAAAAGCCGCCGCTCCTTAGCGAATTCATCGATGATCTGGCCCTGGCCCGAATAGATCCGACTGATTGTAGGCGGCGCATATTGCGCCAGCGACTCGTGGCTGGGCAGATCGCGCCCATACATCCAGAACACGGCCCCTACGGTCAACGCGACCATGAACACCGCCATAGTGACCGTGGTGAAAATGCCGCCGAAAAAAGAGAGAATAAACCGAAACACCGTGAAACCGCGCCTGTTCTAGGACCTGTGGGTTACATATAGGGACTGCATGAGGCCCCGTCAAAACACGAAACGGACGCAGGACCCCTGCGGCGGGCTACCGCTGCACCAGCGGGCGCTTGGCCTCATCCGCATCCCGCCAGGCCAGGATCGCCGCCACCAGACCATCCACCATGGCCGCGCGCCAGACCGGATCGCGCAAATTGGCGAGATCACGCGGGCTCGACAGAAACCCCACCTCGACCAGAGCGGAGGGAATATCGGCGGACTTCAGCACGGAAAACCCCGCTTGCCGCAGCGGGCGGTTGTTCATGGGCCCGCCCACCTCATCCAGCCCGGCAACAATAGAGCGCGCCAGCGCCTCGGATCTTGGCGCTGTCTCCTGCCGCGCGAGATCGAGCAGCACGCCCGCCACCTCGTCATCCGCGCCCGTGAGATCGGCCCCCGCGATGATGTCCGCGCGGTTGTGACGCGCCGCCAGATGGGCGCTGGCGGTGTCGCTGGCCTCATCCGACAAGGTGTAGACTGTGGCACCCTCGGCCCCGCCCTGGCTCAGCGCATCGGCGTGTAACGACAGGAAGAGATCCCCGCCCGCCCGGTGCGCGATGGCCACGCGCGCCCGCAGGGACACAAAGACATCGCTCTCCCGGGTCAGCACCACATCAACATCCGCCGCGCGCAACAGCGCCTCGCGCAGATCAAGCGCGATCTTGAGCATCAGTTCCTTCTCGTTGACATTCTCCCGCTCGGCGCCGGGATCAATGCCGCCATGACCGGGGTCAATGACCACAACGAAGCGGTCACTTCGGCCCGACGGTTTGCTGCCCTCTGGCAAGTCTTGCGGCCACAATGTGCTGTCCGGCACACCCGATTTGGCGGCAAAGACCTCCTCCGAAACCCTGGCCAAGTCCATGTTCAGAACCGCCCGGCCAGAGGCCTCATCTAGCGTCATGCCAATCTCATCGGGCAAATACGTGTCGGACAAATCCGCCACCAGCCGGGACCACCCCGGCTGGAACGCGCCAAAGCGCACCGCGTGCACCGGGCTGCGCCCGTCCGACAGGTCATCGGCGCGCACGCCGGACCAGTCAACCTCGCGAAAATCCATGACAAGGCGCGGCGGGTCCGCCAGCGTGAAAACGCGATAGGGCACACCCTGGCTGAGGTGCAGGCTGAACTCCGCACCGCCAAACCAACCTTTTTGCACACCGCTTTGTGCTGCATCCACGCGCGCGATGGCCGACATCTCCTGCGCGGGCGCAGGCGCGGACAGGGCCAGCAGGCTGGCTGCCAGAAAGAAAAAATGCCGGATCATGGGCTGCTCTGCCACTGCGTGTTTTGCGAGCAGTCTAGCAAAAGCGTGCCTGCGTTGGAATCCCTGTTCAGCGCCGCGCCATGAAGTCCTTGAGCCGCGCCAGACCTTCCTCGATATCTTTAGTGCTGCGCGCATAGGAAAACCGCAGCGTCTGGCGGCCCCGGCTTTGGTCAAAGTCAAGACCGGGCGTGACCGACACCCCGGCCTGTTCCAGGATCTCGGCTGCGAAGGCCTGGCTGTCCTTGGTCAGGTCGGACACATCCGCTTAGACATAAAACGCGCCATCCGGCGGTGCGATCTTGTCAAAGCCCGCGTCCGGCAAACCGGCCAGCATCAGCGCGCGATTGCGGCTGTAAACCTCAAGATTGGTCTGCAGTTCCTCTTCGGCGTCCAGGGCGGCAAGGGCCGCGATCTGACTGGCATGCGGCGCGCAAATGAACATGTTCTGTGCAATCCGCTCGACGATGCGCACGTGATCCTCGGGCACCACCATCCAGCCGATGCGCCAACCCGTCATGGAGAAATATTTGGAGAAGGAGTTGATCACATAGGCCTCATCGGTGATCTGCAACGCCGTGACGGCCTTCGCCTCATATTCGATGCCGTGATAGATCTCGTCCGAGATGAACGACGCGCCCTGCCCTTGCGCAGCTTCGATCAAAGCCCGCATAGCAGACGCATCCAGCATCGTGCCTGTCGGGTTCGCCGGTGAGGCCACCAGCAAGCCCGCGAGATCCAGCCCCTGCAGATCAGCCGGTACCGGCTGATATCGGTGGTTCAGCGCCGTGGGGATATCGACGGGCTGCAAATCCATCGCCCGCAGAATCTGCCGGTAGCTGGGGTAGCCCGGCGCACCGATACCCACCCGGTCGCCCGTGTCGAAAAGCGCCGTGAAGCTGAGCAGGAACCCGCCGGAGGAGCCAGGCGTGATGACGACGCGGTTCGGGTCAAGATCCACATCATACCACTGCCCATAAAGCTGCGCGATCCGGGCGCGCAAGGCGGGCAGGCCCAAAGCCACCGTATAGCCAAGCGGGCCTGTCTGCATCGCCTGCGCCAACGCCTGCGTCGCGGCCTTTGGGGCGCCTGTCCCGGGCTGCCCGACCTCCATGTGAATGACATGCCGCCCGGCGTCTTCGAGACGCCGCGCCGCCTCCATCACATCCATCACAATGAAGGGATCGACCCCGGACCGCCTTGAACTCCGCATGAAATCGCTCCAGTCTTTTCCCATGGTCTTTCACCTTGTCTTTCGATTGGCGTCAATCCCGGCCCTGCTGCTCTGGCTCATGGCCGTGCCGTTGCAGGCGCAGGGGCTGTTGCGCGATGCGGATATCGAATACGGGCTGAAACAACTGGCGACCCCGATCCTCAGCGCCGCCGGTCTCAGCCCCTCGCGGGTCAAGATACTGGTGGTCAACAACGCGTCGCTGAACGCCTTTGTGGTCAGCAATGATGCGATTTTTCTGCACTATGGCCTGATCAACAAGCTGCAATCGGCGCCGATGCTGCAAGCGGTGATCGCGCATGAGGCCGCACATATCGCCAATGGGCATATCACGCGGCGCATGACCAATCTGGCGAGCGCGCGTACAGCCGCGGGTCTGGGGACAGCGCTGGCGGTTGCAGCGGCAGCGGCGGGCGCGGGCAGCGCCGCGGGTGGCATCGCACTTGGCACGCAAAGCTCCGCACAGGCGCGGTTTTTCAAACACACCCGGGCCGAGGAGGCCGCAGCCGATCAATCCGGCATCCGGTACATGAAGGCGGCGGGGGTCGACCCGCAAGGCATGGCCGACGTGCTGAGCATCTTTCGCGGTCAGGAAGTGCTGTCCGAATCCCGGCAAGACCCCTATCTGCGCAGCCATCCCCTCTCCCGCGACCGGTTTCGCGCCGTCGAAGGGTTTGTGGCCGCCTATGGCAACACCGGCGCACCCCATGCGGATGCCGCCTATTGGTTTGCACGGGTCAAGGGCAAGCTCAGCGCCTATACCCGCGCGCCCAAATGGACCCTGCGCCGGGTGAACGAGACGCCTTATGCCGATGTGCGCCTGCTGCGCGAGGCCATCGCGGAACATCGCCAGTCTCGGACCAAACAGGCACTTCGCGCCATTGATGCCGCCATTGCACAGCGACCAAGTGACCCGTTTCTGCACGATCAGCGCGGGCAGATCCTGCTGGAGACGCGGAATTTTGCAGCTGCAGCCGCCGCTTATGGCCGGGCCGTGCAGCTGGCTCCCAATGACGCCCTTGTACTCTCCGGCTATGGCCGGGCCCTCTTGGCTAATGACGACATCAAGCGCGCGCGGCAAGCGCTTGAAAAAGCGCGCACAATCGATTTTCGAGATGGGTCCATGCTGCGCGATCTATCTGTCGCTTACGCGCGCTCGGGCCAGACAGGTATGGCCGCGCTGGTGACGGCTGAACGCTACGCCCTGACCGGTCGGCTGGAAGATGCTGGCATTCACGCAAAACGCGCTGTGGGGTTGCTGCCCGAAGGCAGCGGCTCTTGGCAACGGGCGCAGGATGTGTTGATTGCATCCGAACGCGCCGAAAAACGGAGACGATAATGCTCAAACGCTTTGCCCTGCCCGCCTTGCTGGCCTTTGCCCTTCCGGCTGCGGCCCTCGATCTCGGCACTATGAGTGATGAGGAACGGGCACAGTTTCGCGCCGAGGTTCGCGCCTATCTGATGGACAATCCCGAAGTGATCATGGAAGCCGTGCAGGCGCTTGAAAATCGTCAGGCTGAGGCTCAGGCCCAGGCGGATCTAACGCTGGTCTCCGATCATGCGGAGGCGATTTTCAACGACGGGTTCTCCTTTGTCGGCGGCAACCCGGACGGCGATATCACTCTGGTGGAGTTCATGGACTACCGCTGCGGGTTTTGCAAACGCGCCTATGGCGAGGTCGAAAAGCTGTTGGAATCCGATGGCAACATCCGCTTCATCGTGAAGGAATTCCCGATCTTGGGCGAGCAATCACTTTTGGCGTCGCGTTTTGCCATCGCAACCCGGCAGCTGGAGGGGGACGAGGCCTATAAATCGCTGCATGACGCACTGATGGAGTTCAACGGCGAGATCACCCTGCCCGCCCTGCGCCGCCTGTCCACGACCTACGATCTGGATGCGGACGCAATTGAGGCCCGCATGGACGATGAAGAGGTGACGGAGGAAATCCGCAAAACGCGCGCTCTGGCGCAGCAGTTGCAGATCACCGGCACGCCGACATTTGTGATGCATGACGAAATGCTGCGAGGCTTTTTGCCCTACGATCAGATGCGCGCGATGGTCGAAGAGAAGCGGGACCTCTAGAGCACTCGCCAACAGCGCGGCTTACTCAGCCGCGCTTGCCATGCGGGCTTCGGCGTCCAGCTCTGCTGCTTTGCGCTCCACCTGCTCGACAATGTGATCGACCATCTCGTCATTGTTAAGCTTGTGGCTTTGTTTGCCTGCAAGATACACCATGCCTGACCCGGCGCCGCCGCCCGTAAAGCCAACATCCGTCATCAACGCCTCACCGGGGCCGTTCACGACACAGCCGATGATGCTGAGGCTCATGGGTGTTTTGATATGCTCCAGCCGTTTTTCGAGCTTTTCGACCGTCTTGATCACGTCAAATCCCTGACGGGCGCAGCTGGGGCAACTGATGATGTTCACACCACGGTGGCGCAGCCCCAGGGATTTCAGAATCTCATAGCCGACCTTGACCTCTTCAACCGGGTCCGCAGAGAGGCTGACCCGGATGGTATCGCCGATCCCCATCCAGAGCAGATTGCCAAGGCCAATGGCAGATTTGATGGTGCCCGAGGTCAGCCCACCCGCTTCGGTGATGCCCAGGTGGATAGGCGCATCCGTCGCCTCGGCCAGTTGCTGGTAGGCGGCGGCCGCCATGAAAACGTCCGAGGCCTTGCAGCTGATCTTGAATTCGTGAAAATCATTGTCCTGCAGGATCTTGATGTGATCGAGCCCGGATTCCACCATCGCGTCAGGACACGGCTCGCCGTATTTGTCGAGCAGATGTTTCTCAAGGCTGCCCGCGTTCACGCCGATCCGGATGGAGCAGTTGTAATCGCGCGCCGCCTTGATCACCTCTTTCACGCGGGTCTCGTCGCCAATATTGCCGGGGTTGATCCGCAGACAGGCGGCACCGGCCTCGGCTGCTTCGATCCCACGTTTGTAGTGGAAATGGATGTCCGCCACGATGGGGACGGAGACCTCCGGCACAATCTGACGCAGCGCCTTCGACGAGGCTTCATCCGGCACCGAGATCCGCACGATATCGGCCCCTGCATCGGCAGCGGCCTGCACCTGCGCGATGGTGGCTTTCACATCCGTGGTCAGCGTGTTTGTCATGGTTTGCACGGTGATGGGCGCGTCACCCCCCACCGGAACATCGCCCACCATGATCTGTCGGGAGGTGCGGCGGTAAATGTTCCGCCACGGACGCACGTGATTCAAAGACATCGGGCAACCCCTCGCCAAAAAGCTCTTGTCCATCAAAATAGACAGTCACGGCGGTGGTCGCAATGGCAGGTTTTCGACGTTGGCTACTGATCAGCCACTGTATTCAGGGGGGTCTGCAATTCCACCACAGTGGTGGCCAGCGCCTCGTCGGCGGCCAGATCAGCCACAGCATATCGGGCCTTCAACTCGTCGACGGCAAGGGGAAGGTTGGACGTCACTGCTCCGGTCTCGCCAACGGGGCCAAAGTATTCACCGCTCAGAGCAAAGTAGATGGCGCCGCTTTCACCGGTGCGCAGGGTTGGCGGCACCTCGGACGACGGTGCATCCCAAGTGTCCCCCGGCTCCATGATGGTCTCAAAAATCACGGTTCCATCGGCTGCGGTCACACGCACCCAGGACGGCCGTACAGCAACCATGCGCAGTGCAGGGCCGGGTTCTTCCACCACCTGCGGCACTGGGGCTGGAACGTCGAGCGCTGAGGCAATGTCGTCATCGATGGCACCAGCCAGACTTTCGCGCGGCGGCGCTACGTCTTCCTCGATCCGCAGCTGCGCAAAACTGCCGAAGGAGCTGGGGTCAATTGTCGAGATTGGAGCATCGCGCGCCACCAGCACCGGAACATCCAGCGCCTGCGGACGATAGAGCCGATCCAGCGCCTCCGCGCGCGGCTGGTCCACTGTGCTGCCCGGTGCCGCGCTGGTCTCACTCGGCGCGGTTGTCAGAACACCATCCAAAGGATCAAGATCGGATAGGACGATCGGCGTCTGCTCAACAGGCGCCACCTGCACGCGCTGGACCTCTTGCAACACCGAATATCCGCCAAACCCGATGGCACCGATCAGCGCCAGCAGCAGCAGAGACGAGCCAACAGCACTTGGTTCAATGCCGGAGAAAAACCCCTCTCGCGTTGGGACAAAGGGTGTGCCGGGGCGGTTGAACATATCCGCATCGGCTGATTTGACGGCGCGCACATCTTGGCCCGGTTTTTTCACGACGGAGGCTTTGGATGACATCCCGTGCGCGACGGCAAAGCCACTTTCCGTGCAAAACGTCTCAAAGGCGTCATCGGGGTTCATACCAAGGTAGCGCGCATAAGATCGCACGTAGCCTGCAATGAAACCCGGGGTGTCGAACGCATCGGGGTCGCAGTTCTCAATCGCGGCAATGTAGGCGGCTTTGATGCGCAGTTCGCGTTGGACGTCGAGAAGGGATTTGCCCATCG
This sequence comes from Roseobacter cerasinus, assembly GCF_009811755.1. Lineage (GTDB taxonomy): Bacteria > Pseudomonadota > Alphaproteobacteria > Rhodobacterales > Rhodobacteraceae > Roseobacter > Roseobacter cerasinus. Next base: position 593,843 of record NZ_BLIV01000003.1, read on the forward strand.
TGGCCCGCTCGCCACGCATGACATCACCGAGACGCAATTCGAAGTCGTCGAACCCTTTGCGTTCGACGTCCTCCTTCACCCTTTCAGAGCGCCTGCGCCCAATCATACCGCTGCCCCGTGTCTACCCCGTGCCTGCCCAACATTGTGTCAGACCATGAATCGTCCCCACGATTCGTATCTGACCTGTTGTTTATGTTAGGTTAACACAAGACAATCGCAAATTCACCTGACGAGAAGTCAGCCAACCTGCTCGGCACGATTTAGCGCACAATGCGACCACAGCGAATCCATCGCCTGCACCAGCGCATCGATCTCTTTCGGGCCATGCACCGGCGACGGGGTGAAGCGCAAACGCTCGGTTCCACGCGGCACGGTCGGATAGTTGATCGGCTGCACGTAGATCCCGTGATCCTCCAGCAACATGTCGCTGAGCATCTTGGTGTGCACCGGGTCGCCCACCATCACAGGCACGATATGGCTGCCATGATCGATGATCGGCAGGCCAAGGCCTTTCAACCGCAGTTTCAGGATTTTCGCCTGTGTCTGGTGCTGCTCGCGCAACTCGGGCGCGCGTTTGAGGAACGCCACGGAGGCCGCAGCGCCCGCTGCCACGGCGGGCGGCAGGGAGGTCGTGAAAATGAAACCGGGCGCGTAAGACCTTATGGAATCACACATTTTCGCCGAAGCCGCAATATATCCGCCCATCACGCCAAAGGCTTTGGCCAGCGTTCCGTTGATCATGTCGAGCCGGTGCATCAGCCGGTCACGCTCGGCGACACCAGCACCGCGTGGACCATACATGCCAACCGCGTGCACTTCGTCAATGTAGGTCAGCGCGCCGAATTCTTCGGCCAGATCGCAAATGTCCTCGATGGGCCCGAAATCGCCATCCATGGAGTAGATCGACTCGAAGGCGATCAGTTTCGGCGCGGCGGGATCATCCGCCTCCAGCAGCTCCCGCAGATGGGCGACATCATTGTGGCGGAAGATGCGCTTGGCCCCGCCGTTGCGACGCACCCCTTCGATCATCGAGGCATGGTTCAGCGCGTCGGAATAAATGATTAAACCTGGAAACAACTTCGGCAGTGTGGACAAGGTCGCGTCATTTGCAATGTAGGCAGAGGTGAACAGCAGCGCTGATTCCTTGCCGTGCAGGTCGGCAAGCTCCGCCTCCAACCGCTTGTGGTAGACGGTGGTGCCGGAAATGTTGCGTGTGCCACCGGAGCCTGCGCCGGTGGCGTCAATGGCCTCGTGCATCGCCTCCAGCACAACCGGATGCTGCCCCATGCCCAGATAGTCATTGCCGCACCACACGGTCACGTCCTGGGTCGAGCCGTCGGGGCGGGTACGGGTGGCATGTGGAAAATGGCCATTGTGCCGCTCGATATCGATGAAGGTTCTGTACCGGCCTTCTTCGTGCAGACGGGCAATGGCCTGATCCAGCTTGTCGTCGTAGCTCACCCGGTGTCTCCTTTATCTGATCCCCGGGCCGTGTCTTGCCTTTGGAATCTTTCTAATCTGTCAATATAGACCCCAAACTAGAGGTTCAATATCCTTAGGGTGCGCACCATGTCGCAGCTTTGACATACATCAATTGGTCTTATGCCTGTGTGAATTGCTTCACAGGCTTCCCGCTTGCCCCTGCGCACGCCGCTGATACGGTCACCCCAAATCAAAGGAGCCCCCCGATGTCCCTCGACGCTGTTCTATCCAAAATCGATACAGACCTGCCTGCGGCCACGGACCGTCTGATGGCGCTGTTGCGTATTCCGTCAATCTCTACCGACCCGGCCTACAAAGCCGATTGTGACCGGGCGGCGGATTGGCTGGTGGCGGATCTGAACAGCCTCGGGATCAAGACGGAGAAGCGGGCGACACCGGGCCACCCGATGGTGGTTGGTCATCTCGACGGGCCTGGCCCGCATCTGCTGTTCTACGGGCACTACGACGTGCAGCCGGTCGACCCGCTGGAGCTGTGGGACAATGACCCGTTCGATCCGCGCATCGAAGAGACACCCAAGGGAGAGGTGATCCGTGGGCGTGGGTCGTCGGATGACAAAGGCCAGCTGATGACCTTCATCGAGGCCTGTCGCGCCTGGAAGGCGGTGCATGGCACCCTGCCCTGCAAGCTCACGTTTTTCCTCGAAGGGGAAGAGGAAAGCGGCTCGCCCTCGCTTGTGCCTTTCATGAAGGAGAACGCGGAGGAGCTGACATCGGACCTCGCGCTGATTTGCGACACCGGGCTTTTTGAGAGCAAGACGCCGGCCATTGTGACGATGTTGCGCGGTCTGCTCGGAGAAGAGCTAACCATCACGGGACCCAGGATTGATCTGCATTCAGGCATGTACGGCGGGGTGGCCATCAATCCCGTCCGGGTGCTGTCGCGGATCATCGCGGCGCTGCATGACGATCAGGGCCGGATCACGGTGCCGGGTTTCTACGACGGTGTTCCGGAGCTGCCCGACGAGATCGAGGCGCAGTGGCAGGGGCTGGCCTTTGATCATAGCGCTTTTCTCGGGGATGTGGGGCTGTCGCACCCGGCGGGTGAACAGGACCGCACGCCGCTGGAGATGATCTGGTCGCGGCCGACCTGCGAGGTGAACGGCATCTGGGGCGGCTATACAGGCGATGGGTTCAAAACGGTGCTGCCGTCCGAGGCTCATGCCAAGATCAGCTTTCGGCTGGTGGGCACGCAAGATCCGCTGAAGATCCGCGAGAGCTTCCGTGCCATGGTGCGCGAGATGCTGCCTGAGGACTGCGAGGTCAGCTTCCAAAGCCATGGCGCGGGTGCCGCCTCCGTGACGGAGACGTCGGACCCAAGCTTCGAGGCCGCGCGGCAAGCGCTCAGCGATGAATGGCAAGTGCCTGCGGCCTACGTGGGCTGTGGCGGCTCGATCCCCATTGCCGGGCATTTTCAGAACATCCTCGGCACCACGCCCATGCTTATCGGCTTTGGCAAGGACGATGACGCGCTGCATTCCCCCAATGAGAAATATGACATGGAGAGCTTTCACAAGGGGATCCGAAGCTGGGCCCGCGTGCTGGCGGCGCTCACATGAGCGTGGCCCAGGGGCGGCCTGAAGCCCGCCCGACCTGCCTGGTCAACGGGCAGCGCCAGTGACCGCGCGGTCCGCTCCGCTCTTTGCCGATGTGAACAGGCAGCGGATCTGCTATCGCAGCACTGGCAGCGGGCCACCGGTGCTGTTGCTGCACGGTTTTCCGCAAACTCACGTAATGTGGGAGCCTGTGGCCGCGCGGCTGGCGCGCCGGTTCACGGTGATCACACCGGATCTGCGTGGGTATGGCGACAGCAGCAAGCCTGCGGGCACGGAGCCCTACAGCTTTCGTCACATGGCGCAGGATCAGCTGGCCCTGATGGAGCAGCTCGGCCACGCGCAGTTTTATGTGGTTGGCCACGATCGCGGCGGGCGCGTGGGCCATCGGCTTGCGCTCGACGCGCCCCATCGCGTTCTGAGCTTGTCGCTCCTCGACATCGTGCCGACACATCACCTGCTGGAGTCGCTGACGCGGCAGGTGGCCACAGCCTACTATCACTGGTTCTTTCTGGCGCAACCCTACCCTTTTCCGGAGACCATGATCGGCCATGACCCGGACGCCTACTTCGAGAGCTGCCTGCTGGGGTGGGGTGCGGCGCGGCTGGAGGATTTTGACACGGAGACCTTGGAGGCCTATCGCCGCGCCTGGCGCGATCCGGAGGCGATCCGGGGCATGTGTGCCGACTATCGCGCGGCGCTGCAGTATGACTTTGATCTCGATGCGGCTGATCTGGAACGGCGCGTGTCCTGCCCGGCTCTGGTGCTCTATGGGGCTGATGGTGCGATGGCGCGCGCCTATGACATTCCAGCCACCTGGTCGGACCGGTTGCGCAATATGCGCAGCGCGGCTGTGCCCGGCGGGCATTTCTTTGTGGATCAGTCTCCCGAAGAGACAGCAAAGGCGCTTTCAGGCTTTCTTGAGGAGAGCGCCTGAGTCCTCCATCTCACCGCTCTTGCGGTATTGGGACGGGATCATGCCCACCTACTGTCGAAACGCGCGATAGAACGCCGAACGCGAGTTAAAGCCCGCATCGAAGGTGATGGTCAGGATGGACGCATCCGTTGCCACCAGACGCGTTTTGGCGACTGCGATCCGATGTTCACATAGTCAAAGAAGTTCCGCCCCAGATCTTCATTCAAGGCCTGAGAGACGGCGTGCCGCTTGCCGCCGATCCTCTCAGCCAGATCCCACAAAGACAGATCCGGGTTCTGTTAAAGCTAATCTTGTGTCATCGTGGCCTCGATCGTGGCCGCGGTGCGGGACAGCGAACTTGCTGCGCCCCTCCGCGCCAACCGGTGAAATACGACAAGCGTTGCTACAAACGGCGTAACCGGATCGAGATCATGTTTTGTAGGCTGAAAGACTGGCGACGGGTCGCAACACGATACGACCGCTGTCCGAAGCTCTTCCTGTCAGCCATCGCCCGCGCCGCATTCATCATCTGTTGGATGTGAGCCCTGGGCCCGCGCCGTTGCTGCATCGGCTTGCGCGGTGGACAAGAGCACCTTTTGCAGTATGCCGCACAAACGTGTCCACCTTTGCAAGCGCCAGGGGTGAAAATGATTTTGATCATGCCCAATGACCCGCAATCCGCTGTTGGCGATCCCCAAAACAATGGTGATGAAAGCCCGTTGAAACTACAGGCAGAGCGTTTCTTGCGAAATGCCCGGGCTTATGACGTCCATCTCGTGGCTGACTGGGTTGTCTGGTTTGCTATGTCTACTTCATATCCGCCGACGTCGCATCTTGGCCTTCGTTGGAAAGACATCGCAAAAGCTGATTTCATGCTTAACAGCTCCAACTATCCTCGTTAACGTCGTCGCATGAGCACCGAAGGCGACCTGCTGCACGCCGTCACGGCAGATGATATCTCGGGCATGCGCAAGCGTCTGGGCCGTGCGGTGGTCTGGGGCACAGGGCTGCTGGTGCTGGCCCTTGCCACACTTCAATTTTCCCATGAGATCGGGCGTATCGCTTTTGGCTTCGACACATGGCGGCCTGTACTCTATGCCTATCTGCTCTGGGCCACGGCCCTGTGTTTTGCGCAGGTGATCGTTAATGGGGAGAAGGGCAAACGCGCGCTCTTTGTGCTGCCGGCCGCACTCTTTGTGATCAGCCTTGTGGTCTTCCCGTTGCTCTTCGCGCTCTACATCTCCTTCACCGACTGGAATCTGGCCTCACTGAATGGCGCACAGCCCAACGGCTGGGACAATATGCGCCAGATGTGGGCGGATGCCTTCTACTGGAACGCGCTGAAGAACATGGTCTACTACGTGGCTGCGATCAGCGTGGAATATGTAATCGCTTTTGGCCTGGCGCTGCTGCTCAACGCGCAAATCCGGGCGCGCAAGTTCTTTCGCGTGGTGTTCCTGCTGCCGCTGATGCTAAGCCCGGTTGCCGTGTCCTGGATGATCGGCAAGTCCATGCTGGAGGTGCGCTTTGGCCCGGTGTCGCGGCTGGTGCGCGAGATGGGGTTTGAGCCCAGTTTCTTCGGCACGCCCGAGATGGCGCGCTTCATGATCATGGCGATGGACGCCTGGACCTTTATCCCCTTCATGATGATCATGCTGCTGGCCGGTCTTCAGGCGCTGCCGCGTGAGGTGATCGAGGCCAGCAAGGTGGATGGTGCCAGCGGATGGCAGAGCTTCAAGGAGGTGATCTTTCCGCTCATGCTACCCGTGTCGGTCACCGCCGTCGTGATCCGCATTATCTTCAAGTTGAAGCTTGCGGATATCATCATCAATGTGACCTCCGGCGGACCGGGTGGTGCCACCGACAGTGTGACCAGCTTCATCTTCCGTGAATACCGTGACCGCTCGAACGTTGGCTATGGGACGCTGCTGGCGATGGTCTATCTGGTGCTGATCATCATTTTCATCACCGCGCTTTTGAAACTGGTCAGCCGCTGGATGGAGCGCCCGGCATGAGCGCGATTTTCAAGGATGACGCCACGGGCCAACAGATCCGGGCGGCATGGTGGTCAAGCCGTCTGGCGATCTATGGCGCATTGATTCTATGGGCCTTCGTCTGCCTCTTCCCGATTTACTGGACGCTGACAACCTCGTTCAAGCTCGCCCCGGATGTGATGCGCGGGAACATGATCCCCTTCATGGACTATACCCCGAAGTGGAAAGGCTGGGAGAGCCTCGGCCTGTCGCCGCGCCTGATCGGTGACGTCTCGACCGTGCGGGAAGAGTTCCTGAAACGCTTCTGGAACTCCACCATCATCGCGCTTTCGGCGTCGACACTGGCGGTCGTGCTGGGATCACTTGCCGCCTACGGGCTGTCGCGGTTCAGCTACCGGTTTGGCTTCATGAAGAACTCCGATATCTCGTTCTTCTTCCTCAGCCAGATGATCCTGCCCCCTGTCGTCCTGGCCCTGCCGTTTCTGGTCCTCTACCGCTCGTTGGACCTGTTAGACAGCCGGATCGGGCTGATCCTGCTCTACACCTTGATGGTGCTGCCCATCGTGATCTGGATCATGCGTGATCAGTTCCAGGGCATCCCCGTGGAACTGGAAGAAGCCGCTCTTGTCGACGGCCTTGGCATCTGGGGAGCGTTTTTGCAAATCGTCTTGCCAATCGCGCTACCGGGGATGGTAGCCGCCTTCATCCTCAGCCTGGTGCTCTGCTGGAACGAGTATTTCTTTGCAGCACTGCTCAGTTCAACCAACGCCACAACATTGCCGGTTATGGTGGCCAGCCAGACCGGGTCGCAAGGGATCAACTGGTGGTCGATGGCAGCCTTGTCATCCGCTGCGATCCTTCCTTTGATCACAGTTGCGATCTTTCTTGAAAAATACATCGTTGAGGGCATGGCCGCAGGGGCGGTCAAATAGATAAACGGTGCAACGGGTGGCGTTGTCCTTGCCACACACCGGTGTGCCGTCTGAATTGGTGGTGCGGGTGAGGGCGTCTTCGACTTTGGTCTTTTATCATCAGCCATTGGGGAGCCTCATGGATTGGAGTGTGGGGGGACTCCCTCGACGAATGTGCCGCAGGGGGTCATGCGCTTGCAGATCGGGCAGCTTTGGTGCCGTGCCGATTGACACCTTTGGCGGCCAGCTCCGGGTCTTCGAACCAGCGGGCTTTGCGGCCCAGGATCGGATCGGCGTTCTCGATCAGCACCAGTTGCAGGCCGCCGCAGCTCATGCGGGTGAAACGGCTTGCGCTGCGCTGTAGGAGGAGCAAGAGCGTGTGCGCCACGAAACGAGCTATCGCAGCCTCTATGTGCAGACGCGGGGTGTTCTAAAGAAAGCCCTTCAGCAATGCCTGCGCAGCCCACGCGCCATCCGCAGGTCCCGGCGCGCAACGCAAACGGGTTGAAACTACGGAAGATCAAGGAGGCCGTACCGATCCGTGAACGCCCGCCTGAGATTGAGGATCGCGCCGTGCCTGGCCACTGGGAAAGCGATCTGATCGTTGGCACTAACAACAGCGACATTGCCACGCTGGTCGAGCGGCATTCCCGCTTCGTGATGCTGGCAAAGATCGCAAACCAGGACACGCAGAGCGTCATCACCGTCCTGATCAAGCAAGCCCGCAAACGGTCCAAGGAGCTCTACCGCTCGCTGACGTGGGATCGTGGCCCAGAAAGGACGCACCATCTGACCTTCTCCATGGCCACTAGGATCGGCGCCCATTTCTGCGATCCTCACTCGCCGTGGCAACGCGGCAGCAACAAAAACACCAATCGCCTCCTGCGCCAGTGCTTTCCAAGAGGCCTCGACATATCAACTTACAGCCAAGCTCAGCGCCGTTGCGAGGCAACTCAACGAGCGGCCTCGAGAGACCTTGCAATGGGAAACACCAGACCTTGCAATAGGAAACACCGGCAGGAAAGTTTGCCCAGTGTGGTGACGCCATCCGTCGAAGCCACAGAGACAAAGCAGACGTGCGCCCAGGTCTCGATGTAAGTCAGGTCTGGGTCAGCATTGCTTGACGTTAAGGTCATTCCTGGCCGACACAGCCTATTGATAGGATTCAACAACTCTGCAGCATAAATGCAAAGATGCGGGACGTTCCACATCAAACATCCGGGAACGAGATAGCACAAAGACACAGCTTCACCGACCGTGTGTTTAATGTGTTCACACTACGCCATGCTGGTATCGCCCGACCGGTCGCCTCCTTATCTCGCAGTGTGTGTCTCTGCGCCACACCATAGCGGCAGCCCGTCCTGATCAACCACATTCGTGAGCCTCAGAGCCTCGATCCATTTCTGCACCTGCCCCCTCACAATGCGGCCGTTGTTGCCAGGCTCAGATCGAACGCGCCTCCGCCCTCGGCAACGGTTCAGGGGTCTCACCCTGTCTTTGACGCAGCTCCTCCGAGAAAAACGTGTGCCGCCGCCGACCAAGTCGTTTGGATTCGTACAACGCCACATCAGCATCACCCAACAGCTGATCAGCCGTCACCAGATCATAGTTGCGCGACAGCGTTGTGCCCGCGCTGCCTGAGACGTTGCACTGCGCACCTTCAAACAGGATCGGGGCGCTGATCCGCTCAATGATACGATCAGCGATCTGGCAGATCACTTCCGGGTCATCCACGTCGAGCAGGAGGATCACAAATTCATCACCGCCGACACGCGCGACGCTGTCGCGGCTGCGCACTTCCTTTTGCATGATTTTGGCAACCTGTTGCAGCACGTAATCACCCGCCGCATGACCCATGGTGTCGTTCACCGCCTTGAAGAAGTCCAGATCCATGTGCATCAACGCGAAGCTGTTTCCATTTGCGATCAGCTCTGCAAGCGCGCGGTCCATGCCCCGGCGGTTCCGTAGGCCGGTCAGTGTATCGGTCAACGCCTGTTCTTCCGCTGCGATGCGAGCCCCCTGCAAGCGCCTGTTCAACTGGCGCGAGGCGTCCATCGCCGCAGATTTGGCCTCCACCAGATAAAGCATCTCGATGGTCAGATCGGTGGCCGCGAAATCCGCGGCTGTCAGCTTGTAATCTCGCACCGCGTCCACGACAGAAATGCCAAAGGACAGATTTACGATCATCTGCCCTGGCAGCGGGCCTTCCATCAGCACACCCTTCATTTCCCGATGCGGGGGCAAGCGAAACCGCAAATGCAACTTCAAACCCGCCTTGTCACGCAGCCTGCTGATGGATTTGATCTCGCGCGGTCGTTTGATTTCAAAGACATCAAGAAACATGCGCCCGGCAAGCGTGCCATCCGGCAACAGTTTCCGAGCCGTCGGGCCTGCGCATAGGATTTTTCCGTCATCGTCCAGGATCACATGCATCGGGCACAGCACGTTCAACATGTGGTAACACAGATGCGCGTCGCTCATGATGCCTGCACTCCCAAATCAAAGCCGCGGCCTTCGGAAAAATCAGTCTCCAGCAGAGCAATCGAAACCGTCTCGACGCCGTCAGCCTCGCCCATATGTTCCAGAAACACCAACGCGCCATAGTCATCCGCCATCGCCCGCAGCACACCTGTAAAGAGATGGCCGCACCCCGGTATCTCGCCTTCGCATGTGAGGCTGAATTCATGGGCGCTAAGCTCGCGCAGTTCCAGCCGGGGCAACACCAGGTCAGAGACAGCCAGTCGCGCGCGGTCCGGCAGATCATCAAGCGAGTGGAGAAAATCCAGAAAGTTGACGCCGCCAAAGCGCAACAGGCGCCTCAGAGCCTCCAGATTCGGGTGCGACACCAGATATGTGCCGATATCCTCCATAAGCTCGTCATGCGGGCGCTCAAGCACCTCGCTCACCGCTGTCAGCACCTTTGGGGTGATCGCATCCTCATAGGTCCACATGGCCTCGAAATCGATAAACCCAAGCTCTGCGCGGCGCACCACAGCCGCCCATTGCGCAGCCCCATAGCTGTCAATGACAAACCGTTGTATGGCCCTGTTGACCAGCCCGTGCATGATGCCCTCTCACCAGATCCTGCAGCGCAAGGATGGTGCGGATCGGTTAATAAATACCCAACGCCCTATGGGCATCCGCAGCAATTGTAGCGAGATCTCGCCTAGAAATCCGTGGGCGCGCCGCCCTCGGCTTTGCGTCTGGCCACAAACTCCGCCAGCTCTTCGCGGATCGCCACATCCATCGGGGGCGCTTCAAAGCTGGCGACGATCTCCTTAAACATCAGATGCGCGCGCTCCGGCGTCCAGATGGCCCCCGCGGCCTCCCACCCCTCGTAGTTGCGCCAATCGCTGAGGAACGGCAGGTAGAAAGCCGTGGTATAGCGTTCCTGCGTGTGATCCGTGCCAAAGAAATGTCCGGCATGGCCAACCGACCGGATCGCATCTAGGGCAATTTCATCGGGGCCTGTCGCACAGATCGCAGGGTCCATATACCGCTGGATTTGCTGCAGCACTTCGCAATCCATGATGAATTTCTCAGGGCTCGCGATCAGCCCGCCTTCGAGCCAACCTGCCGCGTGATACACCATATGAGAGCCGGATTGCACCGCCGCCCAGAGGCTGTTTGACGTCTCCCACATCGCCTGCCCGTCCGGCACATTGGCGGCACAGACCCCGGATGAGCGCATCGGCAACCCGTAGAAGCGGCACAACTGCCCGGTCATCTGGGTGGCGCGCATATATTCGGGTGTGCCGAAGGCAGGAGCACCCGACTTCATGTCCACATTGGAGGTAAAGGTCCCGATCGCCACAGGGCAACCAGGGCGAATGAGCTGCGCCAGCACCACCGCACAGAGCGCTTCGGCCAGCGATTGCGCCACGGCCCCTGCCATGGTCACCGGCGCCATGGCTCCGGCCAGCGTGAACGGTGTCACCACCAGCCCCTGCCCCCGCCGCGCCAGTCGCATCCACCCGTCCAGCATGGGATAGTCGTGTTTCAGCGGAGAGGTGGAATTGATGTTTGTGTACATGCGGGGGGTGGCATCGAAGTCGTCGTGAGACAGCCCGCCTGCGATCCGGACCATCTCCATCACGTCTTCGACCCGCTCCTGACCGAGGCTGTAGGCATGCATGACCTTATCGGTGAGTGTGAGTTTGTCGAAGAGCACATCCAGATGCCGCACGCTGGCGTGCACATCCACCGGCTCGACCGGATAGCCGCCAGCGAAGTGGATGCAGTTGAAGTATTGTGTCAGCTTCAGAAGGTTGCGGCACATCTCTCGGGTGCCGGGCACTTTGGACCCCCGCTGCATGTCCCAGTAGTTGGGCGGCGAGGAGACATTGCCAAACAGCAGGTGGCGTCCACCAACAGTGACCCTCCGGTCGGGGTTGCGTGGCGTCAGGGTGAACTGCGGCGGGGCCTTGCCGATCATCTCCATGACAAAGTCGCGGCCCATGCGAACAATCTCGCCCTCTATGCGACACCCCGCCTTGCGCAGCACGTCAAGCGCTTCGGGGTTGAGGAAGGCCACGCCGATCTCCTCCAGGATGCGCATCGCGCCATCGTGGATCGCAGCGACACCCTCAGGCGACAAAGGCTCGGTTGGATGATCGGTATTGACAGGCGGATTCCAGGGCATTTGCTCGATCACGGCGCTGCCGCGCCGATGCGCCGCCCCTGCCCGGCCGCCGCTGCGCGTTCTGCGTTTGGTCGTGGTCCCAGCCATGGCCTTGCTCTCCTCGCAGGTGTGTGAGCACAGACTGCAAGGCGTCAGTTAGGCCAGCCGTCTTATTCGCGACGCATTCAGTCGTTTTCGGGCTGTGGTGGGTGGGGCCTGGATTGAAGCTCAGGTCAAGCTTTGCGCCTCAATCCAGGCCGGCAGGGCGGAGATGTCATCGAAGACAGCCTCCGCATAGGCGTCCAGTTCGGCCCGGCCCGCTACGCCAGTGAGCACCCCGACACACCGCATGCCCGCTGCCCGCCCTGCGATCAGGTCATGGGTGCTGTCCCCGACCATGACAAGCGCGGCGGGCGGGTGCCCCACCGCCGCGGCAAAGGCCAGAAGCTGCCCTGCATCGGGCTTGCCGCCATAGCCGCTGTCGAATCCCGCGATAAAGTCAAAGTAGTCTGTGACCCCGGCCTGATCGAGATGCGCGCGCGCGGGCGCCTCTGCGTCGTTGGTGGCCACGCCAAGACACAGCCCACGCCCACGCAGCTCCCCAAGCAACGGTGCCAACGGCACCGCAGGCACCTGCAAAGCCTCAGCTGCGGCGGTATTCATGATGTCGATAAGATCACCCTCGGCGAGATCCGGCAGGTCAGGCAGGAGCGTTTTGGCGATCTGGTCGGGCGTGCCTGCCACAACCACACTTCCTGGCATGAACTGCCCGGCCGCGTAGTCAAAGCCGATGGCCGCAGCCAGCCGCGTCGCATGTGCGCTGTCGTCTGCAATCTGGTCCAGAAAACGTTTGCACCAGGCCTCCCAGGTCGCCGCGAAATCAAAAAGCGTGCCGTCCTTGTCGAAAAGCACACCGCTCACAGGCCTCATGTCCAACTGACTTCTGCACCGCCCGGCAAGACTTGCCGGGCCTGCATCGGCGCGTCATATCCCACACCAATGGCATCACAGGCCCGAACCACCCAGGCGTCATCCATCATCAAAAAATCCAGCACGGAGCCAAGAAAAACCGGGTCCGTCGCCCCGGCCCGCAGATCAGATTCGCTGGCGCCGCTGGCACCTAGGAAAACCGGCAGCAACTCTTCCTCAGCAGCCAGCCAGCCCAAGACCTTGAGGCCAAGCACCTCGGCGGAGTCCCGCGTATACATCATCACCTATCCGTGTTTTGCCCGTATCTCGAAACTCTTTGTTAACCAAATTCAGCGCAATGTCGACGGACCGAAAGCCACCTCTGAGAGGACCCGACTGGCGTGCAAGGAAAAATACTGATTGTGGATGCGATTTCGACAAATCGCATCGTATTGAAGGTAAAACTCGCCTCGGCTTTCTATGAGGTCATACAGGCATCGACAGCAGATGAGGCCTGCGTTGCAGCCCTGCGTCATGACCCCGATCTGATCATCTCAGCCATGGCTCTGCCCGATTGCGAAGCAGCTGAATTGTGCCGTCGGCTGCATCAGAATCCACAAACCCGCGCGATCCCCATGATGGTGGTTTGCACGCGGCCAAACGCCGAGACACGGCTGCGCGCGCTTGAGGCAGGCGTTCAGGATGTCATGCTCAAGCCGATCGACGATACACTCCTCCTGGCGCGGGTTCGCAGCCTGATCCGCGCCCACAACTCAGCAGCGGAATGGCAAATGCGAGATGACACCTCACGCGCCCTTGGCTTTGCCGAAGACACTCTGGATTTCGGGCCGCCGGGGCGTGCCGTGCTGGTTGGCACGCATGCGCACACGGCGCACAACTGGATTTCACTGCTGCGCCCCCAGCTGCGCACCAGCCTCAGCTTCACCTCACCCGAGACGGCGCTCAGGGATCTGTCGCCCGAGAAGGTGCCGGATGTCTTCATCCTGACCCTCTCTGACGAGGACAACAGCACAAGTGATGTGCTGCGTCTGCTGGCCGCCATCCGCGCCACCGCCATCACGCGGCACGCAGGCATTCTGGTGGTGCAGTCCCGGCCGGATCCGGGCCTGGGCGCCTATGCGCTCGACCTGGGCGCGGACGATCTGATGAGCGACGGGTTTGACGTCGCGGAATTGACCTTGCGGATCAAGGCGATGCTGCGCCGCAAGCGGGTGGGTGACCAGCTGCGCGCGACGGTGCGCACGGGCCTCAAAGCTGCCGTGTCCGACCCGCTCACCGGGTTGCACAATCGTCGCTACGCGATGCCGCATCTGGCGCGCGTGGCCGAGCATTCTGCCGCAACCGGACGCAGCTTTGCCGTAATGGTCGCCGATCTGGACCACTTCAAACAGATCAACGATCTTTACGGCCATGCCTCGGGTGATGCAGTCCTGGTGGAAACCGCCAAGCGGCTGCGCGACAATCTGCGCGGCGTCGATCTGATCGCGCGAATCGGTGGCGAAGAATTTCTGATCGTGATGCCCGCCACCCCCTTGTCAGAGGCGCGAGTCGCCGCCAGCCGCCTGTGTCGCAAGATCGGCGGACGCGGCTTTGTCGTGCCGGGCGCGGACCAGCCGATCAAGGTGACTGTGTCCATTGGGGTGACCATCGGTGGGGTCCGAAAAGTGCATGAAGCGCCGTCGCCACAGGACGCAAATCTGCTCCTCGATGCTGCGGACAAAGCGCTTTACGCCGCAAAAATGCAGGGCCGTAATCAGGTCAACCTCAGCCGCCCCGCCGCCTGATCTGTCATTTCCGGCCTTTGGGGCCGCGACGCAGCACCTCTTCGATGGCAGCCGCGTAGTCGACACGTTCCTTGGCCGGCATATCGGAGATCACATCGAGCCAGGCCGTTTGCGCTCTGCGCTGAACGATGATGCTCGCCTCGGCCTGACGCCGTACAGCAACAGAAAGCGCTTCGAGATCAAGCTCCGGCCTCCGCAGAGCCATAAGTACGTCGTTATAGAGCGCGCGCCGGGCGACACGGTCCAGCGCCTCAGGGCTGGAGCGGACAGATCTTACGACCACGCGGCGATCCTGCCGCGGCAAAGCGATCATATAGGGCAGCCCGTATCCCCCCAAAGCCACGCCGTGAAGGCCCGCCAGCTTGCCCTCACCATGCCGCAACAGGGTGCCGCCGACCAATCCCAGAACCGCAAGGTTCAAACCAAGCGACACCCCAAGAATGATCTTGATCCGTCGCGAGACCCGCGATTTTGTCATCTGGCTGTCCTGCATCTTCTACCCTCCGTCCAGATCCCAGCCGAAGCTGGTCAGTTCCGCACTGCTCGTCAGCAGCTCGACATTCTCATAGCCAAGAATGAGCGCCCCGGCGTCCGGCATGGCCTCCGGCGGGCTAAAGCCAAACCAGACACCAGCCAGTGTTGCGGCCACCAGACCACCGACGCCTTGCCACCCGCCCATCAGCTCTGACACACAAACACCAAAGCCGGACCGGTCACGGACGGCAGGGCGCGCCGCCTCAGCGTCAGCCAGCACCCGCGTCATCAAATGCGCTGGTACGGGCGGCGGGGATGCGCGCGCTGCGTCCAGCGCCGCATCCACAGCCCGATCTTTGGCCATATCATCCGGTTCTTTCATCCTCATACCCCAGTTCAGCCCGACGCCTGACCAGCAGATCCCGCAGCGCCCGTTTGCCCCGCGCGGTGAGACTTTCCACCGCGCGCAATCCAATATCCATCACCTGCGCGATCTCCGGGTTGGACAGCCCCTCGATATGGCGCAGGACAACCGCTTGCCGCTGCCGGTCGGGCAACGCATCCAGCGCCTCTTGCAGCGCATCAAACCGCATCCGATCCTGCATGTGCTGCACAACGCCGGGCGCGGGGTCTTCCGGCTCGGCAATCTGATCCAGCCCCAATGGCCGCCGCTTGCGCAACCGATCCATGCAGAGATTGGCAGTCACGCGATAGAGCCATGTGCTGATCTGCGCCTGCCCCGGCCTCCAGTCCGGCGCCGTGCGCCACAATCTCAGCATCGCCTCCTGCGCGGCATCTTCCGCCTCCGTGGCGTCGCCCAAAAGCCGCATGGCATGACCATAAACGCGAGGCAGCAGGCGCGCTGTGAGATCACGCGCCGCAGCCCTGTCGCCCCGGACGTAACGGGCCAACAACACATCATCCGAAATGGCAGAATCGGCGTCCGGTGGCATAACTCTTCCAAGCATTCTCCAAAAGCGACAGCGCCGCAATCCGTAGGCGCAGCCGCTGATGTCTGACTGCAGTGTTACTCGGACTGGCCACCATCTCTGCCGCGCCCGCGCATTTTCTCGCGCGCCGCGTCAAATTCCGCCTCGCTGACGGTGCCATTGCCATCTGCATCCAGCCGGGCGAAGCGGCGTGCCGCACGCTCAGGCCGCTGCACCTCTTCCTCTGACAGCTGCCCATCGCTGTTGGCATCCATGCGCTTAAACATCCGCCCAGCTCGTTCCGCTGACGTCGCCTGAACCTCCTGCAAGCTCAACAAACCATCGCCATCTGTATCGGCGCGGGCAAACCGCTCAAGTGCGACGGCCTGCATTTCTTGCTGGGTGATCTGCCCATCGCCATTGCTGTCCAATGTTCTGAAATCCACAGGTTCGCCCGCTCCGTCGCCCCGCGCAAAGGCTGAGCCGCTTGAGAGGGCGAAGGCTGTGGTTGTGATCAGTGCGAAAGATACCGTTCGTCTCATGTCTTACTCCTTTGATTGGTCCGCAGGCCCGAAAGAGCCGCGCCGGACAGTTCCTTGCACGGGCACCAGCCGCGCTTCCGTCGCAAAAATTTTTGGCATATTTTCGCGACATCCCGCCGCAGCGACACCGGAGCGACTTTTAATTGCCGCAACAAAAGCGCATGAGGGGCCTGAGAAAGGAATCCGCAATGTCTGACATGACGCAGGACGTCCCCGAGTTCGCTCACCAGCCAGCTGACACGGAGGAGCGCAATACGAAACGCGCCATGCTGCGCGGTTGGCGGCGGAAATGCCCGCAATGTGGCACTGGCCCGCTTCTCAAATCCTACTTGAAAGTGAACGACAGCTGCCCGGTTTGCCGTGAAGATCTGCATCATCATCGAGCAGACGATGGGCCAGCCTACCTGACCATTCTCTTTGTCGGGCATCTGATGGCCCCGCTGTTGCATCTTGTCTTTGTGGCCTGGCGGCCTGATCCGCTCACTCTGTTCACGATTTTTGCGGTTGGCTGCGTCGCCCTGTCCCTCTATCTTTTGCCAAGACTGAAGGGGGCGATCGTGGGGTATCAATGGGCGCGAAAGATGGGCGGGTTTGCGACCAGGCACTGACCGGATCCCCCCCAGACCTTGGGCGAAGGATCACGCGTGATGGCAGACGCTGCATCAGAGCAGGCATCAGAGATACGGGATGCCGCCACCGTCATCATATTGCGGGACCGTGAAACAATCCCCCGTGTGTTGATGGGGCAACGCGGCGCCAAGGCGGCCTTCATGCCGAATAAATTCGTCTTTCCGGGTGGCGCAGTTGATACGGGCGACCACGCGGTGCCTTTGGCCTCTCCGCTGCCCACACCCTGTGCTGAGCGCCTGCGCGAGGAGACACCTACAGATTTAAGCCAGGCCCTGACGGCAGCTGCGATCCGCGAACTCTGGGAAGAAACCGGCCTTGTTCTGGGCACGCCCGGAGCTTGGCCGGGTACCATCCCACCCGACTGGACAGAGTTTGCCGAAACCGGCTACCAGCCGTCAGCTGCACCTCTGCAATTTGTGTTTCGCGCACTGACCCCTCCTGGCAGGCCCCGGAGGTTTGATGCACGGTTTTTCCTTGTCGAGGCGACGGATATCATGGGTGACCTGGATGATTTTTCCCGCGCAAGCGATGAATTGTCCCATTTGCAATGGGTCAAGCTTCGCGACGCCCGGAGCTTTGACATGCCGTTTATCACTGAGGTGGTTCTGTCAGAGATCGAAGCCCGGGCCGCAAACCGGGCACCCCCCGCAAGCGTGCCGTTCTTCAAGAACAACGATGAAGAATCGCTCTTTCTCCGCTTGCGCGGGCTGTCAACAGGGGCGGCCTGAAAGCCCGCCCCACCTGCCGGCAGAGCCGATTGCGACCAGCAGGTCAGGTGGGCTTTCAGGCCACCTTTGGTCCGCCCAGGGTCAGCGAGGCGGGCCGATGGCGCGCCCGGCCCCCGCTGGCTTGGGCATGTCGGATTGCGCCGCCACAAATCGGCGCAGCGCCCGATCAATGGCCTCGGACGGGTCGCTGGGCCGACGGGTTTCCAGACTCACGTGCAGCAGAAAATGCTCCCCCGTTGCCACGACGGCCCCACCCGCCCGCATCTCATGCCACAGGTGCATTTTCTTGCCGCCACCGCCCAGCACCCGGGTCCGGACCTCGAGCATCGTGCCAGCATGAACCTCGTCCAGGTGACGGATGTGTGTTTCAGCGGTGAAATAGCTGCGCCCAGACGCGATGTAGTCCGCATCGCAGCCGATCAATTCCATGAAGCGGTCGGTTGCATCCCCAAAGGCCTGCAGATACTTTGCCTCGGTCATATGGCCATTGTAATCCGTCCAGTCGAGCGGGACCACGCGGCGCAGAGTGAGCACCGGAGCCGCAGGGTCCTCAATGCCCTCGGTGCGCTGGCCGAGCATCTGGCCTTGCCGCATCTGTCGTTCCTGTGCCGCAAGCACAGCGCCCGCCCCGTGATCTTGCGCCTTCAACGCGCGCAGGAGCGCGACAAGGTTGGTGTCGCGCCGGCGCTCCAGCTCTTGGATCGTGTGAGCCCCCGATTGCGCATCGGACTGCTCAGCAATGCGCGCAACAAGCGTATCGGTCAGCTCGGGCACGTCTGTCAGTTTGCTCCAGGGCCAGTTTAGAGCGGGCCCGAATTGCGTCAGGAAATGCGCCATCCCGCCCTCGCCGCCAGCAATGCGATAGGTCTCGAACAGCCCCATCTGCGCCCACCGCAGGCCAAAGCCAAGGCGGATCGCGTCGTCAATCTCCCCGGTTGTGGCGATGCCGTCCTTCACCAACCAAAGCGCCTCGCGCCAGATCGCTTCCAACAGCCGATCCGCCACATGACCGTCGATTTCCCTGCGTAGATGCAGCGGATGCATCCCGATCCCGCGCAGCAACTCCAGGGCACGCTCCACGATCACCGGACAACAGGTTTCCGGGGTCACCACCTCAACCAAAGGCAACAGATAGACCGGGTTGAATGGATGGCAGACCATGATCTGGCCCGGGCGCGCGGCTCCCAGCTGCAAATCCGACGGTTTGAACCCCGAGGTCGACGAGCCGACAACTGCATCCGCCCGGCAGGCGCTTTGGATCTGTGCCAAGGTCTGCTGCTTAAGGTCCAGCCGTTCGGACACGCTCTCCTGCACCCAATTCACATCCGCAACCGCGTCGGCGATGCTGTTGTGGAACCGCAGGTGCCCTTCGGGCGGCAAAGCGACGTCGAGCACACCCGGAAGAGACCGGCGCGCATTGTCCAGCACCGCGCCGATCTTGCCAGCGGCCTCCGGGTCGGGGTCAAACACGTTCACGTCCCAGCCGTTCAGCAGAAACCGGGCAACCCAACCGCCGCCAATCACCCCGCCGCCGATGACCGCCGCCGTTGTCATGGCTCTGCCCGTTGCAATCTCGTCACATCATAGCCATTGAAAGCCATGATCTCGCGCGCGGCCTCCAGCCGGTCGGGGCGCAGCGCCCTGTCACGGTTGAGGATCCAGCCCAGCTCTCCACCCGGTGTGCCCACGACTGCCGTTCGGGCCTCCTCATCCATCCACATGACCCAAAATGCGCGCGCGGGCCGATTCAACTCGGCGCTTTCAAGCTGAAGAACGCCGCGTGCATCCACCGCGACCGGCACCTCATACACACCCGAGGACCCGCAACGCACGGTGAGCTGCGCCGGTTCAGCGTCAAGATCGGCAAACCACTGCTGGCCCGCGCAGGATGGAAAGAGGGCGCTTGGATAAGCCGCAATCACCTGCCATCTGCCCGAGAAGGACTGCGGCGAAAACCGAGTGGTGGCCGTGATCGGCACGGAGGTGTCTCGAAACCCAGGCACCGATTCAGAGGCGCAGGCCGCCAGGAGAAACAGCGCCAGGCCGCGCGCCAGCCTCTTCATGCGTGCGGCGCCCGTTTGGTCAACCCCAGCGTCTTGCGTACCTCGGCCGGGCCCATGACCTTTGCCCCCATGTTCTCGATGATACGGCCCGCCCGTTCGACCAATTGCCAGTTCTGCGCCAGCACGCCTTTGTCGAGCCAGAGGTTATCCTCAAGCCCGACGCGCACATGCCCCCCCGCCAGGACCGCCGCAGCAACATAGGCCATCTGGACGCGCCCAAGCGAAAAAGCGGAAAAGGTCCAGTCTTCGGGCACATTGCTCACCATCGCCAGGAAGGTGTTCAGATCATTGGGTGCGCCCCAAGGCACTCCCATGCAAAGCTGCACCAGCGCCGGGGCCTCCAGAACACCGTCCGCCACCAGCTGCTTGGCGTACCACAGATGACCGGTGTCAAAGACTTCGATCTCGGGCTTTACACCCAACTCGGTCATCCTCCGCCCCATCGCGGTCAACATGCCGGGCGTGTTGGTCATCACATGGTCCGCTTCGGCAAAGTTCATCGTGCCGCAGTCGAGCGTGCAGATTTCCGGCAGGCAATCGGCCACATGAGCCACCCGCGCCGTCGCGCCAATCAGATCCGTGCCCACCTCTTGCAGTGGCAGCGGCGCCTCGACGTCGCCAAAGACGATATCTCCGCCCATGCCGGCGGTCAGGTTCAGCACCACATCCACATCGGCGGAGCGGATACGATCGGTCAGTTCGCGGTAGTAGGCGCGCTTTCGGCTGGGCGCGCCGGTATCGGGGTCTCGGACGTGGCAATGCACAATGGCGGCGCCTGCCTTGGCCGCTGCGATGGCGCTTTCGGCGATCTGCTTTGGAGACCGTGGCACATGCGGGCTGCGATCCTGTGTGCGGGCTGAGCCGGTCACAGCACAGGTGATGAAAACCTCGTTCGTCATGGCCAGCGGCATAAGGCGCGTCCTCCGACAGCGGCGGCACTGATGCGCACCGCCGACGTTCGGATATCATCCCGCTTTCAGCCTTGGTTCAAGCCTGATCTTTGCGGCGCCCGTCGGAAGACCCCATCAGTAGGGCATCGGGTGCTGCTTATGGGCGGCCGCAATGTCATCCAGCACGGTTTCATCCAGATCCAGATCAATCGCGCCCAGACAGGTCTCCAGCTGCTCCAGTGTCGTCGCTCCGAAGATGATCGAGCCCATGAACGGCCGCGTGCGGCACCAAGCCAGCGCCATCTGCGCAGGGTCCAGCCCATGCCGGTCTGCGATATCGAGATAGGCTTGAACAGCCTCAAACGCCCGATCCGTCTTGCGCCCCCCCAGATCTCCGTTCAGAGACATGCGCGACTTCTCAGGCACCGCGCCATCCTGATACTTGCCCGTCAAAAGCCCCGCCGCAAGCGGCGAAAAGGCCAGCAGGGACACGTCCTCCTGAATGCTCATCTCGGCCATGTCGGTGTCGTAAAGCCGGCAGAGCAGCGAATACTCGTTCTGCACCGACGCGACCCGTGGCCCGCCCGAGCGCTCCGCCACCTCCAGCCATTTTGTGGTGCCCCAGGCGCTTTCATTGCTCAGACCGAACGAGCGGATGGTGCCGCGTTTGACCTCATCCTCCAGCGCCCCCAGCGCCTCCTCCATATGCGCCTTGGTGTCCAGCATCAGCTGGCTGGACGGATCATAAGACCAGTTCTTGCGGAACATATAGCTGCCCCGGTTGGGCCAGTGGAACTGGTAAAGATCGATGTAGTCGGTCTTGAGCCGCCGCAATGAGCCTTCAATGGCCTCAGGTATGGTTTGCGCGGTAATCGGCGCGCCGTCCCGTACAACCGCCAGCCCTTCGCCTGAGTGTTTCGTGGCCAGAACGACGTCTTCGCGGCGCATGTCCCTTTCGAACCACAACCCGATGATGCGCTCGGTCCGGCCGATGGTCTCAGCACTGACCGGGTTGACCGGATACATCTCTGCCGTGTCGATGAAGTTGATCCCCGCATCCAATGCGCGGTCAATCTGGTCGTGCGCGTCTTCGGCCACGTTCTGCGTGCCCCAGGTCATCGACCCCAGACAGAACTCCGAAACCTCAATCGATGTACGCCCCAACCGGTTCATCTTCATGGCCGTTGTCCTTTTCGTGCAAGCCCGGTCACCCTAACCAGCCCGACTGTCACCGCAAGACGATTTCAACACCATGATGACCGAGATGTGACGCCCCGGCGCTCTCTCGGCCATTGGCAGGCCTGCCCGCAGGGCTATATGTCAACCGGGGAACAAGGAGACAGAGCCATGCCGCTCATGCTGTCGCGCCGTTTTCTCATCGCCGCTGGACTGGCCAGCTGCGCCACCCGCGGGATGGCAGCACCGCAACGCTACGCGCTTGTGCAGGACCGATCCCGCGTGGCCTTCCTGTTTGACCTCAGCGGAGCCACACAGGTTGGCACCGTCCCGGTCAGCAGCGCCGATATTCGCGTCGACCTCCGCAGGCTGGCCCGCTCCAGCGCGGATGTGTCCGCCGACATCCGGGGCGCACGCACGGGTATGATCTTCATCACGCAGGCCCTGTTGAGCGCGCAGGTGCTTGATGCCGCAAATCACCCAATGGTGCGCTACCAATCCCGGCGGGTCATTCTGGGGCGTGACGGACGCATTTCCGAAGGCGCCCGGATTGCCGGTGATCTGACTTTGCGGGGTGTCACCCAACCGCTGGATCTGAACGCGACCCTGACCCGCCCCCCGGGATCGGCTGCAGATGATTTGTCGGTGCTGAACATCCGCCTGACCGGCACGCTCAGCCGATCCGCATTTGGTGCTGTCGGCTATTCCAACCTTGTGGCCGACGCCGTCGATCTCGACATCACCGCCGAAATACGCCGCGACGCCTGAAAACGACGCGCTTTGTCGAATAACTGCGAGGCGTAACGGGCGGACCTGCTAGGTCTGCGGTCATAATGCGCCTGCTGATCTCCTTTGCTGCCCTGTTTCTCTCTGTTCTGCTGCTGCAGCTGTCGTCGGGCGGGGTCGGCCCGCTGGATGCGCTGTCAGGTCTGCAACTGGGGTTCAGCAAACAGGATATCGGCCTGCTCGGCTCGGCGCATTTTCTGGGCTTCTTCATTGGCTGCTGGTGGGCGCCACGCCTGATGGGCAGCGTCGGACATTCCCGCGCCTTTGCCGCCTTTGCCGCCGCCGGCGCCATCGGCCTGATGAGCCATATGCTCGTCGTGGACCCCTATGCCTGGGCCGCCATGCGGGTCGCATCCGGGGTCTGCATCGCAGGCTGCTACACGGTGATTGAGGCCTGGCTACAAGCCAAAGTGACGAATGAGACACGGGGCCGAACCTTAGGGGTGTACCGCGTCGTTGATCTCAGCGGCTCGGTTGCCGCGCAGATGATGATCGGGGTTTTGGAACCGGCCAGCTATGTCTCCTACAACCTGCTTGCGATCATTTGCTGCGCAGCACTGCTGCCGCTGGCACTGACAACCGTGCGCCAGCCCGAAACGCCAGATTCCCCTCGGCTGCGCCCGCGTCTGGCCTACGACAGGTCCCCGCTGGCCGCCGCTGCGGTGGTTGTGTCGGCCTTGTCCAGCGCGTCCTTTCGCATGGTGGGCCCGGTCTATGGGCAGGAGGTTGGGCTGAGTGTCGACCAGATCGCCTACTTCCTTGCGGCGTTTGTGCTTGGCGGTGCTGTCGCCCAGTACCCGGTTGGCTGGCTCGCCGACAAGTTCGACCGGCGGCGTGTGCTGATTTGGCTCTCCATCGCTGCGATCGCCAGTTCGGCCATCACGATCTCTGCGGCAGGTCTCGGAACGCTGGGCATCTTGCTGACAGCGGGCCTCTTTGGGCTGACCACTTTTCCGATCTATTCGGTTGCGGCTGCACATGCGCATGACTTCGCGGGCGATCATGAGCGGGTGGAGCTGTCAGCGGCGCTGATGTTCTATTTCGCGCTTGGCGCCATTGCGGCCCCCTATGTCGCCTCGCTGCTGATCGCCGCCTATGGGGCCGAGGCGCTCTTTATCATGATTGCCGTGGGCCACGTCCTGCTGGTTGTCTTTGGCCTCACCCGCATGCGCGCGCGGCCCGCACCGCAGGACCGCACACGCTATGTTTACGTGCCGCGCACCTCCTTCACCATCGGGCGGTTGCTTCGCCGGGCGCGCAAACCAAACGACGACTAGCCAGCGCCAGGAATTCCTCGGTGGCCCTCACGACAAAGCTGCGATAGAGCATGCGGCAGATCAGAAGCAACGAGGCCCCTATGGCGCGCCACCTCATCACCTCCGCCATTCCCTATATCAACGGGATCAAACATCTGGGCAATCTGGTTGGCAGCCAGTTGCCCGCCGACCTCTACGCCCGTTATATGAGGGCCCGGGGGCATGAGGTCCTGTTTCTCTGTGCCACGGATGAACATGGCACACCCGCCGAACTTGCAGCCGCGAAAGCTGGCAAACCTGTTGCGGAGTACTGCGCCGACATGCATGCGGTGCAGGCCCGGATCGCCGATGGGTTTGGGCTGTCCTTTGATCACTTTGGCCGGTCCTCAAGCCCGCAAAACCATGCGTTGACCCAGCATTTCGCGGCGCGCCTGGCCGAGGCAGGGCTGATCCGGGAGGTCGCAGAGAAGCAGGTGTATTCGCATGCCGACAAGCGCTTTTTGCCGGACCGCTACATCGAAGGCACATGCCCGAACTGCGGCTATGACAAGGCCCGGGGCGACCAATGCGAGAATTGCACCAAACAGCTTGACCCGACGGACCTGATCGATGCGCGCTCCGCAATCTCCGGATCTACCGATTTGGAGGTGCGAGAGACCAAACATCTCTATCTGCGCCAGTCTGAGCTGAAGGGTGAGTTGGACGCCTGGATCGACTCCAAGCGGGATTGGCCCATCCTGACCACATCCATTGCCAAGAAGTGGCTGCATGACGGCGACGGGTTGCAGGATCGCGGCATCACGCGGGATCTCGACTGGGGGATCCCGGTGCGCAAGGGCGCGGATCCTTGGCCCGGCATGGAGGGTAAGGTCTTCTATGTCTGGTTCGATGCCCCAATCGAATACATCGCTTGCGCGGGTGAGTGGGCCGAGGCAACCGGACAGGATGACGCCGCATGGGAGCGGTGGTGGCGCACTGACAAGGGCGCCGAAGATGTCCGCTACACCCAGTTTATGGGTAAGGACAATGTGCCCTTCCACACACTGAGCTTTCCCGCAACACTGATCGGATCGGGTGAGCCGTGGAAGATGGTGGATCACCTCAAGTCGTTCAACTACCTGAACTATGACGGCGGGCAATTTTCCACCTCGCAGGGGCGCGGGATCTTCATGGATCAGGCGCTGGGTTTGTTGCCCGCTGACTATTGGCGCTGGTGGTTGCTGAGCAACGCGCCGGAAAGCAGCGATTCTGAGTTCACCTGGGACAGTTTCCAAAACACGGTGAACAAGGATCTGGCAGATGTGCTTGGGAACTTCGTCAGCCGCATCACCAAATTTTGCAGGTCAAAGTTTGGGGAGGCCGTTCCGGATGGCGGATCCTACGGGGCGGATGAGGCTGCTCTGATCGCGGAGTTGACCGACCGTGTGGCGCGGTATTCAGAAATGATGGATGCCATGGAGGTCCGAAAATCCGCACGCGAATTGCGCGCAATCTGGGCCTGCGGGAATGAGTACTTACAGCGCGTGGCACCCTGGAGCACTTTCAAAACGGATCCCGATCAGGCCGCCGCTCAAACCCGGCTGGGCTTGAATCTCGCCCATCTTTTCGGAACCTTGTCCGCGCCATTTGTGCCAAGCGCCAGCCAGCGGATTCTGGAAAGCATGCGCGTCGAAATGACCTCCTGGCCAGACGATGTCGAAGCGTTTCTGGCGCAGCTTCCGGCTGGCCACAGCTTTGACGTGCCGGAGGTGCTGTTCGCCAAGGTCACCGATGACGCTCGTGAGGAATGGAAAGCGCGGTTTTCAGGCGCAGCGCCGGCCTGATCGCCGAGCGGGAAAGCAATTAGGGCGCCGGTTTGTGCCGGCGCCCGTTGACTGTGGATCAGGTCGTGAGACAGGGTCCATTTGGGCCACGGTGCCGCACGTCATCGGCGGCAAGGCGGCACATTCATCTCCGAGGCTCAGAACTCCTCCCAACCTGCATCGATGTCGCGTTGCTCGTCCTCTTCGATTTTCAGAGCTGCAGAACCTTGGGTGGCCGCAGCTGGCGCGGGTTTTGAGGGCGGTGTAGGTTTTTCGCTCTGATCGGTTGGTGCTTTCGCAGCTTTTTGCTGGTCACCCAGCTTGAACCGGGCAATCGCGGAGGAGAGCGCATCAGCCTCGCTGTTCAAGGCGTGGCTGGCCGCCGTGGTTTCCTCAAACATTGCGGCGTTCTGCTGGGTTACGTGATCAAGCTCATTTACAGCGGTGTTGATTTCGTTCAGGCCAGCCGACTGCTCCCGCGCGGAGGCGGCAATTGTTGCAACGCGCTTGGAGATTTCAGAAACAGACCCCACGATGGAGGCCAAAGCTGTGCCTGTTTTGTCGACAAGCTCAACGCCCTGCTCCACCTGCTCTCCGGAACTGGAGATCAACGCATTGATCTCCCGCGCCGCGTCAGAGGATCGTTGCGCAAGCGCGCGCACTTCGGTTGCCACAACCGCAAAGCCGCGGCCAGCTTCGCCCGCGCGCGCGGCTTCCACACCCGCGTTGAGCGCCAGCAGGTTGGTTTGGAACGCAATGTCGTCGATCACGGTCGTAATCTTCGAAATCTCCTGCGACGACGTCTTGATGCCATCCATCGCGGCGACAGCTTTGCGCGCAATCTCGCCGCCGCTTTCCGCGTTGGTCTGCGCATCAACAGCCATGCTGGAGGCTTCATCAGCCCCTTCAGCCGCCGATTTCACCGAGCTGGTCAACTCGTCCAGAGCTGCGGCGGTTTCTTCCAGTGTCGCCGCCTGCTTTTCGGTCCGCTTGGACAGATCATCTGCGGCTGATGTGATCTCGGATGTTTCGTTGTGAATCGATTCCGAATTATGCAGAACCGCGCTGACCGCATCCATCAAGGCACGGATTGCAGCATTGAAATTGGCGCGCAGCTTCTCGTAATCTTCCGGGAAACTCTCCTCGATCTCGACAGTCAGATCCCCCTCGGCCAGCGACTGCAAGCCGACGGCCAGAGCACCGACCACACGATGCTGCTGCTCTGCAACGCGGGCGCGCTCTTCTTCGGCAAGCCGCATGGCCTCGGCGCTTTCCGTGACGTCTGTTCCTAGGAAAATGGCCCGCTCAAGACGGCCGTCAGGTGACGGAACAGAGGCAAAGTTTCCTTCCACCACCAGGGTCTTCCCGTCTGAGGCACGGGTTACGCCAAACCGGCCAAAGACGGCTTCGGCATCGGTACCGCTAGCAAAGACCCGCTGCTTGAGCGTCTCCTTGTCAATATCTCCCCCAGCACTGCCTTCAAAGACAGTGGTGAACACACGGCTCATGACCACGTCCTCTTGCTCATCCAGCAATGCAATGAGGTTGGAGTTGGCGGCAACCACGTGACCCTGAGCATCAAATTCAATGCGCAGCTGTGCTTCGTCGATGTTGTCCAGCAAGGCCGCGTTGCGGGCCGCTTCGGTCGTGTCTGACCATTCAATCACGGCACCAATCATCATGCCCTTCTCATCCAGCGCGGCATTCACGTTGATGGAGATCAAGGCCTCCCCGATCTTTGCAGTATGCGAGATCGGCAAGGCATCAGACCCTTTGGTCTGGATCTCTTGAGCCTGCACACTCAACTCGCTGAAAGACGCAAGTCTTGCCCCCAGAACTTGACCGGATTGCAGATCCGGCCACGCCGCTTTCAGATCGGGCATGATCGTGTTCAGCAGCGCTTCGCAAGTTGGATTGATAAAGAGGACCTTAAGCTGTTCGTCCACCATCATCATAGGGGCCGTCGAGCCGACAAAGGCGGCGCTTTTGAAGGCGCTTTCGCGCTCAGCCTGCTTTGCTTCGGCCAGTGCGCCGCGGAAATTGTCCAGACGCCGGGCCATCTGCCCCACTTCGTCGCCACGCCCGGTGAAGGGCACGTCAATGTCATACTTGGCGTTTTCCACCTCCCCCATCGCAACCGTCAGCCGTGTAATCGGGCGCGACATCTGGCTGCGCAGGAAAAGACCAGCCAAACCCACAGCAACGACCATGACCACCAGACCGGAGGTCAGCGATTTGGCTTGAAGAGCGTTGAGCTCTGCCAAGAGGCTTGCGTCACTCCACGTTGTCACGACAACCCCGGCAACGGCCGCCCCGTCACCAAACACAGCCGGCGCTGCAGCGGATTGCCCATCGTCGGCAAGGACGGCCTGGTTTTGCTCCAGCGCGGTCTGCGCCAGGGCCGCAGCGGCCGCTGCGTCAAAAAGCTCATTGCCCGCGGAATAGAGGATCGTACCGGTCGTGCTCATGACCAGGGCACCTGTGGCATCCGGCTCCGCAGCCTTGACGACCCCTTCGACAATCTGCTGCACCGCATTGGCATTGCCGAACTTGATCGATCCACCCATTTGCATGGCAAGCAAACCTGTCACTTCACTTGCGCGACTGCTCAGACTGTCAGATGCCATCTGGTGCTTCATCGTATCATTCATGATGGCAATGACGGCCACAACGCTCACGATGCAGATGACGACCATCACACTGCATTTCACAAAGAGACTGTTGAACGCGCCCAACCCGCCCAGTTTGCGTTTCGCTGAAGACATCTTCGGCTCCTCTTGTTTGCGGTCGATCCCAACGCCGGCCTCAACAAAAGGGCGACCGGGCAGGGTGGCTGGTATTCTCCTACAAGGCAGGTCTTACGGAGCGCTTAATGCAAACACTGGGACTTTCAGCGAATTCGTCACATCGTCCGTAGGTCTGAGACAGATCAGCTTGGGAAGACGCAATCCCGCAGCCGTAGGGGCGGCACCGCTATGGTCAACAAAGCGCAGGTGTCACAGAATGTGCCACGCTCCGGTGAGCAGCGCAAAGAGCGCGATCAGCCCATTTGCGGTTGCATGTGCGACGATCGCGTCTGTGACATTGCGGCTGCGCCAGACAAGGGCCGCAAACAAAGCCCCCGCGATGGCAGCCACGATCCAGCGGTCGTGCAATGCCGCAAAAGCTGCGGTTGAGACAACCAGCCCAACCCCCAGCATGATCCCCCGGCCTGATGGGGCAATACGGCTGATCAGATAGTCGCGGAAAAACAGCTCTTCGATCACTGGCACAAAAACCGTGGTGCCGACGATGCGCGCCA
The DNA here is from genome assembly GCF_009811755.1 of Roseobacter cerasinus. Classification (GTDB taxonomy): domain Bacteria; phylum Pseudomonadota; class Alphaproteobacteria; order Rhodobacterales; family Rhodobacteraceae; genus Roseobacter; species Roseobacter cerasinus. The sequence goes on from NZ_BLIV01000003.1 coordinate 622,629, forward strand.
CCAGCCACAGCGAGAAAGCCACGCCGGTCAGACTGCCGTAGGGCGCGTCGCCCGTGTTCGGGCCGGACAGGATCCACAGCACGGCGATCCCCAAACCTACAGCAACCGACAGCAGATCAAGCCGCCAGGCGAGATTGCGCAAGGCAGGCCACACCAGGGCCAGTGCTGCCCCCATGGCCATCGCCCGCCAGACGTAGAGCTCTCCGGGCGACTGAGACCAGGTGCTGGCCAGCAAGGCCGACGCCATGAAGACGATGAACGGCAGGATCCGCACCACAGCCGGATCGTTCAGGAACGGCGGCAAGGTCAGCGCCCGCTCGGTCCCGGTGTCGCGGCGCAGCCAGGGCACAGCGCGAGACGCCATGATCAAGAGGAGCGAGAGGACCGTAAAGGACAGCCACCCGGCATGGCTGTGAAAAGCGCCAATCGCCAAGTCAGGTTGGCCTTCGAAGCCGATGACAAGCAGCAGCGAAATGCGAAAGACGTTGAAAACCCAGCTGAGCAGCAGGCCCAGAGGAAACAGAATGAGCGCGTGGGGAAACCGCAGATCCTTGCGGAAAAGCCCCATGTAAAGTGCAAGGAACACGGTGATCAGCATGAAGCCTTCCACGCCAGAGCACTGCGGCCCGACGGCGACGGCAAACGCATCCGTGCCGATGATCTTTTCCGCTGGCAGCGCGGAGACGACATATCCCAGAAGGCCCAGCACCCAGAGCGTGGCAAAGAAAGTGATGTCGGTGATCGCGTCGATGCCCCAGAGCGGCTGCAGCTGATCGGACAGCTCGGGCAATGTGACGCCGATGGCCAGAAGTATCGTCAAGGCCCCCGCATTCTCCGAGAGCAGCCTGCGCCATGCGGACCAGGGTGCCACAAACAAGGCCGCGCCCGCTGCAGCGATCAGACCGCCCAAAGACCAGGAGAGCGCAGCCGCCGTCACCACGCCAGGCGCGCTGTCATCACTCAACCCGAACCATGGCGCGAGAATGAGGGCAAATCCAGCCAGATTGAGGACAAGCCCCGTGCCCACTGCCCCTGGCTTGGCCAGAAGCGACGCAACATGGCCGCGCCGCGCGACCACGAAGATGGCCAGGACGGCCAGAACAGCCAGCACCCGCGGCACAATGCGACCAGCAAGCGCGCAGAACCACACCGGCGCAACGGCCCGGCAGGTAAACTCGAACCCGTGTTGATAGAGCAGTGAGATCGCCAGAAGCTCGGCCGCAAGCACCAGCGCCAAAAGACCCAGCACGCTGACCCGGCCAGCAGAATTTACGGAAATGATAAGCTGTCTCACTGGCCTCTCCTTTACATCAGAGATCCGCTGCACGGGCTGGAGCGCACCTTTGCGCAGCGTCAGAACTCAATCGTTACATACAGGTAAGCGGCCCCACCGAAGCGGGACCGCTTTGTCTTTTAATGGATGGTTACGCAGACTTGCGACGGCGCTCCCAGGCCAGCAGAACAACCGCAGCCACAACAGCCAGAGCTGCTGTGCCTTCAAGTGCGCTGATTTCAGGCACTTGCGGTGTTCCGCCGGGAATGACGGTGATGGCAAAAGATGCAGGAGCTGTTGCTACAAGAGCGACTGCAGAAGCCAGAACCTTTTTCATGTCCATTTTCCTTCAAAGTTATTGCAATAATCATTGCAGTTTATCACGGGTTCTTCCGCGATTTCGAGCGTGCCGGTCTCCCGGCCCACGTTGATTTTGAGACCAGGCCAAGTTTTGGGCCTGCCCTCCTGTTTTAACCTGCGATCAGCAGATGCATTCGTACTCGACGCCGAAGATGAACGGCTGATCTTGGCCGTCGGGCGATGTCGGATCGATGATCAGGCCGAAGATGTCGCCATCCTGAGCGACGAAGCCATCCCCTTGTGCCAAGGCAATCTGGACGATTTCATTGATGTTCTCGACCGTACCGATTTCCAGACCATCGCGAACACCGTTGTTGTTGTCCGTGACCTCCTGGAACGGGAACTCGTTGATCACGAAGGTGTCGCCGTTCATCAGAGTCCAGATGGCTTCCTGCACCTCGAAGTCAGTGTAGGTCTTGCCGTTGCCATCGCCATTGTCGACTTGAGTCTGATCGTTGTTCAGCAACCAGTTGACCGAGTCGATGTTGTCGGCATTCAGGCCCGCGCTGCCCACGGCGGCAGCATTTGCCTCGGTGGCGAGCAAGACGTTCCCGGTGCTCGGCACGAAAGCTTCCAGCGTCTGGATCGCGTCCATACAGTACGCCATCGTGTAGGAGCCCGTCGGCAGAGCCGAGTTCGAAGACGCTGTGATTTCCAGCGTGTAGGCCTCGACAAACTCACCGAGGTTTGCCCCTTGCAGCACCGTGTAGTTGACGGTCGTGCCGTCGATCAGCGCACCGATCGTCTCTTCCGAGGCATAGCCCTTGAACGTCACATCAACGTTCGCCGTGTCAATTGCACCGTCGCTGTCTTCGACCTTGAACTCGAAGGAGGCTGTCGCTGAGTCGCCAAACCCCAGCGAGGAGAACGCATCCAAACCGTCGAAGACAAATGCGTCTTCATTCCGTGTCACCGACAGGCCGGAAAAGTCAAAAGTGCCGCCGCCATCAATGTTGGCTGTACCGTCGAGCAGAATGGTCTCGCCATCGTCAATGTTCAGGCCACCCAACATGGTGATCGATACCGACGCACTGTCTGTGTCCGAGAAGTTGTCGGACAAATCGACGATGATCTGCTCGTCGGCACAGCCCATACCCGCATCATCCGTGGCGACCGGGTCAACGTTGGGGACAATCACGCCGGCGTCGTTGTCGGGCGTATTCTCACCCGCCACAACGACGATGTCGTTGATGACAGACATGCCGTCACCAATATCACGAGCGTCGCTGTCGATGTCGTCGGAGACATCATCGTCCACGTTCCGAGCGGTCAGTTGCTTGCCAGATACGGTATCGGTGAATTTAACACCATATGTGCCTGCTTGGAGGCCGGTAAAGGAATAGTTGCCTTCTGAATCGGTTGTCGTCGTGATACCGGTGCCATTCCCGGCAGCGTCCAGCAATTCGACCTCAACGCCCTGCACACCGTTGCCAGCTCCGTCATTGTCCAGGCCATCGCGATCATCATCGCAGAAGTAGCGACCAGACAGCGATCCGGGCGGTTGTTGTGCCTCACCGGGAACAAAGCACAGATCGTCAATCGCACCCGACCCATCGAGTTCCACATCCATGCGGACCACATTTTCCACATCCATAACAACCTGCCCCACGCCGCCATTGACAAGGTTCGGGATGTCGAAGGTCTGGGTTGTGCCATTCACAAGGGTCAACGTGATGGTACCGCCCTCTTCGGTATCGACCACCTTCAGGTCAAACACCCATGCCGGGGCGTCAAACTCAAAGGTCAGCTTGCCGCCCACCACGTCATCGGGGTCGCTCTGGTCACCATCTTCAGAAACGATCAGCACGTTGCCCAGCTGCGCCACCTGTGTTTCCAGGTCACCGTCACCACCGGTCGGGTTCTGGCTGTCGAAGATCATCGCATCGCCCGAGCCACCCATGGCGGAGATGGTCACGCCATCAATCTGAGCACCCAGGATGTCACCGGCTGCGAACCCTTCGAAGTCCAGCTTGACGGCACCGGGTGCGTCGCATTCCTCGAACTTGACCTGCTCGAACTTGAGCGCGTCGATCCGCACGAATTCATTGCCGTCGCGCCAGGCGCGGATCTCGACGTCATCGCCTTCCGCGATCTCAAGACCCTGCAGCGTGACTTCGGAGAACCCATCGTTGTCGCCCCCCCAACCGTCAACACCGCTGTCGAGGATGACGGTCTGCTGGAACTCGCCGTTCACAAAGACCATCAGCTTGGAGTTGCCGTCGCATTCGTCCTGCACACAGATGGTCAGGTTATAAACACCGTCCTCGCCACCAAAATCGGTGGAAATCTTGCCGTCGCGACCGGAAATCTTGGCCAACTCGCCACCGGACGCCATGTCGCCTTCGACCACGTGAAAGCCGTGCAGATCCAGGCTCTCCGCCTCGACGGTGTAGGTGCAGGTGTCAGGATCCAGATCCCACTGCGGGGGGGCTGGCGGCTCGGGCGGTGTCGCACCCAAATGCTCGTATTTGATGCCGTGCCCGGTCACGTTGCAGCACCCCACAACGGTCAGGCTGACCCCGGCGGGCGGAACATCCCCGACAAAGGTGAAGTAGTCATCGCCAGCACCGGCGGCATTGTGGCCACCAATTTCGACCTCAGCCATCGTGTAGATCTTGCCGTCCGATCCTTTCACATACCAGGCTTTTTCGATGAACATCTTGCGATGACCACCGGTCGCCACGCCGTCAATGAACGCGTTCTGGCCATATTGGTCATTCGAAATGTCACGGCTGTCGCCACGCCAGTTGTCGCCGCTCAGACGTGAGTCGTTATCGCGGACAGTCACATTCACTGTGGCCTCGCCCGGCATCACGAACTTGTCGCCATGATTGATGTTCCAGTCCCCGTTTTTAAGCAGGTCAGCTTCGCGAAACGCGGTGAAATTATAGTTCTGGTAAGTCATCCGTATGTCCCAACTTGATACAGGTCATGCAGGATGAGCTTTTGAGCAAAGGCAGGATGGTACCTCCCTTAAGCGCGCTCGCCACTCAACGTGGTAAAACCGCCTTAAACGCCTGACTTTCGGTAGAGAATACAAGGGCTTATGTGCCCCTCTGTTGTGTCAAAAACTAACACGCGCAGCTCAATTGCCACGACACTCGTCCCGAAACTCCTACGACGCCCCCAAACCGGTCTCTCCGCGTCCCCCGCATTGGCCTCCGTTTTATGGTCGCAACCTTACAGCTAAAATCCGCTCAAATGGTAACAAAAATTTAATTAACTTGTGATTACGGTTAAAAAAGGCACGGTTTCCTGAAAAAATCTCGTCATGGTGGTTGGTGCATCGCCAACTCAACCTCAGATTTTGCGCGAATCTCCCGACGACTCAGGTGCCGCGTGCTGAGAACCGGCTCAAACCCCCAAAGATGTGATCCCGATGTGAGTCACAAGCGTGATTGGTTTGCGGGTTGAGATCAAACCTTACGTGCGGAAATGGACAGGCCGTGGTCTTTTCCACATTGACGCCTCCCGGCCGATCCAGTCTAGATAATGGTGATGGTTCTCGACCGCCCCAAGGCGAATGAGATGAAAAGGGAACACGGTGCGGCTGGACTACTCGACGCCAAATCCGTGACTGCCCCCGCAACTGTAAGTGGTGAGCAACCCCGATATGGACCACTGGACGCGACGTCCGGGAAGGTTCGGGAACGCGACGACCCACAAGTCAGGAGACCTGCCATCACCGGCGCCTATCAGTCGTCGGCATTTCAACGCGATGCAGGCGGGGTGCCTGGTCAGGAGCATATGATGGCAAAGCGGTTCCAACCGCCAAAATCCTGTTCTGCCTGCCACGCCCGCCTGTTTGGCGGAGGGCCTTATGGAACATCGCATAACGATCTGCACATCCTGCCGACACAAGGGCACCACATGTCGGCCCGGATATGAACTGATCGAACGTCTGCGCCAGGCCATCGCCCTGGCCGGGGAGGCAGTTTCCGACACGTTCGAAATCTCCGGCGTTGCCTGCATGGCGGGCTGTGATCGTCCCTGCACCGTGGCCTATCACGGCACACAGAAGGCGACTTATCTCTTCGGAGACATCGATCCGAACACGGACATCAACGATCTTGTGGCTTTCGCCGAGCAATACGCCGATCTGCAAGACGGGTGGTGTTCCTCTGTGGACCGGCCCGGTAAGCTGCGCCAGACCACCCTCGCCCGCGTGCCCGCCGCGATCGTTGCGATCGAAGCCAGCAAGGCCAGGGCGTCGTGACCGCCGCACATCTCTGCGTGCAAGACCTTTCCTGGTCGCCCAGGCGCGGATCAACCCCGCTGCTGCACCCAACCAGCTTTGATCTGGATCCGGGGCGCGTGCTGGGCATCGTCGGGCCGAACGGGGCCGGAAAGACCACGTTGCTACGGCTGCTCTACCGGTTTCACCGCCCCGTAGCCGGCAAGGTCCGCATCGATGGTGAGGACATCTGGACCCTGTCAGCACGCGCCGTGGCACAACGGGTCGCCGCCGTTCTGCAGGAGCAACCAAGCGATTTTGCCCTGACCGTAACAGAGATCGTAACCCTGGGGCGCACACCGCATCGGCGTGGCTTTGCCGGGACGGCGGGCGCGCAGGATCAAGCCATCATCGACAGCGCATTGGAGCGGCTGGAGCTGCAAGGACTGGCCCATCGCCATCTCGATACACTCTCCGGTGGCGAACGTCAGAGGGTCATGGTCGCCCGCGCGGTGGCACAGCAACCACGCCTTCTGATCCTTGATGAGCCGACCAACCATCTTGATATCCGCCATCAACTCGAAGTGCTGGACCTGATCCGCAGCCTGCCCTTGACGATCGTCACTTCTCTGCACGATCTGAACCTGGCCGCGAGCGTGTGCGACGACCTGCTGCTTCTGCGCGAGGGGCATACCGTGGGCTTCGGGCCACCACGCCACGTGTTGTCGGAGGAAGCGGTGGCGCAGGCCTTCCGGGTGACCACGCGGCGCGAACAGCTGTCGCAGAGCGGAGCGGAGCATCTCACATTCCACCTTAAAACCAAAGGACACCTTCGATGAAAACACCCCTTCTGGCCACCGCCGCCGTTATCCTGTCGGCTGGCCTGACCCTGGCCGAGACCACGGTTGAAAGCTGCAATCGGACGGTCACCTTCGACGCCCCACCAAAGCGTGCCGTCTCAAACGATGTGAACCTGACAGAGATGATGCTGGTGCTGGGTCTGGCTGACCGGATGGTGGGCTATACCGGGGTCTCGGGCTGGAAGACGCTGGATGAAGGGATGCGCGCAGGTGTTGAAGAGCTGCCCGAGCTTTCGGCCAAATACCCCTCGAAAGAGGTGCTCGTTGGCGCGGATGCCGATTTCTTCTTTGCCGGCTGGAACTACGGCATGAAGGTCGGCGGGGAGGTGACACCCGAGACCCTGGAGCCCTTTGGCATCAAGGTCTATGAGCTGACCGAGAGCTGCGCCCATATCATGCAAAAAGACAAATCCAGCATCGACGACATGTATGCGGATCTGATGACTCTGGGCCGCATCTTTGATGTCGAGGAGAAGGCCAGTGCGCTTGTGGACGGCTACAGGGCGGAGCTTTCAGCTTTCAGCGACGGGCTGACCATCAGCACGCCCCCACGTGTCTTTGTCTATGACAGCGGCGAAGATACGCCCTTTACGGCCGGTCGCTATGCCATGCCCACTGCACTGATCGAAGCTGCGGGTGGGGTCAATATCATGGATGACTTTGACAAAAGCTGGGCCACCGTGACCTGGGAGGAAGTGGTCGAACGCAATCCCGAAGTCATCGTGATCGTCAACTATGGCGAGGTCACGGCAGAGCAAAAACGCGCCTTCATGATGTCGACCCCGGCCTTTGCGGACCTCGATGCGGTCAAAAACGACCGCTTTGTGACACTGGAGTACGTCGAGGCCACCCCAGGCCCGCGCAACATTGAGGCCATTAAGACGTTGGCCCGGGCGTTCCGGGCGGACTGACACCATGGACAGAAGCAGGACAGCCCGCCTGCGCACAGGCAATTTTCGCGGCCCTCTGACCGTTCTGCTGGGCGGGCTGGTTCTGCTTCTCGTCTCATTGTCATTGGCCATTTCAGTTGGGGCGGTGCAGGTCCCGCTCGGCACGGTCTGGGGCATCTTTCTCGACAAGCTCTGGCCCGGGCTGATTGACCCGACCTGGAGCAAGGGGCGCGCGGCAATTGTCTGGGATATTCGCTTTCCCCGGGCGCTGCTTGCAATGATGGTGGGCGCCGGGCTGGCGATGGTGGGCGCCAGCCTGCAGGCGGTCACCCGCAACCCGCTGGCCGACCCGCATCTGCTGGGGATTTCCTCGGGCGGCGCCTTCGGCGCCATTCTGGCGCTGCTGCATACGGGGCTGTTTACCGGCCTTCTGACGGTGCCGCTTCTTGCCTTCCTCGGCGCGCTTGGCGCGACAGCCATTGTGCTGGGTGTCTCGCGCTTTGCCGATGCCACCAGTTCGGACCGGCTCGTTCTGGCAGGCGTTGCGGTCTCTTTCATCATCATGGCGGGAGCCAATGTGCTGATCTTTCTGGGTGACCCGCGCGCAGCCCATGTGGTGGTTTTCTGGATGCTGGGCGGTCTTGGCTTGGCGCAATGGAGCCAGCTGATGTACCCGTTCATCGTGCTTCTATGCTCCGCGACCTGGCTGCTGTTTCATACTCGCGAGTTGAACGCGATGACGGTGGGGGACGAGACGGCATCGACACTTGGAATACCCGTCGCGCGCTTTCGCCTGTCTGTCTTTGTGGCTGGGGCACTGATCACCGGCGTCATGGTCGCCTTTTCCGGCATCATTGGATTTGTGGGGCTGATGGTGCCGCATGTCGTGCGTTTGCTGGTGGGCGGCGACTACCTGCGTGTTTTGACCGGTTCAGCGGTGATGGGCGCGGTCTTCCTGTTGTGGGCTGATATCGCGGCCCGAACCGTCATGGCCCCCGAAGACATACCCATCGGCATCATCACCGGTTTGGTGGGCGGCCTCTTCTTCATCTGGCTTCTTGGGCGACGCAAGGCCGGCTAGTGGTGGTGTCGGCGCAATCAACCGCCGCTGATCTGGCTCACGGCATTCGAGATGGCCGTGATGGCCCGATCCAGTGCCGCGTCAAACGCGATATCGGGCTCTTCCTGCGCCAAAGGCGGAAATATCACGCTGTGAAGGCCAAGCGATTGGGCGGCGACAAGGGCCTCTTCTGGTGGCGCGGCTTCCCAAATCAGAATACGTGCCTCGGTTTCACCGGCACGCCTTTCCAGCTCAGCCAGCTCCGCGAAGGTGGGCATCGCACCGGCCTCCCATTCCAGCGTGGTGATCGACAAAGCATACCGCCGGGCAAAATACTGATAGCGGGGATGGGTGGCGATAATCGCAACGTCCTGCGCGCCGCTCAACGCGGTGCGGGCCTTAGCGTCCAGACGTTCCAGGTCGGATTTCAGCGCAGCAAGCCTGTCGGCGACCTCCGCTTCCGGGGCCAGGTTTCGGGCGACAACCGCAGTTGCAATGGCCTCGGCCTGAGCCAGTGCAAGCATCGGGTCGAGCCATAGATATGAGGCAAGCCCCTCATGCGCATGCTCCCCGCCGTCGCCATGGCTGTGCGTGATGCTTTCGGTCACGATGAACCGGTCTTTGAGAGCCATCGACGTATTCACCAGCCGCGTGCGCGGCAGTGACACGCGGTCAACCCAGGTCGCAAACCCTGCCCCGTTCAGCAAGATCAGATCCGCAGACTGGATCATGCTGATATCCGCAATGCTCGGGCGCCAGTAAGACGGGTCGACATCCGCCGGAACTGGGAAGATGACGTCGGCACTGTCGCCCAGAAGGCGGTCAGCAAAGTATTGGAGCGGATAGTTCACCGCAACGACACGGGGCTTCTCCTGTGCCGCGACGGGCCCGATGCTGCACAGGAAAATCGCCACAGCCACCAGTGACTTGAGGATAGGCGACACCGTCAGCTTCCGCATTTCTGTGCGATGTCCTCAGGCGTCACAATCCAATAATTGTCGTGACTGCCCGTGCCTACCTCGATCACCAGCCCGCCGGAATGATCGACGCGGTCCAGCGGCACGCGGGCGGTGCCGTCACGGCCCAAAGGCAGCGTCATCAGTAGGGAATTCTCGCCATCCAAAACACGTACATCACCCTTTTGCGCAATCCTGCCATTGGAGAATTTGACCTCGACGGTCACCGCCTCACAATCAACCGACGCAAAGACAACCAGCTGATGCGCCGCCACACCCGTCGGGGCGACGACGGCCAGAGCAAGGACAGCAAGCGCCCGGATCATTGACCCGTCCAGTCTTCGAAGTGCACCCAGATCACCGCGCCCAGCTCAACCGCCTTGTCTGCGCCCTCTTGCGGCAGCGTATAATCGGCGGTGTTGAGCGCAGCAAAGCCCCACCAGCCGTGCGATGGCGGCGCATAGGTGAAGACGCCATTTGCATCCGCCTTGACCGTCTGGGTGATCATCAACTCATCCGGCACCGTGGCGCCGGCCCCGTCATTGAAGAACTCCACTTCCACTTCTGCGTAAGGTACCGGCGCACCGTCCAGCTTGACGATCCCCTGAAAGACATTGTGCTCCCAAAGGCCAAAGGGCTTGGACAGCGGCACAATCTCGGTCTTCAGGCCCAGCTCGGTATCCCAGCCCTCATCATCGCCATAGGCGGTCACGTAAGTCTTGGTGTAGTGAATGATGAAAGCATCTTCCGCAGGCTCCCAATAGGGCTGTGGTTCCATCGCGAAGACATAGGTGCCGGGCCGCTCCAGCGGATAGTCCAGTGTATAGCCCTTGTCCTGCATCACCGTCGCGTCCTGCAACCCCCCCAACAGGTCAGTGGTGCGGCCCTCATGGGTGACGGAAAAGGCGACGGGCCGGTCCAGCACCATCCCATCCAGCTCGAACGGGTGCGAAAACGACATGGTCAAAGCGACGCTGCGCCCGTCTTCCTGACTGATCATGGGATCATCGGGAATGATCATCCCGTAGTGCGCGAGTGCAGGCGCGGCCGCGATGAGAGCGGCACAAGATGCGGCAAGGAAATAGCGTGTCATGGAACCTCCTGATGATTAAGCGCCCAAAGCAAGCAACCAGCCCACCCAGGCCCCGGCATTTCGGGACACAACCAGCGCGCCCGATGCGGCGATACCTCCCGATATCAACAATAGCGTAACGGTTTCTGCCGCCAAGAGGCGCAGCACCATGCCCCGGCGTGCGCCGAGTTTGACCGCAGTGGAGATCTCTCGCGCGCGCAGGCGGTAGCTGAGGAAAAGCGCCAGCCCGACGGCCGCGCAGGCCGCAACCGCGATGATGGCCGTGACAACATCCAGCAGCGATTTTATTCGAAAGATCCGGTCAACAAGGCCCTGAATGACCGCCGCGGGTTCGATCAGCTGGGCGGGTGCCGCGCTGTCGAGATAGCGCCCTTTCAGGATCGTGGCGGACCGCGTGTCATTTGGCACCACGATGACGGCAGAGGCGGGATAATCGTCCTGACTGCCGTGGAAATGGAAACTCTCGATGTTGTCCGGCGTGATGCGCTGATACTGCACCACAGCCGCATTGGCGAGCGCAGCCGAGCCGGATGCAATGTCACTGGCGGTCACAACGTCTTCGTGCCCGTGGCCGATGCCTTGAATGACCCAGGCCGTCTTTATGTCGACAAATATAGCCCTGTCATCGGGCGAATTGGTGGGCGCCAGAACCCCGACGATAGGCATTTCCAAGGGATACACACCGTCAAGGTCAAACAGGTTTTCGGGAGCCGAGACCAGCGTATCCCCCACGGTTTTGCCAAGCGCTTCGGCCACGTCAGCGCCGATCACGGCATCTCCAAGAACAGACAGGCCACGCCCGTCGCGCAAAGTCAGATCGCGAAAGTCGAAGTAGTCCAGCGTCGTTCCCACGATGCGAAACCCGCCTGACGAAAACGCTGTATGCACAGGGATCGGGATGGCAAGCCCACTGTCCCAAACAGCCTCCACCTCTCGCATCGGCACAGGGTCAGGCCGTTCGTCCGAGAAATACAGCGCCGCCATCGTCAGATCGAGCCGCGACCCCCGGCTTCCCAGCAAAAGCGGTGTGGCCTGCCCCCGGGCGACAAGCGCGCGTTCGCTTGTCGACAGCAGGATCCGGGTGGCGACCGGAACGAAGATGATCAGCCCGGCCACCAGGATCAGAACCAGGCTGCGCGCCCAGTGATACCTCAGGTAGGCAAAAGCCAGGTAGAGCGCATTCATGTCGCCGTGCCTTCGCGAAACTGAGCAAAGTCGAGCACGCGCTCGAAACGCGGCAAAAGCTCGTGGTCGTGGGTCACGGCCAGCACGGCAGCGCCGACTTCGGACGCCTGTGCAAAGAGCAGATCCAAGATGCGCGCTTTGCTCTCGGGGTCGAGATTGCCGGTGGCCTCGTCCGACAGGATGAGCTTGGGTTGCGTCACCAACGCGCGGCAGATTGCAACCCGCTGCTGTTCTCCCTGGCTGAGCGCTGATGGGTGCCGCTCAAGCTTGTCGGCGATCCCGCAGGCGGCGGCCAGTGTCTCGGTCCTGTCACGTGCAGCGTCGTCGAGGGTCAGCGCCGGGGTGATCCGGTAAGGATAGAGGATGTTCTGCCGCGCGGACAGATAGTCCAACAGCGCGAAATCCTGAAACACAAAGCCGATCTGTGCTGCGCGGAACCGGCGGCGGGCCGCATCCGACAGAGCGGAGACTTCGGTGCCCGCAACCGCAATCCGCCCGGTGTCGGCGGTGAGGAGACCGGCGATCAGATTCAGAAGCGTGGTCTTGCCGCTGCCACTGGGCCCGACGATGGCAACCCGGTCACGGTAGCCAAGCGCAAATTCAGGGATCCGCAAACGGAACCCGCCCGCGCCATATTCAAAGGTGAGGTTCTCGATCTGGATCATCAGTTTGTTTTCGGAGCGGGAAAGGTCTCGCCTGCGGTATCGCGATTGACGTCAAGAAGGTCGAAATCGGTGATCCGCCAGGCGCCCTCGACAGGGGAGACAATCAACTCGGCACTATAGCTGTTGCCCCTCACGTGCAGATGCTCAGCGTGGCCAACGGTTCCGATGACCTGCCAGGACGCATCGACCTTCAAAGAGGGCCCGGCGCGGGTAACGCTGGTGTTCAGCAGCTTGATTTCGTGGATTGTCTGGTCCGCCTTTTCCAAACCGCCGCCTGCCATGGCCCCAACCCGCTCAAGATACAGATACTCCAGCGCGTCCCCATGGGTCACGCTGGCCAGGGTATCATAGATCGCACCCTCCTGTGTCTTGCCGAAGGCGTCATAGACCACCAGCAACAACGCCGGAGCGAGGCGCCAGAACTGATCTGTAGCCGCCTCAACGGTCAGCGGGTCCAGGCCCGGAGCCGTGAACGCATCGGTCGGCGAGCTGTCGGGACGCATCTGACCAAGCACAAGCGCAGTGACCGCGGCGAGACCGGCGAGACAGACAGCAACCGCTGCGGATATGCGCCCCATGGTTATGCCCCCAAATCAGGCGAGTGACCTGAGCGCACCCTGTTCGACTTGCACCCGAACTGCAAGTCTACCGCATGAATGCGTCTCGCACGCCTGGCCGGAGAAATGCGGCGACGGCTTTCTCGGGATCAGAGTGACCAGATGTAATGTTCGACGCCAACCGCCCTGCTGCAACGTGCCGGCCGGTTTTCGGCTGCCTCTTCCGAGGACCAATCACACGGAAGGCTAGGTCGCTAGGTGCCGGGGTCTGATACGAAAAGGGCCCGACACGCAGCCACCCCAGGCCCACAACAGAAACGTGGCGCTCTCCGGGCCCGTCAGGCCATTTGCCAACCCGCATCAATCTCGGCAGGCACCGGAGCACCGCCAGTAACGGCCCTCTTTGCCCGGTGGGAGGCCATACGCTCCTCTGCCCTGTCCTTAGAGACAGTTCCCGCATCAAAGACGTCGATGCCTTTGAATTTGGCCAGTTCCGAGGCAAGGGAACGTGCCTCTTGACTAAGCGACACACTCGCCGCGGTCATCTCTTCCAGGGATGCGGCGTTGCTCTGAGCCATAGAGTCAATTGTCTGGACCGCTGTGCTCACCTCTTGAATGCCTGTCGATTGCTCTTCGACCGCGGAGGTGATGTCTGCAATCTGATCGGACGCTTCCTCCACCTCACTGGCGATCTCCGACAAAGCGGACCTGGATTTGGCGACCTGCTTCACACCAGCCTCGACCGTGCGGTTGTTATCTTCGATGACCTCGCTGATTTCCTGCACGGCCTCCTGTGAGCGTTGTGCAAGGGATCTGACCTCTGACGCCACAACCGAAAACCCGCGACCCGCTTCACCCGCGCGCGCCGCTTCGACACCGGCATTCAGCGCAAGCAAATTTATCTGAAATGAGATATCTTCAATGACCTGAACCACGACGCTGATCTTGGATGACGCATCGGTCAAAGCGGAGATTGACGCCTCGGTTTCATCGGCGACGCGCCGGCCTTCGACTGCGTTAGCGCGCGCGCGCTGTGTCGCCTCATTGGCGGCTTGCGCGCTGGTCACGACCTGTTTGATGCTCGCGGTGATCTGTTCGACCGCCGCAGATGTCTCTTCCACCGATGCTGCATTGTCCTCGGCCCGCTTTGCCATATCCAGAGACGTCCGCTCCAGCTCGGCAGAGCTTCCGGACACGGTCTGACCGCTGTTCATGATCAAAGCCATAGTCCCCGACAGCTGCTGCAAAGCGTTGTTGAAATCGGATTGCATCCGCTCAAAACTGCCCTTGCGGTCGCCTTCGATGCGGACGCCGAGATCACCTTTCGCCAGTTGAGCCAGACTCTCCACCAGATCGGAAACATTGGTTTCCATAGAGCCCAGCAGGCGGTTGATCACAGCACCCAGCGCGCGCAGATCATCAGGCTGGCTCTCGCTGTCCAATCGCACCGAGAAGTTTCCGTCTGCGGCCTCGCCCAGCACCGTATCCATACGCTGACGAAAGTTCTCAAAAACCTCCATGCGTTCGCGTTCGGCATCCATTTCTCTTTGCCGCGCCGCCTCCTTCTCCCGTTGGCGTTCGATTTCTTTTTGCTGCTCAAGCCGCGCGCGTTCGCGCTCCTTCTCGTCGTTCTGCTTGACCTGTTCATCCAGCGCACGCGCCTCGCGCGCATTTTCAAGAAAGACGGCCATCGCATTGGTCATCCGGCCTATTTCATGCCGGTCGACGCTGCGTGGGATCTCGATATCAAGATTGCCATCAGCGAGCTCGGACATGTCATCCGTCACCCGGGTGACCCCCCTCGAAATCGTACGCGCAGTAAAGAATGACAACGCAGCGGCCGAGAGTGTCCCGACCACAAGGATCGCCACAACAACAAAGATGGATTGCTCGGCACGGGCTTGCCCTGCCGGGCCAAGCATGTCTTGCCGCGCGACAATGCCGCCGACGATCGTTCCCATCTTCTGCACCGCCTCAGGTCCAATGTCGTCCATCTCGGCATATGCTGCATTTCTTGCCGTGATCGTTTCCGAAACCGAGTTCGTCAAGTTATCAAACCTGTCCAGATCCCGAAGGGTCAAGCTTGCAAGCTCACGGCGGCGCGGGTTTTTAAGAACGTCCAGCAAACGGTGCAGGCCGTCCTGCGCAGCCCTTATCTCTGCCGTGGACCGCTCATAATTCTCTGGTCGATTGTCAACGAGAAACCTCTCAAGATACAGGCGCGCGAGCAAAAGGTTGGACGCCGCCAATCCAGCGCGCGAACTTGCCTCAGCATCGTTCTCGGCCAGCGCCGTTTCCATGATTTCCGTGAGTTGCTGCCGTGCCTTTTTCCCCAGATCAGCCACTTCCGCGACCAGCGTATTGCGCTCACTCTGCTGCGTATACGCTGTTTGCAGAAGCTGTTGGTAGGATCGCAGCTGAGTGCTGATCGCAGCCACGTTTGGCATATCCGGATAGCTTGCGATGTAGGCATCAAGCTGGTCTCTCACGGCGTCAATTTCGGAAATGTTCTCAGTCACTTCATCAATGTATGTGTTGTCCTTTGTGGCGCGATACTTGAGCGATGCGAGGCGTGCCTCAAACAGGTCCTTGGTGACGTCCGCCGCCACAAGGCTGTTCTTCGCTGTACCGCGATACTCCAGAAACGTGCGCGCCAGCTGGCTGGTCTGGACCGACGCAAACCCGCCCACTGCAATCATGAGAGCGACGATCGCACCCATGCCGAGACTTATCTTCATCAAAATAGACATCGTGCGCTCCTCTTTCGGATCACCATCTAGAGAAACAGTGCAAGTGTTACCGGCAGGTTTATGGCCACAAATGACAACGCTTACAGAGCCAATTTCCTGCAAAGGAGCGCGGATTATGTCAGTTCTCCGCAGCGGCAAAGAGGCCAGATGGCCGGGCGAATCACTCAGGCTGTGCCGGTCATGATACTGCTGATCAACTGCTGCCATCTGTTGTGCGGCGTCTTGCACAAGCCGTATTCCTTTGATGCATTCCGCATGAACAATCGACTGCCAAGTCGTATGTGCTTGCAGTCAACCCTGGTCTGACCGAGGTCTTTGGGAACGAAGGGGTGGGCGGGGCCCGTCCGGGCACCACCGAGCCAGAGAAGATCAGACTTGTGTCTGGCACAGCCTTTCGATCCGTGACTGACTGAGCCAAACGGGATTCACCGGATCCTGAGTTAAGGCTTTGTGGCTGAATGGTCTCGGGCCATGAGACGTTGACCGCGCCTTCCGTTCTGTGGCACCGCATCGGGTGAACGATCTGCGATGGCGCCCCCAAACGGCATGACGTCTGTCAGATTTAGGAAAGCAGCGATGGATGCGCGTGATGGCAGAGAGCCCACCCCTCGGACAATCCACGCCCGTACCTATGGGAAAACGGAGACGCAAAGAAAGCCGCGCCTGTCGTTGCATGCAGACCGCCCCAGGCGATGCCCGGCTTCGCCGCAATTGGCGAGGTTGTGACAGCCACCCAGGCATCGAGGCGCAGAGCCGTCACCAACACACACCGGCAGGGCATCATTTCGAAGGCGGAGCGCCACTGGTATCTTCCGCCGCCCATGACGCACACCGCTATGCGTCGGTCAACAGATGAACCAGCCCAGCCCCGCAGATCTTGTCCGCGTGTTTGCCCGCATTGGGCTGCTCTCCTTTGGTGGTCCGGCCGCGCAAATCGCGTTGATGCATCGCGAATTGGTTGCGCAACGCAGCTGGATCAGTGACGAGCGGTTTCTGCAAGCGCTGTCCCTCTGCATGCTCCTGCCCGGTCCTGAAGCCATGCAGCTTGCGACCTATGCGGGCTGGCGCCTGCGCGGGGTTGCGGGCGGGTTGATTGCCGGTTGTCTCTTTGTGTTGCCGGGCGCCGTTGTGATCCTGGCCTTGGCTCTGGGGTATGCGCTTTACGGCGCGGTGCCCCTGGTCCAGGCCGCATTCACCGGAATCAAAGCGGCAGTCATCATCATCGTCTTGCAAGCTCTGATCAATATGGCGCGCAAAGCACTCACCACCCACAGCGCATACGTGCTTGCGGGCGCTGCCTTCTTGGCCCTCTTCGTTCTAGGCCTGCCTTTTCCGCTTGTTGTGGTCCTGGCGGCTGCCTGTGGCGCCGTGGCGGCGGGCGGGGGCGGGGCGGCATGCGCCGCCCCGCCCCCGCCCGCCGCGCCCTCACCTCTCCGAACCCTTGCATTATGGGGCGGGCTTTGGCTGGCGCCCGTTTCCGCCGTCTGGCTTTTGGATCACACGTTCCTGACGCAGATTGGCCTGTTTTTCTCCAAGCTGGCGGTTGTCACCTTCGGCGGCGCTTATGCCGTGTTGGCTTATATGACGCAGACGGTCGTGCAGGACTATGGCTGGATCAGCACCAATCAGATGATCGACGCACTTGGGCTGGCGGAGACCACACCCGGGCCGCTGATACTGGTCACAGAGTTCGTCGCCCTGCTCGCAGGCTTTGCGCAAGGCGGGATCACGCTGGCGCTGGCGGCTGGCGCTTTGACGCTCTGGGTCACCTTCGTGCCCTGCTTTCTGTGGATCTTCCTGGCGGGACCCTACCTCGATCTCATCGCAGCGAAGCCCCGCCTTGCGGCAGCCCTCCGTGCGATCACAGCGGCTGTCGTTGGCGTTATTCTCAACCTTGCGATCTGGTTCGCGCTGCATGTGCTCTTCAAAGACATCACAACCGCAGCGTGGCCCGCCGTCCCGGTGCCGGACCTGGCCTCCCTCGACACATCCGCGCTTGGCCTGACCCTGCTCGCCGCAGGCCTGCTGCTCGGCCTGAAACGCGGCATCGTCGAGACACTGGCCGTCATGGCTGCTGCCGGGCTTGCGCTCGCTGCGGTCTGACTGCCGCGCGATTTCACCACGCGCCCTCTTTCCTCTGCGCGGGAATCGGCTATGCTTTCCGACATATTCCCGATCTGGGCAGAGGACCGCGATGAGCCGCAGCATTGATTATGGCAACCTGATGCACGAGGCCATGCGGGGGCTTATTCGCAAAGTGCTGGACGATGTGGCCGAGAGCGGATTGCCGGGCGCACATCACTTCTTCATCACGTTCGACACCAGCCACCCCGACGCGGAACTGGCCGATTGGCTGTCGGATCGCTACCCCGGCGAGATGACCGTTGTCATGCAGCATTGGTATGACAATCTTGATGTCGGCCAGGACGGGTTCTCCGTGACCCTGAATTTCGGTGACGCGCCGGAGCCGCTGTACATTCCCTACGACGCGATCAAGACCTTCGTGGACCCATCGGTTGAATTCGGGCTGCGGTTTGAAACCCAGGAGGAAGAGGAGGATGCAGGCGTGCCGGAGCTGAAACCCGCCGCCTCACAAACAGCTGAAAAGACTGCGCCCGCCAAGACAGACCCGGCGAAGGCCACGGCGCAGACAGCAAAAGACGCCGAAATCGTCTCGCTCGACAGCTTTCGCAAATAGCCCGATCACTTCTGCTCTAGAAAGGTCGAGACGGTCCGCTGGACCTCTCCATTGCGGACGCTTTTATAGTCCAGCTCCAACCCGCCCTCAGCCAATGTGCGGTTGAACTGCTGGATTTCATATCCGCCGTCTTCGGCAACAAAGAGCGAATAGACGCTGAGCGTCTCGTCATCAATGCGGCTCCAGACGTAAGGTTCCCCCTTCATCGGGTCGAGTTGCACGTCGTGGCCAAAAACATTGCGCTTCATCGCCGAGGCGTAGACGTCACCGCGATCAGACGGCACGAACTCCACCTTGTAGGTTTTCTGCTTGCTGGAGCCATCAGGCCGGTAGGTCGTGGTGGTCCAATACACCGAAAACCCCTGTTCGGTCTCAGAAATCTCAACGCTCATATCGCGCTTCTGCGCGCTCCCATCGGGCGAGATGACTTCGGCGCTGCCTTCATACTGACCGGCAAACCGCGCGATGTCCGCCTGTGCAGCGCCAACCGCCATGGCGCCGCACAGCATAACGGCACCCAACATCCAGGTGATCCACGTGGTTTGACGTCGGGATATCATGAGGGCTGTCCTTTTGTCTGCGCGCTGCTGGGCCTGCGCCAAAGCGCAATTGTCCAATAAAGGAGATAATACCCGCAGGCCGCCGTTCAACGGCCTTTGCCCGCAATCCCCATTGTGCCCTTCACACCCGCTTGTCCTGACGCACCCATCCTCCAGTTGCACCGCGCTGTCAGCAAGGGTACACCGCACCCACCATAGTCGAGGGAAGATATCATGGCGCAGACCCGCACGGAAACCGACAGCTTTGGCCCCCTGGAGGTGCCTTCGGACAAGTATTGGGGCGCACAGACGCAACGGTCGATCATGAACTTCCCCATTGGCTGGGAGAAACAGCCCGTCGCCGTCGTGCGTGCCCTCGGCGTGATCAAGCAGGCCTGCGCGCAGGCCAATCTGGAGCTGGGCAAGCTCGATGCGGAGCGGGGCAAGGCCATCGTACAGGCCGCCTCCGAAGTGGTTGCTGGCAAGTTTGACGACAACTTCCCTCTGGTTGTCTGGCAGACCGGCTCAGGCACCCAGTCGAACATGAACGCCAATGAGGTGATCGCCAACCGCGCCATCGAGATCATGGGCGGTGAGATCGGCTCCAAAGACCCGGTGCACCCCAACGATCACTGCAACATGGGGCAATCCTCAAACGACACCTTCCCCACGGCCATGCATATCGCCACCGCGATGATGGCGCGCGATGTGCTGCTGCCGGGGCTGGAAAAACTGCACGGGGCGCTGCAGGCCAAAGTCGAGGAATTCGAGGGCATCATCAAGATCGGTCGCACGCATACGCAGGACGCCACGCCGCTGACCCTCAGCCAGGAATTTTCAGGCTATACTCATCAGGTCGCCATGGGCATTCAGCGGGTGAAAGACGCTCTTGGCCGCATCTATGAGCTGGCGCAGGGCGGCACCGCCGTCGGCACCGGGCTCAACACGCCCAAGGGCTGGGATGTGATGGTCGCGAAGAACATGGCTGAGATCACCGACCTGCCCTTCGTGACCGCGCCCAACAAGTTTGAAGCCTTGGCGGCCCATGACGCCATGGTCGAAATCTCCGGCGCGCTGAAGACCGTCGCCGCGAGCCTCTTCAAGATCGCCAATGACATCCGCCTTCTCGGCTCCGGCCCCCGCTGTGGCCTGGGCGAACTCATACTGCCCGAAAACGAGCCGGGCTCCTCGATCATGCCGGGTAAGGTGAACCCCACCCAATGCGAAGCGCTGACCCAGGTCTGCGCCCATGTCTTTGGCAACGACGCCGCCGTGGGGTTTGCGGGGTCACAAGGCCACTTCGAGCTGAACGTCTACAAGCCAATGATGGCCTACAACGTATTGCAGTCGATGCAACTCTTGGGCGATGCAGCCTCTGCCTTCACCGACAATCTCGTTGTGGGCCTGAAAGCCGACGCCGAGCGTATCGACAAGCTGATGCGCGAGTCGCTTATGCTGGTGACAGCGCTGGCCCCCGAGATCGGCTACGACAACGCGACAAAGGTCGCCAAGACCGCGCATAAGAACGGCACGACGCTGATTGAAGAGGCCGTGAACCTCGGTTTTGTGACCAAAGAGCGATTTAACGAGGTCGTCCGCCCCGAAAATATGGTTGGCCCAAAGTAAGCGATGAGCGCACCGATCAATCTCAACAAGGCCCGCAAGGCGAGGGCCAAGGCTGCGAAAACAGCGCGGGCGGATGAGAATGCGGTGCGTTTTGGCCGAACAAAAACGGAAAAAAACGCGGAGAAAACGCAGGCCGAGAAGGCTACGCGCGACCTCGACGGCCACAAGCGCGAGAGATGAGCGGGCGCCCCAGCAAGCATTCGGTGACCCTGAAGGGTCACCGCACATCGATTTCACTGGAAGATGAATTCTGGCAGGCCCTGCGGGTGATCGCCGCACGAAAGTCACAGCCAATCAACGCCTTGGTTGCCGAGATTGATGTAGAGCGCGGCGCGAGAATGGGGCTGGCCTCCGCGATCCGCGTCTACGTGCTGCGGGACCTGCAAGCCCAGATCACTGATCAAGACCAACCGCGCCCTATGTGAGCGGCCCCGCCCGGCGGATACGCCGGGCCGCGTCCGAGCCCCCTCGACGGGGGCGAGGACGCGTGCCCCTCGCGCTTAGACCTGTGAGATCGACGCGCGGTAGATCTTGTCGATGTTGCCACCAAGGGCTGCGTTGAACGCCTCATCCGACATCTTCACATTCAACCCTTCGGTCAGCGCCCGGCTGAAGCTGGCGATCATGCTCTTGTTCTGCGCCAGCTTGGCCGAAGCCTCATCCGTCGAATACCCACCCGACAGTGCCACAACCCGCAACACCCGCGGATGCGCCGCCAGACCATCATAGAGCCCCGCCTGGCTCGGCAGCGTCAGCTTCAGCATGACGTCCACGTCCTCCTCCAGCGTATCGAGGTGCTTGGCAATCTCCGCCTCCAACACCGCCTCGGCCTCTGCCTTGGTCTCAGAATGGATGTTCACCTCCGGCTCCAGGATCGGCACAAGACCTGCTGCGATGACTGTGCGCGCCACCTCGAACTGCTGCGCCACAATCGCCGCGATGCCCGCCGCATTTGCCTCATGAATGACCGAGCGCTCCTTGGTGCCGAAAATCCCCTTGGACTTTGCCACCCTCAGCGTCTCTTCCAACCCCGGCATGGGCTTGAGCAACTGCACGCCATCTGCCTGCTCTTCCAACCCCTTGTCGATCTTGAGAAACGGCACCACGCCACGCTCCGACCAGAGCAGCTCGGCCACGGGCGTATCGTTGATCGCATCATGCATGGTCCGCTCAAACAGGATGGCACCGATGACTTTCTCCTTGGTGAAGTCATCCGCCAGGATGATCCGGGCGCGCATGTCATGCATGGCGCGGAACATCTCCTCATCCCCGGAATAATCCTCAGGCTCAACACCATAGAGCGCAAGCGCCTTGGGGGTCGAGCCGCCCGACTGATCAAGCGCGGCAATGAAGCCTGCACCGGAGTTCATTTGTTCGCGCATCACGCTGTGGTCTGACATGATCGAAATATCCTTCTGATTCCGCCCCTTGGCCTCTCCATAGAACAGACGCGCGGATGATGGTATATGTTAGCGCCTGACAATGTTAAGGCGGATGCCATCCCGCGACCGCACGGTCAAATGCGCCACCGGCACAGGCGGCGGGCCGCTGCCCAGTTCCACCTTCAGATCGCGCAGGATATGGGCCAGCATCATCACCCCTTCGATCATCGCAAACCCGGCCCCGGGGCAGACCCGCGGCCCGGCACTGAACGGCAGATAGGCGGCACGCGCGCAGGTCTGGCCATTCTCCGTCTCCCAGCGGGTCGGGTCAAACTCATCGGGGTGGTTCCAAAGGCGGGTCTGTCGGTGCAGATGCCACTGGCTGATCACCACCTGCGCTCCGGGCGCGACATCCCGGTCGCGAAAGAATTCCGGCGCGGTCGTCTCTCGCACCATCATCGGCACCGGCGGGTAAAGCCGCAGCGTCTCGCGAAAGACATCGCGGGTAATCTTCAGCTTTGACATCTGCGAGAAATCGGCCAAATCAGCGCCCCGCGCTTCCTCGGCAACGGCCTCCTGCCAGTCGGGGAAAAGCGCCAGCAAATAGAGCGCCCAAGCCAGCGCCGATGCGCTTGTCTCATGGCCCGCGAGAAAGAAGATCGCCACCTGATCGACCATCTCGTCCACATCAAACCGCGCGCCGGTCAGCGGGTCACGCGTGGTCATAATCTTGGTGGCCAGATCTTGCGGCGCTGTGCCCTTGTCGATCTCCCCTTGCCTTTCGGCGGTGAGCTGGTGGATCAGCCTGCGGATCTCCCGCGCACTGCGGTGCGTTGCGCGCCGATAGCCGCGCGGGACCCAGCTCGGCACCGGGATAAAGGCCGCCAGATTAAGGATCGGCTGGCTGCGCTGATAGCTCTGGAACGCCTCGAAGACCTGCTGCGCCACCGCATGATCAATGGGGATCGAAAACAGCGTGCGAAAGATCACATCGGCCGCCGCATGGCTGGTTTCCGGCTCCATGTCGATCTCCTGCCCCGCTTTGGCCCCCAGACGCGCCGCTGCGCCCTGCGCCGCATGACAGATTGAGGGGAACGTCTCGCGCAGCCGCCCGCCCTCAAACGCGGGGTCAATGATCCGCCGTTGCCGCTCCCAGGTCTCCCCATTGGTCAGGAACACTGAATTGCCCAGAAGCGGGCGCAGCCCCGACCCCACGCGGTCCGATTTGGGGAAAGCCTTGGGGCGATCCTTCAGCACAGCGCGGATCACTGCAGTGTCGTTCACCATGTAGCTGCGGAAGAACAGCGTCCGAAACTCCGCCATCCAGGCCCGGTAGAGCTTGTCCGGCTGTGCCGACAGGATGTCGCGCCGAAAGAGCCGCACGTAGCGCCACAGGCCCACCTTGTCCGCGCGACTTTCGGGTTTGGGCGGTTGGGTCATGTGGTCGACGTGTAGCCGCTGACGGTGCGGGTCAAACGCGAGGCCGAGGCCGGGCGACCTGCATAGCGCGCACCGAGGGTCTGCGGCCCGGCCGTGATCAGGAAATAATCGTAGTCCTTCGGGCGATCGAAGGCACAGAGATACTGGAAATGCAGCCGAAAAAACCGCCAGCGCAGCGCCTGCCAGCGTGCGGGGCTGAGGCTCTGGGTGAAGGCAGCGGAGAAGACCAGCGGCCAGCGTTTGTCCGGCGTCTCCTGCCCCGACACCGAGACCGGATCGCAGAGCGCAAAGGAACAGCCGTCACCCGGTGCTGTCACATCGACCCAGACAATATCGTCCCGCACAGACAGATACCGCAGATCGCGGCGCAGCTCCGTGGCCGCGGGCAGGAAGGACAGCATCGGCACCACCTGCCCCAGCGACAGAAAGCTCAAG
Organism: Roseobacter cerasinus; assembly: GCF_009811755.1. GTDB lineage: Bacteria > Pseudomonadota > Alphaproteobacteria > Rhodobacterales > Rhodobacteraceae > Roseobacter > Roseobacter cerasinus. The sequence continues at coordinate 646,572 of NZ_BLIV01000003.1, forward strand.
GCGGGCCCTTTGTCCGGCACCGCCCCCTGCCGGATGATGTCAGACAGGACAGTGATCGCCAGATGCGCGCCCGAAGAATGGCCCACCACCAAAACTTCATCCACATCCTCGGTCAGGGCCTGCACAATCTCTGCGCCAAACCGCTGCAGCCGAGCCGCGATCTCGGGTGGATACGCGCCGCGCCGCGCCGCACTATGGGCAAAATCATGCATCAGGTAATGCGCAAAGATCTTGCCATCGATTTTCTGGAAAAACCGCAGGCAGCTGCCGAAGACCAGCGCCGCGATAACCGCTGCCAGCAAGAGTTGCGCGGCAGGCCCAAGCGGCGCCAGCGAGACCTGCGCGACGCGGCCCGCGCCCCAGCCAAGTGCCACGGCAAAAATGAACTGCCCTGTCAGCATCACAACCGGATAAAGCGCCGCAATCACCGGCCCCTTGCGCAGCCGCATCAGCCGCCAGAGCGCGCCAGTCGACACATAGATCCATGCGGTGCGCAGCATCGCCAGATAGGTCCGGGTGATCGAGGCGTGAAAGCTCTGTTGCACAATGTCAGACCAGATCAGCACCTCGATATCGCTGTGCGTGATTTGGCCTTCGACCTCGCTTTGCACCTGCCAGCCAAAGCCGTCGCCAGCAGTGCCGCCAAGCATCTTCAGCCGGTAGCCCGAGATCGCGGCCTGCGCCGCCCCCTCCTTACGGTAGAGCTCCCGATATCGGCGCGGCGGGAACGGATCATATCCGGGGATATAAAAAACCTTGCGGCGCTTTACCTGTGGCGCGGAGGCGCTGCCCATAGCCAGACCTTACTCATCCCGGCAGCATCGCAGGGCTCCGCTCTACCTTAAGGGGATCAGCCCAGCAAAGCCAAGGCCGGGAATTGTTCCAGCAACCAGTAGGAGAAGGTGGTGAAAGCCCCCGTGACCATGGCAAGCCCAACCAAGATGAGCAGCCCGCCCATCACGCGTTCGATGGTTTTCATGTGCCGCTTGAGCCGGTTCATCACACCCACGGCGCGTGTCATGAACATCGCGGCCAGCAGGAAGGGAATGCCCAAGCCAGCGGCATAGACGCCCAGCAGCAAGGTACCCCGACTGACAGAAGCCTCAGAAGCGGCAAGCGAGAGGATCGCGCCAAGCTGCGGACCGATGCAGGGCGTCCAGCCAAAGGCGAAAGCCAGCCCGAGGATGTAGGCGCCAAAGCTCGACCCGCCTTGATCCCCTGCATCCAGCCGCGCTTCGCGGTCGAGGAATGGAATGCGGAAGAGGCCCAGAAAATGCAGGCCGAAGACGATCACCACAAGACCTGAGATTTGTGCGAAAAGCACCTGATTTTGAAGGAAAAACGCGCCAAAAGCCGAGGCGGTGAACCCCAGAATCAGGAAGACCGTGCTCAGCCCAAGCACGAAGAACAGCGCCGAGATCACCGCACGCCTGCGGGCCGCAGTTTCGCCGCTCATATCCCCCACCGAGACCCCGCTCATATAGGCGAGATAGGGAGGCACAATCGGCAGCACACAGGGGCTGAGAAAGCTGATCACGCCTGCAAACAGCGCCACCATCATGGCGGGCAACAGACTGGCGTCGATGATTTCGATTCCAAACATGCCCCACCCCTAACGGATATGCGTTAACAGGTCACGCGGCGCACGGTCACAACCTTGTGGACAGGATGAAACATCCCGCCTATCTGAGGGGCATGAGCGAGACGACAACCGACCTTGATGCCACCGGGCTGCTTTGCCCCCTGCCCGTCCTGAAAGCCCGTAAGCGGCTGCAGGCGCTGGCCTCAGGTGATACGCTGACCATGCAGGCCGATGACCCCGCCGCCATTGTCGACGTGCCTCATTTTTGTGCAGAAGCGGGCCATGACCTGCTGTCAGCCGACACAGACGGGCCTGTGCAGGTCTATGTGATCCGCAAAGCCTGAACGAAAAAGGCGCACCAACCGGCGCGCCCTTTCCAATCACTCTCTCTGACCCATCAGCCGCCGAGCGACCACCAGCCTTTGCGCTTGGGCTTGGCCGGTGTCGGCTCCGGTGCAGGTTCAGCGGCTGCTGTTGCAGGCTCAGGCTCAGCAGCAACGGGCGCCTCGACAACCGGTTCGGGTGCCGCCGGCTCTGGCGAAGGTTCCGACACCGCCACTTCGGGTTTCGGCGCGTCCTCTGGCACGGAGACCTCCGCAGCCTCTTCGACCTTTGGCTTCTTCGCCCGGCTGGCGCGTTTGCGTTTGGGCTTCTCAGCCACCTCTTCAACGGGCGCAGGCTCAGGTGCCGCTTCGCTGGTCTGAGCGTCCTCGGTTGCGACAGCTTCCGCCTCTTCCTTGACCTTCGGTTTGCGGGCGCGCCGCTTGGGCTTGGGCTTCTCCGCCTCCGCTTCGGGCTGCGGTTCTCCCGCGCTCTTCAGAGCAGCGCCTCCCGCCTCAGCGTCTGCCGTGGCTGGTGCTGAGGCGTCAGCCTCCTGCACCTCGGCGGGCTGCTCGCCGCTCTCATGGGACGCATCAGTGTCACCGGACTGGCCGTTCTCCCCGCCGTTGGACTTGCCCCGGCGACGGCGACGGCGACGGCGGCGCTTGGGCTTGCCGTCCCCCTCCCCGTCTTCGGATCTGGGCTGATCAGGTGCGGGCGCCTCTTCGACGGCCGCGTCGCTGTCTTCATCCGCATCCACCTGGTCCATGATCGAGGTGTCAACCGACACCACATGATCCACTGCGGCAGGCACCACGCGCGTCGCCGTCTTGAACTTCTCAAGGCTGAAATCGGGGCTGACCAGCATCGGATCGCCTTCAATCCGCACCGACAGTCCATACCGCCCCTCAATCTGCGCGATATGCTCGCGCTTCTGGTTCATCAGGAAGTTGGCGATGCCCACAGGCGCCTTGATCAGCACCTCGCGCGAGCGCTTGCGTGTCCCTTCCTCTTCGATTTGCCGCAGGATCGACAAAGCCAGATTGTCGTCCGAGCGAATGAGCCCGGTGCCGTGGCAGGCCTGGCAGGGCTGGGTCGTCGCTTCGATCATACCCGGACGCAGACGCTGGCGCGACATCTCCATCAGGCCGAAGCCCGAGATGCGGCCAACCTGAATGCGCGCGCGGTCGGTCTTGAGCTTCTCCTTCACCCGCTTTTCGACGGCGGCATTGTTCTTGCGCTCGTCCATGTCGATGAAGTCGATCACGATGAGCCCCGCAAGGTCCCGCAGACGCAGCTGGCGCGCCACCTCGTCGGCGGCCTCCAGGTTGGTCTTGGTCGCGGTCTGCTCGATGGAGCCTTCCTTGGTGGCCCGACCGGAGTTCACGTCGATGGCCACCAGCGCCTCGGTCACGCCGATCACGATGTAGCCGCCCGAGGGCAGCTGTACCGTGGGGTTGAACATGCCCGCCAGATAGCTTTCCACCTGATAGCGCGCAAAGAGCGGCAGGCTCTCGGTGTAAAGCTTCACGTTCTTGGCGTGGGACGGCATGATCATCTTCATGAAGTCCTTGGCGATGCGATACCCACGCTCGCCCTCGACAAACACCTCATCGATCTCGCGATTATAGAGGTCGCGGATCGAGCGTTTGATCAGATCGCCTTCTTCGTAGATCTTCGCGGGCGCAATGCTCTTCAGCGTCAGTTCGCGGATCTGCTCCCAGAGCCGCTGCAGATACTCATAGTCGCGCTTGATCTCGGCCTTGGTGCGCTTGGCGCCCGCCGTGCGCACGATCAGCCCGGCGCCATCCGGCACCTCGATCTCATTGGCGATTTCCTTCAGCTTCTTGCGATCGGCGGCATTGGTGATCTTGCGCGAAATGCCACCGCCCCGGGCGGTGTTCGGCATCAGCACGCAGTAACGGCCCGCGAGGCTCAGATAGGTGGTCAGTGCCGCACCTTTGTTGCCACGTTCTTCCTTGACGACCTGCACCAGCAGGATCTGACGGACCTTGATGACTTCTTGAATTTTGTAGCGCCGGGGGCGTGGTTTGCGCGCCGGGCGAATGTCTTCGTGATCATCGTCATCCGCTACGGATTCGATGCTGTCATCCTTGGCCGAGGCGTCGGATTTCCGCTGGGGCGCATCGTCTTCATCGCCATCATTGTCTTCGATGGTCTCCACCGCACCTTCGGACGCAGCCTCTGCGTCAGCGGGAGCTTCTGCTGCCTCCGCCGTGGCGTCTTCCGGTGTATCCACGGGCTCTTCGACCGGCGTTTCCGCCACCCGCTCCATCGGCGAGGAGCCTTCTTCATCGTCGAGGTCGATGGTCTGCATGCCGTCGATCTGATCGGCGTCCACCTCTTTGGTGGCCACCGCATCCTCGGTGCTCGCCGTCTCAGCCTTGGCTTTCGACCGGCTGCGGCTGCGCGTGCGGCGCTTGGGCTTTTCGTCCTCGTCTTCCTTGGCCTTCTGCGCTTCGGCATAGGCGCGCTCTTCTTCCATCAGAGCCTGACGGTCCGCGACCGGGATCTGATAGTAGTCGGGGTGGATTTCCGAGAAGGCAAGGAAGCCGTGACGATTGCCGCCATAGTCGACAAAGGCCGCCTGAAGCGACGGCTCGACCCGGGTTACCTTTGCGAGGTAGATGTTGCCGGCAAGCTGCCGACGGTTTTCGGATTCAAAGTCAAACTCCTCAACCTTGTTTCCGTCCACCACCACAACGCGGGTCTCTTCCGCGTGGGTGGCATCGATAAGCATTTTCTTAGCCATATTTCCAATGTGCACGGCTCTGACCGCGACGACCCAGGCGGATCGGCGAGATAGGGAACGTGTCTTGTCAGGGCGATATTGAACATGCGCGGCGCCCGGCCTGTTGAGGCCGTGGCGGATCTGCTCAGTGCATTGGCGCGCGTCATCGCGGTTCTTCTCCAGACACGGGCGCGCAGGTCGCGGCCTCGTATCCATTATATACTGCGTGTCTCGGGCCTCAGCCCTTGCCTCACGTCAGCGGTTCGTCGACCGTTTCCGGCCCAATCGGTCTGCCCTGATGATAGGAGAAGCTCCACATCACCGGGAACAGCGAATCTCATCTGATGGTTGTATCCGTCCTGAAGACGCACCATCACCTGTTAGAATAAATCGACTGTGTAAGAAAACACAATGGCCAATGTCAGGACCGCAGTGAATTGCGGCCCTACGCCCCAGATTTTACGCAGTTTTTCGCGTGACCCGCCGCATCGGACGCAGCTCAGAGGTAGTCCGACCGCTGTAGCCCGTATTTGGCCATCTTCTCGTTCAGCGTGCGGCGCGGCAGGCAGAGCTCTTCCATGACGCTGGCGATGGAGCCACGATGGCGCCGCATGGTGTTGTCGATCAGCATGCGCTCGAAAGCTTCCACATATTCTTTTAGCGGTTTGCCTTCCGTGGTCATCACCGGCTGCATGTCTTCGTGATCGTTCATCAGCAGCGAGGCGATGGTGCCCGAGCCACGGCGCGACTGCAGCACCGCGCGTTCGGCCACATTGATCAGCTGACGCACATTGCCCGGCCAGGGCGCCTGCAACAGCTGTGCCGCCTCCTGCGCGGAGACCTGCGGCGCGTCACACCCGTATTCATCGGAGAACTGCTCGCTGAGCCGGGTGAAGAGCGTCAGGATATCCTCACCCCGCTGGCGCAGCGGCGGCACGGTGATCCGCAGCGCAGCCAGGCGGTAGAAGAGATCCGAGCGCAGGGCGTCTTCGCAGGTCCGACCCGCTTCCTGCAGATTGGAAATCGCCACAATGCGCGTCTCCGCCGGGGCGCCCTGCTCGTTGATCACGCTCAAAAGCCGCGCCTGCATGGTCTCGGACAGCGCTTCGATATCCTCCAGCACCAGCGTGCCGCCGCGCGCTTCTTCGATGGCGGGCAGTTGCGCATCCTCGGGGTTCATCGGGCCAAAGAGCCGCTTACTCAGCGCCTCTTCCTCATAGGCGCCACAGCTGACCAGCACGAATTTCTTGCCCGCGCGCGAGCCCACTGCGTGCAGCGCATGCGCCACCAGCGTCTTGCCGGTGCCGGTTTCGCCGTCGATCAGCACGTGGCCGTCCGCCTGACCAAGATCCAAGATATCCTCGCGCAGCCGTTCCATGACCGGGCTCTGCCCGATCAGCTTTTTCATCAGCTGGCCGCCATCCGACAGCTCCCGCCGCAGCGCGCGATTGTCCATCACCAGCCGCCGTGCGCCGGTGGCCTTCTTGGCCAGCTCATTCATGCGGTCAGGGTTGAAGGGCTTTTCGAGGAAATCAAAGGCACCCACGCGCATCGCTTCCACCGCCATCGGCACGTCGCCGTGACCTGTGATCATGATCACCGGCAAGGCACTGTCGTTGCCCATCAGCTTTTTGAGAAACTGCATGCCGTCCATGCCCGGCATCTTGATGTCCGAAATCACGATGCCCGGATAATCCGGCCCCAGCACCTTGAGCGCATCTTCGGCGCTGCCAAAGGTCTCGGTGTCATAGCCCGACAGCGCCAGCCATTGGCTGATCGATTGCCGCATATCCTGTTCGTCATCAACAATCGCGATTTTCATTGCTTGGGTCATGGCTTACTCCGCCGCTTGTGTACTGTGGTCGCTGCCCAATATTGGCAGCTGCATTTCAAAAACTGCGCCACCCGCCTGTCCGTTCCGTGCGGTTAGTCGCCCCCCTAGGTCGTTAACGATACCAGAAGAGATGGCAAGGCCCAGCCCAACGCCGTCGCCAGGCTGTTTTGTCGTATAAAACGGCTCAAACAACTGATCGAGATCTTCGATCCCGGGGCCGTTGTCCCGCACGGTCAACGTGGCGGTCTCTCCCACCGTCAGCAGGATCTCCACCTTGGGGTTGGTCTCAGACTTGGTGGCGTCGATGGCATTGCGCAGAAGGTTCACCATCACCTGCTCGATGCGCAGCCGGTCGCCCATCACCATCACCGGTTTGTCGGGCACAATCCGGCTGATCTGCACATGGCGCTGACGCAGCTGCGGCTCCATCATCGACAGGGCCGAAGCAAGCGCATCGCCCATATCTACAGGGGAAAACGCCTCTTGCCCCTTGCGCGCGTAAGACTTCAGCTGCCGCGTGATCCCGCCCATGCGCTCAATCAGATCATCGATGCGCCCGAAGGACGACAGCGCCTCCTCCTGCCGGTTGCGACGCAGTAAAAGCCGCGCGCCAGCCAGGTAGGTTTTCATCGCCGCCAGCGGTTGATTAAGCTCGTGGCTGACCGCCGCCGACATCTCGCCAAGCGCCGCGAGCTTGCTCGATTGCTCCAGCGTTTGCTCCGCCACGGCGAGCGTTTCCTGCACGCGTTTCCGCTCGGCGATTTCCCGCTGGAGCGCCGCATTCAGGGTCCGCAGCTCGGCGGATTCCCGCTGAAATAACGCCGCGCGCAAGGCCGTTTTGCGGCTCAACGCATAGAAACTGAGCGCCAGAAGGATCGCGAAGCCCATGATCTCCAGCGCCAAAACGCCGTTCACCCGCTCGCGCACCGAGGCATAGGTGGTGAAGCTCGCCATGCGCCAGCCCCGGAACGGGATGCGGGTTTCCAGCCGCATGACCGCCTCGCCTTCGAGGTAAGAATCCGTGGGCTGCGCTGTCCAATCCGCCGTCGCCTGGATGGCGCGCTGAATAGCGTTCTGCGGCGTCTGGCGCGCCAATGCGTCCTCTTCGGTACGCCCGCGCCAGCGCGGCTCCGTCGTCAGGATGATGGTCCCTGTGCTGTCGGTCACAATCACCGCATCGGAAATCCCCGCCCAGGCGCGCCCGAACTTTTGCAGATCGACCTCAACCGCGATCACCCCAAGAACGTCCGAACCAGACTGCACCCGCCGCGAATAGAAAAACCCGTAGCCCCCCGCCTCGCGCTCCGCCACGGTGAAGATGGTCGCATTGGCACGGATCGCATCCACAAAGTAGGGCTCCGCCCGGTGGTTGGAGCCAAGGCGGTTTCGATCCGTCGCCGCCACCGTGCGCCCGTCGATGTCCAGCAGCATCAGCGACGCGGCGCCAATCTCTTCCACAAAGGAAATCAAACGACGGGTGGAAGCGGTATAATCCGCCGAGTTCAACGCCCCGATCAGCTCCGCATCGCGGGCCAGCAACTGCGGCACAATCGCATTCTGCCGCAGCTCAGAGAGCAGGTTGCCGCTGTAAAGCGCCAGCCGCAACTCCGCCCGGTTGCGCGTGCTCTCGGTGAAGCGATCCGTCAGCAAGTTGTTGGTGACGGAGACCACGGCAACCGCCAGCAGCAGCAGAACGCCCAACGCCATGCGCACGCGCCAATTGACGGCGCGGGTCTGCGGATCAGGATCTGCTGCGGTGCTCATGCCTTGAAAGTTACGCGAAAGCGGAGCCCCTGCTCAAGTCAGGCGTTCACCAGCGCAGCCGCCAATGCGCGGAAGAGCGCTTGCCCGTCGGTGCCGCCATGCACCGGATCTGCGGCCCGCTCCGGATGCGGCATCATACCCAGCACCCGCCGGTTCTCCGACAGCAGACCCGCGATATCCGCCCGCGCCCCATTCGGATTGTCCGTATAGGTGAAGGCAATGCGGTCCTCATCTTGCAACCGCGCAATGGTGTCATCATCCGCAAAATAGTTGCCATCGTGATGTGCAATCGGAATGTCGATCAAATCACCCGCATTGTACCCTTCGGTATAGGCCGATTGCGAGGTTTCCACTTTCAAACCAACGGTCTGGCAGATGTACTTCAAGCCCCCATTGCGCAAAAGCGCGCCCGGCAACAGCCCGGTCTCCGTCAAAACCTGAAACCCGTTGCAGATGCCCATGACATAGCCACCCCGCTCGGCATGCGCGGCCACCGACCGGCAGATCGGCGAATTGGCTGCAATCGCACCACAGCGCAGATAGTCCCCAAAAGAGAACCCTCCCGGGATGCCCACAAGATCAACGCCATCCGGCAGCGCGCTGTCCTTGTGCCAGACCATTGAGACCTTGGCCCCCGCCGCTTCTAGCGCCACAGCCAGATCGCGGTCGCAGTTCGATCCGGGGAAAACAACAACCGCCGCGTGCATTAGCCCATCTCCACCGAATAGGATTCGATCACCGTATTGGCCAAAAGCTTTTCACACATCGCGGTCACATCCGCCTCCGTGGCGCCCTCCGCCAGATCCAGCTCGATCACCTTGCCCTGGCGCACGCCGTTCACCCCGTCGAAGCCCAAAGCCCCCAGCGCATGGCGCACCGCCTCACCCTGCGGATCCAAAACCCCGTTTTTCAACATCACATGCACGCGCGCTTTCATGCCTTACCCTTCATTGTTCTCAAAATATGCATATGCACCGATCAGTTGATGAGCGTCGGCTTGGTGATCGGCGCCGTCTTCGGCATCACGCCAAGCCGGCGCGCCACTTCCGTGTAGGCATCCTTCAAATCTCCCAGATCCCGGCGGAACACATCCTTATCCAGCTTTTGGCCCGTCTCAATATCCCACAACCGGCAGCTGTCCGGGCTGATCTCATCGGCCACGATCAAACGTTGAAAATCCCCATCGTAGATGCGCCCCACCTCAATCTTGAAGTCCACCAGTCGAATGCCAACCGCCATCATCACGCCGGACAGAAAATCATTCACCCGCAGCGCCAGGCTCAGAATATCATCCATGTCCTGCTGACTGGCCCAGCCAAAGGCTGCGATGTGCTCCTCGGTCACCAGAGGGTCACCAAGCGCGTCATCCTTGTAGCAATACTCCACAATCGGCCGTGGCAGCTGTGTGCCTTCCTCGATGCCCAGCCGTTTCGACATGGTGCCCGCCGCATAATTCCGCACGATAATCTCCAGCGGCACGATCTCGACACTGCGCACCAGCTGCTCGCGCATGTTCAACCGCTTGATGAAATGGTTCGGCACCCCGATCTGGCCGAGGCCCGTCATGAAGAACTCGCTCAGACGGTTGTTCAACACGCCCTTGCCCTCGATCACAGCCTTCTTCTCGGCGTTGAAGGCGGTCGCATCATCCTTGAAATACTGCACAATTGTGCCGGGCTCCGGGCCTTCATATAGAATTTTGGCTTTGCCTTCGTAGATTTTCTTGCGCCGAGACATGGGCGTCCTTTCCCCTTGGGGCGCCAAAAACGCGACCCTTGCGCGCCTCTCATAGTGGAAGCCCTGCCCTGCCGCAAGCCAGCGCCACTTGCGCCTGACGCGCCAAGCCCGCATATCTGTGGAAACAGGACTTTGTTCATCAGGAGACACCCCAATGACCACCTTCGACGACCGCGAAAACGCCTTTGAGAACAAATACGCCCATGACGCCGAAATGCAGTTCAAGGCCGAAGCGCGGCGCAACAAGCTGCTGGGCCTCTGGGCTGCGGAGCTTCTGGGTAAATCCGGCGAAGACGCGGCAGATTACGCAAAGGAAGTGGTCAAGTCCGACTTCGAAGAGGCAGGCGACGAAGACGTCTACCGCAAGGTCTCGGGCGATTTGGGCGCACGCGCCGATGAAACGACAATTCGCACAAAAATGGTGGAATTGATGGCCGAGGCCAAAGCGCAGCTGATGCAAGAAAGTTGAATCTATTCAACACCATGATCCTGGCGTGGCGACCCCCCTCACGCCAGGATCATGGTCCTGATGTTGTCAAATTCATAACCAAGATGAGTTTTATGAATTTGATTTGAGACCACGTTCGTGACATGCGCAAGGCCTCCCATAGACGAGGCGTGCCATGACCAACCCGATGATTTCTCTGCTGGCTGAAAAGGGCACCTTGCTTGCTGATGGGGCGACGGGCACGAACCTGTTCAACATGGGGTTGATGTCCGGAGATGCGCCGGAGCTATGGAACACGGATGAGCCGGAGAAGATCAAGACGCTCTACCGGGGCGCGGTCGACGCAGGCAGCGACCTCTTCCTAACAAATTCGTTCGGCGCCAATGCCGCGCGGCTCAAGCTGCACAACGCCGAAAAACGCGTGCACGAGTTGGCGCGCGTCTCCGCTGAAATCGCACGCGATGTGGCCGATGCCGCCGGGCGCACGGTGATCGTCGCAGGCTCCGTCGGCCCCACCGGCGAAATCATGGAGCCTGTTGGCGCGCTCAGCCACAGCCTCGCGGTCGAAATGTTTCACGAGGCCGCCGACGGGCTGAAATCCGGCGGCGCCGATATCGGCTGGCTGGAAACCATCAGCGCGCCCGAAGAATACCGCGCCGCAGCCGAAGGCTTCCAACTGGCCGGGCTCGACTGGGCCGGCACCATGAGCTTTGACACCGCAGGCCGCACCATGATGGGCCTGACCAGCGCCGATATGGTCAAACTGGTGGAGGATCTGGGCGAGACCGCACCGCTGGCCTTCGGCGCCAACTGCGGCACCGGCGCCTCCGACCTCCTGCGCACTATTTTGGGCTTTGCCGCCCAAGGCCCCGAACGCCCAGTGATCGCCAAGGGCAATGCAGGCATCCCGAAATATGTCGATGGCCACATCCACTACGACGGGACACCGGAGTTGATGGCCGACTACGCGGTGATGGCGCGCGCCTGCGGTGCCTCGATCATCGGGGGATGCTGCGGCACCATGCCCGAACATTTGCGGCACATGCGCGAGGCATTGGACAGCCGCACCATGGATCACCCCCCCGCACTGGAAGAGATCGTGGACAGGCTTGGTCCCTTCTCGTCGCAGAGCGATGGGACAGGCGAAGATGCAGCCCCCGCCAGGCGCAGCAGCAGGCGGCGCCGCGCGACCGTCTGATTGCAGACGTCAACGATCTATCGCACAGCCCAACCGCGCGCCGGACCCCGCCCAAAGGCGGGGCAGCGCCCGCCCCCCTTCGACGGGGGGGAAGGGCGCTTCACCCCCGAACCTGATCCCCACTGGTTCGCGATGACAGCGCCTGCCTAGCGACGCCCAGAGGCGTCCAGCACCGCCCGGCTCACCGCCATCAGAAAATCCCAATCGTCCAGGTCCTCAGCTTCGACCTTGTTCTTCTTGTCGATGCTCAGAAAGGCATGCCCGTGCACGCTGGTCCAGAGGATATAGGCCGACAGCATGGAAACCGGGCTATTGGCCTCAGCCCCCAGGCAGGCCCCGCAGGCCCGGTCCACGATGTCGCGGCACAGGTTCCCTTTCTGGTGCAGGATGTCATCTTCCTCATGGCCTTCGGTCAAGCTGAACATCAGCCGGAACACGCCCGGCTCCGCCTTGGCAAAGTCGATGTAAGCCTGACCGATTCCCGCAACACTCTCATATGTGCCCACCGCAAACCGGTCCCGGCCCTGGGCCATCTGCTCGGCCAAACGGTCCATCGCGTCCGAGACCAGTGCATTCATCAACTCCGTCCGGTCTTTGAAATGCTTGTAAGGGGCCGCTGTGCTCACCCCGGCCCGCCGTGCCGCCTCAGCGACAGAAAATCCATCTGGGCCATGCACTTCCACCAGCTCCCGCACAACGGCCAGCAGCTGCTCGCGCAGGTCTCCGTGGTGATACGTTGTGCGCCGGTCCGGCAGCGTGTCGTGAGATTCTGACAAAAAACGCTCCTTCGCGCTTGATTAAGTTAGAGCCTATAACATATGTAAGCATCACTTACTTCACAAGTGAGGCACCTCATGGCCAACACACCATCCGCTGCACACCGCCCGCTTTGGCGTCGCATCCTACGACAGGGCACAACCATAGTCTTCACCCTTTTGGCCATCGCCTTGGCCATCGGGCTGATGATCCTCGGACAGACGGTTCTGGCAGATCGCGCCGCTGAGGTCGAGGCACCACCGGCCACCGCCCCCCTGGCCGTCACGGCTCTGCCCCTCACGCTTGAGGACGGCTATCACGTGACCCGCAGGTTCCCCGGCCAGATCGAAGCGGCACAGCGCACGACCATGGCGTTCGAACAGGGCGGGACGGTTGCCATGATTGCCGTGGATGAGGGGGCCACCGTGCAGGCAGGCGATCTGATCGCGCGTCTCGACACACGGCTGATCGCGGCAGAGCAGGCCCGGCTGACAGCGGCCCGCCGCGCGCTGGAGGCGCAGGCCGAACTGGCGCGCCGCACCACCACCCGGCAAACCGAACTGCGCAATCGCGGCTTTGCGTCAAACCAGGCGGTGGACAACGTCACGCTGCAGCTGGCGGAGCTGGAAGCCCGGATCGCCGAGATTGACGCAAGTCTCGTCTCGGTCGATCTGCAATTGGAAAAATCGCAGCTGCATGCGCCCTTCGATGGCACCGTGGCCACCCGTCTGGTCGACACCGGCGGCGCGGTTGGCGCCGGTCAGACCATCTTGTCGCTGGTCGAAACCGCAGGAGCGCAGATGCGCGTCGGTCTGAGCCCGAACATTGTCGCTGGCCTTGAAGACGCAACCAACCTCGAAGCGGTCTTTGCCGAGGACCGCTACCCGGTCACGCTGGCTTCGGTCCTGCCAGAATTGGACAGCGCCACCCGCACCCGCACCGTGCTGCTGGATTTCGAGGGGGGCGCGCTGCCGCCGCTGCGCGAAACCGGGACATTGATCCTGCAGCAATATGTGGCCGAACGCGGGGCCTGGGTGCCGCTGTCCGCGCTGCAAGACGCGCCCCGGGGGCTCTGGCAGGTGATGATCCTGACCGAAACCAAAGGTCAGATGACGGTGGCAACGGAAGCGGTCGAAGTGCTCTTCTCCGATGGCGCACGCGCCTATGTGCGCGGCACTTTCGCTGACGGGACACGCATCATCCCGGACGGCCCGCACCGCGTGGTCGCCGGGCAGCCCGTTCGTTTGACCGCAGAGGCAGGCTGATGGAAACGCTCACCTTTCGCCAACCGCGCCTGGTCGCCCTTGCGCTGCTTGTGATCATTGCCGCCGGTCTCTCGGCGTTGCTGGCCATCGGGCGGCAGGAAGACCCGACCATCACCAACCTCTTCGCTACCATCACCACGCCCTACCCCGGCGCGGACCCTGCGCGTGTGGAAACCCTCGTCACCGCCGAGATCGAGGATGAGCTGCGCGAGATCCCGGAAGTGGACGAGATCAACTCCACCTCGGCCACCGGCATCTCGATCATCCAGGTGGACCTGCTGGAGACCCTGCCCGACGGGCGGATCGAACAGGTCTGGTCGGAAATCCGCGATGCGCTTGCAGATGCGGGGGCGAATTTTCCTCAAGGCGTCGCCACGCCCGAGTTCTCCTCGGATGGGGCGGGCACCTACGGGGCCATCATCGCGCTGTCTGCGGATCACAGCGACGTGCCGCTGACGATCATGGGACGCTATGCTGAAACGCTGGCCGACAGCCTGCGCAGCGCGTCGGGCACCAAACAGGTCGAAACCTTCGGCGCGCCTGAAGAAGAGGTGCTCGTCACCCTCGACCCGGTGCGCGCCGCCGCACTTGGGCTGAGCGCGGACGATGTCTCTGCCGCCATCGCCCGGGCCGACAGCAAAACCCAGGCCGGGCGCCTGCGCAGCCCCGACAATGAGTTGATCATCGACCTTGAGGGCGACATCACAGCGCTGAAGCGGGTGCGCGAGATGATCCTGCGCGAAGGCCCGGATGGGCAGGTCACCCGTGTGGCCGACATTGCCCAGATCAGCCGTGAGCCGCGCCTGCCGCTGGCCGAGCAGGCGCTGCACAATGGCGCGCCCGCCATTCTTGTTGCAGCCAAGCTCGAAGATGATCTGCAGGTCGATGTCTGGATGGACCGCGTCGTGGCGGAACTGGGCAGTTTTCAGAACATCGTGCCCGACAGCATCAACGCCGAGCTGATCTTTGACCAAAGCCGCTACACCGCCGACCGTCTGGCCGAAGTCGGCGGAAACATGGCGATCGGTGTGGCGCTGGTGGTCGGCGTTCTGCTGATCACCATGGGCGTGCGGGCGGCGCTGATTGTGGCCCTGATCCTGCCCATTGTTTCGCTGGCCACGCTCGCCACGATGAACATCATTGGCCTCGCGATCCATCAGATGTCAGTCACAGGTCTGATTGTAGCGCTGGGGCTGCTGGTCGATGCGGGCATTGTGATGACCGACGAGGTTGGCAAGCGCATCGCCGATGGCCAGACCCGGCTGTTGGCCGTGCGGGGGGCGGTGCGACGGCTCTTTGCGCCGCTCTTTGCCTCAACCATCACAACCGCGCTGTCTTTCACCCCGATGATCCTGCTGCCCGGCCCGGCGGGGGATTTCGTGGGCTCCATCGCCATTGCGGTGGTGACCATGCTGATGTGGTCCTTTGTGGTGGCGG
The DNA here is from genome assembly GCF_009811755.1 of Roseobacter cerasinus. Taxonomy (GTDB): domain Bacteria; phylum Pseudomonadota; class Alphaproteobacteria; order Rhodobacterales; family Rhodobacteraceae; genus Roseobacter; species Roseobacter cerasinus. Next base: position 661,666 of record NZ_BLIV01000003.1, read on the forward strand.
TGACGCTGACCCCCGCCATTGCCGGCTGGGCCATGCCAGCAGGCGACAAGGGTGGTTTGCTCTCCTCCGGCCTGCGCGTGCCCGCGCTGTCGCGCGCCTTTGCAACGACCCTGCGCTGGTCAGTGCAAAACCCGATCCGCTCAGTCGCGCTAGCGCTGGTCCTGCCAGTGCTTGGCTTTCTGTCGATGCCGCTGCTGACCGCGCAATTCTTCCCGGGCGTGGACCGCGATCAGTTTCACATCGAGGTCGATCTGCGGCCAGGTGCGGCGCTTGGCCAGACCGAGGCGGTGGTCGCACGGCTAGACCAGCTGCTGCGCGACGCAGCCGAGACGCAGCAAGTCTCCTGGGTCCTGGGCAAATCGGCGCCTGCGTTCTACTACAACATGGCCGGTGGCCGCGACAACGCCGCCCGCTTTGCCGAAGCGCTGGTCACCACCACCTCCCCGCAGGCCACCGAAACTCTGATCGCACGGCTGGAACGCAGCATCGACGCAGTGGCCCCCGAGGCGCAGGTGCTGGTGCGCGGGCTGGTGCAAGGCCCGCCCGTGGACGCGCCGGTTGAGTTGCGCATCGTCGGCCCCGATCTTGCGACCCTTCGCGAAACCGGTGCCGAAATCCGGCGGATTCTGTCGGATATCAGCTCCGTGACCCTTGCCCGTGGGACGGTCACCAATGGCGCACCGGAGGTGAGCATTGATGTGGATGAAGCCAAGGCCCGCCAACTCGGTCTGGACTTAGCAGGTGTTTCCCGGCAACTCGAAGCCGGTCTGGAGGGTGTCGCGGGCGGCTCTCTCCTCGAAGGCCCCGAAGAGCTGCCGGTACGCGTCCGCTTCGGCCAGGCCACCCGCAGCGACCTGACCGCCATCGCAGATTTGATGCTGCTGCCGGGCAATGCCGCGCAGCTCTCGGCGCACGGCCAGTTTCCAGGCGTCCCCCTCTCCGCCATCGCGGAGCTGACGCTGACCCCCAGTGAGCCCATCATCACCCGCCGCAACGCCGAACGGGTCAACACCATTCAGGCGTTCATCCTGCGCGATGTTCTGCCCGAAGAGGCCCTGGTCGAGGTACAGGCAGCGCTTGACGCTCAAGGCTTCGACCTGCCCGCCGGATACCGGCTGGAGATCGGCGGCGACAGCGATGCGCGGGCCGAGACGATGGGCAATCTGCTGGCCTCGCTGGGGCTGATCGTGACGCTGTCGATCGCGGCCATCGTGATGACCTTCAACTCCTTCCGCCTTTCCGCCATTGCCTTGGTGGTCAGCGTGCTCTCGGCGGGTCTCAGCATTCTGGCGCTGGCCGTGTTCCAATACCCCTTTGGCATCAATGCGATCATTGGGGTCATCGGCTCCATCGGCGTGTCGATCAACGCCGCCATCATCATCATGACCGGCCTGCGCGACGACCCGGGCGCGCGGGCCGGTGATGCTGAGGCCATGGTGAGTGTGCTGATGAGTTCCAGCCGGCACATCATCAGCACCACCATCACCACCTTTGGCGGCTTCCTGCCCCTGATCCTCGCGGGCGGTGGCTTCTGGCCGCCCTTTGCCATGTCCGTGGCGGGCGGAGTGCTGCTGTCTACAGTGGTGTCTTTCTACTTCACGCCGCCGATGTTCGCGCTGCTCTACGCAAAGCGGGGGGCGAAAGAGGCGCAGCAGCCCACACCACAACCGGTCCTGAATCTGGTGCAAGCGGCGGAGTAACCGGCGCTTAACCTCTATATCTTTATGAAAAGATTTCGGATGCGGCAGCTCTGAGGGTGCTTGTGCCGCGCAGGTCTCGCACGCTAAAATTCGCGTCAGATGGTCGCGCGCCGATATCGTCGTGTCGCTATTTGGACAGTGCGACTCACTCGATCTGTCAAAACGAAAGTGAGGCCAGACCCCGCACGCCGGGGCAGCGATAGAGGATTGCCCATGTCGGACGAAGACGAAATCATCCTGTCGGAGCTGGACGACGAAGAACTTGTCCAGCAAATGTTCGATGATCTTTATGACGGCCTCAAAGAAGAGATCGAAGAGGCGGTCAACATCCTGCTGGAGCGTGGATGGCAGCCCTATGACATCCTGACCAAGGCGCTTGTGGGCGGTATGACCATCGTGGGCCATGACTTCCGCGACGGGATCCTCTTCGTGCCCGAGGTGCTGCTGGCGGCCAATGCGATGAAGGGCGGCATGGCCATCCTGAAGCCGCTGCTGGCCGAAACCGGCGCGCCGCGTGTGGGCAAGATGGTGATCGGCACCGTGAAGGGTGACATCCACGACATCGGCAAGAACCTCGTCGGCATGATGATGGAAGGCGCAGGCTTCGAGGTGGTCGATCTTGGTATCAACAACGCGGTCGAGAAATACATGGAGGCGCTGGAGACCGAGGCGCCGGACATCCTCGGTATGTCGGCCCTGCTGACCACCACGATGCCCTACATGAAAGTTGTGATCGACACGATGGTCGAACAGGGCGTGCGCGATGACTATATCGTTCTTGTGGGTGGCGCGCCACTGAATGAGGAGTTCGGCAAGGCCATCGGCGCGGATGCCTACTGCCGCGATGCCGCCGTTGCTGTGGAAACCGCCAAGGAGTGGGTCGGGCGCAAGCACAACCAGAAAAGCGCCTGATCCTGCGCGCGGCAAGGACCGGGCCAAACGAAAGGACAGGTCACATGGCGCTCGACAAACTGGTGCTCATCTGCCTCTGCGTGATCGCTGCCTTCGGCGTCACCCTATGGCTGGCCGCGCTTGTGCTGACAGCCTTGCATGTCCCAGCCGGTTGGCTGGCCCTGATCCCGGCAGCACTGGTTGGTTATGTTTTCTACCGGGTTCTGTCCGAACGGCTCGGGAACGCCGACGAAGACCACTACGACAGGATGAAACACTAAGATGCTGGTGGTCACCGCCTCCCAGATCGCAGGACGACCCATCGCAGAAACGCTGGGCCTCGTCCGCGGCTCTACAGTGCGTGCAAAACACATCGGCACGGATATCGTTGCGGGCCTGAAAAACCTCGTGGGCGGCGAAGTCACAGGCTATTCATCGCTGATGGCAGGCGCCCGCGAACAGGCGCTGGACCGGATGATCGCCGAGGCGCAGACACTGGGCGCCGACGCAGTGGTCGACATGCGGTTCGAGACTTCGCAAATCATGGGCGGTGCATCCGAAATTCTGGCCTACGGAACGGCTGTGCGTCTCGATGCCGCTTCATGATCAAAGCCTGACCGAGGAGGGTCTGGCACCCACCGGCCAGGGCCGTGTGCTGCTGATCGCCTGCGGCGCGCTTGCCCGCGAGATCCTTGATCTAAAGGCCCTGAACGGCTGGACCCACCTGGATCTCACCTGCCTGCCCGCAAAATACCACCTCTACCCGGAAAAGATCACCCTAAGCGTGCGCGAGACGGTGACCAAACACCGCGCCCGCTACGATCAGATCTTTGTGGTCTACGCGGATTGCGGCACCGGAGGGTTGCTGCAAAAGGCCTGCGCAGAGCTTGGCGTTGAGATGGTGTCCGGCCCGCACTGCTATTCCTTCTTTGAAGGCAATGACCGCTTCGCCGCACAAAGCGAGACGGAGATCACCACCTTCTACCTCACCGACTTTCTGGTCCGCCAGTTCGATGCCTTTGTGGTCAAACCCATGGGCCTCGATCGCCATCCGGAACTGCGGGATATGTATTTCGGAAATTATGAAAAGCTGGTCTACCAGGCCCAGACCGATGATCCGGGACTGACCCGCAAGGCTCAGGACTGCGCGGCCTTCCTCGGTCTTACCTTTGAACGCCGCTTCACCGGCTACGGTGATCTCGCCACAACATTGGCCAAACTCTGATCCGCTGCCGTCCAACCGCAAAGCCCGGCACGGGCTTTGCTCATCATGTCGTGGCGCCGAAGGCGCCTCCGCCGGATCACGCGGCGGCGGCCACCGCGCGCAAGCGCTCGATCATCGCCCGCAGCCCGTTGGACCGTTGCGCTGACAGATGATCATTCAGCCCCAGCCGCGCCATCTCCGCCCGCGCATCCACCTCAAGCACCTCCGCCACAGGCAAGCCCGCATAAAGCTTGCGCAAAACCGCAATCAGACCATTCACGATCATCGCATCGCTCTCGCCGTCGAACTGCAGCACGCCCCCATCGGTCACCACATGCAGCCAGACCTGACTGGCACAGCCGTCCACCTTCGTGGCGGGCACCTTTAACGCCGCATTGAGCGGCGCCATCATCTTGCCTTCCTCGATCACCAGCCTGTAGCGGTCTTCCCAGTCTTCCAGAAACTCGAAATCCTCAACCAGATCTTCAAAAGCTGCCTGCGCCATCTTGGCCCCCTCATGTCTCGGATCTCACCTAAGTCCGGTCTCCCCAAAGGTCCAGCCTCCCTTGGCGCTTTTCAACCCCGGCCAGATGCGATAACTCCAAAAGCAACAAAACCAATGGCAGGCACCATGCGCATCACAGTTTCCGCCCTTCTGGTCTCGACCCTTGTTCTTTCGGCCTGCGGCGGCTTGCGCGACAGCCGCGTGAACCCGTTCAACTGGTTTGGCCGCGGCGAACCCGCACCCGTCACAACCACGGACTCTGAGGTGAACCCTCTGATCCCAACCCGCAGCGGGATCTTCAGCTCGAACCGAGGGCCAAGCACTTTTGAGGGCACGCCAATCGATACAGTCAGTGCGCTGGTGATCGAACGCGTACCGGGCGGCGCCATCATCCGGGTGACAGGTCTCGCGGCCAGACAAGGCGCCTATGATGTGCGCCTCACACCCGCAAATGAGGACGAAGAGGCTGTGGACGGTGTTCTGACCTACCGTCTGGAGGGGCTGCGCCGCGCAGGCACCCGCCAGGGCGCACCGGCCACACGCGAGGTGACCGTCGCGCGCAAAGTCACCAGCCTGACCCTGGCGGGGGCGCGCACGATCCGAGTGGAAGCCGAGCGCAATGCGTTGGAAGCCCGCCGCTGATCTGACAGCGGCATTGGACAAGCGTCCTCTGTCGATGTGTCAGCCCAGAAGTGAAACGGCCTAGTCCAGCGCCACAATCCGCACGTCGGACCCATCTGCCGCCAGCGCGATTTTCCCTTCACACAGCCGCAGTGCATCTGCGCCAAACACTTCCTTGCGCCAGCCATGCAGCGCGGCGACGTCACGTAGCCCAGCCGCAATCGCATCCAGATCCGCCGCTGGTGCAATCAGCTTGGCCGCCACACCCGCGCTCTCGGTCTTGGCTTTGAGCAGCACCCGCAACAGATCGGCCAGCGCCGGGTTCACCTGCATCTTGTCCCGTGACCGGTCTGGTTGGGGCATCTCCGCCGGATCGCAGGTTACCCCGGCCTTGACCGCAGCCAGAATGCCATCAGCAATATCCCCGCGCCGCGCCTCACGCAGCAACAGCCGAGACCGCCCCAGCTCTTCGGAGTTTTTCGGCTTGTTCGACGCCAGCTCCACCAGCGCGTCATCCTTGAACACCCGGTTGCGCGGAATGTTCCGCTCCTGCGCAAAGCTTTCCCGGAAGGCCGCAAGCTCGCGCACCACCGCCAGAAACTTGGGCGAATTCGTGCGCGTCTTGACCCGCCGCCAAGCCTCGCGCGGGTGAACCACGTAGGTCTCAGAGCTGGTCAGCACCGACAGCTCTTCTTTCACCCAGCGGCTGCGCTCGGTTTCTTCCAGCTTCTTGGCAAGGAATTCATAGATGACCCGCAAATGCGTGACATCCGCCAGCGCATAGGTCTTCTGCGCATCCGTCAGAGGCCGCCGCGACCAGTCGGTAAACCGCGAGGTCTTGTCCAGCGAGGTCTTGGCAATGCGCCGCACCAGCGTCTCATAGCCCGCCTGTTCGCCAAAGCCGCAGACCATGGCCGCCACCTGGGTGTCAAACAGCGGCTCCGGAAAGACCTGCGCGTCGACAAAGAAGATCTCCAGATCCTGCCGGGCCGCGTGAAACACCTTGACCACCGAGGTGTCCCGGAACAGCGCATAGAGCGGCTCAAGCGAGATGCCCTCGGCCAGCGGATCCACCAGCACGGCGGTGCTGTCATCCTTGCCGGGCATGGCAAGCTGGATCAGACACAACTTGGAATAATAAGTGCGTTCCCGCAGAAACTCCGTATCGACCGTCACATAGTCATGGTTGGCGGCCGCTTCGCAAAATGCGGCCAACTCCGCGGTCGTGGTGAGTGTCTTCATACTGCCGTTTCTTTGTTTTCGATGCCGGTGGTCCCGGCAACCTGACCCTTACACGACGCGCACAGCATTGACCAGAACGGCACTCCAGCGCGTCTACGAGAGAAGGACCGGGCGGCGGTCGCCACTGGCAAAGCGCGCCAGCACCTGCGGGTAAAGCAGATGTTCCTGCGTGAGCACACGTGCCGCCAGCGTCTCTTCGGTGTCATCCGGCAGAACCGGCACGCGGGCCTGCCCCAGGATCGGCCCATCATCCAGCGCCGGGGTGACCTCATGCACCGTGCAGCCATGCACCGTATCCCCCGCCTCGAGCGCCCGGGCGTGGGTGTGCAGCCCCTTGTATTTGGGCAAGAGCGACGGGTGGATATTCAGCATCTTACCCCGCCAGGGGTCGACAAACTCTGCCGTCAGCTTGCGCATGAACCCGGCCAGGCAGATCAGATCCGGCGCATAGGGCGCAATCGCGCCGCTGATCGCGTGCTCAAAGGCCGCGCGATCCTTGCCGAAGGGGTGGTGCCGCACCACTTCTGTGGGCACGCCACGGGCCTCCGCATGCTCCAGTCCCTTAGCCTGCGGATCATTGGACAGCACAACGCAGGCGCGCGCCGGGTGATCGCCGACCATGCTCTCCAGCAACTTGACCATGTTGGAGCCACCGCCGGAGATGAAAATCGCGACCCGTTTGGTCACATCAGCGTGCCTGTATAGGACATGCCCGGCGTTGCGGTCACCGTGCCGAGCCGCGTCACGCGCTCGCCCGCCTCGCCCAGCACGTCAGCCAGTGCGTCCGCCCTGTCCGGTGCCACCACGAGGATCAGGCCGATGCCGCAGTTGAAGGTCTTGAGGATCTCGGCTTCGGCCATGCCGCCCGTCTCTGCCATCCAGCGGAACACCTCGGGCAGCTGCCAGCTGTCCAGATCAATCTCTGCGCCCAGATCATCGGGCAGGACCCGCGGCAGGTTTTCCGTCAACCCGCCGCCGGTGATATGCGCCAGCGCATGCACACCGCCCGCGCGTATCGCCGCAAGGGCGGGTTGCACATAAAGACGCGTCGGCGTCAGCAGATCTTCTCCAAGCGTCACATCCGACCATGGGCACGGGTCTGCCCACCCCAGCCCCGACAGCTCGACGAGCTTGCGCACGAGGCTATAGCCGTTCGAATGCACCCCGTCAGAGGCCAGCCCCAACAGGACATCGCCCTCAGCGACGCCGTCTGGTAAGGTTTGGCCGCGCTCCAGCGCGCCAACCGAAAAACCTGCGAGATCAAAGTCCCCCGGCGGATACATCCCCGGCATCTCAGCGGTCTCACCGCCGATCAGCGCGCATCCAGCCCGGGCACAGCCCTCAGCGATGCCTTCGATGATCCGTGCGGCCTGCTCTGTCTCAAGCGCGCCTGTGGCGAAGTAGTCGAGAAAGAACAGGGGCTCAGCCCCCTGACAGACGAGATCATTCACACACATGGCCACCAGATCGATGCCCACACCATCCACATGGCCGGTGTCAATCGCGATGCGCAGCTTGGTGCCCACACCGTCGGTGGCCGCCACCAGCACCGGGTCGGAATAGCCTGCGGCCTTGAGATCAAAGAGCGCCCCGAACCCGCCCAGACCAACCATCACACCGGGCCGGTTTGTGCGTTTTGCCGCCGGTTTGATCCGCTCGACCAGAGCGTTGCCTGCGTCGATATCGACGCCCGCATCTGCATAGGTGATCCCGTTTTTTGGCGACGTCATGATTTGCTCTCCAGATCGGTGCGGCGGCTCATCGGCAGTTAGAACATTCACCGCAGCTGTGCAATGACCCCAGGCGCTGCGATCCGGCTCTTGACGAGGCCCGCAGTGCAGCTTACCCAACGCCTTATGGCGGGCCTGTAGCTCAATTGGTTAGAGCAGAGCGCTCATAACGCTTTGGTTGCGGGTTCAAGTCCTGCCGGGCCTACCATTCCCCTCCACTCGTGAACGGCGTGCGGCCCCGGATTACCTGCACGGTTGACGGGCTGCGGCTGGACGCCGAGGACATCGACCCCGCAATCTTGCTCGCTCAAAGCACCAACTATAACCAGCAGGTGACTGGCGCGACGGGAGTTTTCTATGACAACATGGTCAGGATCGATAGGGGAGCGCGCGCATTGGGCAAATGGTTTTGCCTTCGACGTCGCCCCTGCGCTTCTGTGCCCGGACTGCCTGATGTGTAGGGTCAAAGCGGCCACCTCCGCGATTTCTGTCCACGACCGGATACAACCACAGCGTCAACGCCCGGCGGTTCCATAGCCCCTAGACAGATGCGCCGCCCGCCTGCGCGCCTTTGGGAAAGAGCTCCTCCGGGATATCCTCGGATTGGACCAATATGGTGTTCGGCAGCGCCGCGATGCCGCTGAGATCGCGCGCATACTGACGATCCACCAATCGGGCGGCATCCCTGTCGAAAAAGTCCTGCTGAACCACCCGCGACAGGGTCAGGTCATATTGCACAGAGGCATCGATGTAAGGCGCGATCGTGGTGGCAAGCGCTTCATCGGCGTTGATCAACGTGATGGCGAAAGGCAGCGCCATCTTCGCCAGATCCGAAAAATCCCAGACCACGATGCGGTTGTCCGCACAGGCCTGCCGGAGGCGCGTGACCAGATCGAGCCAGCTTGGGATCTCTTCCGGCAGAAAGGCAAGATCAATTCCCTTGCGGTTCACCGGCGGCAGGAAAGGGACATAGGTCTTGGGGTTCTGGATCGTGAGATGCAGATCAAGGGTTGTGTGGCGAAAGAGATCCGCCAGCTGTGCGACACGTCTTTCGGCGCCGGCGAGAAACAGACCATCCCGGACCACGTAGTCGGGGTGCGCCATCAACACATGCTGGCTGATCGCGAGAACATCACGCTCCTTCAACATCTGGAAAAACGGATCCTGCACCGTCCGCGCGCGCGCCAGCAAATCGTTCGGGTCCTCACCGCCAAGCAGGATCGGTTTCAGATATTTGCGAAACTCACGGTTGAGCATGGCATGGGTCGTTGTATCCTCGCGCAGGGCTTTGGTGCGCGCCGCTTTCTTCAGCAGCACGGGCGCCACATTCGGCGCACCAATGTGGACGTTCACATGCCCTGAGAATAGATCAAACGACATTTCTGTTCTCTGGCCCCACCCTGAACTGCTCCGGACCTCAAAAGATCCCCATGATGGATGGGTCTTGCATGCAGTTGGCTGGTTTTCAATCTCCGAATGCCTGGCGACATGCTCCAGACCATCCTGTCCAAAGGCAGGTGAGACCATGCAGCCCGCACCCGCATTCTGAAACAAATGATAGGCGCGCCAGCGTCAGCGGACGGACGCAGGCAGGATCGCACGCATGAATATGTCTCCTGGTGCGGCGTGACCGTCATTTTTCATCAATGCAGGGCTGACTGGCGACAGATCACAACGCTGCGATCAAACTGCTGATGTTGCGTCACATTCCCGTTTACCATGTGGTCTCGGAATCGACTCCTTGACTAAAAATTGTGCTAAAAGTGACCTCTGCCAGAGAAAACAGTCTGGTGGGTTTGTTACGAGTGTCGCAGTTATCTGAGGGGTTACACCCGTGTTCAGTCAACGAGTACGTCTGGTCGCCGCAACGGCTGTCTGTTGCGCAAGTGTCGTTCAAAGCCCCGGCTTTGCCCGCACCCTGTCGGATACCGTCAGCCCGCCCACACGCCCCGCGCAGGTGCTGTCTCTGACCAACCTGTTGCAGCAGGGCGCACCTGGCGGAGCGTGCATCACAGAGGCGGACATCGATCAGACCGTCTTTGCCACCGGCAAAGGGCCGCGACTGCCGCGCAGCTGTTTGCCGGAGCCTTGCAAAGAGGCGCTGACACCGGTCCAACTGGCTGAGTTGATTGGCCGCCCGCTCCAACAATCGGAATGGGACCGCTACTTTGCGCGTTACGCTGATGTGTGCCGCAAGGAAGTGACAAGCTTCGAAGATGAAGCGGCAGCGGACATCGGCCCAATGTCAATCACCGCGTTCTGGGCCCCTATTCTTGGATCCCGCATCACCCAGTCTCCCCCTGTGATCGCCCTGCCAAGCCTGCCGTCGGATCCGGTTGCGAGCGGGCTATCGCAACCGCCATCCTTCCCGTTTGAGTCCGGCCCCTTCCGTAGAAGCTCCAACCCGGTTCCAAACGCGCAGGAGGATGAGGAAGAGAGCCCGACAATCACGTTTTTTGATGACCCGGAAGGCGATCCCGATGGCGATCAGAACACCCCCGATGGCAACAGATTGCACCCGTCTGATGACGGCGGCAAGACACCTGACGAAGCCGAGACTGTTGGTGTCGTACCGCTTCCTGCGGCGTTCTGGATGCTCTTCGCGGCGTTTGGCGGACTATTCGGACTGCGCAGGCGGCGGCGCTGAGGCGCGCCCCTATCGCGCAATCACGATATCCGCACGCAAGCCCCCCAACCGCTCGGATGAGCTGAGCCGCAACACCCCACCATGCGCCCGCGCGATATCGGTCGCGATTGCAAGCCCAAGACCGACACCACCACCCCGATCCTGATTGCGCGCCGCATCAAGCCGCGTGAAGGGGCGCGTGGCCTCCGCCCGCCGATCTTCGGGGATGCCGGGGCCATCGTCTTCGACGCGGATGCGCAGGGCTTTCTCTGTCATCAGAACAGACACTTCTGCCATCGCCCCATATCGCACCGCGTTGGAAATGAGATTGTCCAGCGCGCGCCGCATGGCCAAGGGATTCAACTGCACCGTGCCCGTCCCCTCCCCATCGGGCGGCAGCAACGCGACATCCCGCCCGGCACGCCGCGCATCCTCCACAACGGATGCAACAAAGGCATGCGGCTCGATCGGCTCAGGCTCCCCCTCGCCTGCCCCTTTCACAAAGTTCAAAAAGGCGTCAAGCATGCCCTGCATGTCGTCCACGTCCTGCTCCAGCGCGGCGCGTTCGTCCTCTTCGAGCATCGACAGGCTCAGCCGCATGCGCGTGAGGGGCGTCCGCAGATCATGGCTGACCCCCGACAGCATCAGGGTGCGTTGTTCGATCTGCCGTTCGATGCGGTTGCGCATGTCGAGAAAGGCATGCCCTGCCGCACGCACTTCCAACGCCCCTGCTGGGCTGTAGGGTTCGTGACGGCCGCGGCCAAAGGCCTCCGCCGCGCGGGCCAGCCGTTTGATGGGCCGCAGCTGATTGCGCAGGTACAAGATGGCGATCACCGTGACCAGACCACCAAAGAAGATCATATTTACAAACAGCTGGTGCGGGTTTGATGCAGAGATCCGGCGCCGGTCAAACCCGATCTTGACGGGGCCAAATCGCGTATCGGCATAGACATGCACCCGCCGGTTCTCGGTCAAATCAATGGCCGCGATGCTTTGCACCTGCGCGGGAAGCATAGCGACAATCACCCGCCCCGAGAAATCCCAGAAGTCGCGCAGATGAGCCTGGGGGACGTCACCCTCAGCCACAGGCTCAACCACAATGGCCAGTTGTGACAGCTCTTCGATCACATATGAGTTGATGGAGCCCAGGTCCGGCGCAGACTCCACCACATCCAGAACCAGCCGCAGCTCGCGGGCAACAGTGGTCGCCATCTGCTGTGTGACATCCTCGAAATGCCGCGTCAGAAAGAGAACGGTCACCACCAATTGCAGAACCACAACCGGCAAAAGCAGGATCATAACGGCCCGCGCATAGAGGCTGCGCGGCATATAGTATTTGAGCCAGGCAAAAGACATGGCTAGAACCCTAAAGGCGCGTGGCTGTCTACGAAAGGGTGAATGGTCGTGTCCTCCTCAGAGCCATTTGACCCGGTCATAGGGGATGCAGAGCAACTGGAGCCTGGCCTCCGGCGCATTGTCGCGCCGAACCCCTCTGCGATGACCTACTCCGGCACAAACACCTACCTGCTGGGCGACACCGATATTGCCGTGATCGACCCAGGCCCTCTGGACGCCGACCATCTGGGCGCGATCCTCGCGGCCATCACCCCGGGGCAGCGGATCACCCATATCGTCGTGACCCATGCGCATCTGGATCACGCGGCGCTCGCCCGCCCCCTGCAGGCGGAATGCGGTGCGCCTGTCTTGGCCTTCGGACCGGCAATCTCCGGGCGATCTGCCGTGATGCAACGTCTTGCGGAGGATGGCCTCAGCGGCGGCGGAGAGGGTGTCGCCGATGATTTCAACCCCGATGAAACGCTGGAAGATGGCGCGCTGCTCTCAGGCAATGGCTGGCGACTGAGAGTGCTGCATACACCGGGCCATATCGGCAATCACATCTGCCTGGCCTGGGGAGATGCCTGCTTCACAGCCGATCACGTCATGGGATGGGCCAGCTCGCTGGTCTCGCCACCGGACGGCGACCTGACCGATTTCATGATGTCCTGCCGACGATTGCAAAAGCAGGCCTGGAGGCGGTTTTATCCTGGCCACGGCGATATGATAGAAGATCCAGCCGGGCGACTGGATTGGCTGATTTCACATCGCCAACTTCGGGAAGCGGCCATCCTCGAAGCGCTCAGATCCGGCCCCCTGGATGCGCATGAGTTGGCTGTGCTGATCTACCACGACACGCCATCTGGTTTGATTGCCGCCGCAACGCGCAACGTTTTTGCGCATTTGGTTGATCTTGTGGGTAAAAAAAGGATCGCACCACAGGCCCCGCTGCGCCCGACGACGCGCTTTCATCTGCTGTAGACCTGCGGCGGCCAGTTTTCGCAAAATCCCTCTGGACGCCCGAAAGAGCCGCTGCTATATCGCCAAAACCGTTCCGGCGTAGCTCAGCGGTAGAGCAGTTGACTGTTAATCAATTGGTCGTAGGTTCGATCCCTACCGCCGGAGCCAAAGATTTCAAGGACTTAGCGCTCATCGGCTAAGTCCTTTTTCTTTTCGAGTACAGAATAAGTACAGCAAACACCGCTCGGATCGGTGTTCTCGGATTATGGACGATCCTCCTCAACACCCTGCTCGACTAGACCGCTACGCAACTGTAAGATGCATGTGATAAGAAGGCGGGATTTTTAGGCGAGATTTCAATGAAATACGACGACGTGCAAATCACGGGCATTGGAGAACTGCTGGACGTATTGTCTGGGCAAGTTCCAGAAAACGAACCAGTTTGGTTTCGAGGTCACGCCGACGCGACTTGGAAACTCGATTGCACTCTCGCTCGAAACGGTGGGATGGACAATGAGCTGCCGCTCATACGCCGCTTCAAACAGAACGCCCTTCCTCTTATCACCAACAGACCAGCGGACGAATGGGAATGGCTTTTCTTGATGCAGCATCATGGCCTGCCGACCCGTCTCTTGGACTGGTCGGAGAGCGTACTGGTCTCGCTATATTTTGCAGTGAATGACGAAGGCGGAAAACATGAAGACGATGATGGGTGTATCTGGGCCCTTCACCCTCAAGAATTGAACGCAGTCTCGCTACGCGATCCAAACGCCACGCAAGTACTGGGCCTGGGAGATGACGAGCACTTTGACGACTACCTTCCGAGCAAAATCGGCGCGCAGCGTCAGACCTTTCAACCGCTTGCCGCCACCGCAGTAAGAAACAACCCAAGAATTCAAATGCAACAAGGTGTGTTTACGGTTTCTCATCGAGACCTTTCGGGTTTAGACGAACTGGACAACACTGATCCTCTTTGGAAAGTTGTTATCCCAGCCGCGAATAAACAAAATTTTCGAAACCAACTTAAGGCCCTTAATCTCAGCAAGCTTTCCTTGTTTCCAGAATTGGCCAACGCAGCAGAACATGCACGGAGCTTTATCTAATGGCGAAATTTGACATCAACACAATGTCAGAATCCTCTGTTCTGGACCTGGTCGAATTGAAACCAGAGATTCAAGTAGACCCAGAATACCAAAGGCCAGGAGGGGTATGGTCTCTCTATAAGAAGCAGTTATTCATCGACTCGTTGATCAACCGGTACGACATCCCAAAATTCTATTTCCACTACTTGATTGGCCCAAATGCCATTGAAGGCAAGAGATACGCGGTGATCGATGGTCGTCAGCGACTTGAGGCTATTTGGGATTTTGTGGAAGGAAAGTTTGCTTTGGGAGCAGACTTTTCTGCGCAAGACAACCCAGATGTTGCCGCTGCAAACATGACATACAGCGAACTTTCGGATAAATACCCTCGCGTTCTGTCGAAGCTCCACACCCGAAGCCTTCCGGTTCAGGTGATCATTGCCGACGAACTTGATTTCATTGAGGACATGTTCACGCGCCTAAATGAAGCCACCCCACTGAACGCCGCCGAGAAAAGAAATGCGTTTGGCGGCCCACTACCGACCATCTTCCGAGACATAGCGGCGCTCCCGTTTTTTACCAACAAGGTCAAAGTCTCCGGCACCCGCTATCGCTACCACGATCTTGCCGCTAAGCTCTTGTATCTTGAGCATGTTGGGGAGTTTGTAGACACAAAAAAGGCCTCGCTGGACGCCTTTGTGAAAGACTCCAAGGCTGGAAAAGTGTCGGTAGCTCAAGCAACGGTCGGTCACGTTATTGCTGTGCTCACAAAGATGGCAGAAGTCTTTGCTGACAGCGATGTGCTGCTAAAAAGTTCAGGCATGGTGGTCGTCTATTACCTGCTGTTCTCGAAGTTACTCTCCGAAAACGCATCAATCAATTTTGGCAGAGCGGAACTTTCTGGCTTCGAAGACATTCGAAGGGACAACCGAGCGAAATTCGCTGCCGAGGAAGACGGTGTCGACTTCAAACTGATCGAGTTTGACGAGCTTGCGCAGTCGTCAAACGATGGCGCTGCCATTCAACGAAGATATGAGGTTTTGCGTGAGCACGTTACCTAGTGTGTACAAACCCAAGATACACACTTGACAATCGCCAGCCGCACCCCCAACTTGTGTACACGATCAATGTACACAAGGAACATCTATGGAAAATACGCAACTTGCCTCCCTTACGGAGCTCGCCTCGATAGCAAATGTTTCTCGCCAAGCCGTCTGGAACTGGTCCAAACGCAAGGCCGACTTTCCCAAACCTGTGTCGGAAGGACCAAATGGTCCCACATACAAGGTCGAGGAATTCAAGACTTGGCTTGAGAACGATGGGAAAGCGATTGGTGGAGCATTAGTCGGAGCCAACTCAGTTGCAGAAGATCTCCTGGCGACTGATCCGAACAACGCGAGGTCCGCAATTGAAGCCCTAAGTGCTGTTAAGAAAAAGCGGCTGCGACAAGAACTGACCGCCAAAATGGAGCTCTTGCGGGAACTGGAAGCCGAATTGGATGCAGTCAAGCAACCAGAACACATTTTTGACCCATCAAATCCAAACTACATGGGCCGGTTTACTGCTGCAGCCCTGCTAATCCAACCCCGTCACCCCCTTGCGGAAGTCGAAAAATTCTACGGTGCGGGTGTCTATGCGCTCTATTACAAGGGCGACTTCCCCGCATACGAAAAGATTTCAGGAAAGGAGACGCCTCTGTATACAGGCAAGGCCGACCCCAAGATTGCGCATGCGGAAAACCCTACCGAGCAAGGTGAGTCATTGAGTCGACGGATCAATGAGCACCGCAAGAGCATAGAGTTGGTGTCGGGCGAAGGTGGCATAAGCCTAGATGATTTTGAAGTTCGGTACCTTGTGACCGCTAGCGGATTTCAGGTAACCGCCGAAAACTTCCTCATCAATTACTTTAAGCCAATTTGGAACAAAGAAACCAAAATCTGCTTTGGTATTGGCAAGCATGGTGATGATGCCAATACTCGCAAGAACAAAAAATCTCCTTGGGACACATTGCACCCGGGACGTAAATGGGCGCTTGCGAGTGAGGAGATGAAAACGCCTGCTGAAATAGCGGCCGATATTTCCGACCATCTAGATGCCTTCCCGCCTATTGATGAGGTCGACTTTAAATCCCTCCTTCTTGGAGGAACTTAGCTATTGCCCAACTTGTCCCGTACACTTTCTGCAACAACTCTACCAAGTTCAACAGGCACAGCGTTTCCAAGCTGGCGCATGGTTTCACTCCATGATCCGTGAAAAACCATCTGGTCTGGGAAGGTCTGGAGACGCGCTGACTCCCGGATTGTAAAGTATCTAACACTCCCATCAGGTCGTCTTAGCATGTTCTCTCCACCGGGCACGCCGTGCACGCCTGCTTTTAATGTTTTTGCGGGCTCATCTAGAGGACTACCTGTGTGACCTGGGTAGCTTCTAGCACCTGGTTGAAAGTTATGATCCTTGAACTTTGTTGACCGCTTGGGCGACATTTTTGGGTCCGGCATATCCGAAATCGCATCTCGAACGGTCTTCCAGCCCGCGAAATTTGGTCGCGCGTCTAGACGTGATGCTCGTCGAATTTGGCGCTCCTCCTCGGGGCGATCCTTCTTCGAAACCTTGTGCCGGTCCCAGTATTCTCCGGAACGCCATTTGTCCCAAAGCAATGCATCTTGGGAATGCGTCGTGTCAGGGAAGTGCCAATCGATTGAGGTATCTGATCGAAAACCAACGATGAAGACACGTTCACGCTTTTGGGGAACCCCGTAATTTGCAGAGTTGAGAACACGTAGCGCTACACGATACTCTAATCCACGGTATCGACCCTTGGTTTCATATTCCTCTAACCGAGCCAAGTGATCCAACCAAGGCTCGCCGTGCTTTTCGACGAGTTCCGGATGCCTTAGCTGCAGGCGAATATACTCGAGGTAATTTGCAAAGGTTGTTCGGGTAAGCCCCTTCACGTTTTCGAAAACGAATGCACGAGGCTTCAGAGTTCTGATTGCTCGGATTGCTTGCGGGAACATATCTCTTGGATCGAGATGCGCTCGGTGTCTTCCTCCTAGTGAGAACGGCTGGCAAGGCGGTCCACCAGTTACCAAGTCGACGTCATTTTCAATGCTCTTGAAATCAAACTCTCGAACATCAACCTCGTGGAGAGGCCAATCGGCAACCAAGTCCAAACCCAGATCTTTGTTTTGGCGAATGGTATCGCAAGCCCATCGGTCCCAGTCCATAACTGCAACTGGCGTGAAACCAGCTTGGCTCACTCCCAATCCTAGGCCACCCGCCCCGACGAATAGTTCAACTGATCTCATACCGCTCTTCCGATCATCTTCATCGTATAGCGTGAAGATTAATGCTTCCTGATTAGCTGCTTGCGGGTTCGAGGACCCTACCGCACAAGATATAGAACATGGGGTGCTGCTCGTACATGGTTTTGTGGTCTCCGATGGGCCGACCACAAAGCCGACTGCCGCCTAGCGCAGCATCGGGACGTCTACACCCTTCTTCCGCAGGACGGCCGCAACCGACGCTATAGAGCGGACCGTGGTCTTGGCGTCTGGGAACTCGGCCATGGCCAGCTTTGACCTGTCCGACCCGGATCAGCTGGCGCGGGCATTCCACCACACCAACACGAAGCCGATGGAGGCTCACGCAACGGTGAGGCAACCCGCTCCCCATTAATCGTTTCTTCGGCATAGTCGCCCGTTCTATTCTCAAAGGCTTGCCGTTCCGTTCGCCGGTTGCTCAGCATCACCGCCAATTCGTCAACCCAGGGATCATCGACCGTCTCGTCTGCCTGGCGTTCTGCCGCCATCGACCACAAAGGCTCCGGTAATACGTGCCCGATGCCCGACTTGAACAACGCATCAGCTTCGGCCCAGAGTTGGTCTCGATGCTCGGCAATCCAATCCAGATCAACTCTGGACCCAGGAGCCATTTCCAACGGCCAGAAACGCCGAGCACCAGTTGGATCGCTCAGGTATGGCAGATGCACATCAGCCCTTTCACTTCGGTGTCCCGATGGATGCCCGAGCCGAGTGGGAGGTCCCTGATACGGGCCTCGGTGAATTTGAGTATGGTCATGAAAAGCACAGTCCCGAGTACAGTGTTTGCGATTAATCCAGGTGGGCCTGGATGGTGTTACCGGGATGATATTGCTATGTTTTCAAGGCACCGTACGCCCCGAATGAGCCAAAATGGACCATGATTTGCTCGCAATCTCAGACTGTTAATCAATTGGTCGTAGGTTCGATCCCTACCGCCGGAGCCATAAAAATCAAGCACTTAGGCTGATTTTCGTCGTGCCCCTCGGGGCCCGAGTACAGAGTAAGCACAGAAAACACCGCGCAGATTGGAGTTGTCTGTTTCTGGTCCCTGTCTTCGTCCAGCCCTGCAGCCTAGCCTAGGTCGGGAAACGCGAACTTAGCAGTCTGGTCTTTTCTGTCACCCGTTGCCATATCGCCCGGGGAAGGGCCAACGGTCGCTGCGCAGGTGACCCCAGCAGTGCTTCAAGCTGCGGCCGAAACATGGGCGTGGCGATTTGTTGCCCCGTTTGCCACCAGAACGCGTGTTCGGTCAGGTTGAATACACGAAAAGAAACCCGTCTCGTCAGACCTTTGATGACTTCGACCGCTTTTTCCTTTCGTGGAGCACAGAACGCCTCCATGACCAAGCTGGCATATTTGAAGTTCCAGCCTCGCTGGCCTGACGCTATGCGAATATGCTAACTGGTCAAATGGAGGTCAAAACCTGAACGGAACCAATCTAAGATAGCAGGCTCTCCAAAGAGCAGGTCAGAGTCTTACCGCAAAAGGAGGTGAACACATGTCATATATAGACGGATTTGTCGCGGCGGTGCCAAACGACAAAAAGCAGGAATTCCTCGATCATTCCCGGATCGCCGGTGCCGTATTCAAACGCTACGGAGCATTGAAGACTGTTGAGAACTGGGGGGATGATGTTCCAATGGGCGAGGTCACGTCCTTTCCGCAGGCCGTTCAATGCAAGGACACCGAAACCGTGGTCTTCTCCTGGGTTGTCTGGCCGTCCAAGGACGTGCGTGATGCCGGGTGGGCCAAAATCATGGAAGACCCCGAAATGTCCCCCGATGCAAACCCAATGCCCTTCGACGGCAAGCGCCTGATTTTCGGTGGTTTCGAAACACTCCTTGAAACCTAAAGAAGACGCGCGATGTCTTTTGTCTGCTCGTAGAGGCGGCGAAACAGATCATAACCCGTGCTATAGGCCGGGTGAGACACGGCAGTGACCGTGGCCGCCGCTGGGTTCCACTGGGCGATATCCGCACGTTTCACCGCCTCAATCGCAATGGCTGCCAAAAAGGCGTCGCCATAACTTGCGCCAATGGTCTTTTGGCAAACCACCTGATCTATGCCCGTGATGTCCGAGGTCGCTTGCAGCCACAGCTGGTTTTTCGTCCCACCGCCCACAGCAAGCACGCGTTTGGGCGAGGACCCGAACTCTGCGAAAGTGTCGGTCACATGGCGGGTACCATAGGCGATGCCTTCGATCAGCGCGCGATACATGTCGCCGCGTGTGTGGGTCAGGTTTAAACCAAACAAAGCGCCTTTGGCATGCACGTCATGCAAGGGCGTACGTTCCCCCGAGAAATAAGGCAGCTGCAACAGACCATTGGCTCCGGGGGGTGAGGCCGCAGCCTCCTGAGCCAGCAGAGGGAAGGCCTCCGCCGTGTCCAGATCACGTGCGATCTGATCCCGGAACCAATGGGTCAGCGTGCCTGAGGTGGCCAGCCCCGCCATCGACGCATGCTCTCCCTCAAAAAGCCAAGGGGCATACCAGATGCGCGGGTCGGTGACTCGCTTTGCCGTGCGCAGAATGATGAAGATGGTCGAGCCATACATCATCATCATATCGCCCGGGTGATCCACCCCGACAGAGAGCGCTTCGGCGGCGGCATCGATGGTCCCGGCGGTCACTGGCGTCCCGGGCGCCAGCCCGGTCGCCGCGGCCGCCGCCTCGGTCACCTGCCCAGCGATCTCACTCGACCACATCAAGCGCGGCAGCTTGTCCAACGGCAGAATGTCATCCGCCAGATCATCGACCCACCCCTGGATATGCACATCGTAGAGTGGCGCAAAACTTGAGGCGGTGTAGTGGTCAATGACCACCTCCCCGGTCAACCGCTGCACTAAAAAGCTGGTCGATGTCATCACATGCGCGACCTGCGCATAAAGGTCTGGATGATGGCGCTTGAGCCAGAGGATCTTGGGGCCCACCGACTGGGATGTCAGCGCATTGCCGCAGCGGGCAATCAGCACATCCTCACCAATCCGCTCGGTGAGCTCACGCACCTCCATCTCGGCCCGACCATCCACGCCGTATAGCACGCCATTCATCAAGGGCGCGCCATCAGCCGCAACCGGCAGCATGCAAGGACCAATGGCGCTGCACCCCACGGCCTTGATCTCGCGCGCATCAATCCCGCTCTCCCGCAGCAGGGTCTGGCAGACAAAGACGAAATCCCCCCACCAGTCCTCCTGCGGGCGATGCTCAGCCCAGCCGGGTCGAGGCACCAGCATCTCGTGGCTGCGGGCGGCCTGCGCCACGACCTCGCCCGCGTGGTCCACCAAAACGCCCTTGGTTTCATAGGTGCCGATGTCGATGCCCAGTGTATATGCCATCAGGTATAGTCGTCCCGGTTCAGTGAGTAGTCAGGGGTGAGGCGCGCCAACATCTCTTGCAGAAGAGTCGAAAGCTGCGCGAGATCGCGCAGATCACAGACCTCGCGGGCCGAATGCGAATAGCGCATGGGAAAGCCCAGATCGAGGCTCGCCACTCCCTCACCCACCAGCTGCACATAGCTGAGATCGGTCAACACGCCGGTCTGCGCCGAGCGTTGCAGCGGCAGGCCTCGGGCGGCTGCACTGTCTTCGGCCAAGCGCACCAATGCGGGATGCGGGATCACACCGTTCAGCGTGCCACGCCCGTGAAAGCTGTAAAGGCTCACGCCCGGCCCCTGCCCCAGCGCCATCTCGCCGCGCGTTGCCATATCGGGTGTGTCGCTGGCCAGCATCAGGTCAATCTGCAGCGCGATATCCGGCTGCAACCGCTGCGCCAGCGGCTGCGCGCCGCGCAGGCTGAACTCCTCCTGCACCGTGAAGCACAAATGCACCGGAGGTCCATCCCTCCGCTGCAGGAGGTTGGCGGCGACATCAAGCAGCACGGCACAGCCCGCGCGATCATCGACGCTGGTGCCCATGATGCGGGTGTCGCCCAGCTGCACCGCGCGGGGCGAATAGACCACAGGCGTGCCAATGCGCAGGCCCGCAGCCTCCGCCGCGCCTTTCGTCGCAAAGCCTGCGTCGACAAAGACCTCGGCATAGGGCACCACAGTGTATTTCTCGGCAGACGTCGTGGCGTGATGGCTCTTGTTGGCGATCACGCCCGGCAGGTCCCTGCCCTCGCCAAGACAGATCAGCACCTCCTGTGCGGGCAGCGCGCGCTCTGGCACCCCGCCAAGACGTTCAAGGCGCAAAAGGCCATCCGCTTCGATCTTGCGCACAACAAAACCCAGCTGATCCATATGGGTAAAGAGCATCACCGACGGCCCCTGCCCCTCGAAGCTCACCCAAAGGTTCCCGAGCACATCGCTTTGAGCCGCGCAGCCCATTGCCTCAAGACGGGCTGCAATGGCGCGCCGGACGCGATCCTCATGGCCCGAAAGACCCGGGATGCGCATCAGCGCCATCAGATCTTCCTCAATCTGATCTGTCATGCACGCGCCGCCTGCACGCGGTCCATGAAATCAGCGGCGCGGTCGGGGTCCACGGGCTTCCAGGTGTCGCCATCGACTTTCAGCGAAGAGCCGACAATGCAGCCATCCGCCACGCGCAAAACATCCGCAACCGTATTGTGCTTGACCCCGGTGTTGGCCAGAACCGGCGTGTCGGGCAAGGCCACTTTCACGGCTTCCAGATCACTCATCGCAGCCGCCTCCCCCGTGATCTGACCCGACACCAGCACCGCATCGGGGATCGAAGAAAACACCGCAGACCGGGCGCGATCCGCCAGGGGCCGGGCGTCCAGCGAATGTGCGAACTCCGCCGAGACGTTGAACAGCATCGCCATCTCCGACCGCCCCAACCGGTTACGGTAGCGCATGGCCTGTCCCGCATCCGGCGCCCAATGCCCCATGTCAGAGGCATAGGTACCGGTAAAAATCTCGCGCACAAAGGCGGCCCCCGTCACGGCCCCCACGGCGACGCTCGCCATAGGGTCCCAGAGCATGTTCACACCAAAAGGCACGGTGATCTCATCGCGCAGCTGCCCGATCACATAGGCCATCATGGCGGTTGAAGCGGCATCAACCTGGAATTCATATGGCCGGTCGTTTTCGTTGCCGAACATCACCGCATCAAAGCCAGCGGCCTGCAAGGCGCGCAGATCGGCGCGCGCGGCGGCCACCAGATCCAGATCCGGATCATAGAGCGGGCTGCCGGGCAGCGCACCCAGATGCACCATGCCAATTACGGGTTTTCCCGCACCGAACACCGCACGAAAGCGCTCTGTCATGACCCTCTCCCCTTCCCTGTCCCAGCTTAGGTTTTGCAGCCTGTTCACGCAAAGGGAAACTGGTCTATGCTTGGGCCAACATAAGGGAGAGCCGCGACATGGCATTGAAGACAAGGCATTGGGATCGGATCGGAAATGGCGGTGTGACCTTCACCGAGCTGGGGTTCGGCACAGCGCCTCTGGGCAACCTCTACAAGGCGATTTCCGATGAAGATGCGCGCGCCACGCTGGATGCCGCCTGGGAGGGCGGTGTGCGTTATTACGACACCGCACCGCTCTATGGCATGGGACTGTCCGAGACCCGGTTGAACCCGTTTCTGCGCGGCAAGCCACGCGAAGACTATGTGCTGTCATCCAAAGTGGGGCGGCTCATGCAGCACTGTGCGCCTGAGCATCGCTCGGGCGTGGGCAAGTGGTTCGAGGTGCCCTGCCGCCGTGAGCAATATGACTATACCTATGACGGGGTGATGCGCTCGGTCGAACATTCGTTTTCACGCCTTGGCGTCGACCGGATTGACATTCTCTATGTGCATGATCTCTGTATCTTCAGCCATGGCTCCAAAGAGGTCTCCGACATGCGGATCGAGGAGTTCTTTGGCGGGCGCGGCTACGACGCCATGGTCAGCTTGCGCGACCAGGGGCTAGTGCAGGCCATCGGCGGCGGCATCAACGAGTGGGAAGTCTGCCAGACCCTGGCAGAGCGCGGGGATTTCGACCTCTTCCTGCTCGCTGGTCGCTATACGCTGCTGGAGCAAGAGGCGCTGAACGGCTTCCTGCCGCTCTGTGAGGCGCGTGGCATCGGCATCGTGACCGGCGGGCCTTACAACTCCGGCATTCTCGCCACCGGCGCGAAGCCCGGCGCCTACTACAACTATGATGTGGCACCGCAGGACGTGCTGGACCGCGTGAGTGCAATCGAGGCGGTCTGCCGCGATCACGGCGTGCGTCTTGTGGATGCGGCCTTTCAGTTTCCGCTGCTGCACCCTGCGCATGTGGCGGTGATCCCTGGAGGTCAGGGTGTGTCGGAGATGCAGGGCAACCTCGCAGCCGCGCAGGCGGAAATCCCCGCAGCGCTCTGGGATGACTTGAAGGCCAAGGGGCTCATGCGCGAGGATGCACCCACCGGTTGAACATGCGGAGCACTGAGCCATGAAAATCGACGCGCATCAGCACTATTGGCAGATCGACCGCGGTGACTATGACTGGATGCCCGATATTGCAGTTCTGAACCGCGACTACGGCCCGGCCGACCTTGAACCGGCGCTGGCGCGCCACGGGATTGCGGGCACGGTGCTGGTGCAGGCGGCGGCCACGGTGGCCGAGACCGAGTATCTGCTGGGGCTGGCCGAAGCGACACCCAGCGTGAAGGCGGTGGTCGGCTGGATCGATTTTGAGGACGCGGGGCAGATTGATGTGCTGCGGCGGCTGGCCAGACATCCGAAATTTGTGGGCGTGCGCCCGATGATCCAGGACATCCCTAATGTGGACTGGATGCTGCAGGACGATGTGCAGTGGGCCTATCAGGCGCTGATCGATCTGGACCTGACGTTCGACGCGCTGGGGCTGCCGCAGCATCTGACCCAGTTCCACACACTCTTCACACGCTACCCCGACATGCGCGTGGTGATTGATCATCTGATGAAGCCGCAAATTCATGCGCAGATGGCGGGTGAGGACATTTTTGCAGCGTGGGTGGCCGGCATCACCCGGCTGGCCGAAGACACGCAGGCCTTCTGCAAGTTCTCGGCCATGATCACCGAAGCGCGCGACGGCTGGACACCGGACGATTTGCGCCCCTTCTCCGATTACATCCTGCAGGCCTTTGGCCCGCGCCGGGTGATGTGGGGCTCGGACTGGCCTGTGGTGCGGGTGTTTGCAGACTATGGCGATTGGCTGGAGGTGGCGCAGGGGCTGACCGATCACCTGAATGACGCCGAACGCGGCGAGATTTTTGGTGGCACCGCCCGCCGGTTCTACCGCTTGGCGTGACCTGCGAGAAAGGCCATCACAGCCGTACGGTCAAGTTACCCGCGACGCGGCGTTGGTGTGCTCACATGACAGGCAGCTGCGGCTTGCGCGAAGGGAATTGCCGCGAGGAGATGAACCCCGCGAATGACCTTGATCGCCAGCGCGCCGACAAGGACATCCTTTGCGCCATGTTTTGAAACCACATCAACCGAATAGCCTGGCCTCACCGATCCATCGTAAACGACTCCCTGTGGCCCCCGGTCTCCAGCATCGGAAAATTGAGACCCACGTATGCGTCCGCCTCAACCCGGTTCACGATCAGCAAATCCAGCGCAGCGGTCAGGGCGCGGCGCAGCGGGCGCATACCTCGTCGCGGGCGAAGACCTTGGAAAACCGGTGCTGGTGGTCGGCGGTGCGCACAGGATGGGGATCGAAGCGCTCCGCCTCGGACCTCACCGCAGGCAGCACATGCTCCGGCCAGTGCATGTCACAGTAGGGGGGCGGCACGATGTAGCGCCAATGCGGTTTGCAATAGCTGAGATGCAAGCACCAGGGCTGATCCCCCGCACCCTCGGTGAACGCCATCACCCGGGTTGTGGTATAGGATGTCCCGCTCCTGGCCTCAGGCACGCGGGCGGGCCTGTCGGCGTGCTGCATGAGCCAACCGGAGAGGATCGCCTCGTCATCGCTCTGCGCTGAATTCGCCCATTGCTCCCAGCGATTCCGGCCAGCATAACCCAGACCTGCCAGGCGATGATTGTCGTGCGAGGGCGCTTGCCGCCTGTTGGGTGCATCCGTCGCGCCGGTTCCAGACCCCGAAACCACACCCGGCGCCGCGCGCGCCAATGCCGGAACTCGGGTCGATCCCCAGGCGCGCCATGCTTTCGGCGTGCACCGCCATATGGGTCTTGCCACAGAGCGCGGCACGCAGGCCGAGCGGTTCCAGATGATCACCCAGCGCTACCTCCCCACCCACAGCAGCGTCTGGTTCCAGGTGAACCCGTGGCTGCGCACATACCGCCCGGCATATGTGCTCACCCAGCTGGGTTCGCACATGGGCGACGACACATAAGCGCTGTCACAGCGCAGCCCGCGCGCCGCGAGCGCGTTGATATGCGGGGTCTTCAGGCGCGGGAGACCGGTGCGCCCGAGGCAGCCGAACCGCAGCTGGTCACACATGATGAAGAGGATATAATTGCCCGTCACAGGCCGCAGACTTACTGGTCAGATCGCCACCAGATGGTTGTCAAAGGCCAGATTGTGCTGGCCAATGCGTTGCAACCGTTCGCCCACATGATGCACACCTCCCAGACCGTCGGTGGCGAGGCCTGCGCCTCCGCTGGCCGCCACCCCGCAGACATCAGCTTGCAGGCTTTGCACCAGAAAGCCGAGGGTTGGATCAAAGACCTGCACCACCCCCCCGCGTGGCGAGGTCACGGCAATCTTGCCATCAGACAGCGCCGCAACCGACCCGACATAAGCGTCGAGGCTCCGTACTGCGTCCTCCGGGCTGTCGAGCAGTCGAAGTGATCCATCTTTATAGAGCGCAACCAAAGCAGGGCCGTCATAGGGGTCACCCTCCCACTGGAACCCACAGGCGATGCTACCATCGGCGAACCCGGCAATGTGGCGCAGGGAACTGCGATTCAGACCGTCGGGCAATGCGGCCTGCTCTGTGATGTCCCCTGCCTCAGTCATCAGCGTGAGATTTGGACGCATGATGTCGAGATTCAGCTTCTCGCGCCCAGTCTCCGGCCGCGTGAGGATGCCACCATTGGCCACGGCCAGCAGCTTGCGGCCCGGTAAGCGCAGCATCTCATGTGGGCCAATGCCGCCAGAGGGCCTGCCACCCACACGTGCATATCCATCCTCACGCGCCCAGACGCCGACCCGACCCTGCCCGCTTGCGATGTGATTTTCGGTTGTGAACAACAGTGTGCCATCCGCGGAAAACGCCCCATGGCCATAGAAATGATGACCCGCCGGGGCGGCCAAGGCGTGCAAAACGGCACCCGACACACAATCGATCACCAGCGCATATGTCCCCGGGCGCCGCGCAAAAGCCACGGCCTCGGGTCTCGCGGGATGGGCCACCGCAGCGTGGCCCCGGCCCGGCAAGGGCTGGCTGAAAGCCAGTTCGCCGCCGGGCCGCAGCCCGACCAGCACATAGTCTCCGCCGGGCGTCATAGCTGCGCTCAAATGACTGGGGCCACCCGCATCTGCCCAGCTCAGCTCAGCGGTCATCCCGCTGGCCAGCAACCCGGCCAGAAAGCTGCGACGGCTCGGCATCAGTCGCCGTCCAGGGAATTGAACCCCGCACGCACGCCCAAAGCCGCGCCGATCTCTTCATCCACCGCCCGCTGTACCGTGCCCACAGCTTGCTGCAGCACTTCGATCCGAAAGCGTCTGGCCGGGTCCGCGACCCCTTGCAAGGACGGATCATCCAGCGCGTCCGCCCGCGCGATCGCCTCAGCAAAAGCGGCGCGCGTCTCAGGGATATCCGCGTCCGCCAGCGCGGTCGCCAGCGCCTCAAGAGCGTGCAGGCTCAGAACAATGTTGCGCTGGCTGCGCTCGGACCGGCGCGCCTCTGCGCGCCTGGGCCGCGGCCGCTCAAACGTCCCCAAGGGACGACCAAGCCGTTGATCATGCAGGAATTCCAGGCCCGTCGACAGCGCGGTATAGATGACCCTCTGGGCCTCCGCCTGCGATTGATAAATGGCATTCTGAGGCCCCGCGCGCATCAGCACCTGCGCATGATCCCCTCGCCAGGAAGCATTGAGACTGGCCGCGCTCTGCGCCAGATGCATGGCGATGGCCTGGGCCAGGGCGCAAAAGTATGGGCTCTCCTCACGCTCCGTGAACAACAGGCTCTCCAGGGCCATCAACCCTTGCGCGGCCACCGAAACCTCAGCAAATTGCAACGGGTCGCCCACCGCCGGATCTTCGGCCGCGATCAACCGCGCAAGGCTCTTCTCTGTCTGGTTCTTCGGGTCCGGCCAGAAGGCGATGGCGAGAGACAGCCCCTGCGCCTCAATCGGGCCGAACTGAATGTGGCTGGCCCCCATCCAGGCATCAAAAGCCGCATGATACGCCGCCTGCATTTCGGGTCTGTCGCAGGCGGCGGTTGCGGTAACCAAGGCCGCGCCAGCCTCGTCAAACGCGGCATGTGCGGGCAGAATGTGATCCGTCACCACGGCGTTCACGTCCGCCACGAGAGACGTGGGCGCATAAAGGCAGGCCGCGACGAGGACGTATTTCATATCAAAGGCTTTCAAGGAAACGGATGAGGGCGTCGCGATCGGGTCTCGGCATCTCGACAACGCGGTTGCGCGCCGCCTCCGCCTCGCCGCCATGCCAGAGGATCGCCTCCATCAACGAGCGCGCACGCCCGTCGTGCAGGAAATACGTATGGCCCGATACCTGTTGCGTCAGCCCAATGCCCCAAAGCGGCGGGGTGCGCCACTCGCGCCCAGTGGCCCGCGCTTCGGGCCGGTTGTCGGCCAGCCCCTCGCCCATGTCGTGTAGCAGCATGTCCGTGTAGGGCCAGATCAGCTGAAAGCTTTGCTCCGGCTGACCCTCAAGGCGATGGGTCACAAATTTCGGCGTGTGGCAGGAGGTGCACCCCGTCTCATAGAACATCTGCTTGCCCCGCAGCACCTGCGGGTCGTCATAGTCACGCCGCGCAGGCACGGCGAGGTTCGACGAATAGAAACTCACCAGCTCAAGACCAAGCGTCCCGATCTCCGCATCGTCGTGGTCGGTCGTATTGCCATTGGGAGCAGTCCGGCACGCGGCCTGCGCCTCGGTGCAGTCCCCATACCCGGCGGGATGCAGCGGCGTTGAGATGCCGATATCGCCATGGAAGGCGCCTGCCGATTGCTCCCACACGCTGGGTTGCCCGGCCTTCACACCAAAGCGCCCCAGCATGGGTTGATCATGGACGCGCGACCAGACGATATTCGGACGCCCCGAGATGCCATCACCATCCGCATCTTCCGGATCCGCGTTTGCCAGGATATCCGCCACCGGAACCGCATCGAGCAGACCAAGCCCGATCATCTGGGGTGCCACCCGTGCGCTCATCATCGTCTCGGGATGCAGCGGGCCATAGCCCAGATCTTCGAGCGCCAGCGTCGGCTTGCGCAAACCGACCACCTCGCCGCCCGCAAGTTCCACTTCACTCTCTTCATAGGTGATGGCGATGCGCGCCTCGGCCGGGTGCCCCGCAATACCAAAATCCTGGATCTGCCCGCCATAGGTCGGCTCGGGCGCCGTGGCGATGTAGTCTGCGATCACATCCGAAAGTGCGCTCTCATCCGCCGGAATGGATACACGCACCAGCATGGACACCGTCGAATCATCGGAGCTCTCCGGCGGGTGCCCCCGCCCATCCTTGAGGTGACACCGCTGGCAGGAGCGCGCGTTGTAAAGCGGGCCCAGCCCGTCAGACGCAAGTGTCGACGACGGCGAGGAGACCCAGAGCTTCTTGAACAGCCCGTTGCCCACCTTGAACTCCAGCTCCCGCTCGAAGCTGATGTTGGCCGAGGGCTGGCTGAAGGCATCGCGCGTGCTGATCACCCGCACGGTGGCGGCACCCCCTGAGTTGCTCTCGAATCGCTCGGCCAGCGAAAAATCCGTGGTCGGCGCGGTGATCCTGGCAATCCGTGCAGCCTCCTCCTCGGTCCGGGACACGACCGACAGATGCAGATCTGCAAGCTCGGCGGTGGCCGGTATGGCAAAGGCGGCCGCGAGGACGGGGCCAAAAAAACTGTAACGCATGCGCACGATGACGTGTCTCCAATTGCAGCGGAGGACTATTTCCGATAAATATACTCGGGAATTGGACGCGTCGAGTCTTCGCACGCATCCCGGCCGGAAAAGTGATAGGACAGATGATCGCAGCCAGACCAGCCCCCAGGGCCCCTGCCCCTCGGCACGACGCCGCGCGCCTCAGCGCCTTCAGCCCGGAGGCCGCAGCCGTATTGAATGAGCTACGCCACGTCGCTCTGAGATGTCGCGCAGCGGCGCGCACCGATCTCTTTGACGCCTGTGCGGTGCTGTCGCAAACCCCCAACGTGGCGCGCGCCGCTTATGCCGAGGTGCTGATGAAAAGCCTCGCGCAGGCGCTTGGCGCCTCCCCCGTGCTGCACCGACCGAATGTCGCCGAGGTGTCCTTCGATGAGGCCTGGCTGTTGCGCACGATTGCGGCGGCGCAGGCGGATGATCGCAGCAGCTTTCTCTTTCTCATCCGCTCCCGCGTGCCCCATACCGCGCGGCGCAATCTGGGCTTCCTCATCCTGTCTCTTTCCGAGCGTTTCTCTCAGATTTAGAATTATTCTAATTTTCTGTTGGACTTTTTTCTGGCGACCTTAAATAAGGGTTATCGCCAGCCAGCCTCTTGCCAGCCAGCGGATATTCAACTGGGAGACCGCAGAATGACACAGACCGCCATGGCGCTGTCCACGGACGCACAAACCGAGATTGTCGAGGCCTTGAACCAATCCGTGGCCGAGACTGCCGTCACGACGATGCTGGCGCAGAACTTTCACTGGAACGTGACCGGCATGGCCTTTGGCCCGCTGCACGATTTGTTCCAGAAGATCTACGAAGATCACTTCGTGGCGCAGGACGATCTGGCCGAGCGCGTGAAGGCGCTGGACGGGCACGCCGAGGGCACGCTCGCGGGCATGATCAAGCGCTCGAAGGTGAGCGAACATGACGGGCACGCCTCTGACAAGGAGATGATCAAGATGATGCTCGACGCGCAGGAAACGCTGGCCAAGACGCTGGCGGGCTGCGGTGAGCTGGCGGCTGAGCATGGCGACACGCTGACCGAAGATCTGTGCATCGCGCGCGGTCAAGAGCACGAGAAGTTCGCCTGGTTCCTGCGCGCGCATCTGCGCTGAGCCCGCCAAAGCCGAGTTCAAAAGCCGCCCTCCGAGGCGGCTTTTTCACATATGTGCCATGCTAAGGACGACTCCGGTACCACGGTACGGACAACGGTTCGACTGGCGCGCTCGGCTGACAAGCCGAGAAGCCCCCGCCCCCCTTCGATAGGGGGGCGGGGGCTTCTCCCTCTCGCATGATCCGACCCCGGACGTCAGTCGAGCGGTGTGGCATCCCCAAAAGGTGCTGTCAGCGCCATACGGCCCGCGCAGATCGCCTTGTCGGTGAAGGACGCGCCAAGGCGACATGCGCCGATCACCATGTCATACCGCTCTACCTCACCACAGGGCGCATTCGGTGTCTCGAACGTGGCACGCGCTGAAGCGCCTGGTGCCACATTGAAGAAGGATGCCCCTTTCGAGCGGCCGACCTGCGTGTCACCGATGTAGTTCAGGAAAAAGGCATTGATCTCGGTCAGAGGCTCCGCGCTCTCATTGGTCAGCGCGACAGTGATCGTGCAGTAGTAATCGCGCTTGCCGGTGTCGGTGATCTCCAGCCGGTACTCCGCCATCACGGGCGTTGCCATCATCACCAATGCGACGGCACCGCGCAGCATCATGCCGCGTCGCGTACAGCCGCAACAGGCTTGGCCTTCCTCTTCAGACATTTGCGCAGATATTGCGGCACCCAATGCTTGTAGCGCCCCAGGGTCTTCTGCTGCGCCACCAGCATCTCGACAAAGGCCTGGCGATGACTTTCCTTCTTGAGCTTTTTGAACATCGACTTCTGCGCCTTGGTCATCGAACAGCCGATGCAATGGCCCTGGCGTTTGAATTTGCACACATCGATACAGGGGCTGGGTGTCTTGCTCATGCGGCCTCTCGCGGTGGGGAGAGAGGCGGCCTGCCGCCTCCCTCTCTATATGGGAGCAATCCTCCTTACTGGAAGACCGCCTCCGGGTCATCCAGACTGTCGGAGCCTTCAAAGGCGATCGAAGCCACGCCAAGCGCATCGACAGCCCGCTCAATCGACCGGGTCTGATCCACCAGCGCGTCCACCGCACCCATGATCAGCGCCTCGCCCTTCTCATTGCCGCGCTCCAGCATCATGTCATAAGCAAAGCCCGCTTCGGCGGCGGCTTTCATCTCGGCCATCTCGATCATGGTGGTGTTGAGCTTCGAGGTCAGTTCCGCATCGACGCCCGCATCCGCAGCCGCCACCAGAGACGACAGCGACGCGCCCGACACCACAGTGCCATCAACGCTTGTGTAGCTGCCGACATAGACATTGCGGATGCCCATGGCGTCATAGAAATGGCTGTTGTGCGTGTTGTCGGAGAAGCAATCATGCTCTTCCTCGGGGTCGTTCAGCAGCACGCCAAGCTTCATGCGTTCGCCCGCCTGCTCGCCGTAGGAGAGTGAGCCCATGCCGGTCAGAATCGCTGTGATGCCGGCGTTTTCGTCTGCGATGAGTTGGGCACGGGCGTCACCACCCTCCTGCCATTGCGCCGCCATCCACTCAAGATCAGACACCAGAAGATCGGTGGCCGCTTTCAGGTAAGCGCCGCGGCGGTCGCAGTTCCCGCCCGTGCAGGCGTCGCCCATGGCATAATCCGTCCAGGGCCGCGCGCCTGCCCCGGGGCCATGACCGTTCAGGTCCTGCCCCCAGAGAAGAAATTCGATGGCGTGATAGCCCGTGGCCACATTGCTTTCGACCTCATCAGCTTCATGCAGCACGCTCTCCAGCAGGTCCGCCGTGATTTCGGAGGCATCCACCGTCTCACCCGAGAGCGTGAAAGACGGGTTTGCGATCACGTTCAGCACCGCATATTCATTCTCATCCGTGGCGCCGCCATAGGTCGCATCCACGTAATCAATGAGCCCCTCGTCGAGCGGCCAGGCGTTCACCTTGCCCTCCCAATCATCGACAATGGCATTGCCAAAACGGTAAACCTCGGTCTGCTGATACGGCACGCGCGCTGCGATCCAAGCCTCTTTCGCAGCTTGCAGGGTCTCAGCCGAAGGGCCTTCGATAAGCGCATTGACGGCGCTCTGCAGCGTTTGCGCGGTCACCAAGCTGTCGGTGTATTTCGCCGCTGCAATGTCGGCGTAATTGTCGAGAACCGCTGCCTTATCCGCTAAAGCGGGGGCCGCGATCAGCATGGTGGTGCCGAGTGCGGCGGCCAGTGTCGTCTTCATTGGTTGCTGTCCCTTTTTTCGTAGCAAATAGATCTAGTGAAGTGTGATGACATTGTCGGCACGCTCGGCCTGATGGGCCGTGAGCGCGCGGGTGATAGACTTGCGGGCACAGCCCACCTGCGCGGCCAGGATGGCCACGCGCTCGGCCTGGGCGGCGGTGACCAGCAGGGTCGCGACCTGCGCCGCCTCGCCCAGATCGCCATCGCAGGCCACGCGGACCAGATGCGCAAAGACGCCCTCGTCAGCGCCCACGCAGGCACAACCCACGCCGTGGCGCACCAACGGGCGATGCGCATAGGCCGCCACGGTCGAGACCAGCTGCTCAAAGGCGCGCATCTCTTCGGCGGCCTTGCCTTTCGGCAGGGTCAAGGCGAATTCGTTCCAGACCTTCGCCTGCCCTTCGGGGCTGTCGCACCACAACCGCAGGGTCACGATCAGATCCGCCTCCCAGGGCTCGAAGTGCATCAACACACCAATCGACGCCCCGCCACGGTTTTGAGCCTGCGGTGTCATTTTGTCAGGATCAGCTTGCCCGCGCGGGTGATGCGCAGGAAATAGGGTTGCCCGTCGAGCACAAGCCGCGCCTGCACGCCGGTCGCAATCAGGTCACGCACGTCATAGGTGACAATATCAGCCGCCGCGCTCTCGGCGGGATCCATGCGGGTGGGTTGCGCCATCGCGTTCATGGTCGCGCCTCCAGCCGGTCCAACATGCTCTCCAGCCGATGGTCCAGCGGCACAAGGCCGTTCAGGGCAGATTGCAGGATTTCGATGCGGCATAGGCGAACGGGCGTGGGTCGGACAGGGTCAGAACGGTGCTGCATGATGGCCTCCAGTGCACTCATTGGCTCCGGGCTGCCCGATACCGGGTGGCTGGGATTCTCCTCACAATTCTTGACTATTACAGTCAGAAAAGTCAATCCCGACTAAAATACTTGGCTACTTTTTTCTCATGTCCGCGCGACGTGATGCTTTTCAGATCAAAAAAAGGGGCGCCCAGAATGGCGCCCCTGTCCAGTCTTCGGGGAAAACGACTTACTTCCAGCCCACCTCGTTAAAAATCTTCTGGGCGGCGGGCACGTTCTTGGCCACGGCAGAGAGATCCACCTCGTCACCCTTGTACTCGCCCAGTTGGGCCACACTCTCGCTGACTGCCACACCGGGCACCGCGGGGAACTCATCATTGCCAGCGGAGAAATACTGCTGCGCCTGATCCGAGGCGAGATACTCCATGAAGGCAATCGCATTGTCCCGGTTGGGCGCGTGGGCCGCGACACCGCCACCCGACAGGTTCATATGCGCGCCCTCCGCGTCCTGCGCCGGGAAGACCCAGCCGATCTTGTCGAGATCGGAGGACAGGCCGTCGACATCCTTGCGGATCGCGCGGGCGAAGTAATAGGTGTTGGAGATGGAGATGTCGCACTGGCCGGAGACGAGACCACGCAGCTGGTCGGTGTCCCCGCCCTCAGGCTCACGGGCAAAGTTGTCCACAACACCCTGCGCCCAGGATTTCGCCGCCTCTTCGCCGTGATTCTCGATCACAGCCGCCAGCAGGGTCTGGCTGTAGACGTTCGACGATGAGCGGTGGCACACCATGCCCTTGAACTTGGGATCAGCCAGCGAGACATAGTCCACCGGCGGCTCACTTACGTCGTTCTTGTCATAGAAGATGATCCGCGCGCGCTGGGAAAAGCCGAACCACTGGTTGTCGCTGTCCTGCAGGTTTGCGGGAATGCGCTCTTCGAGCACGGCGCTGTCGATGGATTGCAGAACGCCCGCATCCTTCGCACGCTCCAGCCGCGACGTGTCGACGGTCAGCAGAATGTCGGCGGGCGAATTTGCGCCCTCTGCCTGCATACGGGTGATCAACTCATCCGCCTTGCCCTCGATCCGGTTGATCGTGATGCCGGTGGCTTCAGTGAACTCCGAATAGAGGCGTTCGTCGGTGTCATAGTGACGCGACGAATAGAGGTTCAGTTCGCCATTTGCACGCGCAAGCGAGGCGGTGCTGATCGCAGTTGTTGCGATAAGCGCACCAAGCGTGACTCTGGATGGTGTCGACATTGATATCTCCCAAAGGTTAATCCTTATTGATTTACTCAATTACTGATTTCCGGGGAGAAGGCAATATTGTTGAGTGAAATAATTGGGTATAGACGAGCTTTTTTCTGATTGTTTTTGTACGGTATTGAGATCCAGACCCGAGCAGCCCGGTGGACGCCCAAAATGTCCCCCGGGGGAATCGCCGTGCCTCGGACGCATAAGCGTGCTACCATTCTACCAGTATGACTCAAGTTGTGATTGTAGGCCGCATTGACGGCGCCGGTGCCGAACCGGGGAAAGGCGCCGCTCAGGCCATGGCGGCAGCCCGGCTCGGCGCTTCTGTGACCTTGATCAGCACACTTGGGGTTGAGGCAACGGCCTGGCCGACCCTTGAAGCCCTGCGCGCAGCACATGTCACCCTGGCCGTTGAGACGCAGATGCAGACAGTACCCGCAGCAGAGCCTGATGACCTGAATGCGGCACGGCTGACGGCTGAGGCGCTGCTGCGGCATGCCCCTTTGATCGCGCGCGCAAAGACGCTGCTTCTGCAAAACGAGATCCCGCTGGAGGTGTCCATCCGGGCCGCGCGCATCGCCCGGAGCCACGGCGTAGGGGTCATCATGGGCGCGACCCCTGCCCCCGAACCGATCTGGCCCCAGCAGACACTGGCGGCGTTTGATTTTCTCACCTTACCCGCGCATCAAGCGGCCGAGATCACGGAGCGCACCGTCGGAAGCCTGCAGGATGCGGAGATCTGCGCTGAGGCCCTGACCCTGCTGGGATCGCCCGGCGCCATCGTCACACTGGGCACCCAGGGGGCCGCCTGGAAGATCGGTACGTCACAGGGCCACCGCGCGGCGGGGCGTGTCGAGGCTGTGGACCTGCTTGGCGGTGGAGATTGCTTCAACGCAACGCTGGCGGTGTTTCTGGCCCAGGGCTGCACGGCAGAGCAAGCCATTGAGATGGCGGTTGACGCCAGCTTGCTGGCCGCCCTGCGCTCTGGCCTGCCCCCGAGCTTGTCCGACCTTCTAGCCTTTCGCGCGCAGCGCGCCGCCAGCCCGCGCAGGCCACATTGATACCACGCGGCAAAAAGCGGCGCGCACAGTGCGTCGGCACCATCGTCTCCCGACTTTGCCTTTCCGGTTTCGTTTTGCTCGGTGATTACCACCTTTGGCGGACCCGCGAACCTCAATGCTGTCGTCGCGCAGGCTCCCTCTCTCGGCCCGGAACGTCGCAACAGAGACCTCCAGCCGCAAGCACCGCGGACATGCCTCGCAATGCAGGGACTCTTCGCGGCCGATCTCGCAAATTTTTGCTTTTTCAAGGGGTACGGTGGTAAAAACTGTAGTTAACACACGCACTGTAGTTTCCATCCGAGGCCCTTGCCCCGGCACAGTCGGATCGCCGAGGAGACATCCGGGCCGCGGCCGATAGGATACCAAACATGCCTGATGAAACTACACAGATTGTCACCTGGCGCCCAATGGAACTGGACGATATCTCCAGCATCTCAAACTGGTTCTGGAATGTCTCCGACGTGGCTCTCTTTGATCGCGGCCTGCCGGTGCCGGTCAGCGTCGACACGCTGCGCGAGACATGGCGGTCGTCGATTGCGCAGGCCTCCCGACCCGGCGCCTATTGGTT
The DNA here is from genome assembly GCF_009811755.1 of Roseobacter cerasinus. GTDB lineage: Bacteria > Pseudomonadota > Alphaproteobacteria > Rhodobacterales > Rhodobacteraceae > Roseobacter > Roseobacter cerasinus. Next base: position 697,847 of record NZ_BLIV01000003.1, read on the forward strand.
CATGGCTGAGCGGGATGGCACAGCTGTCGGGATCGCGGGCCTGGAAACGGTGAACTACATTCAGGGTGATGCGGTGCTGCCGTTCTTCGTGACAGAGGGATTTCGCAAGCGCGGCCTGGCCACGGCGATGACCGTGGCGCTACTTGATCTGGCGTTCAGGCGCCTGCGGCTGCATCGGGTCACAACCTTCTACCGCGCGGACAATGCCGCGACGGCCCGCGTGCTGGAAAAGATCGGCTTCACCGAGGAAGGGCGCTTTCGCGAGGCCTGGTTTGTCGAGGGCGACCGCAAGGATACTGTGATTGCCGGCATTCTGGGATCGGAATGGACAACGGGTCGCGACAAGGTCATTGAAGATCTGGCCGCCTCCTGCACTCTGTCGTTCTCGCCAATCTCCTGGAATGGAAACCCCGGCTGACCCCTGAGGCGCAATCTTGTGGGCCCTGACCCCGGTGATATTGCCACTTTCAGCTCGGCAAGGAGTGGGCCACCACCTCGGTCACCAAGCCGACGAACAGACCAGAGACCTGTTGCGCCTTCTGGTGTTTTTGGTGGCCACCGGCGTATCCTCGCAGCTCTCCAAAGACGCGCAGCGACACGGGCGATGCCTGAAAAGGTAGAGTGTTGCAGCATCTAGGATAGCATCCGCTAGACCCCTGCTGCTTCTCAGCCCTGGTTGACCACCGCACCTGCCATTTGACGATCAGAGAAGATACTCCAGCCTGCAGTGAGAACGACACTCGTAACGCATGAGCGCGTGCGGCAACCCCACGCGAAGTCGTGGTCCGCCCCGGAACATCGCCAGTTGCAAGTATCTGCCAGGAAAGATTTGCAGCGGTGGCGCGGTTGACGGGGCTCGAACCCGCGACCCCCGGCGTGACAGGCCGGTACTCTAACCAACTGAGCTACAACCGCCCACTGCGCGCATCGCGTATCGTCGATGCGTTGGGACGTCTTATGCGGCGCCACCCGGCGCGTCAAGCGGCTATGACCCGCCGCATGCGAATTTTTTCACGCCACTGGCCGCGACGCCGAAAGACCGGATGCCAGCGGCTGTGCCCGCAGGTCAGACAGGATTGTCTCGGCGGCAAACCGCCCCCAGCCTTTGTAGATTTCAGGCCCCGGGTGAAATCCATCCGACGCCATCTGGGCCGGGTCCAGCCCCCAGTCCGGCGTGATCAGGCGCAGATCCGGGGCGCGGCCCACCATCTCGCGGAGCGCATGGCGCAGCCGCGCCGCATGCTGACCAAGCACCGTGCACAACGGACGCGGCAAGGCGGGAAAATGCTCCAGCGGTGGCACGGTTGTCGCATAGACGCGGCGCACGGAAAAGGCCGCGCTCAACAGGTCATGAACTTCGGCTGTCTGTTCGCGCCAGCGATCCGGGTGGATCAAACGGGTGACGTCGTTGACCCCCAAAGCGGTCACCGCAATATCGAAGGGCCCGGGCGATGTGTGCCGTAAAGCGTTGCACAGTGTGGTTGTCGTCCATCCGGTCCGGGCAATCAGAGACCATGACACTCGGTAGTCGGCGCTGAGGCTGCGGACCAGATGGCCGCTCAGGGCCTCGGCCTGTGTCGCAGCGCCCACCCCGGCAGCGGAAGAATCGCCCAGGATCAACAGGCGGAGGACGGGACCCTGACCAGCCACGCCACAGCGCGGACCTTCAGCCTCTGGCAGGCGCGGTGTCCGGCGGATCACCTGCGTGGCCTGCACAGCCAAAATCGGTGCCAGAGCCAACTGCCGCAGGCGCAGCGACAGCATCAGCGTCGCCTAGCGCTCGGGCAGCGGAATGAACTCCGCCTCATCCCCCGGTGGCAGGCGGAAACGCCCATGGGCCCAATCACCCGCCCGCCAGGCCTCCTTGGCCGCGTCAATCCGATCTTTGGAAGAGGCCACGAAATTCCACCAGATGTGGCGCGGTCCCTCAAGGGTTGCTCCGCCCAGCAACATCAACCGCGCGCCTTCATCGCCTGCTGTCAGCGTGATCCTGTCGCCTGGGCGGAAGACCATCATCTGGCCGGCCTCAAAGCTGTCTCCGGCTACGGTGATGGCCCCCGCCACCACATAGACACCCCTGTCCTCATGATCATCTGGCAGGGGAATCTGAGCACCGGGCTGCAAAAGCGCATCTGCGTAAAACATCTCTGAGTGCACCTTCACCGGCGCTGTCTCACCATAAGCTGTGCCGAGGATCAGACGCAGTTCCTTGCCCTCGCCCTCCAACGACGGCAGGCTATCCTTGGGTGCATGCTCAAAATCGGCTGGCGCATCTTCATGGGCCTCCGGCAGCGCAACCCATGTCTGAATTCCAAAAAGGTCATGTGGCCGCATGCGCAGGTCACCATCGGTCCGTTCCGAATGTGTGATGCCATGCCCCGCCACCATCCAATTCACAGCGCCCGGCTCGATCCACTGATCGGTCCCGAGACTGTCCCGGTGGTGTATCTTGCCTTTGTAAAGATACGTCACCGTGGCGAGACCGATATGCGGGTGCGGCCGCACGTCAATGCCCTGGCCGGTGACAAACTCGGCTGGCCCCATCTGATCAAAGAAAATGAACGGCCCGACCATCTGCCGTTTGGGCGCGGGCAAGGCGCGCCGCACTTCAAAGCCGCCAAGGTCGCGCGCGCGCGGCACGATCACCGTCTCGATGCTGTCCACCATGTCCCCGGTCGGGCAACTGGGGTCGAGGGCCGGATTCCAACTCATGCCACAGTCTCCTTCTCCATCTGCTGAGACAAAGGTAGCGGCGGCTCCGGGCCTTGCAATTGGAGATGTTCAGATTTTGCGAATGTCCTGACCCGTCCGCGATACCACCGCGGTCTCGTCGATCCGCCGTGCGGCCTGATCCAGCCGCGCAGCCATGTGGATAATCTCCGACACATCGCCGGCGCTTTGTTCCAATGCCATCTCAAAGGCCGCATATTCAAGGTACTGCGCGGCGATCTGCATCGCGTAGCGCACCTTGTCCCGGTTCGGCAAGGTGTCAAGCGCGGCTAGCGCCGTTGACAGGTCCACAACCTCAGGAGGGATGTCATCCGTGGGCACGGTCATGTCGTGTCCGCTTTCAAATATCGTTCGACGTCTCACCACAGCTTCGCGCGCCGAAAGTCCACCTCTACCAGATACAGCCAAGCGCGACCGTATGGAACTCTCCCAGTTCACACAAACCGACGTCAGGATTGACCCTGGCTTGCGTCCCGAAAACACCAGCGCCAGTGTTCCTCATCACATGGGCGTGTGTCAACCCAAGGTAGTTTGGTAAAGTGGTTTTGAAACCGTAGTGTGACACTCCGGTCGTTGTGACAGCTATTGCACCCGGCGCGTCGGCAGTGTGTGAGAGGCCACCTGAACGTCAACCGACGCGTAGTCCATACGGGCAGCGCAATTGATCAAATCCGCAACATCATCGGGCGACTGCCTGCCGGCAAGCTCATATGCCGCAAATTCAATCAGGCGTGATGCGACACCAAGGGCGCAGCTTGACCGTTCCGAAACGGGCAAGGTCTGCAAGTGACGCACAAGGCGCGCAACCTCCTCGTCCGTCGACGCCTGTGTCGGTTTGCGGTCTTGACACTGATCCGCTTTTCTCACGCACATACGCGTGCCCTTTCCTGGTCGCCTTTGCCTTTTCTGGCCCCCTCCAGACAGGTGAATCACAGCACATACCCCTTGGCAAGCCACGTTTTGTGGCAAGTGCTGCTACAACTCCAACCGGCCTGTTAGCGCCGACAGTTTTGGCGTGTTGCCGCCGCGACCGGCTATATGCGCTGCGTTCCTGTCGGACCCATGGGCTGACGGGGCATATCTCGTATGAGACGGCCCCGTGCATACCATGCCTCATTGGCTGTCCGCAGGCTTGTGGATGTTCAACTCAGTGCCGCGCCGCCTGCATGTCCGCAGGACCGAGTGAAGACCAAGCCAGTGATGCATAAGACCCGGCCCTCACATCACCGCAGACACGCCACCCAGTCAGTCAAAGCCAATGATCCAAAGTCTCGTCAAGTGTCGTCACAAAGCTCCCGAAAACAAACCTGAACGGCGGCACTCAAAAAAACCGGTGCGACCTGGATCTCAGGCACAAACCTCTGGGCAGGAGTGCTTTCCATGTCAGAAAAGAAAGCTGTCTTCGAAGATCAGACCCTCGACAAGCGCAACGTAACCGGCGGTTTCCTCTGTGTGAATGACCTCAGAATCTGCCGATGTCTCTTCTTCCACAAAGAGCGACACACCGCTGCGGTCCACCTGAGACAGGCGCAGTGTTGCCGGGTCTCGGCCATCCTTGCTTTGCAAATCCCCCAGAATGACCGGTGCCTTCGCAAAGGATGTGTTGAACTGAAAACTGTCGACCTCGTGATCCAACTGGTCCGCAGTGCGAAAGACGTCCAGGCCGTCACCTACTCCGGTTTCCAATGCAATCCAGGAGACCGTCTCGTCGGTATGTGCGCCCAGTGCTTCCTCTTCCTGCAGCTGCACCTCAAAACCGCTCGCCGTCACGTCGTTTAGACGCGTCATGACGGCGTCCTTTCCGTTCGCAGTGCTGACTTCCGCCAGGACAACGGCGTCGCCCAGCACTTCGCCAAAGCTCACACTGGAAAACTCTGTTCCGACGATCTGGGTGCCCGCAACAATCGTCTGTCCATTCGACAATGTGTGCGAGCCTTCCGACATTGCAAGCCAGCCGATGGTTTCAGTCGTGTGGGCTCCATCCAGGTAGTTCCATTCGTCAATCTGGAACTCAAAACCCTCATCCGTCACGTTGCGCACTCGGGTCGTCGCCGCTTGAAGGCCATTCCACGAGATGGGCCCCATCACGACGACAGCGTCCGATATCGTCGTGTCGAAAACCACTCTATGCCATTGATCAGACCCCGACTGAGCCACGGTGACCGTTCCACTCTGCCCGATGGCGGCGCTTGGGCTGTCATCACCGGCACCCTCAACAGTCATCACGACGGTGGCGGTGGCGGCGCCTCCTTTGCCGTCGGACACCGCATATTCAAAACTGTCACCGCCACTCTCGCCGGTGTTCAACGTGTCGAATACACCGTTTTGAGCATAACTGAGCGTGCCATCGTCGCGCAAAGTCACGGATGCCCCGGAGGCCAGATCGACGGTCTCGTTGACGCCAATCGCCTGCCCATTGACCTCGGTGATCGTGAGCGGATCACCATCCGGGTCTGTATCATTGTCGAGAACAGACAGCGTGATCGTCGCACCTTCCTCGACGGTTGCGCTGTCATCGCGAGCGGTGGGCACCGCGTTGCCGACCAAAGCAAAGATATCGGTGAAACTGTATGTGATGTCCGAGAACTGGAAGGTCTCAATTGTGTCATAGACGAGGTCGATCCCCTCGCCAATCACCTGAATAACATCGCTCAGAACAGAGAAGCTATAAGCGCCAAAGACCAGATTGTAGATGACCGTGTCGAGCCCAGCGTTGCCATGGAACGTATCATCACCCAGTTGTCCGATGAAGCGATCATTGCCCGCGCCACCACGGAAGACATTGTCTGCCTCGTTGCCAATAAAGTAATCATTGCCGGACCCGCCGATCGCGTTTTCGATCACGGTGCCAATGGCGAGCGTCAGGTTCCCTGTCCGCCCGCCCACGTTGGAGGTGTTCTGGGACGTCTGGTCAGCGGTCTGGACCGTCAGATCGATTTTCTGATTGGCGCTGTAGCCGCTGAAATCCAGCGTGTCGATGCCGCCGCCGTCAACAATCGTCGACGCAGTACGACCTGCGTAAGCCGAGAACTCGTTCCAGATCCGGCTCTCGCTCGCCGCGATGTTGGTGTTGAACCCGTAAACCGTATCGCCCACAAAGGCATTTGAGATGCCATACCCTTGTTGACCATAGATGCTGTCCAGTGCGAGCCAATCGACGGCCATCGGCGTTTGCAGAAACTCGTAACTGGCGCTGATCGCAGAATTCTCGGTCTGCGAAAAGTACGACATCATCGACGCCTGCCAGCTGTCGAGCGCGAAGATTGCATCGTTGGCATAGCTGGCAGACCCGTTGTAGGGCCCTTGGTGTCCGAGACCCAAGGCATGCCCGATCTCGTGGAAAATCGTTTGCAACGTATAGTCGTCATACGTCGATGAAGATCCGGACCAGCTCGCCGCAATATTGATGTATGAGTAGTAAATCGTGCCGTCGCCGTAGCGCGTGGAGCCCGCAAAGGCCCCGCTTTGGTTGTCGGAAAAGAAGAAATCGACAACGCTGTCGTTGGTGCTTGTCGTTTCGACAAACTGAATACCCAGAACGGCTTCGTAGACATCAAAGGCGTCTCTGATCAGCGCTGCGCGCGCGCTGGACACGCCATTGGCATCGCTACCGCCACCGTATGTCAGCGGACCGAACCCGCTCACATTATAGTGCAGAACCCCATTGTTCGGATCGAGGCCGGTCGTGCCAACATTGTGGCGCAGGCCAACCTCATTTCCCCAATACCCCATCTCAAGAAAATCAGCCATTTCCCGCAGGGTCTTACCCGTCGCGGCAGCCGCCGTGCCGCCGCCACTGGTCGGGTTGCCCGAACGCTCGACGTCATCTTGAAATCGATCATCGGCCATGCAGGCTGCACACGTACAGGTCGACAAATGCAAGGATAGATCATCCTGGTTTGTCTCAGGATTCTGGGAGCTCTGGCTTGGGTCGATATTGGACATGGACGCCCCTTCTTGGTCGAACAACGGGCTCTCGGTGGCACACCTCAAACCTATATTTAGACGATTGCATTTCCGCTGTGATTGCGATTCTGGGCGGGTCTCTAAGCCACAAGAATTAAGTTGTTTTCAAGATAATTGGTACTTTTTTGGCAAAAATTCATCGAATGTGTGGCTTCTGTGCAGACGTCCCGGTGGCACCCCTGTCCGGCCCGACATTTGACGAGAGGTCGCCAATGCCAGACGCCAGCGATGTCCGAAGGGAGACCCCATTTGCGGCTCAGCAGACGGGCTGTGACCATGGCCTGACCTAGCTGATCAAGTGACGGGCATATATGGCCTACCTTGAACCCTACTTTACAGGTTTCAGACCACCGCGGGTCACCGACAGGCGATTGCGGGAGCATGATCTTTCCCAATCGCAATAGATAACGTCGGCAAGACGCACCGACGGAACGCGCGCTACATAAGGCCCACTGCAAACTGACGCCGAGAGGCCAAGCTCAATGCATAGTTGATAAGAAGATGACAGGAGCGCCGCAAATATGGTCGGGATCCCATACGGTCACGCAGAAAACACCGCAGCTGTTGGTCGAGGGGGACACCATTGAGATCGGGAGCCAAGGCGCCACCTTCTGCGAAGGCCCGGGTTTCCACGCGGAGCCTCCAGACTGGCCCAGGAGATCCATAGCAAGCCCTTGCGCTATAGGGATCTGATCGCTATGCAGCCCTCAGCGTGCAGGCGTGGCGAAATGGTAGACGCGCTGGTTTTAGGTACCAGTTCCGCAAGGAGTGTGGGTTCAAGTCCCTCCGCCTGCACCATATTTGACTGGCAGTCAAAATTTCTCACTAAAGTGTTGAACGGAAACGCGATTTTTAGTGTTCGAGGTCCTCCATTTCGGTGGTAGTGAAGAGGCCCCAAAAGCACCATCTTTAGGATAGC